>NZ_JBKBSM010000001.1:385254-1333056 GCF_046291545.1 Phenylobacterium sp.
TGTCCGCCGCGCTCGCCGCCCCCCGCCCCCCCGGGGCCTCCTTCCCGGGCGCGGACACCCGCCGGCCCGGCGCCATCCGGATGGCGCCCCGCTAGGTCAGTCCGCCCGCCCGCGGGCGGCGCGCACGGCCAGCCGCCCGACGGCGTCCGAGACCAGCACGGCCGCGACCGCCAGGGTCGCGGCCACCAGGCACAGCGCCGCGGCCCTGGCCTCGCCGCCGGGGGACTGGACGGCCGCATAGATGGCCGAAGGCAGGGTCAGGGTCTCGCCCGGGATCGCGGCCACGAAGGTGATGGTCGCGCCGAACTCGCCCAGCGCCTTGGCGAAGCCCAGGATCGCCCCGGCGGCCACCCCCGGCGCGGCGAGCGGCAAGGTGACGCGGATGAACCGCATCAGCGGCGGTGCGCCCAAGGTCAGGGCGGCCTCGACCACCTCGCGGTCGATCGCCTCGATCGCCAGCCGCATGGGCCGCACCATCAGCGGAAAGGCCATGATCGCGGCGGCGAGGGCCGCGCCGGTCCAGTCGAAGGCGAAGACGATCCCCGCCTTCTCCAGCAGCGCCCCGAGCGGGCCGCGCCGGCCGAACAGCAGCAGCAGAACATAGCCGGTCGCCACCGGCGGCAGCACCAGCGGCAGGGTGACGAGAGCGTCCAGCGCCACCCGCACCCCGTAGCGTCCCCGCGCCTGGGCCAGCGCCGTGAGGAGGGCGACCGGCGCGCTCGCGATCGTCGCGGCCGCCGCCACCTTCAGCGACAGCAGGACGGCGGCGAGGTCTTCCGGCCGAAGGCTCTCCATCAGGCCACGGCCGCCGGCGGGACCTCGACGCAGACGCCCGCGGCGGCCAGGGCCCGAAGCTCGGCCGCGTCCGCCGGCGCGGTGACCACCCGCACGGCCGTGCGCCCGGCCCGCGCCAGGGCGATCAGCGCCTCGGCCGTGGCCTCGGCGGCCTCCAGGCGCTCGGCGTCGCGCCGGGCGAGGGCCAGGATCGCGGGGTCCGCATCCGGGTCGGCGATCAGGAGGTCGGCGGCGGCGAGCGCGCGCACCGCCCGCAGGGTCAGGAGATCGGCCGGACCCCGCCCGGCCACATACACCACCCGTCCGGCGCCGGCCGCGCCCTGCGCCAGCGCCGCGCGCAGCAGTTCGGCCGCCGTCTCCGTGTCTCCCGCCATGGCCGCCTCGGCCACGGGCCCGCTCAGCTGGCTCCGCAGGAACGCGCGGCGTTGGGCGAGGTCCGGCAGGGCGGCGCGCACCTCGTCCTGCAGGCGACGGAACAGCGCCGCCACGCGTCCCGCGCCCTCCGGCACCCGCGTTTCGATGTCATGGCGAAGCAGGGTCGCCAGCATCGGCGACGCGCCGCCGGTGCCGATGGCGGCCACCACCTCGCCGCGGTCGATCACCGCCGGCGTGGTGAAGTCGCAGGCGGCCGGCCGATCGACCACGTTCACCGGCACGTGCGCAGCGCGCGCGGCGCGGGCGGCGGCCTGGGCGAACAGGTCGTCGTCGCTGGCGACGAAGGCGAGGACGGCGCCGGCGTAGGTCCCCGGCAGGAAGGCGGCGGGGCCTTCGACGCGCTCGACCCGCGCCGGCGAGCCGTCGAACAGCCGCGCCTTGGCCTCGGCGGCCTCGCCGGAACCGGCGATCACCACCCTTCGCCCGGCGAGGGGGAAGTATGCGGGAAAGGCGTCCACGGGCGCCTAGCGTCCCAGAAGCCCAAGCGGCGCGGGACCGCCGCTCACTTCAGCGTCCGAACATAGTCGACGAGAGCCGCCCGGCTGGCGGCGTCCGGAACAGCCGTGAGCATTCGGGTTCCGGGCGCGAACCCGGCGGGCTTGGCCAGGTAGGCGTCGAGATTCTCGGCCGACCAGGTCCCCGTCTTCGCCTTCAGTCCCTTTGAATAGGCGTAGTCCGACCGCCCCGCGATCTTGGCTCCGAAGACGCCGCTCAGCGTCGGCCCCATCGGCGTGCTCTTGGCGCCGTGGCAGGACTTGCACTGCAGGGCGAAGAGCTTGGCTCCATCCGCGGCCGCAGCAGGCGCGGCGCAGGCCAGGACGGCGGCGAGGGCGAACAGCAGGGTACGCATCGGTGACTCCCTTCGGGCTGCAAACCCTAGCCCGTGACGGGCTGGACCGCCACTCCGGCTCAGGTTAGGTTCGCGAGCTGAACGCTGTTCAGATCCAATCTCAAATCGCTGGAGGGCTGCGCCAATGGCCACGACTCTCGACGTCAACGGCAAGTCGGTGGCTGTCAACGCCGCGCCGGACACGCCGCTTCTTTGGGTCCTGCGCGATGAGCTCGGCCTGACGGGAACCAAGTACGGCTGCGGCATCGCCCAGTGCGGCGCCTGTACGGTGCTCGCCGACGGCCAGCCGATCCGCTCGTGCTCGGCCACCCTGGAGATGGTCTCCGCAGCCAAGATCACGACCATCGAGAGCCTGGGCGGCCAGCATCCGCTGCAGCAGGCCTGGGTGAAGCTCGACGTGCCCCAGTGCGGCTACTGCCAGTCGGGCCAGATCATGTCGGCCGCCGCGCTGCTGCAGGCCAATCCAAGCCCCAGCGACGAGGACATCGACGCGGCGATGGACGGCAACATCTGCCGCTGCGGGACCTATCAGCGCATTCGCGCGGCCATCAAGGAGGCCGCCTCCGCCGCGACCACCCCCGCCACGACCGCCCCCACTACGGCCGCCTGATCGGAGGACCACCCATGAATGCTCCGGTGAACCCTTCCCGGATCGGCGCCACCCGCCGCGACGTGGTGGTCGGCGCGACGCTGGCCGGCGGCGCCCTCTTGGTCGGCTGCTCGCCCGCCGACATGCTGAGCCTCGGCGCCAACGACGACTTCGGCGCCTTCGGCCCGTTCGTGAAGATCGGCGACGACGGCGCGGTGACCGTGGTCTCCAAGCACATCGAGTTCGGCCAGGGCAACCACGCCGGGCTCGCGGCGATCGTCGCCGAGGAGCTCGACGCGGACTGGACGAAGGTCAAGGTCGAACAGGCAGCCGCCAACGCCAAGGTCTACGGCAACACCCTGATGGGGGTTCAGGGCACGGGCGGCTCCACGGCCATCGCCAACTCCTGGGACCAGCTGCGCAAGGCCGGCGCCGCAGCCCGCGCCATGTTCGTCCAGGCCGCCGCCGCCAAGTGGAACGTCCCCGCCGGCGAGATCACGGTGAAGGACAGCGTCGTCAGCCATGCGGCCTCCGGGCGGTCGGCCGGGTTCGGCGAGCTGCTGGCCGAGGCGGCCCAGGTCGCCCCGCCCGAATCCCCGGCCCTGAAGGAGCCGAAGAACTTCACCCTGATCGGCACCGACCGGGTCCGCCGCAAGGACGCCCAGGCCAAGAGCGACGGCACGGCCCGCTTCACCCAGGACGTCACCGCGCCGGACCTGCTGATCGCCATGGTCGCCCATGCGCCGCGGTTCGGCGCCAAGGTGGCCTCGTTCGATGCGGCGGCGGCCAAGGCGGTCCCCGGCGTCGTCGAGGTGGTGGAGATCCCGAGCGGCGTGGCCGTGGTGGCCAAGAACACCTGGGCCGCGCACAAGGGGCGCGAGGCCCTGAAGGTGACCTGGGACGAGGACAAGGCCGAAAAGCGCGGCTCCGACCAGATCCTGGCCATGTACAAGGACCTCGTCGCCGGCAAGGGCCTGAACGACAAGCTGAAGTGGGAAGCCTTCGAGACCAGGGGGACGGTCGACGAGACGGCCACGGGCCCGCAGGTGTTCGAGGCGGCCTACGACTTCCCCTTCCTGGCTCACGCCGCGATGGAGCCGATGAACTGCGTGGCCCAGGTCAAGGGGAACAAGGCCAAGCTGACCTTCGGCTCGCAGATTCCCACGGTCGACCAGCTCAACACCGCCAAGATCGTGCTGAACCTGCCCGGCGCGGTGGAGATCGAGACCCTGTTCGCCGGCGGGTCCTTCGGGCGCCGGGCGAACTTCCAGTCCGACTACGTGGTGGAGTGCGTGCACATCGCCAAGAAGGCGGGCAAGGGCCGGCCGGTGAAGCTGGTGTGGACCCGCGAGGACGACATGCGGGCCGGCTACTTCCGGCCCATCGCCCACCATGCGGTGCGCATCGTCACCGACGCCGAGGGCTACCCGACAAGCTGGCGGCACCGCATCGTCACCCAGTCGCTGATGAAGGGCTCGCCCATGCCGCAGAAGGGCCTGGACGAGACCGCCGTCGAGGGGACCAAGGGCTCGCCCTACCTCAAGGCCACGGCCAACGTCGACGCCCAGGCGATCCTGCCCGACACCGGCGTGCCGGTTCTGTGGTGGCGCTCGGTGGGGGCGACCCACACCGCCTTTGTGATGGAACACACCATCGACCAGCTCGCCCGCAAGGCCGGCAAGGACCCGGTGGAGTACCGCCGCGCCCTCTACGCCAAGGCCGGCGCCAACCGGCATCTGGCGGTGCTGGACCTGGCGGCCGAGAAGGCCGGTTGGACCACGCCCGCCCCCGAGGGCTGGACCCGCGGCGTTGCGGTGCACGAGAGCTTCGGCTCGGTGGTGGCGCAGGTCGCCGAGGTCAAGATCCAGGACGGCGAGCCCCGGGTCGGCCGCGTGGTCACCGCCATCGACTGCGGCGTCGCCATTTCGCCCGACCAGATCGCGGCGCAGATGGAGGGCGGGACCTGCTACGGCCTGTCGGCTGCGCTCTTCGGCGCCATCACCCTGAAGGACGGGGCGGTCGAGCAGGCCAACTTCGACACCTACCGCGTCCTGCGCCAGAGCGAAGCGCCGACCGTGGAGACCTACATCGTCGCCTCCGGCAATCCGCCGAGCGGCGTGGGCGAGCCCGGCACGCCCGTGATCGGGCCGGCCGTGGCCAATGCGCTGCTGGCGATCGACGGCAAGCCGACGAACGCCCTGCCCTTCGTCAGGATCTAGGGCGGTGTCGTCCGTCAGCGTCGAGACGCGAGGGCGGACCGCGGTCGTCACCATCGAACGGCCGGAGCGCCGCAACGCCGTCGATGGTCCGACGGCCCGGGCGCTCTACGACGCCTTCAAGGCGTTCGACGCCGCCCCGGACGTCGATGTCGCCGTCCTGCAGGGCCGCGGCGGGGCGTTCTGCGCCGGCGCCGATCTGCATGCGGTGAGCCAGGAGCAGGGCAATCCGTTCATCGCCACCGGCGACCTCGGCCCGATGGGCTGCACGCGGCTGGAGCTGTCCAAGCCGGTGATCGCCGCCGTCGAGGGCCACGCCGTGGCGGGCGGCCTGGAGATCGCCTGCTGGTGCGACCTGCGCGTCGCCGCAGAGGATGCGGTGTTCGGCGTCTTCTGCCGCCGGTTCGGCGTGCCGCTGATCGACATGGGCGCGGTTCGCCTGCCGCGCCTGGTCGGCCAGTCGCGGGCGATGGACATGATCCTCACCGGCCGCCCGGTGGGCGCCGCCGAGGCGCACGCCATGGGCCTGGCCAACCGCGTCGTCCCCCCGGGCCAGGCGCTCGAAGCGGCCCTCGAGCTGGCCGCCCGGCTCAGCGCCTTTCCCCAGACCTGCCTGCGCAACGACCGCGCCCTGGCGCTGGCCCAATGGTCGCTGGAGCACGACGCGGTCCTGGCCCTGGAGCACCGCCTGGGCACGCAGACCCTGCGGTCCGGCGAGGCCCAGGCCGGCGCCGCCCGCTTCAGCCAGGGCGAAGGCCGCCACGGCCGTTTCTGAGACGTCCCCCGATCGGCGCCGTTGCGTCAGGCGAACAGACGTTTGATACTCGCGGCGGAATGCGTCCGGCGGCGTTTTCGGCGGGCGCGCGCATACCGACTTTTCGAATTTTTGGCCGGCGACTGACGCGGGAGGATTGAATGGCTTGGGATTTTGAGACCGATCCGGAGTTCCAGAAGAAGCTCGACTGGATCGAGGACTTCATGCGCGAGGAGGTGGAGCCCCTCTCCCACCTGGGCATGATCGCCCACGGCTCGCTGGGCCGCGAAAAGCTGATCAAGCCGCTGCAGGACAAGGTGAAGGCCCAGGGCCTTTGGGCCTGCCATCTGGGGCCGGAACTCGGCGGCCAGGGCTACGGCCAACTGAAGCTCGCCCTGATGAACGAGAAGCTCGGCCGCAACAGTCTCGCCCCCACCGTCTTCGGCTGCCAGGCGCCGGACACGGGGAACGCCGAGATCATCGCCCACTACGGCACCGAGGCGCAGAAGGAGAAGTGGCTTTGGCCGCTGCTGAACGGCGAGATCCGCTCGGCCTTCTCCATGTCCGAACCGACCGGCGGCTCCGACCCGCTGACCTTCAAGACCCACGCGGTCAGGGACGGCGACGACTGGATCATCAACGGCGAGAAGTGGTTCTCCACCAACGCCCGCTACTCCAAGCTGCTGGTCGTCTATGCGATCACCGATCCGGACGCCAAGGATCCCTACCGGCGCACCTCGATCTTCCTGGTGCCCACCGACACTCCCGGGGTCGAGATCATCCGCAACGTCGGCGTCGGCGGCGGCGGCGAGATCGGCGGCGGCAACGAGGGCTATGTGCGCTACAACAACGTGCGCGTCGGGCCCGAGGCGCTCCTCGGCGACCGCGGCCAGGCCTTCGTCATCGCCCAGGTGCGCCTGGGCGGCGGACGCGTGCACCACGCCATGCGCACGGTCGGGGCCTGCAGGCACGCCCTGGACCTGATGTGCCGCCGGGCGGTCTCGCGCACCACCCGCGACGGGCGGCTCTCCGACCTTCAGATGGTCCAGGAGCAGATCGCCGACAGCTGGATCGCGCTGGAGCAGTTCCGCCTGCTCGTGCTTCGCACCGCCTGGCTGATCGACAAGCACAAGGACTACAACAAGGTCCGCAAGGACATCGCCGCCATCAAGGTGGCCATGCCCAAGGTCTATCACGACATCGCCACCAAGGCCGCGCACCTGCACGGCGCGCTCGGCGTCTCCAACGAGATGCCGTTCATGCACATGGTGACGTCCAGCCTGGTCATGGGCATCGCCGACGGCCCGACCGAGGTGCACAAGGTCACGGTGGCCAAGCAGGTGCTGAAGGACTACCGCCCCGACAACGACCTCTTCCCCAGCTACCACATCCCCAAGCTGCGCGAGGACGCCCAGGAGCGCTACGCCAAGGAGCTCGACGAGCTCAAGGCCGCCTACGCCGAGCAGCGCGGCGCCGGCCGCCGCGAGAAGGCCGAGGCCTAGTCCACATTCGGGGTCGGGCGAAAGCGCCCGGCCCCGAATCCCCGACATCGGCGCGCCCATCCTGCCGCCCCCCGGGCCGGCGGATTTGCTTTCCCCTGCGCGGTAGGGACCATTATCTCAGTGCGGCCACGGTCGCGCCTTTCGCTCAGACGCATTCTCGAGACCTCATAAGCATGTCCCAGGCTTCTCCTTCCGCCGCCCCCTGGCCCGTGATGACCATCGCCGAGGCTCACGCCCGGCTCACCGCGCCGGGCCAGCGCTTCGAGATGGAGGAGAAGACCATCCGGGGCGTGACGACGCGGGTCTGGAAGAACGCCCCGCCCACCCTGCGCGACGTCTTCCTCAACGGCCGCGCCTTCCAGGACCGCGAGTTCGTGGTCTACGAGGACGACCGCGCGACCTACGAGGGCTTCGCCCGCGCGACCATCGCCCTGGCCCGCCAGCTCCAGGCGGACGGCGTGCGGAAGGGCGACCGGGTGGCGGTCGTCATGCGCAACCTGCCCGAATGGCCGGTCGCCTTCTTCGCCGGCGTGCTCTGCGGCGCCATCGTCACCCCGTTGAACGGCTGGTGGACCGGGCCGGAGCTGGAATACGGCCTGGCCGACTCCGGAACCAAGGTCGCCCTCGTGGACGACGAGCGGCTCGAGCGGATCGCCCCTCACCTCGCCGCCTGCCCGGCCCTGGAGAAGGTCTACGTCTGCCGCCACGCCGGCGCGGTCCCGGGCGAGCGCGTCCATCGCCTGGAGGACGTGATCGGGCCGGTGAACGCCTGGGGCGGGCTGCCCGACCAACCCCTGCCCGGGGTGGCGATCGACCCGGACGACGACGCCACCATCTTCTACACCTCGGGCACCACCGGCCGGCCCAAGGGCGCCCTGGGCACGCACCGCAACATGACGTCCAACATCATGGCCAGCGGCATCGCCGCCACGCGCAACTTCCTGCGCCGGGGCGAGCCGCCGCCGGAGTCCGATCCGCACAAGCTGCCCCAGCGCGTCACCCTGCTCGTGGTGCCGATGTTCCACGCCACCGGCTGTTCGGCCACGCTGTCGCCGGCGATCAACGGCGGCGGCAAGCTGGTGCTGATGCGGCGCTTCGAGGCCGAGGAGGCCATGCGCCTGATCGAGCGCGAGAAGGTCACCGCCACCGGCGGGGTGCCCACCATCGCCTGGCAGATCATCGAGCATCCGGCCCGGGCGAACCATGACCTGTCCAGCCTGCAGCAGGTCACCTACGGCGGCGCCCCGTCCGCGCCCGAACTGGTGCGGCGCATCGTCGAGGTCTTCCCCGCCAGCCTGCCCGGCAACGGCTGGGGCATGACCGAGACCACCGCCACCTTCACCTCGCACCTGGGACGCGACTACGAGGCCCGCCCCGACAGCGCCGGCCCCGCCGCGCCGGTCGGCGAGATGCAGATCCGCGATCCGGCCGACCCCGCCGTCGTCCTGCCGGCCGGCGCAGTCGGCGAACTGTGGGTCAAGGGCCCGCAGGTGGTGCGCGGCTACTGGAACAAGCCCGAGGCCACCGCCCAGACCTTCGTCGACGGCTGGCTGCGCACCGGCGACCTCGCCCGTCTGGACGAGGAGGGATTCCTGTTCATCATCGACCGGGCCAAGGACATGCTGATCCGCGGCGGGGAAAACATCTACTGCGTCGAGGTGGAGAACGTGCTCTACGAACACCCCGACGTGATGGACGCGGCCCTCGTCGGCCGGGCGCACAAGACCTTGGGGGAGGAGCCTGTGGCGGTGGTGCACCTGAAGCCCGGCGGAACCGCCACGGCGGGGGACCTGCGGGCCTTCGTCCGCGAGCGGCTGGCCGCCTTCAAGGTTCCCGTGGACGTGATCTTCTGGCCCGAGACCCTGCCGCGCAACGCCAACGGCAAGATCCTGAAGACCGAACTGAAGACGGCGGTGCAGCCGGCGGCGGTGGAGGCGTGAGCGCCCCTCGCGAGCGCCCCCTGATCGTCGGCCTTGGGGGCACCATCCGCGCCGGGTCCTCGACCGAGAAGGCCCTGACGGTGGCCCTGCGCGCGGCCGAGGCCGGCGGCGCGGAGACCCGCCTGCTGGGCGGGGAGTTCCTGGCCAGCCTGCCGATCTTCGACCCTCGGCCAGGCGAGCCCACCCCCGCGCAGCGCGATCTGGCCGAAGCGATCCGCGCCGCCGACGGCGTGATCATCGCCAGCCCCGGCTACCACGGCTCGGTCAGCGGCGTGATCAAGAACGCCCTGGACACCCTGGAGCTCACCCGCAGCGACCCTGCGCCCTATTTCCAGGGCAAGGCGGTCGGCTGCATCATCTCCGCCGACGGCTGGCAAGCCGCCGGAACCACTTTGACGGCGCTGCGCGCGATCATACATGCCTTGCGTGGCTGGCCGACGCCGTTCGGCGCGGCCCTCAACGCCGGGGCGGCCCTGTTCGACGAACGGGGCGAGTGCCTCGACGCCAAGGACGCCTGGCAACTGGCCACGGTGGCCCAGCAGGTGATGGAGTTCGCGAGAATGCGGCAGGCCCTGAACACGCGAGCAGCGACATGAAGACCCCCTATCTGGTCCAACCCGGCGCCGAGCCCGCCAAGGCCGCGGCCCAGGAATCCCTGTCCTCGGCGATCAGTCCGATCGAGGACATCATCGAGGACGCGCGCAACGGCCGGCCCTACATCCTGGTCGACGCCGAGGACCGGGAGAACGAGGGCGACGTCATCATCCCGGCCCAGTTCGCCACCCCCGACCAGATCAACTTCATGGCCAAGCACGCCCGCGGCCTGATCTGCCTGTCGATCACCGGCGAGCGTGCGCGCCAGCTGCGCCTGCCGCCGATGGCCGCGGACAACCAGTCCGGCCACGGCACCGCCTTCACCGTTTCCATCGAAGCGCGCGAGGGGGTCACCACCGGAATCTCGGCCCATGACCGGGCTCACACCATCGCCGTGGCGATCGACCCGACCAAGGGCCCCGACGACATCGTCGCGCCGGGCCACGTCTTCCCTCTGGTGGCCAAGGACGGCGGCGTGCTGGTCCGGGCCGGACACACCGAGGCGGCCGTGGACATCAGCCGCATGGCGGGGCTGAACCCCGCCGGGGTGATCTGCGAGATCATGAAGGACGACGGCTCCATGGCGCGCCTGCCGGACCTCGTCGCCTTCGCCCAGCTCCACGGCCTGAAGATCGGCACCATCGCCGACCTGATCGCCTATCGCCGGCGCACCGAGCGCCAGGTCGAGCGCGTGCTGGAGACGCCGTTCGATTCCGCCTACGGCGGCCGCTTCCGGATGGTGATCTACCGCAACATCCTGGACGGCACCGAGCACGTGGTGCTGACCAAGGGCAAGATCGACCCGGACAAGGCCACCCTGGTCCGCATGCACCGCGTCGACTTCGCCGCCGACATGCTGGGCCACGTCGAGGCCCGCCGCGACTACGTGCCCCGGGCGCTCAAGGCGATCGCCGAGTACGAAGGCGCGGGGGTGGCGGTGTTCATCCGCGACTCCAATCCGGCCTGGCTGTCCGAACGCTACGGACACAGCCAGTCCCCCGAGGACCGCGGCGCCAGCATCCTGCGCGACTACGGCATCGGCGCGCAGATCCTGCTCGATCTCGGCGTGCGCGACATGGTGCTGCTGACCTCGTCCAAGACCGTGCTGCCGGGCTCCGGCGGCTATGGCCTGAAGATCGTCGCCCACCGCAGCTTCGACTGAAACGGAACCAGTCCCGGGCGCGCCGACTCACCCGTCCATGACGGCGCTGCGCATCGGCTGCTCGGGCTGGACCTATGACGACTGGGCCGGCTCCTTCTATCCGGAAGGGGTCCGCGCCAAGGACCGCCTCGCCTGGTACGCCAGCCGCTTCGACACCACCGAGGTGAACGGCAGCTTCTATCGCCTGCCCAGCGAGAAGACCGTGGCCGCCTGGGCCGAGGCGGCGCCGGCCGGGTTCCTGTTCGCCTGGAAGGTCTCCCGCTTCATCACCCACAACAAGAAGCTCAGGGACTGCGAGGACAGCGTCGAGCTGGTGTTCGGCCGAATGAGCGGGCTCGGCGAGGCCGAGGGCCCGGCCCTCATCCAGCTCCCCCCGAGCCTGCGCCGCGACGACGAGCGGCTGGAGGCCTTCCTGAAGCTGCTGCCGGCGCGGGTTCGCCGCACCGTCGAATTCCGCCATCCCAGCTGGTACGACCCGGCGGTCTTCGACCTGCTTGGCCGCCACGGCGCGGCCCTGTGCATCTCCGACCATCACGCCGCCCCCTCGCCCTGGGAAACGACGGCGGACTTCGTCTATGTGCGCCTGCACGGGCCCGGCGGCCGCTATCACGGCCGCTACCCGCAGGGGGATCTCTCCGCCCTTTCCGAGCGCATCACCAGCTGGCGGCGGGGCCGGCGCGACGTCTACTGCTACTTCGACAACGACATGAAGGCCGCCGCGCCCCACGACGCCCAGGCGCTCCTGGAGCTCTGCGCCTGATCGGACGATTGTCGTTTTCTTGCAGGCGGAACAGGCCTATATCAAACGTCAATACCCTCGCGCCCGGCCGAAAGGTCGGGCGCCGTCATTTCGAGAGCCTGCCCATGACCGAGATCCTGATGCCGAAGGCGACCGCCGTCTGGCTCGTGGACAACACCTCGCTCACCTTCGAGCAGATCGCCGACTTCTGCGGCCTGCACCCGCTGGAAGTGAAGGGGATCGCCGACGGCGAGGTGGCGCGCGACATCCGCGGCGCCGATCCGATCGCCAACGGACAGCTCGCCCGCGAGGAGCTGGACGCCGCCCAGGCCAACTCCTCCTATCGCATGAAGGCCCAGAAGAGCCGCCACGCCGAGCTGCTCAAGCCGGTCAAGAAGGCGCCGCGCTACACGCCCGTCTCGCGCCGGCAGGACCGGCCGGACGCGATCGCCTGGTTCCTGCGCAATCACCCCGAAGTGCAGGACAGCCAGATCGCGCGCCTCCTCGGCACCACCAAGGCCACCATCGACCAGGTGCGCAACCGCACGCACTGGAACTCGGCCAACATCAAGCCGGTGGACCCGGTCACCCTCGGCCTCGCCACCCAGCTCGAGCTGGACGCGGTCGTCCGCAAGGCGGCCGACAAGAAGGCCAAGGACGACGCCCGCCGGGGCGTGACCGAGCCCGAGGGCCCGACGCTGCGCGCGGCCGGCGACTACGAGGAACCCTTGTCGGCCGAGCCGGCGCCCGAGGAGCCCGTCTTCGAGGACGAAGGCTACACGGACGACTGACCGGCACGAGCGCCTGCGATGCAAAAGGCCCGCGAACGCGGGCCTTTTTTCATCCGTGGATCAGTGGAGTCTGGCGCGGAGGGTTTCCATTTCCTCCTTGAGCTTCAGCTTCTGTCGCTTGAGCTCCTTCAGTCTGACGTCGTCGGCGGCCGGTCGTGTCATCTCTTCGTGGATCGCGTCTTCCAGGGCGCTGTGGCGCGAGCCGAGTTCGCGGATCCGAGCTTCAACGGCCATCGGTTAAGCCTCCTTCTTTGAACGTCTATTGCAAAGTGAACACCCGCTGGCTGACGCTGTCAGATCACATATGTTTGCAGCGGGCGGTGGTTGATCGGCGCCTGCAGCGCAGGCGCGGGAAAGGCTCAGATGGCGAAATCCGAACGGCCTAGGCTGGTGGTCGGCCTCTCCGGCGCCTCCGGCGTGGTCTATGGCCTGCGGGTGCTGGACGCCTGCCGGGAGCTCGGCGTGGAGACCCATCTGGTCCTCACCCGCGCCGCGGCCCTGACCCTTAGCCAGGAGACGGCGCTTTCCCTCGCCGAGGTGACGGCGCGGGCCGACGTGGCGCACAGGCCCGGCGACGTGGGCGCGTCCATCGCCTCCGGCTCCTTCCCGACCCTCGGCATGATCGTCGCGCCCTGCTCGGTGCGCACCATGAGCGAGATCGCCACCGGCGTGACCTCCTCGCTCATCACCCGCGCGGCCGACGTCACCCTCAAGGAGCGCCGCCCCCTGGTGCTGATGGTGCGCGAGACCCCGCTGCACCTCGGTCACCTGCGCACCATGGTCCGGCTGGCCGAAATGGGCGCCGTGATCGCCCCGCCCCTGCCGGCGTTCTACGCCAAGCCCGCCAGCCTCGAGGAGATGGTGGACCAGTCCGTCGGCCGCGCGCTCGACCTGTTCGGCCTCTCGTGGGACGCCGTGCGGCGCTGGGGGCGCGACGTGGGCCCGCTCGCCGGCGAGGCGTGAATGGCGATCTGGGACTGGGCCCTCGCCGTCTACGCGCGCCCTGGCGTTCCGGAGGCCTGCCTCAAGCTGCAGGACCTGCACGGCCAGAACACCTCGCTGCTGCTCTGGGCGGCGTACGCCGGGGCCCAGGACGAGGCGATCCTCGCCCGCGCCTGCGCGATCGCCCGCACCTGGGACCAGACGGCCCTGCTGCCGCTGCGGGCCGTGCGCCGGGGGCTGAAGCCGCCGCTGCCGCCGGTCGACGACCGCGCCCGCGAGGGGCTGCGCGACGACGTCAAGGCCGCCGAACTGCGGGCCGAGCGGGTTCTGCTGGAGACTCTCGAATTGCTGGGGACCGGCGGCGCCGACGCGGTGAGCGCCCTTCGCGCGGCCAGCGCCGCCTGGGGCCCGCGCGCCCCGGACGCGGCCCTTGTCGAGCTCGCCCGGGCGCTTGGCTGAGCCGCCGCCAACGGCCGCTTGCCGCAGGGTGCAGCTTTGCGCATCATCCGCCCAGTTGGCTCGGGCGGGCGGGATTGCATGAACGATCATCTCGATGGCGGCGACGCCGAGGCGGCGCTTCGCGCCAGGCTCGCCGACCTGATCCAGCAGCACGGGGACCTGGACGTCGCGGTCAACGCCATCGCCCAGTCGGCCATGCCCGACATGCTGGTGATCGGCCGCCTCAAGCGCAAGAAGCTCGCCTTGAAGGACGAGATCACCCGCCTGCAGGACATGCTCACCCCGGACATCATCGCCTGAGGGCGCCGTCGCGGCGCCGGACCTAGGCCGCCCAGCGCGCCAGGTCCTGCCGGTTCTGCAGCACGTCCAGCACATCGCGCATGCCGAACGCCGGATCGGCTGGATGGAGGGCGTCGTAGACCGCGCGCGCGAAGGCGAAGTCCGCCGGCGTCTTCACCCGCCAGTCCAGCGCCGACCAGTCCCGGCCCGCCCGGAAGTGGGCCTGGTCGAACAGGTCCGGCCGACGGCGCACCAGGCCGAAGGGCGAGGTCGTGCGCGCCTCCTCCGGCTCGGCCTTGGCGGCGGCGGCGAAGAGGATGCGCGCGGCCGCGACCTCCACCTCCAGCCCCTTGGGAAAGCTCGGGCGCACGCGGTTGGAGACGTAGGCGGCGCGGGAATTCAGGGCCAGGCGGACGCACTCGTCGATCAGTCCGGCGTCGATGAACGGAGAATCGCCCTTCAGCCGCACCACGTGGCTGACCGGCCCGGCGGCCTCGACGCAGCGCAGGAAGCGTTCGGAGAGATTTTCCGAGGCGCCGCGGAACACGGTCTGACCGCGGGCGAGCAGGAAGGCGGCCAGGGGATCGTCCACCGGCTCGGCGCTGGTGGCGACGATCACCTTGGCGAGGCAGCGGGCCTGGCGGATGCGTTCCACCTGCCGCCAGATCATCGGCTCCCCCCGCAGCGGCGCCATCGCCTTTCCCGGAAGCCGCGGCGAGGTCATGCGGGCCTGGAGGATGGCGAGGATCATGGCGGGGGCTCCTTCTGAGCGGCCCGGAGGGGGAGCCGCTCTAGGCGGCGGCCCAGCTCCGGGGATCGAGGGCCACCGGATCGTCCAGGGCCATTTCGTCCCAGTCGAGGTCGGGCGGCGGGCTGGAGGCGGCGGCGATCACCGCCGACAGCTCGGCGGCCGAGGTCACGCCGACCAGCACGGCGGCGGCCTCCGGACGGGACAGGGCGAAGCCCAGAGCGGCCTGCAGCGGATCGCTCCGCCCCTCGGCGATCAGGCGCCTGGCCCGCGACAGGCGCCCGGCGGCGCCCTTCAGCTGGTTCGGAATGCGGTCCGGCGGCAGGAACAGGAGGCCGTTCAGGAAGATGGAGCGCAGATGCACCTCCACGCCCATCTCGCACAGGGCCGCCAGGGTGCCGTCCACCAGGAGGCGCTGGTCGAGCAGGCTGGCCGGCGCCTGGACCACGTCGGGCCGGAAGCGGCGGGCCACGCCCACCGGATCGTCCGACGCGTAGAGCGACACGCCGATGCGCCGGCACAGGCCCTGGTCGCGCATCATCTGCAGGCGGGTCCAGAGCGCCAGGCCGTGCGGGCCGAACAGGTCGCTGGCCGAGGGCACGAAGATCACGTCGACCTGGTCCAGGTTCAGGCGGCGCAGGGCGGCGCGGGCCTCGGCCTCCACGACCTCCGGGCCCTTGTCGGGGCGGACGGTGGAGATGGAGACGCGGAACGGGTTGGGCCTGGGCGCCACCTGGCCGAGGATCGTCTCGGCCTGCGGCGAGCGGCCGGCGACGTCGAACACCGGCAGGCGCGAGCGGGCGGCGATCTCCAGGATGTCCCGCACCTCCGCCTGGGGCGGCCGGCCGCGGGCCGTCCCATGGACCTGGTCCAGGGGGAACTGGCCGGAGCCCAATCCGAGCTTATCTAGGGGAGAGGTCATGCGGTCTGGAGACGCTCTTACTGAACCTGACGGCGGCCATCCTGACGAAGATGCCTAAAGAACCCGTATCTGGAACCTTGCCGGGGAGTTAAGGTCCACACATGCAAGATCCGCTGCCCGAGTGGCCCCTCTTCGGCATGGCCGACGACGTCCGCCCCGCGCTGCGCAAGGCCCGGGCGGCCGGCCGGCCCATGGTGCTGGCGACCCTGACGGCCGTCGAGGGCGGCGGCCCGCGCCCGCCCGGGGCCCAGATGGCGTTCGCCGACGGTATCGTTGCGGGCTACTTCTCCGGCGGCTGCGTGGAGGGCGACGTGGCCGGCCACGCCGAGGCCTGCCTCGCCGACGGCGAACCGCGCACCCTGGTCTATGGCGAGGGCAGCCCCTGGCCCGACATCCGCCTGCTCTGCGGCGCGCGCATCGAGATCTTCCTTGAGCGGGTCGCTGCGGACGACGTTGCGCTGGCGGAGCTGCTGGCGGCGCAAGACGCCCGCCGTCCGGCGCTGTGGCTCAGCGACGGCCGCCGCCGCGTCTGCGGGCCCGCCGACGGGACGCGGCCGTGGCCCGGCGCCGTCGCCCGCGCCTACGAGCCGGCGCCGCGCCTGATCGTCGTGGGCGGCGATCCCGCCGCCCTGGCCATCGCCGGCCTGGGCGCCCAGTCGGGGCTGGAGACCACGCTGGTCCGCCCCAAGGGGCCGCAAAGCCCTCCGCCGATCTCCGGCGTCGCCTATCGTCGCGAGGAGCCGGCGGCGGCCCTCGCCGCGATCGGCCTCGACCGCTGGACCGCCGTCGCCGTCGCGAGCCACGACCTGGAGACCGATCAGGCGGCCCTTTGCGCGGCCCTGCCGTCTCCCGCCCCCTATGTCGGACTGCTCGGCGCCCGCGCCCGCCTGCCCGAGCGGCTGGCCCGGCTGCGGGCGGCGGGGGTGGCGGAGGCCGCCATCGGCAAGCTGCACGCGCCCATCGGCCTGGACATCGGCGGAAAGGCGCCCTGGGAGGTCGCCGTCTCGGTGATCGGCGAGATCATGGCCCTGCGCTATGCGCGCGCCAGCGGCAGCACCTCGCAGGCCGCGCCTTCCGCCGCCGCCGGCGCGCCGGGTGCCCGCCGCAGGAGGGCGTCCGCCCCGGCGAACACGGTCACCAGCGACGAATCCTGATCGCGGTAGGGCAGCGCCCAGACCTCGCCCTGGCGATGCTCCAGCCGCGCCCGCATCCAGTGCTCGCGGGGGCCGTTGGCGCCGAGGGCGCTGGCCAGCCGCGCGCCGATCGTCCGCGGCCCCGCCGCCGCGCCCTGGAAGGCGTTCAGCACCGGCCGCAGGAAGAGTTCGGCGCAGACCAGGGCCGAGGCCGGATTGCCCGGCAGGCCCAGCAGCCGCCGCCCGTCGCCGAGCACGCCGAAGAAGGTCGGCTTGCCCGGCCGCACCGCCACGCTCTGCACCCGCGGCTGAAAGCCCAGGGCCTCGGCGGCGGCGCGCACCAGGTCGTGGTCGCCCACCGAGGCGCCGCCCACCGTCACCACGAGGTCGGCCTCGGCCTCCCGGAGGGCGGCGATCACCGCCTCCAGCTCGTCCTTGACCGGCCGCGCCTTGAACGGCGTCCCGCCCCAGGCGGCCACCAGGGCGCACAGCGCCGGAGCGCCCGAATCGTAGATCTGGAACGGTCCCGGGACAGCCGGCGCCTCCACGATCTCCTCACCGGTGGAGATCACCGCCACCTTCGGCCTGGCCCGGACCCGCACGCTCGCTCGGCCGGCCGCGGCCGCCAGCGACAGCCGCCAGGGATCGATCCGCTCGCCGGACCGCAGCAGCAGGGCCTCGGCCTGGAAGTCGCCCCCGGCCGGACGCACGTTGTCCCCGCTGTGGGCCTGCGGCGTACGAACCGCGTCGCCATCGCGCTCGGCGTCCTCCTGGATCACCACCGCATCGGCGTCCTCGGGCAGGGCCGCGCCGGTGAAGATGCGCACCGCCTCGTGCGGCCCGAGCCGCCCGTCATAGCCGCGCCCCGCCGCGCTCTCGCCGACGATGCGCAGCGCGCCGGGCGTGTCCACCGCCCGCACCGCCCAGCCGTCCATCGCCGACGCCGCAAACGGCGGCTGGTCGCGCACGGCGGTCACGTCCTCCGCCAGAACCCGGCCGATCGCCTCGGTCAGGGGCGCCGTCTCGGCGGCCAGAGGCGCGATCTCGGCCAGCATCCGCGCGCGGGCTTCCTCGACGGGCAGAAGCTTCATGCCCGCGTCCAGTCGCCCGAGGCGCCGCCCGATTTCTCCATCAGGCGCACCGCATCAATGGTCATGGCCTTATCGGCGGCCTTGAGCATGTCGTAGATGGTCAGGCACGCGACCGACACGGCGGTCAGGGCTTCCATCTCCACGCCGGTCTGGCCGGTGGTGCGGACCCTGGCGGTCACTGACAGCCCGTCCTCCGCAGGCTCCACGCGCACCTCCACCTTCGACAGCGCCAGGGGATGGCACAGGGGGATCAGCTCCGCCGTGCGCTTGGCCGCCATCACGCCGGCGATCTCGGCCACGGCGCGCACGTCGCCCTTCTTGGCGTCGCCCGAGAGGGCCAGGTCCAGGGTCTCGGCCGCCATGCGCACGCGGCCTTCGGCCAGCGCTTCGCGGGTGGTGACCGCCTTGTCCGAGACGTCGACCATGCGCGCCCGGCCGCTCTCGTCGATGTGGGTGAGCCGGCTCATGCGACCGCTCAGGCCTCCAGGAGGCGCGGCATCAGCTCGACCATGTTGCAGGGCCCATGGCGGCTGTCGAGCTGGGCGGAGATGACCTTGTCCCAGCCGTCCTTCACCGCCCCGTTCGAGCCGGGCAGGCAGAAGATGAATACGCCCTTGATCAGCCCCGCCAGGGCCCGCGACTGCAGCGTCGACAGGCCCACGGACTGGTAGCTGACCATGTGGAAGACCACCGAGAAGCCGTCGATCTCCTTGTCGAGCAGGGGCCGTACGGCTTCGGGCGTCACGTCGCGGCCGGTGATGCCGGTCCCGCCGGTGGTGACGATCACGTCCACCGAGCCGGAGGCGACCCACGCCTTGACCTGCTCGCGGATGCGCACGACGTCGTCCGGCACGATGGCGCGGTCGGCCAGCTCATGGCCGGCGTCCCTCACCCGCCCGGCCAGGAGGTCGCCGGAGGTGTCGCTCTCCTCGTCGCGGGTGTCCGAAATGGTCAGCACGGCGATCCGGACCGGCGTGAACGGCTTGGTCTCGTCGATCTTGCCGCCGGGGGTGAAGGGCGCATTCATTCTTGGGTCTCCCAACGGGCGATGTCGGCGTGGTCCTGGTCGCGCGGCTCGATCCAGCGCTCCCCGTCCGGGCCACGCTCCTTCTTCCAGAAGGGCGCCCGGCTCTTCAAGTAGTCCATCAGGTAGTCGCAGGCCTCGAAGGCGGCCCTCCGGTGCCGCGCGGCGGTGGCCACGAACACGATCGGCTCGCCCGGCGCGATCCGGCCCACTCGGTGCAGGATCATCAGGTCGTCGAGCTGGAACCGCTCGCGCGCGGCCGTGGCGATCTCGCCGATGCGCGCCTCGGTGAAGCCGGGGTAGGCCTCCAGCTCCAGGATGCGCGTCTGGCCGGCCTCGGCCCGGGCGAGCCCCGTGAAGGTGGCCACGGCCCCGGTCTCCGCCCGGTCGTGGCAGAAGGCGCTCAGGAGCGCGCCCGGATCGAAGGCCTGATCGACGAGCTGGATCATCCGCCGCTCATCGGAGGCAGGAACGCGACCTCCGCCTTGGGATGCAGCGGGGCGTCGCCGCGCACGATCGCCTGGTCCAGCGCCACCTGCACGCCGGGCCCGCGCAGCGCCTCGCCCAGGCGGGCGTCCTCGGCGGCCAGCAGGTCGCGCAGGGCGAAGACGCTGGCGGGCGTGGCCTCCAGGTCGCGCTCGCGCCAGCCGGCGAGATCGCGCAGGGGGCCGAATAGCAGCACCCGGGCCATCCTCAGCCTCCCGTGGTCGACATATGCCGGGCCACCGCCGGCTCGGCGGACCGTTCGATGCGGAAGTCGTGCCCCTGCGGCTTGGCGTCCACGGCCCGGCGGATCGCCTCCACCAGGCCGGCGTCGTCGGCGCCCGCGCGCAGCACCGCGCGCAGGTCGCTGGCGTCCTCACGCCCAAGGCAGGTGTGCAGCGTGCCCGTGCAGGTCAGCCGCACCCGGTTGCACGCCTCGCAGAAATTGTGGCTGAGCGGGGTGATGAAGCCGAGCCGGCCGCCCGTCTCGGCCACCCGCACGTAACGCGCCGGCCCGCCGGTGTTGAGCGGCAGGTCCTGCAGCGTCCAGAAGCTCTCCAGGTCCTGGCGCACCTGCTTCAGCGACAGGAACTGGTCCGTCCGGTCGGTTTCGACCTCACCGAGCGGCATGGTCTCGATCAGGGTCACGTCGAGGCCGCGGCCGTGACCCCAGGCGATCAGCTCGGGAATCTCCGCGCCGTTGTCGTCCTTGAGCGCGACGGCGTTGATCTTCACGGCCAGGCCCGCGGCCTGGGCCGCATCGATCCCCGCCAGCACCTTGGAAAGCTCGCCGCCGCGGGTCAGCCGCCGGAACAGGTCGGGCCTGAGCGTATCCAGCGAGACGTTGATGCGCCTGACGCCCAGATCCGCCAGGGGACCGGCGAACTCCGCCAGGCGCGTGCCGTTGGTCGTCAAGGTCAGCTCGTCCAGCGCCCCCGAGCGCAGGTGCCGCGACAGGCTCTCGAACAGGCCCATCACGCCCTTGCGCACCAGAGGCTCGCCGCCGGTCAGCCGCAGCTTGCGCACCCCCAGGCTGACGAATGCGGAGGAAATCCGGTCCAGCTCCTCCAGCGTCAGCACCTCAGCCTTCGGCAGGAAGGTCATGTGCTCGGCCATGCAGTAGACGCAGCGCAGGTCGCAGCGGTCGGTGACCGAGACCCGCAGATAGGTCACCGTGCGGCCGAATCCGTCGATCAGCGCCGGCCCGCGGGCCGTGGCCGCTTGCGGCGATGGGGCGTCATAGGGCGTCATGTGGCCCCTAACATAGAGAGGATGCGGCGGTGACGACAGGGGCGCAGGCGCCATTCGAGGCCGTGGTCCTGGCGGCGGGAGCCGGCAGCCGCTTCGGCGGGGGAAAGCTCCTGGCGCCGTTCGAGGGGGGCGTCCTCTTGGACGGGGCGCTGCGGGCCGCCCTCGCCGCCCCCGCCCGAAGCGTCACGGTCGTCACCGGCGCCGACGCCGAAGCCGTCGCCGCGGCCGCCCGCGCCCATGCCGAGGCCGCGGGCCAGTCACGGCGGCTGCGCGTCCTGCACGCCCCCGACCACGCCCTCGGCATGGGCGCGTCCCTGCGCCGCGCGGCCCTGGAGCTGCCGCAGGACGCCGGCGGCGTCTTCGTCTTCCTGGGCGACATGCCGCACATCCCGAGCGCCGTGCTGAGCCCGCTGGCGCAGGCCGTGCGCGACGGCGCCCCGGCGGCGGCGGCGGCCTTTCAGGGTCGGCGCGGCCATCCCGCGCTGATCGGGGCCGGGCTGTTCCCTGCGCTGCGCACCCTGGCCGGCGACGAAGGAGCCCGCGCCGTCCTGCGCGGCCTGGGCGAGCGCCTGGCCCTGGTGGAGACCCAAGACGCCGGCGTCCTGTTCGACGTCGACACGCCCGCGGACCTCGGCCGGCCGGGGCTCGATTCCTGAGGCCCAGCCGCTACAGTCGCGGTCGCATTCCAAGACGCGAGGATTTCATGGCCGCCGCCTCCCTGGGCTTCTCCCAAGACCGACTGCAGAAGATCGACCGCTTCATCGCCGACCGCTACATCGGCCCGGGCAAGATCCCCTGCGCCCAGATCCAGGTCCTGCGGGGCGGCGAGCTGGCGCACGAGGCGGTGCTCGGCATGGCCGACGTGGAGCGCGGGCGCAAGCTCGAGGCCGACGCCATCTTCCGCATCTACTCGATGACCAAGCCGATCACGAGCATCGCCCTGATGATGCTGGTGGAGGAGGGCGCCATCGCCCTCGACGATCCGGTGCACAGGCACATCCCCGACTGGAAGGACCTCGGCGTCTTCCAGGCCGGCCTGCCGGGCCAGTTCCTCACCACCGTCCCTGAGCGGCCGATGCAGGTGGTCGACCTCCTGCGCCACACCTCGGGCCTCACCTACGGTTTCCAGAACCGCACCAACGTCGATTCCGCCTATCGCAAGCTCAAGGTCGCGGAGGTCTACGGCGGGCGCGACCTGGCCGGCTTCATCGCCCAGCTCGCCGAGCTTCCCCTGGAGTTCTCGCCGGGAACGGCTTGGAACTACTCGGTCTCCACCGACGTCGTCGGCTATCTGGTGGGCAAGGTCTCGGGCATGGCCTTCGAGGACTTCCTGAAGACGCGGATCTTCGAGCCCCTCGGCATGGCCGACACCGGATTTCACGTCCGTCCCGGCGAGGAGAAGCGCCTGGCCGCCTGCTACCAGGCTCTCCCCGGCGGCGGCATGAAGCTGCAGGACGATCCCGAGAAGAGCCCCTATCTCGCCCCCCCGACGATGGTCTCCGGCGGCGGCGGCCTGGTCTCCACCGCGGCTGACTACGCCCGCTTCTGCCGCATGCTCCTGAACCGCGGCGAGCTGGACGGCGCCCGGCTGATCGCCCCCAGGACCCTGGCTCTCATGACCGCCAACCATCTGCCCGGCGGGACGGACCTGACGCAGATGTCCCGTTCGCTGTTCTCCGAATCCACCAACGCCGGCGTCGGCTTCGGCCTGGGCTTCGCCACGGTGTTCGAGCCGGCCCGCACCCTGCTGCCCTCCAGCCGCGGCGAGTACTACTGGGGCGGCATGGCCTCCACCGCCTTCTGGGTCGACCCCGTGGAGGAGGTCGCAGTGGTGTTCATGACCCAGCTCATGCCCTCCAGCACCTACGCGATCCGCCGCGAACTGCGGACCCTGGTCTATTCGGCCCTGATGGAGACCAACGGCTAGAGCGCAATCCGCCGAGGTGGACACCGGTTCGGCGAAACGATTGCGCTCCAACTCGAAGAGATGGAGCCAGATGATCCCGATCAGGTCGATTCAGCCTGATCGGGTCGGGCTCTAGGGTTCCCGCCTCGCCAGCGCCGCCTCGTCGTCCATGTCCGGCGGGGCCATGCCGGTGTCGGCGGCCTGGCCGTGCGGAGCCGTCTCCATCAGCCGGGCCTTCCGCCAGCCGCCCCAGCGGTAGTAGGCGAGCGCCAGGGCGCAGGAGACGGCGCTGCCCATCGGGAAGCTCCACCACACCGCCTCGGCGCCCATCGTCTGCTGGAAGTAGCCGGTGAAGGGGATGCGCACGAGCCACATGGAGATGAACAGGATCACCAGCGGCGCCACCACCGCCCCGGTGGCCCGCACCACGCCGAACAGCACGAAGGCCGCGCCAAGGGGGATGAAGCCCCACAGGGCGAAGGCGTTGATGTGCATGGCGATCGGCAGCGAGGGGCTGGTCGCCGGCAGGAACAGCCGCAGGATCCAGGGCTCCACCGCATAGATCGCCAGCACCGGGGCGGCGGTGAAGACCAGGGCGTAGGCGACGCCGCTGTGGGCGACCTTGTCCACCCGGTCCATGCGCCCGGCCCCGACGTTCTGGGCGGCCATGGAGGAGACGGCCGCCCCCAGCGCCATGGCGGGCATCTGCACATAGGTCCAGAGCTGGATCGCCGCGCCGTAGGCGGCCGCCGTGTGGCTGCCGTAGCGGTTGACGAAGCTGATCATCACCACCGCCGCGCCCGAGACCACCAGCATCTGCATGGCCATCGGCAGCCCCTTGAAGACCAGGGCGCGCACGACGGACAGGTCCGGCTTCAGGAGCGGCCAGTCGGCCGGACGCAGCACCAGCACGCTGCCCTGCCGGTAGAGGTGGACCAGCATCAGCCCGAGCGTCAGGCTCTGGGAGATCAGGGTCGCCGTCGCCGAACCGGCGACGCCAAGGCGCGGCGCGGGCCCGATCCCCATGATCAGCACCGGGTTCAGCGCCACGTCCAGCGCCACGGCGAACAGCGAGAACCAGAACGGCGTCCGCGAGTCCCCCGTGCCCCGCTGCGCCATCATGACGAAGCTGAAGAAGTACATGAACGGCATGGCCAGGAAGATGACGCGCAGGTAGTCGATCGCCTGCTGGCGCGCATCGCCCGGCGCGCCCATCGCGGTCAGTATGCCGGGCGTCAGCAGCCACCCGGCCGCCCCGACCCCCAGGGACAGCATCAGGAAGAAGCTGGTGGAGGTTCCCACCACCTTCTTGGCCAGGTTCCGGTCGTTCGCCCCCACCGCCTGGGCGATCATCAGGTTGGCGCTCATGCTCACGCCGAACACCGCGCCCAGCATCAGGAACATGACGTTGTTGGCGTTGGAGGTGGCGGCCAGGGCCTCCTCGCCCAGGGCGTGGCTCACCCAGATGGCGTTGGCCGAGCCGTTCAGCGACTGCAGGATGTTGGAGCCCATCACCGGCAGGGCGAACAGGATCAGGGTGCGTCCGATCGGCCCGGTGGTCAGGTCCTGAACGGTGCGCCCTTTGGCGGGCGCGCCGGACGCCTTGGGCGGGTGGTCGGATGTCGAGTTCACGCGGGGTCCTGGACGGCGGCGGCGGGCGCTCCGGCCCCGGTCGGATCAAGACTAGGCGCCGAGGCGGCCGCCCTCAAGCTCGGGCGCCTCAAAACCGCCACGGCGACACGGTTTGAGCGTGCGCCCCGAGGCTGCTAGACGAAGCCTCCCAACGTCAAAATGACGTGGCAAGCGCGCATCCATCGCATACGAAAGACCTCATGAAGATTCTGATCACGGGCGGCGCGGGCTTCATTGGCTCGGCGGTGGTTCGCCGGGCGGTGGCCGAGGGGTTCCAGGTGGTGAACCTGGACGCGCTCAAGTACTCGGCCAATCTGGACAACGTCGCCGAGGTCGCCGGCTCGCCGCTCTACGCTTTTGAACAGGTCGATATCTGCGACGAAGCCGCCGTGCGCGCCGTGTTCGCCAAGCACAGCCCCGATGCGGTGATGCATCTGGCCGCGGAGTCCCACAACGACCGCGCCATCGAGGACCCGCTGAGCTTCGTGCGCACGAACGTCATGGGCACGGCGGTGCTGCTGGACGCCGCCCGGGCGCACTGGAACGCCCTGCCGGCCGATCGCAAGGCCGGGTTCCGCTTCCACCACGTCTCCACCGACGAGGTCTTCGGCGCCCTCGGCGAGTCCGGCGACTTCTCCGAAACCACGCCCTACGATCCCAATTCGCCCTACTCGGCCAGCAAGGCCGGCTCCGACCATTTGGTCCGCGCCTGGAACCGCACCTTCGGCCTGCCGGCGGTGCTGACCAACTGCTCGAACAACTACGGCCCCTTCCAGTTTCCCGAGAAGCTGATCCCCACGGTCATCTCCCGGGCCATGGAGGGCAAGACGATCCCGGTCTACGGCCAGGGCCTGCAGGTGCGCGACTGGCTGCACGTGGACGACCACGCCGAGGCCCTGCTCCTGGTGCTGCGCAAGGGACGGCTGGGCGAGACCTACTGCATCGGCGGCGACAACACCGTGCGCAACATCGAGCTGGTGAAGACGCTCTGCGCCCACCTCGACAAGTACGCCCCGGCCAACACGGCCCACGCCGAACGCATCGCCTTCGTCGCCGACCGGCCGGGCCATGACTTCCGCTATGCGATCGACGCCTCCAAGCTGAAGCGCGAACTCGGCTGGTCGCCGCGCATCGCCCTGGACGACGGACTCGAGGACACCGTGCGTTGGTATGTCGAGAACCGCGCCTGGTGGGACGGCATCCGCGCCCGCGGCTTCCACAGCGAGCGGATGGGCCTGGTCAAGGCATGAGCCTGAAGATCCTGCAGTTCGGCGCCACCGGGCAGCTTGCACGCGAGCTGCTCGACCGGCGGACCGACGGCGTGGAGATCCGCGCCCTGTCGCGCGCGGACGTCGATCTGGCCGATGCGGACGCGGTCTCCCGCGCGGTCGGCGAGGCGGGCGAGCTGGACCTGGTGATCAACGCCGCCGCCTACACCGCCGTCGACAAGGCCGAGAGCGAACCGGACCTGGCCTACGCGGTCAACGCCCGCGCCCCCCGCGCCATGGCCTGCGCCTGCCAGGCCCGCGGCGCGCCCCTGGTGCAGGTCTCGACCGACATGGTGTTCTCCGGCGCCAAGGACGGCGCCTACGCCGAGGACGATCCGGTCGGGCCGCTGCACGTCTACGGCGCCTCCAAGCTCGCCGGCGAAGACGCCGTGCTGGACAACTGCGACCGGGCGATCGTCCTGCGGGTTTCCTGGCTTTTCTCCGCCTACGGACAGAACTTCCTGCAGGCGATGCTTCGCCTGGGCCAGACGCAGCCGGTGCTCAAGGTCGTCGCCGACCAGCGCGCCCGGCCGACCGCCAGCGGCGACGTCGCGGCGTTCGTCCTGTCGCAGGCGCCGCGTCTGGCCGGCCTGCCGGCCGGGGCGGCCGAGTGGGGCCTCCTGCACTTCGCCAACGCCGGCGTCGCCACCCGTTTCGAAATGGCCGAGGCGATCTTCGCCGCCGCCTGGCCCGACAGACCGCCTCCCGCCATGGAGCCGGTCCCCACCAGCGCGTTCCCCACGCCCGCGCGGCGCGCCCTCAACGCCGAGCTCGACTGCTCGCGCCTGGGCGCGGTGTTCGGCGTCGAGCCGCGTCCCTGGCGAGAGCCCCTCGCCGAGGTCGTGGCCAAGATCGTGGACGCCAACAACAGGAAGGTCGCATGAGGCGCGGCATCGTTCTGGCCGGCGGGTCCGGCACCCGGCTGCACCCCCTGACCATCGCGGTCTCCAAGCAGCTCCTGCCCATCTACGACAAGCCGATGATCTACTATCCGATCTCGGTGCTGCTGCTCGCGGGCGTCCGCGAGATCCTGATCATCACCACGCCCGAGGACCAGGCCAACTTCCAGCGCCTCTTGGGCGACGGCTCGCAGCTTGGCGTCCGCTTCGAATACATCGTCCAGCCCAGCCCCGACGGCCTGGCGCAGGCCTACATCCTCGGCGAGGAATTCGTGAACGGCGAGCCCAGCGTCATGGTGCTGGGCGACAACATCTTCTGGGGCCAGAACTTCGCCCAGATCCTGCGCAGCGCCGACAAGCGCCAGTCCGGCGCCACGGTGTTCGGCTATCCGGTGCACGATCCGGAGCGTTACGGCGTGCTTGAGCTCGGGCCGGAGAACCGTGTCCTCGGCATCGAGGAGAAGCCCAGTCAGCCGAAGTCCAACTACGCGGTCACCGGCCTCTACTTCTACGACGGGCGCGCCAGCGAGTTCGCCAAGACCCTCACTCCCTCCGCCCGCGGAGAGCTGGAGATCACCGCGCTCAACCAGCGCTACCTCGACGAGGACGACCTGCATGTCGAGCTCCTCGGCCGCGGCTTCGCCTGGCTGGACACCGGCACCCACGACAGCCTGATCCAGGCGGGCGAGCTGATCCGCACGCTGGAGCAGCGCCAGGGCCTGCGCATCGGCTGCATCGAGGAGGCCGCGTTCCGCATGGGCTTCATCGACCGCGCCCGCCTGGCCGAGCTCGGCAAGGCTCAGGCCAAGAGCGAGTACGGGCTCTACCTGCGCCAGCTCGCCGAAAGCCCCCTGGCCGCCGACGAGCCGGCGGAGTAGGCCTCAGGCTCGCGCCAGGCGGCTCGTGCGCCGGCCGTAGGCCATGTAGACGGCCACTCCGATCAGGTTCCAGATGAAGAACCTCACCATCGTCGCCTGCGGCAGGCTGACGAACAGGTAGATGCAGCCGGCCACCGCCAGCGGCCCGACGATCCAGGGCTGCGGGCAGCGGAACGCCCGCGGCCGGTCCGGATCGGTGCGGCGCAGCACCATCATGCAGACCGCCGTCGCCACGAAGGCCAGCAGCGTCCCGGCGTTGGCCAGCTCGGCGATCTCCTTCAGGGGCAGCAGACCGGCGATCACCGCGGCGATGGCGCCGGTCAGCAGCGTCACCGGAACCGGCACCCCCCGCGCGCCGACCTTCGCCAGGCCGGCGGGCAGGACGCCGTCGCGGGCCATGGCGAAGAAGATCCGGCTCTGGCCGAACATGAAGACCATGATCACCGTCGGCAGGGCCACGATCGCCGCGCCGGCCACCAGGGCGGCGGCCAGGGGGTGGTTCAGGTCGCGCAGGATGAAGGCCAGCGGCTCGGCGCTCTGGGAGAACACCTGGAACGGCGAGGCGCCCAGGGCCGCGGCGGCCACCACCATGTAGATGGTCGTGCACACGACCATCGAGCCGATGATCCCGATCGTCAGGTCCCGCGCCGGGTTCCTGGCTTCCTCGGCCGCCGTGGAGATGGCGTCGAAACCGTAGAAGGCGAAGAAGATCAGCGCCGCGGCCGCCATGACCCCGCGCTTGACCCCGTCGGCGTCCTCGTGGCCGGCGAAGCCGAACGGGGCGAACGGCTGGAAGTTGCCCGCCTCGAAGGCCGGCAGCGTCAGGACCACGAAGGCGGCCAGGGCGGCGATCTTCACGATCACCAGCACGAAGTTGACCGTGGCGCTTTCCCGGGTGCCTGCGAGCAGCAGCCCGGTCACCGCCAGGGCCACCAGCACCGCGGGCAGGTTGACGATCCCGCCGGCGTGCGGCCCGGCCGCGAGCGCCGCCGGCAGATGCACGCCGGCCTGCTCCAGCACGCCCACCGCATAGGCCGCCCAGCCCACCGAGACCACGCTGCAGACCACCGTGTATTCCAGGATCAGGCTCCAGCCGACGATCCAGGCGACCAGTTCGCCCAGGGCCGCGTAGCTGTAGGTGTAGGCGCTGCCGGCCACCGGCATCAGGGTGGCCATCTCGGCGTAGGCCAGGGCCGCGCAGGCGCAGACCGCGCCGGCGATGGCGAACGAGAGGATCACCGCGGGCCCGGCCAGGCCCGCCCCCACGCCCGTCAGGGTGTAGATTCCCGTGCCGATGATCGCGCCGACGCCCAGGGCCGTCAGGTGCGGCCACGACAGCGTCGGCTTCAGCCGATGATGGGGCGCGTGGTCGGCGAGGCCGTCGATCGACTTGCGGCGCGTGACGAAGCTCATGAAAGTTTCCCCCGTAACCAGATGGGCCACCATGCCCGGCCGTCCGCAGAGGGGAAAGCCATGCTGAAGGGATTGATCGCGGCCGCGGTGCTGCTGGCGGCCGGGCCGGTCTGCGCCGCGCCCCTGGACGAGCTGATCGCCGACTACGAGGCCTTCGCCCTGGCGGACGATCCGATCACCGCCGGCCAGGAGGGCGACCGCGCGGCGCTGTCGCGCCTGCCCGACGTCACCCCCGCGGCCGACGCCCGGCGCATGGCCGAACTGCAGCGCTTCCAGGCGCGGCTGCAGCGCATCCCGGCCGAGGGGCTCTCGCCGGACGCGGCCCTGAACCGCGACTTCCTGGCCTGGGTGATCGGCGAGCGGCTGGAGAGCCTGGCCTTCGACGAGGGCCGCATGCCGTTCAACAGCGACGGCGGCTTCCAGTCGCTGATGGGCTATCTGGCGGCGGTCACCCCGGTGCGCTCGGCCGCCGACGCCAGGGCCTGGATCGACCGGCTGAACGCCCTGCCCGGCTACTACCAGGCCAACATCGCCAACGCCCGCCGCGGGATCTCCAGCGGCTTCACCCAGCCGCGCCCGACCATAGAGGCGGTGATCGCCCAGGCCCGGCGCCAGGCCGACGCCCCCGTGGAGACCGATCCCCTGCTCGCCCCCCTCGCGCGCCTGCCCGCCGCCATGCCCGCCGCCGAACAGCAGGCCCTGCGCGCCGAGGCCCAGGCCGTGGTGCGCGACAAGGTCCGCCCGGCGCAGCGCGAGTTCGTCGCCTTCCTCGAGCAGGACTACCTGCCCGCGGCCCGGGCGGGCCTGGGCGTGCGCTCGGTCCCGGGCGGCGAGGCCTACTACCGCTGGCTGGTCCACGACCACACCACCACGAACCTCACGCCGGACCAGATCCACGCGGTCGGCGAGGCCGAGGTGCGGCGCATCCGCGCCGAGATGGACGCGGTGATCGCAAAGACCGGCTTTTCCGGCGACTTTCCGGCCTTCGTGGCCATGCTGCGCAGCGACCCGCGCTTCTACGCCGCCTCCCGCCAGGACCTCCTGGAAAAGGCCTCGGAGATCGCCAAGCGGATCGACGACCAGCTTCCCGCCTGGTTCGCCACCCTGCCGCGCCTGACCTACGGCGTGCGCCCGGTCCCCGCCGACATCGAGGAGACCTACACCACCGGCCGCTACTTCTCCGGCAGCCCGGCCCAGGGCGTGGCCGGCGGCTACATGGTCAACACCTCCCACCTGGACCAGCGCCCGCTCTACGAGCTGCCGGCGCTCACCCTGCACGAGGCGGTCCCCGGCCATCACCTGCAGATCGCCCTCAGCCAGGAGCTGGAAGGCGTCCCCGCCTTCCGCCGCAACGCCGGCGTCACCGCCTTCACCGAGGGCTGGGGGCTCTATTCGGAGAAGCTCGGCGGGGAGATGGGCATCTACCGCGACGCCTATGAGCGGTTCGGCCGGCTCTCCTACGAGATGTGGCGGGCCTGCCGCCTGGTGGCCGACACCGGGATCCACTGGATGGGCTGGAGCCTGGGCCAGGCGCGCGCCTGCTTTACCGAGAACTCCGCCCTCTCGCCGCTGAACATCGACGTGGAGCTGGCCCGCTACGTCTCCTGGCCCGGCCAGGCCCTGGCCTACAAGGTCGGCGAGCTGAAGATCGTCGAGCTCCGCGCCAGGGCCGAGGCCGCCCTCGGCGAGCGCTTCGACATCCGCCGCTTCCACGACGCGGTGCTCCTGGCCGGCCCCCTGCCGCTGGAGCTGCTGGAGCCCCGCATCGACGCCTGGATCGCCGCCGAAAAGGCCCGCTGACCGCCCCGAAAGATGCTCCCCCCGGCCCTGGGGGAGCTCCCGGCGGAGCCGCGCGAGGGGACTGAAACGTCCCTCGGCCGCGCTTTGCGCAGGGACCGCGCGGGTCGCCGCCGCCTCGGGCGGCTAGACCTCGTCAACCCCCCGAAACCCCGGCAGCGACCAGCCGAACGCGATCGCCCCGCCGCGCACCACGGCGGCCACGGCGAAGCCCGCCAGCGCCGCGCTCACCGCCGGCAGGCCCGAGAGCGTCAGGAGCACATAGGCGCTCGCCCCGCCGAGCGCGGCGGTGACATAGATCTCGCGCTTGAGCAGGATCGAGGGCTCCTCGGCCAGCACGTCGCGCAGCACCCCGCCGAAGGTGGCCGTCAGCACCCCCATGATCACCGCCGAGAACGGCGGCGCGCCGAGCGCCAGCGCCTTGGCCGAGCCCACCACCGTGTAGGCGCTCATGCCCAGCGCATCGAGCCAGGTCAGCAGCCGCGCGCGGAACCGGCGCGGGCCTAGCAGCCACACGGCCACCGCCGCGGCCAGGCAGGCGGCGACGTAGGTCGGCCGCGCCACCCAGAACACCGGCGCCCCGACCAGCAGGTCGCGCAGCGTGCCGCCGCCCACGCCGGTGACGGCCGCGAAGAAGCCGAAGGTGACGATGTCGTGCCGCCGCCGCGCCGCGGCCAGCGCCCCCGTCGCGCCGAACACGAACACCGCCGCATAGTCGAGCGCCGAGAGCGCGGTTCCGATCGAGTCCATCCCGGCCCTCCCTGGACGGCCAGCCTACCGCCGGCCGGGGGGCGGCGTCATCCCCTGGGGCGGAGGGTCGTGATGACTGAGGGGTGCCAAGAGTGAAAGTTGCGACCGGAGCGGGAAACGGACGTTGAGTGTACCCTACCCTCGCTGGTCCTAACGGCCCACCGAGAGCCGACGCCCATCGACTCGCGCATACCGTGCGTCATTCTCGATCGCACGTGCTAACCTGTATGGGGGAGTCACCATGCACGTCGTCGATCTCCGTATTGAAAACTTCCGAGGCGTTCGCGAAGGGCACGTACGATTTGGGAAACACACTGTCCTTGTTGGCCCAAACAACAGCGGAAAGACGACAATCATTGAAGCGCTAGCTTTGTTGTTCGGCCGGGACAGAATGGTGCGAACACTTACTGAGCATGACTTCTACGGCAGCGATCCGCAGCCTATCGACCGCATTCGCCTGATTGCCACTATTGCCGGGTTCGAGGACAACAATTTCACCAATCATCCGGATTGGTTCAGAGATGATCGTGCAATCCCAAAGTGGTGGAACCCTGCCACGGGTGACGTGACGGCGGTGCGCCCTGCTGATGACGCGCAGCTTGCCTGTCAGATTGGATTTCTGGCGCGCTTCGACAGGAACGAATTAGAGGTCGAGACGCTTCGCTATTTCCACGATGATGACGCCGTCGGTGACCTTTTCGTCGATGAGTCCGCCACCCTCGTGCCCTCGCGGCTCATTCGCGATATTGGCTACTTCTTGGTTCCAGCGAGCCGGACCTGGGACCGCGTTGTTTCCTTCGGGTCGGAGTTGTTCCGGCGGGTCATTGCTTCTGCGGGCGGCCACCCTTCGGAGTCAGTGCTCGGCGAGCGTGACCGCCTGCGGCGGCCAAATCAGCCGCTGGAGAGTGACACTCACCTGCAGCCGATCATCGCGGATTTAAACGCAGAATTGGCGGGCTTCTTCCACGCTGGCCCTACTTTGCAGCTCCGCGTCACCACCACCGACAGCGAGGGCCTACTTGATGCTGTCATGCCTCACTACGCAACCGGTGTGGGCCTCGGCGTCCCAGCTCGGCGGCATGGGAGTGGTCTACTATCGCTCCAGCACTTGCTCTTGCTGCTGCAGTTCGGTCGTCAACGCGCGGCCGCGGGTGAAGGGTTCTGGATGGCGCTCGAAGAACCCGAGCTTCACGTCCCGCCGCCGCTACAGCGCCGATTGGTGCACCGAATACAGGCGCTCTCGTCACAGACCTTCGTGTCGACCCACTCGCCGATGGTCGCGGCGACCGCCAATCCCGCGTCGGTCGTTGTGTTGCGCAACGATGGGGGTCGCTTGACTGCAACCTCACTACTGCCCGGTGGCCTCCCAGCTGCAACGCCTAACGGAGTGCGCAAGCTGTTCCAGCTCAACCGCGTCGACACGATCGGCGCGCTCATTCACGACGCTGTTCTTGTTCCTGAAGGCCGCTTAGATTTCGAGTGGCTGCGGCTGCTGATGCAGGCGGTCGACCTCGGGCAAGGCTGGGGAGCCGAGGAGAGCCGGTTCAGCGCCCGCATCGGCCTAATACCTACGCACGACGCAGCGATTGTCGCGTCGATTTCAGCCTTGGAGTGTCTGCACCCGCGCCTTTGCGCCGTCGTAGATGGAGACGCCGCGGGCCAAGGCTATCGCGACGAGCTCTGTCGCCAAAGGCCAGGACCTCAGGTCGTGGTCCAATGGCCTGCCGGGTGGACGATCGAGGACGTTGTGGGTTGGATTCTTCAGGTGGATTCCGCCGGAGCCATCGGAGCCTTGGCGGCCAACTTGCCCGCACCTCCGCCAGATGTTCCCACGCTCGTGGCGAACCTGAAGTCGGAGGTTCGCGCCGCGGGCGGGCTGAAAGGCGATCTTGTGGCCTATGAAGCCGTGGCAGACGCCGCTAGCGGCGTCGATCTCTGTAGGCGGCGGGCGCAGGATCTCCTCAACGGGCTTTGTGATGCCCTGCTTGGCTCGCCGTCGCCACTTTTCGTGTCCGAGGCCAATGCCGATCCAAGGGTGAAGACCTTTCGCCCATGACGCTGTTCGCCATCGAAGGGGCAGCTGGCTGCGGCAAGACCGTGCGGCTGATGAGCGAGGTTGAAGCCGCCCTCGAAGAAGCGCCGTTGCTCGACGGACAGCGCGTTCTTGCCGTCACTTTCATGCACGGTGCAAGGCGACGCCTGCATCAGAAGCTCAATGATGTCGCGGCCCTACGCGGCCGACTGCACTGCGTGACGATCGACAGCTTCGCACAGCGGCTAGTGGCGCGGTGGCGGGGTCTCGCGCTCGAACTTGGGATACAGCCGCCGCGAGCGGACGAATGGGATGCCTGCTGCGATCTTGCCGGTCTGCTCCTTGAACAGCACGAAGTCGCCCGTTGGGTCGCGGCGAGCTTCCCGATCATCCTCGTCGACGAGGCGCAAGACCTGAAGCCACAACGGCTCCGGATGATTGCCGCGCTGACGCCAGCGGTCCGGCTGTTCGTCGCGGCTGACGACTTTCAATGTCTGGATCAAACGCTCAGGCCCAACCCTGCAGTGGCTTGGTTGCGCGCCGCGTGCCAGCCAGTGACGCTTGACCGGGTGCACCGCACAAACGTCAATGCGCTGCTTGCCGCCGCGGGTGCCCTCCGTGCGGGCCGAGCGCCGGCAGCTGACGGTGCCTTTCGGATCTTTGCCGCGCGAGGTGCGCCTCTTGCCGCCGCCGCCCTCTCGAACGCCCTCGCTTGGCGTCGCGGCGGAAGTGTTGCAGTGATCACACCAGCGACGGCGGGTGGCTTCGCGCACGACGTGGTGCAACGGGTCGGGGCAGGCCCCATCGGGCAACGGCAAAACGGCCCCTTCAGGATCGTCTGGGAGCGATCGGAAAGCGACGACGCAGATGCCGTCCTAGCGGGCTTAGTTCTGGTTGGGCCCGCAAGTCTTGCTGATACCGTCGGGGCTCTCCGTGGTCTGCCGGACGCAGGCGTCGCTCGCGCGGTCATAGGTCGCGTGCGGCGGCAAGCGGCAGCTGGTGGCGCGGCGCAATTCGATCCAGCAGATATAGTTCAGTTGATCCGCAGGCAGGTCGCTGTAAGACGCCAGCATGGTCATTTCGACGAGCCGACGTTCGCCGCTATGACGGTTCAGCAGGCCAAGAACAGGGAGTTCGACGGCGTAGTGGTACTGTGGCCGTTTCGGGTAGGAGGTGACGCAGAACACAAGCGACGCTTACTCTACAATGGCATCACTCGCGCGCGGCGCTGGTGCACGGTCATACTACAGAGCGAGAATTTGCTCCGCAGTCCACCGTTCAGCGTCCCGATTGTCTAGGCTAGGCCCTATCCGAGAAACGGTTCTGGGCATCAATGCCCCGAGTTCCCTGCGGGTGCCGAACCGACGTTCTGAATGTCGCCTTGGAGCCCAACGCGGCCCATCCACACGCCAGCTGGCGCATGCCCCGCCCACCCGAAAATCCTTGACGTCCGTCTCGACTTATGTTCTTGTTTTGTTCATGTCCGGAGCGGGCAATAACATACTTGACTCAGGAAGTCACTCAGGCTATATTGGGGTCATGGAAACGAAGCCCGCCCCTCAGCCCAAGACCCTCATGGAAGCGGTTCGCTATTTCGCGGACGCCGACCGCACGCTTGCGATGGCGGTTGAGCTTCGCTGGCCGGAGGGCGTGCATTGCCCGACCTGCGGGCGCACGGACGTTCGGTTCCTGTCGACCCGCCGCATCTGGGAATGCAAGGAGAAGCACCCCAAGCGCCAGTTCTCGGCGAAGGTTGGCACGATCTTCGAAGACAGCGCCCTTCCGCTGGACAAGTGGTTCGTCGCGATCTGGGCGGTCGCCAACTGCAAGAACGGGATCAGCAGCTACGAGCTGGCCCGCGCCGTGGGCGTCACGCAGAAGTCGGCTTGGTTCATGCTCCACCGCATCCGCATCGCCATGGACGCGGGCTCCCCGACCAAGATGGGCGGGATCGTCGAGGCGGACGAGACGTTTATCGGGGGTCTCGCCAAGAACATGCACGAACGCAAGCGTAAGCAGCGGGTCACAGCCGGCGGCGGCGACGCCGACAAGATGACTGTCATGGGCCTCATCCAGCGTGGCGACGGCAAGGTCGCCAGCCGGGTCCATGCCCGCGTGATCCGCGACCGGAACGCCAAGGCGATCCAGGGCGTTGTGCGCGAGATGGTGGAGCCCGGTTCCATGGTCTTCTCGGACTCGCACATGAGCTACCGGGGCCTGAGCGCCGACTACTTCCACGCCTATGTGAACCACGCTGTGGAGTACGTTCGTGGCCACGTCAGCAGCAACGGCGTGGAGAACTTCTGGAGCCTCCTGAAGCGCACCGTGAAGGGAACGTACGTCTCGGTCGATCCCCACCACCTGAACCGCTACCTGGGCGAACAGGCGTTCCGGTTCAATGAGCGCAAGGACAATGACCTTGGTCGCTTCCGAAACGTGCTAGGCTCCGTCGCAGGCAAGCGCCTGACTTGGAAGGACCTGACGAACCATGCCCTCTCGCCCGCCTTCTGAAGGCGTCCCCAAGGACGCGGAAAACGAAGAGCCGGAAGCCAAGGTGACGCGCGGTAATTTCGAAGCCCTCGCGAGGGGGCTCTTTCGCGTGACGCCTAAGCAGTACGCCATCGCCGAAGAGCGACGTCGAGAGGCTGGCGGCGACAAGAAGGCATGAATGTGGAGGAGGTGTAGCTCTGCCGCAACATTCTTGCAGCCCTCCCCTCGCGAAACGCCAAAAAATACCCACTTTTTGTTGGTAGAAACTTAAACCTCCCGTAGCGCACGATTCGTGCCGCGAATGATTCCCCTTGAGTCAAGAGGAACGGGCGCTAGAACGGCTGGTTGTAGAAACGGAGTTTGACCCCATGAACCGAGCGAAAATGAAAGCGCTCGTGCATTACGTGATCGCCAAGAGCGATCCGTCACGCCTGGGCGCCGTCCGACTGAACAAGATCCTTTTCTACATCGATTCAATCGCCTTCCGAGCGGACGGCCAATCGGTGACGGGGGGGACGTATGTCAAGCGTCAACTGGGACCGGTTCCGAAGGATATTCTCAGCATCCTAGGTGAGCTTGAGCACGAGAACGCGATTGTCATCCGCAATCGCGATCGGTTTGGCATGTCGATGCGTGAATTTATTGCCCGGACCGAAGCCGACACGTCGGCTTCCCTCTCCGATGACGAACTAGCCCTTACCGAGTCTGTGCGCTCTGTGATCTGCGAGGATTTCACGGCGAACGGCATTAGCGCTCTGTCACATGATAAGGTGTGGGAAGCCGCGAATATCGGTGAGGTTATCCCTCTCGCAGCTACGCTCGTCGCTGGCGAAGGGGAGTTCAGAGACGAGACCTACAAGTGGGCGGACTCTGTCGTCGCTCGCTACGAGGCGATTCAGAAAGTCGCCTAGATGACCTGGAAGACGCTGCGCACTGTCATCCACGAGTTGGACGTATCCGTGCTCGTGGATGCCCTGACGGAGCGCCATCCCCGCTTCGCTGAGGTCTGGGAGGGCATAGAGTGGCTTCTTGCCCGGACCCCAGACCTTAAGGGGTCCGCACGCCGTGAGGGCGCGGAGAACATCCGCATTCATCCATTTGCGGGCGATGAGTTGGCCGGAACACCCGACGTCTGGGTCGTCTACAAATTCGACGACAACGAAGTCGTGATTCTAGGCGTGACGGTTCCCGACCCTGTCGAGGGTGCCGAAGGCGCAGGGGATACCTGAAGCATCACCGACCGCGACCGATTTTCGGGTCTGCTGAGTCAGGTATGTTGTTGCCCCGGAGCGCCCAAGGAGATGGTCGAGCGGCAGGGCCGCATGCTGGCCGAGCTTTCCGAGCTCGGCATGAGCCTGGCGCGCCGCACGCACGAGCGCGCCATGGCGGCCGAGGACCCCGACAGGGCCGAGCGCCTGGCGCTCGCCTTCCATCGCATGTCCCGTTCCGTGCGCCAGACCCTGGCCCTGGAGGCCCGCCTGGAGCGCGAGGCCCGCCGCGACGCCGTCGAGGCCGAGCGCCGCGCCGATGAGCATCGCCGCGAGGCCGTGCGCGCCCGCCGAAGCTATGTCGGCGGCGTCGGCTCGCGCCTGATCTGGACCGAGGCCGAGGGCGACGAGGTCTCGGCCCTCCTGGTCGACCTCAAGCGCTGGGTCGACGAGGAAGCCTTCTTCGAGGAGGACTTCCTCGCCGCCCCCGTCGAGACCCTCGTCGAGCGCCTGCGCGAGGACCTGGGGCTGGCCGCCGCCGATCCCGATGAGGACGAGGACAGGGACGAGGCGGACGGGCGCCCCGCGGACGGCGCCGCCGGACCCGCGCTCCTGGAGCCGCACAGCTCGGCCTAGCGCCCTTCGCCGCGGACGCCTCCGTCCGGTTTCACCGCCAGCCCGCAAGACGCGGCCAGGGCGCCCGCGCCCTTGGCCTTCTTGGCGCGCCTGATGGCCGGATCGGCCCTTCGCCCAGGTGACGGCGGGCGGCGCTAAGGCTAGAAGCCCCGCATGACCGAACCCAAGAAAGGCTGGTTCCAGAAGCTGACGGCGGGCCTGTCGCGCACGTCCAAGCAGATGAGCGACCAGCTCGCCGGCGCCTTCGCCAAGGCGCCCCTCGACCAGGCCAAGCTCGACGAGCTGGAGGAGATGCTGATCGAGGCGGACCTCGGCCCCCACTCGGCCGCTCGCATCACCGAGCGCTTCGCCGCCGAGCGCTTCGGCAAGAGCGTCGACGAGACCGAGATCAAGGAGGCCCTGGCCGAGGCGATCGGCGAGGAGCTGGCCGCCCGCGAGGGCGACTTCGACCCGCTGGCCGGGCCGCGCCCCTTCGTGGTGATGTTCATCGGCGTCAACGGCTCGGGCAAGACCACCACCCTCGGCAAGATCGCCGCCGACCTGAAGAGCCGCGGGGCCAAGGTGCTGATCGCCGCCGGCGACACCTTCCGCGCCGCAGCGGTCGAGCAGCTCAAGGTCTGGGCCGAGCGCGCCGGCGCCGACTTCATCTCCCGGCCCACCGGCTCGGACGCCGCGGGGCTCGCCTACGAGGCCCTCGAGAAGGCCAGGGCCGAGGGCTACGACGTCCTTCTGATCGACACCGCCGGGCGCCTGCAGAACAAGCAGGGCCTGATGGACGAGCTGCACAAGATCATCCGCGTGGTCCGCAAGCTCGACGAGACGGCGCCGCACGAGACCCTTCTGGTGCTCGACGCCACGGTCGGGCGCAACGCGCTCGCCCAGGAGAACATCTTCGGCAACCAGATCGGCGTCTCCGGCATCGTCATGACCAAGCTCGACGGCACCGCGCGCGGCGGCGTGCTGGTGCCGGTGGCCCAGGCTTCGGACTCGCCCATCAAGCTGATCGGCGTGGGCGAGGGGATCGACGACTTGCAGCCGTTCCGCGCGCGCGCCTTCGCCCGCTCGCTGGTCGGCCTGGAGGAAGCATGACGCGGCTCAGTCCCAAGGCGCACAAATGGGTGCGCGGCGGCGTCGACTACGGCCCGCTCTTGGCCTTCGTCGCCGTCAACTTCGCCACCCACGACCTGATCAAGGCCACCGGGGCCCTGGTCGCCGCCTCGGCGGTGGCGCTGACCGTCGGTTTCGCCGTGGAGCGCCGCATCGCCTGGATGCCGCTGGTGGCCGGCGGCGCGGCCATGGTGTTCGGCGGCCTGACCGTGCTGTTCCACGACGAGACCTTCGTGAAGATGAAGCCGACGGTGATGAACACCCTGTTCGGCGTCGCCCTGCTGGGCGGCCTGGTCCTGCGCAAGAACCCGCTGAAGGCCCTGCTCGGCCAGGCGCTGCACCTGCCGGAGGCGGCCTGGCGCACGCTCACCCTGCGCTACGGCCTGTTCTTCCTGGCCCTGGCCGCGCTCAACGAGGCGGTCTGGCGCACCCAGCCCGACGACGTGTGGGTGCTGTTCCGCTTTCCCGGCCTGATGATCCTGGCCCTGGTCTTCTCCTTCACCCAGGCGCCCCTGATGATGAAGCACGCCAAGGCCGCCGAGGGCGAGGCGCCGCCGAAGGGCTGAGCCCGGCATCCGCCGTTCACGGACCTTCCGTCGTCAAATCTACGCATTGACGCTATAGGTTCAGGCTCCAAATCCTGAATGGAGGCGGTCGATGGCGAAGGACAAGACGTCTGACAAGGGCAAGTCGGCCGCAGACGACGGCGTCCCGGCGCTCGACCGCTCGCCGAGCCATCTCCTGCACCGGGCCCTGCAACTGGCCCTCGACGTCTACGCCGAGGAGGTCGGCCCCACCGGCCTCACCCAACGTCAGTACGCGGTGCTCGCCGCCGTCGAGGCCCGCGAGGGCCTGACCCAGACCGATCTGGTGCGGATCACCGGCATCGACCGCTCCACCCTCGCCGACATGGCCCAGCGGATGATCGCCAAGGGCCTTCTGGTGCGCGAGCGCTCGGCCGAGGACGCCCGGGCCAATGCGGTGCACCTCAGCGAGCAGGGCCGGCTGGTCCTCGCCGAGGCGAGCCCGCGGGTGGCCGCGGCCGACGCGCGGCTGCTGCGGCTTCTGTCCTCCGGCAAGCGCGACGGCTTCCTGTCCCTGCTGCGCGAGCTCGCCCGGGCCGATCTTCAGGCCCCCCCGGCGGCGGCGGGCGACAAGAAAAAGAAGAAGAAGGTGAAGGCCGAAAAGGCCGAAAAAGCCGCCGTCGACGGCAAGAAGAAGAAGACGAAGAAGGCCGCCTAGGGCTTTCCTCCGCGCCGAGGGCCGCGCTCAGCCTCTCACACGCGGATGTCCAGCAGCGATCCGGGACGCAGCGGCGTCTTCGGGGCGTCCTGCGCTTCGGCGGCGGCTGGCGGCGGGTCCGCGGGGCGGGCCGCGGCCGGCTGCGCGGCCTGCGGTCGCTGAGCCTGGACAGGGGCCGCGGCGGGCTCGGCCTTGCCGAGGGCGGCCTGGAAGAAGGCCTTCTGCGCGGCCAGACGCGCGGCGTCGGGACGCGGGGCGACCGCCGGGGCCGGCGTGATCGCAGGGCGGACGGGAAGCGCCATGGCGGCCTCGCCTATGGTTAACGAGACCCTGACGTTTGGCCCGCCTTGGCGAACGAAAGGTTAACGCCTCGCCTTCTCCAGGAGCGCCTCGGCGCTTTCGGGCGTCAGCGGCCCGGTGTGCTTGGCGATGATCACACCGTCGGAGCCGACCAGATAGGTCTCCGGCACGCCGGTGACGCCGAACTCCACGCCCGCCCTACCGTCACGGTCCACCAGCCGCGCGGCGAAGGGATCGCCGAGCCGCCCAAGGAAGGCGCGGGTGTTGTCCGGCGCGTCCTTGTAGGCGATCCCCACCACCTGCACGCCCTCGGCCTTCAGCGCCACGAGAACCGGGTGCTCGATCTCGCACGGCGCGCACCAGGACGCGAAGAAGTTCACCAGGATCGGCCCCTTGGCCGCCTCGCGAACCCGCACCTCGCGCCCGTCCTCCAGGGCGGGGAGCGAAAGGTCAGGGACCGGCTTGCCCACCAGGGCCTCGGGCTGGACCTGCGGATTGCGGTTGAGGGCGTAGAGCCCGAACAACAGCCCCAGGGCGACGAGCACGCCCAACGGCAGCAAGGCCAGCCAGCGGCTCATCGACGCCGCGCGTTCAGCTCTTCGGCGCGCTTGCGCCAGCGCCGCGACAGGGCCAGGGAATCTGCGACCATGGCGGCGAACACCACGACGGTGACCGCGAAGGCCGGCCAGACGAAGGCGGCGTACTTGCCGGCGTCGAAATCGAGCATCGTCAGCTCCTCGCGGCGCGCAGGGCCGCAGCCTCGGCGCGGCGGCGCCAGACCTCGGCCCGGGTGCGCACCAGCCACAGCGAACCGAACGCCGCCATGTAGGCGAGGCCCATCAGCAGCAGCGGCCAAAGGAACACCGCCGACATCGCCGGCCCGTCGGCGCGGAACACCGATGCGCCCTGGTGCAGGGTGTTCCACCAGTTCACCGAATAGTGGACCACCGGCAGATTGACCGCCCCGACCAGGGCCAGGATGGCCGCCGCCCGCGCGCCCTTGGCCTCGTCATCGATAGCCGCGCGCAGGGCCATGTAGGCCAGGTAGAACAGGAACAGGACCAGCACCGAGGTCAGGCGCGCATCCCACACCCACCACGCGCCCCACATCGGCCGGCCCCAGAGCGCGCCGGTGATCAGGGCCAGGAAGGTGAAGGCCGCCCCAAGGGGCGCGGCCGCCTGAGCCGCGGCGTCGGCCAGGGCGTGACGGAACACCAGCGCCAGGAAGCTGGCTCCCGCCAGGCAGGCGTAGACGAACATGCTCAGCCAGGCCGCGGGCACGTGGATGAACATGATCCGCACCGTGTCGCCCTGCTGGTAGTCCTCCGGCGCGGCGAAGCCCAGCCACAGGCCCGCAAGGGCCAGGATCACGGCGATCACGCCGAACAGGGGAGCCGCCCAGCGCGAGAACGCCATGAAGCGCTCGGGATTGGCCAGGAATGCGGGCGCCGGGATCATCAGGCGCACTTAGCCCCCGCCGCCGTTTCCGGCAAGGCGGGGGCGGCGTTTCGGCGCGTCGCGGCGTCCGCCTGCGGTCAGCCGCGTCCCTGGCCCATGCGCTGACCGCCCATGTGGCGGCCTCCGCCGTGGTGCATCGGGCCCATGGCGTCGAACGCCTTCTGCTGCGTCGGCGTCAGTTGCGCGTAGAACCGCAGGGTGGCGGCGGCCCGCTTGTCGAACTCCGCCTGCCGGCGGGCCATCATCGCCTTCATGCGCTCGAGGCGCTCGGGGGTGGTCAGCTTGGCCATCTCCTGGCGCTGGCCGCGCATGGCCTGCCGCGCGCCCTCGGGCGGCTTCATGGCCGCGACATAGGCGTTTAGCGCGGGTTCCTGCTCGGGCCGCAGTTGCAGCATGGTCTTCAGGCGCTCGGTCATGCGCGCGGCCATCTCGGCCGGATCGCGCATCGCCTTGCCGCCCTGCCCGGCCATGCGGGCTTCGGCCGCCGGCCTCTGCGCGGGCTGGGCCTGGGCCTGGACGGCGAGGCCCGCAGACAGGATCGCCGCGCCAAGGACGAGAGACCGGAACTTGGTCGAATGGGTCAAGGATTACTCCTGGTTCGTGACGCCCCTCAGACCTTCAACGGCGCACGCCGCAGAGTCCGTCGCGTAAAACCGCGTCAGGAGAGCGCATTGCGGCAGGCCGCCGCCATCGCCAGCGGGCCCAGGGCCACCGCGCCGGCCGTATAGGCGCCCAGCAGCGCAAACCCGGGGCGCCACGGCAGCCCGCCGGCGAAGGAATCCAGCGCCCCGCCCCCGAAGATCACCGGCGCGACGAACAACGGCAGCACGATCACCGCGGTGAGCAGGCCGCCGCGCCGCGCGCCGAGGCTGAGCGCGGCCCCCACGCCGCCGGTGAAGGCGAACGCCAGCCCCCCGAGCAACGCGCAGACGAAGATCAGGGGCGCCAGGGCGGTGTCCGCCCCCAGGGCGATCGCCGCCACCGGCGCGGCCAGGGCCAGCGGCGCGCCGGTGGCGATCCACTGGCCCAGGCACTTGGCCGCGCAGGCCAGCTCCAGCGGAACCGGCGACAGCGTCAGCAGGTCCAGCGCGCCGTCCTCGTAGTCGCGCTCGAACAGGCGGTCGAGGGAAAGCAGGGAGGCCAGCGCCAGGGCCACCCAGGCCGCGCCGGGGGCGATCGCCGCCAGGCGCGCGGGCTCCGGCCCCGTCGCCAGCGGCAACAGCGTCGCCACCCCGGCGTAGAAGCCGACGGTGACGATCGGACCGCCGCCGCGGCCCCAGGCCAGCACGATCTCGCGACCCAGCAGGGCTGACAGACGGCTCATTGGACCGGCTCCGCAGCGCCCACGTCCAACGACTGGGCGGGCACCGGCAGAGGATCGTGCACGGCCGCGACGATCAGGCCGCCGTCCGCCAGATGGCGGGCCATCAATTCGCCGAAGCGCGCCCGCCAGCCTGCGTCCAGCGGGCTCATCGGCTCGTCGAGCAGCCACAGGGCCCGGGGGGTGGCGAGCAGGCGGGCGAGCGCCAGACGGCGGCGCTGGCCCGCCGACAGGCGGCGAACCTCCAGGTCCAGGAGCGGGGTCAGCTCAAGGGCCTCGGCCGCGTCCAGCGCCTCCGCTTCGCCGGCGCCCAGCCAGCGGCTCCAGAACACCAGCTCCTCGCGTGCCGTGCGGCCGGTCTTCAGGCCGTCCTGGTGGCCGACGAAGTGGACGTGCTGGGCGCGCGCCTCGGCCGGCTCCAGCTCGCCGAAGCCGATCCGTCCGCCCTCGAGCTCGACCAGACCGGCGATCGCGCGGAGCAGGCTCGTCTTGCCCGCCCCGTTCCGCCCAACCAGAGCGGCGGCCTGGCCGGCGGCCAGGTTCAGCTTCAGCCCCTCGAACAGGAGCCTGCCGCCGCGGCGAACCGCCAGATCGTCGAGTGTCAGATGTTTGATCACGCCCGGGCCTTAGCGCAGCACGGAGCCGGCGTCGCCTGCCGGGTTGCTGCGAACCGCTCGCAGGCGCCTGCGCGCGCATGGACGCCGCCAAATCCGAGGTCTATGAAGCGCCCGGCCGTCGCCGTCTTCTGGGGCGTACGCGGCGCGGATTCGGACGCTGTGTGTCCGTCTCTTGAGCGCGCGATCCGTGAAGCTGGGTCTTGGGCGGCCGTGGACAGAGGAAGGATCCGTAAGACATGGCGTCGATCGACAGCCTGAAGACCCGCCGCGAACTGACGGTGGGCGACAAGAGCTACGTTTACTACAGCCTGCGCGCGGCGGAAGAGGCCGGCCTTGAAGGCATCTCCAAGCTCCCCGTCTCCATGAAGGTTCTGCTCGAGAACCTGCTGCGCAACGAGGACGGCGTCTCGGTCGGCATGGACGACCTGAAGGCGGTGGCCGCGTGGCTCGCCAACAAGGGCGCCACCGAGCACGAGATCAGCTTCCGCCCCGCCCGCGTGCTGATGCAGGACTTCACCGGGGTTCCGGCGGTGGTCGACCTGGCCGCCATGCGCGACGCCATGACCAGCCTCGGCGCCGACCCGGAGAAGATCAACCCGCTGAACCCGGTGGACCTCGTCATCGACCACTCGGTGATGGTCGACTACTTCGGCAACGCCAAGGCCTTCGGCGCCAACGTCGAGCGCGAGTACGAGCGCAACATGGAGCGCTACCGCTTCCTGCGCTGGGGCTCCTCGGCCTTCAACAACTTCCGCGTGGTGCCCCCCGGCACCGGCATCTGCCACCAGGTGAACCTGGAGTACCTGGCCCAGACCGTCTGGACCGGGGAAGTCGACGGCGCCACCGTGGCCTATCCCGACACCGTGGTCGGCACCGACAGCCACACCACCATGGTCAATGGCCTGGCCGTGCTGGGCTGGGGCGTGGGCGGCATCGAGGCCGAGGCGGCCATGCTGGGCCAGCCGATCCCGATGCTGATCCCCGAGGTCATCGGCTTCAAGCTGACCGGCGCGATGCCGGACGGCGCCACGGCCACCGACCTGGTGCTCACCGTCACCCAGATGCTCCGCAAGAAGGGCGTCGTCGGCAAGTTCGTGGAGTTCCACGGCCCCGGACTGGCGAACCTGACCCTGGAAGACCAGGCGACCATCGCCAACATGGCCCCGGAATACGGCGCCACCTGCGGCTTCTTCCCGGTCTCCAAGGCGACCATCGACTATCTGGCCGCCACCGGCCGCGATCCGGACCGCGTCGCCCTGGTCGAGGCCTACGCCAAGGAGCAGGGCCTTTGGTCGGAGCCGACCGACCCCGATCCGGTGTTCAGCGACACGCTGGAGCTTGACCTCGGCTCGGTCACCGCCTCGCTCGCCGGCCCCAAGCGTCCGCAGGACCGCGTGCTGCTGACCAACGCCGCGGCCGAGTTCAAGACCGCCCTGGCCAACGACTTCGGCAAGGCCGAGACCATGGCCGAGCGCTACAAGGTCGAGGGCGAGAACTTCGACATCGGCAACGGCGACGTGGTGATCGCCGCCATCACCTCCTGCACCAACACCTCCAACCCCTCGGTGCTGATCGGCGCCGGGCTGGTGGCCAAGAAGGCGGTGGAGAAGGGCCTGCAGGTCAAGCCGTGGGTGAAGACCTCGCTGGCCCCCGGCTCGCAGGTGGTCACCGACTATCTGAAGAGCGCGGGGCTGACCAAGTACCTCGACGCCCTGGGCTTCAACCTCGTCGGCTACGGCTGCACGACCTGCATCGGCAACTCCGGGCCGCTTCCCGAACCGATTTCCGAAGCGGTGCAGAAGAACGACCTGGTGGCCGTTTCGGTGCTGTCGGGCAACCGCAACTTCGAAGGCCGCGTGAACCCGGACGTGCGCGCCAACTACCTGGCCTCGCCGCCGCTGGTGGTGGCCTACGCCCTGGCCGGCTCGATGCAGATCGACCTGGCCAATGATCCGATCGGCGAAGGCAAGGACGGCCAGCCCGTCTACCTGAAGGACATCTGGCCCTCGACCGAGGAAATCACCGCCCTGCAGCGCAAGCACGTGACGAACAAGATGTTCGCCAGCCGCTACGCCGACGTGTTCAAGGGAGACAAGGCCTGGCAGGGCATCAAGGTGTCCGGCGGCCAGACCTACAACTGGGACATGGGCTCGACCTACGTCCAGAACCCGCCCTACTTCCAGGGCATGAAGATGGAGCCGACGCCGGTCACCGACATCGTCGAGGCCCGCATCCTCGGCGTCTTCGGCGACTCGATCACCACCGACCACATCAGCCCGGCCGGTTCGATCAAGGCCACGTCGCCCGCCGGCGTCTACCTGCGCGACCACCAGGTGCCGACCTCGGAGTTCAACTCCTACGGCGCGCGCCGGGGCAACCACGAAGTGATGATGCGGGGCACCTTCGCCAACATCCGCATCCGCAACAAGATCACGCCGGACATCGAGGGCGGCGTGACCAAGCACTTCCCCTCCGGCGACGAGATGTCGATCTACGACGCGGCCATGCGCTACCAGGGCGAAGGCCGCCCGCTGGTGGTGTTCGCCGGCAAGGAGTACGGAACCGGCTCCTCCCGCGACTGGGCGGCCAAGGGCACCAAGCTCCTGGGCGTTCGCGCCGTGATCGCCGAGAGCTTCGAGCGCATCCACCGCTCGAACCTGGTCGGCATGGGCGTGCTGCCGCTGCAGTTCATCCAGGAAGGCTGGCAGAAGCTGAACCTGACCGGCGAGGAGATCGTCACCATCCGCGGCCTGTCGGAGCTTTCGCCCCGCCGGCAGCTGACGGTGGAGATGTACCGGGCCTCCGACGGCCGCATCGCCCGCTTCCCGGTGCGCTGCCGCATCGATACGCCCACCGAGCTCGAGTACTTCAAGAACGGCGGCGTCCTGAACTACGTGCTGCGCAACCTGGCCGCCAAGGCCGGCTGACGCCGCAACGCGCCGCGCCCGGCCGGCTGTAACCGGCCGGGCGCGAGCCGCGAACTGATGGGCATGAGCATGCTTCTCCTCACCGCCCTCGGCCTCTGCGCCGCCCTCGCCGCCGGCCCCGCCGGCGCTTCCGCCTCCGCCGCGCCTGCGGTGGTGGAGCTCTTCACCAGCCAGGGCTGTTCCTCCTGCCCGCCGGCGAACGCGGCCGTGGCGGCGCTCAGCACGCGGCCGGACGTGATCGCCCTGTCCTTCGGCGTGACCTACTGGGACGACCTGGGCTGGGCGGACACCTTCGCCCACCCCGACTACACCGCCCGCCAGCGGGCCTACGCCCGCGCGCTGGGCCACAAGGGCCCGTTCACGCCCGAGGTCGTGGTCAACGGCCGCGCCGACACCGTCGGGAACACCCAGGCGAAGATCCTGAAGCTGGTGGCCAGCGCCCGGCCCGCGGACGCCGCGCGGGTCGTGGTCGAGCCGCGCGCCGTGCGCCTTTCGGCGGGCCGCGCCCCCGTGGGCGGCGCCGACGTCTGGCTGGTGCGCTACGATCCGCGCACCATCGCCGTGCCGGTCAAGCGCGGCGAGAACACGGGCAAGACCCTGCCTCACAAGAACGTCGTGCGCGAGCTGAAGCGCCTGGGCCGCTGGACCGGCCAGGCGATCGACTTCGCCGCCCCCGCCGCTGGGGCGGGGCTGAAGACCGTGGTGCTGGTCCAGGCGCCGAACGGCGGTCCGGTGCTGGCGGCCGGCCGGGACGGCTGAGCCGGTCACACCTTGTTGAATCCCACGTGACGCCAAGTCCGCTTAACTGCGCGCCAATGCGAACGGCAGCGCTTTTCAGCCTCATTCTGGCGACGTCCCCCCTGGCCGCGGCCGCCCAGACGCCCACCGTCGTGGAGCTCTACACCGCCCAGGGCTGCGCCTCCTGCGGCGAGGCGAACGCCTTCGTCAGCGAACTGGCCGAGCGGCCAGGCGTGCTCGCCCTTACCTTCCCGGTCGACTACTGGGACTACCTGGGCTGGGAGGACACCTTCGCCAAGCCCGAATTCGCCGAGCGGCAGAAGGCCTATGTCGCCCACCTGGACCTGCGCGAACCCTATACGCCGCAGGTGATCGTCGATGGCCGCGCCCAGGCGGCGGGCCTGCAGACCGAGAAGATCGACAAGCTGGTGGAGGCGGCGGCCGAGGCGCCGCGCGACCCGCCGGACATGGCCTTCATCGGCAAGGCCCGCGCCGACGTCGGTTATGGCCGGGCGCCGCGGGGGGGCGCCGACGTGTGGCTGGTGCGCTACGACCCGCGCCGGCTGGAGGTGACGGTCAAGAAGGGGGAGAACCGCGGCCAGACGCTGATCCACCGCAACGTGGTGCGCGAGCTGGTGCGGCTGGGCTCGTGGCGGGGCCGGCCCACCGCCTATCGGCTGCCGCCGGCGGGGGAGGAAAACCTGTCCACGGCCATCATCGTGCAGGCGCCGAACGGCGGGCGCATCCTGGCTGTGGCTGAAAAGGGGTCCTGACCCGGACGGCCGACACGACGAGACCCGCGCGGTTCAAAGGGGGAAGTCCGCGCGGGTCCGACGCTGTGTGTTTCGGGAACTAGGGGTGTCGGCTGGCCGAAGCTCGCGATCCCAGGGGGGCTGGGGGGGCTGTTCAGGATCCGGGACCGGCGAGGGGTCTCGACCAACCGACCCTCGCACTTTCGAGGTCCAAGCGGGCGCGTCCGCGACGGAAATAAGGTCATTTCGCGGCGGCGCGCGTCAAAGCATGTCTGGCGCGCCGGGGGCTCGCGGCCCCTCGCCATACGGACGGTTTTGAGTCTAGGCTCGCGCCGATGGCATTCGACCCTAGCGCGCCCCGCGCCGGACAGGTGTTCTTCGATCGACGCGAGCTGGAGCGGCTGCTCTCGCTCTACGGCCGGATGGTCGCGGCCGGCGAGTGGCGCGACTACGGCATCGCCGGCCTGACGGACGCGGCGGTGTTCAGCGTGTTCCGCCGCGCCTCCGAAGCCCCGCTCTACCGCATCGAGAAGCGGCCCGAACTCGCCCGCCGCCAGGGCGCCTGGGCGGTCATCGGCCAGGGCGGGCTGGTGCTGCGCCGCGGACACGAGCTGGAGCAGGTGCTCCGCTTCTTCGACAAGGGCCGCTTCCGCGTCGTCGACTAGCCGGGCGTCCAGGCCAGGCGCGCAACGAAAAACCCCGGCGGTCGCCCGCCGGGGTCGTCGTCTTCGAACCTGCAGGGCCTTTAGCGGCGGTCGCCGAACAGGGCCAGCAGGGTTTGGAAGAGGTTGATGAAGTTGATGTACAGGCTCAGCGCGCCGTAGTTGGTCGCCACGCCCATGGCCGCCTGGTCGCCGCCCAGCTGGTAGTACGTCATCTTCAGACGCTGGGTGTCGTAGGCGATCAGCCCCGAGAAGATCAGCAGGCCCAGCACGTTGATGATGAAGGCCATCGGCCCGCTGTGCAGGAACATGTTGACGACCGAGGCGATCACGATGCCGAACAGGCCCATGATCAGGAAGCTGCCGAAGCCGGTCAGGTCCTTCTTGGTCGTGTAGCCGAACAGCGACAGGGCGCCGAAGGCCGTGGCCGTGATCAGGAAGGTCGAGGCGATCGAGGCGCCGGTGTAGACCAGCACGACCACGCCGAGGGAGGCGCCGATCAGGCTGACGATGGTCCAGTAGAGCGCGCCCGAGGTCTTCGGCGTGGCGTTGCGCAGCGCGAAGGCGCCGAACAGGATCACCGCCAGCGGCGCGAAGGCCACGATCATGCCGAGCAGGGTGAAGCCCGCCAGGCGGCCGTCGGCCGTAACCTGGAACATCAGGTCGCGAACCGGCGGATAGGAGCCGGTCAGGAAGGCCAAGGCGGCCGAAACCACGAGGCCCAGCGCCACCTTGTTGTAGACGCCGAGCATGAAGGCGCGAAGTCCCGCGTCCACCGACATGTCGGCGCGATCAGCGGGGATCGTGCGCGCGTAGCCGCGGTTGAAGTCGCTCATCGTAAGGTATGCCCATTTCTTCAACGTCCCGATTGGACGCCCTCGGAATATCGTGAGCGCGGCGGTTCCGCGCAAGGCTTTACGGGATAACGCTTGCGTCAGCCGCTTTCCGGGCCGGTCGGGGGCGCGCTAGGGTCTGCGCATGATCCGCCTGTTCGCCGCCCTCGCCGTGCCTCCCGAGATCGCCGAGCCCCTCGCCCGCCGCCAGCACGGCCTGCCCGGCGCCCGCTGGCGGCCCCTTGAGGCCCTGCACGTGACCCTGCGCTTCTTCGGCGATGTGCGCGAAGACGTGGCCAAGGACCTGGACGAGGAGCTGCAGGGCGTCGCCGGCGATCCGCTGGAGCTGGTGCTGTCGGGGGTGGGGGCCTTCGGCGAAGGGCGCGACATCCACGCGGTGTGGGCGGGGGTCGAGGACAATCCGGCCCTGGCCCGGCTCGCCGCCCGCTGCGAGGCGGCGGCCCGCCGCGCGGGCCTCAAGCCGGAGACGCGCAACTATCTGCCGCACGTGACCCTGGCCTACCTGCGCCGGCCCGAGCCGGACGACGTGGCCGCCTGGATCCAGGCCAACAACCTGCTGAAGTCCCCGTCCTTCCGCCTGGACAGCTTCGGCCTCTATTCGAGCTGGCGGTCCTCGGAGGGCTCGCGCTACCGCCTGGAGCAGGACTATCCGCTCGCCTGAGCCGCGAGCCTAGGCCTTGACGGCGTAGTCCTTCAGCACCCCCAGGGGCACGATCGCCAGGGTCTCCTCATGGGTGGCCTCGAGCACCAGTTGCGGGGCGGCCCCGGCGTCCAGCGCCTCCTTCCAGCGCGGGGCGCACAGGCACCAGCGGTCGCCCGGCTTCAGGCCCGCGAACGCGAGCTCCGGCCGCGGCGTCGACAGGTCATTGCCCATCATCCTGGAGAACTCCAGGAACTCCGCGGTCATCACCGCGCAGACGGTGTGCATCCCCACGTCGTGCGGGCCGGTCTCGCAGCAGCCGTTGCGGAAGAACCCGGTCATCGGGTCCGTCGAGCAGGACTGCAGCTCGCCGCCGAGCACGTTCTTCGCGCCCTCGTCGTAGCGGGTGGTCATGACAGGTCCTCGCCTCCCCGCAGCCGCCTGCGGTCCACCCGCACAGCTAAGGATGGACCGCCGCCGCTGGCAAGGCCGTGCGCCGCCACGCCGCGCGCCGGGACGCAACTCCCGGCTGGCCGACGCCTGCGATTCGACGGAAATTGGCCCGGCCAAGCCCTGGGAACAGGCGGCTGAGCGGGAGAGCCATGAGCGCGACGGCGGCGAAGACGGCGTGGACAGCGGCGGGCGTGCTCGCCCTGACCCTTGCGGCCCAGGCCCCGGCCCAGGCGCAGGTCCAGGAAACGGGCGCGTCCAGCGATCCGATCGGCGCCCTGCTCGACGGCCAGGCTCCCGCGCCTCCTGCGCCCCGCCCCGCGCCGGCCGCCGTCGCCCCGCAGGCGACGCCGGTGTTCGTCAACGAGGTGGGCCGTACGCCCGATGGGCCGCCGACGCCCACCGACCGCAACTACGATGCGCGCCTGCGCGCGTCCTTCGCCTCGGCCCAGGGGCTGCAGGGCCCCCTCGACGGCCAGTGGACCCTGAGCATGGGGGGCGGCGAACTCTACGCCCTGCAGCTCGTGGACGCCGGCGGCGCGCCCCTGGAAGGGGCCTGGCGCGACATCCGCCGCTCGGGCGCCACCGCCGCCGCCTCCGGCTTCCTGGCCGACATCCAGCGCCTGGGCTCGACCGTCACCTTTCAGTTCCAGCCCAGGCCCGACGGCCCGATGCTGACCGTCCACGTCTCGCCCGGGCCGGACGGCCGCTGGACGGGCGAGGCGTTCGACGGCGCCGCGCGCCGCCCCGTGTCGCTGCAGCGGGACTAGGCTCGGGTCAGGACCCCGCGCGCCGCCGCCAGGGCCGCCGCCAGGGCGTGGTCGTCGTAGGGCTCGGCCGCGCCGCCCCCCCACACAGGGCCCGGCCAGGCCGCGTCGTCCGGGCGCCGGCCGACCACATGCACATGAAGTTGCGGAGTCACATTGCCCAGGGCGCCCACGTTCAGCTTGTGCACCGGCCGGCCGACGGCCTCGCCGGCCGCACGCACCGCGCGGCCGGCGGCCAGGACCTCGTCCATCAGGGCCGTGCGCGCCATCGGGTCGAGGTCCTCCAGCTCGCGCAGGCCCGCCCGGCGCGGGATCAGCACGATCCACGGGTAGCGCGCGTCCGCCTGGAGACGCGCTTCGCACAGGGCAAGGTCGACCACGTGGACCGAGGTCGCGGCGAACGCCGGATCGAGGGTGAACATGAGCCCCACCTTGGCCATGCCCGCAGGCGCCGGCAAGCCGGCGTGAGCGAAGCGCTTCGCGCCTGCGGCATTGCGGGGTGGCCGCATATTGAGTTATGCGCCGCGCGACTTGGTCCGCAGGCCGGCCGCATCAGCACTGGAGCAGCAACATGAGCACGAAGAAGCCGATCCGCGTAGCGGTCACCGGCGCCGCCGGCAACATCGGCTACGCCCTCCTCTTCCGCATCGCCTCGGGCGAGATGCTGGGCAAGGACCAGCCGGTGATCCTGCAGCTCCTGGAGATTCCGGTCGAAGGGCCGCAGAAGGCGCTGAAGGGCGTGGCCATGGAGCTCGAGGACTGCGCCTTCCCGCTGCTGCAGGACATGGTCCTGTGCGACGATCCCAAGGCCGCGTTCAAGGACGCCAACTGGTGCCTGCTGGTCGGCTCCAAGCCCCGTGGCCCGGGCATGGAACGCGCCGACCTCCTGAAGGACAACGGCAAGATCTTCATCGCCCAGGGCAAGGCGATCGACGAGGTGGCCGCCGACGACGCCCGCGTGGCGGTGGTGGGCAACCCCTGCAACACCAACGTGATGATCGCCGCCAGCCAGGCCCGCCGCCTGCCGGCCGACCGCTTCACCGCCATGGTCCGCCTGGACGAGAACCGCGGCCGTGCGCAACTCGCCAAGAAGGCCGGGGTCTCGATCAACGAGGTCTCCGAGCTGTTCATCTACGGCAACCACTCGCCGACGATGTTCGCCGACTTCACCCACGCCAAGATCGGGGGCAAGCCGGCCGCCGAGGTCATCGGCGACGAGGCCTGGCTGAAGAACGAGTACCTGCCCGCCGTCGGCAAGCGCGGCGCGGCCATCATCGAGGCCCGTGGGCAAAGCTCGGCCGCCTCGGCCGCCAACGCCCTGATCGACCACGTGCGCGACCTGACCACCGTGGGCGCCGTCCACTCGGTGGCCGTGCCGAGCATGGGCCGCTACGGCTTCTCCGAAGGCGTGTGGGCCGGCATGCCGGTGAAGACCACCGCCGCCGGCTACGAGGTCGTCACCTCCTATGAGATGGACGATTTCGCCAAGTCCAAGATCGCCGCCACCAACGACGAGCTGGTGAGCGAACGCGACACCGTGAAGGACATGCTGGGCTAAGCCCGACCTTCCAGCCGATCCGAAGGCGCGGGGGTCCTGCCTCCGCGCCTTCGTCGTTCCAGGAGCTTCCCATGAGCATCGGCCCGACGCTCGAGACCGAACGGCTGATCCTGCGCCCTCCGGCCGCCGAGGATTTCGAGCCCTGGGCGCGCTTCTCGGCGGACGCCGAGACGATGCGCTACATCGGGGGCGTGCAGCCGCCGTCGGTCGCCTGGCGCTCCATGTGCGCGATGACCGGCGCCTGGACGATCCGCGGCTTCTCCATGTTCTCGGTGATCGAAAAGGCCACCGGCCGGTGGGTGGGACGGCTGGGCCCCTGGCGACCGGAGGGCTGGCCGGGAACCGAGGTGGGCTGGGGCCTGGTCGGCGAGGTGCGCGGCAAGGGCTACGCCACCGAGGGCGCGACGGCGGCCATCGACTGGGCCTTCGACGTCCTGGGCTGGACCGAGGTGATCCACACCATCGAGCCAGGAAACGCCGCCTCCCAGGCCGTGGCGCGGCGGCTGGGCTCGACCATCCTGCGCCAGGCGCAGATGCCGGCGCCCTTCGAGACCACCGTCTGCGACGTCTGGGGCCAGAGCCGCGATCAGTGGCGGGCGCGGCGCTGAGACCGGTTCAGATCCAGCCGCGTTCGCGGATCGCCTTGGCGTAGGTTCGGCTGACCGGAACCTTGGAGCCGTCCTTCAGGGTCAGGATCGCACGCCCGTCGCCGCGCTCGGCGCCGACCACCGCCTCGCGGGAGACCCACCAGGAGCGGTGCACCTGCGCGCCCTCGATCCCGTCCAGCTCGGCGACGGCGTCGGCCAGTCGCATCAGGATCAGATCCTGGCCCTTGGAGGTGTGCAGCCGCAGGTAATGGTCCTCGGCCTCCACCGCCCAGAGCTCGGCGCCGGCCAGCTTGGGCGGCAGCCGCTCCAGGAAGCGCGGCGGCGCCGCGGCCGGGGCGTCGGCCGCCACGGCGCGGCGGCGGCCGACCCACACCGCCAAGGCGGTCATCCCCAGGCACATGATCAGCGAGTTGAACGCATAGCCGGGCAGATGCCGCACCGGCGCGCCGCCGCCGGGGAGGAAGCGGGTCGCCCCCCACACCACCAGCGTCATCGGCGGCGTCATGGCCGCGCCGCTCAGCGCCGCCTGCAGCCACACCCGCCCGCCCGTCCAGGACAGGCGCCGCACGAGGCGGAAGCTCGCCACCCCGAGCAAAGCGCCGATCCAGGCCAGGACCGTCATGTAGGCCGTGCGCGCCAGGAACGGCGCGTCTCCGGAGCCGAACGCGCGGACATAGCTCATGAAGAGGCCGACGACCGTCGAGGTCGCCAGGGCGCGCAGCAGCACCCGGCCGGTGAGGGGATCCGCCGGCGTTTCTGCGACTGTCGGCCCGCGCACGTCCAAGCGGCGATCTCCGTGGCGCCCTCACAGGCCCGAGCGGCCTTCGGCCTGGAGATATCCAATGCCGTCGAATTGGCAATCGGCGAGCTTCGCAGGCGCCCGGAGGCTCGCATAGCGCAGGTATGAAATTGAGGCCCTGTTTGACGTTACGTGCGGTTGCCACGCTGCGACGGGGCGCCTATAACCCCGGCCACTCGCCGGACGGGCGAGACGATCGCAGCGAATCCCCGACCTCATGAACATCCACGAGCACCAAGCCAAGGCCGTCCTCTCCGAGTTCGGCGTCGCGGTCCCGCGCGGGTATCCCGCCTTTTCCGTCGATGAAGCCGTCGCCGCCGCCGAGAAGCTCGGCGGGCCGGTCTTCGTCGTGAAATCCCAGATCCACGCCGGCGGGCGCGGCAAGGGCCGGTTCGAAGGCCTGGGTCCGGACGCCAAGGGCGGGGTGCGGGTGGTCAAGTCCGTCGAGGAGGTCAAGGCCAACGCCGCCGAGATGCTCGGCCGCGTGCTGGTGACCCACCAGACCGGCCCCTCGGGCAAGCAGGTCAACCGCCTCTACATCGAGGAAGGGGCCGCGATCGCCAAGGAATTCTACCTCTCGCTCCTGGTGGACCGCGAGACGAGCCGGGTGTCGGTCGTCGCCTCCACCGAAGGCGGCATGGACATCGAGGACGTGGCCCATTCCACGCCCGAGAAGATCGTCACCTTCTCCATCGACCCGGCCACCGGGGTGTTCCCGCACCACGGCCGCACGCTGGCCAAGGCCCTTGGCCTGACCGGCGGCCTGGCCAAGGAGGCCTCGGCCCTGCTCACCCAGCTCTACACGGCGTTCCTGGCCAAGGACATGTCGATGCTGGAGATCAACCCGCTGATCGTCACCGCCGACGACCACCTGCGGGTTCTCGACGCCAAGGTCAGCTTCGACTCCAACGCCCTGTTCCGTCATCCGGACGTCGTCGCGCTGCGCGACGAGACCGAGGAGGACCCCAAGGAGATCGAGGCCTCCAAGTACGACCTGAGCTACATCGCCCTGGACGGCGAGATCGGCTGCATGGTCAATGGCGCGGGCCTGGCCATGGCGACCATGGACATCATCAAGCTCTACGGCGCCGAGCCGGCTAACTTCCTGGACGTGGGCGGCGGGGCGACCAAGGAAAAGGTCACCGCGGCGTTCAAGATCATCACCGCCGATCCCAACGTGAAGGGGATCCTGGTGAACATCTTCGGCGGCATCGCCCGCTGCGACATCCTCGCCCAGGGCGTGGTGGAAGCGGTCAAGGAGACCGGCCTGAAGGTTCCTCTGGTCGTGCGGCTGGAAGGCACCAACGCCGAGCTCGGCAAGGAAATCATCAACAACTCGGGCCTCGACGTGATCGCCGCGAACGACCTGTCGGACGGCGCCGAGAAGATCGTCAAGGCCGTGCGGGGAGCCGCCTGATGTCCATCCTGATCGGCAAAGAAACGCGCGTCATCTGCCAGGGCATCACCGGCAGCCAGGGCACATTCCACTCCGAGCAGGCGATCGCCTACGGCACCAAGATGGTCGGCGGCGTCACCCCGGGCAAAGGCGGCACGACGCACATCGGCCTTCCGGTGTTCGACACCGTGCAGGAAGCGGTCAAGCAGACCGGCGCCGACGCCAGCGTCATCTACGTCCCGCCGCCGTTCGCCGCAGATTCGATCCTGGAAGCGATCGACGCCGAGATCCCGCTGATCATCTGCATCACCGAGGGCATTCCGGTGACCGACATGATCAAGGTGAAGCGCTCGCTCTCCGGCTCCAAGTCGCGCCTGATCGGGCCCAACTGCCCGGGCGTCCTGACGCCGGACGCCTGCAAGATCGGCATCATGCCCGGAAACATCTTCAAGCGTGGCTCGGTGGGTGTTGTCTCTCGCTCGGGCACCCTTACCTATGAAGCCGTGTTCCAGACCTCACAGGTAGGCCTCGGCCAGACGACCGCTGTCGGCATCGGCGGCGACCCCGTCAAGGGCACCGAGTTCATCGACATCCTCGACATGTTCCTGAAGGACCCGGAAACCGAGTCGATCATCATGATCGGCGAGATCGGCGGGTCGGCCGAGGAAGATGCGGCGGAATTCATCAAAAATTCGCCGATCAAGAAGCCTATGGTCGGGTTCATCGCGGGACGCACCGCGCCGCCCGGGCGGCGCATGGGTCACGCTGGCGCCATCATCTCCGGCGGCAAGGGCGGGGCCGAAGACAAGATTGCGGCGATGGAGGCGGCGGGGATCCGCGTGTCGCCCTCGCCGGCGAAGCTCGGCGAAACCCTGCTGCAGGTCCTGAAAGGCGCCTGAAGGCGACAAACGAAGCGTATGGGCGGTTTGCGCTCGGCACCTGATCAGATGTCCGCGCGGCGATCGCCGGGAAGCGGATGACATGGCGGACGATGCTAGCCTGATCAACGAAGTGCTCGCGGAGACCTCGTTCCTCTACGGAGGAAACGCGGCCTTCGTGGAGGACCTCTACGCGAAGTGGGCGGCGAACCCGGACGCGGTGGAGCCCTCGTGGCGAGCCTTCTTCGCCTCGCTGCACGACCGCGCCGACGAGGTGCAGGCGGCCGCCAAGAAGCCCGGCTGGACCCCTCGCCAGGCGCCGGCGCCCCGGCCCGACTGGCTGTCCGCCATCGACGGCATGTGGCCCGCAGTCGAGGCCAAGGTCGGCAAGACGATCGCCGAGCGCGCCCCGGCCGCCGGCCAGGACGCCATCCGCGCCGCCACCCTGGATTCGCTGCGCGCGATCATGATGATCCGCGCCTACCGGATGCGCGGCCACCTGCGCGCCAACCTCGACCCCCTGGGGATCGCCACCACCCCCGGCGACGCCAGCGAGCTCGATCCGGCCACCTACGGCTTCACCGAGGCCGACTACGACCGCCCGATCTTCCTGGACTACGTGCTCGGCCTGGAGACCGCGACGATCCGCGAGATCCTGGAGATCCTGCGGCGCACCTACTGCAGCGACATCGGCGTGCAGTACATGCACATCTCCGACCCGGCCCAGAAGGCCTGGCTGCAGGAGCGCATCGAGGGCCGGGACAAGGAGATCATCTTCACCAAGGAAGGCAAGATCGCCATCCTGAAGAAGCTGATCGAGGCCGAGGGCTTCGAGAAGTTCCTGCACAAGCGCTTCCCCGGCACCAAGCGCTTCGGCCTGGACGGCGGCGAGGCCATGGTCCCGGCGCTGGAGCAGATCATCAAGCGCGGCGGCGCGATGGGGGTGAAGGACATCGTCATCGGCATGCCGCACCGCGGCCGCCTGAACGTCCTGGCCGCCGTCATGGGCAAGCCCTACCACATCATCTTCCACGAGTTCCAAGGCGGCTCGAGCGTGCCTTCGGACGTGGAGGGCTCGGGCGACGTGAAGTACCACCTGGGCGCCTCGTCGGACCGCACGTTCGACGGCAACAGCGTGCACCTGTCGCTGACGGCCAACCCTTCGCACCTGGAAATCGTCAACCCGGTGGTGATCGGCAAGGCCCGCGCCAAGCAGGCTTTCAGCCTGCGCGAGAACCCGACCACCGGGCGCAGCCACGTGCTGCCGCTGCTGCTGCACGGGGACGCCGCCTTCGCCGGCCAGGGCGTGGTGGCCGAGTGCTTCGCCCTGTCGGGGCTGAAGGGCTACGGCGTGGGCGGCTCGATCCACTTCATCGTCAACAACCAGATCGGCTTCACCACCAGCCCGAAGTATTCGCGCTCCTCGCCCTACCCGTCGGACGTGGCGTTGATGGTCGAGGCCCCGATCTTCCACGTGAACGGCGACGATCCGGAAGCCGTCACCTTCGCCGCCAAGGTCGCCACCGAGTTCCGCCAGCTGTTCGGCAAGGACGTGGTGATCGACATGTTCTGCTATCGCCGGTTCGGTCACAACGAAGGTGACGACCCGACGATGACCCAGCCCTTGATGTACGCCAAGATCAAGGGCCACCCCACCACCCGCGAACTCTACGGCCAGCGCCTCGTGCGCGAGGGCGTGGCGACGCAGGAGGAGGTGGACGCCTGGGTCTCCGAGTTCCAGGACTTCCTCGACCAGGAGTTCGAGGCCGGCAAGGCCTACAAGGCCAACAAGGCCGACTGGCTGGACGGCAAATGGTCGGGCCTGACCGTGCCGGGCAGCGACGATCGCCGCGGCGACACCGCCGTGCCGCTGCAGAAGCTCAAGGACCTGGGGCGCAAGATCACGGCGATCCCCGAGCACGTGACGGTCCACAAGACCGTCGAGCGGGTGATCCACAACCGCCGCGAGGCGATCGAGGCCGGAACCGGGCTGGACTGGTCGACGGCCGAGCACCTGGCGTTCGCGAGCCTGCTCGACCAGGGCTATCCGGTGCGCCTCTCCGGCCAGGACAGCGTGCGCGGCACCTTCGTCCAGCGCCACTCCGGCCTGATCGACCAGAAGACCGAGGACGTCTACTTCCCGCTGCGCCACATCTCCCCGACCCAGGCCCACTTCGAGGTGCTGGATTCGGCCCTGTCGGAGGAGGCGGTGCTCGGCTTCGAGTACGGCTTCTCCCTGACCGACCCGAAGACCCTGACCCTGTGGGAAGCCCAGTTCGGCGACTTCGCCAACGGCGCCCAGGTCGTGGTCGACCAGTTCATCTCCTCGGGCGAGCGCAAGTGGCTGCGGATGAGCGGCCTGGTGATGCTGCTGCCGCACGGCTACGAAGGCCAGGGGCCAGAGCACTCCTCGGCGCGGCTGGAGCGTTACCTGCAACTCTGCGCCGAAGACAACATGCAGGTGGTCAACTGCACCACCCCGGCCAACTACTTCCACGTCCTGCGCCGCCAGCTCCTGCGCGAGTTCCGCAAGCCGCTGATCGTGATGACGCCCAAGAGCCTGCTGCGCCACAAGCGGGCGGTCTCCAGCCTGGCCGACATGGCCGAGGGCTCGTCCTTCCATCGGGTGATGATCGACGGCGCCGAGGCCGGCCAGGACGTCGGCGGCGTCACGCTCAAGCCGGACGACCAGATCAACCGGGTGATCCTGTGCTCGGGCAAGGTCTACTTCGACCTGGTCGAGGCCCGCGCCCGCTACGAGCGCGACGACGTCTACTTGCTGCGCCTGGAGCAGTTCTATCCCTGGCCGGTGAAGTCCCTGTCCAACGAGCTGAAGCGCTTCAAGAACGCCGAGCTCGTCTGGTGCCAGGAGGAGCCCAAGAACATGGGCGGCTGGACCTTCGTCGACCCCTGGCTGGAGCTGACCCTGGAGCGTCTGAACGTGAAGGCCAAGCGCGCCCGCTACGTCGGCCGCCCGGCCTCCGCCTCCACCGCCGCCGGCCTGATGAGCCGGCACATGCGTGAACTCGAAACCTTCCTCGCAGAAGCCTTCGCCTGAGGCGTCGAGGCGAAAGAACATAGGAGCCCTTCAATGGCCGACATCATGACGCCCGCCCTGGGCGAGTCCGTCACCGAGGCGACGGTGGCGCGCTGGACCAAGAAGGCCGGCGAGGCCGTCCGGAAGGACGAGATCCTGGTGGAGCTCGAGACCGACAAGGTCAGCCTTGAGGTCGCCGCCCCGGCCGACGGCGTGCTGGCGGAGATCTCCGCTGAAGAAGGCGCCACGGTCGAGCCCGGCGCGATCCTGGGCCGGGTGACCGAAGGCGCCGCCGCCGCCGCCCCGGCCAAGGCTCCCGCCGAGGCTGCGGCTCCCAAGGCCGAGCCCAAGCCGGCCCCCGCCCCCGCGCCGGCGCCGGCGCCGGCCGCCAAGGCCGAGCCGGTCCTCGCGCCCTCCGCCCAACGGATCGTCACCGAGAACAAGATGGACGCCGGCGCCATCGCCGGCACCGGCAAGGGCGGGCGCGTCACCAAGGGCGACGCCCTGGCCGCGCTGGAGGCCCGCGCCGCCGCCCCGGCGCCCGCCCCCGCGCCTTCGGCCCCGCGGGAGGTGCACGAGCGCGAAGAGCGCGTGCGCATGACGCGCCTTCGCCAGACGATCGCGCGGCGCCTGAAGGAAGCCCAGAACACCGCGGCCATGCTGACGACCTTCAACGAGGTCGACATGAGCGCCGTGATGGCCCTGCGCAGCCAGTACAAGGACGTCTTCGAGAAGAAGCACGGCGTGAAGCTCGGCTTCATGAGCTTTTTCGTGCGCGCCTGCGTGGCAGCCCTCAAGGCGATCCCGGACGTCAACGCCGAGATCGACGGCACCGACATCATCTACAAGAACCACTACGACATCGGCGTGGCCGTGGGCACCGACCGCGGCCTGGTCGTGCCGGTGGTGCGCGACGCCGACGCGATGAGCCTGGCCGAGATCGAGAAGGCCATCGGCGACCTCGGCAAGAAGGCCCGCGACGGCCAGCTGGCGCTGGAGGACCTGCAGGGCGGCACCTTCACCATCTCCAACGGCGGGGTCTATGGCTCGCTGATGTCGACGCCGATCCTCAATGCGCCGCAGTCCGGCATCCTGGGCATGCACAAGATCCAGGAGCGGCCGATGGTGGTGAACGGGCAGATCGTCGTTCGCCCCATGATGTACCTGGCGCTCAGCTACGACCACCGCGTGGTCGACGGCCAGGGGGCGGTGACCTTCCTGGTCAAGGTGAAGGAAGCGCTGGAGGACCCGCAGCGGCTGCTGCTGGACCTCTAGGGGCGCATCCCGCCGTCGAACCCAATTGGCGGCGGGGCGAAGGCCTCGCCGTTTCCGCGAAGGACTACCAGCATGGCCCAGTACGACGTCATCATCATCGGGGGCGGCCCCGGCGGCTACAACGCCGCGATCCGCGCCGGCCAGCTTGGCCTGAAGGTCGCCTGCGTGGAGAAGCGCGCCACCCTCGGCGGCACCTGCCTCAACGTCGGCTGCATGCCGTCCAAGGCCCTGCTTCACGCCTCCGAGCTCTATGACGCCGCCAACGGCGAGTTCGCCAAGCTGGGCATCCAGGTCCAGCCCAAGCTCGACCTCGTTCAGATGATGAAGCAGAAGGCCGAGAGCGTGGCCGCCCTGACCAAGGGCATCGAGTTCCTCTTCAAGAAGAACAAGGTCGAGTGGGTGAAGGGCGCCGGCAGGATCGCCGGGCCGGGCAAGGTCGAGGTGACCGCGGAGGACGGCTCCGTCACGGCCCTGGAGGCGCGCAACATCGTCATCGCCACGGGCTCCGAACCCTCGCCCCTGCCGGGCGTCGTGGTCGACAACAACCGCATCGTCGATTCCACCGGGGCCCTGTCGCTGCCCGAGGTTCCCAAGAGCCTGGTGGTGATCGGCGCTGGCATCATCGGCCTGGAGCTGGGCTCGGTGTGGCGCCGCCTGGGCGCCGAGGTGACCGTCGTCGAGTTCCTGGACCGCATCACGCCCGGGATGGACGGCGAGACGGCCAAGACCTTCCAGCGCGCCCTGACCAAGCAGGGCATGACCTTCAAGCTCGGCTCCAAGGTCACCGGGGCCAAGGCCGGAAAGAACGACGTGACCCTCACCGTCGAACCGGTGGCCGGCGGCGAGCCGGAGACCCTGAAGGCCCAGTACGTGCTGCTGGCGATCGGCCGCCGTCCGTATACGGACGGCCTGGGCCTGGAGACCGTGGGAATCACGCCCGACAAGCGCGGCTTCATCGAGACCGACCACTTCAAGACCTCGGCCCCGGGCGTCTGGGCCATCGGCGACGCCATCCATGGCCCGATGCTCGCGCACAAGGCCGAGGAGGACGCCGTGGCCTGCATCGAGCTGATCGCCGGCAAGGCCGGGCACGTCGACTACAACCTCGTGCCGAGCGTCGTCTACACGGCCCCTGAAGTCGCCTGGGTCGGCAAGACCGAGGAACAGCTCAAGGAGGCGGGGATCGCCTACAAGACCGGCAAGTTCCCCTTCACCGCCAACAGCCGCGCCAAGATCAACCACGAGACCGAAGGCTTCGCCAAGGTGCTGGCCGATGCGACGACCGACGAGATCCTGGGCGTCCACATCATCGGCCCGCAGGCCGGGGAGATGATCGGCGAGTACTGCGTGGCCATGGCCTTCCGCGCCGCCAGCGAGGACATCGCCCGCGTCTGCCACCCCCACCCGACGCGCTCCGAGGCCGGCCGCCAGGCCGCCATGGGCGTGGAGGGCTGGACCATGCAGGCCTGATGAAGGACCTCGTCATCCGCCGGGCGGCGGCCGACGAGATTCCCGCCTGCGCGGCGCTCTATGCGCGGGTGCACCGGGAGACCTTCACCTGGGTGCGGCCCGACCGGCTGCCCACGGCCCAGGATTTCATTGCGGATGCGGCGGAGGAGGACGTCTACCTCGCCGCCACCCCGGCCAAGCTCTATGGCGTGGCGGCGTTCCACGCTCCCTCGAACTTCCTGCACTCCCTGTTCGTCGCCGAGCGCGGCCAAGGGATCGGCAAGCGGCTGCTGGACCACGTCTGCGCGCAGGCCGACGGGCCGGTGACGCTGAAGGTGCAGGCGCCCAATCTGCGGGCCGAAGCCTTCTACCTGCGCGAAGGCTTCAGGGCGCTCTCGCGCGGGGAGGACCCGCCGCCGGGCTTTCCGTGGATCCGGATGGTGCGCTGATCTCGCGCCCGCGGCGGTTGAATGATACCATCAGACCACCCTTCACGGGAGGTCCCCATGCTCGCCCTTGTCGCCGCCGGCCTCGTCCTCGCCGCCCAGCAGCCAGCCGAGCGCCCCCTCGCCCCACCTGCGGCCGCGTGCCTGCCGGACAGCAGGCTCATCCGCTCGAGCGCTGCGCCCAAGGTTCAGAAGCTTGGCGAGCTGCCCAAGGCGCGCGTGATGCTGCCGGTGCTGCGGCGTGTGGACGGATGCGACCTGGCGACCTTCGTCTCAGGGCCGATCGAGGGGAACGGGCGCTTCGCCCCTCCGGCCCGCAAGACCCCCTAGGCGCCTGCGCCGCCCTCAGAAACGCAGGCGCAGGCTCGCCTGGGCCGCATGGTCCTGGGCCGTGTCGCCGGCGACGCCCTGGTAGCCCACACTGGCCGAGAGCCGGCCGCTGACCTGCCAGTCGATCCCCGCGTCGATCGCCACCGCGTCGCGGTCGAGGGGCGCGGCGGCCACCTGGAAGCCGGGACCGCCGCTGCGGAACGCCAGGTCGGCGGTGGACGCGGCGCCCTGCAGGGTCCTGCGCCAGGCGACGCCGACGTGCGTGGACACGGCGTCGTCCGCGCCAAAGCTGCGCGAGGCCCGGACGCCCAGGTCGCCGACCGTCACCTGGCGGCTGTCGCCGCCGCCCTGCAGCGCCAGGTCGCCGCCCTGTTCGGCGAAAGCCTCGGTGTCGTAGCGCAGCGTGGCCAGGCCGAGCGTCGGCTCCAGGGTCGCGACAGGGGTCCGGAAGGGACGGCCGATCTCGACGAACGCCTGGGCCAGGGAGCCTTCGGTCGTGCTGCTCACGGCCTCCGCCACGGAGCCGAAGGCGATCGTGCGGTCGGCGTCGATGGAGAGGTCGGCGTAGCCCGCCCCGCCCCGCAAGGTGAAGCCCCCGGCGGTCCCGCCGGCGTAGGCGTAGACCTGTGAAGCCTCGACATCGCTCGACGAACGGCGAGCGTCCAGGTCCACCGACGTGCGGCTGTAGCCGCCGGCGAGGCCCAGCGTCATGCCATTGGCGAGGGTGCGCTCGGCCCCCACCATGACCCCCGCGCGGGTGCGATCGGCGCCGGCCGCCCCGCCGTCGCCGTCGGTTCGCCCCCAGCCGCCGGTCGCCGACGCCCAGAGCCAGGGCCGCTCCTGGCCCGCGCCTGCCGTCAGCCGGCCCAGCAGCAGGCCGCGCGCCGCCGCGCCTTCGGCGAGGGCGGCGTTGGCGCTGGTTGCGTGGATTTCGCCGGACATGGCGTCATAGGCGTCTCGGGCGTCCTGCGCCGTGCCGCGCAGCAGGGTGTCGTAGACCTCCGAGCCATAGCCGAAGACCTGGTCGGCCACGGCGCCTACCGCCGCCTGGTTCGGCGTGGCGGCCACGCTGGCGAAAGTCAGGTCGTTGCGCACCAGCGTCAGAGTGACCGCATCCGCCGAGTAGTTCAGTTCCGGCGAGAGGAACGCCAGGTTGGTGGTGGCGCCCGCGAAGGTTCCGGTCACTCCGCCGTCGGCGGTGAGGATGGTGTAGGTGGTCATGGGCTTGTACTCGCCGTCGGCGGCCAGCACCTGGACCGTGCCGCCCTCCAGCGTCGCCGTCCCGGTGGCCGCGATCCGATCGTTGGCGCCCGCGGCGTCCACCTCGAGCGCGTAGGTCGAGCCCTTCTCGAACACCACGAAGGTGGCCACGCTGAGCTTGCCGATGGAGTTGCCGGGCGCGGCGGTGGCGCGATTGCGCACGATCAGGCCGCCGATCCGCCCGTTGCCGCCGATCTCCGCCCCCTCCAGCACCGTGGCGAGGCCGCCGGCGAGAGAGCCGTTCACGGCCAGACGCCCGCCCTGAATCTGCACCTGGCCGGAGAAGCCGCTGTCGCCTGTCAGATTGAGCAGCCCGTCGCCGGTCTTGATGAGCGGCCCTGAACCGGAGATCACGCCGCTGGACTGGATCGCGTTCGACTGGGTGTCGATGGTCAGCCCGCCCGACTCCACGTTGACGTCCTGTCCGAGCGCGCCGGCGTAGCCGAGCTGCAGCACCCCGCCGGCGCCGGTGATCGGGCCCGAGCCGGCCGCGCCCTGGCCCAGCAGGTTCAGGACGCCGCCCTCGATGCGCGTGCCGCCGGTATAGGTGTTGGCGCCGGAAAGGATCAGAACGCCGGAGCCGATCTTGGTCAGGCCGCCGGCGCCGGTGACGGCGCCCGGCAGCGTCAGGTCGCCGCCCGAGCTGTCGATGACGCCGCCGCCAGCCTGCAGGACGATCAGCTTGTCCAGGGTGAGGGACTGGGTCGGCGCGAAGACGCCGCCGTCGAAGGTGATGTCCGTCCCGCTGGCCGCCGCGTCGTTCTGCGAGAACGAACTCTGCGAGCCGTCGATGATCGAAGGCGCGGGAGTGGTGTCGATGCCGAGGGCCGCGGCCGTCAGGGTGAGCTGGCTCGACAGGATGATGCTGTCGGTGGGCTGCCACGTGGCGGTGGGGAGCGCGATCGGCAGGTAGGTGAAGACGTAGGTGCCGGCCGCCAGGTTGATGAAGGTGACCCCCTGCCAGGCCATGATGCCGCCGCTGGTGTCCACGCCGGTCAGCTGCGTGCCGTCGGAATAGAAGTTGGTGTCGCCGTCGACCAGGCCCGTGGGCTTGGTCGTAGCCAGTTCCGTGAACGTGACCGTCTGGTTGTAGGTGACGTCCTGCCCCACCAGCGAAAGCGAGCCTTCGGTGAAGGACACCCCGGCATGGTAGGTGCCGTACCAGATCGTCACCGATCCGGGCCCCGCGTTCTCGTAACCGACGGACGTGGTGTGGGCCTGAGCCTGCGCGACGACGCCCAGGCTGACGGCCGCGCACAGGGCGGCCCTCGAAATGCTACGCGACATACGTAAAACCGCCCCCGCGCGCCGAACAGCCAGGGCGCGCATTAAAATTAACGTTCCTGAGGATCTCGGGCGGAGAGGGTAAACAATGTCCTATGGTCAGTAACTCAGCGACACCGCGCCGCACGATATTCAACTATTAGAATATATTGAGATTCATATTCTTATCCGCCGCATCGGCCGAGAGGAATATGACTTATCCCTTGCCGGCGACGGGTTTGAGCGCCGTGGGCAGGTCCGGACCCATCAAACCGCTTTTTCGAAAAGCGTGGCGGGCGCCAGGTCGATTGCGTATCAATGATCACCTAGTCTCTCGCAGTCCCGCCCGGCGTGCGCCGGGCCGGGCGCTGCGCGCCGCCATTTCGAATCGAGGTCCCATCAGATGCCGGATTCCAACGAGCTCCAGAGCGCCGCGCGCAAGCCGATCGACAAGGAGGCGCTGCTCGCACGCTATCGGGCCGAGCGCGACAAGCGCCTGCGTCCCGACGGCAACGCCCAGTACCTGGAGCTCAAGGGCCAGCTTTCCCACTATCTGGACGATCCCTACACCCCCTTCGTCGAGCGTGCGCCGAAGACCGACCACGTCACCTTCGCCTTCGTCGGCGGCGGGTTCGCTGGACTGGTGACGGGAGCGCGGCTGAAGGAAGCGGGCGTCGCCGACGTGCGCATCGTCGAAAAGGGCGGCGACTTCGGCGGCACCTGGTACTGGAACCGCTATCCGGGCGCCCAGTGCGACACCGCCTCGATGATCTACATGCCGCTTCTCGAAGAGACCGGCCACATGCCGACCGAGAAGTACGCGCACGCCCCCGAGATCCTGGAGCAGTGCCGCCGGATCGGCCGCCAGTTCGACCTTTACGGCGACGCCCTGTTCCACACCGAGATCACCGCCCTCACCTGGGACGGCGAGCGATCGCGCTGGGTGATCGAGACCAATCGGGGCGACCGCTTCACGGCCGACTACATCGGCCTGGGCACCGGCCCGCTGCATGTGCCCAAGCTGCCCGGCATTCCCGGGATCGAAAGCTTCAAGGGTCACTCTTTCCACACCAGCCGCTGGGACTACGGCTACACCGGCGGCGATCCGTCCGGGGCGCTGATGGACACGCTCGCCGACAAGCGAGTCGGCATCATCGGCACCGGCGCCACCTCGGTTCAGGCTGTGCCGCACCTGGCCCGCGCCGCCAAGGAACTCTACGTCTTCCAGCGCACCCCCTCCTCTGTGGACGTTCGCGCCAACGCGCCGATCGACCCCGAGTGGTTCGCCTCGATCGCCACGCCGGGCTGGCAGCAGCGCTGGCTGGAGAATTTCACGGCCAACCAGGCCGGCGGCACGGCCGAGGAAGACCTCGTCCAGGACGGCTGGACCGACCTGTCGCGGCGCATCCGCACCAAGATCATGGGCCTGCCCCGCGACCAGATGACGCCGCAGAACATGCTGGCCGCCTACGAGGACTCCGATTTCGAGAAGATGGAGGAGATCCGCGCCCGCGTGGACGCCATCGTCGAGGATCGCGAGACCGCCCAGAAGCTGAAGGCCTGGTACCGCCAGCTCTGCAAGCGCCCGTGCTTCCACGACGCCTATCTGCAGGCGTTCAACACCCCCGGCGTCCACCTGATCGACACCGACGGCAAGGGCGTGGAGCGGATCACCGAGAAGGGCGTGGTCGTCGGCGGGGTCGAGTACGAGCTCGACTGCATCATCTACGCCTCCGGCTTCGAGGTGGGCACCGAGTGGACCCGCCGGGCCGGCTTCGACCTGACCGGCCGCGACGGCCTGACGCTGTCCCAGGCCTGGAGCGAAGGGATCAAGTCCATGCACGGCATCCACGTGCACGGCTTCCCCAACGCCTTCTTCGTCCAGCCGACGCAAGGGGCGAACCTGATCTCCAACGTGCCGCACAACCTCACCGACTCCGCGCGCACCATCTCCCTGATCGTGAAGACGGCCCTGGAGCGCGGGGCCAAGGAGGTGGAGGTGACCAAGCAGGCGCAGGACGACTGGGTCGCCCTGCTGCTCACCGGTCCCGGCCGCATGATGATCGGCTCCCCCGACTGCACCCCCGGCTACTACAACAACGAGGGCCAGGATCCCGGTCCGGCGGCCAAGCTCAACGTCGGCTATCCGGCGGGCGCCACGGCCTACTTCAAGTACATCGAGGAGTGGCGCAACCGGGGCGACTTCGAGGGCCTGGAGTTCCGCTGAGCCGGGCCGATCACGCCCGCGGGTGCGCCTTTTCGTAGGCGGCCAGGAGGCTGGCGGCGTCCACCTGCGTGTAGCGCTGGGTGGTCGACAGCGAGGCGTGGCCCAGGAGTTCCTGGATCGAGCGCAGGTCCGCGCCAGCGCCCAGGAGGTGAGTGGCGAAGGAGTGGCGCAGGGCGTGGGGCGTGGCGCTGTCCGGCAGGCCCAGCCGGCCGCGCAGGCCCTGCACCGTCGCCTGCACGTGGCGCGGGCTGAGCGGGCCGCCGCGCTTGGCGCGGAACAGCGGCTCCGCCGGCCCGAGCGCGAACGGGACCTCCGCCAGATAGGCCTGGACCGCTTCGCGCACGGCCGGCAGCACCGGGACGATCCGCGTCTTGCCGCCCTTTCCGGTGATCCGCAGCGACGACGGCAAGGGCGCGTCCGACCGCGTCAGCGACAGGGCCTCGGAGATCCGCAGTCCGCAGCCGTAGAGCAGGGTCAGCACCGCCTGGTCGCGGCTGGCTTCCCAGTCCTCGCGATCGGGATCCAGCCCCGGCTCGGCGATCAGGCCGCGGGCCTGGTCCTCGCTCACCGGTCGCGGCGCGCCGGGCCTCACCTTTGGCCCGCGCACCAGGGCGATGGCCGAGTTGGCGATTCCGAGCCTGCGGTCGAGAAAGCGGTGAAAGGTGCGAACCGCCGACAGGGCCTGCGACAGCGAGCGCGGGCTCAGCGGCGGCTCGCCCCCGCGCAGATGGGCGAGCCAGGCGCGCACTTCGGCCGGGGTCACGCCGCCCAGATCGGCCAGACTTGGGGTCCCGCCCCGGTGCTGCTCGAGGAAGGCCAGATAGCGGCGCGCGGCGAATCCGTAGGCCTCCAGGGTGCGCGGCGAGGCGCGGCGCTCCTTTTCCAGGTGCTCCAGCCAGGCGGCCAGCGCTTCGCGGGCGCTCACAGGACCGGCCATCGCTCCGCCGTGCGCTCCACCACCCGCGCCAGGAAGGCGACGAGCTCTGCGCCCATGTCCTCGGTGAAGCCATGCTCGTCGGCGGAGCCGAAGGCGATCAGCCCCTGGCGGGCCGGCTCCCAGATCGCCATGCGCACGATGGCGACCGAGCGGACCTGGTCGGCGCGCTCGCCGAACAGGCCATGGGCGACGGGCGCGACGCCCATCCGCGCCAGCTTCTGATGATCGCCGAGGATCATGTCCGTCTGGCCCTCGACCAGCATGCGCCAGCCGGCCGGCACGCGGCCGGTGTCCTCGAGGGCCAGCACCCCGGCGGCGAGGCCGAAGCGCAGCTGGGCGAGGTCGTCGACCCGGCGGGCGAGGTCGGCGTGGTTGCGCGCCTCCAGCAGGTCGACCACCGCCCCGTGGGTCTGGGCCTGGGCGGCGAAGTTCGCCCGCGCCGTCGCCTCAAGCTGCCGCCGGGCGCTGGACTCGCGCTTGTGGGCCGCATGCACCCGCGCCAAGGCGGCGGGACCGAAGTCGACGATATTGGCCGCGTCGATCCGAAGGCCGAGCTGCGCCAGGAGTTCGGCGTCGCCGCGCAGGAAATCGGGATTGGCGGTGAGGAAGCGCCTGACGCTATCGGGCTCCAGCGAATCCGTCGTCGCCAAGACCGTCGCGTCCATCTGCGCCCCCATCAGTCCGTCACAGGATCGACTGCCCCGTCTTGGCCCAGTCGCTCATGAACTGTTCAAGCCCCTTCTCGGTTAACGGGTGCTTGAAGAGGTCGGCGAAAACGCCGGGCGGAATGGTCGCACAGTCGGCCCCGGCCAGGGCCGCGGCGGTCACGTGCGCCGGGTTGCGGATCGAGGCGGCCAGGATCTCGGTGTCGAAGTCGTAGTTGTCGTAGATCGCCCGGATCTCGGTGATCAGGCCCATGCCGTCGGCGCCATGGTCGTCCAGCCGGCCGATGAACGGGGAGACGAAGGTGGCCCCCGCCTTGGCCGCCAGCAGCGCCTGGGCGGCGGAGAAGCAGAGGGTGACGTTGGTCTGGATGCCCTCGCGGGCGAACTCGGCCGTGGCGATGAGGCCCTCGCGGGTCAGGGGGACCTTCACCACCACGTTGGCGGCCACGCCGGCCAGCTTGCGGCCCTCGGCCAGCATGGCGGCCGCCTCGACGGCCGCCACCTCGGCGCTGACGGGCCCCTCGACGAGATCGCAAATCTCGGCGATGACCTCCAGCATGGGACGACCGGACTTGGCGATCAGAGAAGGATTGGTGGTGACGCCGTCGACCAGGCCGGTGGCGGCCAGGTCCTTGAGGACCGCCGTGTCGGTGGTGTCGAGAAAGAGCTGCATGATCGCCGTTCCGCCGTTCAGGAAGGCCCGTCTTCTAGCCGGTCTTGATGACGCCTTGAAAGCCCCGGCGCGCCGATGAGCCGGATCGCCTCCGTCCTTCTGCCCATGCCCCTGCCGGAGGCGTTCGACTACGCCGAGCCCGAAGGCATGGAGCTGGGCGTCGGCGACCAGGTCGCAGCGCCCCTGGGCCCCCGCCTCCTGCGCGGCGTGGTCGTGGGCCTGCGCGACGCGACGGGCGGCAACCGGCCGCTGAAGCCGGTGGAGGCGCGGCTGGAGGAGCCGGCCCTGCCGGCGCGCACCCTGGAGTTCATCCAGTGGGCCGCCCGCTACGGCGTGGACGCGCCGGGCGCCCCCCTGGCCATCGCCCTGCGCGGCGCGCGTGCGCCTAAGCCCCGCCCGCTAAAGGTTGTGGAGCCCACCGGCGCCGCGCCGGCCCGCCTGACCCCCGCCCGCGAACGGGTGATGGCCTGCGCGGCCCAGGCGCCGGTCTCGCCGGCCGACCTCGCCCGCGCCGCCGGCGTCAGCGCCGGGGTGGTCAAGGGCCTCGTCGACGAGGGGGTGCTGGCCGTGCGCCTGGTGGAAGCCGAAGCCAGCTTCGATCCGCCTGACCCGAGCCGCCCGGGCTCGGCGCTCAACCCCAGCCAGGCCGCGGCTGCGCAGGCCCTGCGCGAGGCGGTCGGAGCCGGCGGCTTCAACGTCACCCTGCTCGACGGCGTCACCGGCTCGGGCAAGACTGAGGTCTATCTCGAGGCCGCGGCCGCCGCCCTTGCGGCCGATCCACAGGCCCAGGTCCTGGCGCTCCTGCCCGAAATCGCCCTCACCCAGGCCGTAATCGCCCGCTTCGCCGAGCGTTTCGGCGCCCGGCCGGGCGAATGGCACTCCGACGTCGCCCCGCCCGCCCGGCGGCGGGTGTGGGAAGCGGTCGCAGCAGGCCGCTGCCGCATCGTCGTGGGCGCCCGCTCGGCCCTGTTCCTGCCGTTCCGCAAGCTCTCCCTGATCATCGTCGATGAGGAGCACGACAGCTCCTACAAGCAGGAGGAGGGCTTCATCTACCAGGCGCGGGACCTGGCCGTCGTGCGCGGCAAGATCGAGGACGCCTCGGTGATCCTGGCCTCGGCGACGCCTTCGCTGGAGACCCTGCGCAACGCCGAGACCGGCCGCTACCGCTGGCTGCGCCTGTCCGCCCGCCACGGAACCGCCGAACTGCCGCAGGTGGAGCTGGTCGACCTGCGCGAGACCCCGCCCGAGGCCGGCCGCTGGCTCTCCCCGCCGCTGGTCCAGGCCATGGGCGAGACCCTGGCCCGGGGGGAACAGACCCTGCTCTTCCTGAACCGCCGCGGCTACGCCCCCCTGGTGCTGTGCCGGGCGTGCGGCGAGCGGCTGTGCGCCCCGGACACCGACTCCTGGCTGGTGGAGCACCGCTACACCGGCCGCCTGGTCTGCCATCTGACCGGCTTTTCCATGCCCAAGCCGGACAAGTGTCCCCACTGCGGCGCCAAGGACAGCCTGGTCTCCATCGGCCCGGGAGTGGAGCGCGTGGAGGAAGAGGCCCGGCATCTCTTCCCCGAGGCGCGGATCGCCGTCTTCTCCTCCGACACCCTGGTCGACGCCCGCGAGGCGCGGCGGCTGGTCGAGGCCATGGAGAGCGGCGAAATCGACATCCTGGTGGCCACCCAGGCGGCGGCCAAGGGCCACAACTTCCCCAACCTCACCCTGGTGGGGGTGGTCGACGCCGACCTCGGCCTGCGCGGCGGCGACCTGCGCGCGGGCGAGCGCACCTACCAGCTCCTGGCCCAGGCCACCGGCCGCGCCGGCCGGCATGAGCGGCCGGGCCGGGCGCTGCTGCAGACCTACGCCCCCGACCATCCGGTCATGCAGGCCCTGCAGGCGCAGGACCGCGACGCCTTCCTTCAGGCGGAGATGGCCGAGCGGGAGCTGGCTGGCCTGCCGCCCTTCGGCCGCCTGGGCGCGGTGATCGTGTCCGGCGAGGACGCAGCGGGGCTGGAGGCTTTCGTCCAGACGATGGCCAAGGCCGCCCCCAACACCGAAGGGGTGGAAGTCTACGGTCCGGCCGACGCGCCCCTGGCCCTGGTCCGCGGCCGGCGGCGCAAGCGCTTCCTGGTCCGCGCCGACCGAACCGTCGACCTGTCGGCCTATCTGGCCGCCTGGCGCGCCCGCGTGAAGCCGCCGGCCTCGATCCGCGTGGCCATCGACGTTGATCCCTACAGCTTCCTCTAGGAGGAACGCGGCGCCTGGCGCGGCCTCCTAGTCGTCGTTCCAGGCCCGGCCGTAGCGCTCGGTCAGGGCGAAGGCGCCCGCCGGGCCCCAGCTCCCGGCGGCGTAGGCCCGCGGCGTGTGGCCGGACTCCCGCCAGGCCTCGGCCACCCCGTCGATCCAGGCCCACGCCTGCTCCACCTCGTCCCGGCGTACAAACAGGGTGGAGTTGCCGTGGATCACGTCCAGCAGCAGCCGCTCATAGGCGATGCGCCGGCGCGCGTTGGGTCCGGCGTAGGCCTTCAGCAGCGACAGGGACAAGGGCAGGGGCTGCAGGCGCATGCCCTCGCGCGACAGCCCCGGGGCCTTGTTCATCAGCAGGAGTTCGATGTCCTCGTCCGGCTGCAGGTCGATAATCAGGCGGTTGGCGACGAGGTCGGCCTTGGCCGAGCCGCCGAACACCGAGTGCGGCACGCCCTTGAACTGGATGGCGATCTGAGTGCGCCGCTCGGGCAGCCGCTTGCCGGTGCGCAGGAAGAACGGCACCCCCGCCCAGCGCCAGTTGTCGATGTCCACCCGCAGGGCGACGAAGGTCTCGGCGCCGCTCGGCGCCCCGCGCTCGGTCTCGTAGCCGGCCACGGAGCGGCCTTCGACCACGCCCTGGGTGTACTGGCCGCGCACGCTGTTCCGCTCGGCGTCGATGCGGGTGAAGCGACGCAGGGAGCGCAGCACCTTGACCTTCTCGTTGCGCACGGACGCAGGCTCCATATCCGCCGGCGGCTCCATGGCCACCAGGCAGAGCAGCTGCAGCATGTGGTTCTGCACCATGTCGCGCAGGGCGCCGTACTCGTCGTAGTAGGGCCAGCGCTCGCCCACGCCCTCGGTCTCGGCCACGGTGATCTGCACGTGGTCGATGGTCAGGTTGTTCCACAGCGGCTCGAACAGGGTGTTGGCGAACCGCAGCGCCATCAGGTTCTGCACCGTCTCCTTGCCCAGGTAGTGGTCGATGCGGAAGATCCGGTCCTCGCTGAACACCGACCCCACCGCCGCATTGGTCGACATCGAGCTCGCCAGGTCGCGGCCGATGGGCTTCTCCAGCACGATCCGGCTCTCCGCACCGGCCACGCCGGCGCCCGCCAGGGCCGCGCAAACAGGGCCATAGAGGCTTGGCGACAGGGCCAGGTAGAACAGCGGCCGCTTCGCCTCGCCGAGGGCGGTCTTCAGCACCTTGGCGCCTTCCGGGCTGGTGGCGTCGGCGGCGTGGTACTCCAGGCGCGCGGCGAAGCGGCGCCAGATCTCCTCGTCGATCCCATGCTGGCCCGTGCGCTCCGCCACGGCATCCCGGACGAGGTCGGTGAAGGCGTCCTGCTCCAGGGGCGCCCGCGCGGTGGCGATGATCCGGAAGTCCTCGGGCAAGAAGCCGTCGGTGTCGAGGAAGTACAGAGACGGAAACAACATCCGCTGCGCCAGATCGCCGGTTCCGCCGAACAGGACGAGCGCGTCGGCGCGGGGCGCGTCGGGCATGAGCTTCACCATAGAGTGATCGTGGCGGGAGAGGCTTGAACTTAGCTGGTTGCAACCACCTGCGCACCCCGCGGGTTCCGACTTCGCGCGACATGCGCGGGAGCAGGGTCGGGAGTCCGACGGACGGAAATGCTTAAACGGGCGCCTGGGGCCCGGCGCCCGCCCGCCTCCGCCACGGCGCGCGGGTGAATGGAGGCCGAGTGATGAGTCGCCTGATCGTTGTTTCGAACCGCGTGACGCCGCCGTCGGGCGACGGCGAGGAAAGCGTCGGCGGCCTGGCCATGGCCCTGGCCGCGGCCCTGCGGGAATACTCGGGAATCTGGTTCGGCTGGAGCGGCCGCACGACGCCGGAGTTCACGGGCCATCTGCACATGAGCCGGGTCCAGGGCGTGACCGTCGCGACGGTGGACCTCGAGGAGGCCGACCTGGAGGAGTACTACAACGGCTACGCCAACAAGACCCTCTGGCCGCTGTTCCACTATCGTCTCGACATCACCGCCTACGACCGATCGTTCGGCGAAGGCTACGAGCGCGCCAACCGCCGGTTCGCCGAAACCCTCCGCCCACTGATCGAACCCGACGACCTGGTGTGGATCCACGACTACCACCTGATCCCGCTCGCCCGTGAGCTGCGCCGCCTGGGCGTCAAGAACCGCATGGGGTTCTTCCTGCACATCCCCTGGCCCGCCCATCAGCTGATGGTCACCCTGCCCCGCCATCGCCAGCTCGTGCAGGCGATGTTCGACTACGACCTCGTCGGCTTCCAGACCGACGGCTATCTTCAGGCCTTCGAGGAATATGTGACGAGCGAAGTCGACGGGATGCGTCTCGACGACGAACACATCGCCGCCTTCGGCAAGACCGTGCGGGTCGGCGCCTTTCCGATCGGCGTCGACGCGGCGGACTTCTCGCGCATCGTCAGTTCGCCCCGGGCCCTTCGCACCTACGACGTGATGGCCGCCCACACGGTGTTCCGCAAGATGATCGTCGGCGTCGACCGGCTCGACTACTCGAAGGGGCTGGAGGAGCGGTTCCTGGGCTTCGAGCGGTTCCTGGTCGACAATCCGGAGCTGCGCCGCGAGGTGCTGTTCCTGCAGATCGCCCCCCTGAGCCGCGAGAGCGTCGACGCCTACCAGGAGATCCGCGCACGGCTGGACGCCCTCTCCGGCCGCATCAACGGCGAGTTCGCCGACATCGACTGGAACCCCGTGCGCTACGTGAACAAGACCTATCGGCGCGACGAGCTTGCGGGCGTCTACCGCGCCGCTCGGGTGGGCCTGGTCACGCCCCTGCGCGACGGCATGAACCTGGTGGCCAAGGAGTACATCGCCGCCCAGAATCCCGAGGATCCCGGGGTGCTGGTGCTGTCGCGGTTCGCCGGGGCGGCCGACCGCATGCGCGAGGCCCTGATCGTCAATCCGAACAGCCCCGAGGAGATTTCCGAAGCCCTGGCGCGGGCCCTGACGATGGAGCGTGAGGAGCGCATCCGCCGCTGGCGGGCCCTGTTCGACCGGGTCTGCCGCGAGGACGTTGAGAGCTGGCGCGACAGCTTCGTGAACGCCCTGGCCGACCCGCCGCGGCCCAAGGCCGCGACTCCGCAGGCCCTGGCCAGCTGAAAGCCCGCCCCCGCAATCCTCTGGACGGGCAGCCGCGCAACGCGCCAGGGTCGGTCCGAAGGGATTCCCCCTAGCCGGAGGCCGCACTGGCGACGCCCGCCCCGTCCGATCGCGAGACCGCCGTGATGGGCGTGGAGATCTCCAGCCCGGACAAGGCCCTTTGGCCCGCCTCGGCCGACGATCCGGCCCCTGTCGCCAAGCTTGAGTTCGCCCGCTACCTCGAAGCCGTCGCCGACCGGATCATGCCCCACGTGGAGCGGCGGCCCTGCGCGATCGTGCGCGCCCCCGACGGGGTGGGCGGCGAGATCTTCTTCCAGCGGCACGCCGGCAAGGGAGTCTCACGCCTGATCGACCGGGTGAAGGTCGCGGGCGCGCGGCGCCCCTACATCCAGATCTCGCGCCCCGAAGCGCTGGCCGCCCTGGCGCAGATCGCCGCGATCGAACTGCACCCCTGGGGATGCCGGCCCGGCGAGCCCGAGGTTCCCGGCCGCCTGGTGTTCGACCTCGATCCCGGTCCTGGCGTCGCCTTCGACGCCGTGGTCGAGGCGGCTTGGGAGATCCGGGACCGGCTCGAGTCCCTGGGCCTGGCCGGCTTCTGCAAGACCACCGGCGGCAAGGGCCTGCACGTGGTGGTCCCCCTGGCGCCGCCTCGGGAGCGGGCGCTGGACTGGACCATGGCCGGCGCCTTCGCGCACGACCTTTGCCGGGCCATGGCGGCCGACCGTCCGGGCCGATACGTGGCGGTCGCGGCCAAGGCCCGCCGCACGGGACGCATCTTCCTGGACTATCTGCGCAACGGTCGGACCGCCTCTGCGGTGGCGCCCTTCTCCGCGCGGGCGCGGGAGGGCGCCACGGTGGCCACGCCGCTCACCTGGACGCAGGTCCGCAGCGGCCTCGATCCGCGCCGCTTCACCGTCCGCACGGTCCCGCCCCTGTTCGACGGCCTGAAGGCCTGGGCGGACTACGGCGAGGCCGAGCGTCCCCTGGACGAGGCCGTGGCGCGCCTGGCGGCGGGCTGAAGCGCGAGGAGCGTCTTCGCCGTCGGCGGACGGAGCCGGCTCCTACTGCGCAACTCCGAGCCCGGGCAGGGCCACCCGCTCCTGCGCGTCCAGCTGCCGCTTTCGCAGGCCGGTGCGCACGCCGCTGTCGGCGCCGAACTCCATGAGCTGGTCGCTCGACGGATCATAGGCGGGCCACGCCGGACCGCTGGCGCAGGCCGGCGCCGAGGTTTTGGCGAACGCCACCCAGCAGGAGTGCATCAGGTCGGCCATCGCCCGATCCTCCGCGCTCAAGCTCGCCGGGTCCGTACGCCGTCCCCAATACTCGAACACGTACTGGATCTCCGCGGCGTGCGCCGCGGTGGTGACCGCCGGGCGAAAGCGCGAGCCGACGTAGGAGAAGTAGTAGAGCCAGGCCGGCGCGCCGTCCGCGGCCTCGGCGGCGATCCAGCGGGCCGGCGCGCCCATGACCCGGTCGGTGAACACCGCCCGCGCCAGGGCCTCGTCGCCCTTGGCGGCGTCCTCGGCGTAGACCCGCCGCACCAGCGGGCCCAGGCGCGCGCCCTGCTCGGCCGGCTTCAGGCCGAAGGCGTCCATCAGGGAGTCTTCGCCGCTGTTGGAGCCGATCATCAGCGGCACGTCCACCTCGCGGCCCGCCGCGAACGCCTGGGTGGGCGTCTCCTTCAGGAGACGGCCGTCGGGGGAGGGGCCGATGTCGCCGGTCAGGGTCGCGGCGATCAGCCTGTCCACCGGCAGGGCCCGCAGGTCCTCCAGGGCGGCCTTGGCCCCGGGAAGGCCGAGCTTTTCAGCCACCGCCGCGCCGTCCGCCTCCTTCTGCGCCAGGGTCTCCGGGGCGAACCAGCCGCCGCCCGACTGCACGATGGCCTTGCTGTAGAGGCCCCGGGTCTCGGGAACGGCCAGGATCTGCAGGGTGCTCATCGCGCCGGCGCTTTCGCCGAACACGGTCACGTTGGAGGGGTCGCCGCCGAACGCCGCGATGTTCCGCTGCACCCACTGCAGGGCCGCGATCTGGTCCATCAGCCCGTAGTTCACCAGCGGCTGTCCGGCGCCGGCCGCCGCCGTCAGCGCCGGATGGGCGAAGTAGCCGAGCGGGCCTAGGCGGTAGTTGATCGCCACCAGCACCACCCCGTCCCGGGCGAAGTTGGAGCCGTCGTAGATCCAGCCGGAGCCGAAGCGATGGGCGCCGCCGTGCAGCCAGACCATCACCGGGGCCTTGGTCGCCGCCTTGGGCGCGAAGACGTTGAGCTGCAGGCAGTCCTCGCTGGTGGGCCCGTTGGCGGCCCCCGCGTTGGGCCGGCCGTCCGGCCGCATCGGCTGCGGACAGGAAGGGCCGGGCTTCACCGCCTCGCGCTCGCCTTCCCAGGCGGACGCGGGCTGGGGCGGGGCCCAGCGCAGCTCGCCCACGGGGGGCGCCGCATAGGGAATGTTGCGGAACACGAGCGCCTTGTCAGTGGCCTCTCCCACCAGCACCCCGGTCTCGATCTTCACGGCGACCGGCGCCGCACGGGCCGCCGCCGTCCAGGCGAAAGCCGCCAGCGCCAGGCCGGTCAGGAACACGCGTGCGCGCATGGCGCCCTCCCACGATCTTTGCGCCGCCAGCATCCGGCGCACGCCTTCGCCCGGTCAAGCGCCGGCGGGTGACGAAGTGTTTCCCGCGGCGGCTCAGTGGAAGTCGCGGCTGCGCACCATCCTGCCTGCGCCCTTGCCCGACGCGGCCCCATCCTCGTCCTGGCGCAGCTCGGCCAGGCGCTCGGACAGATCTGCGAACCGCTCGGCCACCAGGTGGATCACATCCCCCGCCCGCTGCAGCCGCCCGTACACCACCACGAAGGAGGCGGTCATCACCAGCCGCCGGTTGGCTTCGAAGACATCGCGCCAGACCACCACGTTGGCCGGCCCGGTCTCGTCCTCCAGGGTCATGAAGGTCACGCCCTTGGCGGTGCCGGGCCGCTGGCGGATCAGCACCAGCCCGCCCACCGAAAGCCGCCGCCCGTGCCGCATCTCGCGAAGGGCCGCGGCCGGGGTCGCGCCCATCCGCTCCAGGTCCTGGCGGAAGAAGCTGCACGGATGGGCCTTCAGCGACAGACTGGTCGTCCGATAGTCCTCGGCCACCTGCTGCGGCAGGCTCATGAAGGGCAGCTCCACCTGGGCCTCGCGGGAGACCAGGCGCGCGGCCAGGGGCGCGTCGGTCTCGATCCGCGCCTCACCGCCCAGGCCTTTCACCGCCCACAGCGCCGCCCGCCGCTCCACCCCCAGGCCGCGGAAGGCGTCCGCCTCGGCCAGCAGTTCCAGGGTGCGGCGCGACAGCCGCCCCGCCCGGGCGAGATCGGCGATCGTCTTCGCCCCCGCCGCCCGCGCGGCGACCAGCCGCCGGCCTTCCTCCTCCTGCAGCCCGCGCACCTGGCGCAGCCCCAGCCGCACCGCCTTCACCGGCCGCGGCACGGGCCGGCCCAAGGGCTCCAGGGTGCAGTCCCACTGGCTGGCAATGACGTCGGGCGGACGCACCTCCACCCCGTGCTCGCGGGCGTCGCGCACCAGCTGGGCCGGCTGGTAGAAGCCCATCGGCTGACTGTTGAGCAGGGCTGCGCAGAACACGTCCGGATAGTGGTGCTTGATCCAGGCCGAGGCGTAGACCAGCAGGGCGAAGCTGATCGCATGGCTCTCCGGAAAGCCGTAGGAGCCGAACCCCTCGATCTGCTTGAAGCAGCGCTCGGCGAACGCGGGGTCATAGCCGCGCGCGGTCATCCCCTCCACGAACTTGACCCCGTACTCGCCCACCGTGCCGTAGTGGCGGAAGGTGGCCATGGAGCGGCGCAGGCCGTCGGCCTCGGAATCGGTGAACTTGGCGCCCTCGATGGCCAGGCGCATGGCCTGCTCCTGGAACAGGGGCACTCCCAGGGTCTTGCCCAGCACCTGGTGCAGCTCGTCCGCCGGACCGTGCTCCGGGGACGGCGAGGGGAACTCCACCGGCTCCAGCCCGTCGCGGCGGCGCAGATAGGGATGGACCATGTCCCCTTGGATCGGGCCGGGCCGCACGATCGCCACCTCGATCACCAGGTCGTAGAAGCGCCGCGGCTTCAGCCTTGGCAGCATCGACATCTGCGCCCGGCTCTCCACCTGGAAGACGCCGATCGAGTCGGCCCGGCAGAGCATCTCGTAGACCGCCGGGTCGTCCTGGGGGATGTCGGCGATGTCGGCCAGGTCGCCCCGGCCGTGGTCGGCCTGCAGCATGGTCAGGCCCCGCTTCAGCGCCGTCAGCATGCCCAGCGCCAGCACGTCGACCTTCATCAGCCCCAGGGCGTCGATGTCGTCCTTGTCCCACTCGATGAAGGTGCGGTCGGCCATGGCCGCATTGCCGATCGGCACGGTCTCGTCCAGCCGCCGTTTGGTCAGCACGAAGCCGCCCACGTGCTGCGACAGGTGCCGGGGAAAGCCGAGCAGCTCGCCGGCCAGGGCGACGGCGCGGCGGATCTGCGGATTGTCCGGGTCCAGCCCGGCCTGGCGCACGTGGGCCTCGGGCATCTCGTGGCCGTAGCTGCCCCAGACGGTGTTCGCCAGCGCCGCGGTGATGTCCTCCGTCAGGCCCAGGGCCTTGCCCACCTGGCGGATCGCCATGCGCGGGCGGTAGTGGATGACGGTGGCCACGATGGCGGCGCGGTGGCGGCCATAGCGCCGGTAGACGTACTGCATCACCTCCTCGCGCCGCTCGTGTTCGAAGTCGACGTCGATGTCCGGCGGCTCGCCGCGCTTTTCGGAGATGAAGCGGGAGAACAGCAGGTCCTGGTCCTCCTTGGTCGGATCGACGGCGGTGATCCCCAGGCAGAAGCAGACGCAGCTGTTGGCCGCCGAGCCGCGCCCCTGGCATAGGATCCCCTGCTCGCGGGCCCAGCGGACGATGTCGTGAACCGTCAGGAAGTAGTTGGGAAAATCGAGCTTTTCGATCAGGTCCAGTTCCTGCTCCAGGACCTTGCGCTCCTTGTCCCGGACGCCGTGGGGAAAGCGCCAGGCCGCCCCCTCCCACGTCAGGTCGCGCAGGTGCTGGATCGCGGTCTTGCCGGGCGGCACCGGCTCGTCGGGGTATTCGTAGCGCAGCTGCGACAGGTCGAAGCCGATGCGGCCGGCGATCTCCACCGTGCGCTCGATCGCCTCGGGGAAGCGGGCGAACAGGCGGGCCATCTCGGCCGGGGACTTCAGGTGCCGCTCGGCGTTGGCCTCCAGCCGCAGCCCCGCCTCGTGGATCGTGCACTTCTCGCGGATGCAGGTCAGCACGTCCTGCAGCGCCCGCCGCTCAGGGCCGTGGTAGAGCACGTCGTTCACCGCCACCATGGGCGCTCCCGAAGCCTGAGCCAGGTCCGCAAGCCGCCCCAGCCGCGGCAGGTCGCGCGCGCCATAGCCCCGGGCCGCCGCCAGCCAGACGCTCCCCCCCAGCGTCCCGGCGATGCGGTCCAGCCGTTCGGCGAAGGCCTCGTCCAGCCGCTCGGGCGGGACGACCAGCGCCAGCTGGCCCTCGGCATGGTCGATGAAGTCGCTCCAGAAGAGCTGGCATTCGCCCTTCCTGGAGCGGCGCTGGCCCAGGGTGAGCAGGCGGGTGAGGCGCCCATAGGCCTCACGGTCGGCCGGATAGCAGATCAGGCTGGGCGTGGCGTCGGCGAAGTCCAGGCGGCATCCGGTCAGCGCCCGGACCCCGCGATCCTGGGCCGCGCTCCAGGCGCGCACGACGCCGGCCAGGGAATTGCGGTCGCAGACGCCGATCGCCTCCATCCCCAGCCCCTCGGCGGTGGCCACCAGCTCGCCGGGGTGCGAGGCGCCGCGCAGGAACGAGAAGTTCGAGACGGCCTGGAGTTCGGCGTAGCGGGTCATGCGCGCGTCACGTCAGGTCGGTGAAGGGGTTCCAGGCCACCTCCCAGAGATTGCCCTCGGGATCGGCGAAATAGCCGGAATAGCCGCCCCAGAAGACGTCCTGGGGCGTCTTGACCGGCGCGGCGCCGGCGGCGAGGGCCTCGGCGAAGGCGCGGTCGACGGCCTCCTTCGAGGGTTCGTTGTGCGACAGGACCACGCCCGAAAACCCCGAGCCTTCCGACGATACGCCGGCGTCTTCAGCCGAGGCCTTTCGCGGGAAAAGACCGAGCCAGCTTCCTTCCAGGCGGAACATCACCATGTCGTCGCCGTCCGTGTAGTTGTGCGTCGGAAAGCCCAGCCCATCCCGGTAGAAGGCGACCATCCTCGGCAGGTCGCGGGCGCCCAGGGTGATCAGGCTGATCTTGGGTTTCATCGAGGTCTCCTCATCCGAACAGGCCATGCAGCCACCATTTCGCCGGTGTCCCGGCCACGTAGAGGCCGGCGCGGAAGACCCAGAAGCGCGCACCCTCCTGGTCCTCCACCCGGTAGTAGTCGCGCACGTGGGCGACGCTGACGTCCTCGATCGGCCCGCGCCACCACTCCTCCCCGATGCGCTCGGGCCCTTCGGCGGCCCGCACCCGATGCAGCCGGCCGCGCCAGCGGAACTGCACGGGCGGATCGTCGGGGATCGGCGCCATCGCCTCGATCGGCTCGGGCCGGCGGAACAGGCGCAGGGGCCGCGGCAGGTCGGCCGCCCAGGGCCGGGCTTGCGCAGGCTCGGCCAGGGGACCGGCCCGGCCCACGGCCCGCTCGGGGACATGGCTCTCCACCGGGACCGCCCGCCAGACGCGCTCGGCCCCCAGGCGGTTGGTCAGCCGATCAACCAGGGGAACGACGCCGGCCTCCGCAGCCGCCTCAGCGGCCTCGTCCAGGGCCGTCTGGCGCTCGCCCAAGATCTCGACCTCCGCTGCGGTCAGGGTCGCCGCCTCGATCCCGAATCCGGGGTCCACGTGCTCGAGCTTCGGGGCGAACAGGCGGGCGATGCGGTCGGCCTCTCGGCCGGGCCGGGCCAGGCCCACGGCCACCGCCTGCACCTTGCCGTCGAGGCGATGGAAGCCGAGTTCGAAGCGCCGCGCCCCCCGGCCTTCGGCCTGGAGCCGAGCGCAGAGCCGCATGGCGATGTCGCGCGCCACCCGGGCCAGGTCTTCCGGCGCGCTGATCGGCTCGGCGAAGGCCAGGCGGTCGAACCAGGGCGTGGGCGGGCGGCGGAAGGCCAGGGCTTCGCCCGCGCGGCCCAGCGCCTGGTCCAGGCGCATCAGCACCTCGCGGCCGAAGCGGCGGGCCAGCGGTCCCCGCGGCAGAGCCAGGAGTTGGGAGAGCCGCGCCAGGCCCAGTCGCGCGAGCTGGGCGGCGGTGTCCGGCTGAAGGCGCAGAGCCGCCGGCGGCAGGGGCTCCAGCGCCGCGGAACTCGCGCCGGGTGGAACGATGGTCCCGGTCCGCCCGAAACGGGCCACGGCCCAGGCCGCTCCGGGGGTGTCGGCGATCGCCCAGCGCACGCCGAGGCCGGCCTCCCCCAGCCGCCGGGCCAGGTCGGCGGCCATCTCGGCCTCCCCGCCCCACAGGTGGGCCACGCCCTCGATGTCCATGAACAGGCCGTCCGGCGGATCGGCCGCCACCGCCGGGGAGAAGCGCACGCACCAGTCCACCAGGGCTTCCAGGGCGGCCGCATCGGTCTGCGGCTCGGCCTCGGCGGTGACGAGGTCCGGGACGAGGGCGGCGGCGTCGGCCGCCTTCTGTCCCGCATACAGGCCCAGGGTCGCGGCGACGGCGTCCACCGCCGCCAGCCGCCGCACCCCGCGCACGGTCTCGACGAGGGCGAAGGGCTTATCCGGCGAGGCGGAGGGGGTGCGCCGGCGCCAGTTGTCGATCGCCCAGTGCGGCGACCAGGCGCAGAGGGTGCGTCCCATCGGTCTCTTCCCAGCTTGAGGGGTCGAAGGCGGCCGACGCCTCCAGGATCCAGGCGCCCGGCCGCCCGCCGCGGCAGCGCTCCAGGCTCGCCTGCCAGCGGGGCGCGCCCAGGCCGAAGGCCGCCGGGGCGCTGGGCGCGGACGCGACCCGCCAGCGGGTGGCCGCCGCCGAGCCCGCCGCCCGTTCCGCCCCGCCGCCATAGGGCCGGCGACGGATGACGAAGCCGACGCCGCCGCGCCGTTCGCAAGCCAGTTGAAGTCGCCGCCCGGCTGTCAGGTCCACCTCGTCCACTTCGGCGAACACGGCGGCCACGCCGGCCGTGGCCAGGGCGTTCTCGGCCACCGAGAGAGCCTCGGCCTCGTCGCGCGCGCAGACCTGGATCAGCCGGTCGGCGGGAAATCCCAGGCCCGCCAGGCCGGGGGCGAACAGGTCGTCGCGCCGCAGCACCCAGACCGCCTGACCCCGCCGGGCCAGCGGCGCGGCCATGAGGGCGGCGAAGGCCGCGGGCGCAGCGGCGGTCTCGGTCTCCAGCCCCTCGCCGATCAGTTCGTGCCAACGGCCCAGCGGCAGCCCCCCGCCCGGCAGGTGGGCGTCCAGCTCCGGCGCCCCGAAGGCCAGGACGCCGGCCTCGCGCCGGGCGCCCGCCTCGATGGCGGCGATCTGGGCCCGCAGGGCGCGGACGTCGGGCATGGCGGCGGACTCCTTTCGTTCGCATTTTGTTCTAGACCGGAGTCCGCGGGAGTCAATCACCCCCAGGTCGCGAAAGGCCGACGAAAAAAGTCCCGCGGGTCTGTCGGGACCGCCGCGGCCCCGGCGTCTTACAGGCGGCGCTGTTCCGGCGGCACGGCGCCCGCGGTATCATGTCCGCCATCGAACGGTCTCCAGGGAGGAAGGCCATGTCGAGTCCCATCCAACTGCTCGTCGGCACCCGCAAGGGCGCCTGGATCTACCGCTCCGACGCGGACCGCCGGACCTGGCGGGTGCAGGGCCCGATCTTCCTGGGCCACATCGTTAATCACCTGGTGCTCGATCCGCGCGACGGCCGCACCCTCCTGATGGCCGCCTCCACCGGCCACCTCGGCCCCACCATCTTCCGCTCGACGGACGGGGGGCGGACCTGGGCCGAGGCCGCCAGGCCCCCCGCCTTCCCAAGGGCCGAGGGCGAGGGGCCGGCCCGCTCGGTCGACCACAGCTTCTGGCTGGAGCCCGGCCACGCCTCCGAACCCGGCGTCTGGTGGGCGGGAACCTCGCCGCCCGGCCTCTTCCGCAGCGAGGACGGCGGCGCGACCTGGGAAGGCGTTTCCGGCTTCAACGACCACCCGATGTACTGGAAGTGGTGCCCGGAGGACGGCGGAACCCCCGACGGCGCCCTGCTCAACCAGATCCAGATCGACCCCCGCGACCCGAAGCACATGTACATCGCCACCTCCACCGGCGGCGTGTTCGAAAGCCTCGACCAGGGGGCGGGCTGGGCGCCGTTGAACCAGGGGGTGGAGGCCAACTTCTTCCCCGATCCCTATCCGGAATATGGACAGGACGCCCACTACATCGCCCTCGCACCCACCCGACCGGACCGGATCTGGCAGCAGAACCATTGCGGGATCTATCGCCTCGACCGTCCGGAAACCCGCTGGGAACGGATCGGCAAGGCGATGCCGCCGGAAATCGGCGACATCGGCTTCACCATCATCGCCCATCCCCGGGACGCGGACACCGCCTGGGTCCTGCCCATGGACGGAACGGAAGTCTGGCCCCGCACCAGCCCCGGGGGCCGTCCCGCCGTCTACCGCACCCGCGACGCGGGCCAAAGCTGGGAGCGCCAGGACAAGGGCCTGCCCGGCGAGCAGGGCTGGTTCACGGTCAAGCGGCAGGCCTTCTGCGCCGACCAGGCCGATCCCCTGGGCCTCTACTTCGGCGCCACCAACGGCGAGATCTGGATGAGCGACGACGAGGGCGAAGGCTGGCGCCTCGTCGCGCGCCACCTGCCCGAGATCTATTCGGTGAGCGCCGCGCCCCTATGAGCCCGCCCGACATCCAGGTCCTGATCCCCAGCCAGCTCACCTCCTACACCGCCGGGGCCAGCCGCGTGGCGGCCGCCGGGACGACAGTGGACGCGGTGCTGGAGGACCTGGACCGCCGCTTCCCGGGCCTGAGGTTCCGCGTGATCGACGAACAGGACCGCGTGCGCAGGCACATGCGCGTCTATGTCGGCCAGGACCGCGTCTTCGACCTCGCCACGCCCGTGGGCGCGGGGCAGGAAGTGCTGATCTTCGGCGCGCTGTCGGGCGGCTAGTCGAGCTGGCGGCTCAGCGCCTTCGGCGCGACCGCGACATAGCTCTGCTTGAGCCAGGCCTTCAGCGTGTCGAGCTCGGCCAGGACGTCGTCCTTCGGGCCGAAGTCGGCGATCACCCAGTTGTGCTGCTTGAACCAGCCCTTGGCCTCCCGCACAAACGGCAGGTGGGCCGCCATCTCGGCCGAGATCGGCAGCTTGAGGATGACGGTCAGGGCGTCCTGCGGCTGGTCCCTGTCGCCGAACACCGCAAAGCCCTTCTTTCTCACATAGAGGCCGCGGGTGACGCCGAAGGAGGGCCCGCTCGTCGTCTCGGGGAAGGTCAGGCCGTAGGCCGTGAGCGCGGCCTCGGCGCGCTGGTGAGGCGTCTGGGGCATGCGGGCTTCCGTCTGCTGCGGCGAGCTTGCGCGCGAGGGACCCGCCGGGCAAGCGCCGCGGCGGCCGATGACGCCCGGCGCGACACAGTCTAAGAGCCGGGCGAGGAGCCAGTCGTCAGAGGAATTGCACCGGATGCTTCGGCGCCTGTTCGCGCGCTCCGTTCGAACGCCGCCCCCCGGCGAGGCGCTGCAGGCCGGCGCCATTCCCTATGTGATCCAGGACGGCCTGGTGGTGTTCCTCGTCGTCACCTCGCGCGGGAGCGGCCGCTGGGTGTTTCCCAAGGGCGGACTCCTGGCCGGACTGACCCCGTCCCAGTCGGCGGCGGCCGAGGCGCTGGAGGAGGCGGGCGTCGAGGGCGAGGTGGACGACGAGCCGGTCGGCGCCTATGGCGACACCAAGCTCATCGGCGGCCGGGAGACGCCGGTCTCGGTGGCCATGTACCCCCTGCGCGTCACCCGCCAGCTCGAAGACTGGCCCGAGCGGCGGCAGCGTCGCCGCCACTGGGCCTCGCTGCTGGAGCTCCGCAGGCTCTTGACGACTCCCGGCCTGCTGAAGCTGGCGGAGCTGACCCAGGCGAGGGCCCTAGCCGCCGGTGACCCAGGCCAGCCCCAGGTAGAGCAGCCCCGCCAGGACGGCTGAGGCCGGAACCGTCACCACCCAGGCGGCGGCGATGCCCCAGGCGTGGTTTCGGCGCACGAGCTTGCGCTTCTCGCGCTTGGCCAGGCGCAGCACCGCCTGTTCGGGCGTGAGGCTGCGCTCGGCCGCACGCAACGGCACCGGCTCGTTGGCCCCTATGCGGCGGCGCAGGCCGCGGTTGGTCAGCGCCTCGCGCAGCAGGCCGACCCCGAAGATTCCGCCCACGGCGATGTGCGTCGAGGACACCGGCAGGCCGAACGCGGAGGCGACCAGCACCGTCACCGCCGCCGAGAGCGCCACGCAGAACGCGCGCATGGAATCCATCTTGGTGATCTGTTCGCCTACGGTGCGGATCAGCCGGGGGCCGAACAGGGCCAGGCCCAGGGAGATGCCGAGCGCGCCGATCATGAGGATCCACATCGGCAGGGTCACGGCGGCGGGCGCGGAAACGCCGTTCTCGACCGCAGCGGCGATGGCCGCCAGCGGGCCCACCGCATTGGCGACGTCGTTGGCGCCGTGGGCGAACGACAGCATGCCCGCGGCGACGATCAGGGGGGCACGAAGAGGCTGCTGATCTGCTTGCGGCGGTTCTCCATCTCGTGGCTGCGCATCCGCACCCAGGGCACGGCCGCCGCCCAGGCGAGGCCGAACACCACCGCAGCGATGGTCCACACGAGCCCGTCCGCCGGCCGCCAGATGCGCTGCAGCCCCTTGGTGAGCAGGTAGAGCGCAAAGACGCCAGCCATCAGCGCCATCAGCAGCGGCACCCAGCGCCGGGCGGCCGCCACCCGGTCCTCGCGGAACAGGATCGCCCACTTGATGAAGGCCAGGATCGCCGCGGCGATCAGTGCGCCAAGGAGAGGCGATACGATCCAGCTGGCGACGATCGCCCCGACGACGGGCCAGACCACGACGTCCGGCCCCACGGCCGCGATCGCCGCCCCCAGCACCGCGCCGACCACGGCATGGGTGGTGGACACCGGCGCCCCGAGCACGGTGGCGATGTTGATCCACACGGCCGCGCAGAACAGGGCCGCCATCATCACCTTGATGAAGTCGGGGGCGGGCATGTCGGCCGGGGCGACGATGATGCCCTTGGAGATGGTCGAAACGACGTCCCCGCCGGCCAGGATCGCCCCGGCCGCCTCGCAGAGCGCAGCGATGGCCAGGGCCGCGGCCATGGGCAGCGCCTTGCCGCCGACGGCGGGCCCCATGTTGTTGGCGACGTCGTTGGCGCCGATGTTCAGCGCCAGGTATCCGGCGATGAGCGCAGCGAAGATCAGATAGACGCCGAGGGGGCCGTGGGCGACGACCGTCACGGCGAAGATCGCCACAGCCAGCAGGAACAGCGCCGCCAGACCGGGCATGGCGAGCTGACGCGACAGGTCCATGGTGGCGGCCTGCAGCCGTCCGACCTTCTTCAGGTCCTTGTCGAGAGTGGTCTTCCGCAATGCGCCGCCGATTCGATCTTCCGTACACGGCGCACTAGCAGATCACGCCGCAGTTCAAAGGGCGTATCGAGCGACCGTGTCGACTTCACGCGCCTGGCGGGTCCCCCGGAGGCCGTGCGACGGGCCTCCGGGGAAGGGCTCAGAACCGCAGGACGCGGGCTTCCTTCACATGCGGAAGAGCGCGGATGCGCTCCAGCAGGTCGCCCACCGGCGGCTGGTCCACGCCCACCAGGGCGATGGCGTCCTCGCCGGCCGACACCCGGCCCAGGTTGAAGGTCGCGATGTTCACCCCGGCGTCGGCCAACAGGGCGCCCAGGGCGCCGATGAAGCCGGGTTTGTCGAGATTGTTCACGTATAGCATGGTCGGGCCGAACGGGGCGTCCAGGTCCATGCCCTTGACCTCCACGACCCGCGGCGTGCCCGCCAGCACCGAGCCGGCGAAGGAGCGCTTGCCCTTCTCGGTGGTGATGGTGACCCGCATCAGGCTTTCGTAGATCGGCGAGTCCTCCTGGTGGGACTCCGAGACGGTGATCCCGCGCTCCTTGGCCACGGCAGGCGCCGAGACCATGTTGACCGCGTCGCCCAGCATCGGGCGCAGAACGCCCGCCAGCGCCGCGGCCGTCAGCGGCCGAGCGTTCAGCTTGGAGACCTCGCCCTCGTAGGCGATGTCGATGGCGGTGATGCTGAAGTCCACCATCTGGCCGGCGAAGGCGCCCAGCTTCTCGGCCAGGGCGATGAAGGGCTTCAGGCGCGGCGCCTCCTCGGCCGTGACCGAGGGGCTGTTCAGGGCGTTGGTCACCGCCCCGGTGAGCAGGTAGTCGCTCATCTGCTCGGCCACCTGCAGGGCGACGTTTTCCTGGGCCTCGTTGGTCGAGGCGCCCAGGTGCGGCGTGGCGATGAAGTTCTCCGCGCCAAACAGCACGTTGGCCTTGGCCGGCTCCTCGACGAACACGTCGAAGGCGGCCCCGCCGACGTGGCCCTCGTCCAGGAGCTTGCGCAGACCGGCCTCGTCGACCAGGCCGCCGCGGGCGCAGTTGATGATGAGCACGCCCTTCTTGGTCTTGGCCAGGTTCTCGGCCGACAGGATGTTGCGGGTCTTGTCGGTGAGCGGCGTGTGCAGGGTGATGACGTCGGCGCGCGCCAGGAGATGGTCCAGCTCCACCTTCTCGACCCCGATCTCCACCGCCCGTTCCGGCGACAGGAAGGGATCGTAGGCCACGACCTTCATCTTCAGCCCGATGGCGCGGTCGGCGACGATCGAGCCGATGTTGCCGGCGCCGATCAGGCCCAGGGTCTTGCCGTACAGCTCGATCCCCATGAAGCGGTTCTTCTCCCACTTGCCGGCCTGGGTGGAGACGTCGGCGGCGGGCAGTTGGCGAGCCAGGGCGAACATCATCGCGATGGCGTGCTCGGCGGTGGTGATCGAGTTGCCGAACGGGGTGTTCATCACCACGATCCCGGCGGCGGTGGCGGCCGGGATGTCGACGTTGTCCACGCCGATGCCGGCGCGGCCGATCACCTTCAGGTTCTTGGCGGCGGCGATGACGTCCTTGTCGGCCTTGGTGGCCGAGCGGACGGCGAGGCCGTCGTAGTCGCCGATGATCTTCAGCAGCTCGTCCTTGGACAGGCCGGTCTTCACGTCGGCGTCGACGCCGCGCTGCTTGAAGATCTCGATGGCGGCCGGGGAAAGCTTGTCGGCGATGAGTACGCGGGGAGCCATGGGCTTCATCCTTGCGAATAGGGGGTCGGAGGCTCCGTCCGCCTCCTCGCCCTCATCCGGACGGGCGAGGGCGAGGAGGGGTCTGGAGCTTGGATCGTCTGGAATTCAGGCGGCGGCCAGTTCGGCCACGACGGTCTCGAACGCCCAGTCCAGCCAGGGCGTCAGGGCGTCGACGTCCGAGGTCTCGACCGTGGCGCCGCACCAGATCCGCAGGCCCGGAGGGGCGTCGCGGTAGCCGCCGACGTCGAGGGCCGCGCCCTCCTTTTCGAGCAGGCCGGCGAGCTTCTTGGCGAAGTCGGCCTGGGCGGCCTCGGGCAGGCCCGTGACCCGCGGATCGACCACCTTCAGGCACACCGAGGTGTTGGAGCGGGCGGCCGGATCCTCGGCGAGGAACTCAACCCACGGCGTCTTGGCGACCCAGTCGGCCAGGATCGACAGGTTGGCGTCGGCGCGGCGCTGCATCTCGGCCAGGCCGCCGATCGACTCGGCCCACTTCAGGGCGTCGATGGCGTCCTCCACGCACAGCATCGAGGGGGTGTTGATGGTCGCGCCCTCGAAGATGTCGAGGCTGACCTTGCCGCCCTTGGTCATGCGGAACAGCTTGGGCATGGGCCAGGCCGGCGTGTGGCTCTCCAGCCGCGCCACGGCGCGAGGCCCCAGGATCAGCACGCCGTGCGCACCTTCGCCGCCGAGCGCCTTCTGCCAGGAGAAGGTGACGACGTCGAGCTTGGCCCAGTCGAGCTTCTGGGCGAAGGCCGCGCTGGTCGCATCGCAGATCGTGAGGCCCTCACGGTCGGCGGCGATGAAGTCGGCGTTGGGCACGCGCACGCCGGAGGTCGTGCCGTTCCAAGTGAAGACGAGGTCCGCGTCCTTGCGCACCTTGGCCAGGTCCGGCAGCTGGCCGTAGGGCGCTTCGAGCACCTCGGCCGGCAGCTTCAGCTGCTTGACGACGTCCGTCACCCAGTCCTTGCCGAAGGACTCGAAGGCCAGGAGCTGGATCGGCCTGGGCCCCAGCATCGACCACATCGCCATCTCCACGGCGCCGGTGTCCGATCCGGGCACGATGCCGATCAGGAAGTCGTCGGGAACCTCCAGCACCGCGCGGGTGCGGTCGATCGCGTCCTTCAGCCGGCCCTTGCCGAGCTTGGAGCGGTGCGAACGGCCGAGCACGGCGTTCCTGAGGTTTTCGGGGGTCCATCCAGGGCGCTTGGCGCACGGGCCGGAGGAGAATTCGGGGCGAGCCGGGCGCATGCCGGGCTTGGCGAGGGTCGTCACTGCGATGTCTCCCATCCTTGCAGATGGGCTGCGCCCCGTTGGGAGGGCGTGGCCCGCCGCGCAGAAACCGCCATTCTGCCCATCTGGCAAGCGAAACTTTTCTGGGGGCGCCGCCAGAAATGGCGCCGAAGCGTCAGGCCGCCTCGGCCGGCCTGGCCCGCGCGCGACCGTTCGCCGCAAGGGCGCCGGCCAGAAGGCAGCTCAGCACCCCGAAGAGGTCGATGTTGTTGACGATGGAGTAGAGCGGGTCATACGGCCGCTTCAGCACGAAGTAGAAGGCGTGCAGGCTGAACTGCACCGCCTGGAACAGCATGGCCCCGCCCAGCCACAGGCTCGTGTAGCGCACCGCCACGAACAGGAAGCCCATGGCCAGCAGGCCGTCCGCCGCCAGATGTCCCACCTGGCGCGCGTTGTCCTTGAGTCCAATTTCGATGAGGCCGCCGAGCAGCGCGACCAGCAGGATCAAGGCGGCGCCGAACCGTTCGGGTGGGCCGCCCTTCCAGAGCGCGTAGCCGCAGACTCCGAAAATCAGGAGCCACAGGCCGGCCCAGACGATCTGAATTAGGCTCGGAATGACCATGTGTTGCGCCCCTAAACCGAATTAGGGGCGCAACACCAGTTAATCTATCGCAACCAGGCGGCCGATCAGCCGACTTCGCGCATCTCCGTGCGGCTTTCGCCGCGCATCAGGAACTTCATCGGCGTGTCCATCTTTGTGCGGACGCCGAGACGGAGCTTGGCTTCGTTCAGCTCGTTGTGGACGCCGACCATGGCCGTGCGGGCTTCGCCCAGGGCCTTGATGGCTTCGATCAGCTTCGAGGCGGCCTCGTCGCCGAACACCATCGACGCGCCGAGGTCCTTACGGGCCTGCAGCATGTCGCTCATCAGCTCGGTGGCTTGGGCCAGGGCCGCATCCACCGAATCCTCGGTCGCGAACAGCTTGGTGGCGACCCGCTGCGCGACAAACGCCTTCTCCATGGAACCCTCCTTTAACCAGACATCAAGGAAGGTAAACCAAAGGTTAAGCCTCGTCTAACGGAAAGGCTGCGGCGTTCGCGCGCAGAGGTTGCAAGCTCGGCCGCGCGGCGTCCTGTCGCGCTTCGGCGCCCCGAATCCGGGCGCCGAACGAAGCGAAGCGTTAGGACTATTGGGGTACGGGAAATGCTCGGCGGACCATGAGCATGACCGATCAGGCCAACATCCGAGGCGCGCAGCAACACGCGACGTTCCACGCGCGGGTGGCCGGCATCGCCCTGATCACCACGATCGCGGTCCTCATGGCCGCGTGCCTGACGTTCATGCTGCAGCAGTGGGCCGTGGCCCGCGAACAGTCCAACGACGCGCACAAGGCGCTGGCCGAGATCGCGGCCGCCGCGGCCGCGCCAGGGCTCGCCGCGGACGACGCCAAGGCCGCGCAGCGGGCCCTTACCGTGATGTCCCACGCCGAGCGCGTGGCCGCCGCCCATCTGGTGGACGCCGAAGGCCGCCCGGTCGCCGACTATGTGCGCCCGGGGCCGGGCCTGAAGGACGGCGCCACGGCCATCCGCGCCGACGTGGGCCTCGGCGGCGAGCGTCTGGGCGAACTGATCCTGACCGTCGAGCCGCCTTCCCTCAGCGCGATGCTGCCCCAGTTCTTCGCCCTGACGGCGGCCCTGTTCTTCGGCGGCGTCGGCGTGGCCCTGTTCCTGGCCCGCGGCCTGGCGCACCGGGTCATCGCCCCCGTGCAGAGCCTGTCGGAGGCCATGCACGCGGTCGCCGCCTCCGGCAGTTTCGCGCCGATTCCGGTGACGGCGCAGGACGAGCTCTTCCGCAGCCTGACCCAGAGCTTCAACCACCTGCTCTCGCGGCTGGACGCGCGCGAGCAGGACCTGCACCGCACGCTGCAGGAACTGGTGGTCGCCCGCGACGCCGCGAACACCGCCAACGTCCTGAAGTCCCAGTTCCTGGCCAACATGAGCCATGAGATCCGCACGCCGCTGAACGGCGTGCTGGCCATGGCCGAAGTCATGTCCATGGGCGAGCTGTCCGAGGCCCAGCGCGAGCGGCTGGACGTGATCCGCCAGTCCGGCGGCCTGTTGCTGTCGGTGCTCAACGACGTCCTGGACCTGTCCAAGATCGAGGCCGGCAAGCTCACCCTGATGGACGACGACTTCGAGCTGGAGCGGGTGATCAATCCGGCGCGGGAGAGCTATGCGGTCCTGGCCAAGGCCAAGGGGCTAGATTTCACGCTGCGCATCGCCGAAAGCGCCCGCGGCTGGTGGCGCGGCGACGCCGACCGCCTGCGCCAGATCGCCGGCAACCTGATCTCCAACGCGATCAAGTTCACCCCGGACGGCGCGGTCTCGGTGATCTTCGACGTCAACCCGGACACCGGGGCTCTGCGCTTCTCCGTCGAGGACACCGGGGTCGGCATCCCCGAGGGCAAGCTCTCGAGCCTGTTCGAGAAGTTCACCCAGGCCGACAACTCCGCCACTCGCCGCTTCGGCGGCACGGGCCTGGGCCTGGCCATCTGCCGCGAGCTGACGCAGATGATGGGCGGGACCATCGCCGTGGCCAGCCACGAGGGCCTGGGCTCGGTCTTCACGGTCGAACTGCCCTTGCCGCGGGGTGAGGCGCCGGCCGAGGAGTTCGCCGCCCCGGCCGCCGAGGAGACCGAGCCCGGCGCCCTGCACATCCTGGCCGCCGAGGACAATCCCACGAACCAGCAGGTGCTGACCGCGGTGATAGAATCCCTCGGCATCGACGTCGACATCGTCGCCGACGGCCGGGCGGCCGTGGACGCCTGGCGTTCGGGGACCTACGACCTGATCCTGATGGACATTCAGATGCCGGTGATGGACGGCATGGACGCCGCGCGCGCCATCCGCGCCGAAGAGCGGCGCGCCGAGCGCAGCCGCACCCCGATCGTCGCCCTCACGGCGAACGCGCTGAGCCACCAGGTCGAGGAGTACCTGGCGGTCGGCATGGACGGCCACGTCGCCAAGCCGATCGAGATCGCCAAGCTCTACGAGGCGATCGGCCACGCCCTGGCCGCCAACTCCAACGACGCGTCGGTCGCCGCCTGAACCTGTGCGGCCAAGGCGCGGGGGACGTTGAATCCCCCGAAAATCGGCGCACACTGCGTCAAAACAGACGGGGAGACGCCGTGAGCGACCAGCAGACTGCGACGCAGGTCTGGAACATCGTCCAGACCACCGCCTTCGATCCCGACGCCCGCACGGACCCCCACGGCCGGCTCAAGGACCTGCGCGAGGCCTGCCCGGTCATGCGCGACGAGCCGGTGAAGACCTGGTTCCTCACCCGCTACGCCGACGTGCGCGAGACGGTGAACGACCGAAGCCTCTGGCGCCATTGGAGCCGGGCCGAGCCTGGCGCGCTCCTGCGGCGCATGGACCAGGACCCGGACGAGCCGCGCACCGACAGCATCCTGTCCATGGACGAGCCGGACCACAGCCGCGTACGCCTGCCCCTGGCCAAGGCCTTCTATGCGCGGATCAATGCGATGAAGCCGCGAATCGAGGCGATCATCGACGAGGTGATCGACGCCGCGCCGGCCGATGCGCCCTTCGACCTGATCGGCGAGATCGGCATCCCGATACCGATCCTGGTGATCGCGGCCATCCTGGGCGTGGAGCAGCACCGCTACCGCGAGTTCCGCGAGTGGTCGGAGGCCTCGATCCTGGGCCTCAATCCTCTCCGCACGCCGGAAGAGACCGAGCGGATGGAATGGGGCTCGGGCAAGCTCGCCGACTATTTCACCGAGCTGATGCAGGCTCGCCGCGCCGCACCGCAAGACGACCTGATCAGCGATGTCGTCGCCCTGCAGGCGCAGGGCGCGCCGCTCTCCGACGAGGAGGTTCGCGTCAATCTCTCGGCCCTGCTCATCGGCGGCAACCTCACCACCACGGACCTGATCGGCAACGGCGTGTGGCTCCTGCTGCGGCACCCCGCGGAGCTGGCCAAGCTCAAGGCCGACCCAAGCCTTGCGGCGGCCGCCGTCGAGGAGATCCTGCGCTACGAGTCCCCGGTCGCCATCACCAATCGCGTGGTTTCGGACGAGCGCCGGGTGGGCGGGTGCCCGATGCACGCCCACCAGTCGGTGATCACCTCGCTGCACGCGGCCAACCGCGACCCCGCCGTGTTCGACGACCCCGACCGCTTCGACATCACCCGCAAGCACGTGCCGCATGTGGCTTTCGGCGGCGGCAGCCACATGTGCATCGGCGCCCCGCTGGCCCGCATCGAGGCCAAGCAGGCCCTGGCCCGGCTGTTCGAGCGCTTCCCTGACCTGAAGCTCGCGGGGCCGGAGCCGACCTGGCGGGCGCTTCCGTTCTTCAGGGGCATGGAAGCCCTGATCGTCCGAGGCTGAGGCGCCGGCTCCAAGCTGAACGCCCGACAACGGCGGCCTCAGGCTGAGGTCAGCCGCCCTGCGGTTTCCTGCGTGCGTCGTCACCCCCGACGACCGCAAGGAGACCCTACTGATGAAGACGATCCTCATCGCCCTCGCCGCGGCGTCGACCCTCTCGGCCGCAGCCGCCGCGCCCGCGGCCGCCGCCCCCTGGCGCCCCGTCGATCAGCGCCAGGGCGAACTCGACCGACGCATCGACATGGGCGTGCGCAACCATTCGCTCACCCGCGCCGAAGCCGCGCGCCTGCACGGGGAGCTGCAGCGCATCGTGCGCCTGGAGCGCCGCTACCGCCAGGACGGCCTCAGCCGCTGGGAAATGGCCGATCTGGACCGCCGCATGGACGGCTTGAGCCGTCAGATCCGCGTCGAGCGGCACGACCGCCAGCACCGGCGCTGACCCCACGCCCGCAACCGATCCGCCGCGAATGGGTTTCCTCAGCCTCCTTCGCGGTTGGAACGCCACCGGACGAAAGGACCGAAACAATGAAGACCATCGCAAGACTGTCCCTCATCGCCGCCTCGGCTCTCGCCATGACCGCCGGCGCCGCCCAGGCCCAAGGCTGGACGCCGATCAACGCCCGCCAGGCGAGCCTGGACGACCGGATCGACGCGGGCGTGCGCAGCGGCGACCTGTCCCGCGAAGAAGCGATCCGGCTGCGCGGCGAATTCCGCCAGATCCAGGCGCTCGAAGCCCGCTATCGCTCGGGCGGCCTCTCCGACTGGGAACGCCGAGATCTCGACCGGCGCATGGACGCCCTGTCCATCCGCGTCAGCTCCGAGCGCACCGACCGCCAGACCGGATCGGGCTGGTACGGCGGCCGGGGCTGGACCGACCAGCGCGGGGAGTGGGTGTCGATCAACCGTCGCCAGGACCAGCTCGACCGCCGCATCGAGGCCGGCTACCGCAGCGGGCGCCTGACGCCCCGGGAGGCCACCCGCCTGCGGGCCGAGTTCAACGCCCTGGAGAAGCTGGAAGCGCGCTACCGCGTCAACGGCCTGTCCGGCCGTGAGCGGGCCGACCTCGACCAGCGCTTCGACCGGCTCGCGGCGAACCTTCGCGAGGAGGCCCGCGACGGCCAGCGTTACGGCTACGGCTACGGCGGCTACGACCGCCGCTGAGCCGAGGGCATGGAGAGCGCCCGGCTGGACGGGGGCGGCGAGAGCCGCCCCCGTTTCACGTGGGCGCCGGCCTGCGGCCTCAGTCGATGATCGTCAGCTCGGGCCAGCGACGGCGGGCGGCCTCCGCGGTGCGGGCGAATCCGGCCGTCCACCGCCTCGGGTTCGGCCGAAGCTTCAGGTCGAACAGATCGTCCAGGCCGAAGGGGGCGACCAGCGTCATGGCGCCGTCCGGCTCCAGCCGCGCGCCCACCGAAAAGGTGGTGCTGGTGAAGCGCTCGAGCGCCTCGGACGTGTTCGCCAGGGGTGTGTAGGCCTCGCCAAACTTGTCCTCGAACCACAGGTGCACGCGCGCCTGGTTCCGCACTTCCACCATTTCGCGGAGCGGCGGTTCGAAGGCGGCGGCGACCCGCCGGATCACCGCGTCTTCGGCCTCGTAGGTCGTGTCCGACGCGTCGTAGTAGCCGAGGTCGTAGTCCTTGATCCCATAGTCCGGCGCGCGACCGGTCAGGTGGTTCAGCACCGGCTGGTAGACCGCGCCGGAAAACACCAGCCAGTCCGGAAGGGCCAGGCCACGGGCCGTCTCCAGCACCCGCATCAGGCCGGGCGTCGCCCTCAGGATCGCCTCCAGACGGGCCGACTGTGTGGCCTTCGCGCTCATCCGCCCCGTCCCCTCAGCGGCCAGGCGTGGTCCAAAGGCCCATGTCCGGCGCCGAAGCCGGGAGCGCTGGCCATGGCCTCCTGCACATAGGCCCAGGCCCGGGCGACGGCCTCGGCCAGGGGCAGGCCCTGGGCGAGCCCGGCCGCGCAGGCCGAGGCCAGGGTGCAGCCGGTGCCGTGGGTGTGGCGGGTCTCGAGCCGCGCCGCCGCAAAGGTCGTCTCGCCCTCCGGCGTGATCAGCACGTCCACCACCGTTTCGCCGGGCACGTGGCCGCCCTTCATCAGCACCGCCCCCGCGCCCATCGCCAGCAGCGCGTCCCCGGCGCGGCGCTGGTCGTCGGGGCTCTGCACGGAAAGGCCGGTCAGCGCCTCCGCTTCGGGCGCATTGGGCGTGAGCAGCGCCGCGCGCGGAATCATCAGCGTCCTCACCGCCTCCACGGCCTGCGGCGCCAGCAGGGCCGCCCCGCCCTTGGCCACCATCACCGGGTCGACCACCGCCGGGATCGCCGCCGCGGATTCGAGGACCGCGGCCACGCACTCCACCGTCTCCACGGCGCCCAGCATGCCGGTCTTGATTGCGTCGGCGCCGATGTCCTCAAGGACCGCCCGCGCCTGGCCGGCGACGATGTCGAGCGGGATCGGATGCACGGCGCTGACGCCCAGGGTGTTCTGCACGGTGATCGCCGTCACCGCCGTGGCCGCGTAGCCGCCAAGCGCCGTCACCGTCTTGATGTCCGCCTGGATCCCCGCGCCGCCGCCGGAGTCGGACCCCGCGAGGATCAAGACGCGGCCCAGGGCCTGGGCGGAGGGTGGTGCGGCGCTCATGCCGCCTTGTTCCACATCCTGGCCTGCGCTTCGAGAGCCACGCTCAGGAACCCTATGGGCGGCCGTCCTGAATCGCCGACCACACCCGTAGCGCCTGGACGGTTTCGCGCACATCGTGGACCCGCACCGCCGAGACGCCCGCCGCCGCGCCCGCAAGCGCCGCGGCGATCGAGCCGCCAAGCCGCGCCTGCGGCCCCGCACCGCCGTCAAGGGCGCCGATGAAGCTCTTGCGGCTGGCGCCCAGCAACACCGGAAACCCCAGCGCGGCGACCCGGTCCAGTCCGGCCAGCAGCGGCAGGTTGTGGCGGGTCACGTGCTTGCCGAAGCCGACGCCGGGATCGAGCCAGATCTTCTCCGGCGCAACGCCCGCCGCGACCGCCGCCTGCGCCCGCTCGTCCAGGAACGCGCAGACCTCGCCGACCACGTCGGCGTAGCGCGGCTCGCGCTGCATGGTCCCCGGCTCGCCCTGCATGTGCATGAGCACCACCTCGCAGCCGAGCTCGGCGGCGGCCTCCGCCGCCTGTGGACCGCCGCGAAGGGCGCTGACGTCGTTCCAGATGCTCGCGCCGGCCGCCACCGCCGCCCGCGCGACGGCAGGCTTCATCGTGTCGATGCTGACGGGGATGTCGCTTTCGGCCCGGATCGCGGCGATCAGGGGGACGACGCGTTCGATCTCCTCATCCTGCGCCACCGGCCGGGCGCCGGGGCGGGTGGATTCCCCGCCCACGTCCAGGATGTCCGCCCCCTCGGCTATCAGGCGCCGGGCATGGGCCAGAGCATCGCCGTGGTCCAGCCAGCGCCCGCCGTCGGAGAAGCTGTCCGGCGTGACGTTGACGATGCCCATCACCCGCACGCGCGGCATGGCGCAGGCCTTTTCCGGCTCAGCCGTCAGGAGCGCAGGCTCAGGCCGGCTCCGGATCGGCCGGGCGCGGCGAGATCGGCACGGCCGCCGACGGGCCGGAGGGGCGCTTGGACTCGACCTCGTCGCGCTTCGGCGGCACGCCCTTCAGCGCGTTGACGATCTCCTCGCCGGACAGGGTCTCGTACTCGAGCAGGGCCTTGGCCAGGGTGTGCAGGTCGTCGAGCTTCTCGGTCAGGATCCGGCGGGCCTCGTCGAAGCCGCCCTGCACCAGGCGCTTGACCTCGGCGTCGATGATCCGCGCCGTCTCTTCCGAGACGTTCTGGGTGCGGCTCACCGAGTGGCCCAGGAACACCTCGTCCTGGTTCTCGCCGTAGGCCACCACGCCGAGCTGGTCGGAAAAGCCCCACTTGGTCACCATCGCCCGCGCCAGCTTGGTCGCCTGGTCGATGTCGGAGGAGGCGCCGGAGGTGATCTTCTCCTTGCCGAAGATGATCTCCTCGGCCACCCGCCCGCCCATCAGGATGGCCAGGCGCGAGGTCATCTCCTGATAGCTCATCGAAAGCTTGTCGCGTTCGGGCAGCTGCATGACCATGCCCAGCGCCCGGCCGCGCGGGATGATGGTCGCCTTGTGCACCGGGTCGGTGGCCGGCACGTTCAGCGTCACCAGGGCGTGGCCGCCCTCGTGGTAGGCGGTCAGACGCTTCTCGTCCTCGGTCATGGCCATCGACCGGCGCTCGGCGCCCATCATGACCTTGTCCTTGGCGTCCTCGAAGTCGCGCATGGTGACCATGCGGCGGTTCTTGCGGGCGGCCATCAGGGCCGCCTCGTTGACGAGGTTCGACAGGTCCGCGCCGGAGAAGCCCGGGGTGCCGCGGGCGATCACCTTCACGTCCACGTCGGCGGCCAGCGGCACGTTCTTCATGTGCACGCGCAGGATCCGCTCGCGGCCGTTGATGTCGGGGTTGGGCACCACGACCTGGCGGTCGAAGCGGCCAGGACGAAGCAGCGCCGGGTCCAGCACGTCGGGACGGTTGGTGGCGGCGATCAGGATGATGCCTTCGTTGGCCTCGAATCCGTCCATCTCCACCAGCAGCTGGTTCAGGGTCTGCTCGCGCTCGTCGTTGCCGCCGCCGAGGCCCGCGCCGCGATGACGGCCCACCGCATCGATTTCGTCGATGAAGATGATGCAGGGGGCGTTCTTCTTGGCCTGCTCGAACATGTCGCGCACGCGGCTGGCGCCGACGCCGACGAACATTTCCACGAAGTCCGAGCCGGAGATGGTGAAGAAGGGCACGCCCGCCTCGCCCGCGACGGCGCGGGCCAGCAGCGTCTTACCGGTGCCGGGAGGACCGACCAGCAGCGCGCCCTTCGGAATCTTGCCGCCCAGGCGCTGGAACTTCTGCGGGTCCTTGAGGAAATCGACGATCTCGGTCAGTTCTTCCTTGGCTTCGTCCACGCCGGCCACGTCGTCGAAGGTGACGCGGTTCTTGTTCTCGGTCAGCAGCCGCGCCTTGGACTTTCCGAAGCCCATGGCGCCGCGCGCGCCGCCCTGCATCTGGCGCATGAAGAAGATCCACACCCCGATCAGCAGCAGGATCGGCAGGCTGTTCAGCAGGAAGCCCAGCAGGGTGAAGCCGCCGGCCGGCTTGACCTGGATGTCCGCGCCCTGGCTCTCCAGGCGCTTGACCAGCTCGTCCTGGTTCTCCGGGGTCACGGCCGTGTAGGTCTTGCCGCTCTGGTCACGGATTTCGACGGCCGTGCCGCGGATCACGGCCGACTTCACGTCGCCGGAGTTCACGCGGCTGAGCAGGGTCGAGTAGCTGATCTCACTCGTCGCGGCCGCGTGTCCGCCGCCGGTCATCATGCTGTACAGACCGATCAGGACGACGACGATGACGCCCCAGATGGCGAGATTACGAAGGTTCATGATGGCTCAGACCGTCTCGAAAAACTTGTTCGCCTTGAAGATAGGACGCCGTTCGCCGTTTCACCAGCAAGCGCCGCGCCAGCGCGACCGAAGACCGCGCCTTGGCCATGGCGCGCAAACCTTGACCGTACAAGAGAAAGGGCCGCGCGGTCGCCCGCACGGCCCCGAAATCCCTACAGATCCGCAGACGCCTTAACGCGAAGGCTTCTTCGGCGCCGCGATCAGCCCTTCGCGCTGGGCCCGCTTGCGGGCCAGCTTGCGCGCCCGGCGCACCGCTTCCGCCTTTTGGCGGGCGCGCTTCTCGGACGGCTTTTCATAGTGGACGTGGCGCTTCATCTCGCGGAACGAGCCCTCGCGCTGCATCTTCTTCTTGAGCGCCTTCAGGGCTTGGTCGACGTTGTTGTCGCGGACGAAAATCTGAACCAGGGGTCTCTCTCCTTTGGTCGCTCCCGCTCGGCCATCCGACCGGGGAGGCGGCGAGCGAACAAAAACAGGTGGCCCGGGGGCGAGGGCCTCCGGGTTTGGAAGCGGCGCTGATATCAGAATGCGGAGCCGATGTCCACGGCGAGACGGCGCGCGTTCAGCACGCTAGAATGCCTTATGACCGATGCCGACGCCTGGGCCGCAGAGGCCGAAGACCGCGTTCTGGACAAGGCGCTCGAGCTGGCGCCGACCATGGGCTGGACCCGCCTGACCGCCCGAGCCGCCGGTCGCGCCTGCGGCCTGACGCCCGCCGACGTGGAGCTGCTCATGCCCAACGGGGCGGCCGACCTGGCCGCCCTGCTGGCCCGCCGGCACGACGCCCGAGCCCTGGCGGCCCTTGGCGACGTCGATCCCCAGGCCCTGAAGGTGCGTGAGCGCGTCCGCGCGGCCCTGGCCGCGCGCATCGAGGCGGCGGCCGCCGACGGTCCGGCCGTGCGTCGCTGGGCCGGCTGGCTCGCCCTGCCCCACCACCTGCCCCTGGCCGCCCGGCTCCTGTGGGCCAGCGCAGACGCCCTGTGGCGCTGGGCCGGCGACACGGCCACCGACGAGAACCACTATTCCAAGCGCGCGATCCTCGGCGGCGTGCTGGCGGGCGCCCTGGCCATCCGCCTGCAGCAGGGGGAGGCCGCCGCCATGGCCTTCGTCGACGCGCGCATCGACAACGTCATGACCTTCGAGAAGTGGAAGGCGACCACCAGGCTTCGCCCGCAGGACGCCCTGCGCGACCTCGCCGTCGCCCTCGGCAAGCTGAGGTACGGATAGGCCCGGCGCGAGCTATTTCAGCGGGTGCAGCCGGTTGACGTGCCCCATCTTGCGACCCGCCTTCATCTCCCGCTTGCCGTAGAGGTGCAGACGGCTTTCCGGCTCGGCGGCCAGGGCCGCCCAGGCCGCAGCTTCCTCGCCCAGGAGATTGGTCATCTCCACCCGGTGGTGCGGCTCGGTGGGCCCGAGCGGCCAGCCGGCCACCGCGCGGACGTGCTGTTCGAACTGATCGACCTCGCAGCCGTCCTGGGTCCAGTGCCCGGTGTTGTGCACCCGGGGCGCAAGCTCGTTGACCAGCAGCCGGCCGCCCTTCAGCTCGAACAGCTCGATGCCGATCACCCCGACATAGTCCAGGCTGTTCAGGATCTGATGGGCGATGCGCTCGATCTGCTCGGCGGCCTTCCTGCTCACCTGCGCAGGCGCGGAGGTACGGCGCAGCACGCCGTTCTCATGATGGTTCTCGCCCGGCGGATAGATGGCGATCTCGCCGCCGCGGGCCCGCACCGCGATCACCGACAGCTCCCGCATGAAATCGGCCGGAGCCTCGACGATCACCGGGTCGCCGCCCAGGGCCGCGAAGGCGGCGGCGGCGTCGGCGAGGTGCTCCACCCACCTCTGTCCCTTGCCGTCATAGCCGTCGCGGCAGGTCTTCATCAGCGCCGGGACGCCGACCTGCGCCACCGCCTCGGCCGCGCCGGCCGCGTCGTGCGCCGCGGCGAAAGCGACGGTGGCCACCCCCGCCTCGTTGAGGAAGGTCTTTTCCGCCACCCGGTCCTGGGCGACCGCCAGGGCGCGGGCGCAGGGCGCGGTCTCCACGCCGAGTTCGGCCAGGGTCGCCACCGCCCGCGCCGGCACGTTCTCGAACTCGTAGGTGACCACGTCGCTCAGCTCGGCCAGCCGAGCCAGGGCGGACGGGTCGTCATAGGCGCCGACGACGGCGTGCGCAGCCACCCGCGCGGCTGGCGAGTCCGCCTCCGGCTCCAGCACCGCCACATCGAACCCCAGACGCGCGGCGGCCAAGGCCAGCATTCGGCCGAGCTGCCCCCCGCCGAGGACGCCGATCACCGAGCCGGGGGGAAGCGGAAAGGCGGTCATGGTCAGGCGTCTTCCACCGATTGGGGCACCGAGTCGGCCTGGCGGGCGCGATGCGCAGCCAGCCGCTCGGCCAGGTCCGGATCGTTGAGGGCAAGGATCTGGGCGGCCAGCAGGCCCGCATTGCGCGCCCCGGCCTCGCCGATGGCCAGCGCCCCCACGGGAATCCCGCCGGGCATCTGCACGATCGACAGAAGCGAATCCATGCCCTTCAGCGCCTTGGATTCCACGGGAACCCCCAGCACCGGGAGCTCGGTCATCGAGGCCGTCATGCCGGGCAGGTGGGCTGCGCCGCCAGCGCCGGCGATGATCACCTTCACGCCAGCGGCCTTGGCTCCCTTGGCGAAGGCGTACATCCGGTCCGGGGTGCGGTGAGCGGAAATCACCTTAGCCTCATAGGCCACGCCCAAGGCGTCGAGGCTCTCGGCGGCGGCGCGCATCGTGGGCCAGTCGGAGCGGCTGCCCATGATGATGGCGACGGGCGCGGCCGGACCGCTCGCTGAATTGGCCATCGTGTCGGAGCCCCTGCGAAGAAAGGCGCGGAGTATAGGCGCCGCCTTTGCGCCCGCAACCGAGGAAAGATAGGGTTAACGGTGGTTTCGGTCGGGGGCGATTCGAACGGCCATGAAGATCAGCGGCGCACGCAACCAGCCGTTTTCCGACATCCGGCGCCGGGCCCTGGCCAAGGCTGCGGCCGGCGTGCCCGTTCCGCCCGGCTCGGCGGACAAGGCCGCCTTCCTCGGATTGGCGGAGACCGACCTGACGCCGCCCGTGCGCAGCGCCGTCCAGACCCTCCTCACCGAGATCGACGACCTGCGCAGCGAGGTCGGCCGGCTGAAGGCGAGGCTCGCCGAGGTGGAGGGCCTGGCCGACCGGGACCCGCTCACGCCCCTGCTCAACCGCCGGGCCCTGGTGCGCGAGCTTGGCCGCATCCGCACCTTCGCCGCCCGCTACGGCTCGCCCGCCAGCCTGATCTACTTCGACCTCGACGGCTTCAAGCTGGTCAACGACCGCTTCGGCCACGCCGCCGGCGACGCGGCCCTCAAGGCCGTGGCCGAGCGCCTGAGCGCCCAGGTGCGCGAGAGCGACATCGTCGGGCGCATGGGCGGAGACGAGTTCGCCGTGATCCTGGCTCAGGCCGACCATGCGGCGGCCGAGGCCAAGGGCCAGGCCCTGGCCCGCGCCATCGAGGCCCAGCCGATCACCTTCGGCGACTGGTCGGCGCCCCTGCACATCTCCTACGGCGTCTGCGAAATCACGCCGGACCGCGCGCCCGAGGACGTCGTGGCCGAAGCCGACCAGGCCATGTTCGTCCGCAAGCGCGAGCGCCGCGCCCCCTGAGCCCGCGGGCCAGCCCCCGGGGACGTCCGCGAACGGGGCGGTCTCGGCGCGCCGGTCAGGCCTTCCAGATGCCGAACGGGTCGGCGAAGGGCTTGCCGAGGGCCTCGGCGACCGCGGGATGGGTGACCTTGCCGTTCAGCACGTTGAGCCCGCGGGCCAGATGAACGTCCGCCTTCAGGGCGTCCAGGCCCTTGTCGGCCAAGGCCAGGCCGAACGGCAGGGTGGCGTTGCCCAGGGCCTCCGAGGAGGTGCGCGGCGCCGCGCCCGGCATGTTGGCCACGCAGTAGTGCACCACGCCGTCGATCACATAGGTCGGCTCGGCATGGGTGGTCGGCCGGCTCGTCTCGAAACAGCCGCCCTGGTCGATGGAGACGTCCACCAGCACCGAACCCGGCTTCATGTGCTGCAGGTGCTCGCGGCGGACCAGCTTGGGCGCCGCGGCGCCCGCGGTCAGCACCGCGCCGATCACCACGTCGGCCTTCAGCACCTCTTCCTCGACGGCCGCGAAGGTCGAATAGCGGGTCAGGATCCGGCCCTGGTAGAGGTCGTCCAGTTCGCGCATCCGCGGGATCGAACGCTCCAGCACCACGACCTCGGCCCCGAGCCCTGCGGCCATGCGCGCGGCGTTGGAGCCCACCACCCCGCCGCCCAGCACGGCGACCCGGGCCGGAGGAACGCCGGGAACCCCGCACAGCAGCAGGCCCATGCCGCCGTTGTGCTTGAGCAGGGTTTCCGCCGCCGAGAAAACGGCGATGCGGCCGGCCACTTCAGACATGGGCGCCAGCAGCGGCAGGCCGCCCCGGGCGTCGGTCACCGTCTCGTAGGCCACCGCCGCGCAGCCGGAGGCCAGCAGCCCCTCGGTCTGGGCCGGATCGGGCGCCAGGTGCAGATAGGTGAAGAGGATGTGATCGGTGGTCAGCCGGGCCCATTCGACGGCCTGCGGCTCCTTCACCTTCACGATCATCTGGGCCTGGGCGAACACCGCCTCCGCATCGGGCGCGATCTGCGCGCCGGCGCGCTCATAGACCTCGTCGGCGTAGCCTGCGCCCTGGCCGGCGCCGGACTGCACCAGCACCTGGTGGCCGTGGGCCACGTATTCGCGCACGGCGATGGGGGTGAGACCGACGCGATGCTCGCCCGGCTTGATTTCAGTAGGAACGCCGACGCGCATGAAGGGACCTCCCAAAGGCTGATCTGCAGATATAAGCGCAGCGGGCGCGTGGCTTCCCGGCTGGATTCACGGAGGAATATTCCTATGCTGCAGCTTTCCCGCGCCGCACCCGCGAAGCATGGTGGAAAGCTGCATGGACCAGTTCGACTGGAAGATTATCGCCCATCTTCGCCAGAACGGGCGCGCCAGCTACGTCGAGCTGTCCCAGGCCGTTCACATGTCCGAGACCACGTGCCAGCGGCGAGTCCGCGCCCTGGAGGACGCCGGCGTGATTTCCGGCTATGCGGCGCAGATCGACGAGCGGGCGCTCGGCCTGTCGCTGAGCGTCTTCGTCACGGTCACCCTGGCCTCCCAGGCCGAAGCGGCGCTGAGCGCGTTCGAGGCGGCGATCTGCGAGGTCAAGGAAGTGGCCGAATGCCACCTGATGACCGGCGGCGCCGATTATCTCCTGCGCCTGGCGGTGCGCGACGTCGACGACCTGGAACGCGTGCACTCCAAGGTCCTCACGCGCATTCCGGGGGTGGAGCGCATCTCCTCAAGCCTGGCCATGCGCACGGTCGTGCGGCGGACCGCGCTGCCCGTCTGAACGGGCCGGCGGCTATTCCAGGACGCAGGAGGCCAGGCCGTCGCGGCGCACCGCGCCGGCCGCGCGGGTGATCTTGCCCGAGCGCTTGCGCACATAGGGGCCCGGCTTGGCCGCCTTCCACTTCAGCGGGCTGGGCAGGATCGCCGCCAGCCGCGCGGCCTGGGCTGCGGTGAGCTTGTCGGCGCCGACCCCGAAGTTCTTCTGCGCCGCCGCTTCCGCGCCGTAGACGCCGGGGCCCCACTCGATGGAGTTCAGATAGACCTCCATGATCCGCCGCTTGCCCCACAGGACTTCGATCAGGACGGTGAAATAGGCTTCCAGCCCCTTGCGGACATAGGAGCGGTCCGGCCACAGGAACACGTTCTTGGCGGTCTGCTGGCTGATGGTCGAGCCGCCGCGCAGCTTCTTGCCCTTGGCGTTGGACTCCATCGCCTTCTCGATCGCCTCCAGATCAAAGCCGTGGTGCTGGCAGAAGCGAGCGTCTTCGGCGGCGATGACCGCGCGGACCAGCTTGGGCGAGATCTCGTCGATCGGCCGCCAGCGGCGGTCGAAGCCCTTGCCCTCGAACAGCCGCTCGATCATCAGCCAGGTGATCGGCGGGGGCACGAAGCGGTAGAGCGCCGTCACGGTCACGGGGCCGACCAGGCCGAAGATCAGGACGAGCGTCAGGGCCAGCCTGAAGAGCCGTCCGAACGTTCCGCCTTTCGAAGCCTTGCGGGCCAAGTCGACGCCCCTTGCCGTGACCTTAGGGACAGGTGCTAGCCGTGACCGAAGATTCCGTCCAGATGACCCGATGAGGCGCCCCCGCATGAACGTGACCGACGCCGTCGCCGCCCGCATTTCCATCCGCGCCTTCAAGCCGGACCCTGTGCCGGGCCCGCTGGTGCGCGAAATCCTGGAGGCCGCGGCGCGCGCGCCTTCGGGCGGCAACCTCCAGCCCTGGCGGGTCTATGCGCTCGCCGGCGCCCCGCTGGACGCGCTCAAGGCGGCGGTGGCCGCCAATCCCATGGGCGAGCCGCCGGAGTATGACGTCTATCCGCCGAACCTGTGGGATCCGCTGCGCACCCGCCGCTTCGAATGCGGCGAGGATCTCTACGCGACCATCGGCGTTCCGCGGGAGGACAAGCCGGCGCGCCTTCGCCAGCTGGCGAAGAACGGCGAGCTGTTCGGCGCCCCGGTGGGGCTGTTCTTCTGCATCGACCGGCGCTGCGGGCCGCCGCAGTGGTCCGACGTCGGCATGTACATGCAGACGGTCATGCTGCTGGCGACAGAGCGGGGCCTGGACACCTGCGCCCAGGAATACTGGGCGCGCTATCCGAAGACGGTGGCCCGGGCCGTCGGCCTGCCCGACGATCACATGCTGTTTTCCGGAATGGCCCTGGGCTGGCGCGATCCCGACGCGCCAATCAACACCCTTCGCACCCGCCGCGACCCCTTCGAGGCCTGGGGCGAGATGAATGGATTCGATTGACGCGCCGGGCCGGCCTCAGGCGGCCTCTGCCGTCAGCGGGGGATGCGCCGCGCGGAGCCCGACCTGCAGGCGGTTCCAGGTGTTGATCGCGCCGATCGCCAGGGTCAGGTTGACCTGCTCGGCTTCGCTGAACTCGGCCGCCAGGGCCGCGTAGTCCTCGTCCGGCGCCCCGGTTTCGGCCACCCGGGTCAGCGCCTCGGTCCAGCCCAGCGCGGCGCGCTCGCGCCGAGAATAGAGCGAGGATTCGCGCCAGGCGTTCAGCATGTAGAGGCGCATCTCGCCCTCGCCTGCCTTGCGCGCATCGGAGGCGTGCATATGGATGCAGAAGGCGCAGCCGTTGATCTGGGACGCCCGCATCTTCACCAGCTCGAGCAGACTGTGCTCCAGGCCGCTGTCGGCCAGGGCGGCTTCAAGGGCGAACATGGCCTTCATCGCGGCCGGGGCGAGCTTTTGCGGTTGGGTCAGGCGAGGGGTCATGGGGAGGATCCGTCTGCGTGTGGATGACACGACAAGGACGCGCCGGCCGCCGGCCCTGTGACACCCTAGGCGTCAGACCTGAGAGTCGGCCACGCCCGCCCCGCCGTCCTCGTCGCCCCAGGCCACCCGTTTGCCGTCCCTGGACAGCGCCAGGGCGGTGATCGGCGGCCCCTTCTCGGCCTTCACCTCGGCGATCTTCTGCCCGGTCAGGTCGCAGGCCCACACCCGCCCGTCGTCGAGGCCGGCGGCGACGATCGATCCCGCCGGCATGGCCGCGACCCGGGCGACGAGGGCGCTTTCGTCGAATCCCACCTCGGCCGCCTGCTTGCCCATCGGCCCGGTGGAGCCGGAGAACGGCCAGACCACAAGGCCGTTGGCGCCGGACGTCGCCAGCAGCTGGCCCTTGGACATGAAGACGAGGCTCTTCACCTTTGAGGGGTAGCCCCCCATCCGCATGTTCTTCTCGTCGGCCACCCGCCAGCCGTGCAGCTGGTTCTCCTGCATCGACGACATCAGGAACTTGCCGTCCGGGCTCCAGGCCACCGCGATGTGGCTGCCCGCCCATTCGAGCACCACCGGCTTCTGCTCGGCGATGCGCGCGTACCAGAGCCAGGCGCCGCCGTAGGTGGCCGCCGCGACTCGCCGGCCCTTGGGATCGAAGGCGAGACCGGCGACCGACTTCTCGTGGAGGAAGACCCGGGCGAAGGCCGCATCGGCCGCGTCGCGCACGTGCAGCTCGCGCCCGGCGGCGAAGGCGATCAGTCCCGACTCGGCGCTGGCCTCCACCGCTTCGATCCAGCGGCCGGGGACCTCGGCGATGGTCTCGGCGCCCGACGGGCGCGACCAGACGACGCGGCCGTCGTCGCCCCCGGTGACTACGCCTTCACCCCTGGGATGCAGGCACGCGGCGAGCACCGCCCCATCGTGGGCTTCCACCGCCGCGCCGTCCTCGAAGCGCACCGTGCCGTCGCCCAGAGCGAAGGCGGCCTTGCCGGAACGGTCGAAAAGGGCGGCGGAGACATAGGCGTCGAAGTCGTTGGTCATGCGCGAGCCCATAGCGCATCCGGGCGCGCAGGCAACCACCGTGGAGAACGAACGTCGGTCTTGGAAAAAGGGCGCCGCCGCCCAAGAATCGGTCGCCTCGGCGCCGCTGAACCGGGCCGGCGCCGGATGGGCGATCCGGATGAGGCGAGCGCCGTCACGTTCGGGCTTTACTTTCCCGAAACGACAGGCGAATGGTCTGCCGACGAGCGCGGGCCGTCCATCGACGGGCCCCTAGGGAAGGAATTGCATATGGGTGCGAAGCTGGGCGGCGGAGGCGGGAAGAACAAGTTCGACCTCGGCCAGAACAGCGACATCAACGTGACGCCCTTCGTGGACGTCATGCTGGTGCTCCTCATCATTTTCATGGTGGCGATCCCCGCCGCGACGGTGTCGATCAAGCTCGACCTGCCTCCGGCCATTCCGCCGCCGCCCGGCACGAAGGTGAAGGAGCCGATCCTGGTGAACATCCAGCAGGGCGGCGAACTCTACATCGGCGAGCAGGCGACCAGCCTCGACCGGCTGACCGGCGACCTGTCCGTCGTGCTGACCCAGGAAGACCCGGCTACGCCGCCGACCGAGCAGCGCGTCTACATCCGCGCCGACCGGACCGTGCGCTACGGCGACTTCATGGCCGTAATGAACAACCTGCAGGAAAACGGCTTCTATCAGGTGGCCCTGATCAACGAAGAGCTCTGAGCCCTTCGTCCTTGCAGACAGACAAGCCCGCCCGGGTTTCCCTGGGCGGGCTTTTCTTTTGGCCGTCGCGGGGCCGCCTCAGGCGGCGCAGGCCTCGAAGCCCTGGCGCAGCGCCGCCTCGTCCAGGTTGCGGCCGATGAAGACCAGACGGCTGTAGCGGGGCTCGCCCTCGCGCCACTCGCGTTGGAAGTCGCCCTCCAGGATCATGTGCACGGCCTGGAAGACGAGGCGCCGGTTCTCTCCGGCGACGTCGAGGATCCCCTTGGCCCGCAGGATGTCCGGCCCCTGGGCCTGCAGCACGTTGTTCAGCCACTGGGTCACGCGGCCGCCGTCGATGGGCTTGTCCAGCGTCAGCGAAATCCCGCGGATGCCCGCCTCGGCCACGTGGTCATGGTGGTGGTGGCCGTGATCATGGTGATGGTGGCCATGATCGTGGTCGTGGTGCTCGCAGTGCTCGTCGTGCACGTGGCCGGGCTCGCCGTGGGCCGGGTTGAGGAATTCCGGCTGCAGTTCGGTGATGCGGCCCAGGTCGAAGCCGCCACGCCCCAGGATCGCCTCCAGCGGCACGTTCGAACGCTGCGCCCGATGGATCGGGGCCAGCGGGTTGAGCCTGCGGATCTGCGCCTCCACCGAGGCGAGGTCCGCCTCGGAGACCAGGTCGGTCTTGTTCAGGATGATCTGGTCGGCGAAGGCGATCTGCTCGACCGCCTCCTTGGAATCGGCCAGCCGCAGGGGCAGGTGCTTGGCGTCGACCACCGTGGTCACGCTGTCGAGCTCGGCCTTGGCCCGCACGTCGTCGTCGACGAAGAAGGTCTGGGCCACCGGCCCGGGGTCGGCCAGGCCCGTGGTCTCGACGATGATCGCGTCGAACTTGCCCTTGCGCCGCATCAGCCCGGACAGCACGCGGATCAGGTCGCCCCGGACCGTGCAGCAGACGCAGCCGTTGTTCATCTCGAACACTTCCTCGTCGGCGCCGACGATGAGGTCGTTGTCGATGCCCACCTCGCCGAACTCGTTGACGATGACGGCGTAGCGCTTGCCGTGGTCCTCCGAGAGGATGCGGTTCAGCAGGGTGGTCTTGCCGGCGCCGAGATAGCCGGTGAGGACGGTGACGGGGGTCTTGTCGGTCATGACGCCCATCTAGTCATTGGCGGGCGCTTAGGGAACAGGTCTTGCCGCCATACCCGCGGAACGCGCGCCTTGACCCTGCGTTCTGTTATAGAATAACGCTGGTTTCCCCACCGCCCTGCGAGACCTCGTGACCGCCGCCAATCCCCGAGAGGCCCTCGACGCCGAGACCCTCGACGCCTTCCGCACGGACCGATCGTACCTGGGCGCCGACCATCGGCGGAACGAGCGGCGCACCCGCGTGGTGGCGGCGATCTGCGTCCTCAGCCTTGCGCTGCAGGTGGCCGGAGGGCTGGCGTTCAACTCCATGGCCCTGCTGGCCGGGGGGCTGCACATGGCCGGCCATGTCGCCGCCCTGGTGGTGGCCGCCGGCGCCTACGGCCTGGCCCGCCGCTTCGCCGCCGACCCCCGCTTCGCCTTCGGGACGGGCAAGATCGGCTATCTCGCCGCCTTCGCCAACGCCGTGGTCCTCGGCGTCACCGCCGTGGTGGTCCTGGCCGAGAGCGTCGAGCGGATCGCCGCCCCCCACGAGGTGGGCTACCACGCCGCCCTCCCCCTGGCCGGCGCGAGCCTGGCCATCAACCTGCTCTGCGCCTGGCTGTTGCGGCCGGCGCCGCGGGCGCACGACCACGACGAGTTCGGCGACCTGAACCTGAACGTCGCCCACCTTCACCTGACCGCCGACGCGGCGGTCGCCGTCCTGGCGATCCTGGGCCTCGGCGCCGGCGAGCTGCTCGGGTGGACCTGGGCCGACCCGGCGGCGGGTCTGCTCGGCGCCCTGCTCATCGCCCAGTTCGCCCTGACGTTGATGCGGCGGGCCGGCGGCGTGCTGCTGGACATGAACCCCAGCCCGGCCCTGGCCTCGGAGATCCGCCGGCGGATGCAGGAGGCCGGCGGCCGGGTGCTCGATCTGCACCTCTGGCGCCTTGGTCCGGGGCACCACGCCGTCATCCTGGTGGTGGCCGGCGACGGGGCCGGATCGCCGCAGGACTATCGCGCGCGGCTGGCGGGACTTCCCGGCCTAAGCCACGTGACGATCGAAGTGCGGCCGAAAGGCGTCTGACGCCTGCTGGCGCGTTGACTCAAGCCTCGGCCTCTGTATAACCGCGCCTCTCGTCCGCGGGACCGCTCGCGGGCGCAATCTATTTTGCGGCGACGCAATCACTTAAGAACCAAGGCGCGAACGATGTACGCGGTGATCAAGACCGGCGGCAAACAGTACCGAGTTAAGGCCGGCGATCTGCTCGTGGTCGAAAAGCTCGACGGCGAGCCGGGCGCGAATGTGGCCTTCGGCGAAGTGCTGATGCTGGGCGAGGGCGAGGCGGTGACGCTGGGCGCCCCCACCGTTGAAGGCGCCAGCGTCAGCGCCACCCTGATCGAGACCCGCAAGGGCGAGAAGGTGAAGATCTTCAAGAAGATCCGCCGCCAGGGCTATCGCCGCACCCGCGGCCACCGCCAGACCGAGTCGGTGCTGCGCGTCACCGCCATCGAAGGCGCCGGCAAGTCCGAGAAGTGGGACGGGACCGTCGACCTGACGCCGAAGGCCGTGCTCGACGCCCGCGCCCGCAACCTGAAGATCGACGCGCCTGCTCCGCTCGCGGCGCCGGCGGCCAAGCCGGCGAAGGCCGCCGACGCCGAGGCCGCTCCGGCCGAGGCCAAGCCCGCCAAGAAGGCGGCTGCGCCCAAGGCTGCGGCGCCCAAGGCCGAGGCCGGTGAGAAGAAGGCTGCGCCGAAGAAGGCCGCGGCCAAGAAGACGGAGAAGGACGCCGAGTAAGGCGTCCGCAGCAGGATCTAGGAGAGCGCTATGGCTCACAAGAAATCGGGCGGCTCCTCGCGCAACGGGCGCGACTCTGCGGGCCGCCGTCTCGGCGTGAAGAAGTTCGGCGGCGAAGCGGTCGTCCCGGGCAACATCATCATCCGTCAGCGCGGGACCAAGTTCTACGCCGGCGACAACGTCGGCATGGGCAAGGACCATACCCTCTTCGCGACCGCCGCCGGCGCCGTGAAGTTCGTCACCAAGCGCGACGACCGAACCTATGTTACGGTGGTTCCGGAAGTGGTGGCGGCCGAATAAGGCGAAACCTCCATTCCCCGGTTTCGCCCTGACGCAATCAGGCAAACCGGACATGAGACCAAGCGGGGGGTCCGGTTCGCCGGGCTCCCCGCTTTGTTTTTGGGCCTGGCGTCGCGCGCCGGGCCAGGAGGAGACGAGATGGCCCGTCCAGCGGCCTCGCCTGTCGTCGAAACCCCGCGGCTGCGGCTGCGCCCGCCGTGCGCCGCGGACGCCCGTCGTCTGGCGGAGCTCGCCAACGACTTCGACATCGCGCGCATGACCGGCTCCATGCCGCACCCCTATGGCCTGGACGACGCCCATGCCTTCCTCGAACGCGTGGGTACGGACGATCCGGCCAGTCACGCCGAGTTCGCCATCGAGCTCGACGGCGACCTGATCGGCATGCTCGGCTTCCACCCCATGGAAAGCGCGCGCTGCGAGCTGGGCTACTGGCTGGGCCGCGCCTACTGGGGCCGAGGCTACGCCACCGAAGCGGTCGACGGCGCCCTGGCATGGGCCAGCCGCGACTGGCGCCGCCGCTACGTCATGGCCCGGCACTTTTCCGACAATCCCGCGTCGGGCGAGGTTCTGTGCAAGGCCGGCTTCCTCTACACCGGCGAAGTGACGCTCACCCACTCGCGCGCGCGGGGGCAGGCCGCCGCCAGCCGCACCCTGGTCTGGCTGGCCTGACGTGCCCGCCCGCGCCACATCCACGACGGAGACCGCCGATGGCGTCCGCCCCGCTCGCCGCGCTGGTCGCCGGCCGCCCGCTCGCCTGGCGCGTGGGCCTGGTGCTGGCGGCAAGCTGGCTGTTGGCGGCGTCCTCCTGGGCGGCCATTCCGGTGGGACCGGCGCCGATCACCCTTCAGACCTTCACGCTTCTGGCGCTGTCCGCCCTCGCCGGGCCGCGCCTGGCGGCGGAGATCGTCCTCGTCTGGCTGGGCCAGGCGCTGATCGGCCTGCCGTTCCTGGCGGAGGGGGCGGGCGGGCCGGCCGCCTTCGCGGGGCCGACGGCGGGCTTCCTGGCCGGTTTCGCGCTGGCCGCGCCGACGGTCGGGGGCCTGGCGCAGACACCACCCTGGCGAGGCTGGCGGGGATTGATCCTCCTCTTCCTTGGCGCTCACGCCTTCATCCTGGCCCTGGGCTGGGCCTGGCTGGCCGTCCGGATCGGCGCGGGCCCGGCCTGGTCGGGCGGCGTCGCGCCCTTCCTGCCGGGAGCGCTCCTGAAGAGTCTGCTCGCCGCGGCGGTGGTGCGTCCGGCGGCGGCGCGCTTCGGCGTTCGCGGCCGAGCCTGAACACGGCCGCTCGACGGCGGGCGGCGGCTGGTCCAAAAGGCGCGGCATGAAGTTTCTCGACCAGTGCAAGATCTACATCCGCTCCGGCAACGGCGGCGGAGGCGCCGTCTCTTTCCGGCGCGAAAAGTACATCGAGTACGGTGGTCCGGACGGCGGCGACGGCGGCAAGGGCGGCGATGTCTGGATCGAGGCGGTGGACGGCCTCAACACCCTGATCGACTACCGCTACCAGCAGCATTTCCGTGCGGAGACCGGCGGGCACGGCATGGGCAAGAACCGCCACGGCGCCAATGGAGCGGACGTGGTGCTGAAGGTCCCGGTCGGCACCCAGGTGCTGGATGAGGACAAGGAGACCCTGATCGCCGACCTCGACCACCTGGGCGCCCGGGTGCGCCTCGCCAAGGGCGGAAACGGCGGCTTCGGCAACACGCACTTCAAGGGTCCGGTGAACCAGGCGCCCAAGTTCGCCAATCCCGGCCAGGAGGGCGAGGAACGCGCGATCTGGCTGCGCCTGAAGCTGATCGCCGACGTGGGCCTGGTCGGCCTGCCCAACGCGGGCAAGTCGACGTTCCTGGCCGCAGCTTCGGCGGCCAAGCCGAAGATCGCCGACTACCCGTTCACCACGCTCGCCCCGAACCTGGGCGTCGTGGACCTGTCGCCCAGCGAGCGCTTCGTCATCGCCGACATCCCCGGCCTGATCGAAGGCGCCTCCGAGGGCGCGGGCCTGGGAACCCGGTTCCTGGGGCACGTGGAGCGCAGCGCCAGCCTGATCCACCTGGTCGACGGAACCCAGGAAGACGTGGCGGGCGCGTGGCGCACGGTGCGCAACGAACTTGACGCCTATGGCGAGGGCTTGGCCGACAAGACCGAGTTCCTGGCCCTGAACAAGATCGACGCCCTGGATCCGGAAACCCGCCGGGCCAAGTCCGCCGAGCTGGAAGCCGCGGCCGGCCGGAAGCCGTTCCTGGTGTCCGGCGTCTCCGGCGAGGGCGTGACCGAACTCCTGCGCGCCGCCTGGGCGGAGGTGCGCGCCCGCCGTGGCGAAGCCGCCTCCGGCGCGGATAAAGAAGGCCAGGGCGACGGCGGGGGCTGGACCCCGTGAGCGGCCTGCAACGCGCCCGGCGCGTCGTCGTCAAGGTGGGCTCGGCCCTGGTCGCCGGCAGCGGCGGCGGGGCGGCCGATTCCGCCTGGCTGGCGGCCTTCGCCGCCGACGCCGCGCGCCTGAGGGCCAGGGGTCAACAGGTGCTGGTGGTGTCCTCGGGCGCGGTGGCGTTGGGGCGGCGGCGGCTGGGCCTGAAGCGCAAGGCCCTCACCATCCCCGAGAAGCAGGCCGCTGCGGCCGCCGGCCAGTCCGGGCTGATGCGCGCCTGGGAAGAGGCCTTCGAGCCTCACGGCCTGGCCGTTGCCCAGGTGCTGCTGACCCGCGACGACACCGAGGTGCGCCGCCGCTGGCTGAACGGCCGCGCCACTCTGGAGACTCTGCTCGACCTCGGCGTCGTGCCGATCGTCAACGAGAACGACACGGTCGTGACCGAGGAGATCCGCTACGGCGACAACGACCGCCTGGCCGCCCGCGTCGCGCAGATGATCGGCGCCGACGTGCTGGTGCTGCTGTCCGACATCGACGGGCTCTACACGGCCGATCCCCGCCGCGACCCGGCGGCTCGCCACCTGGACCGGGTTTCGCGGCTGACGCCGGAGATCGAGGCCATGGCCGGCGGCGCGAACGCCGGAGCCGGCGTCGGCACCGGCGGAATGGCCACCAAGCTCGCCGCGGCGCGCATCGCCCAGTCCGCCGGCTGCGCCACCGTAATCACCCTTGGCGCCCGCCCCTCGCCGCTGCTCGCCGTCGAGCAGGGCGAACGGGCGACGGTGATAGAGCCCGGGACCACGCCCTCAGCGGCCTACAAGGCCTGGATCGCCGGCTCGCTCGCGCCCGGAGGCGCGCTGATCGTCGACGCCGGTGCAGCCGCCGCCCTCTGCAAGGGCAAGAGCCTGCTCGCCGCCGGCGTGCGCCGCGTGGAGGGGCGGTTCGGCAAGGGCGACGCCGTGATCGTTCGCGACGAGACCGGCGTCGAGATCGGCCGGGGCCTTTGCCGCTACGACGCGGCGGACGCCGAGCGCATCTGCGGCCTGAAATCCGACGCCATCGAGGCCACCCTCGGGTACACGGCCGGGCCGCTGATCCACGTGGACGACCTGGCCCTGGCGGCTCGCACTGAGGCCTAGGCCTCGCCCCAGTCGCGTCCCATCGTCCGCTTCAGATGGGCCCGCACGGCGGCCTCGAAGGCCTCCGGCCAGGCCGCGCCGCAGTCGGCCGCGATCCGGCGGGCCCTTGGCAGGAAAAGGCGCGCATGCTCGAGCTGCGCCTCGATGACCGCCTCCGTGTCCGAGGCCGGCGTCGGCAGGGCCGCAAGCAGCTCCATGTCCTCGGCCGGCAGCACCTTGGCCACCGACAGCGCGCCGACCGGCGCCGGCAGGGCCTGGGCTTCGATCAGCAGCGCCAGCACCGCCTGGCGAAGGTGCCCGACGCCGCCGACGGCGATCGCCGGCTGCCGACGGCCCGCCACCAGCGGCAGCAGGCCCATCACCCGCAGGAACTCGCGGACGATGGCCTCGACCTTGGCCGGGTCCACCCGCCCGGGCGGCGGCGAGGCCGGCAGGGCCGCATAGACGCCGTCGCGGTCCAACAGCGGCTTCAGCGTGCTCTGCGCGCCCAGCACCATTCCCGGCACGGTCACCGTCAGGTCGAGCCGGTCGTAGCCGGCCGTGACCGCGCCGAACAGCGGCAGCGGCGGGTGCGGCGAATGCCAGTGGACGATGTCGGCCACGGCGCCCAGCCAGTCCCGCGCACCGGCGGCGAAAGCCTTGTGATCCTCGGGCGAGACGACGGCGATCAGGTCGACGTCGGACCAGTCGTCGGCCTCGTCCTTGCCGAAGCTGCCGCTCAACAGCAGCGCCCGGACGCGCGCATCTTCCTCTGCGTGGCGCGTGACGCGTGCGATCAGGTCGGCCTGCGATGGCATCGGCCCCTCCTCCGATGGGGCGCAATCTAGGCTCCCCGGCCCCCGGACGACAACGAAGACGCATTTGCCGCGCGCCGAAAGTGGGCCTAGTAAGGCTCAACTTGAGCATATCGGACCGGATACGGACGATGGACGACGCCGCCGCCAGGTCTTCGCCGAAAGACCCCGCAGGGCCCTCCGCCCGGCTGGAGGCGCTTGTCCCGGGCATGGCGATCGTCTGGGGCGGCGACCGGGTGACCCATGTGAGCGCCGACCTCGCCGAGGCCTTCCGCGCCGGCGACCGGCTGGTGGTCGTGCAGGAGACCGGCGACCTGCTGCACGTGCCGGCCCGGGAAGCCGCGGTGGCCGCCGCGGCCGTGGGCCGCGCCCACGCCGCCTTCGCCCGCATGGGACGGGTGTCCGACGCCGCGATCAGCGCGTTCTTCGAGGCTTTCGCCGCCAACCTCGAGGACGAGGCTCGCTGGGGGCGGATCGCCCGGGCCAACGCCGCCGACGTCGAAAGCGCCCGGGCCCGGGGCCGCTCGACCACCCGGCTGGCGGCGAGCGAGGCGATGCGCCGCGACATGATCGCAGGCCTGCGCGCCTGGGCCGCCGCGCCCGCCGCCCGCGGCCAGGTGATCGAGACCGTCCGCCACGAGGGCTGGCGGGTGGAGCAGACGCTGGCGCCGCTGGGGGTCGTCGGCTTCGTCTTCGAGGGCCGCCCCAACGTCTTCGCCGACGCCACTGGCGTCCTGCGCACCGGCAACACCGTGGTCTTCCGCATCGGCTCCGACGCGCTGGGCACGGCCCGCGCCATCGTCGAGCACGCCCTCGACCCGGCGCTCGCCGCCGCCGGCCTGCCCGAAGGGGCCGCCGCCCTGGTGGACAGCGCCAGCCATGCGGCAGGCTGGTCGATGTTCTGCGACGCACGCCTGTCGCTAGCGGTGGCCCGCGGCTCCGGACCGGCGGTGGCCCAGCTCGGCGCCATCGCCCGGCAGGCGGGGATCGCCGTCTCGCTGCACGGCACCGGTGGGGCCTGGATGATGGCCGACGCCACGGCGGACGCCGAGCGCTTCCACGCCGCCGTGTTCCATTCGCTGGACCGCAAGGTCTGCAACACGCTGAACGTCTGCTGCATCGTGCGCGAACGCGCGCACGACCTGACGCCCCTGTTCCTGAAGGCCCTGCGCCAGGCCGGCGAACGGCGGGGCCACGGCGCCAAGCTGCATGTGGTGGAGGGCTCGCAGGGCGTCGTCCCGCAGGACTGGCTGCAGGCCCGCACGCTGGTGGCCCGGGCCGAAGGCCCCCGCGACGAGCCGCTGGTGGAGCTCCTGGCCGAGGCCGATCTCGGCCGCGAGTGGGAATGGGAGGAGACCCCCGAGGTCACCCTGGTGATCGTCGACGACATCGATCATGCGGCGGCCCTGTTCAACCGCCACAGCCCTCGGTTCACCGCCTCGCTCATTTCCCAGGACCCCGACGCCCATCGCCGCTTCTACGAGGCCGTGGACGCCCCCTTCGTCGGCGACGGCTTCACCCGCTGGGTCGACGGCCAGTACGCGCTGAAGAAGCCTGAACTCGGGCTTTCCAACTGGGAGCACGGCCGCCTGTTCGCCCGCGGCGGCGTGCTGGCCGGCGACGGCGTCTTCACGGTGCGCAGCCGCGTCGTGCAGGACGATCCGCATCTGGACCGGGGCGGAGTCCCCACGCCTTGAGCAAGACCCTGTCTCATGTGGTTCGCCGGACCGGCTCGCCGCGTTCCTGAGGCCGGCCGGCCCGCCATGCTGCGTCCGGGATTCGTCCTGACGCCGGGCATGCGCGTGGGCCTCTACGGCGGCTCGTTCAACCCGGCGCACGAGGGGCACGCCCACGTGGCCGAGACCGCGCGGCGGCGCCTGAGGCTGGACCGGGTGATCTGGCTGGTCTCGCCGCAGAACCCGCTGAAGTCGTCGCACGAGACGGCCTCCCTCGCCGAGCGGCTGGCCGGGGCCCGCCGCCTGGCCCGCGGGCGCGCCATGATCGTGAGCGACGCCGAGACGCGGATCGGCACCCAGTACACCATCGACACCCTGCGCGTTCTGAAGGCGCGGTTCCCAGGGGTGAAGTTCGTCTGGATCATGGGCGCCGACAGTCTGGCCGGCTTTCACCGCTGGCGCGGCTGGACCCAGATCATGCGCGAGGCGCCGGTGGCCGTGGTCTCGCGTCCGTGGATCTCCCTGAAGAGCCGCTTCGCGCCGGCCGCGCGGCGCTTCGGCTCGGCCCGCGTGCATTCGTCTCAGGCCGCGCTCCTGCCCGGATCGCCGACTCCGCGCTGGACCTACCTGCGCGGCCCCTTGAATTTCCAGTCCTCAACGGCCCTGCGCGAGCGCATGGGCAAGCCTCGCTCGTGACCCGCACGAGGGCGGCTGACCGAAGGTCGCTTCCGTGTTAGTCTTGCCCACGCGAGGACCAAAAGGAGCATCCCGCTGAATAGCCAACCCGCGCCGCGCGCGCAGGAGGACATCGGCGCCGCCGAGCCCTCCCAGGAGGACCAGGGACGCGTCGGCGCCTTGGAAGATCTGATCCTGGCCCGTCTGGACGACGACAAGGCCCAGGATGTCGTGTTCATCGACCTGAAGGGCAAGAGCGCCGTGGCCGACGGCCTGATCGTGGCTTCGGGCCGCTCGCACAGGCACGTGGGCGCCATGGCCGACCACCTGTTGCGCACCCTCAAGGAGCACGGCTACGGCAAAGCCCGCGTCGAGGGCATGCCGCACTGCGACTGGGTGCTGATCGATGCAGGCGACGTGATCGTCCATCTGTTCCGGCCCGAGGTCCGCTCCTTCTACAACATCGAGAAGATCTGGTCGGTCGAGCCGCCGGCGCGCAGCGCCGCCGTCTGATCGGCCGGCCCGAGCGCCGCGCCGCGTGAAGATCGCCATCCTCGCCATCGGCCGGCTGTCGCGCTCGCCCGAGGCCGATCTCGTCAAGCTCTACGCCGATCGCGCCACCGCTGCGGGCCGCGCCCTGGGCCTGGGTCCGGTCGAGGTGGTGGAGGTGGAGGCGCGCAAGCCCGGCAAGGCCGCCGAGGCCGACGTCCTGCGCCCGCACCTGCAGGACGCCCACGTCATCGCCTGCGACGAACATGGGGCGCCGCGAACCTCCCGCGCATTCGCGGCCGAGATCGGACGGCTGCGCGACGACGGCGTGCGCCGCCTGGTGTTCGTGATCGGCGGCGCCGACGGCCTGGATCCGGCGCTGCTGGCGGACGCGAACGGCAAGCTCGCCTTCGGACCGCAGACCTGGCCCCACGCCCTGGCGCGCGCCATGCTGGCCGAGCAGGTCTATCGGGCGGTCACCATTCTTGCCGGCGGCCCCTATCATCGGGATTGAGGCGAGGCGTCGGCGCGCCTATGCCTGGACCATGCCCGCGCGCCGATCGCCTGCCCTGCCCCTCGCCCTGGCGCTGATCATCGCCGCCGGCGCGGGCGTCGCGGCCTTGGCGCAGACGGGCCTCGCCCAGAAGCTGGCCGACCTCAACCTGCGCGAGACCTCCCTGAACGCCGAGCAGGGCCGCAACCTGAACCGTATCGCCCGGCTGCTCAGCGTGCTGGTGCAGATGCGCCGCGACCCGCCCCCGGCCCTTCTGGTCAGCCCTGACGACGCCAAGGATGCGGTGCGCGCCGCGATCCTGGTCAAGGCCATCACCCCGGAGCTGCAGCGGCGCGCCCGCGCCTACGCCGCCGAGGCCGTCGAGATCGCCCGCCAGCGGCGGCTGGCCGCGGTGGCCAGCGAGACCGTGTTCATGGCCGACAGCGAGGAGGCCGACCACGACCTCGAGCTGATTCCGGAGGGCGTCCCCGCCCCACCGCCGAGGAGCGAGGCGTTCACCGGCGCGCTGATCCCGCCCTCGGAGCTGCGGCCGCCGGTGAACGGGCCGGTCGTGCAGCCGTTCGGCGCCCAGGCGGTGGGAGGCGGGCGCACGTCGGGCCTGACCTACCAGGCGCCGCCCGGCTCGGCCGTGCGCGCCCCCGGCCCGGGACAGATTCAGTACGTCGGCCCGGTGAAGGGCTGGGGCGTCATCCTGATCTTAAGGATGGCGGGTGGATACCATCTCGTGCTCGCCGGTCTGGACCGGTCCTCGGCGCAGGTCGGACAATCCGTCGCGGCGGGTGCAACTGTCGGCTGGATGCCCGATGGGCGACAATCGGCGTCAGAACTCTATTTCGAGGTTCGCCAGCGCGGGGAACCAGTTGATCCGCGCCGCTGGATGAGAGCCAATACGGAATAAGGGCCTAGGGGGCTGAAACGCGTGAGCGGCGCGCGGCGTCGCAAGGGAGCCTGTGGACAGGCAGATGAAGAAGTACCTTCTGATCGGGATTTCGGCCTTCGTCATGGGCGCGGGCTCCATGGCCTACGTCAGCCAGCAGGCCGCGGCCTCCGCCACGGCCCAGCCGCGGACGCAGACCTATCGCATGCTCGAGTTGTTCGGCGATGTGCTGGATACTGTCGAGCACCAGTACGTGACCGAGGTCGACGACACCAAGCTGATCGAGGCGGCCATCGACGGCATGCTGACCTCGCTCGATCCGCACTCCGGATACCTGAACGCCGACAGCTTTGACGACATGCGCGACCAGACGCGCGGCGAGTACGGCGGACTAGGCATCGAAGTCACCAGCGAAGAGGGCGTGGTCAAGGTGATCTCGCCGATGGACGGCACCCCCGCCGAGCAGGCGGGCATCAAGGCCGGCGACTACATCACTGCGGTGAACGGCGAGAGCGTCCTCGGCATGTCGGTGAACGACGCCGTCAAGCAGATGCGCGGCAAGCCCGGCGAGGCCGTCACCCTCACCATCGCCCGAGAGAAGAGCGATCCCTTCGACGTGAAGATCGTGCGCGAGGTGATCAAGCCGAAGTCGGCCACCGCGCGGATGGAGGGCGACTACGGCTACCTGCGCATCTCCTCGTTCAATGAGCGCACGACCGAGGACGCTGAAGCGGCCCTGGCCGACCTGCGCGCCAAGAACCCGCAGATGAAGGGGCTGATCCTAGACCTGCGCAACAATCCGGGCGGCCTGCTGGACCAGGCGGTCGGCGTGGCCGACATGTTCCTGGAAGGCGGCGAGATCGTCTCCCAGCGCGGCCGCGACCCGCGCGACGTCGAACGCTACAACGCCCGGCCGGGCGACGCCGCCGCCGGCCTGCCGATGGTGGTCCTGATCAATTCCGGGTCGGCCTCGGCAGCGGAGATCGTCGCCGGCGCCCTGCAGGACCGCAAGCGCGCCGAGCTGGTCGGCCTGACCAGCTTCGGCAAGGGCTCTGTGCAGACGGTGATCCCGCTGCGCGGCGGCATGGACGGCGCGCTGAAACTGACCACGGCGCGCTACTACACGCCCTCCGGACGCTCCATCCAGAAGACCGGAATCGAGCCGGACCTGGAGGTCGCCTCCACCCGCGAGGAGGCCGAGGCGATCGCCAACCGCGCCTTCCAGTTCAGCGAAGCGAGCCTGCGCAATGCGCTGAACGCCGACGAGGGCAAGGAGCGCCGCGGCGCCCACCAGCCGGCCGAGGCGCCGCCGGAGAACTTCGACCCGAAGAAGGACTTCCAGTTGGTTCGCGCGGAAGACGTGCTGAAGTACGGCTCGGTCGCGGCCACGCCCAAGCTGCCCAAGCCGGCGGCCAAGCTGGCGGAGGCAACCGCGAAGGTGCGGGGCGCGGAGGCGCCGGCGGTCAATAAATAGGTCCTGGCGGCGGGACCGGCGCAGCGCGCCGGTCCCCCGTTAAGCCCTTCGTTAACCATATCAGCGGACGTTCCTGGGGCCGTAGCCGTCGACCTGGGCCATGTTCTCGAAGAAGTCCCTCAAGCCCGCGCCCGCGCCTCCCCCGCGCAGCCGCAACGCGCCGCAGCTCGCCCTGGCGGCCATCTCCAATCCCTATGTCGGCGCAAGCGGGGCGGCCCTGCTGCTGCTGATCACGCTGCTGGCGCTGGTGGCGATCATGGGCGACCCGAAGGCCGGCGAGCCCCAGGTGCGCATCTCCCTGGCCAAGATCGCCCAATCCGCCGCCCCGGCCGGCTGGCGTGAGGCGCTGGTGGCCCAGCAGCCCGGCGGCCAGGTCGTCACCGAGGAGCTCTACCAGCTGTCCGACAAGCCCGGCCCCATCGGCGGCCAGGCGGTGATCACCCTGCCCGGCGCGCGCACCCAGCACGGCCGGGGCCTGCCCCCGGCGCCGATCGCCGGCCTGCACTCCCAGGGCCCCGGCGGCCCCCTGCCGATCATCGCCGCCGACGGACGCACGCCGGCGCAGGCCTACGCCCGCCCCTTCACAGCCGACGGCCGGCCCCGCATCGCGCTGGTGATCGGCGGCCTGGGCTTGAACGCCCGCGCCACGCGGGAGGCGATCGAGACCTTGCCGCCGCAGGTCACCCTGTCGTTCGTGCCCTACTCGGAAGGCCTGCAGGCCTGGATCGACCTGGCGCGCGAGCACGGCCACGAGGTGCTGCTGGAAGCTCCGATGGAGCCCACCGACTATCCGGAGAACGATCCGGGGCCCTACACCCTGATGGCCGGCGCGAATTCGGCCGACACCGTCCGGAAGCTGGAGTGGCTGCTGTCGCGGGCGACCGGCTACTTCGGCCTCACCAATTATCTCGGCTCGCGCTTCATGGCCTCGGACAAGGCCATGGCCGCGTTCTCCGGCGCCCTGAAGACCCGCGGGCTGGCGTTCATCGACGACGGCTCGGCCGCCGGCCGCGGCGGCGGGGTGCCCCGGGCCTCGGCCGACCGCATCATCGACGAGCAGCTCTCCAACGAGGCGATCGACCAGCAGCTGCTGGCCCTGGAAGCCGGCGCTTTGCAGCATGGCCAGGCTCTCGGCTCGGGGTTCGCCTATCCTGTCACCATCGACCAGGTCGCGCGTTGGGCCGCCCAGGTGGAGCAACGGGGCTATCAGCTGGCGCCGGCCTCGGCGCTGATGGTGCGAAAATGACCGACCTTGCGCTTTATCGCCCGAACGTGGGCGTCGTCCTGTTCCATCCGGACGGTCGGGTGTGGCTGGGCAAGCGCGCCAACACGCCGGGTCCCCACAACTGGCAGTTCCCGCAAGGCGGGGTCGATGACGGCGAGGACCTTGAGACCGCCGCCCTGCGCGAGCTCGCCGAGGAGACCGGCGTCACCGCCGTCACCATGCTCGGCCGTACGGACGGCTGGCTCGCCTACGACTTCCCGGCCGATCACGGCGGCTCGAAGGCCGCCCGCGGCTGGAAGGGGCAGCGGCAGGTTTGGTTCGCCCTGCGGTTCGACGGCGAGGAGTCCGAGGTGGACCTGGCCGCGCACCCGCCGGCGGAGTTCGAGGACTGGCGCTGGGCGGCCCTGGAAGAGGCGCCGCGCCTGGTGGTGCCGTTCAAGCGGGAGATCTACCTGGCCGTGGCCGAGGCGTTCGCCGACTTCGCCGGACGGCCGGGACATGGCGCCAGCGCGGCCTGAACCGGTTGGTCAAGGTTGTGCGGTAGGGTGAGACGGGTTCGCGAGCGTCCGGCCGTTCGGGCGTGGAGCGCATCTTCTGTGAGGGTTGGATGTCGGCGCCTGTGGTGATGGTGCATGGCGCCTTCTGCGGCGCATGGGTGTTCGACACGTTCCGCAAGCCCTTCGAGGCGGCGGGACATGAGGTGATCTGTCCTGACCTTCGCGGGCACGCGCCGGACGATCCGCCCCAGGCCGTGGCCGGCGTGTCCATGGCCGACTACGCTTCGGACATCGTCGGGCTCTGCGCCTCGCTGGCCGAACCGCCGATCCTGATCGGCCATTCCATGGGCGGGCTTGTGGCCCAGCTCGCCGCCCGGCGCGCGGCCTTGCGCGCCCTGGTGCTGCTGGCGCCTTCGGCGCCGTGGGGGGTGATGGGCTCGTCCATCGAGGAGGCCGTCACCGCCGTGGGGCTGCACGCCCTGGGGCCCTACTGGATCCAGGCGATCCCGCCCGACAAGGGGCTGATGCTGGCCTATTCGCTGGACCGCGTGCCCCCGGGCGCGCGACGTCCCGTGCTGGAGCGGCTGCGCCCGGAGAGCGGGCGGGCGGTGTGGGAGACGCTGAACTGGTGGCTCGATCCGCTGATGACCACCAGCATCGGGCTGCGCGCCCCCGGGGTTCCGGCCCTGGCCATGGTCGGCGAGCGCGATGTCGTGCACCCGCCGCCGACGGTCAAGCAGACCGCCCAGCGAATCGGCGCGGAGTTCCTGGTCCTGCCGGGCATGAGCCACTGGCTGCCTGGCGAGCCCGGCTGGGAGGAGGTGGCCGAGATCACCCTCGGCTGGCTGGAGACGGTGGCGGCCTAGGGGTTTCCCGACAGGCGCCGTGCCCGGTCGACCGACCCGACACGGCCATTCGCCCTAGAGCGTGCGTTCGCTGTAGAGGATGGTCGCCTGGTCGAACTTCTTGTCGAGCGGACTGTCGTCCGGGTTCTTCAGCTGCACCAGCACCAGGCCGGTGGATTCCTTGTCGGTGAAGTATTCCCAGGACAGGGTGATGCGCTTGACGCCGTCGGCGCCGACCATGAAGTCGTTGCGCTGCATCGGCATTTCCGGCTGGTGCAGGAAGGCCCAGATGTTCAGGGCGTTGACGATCGGGCGCTCCTGGCCGACCGCGTACTTGACCCGGACGTTGCAGACGTTGGTGTTCGAGCCCTTCGGCAGGACGGTGATCTCGTAGGGCTTGGAGCCCATCACCTTCGACCAGGTGTTTTCGCGCCGATTGAACTTGAAGCCCAGCGGCTTGGCGACTTCCTCGACCGTCTTGCCGCGCACCGAGGGCACGCAGATGTTGTTGATGACCGAGATCACCTCGGCGCCGTCCCCGGTCGTGGGCAGGGTCGGATGGGCGGCGGGATCGTCGGCCGGGGCCGCGGCCGGAGCCTGGGGCGCGGCGGCGTCGGGCGCAGGGGCCGCTGCAGGGGCCGCCGGCGGAGCGGCGGGCGCTTCCGGCGCGGCGGGCGGAGGCGTTTCCGCCGTGGGCTGGGCGACCGCAGCGGAGCTGAGACCCGCGAGGACGATCAGACTGGCGACGACGCTGCGCATAACGCTTTCCCCTGACTTACCAATGCGGCGGCATCACACTAAAGCAGGACGCCGACCGCAACCCCCGAACCGCGAATTTCCGGCCGCCGGTCGTCAGGCGGCCGCTTCCTCGGCATGTTCCGCCAGAATCGTCAGGCCCTCCGGGGTGACGTCGGCGAATCCGCCCTTCAGATCGAACACGGTGATCTGACCGCCGTTGCGCACCACGACCTGCCCCTCCTTGAGGGTGGTCATGAACGGCGCGTGTCCGGCCAGGACGCCGAAGTCGCCTTCCGACCCCGGCGCGTCGACCTGGTCCACCTCGCCCGAGAACAGCTCCCGTTGCGGCGAGACCAGGGAGAAGTGGAGCTTGTCGGCCATGATCAGGCCTCAGCCGCGAGCTTCTCGGCCTTGGCCACCGCATCTTCGATGGTGCCGACGTTGTAGAAGGCCGGCTCCGGCAGGTGGTCGTACTCGCCGTCGCAGATCGCCTTGAACGAGCGGATCGTGTCTTCCAGGCTGACGAACACGCCCGGCAGGTTGGTGAACTGCTCGGCCACGTGGAACGGCTGCGACAGGAAGCGCTGGATCTTCCGGGCGCGGGCCACGATCAGCTTGTCGTCTTCCGAAAGCTCGTCCATGCCCAGGATGGCGATGATGTCCTTCAGGGCCTTGTACTGCTGCAGGATCTCCTGCACGCGGCGGGCGGTGTTGTAGTGCTCCTCGCCGATCACCAGCGGGTCGAGGATCCGCGAGGTGGAGTCCAGCGGGTCCACGGCCGGGAAGATGCCCTGGGCGGCGATGTCGCGGCTCAGAACGGTCGTGGCGTCCAGGTGCGCGAAGGAGGTGGCCGGGGCCGGGTCGGTCAGGTCGTCGGCGGGCACGTAGATGGCCTGCACCGAGGTGATCGAGCCCTTGTTGGTCGAGGTGATGCGCTCCTGCAGGTTGCCCATCTCGGTGGCCAGGGTGGGTTGATAGCCCACGGCCGAGGGGATGCGGCCCAGCAGAGCGGACACTTCCGAGCCGGCCTGGGTGAAGCGGAAGATGTTGTCGATGAAGAGCAGCACGTCCTTGCCCTCTTCGTCGCGGAAGTACTCGGCCTGGGCCAGACCCGTCAGGGCCACGCGGGCGCGGGCGCCGGGGGGCTCGTTCATCTGGCCGTAGACCAGGGTGCAGCGGCTCTCGCCGCCGCCGCCCGGCTGGTTCACGCCGGACTCGATCATTTCGTGGTAGAGGTCGTTGCCCTCGCGGGTGCGCTCGCCCACGCCCGCCAGCACGGAGTAGCCGCCGTAGGCCTTGGCGATGTTGTTGATCAGCTCCTGCATGGTCACGGTCTTGCCCACGCCGGCGCCGCCGAACAGGCCGATCTTGCCGCCCTTGGTGTAGGGGCACATCAGGTCGATGACCTTGATGCCCGTGACCAGCACTTCGGCCTGGGTCGACTGCTCGGCGAAGGACGGGGCGTCGCGGTGGATGCCGCTCTGGAACTTGGATTCGATGGGGCCGGCTTCGTCGATCGGCTCGCCGATGACGTTCATGATTCGGCCCAGGGTGGCCGGGCCGACCGGCACGGTGATCGGCGCGCCGGTGTCGACCACGGGCTGGCCGCGGGTCAGGCCCTCGGTGGTGTCCATGGCGATGGTGCGCACGGTGTTCTCGCCCAGGTGCTGGGCCACCTCGAGCACCAGACGGAAGGGCTGGCCGGTCCGCTGGTCGGTGTTGGTCGTTTCCAGCGCGTTCAGGATCGCCGGCAGGTGGCCGTCGAACTCCACGTCGACGACGGCGCCGATGACCTGCGCGATGCGGCCCTTGCCCGTCCCCGCGGCGGTCGCCGTCGCCATCGGCGCGGCGGCGGCCTTGGCGGGCGACTTGCGGGCCGGAGCCTTGGCGGCGGCGGCGGGCGCGGCGGCCGCGGCGGCGGCCTTCGGGGCGGCGGGCTTCTTGGCCGGAGCCTTCGGGGTCGTAGCCATGGGGTCCAATTCTCTCAGATTAGAGCGCTTCGGCGCCGGAGATGATCTCGATCAGCTCCTTGGTGATCTGCGCCTGGCGAGTGCGGTTGTACTGCAGGGTGAGGCTGGCGATCATGTCGCCGGCGTTGCGGGTGGCGTTGTCCATCGCGGTCATCTGCGCGGCGAAGAACCCGGCCTGGTTCTCCAGCATGGCGGAGAACACCTGGACCTTGAGGTTGCGCGGCAGCAGTTCCTCGAGGATCGCCTCTTCGGACGGCTCGTATTCGTAGGCGGCGCCCTTCAGGTCGATGGGGGCGGCGCCGGTCTCCAGCTGCGCGGGGATCAGTTGCGCGGCCGTCGGGACCTGGCTGACCACCGAGCGGAACTGATTGTAGATCAGGGTGACCACGTCGGCCTCCCCCGTCTCGAACAGCTCGGTGATCCGCGCGGCCACGGCCTCGGCCGTCGCCATCGACGGATTGCCGCCGGCTTCAAACACGCCGACGAAGCGGTCCCCGTACTGGCGGCGGAGCTGGTCCCGCGCCTTCTTGCCGAGCACCAGGACGCGCACGTCCTTGCCCTCGGCGATCAGGCGGCTGATGCGCTCGCGCGCCATGCGCACGATGGACGAGTTGAACCCGCCCGCCAGGCCGCGGTCAGCGGTGGCGACCACCACCAGCTGCTTGGTCGTGGACCCGGTGCCCACCAGCAGGCGGGGGGCCGCGTCGCCCGACACGCCTCCGGCGAGGTTGGCGATCACCGACGCCATGCGACGCGCATAGGGCCGGGCGCTCTGCGCCGCGTCCTGGGCGCGCCGCAGCTTGGCTGCGGCCACCATCTGCATCGCTTTCGTGATCTTCTGCGTGGCTTTCACGCTTCCGATCCGATTGCGCATCTCCTTGAGGCTGGCCATCCCCTTAGGCTCTCCGGCTCAGGTTCAGGCGAAGGTCTTGGAGAAGCTCTCGAGCGCGCCCTTCAGCTCCGCCTCGAGGTCCGCCGTCAGCTCCTTCTTGGTGCGGATGGCGTCCAGCAGAGGCTGGTGCTTGGCGTGCAGCAGGCTCAGAAGCTCGGCTTCGAAGCGGCCGACCGCGGAGGTCGGGATGCCGTCGAGGTAGCCGCGGGTGCCGGCGTAGATCACGCAAACCTGCTCTTCCACGGCCAGCGGCGCGTACTGCGGCTGCTTCAGGAGCTCGGTCAGGCGCTCGCCCCGGGCCAGCATCCGCTGGGTCGCCGCGTCAAGGTCGGAGCCGAACTTGGCGAAGGCGGCCATTTCCCGGTACTGGGCGAGTTCGCCCTTGATGGGCCCCGCCACCTGCTTCATCGCCTTGATCTGGGCCGAGGAGCCCACGCGGCTGACGCTGATGCCGACGTTCACCGCCGGGCGGATGCCCTGGAAGAACAGGTCGGTTTCCAGGAAGATCTGGCCGTCGGTGATCGAGATCACGTTGGTCGGGATGTAGGCCGACACGTCGTTGGCCTGGGTCTCGATGAGCGGCAGGGCGGTCAGCGAGCCGGAGCCGTTGTCGGCGTTCAGCTTGGCCGCGCGTTCCAGCAGGCGGGAGTGCAGGTAGAACACGTCGCCCGGATAGGCTTCGCGGCCCGGCGGACGGCGCAGCAGCAGCGACATCTGGCGATAGGCGACGGCCTGCTTGGACAGGTCGTCATAGATGATGACGGCGTGCATGCCGTTGTCGCGGAACCACTCGCCCATGGCGCAGCCGGCGAAGGGCGCGAGGAACTGCAGCGGAGCCGGCTCCGAGGCCGTGGCCGAGACGACGATCGTGTAGTCCAGGGCGCCGCGCTCTTCGAGCGTCTTGACGATCTGGGCCACGGTCGAGCGCTTCTGGCCCACGGCGACGTAGATGCAGTAGAGCTTCTGGCTCTCGTCGCCGGTGGCGTTGACCGCCTTCTGGTTCAGGATGGTGTCGATCGCGACGGCGGTCTTGCCAGTCTGGCGGTCGCCGATGATCAGTTCGCGCTGACCGCGGCCAATCGGGATCAGGGTGTCGATGGCCTTCAGGCCCGTCTGCACAGGCTCATGCACCGACTTGCGCGGGATGATGCCCGGAGCCTTCACGTCCACGCGGCGGCGCTCGGCCACGTTCTGGAGCGGGCCCTTGCCATCGATCGGTTCGCCCAGCGGGTTGACCACGCGGCCCAGGAGGCCCTTGCCGACCGGCACGTCCACGATCTCGCCGAGGCGGCGGACTTCGTCGCCTTCGGAGATGGCGCGGTCGTCGCCGAAGATCACGACCCCGACGTTGTCGCGCTCCAGGTTCAGAGCCATGCCCTTGGCGCCGGCCTTGGGGAACTCCACCATTTCGCCGGCCTGGACGTTGTCGAGGCCGAACACGCGGGCGATGCCGTCACCCACCGACAGCACGCTGCCGACGTCGGAAACGTCGGCTTCTTCGCCGAAATTGGCGATCTGCGACTTGAGGATGGCCGAAATCTCGGCGGCGCGGATGTCCATGGGCTTACGCTCTCTTCAGGGCGAATTTGAGGGAATCGAGCTTCGAACGCAGCGAAGCATCGAACAGACGGGAGCCGACCTTCACCTTGACGCCGCCCAGGATGGACGGGTCGACGCGGGTCGAGATTTCAGGATCCTTGCCCAGCGCCTGGCGCAGGGCGGCGGCCACGCCCTTGGCCTGGGCGGGGCTCAGCGGCAGGGCGCTGACCACTTCGGCGGAGACCACGCCGCGGGCTTCGGCCGAAAGCGCCTCGAAGGCGGAAATCACCGCGCTGAGGGCCGAGGCCCGGCCATTGGCCGCGAGCAGCCCAAGGAACTTGCGGGTCGTGGAGTCCAGCCCGGCCTTTTCGGCGATGGCGCCGAGGCCCTTGGCCTTGTCATCCGCGCCGAAAGCAGGCGAAGCCAAGAGGACGCGCAGGTCGTTGCTGTCGGCGATCATCGCCTTCAGCGACTTCAGGTCGGCCTCGACCTTGGCGATCTTGTTCTCGTCGCTCGCGAGATCGAACAGGGCCTGCGCGTATCGGCCGCCCACATTCGAAGACTTGGAATCATCCGCCACTTAATTTTGTCCGCCCGATGCGTGTCGAACGCCGCCGTGAAGAGCAAGCCTCACTGCGGCTAAAGGCTTGAAAGCGCTTGGAAAAAGCACGTCACCGCAGGGCCCGAAAGGCCCCCCGGCTGTCAGCCGCGCGCCTGATAGCACGCGATTTTGGGCGCCGCAACCGAACCGCCGCCCAGGACACGGGCTTTTCAGGGCTTCGGAGCCGGCGGCGAGCCGCGCCGGAAGACGGCCGAGCCGCTCGCCAGGAGGGTCGCGCCGTCGGCGGCCAGCAGCCGGCCATGGGCGAAGACCAGGGTCCGAGTGGCGCGGTCGATCCAGGCTTCGACCACCACGGCGGCGCCGCCCGGGACCTGCGCCCCATAGTCCAGCGTCAGGGAGACAGGGGCGGCGTCCGCGCCCGCGGCTTCGGCCAGGGCCGGCTCGAGCAGGACCGCAGCGGCGGCGGGCGAGGCCGGCAGGCGGCTCTCGCGGCGGAGGATGTCGGGGGAGGTCGTCATCGGCGCGCTCCTTTAAAGGAGACCAGGCCGTTTGGGGAAGGGCCGCGGGGTCGCAGCGCGCGCTTGAATCCAAAAAGAGCGCAGATGTCTCCGGCGCGGGCAGCTCGCGAAAGCAAGGACGCCGGATGTCTCCGGCGCGGCGAACTCGCAAAAAAGAAGGGCGCCGGATGTCTCCGGCGCGGCGAACTCGCAAAAAAGAAGGGCGCCGGATGTCTCCGGCGCCCAGGGTCGACAGGCTCGAGAATTGGCGGCTGGGAGGCGCGCCTACCGCTTCGCAACCTGGGTCGCGGGGCCGGCCACGGCGTTGCATTGGTCCAGCTTGGCCGCGTCGAGGGCGCGGCGGTCGTTGCCGTAGCCGGCGAGAGGGCCGACTTCCTTCGCCAGTTCCTTGCAGGCGACGGTGGCGAAGGTGCGCGAGGTGGCGGCGTTGGCCACGCAGGTGTCGCCTTCGCAGACGAACACCGCGCCGCCGGCGATCAGCTTGGTCTTGGCGGGAACCGGCTCCTGCAGCTTGGCGGCGAGCGTTTCGGCCATCGCGGCGCCAGCCGCGGTCGTGGTCAGGATGGCCGCCGCGGCGGCCGCAAGGAATTGGAGCTTCATAAAGCCCTCCAGCGTTTCGGGGAGATGCAAGGCCCGAGGGCCCCGGCACGCCGCTCCGGTGATCGCTGGCGGTACCCCCGCCGCCAGCGCGAAGCGAACTAAGCAACGCTAAGATAACACTGTTAAGATCGCACGCAACTGTGCATTTCCGCACCGCCGTTATGCGCGTTTGCAGAGCCGCGGGCGATGACCTCGCAGGTAGGGGGCGCCACGGCTCGGCCCCGATCGCGCCATGCGAAGGGCCCCGCATGCGGCCATTCATCTCTCGTCAATCTTGTCGCGCGTTTCGTGCCCCTGCGGTAAAGGGCGCCCCGGGGCGGGCGCGGCACATTTCGCTGACTAGGACGAGACGATGGCGAAACCCAAGGCGCCGGAACCGAAGCGCGAGGGGCGGCGTGAGCCGAAACCCCGACGCACGCCGTTGCAGGCGCTGGCCTACTGGACCCTGGTTCTGGGGGTCTGGGGACTGATCTTCGCGGCGGCGGTCTTCGCCGTGGTCGCGTCCGACCTGCCCGACACCTCCAAGCTCTACGACGTGGAGCGCCAGCCCTCGATCTCCTATCTCGACCGGTCCGGCGCCGTGGTGGCCGTGCGCGGCAGCCAGTACGCGCCGCCGGTCGACCTGGATTCACTGCCGCCCTATGTGCCCAAGGCGTTCGTCGCCATCGAAGACCGCTGGTTCTACTGGCACTTCGGCTTCAATCCCTGGGGCATCGCCCGCAGCCAGGTCTACAACCTGACCCACAAGGGCGGCCCCCTGCGGGGCGGCTCGACGATCACCCAGCAGCTTGCGCGCAACCTGTTCCTGACCCTGGACCAGACCTACAAGCGCAAGCTTCAGGAACTGATCCTGGCCATCTGGCTGGAGGCCAAGTTCTCCAAGAAGGAGATCCTGGAGCTCTATCTGAACCGGGTCTATTTCGGCGCCGGCGCCTATGGCATCGAGGCGGCGTCCCAGCGCTATTTCAACAAGAGCGCCACCGAACTCACCGTCGGCGAAGCCGCCCTCCTGGCCGGCATGATGAAGGGCCCTTCCCGCTACAGCCCGGTCTCCGCCAGCGACCGCGCCGCCCGCCGCGCGACCATCGTCCTGGACGAGATGGTGCGCATCAAGGCGATCACGCCGGAACAGCGGGCCGAGGCCTTCAAGAACCCGGTGCGGGTGAACCCCACCCTGGCCAACCAGCGCGCCCAGTACTTCACCGACTGGGTGGACGATCAGGTGCGCAGCCTGGTGGGCGAGCCCACCGAGGACCTGGTGGTGGAGACCACCCTGGACCTGCCGATCCAGACCTCCGCCGAAGTGGCCCTGCGCCGCGGGGTGCTGGCCGCCGAGGGCCAGAAGGTCGAGCAGGGCGCGCTCGTCGCCCTGGACGGCGAGGGCCGCGTCCGGGCCTATGTAGGCGGGATCTCCTACACCGACAGCCAGTTCGACCGGGCCACCATGGCCCGCCGCCAGGCCGGTTCGGCCTTCAAGCCGTTCGTCTATCTGACCGCGGTCGATCAGGGGCGCACCCCCGACCTGATGGTGGTCGACGAACCGCTGAAGATCGGCAACTGGGAGCCCCGCAACTACACCAACGACTTCCGCGGCCCGATGACGCTGCAGAGCGCCCTGGCCCAGTCGATCAACACCGTCGCAGCGCGCCTGGCCAACGAAGTGGGCACCGCCAACGTGGCGGCCACCGCCCGGCGGCTCGGCATCTCCTCGAAGATCCAGCTCGACCCCTCCATGGCCCTCGGCGCCGTGGAGGTGAGCCCGCTGGAAATGGCCCAGGCCTACGCCCCCTTCGCCAACGGCGGCTTCCAGGCGCGGGCCTACGGCATCGAGCGGATCCGCACCGCCGACGGTCGGGTGCTCTATGACCACAACGTGGACAGGCCGGAGCGCCGCGCCGTCATCGGCTCGCCCTCGCTGCAGTACATGAACCAGATGCTGCGCCAGGTGGTGGCGGCCGGCACCGGAACGCGCGCGCGGGTCGCGGGCTATGACCTGGCCGGCAAGACCGGCACCACCAGCGACTACCGGGACGCATGGTTCGTCGGCTACACGGGCGGCTTCGTCACGGCGGTCTGGGTCGGCCGCGACGACAACACCCCGATGCGCCGGGTGACCGGCGGCGGGGCGCCGGCGGGAATCTGGCGCGACTTCATGGGCGCGGCCCTTCCGCGGCTGAACGTCCAGGCCATCCCCGGCGGCGAGGCGCCGCCGCCGGTCCCGCACGACGATCCGATCGGCGACCTGCTGTCCGGAGAAGGGGTCGACCAGCCCCAGCCCGCCGCGGTCCAGGCCCCGCCGGCCCCCGCGCCCGACCCGGAGCCGGTTCCCTTCTAGCCGCCGGACTGGCCGAAGGCGTGCAACCGCGCGCCCTCGGCCCGCAGCCACTGCCGATGCGGCCGCTCGTCGCCGCCGAGGCGGCGGACGTGCGCCCAGAACTGCGGGCCGTGGTTCTGCTCCAGCAGGTGGGCGCATTCGTGGACGACCACGTACTCGGCCACCGGCAGGGGCGCGAGGGCCAGGCGCCAGGAATAGCGGATCGCGCCTGGACCACCCCGAGGATCGGCCTTGCAGGAGCCCCAGCGGGCCTTGGCGTCCATCACCGACACCTTGGGCGCCGGCTGGCCCAGGGCGGCCGCGTGCGCCAGGGTGCGCGCGGTGAACACCTCGAGCGCCCGGCGCTTGATCACCCGCACCACGCCCATCGCGAAGACGTCGCCCTCTCCCGCAGCCAGGATGCGGGCGGGCTGATCGGCCGAGGCGGGCGTCCAGCGCGCCCGGCCCGCGGTGGTCTCCAGCCGGCAGGCCTCGCCGAACACCTCCAGCGCCATGCCGGGCGCCAGCAGCCAGGGCGCGGGCAGTTCGGCCAGGCGGGCCGCGATCCAGTCGGCGCGCTCCCGGGCGAAGGCCGCCGCCTCGGGCAGTCGCCGCTTCGAGGGGGCGACGGCGACCACCTCGCGCCGCGTGCGGTCGAGGCGCAGAGAGACCCGGCGGGCCCGGGCGTTGACTTTCAGGCGCACCACCGCGCCGGCCACGCTCAGCCGGTCGCCGTCGGCAGGCGCTCGGCCGAAGGGACTCATGGCGTCTGATCTAGCGCGGTTCGACGCCGGCGGGGAGCCGTGCGCCTACTCGGCGGCGTTGGCCGCCGCCCGCTTGTCCACCTTGGCCTCGAAGCGGCGGATGAAGCCGCGGACGCGGGGATAGATCTCCTCGCGGAAGCGACGGCCGTTGAACACGCCGTAGTGGCCCACGTGCGGCTGCACGTAGTCCTCCTTCAGCGCCTCGGGCAGCCCGGAGCACAGGGCATGGGCTGCCTGGGTCTGGCCGATGCCGGAGATGTCGTCGTTCTCGCCCTCGACCGTCAGCAGGCCGATGTCGCCGATCTTTTCGGGACGTACGAGGCGGCCGCGGTGGGTGAGCTCCCCCTTTGGCAGGAGGTAGTCCTGGAACACCGTCTTGACGGTCTGCAGGTAGAACTCCTCGGTCAGGTCCAGCACCGAGAGATACTCGTCGTAGAATTCCAGGTGCTTCTCGGCCGAGTCCCCGTCGCCCTTCATCAGGTCCTCCAGGTAGCGCAGGTGCGCCTGCTGGTGGCGTTCGATGTTCATCGACATGAAGCTGAAGAGCTGCACGAACCCCGGATAGACCCGCCGCCCCATGCCCGGATAGGGGGCCGGAACGGTGTAGATCATGTTCGAGGCGAACCAGGCGAAGGGCCTCTCCTCGGCCAGCTTGTTGGTGACCGTCGGAGACAGGCGCGCGTCGATGGGCGAGCCCATGAAGGTCATGGTGCCCGGACGCGAGGGCTCGTCGTCCTCGGCCATCAGGGCGGCCGCGGCCAGGACCGGCGGACCGGGCTGGCAGACCGCCACCACGTGCGGCCGCGGCCCCAGGAAGCGCAGGGCGTCACGGATGTGGTCGATGTAGTCGTGGAAGTCGAAGCGGCCTTCCAGCATCGGCACGTCGCGGGCGTTGGACCAGTCGGTGACGAACACCTCGTGGTCCTGCAGGAACGCCTCGACCGTGCCGCGCAGCAGGGTGGCGTAGTGGCCGGAGAGCGGCGCCACGATCAGCACCGGCGGCTCCAGGCTGGTGCGGCCGGCCTTGCGCATGTCGGCCATGTTCCGCGTGAAGTGGATGAGCCGAACCCAGGGCGTGCGCCACACCTCGGTCTTGCGCACGCGCACCGGCTCGCCGTCGATCATCACCTCGTGGATGTTCCAGTCGGGGCGGCCATAGCGCCGGGTCAGGTTGGCGAAGAGGTCGGCCGAGGCGAACAGGCGCCGGCCGACCGGCGTGTCGCGCGCGGGATTGAGGCTGGAAGACCAGAAGTCCCGCGTGGCGCGCGCCGTCAGGCGCAGGGGCGTGGAGCCGTAGTATCCGGCCTCGTAGAGCGCATAGAGCATCGGCGCCGTTCCTAACCCGCCCTTCGGCGGCTTGCGGGCCGGGCGTTGCGCTGCAGCGCGCCGGCGAAGATTGCTGGTGCGGCCCGAGCATCGGCCCCGGGCCGTCATCTTGTGCGGCGCAGCATAACACAGGGACGCTTAACGAAGTCCAGCGCGGATCGGTTGCAGGCTCAGCCGCCGCGCATGGCGTCGGCGATCTGCCTCGCCACCTCCGCCGGCGGCAGATTGTAGGGGATGATCCGGTTGAACCGCCCCTTGGGGTCCATCAGGTAGGTCGGGGTGGAATGGTTGACGAGGTAGCCGTCCCCCTCCCCCGCGACCTCGTAATAGACGTGATAGGCCTTGGCGATGGCGGCGACCTGCTCGGGCGTGCCGGTCAGGCCGATGGCGCCCGGGGGAAAGGAATCCGCCGACAGATAGGCCTTGAGCTGGGCCGGCGTGTCGCGTTTCGGGTCGAAGGACACGAAGACCACCTGCAGGTCCCTGGCCTTGGGCCCGAGCTGGTCCTCCGCCGCGGCCAGGGTCTGCAGCGTTGTGGGGCAGACGTCCGGGCAGTAGGTGAAGCCGAAGAAGACCGCGCTCCACTTGCCCTTCAGCACGCTCTCGTCGACCGGTCGGCCGTCCTGGTCGACCATGGTGAACGCTCCCCCCACGGCCGCGCCCTGGGCGGCCTGCGGCTGAAAGCCGCCGTTGCGGGCGGCGAGGACCGCCAGGGTCGCCGCCGCCGCGAGGCCGAGAGCCAGGAAGATCGCCGATCGCGCGCGCATTACCGCCTCCATGCTTCGAAAGGTGCTCGTCAGGCGTCGCGAACTCGACAATCCTGCAACCATGGCGCAAGCGGCGACACAGGGATCCGCGCAACACCGGGCGCACGCCGGCCTCGATAGGCCTGGGACCGACCCGGCGCAAGCACGCCCGGCCTGGGACATGGGGGTGGCGCAGCGAGGGCGGCTTCGCGTGCGGACGCTGACGGCCTCGCGCTGGCTGGTGATCGCCGGCGAGGTCGTGATCCTGGTGCTGGCGCGCACGGTGCTGGACCTCGACGCGCCGTACCTGCTCTGCTTCGGCCTGGTGGGGCTGGCGGCCTGGATCAACCTGCTCACCGGGGTGGCCTCGCCCGCCCAGCGGATGACGGGGGACCTGGAGGCCACCGTCCAGCTCGGCTTCGACATCGTTCAGATCGGCGGTCTGGTCTATCTCACCGGGGGGGCGGGCAACCCCTTCCTGGTGATGTTGATCGGGCCGGTGGTGCTGGCCGCCGCCACCCTGCCGCTGCGGGCGGTCGCGCCCCTCGGCGGACTGGCCATCGCCATCGCCCTGGCGCTGGCCTTCCTGGCCTGGCCCGAGCCCTGGAGGCCGGCGACGGGCGGTGGAGCCAGCCTCGGCTATCGGCTGAGCGCCTCGGCCGCGGCGACCGTCGGCGTGGTGCTGATCGCCGGCTATGTGCGCCAGGCCGCCGAGGACGCCGCGCGCATGGCCCTGGCCCTGGACGTCACCCAGACCGTCCTGGCCCGCGAGCAGCGCCTGTCGGCCCTGGGCGCGCTGGCCGCCGCCGCCGCCCACGAGCTCGGCACGCCGCTGGCCACCATCTCCATCGTCGCCAAGGAGATGTCCCGCGAAGCCCCGACCCAAGAGGTCAAGGAGGACGCGGCCCTGCTGATCGCCCAGGCCGAGCGCTGCCGCGAAATCCTGCGGCGCCTGGCCGAGACGCCGGACACCCAGGACGAGGTGCACGAGCGCATGAGCCTGCTGCAGCTCGTCCACGAGGTGATCGAGCCGCACGCCGACACCAAGGACGTGCGCGTCGAGGCCATCGTCACCGGCGCGCCGGGGGTGAAGGCGCCGGACATATGGCGCATGCCCGAGGTGATGCACGCCATGACCAGTTTCGTGGAGAACGCCGTGGACTTCGCCACCTCCGAGGTCCTCGTCACCGCCCGCTTCGACGCCCAGACGATCTCGGTCGAGGTCCGCGACGACGGCCCCGGCTTTGCGCCGGAAGTCCTCTCCAAGCTGGGCGAACCCTATGTGACCACGCGTCCGGGCGCGGAGGGCTCGCGCAGCGGCCACATCGGCATGGGCCTTGGGTTCTTCATCTCCAAGACGCTGCTGGAGCGGACCGGCGCTGTGGTGAAGTTCCAGAACGCCCGCCCTCGCGGGGCGGTCGTGTCCGCCAGATGGCCCCGTGCACGGATCGAGGTTCGTCAGAGTTGACAAACGCTTGAACACAGACGCGAGCTTGACGCGCAGGCTTGCGCCACACTCAGAAGCAGCGACATCATGTCGCATGCCCGCGTCGAGGGAGCCCCCACTGGGATTTAGTCCATATGACCGACTTGGCCTCTGAAGTCGCCCAACTGCCCGACAAGTCCCTGCTGGTCCTGGACGACGACGCGCCTCTGCGAACGCGGCTGGGCCGGGCCCTGGAGCAGAGGGGTTTCGAGACCACCCTGGTGGGAAGCGTGGCCGAGGCGCTGGAAGCCGTGAAGTCCCAGGCGCCGGCCTATGCCGTTCTCGACATGCGCCTGGACGACGGCTCGGGCCTGAAGGTGGTGGAGGCCGTGCGCGACGCGCGCCCCGACGCCAAGATCATCATGCTGACCGGATACGGCAACATCGCCACCGCCGTGGCGGCGGTGAAGGCGGGGGCGGTGGACTATCTCTCCAAGCCCGCCGACGCGGACGACGTCGCCCGCGCGCTCCTGGCCCGCAAGGACGAGGTTCCCGCCCCGCCTGAGAACCCGATGAGCGCCGACCGCGTGCGGTGGGAGCATATCCAGCGGGTCTACGAACTCTGCGGCCACAACGTCTCGGAGACCGCCCGGCGGCTCAACATGCATCGCCGCACCCTGCAGCGCATCCTGGCCAAGCGCACCCCCCGCTAGGCGGGTCAGCTCGGCCAGGTCTCCGGGCTCATCGCCAGGACCTCGCCGGCGAAGTGCAGGCCGCCGCAGATCAGCACGTGCGGCGGCTCGCCCGCGGCGTCCACGGCCGCCTCCAGGGCCTGCTTCACGTCCGCCGCCGTGGTCGCCGAGAGTCCGGCCTGGCGGGCGGCCGCGGCCAGGTCGTCAGGGGCGGCGGCGTTCGGGCTGTCGAAGGCGGTCGTGATCACCTGGGGCGCGAGCCCGGCGAACGGGGCGAAGAAGCCGTACGCGTCCTTGCGGGCGAACATGCCGACGATCAGCACCAACGGCCGCGGATCGCGCGCCACCAGGCGGCTCGCCGCCTCGGCGAGGGCGCGGCCGGCATGGGGGTTGTGCCCGCCGTCGAGCCACAGGTCCGCGCCCCGGGCGGCGGCCATCTGCGCCATGGGGCCGGCGGTCAGCCGCTGGAACCGCGCCGGCCAGACCGCCGAGGCCACGCCGCGGGCCAGAGCCGCCTCGTCGATGCGCGGGTCGCCGAGCGTGAGCGCCGCGGCCGCGGCGAGGCCGGCGTTGGCGAACTGGTGGGGACCGAACAGGCTCGGCGCGGGCAGATCGAGGAGCCGATCCTCCATCTGAACCATCAGGCGGCCCCGCTCCTCCCAGGCGTCGAACTCGCGTCCCATCAGGCTGAGCGGCGCCCCGAGCTTCCCGGCTTCGGCTTCGATCACCGCCAGGGCCTCGTCCATCTGGCGGGCGCAGACCACCGGCCGCTCCGGCTTGATGATCCCGGCCTTTTCCCAGGCGATCTTGGAAAGCTCCGGCCCCAGCATCTCCAGGTGGTCGTAGTCCACGGGGGTGATCACGCTCACCGCCGGGGCGTCGAAGATGTTGGTGGCGTCGAAGCGGCCGCCGAGACCCACCTCGACGATGCAAAGATCGGCCGGCGTGCGCGCAAAGGCGGTGAGCGCCAGGACGGTGGAGATCTCGAAGAAACTGATCGGCTGGCCCCGGTTGGCGGCCTCCACCTCGTCGATCAGGTCGGAAAGCGCATCGTCGGCGATCAGCGCGCCCGCCACCCGGATGCGCTCGGCGAACCGCACCAGGTGAGGGGACGTCAGGGCGTGGACCCGCAGATTGGCCGCCTCAGCGATCGCCCGCAGATAGGCCACCGTCGAGCCCTTGCCGTTGGTGCCGGCGACATGGACCACCGGCGGCAGGGCCCGCTCCGGATGGTCCAAGGCGGCCAGCAGCCGCTCCACCCGTCCGGTGGTCAGGTCGATCAGGCTCGGGTGATTGGCGCGCAGGCGCTGGATCACCTCGTCGGAGGCGCGGATCGGGTCATACATGGGGGCGAACTCTCCCGGCGAGCGCTGATCGCGCCGCGCTCCTCACACGGGACGGGTCAAAGGAAAAGGGGGTCAGGCCGCCTTGGAACGCGCTCGCCCCGCCATCAGCGTCTTGAGGATCGAGCCCAGCACGCCGGGAATCTCCTTGCGCGTCAGCACCATGTCCACCTGGCCGCGCTCCATCAGGAACTCGGCGCGCTGGAAGCCCGGCGGCAGGGTTTCACGGATCGTCTGCTCGATCACGCGGCGCCCGGCGAAGGCGATCATGGCGTTCGGCTCGGCGATGTGGATGTCGCCCAGCATGGCGTAGGACGCCGTCACCCCGCCCGTCGTCGGGTCGGTCAGCACCACGATGTAGGGCAGGCCCTTGGCCTTCACTTCGTTCAGCGCGAGCGTCGTGCGCGCCATCTGCATCAGCGACAGCGTGCCTTCCTGCATGCGCGCGCCGCCAGCGGCGGTGAAGATCACGAACGGGCAGTCCCGGGCGATCGCCTCGCGCGCGGCCTTGATGAAGGTCTCGCCGGCCGCCATCGACAGCGAACCGCCCATGAAGGCGAAGTCCTGCACCACCACCACGGTCGGCACGCCCTGGATCTCGCCGAAGGCGATGGCCATGGAGTCCTGCTCGCCGGTGGCCTTGCGCGCCGCCTTCAGACGTTCGGGATAGGGCTTGTCGTCGGGGAATTTCAGCGGGTCCTCGACCACGGTCGGCGAGGCGATGCGCTCGTACTTGCCGTCGTCGAAGGTGTACTTCAGCCGCAGTTGCGTGCCGATCCGCATGTGGCTGCCGGCCGGGGTGACCCAGAGCGACGCTTCAAGGTCCGGCCGATAGATCATCTCGCCCGTGTCCGGGCACTTGACCCACAGGTTGTCCGGCGTCTCGCGCTTGGCGAAGGCGTTGCGGACTCCCGGGGCGATCCGGGCCAGCCAGCCGCCGCGCTCGCGGGGCGCCGAGGGCCGGCCGGGCTTGTCGTTTCTCTGCTCAGCCATCGCCATGATCACACCGTCAGGCTTTCCGCACGCGCGGATCGCACAGCCTTAGCCAAGGATTGAACTTTGGAAAGAACCCGCTCGGTCACGCTTTCGTTGCCTGCCAGGCCCTGAGCGACTTCCTCGACCAGGGCCGAGCCCACCACGGCGGCGTCGGCGACCCGGGCGATCGCCGCGGCGCGCTCGGGTGTCTTGATGCCGAAGCCCACCGCCACCGGCAGGCCCGAGGCCGCCCGGATGCGCGCCACGGCCGGCGCGACCGCCTCGGCGTCGGCTTCCTTCACCCCCGTCACCCCGGCGACAGAGACGTAGTACACGAAGCCCGACGTCCGCTTCAGCACCATCGGCAGGCGCTTGTCGTCGGTGGTGGGCGTGGCCAGCCGGATCAGGGAGACTTGGTTCGCCTCCAGGGCGTCGGCCAGGGGATCGGCCTCCTCGGGCGGACAGTCGACGATGATCAGGCCGTCGGCCCCGGCGGCGGCGGCGTCGGCGGCGAAGGCGTCGTAGCCGTAGATCAGCACGGGATTGAGATAGCCCATGAGGATCAGGGGCGTGTCCTTGTCGCCGGCGCGGAAATCGCGGACCAGCTGCAGGGTCTTCTTCAGGGTCATGCCGCCGGCCAGGGCGCGCTGGGCGGCGCGCTGGATCGGCGGGCCCTCGGCCATCGGATCGGAGAAGGGAAAGCCCAACTCGATCACGTCGGCGCCGGCGGCCGGCAGGCCCTTCAGGATCTCCAGCGCCTTGGCCGCGTCCGGATCTCCGGCCATCACATAGGCCACGAAGGCCGCGCGGCCTTCCGCCTTGAGGGCGGAAAAGCGCTGGTCGATGCGCGAGGTCGTCAAATCTTGCGTCCCAGGTGCTCGGCGACGGTGAAGATGTCCTTGTCCCCACGACCGGACATCAAGAGGACAACCACGCCGTCTCTTCCGATTTCATTAACGATGTCGGGGAGGCGGGCCACGGCGTGCGCGGCCTCCAGCGCCGGGATGATCCCCTCCAGCTCGGCGCACATCTGGAAGGCGGCCAGCGCCTCCTCGTCGGTCGCCGACAGGTACTGAGCCCGGCCCACGTCGTGCAGCCAGGCGTGCTCGGGGCCGATGCCCGGATAGTCGAGCCCGGCCGAGATCGAGTGGGCGTCCTTGATCTGGCCGTCCGCGTCCTGCAGCAGGTAGGTCTTGTTGCCGTGCAGCACGCCGGGTCGGCCGCCGGTCAGCGAGGCCGCGTGCTCTCCGGTGGCCAGGCCATGGCCGGCGGCTTCGACGCCGACCAGGCGCACCGTCTCGTCGGACAGGAACGGATGGAACATGCCGATCGCATTGGAGCCCCCGCCGATGCACGCCACCAGCGCGTCCGGCAGCCGGCCCTCCGCCTCCAACACCTGGGCCCTGGTCTCGACGCCGATCACCGACTGGAAGTCGCGCACCATCGCCGGATAGGGATGGGGCCCCGCCGCCGTGCCGATCAGGTAGTAGGTGTCATGCACGTTGGTCACCCAGTCGCGCATGGCCTCGTTCATCGCATCCTTCAGGGTGCCCGTGCCGCTCGTCACCGGCCGCACCTCGGCGCCCAGCAGGTTCATGCGGAAGACGTTGGGCTTTTGCCGCTCGACGTCGGTCTCGCCCATGTAGACTACGCAGGGCAGGCCGAAGCGGGCGCAGACCGTGGCGGTGGCGACCCCGTGCTGGCCGGCGCCGGTCTCGGCGATGATCCGGGTCTTGCCCATCCGCTGGGCCAGCAGGATCTGGCCCATGCAGTTGTTGATCTTGTGCGCGCCGGTGTGATTCAGCTCCTCGCGCTTGAAGTAGATCTTCGCCCCGCCCAGGTGCTCGGTCAGGCGTTCTGCGAAGTAGAGCGGCGAGGGCCGGCCCACATAGTGGGTCATGTAGCCGGCAAGTTCGGCCTGGAACCCTTCGTCCGCCTTCGCCGCGGCATAGGCGGCGTCCAGGTCCAGGACCAGCGGCATCAGCGTCTCGGCCACATAGCGGCCGCCGAAGTCGCCGAAACGGCCATTGGCGTCTGGGAAGGCGGAGTAGTCGTTCGGTCGGGCGGTGGCGTTCACGGGTGATCCAGGGGCGTCAAGGCACAGGGCTCAAGGGCTCAGGCGCGGCGGACGGCGTCCAGGAACGCCTTGATCAGAGCCGGGTCCTTTAGTCCGGGACCGCGCTCCACGCCAGAGGAAACGTCCACCAGAGGCGCGCCGGACAGCCGCACCGCTTCGCCGACGTTCCACGGATCCAGGCCGCCGGCCAGGAGCCACGGCCGCGCGAAGCGGCGGCCCGCCAGCAGCGACCAGTCGAACCGCGCCCCAACGCCGCCGGGCCGGTCGGCGTCCTTGGGCGGGCGGCCCTCGAACATCAGGTGGGCGACGACCGGCTCGTAGGGCCGGGCCTGGTCGATGTCCGCCGCCTCCGAGACCGGCAGCACCTTGATCACAGCCGCGCCCGTGCGCTCGGCCACCTCGCGTGCGCGGGCCGGCGTCTCCTTGCCGTGCAGCTGGATGTAGTCGGGGCGCAGCGTGGCGCTCAGCCGATCGAGCAGCGCGTCGTCGGGGTCGACGGTCACCGCCACCACACCGGCGCCTCCCCTGGCGCGGACCGGCTCGGCCAGACGCGCGGCGGCTTCCGGCTCGACATTGCGGGGGCTGCGCTCGAAGAAGAGGAAGCCCACATGCCACGCGCCGCCGTCCAGGGCCGCAAGCACGGCTTCGGGCGTGGACAGTCCGCAGATCTTTGCGCCGACGTTCATGCCGCCGAATTAGGCCCCGCGAGGCCCCGGCCGCAAGGGGTCAGCCGGCCTTGGGCTTGCGGGCCGCGGGCTTGCGCGCGGCCGGCTTGGCCGCCGCGGCCTTGGCGGGCGCCGGGGCGGACCCCGCCTTCAGCAGATCGCGGATCTCGGTCAGCAGCGCCTCGGAGGGGGTGGGCGCAGGCGGGGCCGAGGGCTGGGGCTCTTCGGCCTGTTTGCGCCGCAGAGCGTTGACGCCCTTGACCAGCAGGAACACGACGAACGCGATGATCAGGAACTGGATGATCGTGTTGACGAAGGCGCCGTACTGGATGGCGACCGCGTCCACGGCCTCGGTCGCCGGATCGTCCGGCCTCAGCACGACCTGCAGGTCGGCGAAATCGACCCCGCCCAGCAACAGCCCGATCGGGGGCATGATCACCTGGTCGACGAGGCTCTTGGTGATGGCGCCGAAGGCGCCGCCGATGATGACGCCCACCGCCAGGTCGACGACGTTGCCGCGGGCGATGAATTCCCGGAACTCGGATACGATGCTCATGCGGGTCCCTCAGATGACGGCCCGAGCCTAGCCTATTCGTCGCTGGCGTTAAGCCTCTCGCGCAGTTCCTTGCCGCTCTTGAAGAACGGCACGTGCTTGGCCCGCACGTCCACCGGAGCCCCGGTGCGCGGGTTGCGCCCGGCCCGTGCGTCCCGCGAGCGGACCGAAAGCGCGCCGAAGCCGCGCAGCTCCACGCGACCACCGGTTTCGAGGGCCTGGATCATGCGCTCCAGGATGACCCCCACGACGCGCTCGACATCGCGCTGGGTGAGGTGCGGATTCTCCTCGGCGAGCCGGGTGATCAGTTCGGACTTGATCATGCTGCCTTTCCGGTCCTTAGGGCGCCGCGACCATGGGCGACTCCCGTTGGATGATCAAGGGTTGAAGATGGTTGACGCGCCAATTGGCGAATGAAAGGGCCGCCAGCTTCCACCCTAGGTGAACCTTGATCACGTGAGACGGGAGGGCTCGCGGGAATGCGATCCACGATCAACCACAGATAGGCGCTTGATCGCAAAGGAAAACGGCGGGCCGGAGATCCGGCCCGCCGCTCTGCGCCGGCCGCCGGGGGGCGGGCGGCCCGGTCCTGACGCTCAGGAAGCGTCCTACTCCTTCTGCGCCTTTTCGCGCAGGGCGGCGCCGAGGATGTCGCCAAGCGAGGCGCCCGAATCGGACGAGCCGAACTGCTCGATCGCTTCCTTCTCTTCCGACATCTCCAGAGCCTTGATCGACAGCGACACCCGGCGGGCGGCCTTGTCGATGTTGGTCACCTGGGCGTCCACGCGATCGCCCACCGCGAAGCGCTCGGGGCGCTGGTCGGCGCGGTCGCGCGACAGGTCCGACTTGCGGATGAAGGCCGTCATGAGCGCGTCGTCCTCGCCGAAGCGGACTTCGATGCCGCCCGAGGTGACCTCGGTGACGGTGACCGTCACGGTCTGGCCCTTGCGGTAGGTGTCGCCGGCCATCGGATCGCCCGCGAGCTGCTTGATGCCCAGGGAGATGCGTTCCTTCTCGACGTCGACGTCGAGAACCTTGGCCTTGACCATCTCGCCCTTGTGGTAGCGCGCGATGGCTTCCTCACCCGGCGCCGACCAGTCGAGGTCGGACAGGTGCACCATGCCGTCGATGTCGTTCTCCAGGCCGATGAACAGGCCGAACTCGGTGGCGTTCTTGACCTCGCCCTCGACGGTCGAGCCGATCGGATGGGCTTCGAGGAAGGCGTCCCACGGATTGGCCATGGCCTGCTTCAGGCCCAGCGACACGCGGCGCTTGGAGGGATCCACGTCCAGCACCACCACGTCGACTTCCTGGGAGGTCGACACGATCTTGCCGGGGTGGACGTTCTTCTTGGTCCAGGACATTTCCGAGACGTGGACCAGGCCCTCGACCCCCGGCTCCAGCTCCACGAAGGCGCCGTAGTCGGTGATGTTGGTGATTCGGCCGGTGAACTTGGCGCCCACCGGGTACTTGGCCTCCACGCCGTCCCACGGGTCGGACTGGAGCTGCTTCATGCCGAGCGAGATGCGCTGGGTGTCCGGGTTGATCTTGACGATCTGGACCTTCACCGTGTCGCCCACGGCCAGCACCTGGCTGGGATGGTTGACGCGCTTCCAGCTCATGTCGGTGACGTGCAGCAGGCCGTCGATGCCGCCCAGGTCCACGAACGCGCCGTAGTCGGTGATGTTCTTGACCACGCCTTCGCGGACTTCGCCTTCCTGCAGCTGGCTGACCAGCTCGGTGCGCTGTTCGGCGCGGGCTTCTTCCAGGATGGCGCGGCGCGAGACCACGATGTTGCCGCGCGGACGGTCCATCTTCAGGATCGCGAAGGGCTGTTCCTTGCCCATCAGCGGACCGACGTCGCGCACCGGACGGATATCCACCTGCGAGCCCGGCAGGAACGCCGAGGCGCCGCCCAGGTCGACGGTGAAGCCGCCCTTCACGCGGCCGACGATGGCGCCCATCACCGGCTCGTTGCGCTCATAGACGCCTTCCAGGCGCGTCCAGGCTTCCTCGCGGCGGGCCTTGTCGCGGCTGATCACCGCCTCGCCCATCGCGTTCTCGACCCGCTCCAGGAACACTTCGACGGTGTCGCCCGTGGTGACGGTCGGCTTGCCGGCCTCGTCCAGGCCGAATTCCTTGAGCGGCACGCGCCCTTCGGTCTTCAGGCCCACGTCGATGATCGCGAAGTCCTTCTCGATGCCCACGATCTTGCCGTGGACCACCGAGCCTTCCATGAAATCGCGCCCGCCCAGGGACTGGTCGAGCAACGCGGCGAAGTCGTCGCGCGTAGGGTTGAGGCTCATGTCGTCAGCCATATTGAACTTTCGTCTTCAATGGACATCGGGTCCGCGCCGCATTGCGGTCGGACGGAATCCCGGCGTCGGGTTAGAGGTTGGACCGAAGGCGCGGATGGACCCCGCGCGGGTGGAATTCGCCCGCGGCTATCGAGGGAATGGCGCGGTGGGATTAGCCGTGCCGGGATCCTTCCCAGCGGGCGCGCGCCGCCTCGACGATGCGGCGGGCCGCATCGGCGGCCTGTTCTATAGTCATTTCAGAGGTGTCCAGCAAGACGGCGTCGGCCGCCGGCCGCATGGGGGCGGCCTCGCGACCGGCATCGCGGGCGTCGCGCCGGCGGATGTCCTCCAGCACCTCGGCCGCCGAGACCGTCTCGCCCTGCGCCTCGAGCTGGCGCCGGCGGCGCTCGGCGCGGACCTCGGGCGTGGCCGTGACGTAGAGCTTGGCCGGCGCCTGCGGACAGATCACCGTGCCCATGTCGCGCCCGTCCAGCACGGCTCCCCCGGCCTGTCCCGCAAAGCGGCGCTGCAGATCCAGGAGGGCGGCGCGCACCGCCCCGTGCACGGCCACGCGGCTGGCCGCCTCCCCCGCCCCGCGGGTGCGGAAGGCCGGATCCTCGAGATCGGCGGCCGAGAGCCGGCGCGCGAGCGCCTCGGCGGCCGCGGCGTCGTCGAGATCGGCGCCCGCCCGCTGCAGCATCACGCCCACGGCGCGATAGAGCAGGCCGGAGTCCAGCACCGGCAGGCCGTAGAGCGCCCCGAGGCGGGAGGCGACGGTGCCCTTGCCCGACGCCGCCGGGCCGTCGACGGTAATGACGAAGCCCCCTGTCCCGCTCATGCTCCCGCCCCGCCGGAGCGGCGCGCGCACGGCCCCGGCTGGCCGCCGCGCGACGCGGTCGATCCTGCCGCCGCCATGGGACGTCCAAGCCTCCTAAACGCCGTCGGTTTTCGCGATGGGATTGCTTTTGACAGCCGCCATTCCGCGTGGCAAGGGACGCGGCTCCCGCAAAACCGCTCTATTCAGAGGATCGCCGCCTTGGCCAATCCCGAGCTGGGCACCAAGCAAGTCTGCCCAAACTGCCAAGCCAAGTTCTACGATCTGGGCCGGCGCCCCGCCGTCTGCCCCAAGTGCAAGACCGAGTTCGATCCGGAAGAAGCGGTGCGCAGCCGCCGCGTCCGCGCTCGCGCCGTCCAGCCTGAGCACGAGACCGAGGACGAGGTCGAGGATCAAGTCCGCGGCAAGCCCGCCGACGACGAGGACGAGGACGAGGACGTCAGCGCCCCCGAAATCGACGAGGTCGCCGACGAGCCGCCGATCGGCGGCGACGACGAAGACGAGGACGAAGACGGCAAGGTCGGGGTCAGCCCCGTCTCTGACGATGACCTCGGCGACTTCTCCGACGACGAGGAACTGTCCGACGAGGACGACGACGTGCCCTTCCTGGAAGAGGAAGAGGACGACTTCGACGACTCCGAAATCGACGGCCTGCCGGACTCCGGCGACGACGACTGACGGGGTGCGACATTCGCGTGAAAAAATTCGCTTCAAGGCGGCTTGATCACGGGAAACTGTCAGACTAGGTTCCGCGCCTCTTCGGCCGGCCCGCCGGGCGGAGAGGCAAAGACCTCGGGGCTATAGCTCAGCTGGTAGAGCGCTTGAATGGCATTCAAGAGGTCAGCGGTTCGACTCCGCTTAGCTCCACCATGAAGGCCCGCCGGGAGACCGGCGGGCCTTCGCCTTATCCGGGCCCCTGCAATCCGTTCCACCGGGCGCGCGCCGCCGCTTGACGGCGGTCAAGGCGGAGGGCCGCGGCGATGGTCACGCTGCGTCCGACGTGCCCGCCGCGCGGTCGCCACGGCGGCGACCAAGCGGGCGCCGGGAGACATCACATGCGCAGGTCCATCGCCCTCGTCATGGCCTCGGTCGCCAGCCTTGTCGCCGCAACGCCGGGACTCGCCCAGCCACGCCCCTACGTCGACGCCTGGGGCGGCCGGCCGCCGCCGCGCGACGGCGCACACTACTACTACGACGGCCGATGGGTGGATCACGACGAGTGGCGCCGCCACGAGGCCGAGCGCGAGCGCTGGGCCCGGGCCTATCACCGCCGCCGCCCCGACCGCCGCGACGACGACGGCTCGGCCGCCCTGGTGGCCGGCATCATCGGCTTCGCCCTCGGCGCGGCCATCGTCGGCTCGATGGAGCAGGCCGAGCACGCCCGCACCGCCGACGAGAGCTGGGACGACTACTGCCGGCGCAAGTACCGCAGCTACGACCCACGGAGCCGCACCTATCTCGGCTACGACGGCCTACGCCATTATTGCCGCTGAGGAGACCTTCGCCGGCGCAGTGAACGGTTCCGCAAGCAAAGCGGCCTAGGGTCGGCGTCATGATCGCCTTCGCCGCCTCGCTATCCACCGATCCCCGGCTGCGCCGCCTCGCCGGCGAACTGGCCCGCTTCTTCGCCGTGGGCGCCACGGCGACGGTGGTCCACTACGCCATCCTGATCGGCCTGGTGGAACTGGCCCACGCGGCCCTGATCCCGGCGACCACCGCCGGCTTCATCGGCGGCGCGACCACGAGCTACACCCTCAACCGCCGCGTCACCTTCTCCCACCAGCCACAGTACGGACGGGGCTTGGCCAAGTTCTTCGCCGTCAGCCTGTTCGGCATGGGGCTGAACGCGCTGATCGTCGGCGGCCTGGCGCGGCTGGGCCTGCCCTACCTTATGGCCCAGGTGGGCGCCACCGGCGCCTGCTTCTTCTGGAACTTCACCGCCGCCCGGCTGCTGGTGTTCCGCGCGCCGCGGCCGCAGGGCTGAACGCGCCCGCCTTCGTCGGCATGACGCGCCAGGTAATGGCGCAGCTTCCCGCCCGCTTCTAGGCTCCCCCCATCGATCGGGAGGGTGGGACGATGAACGCTTTCTGGCGCAACTGGATGTGGGGCTGGTGTGCCGCCGTCGGGCTTTTCGGCGCGGTCCTGGCGCTGGGGGGCCTGCCGGCGACGGGCGAGCCCGCGCGCCTGCTGCTGGACGTGCTGAACGGCCCCGCGCCGGTGGCCCTGGACGGGGCGCTGCGCTTTTCGGTGGCGGTGCTGGGCGCCGTGACCATCGGCTGGAGCCTGACCCTGGCGGCGGCCATCCGCGCCGCGCTCGAACTGGGCGAGGGGGCCGGGCCGGTCTGGCGCCTGACGCTCGCAGGCGTCGTCGGCTGGTTCGTGATCGACAGCATCCTGTCGGTGGCGACGGGATTTGCGCTGAACGTGGTGCCGAACCTCATCCTCCTGGCCACCTTCCTCTGGCCGCTGCAGCGGAGCGGCGCCCTGCGCAGCGCCTGACGCGGGACGCCCGCGGCTACTTCTCCATCACGTTCAGCACAGCCAGGGTCATGGCCGTGACGCCAGTGCGGATCGAAGGCTCCGGAACCGGCGCGAAGAACGGCGAGTGGTTGGCCGGGATCGGCGCGCCCTTGGCCCGGGCCTCGGCCATCATCTTCGGGTCCAGCCCGCCGATGGAGAAGAACACCGACGGCACGCCGGCCAGGATGTACTCCGAATAGTCCTCGCTGGCCGTGCCGGGCGCCGGGAGTTCGAAGGCCTGGTCGCCGAACGCGGCCTTGAACACCCGGGCCGTGCGCGCGGTCAGGTCCGCATCGTTGACCACCGCCTTGCCGCCCGCCTCCATGGTCACGTCCGGCTTCGGCGCGCCGGCGATCGCGGCCACCCCGTCGGCGGTGCGCTGAACCCCCTCCAGGATCTTGGTCCGCACCTCGCCGTCATAGGTGCGGATCGTGCCGCGCAGCAGCGCCTGGTCGGGGATGATGTTGCCGGCGCTGCCCGCCTGGATCGCGCCGACCGTGACGATGCCGAAGGCGGCCGGGTCCTTTTCGCGGCTGATCACGCTCTGGACGTCCACCACGAAGCGCGCGGCCATCATCACCGGATCGATGGTCACCGAGGGCATGGCGCCATGGCCCCCGCGCCCCTTGAACAGGACCTCCAGGCTGTCGGAATTCGAGGAGACCACCCCCGGCTTGTAGGCCACCTGACCGGCGGGCAGCGGGCCGACATGCAGGCCGAAGCCGTAGTCCGGCTTCGGGAAGCGGGTGAACAGGCCGTCCTCCAGCATCGCCCGCGCGCCGGTGACCGTCTCTTCCGAGGGCTGGCCGATGAACACCAGGGTGCCGCTCCAGCGATCCTTCATCGCCACGAGCGCCTGGGCCGTGCCGACCCAGGAGGCCATGTGGATGTCGTGGCCGCAGGCGTGGTCGACGAAGGTCTCCTTGCCGTTCCACACCGCCTTGGCCTTGCTGGCGTAGGGCAGGCCGGTCTTCTCCTCCATGGGCAGGGCGTCCATCTCGGTGCGCACCAGCACGACCGGCCCGTCGCCGTTCCTGTAGATCCCGACCACGCCGGTCTTGCCCACGCCTTCGGTCACGGTGAAGCCCAGCGCCCGCAGCGCCTTGGCGAGCTTGGCCGCCGTCTGGGTCTCCTGAAAGCCGAGTTCAGGGTGGGCGTGGATGTCCTTGTAGAGGGCGTCGAGCTTGGGATAGGCGCCGTCGAACTGGGCGCCGATCGCCGCCTTGGCCTCCGCCACGTCCAGGGCCGCGGCCCGGTCCGGCGCCGCCGCCAACGACAGGAGCGCAAGGGCCGAGCACAGGGCGGCGGACGGACGAAGGGTCATGGCGATCTCAGGCGCTCGCGCCTGCCTCTGTTGTCGGAACCAGCGCGCACGCCCCCGCGGCCTCTGGCCGCCACGCTCGCGCCGCGCCACACTGGCGCAGGGCGCGGCCTTGAACAATGCGCCGAGCGAAGATCGCCGCCGGGGAGACGACCATGAGATTGAAAACCGCCCGCATTGCGCCCGTTCCGGACGCTGAACTGACCGCCGACCAGAAGGAGGCGCTCGGCCCGATGCTGGAGACCGGCCGGGTGCTGAACATCTTCCGCACCCTGGCCCATGCCCCCAAGGCGCTGAAGGCCTTCCTGTCCTGGGGCAACTATGTGCTGTCGCGGCGCAACGCCCTGCCCGCCCGCGAGCGCGAGATCGTCATCCTTCGCATCGGCTTCCTGTGCCGCGCCGGCTACGAATGGACCCAGCACGCCGAGATCGGGCTGCGCTCGGGCCTCACCGCCGAAGAGGTGGCCCGCATCAAGGCGGGCGCCGACGCCGCCGGCTGGAGCGCGGCGGATGCGGCCCTGATCCGCGCCGCCGACGAACTGCACCACGACCAGTTCATCACCGACTCCACCTGGCGGGCGCTGGGCGAGCACTTCGACGACAAGCAGAAGATGGACGTGGTGTTCACCGCCGGCCAGTACACCCAGGTGTCGATGATGCTGAACACCTTCGGCGTGCAACTCGACGAGGGCCAGAGCCTCGATCCCGACCTCAAGGGCTTCTGACGTGGCCGGTCGAATGCAGGACAAGGCCTGCGTCGTAGTCGGCGCGGGCCAGACGCCGGGCGAGACCATCGGCAACGGCCGGGCGATCGCCGTCCTCTTCGCCCGCGAAGGCGCGCGCGTCCTGTGCGTCGACCGGGATCTGGGGCGGGCCGAGGACACCGTGGCGATGATCCGCGCCGAGGGCGGCGAGGCCTTCGCCGCGCAGGCCGACATCCGCAAGGCCGCGGACTGCGACGCCATGGCGGCCGAGGCCAACGCGCGCTTCGGAAGGGTCGACGTGCTGGTCAACAACGTCGGGATCGGCGGCGGGGGCGACGGCCCGGCCCACCGGCTCACCGAGGCGGCCTTCGACCGGATCGTCGCGGTGAACCTGAAAGGCTGCTGGCTGTCCGCCCGGGCCTTCCTGCCGTCGATGCGCGAGGCCGGCGCCGGCGCCATCGTCAACATCTCGTCCCTCGCCGGGATCGCCGGAGGGAACCAGACCGCCTACGAGGTCACCAAGGCCGGCGTGAACCGGCTGACCACCAGCATCGCCCAGGCGAACGCAGGCAAGGGCGTGCGCTGCAACGCGGTGGCCATGGGGCTGCTGGACACCCCCATGGCCGTAGCCGGCATCGCCGAGGCTTCGGGTCAGGACGTGGAGGAGGTGCGCCGCGCCCGCAACGCCCGGGTGCCCTTGGGCGGGCGAATGGGAACGGCCTGGGACACGGCGTACGCCGCCCTGTTCCTGGCCAGCGACGAGGCCCGATTCATCACCGGCGTGGTGCTGCATGTGGATGGGGGCATGTCCAGCCGCATCGGCTGATCCCTGGGCGGCCGCCATTGAAACCGAGGCGGCGCCATTCCATCTAAGTCGCAACCGGTCGGACGTGCCGACAGCGGGCGTCGGGCCGGGGAGTCGCTTCCAGCGAGGACTCTTTGGAATGACCCGGACGATCCTGTTCGACAGCCCCTTCCTGCTCGGCTTCGAGCACACCCGCGCCCTTGCCGAACGGGCGGCCAAGGCGGCCGCCGAGAGCTACCCTCCCTACAACGTGGAGGACCGCGGCGCAGGCGCCTTGCGCATAACCCTGGCCGTGGCTGGCTTTTCGCCCGACCAGCTCCACGTGACCGTCGAGGACCGTCAACTGGTCGTCGCCGGCCGCCGGGAAGACGGTTCGGCTAAGCCCGACGAGGCTTATCTGCATCGCGGAATCGCCGCCCGCGGCTTCGTGCGCAGCTTTGTCCTGGCGGACGGAATGGAGGTCGAAGGGGCGATCCTGGAGCACGGCCTCCTGCACATCGACCTGGTCAGGCCCGAGCCCGAAAGGCTGGTGAAACGTATCCCGATCCGAACGGCCGGCTGAACCGGCGACCGTTCAGAGCGTTGAGTTTTTGGAGGTGGTCATAATGACGCCCGTACTGTCGACTGAAGCATTCGCCAATCTTGGCGCTCCGGACCTGGTCTATGTGCGCCCGATCAAGGCCGCCGAGATCATCGCCAGCGTGCCCGCACAGCAGATCGCCGAGTTCGAGCTCGATCCGGATCAGACGCTGTATGCAGTGCACCGCGCCGACGGCGAACGCCTCGCCGTCCTGGCCGACCGGGACTCCGCCATGGCCGCCGCACTTGCGCACGAATTGGCGCCGGTGTCGGTGCACTGATCCCGACAATCTCGGCCGCAGTCGCGGCGGCCGGCGTGTCAGGCCGCCGTGGAGCGGGCTTCCTGCACCAGAAGGGCGTGGATGGCGTCGGCCGTCCACGCCTGGCGCAGTTGCTCGCGCAGGTCGGCCTGCCGTAGCAGGCGCGAGACGCGGGCCAGGGCGCGCAGGTGCTCCGCCCCGGCCTTGGCCGGCGCAAACAGCGCGAAGATCAGGTCCACCGGCTGCTCGTCGATCGAATCGAAGGCCACCGGCTGGTCCAGCCGGATGAAGACGCCGCGGATGCGGTCCAGCCCCTCGACCCGGGCGTGCGGGACGGCCACGCCGTAGCCGACGCCGGTGGAGCCGGCCTGTTCGCGTTCCGAGAGCGCTTCAAGGAGGACCCCGGCGTCGAGGCCGAAGCTGCGGGCCGCCAGGTCGGACGCCAGGGCCAGGGCCTGCCGTTTCGTGGGCGCGTTCGCCCGCGGCGCGATAGCCGCGCGGTCCAGGATGTCGCCGATCTGCATTAGCCTCAAACACGCCCGTTCAACTGCCGGCCCCGACTGCGACCGACTGGGAACGCCCGGATCTCGGCTCGATCAGCCGCCTCCGTTCGATCCGTTCCCGTTCGGCGGCTTGGTGCGTTCGGGGTCGATCCAGCCGATATTCCCGTCGGGTCGGCGATATACCACGGACAACCCGCCGTGAGCGGCGTTCCTAAACACGATTGTTTGAGATTCCGTCAAGTCCAGTTCCATGACCGCCATCGAAACGGTCATGACGCGGATGGGCTTTTCGGTTTCGGCGATGACCATGGCCGAGGGCAGCGCGCCGTCGCCCGGCCCGCCCTCGTCCAGCTCATCTTCCTCTTCCTCCTCAGGGGCGCGCAGCACGAAATAGGCGGCGGTCTCCGCCTGCTTGGCCTGGGCGGCGAGATGGTGATCCTTCAGCCTTCGCTTGTAGCGGCGGATCCGCGTCTCGATCTTCTGCAGCGCTGTGCCGAAGGCCGAATGGGCGTCGGCGCCCAGCCCCTGGCTCTGCAGTTGCTGGCCCGAGGCGAGCGTGACCACGCAGTCCACCTTGAAGGCGTAGCCCTCGCGGGTGACCACCACGTCGGCGCCGCCGCCGCGGTCAAAGTACTTGCCAATGCTGCTTGTGAGTTCGTCGGACACCCGCGTCCGCAGGGCGTCTCCGACATCGACATGCTTGCCGGTGACTTGGACTTGCATGCGACAACAACGCGCCCGCACACGGATGGTGTCAAGCCGTTCCCAAAAGCGTGAGCATGTGCCGGAAGAAGCCCATGATCGCGCCCCCCGCCACGTAGAGCACGCTCCAGCTCGCGGCGGCCAAGGCGTAGCCCAGCAGCGCCAGAACCCCGTCCCGCAGGACCAGCGACAGGGACAGGGCCGTGATCGCCGCGGCGGGCAGCAGGTTGCCGAACGGCAGCGGCAGGATGAGCACCAGCGACAGCCCCACGCACATCAGTCCGAGGAACCGGTCGCCGAAGCGCCCGAACAGGAAGCCGAGCCGCGGGCGGGAGACGTGCTCCACCCGCTCCAGCCACGGGATGATGCGGCCGAACGCCTGATGGAGGGTCGAGGCGCGGATCGTCCGGCGTCCCGCGTTCGGCGGCAGCCACAGCCGCCGCACCCCCAACGCCAGTTGCGGCGCCAGGAGGACGAGGGGCGCCCCCAGCACCGTGGACGACCCCGGCGGCAGCGGCAGGAGGTTGGGCGCGGCGAACACGAACAGCAGCGCCCCCAGCGCCCGCGGGCCGAAGGCGGAGATGATCTGGCCGACGCTGAGCGTCCCCTCGTCCGCCGCCGTCAGCTCCCGCAGGATCTGCGACAGGGGTTTCACGTGCTCCATTTCGATCGCCTGCTCATCGGACATGCGGCGCTCCGCTGGCCAGCCTCTCCGCTCGTGACACCTCATGCCGAACGGTCAAGGCCGGTCGGCGTTCGCGACGCCGCCCGTTTACAGGAGCCCCGCTTCTGGTCTATCGGAGCGGCCATGTCGGTTACGGCCATGATCTGCGTCATTAAAACCATCACGCCCGCGGGCGTGGGGGATGACGCGCGCGCGGCCTAAGGCCGCACGGCCCCCCTCGACCCCGCCGGCAGGACGGGGTCGCCGAACCGACGGAACCCGCCTCCGGCTCCCAAGCAAGGAGATGTGTTCCATGAGCCCCGCCCAATCCGCCGCTGCGCAGGACGCCCCCCGCACGCGGCATGTCGCGATCGTCGGCGCCACCGGCGCCGTCGGCCGCGAGCTGATCGCCTGTCTCGAGCGCCGCGACTTTCCGACGGCCAGCCTGCGGCTCCTGGCCTCGCCCCGCTCGGCCGGCCGGACCCTGCCCTTCCGCGGGCGCGAACTCACGGTCGAGGCGCTCGGTCCGGACAGCTTCGCCGGCGTCGACGTCGCGCTGTTCTCCGCCGGCGCCTCGATCTCGCGCAAGTATGCGCCGATCGCGACCGCCGCCGGCGCGATGGTGGTCGACAACTCGTCCGCCTTCCGCATGGACCCGGCGACGCCGCTGGTGGTGCCCGAGGTCAACGGCTCGGCCCTGGCCGCCGGACCGCGGCTGATCGCCAACCCCAACTGCGTGGCCGCCATCGCCGTGATGGCCCTGGCGCCGCTGAACGCGAACGTCCAGGTCCGCCGCGTGATCGGCGCGACCTACCAGGCGGCCTCCGGGGCGGGAGCCGCGGCGATGGAGGAGCTGGAGGCCTCCACCGCCGCCCATCTCGCCGGACAGGCCTTCCAGCCCAAGGTCCTGCCGCATCCCTACGCCTTCAACATCTTCAGCCACAACGCCGAGGTCGATCCGGACAGCGGCTACAACGGCGAGGAAGCCAAGGTGATGGACGAGGTGCGCAAGATCATGGGCGCGCAGGACCTTCGGCTGTCGTTCACCTGCATCCGCGTGCCGGTGCTGCGCGCCCACGCCATGGCTCTGACGGTGGAGTTCGATGCGCCCGTCAGCCCGGACGAGGCCCACGCCTGGCTGGCCGAAGCTCCCGGCGTGCGGCTGGTGGACGACCGCGCCGCCAACCATTTCCCGATGCCGATCGAGGCCTCCGGCGCCGACGAGGTGCTGGTGGGCCGCATCCGGCGCGACCTTTCAGACCCGGAGGGACGCACCCTGGCGCTCTTCGTCTGTGGCGACCAGTTGCTGAAGGGCGCGGCGCTCAACGCCGTGCAGATCGCCGAGGCGCTGCTCTGAAGCGGCGACTCGCGGCATCAGAAGCCAGCCAAGGAGCGTCCATGATCGAGCTGCACTATCACCCCGGAAACGCCAGCCTGTTCCCGCACCTGCTGCTCCGCGAACTGGGCGTTCCCTTCGAGCTGGCCCTGGTCGACCGCGACGCCGAAGCCCAGAGGAGCGCCGCCTACCTGGCGCTCAATCCCACCGGCAAGATCCCGGTCCTCGTCCATGACGGGCGGCCGGTGTTCGAGACCGTGGCCATCGGCCTCTACCTGGCCGACGCGTTTCCGGCGGCGGGACTCGCGCCGCCGCCGGATTCGCCAGTGCGGGCCGACTACCTCAAGCTGATGGCCCTCATCTCCAACACGCTCCAGGCGGAGTTTCGGATCTGGTTCTACCCGCACGAGTTCACCACCGATCCGTCCGGCGTGGAGGCGGTGAAGCAGGCGGTGGGCGCCCGGCTGACGGCCGCCTTCGAGACGATCGCCAGCCTCCTCGGGGATGGGCCCTGGCTTCTGCCGTGGGGCCCCTCGGCGGCCGACCTCTACCTTTTGATGATGGTCCGCTGGGGCCGCACCCTGCCCAGGCCGGCGCGGGAGATCGGCGGACTCGGCGCCCACGCCGAGCGGCTCCTGGCCCGCCCGTCGGTGCAGGCGGCGTTCGCCGCCGAAGGCCTTCCGGCCCCGTTCGTCTGATCGCCGTCAGAAGGCGGCGGGGGGCATGTCCTTCAGCCGGGGCAGCACCCTGTCCTTGTCCGAAAGGATCGCCTCCTCGGCGGAGACGCCCCAGTCGACGCCGAGGTCGGGATCGTTCCACAGCACGCCGCCCTCGGTCTGCGGGGCGTACTGGCCGTCGACCTTGTAGAAGAGCTCGGTGTCGTCGACCCGCGTGACATAGCCGTGGGCGAAACCGCGCGGGACGAAGAGCTGCTCGCCGCCCTCCGCCGTCAGTTCCGCGGCCACCCAGCGTCCGAAGGTCGGCGAGCCGGCCCGCACGTCCACCGCCACGTCCAGGATCGCACCCTTCAGCACCCGGACCAGCTTGGCCTGCGGATGCGGAGCCTGCTGGAAGTGCAGGCCGCGGACGGTGCCCCTGCGGGCGTTGAAGGCCTGGTTGTCCTGCACGAAATCGGCGTCGACGCCGGCCTCGGCCAGGGCCTTTCGGCTCCATGTCTCGGCGAACCAGCCCCGCGCATCGCCATGGCGCTTGGGCGTGATAAGCAGGACCTCGGGCAGGGCGAGCGGAACGATCGTCGTCATGGCCTTGTCGACAGTGATTGGAACAGCCCTCCGCATGGACGAGCCCGGAGACGAAAACAAGGCCGCGGCGCCGGCGATCAGCGTGGTGATCGTGGCGTTCAACAGCGCCGACACCCTGGGCGCTTGCCTGGAGCGGCTGGCGGCCCAGACCTTCCGCGACTTCGAGCTGATCCTGGTGGACAACGCCTCGCCCCAGGGCGAAGCCCGGCCCGCCGCCGCCGCCTTCCCCGGCGCCCGGTTGATCGAGAACGGCGCCAACCTCGGGTTCGCCGCCGCGGTGAACATCGGCGCGCGGGCCGCACGCGGCCGCTGGCTGGCGCTCCTGAATCCCGACGCCTTCCCCGAGCCCGACTGGCTGGAGGCGCTGATCCGCGCCGCCGAGCGCCACCCCGGCTACCGCGTGCTGACCTCGCGCCAGCTCATGGACGACGATCCCGAAGTCCTGGACGGCCTGGGCGACGTGATGAGCGGACCGGGCATTCCCTATCGCGGCGGCTACATGACCCCGGATCCGAAGACCACGTCCGAGGGCGAGGTGTTCTCCCCGTGCGGCGGGGCGATGATGATCGAAACGCGGTTGTTCCTGGACCTCGGCGGCTTCGACGAGACCTTCTTCTGCTACTGCGAAGACGTCGACCTGGGCTACCGCCTGCAGCTCGCCGGCGAATCCACCCTGCTTGCGCCCGACGCGGTGGTCCGCCACGTCGGCTCGGCCTCCTCGGGCGGGCCGAAGTCGGACTTCGCCGTCTTTCACGGCACGCGCAACCGCTTCTGGGTGCTGGTCAAGGACACCCCCCTGGCCCTGCTGCCTGTGGTCCTGCCGCTGCATGCGCTGGCGGTGGTGCTGATCGCCACGCGCCCGGCGAACCGCGACAGGGCGCCGGCGATGTGGCGGGGCCTGCGCGCGGCCGTGGCGGGCCTGCCGCAGGTCCTGCGCCGACGGCGCGAGGTTCAGGCGGCGCGCCGCGCCTCGACCTGGAGCCTGGCGCGGGCCATGACCTGGAACCCGGCGGACCTGCGCGGCCGCCGCCCTGTCATCCGTCCGCTGAAGCCCAGTCGACCAGGCGAGCCATGAAGGCCGCGCCGCGCTCCATCTGCGAGCGCTCGACGTATTCGTTGGGCTGGTGGGCCTGGTCGATGGAGCCGGGACCGCAGATGACGGTGGAGAAGCCCGCCTGCTGGAACTGGCCGGCCTCGGCCGCGTAGCCGACCACCCGGCGCGGGCCGTTGTCGCCGGCCAAGCGCCGGGCCAGGGCCTCGGCCGCCCCATCCGTCTCCGGCGCGAACGCGGGCGTGTTCGAGCGGCGCGCGATTTCGACGCCGGCCTGCGGGAAGCGCGCCTTCATCGCCGCGTCGGCCGCCGACGCCTCGGCGAAGAAGTCGGCCAGCACCGCCTCCGGGTCCATGCCGGGCGGGCAACGCAGGTCGAACAGGAACACGCATTCGCGCGCGAGGATGTTGACCGCCGTGCCGCCGTGCACCTGGCCGATGGTCAGGGTCGCGTGCTTGGGGGTGAACGGCGAAGCCGGGTCGGCCTGCCGCTCCAGCCGTTCGGCCAGGGCCGAGAGGCTCGCCATCAGCCTGACCGCTTCCATCACCGCCGAGATCCCGAGCTGGGTCTGGCTGGAATGGGCCTCGTGGCCCCGCACGGTGACCCGAAAGGTGGCGATGCCCTTGTGCCCGCAGACCGCCTCCATGTTGCTGGGTTCGCCCACCACCACCATGGCCGGGCGAGGCAGCTCGGCGGCGATGGCGCGGATCATGTCCGGCGCGCCGAGGCAGCCCACCTCCTCGTCGTAGGAGAACGCCAGGTGCACCGGCTTGCCGAGGGGGCGGGCGGCGAGATCCGGAACGGCCGCCAGCGCCAGGGCCAGGAAGCCCTTCATGTCGCAGGTCCCGCGGCCGTAGATGCGACCGTCCGCCTTCTCCGTCAGCTTGAACGGATCGGTGTCCCAGGGCTGGCCTTCGACAGGCACGACGTCGGTGTGGCCGGACAGAACCACCCCGCCCTCCGCCGCCGGACCGATCGTGGCCATCAGGTTGGATTTCAGGCCGTCGGGGCTCGGCACGCGGCGCGAGGCCACGCCATGGTCGGCCAGATAGGCCTCCACCCATTCGATCAGCGCCAGGTTGGACAGGTGGGAGGTGGTGTCGAACGCAACCAGGCGCTCGAGGATTCCAAGCGCGCGCGGCGCCAGCGTTTCGGAAGACGACATGGCCGGAGCCTACGCGCTTGGCGGGGGGCTGGGGAAGCTCGGGCGTCGCGGGCCCGCCCGATTGTGCGCAAGACAGGCGCCCCGCTCCGGAAGGATCGCGGCGGTCCTTGACTCCGTCCGGCCCGAAAGGCACCCCTCTTGGCCATGAACGCCGCGCACGCCCTGAGCCTACGACTTCTTCGCCCGACCCTCTGAGGGTCGGGACCGCAAGCCGTCGTCGTCGCTCCGGAGCTGAAAATGCCGTTCGTCCTTCCACACGCCCTTGTCGTCCAGCCCGAGCCGGGCCATGGCTTCGCGCGACTTAGGAGCGGCCGCCGGGACTGACGGCGACCCGGCGGCGGCGCGCGAGCCGCATCCCTGATTCCGTGACCCAGACGCAAAGGCGCGACCGATGCTGCGCGACCCCTCGACCAAGTACCGCCCCTTCCAGCCCATCGACCTGCCCGACCGCCAGTGGCCCTCCCGGGTGATCACCAAGGCGCCGCGCTGGCTGTCCACGGACCTGCGGGACGGCAACCAGGCCCTCATCGACCCGATGGACGGCGAGAAGAAGCAGCGCTTCTTCGACATGCTGGTGAAGATCGGCCTGAAGGAGATCGAGGTGGGCTTCCCCTCGGCCTCACAGACCGAGTTCGACTTCATCTCCGGCCTGATCGCCAAGCGGCTCATTCCGGCCGACGTCATGATCCAGGTGCTGACCCAGTCGCGCGCCGACCTGATCGCCCGCACCTTCGAGGCCCTGGAGGGCGCCGAGCAGGCCTGCGTCCACCTCTACAACGCCGTCTCGCCCGCCTTCCGCAAGATCGTCTTCGGCATGGACCGGGCCGGGATCAAGGACATCGCGGTCACCGGTGTGAGTCAGCTTCGAGAGGAGGCCGAGCGGCGGCCGGGCACGCGCTGGACCTTCGAGTACTCGCCGGAGACCTTCTCCACCACCGAGCTCGATTTCAGCCTTGAGGTTTGCGAGGCGGTGCTCGACGTGCTGGAGCCCACGCCGGAGCGGCCGGTCATCCTGAACCTGCCGGCCACCGTCGAGGCGGCAACGCCCAACGTCTACGCCGACCAGATCGAGTGGTTCTGCCGCCATATCTCACGGCGGGACAGCGTGGTGATCAGTCTGCACCCGCACAACGACCGCGGTTCCGGCGTGGCCGCCGCCGAACTGGGGCTGATGGCCGGGGCCGACCGGGTCGAGGGCTGCCTGTTCGGCAACGGTGAGCGCACCGGCAACGTCGATCTCGTCACCCTGGCGCTCAACCTCTACACCCAGGGCGTCTCGCCGAACCTGGACTTTTCGGACCTGGAGTCGGTGGTCAACACCGTGACCTACTGCAACCAGATCGGCGTGCACCCGCGCCATCCCTATGCGGGCGAGCTGGTGTTCACCGCCTTCTCGGGCTCCCACCAGGACGCCATCAAGAAGGGCTTCGCCGCCCGCGAGACCCAGAACGACGACTATTGGGAAGTGCCTTACCTGCCGATCGACCCGGCCGACCTGGGCGCCTCCTACGAGGCCGTGATCCGCGTCAACAGCCAGTCCGGCAAGGGCGGCGTCGCCTGGGTGCTGCAGCAGGACAAGGGCCTGAAGCTGCCGCGCCGCATGCAGGGCGACTTCTCCCGCGTGGTCCAGGCCCTGGCCGACGAGACCAGCCGCGAACTGAACGCCGCCGACATCTGGAGCGCCTTCACCCGGGCCTACCACCTGGAGGGCCCGCAACGCTTCGAGCTGGTCGACTACCGCGAGACGGGCGTGGCCCGCGCCGGCGGCGAGCGCGTGTTCTCCGGCGAGGTCAAGGTCGACGGCAAGGCCCAGGCGATCAGCGGACGGGGCAATGGCCTGCTCTCCAGCGTGCTGGCCGCGCTGCAGGCGGGCTGCGGGGTAAGCCTGGACATCCTCGACTACCAGGAGCACGCCATCGGCCACGGCGGCGGGGCCCAGGCCGCAGCCTATGTCGAGTGCCAAGCCGCCGACGGCCGCATCGTCTTCGGCGTGGGGCTCGACACCGACGTCGCCACCGCCTCGGTCCGCGCGATCCTCTCGGCGGCGAACGGACTTTAGGGGGCGTTCGCGCGGCCCCCGCCGCCCCTCAAGCCATCGCCTCGACCTTCAGCGGCAGCCCGCCCTTCGGCCGCAACGCGATGTCGGCCTGGACCTCGACCCGATGGCCGGGCGCCGGCGAGAAGCGGTAGCGCGCCAACCATGTGGCCAGGATCAGCAGCGCCTCGGCCGTGGCGAACTGGGCGCCGATGCACACCCGCGGCCCCGCGCCGAAGGGGATGTACTGGAAGCGGTGGCGCCCGTCCCTGGCCTCGGGACTGAAGTTCTCCGGGTCGAAGACGTCGGGGTCGTTCCACAGACGGCGATGGCGATGGACCAGCCAGGGCCAGACGCTGACGAGATCGCCCTTGCGGACCCGATGGCCGCAGAGCTCGTCGTCGGCCGCCGCCTGGCGTTCGATGCGCGGGGCCGGCGGATAGAGCCTGAGGGTCTCGTCCAGCACCCAGCGAAGATAGGGCAGCCATTCGATGATCGCGTCCGGATCAGTCTCGGTCAGGGCGTCGCGCGCCTCTGCGGCCAGCACCTCCTGGACCTCCTGCTGCTCGCTCAGGATGTAGAGCGTCCAGGCCAGGGCGTTGGCCGTGGTCTCATGGCCGGCGACCAGGAAGGTCACGGCGTTATGCAGGGTCAGGCGCGCGGCCTCGTCCGGGGCGTAGTCCTGGCTGAAGGCGCGCAGCAGGCGGGTAATGAAGTCGTCCGGCGGATCGTCGCCGACCCGCCGTTCCTCCAGGAACCGGGCCATGGCGTTCTTTAGGAAGGCCCGCCCCTGAGCCGCCCGGCGCAGGCGGGGGGAGACGTCCAGCCAGGGCGCGCCCATCAGGGCGCCGGGGCGAAAATCGCCCAGTGAAGCCAGGGCGGAGGCCACGTGTTCGTGGGCCTCCCCGGTGCTCATCACCGCCTCCGATGAGCAGAGCGTGCGCGAGATCACGCGGAAGGTCGTGGCGGTCGCCGCGGCGGCCAGGTCGACCACCCCCGGCGCCTGATGCGCCCAGGCCCCGGCGGCGACCTGCGCCTCGCCCAGGAAGTCCGGCATGAAGCCCTTGACGGCGGCGGGGGTGAACACCGGCGCCATGACGCGGCGCTGGCGCTTCCAGCTCTCGCCCTCGGCGGCGAACAGGCCCTCGCCCAGGAGGTCGCCGGCGAGCGCCTGCAGGAGGGCGGGCTTGGGGTAGTTAGCCACATTGTCCAGCAGCACCCGGCCGACCGCGTCCGGGTCGCTGACCACGTGGAAGTGGAAGCCGAACAGCGGCCGGCTGACGATCGGCGCCTCGAAGGCCTCCTCGGTCCAGCCGAGGATCACGTTCTGGCGCAGTTCGCCGACCATGAAGCGCCACAGCGGCGGCGTCCGGGCCAACGGCCTGGGCGCAGCCGGCCGGAAGCGGCCGTCGCCGGCCGCATAGGCTAGGTTCGTCATGAGCTCCCCCTCGGCCGGCGTACAACCGGCCGTTGATTTTGAGAGAGCATGGGTATTTCGCCGCGGCGCAGCAATCGATATAAGGGGCGCGTTCTTGTGAGTTCAAATCACATGGCCAGACGCGATCTGCCGCCCCTGACCGGCCTGCGCGCCTTCGAGGCGTTCGCGCGCCTGGGCCAGATGACGCTGGCGGCCGACGAGCTTTGCGTCACCCACGGGGCGATCAGCCGCCAGATCCGCAGCCTGGAACGCGCCACCGGCCTTAGCCTGACGGAAGGGCCGCGTCATCGCCTGCGGCTCACCGAGGCTGGGGCGCGGCTCGCCGCGACGCTCTCCGCCAGTCTCGACGCGATCGAGCGGACCTTCCTCGATCTGATGACCGCGGCCGAAAGCGAGCTTCGCCTGTCCTGCGTCGGCACCTTGGCGATGCGCTGGCTGATCCCTCGGCTGCCGGCGTTCCACGCCGCCCACCCCGGCCTGAAGGTGACCGTGACAGAGGCCTATGGTCCGGTGGATTTCGCCCGCCAGCCGTTCGACGCCGCGATTCGCCTGACCGAGCACGTGCCGGCCCATGGGGTGCGCTCGGTCGCCTTCCTGGACAACTTCCATGGCCCGGTGCTGTCGCCGGAGCTGGCCGCCGGCGCCGGGACGAGCCTGGCGGGCATCGCGCGCCTGCCGCGGCTGGACACGCGCACGCATCTGCGCGCCTGGGCCGAGTGGCAGAGCCACACGGGCCTTGCGCTCGACGAGCCGCCGGAGCGGCGGGAGTTCGAGCACATCTTCTACACCCTGGAGGCCGCGACGGCGGGCCTGGGGGTGGGCGTGACGCCCTGGATCTATGTGGCTGGCGATGTGGCGGCCGGCCGGCTGATCGCCCCGCTCGGCTTCGTCTCCACGCCGGCGCGCTTCCACTTCATCCTGCCGGAAGGCGAGCCGAAACCCGCCGCCGAGGCGTTCGGCGCCTGGCTGCTGGCCGAGGCCGCCCAGGCGCCGGCTCCGCCGCCGCTGCTGGCCGCGGCCTGAGGCCCGCGGTCGCGCCATCGGAGGGCTTGCCGCAACGCAGCAGGACGATCATGAGAGCCGCATGAGCGCGACCTTCTTCGACCTGCAAGCCACCCACAACCCGCACCGCTGGTACCTGCCGCTGACCGAGGGCGTCTGCGTGGGCCCGCCGGGAAACCTGTTCATGTTCGGCGGCGTCGGCCTGGCCTCGGCGATCACAGCCATGGAGCGAACCCTCGAGCGCCCGGTGATCTGGGCCACGGCGCAGTACCTGTCCTACGCCCGCCCGCCGTCGATCGTGGACCTCGACGTCTGGGTGCCGGCGCACGGCAAGCACACCAGCCAGGCCCGCGTGATCAGCCACGTGGGCGACAAGGAGATCCTGACCGTCAACGCAGCGCTGGGAACCCGGCCGGACGACGTCTCCCACCAGTGGGCGGCCATGCCCGACGTCCCGCCGCCGGAGGATTGCGAGCCTTCAGAGCTGTGGCCGCAGGAGAACCGCAACGACCTGCACGGGCGCATCGAAACGCGCATGGTCAAGGGCCGCTATGGCGAGGGCGTGCGCGACGGGTCGATCAGCCCCGACGGCCGCATGGTCATGTGGGTCCGCCCGGTCGGCGACTATCCGATCGACGCCGGGATGCTGGCGGTGTTCGCCGACCACGTCCCCTCGGGCTTCGGCGCGGCGCTCGGCCGCCACGGCGGCGGCAACAGCCTGGACAACACCCTGCGCATCCGCCGGATCGTTCCCACCGACTGGGTGCTGTGCGACATCCAGATCATCGGCGTCCACTCCGGCTTCGGCCATGGGATGATGAACCTGTTCTCCCGCGACGGGGAGCTGATGGCCACCGCCAGCCAGTCGGTGATCCTGCGCATGCGCGAGGGCTGAGCCCGCTGCGGAAGGGCGGTGCGGACGGATCCGCGGTCGACTCGCCGGACCAGCCGGCTACTCTCGGACTCACAAGCGACGGCGGACGGTGCAGAAACCGCCGCGCACCGGGAGGATGACCATGACGCAGCCGCGCGACGGCGGCGGGACCGAGGCGGGCTACGGCCTGCTTGTCCTGCTCACCCTGATGAACGTGCTCAATTTCGTGGACCGCCAGTTGCTGGCGAGCTTCGCCAACTACATCGTCCCTGACCTGGGGCTGACCAACACCGAGTTCGGCCTGCTCACCGGCCTCGTGTTCATCGTCTTCTACGCCGTCGCGGGGCTGTTCATGGGCGGCCTCGCCGACCTCGTGCACCGGCCGCGGCTGATCGCGACGGCGATGCTGGCCTGGAGCGCCCTGACCGCGGCGTCGGGCCTGGCCAGGAACTTCGTCACCCTGGCCATCCCGCGGGTGTTCATCGGCGTCGGGGAATCGGCCCTCACGCCAACGGCCATGTCGCTCCTGGCCGATCGCTTTCCGCCGGCGAAGCTCGGCTTCGCCACCGGCTTCTACTACATGGGCGTGCCCATCGGCGTCGGCGTCAGCCTGCTGGTCGCCGGCGTGCTCGGCGAAGCCATCGGCTGGCGCAACTGCTTCTTCCTGCTCGGGGGGCTGGGCGTCGTCTTCTCGCTCGTGGTCTTCCAGGTGAAGGAGACGCGCGCCCACGGCCGCGGCGCCCATGCCGAACGGCCGAAGCTGGGCGAACTGATCAAGGTCTTCATCGGCGCGGTGCGCGGCTCTGCGGCCCTGCAGCTCACCATCCTGGGCGGTGTGGTCGTGCACTTCATCCTCGGCGCAGCCAGCTTCGACCAGCTCTGGCTGGTGCGCGAGCGCGGCTTCGAACGCTCGGACATCGCCATCATCAGCGGCGCGATCGCCACCTTCTCCGGCGTGGCGGGCAACCTCTTCGGCGGGGTCGCCTCGGACCGCTGGGTCGCGGCCACCGGGCGCAGCCGCGCGATGTTCATGGTTCTGCTGCTGCTGGCCCTTCTGCCGGTGAACCTGGCCTATCGCCTGGCGCCGGCGGACAGCGTCTTCTTCTGGGTCGGCATCGTGGTCGCCTACTTCCAGCTCGGCGCCTTCTACGGCCCCACCTTTTCGGCGGTGCAGGAGCTCTGTCCGCCGCAGGTGCGATCCACCGTCGTCGCCTTCTACATCATGGCCCTCAACGTCGTCGGCCTTGGCCTCGGCGTCACCGGCAGCGGCATACTCGTGGACCGCCTGATCGCCGCCGAGGTCACCCACCCCTACAGCTGGACCCTCTTCGCCTTCACCTGCCTCTCGGCGCTCGCGATTCCCTGCTACTTCCTGGCGGCGAGGGCGGTCGGACGGGCCCGGGCGCTGGCGGCGGCCTGAAGCGTGGTCGTCATCACGGCTTGACGGCGGCGGCGGGATGTCGGCTAAGCCCCCCGGCCATGATCCTCACCCTTTCCTGCCCCGACCGCCCCGGCATCGTCGCCGCCGTCTCCACCTTCCTGTTCGAGCGCGGATGCAACATCCTCGACGCCCAGCAGTACGACGACCAGGAGACGGGCCGGTTCTTCATGCGCGTGGTGTTCGACGTGCAGGGGCAGGACGCGGCCGCCCTGAGCGCGGCGCTCGAGCCGATCGCCGAGCGGTTCGCCTTTCAATGGCGGCTGCGCGACCAGAAGACGCGCCGCCGGGTGATGATCCTGGCCTCCCAGACCGATCATTGCCTGGCCGACCTGCTGTACCGCTGGCGGCGGGGGGAGCTGCCGATGGATCTGACGGCGGTGGTCGCCAACCACCCCGCCGAGACCTTCCAGCACCTCGACCTCTCCGGCGCGCCCTTCCATCACCTGCCGGTGTCCCGGGCCACCAAGCTCGAGCAGGAGGCGGCGATCTGGAAGCTGATCCAGGACACCGACACCGAGCTCGTGGTCCTCGCCCGCTACATGCAGGTCCTTTCCGAAGGGCTGGCGGCCAAGCTGGAGGGGCGCTGCATCAACATCCACCACTCGTTCCTGCCGGGGTTCAAGGGCGCGCGGCCCTATCACCAGGCCCACGCTCGCGGCGTAAAGGTGATCGGGGCCACGGCCCACTACGTCACCGCCGACCTCGACGAGGGGCCGATCATCGAGCAGGACGTCGAGCGCATCAGCCACCGCGACGCGCCCAAGGACCTGATCCGCAAGGGCCGGGACATCGAGCGGCGGGTCCTGGCCCGCGCCGTGCGCTGGCACCTGGAGGACCGCGTGCTCCTGAACGGCGCCAAGACTGTGGTGTTCACCGACTGAGCGCCGGCGCAGGCCGTCAGAGCAGTTCGGCCCGCCCGTTGGCCTTCAGGCTCTCCACGGCGGTCTTCAGCGCCGCCGAAGCGTCCTTGGCGCAGACCATGACGACGCCGTTCTCGACCACGACCACCAGGTCCTTTACTCCGGCGAGGACCACCGGGGGGCCGTCCGTCCGGGCCAGGCAGCCTTCGGTGGCGGCGGCGACCACCTCGCCCTCGAAGGCGTCGCCGCTGTCGGACTTGTCAGCCAGATCCCAGATGGCCCGCCAGGCGCCCACGTCGCTCCAGCCCATGTCGCAGGGCACCACCATCGCCCGGTCCGTCCGCTCCATCACCGCATAGTCGATGGAGATCGAGGGCGCGGCGGCGAAGCTGTCCCCGAGCGCGACGAGGTCGCCGTCGACGGCCGCCTCGGCCACGGCGGCTTCGGCGGCCTTGGCGACCTCCGGGGCCAGGCGCCGGGCCTCTTCAAGGAAGGCCGCGGCGGAGAACAGGAACATGCCCGCGTTCCAGCTGTAGGCCGGATCGGCGAAGAACCGCTCGGCGTCCGCCAGACAGGGCTTTTCGACGAACGCCGCCACCGGCCGCACCGCCCCGTCCGCCGTCGCCGCGCGGATGTAGCCGTAGCCGGTCTCGGGCCAGGCGGGCTTCAGGCCGAACACCACCAGCGCCCCGTCCGCCGCGGCGCCGCGGCCTTGGGCCACCGCAGCGCGGAAGGCGTCGGCGTCGCGGACGTTGTGGTCGGCCGGCAGCAGCAGCATCAGGGCGGCGGGATCGCGGGCCGCCAGCCAGGCGGCCGCGGCGACCGCGCAGGCCGCGGTGTTGCGCGCCGCCGGCTCCAGCATCAGCGCCTGGGGCGCCACGCCAGCTTCGGCCAGTTGCGACCGCGCCAGATCGGCGTGGGCGGCGTTGCAGACCACCACGGCCGGCGCGAACAGCTCGCCGCTGGCCCTCAGGGCCGTGTCCTGGATCAGGGTTCGGGCGGTCCCCAGCGCATGGAACTGCTTGGGACGGGCCGCCCGCGAGACGGGCCACAGCCGCGTGCCCGAGCCGCCGGACATCAGGACAGGTGTGATCTTCTGGGTCATGCCTGTCCTCGCCTTCAAGATTCAGGCCGCCGACGCCGGGGGATCGAACTCGGAGACCCAGTGGCCCGGGGCCACTTCGAGCAGCCTCGGCGGCTCGACCCGCGCCCCGGGGTCGGCGCTGAGCCGCGACGGCAGGAACCGCAGGGCCGAGCGCGGGTCGAGCGGGCTCGGGGGCTCGCCGGTGAGCCTCAACCGGGTTCGGGCGCGCTCGCGCACGGGGTCGGGAATCGGCGCGGCGGACAGCAGGGCGCGCGTATAGGGATGACGCGGATCGGAATAGAGCGCATCGCGGCCGGCCTCCTCCATCACCCGTCCCAGATAGAGCACCATCACCCGATGGCTGATCTCACGCACCACGGCCAGGTCGTGGCTGATGAAGATCATCGCCAGGCCCATCCGCCGCTGCAGTTCGATCAAGAGGTCGATGATCTGCGCCCGGATCGAGACGTCCAGGGCCGAGACCGCCTCGTCGCAGATCACCAGCCGCGGCTTCAGGATCATGGCCCGGGCGATTCCCACCCGCTGGTTCTGGCCTCCGGAGAGCTCGTGCGGATAGCGGTTGATCAGCGTCTCGGAGAGGCCCGCCTGGACCATCATGGCCCGCACCTCGGTCTCGCGCTGATCCCGGGCCAGATCGGGCCGATAGACCCGCAGCGGCTCGGCGATCGAGTCGCCGATGGTCATGCGGGGGTCCAGGCTGGCCAGCGGGTCCTGGAAGACGATCTGCAGGTCCTTCCGGGCCGTCCGCAGCGCCCGCTGGTCCGCATGGGTGATGTCGCGCCCCATAAGGGTCACCGCCCCCGCGCTCGGCGGGATCAGGTTGAGGATGGCGCGTGACAGGGTCGACTTGCCGCAGCCGCTCTCGCCCACCACCCCGAGGGTCTCGCCCTGGCGCACCGTCAGGTCCACGCCGTCGACGGCGCGCAGGTCGGCCTTGGCGCCGAACAGGCCCGAGCGCACGGGGAACCACACCTTCACGCCCCGCGCCTCCACCACCACCGGCGCGTCGGGCGGCGGCGGCGCCGGCATGGGCCGGCCGCCCCGGTCGGCGCGGTCCAGGCGCGGGATCGCCTCCAGCAGGCCCTTCGTGTAGTCGGTGCGTGGGGCGGCGAAGATGGCCTCGACCGGCCCCTCCTCCACATAGGCTCCGTCCTTCATCACGCAGACCCGGTCGGCCAGCCGCGCGATCACGCCCATGTCGTGGGTGATCAGGGCCATGGCCGTGCCGGTATCCCGGCGCAGTTCGTCCATCAGGTCGAGGATCTCGGCCTGCACCGTCACGTCCAGCGCCGTGGTCGGCTCGTCGGCGATCAGCAGCTCGGGCTCCACGGCCATCGCCTGGGCGATCATCACCCGCTGACGCATGCCGCCGGACAGTTCATGCGGATACTGTCCCATGCGCCGGGCGGCCTCGGGGATGCGGACCCTCTCCAGCCACTGGCGCGCCCGTGCGGCGGCGTCGCGGTCGGACAGGCCCAGGTGCAGGCGCAGGGGTTCGGCGATCTGCTCGCCGATCTTCACGTGCGGCGTCAGGGCCGTCAGCGGGTCCTGGAAGATCATGGTCATCTTCGAGCCGCGAATGCGGTTCAGCGCCCGTGGCTTCAGCCCCAAAAGCTCCTGGCCGCGGAACCGCGCCGAGCCGGACGCCCGCCCGTTCGCCGCCAGCAGCCCCATCACCGTCATGAAGGTCTGGCTCTTGCCCGAGCCGCTTTCGCCGACCACGCCCAGGGTCTCGCCCCGCCCGATCGCCAGCGACACGCCTCGCACCGCCGCCACGGCGCCGTCGAAGGTTTCGAACTCGACCCTGAGGTCGTCGATCGCCAGGACGGGCGGAGCGGCTGCGGCCGCGGGGTCATGAGGCAAGGCGGGGCTCGGGGTACGCTGAGACGGGGCGCCGGCATTAGCACCGATCGCGGTGACGGCCGCAAGCGTGCGGCCCCTCTCAGGCGCATCCGCAGCCGCCCCTGACGAAGACGGCCAAGGCGTCTATAGTCGCCGGACCCTCGTTCAGCCTCCAGTGGCCATGCTGCGTCCAGCCCTGTTCCTCGACCGCGACGGCGTTCTCAACATCGACCACGGCTACGTCCACCGCTGGGAGGATTTCCAGTGGGTGGAGGGCGCCAAGGAGGCGATCGGCGCCTTCAACCGCGCCGGCTGGCTGGTGATCGTGGTGACCAACCAGTCCGGTATCGGCCGCGGCTACTACTCCGAAGCGGACATGCAGGCCCTGCACGCCAGGATGGTCGAGGACCTGGCCGCCAGCGGCGGACGGATCGACGCCATCTACTTCGCGCCCCACCATCCCGAGGCGCCGCTCGAGGCCTACCGCCATCCCGATCCGCCGGACCGCAAGCCCAATCCCGGCATGCTGCTGAAGGCCCTGGCCGAACACCCGATCGACCGCGAGCGCTCGATCATGGTGGGCGACAAGCCCGCCGACCTGGAGGCCGCCCTGCGCGCCGGCGTCCGTGGGTTCCTGTTCGAGGGCGGAAACCTGGCCGATTTCCTCGAAGCCCAGGCCGTGCTGGCATGATCGAGGTCCGGGACGTCGTCTACGACTATCCTACGGCCCGCGCCCTGCATGGCGTCTCGTTCAGCGTCGAGCCGGGCGCGGTCCTGGCCCTGGTGGGCCCCAACGGCGCGGGCAAGACCACCCTCCTGCGCTGCATCGCCGCCCTGGACGCGCCCACCGAAGGCCGCATCGCCGTGGCCGGGATGGACACCCAGCGCGACCCGCGGGCGGTCCACGCCGCCCTCGGCTACCTGCCCGACTTTTACGGCCTCTATGAAGAGCTCAGCGTGCGCCGGTGCCTGCTCTACGCCGCGCGCTCCCGCGGCGTCGGCGAGGCCGACGCTCCGCGCGCCGCGGAGGCCGCCGCCGCCCGGGTGCAGCTTTCGGATCGCCTGGACGCCCGCGCCGGCGCGCTCTCCCGCGGGCTTCGCCAGCGGCTGGCCATCGCCCAGACCATCGTCCACCAGCCCAAGGTGCTGCTGCTCGACGAGCCGGCCGCCGGCCTCGACCCCGAGGCGCGCCGCAGCCTCTCCGAGCTGATCCTGCGGCTGGCCGCGGAGGGGATGACCATCGTCGTCTCCTCGCACATCCTGGCCGAGCTGGAAGACTACTCCACCCGGATGCTGATGCTGCGCGACGGCCGCGCGGCGGGCGGGGGAGTGGTGGCGGCCGGCGCCGGCGTCCGCGACGGGATGCGGGTGGCCGCGACCTTCGCCGAACCCCCTGCGGACCTGGCCGAACGCCTGTCCGACCTCGGCTTTGAACTGGAGAGGCAGGACGCAGACCAGGTCATCCTCCTGGCGCCGGAGGGCGTCGACGACGCCGAGGCGCTCGCGCGCCTGGTCGGCGCGGGTCTGCGGCCGCGCTCATTCCAGCCTGTGCGCCGCACCCTGGAGGACGCCTATCTGGACGAGGTGCGCCGATGAACCCGGAGTTCCAGCGCAACCTCTGGCTCGAGGCGTCCCCGCGGCGGCTCGCCTGGGCGGCCGTGACCCTGGTCCTGGTCTATGGGGCGGCCCTGCTCACGGTGCGCGGCCGGCCCGAGCTCGCCGCCCACACCCTCTCCGGGGTCGGGTTCCTGGTCTATGTGGTCTGCGGTCTGCTCTGGGCCTCCCGCGCCGCTGGCGGCTCGGTGCTGGCTGAGATCGCCGAACGGACCTGGGACTTTCAACGCCTGTCGGCGCTCACCCCCTGGCAGATGACCTGGGGCAAGCTGTTCGGCGCCGGAAGCCTGGCCTGGCTCTGCGCCCTGAGCGGCCTGCTGGCGATGGTTCCCCTCACCCTCCAGGCGGGAGCGCCGCGGGGCTGGTGGAGCCTCGGCTTCTTCCTCGCCCTGGCCCTCCTGTTCCAGGCCCTCGCCCTGGGGGCGGCCCTGATCGGCGTACGCAAGGCCCGCGCCGAAGGCCGTCCCGCCCGGGGCGGAGTGGTGCTCGGCGGCCTGCTCCTGGGACTGGTGCTGCTGTCGGCGGTCTCCGGCTCCAGCGGATTCCAAAAGGGCGTCGGGCTGGACTGGCTGAGGTGGCTGTTCGAGGGCGACGGCTTCGTCGCCTGGTGGGGCCTGATCGCGCCGGCCGCCGGGTTCCGCACCCTGGCGGCGGGGTTCTTCGCGCTGTTCGCGGTGGTCGGCGCCTGGCGGCTGATGCGGCTTGAACTGATGATGGGCTCGGCGCTGCTGGTCTGGCCGGTGTTCCTGGCGTTCCTGGCGGTGTTCGCGGGAGGCTTTCCCTTCCGCAACGAGGGGCTGGGCGCCAGCCTGGTGGCCGCCGCCCTGGCCGTGGCCCTCTGCGCCTACGCCGCGGCCTTCGCCGAGCCGGCCGACCGCGTGCGCCTGCGCCGGTTCGCCGCCGCCCTGCGCGGCGGCGACGTGAGGGGCGCAAGTCCCCTGGCGCCGGCGGCCCTGGCGCCCTGGGTGGTCGCGGTCGCCCTGGTGATCCTGGCCCTCGGCGTCGGCGGCTGGCGGGACGTCCGCGCCTGGCAGGGCGCGGCCCTGATGGCGTTCGTCGCCCGGGACCTCGGCGTCATCGCCTGGTTCCGGATGGGCCCGCGGCCGCAGCGCGGCGACCTGGCCGCCATCCTAGCCCTGGCCCTAGCCTACGGCGTCGGCGGCGTCGTCGGCTCCACCCTGGCGGGCCGCCAGGGAGCGGCGGTGTTCGCCCCGCTCGCCGGCTATCCGATCAGCCTGATCTCCGGCGTCGTCCAGGCGCTGGTGATGGGGCTGCTGGTCGCCCGCCGGTTCAGCGCCCCTCCTGTCGCTCCAGCATCCGCTCCAGGCTCGTAAGCTCGTCGGCCTCGGCAGGCGGCTTGTCCCAGCGCAGGCGGCTGATCCGCGGAAAGCGCATGGCCACCCCCGATTTGTGGCGGGTCGAGCGCTGCAGCCCCTCGAAGGCCACCTCCAGCACCAGGCCGAACCGCGGCTCCGCGCGAACCGCCCGTACGGGCCCGAACCGCTCGGTGGTGTTGTCGCGCACGAACTTGTCGATCCGCCTCAGCTCGTCGTCGGTGAAGCCGAAGTAGGCTTTGCCCACCGGCGTCAGCATCCGCGCTCCGTTCTCGCCGTCGGTCCAGACGCCGAAGGTGTAGTCGGAATAGAAGCTCGAGCGCTTGCCGTGCCCCCGCTGGGCGTACATCAGCACCGCATCGATCAGGTAGGGATCGCGCTTCCACTTGAACCACGGCCCCTTCGGGCGCCCCGCCTCGTAGATCGAGGTCAGGTGCTTGAGCATCAGCCCCTCGGCCGCCTGCGGGTCCCCGGGCGGCGGCTCGGCGCGCAGGGCGGCGAGTTCGGCCCAGCTTTCGAACGGCTGCAGCGGCGAAAGGTCGATACGCGGCGAGGCGGCCCTCGCCACGAAGGCCTCCAGCCGCGCCCGGCGCTCGGCGAACGGCAGGGCGCGGGTGTCTTCGCCCCCCTCCGCCAGCAGGTCGTAGGCGCGGATCCCCGCCGGGTGGCTGGCCATCAGCCTTGCCGAGGCGCTCTTTCGGTTCAGCCGCTGCTGCAGCTCGCCGAAGCCCGCGACCGCGCCGTCGCGCAGCACCAGCAGTTCGCCGTCGATCACGCCTTCGAAGGTCAGCGCCTCGAGCACGTCGGGAAACGCCTGGGAGATGTCGTCGCCAGTGCGTGAATAGAGCCGCCGGATTCCCCGCTCGCTCACCGCCTGGACGCGGATTCCGTCCCACTTCCATTCGGCCGCATAGTCGGCCGGGTCCAACCTCGGCAGGTCGACGACCTCGTCGATCGCCTGGGCCAGCATGACCGGCCGGAACCGGCCGGGCGCATCCGGCGCCGGTCGGTCGGCCCGTCCCTCGAGCCAGGCGAAGAGATCGTCGTAGGGCGGGCGCTGGGCGTGCCAGACCTCGTCGATCGCCGAGACCTCCACGCCGCCGAGGTCGGCGAGGGCCTGCTTGGCCAGGCGGGCCGAGACCCCCACCCGCAGCGCCCCGGTCATCAGCTTCAGCAGCGCCCATCGGGAGGTGGCGTCCAGGGCGTCGAGCCAGCCCTCGATCAAGCGCTGCACCTCCGTGCGCGAGGCCCCGGCGAGGGCGTCCACGACCTCCGAGAGCTCCGGCTCCCGGTTGGCGCCGGGCCGCGCCGGCCAGGCGAGGGCGACGGTCTCGGCGAGGTCGCCCACATAGTCGTAGGACCAGCGGAACAGCAGCGGATCCATCCGCGCCTCGATCGCCTTGCGGATGAAGCCCGGCTTGGCCGCCTCGAAGGACAGCTCGCCGGTCAGGGCCGCCAGCGCCCAGCCCCTGTCGGGGTCGGGCGTGCGGGCCAGGTGGTCGCGCACCAGGGTCAGCTTGGCGTTGCGCGAGGCGGTCAGCGACAGCCGGTCGAGCAGGTCGGCGAAGGCGCGCATCAGTCCTCCTCTTCCTCCTCGTAGCCGACCAGGGCCAGGGCCTGCGCCGGCAGGCCGTGCAGCTCGGCCCAGCGCGCCAGCGCCTCCTCGCGCCCATGGGTGATCCACAGCTCGCCCGGCGCCAGCTCGGCGGCGGTGGCGGTCAGCTCGTCCCAGTCGGCGTGGTCGGAGATCACCAGCGGCAGCTCCACCCCCCGCTGCCGCGCCCGCGCGCGCACGCTCATCCAGCCGGAGGCGAAGGCGAGCACCGGGTCGGGGAAGCGCCGACCCCAGCGGTCGGACAGGGCCGAGGGCGGGCCGATCACGATCTCCCCGGCGAAGTCGACCTTGGCCGAGGTGGTCGCCGGGGCGAGGGGGCCGAGCGCCACCCCGTGCGCCTCATAAAGCCGGTTCAGCCGCTCCAGCGCCCCGTGGACATAGATCGGGCGCTCCCACCCGGCTTCCCGAAGCAAGGCGATCACCCGCTGCGCCTTGCCCAAGGCGTAGGCGCCGACCATGTGGCAGCGCTCCGGGAACTGGGCGATCGAGCGCAGCAGCCGACCGATCTCGCCGGCGTCCGGCGGGTGTCGAAACACCGGCAGGCCGAAGGTCGCCTCACTGATGAAGACATCGCAGCCGACCGGCTCGAACGGCGCGCAGGTGGGGTCGCGGCGGCGCTTGTAGTCTCCGGAGACCACCATGGTCATCCCGCGGTGACGGACCACCGCCTGCGCCGAGCCCAGCACGTGGCCGGCCGGGACGAGGCTGATCTCCACCCCGTCGCGATGCACGGTCTCGCCATAGGCGGCGGCCTGCCGGGCGTCGGCGAAATCGGCCCCATAGCGTTCGGCCATGATGTCCAGCGTGGCCGGCGTGGCGAGCACCGCGCCGTGGCCGGCGCGGGCGTGGTCGGAATGGCCGTGCGTGATCACCGCCCGCGGGACCGGCCGGACCGGGTCGATGTAGAAGTCCCCGGAGGGGCAATAGAGGCCCTCGGGCCGAGGATGGAGCAGATCCTTGGGTCGCATCACCTTCCCCGATATGGGCCCGGCCGGGCGTTCACGAACCTTACAGAGTATTCATATTGTGAATTCGGCGTCATGACCAAGACTTAACGAGTATTCGCGGGATTGATTGCCTATACCCCCGGTCATCGGACGCGGCCGACGCGCCCACCACACATTCAAACGGGGTTTCCCAATGTCGCACTCGCTCTCTCCCTTCGCCGGTCTCGCCAGCCTCGTCATGGCCGCCGTTCCGCTCCTCGCCGTCGTGGCCGCCCTGTCGGCCCATGCCGTCGGGTAACCGTTGACCGCCAGGCGGCGAGGCCGTACGCCGCCTGGATGACCGAGACGCTCGACCCCCGCGGCCGGCACATGACGCAGAACGTCCCGCAGGCCGCCGCCCTGGGCTTTCAGTTCGTATCCGTCGCAGACGGCCGCGGCTCCATCATGGTTTCCTGGCGCGAAGACCTCGTGGGGGACCCGGACACGGACGTCATCGCCGGCGGCGTCGTCACCAGCCTGCTGGACCACACCTGCGGCCTGGCGATTCATGCGGTGTCTCAGGACCCCTTCCCCACCGCCACTCTGGACCTGCGTATCGACTACCTGCGCCCGGCCGCGCCACGGGCGGGCGTCACCGCCGAGGCGCACTGCTACAAGGTCACGCGCCTGATCGCCTTCGTGCGCGCCACCGCCTGGGACGCCGATCCCGCCGATCCGATCGCCACGGCGCAGGCGGCCTTCATCCTCAACCGCGGGAGCGAGGGATGAGCGAGGCGGCCGAACGGCTACAGGCCTTCCTCCAGCGCGTGCCCTACATCCGCTTCCTGGGCATGCGCGCCGAACTGGCCGGCGACGAGATGACCGCCGTCCTGCCCTTCGCCGACCACCTGATCGGCAACACCATGCTTCCGGCCCTGCACGGCGGGGTGATCGGCGCGTTCCTGGAGATGACGGCCCTGGCGCAGCTCTCGGTCGTCCAGCCCAGCGCGCGGGTGCACAAGACCATCGACGTCACCATCGAATACCTGCGCCCGGGCCGGGCCCTGACCACCTACGCCCGCGCCGACCTGCGCAAGGTCGGCCGTCGCATCGCCAATGTCCACGTGGAAGCCTGGCAGGATCGGCGCGACAAGCCGGTCGCCGCCCTGCGCGGCCATTTTCTGCTGAGCGGCCCCGACGCCGGCTGACCTGCCTGCGGGGTCAGTCCGCGCTTGCCTCGATCGCCTCGATGTCATCGTCCGAGAGGCCGAAATGGTGGCCGATCTCGTGCACCAGCACGTGGCCGACGAGCTCGGCCAAGGTGACGTCGCCGCGCTCGGCCCACTCGTCCAGGATCGGCCGGCGGTAGAGGAACACCATTGAGGGCTGCGGCAGCGGATCCAGCACCGACCGGCGCGACAGGTCCACCCCATGGTAGAGGCCGGTCAGCTCGAAGGGATCCTCGATGCCCAGGTCGTCCAGCACCTCCTGTGGCGGAAAGTCGTCGACACGGAAGATCACCTCGCCGGTCATCTGGCGGAAGGCGGCCGGCAAGGCGGCGAAGGCGGCCTCGGCCAACGCGGCGAGGTCGTCGAGACTAGGGGCGCGCAAGGTCTGGGATCTCCTACTCGTCCGGCACGACGATCTGCGGGTTTTCCGGAAGGCGCGCTTCGAAGAGGCCGATGTCCAGCGGCTGTTGCGGCGCCACCGGGCGCAGGGGCTGGCGGGCGATGGCGCGCAGCATCTCGCCGCCGCTCACGACGGCCTCGCCCCGCCGGGCCTGGCGCGCCTGGGGCGCATCGATCGGCGCCTCGGCCGCGACGACCCGCCAGAAGGAGACCTGAAGCCGCCACACCGTCGGCGCCGGGGGCGGCGGCGCGGGCCAGCGGCGGCCTTCGCGGTAGACCGGCTTGGCCGGCGCGGGCAGGCGTTGGGAAGCCACCTCCACCAGGCGGCAGTAGCGATCCTCAGCCGGCAAGGCGCCTGGCCGTCCCGGCCGGTCGTCCTCCACACGGCCCGGCCATGCGTCCAGCGCCGCGTCCCGCGTGGCGAAGACCGGTCCCACCGCTTCGGTGACGAAGGCCACCGCCTGGCCCACGGCGATCTCGGCCTCCCGCGCACGCGCGGCGCGCGCGATCGGCGCGCTCAGCGCCTGTTCGCCGTTCGTGGCCACGGGATAGAGGATCGCCGTCATGTCCGCATCATCGCCCGAAATCTGCGACACAAAAACCTTGGCTCGAGAAAGCGGCGGGCGTGCGGCGAGGCGTGAGGCGGCTTATCGTGCCCCTGGGATGATTCGCTATAGTCGCGGCCAGGCGGCGATGGAGCCGGAATGAGCGCCCCTGACCTGATCCTAGCGGCAACGGCGGGGGCCGTGTCGCTAGCCATCTGCGCCACCTTGTGGACGCTGAGCCAGAAGCGCCAGAACCTCGAGCGCCTGGGCGCCCTGCAGGCCCAGATCGCCGACCTGGAGGCGCGCGCCTCCGCCGCCCAGTCGTCCGCCGAAGCCTTCGATTCGGCCCTGCTGTCGGTGGAGGACGGACAGGCGCAGCTCGCCTCCGGCGAGGAGAGCCTGGCGAGCTGCGCCGAGGCCCTCGGCCTGAAGTCCGCCGACGCCCAGGTGCTGGTCGGCGCCCTGATGCGGGCCGATCCCGACCATGCGCGCCGCCTGAAGGGCCTGTTCGAGCGGGGCGAGGCCTGCGCCTTCGAGGTCCGTGGGCCGCGCGGCGTGGTGGCCGTCGAGGGCCGCGCGGCGGGCGCCCTGGCCTGGCTGCGGCTGTCGGCGGTGCTGGGCGAGGACGCGGGCCTGCCCACGGCTCCGCGCTTCGCCGCCTTCCTCGATGCCCGCGTCCATCCGGCCTGGATCGCCGCCGCCGACGGCGCCGCCGTCTGGGCCAACGCCGCCTGGCTCGCCATGGTCGACGCCGCCAGCCTGGACGATGCGGCCAAGCGCGGCCTTTCCTTCGACCGCAGCGTCGACGTCCTGGTGCGGGAAGCCGCCGCCCTGGGCCAGACCCGCGAGACCATGCGCTGGGTAACGGCCGCCGGACGCCGCCGCGCCTATCACATCACCGCCCAGCCGCTGGAAGGCGGCGGCGTCAGCGTCTGGACCGACGACGTCACCGAGGCCGAGGAGCTGCGGGAGGCGCTCAAGCGCCACGTCGCTGCGCATGACGAGACGCTGAACCACATCGCCGACGCGGTGGCGATCTTCTCCCACGGCAAACGGCTGACCTTCCACAACACCGCCTTCGCCGACCTTTGGGGCCTGGAGCCGGCCTGGCTGGCCGAGCGGCCCACCCACGGCGAGGTGCTCGACCGCCTGCGCCAGCGCCGGCGCCTGCCGGAGACCGCCGACTACGCCAAGTGGAAGGCCGCCGAACTGGACCGCTACGAGGCCCTCGGCGCCGGGCCCGACGAGCTGTGGAGCCTGCCGGACGGGCGCACGCTGCGCGTGGTGCGCCAGCCTCACCCGATGGGCGGCCTTCTGCTGCTGTTCTCCGACATCACCGGGGAGCTGCGTCTGAAGGCCCAGTACAACGCCCAGATCCAGGTCCAGCAGGCGACGCTCGACAAGCTCAACGACGCCGTCGCCGTGTTCGGTTCGGACGGGCGGCTTCGCCTGCACAACGAGGCCTTCGAGCAGTTCTGGAACACCACCGCCCAGCAACTCGACGCCGCCGGCGATTTTGAGGGCGTGGTCGAACTCTGCATCCGCCGCCTGCACGACCAGGCGTTCTGGCGCGAACTGAAGGGACGGGTCGGCGATCCCGACCCCAGCGCCCGCGCGCCGATGTCCGGAGAGGCGCGGACCTCCGATTCCCGGATCGTTCTCTACCAGTCGCGCCCCCTGCCCGACGGGGCGACCCTGATCGCCTTCACCGATGTGACCGACGCCCGCAAACTGGAAAGCGCCCTCGCCGCCCGTTCGGCCGCCCTGGCCGAGGCCGAGCGGCTGAAGCGCGACTTCGTCGGCAATGTCTCCTACGAGCTGCGTACGCCGCTGACGACGATCATCGGCTATTCCGAGCTGCTGGAGCACTCCGGCGAGAACCTGTCGGAGCGCGGGCGCACCCACGCCGCGGCCGTCCGCGCGGCGGCCACCCAGCTCGCGCGATCGATCGACGACGTGCTCGACATGGCCCAGATCGACGCCGATGAGATGGCTCTCGACGTCGGCGACGTACGGGTGGCCGAGCTTCTCGCCTCGGCGGCCGAGCGCTGGGGCCGGGACGCCGAGGCCGGCAAGGTGGAGATCGTCGTCGAGCATCCCGCCGACATCGGCCTCATCCGCGGCGATCGGCGCCGCCTGGACCAGATCCTCGACCACCTGGTGGAGAACGCCCTGCGCCAGACGCCGCCGGGCGGCAAGGTGACGATTTCAGCCCGCCGGGCCCTGGGGGAAATCCAGCTCCAGGTCGCCGACACCGGACGCGGCATTCCCTTCCACGTCCAGGCGCACATCTTCGACCGCTTCATCGGCCGCGACCGCGGCGGCCCCGGACTGGGGCTGGCCCTGGTCAAGGCCCTGACCGAGCTGCATGGCGGCTGGGTGGCGCTCGAAAGCGAACCGGGCGCCGGCGCGGCCTTCACCTGCCACCTGCCGGAAGAGGCGGACGCCGCCAGCGCCGCCCATCCCGAGCTCGAGTTCTAGGCGGACGGCGTCAGGCCGCCGCAGGCTGCGCCGCCGCCGCGTCGAATTCGGCCCGCCACGCCGCGACCGTGGCGCGGGTGTCCTGGTCCCAGGGATGGAAGCCGGGACGATACCAGGCCAGATAGGTCTTCCAGCCGCGGCGGAAGAGACCCGGCTTGTTCCAGACGAACCGCTTCACCGCCTTCAGGGCCGCTTCGGGCGCGTAGCCGTCGGCTTCCAGCAGCCGCGCCGCAAAGCGGGTGATGTTCCGGCTGAACACGAAGGTGATCACGGCCATGGACAGCACCCGCCGCCGATAGCGCAGGAACGGAGACCAGCCCTTCGTCACCTCCATGAAGACGTCGAAAGCCACGGCCTTGTGCTCGGTCTCCTCCATCGCATGCCAGCGCCACATCCGCTCGATCTCGGGCGCGGCGCCGTCGAACAGATCCTGATGGGCGATGTGCGCCTCGGCCATCATGGCCGTGAAATGCTCCAGCGCGATGGTCGAGATCAGCATGGCCATCGGCCCGCGCTGGCGCGCCAGGGCCGTACGGGCGCGGACGTGCTCCTCGATCTCGGCCACGGGGTAGCGTTCACGGTCGATGAGCTGGTTCAGCGCGTGGTGCTCGCGCGAGTGGATCGCCTCCTGAGCGATGAAGCCGCGCACGTCTTCGGCCAGCTTCCCGCTGAGCTGGCCCCGGTAGTGCCTGACGGCGTCCATGAACATTCGCTCGCCGTCCGGGAAGGTCAGCGACAGAGCGTTGAAGACGGCGGTGCCGACGGGATCGCCGCCCAGCCAGTGTCCCTGGCGGGCCCCCTCCAGATCGAACCGGAGGTCGCGGGGCTGGATGTCGACGTCGGCGGGGGTGGTCTTTGCGGTCATGGCGCGGCTCTGAGGTTTCGCGATAGGAGGAGGGCTTGCTTCACCAGATCAGATCATATCGACAAAAATGTCAATAGATAGGCCGTCGGGCCGCAAGCGCACGCGCCGTACGCCAGAGGAATCGCGGGAGAACATCCTCGCCGCGGCCGAGGCGCTGCTCGTGGAAAAGGGACCGCAAGCCCTGAAGCTGGCCGACGTGGCGACGGCCGCCGGCGTCGTCCATGCGACGGTCATCCACCACTTCGGCTCCGTCGACGGGGTGCAGACCGCCCTCATGGAGCGCATGATCCGCCAACTGGTGGATCAGGTCCTGGCGGCGGGCGGGCGGGCCGACGACTCGCAGAGGCAAGGGGAAGCGGCAGGGTCCGCCCTGTTCGACGCCTTCGAGGCCCGCGGCGCGGCCCGCCTCGCCGCCTGGCTCGAACTGACCGGCGAGGCCAAACGCCTGACGATCGTGCGCGAAGCTGTGGAGGAGGTGGTGTCCAGCCGCCTGGCCGGGGCGGACCTCGACGCCGAGACCGCGCGCGACCTGGTCCTCGTCGGCGTCATCCTGGCCATCGGGGTGGGCCTCTTCGGCCGCTCGCTCTCGGAGATGCTGGGCAAGCCGCCAGGCCGCGCGCGCGAGGTGGCGCTCGATTGGCTGCGGACCCAGATCGCCGCGGCGGTCGGCCGCCCCGCCTGACGGCAGGTCTCAGGCCGGGGCGTTGGCGGCCTCGAAGCCGGCCATGTCCATCCAGACGAATTCCAGCACATGGCCGTCCGGATCCTCGACCTGGCGATTGTACATGAAGCCCATGTCCATCGGCGGCCGGGCGTCGGCCTTGCCGCCGGCCGCGGCGCCGGCCTCGACGACGGCGTCCACCTCCGCGCGGGTGTCACGGCTGAGGGCCACCAGCACGCCCGTTTGCGATTGCGCGTCGGCGACCGGCCTCGTCAGGAAGGTGGAGAAATAGTCGCGGGTCAGCAGCATGAAGGTGATCGCCTCGGACCACACCATGCTGGAGGCGTTCTCGTCGCTGAACTGGTCGTTCTTCTCGCAGCCGAGGGCGGCGTAGAAGCTGGTCGCGGCGGCGAGGTCGGCCACCGGCAGGTTCACGAAGATCATCTTGGGCATGGGCGCTCCTCAAAGCGTTCTGACGGCTAAACGCCCGTAGGACGCGCGGGGGGCGCCGCCGCCGACAAGCCTGCGCAGAAAAGCCGGATCTTCAGGCCGCTTCGGGGCGCCAGGCGACCATGCCCCTGGTGCGGGCGCGCACCTCCGGCGGCGCCAGGCACATCGTCAGGGCCTCAAAGCCCGGCGCGCCGGGACGGGGCGTCACCAGCACAGGCGGGCTGTGATTGGCGGGACAGAGGATGATCGCCTCGCCCGGACCGACCTCGGAAGGGTCCAGCACCGCCGAAGAGCGGGTCATCAGAAACAGCGGCCGCGCGCCGGGCCCCCTCCGGCGGAGCCAGGCGATCAGCGCCTCCTGGGTCGCCTCCCCCAGGCCGTCCTCCACCATGTCGACCACGAGCGCGCCCGACCCGCCGTCCTCGACGGCGCAAAGCAGGACCACCAGCGCCGCCGAGCGCTCGGCCCCCTCCTCCGACAGCCAGGCCAGCGCCGCCTCCACCCTGGCCTGCGACTCCGGATCCGCCGCCAGCCGCGCCTTCAGCGCCGTCTCGTCCTCCTCCAGGCGTTCGGGCCCGAGGAACCCGGCCGCCGGCAGGGCTTCGGCCAGACGGCGGGCCAGGCGCGTCTTCCCGCTGCCCAGGGAGCCGACGATGAAGGTGATCGGCTCGATCTCGCACAACTCGAACCGCTCGCCGCCCCAGGGCCAGGGCAGGTCGAAGGCCACGCAGGGGGCCGCCGCAGGACGCCGCAGGCGCGCCAGCTCGGCCAGACCGGGCGCCTCTCCGCGGGCGAGGCCGCCGCGGAGGTCGCGGACCTTGGCGATGGCGCCGGCCAGATCCTTCGCCTGCGCCTCGAGCTGGGCCTGGTGGGCGGCGAGGGCGGGCTCCAGGCCGCCGCAGTCGCCGGCGAGCACCCGGGCGGTTTCGGCGAGGCTGAGGCCGAGGGCGCGGAGGGCCGCAACCTCGGCGGCGCGGGCCATCTCGGTCGGGCCGTAGGCGCGCCAGCCGGCTGCGGTGCGCCCGGGCTCGACGAGTCCGGCCCGCTCGTAGAGCCGCAGGGCTTTTGGGGAGACGCCGAGCCGGCGGGCGGCTTCGGCGGGGCTGAGGAACCGGTCGGGCAGTTTCACGAATCACCTCGCTGGTCTGTGACCCCGCCCTTATCGGACCGGTCCCAGGGGCCGGGTCAACGGCGCCGCCACGCCGACGCTTACGGCTGAAAGAGCGGGAAATACGTCATTTCGGCCAGCCGGGGCCGCCGCTAACCTTCGTTCATCCAGTCCAGCCGTTCGGAGCGCACCGATGTTTCGCCTGATCGCCGGCCTGACGCTGGCGCTGACCCTGGCGGGCGGCGCAGCGGCCCGGCCCTTCGTCGCCATCCTCGCCGACCCCCGCGGAACGGTGGCGCCCGACGTGCTCGCCCCCTACGCCATCCTCGCCGAGAGCGGCGCGGTGGAGGTGAAGGTGGTCTCCCCCACCCGCGCGCCGGTGCGGCTGACGCCGGGCCACGCCTGGGTCGCGCCGCAGATGACCCTCGCCGAAGCCGCCGCGGCGCAGCCAGACGTGATCATCGTCCCGGCCATGTCCGTAGTGGAGGACGCGGCGCGAACGGCCTGGCTGAAGGAACAGGCCGCCCTGGGCGCACGGGTGATGTCCATCTGCAACGGAGCCAAGGTGCTGGCCGCGACCGGCCTGCTGGAGGGGCGCGAGGCGACCGTCCACTGGTTCAGCCGCGGCCGCCTGAGCCGCGCCTATCCGGGCGTGACCTGGCGCGACGACCGGCGCTGGGTGGCCGACGGCCCGATCGTCACCACCGCCGGGATTAGCGCCGCCGAGCCGGCGACCCTGCACCTGGTCGGGGAACTCGCTGGAGAGCCGGTGATGCAGGCGACCGCCGCGCGGCTCGGCATGCCCGCGCCGGACCCGCGGCACGACGGGCAGGCCTTTCGCCTGACCGTTCGCAACATGGTGCTGACGGTGGTCAACAAGCTGGCGTTCTGGCGGCACGAGGACGTCGCCCTCCCGCTGGCGAGCGGCATGGACGAGCTGGCCTTCGGCGCGGCGCTGGACGGCTGGTCGCGCACCTATCGCTCGACCGCGTGGGCCGTCGGCGACGCGGCGGCGACCTCGCGCCACGGCCTGGTCCTGAGCCCTTCGGCGCAGCGGCCGCAGTCCTTCGACCGCCGCGTCTCCGTGCCGGGAGCCGACGCGGACCGGGCGACCTTCGAGGCGATCGGCCTGGCCTACGGCCGGCCCACCGCCCGGTTCGTCGCCATGCAGTTCGAGCACCCCTACGGCGCTCTGCCGAGGCACTAGGTCCTTGGCTTGAGCCGCCGCATAAGGCCTTCCTGGGCGCAGGTCGCCACCAGCGCGCCGGAGGGCTCATAGAGATAGCCGAAGTTCATGCCCCGCCCGCCGCTGGCCGAGGGGCTCTCCTGATCGAACAGGTGCCAGGCGTTGGCGTCGATCGGCCGGTGGAACCACATGGCGTGGTCCAGGCTGGCCGACTGCAGCTCGCTCCAGTGCACCCCGTGCGGGCGCAGCGAGGTGCCGAGCAAGGTCATGTCCGAGGCGTAGGCCAGCACCACCTGGTGCAGGCGCTGATCCGCGGGCAGCGGCTCGCGCGCGCGCATCCACACCTGCTGGCGCGGCTCGGCCGGCGGATCGCCCTGGCCTGAACGGGGATCGACGCGGCGGATCTCCAGCGGCTCTGCGTCGGGATCGTCGGAGTCGCTGTCCAGGGGCGCTCCCTCCCAGCCCGGCGCAGGCGGCATCGGCCGCTGGTGCTCGAAGCCCTCCTCCACCGCCTGGAACGAGGCGGCAAGGTTGAAGATCTGCTTGCCCTTCTGCACGGCGATCACCCGCCGGGTCGTGAAGCTGCCGCCATCGCGGGCGCGGTCGACCTCGAAGACGATCGGGATGGAAGGATCGCCGGGCCGCATGAAGTAGCAGTGCAGCGAATGGCACAGGCGCTCCTCCACGGTCTCGTAGGCGGCCAGCAGCGCCTGGGCGATCACCTGGCCGCCGTAGATCCGCCGCCGCCCCTCGCCCCCCGGTGTCAGCCCGCGAAACAGGTTCACCTCCAGCCGCTCCAGCGACAGGTTCTCGATGAGTGTGCGCGCGCTCATGGGTCTCCTCGCTTCAGGCCGCCCCTCATGGCCGAAGGGCGCCGGACGCGCCACCGTTTTCGGCGGCCCTGCGGACGCCCCCGACGCTCCGCCCGGCCGACACGCGCGAAGGCGCCCGCCAAGATTGTTCGACGCAACCTCCGGCGGCCTCTACGTCGCCAGAAACGCCTCGACGGCCTCCATGAAGACGTCGAGGCGGTCGTGGTGGACCCAGTGGCCGGCGCCCTCCACATTCACCAGGCGCGCGTCGCGGAAGTTCTGGATGCGACCGTCCACCACCGGGTCGGAAGCCCAGGATTCGGTTCCGCGCACCAGCAGGACCGGGCAGGCGATGTTGCGCCAAAGGGCGTGCTGGTCGGGGTGGCTGAGCCCGCCCGGCCCGCCGCCGAAGCGGGCGTGGTTGTCGAACTTCCAGCTCCAGGTGCCGTCCTCGTTCTGATGGGCGCCGTAGACGGTGAGGTGGCGCGCCTGTTCGGGCGACAGGTGGGGGTTCTCTTCGGCCATGCGGGCGACCGCATCGTCGAGGCTGGCGTATCGGCGCGGCGTGCGGCCCGAGTTCCGCCGGCGGTCGGCGATCCAATCACGCAGGCGCGCATCGACCGTGCGTTTGGCCTGCTCGGCCATCACGGTCGGCGAGGGACCCAGCCCCTCGATGGCCACGATCCTGGCGGCCGCCTCGGGGAAGGCGCCGCAGTAGTTGAGCGCGATCCCCGCCCCAAGGGAGTGGGAGATGATGGTCACCGGGGCCAGGGCCTTCTGGTGGACGAGCTGCGCCAGGTCGTAAACATAGGCGGCCATGTCGTAGCCGCCGCCGACGGCCCAGGCGCTTTCGCCGTGCCCGCGCAGGTCCGGCGCGACCACGTGGTAGCGGTCGCGCAGCCGCTCGGCGACCCAGTCCCAGTTGCGGCAGTGGTCGCGCCCGCCATGCACCAGGAGCAGGGGCGGCGCCCCTTCGTTGCCCCAGTCGACGTAGTGCAGCCGCAGCCGCTGAGAGAAGTAAAAATGCGACGTGGGCCCGTCCATGAGCGCTCCCCCTTTACCGAGCCGCATGGCTTAGCACGGGGAGCGCCCCTGGAAGCGAGCATCGCCCTCCCGGCCCGCCCGAGGAACGGGCGTGGCGCCTCGGCCAGGCCCGGCGTGCCATTGCGATCCGCCGCGGGCCGCGCTCTGTTGATTCAGGGACGCGGGCCCGGACGAGGGCCCATGATGCGCGAGGGGGATTGGGTGATGACCGTGCGAAGGGGCGGCTGTCTGTGTGGCGCGAGGGCCTATGAGATCGAGGGCGATCTGGACGGCGTCTGGATTTGCCACTGCTCGCTTTGCCGCAAGGTCACGGGCTCGATCGGCAACGCGATCCTGATCGTGCCGAAGGCGCGCTTCCGCTGGTTGAGGGGCGAAGACCACGCGGTCACCTATGTCCTGCGCGAGACCTATTCCATCACCCGCTGCCAAACCTGCGGCACGCCGCTGCCGGCCGAAGTGGACGACACGAACGTCTATGTCACGGCAGGCACACTGGACACGCCCCTCGGCAAGGGCGTTCGCACGCACCTTTTCTGCGCATCCAGGGCCGATTGGGACCGCGACGAGCCGGACGTCCGCTACTTCGACGCGCGATCACGCTGAGGCGGACGCGCCGAGGGCGGCCGTTCCAGGGCCCGCGGAGGGCTGGGGGCGCACCGTGCCGCGCGGACGCGCCGGGCGGCGCGCCGTCGCCTGGCCGTATTAGTGCTGGCTTTCCGGGAGGCGGACCACCAGGCCGTCGAGGTCGTCGGTGACCTTGATCTGGCAGGACAGGCGGCTGTTGTCCTCGACGCCTTCGGCGAAGTCGAGCATCGACTCCTCCATGGCCGACTTGTCGCCGGTCTTCGCCAGCCAGGCGGCGTCGACATAGACGTGGCAGGTGGCGCAGGCGCAGGCGCCGCCGCAGTCGGCGTCGATGCCCGGGATGTTGTTCTTCACCGCGCCTTCCATCACCGACAGGCCGGTCTTGACGTCCACGACGTGCTCGGCGCCGCTGTGTTCGATGTAGGTGATCTTGGCCATTTCTTCCCCGTTGTGCGGCTACGCCGCGACCTCTTTCATGGAAACTGATGGGTCCGCAAGCTTGCTCCGGTTCACGGGCCTGCGGTTTCCGATGAGCTGGCGGCCCATCATGAACTCGGGCGGCGAATTGATCGCCTCGACCGCCTGGACCTGGTCGCCCTTCAGATGGAAGACGGCGAACTTGCCGCTGGCGGGATCGCCGCGCACCAGCACCTCGTCCACGTCGAAGGGGTAGCCGGCGATCTGCAGCTTGATGTCGTACTGGTCGGACCACTGCCAGGGCGTCTCGCCCGGCGGCGGGGCGCGGCCGGTGATGGCGCAGGCCGCCTGCTTGGCCTGTTCCAGGGCGTTGGGCACGCTCTCCATGCGGAACATGCGGTCATAGATCGGCATCGGCCGGTGGGCCACGTCGCCGATCGCATAGATCGAAGGGTCGGAGGTGCGGGCCGACAGGTCGACCACGACGCCGCGGGCGCACTCGAGGCCGGAATCCTCGGCGATCTCGTCGTTGGGACGCGCGCCGACCCCGACCAGGGCCGCGTCGCAGTCGATCACCCGTCCGTCGGAGAGGATCACGCCGGTGACACGGCCGTTTTCGCCCCGGAAGGCGGTGACGGCGGCGCCGAGCTCGAAGGCGACGCCATGGGCCTCGTGATAGGTCTTGAAGAAGGTCGACAGCGTCTCGCAGGCGACGCGGGCGAGCAGGCGCGGCTCACGCTCGAGCACCACGGCCTCGGCGCCCAGGGCGCGGGCGCTGGCCGCCGCTTCCAGGCCAATGTAGCCGCCGCCAACCACGGCCAGGCGCTTGCCCGGACCCAGGGCCGCCTTCAGCTTCTCGGCGTCCTCCGCCGTGCGCAGGAAGAGCACGCCCTGAAGGTCGGCGCCTTCGATCGGCAGGGCGATGGGCCGGGCGCCGGTGGCCAGGATCAGCACGTCGTAGCCGACCGTCTCGCCATTGGAGAGGGCAAGCCTTTTCGCGCCCCGGTCGAGGGAGACCCCGCGCACGCCGGGGCGGAAGTCGATCCCGTTCTCGGCGTAGAATTCCACGGGCTTGAGCGCCAGGCTGTCGGCGTCCGCCTCGCCCTTGAGCCAGGCCTTGGACAGCGGCGGGCGCTGGTAGGGGGCGATCGGCTCCTCGCCGATGAGGGTGATGGGGCCCTCATGGCCATACTGGCGCAGGAGCGCGGCCGCCGTCCCGCCGGCGTGGCCGGCGCCCAGGATCACCACATGTGCGGTCACGTCGCTCATCCCTCCCCGGATGCACAAAAGTGACGCCGGCGTCAACTTATCGCCGTTATTTTTTGGCGGGTTCCGGCGTCATACTCAAGACCCGCTCATTCCCCCGCATCAGGGGGATTATCGCAACCCCTTGAATCGACGAGCTTCGCCGCGGGCCGACCGTCACACCACCCGGTCGGCCAGCATCTTCTTGACCTCGGCGATCGCCTTGGCCGGGTTCAGGCCCTTGGGGCAGACCTGGGCGCAGTTCATGATCGTGTGGCAGCGGTAGAGCTTGAACGGATCTTCCAGCTCGTCCAGGCGCTCGCCGGTGGCCTCGTCGCGGCTGTCGATCAGCCAGCGATAGGCGTGCAGCAGGGCGGCCGGGCCCAGGTAGCGGTCGCCGTTCCACCAGTAGCTCGGGCACGAGGTGGTGCAGCAGGCGCAGAGGATGCACTCGTAGAGGCCGTCGAGCTTCTCGCGGTCCTCCGGGCTCTGGATCCACTCGCGCTGCGGCTCGGGCGTCTCGGTGTGCAGCCAGGGCTCGATCGAGGCGTACTGGGCGTAGAACAGCGTCAGGTCCGGGATCAGGTCCTTGACCACCGGCATCGACGGCAGCGGACTGATCTGCACCTCGCGGGCCGGCTCGTCGGCGTGGCCGTGGGTGCAGGCCAGGGTGTTGCGCCCGCCGATGTTCATGGCGCACGAGCCGCACACGCCTTCGCGGCACGAGCGGCGGAACGCCAGGGTCGAGTCCATGGTGTTCTTGATGTGGATCAGCACGTCCAGGACCATGGGGCCGCAGGCGTCGACATCCACGTCGTAGGTGTCCCAGCGCGGGTTCTCGTTCCCCTCCGGATCATAGCGGTAGATGCGGAAGGTCTTGACGTTCTTGGCCCCCGCCGGCGCCGGGTGGTGGCGGCCCTTGGTGACGCGGGAGTTCTTCGGCAGCGAAAGCTGGACCATCAGGCGCGATCCTCGATGGAAACGGTCGGGCGTTGGCGGCGGGCGGTCGCCATCAGTAGACCCGGGCCTTGGGCGGGATGTAGGCGATGTCGTTGGTCATGGTGAAGCTGTGCACCGGACGGTCGTCCAGCCGCACCTTGCCGGTCGTGTCGTCGAACCAGGCCAGGGTGTGCTTCATCCAGGCCTCGTCGTCGCGGTCCGGATAGTCCTCGCGCGCATGGGCGCCGCGGCTTTCGGTGCGGTTGAGGGCGCCGTTCACCGTGACGATGGCCTGGCCGATCAGGTTATCGAGCTCCAGGGTCTCCATCAGGTCGGTGTTCCAGACTAGGCCGCGGTCGGTGACCGACAGGTCCGCGCGCTTGTCGTGCACGGCCTGCAGGCGCTGGACGCCGGAGGCCAGGCTTTCGCCTGTGCGGAAGACGGCGGCGTCCTCCTGCATGGCGCGCTGCATCTCAAGGCGCAGCTTCGCCGTCGGCGTGCCGCCGGAGGCGTTGCGCAGCTTGTCGAACCGGGCGAGGTGCGACTCGGTCATCGCCGGCTTGAGCTCGGGTTGGCTGGCGCCGGCCTTGACCGTGTCGGCCGCGCGCAGGGCCGCCGAGCGGCCGAACACCACGAGGTCGATCAGGGAGTTGGAGCCCAGGCGGTTGGCGCCGTGCACCGAGACGCAGGCCGCCTCGCCCACGGCCATCAGGCCGGGGACCACCTTGTCCGGATCGGCGCCCTCGCGAGTGACCACCTCCGAGTAGAAGTTCGTGGGGATGCCGCCCATGTTGTAGTGCACCGTCGGCAGCACCGGGATCGGCTCCTTGGTGACGTCCACCCCGGAGAAGATCTTGGCGCTCTCGGAGATGCCCGGCAGGCGCTGGTGCAGGATCTTCGGGTCCAAGTGGTCCAGGTGCAGGAAGATGTGGTCCTTGTTCGGTCCCACGCCGCGGCCCTCGCGGATCTCCATGGTCATGGCGCGGCTGACCATGTCGCGGGGCGCCAGGTCCTTCACGCTGGGGGCGTAGCGCTCCATGAAGCGCTCGCCCTCGGAATTGGTGAGATAGCCGCCCTCGCCCCGGGCGCCTTCGGTGATCAGGCAGCCGGCGCCGTAGATGCCGGTGGGGTGGAACTGCACGAACTCCATGTCCTGCAGCGGCAGGCCGGCGCGCAGCACCATGGCGTTGCCGTCGCCGGTGCAGGTGTGGGCGCTGGTGGCCGAGAAATAGGCCCGCCCGTAGCCGCCGGTGGCCAGGATCACGAGCTGGGCCTGGAAGCGGTGCAGGGTGCCGTCGTCGAGCTTCCAGGCGGTGACGCCGCGGCAGGCGCCCTCGTCCATGATCAGGTCGAGGGCGAAGTACTCGATGAAGAACTCGGTGTCGTGCGCCAGGGACTGGCCGTACATGGTGTGCAGCATGGCGTGGCCGGTGCGGTCGGCCGCCGCGCAGGTGCGCTGGATCGGGGCCTCGCCGTAGTTGCGCGTCATGCCGCCGAAGGCCCGCTGGTAGATCCGGCCCTCAGGCGTGCGGGAGAATGGCACGCCCCAGTGCTCGAGCTCGTAGACCGCGGCCGGCGCGTTGCGGCACAGGTATTCGATGGCGTCCTGGTCGCCCAGCCAGTCCGACCCCTTGACGGTGTCGTACATGTGCCAGCGCCAGTCGTCCTCGCCCATGTTGCCGAGGCTGGCCGAGATGCCGCCCTGGGCGGCGACGGTGTGCGAACGGGTGGGGAAGACCTTGCTGATGCAGGCTGTCTTCAGCCCCGCCTGGGCGCAGCCGAGGGCGGCGCGAAGGCCCGAGCCGCCGGCGCCCACCACCACGACGTCGAACTTGTGGTCGATGAATTCGTAAGTCGCCATGGGACCTCTCAAGCGCCTCCCAGCGCGACCTTGAGGATGGAGAACACCGCCAACGCCCCGGCCAGGGCGCAGACGAAGAGGTTGAGGATCAGCAGGGCCGCCTTGGAGCTGGGCTTGTGGATGTAGTCCTCGACCACCACCCGCAGGCCCGCGTGCATGTGCCAGAAGCCGACGGCGATCATCAGCGTCAGCAGCACCGGATTGAGCGGGCTTTCACCCAGCCAGGCCACCGCGCCGGCGTAGTCCGTGCCGGCCAGACGCAGGCCGGCGAACACGGCCCACAAGACCAGCGGGACCAGGGCGATGGCGCTGACGCGCTCGGCGATCCAGTGGCCGACGCCGTGCTTGGCCGCGCCCAGGCCCCGGGCCCGCGACAGGGGCGTGCGATAGCTGCTCATCAGGCGGCTCCCGTCATGAAGGCGATGGCCCAGACCGCCAGGGTGGCGACCACGGTGAAGGTCAGGGCGAACACCGCCGAGGCGTTGGCGCTCTTCACGTCAAGGCCCTTGCCGGCGTCCCAGGTCAGGTGCCGGACGCCGTTGGCCAGGTGGTAGAACAGCCCCGCCGTCAGGGCGAACAGCACCAGCTTGCCCAGCGGAGAACCCAGCACCGCCTTGAAGGCGCCGTAGGCGTCCGGCCCGGCGGCCAGGCAGACGGCCCAGGCGGCCAGGATCAGCGCCCCGACGTAGAGGCCCACGCCGCTGACGCGGTGCAGGATCGAGGTCAGCATGGTGATGTGCCAGCGCCAGACCTGCAGGTGCGGCGAAAGGGGGCGGGCCCGAAGGCGTGGTGTCGCGTCGGTCATCTTCGCTTTCCGATGGCGTCTGGCCGGGCGCTCTCGGGGCGTTCGGCGCGTCCGCTTTTAAGCCGCGCCCGGCCCCTGTCAACGAACCGGCGGGGCTGCCGCCACGTGACCGACCGGCCCGCGCACTTCGCCCCACGCGAACGCTTAGCGACGAAAACGCCCATGACAATGCGCATTTGCGGTATGGTGCCTTCGCGATGCGCGAAGGCCGGCGGTTGGGCCGTCGCCTCCGGGAGCCACAGACACGTGCAGCACAGGGGCCTTCTTTCGTGCGTTTCGACCTGACCGACCTTGGCCTGTTCGTCGAGGTGGTGGAGGCGGGCTCGATCACCCACGGGGCGGAGCGGGCCCGGCTGGCGCTTGGAGCCGCCTCGGCCCGCATCCGCGCGATGGAGGCCGAAATTGGCGCGGCGCTGCTGACCCGCACCCGCTCCGGCGTGGTCCCGACCCAGGCCGGCCGCACCCTGGTCAAGCACGCCCGGGCGATGCTGGAGATGAACGCGCGCCTGCGCGAGGACCTGGGCGCCTTCACCAAGGGGGTGTTCGGCGAGGTCAGGGTGCTGGCCAACACCAACGCCTCCACCGAATTCCTGCCCGAGGCCCTGGCCGCCTTCCTGGCCGAACACCCGAACGTGCGCATCGACCTGGAGGAGCGGCTGTCGGACGAGATCGTCGGCCTGATCGCCGAGGGCGCCGCGGACATCGGCATCGTCGCCGGCACGGTGGAGGTGGGGACGCTGGAGACCTATCCCTTCCGCTCGGACCGCTTCGTGGTGGTGGCGCCCGCCGGCCATCCCCTGGCCGCCGCGCCCCGGGCCGCCTTCGCCGACGTGCTCGACTACGAGTTCGTGGGGCTGGACCGCGCCAGCGCCCTGCAGCGGTTCCTCTCGGACAAGGCCGCGCGCCTCGGCCGACCGCTGATGCTGCGCGTGCAGCTGCGCAGCTTCGACGCCGTCTGCCGCCTGGTGCAGGCGGGCGTGGGCGTCGGCGTCGTGCCCCACACCACCGCCGCGCGCACGGCACCCGCCCTGGGCCTGGCCGTCGTCGAACTGGCCGACGACTGGGCGGTCCGCGACCTCACCATCTGCGTGCGGAACCTGGAGGCGCTGAGGCCGTACGCGCAGGACCTGGTGCGGAGTTTGAGAGGAGGGTGACATCCACTCAAAGTGGAATCCGGCTATCGCCTCCACCAACGTCGCGGCAGGAGCCAGGAAATGAACATCATCGACCGACTGCGATCATTCTTGCAGCCAAAGGCCGTCGACAAGGTTCCGAGACGAGCCTGGTCTTCATCCATCTTCCTGAGGCGATTGAGCCAGGGGTGCGGGAGGAGCGCTACGAAACGCACCTGGAAGCCGAGCTCCAGTTGTCAGGCCTCCGTTGGGTCAGCGGCGGTGGCACGCTGATGAGCGCCGAAAAGGCCGATGGGTCCCGAGATATCCTGTCGTGCGGGGTCGATGTGGACGCGCACGACGTATCGGCAGCCCTGGAGCTTCTTCGCGCGCATCTTCCGTCCTTAGGCTGCCCGGTCGGCACGCGGCTCGAGCATCAGGAATCTGATTCAGCGCTCTACGACGAGTACGACGGAAAACGCTGGGTCGTCAGGCACCCCCAAAGGCATCACCCCGACTACGCCGGCGATTGATCAGCCTCGCCGCCCAACCCCGCTCACCCACCGCTCCCCCTCGCGTCCCGGCCGCGCGTCGTCGCCGCTCCAGAGGTCGAGGAGGTCCAGGCCCAGCGCCGCGATGAAGTCGGCGAGCATTGACTCGGTCATGTCGGTGAAGCGGCGGCCGTTCTTTTCGCGCTCTGTCTCGCCTTGCTTGAAGGAGGCGAAGAGGACGCCGCCGGGATTCAGGAGGCCGACGAGGCGGCCGCTGGTCGCCACGAGCTCGGCGCGGGGGACGTGCAGCAGGGTGGCGCTGGCCCAGACAAGGTCGAAGCCGCCGCCGAAGGCGTCCGGCCCCTCCACCTCTTCGAAGCGCATCTGGCGGACGGCGAGGCCCGTGTGCTCGCGCGCCAGGGCGACCATCGCCGCCGAACCGTCGAAGGCCTGTACCTGGTAGCCGGCCCTGTGGAAGGCCAGGGCGTCGCGCCCCGAGCCGCAGCCGGCGTCCAGCACCCGCCCGCCGGCCGGGACGTGGGCCAGGACCCGGGCGTGGAGGTCGTCCATTCGCGCGGCGGCGGTGTCCTCGAAGAACGGACGGGCGTTCTGGTCGTAGTAGCCGATGGAGATGGGGCTGGCCTCCCTCGCCCGGGAGCTTATCCCTCTCGGCCCGAGGGTGAAGCGTGGCGAAGGACGGGTGACAGGGGGCGGGTCCAGCGCCTATGACGCCTCGCGCAGCGCGGAAGGAGCCTGACCATGAGCGGCGAGGACTACGTCTTCGACGAGGAGACCGGCGAATGGATCAGCGCCGCCGAGGCGCAGACCAAGGCCGAGGCGGCGTCCCGCGTGGAAGTGCGCGACAGCGCCGGCAACCTGCTGGCCGACGGCGACAAGGTGGTGCTGATCAAGGACCTGGAGGTCAAGGGCGCGGGCCAGACGCTGAAGCGCGGCACCGTGATCCGCTCCATTCGCTTGACCGGCGATCCCCAGGAGATCGACTGCCGCCACGACGCCATCAAGGGGCTGGTGCTGCGAGCCGAGTTCGTGCGCAAGGCCTGAGCCGCCTTCCAGCGCCAAAGAGCCGGCAAGACGTTCGGCGGCGGGGGATCGCCCGCCGTCCCGGCGCCTAGGAGGCGGCGGCCTGGCCGTCGGCGGCCGGGCGCAGGCGCACCTCCAGCGGGGCGAGCTTTTCAATGTTGAGGGTGGCGGCCGCCACGCCCACCCGGTCGCCCGCGGCGTCGATCTCCTCGAGCAGACGGGTGAACAGCCGGTCCTTGGTGGAGCGGCGGGACTTGTAGTCGACCACATAGCGCAGGGTGAAGGCGATCCAGTTCTCGTTGGCGACGAGGGAGACGACAGGCTCCACGCCGGCGGGCTCGGTGAGATAGCGGCCGCGCACGAGGGCCCAGGCCGCCTCGGCCTCCCGGGCGTAGCCGCCGACCACCTCCTCGGCGACCGACTGGATGAGCCGGCGGGCGAAGGCGTGGTCGGAGCCGTACTTGATGGGCACCAGGATCTCGTCCCACAGGAAGGGGAAGTCCGCCGAGTAGTTGTACACCGGCTCCTTGAAAACGAAGGAGTTGGCCACCCGCACGATGCGGCCGTTGTACTGGTCCGCGTCCACCCATTCGCCGATCTGCATGACCGTGGTGCGCAGGACGCCGATGTCGATGACGTCGCCCTTGATGCCGCCGAGCTGGACCCGGTCGCCCACCTTGAAGAAGCCGCCGAACATGATCGCCAGCCAGCCGGCGACCGAGGCGATCACTTCCTGCAAGGCGAAGGCGATCCCCGCCCCGGCCACGCCGAAGGCCACGCTGAGGCCGCCGAGCTGGCGGCTGAACACGGCGGCCGTGACCAGGACCGCGGCCAGGTAGCTCAGGAAGGTGAAGGCCTTGCGCAGCTTGTATCGGTGGTCGGCGTCGCCGACCCGGTCGGTGACGAAGCGGCGCACCAGGTTGGCCGCCAGCCACACCAGGAACAGCCCGACGGCCAGGTGCGCCCAGTCGCTCTCCAGGGCTGCGGCCGCCGTGGCGGCGATCTTGTCCAGCTCCATCCTCGGGTCCCGCTCCGCCCCTGGACAAGGCGCAGGCGCCGCGATGGTTTCACCAGCCGCGGCGGCCCGCTACACCAGGGCCGCCACGGAGGGACGCCGCACATGGCCGAGGCCTACGACTACATCGTCATCGGCGCGGGCTCGGCCGGGTGCGTCCTGGCCGAACGGCTCTCCGCCGATCCGCGCCGGCGGGTGCTGGTGCTGGAAGCCGGCGGCCACGACGACTGGATCTGGTTCCACGTGCCGGTGGGGTATCTGTTCACCATCGGCAACCCGCGCTCGGACTGGATGTTCGAGACGGACCCCGTGCCGGGGCTGGACGGGCGCACCCTGAAGTACCCCCGGGGCAAGGTGATCGGCGGCTGCTCGGCGATCAACGCCATGATCTACATGCGCGGCCAGTCGGCGGACTACGACGGCTGGCGCCAGATGGGCCTGACCGGCTGGGGCTGGGACGACGTGCTGCCGCTGTTCCTGGACCAGGAGGACCACATCGCTCCGCCCGGCCCGCTGCACCGCGCAGGCGGCCCCTGGCGGGTGGAGCATCCGCGCATGCGCTGGGCGGTTCTGGACGCCTTCGCCCAGGCCGCGGCGGCCGAGGGCATCCCCTCGACGGCGGATTTCAACGGCGGCGACAACTTCGGCAGCGGCTATTTCCAGGTGAACCAGAAGGCCGGCGTGCGCTGGAGCGCGGCTCGCGGCTTCCTGAAGCCGGCCCTGAAGCGGCCCAACCTGAAGCTCGTCACGGGGGCGCTGGCCTCGCGGCTGATCATCGAGGAGGGCCGGGCCGTGGGCGTCTCCTGGCTGCGCAAGGGCGTGGCCCACCACGCCCGGGCCAACGGCGAAGTGGTGGCGGCCGCCGGAGCGGTGGCCACGCCGGCGTTGCTGGAGCGATCGGGGCTGGGAGACGGCGAGCGGCTGCGCAGCCTGGGGATCGAGGCCCGCGCGCATCTGCCGGGGGTGGGCGAGAACCTGCAGGACCACCTGCAGATCCGCCCGTACTTCCAGGTGAGGGGCGTGCCGACGATGAACGCGCTCTACGCCTCGCTCTGGCGCAGGCCCTTGATGGCGCTGGAGTACGCCGCCCTGCGGCGCGGGCCGATGTCGATGGCGCCGAGCCAGATGGGCGCCTTCGCGCGTTCCTCGCCCGAGGTGGCGACCCCGGACCTGCAGTTCCACGTGCAGCCCCTGTCGCTGGACCGGTTCGGCGAGCCGCTGCACCCGTTTCCCGCCATCACGATCAGCGTGTGCAACCTGCGGCCCGCAAGCCGCGGATCGATCCACGCGGCCAGCCCTGATCCGGCCGCGCCCCCGGCGATCCAGCCCAACTACCTGTCGCATCCGCACGACGAGCGGGTGGCGGTGGAGAGCCTGAAGCTGGTCCGCCGCATCGTCGGGCGCGAGCCCCTGGCGCGGTTCGGACCCGTCGAGCGCGGGCCGGGCGCGCAGGCGCGCACCGACGAGGAACTGCTGGCCGCCGCCCGGGCCCTGGGCACGACCATCTTCCATCCGGTCGGCACGGCCCGGATGGGGCTGGCCGACGATCCGCTGGCGGTGGTGGACGCGCGGCTGCGGGTGCGTGGAGTCGAGGGCCTGCGCATCGCCGACGCCTCGGTGATGCCGACCATCACCTCGGGCAACACCAACTCGCCGACCATGATGATCGCCGAGAAGGCCGCCCGGATGATGCGGGAGGACGCCCGCTAGGCCGACGGCCCCGCGGGCGCCGCGCCTCAGGCGGCCCGGCGCGCCTGGACGCCGCGGAACACGGCCAGGGCGTCGCGCACGTCGTCGGCGGTCTCGAGGATGCGAACCCCCTGGTGCAGGAGCAGCGCCGGCGGCATGTTGGCCGGGATGTCATAGCCAACCGCCTGCAGCGTGCGCTCCACGCCCGGACCGAAGGCCATCACGGGCAGGCCTTCCTGGCAGGCGGTGTTGATCAGCTTGTCGAACTGGCTTTCGCCCTCGGCCGAGCGGGGGTCCTGCGCGCCCGGCACGACGACGCCGGCCAGGGCGTGGCTCTCGATGTCGGCGACGCCGGCGGTGGAGAGCACGTTCACCGAGCCGTAGGGCGCGCCGCCGGAGCCCGCCGGCTCGCAGGCGATCGGCGCGAGGGTGACACCCTCCTCGAACAGCAGCCATTCGGCGTTGTCGATGTCTCCGAAGTCCATGCGCGGGGCGGTCATCAGGCCGGCGCGGGTGCGCGGGCCCTGCTGGAAGCGGCCGCGCTGGGGCTTGGGACGGGCGGGGGCGTTGCGGCGAGCTTTCATGGGGAGGTCCTTTCGGGTGTGGAAACGGAGGCGCGAGGCCGGACGGCCGCCCTTTCGGGGCGCCGGCGCAGGCGCGCGCAGGGAAACGGAGGTCAGGCCGCGGGGAGCGGGGGGTCGTGGTCGCGGACGGAGGCGCCGATGACGACCGAGCGGGCGCCCCAGGTGCGCTCGAGTTCTCGGGCGAGCTGATGGCCGTCGCGGCGGCCCTCAAGGCGTTCGCCGACGACGGCGAAATTCACGGGCGACTGGGCGGCCAGAACGAGGGCGGCGGAAGCCCGACCCACGGGGCCGACGACGCTGAAGCCGGCATCGGAAAGCAATTCAACGATGCGCTGCGCGCCGCATTCAGAATGCATAGCAACTATGACAGTATTCGATGGCGATACTCTGTTCAAACTCTCTCCTACTTTGGTTGATACGGCGATATCCGAGCTGGCGTGTCCTCTAACACATTTTCCGACATTTGTCGAATGACGGGGCCTAATTGAGCGAAATCAGGCACGTCAACCTGACGGCGCGACGACTCTACACGACGGCCTGTTCCGCGATCTTTGAGATCAGCCGGCGCAAACGACCGTGCGCATTTTCAGCCCGCAAGGCCTTGCGGGCGCAGGTGCCGGCGCCCCATGTCGCCCCCGGGGCCGAGGGCGCGACGGGCGCCGAACGCGACAAACGACCTGAAGGGAGACGCCACGTGGCCGACAATTCCATGAGCCTGCAACTGCGTACGCTGGTGAAGTCCAGCGGCGAGCTCGAGCTCTCGCTGGCGCAGGTCCCGATCCCGGAACCGGCGGACGACGAGATCGTGGTCCGAGTGGAGGCCTCGCCGATCAACCCGTCCGACCTGGGCCTGCTGATCGGCCCGGCCGACCTGTCGACCCTGAAGGTGTCCGGCGAGGGGACCGGCGCGGTCGTGACGGGGCAGATCCCGTCACAGGCGATGCGCATGCTCGGCGCAAGGCTCGACCAGTCGATGCCCGTGGGCAACGAGGGCGCAGGCACGGTGGTGGCGGCCGGCGCCTCGCCGCAGGCCCAGGCGCTGCTGGGCAAGACCGTGGCGATCCTCGGCGGGGCGATGTACGCCCAGCACCGCTGCGTGAAGGCCGCCGACGCCCTGCCGTTGCCGCCAGGCGCTACGGCCGCCGACGGCGCCTCCTGCTTCGTCAATCCGCTCACCGCCCTCGGCATGGTGGAGACCATGCGCCGCGAAGGCCACACCGCCCTGGTGCACACCGCGGCCGCTTCGAACCTTGGCCAGATGCTCAACCGCATCTGCCTGAAGGACGGCGTGGAGCTGGTGAACATCGTGCGCAGCCCCGAGCAGGTGAAGCTGCTGAAGGACCAGGGCGCCAGGCACGTCGTGGATTCGTCGAGCCCGAGCTTCGTTGAGGACCTGACGGCCGCCCTGGTGGAGACCGGCGCCACCTTGGCCTTCGACGCCATCGGCGGCGGCAAGCTGGCCGGCCAGATTCTGGCCTGCATGGAGGCGGCGGCCAACAAGAAGGCCACCGAATACAGCCGCTACGGCTCCTCGGTGCACAAGCAGGTCTACATCTACGGCGGACTGGACACCCGGCCGACCGAGCTGAACCGGGCCTTCGGCATGGCCTGGGGCCTGGGCGGCTGGCTGCTGACCCCCTTCCTGATGAAGATCGGACCGCAGGCGGCCCAGGCGCTGCGCCAAAGGGTGGCCGATGAGCTGAAGACCACCTTCGCCAGCCACTACACGGCTGAGATCTCCCTGGCCGAGGCCCTGAAGCCGGAGGTGATCGCGGCCTACAATCGCCGGGCCACGGGCGAGAAGTACCTGATCAACCCGAACAAGTAGCGCGCCGGGCGGGCGTCTCAGTCCTCGGCGAGCCAGTCGGCGGAGCGCATTTCCTGGAGGCGTGAGGCGGTGCGTTCGAATTCGAACGCACCGTCCCCTTCGGGGTACAACCGGATCGGCTCGGCGGCGGCCAGGACGATCAGCTTGGTGCGCGCCTCATAGAGCGCGTCGATCAGGGTGACGAAGCGCCGGGCCTCCTCGCGGCGCGCGGGCGAAAGCGCCGGCACGTCGCCCAGGAAGACGGTGTGGAAGCGCTCGGCGATCGCCAGGTAGTCGTTGGGCCCAAGGGCGACCGAGCAGAGACTGGCGAAGCTGGCGCGCAGGAGCCCCCCCGTGGCGTGCGGCAGGTGCACCTTGCGGCCCAGCACCTCGAGGGTCTCGCCCAGCTCCTCGTCGCCGTCGAGCATGTCGGCCCACAGGGCGTCGAACTGTCGTTCGTTGTCCGGGTCGATCGGCGAGAACCAGGTTCCCGCGGCCCGCAGCCGGTCGAGGCGGTAGTCGTGCGAACCCGCCACGGCGACGATATCCATATTGACCTTCAGCAGGCTGATGAACGGCAGGAAGAGCTGTCGGTTGATGCCGTCCTTGTAGAGGTCGTCAGGCGGGCGGTTGGACGTCGCGACCAGGGTGACGCCGCGTTCGAACAGGGCCTGGAACAGCCGGCCGAGGATCATGGCGTCGGCGATGTCGGTGACCTGCAGTTCGTCGAAGCACAGAAGGCGGGCCTGGTCCGCGACCACCTCGGCCACAGGGGGGATGGGGTCGTCGCCCTTGGCCTGGCCGAAGCGCGCCTTGCGCTGGGTCGCATCGCCCTTGCGCCAGGCGTCGATCAGCCGGTGGATCTCGCCCATGAAGACGTGGAAGTGGGTGCGGCGCTTCTTCTCCACCGGCGCCGTCTCGAAGAACAGGTCCATCAGCATGGACTTGCCCCGGCCCACCGGGCCCCAGAGGTAGACGCCGCGCTGGCTCTGAGGCCGGCGGAAGCGCGCCAGCAGACCACCGCCGTTGGCCGCCTCGAGGTCGGCTTCCAGGCGCGCGAGCGGCTGCAGCGCCTGAGCCTGCACGGGGTCCGGTCGGATCTCGCCGGCGTCCAGGCGCCGGGCGTAAGCGGTCAGCAGGGGGGAGGCCATCGCCGCCCCCCTAGCGCGTGCGGCGCACGATCACAACGGGCGAGGCGCAGGCGCTATTGGGCCGCCCAGCTTCCCGCGCAATCGCCGTCCAGGGGCTCGCCCGCGAACGCCTTCTTCACGAACGGGGTGGAATCGCCGAGCGAGCCGTTCACCGCGCCCGAATGGTCGAGCTCGGCGTAATAGTGGGTCTCCAGCCGGGCGCCGGCGCGGCAGGCGGCCACGATCAGGGCCTTCTGCATCGGCGGCGGCACGTCCACGTCCTTGCCGCCGGTGCCCATGAAGACAGGGGCGGAGGGCTTGAGCGTCGCATAGCCCATCTGGTCGAAGACGGCGGCCAGCTTTACCGTCGGGTCCTGGATGAAGCTGTTGGTGAAGGTCAGGCCGTCGGCCATGACCCGCTCGGCCACCGCGCCCAGGCACCCCTCGGCGCCCAGCTTCACCGCGGGCATGGCCTTTTCGCTGACGTAGTCCTCGAACCGGAACGAGGGGTCGGTCTGCTTCACGAGGTACAGGATCAGCAGGATGTAGGCGAAAGTCTCCTGGGGCGTGTCGCGGCCTGCCGCCGTGGCGCCGGCGAAGGTCTGGGGCGTGACCCAGGGGGTGCCGGTGGCGACCGTGCCGCGCACGTCGAGCTCAGGGGCGTAGGCGGCGGCGTATCCGGCGGTGGCGAAGGCCGCGCCGCCCCCCTGGCTCTGGCCGACCAGGACGACCTTCTTGGACAGCTCGAAGTCGCCGGCCTGCACCGCGCGCACGCTGTCGAGCACGCTGTAGGCGGCCGGGCGCGAGGCCATGTAGGGGTGCCCGCCAGGCGTTCCCAGGCCCTGGTAGTCGGAGGCGACCACGGCGTAGCCCTGGGCCAGCCAGTGATTGAGATAGGTGATGTCGCGCTGGGAGCGGCCGGCGTAGGACGGCGCGCAGACGTCCGCCACGCCGACGGTGCCGTGGGCCCAGGCCATCAGCGGCCAGCCGCCCTCAGGCGCCTCGCCCTTGGGAATGAACAGGGCGCCGGAGACGGGAACGGGCGACTTGCCGTCGAGTCCGTCGGTGGAGGCGTAGAGGATGCGCACCCCCTTGGAGGCGTTGGCCAGAAGGAGGCCGTCCGGCAGGGGCTCGGTGCGCAGCATCGTCCCGGGCCCGGCCGTCACCGGCGCGGTCCAGGCGTAGAACTCGGGGACGCCGCCGTCCCCCTGGCTGGGGTCGAGGTCGGCCCCCGCGGCCAGCGAGGGCGCGAGAAGCGCGGCGATCGCCGCCGTGGCGACCAGGGTTTTCGTCATGCGTCCGATCATTGTTTCCCCCTTTGAGCGGCGGCCTCAGCCGTCGAGGCCGAGTTCCTTGCGAACATGCTTGTAGGTTTCGCGCCGCTCGCAGGCGCAGGCGCGCATCTTCCCATCCTGGGTCCACCAGACCAGCAGCGGGTAGGCGAAGGCGACGCCGTTCTTCTTCATCAGCGGGCTCAGTTCGTCCACGAGGTCGCGGCCGGCCTCGACGACGGCGCTGCGGGCCGCGTCGCCGTCGGCTGGCGGGATGCCCGAGGCCTCCCAGGCTTCGATCGGGGTTTCGTCCCAGTCCTGCGCCAGGCGCCAGCTGCGGTTCACCCAGAGTTCGGCCACGGTGGACCGCTCCGTCGGGGTGGACTTGGCTACGCCGTTCACGTCTCGGCGGGCGATCTCGATCACACGGGTGTCGACGCCGGCGGCGTGCAGGTCGGGGAACTGCTCCTGCTTAAAGCGCAGGCAATCGGGGCAGGAGCGGAAGCTGACCATGTAGAGCTTGGGCCCGGTCAGGCCCGGGGAAACCCAGCCGGCCTGTTCAAGGAGGCGCGCGACCTTGGCCTCGTCCTTGGCGATGGTGTGCGGCCGCCAGCGCAGGTCGAAGTTCCAGACCGCCCAGAGGGTCCCGCCCACCAGGGCGACGAACAGCGCCGCCATCCCCCAGAGGCGAAAGCTCTTCATCGGCGCGCCCTCCCCGCTCCTCGCCGGCCTACCTCATGGTCGGGATGACGAAGGCGGAGTCGGTCACGTCGCCCTCGGGCCAGCGGGCCGTGACCGTCTTGACCTTGGTGTAGAAGCGCACGCCCTCCATGCCGTGCTGGTTGGCGTCGCCGAAGGCCGATCGCTTCCAGCCGCCGAAGGAGTGGTAGGCCACCGGCACCGGGATCGGCACGTTGATCCCGACCATGCCGACGTTGACGCGGCTGGCGAATTCGCGGGCGGCGCGGCCGTTGCGGGTGAAGATGGCGACGCCGTTGCCGTACTGGTGGGCGCTGGGCAGGGCCAGGGCCTCGTCGAAGCTCTCGGCGCGGACGATCTGCAGCACCGGGCCGAAGATCTCCTCCTGATAGGTCTTCATGGTCGGCTTGACGTGGTCGAACAGGGTCGGACCGACGAAGAAGCCCTCCTCGAAGCCCTGCAGGGAAAAGCCGCGGCCGTCGACCACCAGCTCGGCCCCCTCGTCGACGCCAAGCTGGATATAGCCCTCGATCTTCTGCTTGTGCTGGGCGGTGACCACCGGGCCGTACTGGGCGGAAGCATCGGTGGAGACGCCCACCTTCAGGGTCTCGATTTCGGCCGCCAGCTTTTCGCGCAGGGCGACGGCGGTCTTCTCGCCGACCGGCACCGTGACCGGAAGCGCCATGCAGCGCTCGCCGGCCGAGCCGTAGGCGGCGCCCACCAGGTCCTTCACCGTCTGGTCGAGATCGGCGTCGGGCAGGACGATGCCGTGGTTCTTGGCGCCCCCCATCGCCTGCACGCGCTTACCCTGAGCGGTTCCGGTCAGGTAGACGTAGTGGGCGATGTCGGAGGAGCCGACGAAGCTGACGGCGGCGATCGCCGGATGCTGCAGGATGGCGTCGACGGCGGCCTTGTCGCCATGCAAGACGTTGAGCACGCCCTTCAGGTCCATGCCCTGGTCGGCGCCGGCCTCCATGAACAGCTCGCCCAGGCGCACCGGCACGCTGGGGTCCCGCTCGGACGGCTTGAGCACGAAGGCGTTGCCCACGGCCAGGGCCACGCCGAACATCCACATCGGGATCATGGCCGGGAAGTTGAACGGGGTGATGCCGGCGGCCACGCCAAGCGGCTGGCGCATGGAGAAGACGTCGATCCCCGGGCCGGCGCCCTCGGTGTATTCGCCCTTCAGCAGGTGCGGCACGCCGCAGGCGAACTCGATCACCTCCAGGCCGCGCTGCAGGTCGCCCTTGGAGTCGGCGATCACCTTGCCGTGCTCGCTGGACAGCAGCTCGGCCAGCTCGTCCATGCGCGCCTCGACCAGGCGCTTGAAGGCGAACATCACCCGCGCCCGGCGCTGCGGATTGACGGCGGCCCAGGCCGGCTGGGCCTTGAGCGCCGCCTGGACGGCGGCGTCCACCTCGGTCGCGTCGGCCAGACCCACCCGCGCCTGCACCCGGCCGGTGTTGGGATCGAACACCTCGCCGTACCGGCCGGTCCCCGAAGGCGTCGAGACGCCGCCGATGAAGTGATGGATCTCGCGCATGGCCTATCCTCCGGGTTCGCTGCAGGCTTCGGTGTGTAGGTCCGGGCGCCGGCCTTGACCAGCCCTCTTGAGGCCCCGCCTTTCGGACCCTCTGCGGGTGCGTCGGGGCGTCACTTGCCCGGGAGCGCACGACAGAGGCATGTTGCTTCCATGACGCTCGCCACCTCGGCCCCCGTCCTGCCGCACAGCCGCACGGGACACGACCACATCGTCGACGTGCTGATCGCCGAGCGGGCGCCCAACCTGTCGCGCCATCCGACCTGGCCGCTGCTGCGGCCCCTGCTCTACCGGCTGCTGAACTACGCCAAGGCGCGGCGGATGGCCGATGTGATCGCCCCCCTGCCCGGGGCGGCGGCGCTGGAGCACGTCTCCCAGCTCCTGTCGGTGAAGGTGGCCGTGCGGGGACTCGAGCGGATCCCCACGGCCGGACGGGTGGTGATGGTGTCCAACCACCCCACCGGCATCGCCGACGGGATCGCCCTCTACGACGCGGTCAAGGCGAGGCGGCCGGACCTGTGCTTCTACGCCAACGCCGACGCCCACCGGGTCGCGCCGGGCTTTTCCGACGTGCTGATCCCGGTGGAGTGGGTGGAGGAAAAGCGCACCCGCGAGCGCACCCGCCTGACCCTGCAGCTGACGCGCCAGGCGATGGAGGCCGAACGCGCCCTGGCGATCTTCCCCGCCGGGCGGCTGGCTCGGCGCGCCCCGGACGGGACCTTGTCGGACCCGCCGTGGATGGCGAGCGCCCTGTCGATCGCGCGGCGGCACGAGGCTCCGATCGTGCCGGTGCACATGACCGGCCCCTGGTCGACCCTGTTCCACGCCTTCGACCGCTTTTCCGGGGAGTTGCGCGACATCACCCTGTTCCACGAGCTTCTGAACAAGCGCGGACGCAGCTTCAGCCTGATCGTCGGCCCGCCGGTCGCGCCTGGCGCGTTGGATCCGGACGCCGTCGCCGCCACCACGGCGATGAAAAGCTATGTGGAACGCACCCTGCCGCTCGATCCGGACCGGCCGTTCGCATGAGCTCATCGGCCCGGCGCGAGCTTCACCTCCCCGACGAGGCCGCCACCGCGCGCCTGGGCGCCCGGATCGCCCAAGCCCTGCGGAAGGGCGAGGCGGTGTGCCTGTCCGGGCCGCTGGGGGCCGGCAAGTCGACCCTGGCGCGGGCCCTCATCCGGGCGCTCACGACGCCGGACCAGGACGCGCCGAGCCCCACCTTCACCCTGGTGCAGTTCTACGAGGGGCGCGGCCTGAACCTCGCCCATTTCGACCTCTACCGCCTGAGCTCGGCCGAAGAGGCCTACGAGATCGGGCTGGACGAGGCGCTCGACGATGGGGCGGCGGTGATCGAATGGCCCGAGCGGCTGGAAGGCGCCCTGCCGCCGGATCGGCTAGATGTAACGCTCACCCCCGAATCAGGGCCTGGCGGCGAGACCCGCCGCGCGCGCCTGACGCCGCACGGGGCCTGGATTGGACGAGGACTGGAAGTTGGATCGTGAGGCCCTGAAAAGCGCGTTCCTCGCCCGGCACGGCCTGGCCGAGGCGCGGCGCGAGCCGCTGGCTGGAGACGCCTCCACGCGCCGCTACGAGCGCCTGCACCGGCCGGGTCGGGCGAGCCTGATCTTCATGGACCAGCCGCCGGTCGAGAGCGCCCCCTGCCCGCCCGGGGCGACGCCCGAGGAGCGGCGGGCGGCCGGCTACAACGCCATGGCCCGCCTGGCGGCGGGACGCGTGGACGCCTTCATCTGCGCGGCCTCCTGGCTGCACGACCAAGGCCTGTCGACGCCCCAGGTCGTCGCCCACGACGCCGAAGCCGGCCTGGCGGTGCTGGAAGACCTGGGCGATGATCTCTACGCCAGCCTCATCGCCGGCGGCGCCGACGAAGCCCCGCTCTACGCCGCGGCGATCGACGCCCTCGCGGCGATCCACGCGGTGGAGCCGCCGGCCAGTCTGTGCGCAGGGACCGCGAGCTGGCCGCTCCTGACCTACGACGACCTCGCCCTGGCCACAGGCGGGGAGATGTTCCTGGAGTGGTGGCCGAAATTCTCGGGCCTGGCGCCCTTCTCGGCCGAAGCCGCGGCCGAATGGGACGCTCTATGGGCGCCGATCCGCGCCCGCGGCGAGGCGGGGGCCACGGTGTTCTGCCATCGCGACTACCACGCCGAAAACCTGATCTGGCTGCCCGAGCGCCGTGGCGCGGCGCAGGTCGGCATGCTGGACTTCCAGGACGCCCTGCGGGCGCACCCGGCCTGGGACCTGTCGATGCTCCTGCACGACGGACGGCGCGACGTGTCGCCGGAACGCGAGGCCGCCGCGCTCGCCCGCTATTTCGAGCTGCGGCCCGAGGTGGACCGGCGGCAGTTCCTGGCCGACTATCACGCCCTGGGCGCGCTGAACGTCTCGCGCATCCTGTTTATCTTCGCCCGGCAGGTGTCCGGCTTCGGGCGGCCGAAGTACGAGGCCTTCATGCCGCGCATGTGGCGCTATCTGGACCGATGCCTGGCCGACCCCGAGCTGGCTCCGATCAAGGCCTGGTTCGACCGCAACATCCCGGCCGAGGCGCGGCGGTGAGCCAATCCGGGCCGAAGGTGGCGATGGTGATGGCCGCGGGCCTGGGCACCCGCATGCGCCCGCTCACCGACACGCGGCCGAAGGCGCTGGTCGAGGTGGGCGGCAAGGCGCTCATCGACCACGTGCTGGACCGCCTGGCCGAGGCCGGGGTGGAGACCGCAGTGGTCAACGTTCACCACTTCGCCGACCAGATGGAGGCGCACCTGGCCGGGCGGGTCCGCCCGCGGGTGCTGATCTCAGATGAGCGGGCCGAGCTGCTGGACTCCGGCGGCGGCGTGCGCCACGCCCGCCCGCTGCTGGGCGATGAGCCGGTGTGGGTGGCCAATATCGATTCGCTCTGGATCGAGGGCGAAACGCCGGCCCTGGAGGCGATGAAGGCGCTGTGGGACCCCAGGCGGATGGACGCCTGCCTGCTGCTGGCGCCGCGGGGCCAGGGGATCGGCTTCGAAGGGCCGCGCGGTTTCTTCCGGGACGCGGAGGGCCGGCTGACGCATTCGGCCGAGCCTGAGCCGCCGACGCCCTTCGCCTTTACGGGCGTGCAGATCATCAAGCCGCGGGTGCTGGACGGCGAAGGCGCGGGCGCCTTTTCCATGGTCCCGGTCTGGCGACGGCTGAGCGGCGAGCGGCGGCTGTTCGGCGCAGTGATGGACGGCTTCTGGATGCACGTGGGCGATCCCCAGGCCCGCGACGAGGCCGAGGCGAGGCTGGCGGCGGCGCCATGAGCGGAGGCGGCCTCTTCGATGGGCCGGGACCGCGCTGGTTCAACATTCCGGCCCACCGGCCCTTCGTGGAGGACCTGGCGAAGGGCCTGCACGACGCCCTCGCGCCACTGGGCCCGGACGCCCTCTCCCAGGCGGTGGTGCTGACGCCGACGCGGCGCGGGGCGCGGGCGCTGGCCGACGCCTTCATAGCCGCGGCCGGCGGAAAGGCCGTGCTGCCGCCGCAGATTCGGCCCGTCGGCGACCTGGACGAGGGCGAGCCGCCGTTCGAGCCTGGGGACCTGGCGCTGGACCTGCCGCCGGCCATCGAGCCCCTTCGCCGCCGCTTCGAGCTGATGCGGATGGTCAAGGAGGCCGAGGGCCTGCTGAACCGCGAGCTGGACGCCGGCGCGGTGCTGGAGCTGGCCGAGGCCCTGGGCGGCTTTCTGGACAGCCTGCAGATCGAGGAGGTCGATCCGGCGGGCGGGCTGGCCGATCTGGTCGAGGCCGACCTCGCGGCGCATTGGCGCGTCTCCCGCGAGTTTCTGGAGCACGCGCTCGCCGAATGGCCGCGGCGGCTCGACGTGCTGGGCGTGGCCGACGTGAGCGCCCGGCGCGTGGCCCTGCTGCGGCGGCTGGCCGAGCGCTGGGAGGCCGCCCCGCCCCGGGGCGTGCTGGTCGCGGCGGGCTCCACCGGCACGGCGCCGGCCACCGCGCGCCTGCTGACGGTGGTGGCCAAGGCGCCGCAGGGCTGCGTGGTTCTGCCGGGCCTGGACGAAAGCCTGGCGCAGGCCGCCTGGCTGAAGGTGGGCGAACAACATCCGCAAGGAGCGCTCCGGCGGCTGCTGGCGCGGGCGGGGGTGGAGCGGGAGGAGGTGAGGGCGTGGCCGGCCTCGGGCTCCTTCGCCGCGGCTGGACGCTGGCGGCGGCGGATCGTCAACGAGGCGCTGCGGCCCGCCGAATCCACCGCCGACTGGCTGAACGTGATCGAGGCCCTGCGGCACGAAGGCGATGCGGATGGGGTGGATCCGGTGGCCGAAGGCCTGGCCGGGCTGTCCCTAGTGACGGCGCGCAGCGAAGAGGAGGCCGCCGAGGCCGCCGCCCTGCTCCTGCGCGAAACCCTGGAGACGCCGGAGCGTACGGCCGCCCTGGTCACCCCCGATCAGACCCTGGCCCGGCGCGTCACCCTGAAGCTCGCCCGCTGGGGCGTGGTCCCCGATTCCTCGGCCGGCTACGCCCTGGCCGGCGCCCGCTGCGCGGTGCTGGCCGCGCTCGCCGCCGCGGCGACGGTGGATCCGTTCGATCCGGTGACCTTGCTGGGCGTCGCCAAGCACCCGCTCGTGCGGCTGGGGCTTGCGCCGGACGACTTGGCGCGGGCCGCCCGGGCGCTGGAGCGGTTCGGGTTGCGTGGCGCCCGGCGGCGGAGCTGGGCGGCGCTGGAGGCGCGCATCGGCGCGGCCAAGGACGACGGCCAGGCGCAAGCGGCGCTGGACTTGCTGGCGCGGCTGCGGGCCGCCCTGGCGCCCTTGGCCGATCTCTACGCTGGCGGCGCGGCGCCGCCGGCGGCGGGGGCGCGAGCTCTGGCGAGCGCGATGGAGGCCCTGGCGGCGGACGCGTCGGGTTCGACCGGCGAACTCTGGTCGGGTCCCGCCGGCGAGTGCCTGGCCCGGCTGCTGGCCGGGCTGATGAGCGAGGGCGAGGGTCTGCCGCCAGCCAGCCCGCGGGGCTTCGCCGACCTCCTGCGGCGGCTGGTCGAAGGCGAGACGGTGCGCGCCGGCGGCGCGACCCATCCCCGCCTGCGCATCCTGGGCGCCATCGAGGCGCGGCTGGTGCGCGCCGACCGGCTGGTGCTGGCCGGGCTGGAGGAAGGGACCTGGCCGCAGGGAGCGCCACTGGACCCGTTCCTGTCGCGGCCGATGCGCGAGCGCCTCGGGCTGCCCCCGCCGGAGCGGCGGGTCGGCCTGTCGGCGCATGACTTCGCGCAGGCGGCCTGCGCGCCGGAGGTGATCCTGCTGCACGCCGAGCGGCGGGAGGGCGCGCCGGCGGTGAAGTCGCGCTGGCTGTGGCGGCTGGAGACCCTGGCGCGGGGGGCCGGCGTGCCCCTGGGCGGGCGCCCGGAGCTGATCGACTGGGCGCGCGGCCTGGATGCGCCCGGCGCCTACGCCCCGGCCCGGCGGCCTGCGCCCAAGCCGCCCCTGGAGCACCGCCCCCGAAGGCTGGCCGTGACCCGCATCGAGGCCCTGACCCGAGATCCCTACGCGGTGTGGGCGCGGGACATCCTCAAGCTCTACCGGATGGACCGCCCGGACGAGCCGGTGGAGGCCCGCGCCCGCGGCACGGCGATCCACGCCGCCTTTGAGCGGTTCGCCCGGGCCTACCCGCGCGAGCTGCCGCCGGACGGGGCTGAGCGGTTCGAAGCCTTCTACATGGCCGAACTGGAGGCCGCCGGCATGCCGCCGGAGGCCCTGGCCCGCGAGGCGGCGCTGGCGCGGGAGGCGGCGCTCTGGGTCGCCGAGCTGGAGGCGTCCCGCCGGGCCGACGGGCGCGCGATCCACGTTGAGATCGAAGGGCTGGCCGCCATCTCAGCGCCCGCCGGCGCGTTCGTGCTGACCGCCAAGGCCGACCGCATCGAGGTCGACCCGGAGGGGTTCGGCCACATCCTGGACTACAAGACCGGCCGCGCCCCTTCGGCCGACATGGTCCGCACCGGGTTCTCGCCGCAACTGACCCTCACCGCGGCGATCCTGGCCCTGGGCGGATTCGCCGAGATCGGACGCGTGCGGCCGGGCGACCTGACCTATCTGGAAGTGACCGGCCGCAAGCCGGCCGGGCAGACGATCGTGCGCGCCGCCGCCGGCGAGGAAAGCGCCGACGCCGCCGAGCGGGCGCTCGAAGGGCTCTCGCGGCTGATCGCCGCCTTCGACGATCCGGACCGCCCGTACGCCTCGCGCACCGCGCCGCAGTTCGTGAAGGCCCGCGGCGGCGATCATGACCATCTGGCGCGGGTGTTCGAGTGGTCGACGAGCGGCGAGGAGGACGGGGAATGACCCACGCCGACCCGCAGCGGCGGGCCGCCGACCCGGCGGTGTCGGCCTTCGTCACGGCCAACGCCGGCTCGGGAAAGACCAAGACCCTGATCGACCGGGTGGCGCGGCTGCTGCTGTCGGGCGCAGCGCCCGAGGCGATCCTGTGCGTGACCTACACCAAGGCGGCGGCGGCCGAGATGCAGCGGCGCCTGTTCGACCGCCTGGGCGCCTGGTCGGTCCGCGACGACCAGAGCCTGCGGGCCGAACTCGCCGAGCTGGAGGGCCGCTCGTCCGGCGACTATGACGGCTCCGCCCTGTCGGAAGCCCGCGCGCTTTTCGCCCGCGCCCTGGAGACGCCCGGCGGGCTGAAGATCCAGACGATCCATGCGTTCTGCGAGAAGCTGCTGCGGCGCTTTCCCCTGGAGGCGGGGATCTCGCCCGGTTTCCGGGTGATGGACGACGCCGCCACGGCGGCCGTCGCCGGCGCGGCGCGCAAGGCGGTGGCTCAGGCGGCGATGCGTCCGGACCTGCCGGCCCTGGCCGAGGCCTATGCGCGCATGTCGGTGGCCCTGGATTTCGCCAGCTTCAACGCCATGTTCGCGGCCTTCGAGGCCCGGCGGGGAGCCCTGGACGCCCATTTCCGCCGCTGCGGCGGCGGCGCGGGCGCGGCGGCCGCGGCTTGGGCGGCGTGCGGCTTCCTCGACGGGCCGGTGGCGCCCGAGGTCGTGGAAGCCGAGGCGCGCGCCGGCTTCGACCGACGCTTGTGGACCGCCTGCGCCGAGGTGCTGGCCCTCGGAGGCAAGGCCGACCAGACCGCCGCGGCCAGGCTGCGCGCGGTGGCGGCCGAGCCCGAGCCGCCCCTTTCGGCCATGCTCGGCGCGCTGTTCACCGAGGGCGGCGAGGGCGCGGCGGCGGCCTGGGTGGGCAAGACCAGCGGATTGAAGGCGGACGAAGGCCTGCGGATGGCCTTGCTGAGCGAGCAGGACCGGCTGGAGGCGGCGCGCGAGCGGCTGCGTTCCGCCCGGGTGGCGCAGGACACGGTCTACGCCCTGACGCTGGCGAGCGCCTACCTGGAGGCCTACCGCATCGAGAAGCGCGCCTCCGGCGCCCTTGATTTCGCGGACCTGATCGAAAGGAGCCGCGATCTCGTGGCCGAGCGCCCGGACGCGGCCTGGGTGCTCTACAAGCTGGACGGCGGGATCGACCACATCCTGGTGGACGAGGCCCAGGACACCGCCCCCGAGCAGTGGGAGATCATCACCGCCCTCACCGCCGAGTTCTTCGCCGGCGCGGGTGCGCCGCGGCGCGGAAAGCTGCCGCGCAGCCTGTTCGTGGTGGGCGACGAGAAACAGTCGATCTACTCGTTCCAGGGCGCGGCGCCCGAGCGTCTGCTGGTGGAGACCGAAGCCCAGCTCGCGCGGATAGCGGCGGCGGGCGCGCAGGGCGTGGCCGTGCCCCTGGTCGCATCCTGGCGGTCGACCGCCCAGGTGCTCCGCTTCGTCGACACGGTGTTCGACGATCCGGACACCCGCGCAGGGGTTCCGCCGCCCCGGGGGGAGGAGAAGGTGCGCCACCTGGCCACCCGGCACGACCATCCCGGATGCGTGGACCTGTGGCCTCTGTTCGTGGAGCCCAAGGGCGACAAGCGCGAGGCCTGGGACGCGCCCCTCGACGTGGAGAGCGAGGCCGGGGCGAACCGGCGCCTGGCCCGCGCGATCGCCGCGGAGATCGCCGACCTTGTCGCGCGCGGGGACGCGGTGTGGGAACGCGACCGCGGCTGGCGGCCGGCCCGCTACGGCGACGTGCTGATCCTGGTGCGGCGGCGGCGGGCCCTGTTCGAAGAGATCCTGCGGGCGCTGAAGCAGGCGGGCATACCCGTGGCCGGGGCGGACCGGCTGTCGTTGTCCGGCCATATAGTGTTCGACGACCTGATGGCCCTGGCGCGGTTCGTCCTGTTCCCCGAGGACGACCTCAACCTCGCCGCCCTGCTGCGCAGCCCCTTCTGCGATGTGGACGACGAGGGGCTCTACGCCCTGGCGCATCGGCGCGAGGGCGGGCTGTGGACGGCGCTGAACCGCCGGGCGGACGAGCGGGCCGAGTGGCGGGCGGCGGCGCAGCTCCTGCAGGCGGCGCTCGGCTGGGCCCGGGACCGGCGGCCCTTCGAGTTCTTCGGCCTCGCCCTGGCGGCCCGGGACGGCCAGGACCGCTCGATGCGCGCGCGGCTGCTGACGCGCCTTGGCGCGGAGGCCGAGGACGCCCTGGACGAGTTCCAGGCCCAGGTCCTGGCCGCCGAGGCCCGGGGGATCGAGGACCTGGAGCGGCTGGTCGCCGATTTCGCGGGCCTGGACATCGTCGTGAAGCGCGAGCTGGAGAGCGGCCGCGACGAGGTGCGGGTGATGACCACCCATGGCGCGAAGGGCCTCGAGGCGCCGATCGTATTCCTGCCGGAAACCACCCTGGAGGGCGGGGCGCGCGGATCGCCGCTGATGGAGACCGAGGACGGCGGGTTCCTGTGGTGCGCCTCGGCCAAGGCCGACTGCGCGACGTCGGCCGCCGCCCGCGAGGCGCGCAAGCGCAAGGAGGAGGAGGAGGCCCTGCGCCTGCTCTACGTCGCCCTGACCCGCGCCCGCGACCGGCTGGTGATCTGCGGGCGCATCGCCGCCAACCGCAAGGAAGATGGGCTGAAGGGATGGTGGCGGCTGATCCGCAACGCCTTCGAACACGACGACGTTCGGCCCCACACCTCGCCGGCCGCCTGCGGCGAGGTGACGGCGACGCGCTTCGGTCCTGACCCGAGGCGCCTGGCCCCGGCCGCGGCAGCCGCGGCGGCCGAGCAAGCGCCCCTGCCCGCCTGGACCGGGGCGGCGGCCGTACAGGAAGCCTTCGCGCGCTACGCTTCGCCCTCGACCCTCGGGGAGAGCGACCGGGCGCCGAGCCCCTCGCCCCTGGCCGCCGTGGGCGGCCTGGGCCGCTTCCGCCGCGGCGACCTGATCCACCGGCTGCTGCAGATCCTACCCGACATCGCCCCGCCCGAGCGGCGCGAAGCGGCGCAGCGCCTGCTGGGCCGCGAGCGTGACCTCTCCGAGTACCAGCGCCGGGAGATGGTTTCCGCGGCCATGGGCGTCCTGGAGGACCCGCGGTTCGCCGAGGTGTTCGGCCCCGGCAGCCGCGCGGAGGTGGCCATCGCGGGCACGGCGGCGAGCCTGCCGAACGGGCTGAAGATCTCCGGCCGCATCGACCGGCTGGTGGTGCTGCCCGAGCGCGTGCTGGTCGCCGACTTCAAGACCAACCGGCCCTCGCCCGACCGGATCGAGGACGCCGACCCCGCCTATCTGCGCCAAATGGCGCTCTATCGCGCAGTGCTTGCCGAGGTTTTCCCCACCCGCCGCATCGAGGCGGCGCTGGTGTGGACGGACGGCCCGAAGCTGATGGCGGTTCCAGAATTCCTAATGGTTGAATCCATTGCCGACCTCGGCCGTAACTGTTGATACCTTGAGGCGCGCGGCCTACATCCGCGCATCGAAAGTCGTCGGTCCGCGTTTCGAGAGCCGGCGCGAAAGGGAGCTTTTCATGAGCACCGTGAAGATCACCGACGAAAGCTTTGAGAAGGACGTCCTGCAGGCCGACAAGCCGGTGCTCGTCGACTTCTGGGCGGAATGGTGCGGGCCGTGCAAGCAGATCGCCCCGGCCCTGGAGCAGATCGCCGACGAACTAGGCAGCCAGGTCGTCGTGGCCAAGCTGAACATCGAGGAAAGCCCGACCACCCCGTCCCGCTACGGCGTGCGCGGCATTCCGACCATGATGCTCTTCAAGGGCGGGCAGATGGCCTCCATGAAGGTCGGCGCCATGCCAAAGCAGAAGATCCTGGAATGGCTGAACGAGGCTGGCGTCCAGGCCGCCTGAGCCCTTCGGCATTGCTGAACACCGCGGAGGCGGGCGCGGCCGGACCGGCGGCGCCCGCCTCTTTTCTTGACCAGAGCCTGTGGATGGGCGCATAAGCGCGCCCTTCCGGCGCAACTTCGGTCAGCGCCCTCCACCGTCACGACCCCGATGCCTATATCGGACGAGGACGGCGAGGCCCCCCGTCGACGTGATCGTCCACGGGGGCTGATCGCGTTTGGGCCATAGGAGTTTCGATGTTCGACGCACTGACAGAGCGGCTATCCGGCGTGTTCGACCGCCTCGGCGGGCGCGGGGTGCTGTCCGAGAAGGACATCGACGAGGCGCTGCGCGAGGTGCGGATCGCCCTCCTCGAAGCCGACGTGGCCCTGCCGGTGGTGCGCGAGTTCGTCGCCAAGGCCAAGGAGCGGGCCACCGGCGAGGCGGTGCTGCGCTCGGTGCGCCCCGCCGACCAGGTGGTGAAGATCACCTATGACGGCCTGGTGGAGATGCTGGGCGGGGAGACGGCCGAGGGCCTGAACCTGTCGCTGAACCCGCCGACGGTGATCCTGATGGCCGGGCTGCAGGGCTCGGGCAAGACCACCACCGCCGGCAAGCTCGCCCTGAAACTGTCCAAGGACCGCAAGAAGGTCCTGCTGGCCTCGCTGGACACCCGCCGGCCGGCCGCCATGGAGCAGTTGGCGACCCTGGCCAAGGCCGCCGGCGTGGACAGCCTGCCCATAGTGGCCGGGCAGTCGGCCCCGGACATCGCCCGCCGGGCGATGAGCGCCGCCAAGCTGCAGGGCTACGACGTCCTGATCCTCGACACCGCCGGCCGCACCACCATCGACGAGGCGATGATGGCCGAGGCGGCGGAGATCGCGAAGATCTCCAGCCCTTCCGAAACCCTGCTGGTGGCCGACAGCCTGACCGGCCAGGACGCGGTGCGCACGGCCAAGGCGTTCCACGAGCGGTTGCCGCTGACGGGGCTGGTGCTGACCCGGGCCGACGGCGACGGGCGCGGGGGCGCGGCCCTGTCGATGCGGGCGGTGACCGGCCTGCCGATCAAATTCCTGGGCGTCTCGGAAAAGATCGACGGCCTCGACGCCTTCGACGCCGCCCGGGTGGCCGGGCGCATCCTGGGCCGGGGCGACGTGGTGGCCCTGGTCGAGAAGGCGGCCGAGGAACTCGACCAGGCCAAGGCCGAGGCCATGGCCAAGAAGCTGGCCAAGGGCCAGTTCGACCTGGACATGATGGCCGAGCAGTTCGCCCAGATGAAGCGCATGGGCGGCATGGAGGGCCTGATGGGCCTTCTGCCGGGCGTTCAGAAGATCAAGAAGCAGATGGCCGAGGCCAACGTCTCGGACAAGACGCTGGACCGCCAGGCCGCGATCATCTCCTCGATGACCAAAGCCGAGCGCAAGAAGCCCGACATCCTCCAGGCCTCGCGCAAGCGCCGCATCGCCGCCGGCGCCGGCGTGGACGTGGCCGACGTGAACCGGCTTCTGAAGCAGCACCGGCAGATGGCCGACGCCTTCAAGATGATGAGCCGCGACGGCGGCAAGGGCTTCGCGCGGATGGCCGGCATGATGGGCGGCGGCGGCATGGACCGGCTGAAGGCGCTGGGCGGCGGCAAGCTGCCCACCCCCGACCAGGGCCAGCTGGAGGAGCTTGGAAAGCTCGCCGGCGGCGCGGGCGGGCCCAAGCTGCCCGGTCTCGGCGGCGGCGCACCCAAGCTTCCCGGCCTCGGGGGCCTGCCCCCCGGCGTCAATCCCTTCAAGAAATCCTAGAGCTTACAAGGACCGAACATGCTCAAGATCCGTCTCGCCCGTGGCGGCGCCAAGAAGCGCCCCTACTACTCGATCGTGGTGGCCGACAGCCATTCGCCCCGCGACGGCCGCTTCATCGAAAAGGTCGGGACCTATAACCCGCTCCTGAAGAAGGACGATCCGACCCGCGTCACCCTGAAGCTGGAGCGGATCCAGGAATGGATGGCCAAGGGCGCCCAGCCGACCGACCGCGTGGCCCGCTTCCTGGGCGCCGCCGGCGTCGTCCAGTGGAAGGCCGGCAACAACCCGAAGAAGGCCGAGCCCGGCCAGAAGGCCAAGGAACGCGCTGAGGAGCGCGCCCAGCGCGAGGCTGACCGCGCCGCCGCGGCCGCCGAGGCCGCCGCCGCCCCGGCTCCGGAGCCGGAAGCCGCCGTCGAGGAGGCCCCCGCCGCCGAAGCGCCGGCCGAAGAGGCCCCGGCCGCAGACGCCTCCGAAGAGGCGCAGGGCTGACCCCGCCTGCGGGACGGTCGCAGACCATGGCCGACCGCCTGCTGCTGATCGGCCGCGTCGCGGGCGCCTTCGGCGTGCGCGGCGAGGTGCGGATCACGACCTATACGGAAGACCCGATGGCGCTGGCGCGCTATCGGGCGCTTTCGCGCAAGGACGGAGCCCCCGCGCTGACCGTCCTGTCCGCGCGGCCGGCCAAGGGCGGGATCATCGCCCGCACCAAGGAAATCGAGACCAAGGAACAGGCCGACGCCCTGCGCGGCCTGGAGCTCTACATTCCCCGCGGTCTGCTGCCGCCGCCGGAGGAGGACGAGTTCTACCACGCCGACCTCGTCGGCCTCGCCGTGGAGAGCCCGGACGGCGAGCCGATCGGGCGGGTCAAGGCCGTGCAGGACTTCGGCGCGGGCGACCTCCTGGAAGTCATCCCCGCCGCCGGCGGCGCGACCTGGTGGCTGCCGTTCACGCGCGAGGCCGTGCCCGAGGTGCGCATCGCCGAGGGCAAGCTGATCGCCGTTCCCCCGGCCATGACCGAGGGCGAGCCGCCGGGCGGCGACGGCTGAGGCCGCCGCCCAGGCGCGTCAGTCCTTGCGCATCCGCATCAGGCCTTCCTGGGCCACGGAGGCGACGAGCACGCCCTTGCGGTCGTAGATGGCGCCGCGGACGAAGCCGCGGCCGCCGGAGGCCGAGGGGCTGTCCTGGCTGTAGAGGTGCCACTCGTTGAAGTTCGTCGGCTTGTGGAACCACATGGCGTGGTCGAGGCTGGCCGACTGCAGGCCGGGCGTGTCCCAGTGCACATTGTGCGGACGCATGGCCGTGGACAGCATGTTCATGTCCGAGGCGTAGGCCAGGATCACCTGGTGCATGTGGGCGTCCTCGCCGATCGGGGCGCGGGCGCGGAACCATACGGAATTCTTCGCCGGGCGCGGACCCGTGGCCGAGAAGGCGTCGCCCTCGACGCTGCGCATCTCGATCGGCCGGGGCCGCAGCATCATCTTGCGCAGCTCCTCGGAGACGTTCTGCATCCCCTTGATGCGCTGCTCGAACTCGTCGGGCAGGCCGTCGGGATCGGGGACCTGGTCCATGTCGGCCTGGTGCTCGAAGCCCTCCTCCACCACCTGGAAGGACGCGGCGAGATTGAAGATCTGCTTGCCGTTCTGCACGGCGACCACCCGTCGGGTGGTGAAGGTGCCGCCGTCGCGGGAGCGGTCCACCTCGAAGACGATCGGCACGCGCGGATCGCCCGGGCGGATGAAGTAGCAGTGCAGCGAGTGGCAGACCCTGTCCTCGACCGTTTCATAGGCGGCCAGCAACGATTGGCCGATCACCTGGCCGCCGAAGATCCGCGGGCCGCCGCCCCGGGGACTGGTCCCGCGGAAGAGGTTCACCTCCAGCCGTTCCAGCGACAGGGTTTGGGGCAGGCTTTCAGGCGTATCCATGAACGGGTCTCGAAAAATGCTGCATATGCGAAAGCGCTGGGCTTTACGCGGCGCGGCGGCGCCCGGCAAGACCGCACGGGACCGCATGGCGCAGCGCAGCGGCGCCCTTCCGCTCGGCCCCGTTGCAGGGCAAAAGGCGCCATGAGCTTCGACGCCGCCGTCCTGACCATGTTTCCCGAGGCCTTCCCGGGGCCGCTCGGGGTGTCGCTGATCGGCACGGCCTGGAAGGAACTGGGTCTTTGGACGCTGGAAACAGTGGACATTCGCGCCTTTTCCAAGGATAAGCGCGGCTTCCTTGACGACACCCCTGCGGGTGGCGGTCCAGGACAGGTGATGCGGGCGGACGTCATCGCGGCTGCGCTGGACAGCGTGGAGCAGCGAGGGCGGCCGCTTTTGTACATGAGCGCCCGGGGTCGGCCCCTGACCCAGGCGCGGGTGCGCGAATGGTCGCAAGGGCCGGGACTGATCGTCCTGTGCGGCCGTTTCGAAGGGGTGGACCAGCGGGTTCTCGACGCCCGTGGGTTCGAGGAGGTCTCCGTGGGCGACGCCGTGCTCGCCGGCGGCGAGGCCGCCGCACTGGTGACGATCGAGGCGTGCGTGAGGCTGGTGCCGGGGGTCCTCGGCCAGGCCGAGAGTCTGAGTGAAGAGAGTTTCGAAGACGGACTTCTGGAACATCCGCAGTTCACACGGCCGCGGACGTTCGAGGGGCTCGACATTCCCGAGGTGCTGTTGAGCGGCCATCACGCGCAGGTGCGCAAGTGGCGGCAGGCGCAGCGGGAAATCACCACGCGGGAGCGGCGTCCGGATCTCTGGGCGGCCTATCTCGCCAATCAACAGGCAAAGGGCGAGTAAAGCCCAGTACAAAGGACGTGAAGACGATGAACATCATTCAGCAGCTCGAGAAGGAAGAGGCCGACCGCCTCCTCGCCAGCCGCACCATCCCCGAATTCCAGCCGGGCGACACCGTGCGCGTGAACGTGCGCATCAAGGAAGGCGACCGCGAGCGCGTCCAGGCCTATGAAGGCGTGTGCATCGGCCGCCAGGGCTCGGGCGTCAACGAGAGCTTCACGGTCCGCAAGATTTCGTTCGGCGAAGGCGTCGAACGGGTCTTCCCGGTGCTCTCGCCGATGATCGAATCCATCGAGGTCAAGCGTCGCGGCGTCGTGCGCCGGGCCAAGCTCTATTACCTGCGCGACCGTCGCGGCAAGTCGGCCCGGATCGCCGAGCGCCAGATGGTCAAGAAGGAAGACCGCGAGGCCGACGCCGAGGCGTAAGGCTTTCCGAGGTCCTTCGGATCACGCGAGCGGCGGCCGCATGGGCCGCCGTTTTCGTATGCGCAAGGGATCGATGGATCAGCCCTGCGCGCGGTCTTCGGCGACGATGGCGGCGAGGCTTTCGGCCAGGTGGTCGAACATCAGCCGCATCCGGGCGCTGGTCCGCTGCAGCTCGTGCATGGCCAGCCACATCTCCAGCTCGAACACCTGCATCTGCGGCAGGATCCGCACCAGGCCGTGGCGTCGGCCGATCGCATGCAGGCAGGCGGCCACCCCAAGGCCGGCCTTGAGCGCCGCAAGCTGGGCCGCGTCGCTGTCGGAGCGGAAGCCGAAGAGGGCGCGGTCGACCTCCAGGTCGGCCGGCAAGGCGTCCCTCAGCCCGACGGGAAAGGTGTCGAACCCGATCACCGTGTGCTCGCGCAGGGTGTCCATGCAGTCGGGCGCCCCGTGGGCGGCCACGTACTCGGGGGTGGCGTAGAAGCCGAGACCGAGCACGCCGATCTTGCGGGCCACCAGCGACTGCTGGGTCGGACGCGACATGCGCACGGCGATGTCGGCGTCGCGGCGCGAGAGGTCCTCGTTGCGATCGGACAGCACGAGCTCCAGGTCGATCTGCGGGTGTTTTCGCCGGAAGTCGCGCAGGATCGGCGGCAGGAGCTCGGCGCCGACGACATTGCTGGCGGTCAGGCGAATGCAGCCGCCCGCCGGATCCGCCGCACCGGAGGCGTCCCGCAGAGCAGCCCCGGCGGCGGCGGCCATCTCCTCCAGGTGGGGACGCAGGCTGAGGGCCAGATCGGTCGGCTGCAGTCCGCGGGGGCTGCGCAGGAACAACGGCGCGCCGAGTTGCTGCTCCAGCGCCTCGATGTGGCGCCCCAGGGTGGGCTGGGTGAGACCGCGCCGACGCGCGGCCGCGGAGAGACTGCCCGCCTGGAGAACGGCGTGCAGGCTTTGAAAGAGGTCCCAGTCCGCGCCGCTCCCAGCCATGACGGTTAGATAGGGTGCGCCGGGCCTCCCGCAAAATTTTGCCGATATCGGAGCGATTTTGCTGCAACGCGGCACTAGACGTGCGCCGCGTCCCGATCCTAGATGCCGGCCATGTCCGGCAAGACCCTTTACGACAAGATCTGGGATGCGCACGTCGTCGGCGAACAGGACGGCGAGGCTATCCTCTACATCGACCTGCACCTGATCCACGAGGTGACGACGCCCCAGGCCTTCGCTGGCCTTCGCGCGGCGCACCGTCCCGTGCGCCGCCCGGACCGCACCCTCGCCGTGGCCGACCACAATGTGCCGACCGAAGGCCAGGCCAGGGGCGTCGCCGCCGTGGCCGACGATGAGGCGCGCCTGCAGCTCCAGACTCTGGAGCGCAACGTCAAGGACAACGGCATCGAGTTCTTCCCGATGGGCGACGTGCGCAACGGCATCGTCCACGTGGTCGGCCCCGAGCAGGGCCGAACCCAGCCGGGCATGACCATCGTCTGCGGGGATTCCCACACCTCGACCCACGGCGCCTTCGGCGCCCTGGCGCACGGCATCGGCACCTCGGAGGTCGAGCACGTGCTGGCCACCCAGACGCTGCGGACCAAGAAGTCGAAGAACTTCCGGGTGAACATCGAGGGCGAACCGGCCCCCGGCGTGGGCGCCAAGGACTTCGCCCTGGCGGTGATCGGCGAGATCGGCACGGCCGGCGGGACCGGCTACGTCATCGAATTCGCCGGGTCGGCGGTGCGTGCGCTGTCGATGGAAGGGCGCATGACGTTGTGCAACCTGACCATCGAGGGCGGAGCGCGGGCGGGCCTGGTCGCGCCGGACGAGACCACCTTCGCCTATATGGCCGGCCGTCCGTCGGCGCCGAAGGGCGGCGCCTGGGAGATGGCGCTGAACTATTGGAAGACGCTCTACTCCGACGCCGACGCGACGTGGGATCGGGAGATCACCATCGACGCGGCCGCCATCGCCCCGCTGGTCACCTGGGGCACCAGCCCCGAGGACGTGGTGGCGGTGACGGGCACGGTGCCGGCGCCGGAAAGCTTCGCGAGCCCGGACAAGCGCGCCTCGGCCGTGCGCGCGCTGGAGTACATGGGCCTTGCCGCCGGCCAGCCGATCACCGAGGCCAAGATCGACGTGGTGTTCATCGGCAGTTGCACCAACAGCCGCATCGAGGACCTGCGCGCGGCCGCGAAGATCGCCGAGGGCCGCAGGGTGGCCGACGGCGTGCGGGCCATGGTGGTGCCGGGCTCGGGGCTGGTGAAGGCCCAGGCCGAGGAGGAGGGCCTGGACGAGATCTTCAGGGCCGCCGGCTTCGACTGGCGCGAACCGGGCTGCTCCATGTGCCTTGGCATGAACCCGGATCGACTGGCGCCCGGCGAGCGCTGCGCGTCGACCTCGAACCGCAACTTCGAGGGCCGCCAGGGCCGCGGCGGCCGCACCCATCTGATGAGCCCGGCCATGGCCGCCGCCGCCGCCATCGCCGGGCATATCGCCGACGTGCGGGACTTCATCTGATGATCACGGGCCTGGACCACGTGGCCCTTGCGGTCCGCGACCTCGACGCGGCGGTCGACGGCTACCGGCGGCTGTTCGGGCGCGAGCCCGAGCTGCAGCCCGGCGACGGCGCGAAGCGGGCGTGGTTCGCCTTTCCGAACATGGCGTTGGAAGTGATCGCCGCGGACGGCGCGGGGCCGGCGGGCGATCGCGTCCGCGCCCGGATCGATGCGGCGGGCGAGGGCCTGTGGCTGGCGGCGTTCGCAGTGGACGACGTGGCCGGCGCGGCGCGGCTGCTCGCCCGGCGCGGGCTGGAGGTCGACGCGGGCGACGCCGTGGCCTGGGTGCAGGCGTCGGGCCTGACCTTCGTGCTGACCAAGGCTGGGGCGCGGCCGACCTCGCCACCGGTCGCCGACGAGGCCTCGGCGGTGGCGGCGTTGGACCACATCGTGGTGCACTCGCCCAACCCGGACCGTGCGGTCGGCGTCTATGGGGCCAAGTTCGGCCTGGACCTGCGTCTGGACCGCGCCAACGAGAAATGGGGCGCGCGACAGCTCTTCTTCCGCTGCGGCGAAGCCGTGTTCGAGGTGGGGTCGAGCCTGAAGACGCCGCCCACCGACGGTCCGGACGGCTTCGGGGGCCTGGCCTGGCGCGTGAACGACCCCAACGCGGCCCAGGCCCGGATGGCCGCGGCCGGCTTCGACGTCTCGGAAGTGCGGGAGGGCCGAAAGCCGGGCACCAAGGTCTTCACCGTACGCAACGCGCCGGGCGGCGCGCCGACCCTGATGATCACGCAGAACGCCGAAGCGGTGGCCACATGAGATGCGCCGTCGCCGCATGCGTGCTCGCACTGCTCGCGCCGGCCACGGCGTCGGCGGCGGAGTTGCCGGTGGTGTTGAGCGACGGGGCACGCTGGACCCAGACGATCGTGAAGACGCGAACCGACGAACGCGACGGCGCCGTCAAGAGCGTCACGGTCACGACGGTATTGAAGGCCACGTTTCATCAGCCACGCGGCGGTCCTGCGACCCTTAGCCAGGACCTCGTCTCCATCGGAAGCGATGATGCCGAGCCCGCCGAGCTCGAACAGGTTCAGACCCTCGCGAAAATCGTCTTCCCGGCGGTCGTCGAGGTCGACGAGGCGCTGACGCCGATCCGTGTTGTGGACTGGGACTCGCTTCGGTCGAGGGTCGTGAGCGTTGTGGAGGCGAACGGCGGCGACCAGAAAGCCGTCGATACCTTCCGTTCAGTGTTCGATAAGTTCGATGAGCGGACAGCAGCGGGGCTCTTCAAGGAGCTGGGGCTGATCGGCCTTGGCCAAGGCACGGCGTTGGAGGTGGGCGAGCCGCAATCCTACGAGGATCAGGCGCCGAACATCCTGGGCGGCCCGCCGATCAAGACCCACGGCGTCTTCGAACTGGAGTCCTACGACAAGGACGCCGGCGTAGCCGTCGTGACATGGGAGCAGACGCTTGACCGGGCCTCGGCGACGGCGAGCATCCGAGCGACCGTGGAGGCGATGGCCCAACGGGCGCCCCCCGAACGCCGGGCCGAAGCCGCCGCCGCGCTCAAGGACCTGACGATCGACCGTAAGGACAGCTGCCGCTACTCGATCGACGTCGCGACAGGGCTGTCGTTGCGAACCGAATGCACGATGACCGTGACGAGCGGCGTGCCCGGCAGGACGGCCAAGCGCATTGACCGCTGGTCGATCACCCAATCGAAGCCCGAGACCCTCTGATGCAAGCCTTCACCAAGCTCGACGCCAAGCTGGCGCCCCTGCCTCTGGCCAACATCGACACCGACCAGATCATTCCCAAGCAGTTCCTCAAGACCGTGGAGCGCGAGGGCCTGGCCAAGGGCCTGTTCTACGACCTGCGCTTCGACGAGCAGGGCAAGGAGAAGCCCGACTTCGTTCTGAACCGGCCCGAGTACAAGGGCGCGGGCGTGCTGGTGACGGGCGACAACTTCGGCTGCGGCTCGAGCCGCGAGCACGCCCCCTGGGCGCTGATGGACTTCGGCGTGCGCTGCGTGATCTCCACCAGCTTCGCGGACATCTTCTACAACAACTGCTTCCAGAACGGCCTGTTGCCCGTGGTGCTGCAGGCCGCCGAAGTGCAGGCGCTGATGGACGAGGCCAAGGGCGGCAACCACATGGCCACCGTCGACCTGGAGGCCCAGACCGTCGTCTCGCCGTCGGGCAAGGTGTTCCACTTCGACATCGATCCGAAGCGCAAGGAAAAGATGCTCAAGGGGCTCGACGCCATTGGCGAGACCCTGCAGCAGGCCGCTTCGATCGACGTGTTCGAGGAGCGCCGGGCGCTGAGCCAGCCCTGGCTTGAGGACGCCTGATGCTGGTGATCGCCGGCACGGTGCGCGTCCCCCCGCAGAACCTCGACGGGTTCCGCCCGCACATGCTGGCGATGCTGGCGGCCAGCCGCGCCGAGGAAGGTTGCCTTGAGTATTCCTATGCCGAGGACGTGGGCGAGCCGGGTCTGATCCGCGTGTTTGAGGCCTGGCGCGATCAGGCCGCCCTCGACGCCCATTTCGCCACGCCGCACATGGCCGCGTGGCGCGCCCAGTGGCCGAGCTTCGGGGTTTCCGACCGCCGGCTGTTCGCCTACGAGGTCGCTCACCAGCGAGCTCTCTGACAGGACCTTCCCCATGACCGACCTTCTTCTCCTGCCCGGCGACGGCATCGGGCCGGAGGTGACGGCGCAGGTGCGCCGCGTGGCCGAGCGCCTGACGCCCGACCTCTCCATCGAGGAACGGGCCTTCGGCGGGGCGAGCTATGACGCCCACGGCGCGCCTCTGACCGACGAGACCCTGGCCGCGGCCAAGGCCGCGCGCGCGGTGCTGATGGGCGCCGTGGGCGGCCCGCAATGGGCCGGCGTGGCCCGCGACAAACGTCCGGAGGCGGGGCTCCTGGCGCTGCGGGCCGGCATGGAGGTGTTCGCCAACCTGCGCCCGGCGCTTTGCTTCGGCCCCCTGGCCGACGCCTCCAGCCTGAAGCGTGAGCTGGTCGAGGGCCTGGACCTGATGTTCGTCCGTGAACTGACGGGCGGCATCTACTTCGGCCAGCCGCGATTCATCGAGGACCTGCCCGGGGGCGGCAAGCGCGCCGTGGACACCCAGGTCTACACCACCGCCGAAATCGAGCGGGTGGCGAGGGTGGCCTTCGAGCTCGCACGCAAGCGGCGGGGCAAGGTGCACTCGGCCGAGAAGTCGAACGTGATGGACTCCGGCCTGCTCTGGCGCGAAGTCGTGACCGACCTGCATCGTCGGGAGTACGCCGACGTGACGCTGGAGCACATCCTAGCCGACAACGCGGCCATGCAGATCGTCAAGAATCCCAAGCAGTTCGACGTGATCGTCACCGACAACCTGTTCGGCGACATCCTGTCGGACGAGGCGGCTCAGCTCACCGGCTCCCTCGGCATGCTCCCCTCGGCGGCCCTGGGGGCGGAGGGCAAGCCTGGGCTCTACGAACCGATCCACGGCTCGGCCCCGGACATCGCCGGCCAGGGGCTGGCCAACCCCCTCGCCGCAATCCTGTCGTTCGAGATGGCGCTGCGCTGGTCGCTGGCGCGTCCAGCCGAGGCCGACCGCCTGTTCGCCGCGGTGGACAAGGCCCTGGCCGCGGGCGCGCGCACCCGCGACCTTGGCGGAAGCCTCACCACGGCGCAGATGGGCGACGCCGTCCTCGCCGAGCTCTAGACGACTGGGAGTCCCCGCTGCGGAAGCGTCCTCAGGCGGGGACCGGCTGCGGCGCATGTTTGGCCGCACGCCACCAGATCATCGCCGCGCAGAGCGCGATGGCCGCGGCGGCGACCGGCAGGCCGGGCCCGCCGAACGCGCCCAGGACCGCACCGCCGATCGAGGCGCCCAGGGCCTGGCCGCAGGAGGCGGACGATCCGTTGAGCGCCAGCGCCAGAGGCGCGGCGTTGGGCGCGGCGGTGATCAGCCGCGACTGCACCACCGGCATGACCGAGAACAGCGAGACCGATCCCGTGAAGAGGGTGAGGGCCACGAAGACATAGGTGGGCCAGCCCGCGGGCAGGACATGCAGCAGCGCGGCCCCGTGCATGGCCGCGGCCGTGGCGAGCCCCAGGAAGGAGACGGTGACGCTCATCCGGCCGAGGTCGCGGTCGGCGGCCCGTCCGCCCAGGGTGAGGCCCACCAGGCTTCCCAGGCCGACCATGATCTGGAAGGCGGCCACCCCGGCGCCGACGACGCCGGCCTGCAGGCGCAGGACCACGGCGATGTAGGTGGTGATGGTCATGTTCGCGCCGAACGCCAGGAAGGTGGCCATGTACATCGGCGCCGTGCGCGAGAGCGTGAGCCCGCCGCCTAGGGCCGGCGGCGGCGGCTGCACCCGCGGCAGGAACAGCGCGATGCCCACGAAGGCGAGAGCCGCAAGACCCGCGGCCAGGGCGAAGGCCGAGCGCCAGCCGAAGAGCGAGCCGACGACGCTGCCCATGGGAATGCCCATCAGGAAGGCGACGGTCATGCCGCCCCCGACGACGGCGAGGGCCGCCCCGCGCTTCTCAGGCGGCGCCAGGGCCGCGGCGGCGCTGGAGGCGGCGGGTCCGGCCAGAGCGGCCGTGGCGCCCACGATGGCGCGGAAGATCAGCAGGTGTGCGAAGTCGCGGGTGATCATGCAGATCACGTTCAGCCCGATCGCCAGGGCGAGGGCGGCCAGCAGCACGGTCTTGCGCTCCAGCCGTCCGACCAGAAACGCCAAGGGCGGCCCGGCGAAGGCGGAGGTGAGCACGTAGGCGGTCTGGAGCTGGCCCGCGACCCCGGCCGAGACGCCGAGGTCCGCGGCGAGCATCTCCAGCAGGCCGGAAAAGATCAGCGCGCCCGACCCGAAGGCGAAGGTCGACAGCGCCAGTACAATGATGCGCGGGTTCATCCCGCGACGACGCCCGACATGCGCTGCGTTTCCCCCATGGTTATCGCGGTTCAGCTTGGACTGCGGAAAAGCGCATGACCAGTCGCTTCAGGCGCTTTGCGGTCGCCTAAGCAGCAGCATGGCCGCCACGGCGGTCAGCCCCAGGCCCGCGAAGACCCCCAGCGCCAGCCCCAGGGAGCGCTCCATCAGCAGGGCGAAGACGAAGGGGGCGGCGGCCTGGGCGAGCCTGGCGGGCACGTTGATGGCGCCAAGGCGGGCGCCGTAGTTCCCGGTTCCGAACAGGGCCAGCGGCAGGGCGCCGCGCACGATGGTGTAGAGCCCGTTCCCGGCCCCGTAGAGGACGGTGAAAGCCGCCGCCGCGCCGGGCCCGAAGGCCAGCAGCAGGGCCGCGCCCACAGGGAAGAACAAGACCGCGATGCGGCCGGAGACCAGCGGATGGATGCGCCGCACCAGGGCGAACTCGGCCAGCCGGGCGGCGACCTGGGCAGGGCCCACGAGGGCCGCGGCGGCGACGGCGGCGGCCGGGCTCGCGCCCGCGGCCTTCAGGATCGGCGGCAGGTGCGCCGACATGGCCGAGCCGATCGAGGCCATCACCGCGAAGGCCAGCGCGATCAGCGCTAGGTTCATCCCCGCGCGCGGGTCGGGCGGCGCCGGCGCTTCGGCGGCGGCCTCGGCGGCGCGCTTGTGGAAGGCCGCGCCCCTGGGCAGGCTCAGGTGCAGCGGCAGGGCCAGCGCCAGGTTCAGGCCCGCCCAGACGAAGCAGGCGCCGCGCCAGCCCACGCCCGCCTCCAGCCAGGCCGTCAGCGGCCAGCCGATGGTGCTGGCGAAGCCGGCGATGAGCGTGACCCCGGTGATCGAGCGGCGCGCGTCCTGCCCGAACCAGCCGACGAGACCGGCGAAGGCGGTGTCGTAGAGACCGAGCGCCATGCCCAGGCCGATGACGCCCCAGGCCAGCATCAGGTGCCAGGCAGCCTGCGACAGGCCGAGTCCAGCCAGGCCCGCGGCGAAGACGAGGCTGGCGATCGCCAGGGGCGCGCGGCCGCCGTCGCGGTCCACCCAGCGGCCGATCGCCGGGCCCAGCACCGCCTGCAGCAGCATGGCCCCGGAGAAGGCGGCGAAGACCAGCGAGACGGGCGCGCCCACCGCGCGGGCCATGGGCTCGGCCAGGCCCGCCGGCAGGTAGCTAGAACAGGCGTAGCCGATCGTCTGGGTCGTCCCCAGGGTCAGAACCGCGCGCGGCGCGCCGATGCCTGCCGATCCCGGTGATTCCACGCGCCCGCCCTCCGAGGCGCCAGGATGCGCCGCGGCCCTCGGCCGTCCAAGCGTAAAGGCCTCAGAGATCGAGCGCCCAGGTCTCGCCGATCAGTTCGGGCCCGAACTGCGTATGCGGGACGCTGTCCACCAGGCGGAACCCGTGGGCGGCGTAGATGCGGCGGGCGGAGGTGAGCACGCTCTGAGTCCAGAGGGAGAGCTGGCGATAGCCGGCGGCGCGGGCGAAGGCGACGCACTCGCCCACCAGCCTGTCCCCCAGACCGAGGCCGCGCGCAGCGGGCTCCAGATAGAGCAGGCGCAGCTTGGCCACCCCCTCGCCGCCGTCGGCCACGAAGACCGAACCCAGGATTTCGCCCCCGCGATCAACGACGAAGGCGCGGGCGCGGTCCGCATCGAAGGCCTCGATGAACTCGGCTACGACCCTGGCCATCAACGCCTCGAGCGGCAGGCCCCAGCCGTACTCCCGGGAATAGAGCACCGCCTGGCGATGGACAGTGTAGCTGAGCTCGCCTTCCCGGTGGGGGCGCACGACGATCTCGGGGGCGGCAGGGGCCGAGCCGAGGAGCCCCCGGACCTCCTCCATCGCCCGGGTCAGTCGCACGCGGTCCTTCGGCGCGAGAGGCGCGAGCAGGGCGCCTACCGCCAGGTTCGATCGTCCCTGGAGCTCGCCGAACATGGTCCGCCCCTTGGGCGTAAGGCGCAGGAGATGGCTGCGGCCGTCGGCGGGGTCGGCGTCGCGCGCGATCAGGTCGTCCGCCTCGAAGCGCTTGAGGATGCGGCTGAGGTAGCCCGGGTCCAGCCCGGCGCGCTCCGCGACCACCCGCGGCGCCAGGGGCTCGCCATGGCCGATCTCGTAGAGGGCGCGGCCCTCGGCCAGGGTGAAGGAGCTGCCCAGGTGTCCTTCGTCCAGGGCGCCGATGAGCCGGGTGTAGAAGCGGTTGAAGCCGCGCACGGCGGCGACGGGATCAATGGTGTCGACGGTCATGGCCGCGCCTCCTGCCACGGGGCAGGATGTCGCCAATTAGTTGACGGCGTCAAGCATGTCACATCTCGGTCCGGCGGACGCGCGCCCGAAATCGAGGGATCAGCTCGAGGCGGGCGCCGCTTCGCTCATGGCCGGCCCGATCTCGTCGTGCAGGACAAGGTCGGCGAGCGGGTCCATGTCGGTGGGTTCGCGGTTGACGATGGCCAGGCGCGCGCCGTTGCGCTTGGCGGTGATCGGGATGCCGGCGGCGGGATAGACCACCAGGGACGAGCCCAGCACCAGGCACAGGTCGCAACGACGGGCCTCGAACTCGGCGCGCAGCATCTCGCGCTCGGGCATCGGCTGGCCGAAGGAGATGACCGCCGTCTTCACCAGGCCCCCGCACTCGCGGCAGGTGGGGATCTCGCCGGCGCCAAGGAAGCTTTGCTTCAGCACCTCGAGTTCGTGGCGGGTCTCGCACTCCAGGCACTTGGCGTAGCTGGCGTTGCCGTGGACTTCGATCACCCGCTCGCCCGGCACGCCGGAGTCCTGGTGCAGGTTGTCCACGTTCTGGGTGACGACCGCGCTGACCTTGCCCTGGGCTACGAGGCGGGCGACGGCGTAGTGGCCCGCGTTCGGTCGCCGGCCGGTCCAGCCCGCCGCGCCGGAGAAGGTTCGGGTCCAGGCCTCGCGACGCTTGTCCTCGCTGCGCAGGAACTCGTCGAAATAGATCGGCTTCATCTTGCTCCACACCCCGCCTGGGCTGCGGAAGTCGGGGATGCCGGATTCGGTGGAGATGCCCGCACCGGTGAAGACCAGGACGCGGCGCGCCTCCTCGATCATCCGGCGCAGGGCTGTGCGGTCGGCGCTCATGCGCGAATTGTGGCCCAGGGCGTCGCGGGCGCCAACCGGGCCGCCAGGCCTGGAGTCCGAACGGCCTCCGGCAAGCCGAGGCTAGGCTTCCACCGTCATCTGGGTCTGGATGACGAGGGCCAGGAGCTTGCCGTCGGCGCTGGTGATGCGGGTCTGCCAGACGCTGGAGCGGCGGCCGATGTGCAGCGGGGCGGCCTCGCCGGTGACGGTGGTTCCGACCTTGGCCGCGCCCAGGAAGTTGGTCTTGCTCTCCAGCGTGGTCGTGCGAGCGCCTGGGGGCAGGTTGAGGAAGCCGCCGATCGCCCCGAGGGCGTCGGCGAAGGCCATGAAGGCGCCGCCGTGCAGGATGCCGCCGGCGGTGCAGAGGTCCTCGCGCACGGTAAGGCGACCGACGACCCTGTCCTTGCTCCGCTCGACGATCTCCACCCCCATCAGGTTGGCGAACGGCATGCCCGTGTCCTGCGCCATGTGTGGCCCTCCCGCTGGCCGTTTCCGGTCCCTACATCCGAGCTATAGGCTCGGCCGCCTTGCGTCGCGACTACGCAGGGCGTAACGGGACGCTCCGCTTCTGTATGACTTAGGAGACCGCCATGGGCTACCGAGTGGCCGTGGTCGGCGCCACGGGAAACGTGGGCCGCGAGATGCTGAACATCCTGGAGGAAGTGAACTTCCCCGTGGACAAGATTCACGCGATCGCCTCGCGCAAATCCATCGGCGTGGAAGTCTCCTTCGGCGACAAGATCATCGCCTGCGAGGACGTGGAGCAGTTCGACTTCTCGACCGTCGACCTGGTGCTGATGAGCGTGTCCGGCTCGTTCTCAAAGGAGTGGTCGCCGAAGATCGGCGCTGCGGGCCCGATCGTGATCGACAACTCGTCGGCCTGGCGGATGGACCCCGACGTGCCGCTGATCGTGCCGGAGGTGAACCCGGACGACGTGAGCTACGCGCACAAGAAGAACATCATCGCCAACCCCAACTGCTCGACCGCCCAGCTGGTGGTGGCGCTGAAGCCGCTGCACGAGCGGGCCAGGATCAAGCGTGTGGTGGTCTCGACCTACCAGTCGGTGTCCGGCGCCGGCAAGGAAGGCATGGACGAGCTCTGGGACCAGACCAAGGACATCTTCGTCCTGGGCGCCCGCGAGCCCAAGAAGTTCCCCAAGCAGATCGCCTTCAACGTGATCCCCTTCATCGGCGCCTTCAACGACGACGGCTACACCGATGAAGAAGCCAAGATGTGGAACGAGACGCACAAGATGATCGACCCGGCGATCAAGCTGACGGTCACCTGCGTGCGCGTGCCGGTCATGGTCGGCCACTCGGAGTCGGTGAACATCGAATTCCACGACCCGCTGGACGAGGACGAGGCCCGCGACCTGCTGCGCGAGAGCCCCGGCCTGATCGTCATCGATAAGCGCGACGACAAGGGCTATATCACCCCCAAGGAAGCCCAGGGCGAGTTCCCGGTCTTCGTCAGCCGCATCCGCAAGGACCCGACCGTCGAGCACGGCCTGAACCTGTGGGTCGTCGCCGACAACCTGCGCAAGGGCGCGGCGCTGAACGCGGTCCAGATCGCCGAGCTGCTGCACGAGCGCGGCCTGATCAAGTCGAAGGCCGACGCATGACGCCACCGTCGTCCGCGCCGGGCGGCGAGGCCCGGCTGGCGCTGGCGGCGGGCCTTGGCTGCTATCTGATCTGGGGGTTCGTCCCACTGGCCTTCCAGGCGATCGGCCGGCTGGGCGTCGGCCCCTGGGAGACCCTGGCGCACCGCACGTTCTGGAGCATTCCGGCGGCCGGCGCCTTCGTGCTCGCCGCCGGCCAGGGGCGACAGGTGCTCGCGGCCTTCGCCAACCGGCGGGTGCTCGGCTGGCTGCTGCTGAGCTCCCTGCTGATCGCCACCAACTGGGTGGTCTTCATCTGGGCGGTCAATTCGGGGCGGCTGCTGGAGACGAGCCTCGGCTACTACATCAACCCTCTGGTCAACATGGCGGCCGGCGCGATCCTGTTCCGTGAGCGGATCGATCGGCTGGGCATGGTGGCCATGGGGTTCGCCGGCGTGGGCGTGGTGGTGCAGGCCCTCGCGCTGGGCCACCTGCCGATCGTCTCCCTAGTGCTAGCCCTGTCCTTCGGCGGCTACGGCGTCGTTCGAAAGCAGGTGCAGGCCGACGCCCAGACCGGTCTCTTCATCGAGTGCCTGCTGATGGGCCTTCTTGGCCTGGCGTTCGTGGCCTGGCTGCAGGCGCAGGGCGAAGGTCACTTCGCCCAAAGCCCTGCGACCATGGCCTGGCTGATCGCTTCCGGCCCGATCACCGCCGTTCCGCTGGTGCTGTTCGCCTGGGCCGCCCGGCGCATGCCGCTGTCGGCGATGGGGTTCATGCAGTTCATCGCGCCGACGATCAGCTTCACCATCGGCCTGATCCAGGGCGAGCCCTTCACCCCGCTGCGGGCGGTGTCGTTCCTGTTCATCTGGGGCGGGGCGGCGATCTTCACCTACGGCGCCTGGCTCCGCGGACGGCGGGTGGCGCAGGCCGCGGCGATCGCCGGCGGATGAACCGACCGTAACTGGCGCGCCCGCCTGCGGCTGCTAGCCTGACGCCGGATCTGGGGAGGCCGGGCCATGAAGGCGGCTGCGCTGGTGTTGCTGGGGGCGATGGCTTTGTCCGGGCCGACGTCTGCGGCGGCGGACACGGACCGCATCGCCGCGGAGACGGTCTTCGCCCGGCGGGTCCAGCCCGTGGCCCCCGGGGTCTGGCTGATCGACAAGCCTGCGGCAACCGATCCGCCCTTCGAGGGCAACGTCACCGTCATCGAACAGACGGCGGGGCTGGTGGTGGTGGATGCGGGCGGGTCCCCCGCCTCGGGCCGCAGCATCGTGCGGCGCATCCGCGAGGTCAGCGACAAGCCGGTCCGCTACCTGATCTACACCCACTATCATGGCGACCATAACCTCGGCGCCGGCGTCCTGAAGGAGGCCTGGCCCGGCCTGACGGTCATCTCCACCGCCCGCACCCGGGAGAACATGACCGGCCCGGCGATGGACTACGTGAAGACCTACGCCGCATCCTACGCGGACATGGCCGCCCATGCCGCGCGCCAGGCGCAGGATGCGTCCCTTCCGCGGGCGCTGCGCGAAGGATGGGCGCGCACGGCCGCGGCCGGACCGGGGATGGTGGCGGGCTACACGGACCTCGTCGTCCAGCCGGCCGACGTCGTCTTCGCCGACCGGCTCTCGATTCCGGACGCCCTCGCCCCGGTGGAGGTCGCGTTCCTGGGCCGCGGCAACACCGACGGCGACGCCGTGGTCTGGGCGCCGCGCCAGCGTGTGCTGGCCGCGGGCGATCTGGTCGTCGCGCCCGTCCCCTATGCGGCCCACACCTATCCGGGCGAGTGGATCGCGAGCCTCGAGAAGGTGAAGGCGTACGACTTCGCCGTGCTCGTGCCCGGCCATGGCGCGCCGCAGACCGATCGAGCCTATCTCGACAGGCTGATCGCCGCCCTTGCGGAGGTGCGGGCGCGGGTCGGCCCCCTCGCGAGGTCCGGCGCGAGCCTGGAGGAGGTGCGCAGGCAGGCGGACCTCTCCGGCGTACGGCGGGCCTTCGCCGGCGACGACGCCTGGATTCGGTTCCTGATGGATGCGGTCTGCCTGAACGACCTCGTCGCCAACGCCTACAAGGAGGCGCGCGGCGAAACGGTGGTGCAGGGCAAGGGCTGAGCCGGCTCAGAGGGCGCCGTAGGCGGCCTCGATCAGCCGTCGCGAGCGCAGGTCGCCGATCAGCTCCGCGGACTGCCGGTTCATCACATAGGCCCCGCCCAGGCGCTGCTCGGGATCGACGAAGAGGCAGGAGCCGCCCCAGCCTGCGTGGCCGAAGGTCTGCAGGCCCGGTCCCCAGATCAGCACCGGGTCGTTGCGCAGGAACCCCGCGCCCCAGGCCACCACGTAGGGCAGCACCATGTCCTGGCCGCGGATCCGCTCACGGGCGGCCTCGGCGATGAGCGCAGGCGACAGGACCACCTCTCCGTCCAGCCAGCCGCCGTCGGCCAGGGCGCCGGCGAGACGGGCGAGGGAGAGCGCGGTGGCGTGGCCGTTCGCCGAGGGCAGCTCCGCCCGGCGCCACTCGGCCTGGCCGCGTCCGCCCGCCGCCGCCCAGGGCGTGAGGAAGGCCGCCCGGGTCGCGGCGTTGACCTCACCGAACTTGGGCAGCCCCTTAGGTCGGATCATGTCGGCGCATCGGGCGTGCTCCGAATCCGGCAGGCCGATCCAGATGTCGAGGTCCAGGGGGCGGCAGACGTCCTCGGCCAGGGCGCGGCCGATGGTGCGCCCGTCGATGCGTCGGAAGATTTCGCCGGCGATGTAGCCCATGGTCGACGGACCATATCCGCTGGCCGTCCGCGGCGGCCAGATCGGCGCCGTGGCGGCGATCCGGGCGCAGATGGCGTCCCAGTCGAACCACAGGGAGGGGTCCATCTCGTCGGGAACGCCGGACAGGCCGGCCTGGTGCGACAGCGCGTCCTCGACGGTGACGCCCGCCTTCCCGGCCTGGCCGAACTCGGGCCAGACCTCGGCGACCGCCTGGTCATAGGCGAGCCGCCCCTGGTCGACCAGGCGCGCGACCATCAGCGCCGCGAGCGCCTTGGTTGTGGAGAAGACCGGAGTGAGGGTGTCTTCGGCGAAGGGGCGCGTGCGCGCGCGGTCGGCATGGCCGCCCCACAGGTCGACCACCGTCTCGCCGGCCTCGACCAGGGAAAAGCGCGCGCCGACCTCCTCGGCATCCTCGAAATTGGCGGCGAAGGCGTCCTTGACCGCAGCGAAGCGAGGCGCCGCGAAGCCGTGGATCTCGATCATGCCCACCTCCTCACGCCAGCTTCTCGACGCGGACGCCGGCGATCGGCCGGGCGAGCCGCTCGCCCAGGGCCACCAGCGGCAGGTCCACTGGACAGGGCTCGGCCGCCGCGGCCGAAAGGGTCTCCGCCACCGCCGCAGCGGCGCCCTCCGCCGCCGCAGCCGGCGACAGCCCGTTGACGAGCCCGGCGGCGAAGGCGGCGCAGACGAGGTCGCCGGTGCCGTTGGGCGCGCCCTCGCGCCGCTTGTGCGCGACCAGCACCGTCTCGTCCGGCACGCAGCATAGAAGCCCGATCTCGTCGGCCGAGCCGGGAACCGAGGTGACGAGGGCGGGCCGGCCGAGCCGGCGGGCCGCTTCGGCCGCCGAGGCCGCGTCGGTCGCCTCCATGCCGGAGAGCCAGGACAGCTCCCAAAGGTTGGGCGTGATCCAGTCGGCGACCGGGACCAGCTGGTCGGCCAGGGCGCGGGCGACCTCGGGCTTCACGTAGAGCCCCTTTGGCGCATCACCGAGGATCGGATCGACCACGACGATCGGGCGCGGCCGGGCGGCTCCGGTCCGATCGGCGGCGCGCACCCGCTCGACCGTCTCGCGGGCCATGACCACCTGTTCGGGCAAGGAGAAGTGACCGGTGACGACGAGGTCGATCCGGCCGATCAGGTCCTGGACGTCGAGGCCCTCGAGCAGCTGGGCGAAGAGCTCGGCGTCCACGGCCCGACCCTTGCCGGCCTTGGCCGGGCTGGCGCCGAACATGACGGTGGGGACCAGCACCGGGTCGACGCCGAATTCGGCGAGGGCGTGAAGCTGGGCGCCGCCGCCGATGCGGGAGGCGGCGACATAGCTGGACAGGATCAGGGCGAGCGGCATGGCCGCTTCTTAGCAGGTCGCCGCGGCGCACGCCCCTCCATCGCCGAACGATGGAGGGGCGCAAGTCCTAGTAGCGGTAGTGCTCGGGCTTGAAGGGGCCTTCCGGCTTCACCCCGATGTAGTCGGCCTGCTCCTTGGAGAGCACCGTCAGCTTGGCGCCGAGCTTCTCCAGGTGGAGCATGGCGACCTTCTCGTCCAGGTGCTTGGGCAGGGTGTAGACCTTGGTCTGGTAACGGTCGCGGTTGGTGTGCAGCTCGATCTGGGCCAGGGTCTGGTTGGTGAACGAGGCGCTCATCACGAAGCTGGGATGGCCGGTGGCGTTGCCCAGGTTCACCAGCCGGCCTTCCGACAGGACGATGATCTTCTTGCCGTCCGGGAACTCCACGTGGTGGACCTGGTCCTTGATCTTGTCCCACTTGAAGTTGCGCAGGCCCGCGATCTGGATCTCGGAGTCGAAGTGGCCGATGTTGGCGACGATCGCGTTGTTCTTCATCCGGCGCATGTGCTCGACGGTGAGGACATCCTTGTTGCCGGTGGCGGTGACGAAGATGTCGGCGCTCTCGCAGACGTCCTCGACGGTCTGGACCTCGTAGCCTTCCATCGCCGCCTGCAGGGCGCAGATCGGGTCGACCTCGGTGACGATCACCCGGGCGCCGCCGTTACGCAGGGATGCGGCCGAGCCCTTGCCGACGTCGCCGTAGCCCATGACCACAGCCACCTTGCCGGCCAGCATCACGTCGGTGCCGCGGCGGATGGCGTCCACCAGGCTCTCGCGGCAGCCGTAGAGGTTGTCGAACTTGGACTTGGTGACGCTGTCGTTGACGTTGATCGCCGGGAACGGCAGCTCTCCGCGCTCGGCCATCTGATAGAGGCGATGGACGCCCGTGGTGGTCTCTTCGGAGACGCCCTTGATGGCGTCGCGGATCGCCGAATAGAAGCCCGGCTTCTCCTTCAGGTAGCGCTTCATCACCTTGTAGAGCGCCTCCTCCTCCTCGTTCGTCGGCTTGTCGAGGATCGAAGGGTCCTTTTCGGCCTTGGGGCCCAGCACGCAGAGCAGGGTCGCGTCGCCGCCGTCGTCGAGGATCAGGTTCGGATAGCCGCCGTCGGACCATTCGAAGATGCGGTGGGCGTAGTCCCAGTACTCCTCGAGGGTCTCGCCCTTGATCGCGAACACTGGGGTGCCGGCTGCGGCGATGGCCGCGGCGGCGTGGTCCTGGGTGGAGAAGATGTTGCAGGAGGCCCAGCGCACCTCGGCGCCGAGGGCTTCCAGCGTCTGGATCAGCACCGCGGTCTGGATGGTCATGTGCAGGGAGCCGGCGATCCGCGCCCCCTTCAGCGGCTGATCCTTGCCGAACTCGGCGCGCACGGCCATCAGGCCGGGCATCTCGGTTTCGGCGATCTCGATCTCCTTGCGGCCGAAGTCGGCGAGCGAGATGTCCTTCACGACATAGTCGGGCATGGGGCGGGGTCCTTGCGGAGGGTTCGGCGCGCCAAGGCGCGGTCGGGCCTCTAATAGCGAGACGCCGCAAGGTGGGCAAGAATCATATAAAGAAGTCTTTATACGATCAGCTGCGCCAGAAGGGCGCCGTTTCGTCCAGCCTGCGCATGGCCTTGGCCGCCCGGCGGACGCGGCCCTGCTTGCGGCCGGCGGCCTCGCCCACCAGCCGGCCGGCGGCGAACAGGGCCTGGCCCTCCAGCGGCTGTTCCGCAAGCAGCGCCTCGAGGCCCGCCTCGTCGTTCAGGGCGCCGAGCTCGTCCTGCAGCCCCTTGAGGCGCTTGACGAAACGGGCGGCGGCCTTGTCGTCGAACAGGGCGGCGAAGGCCTCCGCCGCGTAGCGCAGCTTCTTGGCCTGGATCCGCGCGTGGTGGCGGCCGGCGTCGTCGGTCCGAACCAGGTCGCGGCCGGCCTTCAGCAGCTTTCGCCGGCGCCGGTCGAGCGCACGGGCGGCGAAATCCTCCACGGCCGCCTCGCGCGCCTCGGCGGTCCCGGGCTCGGCGAGCCAGGCGCCGGTCTCGACCCAGGCCTCGGCGTCAAGCACCAGGGCGCGGAAGCGGGCGGAGGCCAGGGTGGCGGCGGTCTTGGCGTGGGCCCGGCCGCGGGCCGCCTCGAGCGCCTGGGCCAGATCGGCGAGCCCCACGGCGCCTTCGCGCCAGCCGTTGGCCGCTCGCGCCGGCTCCACCGTCTCGGCGATCAGCACGTCCAGGGCGCGCGCCTCGGCGCAGGCCTCGCCCAGCCAGGCGATCTCCCCGCGCAGCCGCTCGGCGCCGGCCTCGTCCAGCAGCGGCTTGAACACCGAGAGCGCGCTCTTCAGCCGACGGGCGCCGACGCGGATCTGATGCACCGCGCCCGGCGAGGGCGCCTCCCGCAGGATGGCGGCGTTAGCGGCGATCTGCGCCAGCGCGTCCCGGGCGATGATCTGGAAGCCGGCCGCACTGGTCGCGCCACGGGCCAGTCGCGCCTTCTCGCTCCGGCGAGGCTGGGCGATAACGCCCTCCGCCAGCGCCCGGCCCTGGGCCGCCTTGCTCTCAAAGGAGCGGTAGAGGGGCGCCGCGCGGCCAAGGTCGCGGGCGAGCGCGAACAGCGCGACCGGATCACCGGACTTCAGCTCGAGTTCCAGTTCGCACAGGTCCTTGCGCGCCTCGCCCGCGGCGATCTGCCCCTCGTCAAGGGCCAGCTCGATCTCGGCGACGCCGAGCCGCATCTGCCGCTGCCGGCGCCGGACGCGCACCTCGAACACCGGCGACAGGCCCTCGCGGGCGGCGTCGGGCGCGAGCGCCTCCACCACCGACAGGTCCAGCTCCGCCGCGTCCGGCAGCGCCGCCTCGTGCTCCTCGCGGGAGAAGCCGCCGCCGCGCTTGATCGTCTGGACCCGCTTGCCGCCGCCTTCGCGGATGCGCAAGGAGACCCCCGCCTTGCGTAACGTCTGGTGAGGCGTGTCGAAATAGGTGGAGACGAGCTCGCGCACCTCCTCCTGCCCGTCCGGAGCGGCGGCGAGGAGGGTCGGCACGTCGGCCGGTTCGCACAGGAATTTCAGCTCGATCTCCCGGCTGCACGCCATCGGCATCTTCTCCGAACCCCCGCCGCTGCTATAGGCGGCCCGACACTTCAGGAGCCCTCAATGAACGCCCACGTCCGCCCTGTCGATCCTGCTCTCCCGCGCCACGACTGGACGCTCGCCGAGATCGACGCCCTTTTCGAGCTGCCGTTCACCGAACTGGTGTTCCAGGCCGCGGCCATCCATCGGCGCTGGTTCGACCCGGCGGAGGTGCAGCTGTCGCAGCTGCTGTCCGTCAAGACCGGGGGCTGCCCGGAGAACTGCGGCTACTGCAGCCAGAGCCAGCATTTCAAGACCGGCGTGGCCGCAGGCAAGCTGATGGACGCCGACACGGTGGTCGCCGCCGCGGCCGAGGCCAAGGCCGGGGGCGCGCAACGCTTCTGCATGGGCGCGGCCTGGCGCGACCTGAAGGACCGGGACCTGCCGAAGGTGGCGGCGATGATCTCCGGCGTTAAGGCCCTTGGCCTGGAGACCTGCGCCACCCTGGGCATGCTGACGGCCGACCAGGCCCAGGCGCTGAAGGCCGCCGGGCTCGACTTCTACAACCACAACCTCGACACCGGCCCCGACTACTACGACAAGGTCGTCACCACCCGCACCTACCAGGACCGGCTTGAGACCCTGGCGGCCGTGCGCGACGCCGGCATCTCCACCTGCTGCGGGGGCATCGTCGGCATGGGCGAGACCCGGCGCGACCGGGCCGGGCTGCTGCACGCCCTGGCCACCCTGCCCGCCCATCCGGACAGCCTGCCCATCAACGACCTGATGCCGATCCCCGGCACGCCGCTCGGCCAGAGCGAAGCGGTCGACCCGCTGGAGTTCGTGCGGATGATCGCGGTGGCGCGGATCGTCTGCCCGAAGTCGGTGGTGCGCCTGTCGGCGGGGCGCGAGCACATGTCGCGCGAGCTGCAGGCCCTGTGCTTCCTGGCCGGCGCCAACTCCATGTTCGTCGGAGGCAAGCTCTTGACCACCGCCAACCCGGACAAGGACTCCGACACCGCCCTGATGGCTGACCTCGGCCTGAGGCCGATGACGCTCGGCCGCCGGCCGGAGCCGGCCTGAGGCCGCCGCCGCCGCCCCAGCCGCAAAAGGCCGCGGCGAACGCCAACGCCGTTTGCGGCCGGCCCGGCTTTCGGCTAGATACGCCCTCCGCTGAAGACGCACCCGTAGCTCAGCTGGATAGAGCGTTGCCCTCCGAAGGCAAAGGTCACACGTTCGAATCGTGTCGGGTGCGCCACTCCTCCCCTTGCCCGGCCGCCCAGGCGAACGGTGGCGCGTGCTTCAGTCCACGGCCATGCAGACGGCCTTGATGCTGAGGTACTCGTCCAGCCCGAAGTGCGAACCTTCGCGGCCGAGGCCGGATTCCTTCACCCCGCCGAACGGCGCGACCTCGGTGGAGATCAGCCCGGTGTTCAGCCCCACCATGCCGTACTGCAGCCGTTCGGGCACGCGCCACGAGCGCTTGGCGTCGCTGGTGAAGACGTAGGACGCCAGGCCGGCCCGCGTGGCGTTCGCCAGCTCGACGGCCTCGGCCTCGGTCTTGAACGCCACGATCCCGGCGACCGGGCCGAAGGTCTCCTCACGGGTCAGGAGCGCCCCGCGGTCTACCTGCGACAGCACGGTCGGGGCGAAGAAGCCGGCGTCGCCCAGCGGCGCCCCGCCGGCCAGCACCTGGGCCCCGCCCTTCACCGCGTCGTCCACGTGGCGGCGCACCTTGGCCACCGCCCGCTCGTCGATGAGCGGGCCCTGATCGGTTTCCCCGTCCAGCCCGTCGCCGACCCGCATCCGGGCGACCCGTTCGGCCAGCTTTTCGGCGAAGGCCCTGGCCACGCTCTCCTGAACGTAGAACCGGTTGGCGCACACGCAGGTCTGGCCGGTGTTGCGGAACTTCGAGGCGATCGCTCCCTCGACCGCCGCGTCGAGGTCGGCGTCGTCAAAGACGATGAACGGCGCGTTGCCGCCGAGCTCCAGCGACACGCGCTTGACCGTGTCCATGCACCTGGCCGCCAGCATCTTTCCGACCGGCGTCGAGCCGGTGAAGGTGAACTTGGCGATCCGCGGGTCGGTGGTCAGCACCTCGCCGATCGGCGGCGCCTCGCCGGTGACCACGTTGAACACGCCCGCCGGCACGCCGGCCTCCTCGGCCAGCACCGCCAGGGCGAGGGCAGAGAACGGCGTCAGCTCCGACGGCTTGAGCACCACCGTACAGCCTGCCGCCAGTGCCGGGCCGACCTTGCGGGTGATCATCGCCGCCGGGAAGTTCCAGGGCGTCACCGCCGAGACCACGCCCACCGGCTGCTTCAGCGCCAGGATGCGCCGATCGGCCTGGTGGCCGGGGATCACGTCGCCATAGGCGCGCTTGGCCTCCTCGCCGAACCATTCCAGGAACGCGGCCGCATAGGCGATCTCGCCGCGCGCCTCGGCCAGCGGCTTGCCCTGCTCGGCCGTCATCAGCCGCGCCAGGTCCTCCTGGTGCGCCATCACCAGGTCGAACCAGCGCCGCAGCACCTGTGCGCGCGCCTTGGCGGATTGCGCGGCCCAGCGCGCCTGCGACTCCGCGGCCGCGGTCGTGGCGGCCTCGGTCGCCGCTGCGCCCAGGTTGGGGACGTGGCCGATCGCCCGGCGCGAGGCGGGATTGACCACCAGGATCCGCTCCGCCGCCTCGATCCAGCGGCCGCCGATGTAGGCGGCCTCACGCAGCAGATCCGGCCGCTTCAGGGCGAGCCGGTCGCGCTCGGCCCTCATCTCAATCGCTTCCGACATCAGTCCAGCCTCAGGGCGTGTTCGAGAAGATCCAGGCCCTCGTCGAGCTGCGGGTCCGGGATCGTCAGGGGGTACAATAGGCGGATCGTCTCGCCGTGGACGCCGCACGACAGCAGAATCAGCCCGCCGTCCAGGGCCTTGGCCGTCACCCGCCTGGCGCTCGCCGCGTCGGGCTCGCGCCCGCCTCGGGCGGTCACGAGGTCGAAGGCCACCATCGAACCGAGGCCGCGAACGCCCGCGATCGGAGCCAGATCGTTGCGCGACGCCAGCGCCGCGAGCCGCTCCCGCGTTCGCTGACCCAGGGCCTCGGCGCGGGCCAGGAGGTTCTCCTCCTCGATCACGTCCAGCACCGCCAGCGCGGCGGCGCAGGCCACGGGAGAGCCGGCGTAGGTGCCGCCGAGCCCGCCTGGCTCGGCCGCATCCATCACCTCGGCGCGACCCACCACGCCCGACAGAGGGAAGCCGCCCGCGAGGGCCTTGGCCACCGTGATCAGGTCCGGTTTCACGCCGCTGTGCTGGACGCCGAACATGCGTCCGGTGCGGGCGAAACCCGCCTGCACCTCATCGACGATCAGGAGGATGCCGTGCCGGTCGCACAGCTCGCGCAGGGCCCGCATGAACTCCGGCGGCGCAGGGTGGAACCCACCCTCCCCCTGCACCGGCTCCAGCGTGATCGCCGCCACCCGGCTGGCCTCGACATCAGCGCGGAAGATGAACTCCAGGACCCGCAGGCTGTCCTCCACGCTCACGCCGTAGTGGGCGATCGGGAACGGGGCGTGGAACACCTCCCCCGGCATCGGTCCGAACCTGTGCTTGTAGGGCAACGCCTTGCCGGTCATCGCCATGGTCAGCATGGTGCGGCCGTGGAAGCCGCCGGTGAAGGCGATCACCGCCGACCGGCCGGTGGCCGCGCGGGCGATCTTCACCGCGTTTTCCACCGCCTCCGCGCCCGTGGTGAAGAGGATCGTCTTGGCCGGCCCCTCTATCGGGGCGAGGACGTTGAGCCGCTCGGCCAGGGCCACATAGGGCTCGTAGGCCGCCACCTGGAAGGCCGTGTGGGTGTACAGCCCCAGCTGCCCGGCGACCGCCGCCATCACCCTGGGGTGGCGATGCCCGGTGTTGAGCACCGCAATCCCGGCGGCGAAGTCGATGAATCTCCGCCCCTCGACGTCCCACAATTCCGCGTTCTCGGCGCGGGCGGCGAAGATCGGGGCGGCGGTGGAGACGCCACGCGGCACGGCGGCGGCGCGGCGGGCCAGGAGGTCCGCATTTGCAGTCATGTCGAAGTCTCGCTTCTGAAGGATCAGCTGGATCGGTCGAGCCCGCCGGCTGGCGGCCAGGCGAGCGCGGCTGAGGCGCACAGCCCGATGACGGCGACCGCCACCAGGCGGGGGAAGTGGGTCTCGTTCAACAGGACCCCGCCGAGTGCGGGTCCGGACGCCAGCCCCAGCTTCGAGAAGAAGCCCGCCAGGGTGGCGCTGCGCCCGCCGACGTCAAAGGCGGCGCAAAGGCCGAGCAGGTAGGGGATGACGAACGCCCAGACGACGGCGGTGACGATGTTGGCCGCGACGAACACCCAGGCCAGGTCGCTGCGCAGGAAGGCCAGCGTGCCCAGGATCGTCGCCGCGACCCCCAGGGCGATCGGCCGCAGCCGCCCCCAGCGCAGGCCCACGGCCACCACCAGCACCGATCCGAGCGCCCCGATCCAGTTCGCCGCGGCGAGCGTGTCGCTGATGAAGCGCAGGGTCAGGCCGTAGTGTCGCCCAAGGCCGATGACGTACGCGGCCAGGGCCATGTTTGCGGCCTGGAAGGCGAAGACGGCCATTAGAGCCGCGCCGAGGGGCGTCCATCGGGCCAGCCCCGCCGGCCGTTCATCCTCGGCCACGGGCGGCGCCTGGCGGGGCGGATAGTCGCTCAGGAACGGCAGCATGAGGCCGGCGCAGATGCTGAAGGCGGCAAGCGCCAGGAACAGCACCGGGGTGCCGAACCTTGGAACCAGCCCGGGCAGCAGCAACAGCCCCAATCCGCCAAGGCCGAACTGCACGACCAGCAGCATGCCGAACGTCCGGTCCGGGGTGCGTGTGCGGGCGATGACCGCAAAGCCGACGCCGACCAGCATGCCGCCGACGAGACCGTGTCCGAACCGCAGCGCCATCAGCGCGCCCGGCGCGGCGACGCGCGTCGAGACGAGGTCGATGCAGACCAGGGCGCACAGGAGCCCCACCACCGCCGGCTTCCAGCGGATGCGCGCGACGGTGAACACCGCCGCCAGCGCGCCGAGCGCCGCGCCGTAGACGTTCATCGAGGCGACCAGGCCCGCGCTGCGCGCCGAAAATCCAAGTCCGTCCTGCAGGCCGCTGACGAGGGCGGCCATGATGTTCACGTAGAACAGGCCGGCCGTGGCGATGAACGCCAGGAGAACGCTGGCGATCAGCCCGTCCGGGGCGGCCTTCGGCAGGGACGGTCGGCGGGGCGAAGCCGTCGCTTGGTGAGTCATGGGCAGAACGCCTTCACCTGGTTGGCGACTTCGGCGGCCGGGCCCCAGTCGAACCTGTTTTCGTCGCCGAAGGCGTAGAACACCACGCCATTGGGGAAGACGACGACGGAGATTCCACCGAAGCCGGACAGAAACGGCGTCCACACCGGCTGTGCGCAACCGACCAGGGGCGCCACGTCCCGCGCCCAGAAGCCGTGGGCGTAGCGAAGACGCGTCGAGCCGGCGGCCAGACCGCCTTCCCGACCGGGGCGCTGCAGCGCCTCGCCAATCAGCGCGGCGTCGAACAGCCGGTCCTGCTCGGCGGCGTTGGCGGACGACAGGAATACGCCGAGCCGCGCGGCGTCGTCGCGCGTGAGGAACAGTCCCCAGCCAGTGAAGGGCTGGTGGGCCTCGTCGAGGGTCCGCCGGGTCTCGTCGAGCGCGGAGCTCAGCTTCAACTCCCGCCAGATCGGGCGCAGCACGTCGTCGTAGAGGTCCGCCCCACCGCCCGCGCGCACGGCTCCGGACATCGCCGTACCCAGAAGGTAGGTGTCGGAGGTGTGATAGACCCACGTCTTGCCCGGGGCCTCGCGTCGCCGATAGCGCCCGCAGGCGAACGCCAGCTTTTCCGCGTGGGTGCGCGACAGGAAGAACGGCAGCGTTCCCGCGGCGTCCTCGTCGGCTTCGAAGGCGGCCGAACGGTAGCGGCCGGTGGCCATGTCCAGCAGGTCGAGGAGACGCACGTCGGTCCACGGATCGCGCGCATGGCAGTCCGGCGCGAGCTCGGCGACCACCCGTCCGGCCAGGCCCGGCTGCAGCCGCTCCAGCCGCATCAGCCCCAGTCCGCCCACCAAGGACTTGGCCAGCGAATAGGACGGGAGGGTCCGCCCCTCGCAATAGGGGTCCTCGCCGAAGCTCATCCTGCACGGCGCGGCATAGTTCACGCCGTCGACCACGAGCCCGTAGACGGCCTGCTCGTCGCCCGCCGCCTCTGCCAGCTTCGACAGGTCCAGGCCTGGCCGCATCTCCGTCAGGGCGGCGATCGGCGCGACGGGTAGCTGGGCGGCGCGGGTCTCCCGGTCGCGCGCGACCAGGGCCTCGCGGCCGGCCACCGGCCCGGCGGCGAAGCGCGGCTCGCCCGCCGCCCAGGCGTCGAACTTGTAGTAGGCGCAAGTCTCCGCGCCGATCTGCACCTTGGCGCTTCTGGCCGCCCCGCCCGCGGCCAGCTCGAGCCGCAGAAGCCCGTTGTGCACGCAGTTGGCGTTGACCTCGCGGAGCGCCACCGGGAACACGGCGACCGCGCCCTCCGCGGCCGCCCAGATCCGCCCTGGTCCCGCCGACCAGTCCCATGCGCCCGCCCGCGCGTCGGCCTGGACGATCCTGGGGATCAACCGGCCGCGGTCCTCCACGATGTCTGCGACGAGCGTCGGCCAGGCCAGCCGCGGGTCGCGCCCCAGCGGCGGGGCGTCGTCGCGCAGCACGTTCATCCCGTCCGGTCTTGGGCCGAAGTCGACCTCAAGCCGTCCCTCGATCCGCCGGGAAGGCGGCCGGGCGCCCGCAGGCGGCGCGAACGCGGCCGCAGGCTCTGGACGCGAAGGCGGCGCGGCGGCGACGGCGCCCGCCCAGCCCACGCCCGCCCAGCCCACGCCCGCCAGGAGCGCGCCCATCAGACGCCGGCGGCTCACAGCACGCCCTCGGCCCGCAGGCCCTCGGCCAGCGGCGCCAGCTGCGCCTCGTAGCGCCGCCACAGGCCGAGCGAGTCCCGATAGATCGGGCGGCGGACCTGGGCTGCGCTCGCCGTCGCGGCCGGCGCCGGATTGGCGTGAAACGCCAGGCATGCGGGCTCCCAGTCGAGCCCTGCCGCCGCGACCAGCCGGCGGCTCTCGCCCGCCTGGTCCTCGATCAGCGCCTCGTAGTCGATCTCGATCATCCGGTCAGGCAGGGCGGCCCGCCAATGGTCCATCAGCCGCCGATAGGCGCCGATGTACCGGGCGATGTCCGACAGGCTGTAGGAGTACGGGCAGCCTGTGCGGAACAGCGTTTTCAGCAGCGCATAGCCGTTGTCCATCGGATCGCGCCGCACATGCACGATCCGGGCGGTCGGCAGGCTCAGCGCGATCAGGCCGATGTAGAGGTAGTTGGCCGGGGTCTTGTCGATCAGGAACGGCGCCCCGGCTCCGTAGGTCCGCTGCCGCCGAAGATAGGCCCGCCCGAGCGCGGCGAAATCGAGTTGCGCGCACCGCGCGACGAGGGCGGCCTTGTCGGGCGCCGGTCCCGCCGCCTCGGTCAGCGCCAGGGCGAAGTCGCTGATTTCCCCCAGGCTCTCCACCTGGGTGTGGGCGCTCAGGATGCGGTCGACCAGCGTCGTACCCGACCGCGGCAGGCCCAGCACGAAGATCGGTCCCGGCCCGGCCTGCACTCGCGGTGCGAGGCCCATCAGCTGCGCGCTGAAGGCCTCTTGGATCTGGCGCATGGTCTCCAGGTCGGCCTCGACCCGGTAGCTCAGAAGGCTGCGCCGCCGGGCCGCGCCGCGGGCCAGCCAGTCCCACGCGGCTCGATGGTCGCCTAGGTCCTCCAGTTCCTTCGCCAGCGCATAGCTGAGCACGGCCTCGGCGCCTGGATGGCGAACGCGCCCGACAGCCTGGATCAGCGCCGCGACGTGGTTCGTCTCCGGCGTCCAGCGCTTGAGGATCGCGCGATTGTAGAAGGCGTCGGCGTCGGACGGATCGAGTGCGATCACCCGGTCGAACAGCGCCTCCGCCTCGGCATGATCACCGGTGGCCACCAGCGCGGCGGCCAGGTTGTAGAGCGCCCCCGCCGAGTTCGGGGCGAGCCCGGCGGCCAGCCTGTAGCACCGCACGGCGTCGGCGTAGCGGCCGTTCGCCAGGTGGATCTCGCCTGCGCCCTGCAGGGCTGCGGCGTCCCCCGCCAGGGACGGCTCCAGGCGGCGGAGGGCCGCATCAGCCTCGTCGCGCCGGCCGTGCTGCACCAGAGCCCTCACGGCCTCCAGCCCTGCCGCGCCCCAAGAGGCGGCGAGGTCACGGATCGGCGGTGAGAGCCCCGGTTGGGTCATGGCGGCGTCAGAACGCGTAGTCGAGCGTCAGCCCGACCGTGCGCGGAAGGGTGATCAGGTCCTTTGCGCCGCTGCCGTAGTAGCCCGCCGCCGGAACCGAGCCCATGTAGCTCTCGGTGAAGCGTCCCGTCACGCCGTCGGCGTTGAAGATGTTCTTCACGAAGAGCGTGGCCGACCATTTGTCGAAGGTCGCGGTGGCCGAGGCGTTCCAGATCTGGAACGGCGGCAGGCCGACGTTGATCTTGCTCGAGGTGGTCACCGCGTTGCGCGTGGACGACTGATAGTACCCGTTCAACCGGCCTGTCAGGATCACCCCGTTGGACAGCGTCCTGGAGTGGTCGACCGCGAAGGTCACAGCGTGCTCCGGCGAGCCGGGAAGGCGCGCGTCCTTCAGCGCGACTGGGATCGTGCCGCCGGTGGGCGGATAGGTGTTCTCGCTGAGCTTGGCGTCGGTGTAGGTGTAGCCGAGGTTGTAGTGGACGCCCGCCAGGCGGCCGTCGACCTGCGCCTCGAGCCCCATCGAGCGGGCCTTGCCGCCGTTCTGGGCGACGAAGAAGCCCCAGTTCGGCGTGACCGTGTTGATCTGGATGTCCTTCCAATCGACGTAGAACAGCGCCGCGCTGTACATCACGCCGCGAGCGACGCCCTTCACGCCGGCCTCATAGTTGACCACCCGGTCCGGGCCGTACTGCTGCCAGAGCGGATCCTCGGCGTAGCGGCCGACGATCGGCACTGCGTTCGCGCCGCCCCGGCGATAGCCTTCCGAGACCGTCGCATAGGCCAGCCCCCGCTCGCCGAACTTCCAGGAGACGTTGGCCTTGAACAGCGCCTTGCTGTCCGACGACTGGAAATGCGGGTTCGTCGGCGCCGAGAGCGCGGTGTAGACTGGCACGTCCATGAAGGTGGCGCTCTTCGACTCGTTGTCGAACCAGCGCACCCCGCCCGTCGCCTGGAGGCGGTCGGTGAAGTGGTAGGTGAGCTCGCCGAACAGCGCCTTGTCGGTGAAGTCCTCGTGCCGGTTGTAGATGAAGTCCTGGTCCGACTGCACGGCCGCGGCGTAGGCCGGGAACGCCGTGTCCCACGCCCGCTTGAATCCCCGCAGGAAGCTGTCCTGCGTCGCCCCGAGCTTCTGCTTGGCGTAGAAGGCGCCGACGACGTAGTCGAACGGTCCCTCGGTGTTCGACACCAGCCGCAACTCCTGGATGAAGGCCTTGTCGGAATAGGTGCGCACCGCCGAGGCCATCGGCCGCGGGAAGTTGTAATAGAAGGCCAGCCAGCCGCTCTTCGCGTAGTAGCCGGTGTTTTCGCTGACGCTCTCGCCGTGGTGATTGTACGACGAGGTCGACGAAGTGAGCGTGGCGAACCCTAGGTCGACCGTGGCCTCCATAGCCGTCAGGGCGACGTCCCGCGAGGACGGCTCAAGTTGGATCGAGCCGTTGTCGTACTTGCCGTAGGGCCGGCCGTAGCCGTCGAAGCCGCGCGTCACTTGGCGGCGGCCGCCGATCTCGTCCGACTGCTGGGTGTAGGACAGCGTCAGGTCGAGCCAGTCCGTCGGCTGCAGGCGCAGGGCCGCACGCCCGTACCAGATGTTGACGGTGTCGGCGTCGTCATGGCGCTCATAGACCGCGTCCGGCGATAGCACGCCCGACGGTGCGACCGGCGCCCCCGAGGCGTCGAGCTTGTAGACGTTCACATAGTCGGTGAGGCCCGGATAGTCCTGCACGCTGCCGGTCAGCCGCAGGGCCGCCTTCTCACCGAGGGGCAGGTTCACCGTGGCGTCGCCGGCCCATCCCACGCCGCCCGAGCCATCGACCTTGGACGCCGTGGCGCTGGCCTTGCCGCCGAACTCGCCGAGCTGGGGCGATCGCAGGATGTAGCGGATCGTGCCGCCGAGGGAGCCGGAGCCGTAGAGCGTGCCCTGCGGGCCGCGCAGCACCTCGACCCGGTCGACGTCCTTCAGGGCGAAATTCGCATAGACCGGCGTGTCGTTGACGTAGCTCGACACCGGCGCGACCGCCGAGACCGCGTAGTCGCCGAGGATGGCGGTGTCGACGTTCAGCCCGCGGATCTGGATGCTGTTGGAGACGCCCTGGTTGCGGTAGCCGCGATCGACGACCGACACGCCCGGCACCGTGCGCAGCAACTCGGCCGAGTTCTGCACCTTGGCCTGGTCGATCGACTGCCCGGACACCGCGGAAATGTTGTAGGGCACGTCGAGCACGCGCTCTTCGCGCCGGGTGGCCGTCACCACGATCTCCGACACCATCGACGGCTCGCCAGACTTCGCCGCCGTTTGGGCCGTCGCCTGGGAGGCGACGACGGACAACGACATCGCAGTCGTCGTCATCAGAATGGACCTCAACATCTACCCCTCCTTCTTGTCGTACTGGCTTGGCCGGGGCGGCGACGCGACGGCGTCTGTTTCGCCTGCCGGGTCGAGGTTCGCCTCGGGCTTCTCGAGGGGCCCCAGCGCAGCCAGCGGCGCCGAAACAGCGCCGTCGCGGTAGGGCGGATAGGTGGACGGGCCGTCGCGGAAGCTCTTCAGCACCTGGCCCAGGCCGTGCCAGCCGCGCTCGCGCACGCGGCGCACGTAGCCGAGGTCCAGCTCAGCAGCGATGATGTCGCGGCCTGAACCTGCCTCGTAGATCGCCTCCCCGCCCGGCCCGTAGAGGGCGGAGCGGCCGTTGCCCAGCCGCCCCGCCAGGTTCACGTCGACGAAATAGCACTGGTTCTGCGCCGCACTGGCGCGGGCGATCGCAAGCTCGACGTCGCGGTCGATCGTGTTGGTCAGCCCCGGATGGATGATCGCCTCCGCGCCCATCCAGGCGAGGGTGCGCGAGGTCTCGGGGAACCACATGTCGTAGCAGATCGAGACCCCGATCCGCCCGATCTTGGGGATGTCGAAGGTCATGCACTCCGCCCCCCCGGCGACCCCGGCTTCGTAGGGCCGGAAGGGGTAGATCTTGCGGTACTTCAGGACCACCGCGCCCGTCGGGTCGATCACCGGGCAGGTGTTGAAGACCTGATCGCCGACCCGCTCGAAGATCGATCCGCCGACCAGCCAGACGCGGTTGTCCCGGGCCATGGCGCGCAACCGGGTCTCGGCCGGACCGCCGGGCTCCTGAGCGTGAGCCACCGCAGGCCCGTAGGCGGCGAGTTCGCCGAGGACGACAAGATCGACCCATGACAGCCGCCGCTTGGCGGCCGCCACCTCGTCGGAAATCCTGTCCAGATTGTCGCCGGCCTCAAGGTCGAGCTGCAGCCCGGCGACGGCCAGATGCGACATGCGAAAGTCCCTCCACCCGCGTGATGTGAAGGGAAGGTGACGGTCATGCGCCCGTCAGCGTAGGTCCAGATGCCGGAATCTATGGAGCCAGATTCGCCCTTATCGCCTCGTCGTCGATTGCAGCGTTCGGCTTGATCACGCCGCGGTTGAACAGGAGCCGGTCGGACCGGTACCAGCGGATCTGGTCGCCGTCGATCACGGTCAGGAACCGCGCCGTCTCGCCGTAGGACCACTCGTTCCAGCGGCGGCACCAGAAGTCGCCCTCCATCCACCAGGAGCCGACGTCGCAGTCCTCGTGGGCGTACCCCGCCTTGCCGACCAGCCGCCCGTCCGGCAGCACGTCCACCTCGTAGGGGTCGCCATAGGCCGTCCGGCACAGAAGCTTGGCGCCCGAGATCCTCTCCCGTAGCGCCGCCCCCTCCATCCAGGCGTGAGCCGCCGGATCCAGCCGGTCGAGACTGGGCTGCGTCAGGCTGCGGATCACCTCCGCCAGGATGGCCACCCCTTCGCGGATCTTGCCGGCCGGAATGGCCGTCACCCCCATGCGAAACTGGCTCGAGGCCGCTCCCGGCGCGGCGTAGAAGCGGTCGGCAGGCTCGATCAGCACGCCTCGCTTGGCCGCCTCGTTGGCGAGTTGGCGGGTCGACAGCTCCGCGGGCCCCTCCACCCAGATCGCCGTGCCGTTCGAACGCGGGTCGATCGCGACCAACTGGGGCAGGTGGTAGTTCAGAGCGTCACGCAGCGCGTTCAAACGCTCCCGCAGCACCCGCTGCTGCCGGCCGAGGATCACGTCGTAGTGCCCAAGCGAGAGGAAGAAGGCGGCCGTGCGCTGGGCGGCGCGGGGCGCCGACCCGGCGATCAGGGTCCGAAGGCGCCGCAATTCGCGCACCAGGTCGGCGTCGGCGACGATGAATCCGAGGCCGAGGCCCGGGCCCAGCACGTCGCAGAGATCGGCGACGTAGATCACCCGACCGACCTGGTCCATGCCGCGGAGCGCGGGCGCGGCCTTGTCCGTGAAACCTCCGCTGGCGGCCAGGTCGTACTCGACGACCAGGCGGTCGCCCGCCTCCGCCTGCTCCAGCAGGCGGCGTCTGCGCCTCTCGGAAAGGCGCGCACCGGTCGGATACTGGCAGGCCGGCGTGAGGAAGACGAGGCCTGCCCCCGGGTCGATCTCGTCCACGACCATGCCGTTGGCGTCGACCGGAGTCGGCGTCACGTCCGCGCCGTGCAGCCGCAGAAGCTGCCCAAGGTCCGGGAAACCCGGCTCCTCGACGGCCGCCCGCATCCCCCGGTTAACGAAGGCCCTGATCAGCAGGCTGAACGCCGCCCGCCGTCCGCCGACGATCAGAACCTCATCAGCGCCGGCCTGGACGCCGCGCCGCGGCAGGATCTTGGTGCGGATCTCGTGAACCAGCCGCGCGTCGTCGAGTTCGCCGCCGTCCTGGCTCCACTCGGCGAACTCCTGGGCGCTCAGGGTCGAGCGCACCGCATCGCGCCACTCCGGGCCCGGCGACAGCGAGGCGTCATAGGCTCCATCCAGGAACGGGTAGGGATTGAGCTCCCAGTTCGGCGGCGCGCGGCCCTCCCCTTCGGTGCGGACCACGGTCTGTAGCCGCGAGCGCCAGGGCGAGACGGCCGACGGCTGGCGCTCCTCCCGATGGCGTCCGATCCGGACCGCCTCGAACAGCGCGTCGCTTACGAACACGCCGCTGCGCTCGCGGCCGGCCAGATAACCGTCGGCGACGAGCTGCTGATAGACCAGCGAGACCGTGTTGCGCGCGATGCCCAGATCGGCCGACAGGCGGCGCGTAGACGGCATGCGCACGCCCGGCTCGAGGCTGCCGGAAACGATGGCGTCGATCACCCGCTGACGGAGCTGCGTCTGCAGGCTCTGAGGCCCGTTCTTGTCGAGATAGAAGACGGCTTCCGCCATGACGCATCCGCGCTGACCAGACCTCGCGACAATCTGGACCTACACGATCTGGCGCACTGGCGCCACGCCGACGCCGAGCCGGCGCGTCCGGCATCGGCCCAGGCCGGTCAGTCCTCTTCAGAAAGCCACAGCTCGTGCGCGTCCAGTGCGAGGCGAAGCAGGCGCCTGTGGGCTTCAGCGCGGGCGGCCAGTTCTGACCGGCGGGCTTCGAAGTCTTGGCGCTCGGCCAGCAGCCGATCGCTCAGGTCGCGTTCGCCGAGGTCGTAGGCGCGGGCGATGCGGCGCGCGGCGGCTTCGGACGCCGTGCGCGCGGCGTTGGAGGCCCGCCAGGCGTCCAGGGCCGAGGAGGCGGCGATGACGTCGCCGCGCGCCGTCGCCCGCACCTCCCTTGCGATCCTCGTGAAACGGGCCTCGGCGGCGGAGGCCTCGGCGGCCTGACGGTCCGCAGCGGCGGTGCGCCGGGGGCCGCTGAAGGGGATCGAGACGAAGACGCCGACGCCGCTTTCCTCCCCGTTGCGCTCGGAGAAGGTGCGCACGCCCAGGCTCGGATCAGGCAGCCGGTCCTGGCGGACGCGGCTGGCGAGGAAGCGTTCGCGGTCGGCCACGGCGCGAGCGATGCTGATCTCGTGGCTGCGTTCAAGGATGATGTCGGGCCAGGCTTCGAAGGCGCGCGCCGGCGCCGCCGGGGCCGACAGCACAGGGGCGCTGGCTGGCGCCAGTCCGGGGAACATGGTCTCCACCTCCGCTCGGGCGGCGGATTCGTCGCCAGCGGCCTGGGCCGCGGCGGCGCGCGCGCGGGCTTCGGCGACACGGGCCTGCTCCAGGTCGAGAAGCGAGGCGTCCTGCAGCTCGACGCGCCGGGCCAGGGCGGCGGCCTCGCGGGCGTAGACCGCCAGTTCGGCCTCGGCGAGTTGGCGGCGTTCGGCGGCCTCGGCCCAGGCTATCCACCGGTCGACCAGCGTCAGGGACGCCTGGTGGCGCGCGTCGTCGACGCCGTCCTCGGCCGCCTTCAGGCCGGCGCGCCCCGCGGCGCGGTCCATCGCCGCCTTGCCGGGCAGGCGGACGCCGCGGGCGGCCTGGAACGAGTACTCCGAATAGCTCCCTTCCCGGCGCACCCTGCGGTCGTCAAAGGCCAGGGTGACCTGGGTCTCGTGATCGCCGGCGTTCAGGATGCGCTGATCCGCGCGAGCCGCCCCCAGCATGGCGCGGGCTTCGGCGAGTTGCGGCGAGGCCTCCAGCGTCTCGAGGATCATCGTGTCCGGCGGCAGGAACTCAGGACGGACCATCCCGGTCTCCGCCGCCTGGGCGATCGCGGGCGCCAGGATGAGCGCCGAGGCAATAAGGACGAACGCGCGCATCAGTCAGCCGACTCCGAGGCGGCGGCGCCGTGCTCCAGGCCGAAGCGCCGATAGAGGATGGGAAGCAGGATCAGGGTGAGGAAGGTGGAGGTGACCAAGCCCCCCACCACGACGATGGCGAGAGGCTTCTGGATCTCCGAACCGGGACCGCTGGCGAGCAGCAGCGGAACCAGGCCCAGCGCCGTGATCGAAGCGGTCATCAGCACCGGCCGCAGGCGACGGCGGGCCCCTTCCGTGACCGCCTGGCTGACCGGCAGGCCGCGCTGGACGAGGTCGTTGAAGTGCGAAACGAGCACCAGACCGTTCAGCACAGCGATGCCCAGCAGCGCGATGAAGCCGACGGAGGCCGGCACTGACAGGTACTGGCCCGAGGCCCAGAGGCTGAGCATGCCGCCGATCACCGCGAAGGGGATGTTGGCGAGGATCAGAAGAGCCTGGCGCACCGAGCGCAGGGTGACGAACAGAACCAGGAAGATCAGCCCCAGGGCGGCGGGCACCACAACGCCCAGGCGGGCGGCCGCGCGGCGCTGGTTTTCGAACTGGCCGCCCCACACCAGCCGATAGCCCTGCGGCATCGGAACGTCGCGGGCGACCCGCTCCTGGGCCTCCTTGACGAAGCCCACGAGGTCGCGGCCGGTCACGTAGGCCTGCACGACCGCGAAGCGCGAGGCGTTCTCGCGATCGATCTTGACCGGCCCCTGGACGCGCTCGACCACGGCCAGGTCGCCGACCCGGGCGAAGCCGCCGTCGGGGGTGGCGATCTCGACCTGCTCCAGGGCCTCGGGCCGGGCCCGGGCCTCGTCCGGTCCGCGGACGAGCACTGGCGTGCGGCGGCCGGGCTCGAACACCACGCCAGCCGGCGCGCCCTCGATCTGGGCGCGAAGCTCGTCCTGGACCGCTTCGATCGACAGGCCGGCGCGGCTCGCCGCGCCGCGGTCCATCTGAAGCTGCAGGTAGTCCACGCTGTCGCCGGCGACGGTATAGACGTCGGCCGCGCCGGGGGTCGCCATGATGGTCGACTGAATCCGGGTGGCCAGGTCGCCGAGCGTCGCCAGGTCCGGCCCGAACACCTTCACGGCCAGATCCCCGCGGCTTCCGGTCAGCATCTCGGAGACGCGCATCTCGATCGGCTGGGTGAAGGCGGCCTCGACGCCCGGGAAGTCCGCGGCGACCTTGCGGATCTCGTCCGTCAGCCACGCCTTGTCCTGGCGACGCCACTCGCTCTTGGGCGCCAGCACCAGGAAGCTGTCGGTCTCGTTCAGGCCCATGGGGTCGAGCCCCAGTTCGTCGGACCCGACACGGGCGACGATGCGCTTCACCTCGGGGACGCGGTCGAGGACGGCCCGCTGCACGGCCATGTCCTGGGCGGCGCTCTCGTCCAGATTGATGGACGGCAGCTTGGCGAGCTGCATGAGGATGGCGCCCTCGTCCATGGTCGGCATGAAGCTCTTGCCGATGAAGACATAGCCGGCTCCGGCGGCGGCCATGCCGACGGCGGCGGCGGCGATCACCGGCATGGGCCTGGCCAGAGAGCGGGCGAGCAGGCGCTCGTAGACGGGGCCGATCCTGCGCATCAGCCAGGACTCGTGATGGGGCGCCGGCTTCAGCAGGAACGAGGCGAGCACCGGGATCAGGGTGAACGACAGGACCAGCGAGGCCGCCAGGGCGAAGACTATGGTCAGGGCCACCGGCGCGAAGAGCTTGCCCTCCAGTCCCTGCAGGCTGAGCAGCGGCATGAAGACCAGGCAGATGATCAGAACGCCCGAGACCACCGGGACGGCGACTTCGCGCGCGGCCTCATAGATCAGATGCAGCTTGCGCGGGCGCGACGCCGCCGGGTCGGTCAGACGCTCGACCGTGTTCTCGACCACCACCACGGCGGCGTCGACCAGCATGCCGATGGCGATGGCGAGACCGCCCAGGCTCATCAGGTTCGCCGACAGGCCGAAGGCTCGCATGAGCAGAAAGGTCGAGAGGGCGGCGAACGGCAGGGTCACCGCCACCACCACCGCCGCGCGCCATTCCCCCAGGAACAGCATGAGCAGGATCACCACCAGCACCGTGGCTTCCATCAGGGCGTGGGTGACGGTGCCGGTCGCCCGGTCGACGAGTTCGGAACGGTCGTAGAAGGGTCTGATCTCGACGCCCGGCGGCAGGCTGGCCTTGACCTCGTCGAGCCGCGCCTTGACGGCGTCGACCACGGCGCTGGCGTCGGCGCCTCGCAGGGCGATGACGATGGCCTCGGCGGTCTCGCCCTTGCCGTCCTCGGTGACGGCGCCATAGCGGGTCAGGGCGCCGGTGCGGACCTGCGCCACATCCCCCAGCCGAACCGAGCCGCCGCCTGGCAGGGCGATGGCGGTGGCGCGAAGGTCATCCAGCGAGGTCGCCGCGCCGACCACGCGCACGATCAGGGCCTCCTCGCCTTCCGTCAGGCGCCCGGCCCCGTCGTTGCGGTTGGCCGCCTCGACCGCGCTCCTCAGCTCGGCGGCGGTGAGCCCCGCGCTGGCCAGGGCGGCGGGATCGGGGATGATCTCGAAGGCGCGCGCGCGTCCACCCAGCACGTTGACGTCGGCGACGCCGGGCAGGCCGCGCAGCGCTGGACGCACCGTCCAGTCCAGCAGGGTGCGCCGCTCCTCCAGGGTCAGGCCGCCGCCCTCCAGGGTGAACATGTAGACGTCGGACAGCGGGGTGGAGATCGGCGAGAGGCCGCCGGTGACGATTGGCGGCAGGCTCGCCATGGCGTTGGCCAGCCGTTCGGCGGTCTGCTGGCGCGCCCAGTAGACGTCCGTGCCCTCCTTGAAATCGAGGGTGATGTCGGCGATCGCGTACTTGGCGGTGGAGCGCAGGATCGCCTGGTTCGGAATGCCCAGGAGCTCCATTTCCAGGGGCGTGATGACCTGGTTTTCGACCTCCTCCGGGGTCATGCCGGGCGCCTTCAGGATGATCTTCACCTGGGTCGGCGAGATGTCCGGGAAGGCGTCGACCGGAAGCTGCCGATAGGCCGACCATCCGGCGAGGATCAGGCCAAAGGCCGCGACGACGATCATCAGGCGCTGCGACAGCGCGACTGAAACGAGGCGTGACAGCATCGGTCAGCGCCCCGCCGCGGCCTTGAGCTGGCTGACGCCAGCGCTGGCGACCACCGCGCCGGCCGCCAGGCCGGTGACTACGGCGCTGGTGCGGGAGAGCCCCTGGACCGTCACGAACTGCGGCCGGTAGCCGTCGGCGGCGCGTACGAACACCGCATCCCTGCCGTCGATCCGCGTGAGGCTGGACCTGGGCGCCTGCACCGAACCGGCCGGAGCCGGCCCCATCACCGTGATCTGCACTGCACGGCCCGGCGCCAGGCCCGTGCCCGCCGGCAGTTCGGCGCGAAGCACCGCCGATCGCGTGCGCGGATCGATGGAGGTTCCGGCGGCGACAACCCTGCCGCGGACGCCCCCGACGTCGACCCCGGCGCCGACCTTGACCTTGCCGATGAGGGCCGCCGGGAGGCGGGCCTCCACCCACAGCCTGTCGTCCCGATCGACGACGACGGCCGGCGCCATGGCCTCGACGCCGCCGCCCGGCTGCAGGTTCAGTTGCGAGATGCGTCCGGATATCGGTGCGCGAAGCGCGTATTCCCCGGCCTTGCCGGTGGCTCCGCCGGCGCTCGACAGGAGGCGGCTGTTCTCCGACGCCATCGCCCGGGCCTGGGCGGCGCGGGCCTCGGCTTCCTCCGCTCGGGCGCCGGCGATGATCCCCTCGTTGGCCAGGATGCGCGCCCGTTTGGCGGCGGCGTCGGCCCGGCCGGCTTCGGCCCGGGCGGCGACCAGTTCGGAGGAGACGCGCACCGCGTCGTGGCTGAACACGGTGGCGAGCCGCTGGCCGGCCTTCACCGCCTGGCCTTCCAGCACGTCCACCTGCACGACGGTCCCGGCGAAGGGCGCCGAGACGACGACGCGTCCGTTCAAGGGCGGCGCCGCCACCCCAGGCAAGGTGACCAGCGGCGCTTCGGTCGCCCTGGTCGCCGTCGCCGTGCGCAGGCCCATGTTGCGCGCCTGGGCGGCGGTGACCGGCACGGCGGTGGACGCGCCGGCCGCCGCTTGCGGCAGGGCCAGTGCGAGCGCGCACGCGGCGACGGTCAGGGAGCGTCGTCTGGACATGACTGGGTTCCTGAGGCGCGCCGGGGCGATGGCGCTGGCCGCCTGTCTGACGCGGCCCGCTGAAACCACCCTGAACCGAAGCTGAAACGAACCTGAACTGCCGCAGGCGCCGGCTTGGCTCTTTCAGGCAGGTTTCAGGTGGACTGTGCTAAGCCCGCGGCCCAAACGAGGCTCAGATGCGGATCCTGCTGGCTGAAGACGACGCCGAACTCGCCCGCCGGCTGGGCGACGCGCTGGGCGAGGCCGGCTTCGCCGTCGACTACGCCGACGACGGCGAAGACGCCCTGTTCCTGGGCGAGACGCAGGCCTTCGACGCGGTGGTGCTCGACCTTGGGCTGCCCAAGATGACCGGGCTTGAGGTGCTGAAGCGCTGGCGTCGCGCCGGCCGGGACACGCCGGTCCTGGTGCTGACGGCCCGCGACGCCTGGACCGAACGGGTCGAGGGACTCAACGCCGGCGCGGACGACTACATGGGAAAACCGTTCCAGGCTGCGGAGGTGGTGGCGCGCCTGCGGGCGCTCGTGCGCCGGTCGGCCGGCGGCGCCTCTCCGGTCGTGCGGGTCGGTGAGATCACGCTGGATGCGGGCGCCGGACTGGTCGAAGCGGAGGGCCGTCCCGTCGAGCTGACCGCGCGCGAACTGCGCATCCTCAGCTATCTGATGCACAGGGCCGGGCGCATCGTCTCCCAGGCGGAGCTTGTCGACCACGTCTACGCCATGGACGACGTGCGCGAGTCCAACACGATCGAGGTCTATGTCGCGCGCCTGCGCAAGAAGCTCGGGCGGGACGTAATCCGCACCATCCGCGGCCTGGGCTACCGGATGGGATGAGCATGGGCAGGTTCTGGAAGAGCTTTCGCGCCCGGCTGATCATTGGGTCGGTGGTGTGGATCTGCGGAGGCGTGGCGCTGAGCGGCGTCGCGCTGTCGGAGCTGTTCCGCGCCCATGTGACCGAGCAGTTCGACGGCGAGCTGCACGGTCACGCGGCGGAGTTGGCGGCGCTCGTGGATGTCGACCCCAGGGGCAAGCCCTTCCTGCACCGCCGCCTCAGCGACCCGCGATTCCTCCCGCCGGGCTCGGGATTCTATTGGCAGATCGACGCCCCGGACGGCCAGGCGGCCGCCTCGCCGTCCCTGGCCGGCGCCGCCCTGCCGCTGGACGGGCCGCCGCCGCAGCCGGGCGAAGAGCGCCACTCCTTCGTCGAAGGGCCCACCGGCCAGGTGCGGCTGGTCCAGCGGACCGTGAGGCTGGCTGGAGCCGAGGAGACGCTGCGCATCGGCATCGGCGCCGACGAGCGATTGCTGCAGGCGGTGCTGGCCGACTTCAACCGCACGCTCGTCCTTTCGCTCGGCGTGATGGCGCTGGGCCTCATCGCCGCCGCGTTCCTGCAGGTCTGGTTCGGGCTGCAGCCGCTGACCAAGGTCCGCGCCAACCTGGCCGACGTCCGCCAGGGGCGGGCCGCGCGCCTGCCCGCCGACGCGCCCGACGAGGTGATGCCGCTCGTCCGCGACCTGAACGCCCTGATCGACGCCAATCACGAGATGATCCGCCGCGCGCGGACCCAGGCGGGCAACCTCGCCCATGGGCTCAAGACCCCCTTGGCCATCCTGGTGGACGAAGGCGAGCGCCTGCGCGCCGCCGGCGACGCGTCGGCCGCCAATGTCATCCTGGCCCAGTGCGAGCGGATGCGCCGGCAGATCGACTACCAGATCGCGCGCGCCCGAGCGGCCGCCTCGCGCACGGCGCCGGGCGCCGTGGCGGACGTCGCCGCGGCCCTGGAACCGGTGATATCGGCCATGAGGCGCCTGCACGGCCGGCGCGGCGTGGAATTCGCCCTGACGGCTGAGCGCCCGCTGATCGCGGCGGTCGACGCCCAGGACCTCAACGAGATGGTCGCGAACCTCGTGGACAACGCCGGCAAATGGGCCAAGTCCCGCGTCGAGGTGGCCGTCGTGGCGTCCGACGCCGGCAAGGTGCGCATCGTCATTGATGACGACGGCCCGGGTCTGCTGCCCGAGGCCTGGGAGCTTGTCTTCAACGTCGGCCAGCGCCTGGACGAGCAGGCGCCGGGGTCGGGCCTGGGCCTGTCGATCGTTCGCGACCTCGTGATCCTCTACGGCGGACGGGTCTGGCTGGAGCAGGCGCCCGTCGGCGGCGTCCGCGCCGTGCTGGAGCTGCCGCAGCCCTAGCGGCGAGCCGGGGGAGAAGCGGCGGCGCTCGAAACGCCGCCCCCGTGGTCCAGCACCTGGCGCGCGGGACGGCGCAGGGAGCGGGGCATGTCCGGGCCGTAGCCGAAGCGGATCACCAGGTCGGGCCGCGCGTCCGGCGCCCCCAGCCAGCGGGCGAACTCGGCGCGGGTCGGCGCATGCTCAACCGCCTGATTGAGGAATGCGAGCTTGAGGCCCTCGGCGGTGGCCGCCAGGGCGAAGCGGGTGTAGGCCCGGCCCGCCTCCACCCAGCCGGCGACGTCGTTCGAGGGGGCGGTGAAGACCACGAGCCCCGCGGAGCTGTTCATCTGGCGGCGAATCTTGTCGGCTTCCCCGCTCTCGGTGAAGGCCAGTTCGAAGAGGGGTTCGCCGATCGCCCGCGGCAGGGCGGGATTGCCCGAGGCCCCGGCGAAGAGGCCGTCGCGGGTGGCGGCCGCCTCGGCCTCGCTGAACCGGATCCAGCGCTTGAGCTCGCGCCGGAAGGCGCGGTCGGCCACCTGGGCGGCGTTCCCCTCGAGGATGAAGCCCGTGGCGTCCTCGAGCCGCCGGGAATCCTGCAGGACGATCGCCTCCACCTGCGGGCCGGCGGCGGCGACGAGCCCCAGGAGCACGCCGGGCGGGACCGGCCGGCCGTCGTACTCTGCCCGGGTGCTGGCGCGCCGGGGGATCGTTTCGAAGGCGGCCGTGCGGCGCGGCTCGCTCGGCATGAACGACAGCGCCACCCCCTCGCGGCCGACCCCGTCGACCTCGCCGCTCCAGCCGTAGCCGGGCGCCGCCTGCAGCATGGTCTCGGCCGCGCAGCCGATACTGACGTAGAGATGGTGATCGTCGGGATCGACCACGGGGGTTCGCCGGGCGAAGTCGGGTCGCACAGCGATGCGCCGGCCCTCGGCCTCAAAGCGCCATGGCTGGGTGTTGTGGCTGTTGGCCGCCAGGCATGCGGCGTGAACCAGCGCCGGGACCGGCAGGTCGCCGGGTCCGGCCGGCGCCAGCCGCCAGGTGTCGAGCACGGCCTGGTCATAGCCGCTGGGCGCGGCGCAGCCGGTCAGCGGAAGGGCGGCAAGGCCGAGGCCGGCGGCCCGGCGGGAGAGGAGGGGCGTGAGCATGACGTCTCATGGCGCCATGCCGCCGGCGAGGGCGCCTTGAGGGCGGTCAAGAGACCGCGTGTTCTTCCTCGTCGTCGTCGTCGCCGATGTCGCCGGAGTCCATCAGGTGGAACTCGTGCCACATGCCGTTCAGCACGGCGAAGGCGACCGCGAGGCCGAGGCCGAGGTTCCAGGTGAAGTACCACATGGCCGTGCGCCTTCAGTAGAGATCGGGGTTGTGGGTGAGGGCCTCCACCGAGGAGCGGCCCCACATCACCTTGAAAGCCCAGGCGGTGTAGAGCAGCACGATCGGCAGGAAGACGATGGTCACCACGAGCATGATGAAGAGCGTCATGTGGCTGGACGAGGCGTTCCATACGGTCAGGCTCGAGCGCGGATCGATCGAGCTGGGCAGGATGAAGGGGAACATCGCCAGGCCGACCGTCGAAATGATCCCAAGCGTCGAGAGCGATGAGCCGGCGAAGGCCGGCCATTCGCGCCCGGCCCGCACGCCGACCAGGGCCAGGATCGCGCCGCCGAAGCCGAGGGCCGGGGCGATCCACATCCAGGGATAGGCGGCGAAATTGTCGAGCCAGGCCCCCGGCGCGGCCACCGTGGGCACGCGCAGCGGGTTGGAGGCGCCCGCCGGATCGGCGGCCCCATCCAGGCGGAAGCCGAGGCCGCCGAAGGCGACGAAGGCGTAGCCGGCCGCGAAGAGCGCCACGCCGGCGACGGCGGCCCAGGTGCCCAGGGTGCGCGCACGGTCGCGCACCGCGCCGTGCTCGGCCTTGATGGTCAGCCAGGCGGCCCCGTGCAGGACGAGCATGGCCACCGACAGCAGGCCGCAGAGCAGGGTGAAGGGCGTGAAGAGGCCGAAGAAGCCGCCCTCGTAGAAGGCCCGCAGGTCGCTGTCGAGGCGGAACGGCACGCCCTGCAGGACGTTGCCCACCGCCACGCCGAACACCAGGGCCGGAGCGAAGCCGCCGACGAACAAGGCCCAGTCCCAGGCCGAGCGCCAGCGCGCGTCCGGCCGCTTGGAACGGTATTTGAAGCCGACGGGCCGAAGGATCAGCGCGGCGAGCACAGCGAACATCGCCAGGTAGAAGCCCGAGAAGCTGACGGCGTAGACGAACGGCCAGGCCGCGAAAATGGCGCCGCCGCCGAGGATGAACCAGACTTGGTTGCCCTCCCAGGTCGGGGCGATGGTGTTGATCACCATGCGCCGCTCGCCGTCGTTGCGGGCGACGAAGGGCAGGAGAGCGGCCACCCCGAGGTCGAAGCCGTCGGTGAGGGCGAACCCGATGAGGAGAACGCCCATCAGGCCCCACCAGATGACCCGCAGGGTCGGATAGTCGAGGGGAATGTCCATCGTGCGCCTCCTTACTCGGCGGCCATGGCGGTGGGTTCGGCGCCCTCCGCGCCGTAGCGCGGTCCTTCATGGGGCGCGTAGGGACCGCGCCGCACGGTCCGGATGATCAGGCCCACCTCGATCACCGCCAGGACGCTGTAGAGCGCGGTGAAGCCGATGATGGTGGTCCAGACATCGGCGCGGGTCAGGCTGGATACGCCCAGGAAGGTGGGCAGCACCCCTTCCACCGCCCAGGGCTGGCGGCCCAGCTCGGCCAGCAGCCAGCCGGCCTCGGCCGCGATCCAGGGCAGCGGGATGATCGCTACGGCCAGCCGCAGGAACCACTTGGTGTCGCAGCGCCGCAGGGTGGCCAGGACGAAGGCCGTGGCGAACACCGCGATGAAGAAGAAGCCAAGCCCCGCCATCAGGCGGAAGGTCCAGAACATCACCGGCACGTTCGGCACCGTGTCCCAGGCGGCCTTCTGTATCGTCGCGTGGTCGGCCGTGCGCGGGTCGGCCACGTAGCGCTTCAGGAGCAGTCCATAGCCGAGGTCGTGGCGGACCTTTTCGAAATCGGCGCGGGCGGCGATGTCCTGCGGGTCCGCCTTCAGCCGTTCGAGGGCGTCATAGGCCTTGACCCCATTCTCGATCCGATCCTCGGCGATGGCCACCAACGGCAGGATGCCCTCGACCGGCTGGTCGAGGCTGCGCGTGGCGATCAGGCCAAGGACATAGGGGATCTTGACCTCGAAGTGGGTCGTGCGGTTCTCCCGGTCGGGGAACCCGAAGGCGGCCAGGCCGGCGGGCGCAGGCTCGGTCTCCCACATGGCCTCCAGCGCGGCCAGCTTCATCTTCTGGTTGTCGGTGAGGGCGTAGCCGCTCTCGTCGCCGAGCACCACGACCGAAAGGGCCGAGGCCAGACCGAAGGAGGCGGCCACCGCGAAGGATCGCTTGGCGACCCGCGGCCACTTGCCCTGCAGCAGCATCAGCGCCGAGACGCCCAGCACGAACACCGAGGCGGTGACGTAGCCGGCGCTGACCGTGTGCACGAACTTGGCCTGGGCGACCGGGTTGAAGAGAACCTCGCGGAAGCTCTCCACCTCCATGCGCATGGTCTCTGGATTGAACACCGACCCGACCGGGTTCTGCATCCAGCCGTTGGCCACCAGGATCCAGAGGGCCGAGAGGTTCGAACCGAGGGCCACCATGAAGGTGACGAACAGGTGGCCCTGCCTGGACAGCCGGTCCCAGCCGAAGAACATCAGTCCGACGAAGGTGGCTTCCAGGAAGAAGGCCATCAGCCCTTCGATCGCCAGCGGCGCGCCGAAGATGTCGCCGACGTAGTGGGAGTAGTAGGACCAGTTGGTCCCGAACTCGAACTCCATGGTGAGGCCCGTGGCCACGCCGAGGACGAAGTTGATGCCGAAGATCGTGGCCCAGAACCGGGTGATGGTTCGCCAGATGGGCCGGCCGGTCATCACATAGATCGTCTCCATGATGACGAGCAGGAACGAGAGTCCCAGCGTCAACGGCACGAACAGGAAGTGGTACATCGCCGTGAGGGCGAACTGCAGGCGAGAGAGCTCGACGACGCCAAGGTCCATGACTCGATCCCCTTTTGCCGCCTATTCAACACCCTCAGCGCGTCCCGATCAATATTAGAATGTGTGAATATTTTGATGTATGAGCCGCCGGGCTGATGAGTCGCACCGACGAAGCCGCTGATCGACGACGCCTGGCCCAATGGGCCCGCGAGGCGCCGGGCGCACCGGCCCCCCTCCTGGCGCTGCTGACCCTGGTCGATGCGGCCGGGGCGGCAGGTTTCGCCGCCGCCCTCGTCGCCGTGCTGGCGACACCTCACAAGGCGCTCGGCCTCGCCGGCGTGGCCGCGGCCATGGCCGTCCGCGCCGCGGCGTCCTGGATCTCGGCGCGGCTGTGCGCCCGCCACGCGCGGGCGGTGACCACCATGGTGCGCCGCAAGGTCGTCGGCGCCGCCCTGTCGCGGCGGCGGGGCGCCCGGACGGCCCTGGGCGAGGCCATGGCCGCGGCGGTCGAGGAGGTCGAAGCCCTGGAGGGCTACTACGCTCGCTATCGCCCCGCCCAGCTCGCCGCCGGGTTGGGCCCCATGGCCATATGCGCGGCCGCCGCCTTCGCCAGCCCGGTGGCCGCCGCGATCCTTCTGGCGACCCTGCTCCCGTTCGCCGCCATCATGGCGCTGGCGGGGAGCGCCGCGGCGGGCGAGGCGCGACGCCAGTTCGAAGCCCTGGCGCGGCTGTCCGGCCTGTTCGTGGATCGGGTGCGCGCCCTGCCGGTCGTGCTGGCCTTCCAAGCCGAGGGGCGGGAGACCGCCCGCGTGGGGCAGGCCGCGCGGGAGGTGGGCGAGCGGACACTGGGCGTTCTCCGCATCGCGTTCGTCTCCACCGCCGCCCTGGAGTTCTTCGCCGCGTTGTCGGTGGCGCTGGTGGCGGTCTACGCCGGCTTCTCGCTGCTGGGCGTGCTCCCGTTCCGCGCCCCCGAGACCCTGGACTTTCCCCGCGCCTTCTTTGTTCTCGCCCTGGCGCCGGAAGTCTATGCGCCGATGCGCCGGCTGGCGGCCGCCTATCACGAGCGGCAGATCGGCGAGGCCGCCGCCGGACGGCTGGGTTCCTGGGCAGCGCAGGCGGCGGCGCCCCCGCCGGCCAGGCCCGTCCTGGCCGCGCCGCCGAGCGTCGTCCTCAGGGGCGCGAGCCTGGCCTTCGGCGAACGCCGTATCGGTCCGGTGGATGCGGTCTGCCCGGCCGGGTGTCTCACCGCCGTGGTCGGCCCCACCGGTTCCGGCAAGACCAGCCTGATGGAGGCGATCGTCGGGCTGACGCCGCTGGCGGCAGGCGACATCGAGGTCGGCGGCGCGTCCCTCCGCGCCGGCGGCGGCTTCGCCGCGGACGCCGCCTGGGCCGGACAGGCGCCCGCCTTGCTTCCCGGCTCGATCCTCGACAACCTCGTCGCCGCCGGGCCGGGAGTGACCCGCGACGACGCTCTCGCCATGGCTGTGAAGGTGGGCCTGGGACCGGCCCTTGAGCGTCGGCCGCAAGGCGCCGAGACGCCGGTGGACGAGCGCGGCTCAGGCCTGTCCGGCGGCGAGCGTCGACGGCTGGCTCTGGCCCGCGCCCTGCTCAAGCCCGCCCCCCTGCTGCTCCTGGACGAGCCCACCGCCGACCTCGACCCGGCCGCCGAGGCCGAACTCGTGCGCCTGATCCGCGCCGCCGTGGGCTCGCACACCGTCATCGTGGCGACCCACTCGCCGGCGCTGGCCGAGGCCGCAGACCATGTCGTGAGGCTGTCATGAGGCCCGCCGCCCCCCTCGCCCGCTTCCTGGCCGGCCAGGTGCGCCGCCGACGTACAGAGTTGCTGGCCGCAGGCCTTTGCGCCGCCCTCACCGCCGCGGCGTCCACCGCCCTGCTCGGCGTGTCCGGCTGGTTCCTCGCCGGCGCGGCCCTGGCCGGAGCGGCGGGACCGATCGCCGCGCAGGCGTTCAACTACCTCCTGCCTAGCGCCGGCATCCGCCTGTTCGCCATCGTCCGCACGGCGGGCCGCTATGGCGAACGGCTGCTCAGCCACCAGGCCGCCCTGCGCGCTCTGGCCGAGCTGCGCCCGGCGCTCTTCGCCGCCCTCGCCGCCGCATCGCCGCAGCGCGCCCTGGCCCTGTCGTCGGGCGAGGCCGCAGCCCGCCTGGTTCAGGATGTGGAGGCGGTGGAGACCCGATTCGTGCGCCGCTCGGCGCCGTGGGCCGCCGCAGCCGGCGCCGGCGCCGCAGCGACCCTGATCGCCCTGGCCTCGCCGTGGGCGTCCGCCGCCTTCCTGGCCGGGTTCGCCCTGCTGGCGACGGGGGGCGGCGCGCTCGCGCGGCGGCTTGGCGCCGATCCCGGGCGCGAGGGCCAGCGGGCGGCGGGAGCTCTGAAGGACAGCCTGGCCGGCTACGCCGCAGCGGCGCCGGAGCTCCACTGCTTCGGCCTGGTGGATCGGGCCGTGGACGCGGTGATGGCCCACGAGGCCGCCCTGTCGGACGCCCGCCTGCGGCGCGCCGACGCCGAGGCGCTGCTCGGGGCCGTCCAAGCCGGCCTCAGCGCCGCCACCCTCGCAGCCGTGATCGCGCTCAGCGCCGGCGCGCCCCTGCCGATGGCCGCGCTGGCGGCGCTGGCGGCGCTGGCGGGACTGGAGGGCGCCGCAGGGCTGTTGCGCGCCGCCGAGCAGTCCGGCCCCCTGGCCGAGGCCGAGCAGCGGCTCAGCGAACTGATGGACCAGCCACCGGCGCCGCGTCCCGAGTCGACGCCCCGCTCTGCGCTGCGGCTGGACGGTCACGAGCTCGCGCCAGGCGCGCGGATTGCGCTCGTCGGCCCCTCCGGCGCCGGCAAGACCCGTACATTGGAGGCCCTGGTCGGCCTGCGTCCCGCGCCCGACGGCAGGATCGTCGTCGATGCAGAGCCGCTGGAGAGCCTCCCGATCGGCGCGGCGCGGCGCCTGTTTGCCTTCGCGCCGCAGGATGCGCGGCTGGTCACCGGGACGGTGCGGGAAAACCTCGCCATGGCGGCGCCCAAGGCGAGCGAGGCCGAACTCTGGACGGCGCTGGCCGACGCGGTGCTGGACGCCCGCGTGCGCGACCTGCCCGGCGGGCTGGACGCCTGGCTGGGCGACGGCGGCCAGCGGCTCTCCGGCGGGGAGCGGCGGCGGCTGAGCCTGGCGCGAGCCTATCTGCGCCAGGCCCCGTTCCTGTTGCTGGACGAGCCCACCGAAGGCCTGGACGCGGCGACCGAGGCCAGGGTGACCGAGGCGCTTGACCGGCGCCTGGGACGCACCGGCCAGGGCCTGGTCCTGGTCAGCCACCGCCCCGCGCCCCTGGCTCTATGCGAGACGCAGATCGCGGTCACGCGCGACTGACGCCCGCGGGCGGCCCCTATCGGAGCAGCTCGGCGAGCGCCCGCTCCAGAACCGCAGGGTCCATCCACTGGTCGTGCGTCTTCGCCGAGACGGACTCCGCCGGCAGGCGGCGATAGCGGGCCCCGACATGCCCCGCGAGGATCTCGAAGCAGGGATTGAAATAGGTCCGGGGCATGAACTCGACGAGCCCGGCGCCGGGGGGACAGAACACCAGATTGGTCATGCCCGCGCCGTGGGGGCCCACGACCACGGCGGCTCTGGCGAAGAGGTCGACCTGCGCGGCCACCGACAGACGCTCCAGGTCAACCGCCTCGAACCCGAGGGGAACGAGGGCCGCCAGCACCTCCTCCTCGTTGACCACGCGGCGGGTGAGCGCGTCGCGCCGGCGCACATAGAGCCGAAGCTCGGGACGACGGTCCGCCGCGCCGAGCAGGAAGGTCTCGCGCAGGAACCGGCAGGTCTCCCAGGTGGGCGCGCCGATCTCGCCGGGCAGCGAGGGCGCCGCCAGCCGGTCGGCGACGATCTGACCCTCCCGCGACAGGTCGATCAGCCGGTCCGGCGGCAGGCCGAGCCAGGCCAGGGTCTCGCGCTGGAACGGCGCCTGCAGGTTCACCGCGTAGTGGTCGACGGCGACATCGGCCCGGCGCAGAAGCTCGATCCTCGGCAGTACGTCGGTCATCCAGTGGAAGTATCGCTGGTGCGCCTGGGACGACAGGACGGCCAACGTTCCGGCCACGCGCTCGGGCCGCGGCAAGCCGCGCTCGTACAGGGCGCGGTGCATCCACACCGGTCCCCCCAGGGGCGGCGAGACCTCGCCCAGCAGCCGGTGGTCGGGCGTGACCACGGCGCCGTAGTCGAAGAGCAGGCGACCCTGCGGCACGACGGTGACGAAGGTCGCTGGCGCGGTGCGCGACCCCTGCGGCCGCGGCGGATCCAGCTCCGTGAACTCCAAGCCGCTGCGGCGCGCGTAGGCGCGAGTGTCGACGACGTGGCCGCGCAAGGGGGCTTGGGCGCCCATGAACGGAAACTGCAGCCAACCGGCCATGCGGCAGGCGAGATAGCGCACGCGCCAAAGCGCCTGCCGAAGCACGCCGCGCGCGCCCGTCAGCGGATCGGGCGCTCGCCGCTCCGCAGGCTCGGCGGCGGACGGCTCGGTCGCTCCACGCGCGCTTCGCACGTCGGGCCTGGGCCGCCTCAGTAGGGAGCCGCGGGAACCTTCCCGGGCCAGGTGAGGAAGCCGTCCGGATCGCGGCCGGCCGCCTCGCCGCCGATACAGCAGCCGCCGGAGACGACCTCTGTGCGCCGCCAGCTCCCAGAATCCTCGGCGCGCTCGCTGTAGCGCCACGACGACCGGGACGACTGCGCATCACTTTCCGCATAGCCGTGGGCGGCGTAGCGGCCGCCGTCAGAGCGATAGGACTCCCGATCGGCGTAGGCCCGTCCGCCCCGGGCGTCTTCGCTGTAGCTGTAGCTCTCGCTGCGTTCGTAGGACTCGTAGCTGCGGCCGCCCGCGCTGTAGCGGTCGTCCTGGCGATGGCCGTAGGCCCGCTCATAGGGCTGGGCGAAGTGGGTCACCGCGCCCGACTGGCCGTAGGCGTGGTAATGGTCGGCTGGCGCGTAGGCGTAGCGGTCGGCCTGCGGCGGCTGACCCTCGCGATGGTGGCGGTGACGATCGCGGTGGGACCAGGACTCCTCGCGCTCGGCGTACTCATGACCGCGGACCTGCGCCCCGCCCTCGTAGCGGCGGTAGTGGCGCTCGGTCTTCGCCGTGGTCCGGCGATGGGCCTTGGACGTCTTGCGCCTGACCACGGCGGGCTTCGCCTTGTGGGCCGTCTTCGTGGCCACCGGCGGGCAGACCGGCTGCGGCTGGGGCGGGCAGACGGCCGCGGGCTGCGCAGGCAAGGCGGCGGGCGCGGCGGCCGGGGCCGCAGCGATCGGAGCGGTGACCTTGCTGGGCAAGGACGGCTTGGGCGTGGGCGCCTCGTTGCACGCGCTCAGCGCCAGGGCGGCGGCGATCGGGATCAGCAGGCGAAAACGCATGGCGGCCTCTTGGTCACGGAGCCCACAAGGATGGAGACGCCGTCCCGTTAACGCTGTGCGATTCTCCGTGTGCGCGAAGGAACGCCTCAACGAGGCGATCATATAGCGCCAGGCGCTTGTAGTCGCGGAAGGCTTGCGGGGCGCTGCGCCAGGCCTGGGCGAACGCCGCCAGGCGCGCCGGCTCGGCTGCGACGTCGGCCAAGGGATTGAGCCAGATGCGGATCGTGAAGACGGCGCCGCCGGTCTGCGGCAGGCGTCGCAGGGTCTGGCGCTCCACCCGCAGAAACAGCGCCTCGCCAGCCGTCTGCGGCGTGACGAGCGGCAGCCGGGCGCGGTAGGGCGCAGGATCGGGGACGCTCAGGACGTCGGAATTGAATAGGCTCCAGTTGCGGCGCTCCAGCACCAGCCCGGGGCGCAGCCCCTCGAAGATGCGTTCCACCCGGCGCAGGAACCGCTCGGAAAAGCCGTTCACCGGCCCGTGCAGCTCGGCGAGGCTCTTGCCGAGCACCTCCTCCGCCCGGAAGAAGCTGGCCGCCGACAGGCTGAGGGCTGTGAGCCTCCAGGCGCCGTCCGACTTCTCCATGAGGCACAGGTCGTCGGACACCCGGCGGGCGGCGGCGTAGAGCGGCGGCAGGTCGCCGGCCGGTTCGCCCGGAGTCCCGAGGGCGGCGTCGACCAGCCGGGCGATTTCGAGCTGGCCGGCTCGGGAGCCCTGGGCCTCGGCGAACACGTCGGGCCGGGCCGCGGCGAAGAGCGGGTCCTTGCGGGCGGCGGGATCGGCCTCGCCGCCCTCCAGCCACCCGGTCTCCGGGATCGGCCTCAGCCCGATGGCGAAGTCGGCGGATTCGGTCCATGGGGCGTGGCGAAGGCTCATCAGGGCGCGCGCCGCCGCCGAAACGCACCGACGGCGACAGCCGCCGCCGCCACTCCCGTCGCATTGGCCACCACGTCGCGCCAGTCGCCCTGGCGGCCAAGCTGGGTCGCCGCCTGCAGGAGCTCCAGGCCGACGCCCAGAACCAGCACGCCGCCGATCAGGGCCAGCGGCCGCCGGGGAAACAGCAAGAGGCCAAGCCCCGTGAGCACCAGATAGGCCAGGGCGTGCTCGGCCTTGTCCCAGAAGGTGATGGACCGGGGCAGCGCGCTGGACGGAACCAGCGACAGCCAGAGCAGCACGGTCACGGCGAAGCCGAAGGTGACGATGCGCGGAAGCAGGGGCAGGCGCTCTGGAGACATCGGCTCGTGATAGCAGATCGCCAGGTCCGCCGCGCCCCTGGCGGCTTGCGCGGCCCGGCCCCGGTCTCTAGCGTCGCGCCGGTTCGAAAAACGGAGCGGAACGGGCGATGGCGATCGAGGCGGTGATCTGGGATTTCGGCGGCGTGTTCACCTCTTCGCCGTTCGAGGCGTTCAACCGTTTCGAGGCCGAGCGGGGACTGCCCAAGGACATCATCCGCCGGGTCAACGCCACCAACCACCACGACAACGCCTGGGCCCTGTTCGAACGCAATGAGATCGACGCGGCCCGGTTCGACGAGCTGTTCCTCGAGGAGTCCACGGCCCTGGGCCACCCGGTGCGGGGCGCCGACGTGCTTCCGCTGCTGTCGGGCCAGGTGCGGCCGCGGATGGTCGAGGCGCTGAAGATCTGCAAGCAGCATTTCAAGGTCGGCTGCATCACCAACAACGTGGTTTCGATGCACAGCCCCGGCCAGGACGAGATCCAGCGAGCCGCCGGCGCCATGGGCCTGATCATGCCGCTGTTCGACGCCATCATCGAAAGCTCCAAGGCCGGCGTACGCAAGCCCGACCCGAAGATCTACGTGATGATGTGCGAACTCCTGGCGGTGAAGCCGCAGGCCTGCGTCTACCTCGACGACCTGGGGATCAACTGCAAGCCGGCGGCGCAGCTCGGCATGACGGCGATCAAGGTCAGCGGCGTGGACCAGGCGCTGGCCGAACTGTCGCAGGCCACCGGCCTCACGTTTCCGGAAGAGGCGGCGGCCTGATGGGCCGGCCGGCCCGCATCGGCGCCGCGGCGGCCCTGGCGCGCCTGCCCGCGTGGCGCGCGGTGGAGGGCGGGCGCGACGCGATCGAACGCAGCTTTCGCTTCGCCGACTTCAACGCGGCCTTCGGCTTCATGGCCCGGTCGGCGCTGATGGCCGACAAGCTGGACCACCATCCGGAGTGGTTCAACGTCTACAACCGCGTCGATGTGGTGCTGGCCACCCATGACGCCGACGGGGTGACCGAGCTCGACGTCGAGCTCGCCGCCTTCATGGACCGGGCCGCGGCCGAGGCCGGGGCGATCTGACGAGAAAAGGGAGCGTACTCATGGCGGGACGGGTCGAGGGGAAGAAGGCGTTCATCAGCGGCGGGGCTCAGGGGCTGGGCGCGGCGATGGCGCGCCGGCTGGCCGAGGAAGGCGCCAAGGTGTCGCTGGCCGACATCAACCACGAAGGCGCCAAGGCCGCCGCCGCGGAGATCAACGCGGCGTTCGGCGCCGGCACGGCCTTCGCGTTCCCGCTGGACGTCACCCGGGAAGACCAGTGGATCTACGCCCTGGAGGAAGCCGACGCGGCCATGGGCGGGATCTCGGTGCTGATCAACAACGCCGGCATCAGCCGCGGCGGCGACATCGAGAGCCTCAGCTTCGAGGACTGGAAGCTGGTGATGAGCGTGAACGTGGATTCCGTGTTCCTGGGAACCAAGCACGCGCTGAAGTACCTGCGTCAGAACCAGCCCGGCTCGATCATCAACATCTCCTCGATCGCGGGCCTGATCGCCGCGCACAACACGCCGGTCTATAACGCCTCCAAGGCGGCGGTCTGGCTGCTGTCCAAAGGGATCGCCCTGCATTGCGCAAAGCAGGGCCTGGATATCCGCTCCAACTCCATCCACCCGACCTTCATCGACACGCCGATCCTGGACCCGCTGCGCCAGCGCTTCGGCAAGGAGGAGGCGGAGGCCAAGCTTGCCCGCCAGGTGCCCATCGGCCGCATCGGCGCGCCGCAGGACATCGCCAACGCCGCGCTCTATCTGGCCTCCGACGAGAGCCGGTTCATGACCGGGGCGGAACTGAAGCTCGACGGCGGCATCTCGGCGATGTGAGCGGGCGGGCGGGCGCCCGGACCGTCAGTTCATCAGGATCGTGCCGAACAGCAGGCGCGCGCCGGGACGTCCCAGCACGCGGTCGGTCTCGCGCTGCAGTTCGCGGCCGAGGAAGTCGGCGTTCGGCGGGGCGCCCGGCGCCAGGCCGTTGGCGTAGGTCTGCAGCACCTGGAAATAGGCGGCGCGCAGGCGCGGCGTCGAGGCCTCCGCGAGTTCGCGCACCTTGGGGTCGGGGACGTCGAGGCCCGTCTCCACCGTCAGCACGCCCCGCTTGCCGTTCCGCTTGCGGACGGTGGCGGTGAGGATCGGCATCCGCACATAGGGCGATGCGGGGCCCGCCGCCTTCTTTTCGCCGCCGCCGCTGGCGGCGGCCGGACCCGCAACGACCGACAGGACGGCCGCCGGCAGGGCGATCAGGGCAAGGAACGCACGGCGTCTCATGCGGTCGTTCTGCCGCATTTAGGGTTAGCGCTCTCTTTACGCCCCCCGTGGGCAGATGGCCGCAGCGATTCTCGACCACGTGACTGCGGAGGCCCTGGTGCAGCGGTTCGCCCCCACCTCGCTCGACCTGGACGGCAAGGTGATCCTGGTCACCGGCGGCACCGGCTCCTTCGGCCGCCGGTTCGTCGACCGGGTGCTCGGCCAGACCCGGCCGCGCAAGTTGATCGTCTATTCCCGCGACGAGCTGAAGCAGCACGAGATGCAGATCGAGCTGCAGGAGAAGTTCGACGCGGCGAAGCTGGCCTGCATGCGCTTCTTTCTGGGCGACGTGCGCGACCGCGAGCGCTTGACGCTGGCGCTGCGGGGCGTCGACGTGGTGATCCACGCCGCGGCGCTGAAGCAGGTGCCCGCCGCCGAGTACAACCCCTCCGAATGCATCCACACCAACGTGCTGGGGGCGGAGAACGTGGTCTGGGCCTGCCTGACCAACCGGGTGAAGCAGGTGGTGGCGCTCTCCACCGACAAGGCCTGCAACCCGATCAACCTGTACGGCGCGACCAAGCTGGCGTCCGACAAGACCTTCGTGGCCGCCAACAACCTCTCCGGCGACATCGGCGCGCGCTTCTCGGTCGTTCGCTACGGCAATGTGGTGGGCTCCCGCGGCTCGGTGGCCCCTCTGTTCCAGCGCCTGATCGCCAAGGGGGCGGACGAGCTGCCGATCACCGACCCGCGGATGACGCGCTTCTGGATCACCCTGAACCAGGGCGTCGATTTCGTCCTGTCCTCCCTGTCGATGATGCGCGGCGGCGAGATCTTCGTGCCCAAGATCCCCTCCATGAAGATGACCGACCTGGCCGCGGCCATGGCCCCGCAGGCCAAGATCAAGATCATCGGCATCCGCCCCGGGGAGAAGCTGCACGAGATGATGATCAGCCAGGACGATGCGCGCACCACCGTCGACCTGGGCGATCGCTACGCCATCGAGCCGGCCTTCGTGGAGTACGCGCGCACCCCGCACGCCGCCACCCACCCCCTCGTCGCCGAGACCTTCGCCTACTCCAGCGATTCCAACGACGAATGGCTGAACGGCGAGGGGCTGCTCGCCATGCTCAACGAATCCCATGACTGAGCCGATCCTGCCCTACGGCCGCCAGACGATCGAGGACGACGACATCGCCGCGGTCGCCGAGGCGCTGAGGGCGGACTTCCTGACCACCGGGCCCCGGGTCGAATCCTTCGAGCGCGCCTTCGCCGAGACGGTGGGCGCGCCGCACGCCGTGGCGTGCGCCAACGGCACGGCGGCCCTGCACCTGGCGATGCTGGCCCTGGGCGTCGGGCCGGGCGATGTCTGCATCGCGCCGTCGATCACCTTCCTGGCCACGGCCAACTGCGCCCGCTTCGTCGGCGCCGAGGTCGTGTTCGCCGACGTCGACCCCGACACCGGCCTGATGACGCCCGCCACACTGGCCGAGGCGCTTGGCCGCGCAGGGGGACGGGCGGTTCGGGCCGTGCTGCCGGTGCACCTGCGCGGCGAGGTTGCCGAGCTGCCGGCCCTCAAGGCGCTGGCCGAGGCGGCCGGCGCGGTGCTGGTGGAAGACGCCCCGCACGCGCTCGGCTCGACCATGCGCTTCGGCGTCCAAGAGACGGTCGGCGACTGCCGCCATTCGGCCATGGCGACCTTCTCGTTCCACCCGGTCAAGACCATCGCCACGGGCGAGGGCGGCATGGTGACCACCCGTGACGCGCTCCTCGCCGAGCGTCTCCGGACCCTGCGCAGCCACGGCATGGTGCGCCCGACCAGCGCAGATCCCTGGTGGTACGAAATGCCGGAGCTGGGGTTCAACTACCGGCTGCCGGACGTGCTCTGCGCCCTCGGCCTGTCGCAGTTGGGCAAGCTGCCTCGCTTTGCGGAGCGCCGCCGGAGCCTGACCGCCCGCTACCTGGAGCGCCTGGAGCCGCTGGCGCCCATGGTGCGGCCGGCCGCCCGGTCGGCCTGGAGCGATCCCGTGCTGCACCTGATGGTCGCGCTGATCGATTTCGAGGCCGCCGGCCGCTCACGCCGGCAGGTCGTCGAGGCGCTGCGGTCCCGCGGGATCGGCAGCCAGGTCCACTATATCCCCGTGCACCGCCAGCCGTACTATGCTCAGCGCTACGGGCCGCTGACCCTTCCCGGCGCGGAGGCCTGGTATGCGCGCTGCCTGTCGCTGCCGCTCTATCCGGGCATGGACGACGCCGACGTCGATCGCGCCGTGGACGCCCTGGCCGAGGCCCTCGGGGCCTGACGGGCTCGAGCGCGGGCGGCGTCAGGCGGCGACGCCGGCCTGCATGAAGAGGTCCTTCACCTGCGCCATGCGCTCGGGCGCGGCGGCCAGCTCGGCCCGCGTGTCGTCCAGGCGCGCCAGGCGCAGAGCCTCCATCCGCGCCCGGTCGGCGGCCGGCCCGAGGGGGGCGGCCTCGCCGGTGGCGAGCTTCAGCAGCAGGGTCAGGCGATGGGCGGCCGGCGCGGCCGCGCGGGCCACAGTGGCCGTTAGCTTGGCGTCGGCCTCCACCATCCCGCCGAGATCGCCCAGCTTGACCTGGATCGGCTGGTAGTCGTCGGGCAGGAGGCCGCCGCGCCCGACGGCCCTTTGCAGGCGCGCCAAGGTCGCCAGTTTGGCCGCCGGCGAGTCCGGGCCGTAACGGAATTCCTTCTCGAAGCGCAGGGCCATCACCACGGCTGCAAGGTAGCGGGCCGCCTGGCGCTTGTTGGCCGCGCCGATGACGTTCTCCACCAGCCAGATGAGCGCCTCGACCTCCTCGGCCGCCGACTTCTCGGTCCCGAGGTAGGATTCGACGAAGTCGCCGGTTATCAGGGTCTTTGAGCGGGCAACGAACACGGCCTGGACCTCTTCCGGAGGCAGGATCGCCCCGGTGGCGGCGGTGAGCGCCATGGCCAGGCCCCGCAGCACGTCGATCTCGCCCTCGGCGTCGCCGGGCTTCAGCCGGCGCGGGCCGTTGAGCTCGCGCATCACGCGGCGGACGATGGCCGAGCGCACGTGGCGGAACTCCTCGCCCTTGAGCCATTCGGCCAGGCGCTTCGCCGGCGCCGTGAGCTCCGGCATGATCTTGGCTACGGAGGGCTCCACCCGCATCAGGGCCTCGACCGCCTCCACGGCGGTCAGACGCGTCATCGCGGCCAGCCGCTGGCCAAGGTCGAGCTCCTTGCCCAGGAGGTCGTCCAGGCCGACGTTGGAGCCGAGGATCTCGGCCAGAGGCTGTTCGACGGTCTGCAGCGCCAGCTGCCGCGCCGGGCCCTTGGCCGGCGCGCCGTCGGCCAGGTCCAGGAGACGGCCGATCTTGTCGCTCCAGTTGCGCGCCGGGGCGATGGAGGCGGCCACGCCCGCGCCGAGGAGGTAGCCGCGCTCGGGATCCTGGGCCACGCGTTCGGCGGCGGCGGCGAACCCCTCCTTGTCGACGTCCGGCAGGACGCCTCGCCGCATGTCCTTCAACAGCCGCTCGATCGCCCGCTCGACCAGGGACTGGAAGGTGCGCATCAGTTCGTGGACGGTCAGGCCCCGCGCCTGGGCCTCGGGCACCGCCACCTTCTGGATCGCATGCTGCAGCTCGACGCCGGAGGCCTCGAGCTGTTCCACGAGATCGGCGCGATGCAGCAGCTCGAAGGGCGTGGCGTGATGGCGCTCCAGCCAGCCGTCGAGCAGCCGTCCGATCCGTTCGCGCGCATGGATGGTGTAGAGGTCCTGGGGCGCGACGCAGAGCGGCTCGCGGTCGTCGGCCGCCTTCTTGGGTTTGGCGGTGTCCGGCGCGCCCTTATTTAGTATGGTGACGGACTGGAATTCGCGCGTCTCTGGATCAAGGGTCTCCTTGGTGACGCGCACGGATATGGCGCGACCCTCCTTGAGGAGTTCCTCGGCCGAGGCGATCGCCGCCGTGCGGTTTTCCGTCGCCTGTTCGAGTGTCCACTGGGCGCCGGCCTTGCGACGACTGAAGACCTCATAGTGAATCTGTGCGCGATCCATGTGGGCCCCTCCCGCCCAAGTATTTAAGATTACACGGATATCCTTAAGGCCGCGTTGACCGCGCAGTGTTCGCCCAAATGAGGCCATGGTGCTGGCCGACTAGCACCTGACAAAGCTTCGCAAGGAGATGCGATCCCAGAATGGCCAAGATCACCCTGGTGGACGACGACGAGAACATCGTCACCTCAGTCAGCCTGGCCCTGGAAAGCCACGGCCACACCGTGACCGCCTACTACGACGGGGCGGCCGGCCTGGCCGCGCTGGAGTCCGATCCGCCCGACCTCGCCATCCTCGACGTCAAGATGCCGCGGATGGACGGCATGGAAGTGCTGCGCCGGCTGCGGCGCACCTCCGACGTGCCCGTGATCATCCTGACCTCCAAGGATGAGGAGATCGACGAGATCCTCGGCTTCAACCTCGGCGCCGACGACTACATGCACAAGCCGTTCAGCCAGCGGCTGCTGATCGAACGGGTCAAGGCGATCCTGCGCCGCGCGGGGCCGATGGAAGAGGACGCCGGCGGAGCCGCAAACGGCGCCAACGGCGCGGCCGGCGACGCCGCCTCCCGGGCGATCAAGCGCGGCAAGCTGACCCTGGATCCGGCCCGCCACGACTGCCTGTGGGACGGCAAGCCGGTGAAGCTGACCGTCACCGAGTTCCTGCTCCTGCAATCGCTGGCCCAGCGCCCCGGCTTCGTGAAGAGCCGCGACAACCTGATGGACGCCGCCTACGACGACCAGGTCTATGTCGACGACCGCACGATCGACAGCCACATCAAGCGGATGCGCAAGAAGTTCCGCGAGGTCGACAACACCTTCGACGCGATCGAAACCCTTTATGGCGTCGGATACAGATACCGCGAAAGCTAGGCGCGGCCCGCGCCCCTCGCGGATGCGCTGGCTGCCCGGCTCGCGGCTGGGGCGGACGATCATCGCGCTGAACATGCTGGCCCTAGCGGTGCTGGTGTCGGGCGCGCTCGTCCTGAACGAGCTGCGGCGGGGCCTCGTCAACGCACGCGTCGACAGCCTGACGACCCAGGGCGAGTTGATCGCCACGATCATCGACCGCGCCGCCACGGTGGGCGAGCCGACGCCGGCGATGAACGCCAGCTACGCCAGCGAAATCCTGCAGATCCTCTCCAACCCGCGCTCGCAGCGGGCGCGGCTGTTCGACGCCGAGGGCCGGCTGATCGCCGACAGCTACTGGGTGGCGGACCGGGTCGAGTGGAAGGCCCTGCCTCCAGCGCGGTCCCGGGACGAGGCCTTCGCCAACCCCTTCCAGGCCGAGCCGACCACCCCCGCCGGCGAGGAGGCCCAACGGGCCCTGCGCCGGGAGGTGGGGCTGGCCCTGCGCGGTGAGCACATCGCCGGGATGCGGGTGGCGGACGACGGCGAGCGGGTGGTCTCGGTCTCTATCCCGATCCAGCACGTGCAGGCCGTGCTGGGCGTGCTGACCCTGGAGGCCAGCGACGTCGACGAGATCATCGCCGCCGAGCGCGTGGCCCTGGTGCCCTTCATCCTGGTGGCCGTCAGCGTGATGCTGATCTCCTCCTGGCTGCTGAACCGGCTGATCGCCCAGCCGGTCCGCCGCCTCGCCCGCTCCGCCGACCGCGTGCGCCAGGCGCGGGCGCGCTCGATCTCCCTGCCGGACCTGGCGCGCCGGGACGACGAACTGGGCGACCTGACCCGGTCGCTCCAGGACATGACCGACGCCTTGTCCGAGCGGATGGACGCCATCGAAAGCTTCGCCGCGGACGTGGCCCACGAGATCAAGAACCCGCTGACCTCCATGCGCTCGGCCGTCGAGACCCTGGAGCTGGTGGCCGACCCCGTTGCCCGCGAGCGGCTGCTGCGCATCCTGAAGCAGGACGTGGGCCGCTTGGACCGGCTGGTGACCGACATCTCCAACGCCTCGCGCCTGGACGCCGAGCTTTCGCGCGAGGACCCGCGGGCGCTGGACCTGGGCAGGCTCCTGAACGAGGTCGCCAGCCTCTACCAGGCGACCCGGCGCGAGCACGAGCCGGCCGTGGTTCTCTCCGCCGCCGCCGAGCCGATGATGGTGTCCGGCCGCGAGGGGCCGCTTGGGCAGGTGTTCCGCAACCTGATCGACAACGCCCGCTCCTTCAGCCCTCCCGGCGGCGAGGTGCGCGTGGCCGTCGAGCGCGGCCGCGGCCAGGTGCGGGTGACGGTCGACGACGACGGCCCCGGGGTGCCGCCGGAGAACCTGGAGACCATTTTCGAGCGCTTCTACACCTCGCGGCCCAAGGGCGCGGCGTTCGGCGGCAATTCGGGCCTGGGGCTGTCGATCGCCCGCCAGATCGTCGAGGCGCACGGCGGCGACATTCACGCCGAGAATCGCGCTGACGCCGAGGGTCGGGTCCTGGGCGCGCGCTTCGTCGTCTTCCTGCCCGAGGCGCGGCGATGATCCTGCACGCCGGGCTCCTCGCCCGTCGACTGGACCGCGCCTGGGCCGGCGTTCTGGTCGAAGGGGCCTCCGGCGCCGGCAAGAGCGACCTGGCCCTGCGCGCGCTGGACGAAGGTTTCCGGCTCGTGGCCGACGACCGCGTAGTGGTCTGGGCCTGCGAAGGACGGCTCTGGGGCCGCGCGCCCGACGTCCTGCAGGACCTGATGGAAGTGCGCGGGCTCGGCGTGGTGCGCACGCCCGCCCTGCGGTTCTGCGAGATCCGCCTCGTCGCCCGCGCCGGCGCGAGTGAACGCATGCCCGAACCCTCGGCCGCCCGCCACCTGGGCGTGCGGCTGCCCCTGATCATGATTCAACCGCTGGAAGCATCGGCGCCTGCGAAAATGCGTCGCGTGCTTGAGCATCTTGGACAAGGACAAGAAGGGGCGTATCAAGCCGGGTTCGCGGCGCCGTGCTCGCCGCACCGGGTGGGGATACCCCGTTGAGAGAGTTGGCATGATCGGCCTCGTGATCGTCACCCACGGGCGGCTGGCTGAGGAATTCGTGTTCGCCATGGAGCACGTGGTCGGCCCGCAGACCGCCGTGGAGGCGATCTGCATCGGCCCCGACGACGACATGGAACGGCGGCGCCAGGACATCCTGCGGGCGTGCGAGCGCGTCGATTCCGGCCAGGGCGTGATCCTGCTCACCGACATGTTCGGCGGCACGCCGTCCAACCTCGCCATCTCTGTGATGGACCAGGCCAAGGCCGAGGTGATCGCCGGTCTGAACCTGCCGATGCTGATCAAGCTCGCCAGCGTACGCACCCGCCAGAGCCTGGAGGAATGCGTCGCCTGCGCCCAGGAGGCCGGGCGCAAGTACATCTCCGTGGCCTCCTATGTGCTGACCGGCGAGAAGTGAGCGCGCGGCGGATCGTCGAGATCGTCAACGAGCGCGGCCTGCACGCCCGCGCTTCGGCCAAATTCGTGAAGATGGCCGGCGCCTACGACGCCGAGGTGACCGTAAGCCGCGACGGCCAGACTGTGGACGCCCGCTCAATCATGGGCCTGATGATGCTGGCGGCGGGGCTCGGCTCGACCATCGAGATCGCCGCCGAGGGCGCCCAGGCCGCCGAAGCCGTCGAGGCCCTCGCAGCCCTGGTCGCCGGCCGCTTCGACGAAGACCGCTAGCCGCCTTGCGCTAGACCTCCGCCGCCTCGGGCGCGGCGTAGGTCAGGGCCAGGAAGATATCCTCCAGGTCCGGGTCCTCGGTGGCGATGTCCTTGATGTGCAGCCCCGAGGCCCGAACCGCGGCGAGCACCTGTTCGACGCTGGATTCCCCGGTTCGATAGGTCACGGCGAAAGCGCCGCCGGCCCGCGAGCGGGTCTCGAATCCCTCCAGCTGGGGCGCGGCGGCCACCGGCTCGGCCGGGGTGACGATCACGTTGCGGGTGTCCATGCGGCGCAGCAGCGTGGTGGTCGGCTCGCAGGCCACCACCTGGCCGCGGTTGATGATGGCGATCTGGTCGCACAGCTCCTGGGCTTCCTCCAGATAGTGCGTGGTCAGGACGATGGTCACGCCCCGGCGGTTGAGCTCCAGCACATAGTTCCAGAGCTGGCGGCGCAGCTCGACGTCCACACCCGCGGTGGGCTCGTCCAGGATCAGCACCGGCGGATTGTGCACCATCGCCTTGGCCACCATGAGCCGGCGTTTCATGCCGCCGGAGAGCTGGCGCACATAGGCCTTGGCCTTGTCCGCCAGGCCGAGGGCCGCCAGCAGCTCGTCGGTGCGCCGCTCTTGCCTGGGCACCCCGTACATGCCGGCCTGCACCTCCAGCGCCTCGCGGGGGGTGAAGAAGGGGTCGGCGGCGATCTCCTGAGGGACCACCCCGATGGCCGCGCGGGCGTCGCGCGGGCGCTCGTCGATGTCGCGGCCCCAGATGCGCACCGTGCCCGACGTCTTCTTGGTGAGGCCGGCCAGGGTGTTGATGAAGGTCGACTTGCCCGCCCCGTTGGGGCCCAGAAGGCCGAAGATCGAGCCGCGGGGAATCGCCAGGTCGATTCCCTTCAGCGCCCGCATCTCCGGGGTCGTCTTGGTCGCAGGATAGGTCTTGACCAGATCCTTGGCTTCTATCGCGTACTCAGGCAGGAACATCTTCACCCTGGGGCGAGGCCGAACGTTGACGGCCAAAGCCGTGGTCGCATACCTAGGCGCGCGCGGCCGCCTCGCCAAGCTTCGCGCCGCCGGAGATGTACAGCATGGCCCCCAAAGCCCCGTTCCAAGGCGCCCAGGCGCAGGTCGGTCCCGAGCCCGCGCCGGCGCACGCCGCCCTGACCCCGGCCGCCCCGGCCCCGGAGACCGTGGTGGTCCGCACACGCCGGATCGCCTGCGACGGCGTCGGCGGCGCCCTTGGCCACCCGCGCGTATGGCTGGAGATGGGCGCGGGCGACTTCGTCGAATGCCCCTACTGCGACCGCCGCTTCGTGCTGGCCGGCGGCCTGGAGGGCGCCGAGGACGAGCGCCTCGCGCCCGGCGTCTACGAGGGGCCGCACGGCCACTGAGGCTCCCCGCCGCCTGGTGGAGTCCGATCACCGCCAGCGCGTCACGCGCCGCGCACCTATATCGTCTCCACATCGCCGAGGAGACGACCCATGAGCCAAGACCAAGCCCTGGCCTTCCGCGCGCTGCACGCGGGCCCCGAGATTCTGATCCTGCCCAACGCCTGGGACGGGGCGAGCGCCGCCCTGATGGCGGACGCCGGCGCCAAGGCCGTGGCGACGTCCAGCGCCGCCGTCGCCTGGAGCCACGGCTATCCGGACGGGGACGCCCTGCCCGCCGACCGGCTGATCGCCACTTTGGAAACGGTGGCGGCGACGGTGGACGTGCCGGTCACCGCCGATATCGAGGGCGGCTATTCGGACGACCCGGCCGAGGTGGGCCGCCTGGTCGCCCAGGTGATCGACGCCGGGGCGGTGGGCGTCAACATGGAGGACGGCCAGGGCGAGCCAGACCTCCTGGCGCGCAAGATCGGCGAGGCCCGGGCGGCGGCCGAGCGGGCCGGCGTCGACCTCTTCGTCAACGCCCGCACCGACGTCTATCTGCACAACCTGGCGCAGGGTGATGCGGCGCTGGCGGAGACGCTCCGCCGGGCGGCGCTCTATCGCGACGCCGGCGCGGACGGAATCTTCGTGCCCGGACCGGTCGATCCGACGCTGATCGGCGCTCTCGTGACCGGCGTCAGCCTGCCGCTGAACGTGATGGGCCGGGCGGGCGCCCCTCCGGCGACGGAGCTGCAGGCGCTGGGCGTGCGGCGGCTGAGCTCGGCCACCGCCCCGTTCCGGGCGGCCTATGCGGCCCTGCAGAAGGCGATGGCCGCCTATCTCGCCAGCGGCGACGCCGGAGCCCTCGCCGCTCTGGGCCAGGGGCTGCCGGACCTGAACGTACGCTTCGCCGGCCGATGAGCCACATGGCGAAAGGGCCGGCGGTCGCCCGCCGGCCCCAGGAACTCAACGCACCAAACGAAATCAGATCTGCTTCAGGGCGTCCTGGACGGTCGCTTCGACGCAGTTGGCGTAGGCCGCCAGACGGAAGGTTTCGGAAGCCGTAGCCGTGCGGCAGAGCTTGCGCGCGGCGGCCGTGACATCGGCGTGGATCTGGGCTTCGGATTTGCCGGCCACGGCGACGGCCAGGCGGAATTCCTGGGCGCTGGCGGGCGCGGCGATCAGGGTGGCGGCGGCGGCGGCGAGCGCGGCGAAACGGATCATGTGACTATCCCCTCAAAGAATACTGCTTTGGCTGGCGCCGAGCTTCGCGGCGCATCCGGCTTGATCCGGACACGCACGTTTTTGCACCGCAACAATTAAGGGATGGTGCAGCGCAATAGTTAATTTGCTGCAACGCACATCGAGCGGATTTCACGGGCTGCTGATGACCTGCGGACGGGCAGAGCCTATCTTCGCGACATGACCGACGCCTCCACCCAAGCGCCCCCCGCGCCCGCCGCGGATCCTGTCGCCGACCTGCCGCGCGCCCCGACCCAGGACGGCCCAAGACCGCGCCTGTATCTGGTGGACGGCTCGGGCTACATCTTCCGCGCCTATCACGCCCTGCCGCCGCTGACCCGCAAGTCAGACGGTCTGCCCGTGGGTGCGGTGGCCGGCTTCTGCAACATGTTGTGGAAGTTCCTGGTGGACATGAAGGCGGAGGCAGAGGCCCCCACCCACCTGGCGGTGGTGTTCGACCACTCCGAGCAGACGTTCCGAAACAGGCTTTACGACCAGTACAAGGCGCATCGCCCCCCGCCGCCCGAGGATCTGATCCCGCAGTTCCCGCTGGTGCGCGAGGCCACCCGGGCCTTCGGCGTGCCGAGCCTGGAACTGGCCGGTTACGAGGCCGACGACATCATCGCCGCCTACGCCTGCAAGGTGCGCGATCTGGGCGGGGAGGTCGTGATCGTCTCCTCCGACAAGGACCTGATGCAGCTCGTCGGCGATCGCGTCCTCATGCTCGACACCATGAAGAACCTGCGCATCGGCCGCGAGCAGGTGATCGAGAAGTTCGGGGTGCCGCCGGAGAAGGTGGTCGACGTCCAGGCGCTATGCGGCGATTCCGTCGATAACGTGCCCGGCGCGCCCGGCATCGGGGTGAAGACGGCGGCGCAGCTCATCAACGAGTACGGCGACCTCGACACGCTGCTGGCTCGGGCGGGCGAGATCAAGCAGCCCAAGCGCCGCGAGACCCTGATCGCGTTCGCCGACCAGATCCGCCTGTCGCGCGAGCTCGTGCGGCTCGATTGCGACACCCCCCTGCCCGCCACGCTCGAGGAGCTCGTCGCCGACGCCCCGGACCCGGAGGTGCTGGCCAAGTTCCTCGACCAGATGGAGTTCCGCACCCTGGCGCGACGGGTGGACACCGCGCTGAACGGCGGCGGCGGCGCGCCCGCGGCCGAGCGTCCGGCGCCCCCGCCGCCCCCCGAAAACACGCCGATCGACGTGAGCGGCTATGTGTGCGTGCGAGACCTCGAGACCCTGGACGCCTGGATCGCCAGGGCGACGGCCAAGGGCGTGGTCGCCTTCGACACCGAGACGGACTCCCTGTCCTCGGCCAACGCGGGGCTGTGCGGCGTGTCCCTTGCGATCGCCCCGGGAGAAGCCTGCTACATCCCCGTGGGCCACGAGGCGGAAGGCGCCGAGGGCCTGGCCTTCGAGGCGCCCGCCGAAATGGACCAGATTCCGCTGGACGCGGCGATGGCGCGGCTGAAGCCGCTGCTGGAGGATCCGGCGGTGCTGAAGGTCGCCCAGAACGCCAAGTACGACATGGCGGTGCTGTCGCGCTACGGAATCCAGGTCGCGCCGGTCGAGGACACCATGCTGATCTCCTATGCGCTGGAGGCCGGCCTGCACAACCACGGCATGGACGAGCTGTCGGAGCTGTGGCTCGGCCACAAGCCGATCCCGTTCAAGCAGGTGGCCGGGACCGGCAAGGCGCAGAAGAGCTTCAAGCACGTGGCCCTGGACTCGGCCACCTGCTACGCCGCCGAAGACGCCGATGTGACCTTGCGCCTTTATCAGCGCCTGCGCCCGCGGCTGGCCGCCGAGGGGCTGCTGACCGTCTATGAGACGCTCGAGCGACCGATGCCGGCGGTGCTGGCGCAGATGGAATGCCACGGCATCAAGGTCGACCCGGACCGGCTGCGCCAGCTCTCCAACGATTTCTCCGTACGCATGGGCGAGTTGGAGACCGAGGCGCACCGCCTGGCGGGCCGGCCCTTCAACCTTGGCTCGCCCAAGCAGATCGGCGAGGTGCTGTTCCAGGAGATGGGCCTCGCCTCGGGGCGCAAGACGGCCACCGGCGCCTCCTCGACCGACGCCTCGATGCTTGAGGAGCTCGCCGCCCAGGGCCACGAGCTGCCCCGCGTGCTGCTCGACTGGCGCCAACTCTCCAAGCTGAAGGGCACATATACCGACAACCTCGTGGCGGCGATCGCGCCGCAGACGGGGCGGGTGCACACCTCGTTCGCCCTGGCCTCGACCACGACCGGGCGGCTGTCGTCGTCAGACCCGAACCTGCAGAACATTCCGGTGCGCACCGAAGAGGGCCGCAAAATCCGCAAGGCCTTCGTCGCGGAGCCCGGCAAGGTGCTGGTCAGCGCCGACTACAGCCAGATCGAGCTGCGCCTTCTCGCCCACATCGGCGACATTCCCCAGCTCAAGCGCGCCTTCGCCGAGGGGCTGGACATCCACGCCTCCACCGCCTCGGAGATGTTCGGCGTGCCGATCGAGGGCATGCCGGCGGAGACCCGCCGGCGGGCCAAGGCGATCAACTTCGGCATCGTCTACGGCATCTCGGCCTTCGGCCTGGCCAACCAGCTCTCGATCCCGCAGGACGAGGCGGCGGCCTACATCAAGACCTACTTCGAACGCTTTCCCGGCATCCGCGCCTACATGGACCGCACCAAGCAGGCGGCCCGGGCGCAGGGCTTCGTGACCACCATTTTCGGGCGCAAGGTCCACATCCCGGCGGTGCGCGGCAAGTCGGCGGCCGAGCGGGCTTTCGGCGACCGGGCGGCGATCAACGCGCCGATCCAGGGCGCGGCGGCCGACGTCATGCGCCGGGCGATGATCCGCATGCCTGCCGCCCTGCAGCAGGCGGGGCTGTCGGCCAAGATGCTGCTGCAGGTGCACGACGAACTGGTGTTCGAATGCATGCCGGACGAGGCCGAGGCGCTGATCGCCACCGCGCGCCGGGTGATGGAGCGCGCCGCCGAGCCCGCCGTCGCGCTCTCGGTCCCACTGGTCGTCGAGGCCCGCGCCGCCGACAATTGGGACGACGCCCACTAAGGCTCGCGCGAACGGGGGACTACGTGACCGACCTGATCCTGGCGATCTCGCACCACCTTCTGGTGTTCTCCCTGCCGGTGCTGCTGGCGACCGAAGCGGCCCTGGTGCGCCCCGGCATGCCCGCGGCGACCCTGCGGCGGGTCAGCCGCATCGACATCCACTACGGGGCCGTGGCTGGCGCGATCATTCTGGTGGGCGTCGCGCGGGTGATCTGGGGCGTCAAAGGCCCTGAGGCCTATCTGCCGAACCCGTTCTTCTGGGCCAAGATGGCGGCCTTCGCGGTGGTCGGTCTGCTCTCGGTACCGCCGACCCTGCGCATCCTCGCCTGGCGACGGCTCAGCAGGGACCATCCTGACTTCTCGCCCGACGAGGCCGAGGTGCGCTTCGTGCGCCGCTTCTTCCTGGCCGAGGCGCTGGTCTTCGTCCTCATTCCCGTGTTCGCCGCCCTGATGGCCCGCGGCTACGGCCTGGGGTGAGCCGCAAGGCTCTCCTGGCGGGGAGCCTTGCGACGCGTCCGACCGACCCGGCTACCGGCCCTTGAACTCCGCCGGCCGCTTTTCGAGGAAGGCGACCATGCCCTCGCGGGCGTCCTGGGTGCGGAACAGGGGCAGGAGCTGAAGGTAGACGTGGTGGACGTGGTCGTTGAACGTCTCCGACAGGCCCATGCGCATCATCCGCTTGGACGCCTGCACCGCCAGGGGCGCGCAGTCGGAGATTTCCCGGGCGAGGGCGCGGGCGAAGTCCATCAGCTCGTTGTCGGGAACCACGTGGTTGGCCAGACCCATCTCCAGCGCCTCGTGCGCCAGGAGGGTGCGGCCGGTGAAGATCAGCTCGGCCGCCTTGGCCCAGCCGATCATCCGCGGCAGGAACCAGGTGCCGCCGCTTTCGGGCACGATGCCGCGCTTGGTGAAGGCCGCGGCCAGCTTCGCACCCTCGGCCATGATGCGGATGTCGCATCCCAGTGCGGTGTCCATCCCGTAGCCCGCCGCCGAACCGTTCAGCGCACAGATGGTCGGCTTGTCCATGTTGAAGAGGACGGTGGGGGGCGTGGTCTTCAGGTCCAGGGAGGGCGACTGGGCCGAGGACTGCGAGCCGATCCCCTCGCCCTTGGTGGCCGAGGTCAGGTCCAGCCCCGCACAGAAAGCCCGGCCCGTCCCGGTCAGGATCACCACCCGCACCTCGGGATCGGCGTCGGCCTTGAGCAGCAGCTCGCCAAGCTGGCGCAGCATGGGGCCGGAGATGGTGTTCATCCGCTCCGGCCGGTTCAGGGTGATGGTCGCGATCTGGTCCTCGACCGCATACAGCACTTCATCGCCCGTCCGGGCGAGGGCTTCGACCTGGCTCATGTTTCCGTCCCTTGGTTCTGAAGCCCTCAGCTAAGGACCGATTGCCGTCCGGCGCAACGGTCCCCTTGCGGAAGGACTTCAGCCTCGGCGCTTGCTCTTCTTGGCTCCCCTGGGCGGCCCGGGGGGCCCGCCGCCGTCCCGCTTGGGCTTGAACGGCCGCCGGGGGGCGTCCTCGCCCGACCTTGGCGCAGCCGAGCGGGCCTCCTTCGGGCCGGGGGCTCCGGCCGGGGTGATCCGCAGCCCCTCCTCCGCCGGTCCGGCGATGGCGGCCAGGAAGCGCTCCTGCACGCGGTTGGCGATCTCGAACTTGGTCTCGTTGGCGAAGATGCGGATCTGGCCGATGTCGCCCTTGGTCACGTGGCCCTGGCGGCAGATCAGCGGGATCAGCCACTTGGGATCGGCGTTCTTGCTGCGGCCGATCGGCAGGCGGAACCAGGCGACTTCGTCGGGAGCCAGGCGCTGCGGCCTTTCCGAACGCTCGGGGCGATCGGCGCGTTCGCCGCGGGAACGCTGGGCGCCGGCGTCGTCGAACAGCTCCTCGGGCGCGGGCTGGCCCTCGCGGCGACGGCGGACGAGGACGGCGGCGATCTGTTCGGGCGAGTGGAGCTCCAGCAGGGCGCGGGCCAGCGCCAGGTCCTCCTCCGCGGGCGGCTCGCTGAGGCTCGGGTCGGCGAGCAGACGCTCGCGGTCCTTGGCGCGGATCTCGTCGGCGCTGGGGGGCGCGCTCCAGGCGGCTTCAATGCTCGCCGAGCTCAGCAGCATCTCCGCCTTGCGCCGGCGGGTGTGGGGCGCGAGCAGGATGGAGACGCCCTTGCGCCCAGCCCGCCCGGTGCGTCCCGAGCGATGCAGCAGGGCGGCGCGGTTGACCGGAAGGTCGGCGTGGATGACGAGTCCCAGGTCGGGCAGGTCGAGCCCGCGGGCGGCCACGTCGGTCGCCACGCAGACCCGGGCGTGGCCGTCGCGCAGGGCCTGCAGCGCCTCGTTGCGTTCGCGCTGGCCCATTTCTCCGGAAAGGCCCACGGCGGAGAAGCCGCGCTCGCGCAGGGCGGCGTGCAGGTGGCGCACGGCCTCGCGGGTGGCGCAGAACACCAGGGCCCCCGGCGGCTCGTAGTAGCGCAGCACGTTGACCACCGCGTGCTCGACATCGTTGGGCGCGATCCTTAGCGCGCGGTACTCGATGTCGCCGTGCGGCTGGTTGCGCACCGTGGTGTCGATGCGCAGGGCGTCGCGCTGATAGCGGCGGGCGAGGGCGGCGATCTCCCGGGCGATCGTCGCCGAGAACAGGAGGGTGCGGCGCTGCGGCGGCGCGGCGTCGAGGATGAACTCGAGGTCTTCGCGGAAGCCCAGGTCGAGCATCTCGTCGGCCTCGTCCAGCACCAGGGCGTCCAGCGCCGACAGGTCGAGGTTGCCGCGCTCCAGGTGGTCCCGAAGTCGCCCGGGCGTGCCGACCACCATGTGGGCGCCGGCGGCAAGAGCTCGCTGTTCGCGGCGCGGGTCCATGCCGCCGACGCAGGTGGCGATCACCGCGCCGGTCTGGCCGTAAAGCCAGGTCAGCTCCCGGGCGACCTGGATGGCCAGCTCCCGCGTGGGTGCGATGATCAGCGCCAGGGGCGCGGCCGCCTCGGCGAAAGCCTCGGCTCCGCCCAGCAGCGTCGGCGCGAGGGCCAGGCCGAACGCCACCGTCTTGCCCGAGCCGGTCTGGGCCGAGACCAGCAGGTCGCGGTCGGCCGCCTCGGCTTCCAGCACCGCGCTCTGCACGGGCGTCGGCTCTGCATAGCCCTGAGCGGCCAGCGCGCGGTCGAGCGCAGGGTTGATCGGAGGAAAGGCCATTTTCGGAAGTCCAGTTCAGTCGGCCGCCAGCCGTCGGCGGCGCGGGGCGTCTTACGACGCGACAATCAGGTCCAGGGCAAGCCCGCAAGCCCGAGAATCGCACGGGAGCGCCCGAATTTGGCGTGGCCAGTTGACGCGGAGAATTATACCCGGATAAAAGACGGCCATGGACAACGCCCGCAAGCGAGAGCTCATCCGCGCCTACAAGGACGCGCCGGTGCGTCAGGGCGTGTTCGCCGTCCGCTGCACGCCGACCGGCGAAGTCTGGGTCTCGGCCTCGCCCAATCTGGACAAGCAGCAGACGAGCCTATGGTTCGGGCTGCGCATGGGCGGCCACCCCAACAAGGCCATGCAGGCGGCGTGGACGGCTCACGGAGAGCCGGCCTTCAGCTTCGAAGTGCTGGAGACGCTGGAACTGGACGAGGACGCGCCGGCCTATGTGGCGCGGACCCGGCTCAAGGACCGGGAAACGCATTGGCGCGAGATGCTCGGCGCGGCCCGCGCCCTCGGCTGAGGTCAGCCCTGGGCGACGCGGCCCGGCCCCGGGAGCACGTCGATCAGTTCGATGCGGAAGATCAGCACGCTGTTGGGCGGGATTTCGCCGCCGCCGGCGCCTTGCTCGCCATAGCCGAGTTCGGGCGGCACATAGAGCATCCACTCATCGCCCGGCCGCATGAGCTGCAGCGCCTCAACCCAGGCCGGGATCAGCGCCTTCAGCGGCATGGCCGCCGGCAGGCCCCGCTCGTAGGAGCTGTCGAACACCTTGCCGTCGACGAACTTGCCTTCGTAGTGAACCTTGACCTCGTCGGTCTCCTGCGGACGCATGCCGCCGGGCGGGCCGGAGCGGACGACCTTGTACTGCAGGCCCGATGGGAGGGTTTTCACCCCCTCGGCCCCCGCGTTCTTGTCCATGAAGGCCTTGGCCTCGGCCGCCGAAGCGGCCAGGGCGCCGGGATCGGCCTTGGGCGAGCAGGCGGCCAGCGACGCCGCCGCGGCGATGGCGAGGAGCACCCGGCGCATCAGACGACCCTCGGCGGGTAGCCCTGATCACGCAGCGCGGCCATGATTTCCTCCGTGTGCTGGGCGTCGCGGGTCTCGATCATCACGTCGAACTCCGCCCCTTTGGCGGGCACGTCCAGCGCCAGCCGATTGTGCGCGACCTCGACGATGTTGGCGCCCATCTCGCCGATGATGCGAGAAACGTTGGCCAGCAGCCCAGGCCGATCATCGCCGATGATCCGTAGGCTGACGAGGCGCTGGTCGCGCACCAGCTCGCGCGTCAACACCGAGGCCAGGAGCCGCGTATCAATGTTGCCGCCGGTCAGGATCAGGCCCGCCTTTTTGCCGCGGAAGCGGTCGGGATAGGCCAGCAGGCCGGCGAGGGACGCCGCCCCGGCTCCCTCGGCCACGGTCTTCTCGACGTTGCAGTAGAGCGCCACGGCCCGCTCGAAGAACGGCTCCTCGACCAGCAGCACCTCGTCCAGCAGAGGGCGGGCCACCGAATAGCTGACGTCGCCCACCTGCTTGACGGCGATGCCCTCGGCGATCGTCGAGCCGCCCGATGTGCTGGCCGTGTTCACCCCTCGCATCTTGGCGGTGAAGGACGGGTACATCGCTGGTTCCAGGCCGATGACGCGGACGTCCGGCTTCACATGCTTGGCCGCCGTCGCCACCCCGGCGATCAGGCCGCCCCCGCCGATCGGCACCGGCAGGATGTCGAGGTCCGGCATGTCCTCGAACATCTCCAGGGCGACCGTGCCCTGGCCGGCCATGACGTCGAGGTCGTTGAACGGGTGCACGAACACCAGGTCGCGCGCTTCGCACAGGCGTCGGGCGTGGGCGGAGGCCTCGTCATAGCCGTCGCCGTCGATCACCACCTCGGCGCCGAACGCGCGAGTCTGCTGCACCTTCACGAAGGGCGTGCCCGACGGCATGACGATCGTGACCGGAATGCCAAGCCGCGCGGCGTGGTAGGCGAGACCCTGGCTGTGGTTGCCCGCGGACGCGGCGATCACGCCGCGCTTGCGCTCGGCCTCGGTGAGCTGCAGCAGCTTGTTGAGCGCGCCGCGCTCCTTGTAGGCCGCCGTGAACTGCAGGTTCTCGAACTTCACCCACACCTCGGCGCCGGTGATCTCCGACAGGGTCCGCGACAGGCGCATGGGGGTGCGCTCGATATGGCCCTTCAGCCGGTCGGCTGCGGCGCGGATGTCGTCGATGGAAAGCGTCATGGTGAAGCCGGGGGAGCGGAAGGCGCGCAACCTAACGGCGCCAAGGCCTCACCGCAATGCGACGTTCGCGCGGGTCAGCGCAGCGCCCGCCAGCGGTCCATCCGCCGCATCGCCTTGCCCGGAAGCTCCGACACCCTGCCCAGCGGCAGGGCTTCGGCCGCCGCGCGCACGCCATAGGCCGCGCCCCGCACCAGGGTGGCCGGCGAGGGCAGGCCGACGAAGCCGTGGCTCATCCCCTGGCGCGCGTTGGCCAGTTCGCGCTTGAAGCGATAGTCGCCGGGGCCAAGGTCCAGCCGGCGGTAGGGCGTTTCGTCCATCCACTTCAGGATCGACTGGAACAGCAGCAGGCCCGGGGAGAGCTTCTCGAACGCCGGGTCGTGGGCGATGATCCAGCCGTGGATCGTATGACGTCCGCGCAGATGCAGGTGCACGGCCGCCAGCCGGTCCCCCAGGTGCAGGGTGAAGAGGGCTCCGCCGAACTCCGGGTCGCGGCTGGCGAACAGGTCGCGCAGCAGCCGGCCGGTCCACTCGGCCGCGAAGATGTCGGTCTGTCCGGTGGCGCGGTACTGCGCACGCTTCCAGGCGATGAGCTGTTCGAAGGCGGCTTCGGAACGGGAATAGGCGGTGAACTTCACCTCGCCGTGTTCGCGTTCGGCCTTGCGCCGCTTCTTCTCGCAATCCTTGAGCAGGCCCACCCCGGCCGCCTTGCGCTCGGCCTCGTAGGCCGCATAGCCGCCCGAGACGTCGACCACATGGCTGACCATCCGCCCCCTGGCATAGGCGTCGAACGGCCCCACGCCCTCGAGCCAGTGGGCGAAGTCGAAGCGGTGAACGCCCAGGGCCTGCACGAGCTCGCGGGCGGAGACGCCGGCGCCCGGTTCGGCCACCAGGCCCTGATAGTCGCACATCGGCGCCCCGGCCGGCATGGCCGTATAGGCGCCGACCTTGGCCGCCAGGAACGCCACGTCGCGACCGCCGCGGCTGGCCACCACCACGCGCACGGCGTCGGAAGGCCGCTGCGCACGCGCCACCGCGCGCGCCCACTCCGGAGACAGATAGGGGCTGTCGAACAGGATGTCCTGCGCCTGCAGCTCCCCCCAGCGGGCGATGCGGGCGGGCGACAGGTCCTGCGGTCGGACGACCTCATACTCCAAGGGCGGCTTCCTGGACGCGACGGGAACGGGACTTGCACCCTAGCGTCGAACTCTTTCCGGCTGGTTGCCGGATCGACAGGCGGCGGGCGGCTCGCCTAAGACAGGAACGCGGCGAAGAAGGAGACGAACGTGGCCTCACCAGACGTCCGGACCGCCTGGCGCCAGGCCCGCGAGTGGCTGTTCGACGCCGCCCTGCCGCTCTGGGCGGAAGCGGGCCTGGATCCGGACGGCGGCTTTCACGACCAGATCGGCGACGACCGCCGCCCCGTGGCGGCGCCCAAGCGCCTGAGGGTGCAGGGCCGGCAGATGTTCGTCTACGCCGAGGCCGCTCGCCTGGGTTGGCGCGGACCCTGGCGCGAGGTGGTTCGCCATGGCCTGGCTTTCCTGGACGCCCAGGCGCCGCACGATGGCCTTTACGCCTCCCAGTTCGACAGCGACGGCGGGCGCGGGCACACCCTCTATGATCAGGCCTTCGTGCTGCTGGGCCTGGCGCACGCGCACGCCGGCCTGGGCGAGCCGCAGCATGAGGCCCGTGCGCTCGCCTTCCTGGCGGGTCTGAAGGCGCGCCTGGGCCGCGCCGACGGCGGCTTCGACGAGGTGGACGGCGGCGCTGCGCCCCTGCAGTCCAACCCGCACATGCACCTCTACGAGGCTTGCCTCGCCTGGCGGGCGCTGTCTGAGGCGCCGGCCTGGCGCGAGACGGCCGGGGCGATCCGGACCCTAGCCCGTACGGTGTTCATCGACGGTCGCTCGGGCCGGCTGGGCGAATACTTCGCGGACGACGGGCGCCCGGCGCCGGGCGAGCACGGGCGGGTGGCCGAGCCGGGCCACCAGTTCGAATGGGCCTCGCTGCTGATGATCGACAGCGCGGAAGACGACGCGGCCGCCGAGCGGCTGGTGCGCCTGGCCTCGGAGACCGGCGTCGACCGCGCCCGCGAGGCGGCCTTCTTCAGCCAGGACATCGCCACCGGCGCCCCGATCGAGGCCTCTGCCCGGTTGTGGTCGCAGACCGAGCGGCTGCGCGCCTGCCTGATCCTGCGCGGCCGCACGGCCGAACCGGACCGGTGGACCAGCGAAGCCCTCAAGGCCTTCGACACCCTGCAGCGCTACCTTGAGGTTCCAGGGAACGGCCTATGGCGCGACCGCATGGACGTGGACGGGCGTCTCGATTCCGAGCCCGCCAAGGCGAGTTCGCTCTACCACATCATCGGAGCGTACGCGGTCCTGAAGGACGCCGCCGAGGGGCGGCTCTGACGCCGGCGTTCACCGGCGCATGGTCGATTGCAGGATGCGCGGTCCCTCGTCGTCGATGCGAACGGCGGTGAGCACGCCGGTGGCGTAGGCGCCGGTGTCCAGACCCAGGCGGTGCGGCAGGAGCTGCGGCGACTGCATGGGCGTATGGCCGTGGACGATCACCTTGTCGAAGTTCGGCCGAGCTTCCAGGAACTCGCCGCGAATCCACAGAAGATCCTTCTCGGACTGCCGCTCCAGGGGAACGCCCGGGCGCACGCCGGCATGCACGAAGGCGTAGTCGCCCACCGTCACCATCAGCTCGAGGGTCTGGCAGAAGCGCAGATGCCGCGGCGGCAGGACCGCGGCGAACGCGTCGCGGGTCGCCGACCAGGCGGCCGTGTCCGTGCGCGTGGCCGGGGGCGAGACCCCGTAGGCGGCGAGCGTCGCTCCGCCGCCGTGCTCGAACCACACCGGTCCGAAGCCCGGATCGGCCAGGAACTCCAACAGGGCCTCCTCGTGGTTGCCCTTCAGGGTGCGGGTCTCGAAGGCGCCGGAGGCCTCCATCTCCAGCACAAGGTCGATCACCCGGGCGCTGTCGGGGCCGCGGTCCACATAATCCCCGAGGAACACCAGCATCGGACGTTCGGGCGGGGCGCTCTTCAGCGCGTCCGCGGCGATATCCCTGAGCAGCGGCTGCAGGAGGTCGAACCGGCCGTGGACGTCGCCGACGGCGTAGACCAGGCGTCCCGCCGTGGACGGCGGAGCCATCGGCTTGCGTTGAGCGAACAGCTTGGAAAACAGGGCGGAAGACATTCAGGGCGCCGTCCAGGAAACTTTAGAATAGGTCGAGCCGAGCGGCGGTTCAACGCTGGGTCAGGACCGCCGCCCATCTCGACCTTGCCTGCAGGAACCGCGCCACCGGCGCGGCGCCCTCAGGGGCGCAGTCGTGAACGCATGAACACGCGGCGGGTCTCGTCGAGTCCTCGCGCAAGGTGCGCCTCGCGGATCGCCCGCAGTTCAGCGTCGAGCTCGTCTTCGCCCAGCTCTGCGAAGCCCAGCCGCCGGTAGTAGGGGGCGTTGAAGGCCACCTCGCGAAAGGTCGAAAGCACCAGAGCCCGCGCGCCGGCCGCCCGGCCCTGTCGCGCGACCTCGGCCAGCAGCCCCGCCCCGATCCCCCGCCGGCCCCAGTCCGGCAGCACGTCGATCTGCTCGATGTACCAGTCCTGGACGAGCGGGCGGTGCATGACGAAGGCGACGGGCGTGTCGGCCTGCGCGCAGGCCACCGTCAGCCCGCCGGCGGCGATGCGGGCGGCCAGGAGCCCGGGGTCGGCAGGCTCATCGTCCGCCAGCTCCGGAAAGGGCGTGCTCAGCATCCGCACCGAGGAGGCGCGCTCGATGGCGCGGACGGCGTCGATCTCGTCCAGGCGGGCGGCGCGCAGGCGCAGGCCGGGGTCTGCAGGCGGTCTGGCAGGCATAGGAAAGTCCGTTCAGCTTGAAGGGCCGCGCGCGCTCGGGCGCGGCGGGATCTGTCTCGCAAAGGGCGGGTTCAGGCCTTCAAGGGTGCGCGGTCTCCCGGCGTCGAACGGTCACGAAGCATCCCGGACCGCCGGCGCCGAGTCAATCGGACGTCAGGCGGCGCGGCGGCGCGGCTGAGCGCCCGAAGCGGCCAAGGCGTCGATCCGGAACTGGGACACGAGGCCGGCCAGCCGCCCCATTTCGGCCCGGAGCGATTGGGTGGCGGCCGTGGCTTCCTCCACCATGGCGGCGTTCTGCTGGGTCACCTGATCCATCTGCCCGACGGCGGCGTTGACCTCGCCCAGCCCCGTCGCCTGTTCGGTGGCCGAACCGGCGATGTCGGCCACCAGGCCGTCGATCTCGACGATGCGGCCGACGATTGTCTCCAGGGCTCGGCCGGTCTGGCCGACGAGGTCCACGCCCGACTGCACCTGTTCGCTGGAGGCGGAGATAAGCTGCTTGATGTCCTTGGCCGCCTCGGCCGATCGCTGGGCCAGGGCGCGCACCTCGGAGGCCACGACGGCGAAGCCACGGCCAGCCTCCCCGGCCCGGGCCGCCTCGACCCCGGCGTTGAGCGCCAGGAGGTTGGTCTGGAAGGCGATCTCGTCGATCACCCCGATGATCTGGCCGATCTGGTGCGAGGACTGCTCGATCTGATCCATGGCCGCCACGGTGTTGGCGACCACCGCCTGCGAGCGCTCCGCCTCGGCCCGGGTAGTCGACGCCGCGGCGGACGCCTGCTTGGCGTCCGTCGCCGTGCGCTGGACGCTCGAGGTCAGTTCGGCGAGGGCCGCCGTGGTCTGCTCGAGGCTCGCCGCCTGGTGCTCGGTCCGGCTGGAGAGGTTGTTTGAGGCGGCCGCGATCTCATCGGAGCTCACCTGGATCGTCTGCACGGCCGTGCTCACGGCCCCCATGGCCGAGGCGAGCTTGCGGGCGGTCTGGTTGAAATCGGCCTTCAGCTTCTCGAACTGCGGCGCCACTTCGGCGTCGAGGCTGGTCGTCAGGTCGCCGGCGGCCAGGCGGTCGAGCGCATAGGCCAGGGCGTCGATGGCGGCGGTCTGCTCGTCCTGGGTCTTTCTCTGCGCGGCCTCGGCGGCCTGGCGCTGGTCCTCCAGCACCTCCAGATAGATCGAAATGGCGAGGTCCATGTCGAGCATGGCGGCCTTGACCAGCACCCCCAGCGCGTCGGCGAAGCTCTCGGCGCCCTTGCGGCCGCCGAATGCGCCCTTCGGCCAGCGGTCGGCGACCACGGCGCGGATCAGGCCGTCGGTCACCCGGGCGTAGCCGCCGATGTACCAGCTCGGCTCAAGGCCCAGGCGTGCGTGGGCCTGACCGATTGCGCGCACGTTGCGCTCATAGGCCGCCCCATATTCGCCGGCCGCGATCACGCCCCAGTGCTCGCTCTGGCGGGCCTTGGCGTGGGCCATGTGCCCTTCGTCGTCGAAGAAGGCGCGGGTCTTCGGCGTTGTGCGGACCTTGGCGTAGAAGGCGTCGAGGGAGGGGCCGACCGCCCGCTCGATCAGCGGCTTGAGGTCGCGAAGCTGCGCCTGCTCCTTCTCCCCCAGGCCGATGAAGTCGAGCCGCTCTTCCAGCGTCTGATGGCCGTCCATGTATCGATCTCACGCTCTTTCGCGGGAGCGGCCGGCCGCGCCGGCGCCCACGCGCGCATCGAGCGCAGGGTTCGCCGGCACGGTAAACGAAGTGTGGACGGGCCGGGCGGCGGCCCGCCAACTCCCTGATTAGACGGATCTTTTCCACAGCCTCGCGGCTGCGCCGCAGGAAGGTTTGAGCGCGCAGGCGGACGTTCGGCCGACGGAGTCGATCGCCGCCACAAGTATTTGCGCGCCGGCGCTCGCGTATTCGCAGGTCGCGACGCCGTCGGCGGCCCGCCACGTCTTGGCGTCGCCCCCAGATCGACCGCGACGGGACGGCCGCCTTGCTGGCGTCTTCCGCGGACGGACGGAGATCTGCTGACGGACTCCCCGCATGTCCTGGTCGCGACCATTGCGCGCAGACCCCTGAAAGCGCAGCGAAATGTCGCAGGTGGACGGCGTGCGGCGAGGCGAAGGACCGGCCCGGTCGCGGGGTAGTTTGGGGGATGCTCCCGGACCGGTCCCGAACCCTCCGATCAGCGAACACTGTCGAGCCGCCGCTGAACAGGAGAGATCGAAGATCTCAGTACGCACGAATTCAGCAGCGCGCCATTGGCCATCGCGATAATGGCTCGCAGTAACTGCAGAGAGTTACCCGATTCGAGTATTCGGCCGGCCGACGCTTCGGTGCGTCGGCCCTACGATTGGATCAGATGTTCATCCCGCTGGCGCGCCAGGCCCCGGCTTCACCCTTCCAGCGCCTCGATCATCTCCACCCGCGCCGCGTGCCGGCCGCCTTCGAACCCGGCGGCGAGGAAGGCATCGACGATGTCGAGCGCCAGACCCTCGCCCACGACGCGCGCGCCGATCGCGAGCATGTTCGCGTCGTTGTGCTGGCGGATCATCCGGGCCGAGTATGTATCGGCGCAGACGCCGCATCGCACGCCCTTCACCTTGTTCGCCGCCATCATGATTCCCTGGCCGGTGCCGCACAGGATGACGCCGAACCGGCAATCGCCGGAGGCGACGAGCCGGGCCGCCGCTTCGCCCTGACGCGGATAGTGGGTGCTCTGGGCCGTCGTCGGGCCGATGTCGACCGCCGCCCAGCCCTGCGCCGCAATGTGCGCGGCGATGGCCTGCCGCAGCTCGACGGCGTTGTGGTCGCTGGAAAGGACGATCCGGTTGTTCGCCGTCATGGGACTTCGCGCCGTCTGCCGAGGCCGCCCGCCGGCCCCGCCGCCTTGGACCAGCTACGCCGCGTCCCGTCAAACCTCCCGTCGCAGCGCATGCGAACACCGCGGCGGGGGCGCCGGGGCTTCGTGTCGATTTGCGGGAAGGTTCCTGGTGGAGCCGAGGGGAGTCGAACCCCTGACCTCCTCACAGGAGATTTGAGCGGACAGGCCAGGACAGGCTCGGCCAGGGCAAGACGGGGGCCGAAGCGATCTAGCTGTTTTTGCTTGGTTTTGTCGGTTCTTGGCCGCCACGTCGCGCCAGAACAAGCCGGGCCATGACTTGACCGGCTGCTTATCCAGCGCTTATCCGGTGCTTATCCAGCTGCTTATCGGGCCCTCCCGGCCCGGGCGCGGATTTTCTTTGGGGGGGCGCTGTGGCGAGCTTCAAACTGACCGACGGGACCGTCGAGGCGATCAAGCCGGCCGCGAAGGACGCGTACGTCTGGGACACCGCGCTCCCGCGGTTCGGCGTGCGGGTGACGCCGGCCGGGGCGCGGATCTACCTGGTCCAGTACCGCGCCAAGGCCGCGCCGGGCGCGCCGACCAAGACGCGACGGATCACGATCGGCCAGCACGACGGCGAACTGTGGAACGTCACCAAGGCCCGCGCGGCGGCCCGCAAGCTGCTCGCCCCGGTCGACCTGGGCCAGGATCCGTTCGCCGATCGCGAAGCCGAGCGCCTGGCGCGCCTGGCCGCCGAGGCCGAGGCGGCCGCCCAGGTCCGCGCCGCCGAGCTGCGCCAGCGGGACAGCTTCGCGGCCGTGGCCGAGCGCTATATCGAACTCAAGGCGAAGGCGAACCGCAGCTGGGCCGAGACGGAACGGCTGCTGCGGTTCGGCCAGGCCAAGCCGACGGACCCGGCCAAGCGGCGCAGCGGCAGGCCGCATCGCAGCGACACGATCGGCCCCATGACCGCCTGGGCCGACCGCCATATCGCCGAGATCCGGCGCGCCGACGTCGCCGATCTCATGGACGCGATCGGCAAGCGTTCCCCGGCCGTCGCCCGGGCGACGTACGCCGCGCTGCGAGGCCTGTTCGCCTGGTGCATGGAACGCGACCTGGTGGAGGCCTCGCCCTGCGACGGCTTCAAGGCCCCGCCGCGGCCGAAGGCCCGCGAGCGCGTCCTGGCCGACCAGGAGCTGCGGGAGATCTGGCGGGCGAGCGACGACCTGGGCGAACTGTTCGGCCCGATCGTCAAGCTGCTCATGCTGACCGGCCAGCGCCGCGCCGAAGTGGCCGGCATGGCCTGGGCCGAGCTGGACCTGGAGGCGCAGATCTGGCGGATCCCCGGCGAGCGCACCAAGAACGGCAAGGCGCATGAGCTGGATCTCTGCGACCAAGCCGTCGAGATCCTCAAGGGCGTGACGCGGACTGGCGGCCTGGTGTTCCCCGCCCGCGGCGAAGGCGCGGCCCGCGGCTTCTCGGCGACGAAGCGACGCCTGGACGACCTGGTCGCGGCGCTGCGGGCCAAGGAAGCGGCCGAGGCCGGCGTCGATCTGGAGGCGGCCGCGCCCTGGCGGCTGCATGATCTGCGGCGCACGGCGGCGACCGGCATGGCGGCGCTGGGCTTCCCGCCGCATGTGGTCGAGCGGGTCCTGAACCACGTCTCGAACACCCAGAGCGGCCTGGTCGGCGTCTATCAGCGGCATGAGTACCGCCAGGAGCGGAAAGCCGCCTCGGCCGCCTGGGGCGCGCACGTTGCGGCGGTCCTCGCCGGTGAGGCCGCCGCCCCGGCCTCGAACGTGATCCCGATCCGGGCCTAGCTCCCGCCCCAATCGGGCAGACGGCCCTGCGCCAGGCGCTCGGCCGTGGCTCGGTCCAGGCCAGCCTCGAACTCCAGGATTGCCGCCCGCTCCTCCTCATCGGGGGTCAGCGGCGGCGACGCCTGGGCTATATCCTGTTTTTCGGTGGGTACCGTGGGAACAGTGGGAACCTCAGCCGTAAGCCGTTGATCTGGCGAAGCTTCGTCGGATCCCACAGTTCCCGCCAGCGGTACCCACTCGCCCGCCGTTGGGAACCGCTCCTCGGCCCTGGTCGACCAGCGGGCATGCGCCCGGAGGAGCGCCGCTCGCAGCGGGCCATTCTCGGGCATCAGCCGGGTTCCTGGCCCCAGGTATTCTTGAGAACCTGGCTCGCGTTGTAGTCCCATAGGCCGGCCACGGTGGGCTGGAAATACTCGGCGGGCGTCGGCTTGTAGGTCCGCTTGAGCGAGATCTCGACGTCGACCATGCGCCCCACGCCGTTCGGCCCCAGCGACGTGTGAAGCTCGCGGACGTTGGTCACGACGAACCAGCCTAGCGCCGTGCCGTCCCCGCGCATGAGCGAGGCCGCGCCGCCGCTCTGTCGCATCCGGCGCAGCAGCTCCAGCTCGTCCAGGCCGCCGATCGCCTCCGGGAACAGGCGACAGCTCATCGTGACGGACTCTCCAGCCCACGGACCCGCCGCCAGCCGGCCGATTTCAGCGACCGCGCCTCGCCGGCGCGCGGACCGGTTTTCTCGGACGGCAGTTCGTCCTCGACCTGGTCGTCGCCGACGCCGCCGCCGAACGCGGCCTGGTTCTCCAGGATGAAGTTCCGCAGCGCCTGGAGGATCGCCCGCTCCTCCCGCGGCGTGTCGCGCCCGAAGGCGTCCGCCCAGCGCCAGAACTGCGCCTTGGCGGCCCTGGACGCGGCCCCCGGCGGCCAGGGCACCAGGCCCCAGCAGCTGGCCAGCTCGCCGGCGGCGGCGACGACGGCGAAGCGCCGGGCCACACGTCCCACCTGGGCGGAATCCCCCGGCCTGGCGGCCTCGGCCTCGAACGCGCCGGCGATATCCCGGGCGATCGCGGTCGCAGCCTCCCGATCGGCGGCGAGCTGCTCGAGAAAGCGCCGCCCGGCGTGGCCGTAGTTGGCGCGCGCCGCCCGGGTGACGGCCAGCGAGAGCTGGCGGCCGGCAAGCTTGCCTTCGTCCTCACTGATCTGCTCGCCGGCGGCGACCTTCGCGGCGATCGGCGCGAGATCGGGCAGGCCCGCGGCGTGGATCGTCTCCCAGATCCCCATGCGGCGGCCCGCGTCGGCGGGAATGTCGACCAGGCGCAACTCCTGGCCGACCGCCGCCCGATCGCGGAGAGCTAGCTTTTCGCGTCTCGCGCGCTGGCGGCCTGGAGCTTGGCCTGGCGCAGCTGGCCCAGGAACCGTCTCAGCTCGCCGAACCCGGCCCGCAGCTGGACGCCCTGCTTGGCCAGTCCGTCCAGGATCCGGGGCTCCAGGGCCGCCGTGGATATCCCCGGCTCCTTGGCCCAGATCTGTTGGAACAGGGCCTCGGCCGGTTCGCTCCACCTGGCGCGCTTCGCGATCATCTTCTCGGCTGTCCCGGCCCCGGCCTCTGCCAAGTCTGCGTCGCGCGCCACGCCGATCTCATAGATTTCGCCCAGCTGCTCGCGCAGCTCGGCCTCCCGCCAAGCTCGGCCGGTCCGCAGGCCCCGACGGAACCCTGACCATTCCGCCTGGATGATCTGGCGGCGCGCCTCCTGGCCCTCGGCGGAGGCGATCGGGACCGCTTCAAGCGAGCGGATCCGCGCCAGCAGGCCGAACAACTCGCGGAAGGCCGGGCGTAGCGGCGGCGGTAGGGCTGCAGGCTCCAGGGCCCAAGTGACCGCGGAGCCGCCGGCGTCCAGATCGGCGGCCAGCTGGTCGTACAGCGCCTGCGGATCCGTCTCGCCCAGATGATCCTGGATTGCGGCCAGCAGCAGCTCCTCGGGCCTCTCCCGCAGGGCCGCTGCGTCCCGCTCGAAGAAAACTTGGCGGATGACTGTGTCGCCGCCGGGGGCCGTAATCTTGACCCAGGCGGCCATCGCCCGCCGGGCGCTCCAGTCGTCGCCGACGCGCACCTCCTGCGGCGGCCTGATAAGCTCCGCGACCGATCCGGGCGGCGCTAGCAGCGGAACTGGATCCACGGGCTCCAGATCCTTCAGGGCCTCTAGCCAGGTCGCGTCGCCATGCTGGCCGGCGACCAGGCGCGCCTGGCGCAACTCAGTTGGACGCTCAAGCCCCGCCATTGTCGCCGCCGCGAGGATGGTTCAGCACGGCCCCGCTTCGCGTGGCCTGGACGACCAGGTCGACGCCTTCGGCGGCGAAGGCGTCGCAGAGCTTGGCCAGCGTCTCGGGCTTGAAGGCCCCCCCGCCCTGCTCGACGCGCAGCACGGTCTCCAGCGACACGCCGGCGGCCTTGGCCAGGTCGCGCATGGACCAGCGCAACAGGGCGCGCGCCGCTCGGCAGGCTTCCGGGTTCAGCGGCGGGGAATCAGCGACGGGCATGCAATAGCGATACAGGCGTATCGGTCGCATTGCCAACGCGACCAAACTGCGCCAGGACAAGCGTATCGATGAACAGGGGGCACACAGTGCAGATCACGACACTTGCGACCAGCTGGGCGGCCGAACAGGCCAAGGCCGACGCCGCATTCCGCCAGGTCCAGGCGGCCGAGCAGGCCGGCCGCAATCCCGACGCGCTGGAGGCGGCGTTCGACCGCCAGGCCGGCCGCGCCGACGACCTGGCCGACACGATCGCCGGGACGCCGGCGCGCACGGCGGCGGAAGCCGCGACCAAGTTCCGGATCCTGTTGCAGCGCTACGGCGACGGCCAGGGCGGGTTCGACCAGGCCGAGCCGATCGCGGCGTTCCTGGCCGACTTGGAGGAGCTGGCCCGGCGCGAGGCGATCGCCGCCTGATACGAACCCGGTTCGCATCGCCGAACGACAAGAGCCCCGCCCGGAGCCTATCCCGGGCGGGGCTCTTTCTTTGCGCCGAACTCTCCTGCGAACGGCGCTTCTGCCCCGGGCCCCGACACTTGGAGCCGACCCGGAACACGGGATAGCGCGTCGGGGCGAAGCCCCACGCGCGCCATTCCCTATCTCGTGCGAGCGCGGACGCGGAACTCGCCCGCCTTGTCCTTATAAATCTCGAACTTGTGGGCCATGCGGCGCCTCCCTGTTGGAAGGCCAAGCTTGGCGAACCGCCACATACGGTCAAGCCGCGCCGCCGCCACCTCACATCTCGTTGACGGCCCCACGATCCATGAGATCGTCTCGGAGATGAAGCGAGCCGCGCTCTACGTCAGAGTCTCCACCGACCAGCAGACGGTCGAGAACCAGCTTCTCGTCCTCAATGAGGTCGCTCAACGATCCGGCTGGACCATCGTCCACACCTTCTCCGACGAAGGCGTCTCCGGCGCCAAGGGCAGAGACAAGCGACCCGGCTACGACGCCCTCCTGAAGGCCGTGGCAAGGCACGAGGTGCAGATCGTCGCCGCTTGGTCCGTGGACCGTCTCGGACGCTCCCTGCCCGATCTGGTGGCCTTCCTGAGCGACATCCAAGCCAAGGGCTGCGACCTCTACCTGCACCAGCAGGCCATCGACACCTCCACGCCATCAGGCCGCATGCTCTTCCAGATGCTCGGGGTCTTCGCCGAGTTTGAACGCGCCATCATCACATCCAGAATCAAGGCCGCCCATGACCGCTGTCGTGTGAAAGGCGTGCGGATCGGTCGTCCGCCCATGGCCGTCAGCCGTGTCGAGAAGGTCGAACGAGCCTTGAAGGACGGTCAGAGCATCAGGGCGGTAGCCGCAGCTACCGGCGTCTCCACGGCCACCGTCCAAAGGGTCAAGCGCACCATGCAGACGACCGCCTAACCACGGTGATGGTGGTGATCGACACCACCATGGTGCTGCTGGTGCTGCTGATCGTCTTCATCGTGGTGATCATGCTGGCCGACGATGGCCACGATGGTGATCACCATCGCTACCACATCGGCCATCCGGCCACCTCGGCCACCACGTTGCCGCCGCGCCCCGCGCTCGTCAGCCTATCGCTGACTGAGTCTCGGAGCTTACAACGTGGCCCTCACCGCCGATCCCATCCCCTCGGCTCCACCAATCCTTTCGGATTGGCCCCCCAGCGACGCTGAATTACCGAACAAAATCAAGCCGAAGCCGGTCGCGGAATCCCGCGACCCGGAAGCTGCTGCACACAAGTGCTGCACCAAACTGGTTCACAATCGTGCCGCCGAAGGTGGCGTAAGCCCTTGTAGCTCAAGGGATTTATGCCCGTTTGGGTGCTGCACCAATGTGGTTCACAAACCGCGCAAACGGTCTCTTCCACCGTCCTCACGGTCGGGCGGCAATTTCCGGCGCCCATCGTCGGGGCTGATGCTGCGGGGAAGGGTCTTCTATCTTCGGCTCAGAGTGCCCAGAGCCTTGGAACAGACGGTCGGGCGGAGACACTGTGCGCACGGACGATCACATTTTAAGATGTGCGCGAGCGTGCGCATTTCAGATTGAGCGCGAACGTGCGCATTGACGGATGCGCGCGAACGTGCGCATCTTAAAATGTGATCGTCCGTGCGCACAGAGGCTCGACTTGCTCATAACCACCGCCCGCGACCTCGGCGCCGCAATCCGTGCGCGCCGCAAGCTGCTCGGCATGAATCAGACGGAACTCGCTGAACGTGTCGGCGTCGGTCGTCGCTGGCTGACCCAAGTCGAGAATGGCAAATCAGGCGCAGAAATTGGTCTTCTACTCCGCACGCTGAATGCACTCGGATTGGAAATGACGCTCTCGCCCCAGCACGAAAATCGGCGCTCGACCGCAGAGCCATTGATTGCGCCTGACCTCGACGCTGTCTTGGCTCGCGCTCGACGGAAGGATGGCGAATGACAAGCCACCTGATCGTTCTGATGAATGGTGCCGAAGCAGGGCGCCTCGACTACGAACGGGGGCGTCTCTCGCTCACATATGATGCGGCATGGCAAAACACTCGCGGCGCCATACCGATCTCACTATCGATGCCCCTTACACAGGCGGCTCACTCTGGCACCAACGTGGGCGCCTTCATCTGGGGCCTTCTTCCCGATAACGAGCAGATCATTCAGGACTGGGCTCGGCGGTATCAGGTTAGCGCACGCCAGCCCTACGGACTCATTGGAGCCGTAGGTGAGGATTGCGCCGGAGCAGTGCAGTTCGTAGCCCCCGAGCGCGTTCCCGCAGTCCTCAAGGGCGAGCGCGATAATATCGAATGGTTGAATGAGGCCGAAGTCGCAGAACGGCTTCTCGATCTACGCACGAGCCGTTCGGCTTGGCGACGGAGCGGGGACGCTGGTCAGTTCAGCCTCGCGGGTGCGCAGCCCAAGATCGCCCTGATCCATCAAGATGGGCGATGGGGCATCCCCGCTGGTCGTGTGCCAACGACCCACATTCTTAAGCCGCCCTCGGCTGACTTGGACGCTCAGGCGGAGAACGAGCACTTTTGCCTGTCAGTTCTCTCCCGACTCGGCCTGACGGTTGCGAGGTCCACCGTCCAAATGTTCGAGGGTGAAGTCGCCATCGTCTTGGAGCGCTACGACCGAACGCCAGCCGAAGGTCGCTTCGAACGCGTGCATCAGGAAGACTTTTGTCAGGCTCTTGGGGTCATGCCGCAGCAGAAGTATCAGAACCAAGGTGGCCCGGGCCTGCGAGACCTCATCGTCCTCATACGAGAGGTGTCTCTCTCACCAAATGACGACGTGGCGACCCTTGTGGACGCCTCCATATTCAACTGGATCATTGGCGGCTCGGATGCGCACGCCAAGAACTTCTCACTTCTTCTTACTGGCGGGGGACGGGCGCGTTTGGCACCGATCTACGACGTAGCCAGCATTCTGCCCTACGCACCCAAGGTTCAGTTCCAAGACGTGAAGCTCGCGATGAAAATCGGCGGCGAATACCGATTGAGCGAAATAGGAATCCGCCATTGGGTGAGGTTCGCGGAGGAGAACCGGATCGACTTTGACTATGTCCGATCCCGCATCGCGTCCATGGCGGACCAGTTGCCCGATCTCGCGAAGACCGTCCGCGACGAGATCGCGAAGGCGGGGGCAGCGCACCCTTTGCTCGACAAGCTGACCACGGTCCTTGTGGACCGCTCCGCATGGGTGAAGACTCAGTTAGAGAAGGCGATAGCGAGCGATTGACGCTCTGAATGGCCTCCATGCGAAGGCCAGCTTACGTAAGAATGAGCCTCCTTGGCCATGCAACACATAGGATGTGCATGCAGAGCCGGTTCGACGATCAGGGCCAGACGATCATCTGCACCGAGATCAAGATGAGCAGCCCCGCCACGAGCCGCTCGAATATCGCCTTGGGAATACGCTCGATCACCCGCTTCGCCGCCCATGTCCCGGCCACCATCGCCGCGCCCATTCCCAAGGCGAGCGGCCAGAACTCTCGCCCGAGGCTTAGCTCGCGCTGGTAGACGGCCATCTTCACCACATGCATACCCACGGCTGTCACCGCCTCGGTGGCGATATACGCGACAGGCGGCAAACCGAGGCTGAGGAAGATCGCGGCGCCCAGCGGACCCGCGCTGCCGACCAAGCCGGAGAGGAACCCCACTACGGCGCCGCCGACGACCAACAGGATCATGCTCCGCTCGAACCGGAGCACACCGGTCAGCCGGGCGGCGACGAACAGCAGGATCGCCAGTCCGACGAGCCGCACGATCAGGGTCTTGGGCATGGCGGTGAAGGAAAGCGCACCGATGGCCGCCGCAGGCAGAGCCGCGACCAAGAAGAGCCCTGCCGACCGCCACTCGACGAGGCGCACGCCAAAGCCGACGCGCGATAGGTTGCCGACCAACTGTGCGACCGTGAGCATGGGCACGGCCTGCTCGACGCCTACGGTGCGCGTGAGCAGCGGTAGCAGCAGCAGCGCGCCGCCGAACCCGGCTGCGCCGGAGATCGCGGCGGCGAGAAACGCGCCTGCGACGAGCAGAAGGACGATGAGGATCACTCTCTCCTTGCCGTTGAACGGGCGTCGTCGAGGGTCACCGGCTTAGAGACACCAGCACCGTTCCCCCAGCGATAAGGGCCACACCCGTCCAGTTCCAGCCCGACAGCCGCTCGCCGAGGAACACCACGCCGAACACGGCCACGAGGACGACGCTCAGCTTGTCCAACGGGGCGACACGGGCCGCATCGCCGAGCTTGAGGGCGCGGTAGTAGCAGAGCCACGAAGCGCCCGTCGCCAGACCGGAAAGGGTCAGGAAGAGGTAGGTCTTAGGGGAGATCTTCGAAAGCGGCTGAAGCTGGTGCGTCGCCGTCAGGATGCAGGCCAGCACAACGATGATCACCAGCGTCCGAATGAGTGTAGCGAAGTCGCTGTTGATGTTCTCGACGCCGACCTTCCCGAAGATCGCGGTCAGGGCGGCGAAGCCAGCGGACAACAAGGCCCAGACTTGCCAAGGCAAAGCCTGCATAAGTGTCTCCTTCAGGATGTGGTTTGTGAGGGCGTGGGGATCAAAGACGCCCGTCGCCGTAATGCACCACCTGCACGTTCTCCGTGGTGACCAGCCCGAGGTCGCGCATGTCGCCAAGCACATCGAGCAGAGTTTGAACCTTCTCTCGCGTGTCCACGATCTCGACGACCAACGGGAGCTTCGCGGACAGGTCCAAGATTTTGGCGGTGTGGATCGCGTGAGAGTGGCCGAAACCCATCGGGCCGCGCAGCACCGTCGCTCCGGCGAGGCCAAGTTCGCGAGCCTTTAGGACGATGGCTTCGTAGAGCGGACGGTCGCCGTTCCGCTTGCCCTCTTCGGTGTAGATGCGGAGGAGGACGGCAGGCTGTGGGGCTTTCATAGTCAGCTTCCCTTCACAGAGTTGAGGGCGGCGGCGACGGCGTAGCCGAGCCAGACAGCGATGAGGCAGGCCAGCACCGAGCCGGTCACATTGGCGCCGTCCGACGTTCGGCAGTTCGTGATGGTCGGGCTCTGCGGCGGCTACACCACCTTCTCGTCCTTCAGCCTTCAGACGCTCGCCCTCGCCCAAGATGGCGAGATGCTGCGCGCGGGCGCCAAGGCGCCGGGCGTTGACGGTGTATTCGAGCATTTTGAGGCTCCTGATTGGCTCGTGGCGATCCTGCCCGGCTTGAAAGTCCGTGGCGGCTGAGGCACAAGCGCGCCATTCATCGGACCCGGCTTGCTCGGGTGGCTCGTCCGGGCGCCTATCCCTCGGAAACCCAAGCAACCTAATTGAATGGCGCTGACCTGCGCCATCGGTTGCCGTGTGTGTGATCAATTCCAATGACATTTGTAGAACGGCTTCGCCACGACTGGCTGGCCAATCCGCGTAGCGATCTGCTGGCTGGGACGGTCGTCGCCCTCGCCCTCATCCCCGAAGCCATCGCCTTTTCCATCATCGCGGGGGTAGACCCCGCCGTTGGCCTCTATGCGTCGTTCGTCATCGCCGTGACCATCGCGTTCGTGGGCGGACGCCCGGCAATGATCTCCGCTGCGACAGGCGCGATGGCATTGCTGATGGTCGGCCTCGTCCGCGAGCACGGGCTCGAATATCTCTTCGCCGCCAGCCTGCTGACGGGCTTGATCCAGATAGCGGTCGGCCTCCTGAAGCTGGGCCGCTACATCAAGTTCGTCTCCCGTTCGGTGATGACCGGGTTCGTCAATTCGTTGGCGATCCTGATCTTCTTGGCCCAGCTTCCCGAGCTAATCGGCGCCAACTGGCAAACCTACGCAATGGTGGGCGGCGGGCTGGCGATCATCTACCTCGTGCCGCGTTTGACGAAGGCTGTCCCTTCACCGCTGATCGCCATCGTCGTTCTGAGCGCGATTGCCTACTTTACGCAGTTGGATGTTCGCACCGTGGGCGACATGGGCAGGATGCCGTCTGCCCTTCCTGTTTTCCATCTGCCAGCCGTTCCGCTGACTTGGGAAACACTGGCCATCATCGGGCCGGTGGCGGCCACCTTGGCCTTCGTAGGCCTGCTGGAATCGCTTCTCACCGCGAACCTGATCGACGACCTCACGGATACACCGTCAGACAAGGACCGTGAGACACGCGGGCAGGGCATCGCGAACGTCTTGGCTCCGCTCTTCGGCGGCATGGCGGGCTGCGCGATGATCGGACAGTCCATCATCAACGTGAAGTCAGGTGGGCGCGGGCGGCTGTCCACGCTGTGGGCGGGCGGCTTCCTGCTGTTCCTCATTCTTGTGCTTCAGGAGTGGGTGGCGCGGATACCGATGGCGGCTTTGGTCGCCGTCATGATCATGGTGTCCATCGGCACTTTCGATTGGAACTCGATCCTCCGGCTCAGGAAGACTCCTGTTGCGTCTTCCGTTGTCATGCTCGCGACGACGATGACGGTCGTGGCCACGCACGATCTATCCAAAGGAGTCGTTCTGGGCGTCGTCCTGAGCGCGATCTTCTTCGTGCGAAAGGTGTCGAAACTGCTCGTGGTCGAGGGGCAGATGGACGAGCTTGATAAGGTCCGCCGGTATGCGGTGAGGGGGCAACTCTTCTTCGCGTCTGCCGATCTCTTCGCCGCCGAGTTCGAGTTCCACGGTCACCCCAAGCGCGTCGAGATCGACATGACCGAGGCGCACATCTGGGACCTCACGGGCGTCGCCGCCGTTGACAAGGTGGTCTTCCGCTACCGCCGCCAAGGCGCCGAGGTCGTGCTGAAAGGCATGAACGAAGCCAGCGAGACCTTGATCGGCAAGGTGGGCCAGCACGACAAATCCCACCTGCCTCAAGCTGCTTCGCACTGAACGAGTCGAGGGCGGGCGCGCGCGCTGCGCCTGCCACTCATCTTCAGGTGAGGATCATTTTCGCGGCGGCGATGAGCAGCACGATCCCAAGCGCGTTGAGAAGCCGTTGCGGGTTTAGCTTGGAGATGCCCAGCCGTGTGCCCAGCAGCGCGCCGATCACCACAGCGACGACGAAGTAGGGAAGCTCCGGCGGTAGCTTGCCGACTCCGGCGAGGTTAGCCGTTCACGCTGGCGGCGCTGAGCGTGGAGGTGAGCTTCTTCTCCTTGGCCATCTTGGCGGCTTGCATCGCCGTCAGCTTTGGGAACCGCTTTGTCGGGTTCGTGGGTAGCCAGCGGAGCACTTCGAGCAGTTCGCGACACGCATCTCGGTCGATGCTCTGCAATTGGCGCCCCTCACCCCACACGTCGGTGACGATGGCTTTCAGGCTGTCGTAGTGCATCTCAGTCTTGCGGCTGCGCGCCTTGGCCGGATCGGCGAGGAACAGTCCAAAGAGATCGTCGATGGACTTGCCGCGCTCGGTCTGCACGACCTTGGGCTCAACCTTGGTCGGGATCGTCGCGCGCATGCTGGTGGCCATGGGTCTGACATCTTGGCCCTCACTCGCCCGGAATGATTGCTCGACCTCCCACGCGACGATCCGCGCGGCCCTGACGGCCTCGTGCCATCGTGACGTGCCCAATGACTTCCAGACGTGTGTCCGCCCGACCGTCTGTTCCAAGGCGCTGGGCACTCTGAGCCGAAGATAGAAGACCCTTCCCCGCAGCATCAGCCCCGACGATGGGCGCCGGAAATTGCCGCCCGACCGTGAGGACGGTGGAAGAGACCGTTTGCGCGGTTTGTGAACCACATTGGTGCAGCACCCAAACGGGCATAAATCCCTTGAGCTACAAGGGCTTACGCCACCTTCGGCGGCACGATTGTGAACCAGTTTGGTGCAGCACTTGTGTGCAGCAGCTTCCGGGTCGCGGGATTCCGCGACCGGCTTCGGCTTGATTTTGTTCGGTAATTCAGCGTCGCTGGGGGGCCAATCCGAAAGGATTGGTGGAGCCGAGGGGAGTCGAACCCCTGACCTCCTCATTGCGAACGAGGCGCTCTACCAACTGAGCTACGGCCCCAGGAGGCGCGGAATAAGGCGTCTGGCGCTCGTCCTGTCAAGCGTGATCCGAGCCTTGCGGGTTGCCCGGGGCGCCCTGAGCCGGCATTACAGGGCCGGGCTCTCAATTGGGACATTCGATGATCGCGCTGATCGGCTTCGTCTTCTACATCATCAACGCGCTGCTGACCCTGCTGGTGTGGGCCATCATCATCAGCGCCATCCTGTCGTGGCTGGTCGCCTTCGACGTCATCAACCTGCGCAACCAGTTCGTCTACAACGTCTCGCGGTTCCTGGACGCGGTCACGCGGCCGGTCCTGGCGCCGTTCCAGCGCATCATCCCCCCGCTCGGCGGCGTGGACATCAGCCCGGTGATCGCCATCCTCGTGGTCAGCGGCGTGCAGCGCTTCATCCTGCCGAGCCTCCACGCAGCCCTGATCAACCTCTTTGCCTGAGGCCGTACGTCTGGCGGTCCGCGTCACGCCCAAGGGCGGGCGCGAGGCGGCCGACGGCTGGGGCCGCGACGCCGAGGGCCGGCCCTATCTGAAGGTGCGGGTCTCAGCGCCGCCGGCGGAGGGCGCGGCCAACGCCGCGCTCGCCAGCTTCGTGGCCAAGGCGCTGAGGCGGCCGAAATCGGCCGTGCGGATCGTCTCTGGCGAGACGTCGCGGCTGAAGATCCTGGAGATCGAAGGAATCGACGCGGCCGCCCTGGCCGCCGTCTTCGGCGCGCCGGAGCCCTAGGCGGCCTGGGCCGCGACTTCGGCGGGCAGCACGCTGTCCAGCGACAGCAGGCTGACGATGCCGCCCTCGGTGGTCATGACCCCGCGCACGAACTCGCGAACGCCCTGGTCGCCGATGTCCGGCGGCGGCTGCAGCAGCCCTTCGGTGACGGTGATGATGTCGCAGACCGCATCCACCAGCAGCCCGACTTCGCGGCCGTCAATGTGCGCCACGACCACGACCGAGGACGCGCTGGGGGTGGTGGAGCCGACGCCCAGGCGCGCCCCGAGGTCGACCACCGGCAGGATCGCCCCGCGCAGGTTGATCATCCCCAGCACGTGGGCCGGCGCATGCGGCAGCGGCGTGGACGTGGTCCAGCCCCTGATCTCGCGCACCGACATGATGTCGATGGCGTACTGCTGATCGCCAATGCGCACTTCGATCAGCTCCTCCCCCGCGAGGGGCAGCCGTTGCGCGAACTCGTTCATGCCAGCTCTCCTGAAGCCGCAGATCCGCCGGGACCTGCGACCGCCGGCTCGAATCATGGAGCAAAACCCCCTCCAGCAGATTAACGCCGCGCCTGCGGTGGCCGGTCGCAGGGGCCTAGCTCTCCTGGTCGTCCTCCACCGCCGCCCGCAGGGCCACCAGCAGGGGTTCAAGCTGGCCGGGGCCGAGCTGCTGGGCCGCCTCCAGGAAGGTCTCGATCTCCTTTGGCGGGGCCGACCAGCGCGCGTCTCCGGCCTTCAGCCGCAGCCGGCGGCTCGGACCGCAGGCGAGCCGCTCGCGAAGCTCGGCCGCCGCCTCGGCCGAGGCGTCGACCTCCACGGCCACCATCGCCACGCCGTCCACGGCCGCCGGGAGCCCCAGGAGGCGCGCGCGCCAGCCGCTGCGCAGGGTCTCGACGAGGCCGCTGCAGGGGACCAGTTCGACGATCCGCCTGACGCCGCGCTCCGCCGCCTCCTCCAGCACCGCCAGGCGCAGCTCCCCGCACCGGCGCCGCTGGACCGGGTCGGGTCCGCAGATGTGGGGGGCGGCGTAGATGCGGGTGCGCTCCCACACCTCGGCGGCGCGGATCGACGCCGGGCCGGCGGCGACCATGTGGGCGAGCGCGTCGGGGATTCGCCCGCCCAGGTCCGTCGGCCGGAACCGGCAGGCGAACTCCGGCGCTCCACCGCCGTCCAGGGCAAGCAGGTGGACCGATCCGGGCTCCAGCCGCAGCGCCGCCCGCGCCAGCCCCTCCGTCAGGTTTCGCAGGGCCGCGAACTCGGCCTCGTAGAGCCGGCCGTTCTCTTCGGTGACGACATGGATCATTGGACTGGCCCTTCCCCGAAGCAGAATGTTCGGCGCCGCGGGCCGGGCGGTCACCTACACGAAAGGGGAGGGTCGCGGCTCAGTCGCTGGATTCGTCGAGCAGCACGCCCCGGCGCCACGCCGCGCCGGGCAGTTGGGCGCGGCGCGCCACGCCCAGCTTCTTCTTGGCGTTCTGCACGTGCCAGGCGACCGTCTCCTCGGAGATCTCCAGGATGCGGCCGATCTCCCAGTCCGACTTGCCCTCGGCGATCCAGTAGACGCATTGGATCTCGCGGCGGGTGAGCTGCGGCGCCGCAGGCTCGGCCTGGCGTTCCATCAGGGTCAAGCCGCGGACGGCGAACAGGGTCGCCGCCACGTGCATGCGCCGGCGCAGGTCCTGCGGGAAGCTGTCCTCGGTCTCGCTGGCCAGGGCCACGGCCATCACCTCGCCCAGCGGGCCGTGCACCGGCACCACCAGGCCGTTGCGCACCCCCGCTGCGCGCAGGCTGTCGAAGATGCCCCCTGCCTCCCGTCCGGCCGGGCGGGCCTCAACCTCGTCCCAGCTGAACGGCTCAAGGGCGCTGAACACCGCCTGCACGGTCGGATCGACCCGGTACAGGCGTTCACTGGCGTAGCGGGCGCTCCAGTCGGTCAGTCCCCAGGCGAACAGGGCCCTGGGCTGCACCGGCTGGCCGGGCGTGGCGACACGCACGCAGATCGCGCGCTGGAACCCGTGGGCGGCGATGCACGCGCCGAAGCTGTCGACCAGCTCGTCCAGCGTGGCCGCCTGCGCCGTGTCCTGGAAAAACCTGAGGGCCGCCGCTTCCGCCGGAGTCATGACGCCCCGACGCGCGCGACTGCCGGCCCGCAAACCATACGCATTGAACACACCCCTGCACGCCCGTCGTTAGCGTTAAGGTTGTATCTACGCGCTGTCCATCTTCTATCAGGCGAAAGACTCAATGCCGCAGGGGGGAAAGGCGCCGCCCGCATGCCTGGCGCGCCGCCGCAGGGGCCTGCGCGCGAAGGTTGTGGTCACGCGTCTTCGACGCGATCGCCCCAGCGCAACCGCCGATGGGCGGCGTAGGCGGCCCGGTCGCGACGGGCGACGAACCGGCGCTCGATCCCGCCAGGCGTGCACAGGCGGAACTCCAGCCCGGGCTTGCCCGCCCGGGGCGGCGAGAGCACCCGCGCGGCCGGGGCGGCGCGGCAGACGTCCGGTCGCGCCAGGGCGACGTAGGCGTGCTTCTCGTCCTCGAACGGCGCGTCCGCGCCCTTGGCGAGGCGATGGTCGCGCCCGCGCGGCAGGCGCTGGGCGAAGTGGCACCAGTCCGGGGCGGCGAGCGGGCAGGCCTGCTGGTGCGCACAGGGCGCGAGCACCATCGCCCCCTCCCGCATCGCCAGCTCGCGCGCAGCGAGCACCCGCGCCGTTCCCGCGGGCGTGCCGGGCTCGACGATGACCAGAACCCCGGCGCAGGCCGCCCACAGGCCGCGGACCGCCGCCTCCAGCCGCTCGGACGGGATTTCGGCCAGGGCGTAGCTCGTCACCACCAGGTCAGCCGCACGCCAGCCCTCTCCAGGCTGGGTCAGATCGCCGCGCCGCATCTCCGCGCCGGCCAGGGCCGCAGGACCGGCGGCCGCCAGGCGCCGCGCCGTCTCCAGGAACACGGGGCTGGCGTCGAGGAGGCGCGCCTCGGCGATCCGCGGCCAGGCTTCCAGGGCCGCCCAACTCGCCCCGCCCGGACCTGCGCCCGCGTCCAGCAGCGAGGCCGGTGCGAAGTCGGGGGCGGCGACGCGCACCTCGTCCAGGGCCGCGGCGACGGCGGCGTAGGTGGCCGGCAGGCGCGAGAGCACATAGGCCGTGGCGTCGGCGTCCTCGACGATGGCCGTCGCCGAGCTCCCGCCCCCGCGATAGGTGTTCGACACTTGCGCCGAGCGGCGCGCCAGGTCCTTGCGCGAGGCGCCCTCGAGCAGGGCCTCGACGGCGGCGCGCAGGGCGGCCGGCAGTTCGGGGCCCACGAAGCTCTAGCCGATGCGGTTCTTCACCAGGTCGTCCACCACCCCGGGATCGGCCAGGGTCGTGGTGTCGCCCAGGTTGGACGTGTCGTTCTCGGCGATCTTGCGCAGGATGCGGCGCATGATCTTGCCCGAGCGCGTCTTGGGCAGGCCCGGCGCGAACTGCACCGCCTCCGGCGCGGCGAAGGGGCCGATCTCCCGACGGATCCAGCCCTTGAGCTCAGCTTGCAGAATGTCGGTGGGCGTCACGTCGGCCTTGAGGGTGACGAAGCAGTAGATGCCCTGGCCCTTGATGTCGTGGGGGAAACCCACCACCGCGGCCTCGGCCACGGCCTGGTGCTCCACAAGGGCGCTCTCGATCTCGGCCGTGCCCAGGCGGTGGCCGGAGACGTTGATCACATCGTCCACGCGGCCGGTGATCCAGTAGTAGCCGTCCTCGTCGCGGCGGCAGCCGTCGCCGGTGAAGTACTTGCCGGGATAGGTCGAGAAATAGGTGTCGAAGAAGCGCTGGTGGTCGCCGTAGACCGTGCGCATCTGGCCCGGCCAGCTGTCGGTGATGCAGAGGTTGCCGCTGGTCGCCCCGTCCAGCACCTTGCCCTCGGCGTCGACCAGTTCGAACTTGATGCCCGGCAGGGGCTTGGCGCAGGAGCCGGGTTTGAGCGGCGTCGCGCCGGGCAGGGGCGAGGCCAGGCAGGCGCCCGTCTCGGTCTGCCAGTAGGTGTCGACGATCGGGCAGCGCTCCTCGCCCACCACACGATGATACCAGAGCCAGGCCTCCGGATTGATCGGCTCGCCGACCGTGCCCAGGAGGCGGATGGACTTGCGCGAGGTCCGCTTCACCGGCTCGTCGCCGTCGCGCATCAGGGCGCGGATCGCGGTCGGCGCGGTGTAGAAGATCTCCACCTTGTGCTTGTCGCAGACCTCCCAGAAGCGGGAGTTGGTCGGATAGTTGGGCACGCCCTCGAAGATCAGCGTGGTCGCCCCGTTGGCCAGCGGCCCGTAGACCACATAGGAGTGGCCGGTGACCCAGCCGATGTCGGCGGTGCACCAGAAGACCTCGCCGGGACGATAGTCGAACACCAGCTCATGAGTGTGGGCCGCCCAGGTCAGGTAGCCGCCGGTGGTGTGCAGCACGCCCTTGGGCTTTCCGGTAGAACCGGAGGTGTAGAGGATGAACAGCGGGTCCTCGGCGTTCATCGGCTCGGGGTCGCACTGGTCGGACACCGTCTGCTTCAGGTCGGAATAGAAGGCGTCGCGGCCCGGCGTCATGGGCACGTCGGCCTTGGTGCGGCGGATGACGATGACGTCGCTGACGCCCGGGCAGGACTTCAGCGCCTCGTCCACGTTCAGCTTCAGCGGCACCACGCGACCGCCGCGCAGGCCCTCGTCGGCGGTGATGACGATCCTGGAGTCGCAGTCCTGGATGCGGCCGGCGATGGAGTCCGGCGAGAAGCCGCCGAACACGACGGAATGCACCGCCCCGATGCGCGAGCAGGCCAGCATGGCGAAGGCCGCCTGCGGGATCATCGGCAGGTAGATGGTGACACGGTCGCCCTTCTTGACGCCCTTGGCCTTGAGCACGTTGGCCATGCGGCAGGTTTCAGCGTGGACCTGGCGATAGGTGAACAGGGCCTGCTCCCCGTCGTCGCCTTCCCAGATGATCGCGGTCTGATCGCCGCGCTCGGCCAGATGGCGGTCCAGGCAGTTGGCCGAGACGTTCAGCTCGCCGTCGGCGTACCAGCGAATATGGAAATCGTCCTTGTGGAACGAGACGTCCTTGATCCGGGTCGGCGCCTTGATCCAGTCGAGCCGACCGGCGACGTCGCGCCAGTAGCCCTCGGGGTCAGCGTCCACGCGCCGCAGCGCCGCCTCGTAGCCGGCCGCGTCCATGTGCGCCCGCCTGGCCCAAGCCTCGGGGACCGGAAAGACCTCGCCGTCGCTCATGGTGCGCTCCCTAGTTGCTTGGCTTGGGATTAAGCGGGAAGCGCCGCGGGGCGCAACCGCATCCGCGCCGATCGGCCGTGCGAAAATCCCGCATCCCCGCGGCCGGGAACGATAATTGTCGCGTGACGCGACAGCTCGAGGCGCACCGCCTCTCGTCAAAGCGGCCTTGCGATCTTGAGGCCTCGGGCCATTTCAGGGTTGTTTCACGCATCAAATGCGATCCATGCGGGAAATTGACGTGACCGCCACCGCCCAGCTTGGACGCGATCTCGACTTTGCGACCATCCCCCCGCCTATCGCCGGTTCATCCTGGACCAGCTGGCGATCTACAAAATCGATCCGGAGCGGTTCTGTCGGCCGCTGCCGGCGGCCGACGAGATGTTTTTCAAGGCGCTGCTTCCGAACTACGAGCAGGATGTTGGGATAGGGTTCTTCAAGTTCACCGAGTCGACCTTGAGATTCTACGACGCCTACAGGCAGATCGTGGACCAGGTCTTCGGCGGCTTCCACAACATCGACAGCGTCATGGACTTTGCCTCCGGCTACGGACGGCTCACGCCCATCCTCGAGCAAAAGCTTCAGCTGAAGCAGATCTGGGTCAGCGACATCTATGCCGAAGCCCTGGCGTGGCAGAAGTCCGCGTTCGGCGTGAACGTCGTTCCCTCCTCGCCGGATCCCGCGAAGTTCGAGCATCGGCGGGAGCACGACATCGTGTTCGTCGGCTCGCTGTTCCCGCACCTTCCCACAAGCCTCTTTCACGCGTCGCTCGCGCGGCTCTACCGGCTGGTGGCGCCAGGCGGCGTGCTCGCCTTCAGCGTCCACGACGAGAGCTTCCTGCCGGCGTCCGAAACCATGGATCCGTCGGGGCTGAGCTATTATCGGACGAGCGAAAGCGGCTCGCTGGACGCCGACATCTATGGGATGAGCTACGTCACCGAACGGTTCGTCGGCGACGCGATCGGTCGGTTGCCGGGCGCCCCCGGCTGGCGGCGCTTCCACAAGGGGCTCTATGAGAATCAGGATCTCTACGTCGTCGGCGGGCCCGGACGCGACGTCTCCGCGGTTAGGATCGCCAGCACGCCGATGGAGGTTTTTCAGCAAGCGGCGGCGCTGACCAACGGCGACATCGAATACTCCGGATGGGCTGTCGAGCGGACGCCGGGGGCGGGGCGCCCCTTGCTCCCCGCCACTCGGGAACCCAAGATCGGACCTTCGCAGGGCGAGCGATCCCGCTCGCCCGCAGGAGCCCAAAGATGCTGCTTCACCTGTCCACCTGGCCCGAGATCGAAGCCTTCCTGGCGCGCTCGAAGACGGTGGTGGTGCCTATCGGCTCCAACGAGCAGCATGGCCCCACGGGGCTCTTGGGCACCGACTGGCTTTGCCCGGAGATCATCGCCCACGAAGCGCAGAAGACCTCCGATCTGCTGGTCGCTCCGACCTTCAATATCGGCATGGCTCAGCACCACCTGGGCTTTCCGGGCACGATCTCGCTGCGGCCCTCGACCTTCATCGCCGCCATCGGCGACTGGTGCCGCTCGCTCGGCGCCCACGGCTTCACGCGGATCTATTTCCTGAACGGCCACGGCGGCAACGTGGCCACCATCGAGGCGGCGTTCTCGGAACTCTACGCCGAGGCGAGCTTTTCCGGACGCCCCCGCGGCTTCGCCCTGAAGCTGAAGAACTGGTGGGACCTGAAGGGCGTGACGGCGCTGGCCAACCGCCAGTTCCCCACCGGGCACGGCAGCCACGCCACGCCCTCGGAGATCGCCGTCACCCAGTGGGCCTATCCCGACGCGATCAAGAGCGCCAACTACGCCCCGCAGATCGCCCCTACCGGCCCGATCCGCGAGGCCCTGGACTTCCGCGCCCGCTACGCCGACGGCCGGATGGGTTCCGACCCGGCGCAGGCGACGCCGGAGAAGGGCGGTGAACTGGTGGCCCTGGCGGCCGCGGGCCTGGTCGAGGATGTCGCCGCCTTCGCCGCCGAGCGGCCCCCCGGCGAGGCCTAGAGCTTCAGAAGCTCATCGTCGGGGCGGCGATCCGCGGCGGGCCGCGATCCTTGGGACGGCCCGCCCAATCCAGCTCGTCGGCGGGCACGATGTCGACGGCGTCCTTGGCCACGTCGGCCGCCGACACGATCTCCAGCGGCTTGGAGGACTGGGCCGCCGTGGTGGCGGCGGGCTCCAGCTCCACCAGCACCGGCGCCTCGGCCTGGGCAGGCTTGCCTGCGGCCGGCTCGGCCACCTCGACGGTGGTTCCGGCGGTGATCCTGTCGATGGCGGCGATCTGGAAGCTCTCGGCCTCATCGCCGGCATAGGCGCCGCTGAACGCGGGGGGCAGGCCCCAGCCGCCGGTCCAGCGATAGAAGATGTGGGCGCCGATGGTGGCGACCTTCACCAGGTTCGGGCTCCAGTAGGGGGCCACGTAGCTGGCGTGATAGTGGGTGGCGTTGCCGACCTTGCGCATCACGTAGCCGTTCAGCGCGTCCCGGGCGACCTGGCGCGCCCTGGCCCAGCCGGCTTCGGAGGGCGTGCGTTGCAGCGACCCGTCGCAGGTGAAGGTGAACTGGCAACCCGTGGTGCGCTCCGAGCCCTGGAACACCACGCCGCAGACGGTGTTGGGATAGGCCGGATGGCGCAGGCGGTTCAGCACCACCTGAGCTACGGCCCGCTGGCCGTCCAGGCTCTCGTAGGCGGCCTCGTAGTAGATCGCCGCGGTCATGCAATCGAGGGCGCGGGCCTCGTCCAGGACCCCGTCGGTGGTCAGGTGGAAAGGCTTCGCGGCCGGGTTCGGCGCGGTGGAGATCGGATTGGCCGCGTTCCACGCGCGCGCCTGGTCGGGGGTCAGATCCTGCAGGCGCAGCACGTCCGGCGTCTCGGCCGCGGCGGTCCGGGTGACGGCGGCCTCGTGGCTGGCTGTCAGTTTGATCAGGTCGCGATCGACCACGCCGCCGGCCTTGGCGGTGGCGTTCACCGCCGGCGCCCCGGCCATCAGCGCGGAGCAGAGCGCCCACGCCACGCCCAGTTGCACGGCGGCGGTCCGCGTCGCGCCAATGTGGGACAGCCGGCCGAGGCGAGCCTCGACCGCCGCCGTCCTGCGCCCCAGATCCCGCATGTGCGGCGCGATCCAAGCCTTCAACCCAGACAAGTAGTTCACGATCGGACAACCCGCTCAAAATTGCGTCCAACGTGTCCGAACACGTCAGCGTCAGATGAACCGCACGCGGCTGAAAGATTCAGCCCCTCACGCCACTCTGCATGACTGACAGCACCGCAGCCCGCCCAAGACCAGGTCGCGCGAAGCGCGAAGCTTGACCTTGGAAGCCGCAATCCCCACCATTCGAACACCTGCGAGCGCGCATTTCACGCCAAGGCTTTCGAGCCGCTGTCCCAGTGCGACACAGTACATGGGACTAGCGGCGCGTCCACCACAAGCACGCACTCGCGACAGGGGAAAAGCAATAAGGGGGCCAGCGCCCCGTGAACGCTCAGGCGGTGACGATGCGCCCGTCCTTCACCGCCACCGGCCAGGGCCGCAACGCCTGACCGGCGCAGGGGCCGGCGGTGCAGAGCCCGTCGAGCGGCCGGAACAAAGCGCCGTGTCCCGCACAGAGCAGATGTCGGCCGTCGCGGGTCAAATAGCGGTCGTCGAGCGCCGCCAGCGGCCATCCCGCATGGGGACAGGAGTCCACATAGCCGGCCACTGTCCCGCCCTGACGCACGACGAACCCGGCGAACAGCGCCTCGCCCGCGCGGAAGCGGAACCCCCTGGCCCCCGGATCGGCCAGGTCGTCCAGGGCGCAGAGGTCCAGTCCCGGCCCTGGCCGGGCGTCGCCCAGGCTCAACGGCGCTGCAGGCTCAGGCGGAAGGGCCGGATCTCCACCCGCTCGAAGAGCCCGGCCTTCACATAGGGGTCGTCCGCACTGAACGCCTTGGCCTCGTCGAGGCTGTCGGCTTCCAGCACGATCAGCGAGCCCGCCATCTCGCCCGCGTCGTCCAGCATCGGCCCGGCGAAGGGCACCTTGGCTGCGGCGGCGCCCACATAGGCCAGGTGCGCCTCGCGGTTGGCCAGGCGCAGGGAAAGACTGTCGGGCTTGTCGATGCAGTAGAGCACGAATGCGGGCATGGAGAGGTCCTAGTCGTCGGCTTCGGTTCGCAGGGGACGGGAAAGAAGGCCCCAGATCGCGCCGTCCACGTCGACGCGTCCGGCCAGGACCGCATCCACGGCTTCGCAGATCGGCGTCTCGACCCCGACCTTCTGCGCCAGGGCCGTGACCGCGGGGGCGGACGCCACGCCCTCGGCCACCGACAGCTTGCCGGCGAGCGCTTCCTGAAGAGTCTGGCCGCGGCCCAGGGCCAGGCCCACGCTCATGTTTCGCGACTGGGCGCTGGAGCAGGTGAGCACGAGGTCGCCGAGGCCGCAGAGGCCGGCCACGGTCTCGGCCTGGCCGCCCAGGGCCACCGCCAGGCGGGTCATTTCGGCGAAGCCCCGGGTGATCAGGGCGGCGTGGGCGCTGCGGCCCATGCCGCGGCCCTCGACGATGCCGCAGGCGATGGCCAGCACGTTCTTCACCGATCCGCCGACCTCGGCGCCGATCATGTCGGACGCCAGGTAGGGCCGGAAGGTCGGGAGGGCGACGGCCTCCACGAGCCGCACGCCGACGTCCGCGTCGGGACAGGCCAGGGTGACGGCGGTGGGCAGGCCCTGGGCGACCTCGGCCGCGAAGCTCGGCCCCGACAGGACCGCGGGGACGGCCTGCGGCAGGGCTTCGGCCAGCACCTCGGTCATCAGCTTCAGAGTGCCCTGCTCGACCCCTTTCGAGCACAGGGCCACGGGCGTGTCGGCACGCAGATGGGGCGCAAGACCCCGCAGGGTCGCGCGCAGGTGCTGGGCCGGCGTGACCACAAGCAACAGGTCGCAGGCGCCGAGCTCGGAGAGATCGCCCGTCGCGCGGATCGCCGGCTCCAGCGGGTAGCCCGGCAGGAACACCGCGTTTTCGTGGCGGCCGTTGATGGCCTCCACCACTTCAGGCTCGCGCGCCCAGATGGTCACCTCGCCGCCCGCGCGGACGCAGACCTGGGCCAGGGCCGTGCCCCAGGCGCCGCCGCCGATCACCCCGACCCACCTCATGCCTTGGCTCCCTTCCGTCCTGGGACATGGGTGGGATTGGCCAGGGCCGCGGCCTCGTCCAGGGGCCAGCGGGGACGCGCCGGGGCGTCCAGCGGATCGCTCAGCCCCAGGGACAGCCGCTCGGCGCCGGCGAGGGCGATCATGGCGGCGTTGTCGGTGCAATAGGCCAGCGGCGGGGCGGAGAAGGCGAAGCCGTGCGCCTGCGCGGCCGCCTCCAGCCGCCCGCGCACCGTGCGGTTGGCGGCCACTCCGCCGGCGACCACGAAACGCAGGTCGCGACCCTCGTGCTCGCGGGAGAAGAGCGCCATGGCGCGTTCGCTGCGCTCGGCGAGCTGGCGGGTGATCGCAGCCTGTACGGCGGCGGCCAGGTCGGCGCGATCCTGGTCGCTCCGGGCGCCTTCCGCCAGGCGCGCGGCCGCCGTCTTCAGGCCGGAAAAGGAGAAGTCGCAGCCTTCGCGGCCGAGCAGCGCCCGCGGCAGCGGATATCGCTCGGGATCGCCGCCCTCGGCCAGCCGCTCCAGGGCCGGCCCGCCGGGATAGGGCAGGCCCAGGGCCTTGGCGATCTTGTCGAAGGCCTCGCCCGCCGCGTCGTCCATGGTCGAGCCCAGACGGCGGCAGGCGCCCACGCCCTCCACCGCCAGGAGCTGGCAATGGCCGCCGGAGACCAGCAGCAGCAGGAAGGGATAGGCCACGTGCGCTCCCAGCCTGGCGGACACCGCATGGCCTTCCAGATGGTTGACCGCCACCAGCGGCAGGCCCCGCGCCAGGGCCACCGCCTTGCCGAAGCTGAGGCCCACCATCACGCCGCCCACCAGGCCCGGTCCTGCGGTGGCCGCCACCCCGGTGAGGTCGCCGTAGTCCACGCCGGCGGCGCGCAGGGCCTCGGCGGCGACGCCGTCGATGGATTCCACGTGGGCGCGGGCGGCGATCTCCGGCACCACGCCGCCATAGGGTGCGTGCTGGGCGATCTGGCTGGCGACGATCGAGGACAGGACCTCCACCGTCCCGTCCGCATGGCGGCGCACCACGGCCGCGGCGGTTTCGTCGCAGCTCGTCTCCAGTCCCAGCACGGTTTCGGCGTCAGTGATGGCGGCCTCCAGGTCGTTCCGGCGTTGCGGGCTCGGGGCCTGTCCTGTAGCAGGCGGGTTCACCCGTGAACCGCCGAGGTAGCCCTCCCACCGTGCCCATGCAACCGCCCGTCCGGATCGGCGCCCGCGGCTCCAGGCTATCCCTGGCGCAGGCCGGCATGATGCAGCGTCGGATCGCCGAGGCCCTCGGGGCCGACCCGAAGGACGCCGAGCGCGTCGCCCCGCTGATCGTGATCACCACCTCGGGCGACCGCATCCAGGACCGCCGCCTCCTGGAAGTCGGCGGCAAGGGCCTGTTCACCAAGGAGATCGAGGAGGCGATGCTCGACGGGCGCATCGACTGCGCCGTCCACTCGATGAAGGACATGCCCGCCGTGCTGCCGCCCGGCCTGGCGATCGCCGCCGTGCCCGAGCGCGAGGATCCGCGGGACGCCTTCATCAGCCACATCGCCCAGCGCATCGAGGACCTGCCGCCGGGCGCCCGGATCGGCACCGCCTCGCTTCGCCGCCAGGCCCAATGCCTGCACCACCGTCCCGACCTGGAGGTGGTGATGATGCGCGGCAACGTCGACACCCGCCTGGCCAAGCTGGAGGCCGGCGAGGCCGACGCCATCCTCCTGGCTCTGTCGGGCCTGAATCGGCTGGGCATGGGCGACCTGCCCGCCAGCCTCCTCGACCCGGTGGAGCGGCCGCCCGCCCCCGGCCAAGGCGCCCTGGCCATAGAGACACGCGCGGGCGACGCGGACGCACCCTGGGTCCGGGCCCTGCGCCATGCGCCGACCGCGGTCGCCGTCGCCGCCGAGCGCGGCGCCATGGCGGCCCTTGAAGCTTCCTGCCGCACGCCGATCGGCGCCCACGCCGTGCTCACGGCCGACAGGGTCCGCCTGATCGTCGAGGCCTTGAGCCCGGACGGGCGCCTGCGCTTCCGGCGCGAGGGCGAAGCCGCGCTCGGGGCCGAGCCCGAGGCCGCCGCCCGCGCCCTGGGCTTCGAACTGGGCGCCGCGGTCGCCCGGGAGGGCGGCGAAGCGATCAAGCTGCCCGACTAGTCCTCGCCCCGCGTTCGCAGGCCAAGGGATTGATCCCGGGCCCGCGGCCAGCCACGGTTGAGATTCGCCCCAAGGACCAACCGCCCTCTGATGCCCGGTCGACCGCTGCACGTCTGGATCACCCGCGCCCAGCCCGGCGCCGAGGCCACCGCGGGGCGCGTGCGGGCCCTCGGCCACACGCCGATCGTCGTCCCGCTGCTGGAAGTGCGGCCTGTCCAGACGCCCGAGATCGACCTGGGCGGCGTCGCGGCCCTGGCGTTCACCAGCGCGAACGGCGCGCGCGCCTTCGCCCAGGTCTGTCCGCGCCGCGATATTGTGGTCTTCGCCGTCGGTCAGGCCACCGCCCGCGCCGCGCGGCAGGCGGGATTCTCCCGCGTCTTCTCCACCGACGGCGACGTGACGGCCCTGGCCCAGGGCATCGCGGCGCGCCGCGGAGAGCTGCAGGGCGAGCTGCTGCACCCCGGCGCCGAGGAACCGGCGGGCGACCTCGTCGGCGCCCTCGCAGAGTGGAACGTGCCGGCCCGCCGCCTGGTGCTGTACGCCTCGGAGACCGCAGATCTCGCCGACCCGGCGGTGGCCGAAGCCGCGGCCCAGGCCGACGTCGCTTTGGTCTATTCGCCCAAGGGCGGCCGCGCCTTGGCGGAGGCGCTGGCCATGCACCCGGCGCCTCGCCTGCGGGTGCTGGGGCTTTCGCGGGCCGTGCTCGAGCCGCTGGCCGACGCCGCCGTTGCAGGACGCGCCTTCGCCCCCTTGCCACTCGAGGCTGCTTTGCTGAATCTGCTGGACCGAGAGCCATGAGCGCCGCGCCCGACCCCGCCGAACTCACAGCGCCCCGCGATCCGGCCAGCTACGGCCGACCGCGCCGCGCCGGTCCGGGGGTGTGGGCTTTCGCCGCCTTCGGGGTGATCTGCGTGCTGGCTGGCGCGGCGATCGCCACCTTCGGGCCCGGCCTGCTCCCTGCTCGGCCGCCTGCCTTGGGAACGATGGCGGACGCCGCCCTGCATCCGGGCGAGCCGGCCCCGATCACGGCGCAGACCCCGGCCCCGCCGAGTGAGACGGCCGTCGTCCCCACAGCGCCGCCGCCCCTGGCCCTGACCCGCGATGCGCCGGAGATCGCCGCCCTCGGCGAGCGGCTCGCCGCGCTGGAGGCCGAGACCGCCGAGACAAGGCGGGCCGCGGCCGCCGCTCTGGCCGCTGCCGCCCTGGTGGAGGCTTCCCAGACCTCGCGTCCCTTCGCGGAGGAACTCGCCGCCGCCGAGGCGATCTCGCCGCCCTCGGCCGAGCTCGGCGCCCTGCGCCCCCTGGCCGCCACTGGCGCGCCGACCCGCGCGGCCCTGGCCGCAGCCTTCCCCGACTACGCTGCGCGCGCCGCCTCGGCCAGCCGCGCGCCGGACGAGGGCGCCGGCCTGCTGGAGCGCCTCGGCTACGCCCTCTCCCGCGTCGTGACCCTGCGCCGCGTGGGCGAGGTGTCCGGCGACGGGATCGACGCGCGGCTGGCCCGCGCCGAACGCCAGGCCGAGGACGGCGACCTGGACGGCGCGCTCAAGAGCCTGGACGGCCTGCCGGCGGCCGGCCGCGAGGCCGTCGCCCCCTGGCGCGCCCGGGCCGAGCGCCGCGCGGAGGTCGACCGCCGCGTGGCCGCCGTGCGCGCCCGGGCCCTGGCCGACCTGACCCGCCTGTCGGAGGCGGGCGCGTGATCCGCGCGGGCCTGCTCATCCTGCTGGTCGCCGCAGCGGCCGTGAGCATCCTCGCCCTGACCGGCGATCCGGGACGGGCGACGGTCACCTGGCTGGGATGGCGGGCCGACACCACCGCCGCGGCCGCGGTGCTGATCACTCTCATCGCAGCCCTGATCGCCCAGGCCCTGTGGCGGCTGCTGATGTGGGTGCTCGAAGCGCCGGCCCGGGCCGAGCGCACCCGCGCCGATTCCCGCCGCCGCCAGGCGAACGAGGTGCTGACCCGGGGCTTCCTGGCCGCGGCCGCGGGGGACGGCTCGGAAGCCCGGCGCCTGGCGGGCAAGGCCGCCGACCTTGCGGACGAAGCCCCAGGCCTGGCCCGCGTGCTCGCCGCCCAGGCCGCCGAGGCCGCGGGCGACGCCCAGGCCGCCCACGCCGCCTACAGCGCCATGCTGGGTTTTCCGGAAATGCGCCTGGCGGGCCACCGCGGCCTGATGCAGCTCGCCGCCGCCCAGGGCGACCGCGACGGAGCCCTGCGCCATGCCGAGCAGGCCTTCGCCCTGGCCCGCACCGCACGCTGGGCCTGGCGCGCCGTGCTGGAAGCGCGACTGGAGGCCGGCGACTGGGACGGCGGCCTCGAGCTGGTGCAGAGCGCCCTGGACCGCAAGGTCGTCTCGCCCATCGTCGCCGACCGGGCGCGCGCCGCCCTGCTGGCCGCCTCGGCCGCACGGCTGGAGCACGCAGTCGAACCCAAGGGCCGGGCTATGGCCGTCGATCAGGCCGTGCAGGCCGCCAAGCTGCAGCCGGGATTCGCGCCCGGGGTGGTGATGGCCGCCCGGCTCCTGGCCGCCGACGGCAAGACCGCCCGCGCCGCCCAGATGCTGGAAGCCGCCTGGAAAGCCCAGCCGCACCCTGCGCTTTGGCTCGCCTACCGGGACCTTCGCACGGACGAGACGCCGCGCTCCCGCGCCGACCGCCTGCGCGACCTGGCCGCCCTCAACCCCGGCCATCGGGAATCGCGCATCCTGTTCGTCGAGCAGGCCCTGATCGGCGGCGATCCGGCCGGCGCCGCCGAGGCGGCCAAGGCCCTGGAAGGCGAGCCGGTCACCGCGCGGATCGCCGGGCTGCGCGCGCGCGTGGCCTTCGCCGCCGGCCGCGCCGACGAAGCGCGCATGTGGATGGCCCACGGCGTGGCCGCGCCCCAGGAGCCGGACTGGACCGACCTCGATCCCGAGGGCCGCGCCTTCGCCTACCAGCCGTCCGACTGGGCGCGTCTGGTGGCTGCGTTCGCCGAGACCGGCGAGCTGGTGCATCCCCGCCACGAGCGGCGCGAGCGGGTCATGAGCGAACTGCCCGAGCTCCCGGCGCCCTATCTGGAACACGCGCCGTTCCTGGAGGGCGCGCCGGTGGAGCCGGTGCTCTATCCCCTCGCCGAGGAGGGCGGCGGCGACGAGGACCCGCCCCCCTCGCCGCCGCCACGCCCCGCTCCGCGCAGGCCAGCATCCCGCAGACGCTTGGCGAGCACGCCGAGAGCCGCTAAATAGGCGCCTCCGCGGGATCGGGCGGCGCTTCGCCGACCGTCCCGGCCTTCGGGCCGCCATAGCTCAGCCGGTAGAGCGGCGCATTCGTAATGCGTAGGTCGGGTGTTCGAGTCACCCTGGCGGCACCACCCTTCTCCCCAATTCGGCCCTTGGAGGCCAAGCCTTCAGGACGGCGCGGCGGAGAGCGTGGCGGCCAGTTCGGCGGCGAGGGCGTCCATGCGGTAGGGCTTGCGAAGCAGACGCAGACCCTCGCGGGCGGCCGCGTCCGCCGCGTCGCTGAAGCCGGTGGTCAGGATCACCGGCAGGTCCGGACGGCGGCGGGAGATCTCGTGGGCCAGGTCCAGGCCGTTCATGTCGCCCGGCATGATCATGTCCGACAGCACCAGGTCGAAGCCGGCGTCCTCGTCCAGCACGTTGAGGGCAGTCCTCGCGTTGGGCGCGCGGCGGGCGTCGTAGCCCAGTTCCTCCAGCATCTGGGCCACCACCTCGGCCACGCTGTCGTCATCCTCGACGAGCAGCACACGCGCCGGCTCGACCCGTTCGGGGATCGGCGCTGCGGCCTGCGGAGGCGGCGGCAGCGGCTTTGTCGTGCGCGGCAGGAACAGCGAGACGGTGGCGCCCTCGCCGGGGACGCTCTCCAGGCGCACGTCGCCGCCTGAGGCCTTGGCGAAGCCATAGACCTGCGCCAGGCCAAGGCCCGTGCCCATGCCCACGTCCTTGGTGGTGAAGAATGGCTCGAACGCCCTCGGGATCAGCTCGGCGGGCATGCCCACGCCCGTGTCGGTGACCGACAGGCGCACATAGTCGCCCGGCGCCAGCCCGGCCGGATCGCGCGCATTACGGACCTGGATGACGATTCGCCCGCCGCCGGGCATGGCGTCGCGGGCGTTGAGCGCGATGTTGAGCAGGGCCACTTCGAACTGGGCGGAATCGATCTCCACCGGCCAAAGGTCGGGCCCCTTCTCCAGGCGCACGGTGACGTTCTCCCGCAGCGAGCGGTCGAGCAGGGCGATGGTGTCGCCCATGCGCTCCCCCAGGTCGACCACCTGCGGGTCCAGCGGCGTGCGGCGGGCGAAGGCCAGAAGCTGCTGCGTCAGGCTGGCTCCCCGCTCGATCGCCTGGCGGATGCCCTGGCGCAGCATGGCCTGGCGTTTTGGATCGTCGGTGCGCTCCATGAGCTCCACGCCGCTGGAGGCGACCATCAGCAGATTGTTGAAATCGTGGGCCACCCCGCCGGTGAGCTGGCCCATGGCTTCCATCTTCTGGCTCTGGCGCAGCGCTTCCTCCACCTTCTCGCGTTCCGCCGCCTCGCTCCGCAAGGTGCGCTGGGCCTCGGCCAGAGAGGCGTTGGACACCCCAAGCACCACGACCAGCAGGGCCGCCATCACGACCAGGAAGGCGATGCCGGCGTAGCGCATGGCTCGCCGGCCGATGGGCTCTATGAACGCGCGAAGGTAGACCGAGCCCACCTTTGCGCCCCCGACCTGCACGGGCGCGGTGGCCACCAGGCGGTCCCCGTCCACCGCACGTATCTGGGCCGGGGCGGACTGGGGCGGTCCGGCGCCCAGTCCGAAGCCGGCGAACAGCCGGCCCTGGGCGTCGTAGACCCCGGCGGCCTCGATCTCCCGATTGACCCGCAGGGCTGCGATGTACTCCTGCGCCGCCTGGTGATCGTCGAACGCCAGGGCCGCCGAGACGCTCGCCGCGAGGATGTCGGCCTGCACGGCGACCTCGCGCAGCTTCTGGCCGCGCTGCTGCTGCTCGTTGAACACGGCCAGGGTCAGGCCGGCGAGCACCAGGGCGACGGCCAGTCCGATCGCGAACAGCGGCGACAGGATCCAGGGCTTGGGGAAAGCCGAGCGCAACATGGCCGCCCTACCCCCTGCGCCGGGCGGACACCGCCAGGCTGAGCAGCTTGGAGCTGATCACCACCCGCTGCGCCGCGGCCTGGCGCTGGTCGATGTCGAAGCGCACGCGACCATCCTTGACCACGAACTGGATCACGCCCCCGCCGACGCCGCGGCTGCGGTCGGTCACCGTCAGCACGGGGGCTCCGCGTACGAGCCTCAGGGCGTCGGCCGCAGACTGCTCCGCCGAGTTGGCCGCGTAGAGGATGTGGCAGCCCTGGGGCCCCTCGACCTTCTCCAGGCGCCGAACCGCCACCGGCCGCTGGGCCACCTGCTGGCCCTTGATCGCGGACTCGAGCATGTCGCTGAAGGGCGCGTCCCCCAGCACGCACACGTAAAGGGGGCTGGTCGCCGTGGCGAAGGCGCTCGCCGGCCACTCGACGAAGGGCACGAACTTGTAGAGGTAGGTCGCCTTGATCGCCGTCTCCAGCGCGGCGACCTGCGCCATCAGCGGCGCGGGCAGGCTCGCCGCGGCGAGCAGCGCCGCCAGCCACGCCCACTCCCGCCTCGACGGGCGGGCGGCGCGCGATGTCCCTAGAACCTCCATCGGGTGTCCACGAAGACGCTGCGTCCGGTGCGCGCGCCCACCGCGCCGAGCTGGAGGCTGGCCGAGGACGAGCCGAACTCGAGGTGGTCTTCGTCCAGGAGGTTGGAGCCGGTGACGACGATCTCGAGACGACGGCTGACGGCCCAGCGCAGGCTGGCGTCAAGCTCAGTGTAGGCCGGCGACGGGGGGTTCGGCAGATCGTCCACCCGCCGCAGGGCCAGTTCCAGGCTGGCCCGGTCGCCCAACTGCATGGTCGAGCGAAGCTGCGCCTGGTAGGCCGGATCGTTCCCCGCGATCGAGACGCCGCCGATACCGCTGGAGCCGGGCTTGAAGCGCAGGTCCCTCTGCATCCAGAACCCGCCGCCGCTCAGCCGCCACCAGTCCGTCGCCTGGAGCGAACCCCAGACCTCGACGCCGTAGGCCTCGCCCTCGAGCGCGTTGGAGAAGACGACCGGCAGTCCGCCGTCGGTCAGCTCGAAGCTGCGCAGGTCGTCGTAGACATGGTAGTAGGTCGACACCGACAGCGAGGTGCGGGGATTGGGCCGCCCGCGGTAGCCCAACTCATAGGCGACGAGGGTCTCCGGCTGGAAGTCCCGGCCGGTGAGGACCAGCGCCGATCCCTGCAGTTGGTTGAAATCGCGGTCCAGCCGCGAGGGAGCGCGCACCGCCCGCGACACCGCTCCCCACAGCAGCGCGCGGTCCGAGACCTTCCAGGCCAGACGCAGGCTGGGCAGGTGCTCCACGCCGGCGTAGGGGTCGTCCTCGAGCTTCAGGCCCGCGGTGGCCTCCACATTCGGCCCCAGGGCGATGGTGTCCTGCACAAAGGCGTTGGCGAAGCGCAGGGTCCGGCCGACCGGGTCGAAGAACTGGGTGTTCGGGGGCGAGGGCGCGATCGGGAAGTCGTCCTCGGTCACGCGATAGCCGCCGCCCCAGACCAGCTTGTGCCGCCCGCCCGCGGCGAAGCTGTGCTGCACATCGAGGTCGTAGGTGTGCAGGCGATAGCGGATGCGCCCGGGCACGTCGCGCTCCAGGAAATCGTAGTAGGCCTGCACCTGCAGGACGCCGCGCTCGCCGGTAGGGCGCGTCCAGCGGGCCATCAGATTGCGACCGGAGATGTCCTGGTCGGGGCGGTCCATCTGGTCCAGCCGCCCCTCGTAGGCGTCGCCCTGGACCGTCAGCAGATCCTCGCCCGGGCTCCAGTCGATGCGGAAGCCGCCCTGCAGCTTCTCCCAGCCGTCCCGGGCGTCCGCTCCGCTTGCGGTTTCGCCGTGGTCGTAATCCACGCTGGAGACGTAGAGCTGATAGGCTGCGTCCGGCCCCAGCTCGCCGTCGAACTGCGCCCCGAGCCGACTCGAGCGGTCGCCCGCCCCGGCCTGCAGCCTCAGTCCCTTTTCGGCGCCCGCCCGCCGGGTGACCACGTTGATCACGCCGTTGACGGCGTTGGCGCCCCACAGGGTCGCCCCGGGGCCGCTGATCACCTCGACCCGCTCGATCAGTTCGGCCGGAAAGTCCACCGCGTCCCAGAACACGCCGTGGGAGAAGGGGGTGTAGACGCTGCGACCGTCGATCAGCACCAGCAGCTTGTCGGCGGCCGCGCCGTTGAAGCCCCGCGCCGAGATCGCATAGCTGTTCGCGGTGACCCGGGCCACGTGCAGATTCGGCGCGAGCCGAAGCACTTCCGCTAGGCTCGTGGCCCCGGACCGGACCGCGTCCTCATGGGTGATCACGAAGACCGCCGCCGGCGCGTCGCTCAGCGGTTGCTCGGTCTTGGACACCGAGGAGACGTCGATGTCCGCGAGTTGCTCGATCGACAGCCGGCCGAGGTCCTGCAGGCTCGGCGCGGCGGTCGCCAGGGCGGACGAGGCGCCGGCCGAAGCCGCCGCCAGGGCGGCCGCGGCGACGCACAGGCGACGCCGCGGTCGGCCCCTGGGGATTATGAGATTGGCCTGCAACCACGCGCCTCCTCACGCCAGGACAACCGACGCTACACCAAGACCAGCGGGCAACGCAGCGTTGCGCCGCTTACGCCTCGCCGCGTCAGCCGGTGAGCGGGCGCAGGATCACTTCCACCCGGCGGTTCTGCGCGCGGCCGGCCTCGGTGTCGTTCGAGGCGATCGGCTGGCTTTCGCCACGCCCGGCCACATAGAGGCGGTCGCGCAGCACCCCGCGGCTGACGAGGTAGCTGGCCACCGAGCTCGCCCGCCGTTCCGACAGCGCCTGGTTGTAGGCGTCGGCGCCGGTGGAGTCGGCGTGGCCGATGACGTCGATGGTCGTCTGCGGATACTGGTTCAGGGTCTGGGCCAGCTCGTCCAGGACCGGGTAGAAGCGGGACTGTATGTCCGCCTGGTCGACGGCGAAGGTGACGTCCGAGGGCATGTTGAGGATGATGTTGTCGCCCTGGCGCTGCACATCGACGCCGGACCCGGCGAGCTGGGCGCGCAGCTGGGCCTGCTGGCGGTCCATGTAGTTGCCAACAGCGCCGCCGGCGAGCGCGCCGACGCCAGCGCCGATCAGCGCATTCTTGCGGCCCTGCTCGCCCTTGTTGGTGTTGGTCAGATAGCCCAGCAGGGCGCCGCCCGCCGCCCCGGCCAGCACGCCCGTGCGCGTGTTGTCCCGAACGACCTGGCCCGTGTAGGGGTCGGTGGTGGTGCACGCCGCGACGGCCATGGCGGCCGCGCCGGCGAGGGCGATGTGGACTGGGCGGATCATGGCGACCTCCTGTTTCCGACGACGAGAGCGCGCGCGGACAGGCGCCCGCGCACGTGGTCAAGCTCTAATGCACAGCTCGACGTTTCGATCCTTCTTGGCGTTGTGCGGACCGGCCCGGTCTAGCAGGGAGGCGTGGGGGATCGCCGGACCGGCCCGCGGCGCACGCTCCTGTCCGACAGGCAAGTCGTTGAGCGGACGAATGAACAACCGTCCGTGAACGGCGAAGTTCCCGCGGCAGGCGATCTCGCGCCTGTGGCGTTCCTCAACCCCCTTGGCCAGCCGCCGCGGCGCGGGCGACAATGGCCGCTCGGCCCCAAGTCGGCCGTTTGAACCCTAGATTCGTACATTTTCAGAGGACCGCCATGCCCGTCAGCCGCGAAATCCACCTTGTCCGCCGTCCGGAGGGCATGCCGAGCCCGAAGGACTTCGCTCTCGTGGAAGCCTCCGCGCCAGACGCCCGCGACGGCGAGGTGCTGGTGCAGAACCTTTACATGTCCGTCGATCCGGCCATGCGTCCGCGCCTCACCGCCGGGCAGGCCTTGAACGAGGCGATGATGGGCGGCGCCCTGGGCCGGGTGGCGCAGTCAAGGTCGGACGCCTTCGCCGTCGGCGACCTCGTGTCCAACCGCCAGGGCTTTCGCGAGTATTTCGTCAGCGACGGTAAGGGCCTGACCAAGCTGAACCCCGATCCCGACCTGCCGCTGACCGTTCACATGCACGCCCTCGGCATGACCGGCTTCACCGCCTACGGCGGCCTGCTCTTCATCGGGCAGCTCAAGGAGGGCGAGCAGGTGTTCGTCTCCACCGCCGCGGGGGCGGTGGGCTCGGTCGCGGCCCAGATCGCCAAGATCAAGGACTGCTACGTGGTCGGCTCCACCGGCGCTGAGGACAAGGCCGCCTGGCTCCGCGGCGAAGTCGGCCTGGACGCGGTGATCAACTACAAGGAAACGCCGATCCGCCAGGCGCTGGAGGAGGCCACGCCCAAGGGGCTGGACGTCTACTTCGACAATGTCGGCGGCGACCACCTGGAGGCCGCCCTGCGGCGGATGAACACCCTGGGCCGGATCCCCGTCTGCGGCATGATCTCCGGCTACAACTCCGGGCAATCGCCGGTGCGGAACCTCTCCAACATCATCTATTCGCGGGTGATGCTGCGCGGCTTCGTCGGCACGGACTTCATGCACCTCTATGGCGACTTCCAGCGCGACATGGCCGCTTGGCTCAAGGCGGGCCGGGTGAAGTACCAGGAGACGGTCCTCCAGGGGATCGCCGAGGCCCCCGCCGCCCTGATCGGCCTCATGGAAGGGCGCAACAGCGGCAAGATGCTCGTGAAGCTGGCCGACTGACCGGCGCATGACGCAGCCGTAAGGTTCACGGGCGCGGCGCGGATGCTATGGGTGGGGCCCCTCCCTTCCGGACCGCGCCCATGTTCCGAAACGCCGCCCGCGCCGCCTGCCTCGCCCTGGCCCTTCTGGTCGCCGCCCCGGCGGCCTGGGCGGCCACGCCGCCGCCGATCGTCTACAAGGAGCGCACCCTCGCCAACGGGTTGAGGGTGATCTCCTCGCGCGATCCGACGACGCCCAACGTGACGGTGCAGGTCTGGTACCAGGTCGGCTCCAAGGATGATCCGCAGGGGCGCTCCGGCTTCGCCCACCTTTTCGAACACATGATGTTCAAGGCCACGCGCGACCTGCCGGCCGAGAGCATCGACCGCATGACCGAGGACGTGGGCGGCTTCAACAACGCCTCCACCTTCGACGACTTCACCAACTACTACGAGGTCGTGCCGGCCAACCACTTGCAGAGGCTGCTTTGGGTCGAGGCCCAGCGGATGGGCTCGCTGGTGGTCGACGAAGCCAACTTCGCCTCGGAGCGCGACGTGGTGAAGGAGGAGCTGCGCCAGCGGGTGCTGGCCGATCCCTACGGACGGCTCTTCGCCCTCATGACGCCCCGCGCCACCTACACCACCCACCCCTACAGGCGTCCAGGGATCGGCTCGATCGACGAGCTCGACGCCGCCACGATCGACGACGTGCGCGGGTTTCATCAGGCCTACTACCGCCCGGACAACGCGGCCCTGATCGTCGTGGGGAACTTCGAGCAGGCCGAACTCGACGCCTGGGTCGATAAGTACTTCGGACCGCTCGAGCGCCCGGCCGAGCCGCTCAGGCGGGTGACGGCCGTCGAGCCGCCGCGGACGAAGGCCGGCGTCTACACCGGCTATGGCCCCAACGTGCCCCTGCCCGCGGTGCTGATCACCTGGCTGGGTCCCAAGGCCGCCGACCCGGATGCGCCGGCGCTGAAGGTGCTCGACGCCATCCTTTCAGGCGGCAAGTCCTCGCGCCTCTACAACAGCCTCGTCTACGACCAGCAGATCGCCGCCGAGGTCTATTCGGCGGCCGACCTGCCCCAGCAGCCAGGCATGTTCGTGGTCGGCGCCATCATGTCCGCCGGCCAGACCGTCGACGCCGGCGAAAAGGCCCTGCTGGCCGAAGTGGCCCGTCTGCGCGAGGCGCCGCCCGCCGCCGCCGAGCTCGACGAAGCCAAGAACGAACTCCTGGCCCACGATCTGCGCGGTCGCGAGACCATCGACGGCCGCGGGTTCGCCCTGGGCTACGCCCTCAGCGTCGAAGGCGACGCGGCGCGAGCCAACACCGAGCTGGCCGACCTGCAGGCGGTCACCGCGGCCGACGTCCAGCGCGTCGCCGCCAAGTACCTGCCGGACGACCGGCGCATGACCATCCGCTATCTGCCCGAGAGCGAACGGCCCGCCGGGGAGACCGACAGGACCGAGCCGCCGCCGCAGGTGGCCTCGGCCAGGTACGACGGCCCGGTGGTCGCCCTGGCCTCGCCGGACCAGCGCCAGGCGCCGCCGCCGATCGGCGCGCCGGTCGAACCGGTCCTGCCCAAGCCCGCCGAAAGGACCCTGGCCAACGGACTGCGCGTCATCGTCGCCCGCTCCTCCAACCTGCCGATCGTCACCGCCGACCTGACCATCAGGACCGGCGCCTGGGCCGACCCGCAGGGTCTGGCGGGGGCGGCCTCCATGACCGCCGGCATGCTCGCTGAGGGCACCACCAGCCGCAGCGCCCAGGAGATCGCCCGGCAGATCGAGGCGATCGGCGCCGACCTGGGCGCCGGCGCCGGAGTGGAATCCTCGTCCGTCAGCCTCAGCGCCATGACCGACAAGCTGGACGCCGCCATGCCGATCTTCGCCGACGTGGCCCGCCACCCCGCCTTCGCGCCCGAGGAGCTCGAGCGCCAGCGCCAGCTCGCGCTGGATTCGCTGTCGGTCAGCTACAGGGAACCCGGCGCCCTGGCGGGCTTCGCCGCCGCGCCCGTGATCTTCGGCGGCACCGCCTTCGGCCATGTCGCCGACGGCACCCCCGCGTCCATCGCCCGGCTGAAGCCGCAGGACCTGGCGGCGATCCACCGTCTCTACTACCGGCCGGACAACGCCATCCTGGTGCTGACCGGCGACATCTCCCCGGAGGCCGGGTTCGCGCTGGCCGAGCGCACCTTCGGCGACTGGACCGCGCCGAACAGTCCCCTGCCCGCCCAGCCGGTAGTGACGCCCAAGGCGCCGCCCCGGGCGATCGCGATCGACCTTCCCGGCGCCGGCCAGGCGGCCGTCACCGTCGCGGCCCCGGCCATCGCCCGCGATGCGCCCGACTACTATCCGGGGATTGTGGCCAACACCGTGCTCGGCGGCGGCTATTCGGCCCGGCTGAACCAGGAGATCCGCATCAAGCGGGGCCTCAGCTACGGCGCCGGCTCCAGCCTGGCGCCCCGCCGCACCACCGGCGCCTTCGTGGCCCGCGCCCAGACGAAGAACGAGTCCGCGCCGGAGGTCCTCGATCTGATCCGCGCCGAGATGAAGGGCCTGGCCGCCGCACCGCCCGGCGCCGAGGAGCTCAAGGCGCGCAAGTCCGTGCTGATTGGGGGCTACGGCCGCCAGCTCGCAACCTCCGGCGGGCTCGCCAACATCCTCGGAAACCTGGCCCTCTACGGCGTTCCGCTGGACGAGGTGGCCCGCTACACGGCCAAGGTCGAGGCGGTCAGCGCCGGCGAAGTGCAGTCCTTCGCCGCCAGGACCTTCGACCCGGCCAAGGCCAGCGTGATCGTAGCCGGCGACGCCAAGACCTTCGCCGAACCGCTGAAGGCGCGCGCGCCGAACCTGCAGGTGATTGCGTCCGACCAGCTCGACCTGGACAGCCCCACCCTGCGCAAGCCCGCCCCCTGAGCGGGCGCGGGCGTCGGCGCGCCGCTAGCCCTGGCGGGGCCTGATCTCGGCCTTGGCCAGTTTCCAGCGCAGGCGCGCGCCCACGTCCATGCGCGCCTGGCCGTGCAGCACCACGCGCTGGGCGCGACGCGGCTGGCCTTCGTGGAAGTGGACCGAGGTCTCGATGCTGACCTCCGCCGCGTCGTTGCGCAGCCACCAGCCGGCTTCCTTGCCGTCGGCGCGCAGGAGCACGCTCTTCTTGTCCATGGCCAGGGAGGCCCGCACGTCCGGATGGATGTGGAAACACACCGTGATCGGCAGGAACCGTCGGGTCTTGTCGCTGTCCCGCGGCGCCTTGCCCACCGGGGTGAAGCGATCCTCGCCGCGCAGCTCGTCGCCGGCGAGGTCGAGATAGATGCGCCGGCGGTGCTGCAAACGGAAGCGCTGCAGCCAGCCGTCATGCTGCAGCTCCAGCCAAAGGGCCTCTTCCGACTCGCGGCGCTCGGCGAGCACCGGGGCGTCGGCGCCGGTGAGCCGCGGGCCGAGCAGGGCGGCCAGCAGCCCCCCAAGCGGCTCGCCGCAGGCCTGGTCGCCCAGGGTGGCCGTGGAGCCGGCGTCGATCAGGCGCAGCGCCGGCGGACCCGAAGCGTCCGGCGACCAGCCGCAGTTGGTGATCAGCCGCTTGCCTCCAGCCAGGATCTCCACCGCCAGCGGCTGGGCGCAGGCGGTGACGCTGAAAGGGCCGCTTGCCGGCGCGGCGCCGTCGGCGACGACCTGCAGGCTCGCGCCGTCCAGGCGATGGAACCCGTTGCGCGTCACCGGCGTCGGGCGCGGGGGCTCGCCGTCCTCGACCGGCTCCTCCTCGCTGGCCCGGGCGGCTGACAGATAGGCGCGGCTGAGCTCCTCGCCCCCTTGGAAGGCCGGCAGCGCCCCGTCGGCCAGGGTGAAGAAGCGCACCGCTCCGGTCAGGCGGTCAATGGTGCGGGTCACCTCGTCGGGCGCGGCCTGACCGCGCTGGACCAGGGCCTCGTCCAGGGTCTGCAGGTCGAACAGCAGCTCCAGCGCCGCCTGGGGGCTGCGCGAGGCGTGGCCGCCATCGGCCTGCACCGTGCGGGGCAGGGCTTTGACCAGACGATCCAGCGCCTGGGCCTTCAACTGCTGACCCGCCTCGCCGGCGATGGCCGCCCCGGCCACGGCCGCCACCGCCGCCCGCTCGGCGGCGCGCTCGGGACCTTCGATGGTGGATAGCAGGTGCCGGGCTTGGCGGTAGAGATCGCGGGCCACCAGGGCCGTTTCGGCGTCCGAGGCCTTGTCGCAGATCGCCTTGGCCGCGCAGGCCAGGTTGAAGACGCGGCGCTCCAGGACCTCGGGGTGCCAGGAAAAGGCGTTCCAACCGCCGAACAGCCGCCGCCAGTCCAGGTAGAGGCGCAGGCCCTCGGCCGCCGCGCCCGCATCGGCGGCCAGGAGGTCTTTCAGCCAGCCCATCCTGTGCAGGGCCACTGCGAAGCGGCGGTGCGGGCTGGGGCGATCGAAGGGATCGCCCTTCGGCCCCGCCTGCATGGTCGCCCCGCTCAGCACGAAGACGCCGGTCATGATCCGCCGGCCCGCCTCGGCGTCGGCCGGTCGCATGTCCTTCGGCCGCACGGCCAGGGCCTGGACGTTGCGGCCGCCCAGCATCGCCCGGTGAACGGGCGAGGCGATCCACTCGCGACGCACCTGGCGCGCAACGCCGGCGGTCAGGGCCAGCGCAATCGTGGAGCCTGGCGGCGAGGTGGGGCCGGTTGGGCCGGCGGCCATAGGCGTCCTCCCCTCAGCCGCCCCGAAGCGCGCGAATGTTGCCGGCGTAGGCGTCCGCCCCGCCCTTGAAGACCGCCGATCCGGCCACCAGGGCCGTGGCCCCTGCATCGATGCAGCGGCGGGCGGTCTGTGGGTTCACCCCGCCGTCGACCTCCAGCACGATGTCGTAGCCGCCGCCGTCGATCATCCCGCGCAGGCGTTCGATCTTGGCGAGCTGGCTGTCCATGAAGCTCTGGCCGCCGAAACCCGGATTGATCGACATCACCAGGATCAGGTCGATCTCGTCCATCATCCACTCGATCACCGCAGGCGACGTCGAGGGGTTGAAGACCACCCCGGCCTTGGCGCCGAGCTGGCGGATGCGCTTCAGCGTGCGGTTCAGGTGCGGCCCGCTCTCCGGATGCACGCTGATCCAGTCCGCGCCGGCCTCGCGGAACCCTTCCAGGAAGGGATCGGCCGGCGCGATCATCAGGTGGACGTCGAAGGGGATCTTCACCAGGGGGCGAAGCGCCTTCACCACGTCCGGGCCGAAGGTGATGTTGGGCACGAAATGCCCGTCCATGACGTCCAGGTGCAGCCAGTCCGCGCCGGCCGCCTCGACGGCGCGCGCCTCCTCGCCCAGGCGCGCAAAATCTGCGGCCAGGATCGAGGGTGCGATGAGGATATTGTCGGTCATGGCCCCGACTTAGAGTGCGTTCAGCGAATTCGGAAACGCGTTTTGCCCGCAAAGGCGCTCGAAAATGGTTAAGCGCAGGGCGATTTTCAGGCGGCCGCCCGCGTGAACCGGGCGATGAAGAAGCCGTCGGTCCCGCCCTCGCGGTGGTGCGGCAGGATGCGAAGCGTCCCTTCGGCGGTCAGGCTCGCCGGCGGCGCCCCGCCCTCGCCCATCGACGCGGGCGCTAGGGTGAAGTCGGGCGTGCGCGCCAGGAACGCCCGAGCCTGGGCTTCCCCTTCCTCCGGCTCCAGCGAGCAGACGCAATAGACCAGCCGCCCGCCGGGCCGGGTCCGCCGCGCCGCCGAGTCCAGCAGCCGCGACTGGACGGCGGCGAGACTGGCCACATCGCTCGGGCGGGCGGTCCACAGAACGTCCGGATGGCGGCGGAAGGTGCCGGTTGCGCTGCAGGGCGCGTCCAGCAGCACCGCATCGAACTGGCGCGGATCGTCCCAGCCGGTCGCGTCGGCCGCCACCGTCTCGGCGCTCAGGCCCGTGCGCGCCAGATTCTCGGACAGGCGCTTCAGCCGTGCGGCCGAGCGGTCGACGGCTACGACCCTGGCCCCCGCCGCGGCCAGCTGCAGGGTCTTGCCCCCCGGCGCGGCGCACAGGTCCAAGGCGCTCTGTCCGGGCCGCACGTCCAGCAGGCGGGCCGCCACCGCCGCCGAGGCGTCCTGCACCCACCACCGGCCCTCGCCGTAGCCCGGCCAGGCGGTCACCTCGCCGCGCCGGGCGGTGCGCAGGCTCCCGCCGGGCAGCACCTCGGCGTCCAGGGCCTCCGCCAGCGCCTCGGCGTCCGCCGGGTCGCGCAGGCTGAGGTCGGTGGCCGGCTCGTGCGCGATCTGGGCGCAGGTCGCCAGGGCCTCGGTTTCGCCAAAGGCCGCCCGCCAGCGCGCGAACAGCCAGTCCGGCGCCAACGCCTGGGGCTCGTCCAGCTTTGGCGGCTCGCGCAGAAGGCCGCGCAGGACGGCGTTCACCAGCCCCTTGAACGGACGGGTCGCGCGACCCTGGGCCGCCAGGTCGACGCTGGTCGACACGGCGGCGAAAGGCGGCTGGTCCAGCAGGAAGGCCTGGGCCGTCCCCAGCCGCAGGATGTTCTTCACCGCTTCCGGCGGCTGGCGGTTCAGCCGTTCGTCGATGGCCCGGTCGATGGGACCCAGGTGGCGCAGGCTGGCCATCACCAGCGCGCGGGCGAAGGCGCGATCGCGGGGCGGCAGGTCGCGCAGGGCGGACGCGGACAGCGCCTCCTCCATGCCGGCCCGGCGGCTGAGCGCCTGGGTCAGAAGGTCGAGGGCGGCTGCGCGCGCCGGCAGTCCGGATTCGGATCGTTCGGTCACCGGCGCGGCGTGCCCGGTTCGACGGAGCAAGGCAAGCCCTCTTGGCGCGACCTAGCCGAGGGCGATGATCTCCACCTCCTGGCCGTTCACCTCCACGACATCCCCGGGCCCTTTGCCCAGAAGCGCCTGGGCCAGGGGAGAGACGTACGAGATCTTGCCCTGAGCAGGATCCGCCTCGTCCTCGCCGACGATACGGAAGGTGGAACGCCGCCCATCCTCGCGTTCAAAGGTCACTTGGCCGCCGAACGCCGCCACCTGGCTTTCGGGGTCGGCCGCCACGAGTTGGGCGCTGGCCCGCCGCGCGCCGTAGTAGCGCAGATCCCGCGTCGCCCGCGCCATCGCCGTGCGGTCGGCCTGGATGTCCCCGGCCTGGGCCGCCGCATAGGCGGCGCGCGCGGCGGCCAGCGCTGCGTCCAGTTCCGCCAGCCCCTGCGTCGTCACCAGGTTCGGATGCGGCGAGATCGGCCGGTCGGGCAGGTCGGCGGCGGCGGCCTCGTGATCAGTTTCCTTGGTGAAGGCGACGCTCAAGATGCGAACTCCGGACGCGGGAAGGGCGGTTCACGGACGATAGCGCCCTCGGGCCGCATTGCCGAGCGCTCCCCGCGCGCCTAAATCGCGGCCATGGACCAGCCGCTTCCGCCCAACGCCAATCCTGAACGGCCGCTCAGCCCCGCCGCCCGCCGCGCGCTGGAGGAAGCCGCCGCGCGCAAGGCCGCAGAGGCCGAGGCCGCCGCCCGCGCCGCCGAGCTCGGCGGACCAGCCGGCCCCGAGCCGACCCGCTTCGGCGACTGGGAGCGCAAGGGTATCGCCGTCGACTTCTGAAAGGCTCGCTGCTCGCCCTGGGCTTGCGCGGACTCGCACCTGTCGGTCCGCGACCTTAAGTTCCGGGTAAGAATTGACGAGGAGCGGCGCATGAGCTGGACGGCGCGCATCATCCTGGGCCTGGCGATCGCGGCCGGCGGCGGCGCGGCCATGGCCTGCGAGCGCGAGGCGCCTTGCGGCTCCGGCCGCTACGAGGCGCCGCCGCATTCCCACCGCGCCTGGCGCGAGCCTTATGGCCTGCGGCAAGACCCGCCGGCCTGCCTGCAGGGCTGCGGCGGCGAGATCACGCTTCCGTCCAGCTTCTTCGCCGGCGGCGGCGGGGTGGGGCCGATCCCGGCAGGGCCCGACTATGGCGTCTATGTGATCGTCCGCGGCGGCGGCTTCGGCGGGACCCGCGCCTTCGCCGCGTCCTCGGCGAGCGCCGTCGCCACCAGCCGCGTCAGCGTCAGTGTCTCCGGCGGGCGCCGCTCAGGCGGCTGCTGTCACTGAACCGCTGACATCTCCAGCGCGACCCGTTGAGCCGCCGCGCGGGGGTCCTGGTCCGCGGTGATCGGCCGGCCGCAGACGATGTGCGAGGCGCCCGCGCGCAGGGCCTCGGCCGGAGTCGTCGCGCGGGCCTGGTCGTTGCGAGCGGACCAGTCGGGCCGCACGCCCGGCGTCACCACCAGGAAGTCCTTGCCGCCTATGGCCCGGGCCAACTCGGCCTCGTGCGGACTGGCGACCACGCCGTCGCAGCCGGCGTGCAGCGCCTGATGGATGCGCCGCTCGACCAGCGCCTGCACGCCCGAGGCGTAGCCCATCTCCTCAAGGTCGGCGTCCGTCAGGCTGGTCATCACGGTCACCGCCAGGATCTTCAGGTTTGAACGGCCGCGCCCGCGAACGGCGGCGGCCATCACCTGCGGCTCCCCATGAACGGTCAGCAGGTCGCATCCGGACTCCGCCAGAACGGCGGCGGCGCGCTGGACGGTGGTGGGGATGTCGTGGAGCTTCCAGTCCAGGAACACGTCCTTGCCCTGCGCCTTCAGGGCGCGGGCCAGGTCCATGCCGCCGCCGGTGGCGAACAGCTCAAGCCCCACCTTGTAGAAGCTGACGGCATCGCCGATCGCCTCGGTCATCGCCCGCGCTTCCTCCGGGGTCGGCAGGTCCAGCGGCACGATCAGGCGGGCATCAGCAGCGGCGGCGGGCAGGCGGGCGGAGGCGGCGGCCATGGCGAGGCTCCCGTTCAGGCGCTTTCCCGTGGGTCGGCGCGGCGAAGGTTTTGGGCTAAGACGCCTGAATGAGCCAGGCAGACTTCGCGGTCAACTTCTTCGTCGCCCTCTTCGCCCTGATCGACCCGGTCGGCAACGTGCCGCTGTTCGCTGCGGCGACGTCGGCCGACAAGTCGGCGACGCGGCGGACGGTGGCCGTCTACATCTCGCTCTTCGTGGTCGGCTTTCTCACCTTCTTCTACTTCACGGGCCTGTCGCTGCTGGCCTTCTTCGGCATCTCCCTGGCCGCGTTCCGCATCGCAGGCGGGGTGATCCTGTTCCTGCTGGGCCTGGAGATGGCCCGGGACGACTTCACCGCCCAGTTCGCCGACGCCGCCGACGAGGCCGAGGCCGGCACCGCCGCGGCCCGCAGCCGTTCCGGAGCGCGGCGCCGGTTCGAGCGCCTGATCGTGCCCTTCGCCATGCCCCTGCTGATCGGGCCCGGCGCCATCTCCACCGTCGTGATCTACGCCAGCGAGGCAAAGGCCTTTGGACTGGCGGGCGCGGCGCTGGGCGTCGGGGTGATCTCCGCCGTCGCCGTGACCGTGCTTCTGTCGTTCCTCGCGGCCCCGATCCTCACCCGGATCCTGGGACGCATCGGCATGACCATCGTGGTGCGGGTGCTGGGCCTGATCCTCTGCGCCCTGGCGGTCCAGTTCATCCTGATCGGCATCGCAGATTCCACCCGCGGGGTGATCCGCACCGAAACCGCCGCCCCCTACGCCGCCGACCGCTAAGGCGCGGCCCAGGCTCAGACCTTGCGGAACTTGGGCCCTTGCCAGGCCATCAGCGCCAGGGCCCAGTCGTCGGGAATGGCCTTGGCGATCGCCGCGATGGTCTTGTTCGGCGCGCCGGGCACGCTGATGGGCCGGTTCGCCTCCGCGGCCTCATAGCCCGCCGCCGCCACCTCGTCGGCGCCCATCCACAGCCAGTCCGGGGTCGCCTGACTGACCAGTTCGCGGGTCTCGTTGACGTCGTGGAACTCCGAATAGGTGAAGCCGGGGCAAAGCGCCGTCACGTGCACCCCGGCCTGCAGGTTCTCCAGGTGGAGGCTTTGGGAGAACCGCACCAGATAGGATTTCACCGCCGCATAGAGGGTGTGTCCGGCGGCGCCGGGAACCAGCCCCGCGAGGGAGGCGACGTTGACGATCCGCCCGAAGCGCCGCTCGACCATGCCCGGCAGCACCTTGTGGGCGAATTCCGTGGGGGCGTTGAGCATCACCTGCAGGAAGGCCGCCTGATCCTCCCACCGGGTCTCGGAGAAGCCGCCGCCCAGACCGTAGCCGGCGTTGTTGACCAGCACGTCCACCCCGCGCCCGTGGGCCGCCAGATGGTCGAGGATCTCTTGCGGAGCCTGCGGGCGGGCCAGGTCCGCTGGAACGGTCAGGGTCTCCACGCCGAAGCGCAGGCTGATCTCCTCGGCCAGCCGCGACAGCCGCTCGGCCCGCCGCGCCGTGAGCGCCACGTCGTAGCCATGGCTGGCGTAGATGCGGGCGAAGGCCGCGCCGATGCCGGCCGAGGCGCCGGTCACCAGCGCGAGTCTGCGATCCATGTCGGCCCCTTCAGATGGTCGGCGTCGAAGGTGGCGAAAGCCGTGCGCCGGTTCAAGCGGGCTTCAGGCGGCGTTCAGGAGGTCGGCGACGGTGATCCTCGACAACCGCTCGGCCGCGGCCCTGTCGGCGGCGTCGATCGCCTGGGCCACGGCCCTGGGGATGCGCTCGCCCACCGGACAGCCCTTGGCCCCCGGCGGCGCGACGCCCAGGTGGACGCACCCGCCCACCGCCCGCAGGACCTCGTCAAGCCGTATTTCGTCGGCGCCGCGCAGCAGCCAGGCGCCTCCCTTGGCCCCGGCCCGGGTGCCGACGAGCCCCGCCTGCGCAAGCTGACCTGTCACCCGGCGGATCACCACGGGATTGGTGGGTATCGAGGCGGCCAGTTCGACGCTGGACACGGCCTTTTCCGGACTCATCGCGTCGCGATGTGCCAGATAGGCGAGGGCGTGCGTCGCAACCGGAAATCGTTGGCTGTCCGACATGGACCATGAACCTAGGCCTCTGCTTGGCGCATTCAATGACAAACGCCAGGCTCGCGCGCGACGTGTCGCCCGATTGAACCGTCCCTGGAAAGGGTGTATCGCGCCCGCCGCGCGACGGCATAGGGCCGCCCCAAGGGAACAGCGCCTTTCTCAATCGTTCCCGGAGACCTTGGATGGCTGATCAGGCCGGCGCCGCCGCGGACGCGACGGACGAAACCGCTCACTCCCCCAAGGAAGGGTTCTGGGCGCTCGCGCTCGGTTCCGTGGGTGTCGTCTTCGGCGACATTGGAACGAGCCCGCTCTACGCCATGCGCGAGGCCCTGGCCCATTCGCGCAGCGGCGGCACGTCCGAGCTTGCGGTGCTGGGCGTCGTCTCCCTGGTGATCTGGGCGCTGATCCTGATCGTCACCATCAAGTACGTCGTGTTCCTGATGCGCGCGGACAACAAGGGCGAGGGTGGAACCCTGGCTCTGATGGCGCTCGCTCAGAGGGCGCTTGGCCAACGCTCCACCATCGTCTTTTTCCTGGGGGTCTTCGGGGCCGCCCTGTTCTACGGCGACGGCATCATCACCCCTGCGGTCTCGGTGCTGAGCGCCATCGAAGGCCTGAAGGACGCGCCTGTCCTCGGCCGCTCGCTCGCGCCCTTCGTGGTGCCGATCTCGGCGGGTATCCTGGTGGGCCTGTTCATGGTGCAGTCCCGCGGCACGGCGCGGGTCGCCCGATACTTCGGGCCGATCACGGCGATCTGGTTCCTGACCCTGGCCGGCCTGGGCCTGCTCCACATCGCCGACGACCTGTCGATCTTCCGGGCACTGTCGCCGACCTACGGGGTGCTGTTCCTCATCGACAACGGCTTCCTCGGCTTCGTGATCCTCGGCAGCGTCTTCCTCGCCGTCACCGGCGCCGAGGCGCTCTATGCCGACATGGGCCACTTCGGCAAAGGGCCGATCCGCTCGGCCTGGCTGGTGCTCGTCCTGCCCAGCCTGATGCTGAACTACCTGGGCCAGGGGGCCCTTGTGCTGGCCCACCCGGACGCGCGGCACAATCCGTTCTTCGACATGATCCCCGAGGCGGCCTACTGGCCGGTGCTCCTGCTCGCCACCACCGCCACCGTCATCGCCAGCCAGGCGGTGATCACCGGCGCCTTCTCGATGACGCAGCAGGCGGTGCAGCTGGGGCTCTTCCCCCGCATCGACATCCGCCGCACCAGCGAGACGCAGGCGGGGCAGATCTTCGTGCCCCGGGTGAACACCTTCCTGATGGTCGGCGTGCTGGTGCTGCTATTCACGTTCCGCAATTCGTCCAACCTGGCCGCGGCCTACGGCATCGCCGTCACCGGGGCGATGTTCATCGACACCCTGCTGTTCTACGTGATCGTGCGGCACATGTGGAAACGCCCGGTCTGGCAGGCGGCCCTGGCCGCCGCCGGCTTCGGGGTCCTGGACCTTGTGTTCATCTCCTCGAACCTCCTGAAGATCCCGCAGGGCGCCTGGTTGCCGCTGGTTCTGGGCGCAGGCCTCGTCATCGTCATGTGGACCTGGACCCGAGGCGCCCAGATCCTGGCGGAGAAGACCCGCCGCGATTCCGTGCCGCTTCTGGAATTGTCGGAGATCCTCAAGGCCCGCGCGCCGCACCGGGCGCCGGGCACGGCCATCTTCCTGACCTCCGATCCCGACGTCGCGCCCGTCGCCCTGATGCACAACCTCAAGCACAACAAGGTTCTGCACGAGAAGAACGTGATCCTGACCGTCCGCACCGCCGAGACGCCGCGGGTCAAGGAAGAGGATCGCATCAAGATCGAGCCGGTCAACGACGACTTCAAGAAGGTCTCGATCACCTACGGCTTCATGGAAAGCCCGAACATTCCCAAAGCCCTGGGGCTTTGCCGCAAGCTCGGCCTCAAGTTCGACATCATGGCCACCAGCTTCTTCCTGGGCAGGCGCTCGGTGGTGCCCTCGGCCCAGTCGGGCATGCCGCTGTGGCAGGACAGGATCTTCATCTACCTGATGAAGAACGCCGCCAACCCGACCGACTTCTACAAGATCCCCCCCGGCCGAGTGGTCGAGATGGGCGCCCAGGTGACCGTCTAGGTGGAACAGGTCCTCGGATACGCCGCCGACGCCCTTTGGATCCTCGCCCTGGCGATCATGGCCTCGGCCTCTCGCCAGGCGTGGGGCCGCCTGCCCGCCGGCGCCGAGATCCCGGTGGCCCTCGGGCCCGACGGCTCTCCGGCGCTGAAGACGACGCGCGGGCCGGCGGTGCTGGCCGTGCCGGTCGCGGCCTTCGTCGCCGGTGCGGCGCTGCTGGTCGCCCGCGTGTGGGCTGATCAGAACCCGCTGGCCGCCGTCGCCCTCTTCGCGGTGCGCGCCATGGCCGCAGCGCTCTTCGCCCTGGCCCATCTGCGCTGGCTGCGCCTGGTCCTCGAGCGCGCCGTGCAAAGGCCTTGAACGGGCGGGCCGTTCGCCCTTAAACGCCCGCGACCTCCTCTCATCCTTCCCAAGGACATGCGCCCATGGCCGCCTCGATCAAGAAAGTCGTCCTCGCCTATTCGGGCGGCCTGGACTCCTCCACCATCGTCAAGTGGCTGCAGACCGAGCTGGGGGCGGAGGTCGCCACCTTCACCGCCGATCTCGGCCAGGGCGAAGAGATCGAGCCGGCGCGGCGCAAGGCCATGACCCTCGGGGTGAAGGAGGAGTACGCGTTCGTCGAAGACGTGCGCGAGGAGTTCGTGCGCGACTACGTCTTCCCGATGTTCCGGGCCAACACGGTCTATGAAGGCCAGTACCTGCTCGGCACCTCCATCGCCCGGCCGCTGATCGCCAAGAAGCAGATAGAGATCGCCCGGAAGATCGGCGCCGACGCCGTGGCCCACGGGGCGACGGGCAAGGGCAACGACCAGGTGCGCTTCGAGGTGGCCTACTACGCCCTGGAGCCGGGCATCCAGGTCGTGGCGCCCTGGCGGGAGTGGGACTTCAAGAGCCGCGAAGCCCTGCTGGACTTCGCCGAAAAGCACCAGATCCCGATCACCAAGGACAAGCGCGGCGAAGCGCCCTTCAGCGTCGACGCCAACCTTCTGCACTCCTCCTCGGAGGGCAAGGTGCTGGAGGACCCGGCGGTCGAGGCCCCGGAGTTCGTGCACATGCGCACGATCTCGCCCGAAGACGCGCCGGACAAGCCGACCGTCTTCACCCTGGACTTCGAGAACGGCGACCCGGTCGCCATCGACGGCGAGAAGCTCTCGCCCGCCGCCCTCCTGACCAGGCTCAACCAGCTCGGGCATGACAACGGCGTCGGCCGCCTCGACCTCGTCGAGAACCGCTACGTCGGCATGAAGTCGCGCGGGGTCTACGAGACGCCCGGCGGCACGATCCTGCTCGCCGCCCACCGGGGGATGGAGTCCATCACCCTCGACCGCGGGGCGATGCACCTGAAGGACGAGCTGATGCCCAAGTACGCCGAGCTGATCTACAACGGCTTCTGGTTCAGCCCCGAGCGCGAGATGCTGCAGGCGGCGATCGACCTGTCGCAGAAGAAGGTGACCGGCCAGGTGCGGGTGAAGCTCTACAAGGGCAACGTCACCGTCGTCGGCCGCACGAGCCCCTATTCGCTCTACGACCAGGAGCTGGTCACCTTCGAGGAAGGCAAGGTCGCCTACGACCACCGCGACGCGGCCGGCTTCATCAAGCTGAACGCTCTGCGCCTGCGGGTGGCCGCCAAGCGCGATCGCCGCGCCTGATCCTGCGCGCCGGCCGCCCTACGCCTCCAGCAGGTTGTACGGATAGCGGCCGGCGATCTCGTCGTCGTAGAAGCCGGCCTTCGACGCGGCGTCGATGAAGGAGCGGTGCACCTCTCCGGGCACCCCGACGTGGACCAGGTGCGCGCCGTCCCTGAAGCGGACCTCCAGCTTGGCGCGACCCTGATCGTAGCTGATGTCGGTGATGGTGTCGGCTTCCAAGCGCATGGGCGCCTCCCAACGGGGTCCGATCTTCAAAGAACGCGCGAGCCCCCAAGACCGGTTCCCGGGGAAGCTTGGCCGTGGCAACCTGGCCCGATGCGGCGCCAAGGCCGCCATTAGGGGGAAACCGCCATGCAATCCCATGCCTGGGTGGCGCTCGTCACCATAGCCGCTCTTCTCGTCTACGCCTGGATGGGAATCCGCATCGGCGGAGCCCGCAAGCGCAGCGGCGTCGCCGCCCCGGCCATGACCGGCGATCCGATCCTGGAGCGGCACATCCGCGTGCAGGCCAACACCCTGGAATGGCTGCCGATCTTCCTGGCCGGCCTGTGGCTCTTCGCGATCTGGTGGAACGACGTGGCCGCCGCCGTCCTCGGCGTCGTCTGGATCGTCGGTCGGATCCTCTACGCTCTCGGCTACGTCGCCGACCCGGCCAAGCGCGAAGCCGGATTCCTGATCCAGACCCTGGCCGCCGCCCTGCTCCTGTTCGGCGCCCTGGGCCGCATCGTCTGGGCCATGGCCACGGGCCTGGCCTGAAGCCTAGCGGAACAGCACCAGCGCCTGCGAGCCCGCCAGGCCCAGCACCAGCAGCCCGACGATCCAGGTCAGCAGGCGCAGCGGCAGCACCTTGGTCATCCAGCCCGCCACCGGGGCGGCAACGACGCCGCCTGCGATCAGGCCGACCACGGGCCAGACGTGCTGGCGCAGCCCGCCCGTCTCCCAGTGCCCGGTGAGCAGGGCGACGAGGAAGGCCGAGGAGATCGCCGCGGCGACGAAGAACTCCGCAGCGTTGGTGGTGCCGATCGCCTGGCGCGGGTCGGCGCCTGAGCCCATCAGGGTGGAGGTCACCACCGGGCCCCAGCCGCCGCCGCCCACCGCGTCGAAGAAGCCGCCCGCCAGGCCCAGGGGCGCCGGCGAGCGCCAGGAGAACGGGCGCGGCCGCACGCCCTTCCAGGCGCGATAGACGATCACCAGCCCCATGATCCCCAGCCAGGCGACGACGTAGGGCTTGACCAGCGCTCCGTCGATCGAGGTCAGCAGGTAGGCGCCCGCCACCCCGCCGGCGACGCCGCCCATCGAAAGCAGCGCCAGCAGCCGCCAGCCGACGTTGCCATGCACGATATGCGAGACCGCCGAGGCGGCGCCGGTGAACACCTTGGCCGCGTGCACGCTGGCCGAGGTCGTGGCCGGCGGCACCCCCATCGACAGCAGCACCGTCGAGGACACCACGCCGTAGGCCATGCCCAAGGCGCCGTCCACCAGTTGCGCGGCGAAGCCCACGCTCGCGAAGAGCCAGAAGTCAGGTCCCATGCGGACTCCGCTCGCAGAACTTTTTCAGGCCTGCAATCCCGATTAGCTGAGCGAGCCCGAGAGCTTTTCTGATAACGGCGGCCGCTGCGGGGGACTTGGGCGCTGCAGCGTATCGTCGGCGTTATTGATTGCAGTCAAGGCGTGCGTTCTGGCCTTTGGGGCACCATATTCGCATCCTAACCTTGTCTGCGTTCGTTCCGTCTCTGCGGGGGCTGTGGAGTAACCGACCGTCATGAGCCGAAAATTCGCCGTCATTCCAGCCCTGCTGGCCGTCTCGGCCCTGCTCGCGGCCTGCGCGACGGCCACGCCCTACCAGCCCAACCTGCCGGGCCAGAAGGTCAAGGGCGGCTATTCCGAGGTCCGCCTGGAGCCGGACCGCTACCGCGTCACGTTCCAGGGGAACAGCCTGACCTCGCGGGAGACCGTGGAAGGCTCGCTGCTCTATCGCGCGGCCGAGCTGACCGTCGCCCAGGGCTACGACTGGTTCTCGGTGGTCGACCGCAACACCGACCGCAAGGCGCGGACCTACATCGAGCCCGATCCGTTCTACCACCCCTGGTACGGGCCCTATTACCCCTATTGGAGCCCGTCCTGGCGCTACTACGGGCCGGGATACGGCTGGCGCACCTGGGATCCGTGGTGGGGCGACCCCTTCTGGGCGGACCGGGTCGACGTGCGCACCGTCGAACGCTTTGAGGCCACGGCCGAAATCCAGATGCGCAAGGGCGCCAAGCCGGAAGGCGACGCGCGCGCCTTCGACGCCCGGGCGGTCATGGAGAACCTCGGCCCGCGCCTGCAACGCCCGGCGCCCGGCGCCTGATCCGGCGAACTCGACCCGAATCGGGGGCTTGTCGCCCGGAGCGCGAACGCGTTCCGGGCGAACCTGCACAATAGCCTGTCGCGTCTCGCGCGAGTCCGCGCCGCAGCGCCTCTTGTCACGCGCGTGCGATATGTCGCCCCGCGAGATTATGGTTAATGAGAGGTGAATACGGTTTGCGGGCGGGGCCATGACGGACGAACTGGAGCATCAGCTTGCCGCGCTCGAGCTGTTGACGCGCGAACTGATCGCGATCACCGACCCCGACCGTCTCGCCGTCCTGGCCAGCCAGATCAGCCGGGGCATCCGCGAGACCGACGACATGGACGAGGCGGTCGCCCGCGGACGCGCCCTGTCCATCCTGGACTGCGCCCTGATCACCGACGACGACAGCCTCGAGATCCCGCTGCCGCCGGCCCGGGAGGTGCATCTTCGCCGCCGCCGCCTGCGCGCCATGCTGCGCTAGCCCACGGGCCTCCCCGCGCGGCCCGCAACGCCCCAGGTCATGTCCCGGAATCGAAACGCCGCCCCGTAGGGCGGCGTCGAGATGCTGTCTTCACAGCCGGAAATTTGGAGCGGGTGAAGGGATTATAACAAGCCACTACAAATAAACAACATTTTTTGCTACAATGACCCACACAGAACCTACACAGGTACGGCATATCAAGCACTTACGCCGCCAATCTGCACAGTTTCTGCACAGTGGGAAGCGGAGAAATGAGTTTCATCCTCGATAAAGAGCAGATCAAGCCCGGCCTTATCATCTTCCGACGCGGTGACGTCGGGCACGACCAGTATTACTGCCGGATCAGAATCCAGAACGAAGACCGCTACAAGACAATCTCGCTGCGGACGGCAGACCGGCAGACGGCCCGCGACCGCGCGATGGACGAGTATGCCGATATCCGCTTTCGGGTGAAACACGATGTTCCCGTATTCAACCGCCCCTTCTCGCAGGTGGCGGAGGAATATGCCGACGCCCAACAGCGGCGCGCCAACGCGGGCGAGGTCAGCCAAGCCCGCTGCAAAAATATAAGAAGCAAAATCGACGGGCCTCTCAAGGCTTATGTCGGCAGCACACAGATTCATCTGGTTACGCAAGACCGCTGGTCGGAATATCCGCTGTGGCGGCGCGAAAACGGCGAAGGCCGTCGCAAGAGCGTCATCAGCGATTCCACAATCCGCATCGAGATGACCATTTTTGCAGCCATCATGAACTTTGCAATCAGCAAGCGATACGTGCCCGCGCATCATCGCTTCGAGGGCATGCCGAAGCTCAAATCGAACCGCCGCGACGAGTTCACGCTTGAGGAATACCGCAAGCTGCACACCAAAGGCCGCAAGTGGATGAAGGAGGCGACCACGCCGCAAGGCGTCTGGTATCGCCAAGTCTGCTACAATTTCATTCTGATTATGTGCAACACGGGGATGCGCCCGCCAGAAGCGAAGAACCTGCGCTGGCGGGACATCACCACCGCAAAAGACAAAGACGGACAGGAAATCCTTGTCCTCTACGTTCAGGGCAAAGGCAAAACCCGCAAGCTGATTGCCCCTATCAGTGTCGGGAAATACCTCGACCGTATCCGCGAGCTTTCCAAGGCAACCAAGCCTGACGATCACGTCTTTACGATTATCAACGGCAAACCGGCAAAATGGCTCTATCGAGACACCGTCGAAGAGTTATTGAAATACACCGACCTTCGCGAGGGGCCGAGCGGCATTCCCCGCACCACGTATTGCTTCCGCCATACCTACGCCACGCTCCGGCTCTCCGCCGGGGTGGATGTCTATATCCTCGCCCAGCAAATGGGCACTTCCGTCAAAATGATCGAGCAGCACTATGGCCATGTGAATACCATCAAACATGCCGACCGCGTGCTCATGGGCATTGGCGGATGGGATGCTATGCATGCCGAAATGAACGCCGAAATCGACGAGCTGGAAGCCAAGGCCAAAGAGGTGCAGTCCATCAAAGCCAAGCAGACGGACAAGCCGAACCACCCCAAACGCTAGCGCGCATCGTACCAGCCATCGAGTTCGATGGCCGATGCAACAGAGCTATGCGTTTCTGCCGGACGTCACGACGCGCCGCTGGCGCTTCCCGGTCGTGGAGTCCGGCCAAGCGGGCACGGGAAAAAGGCGCGCCGAGCTTCAAGCGCCCCCGTGTTCGCGTCTTTCCGCGAAGCCGTTGCCTCAGCCGCTGGCGAACCAGAGGCAATGGATAGCGGAGCCTGCCTTCATGCAGGCCGCCCTTACCCCAAAATCGCTATATCTCAGGATATGCCGCTGACCTCTTAAACCGCCACTGATCCTTTGCAGGCGTTGGCTTTGTTCTCGGCTCCGTCCTGAATTCCCCTTGTCTTGTTTGCATCCCCATCGGGCAGCGTCATGCCCCCTGCCATGCGCGGGCGCTCATGGCGTCAACAGGAAGCCTCGGCTCCCCCGTCCGCAGGCATCCGGTCCCCCCAATTTTCCTGTGTGACGCCGCGCCATCGCGCCTGGCTCTCCGAGGGCACGCCCGAAAGGGAAATGCAAACCAAGGAGAAAAAGCATGACGAAAAAATCCGAAACCAAAGTGCCCGCGCTGATTGCGTGGCACGTCAGAGAAGCCAAAGGCGGCAAATCATACTGGACGCGCATCGGGGCCGCTTGGCCGCACCAGAACGGCGACGGCCACACTCTGCAACTCGACCTCTATCCGCTGGACGGCCGCATTGTTCTGCTCCCCCCGAAAGCCGACGAAGCGGCGGAAGGCGGTGAAGCATGACCCGCAGCCAGCGCCTCTCCAGTGGCCTCAACAGCATCTTCGATCACGTCAGCTTTATGCTCGACAACTACGAAACCATCACCGGCGACGCCCGCCGCGACCTGCAAGAGGTGCTCTACATCGTCGGTGCGGCTCAGGACGAAGCCGCCCAACTTCCCATCGCAGAGGGAGGTGCAGCATGAGCCGCCTCTGCAAACGCTATACGGAGCATCATGAAACCGTGTGGAACGGCGTGACCATTTCCATCAGCTATGAACCGCGCTGGCTCAGCCTTTCCGATGACTACGGCCTCGACACGGCCCACCTCGAAATCGAGGCCATCGCGCCCGAGCGCGCGCCGCTTCCCATCACGGAAACCGGCTACCGCTCGCACTTCACGACGGCAAATGCCGTCGCCGCCATGGGCGGGCCGGTGGCGCTTGTACGCACATGGCTGGACGAAGAAGCCGCGAATCCGGCGTGGCGGCGGCACGAGGCCGCCGCCCGTCAGCTCACCCTCTTTTGAGGGTGAGCCCTTGGGATTTCTGTAAAACAAAAAAGCTCTCTTTGTTCTTGTAACACAAAAAGCCATGAGCTAGGCTGATTTTGTGTTCAGAATCGAAGGGGGCATCATGGGTCGGCCAAAGGCTAATAAACCAAGAAACGCAATAACGAATGTTCGGCTAACCGAGGAAGAGCGGGCCTCTTTCGACGCAATGGCGACCGAGCGTGGCTTTGCCAATGTCAGTGAGTACATCCGCTTTTTGCACAATCAGCATGTCGGCGTAGCCGCCCAGACGGCAGAGCCCGACAGCTATCAGGCGCGGTTCCCGAAGAAGCTCATTCGCTCATTCTACAAGACCGGCCTTGGCGAAATGGTTTGGGGCGACTCACGCGCCTACCTGTTTCATGGAGCCAAGCCGGATAGCGTGGACCTAATCATGACCAGCCCGCCATTCGGGCTCGTGCGAAAAAAGAGCTACGGCAACGAAGACGCAGATGAATATTGCAACTGGTTCCGTCCTTTCGCGGAGGGCTTCAAGCGCGTCCTGAAAGACGATGGCAGCCTCGTCATCGACATTGGCGGGGCATGGGTGCCCGGGCAGCCCACCCGGAGCCTTTATCATTTCAAGCTGCTCGTCATGCTGGTCGAGGAATACGGATTCCACCTGTGCCAAGAGCATTACTGGTGGAATCCGGCGAAGCTCCCGACCCCTGCCGAATGGGTGAACGTCCGCCGTGTGCGCGTGAAGGATGCTGTTAACACGGTGTGGTGGCTTTCCAAGACGCCGTATCCGAAGGCGAATAACCGCCGCGTTCTCGCCCCTTACAGCAAGTCCATGCAGGATTTGCTTCGTAACGGCTACGTCGCCAAGCTGCGCCCATCCGGTCACGACATTTCGTCAAAATTTTCCAAAGACAACGGCGGTTCCGTCCCGCCGAACCTTCTTGCCATCGCAAACACGGAGTCAACGAGCCGCTATCAGGAATATTGCCGCGAAAACAATATCCCGATTCATCCCGCGCGCTTCCCTCCGCAGTTGCCCGAGTATTTCATCCGCTTTCTGACGGATAAGGGCGACACCGTGCTAGACCCGTTTGGCGGCTCGTGCGTCACGGGCGCAGTTGCCGAGGCTCTTGGCCGTCGGTGGGTTTGCTGCGAAATGTCAGAGGAATATCTGAACGGTGCCTTGGCTCGCTTCGAGCCTTCTCCCGCACCGCTTTTAAAAGACCGTCCCACCAATTACGAAATCGCGCCGCCCTGCGCCGTACCGGTGAGTGACAAGGATACCCCCTTGTTTGCGGACGGCGGAGCAAAGCGCCCGCCGCTGGCAAAGCAGCCAGCCGCTAAGCCGCAGCCAGAACAGCCTCGGCCCAAGCGTCGAGTCCGTGAGGCTGCCTGAGGATATCGAAATCCACGGCAAACGGCGCGGGTGAGATATGACTCGTCCGCGCCGGAACCAAGCGGGACAGCGCCACCAACGAGCGGGACAGCAACGCATCCTGCGTGGCGGGCTGGCCATAGGCGCGCCGATAGCGGACGACCTGTTCGACCGCTTCGCGAAATCTCACGCTCGCAGTGTCGCCCGCGATATACTTCACTTCGATGATGGCGACGACGGCGGCAAGGTCGCGGTCCACCACGATTAGGTCCGGCCTTTCGGTGCCGACGTTGATGCCGTAGTCGGCGAGCGCGCGGCGCGCCGCCACTTCGGACGGCTCAAGGGCGGGCGGCACATGGTGGCGCGTGATTTGTTGCCAATAAATGGCATGGCGTCCCGCCGTCACAATCGGGCCGGAGGAATCCGACCCGAGCAGGTGGAGTTGCAGCGCCGCACCGCTGGCGCGACCGAGCGCCTCACCGGCGGCCAGTCCGACCGCAAGCTCAAAGCGCCGCCAATCTTCAAGCGGGCCAATCAGGGCAGTGCGTGCAACCTGCTCCATCGCATCCAGTTGCCCGCGTTCCAATCCCTGGAGAACGCGATATGCCTCGACGGCAAGGCGATAGACCGGACGGCGCGCGCGGGCTGAATCTCTTACGGCCCCGGCGCTCGGACGCTGGCCAAGGGAAACCGCACGGAGCGGGTCGCGCAGCGCTTCGATACGCTGCACTTTGCGCATGTCCGTTTGGGCAGCTTCGATGGCAGGGAGATAGGCCGAGGTTGGCGATTGCCATGCCAAGAGCCGCGCCGTGTACGACGCGGCCTCGCGCAATACCCAAGCCAGCAGCATGTTCGGGCCAGTGTTGAAGCTCCGAACCGCCTCATGCGTCACAAGCGCGGAAGGCAAACCCGATTGCTTGCGGTACATCCAAGTTTTTCGGGCATCTATCCGGCCCCGCGCGACGGCATCGTCAACCTGCTCCCGATAGGCCAAGAGCGCCTGCGCTTCATGCGGACGATTCAGCAAGTATGTGACGAGAGTGCGCACCGGCGCCGATAGCGCCCAGTGCCCTTTGAGAATTTCCACGTCCCGCCGCTGGTCGAGACGCGGGATTTCCCCGCCGATGGCTGCTCCGCCCCGGAAATACCTCAGCAGCAGCCCCGCTGAATAATCGACGATGGCGGCATCGAGATTCATCAGATGGCCACGGCTTCCAGCCGGCGCTTGACACGCTCGGCGTCAGCCTCCGCCAGTCCAAAGGCCGCAATCGCCGCGTCGGCGATATTCATGGCGTCTTGATGGACGATACCGTCGAGCATGGGCAGCAGCACCATGTCGATGGCGTCGAGCGCGGCTTGCTGCATAGCTGCATCCGCCGCGCCAAAGAACGACGCTTCGGGGGCAATCACCTGAATGGCATGGATGGCGTCGATAATCGGTGCCGGTCCAATGGGACGCGCTGCATTGATAGCGCTCCACAAATCGGCAAGCGGGCAAGCTGCCCCTGCCGCGCCTGTCGGAATGCCCTTTGACGCAAGGTATTCCGCGATGAAACCCGCAACGTCCTGCGGGGCATCAACATAAACCCAGCCAAAGCGACGGCTGAGCGCATAGGACATCTGATAGAGCGAAGCCTTGTCGATGGAGTTTATCGTGGCGATAAGCCTCCAAGCGACGCCGGGCGCGAACTCGTGTTCCGCCGCATTCGGCTTCGGTTTCGGAAGGATGGCATAGGGCGGACTGTTCTTGTCCCTAATATCGGTACGATAGGGCAGCGTGGTTTGCTGCCCCGAAAGGACCGTGAATAGCGGTCCAATAACCTTGTCGATATCGCAGCGGTTCAACTCGTCGATGATAAGCGGACGGTCGAAATCCCGCAGTAGGATTCCCGGCACGAAATCCACGTCGCCGTCACCAATGGGCTGATACCCACCGATAATGTCCTGAGAACTCCAATCGGACGACCCCGTGACCAGAGTCCATAGGCCCCCGGGCAAACTGCTCGCTATCCAGCGAGCAAGGGAAGTCTTGCCCGTGCCGGGTGGGCCATAGAGCATGATATGCTGCTTGCCTGATTGCAGCATAGCGTTGATTTGCCGGTAAACCGAGGGGTCGATGCCGAGAAGCGCAGGGTTCTCGGGAATTTGGATGGTTGAGAAATCGAAATCCTCGAACTCGGGCTCATCGTCATCATCCTCCGCCTGCGCGGCGGCGGGAGCCGCCACTGGCGGAGGGCCTGCCTGTTTCCAAGCATCCTCAATGTCTGTTTTCAGCGACTTCACGGTAGCGTCGTCGCTGAGGTCATAGACCGGAATAGCGCTCGCCGTGCCGCCCTTTACTTGCACGGTAATGGCACCATGCAAGGCATCCAGCACCTCTCCATACGTCACGTTGTGCGGAGCACCCGCCATTGTGACCTGTTTCACGTCGCCGCGCGGCCTGAGCGCCAACAGCGCCGCAAAGATGTAATCTTCCGCTCGCGTCCCGACCTTCTTTGCACTTCTGGTGAGCACGCCACTCGTCGGATTGAACGTAAAGGGGTCGGCTGAACCACCGGCGAGAAGTGGGCCGTGGAAAACAAAGAGAAGATTGGCTTCAAATTCATCGGCTGCAACGAACGCGCCACCGCCGCAGTCAATAATGGGCAAAATCCGAACCGCTAGACCAGCCTTATTGCCGTCGCCAGTGTTCGAGTAACCGATGCCGATTTCGTCCAAATTGTTCGGAAGTCTAGCCACCGGCGGCGCACTGGTCACGTCTATCTGAAATAGCACCCGCGGAGGCTTCGAGCCGGAATATTGTGGATTCTGCCAAAACCCAGTCGTTTCATCGACAGCGTGCTTCCCAAGACTATCGCCGCCCTTGAAGCCTGATTGCGTAAATTGAAGGTTCGAATCGCGCAGGAACAGGTTGAACCAGCTAAAAACGGACTGTCGATTCTCTATTCCTGTCGCCATGCAGTTGCCCCCCGGCCATCGGTTTTACTCTACACAGCGCGGGAATATCGGCCCTCCTAAGAGCAAGAACCAAGTACACAGCGCCGCCACCAGACAGTCTAGCAAAAAGAAATCCGTTTGGGATTCCCGAATCTTAGCGGATGCCCTTAACCCCCAAAATCTCAAGAATCGCCACCATTTGAGCAGCTTGAGCTTGCCAGATTTCGGCTCGGCAACTCTGACCTAACGCCAGAGCGCCCCGATTCCCCGGTTACAATGCGTCCCAGTCAGCTTTCATCGCTCCTGCGGTGTTGTTCCGCCCTCAGTCATGCCGCGTTACTGGCGTCGGGCGCTTTGCCGTCAATGGGCCGCCCGCACCACCCCTTCGGGCCGTGTTGCCCATGACGGCAGCAGCTTGGTCCCGCCGCTCCGAGGTGCCGCGTCCTTCGGGACGAACAACACCAACCAAATGGAGCAACAAAATGGGACTGGATATGTATGCACTTGTGACCCGCGAGAAACCGGCAACGCCCTTCGGCTTCAAGGTCGAAGGTGCCGCTGAAATCCACTACTGGCGCAAGCATCCGAACCTGCACGGCTGGATGGAAAGCCTCTACTTCGAGAAGGGCGGCACGGATACGTTCAACTGCGTCACGCTCGCCCTGACGGCGGAGGACCTCGACCGTCTGGAAGCGGATGTGCGCGCAGGCCATTTACCGCCAACCAGCGGTTTCTTCTTCGGCGAATCCGACGGCAGCGAAAGCGAAGATGACCTGATGTTCATCGCCGCCGCCCGCGCGGCCATCGCCGAGGGCAAGACCGTTTTCTATGACTCGTGGTGGTAGCCCGACCTGCGGCGGGGCGCGGCATTGCCGCGCCCTCGCGGCTTCACACCTTCACGAACCGCGAGCCGACAATGGCGGCACGGGCGGTTTCGTCGCTCCATGCCATGCGGTCTATCTTGCCTTGGCCGATTTTCCCGCGCTGGCGGCGTATCGCTTCGCCGCGCTTGAGCGGATAGAGCGGTCGCAGCCATTGCGGCGCAGGCTCGACCGTGCAGGCCGTGACTTCAATATGCACCCACCCCCGGTCAATCTTGACGACTTGCCCCGTGATAACGCGGTAGCCGGTGATGACCGGCCTTTTCTTGGAATGGCGCGGCTGGGGTTTCCAAACCGGCTCGCGCCAGCGGATCACATCCGCCGCGATGAAATCAGTGCCGCAGGACAGCCATTTCACATCTCCCCCAATCCGGGGGCGCTTTTCATGCGCGGCATTGCCAGCGCATCTTCGCTTGCGCGTTCTCTGTGGTAAGCTTGACGCGCCCCCTGTCTCTTTAGATTGTGAAGGGGAAAGACGTTTGTGCGCAAGTACATCTGCAATGTCCTGTCCACGAGGCAGGACATTGCAAAGATGTGCCGAGGCGGCTCGCCGCTCCGCACAAACATACAAGTGTATGTTTACTAAGGGGGCGACATGCCGGAGGACGAGCCGAGCGCACCAACAGCAGATGAAGCGCTCAGCGCTTGGGAGCAAGGCGCAGGCAATACGCCCGATGCGCCGCCGCACCCGAAGCTCGCCCACCTCAAATCCCGCTTCGCCACGCATACGGATGTATGCAGCTTGGAAGCCGTGATTTCCGCCGCGATGAATGACCCGGGCGACGCCGTATCCGTGACGGTGGATGTGCAACCGGGATTGCTCGCGCTGCTCGCGCACATCGAAGAACTCGATTCGGCCCGAGTCGGGCGGAATCCCGCGCCGCCGTCGCACCTGCTCACGCAGATCGTCGCCAATTACCTCGAAAATCTGCTGCATACCATCGTAACCGACCCGACGAGCCATCCGCACTATGCGGAACTGTGGAACGCCCTCTGCGCCGCCGAAGGCGCGCCGGAACTGGCGGTGCCGACCGGCGACGGGACGGACGGGACGCCGCCCCCCCAAGGAGGGCCGTTCTGATGCGCGCGGCGACGAAGCCCTTACGGGCCGTCGCCTTATCGTTGGCGCTTGCCGCGTCGCCTTTGTCCGCCGCCGCGCAAGAAGCCGCGCCAAGCTGGCAGAAGGACAACCCGATATTCCGGCAGGGCGGCGAGCCGCGCGGGCTGGTGCTCCCGCCCGCGCAGCAGCGCGTCTTTGACCGCGATGCAGCGTTGCTGGCCGATATCCGCGTGGAGCTTGCGGAGGGCGAGTATCGCCGCAAGGCAGGCGAGATGGAGGCGGCGGCATGGCGCAGCCGCGCTAGCGAACTGCAAGGGGCAGAAACCGCCTTGCGCCGCAAATGGCAAGGCATCGGCACGGGCCAAGACCTCATGCTGAGCAGCGCCGCCGATAGCATCGCCCGCGAACGCATGGCAGCGCTCCGGGCGCAATACGACCCGCCCAAACAGCCGACCCCTTGGAACTACGTCACCGAGCTTGCAGGGATTGGCAAGGATATGGCCGTGGGCCTGTTTCGAGACAGTATCGGCTTTCTCGGCAGTCTGTTTTCTAGCCTGTTCGGCCCGCTGGCCGTGCTCGTGGGCGTCGTCGGGCTGATTTGGCTGGTGAAGGACAAGCGGCGCAAACCGAAGCCGAAACCCGCCCTGTCCGACAACTACGGCAGCGCCCGCTATGCGGAGGTACGCGACCGCCTTGCCGACCCATACGACGGCCATCGGGGCGTGTTTTTCGGCAAGAACAGCGCGCCGGAGCTTTCTGCCATCCCCATCGAGCAGCAAACGGGCGCGCCCGTGCTCTCGACGCCGGAACACCATACGCTGATTGTCGCGCGCACCCGCACGGGCAAAGGCACCCGCGTTATCGTGCCGACGCTCCTGCGCTATGGCGGCTCGGCGATTGTGATCGACCCCAAGGGCGAGAACGCCGCCATCACGGCGCGCATCCGGCGCGGCACCCTCAATAGCGACGTCCACATCATCAACCCGTGGGGCGAACTGGCGGAGACGTTCAAAGCGCGCGGCCTCGCCCCCGCGACCTTCAATCCGCTGGACGTGCTGGTACGCGACGACCCCAACGCCGTCGCGGTGGCGCAGGCGCTTGCTTCGGCGGTCTGTCCAACGACCCCCGGCGACAAAGACCGCTATTGGCAGGGCAGCGCCGCCAATGTGCTGACCGCCGTGCTCTTGTGGATCACCGACCAGCCGGGCGAGCAAAAGACGCTCGCCCGCGCGCGGGAGATTGTCAGCCTCAGCCGGAGGGATTTCACGGAAAGGTTTCTGGTGCCGATGGCGGCCAGCAGCGCCTTCGGCGGGGCGATACGCGAGATGGTCAGCCCGTATCTCGACCTCGCGCAGGAAACCTATTCGGGCATCATGTCCAATCTGTCGGAGGCGACCAAGTTCCTCTCCGACCCGCAAGTGAAGGCCGCGACCGCCACGTCAACTTTCGACATGGCCGACCTCATCCGCGAGGCGGTGACGGTCTATCTGGTCATCCCGCCCGACCGCATCGACACCCAGCGCACATGGCTCCGGCTCATGACCACGGCGGCCATGCATACGTTTAAGCGCTATCCGCTGGGCGGGCGTCCGCCGCACCGCTGCATGATATTGATGGACGAGTTTCCGGCGCTCGGGCGCATTGAGGATTTGCCCCGCGATATCGCCACCATGTCGGGCTACGGCATCGACTTCACCCTCATCGTGCAGGGCCTCGACCAGCTCAAAGACCTCTACGGCGCGGCGGCGGGCACCATCCTCTCGAACTGCGCTTACAAGTGGTTTTGCAACGTCAACGACCTTGAGAGCGCGAACTACCTCTCCGAAACCTTGGGCAAAGTGACCGTGCAGACGGTCGGCCACGGCGAGGGCCAGAACTTCGGTCCCGGCGGCGGCGGGCATAGCGAAAACCTCAATTACGGAGAAACAGGCCGCCCGCTGCTCATGCCCGACGAGGTGCTGGCCTTGGGGCGCGACGTGGCGATTGTCCTGAACCCCGCCGACCGTCCGCACTATGTCCGGCCCGTCGACTACTGGCGGCTGCCCGACGCCTTCGCGCCCCTCGCCAGCGTCTATCCGCATCTCTATTGGGAGCCACCGCTCGCCTACGACGACAACCCGTATTTTGTGCGCGGCAACAAGGACGGCGGCCAGCAGGGCCGCCAGTCCGGCGGCGCGCGCCAGCGCGCCGCAAAACCCAACGGCAAAATGACGCGCGCGGAAGCGCTCGACCTCCTCGGCCTTTCGGAAGGCGCAACCGCCGCCGAAGTGCGGGTCGCATGGAAGCGGCTGATGCAGAAGGTGCATCCCGACACTGGCGGCTCCGCCCGTTTCGCGCAGATGCTCAACGAGGCCCGCGACGTGCTCGCCACGGGCGGCGGCGAAGAAGGCCGCGCGGGATGAAAGCATCGCCGCATCGCTCGACTTCGTGCTATGCTGCGGCTCATCCCGCGCTGAGCGAGTCGCATACGATTGTATGCAGGCGGCGATACCCGCCCTTGCCGCAAGCGCTCGCTACCCCACACCTCAGCACGTCCCGTGCTATCCTAAGTTATGGCTTAGGAGAGTGTGCAAGCCATGTGCGGACTGACCGTCCGCACCCCGCACCTGAAGGTGCTGGCTTGGCAAGGAAGGCGCTTCGCCCTCCCGTTGCATCCCTCCCGAGCAAGGGGTTTCACACCCCTGCACCCGTGCGGGGAGCCTTCGTGCTCCCTGCGACCCATGACTGGGGCTTTGCCCCCGGACCCCACCAAGGCACATCGTCCTTGGAACCAGACAAGGGGTTATCGCACCCCTCGACCACTCGCCGGAGACTTCCGCGTCCCGGCACCCACGGCCAGAGCTTGCGCGCTCTGGACGACGCGCAGGCGGCTTTCATGCCCCTGCACCCTGACGGAGGGGGACACCCCTCGACCCCGCAGCCGGATACGTCCGGCAGAAAGGAGATGCGCTTGAGCGATAGCGGCTCGGAGCACAGCCCTTCCGGGCGGCGCAAGTCGGAGCGGCGGCAACGCACCGCCACCATCTATGCCCGCGTCACGCCCGACGAGAAGTCGGCGTTTCTCGCCCGCGCCGACAGGGCGGGCATGGCCGCCGCCGCCTTCGCCCGCGCGGCGCTCATCGGCGAAGCCGGTCCCCGCGCGCAGAGGCGCATCCCTGCTGACAGTGCTGCGCTGCGTCAAATACTCGGCCACCTTGGCAAGACCGGCAGCAATCTGAACCAGATTGCCCGCTACCTGCATACAGGCGGCGAGCCGGAAACCGTCTTGCCGGACCTGCGTGAAGCGCTGGCCGACTTCGCGCACATCCGCAGCCTTATCTATGACGCGCTGGGCAAAGAACCGGATAGCGCGCCAGCCGCGACATCGCCGCTGGCCTCGGCATCCGCACCGGCTCCAATCCCGGCACCGGCACCGGCAGCGCCGGAGGCCATCCCGCCTGCGGGATTGTCCAAGTTCATCCCGCCGCCCAAACCGTGAGGCAGCGGCATGATTATCAAAGGAGGCTCACGCGCCGGACCCCGCCAGCTTGCCGCCCACCTTCAGCGTACCGACACCAACGAGCGCATGGAGGTGCTGGAACTGCACTCCGGCCTCGATGACCTGGCCGCGACCTTCCGCGACTGGCAGACCCTCTCGGAGGGCACGCGCGGCAAGAAGGGCCTTTATCACGTCAATATCGACCCCGACGCCCGCTATGAGATGACGCCTCAGCAATGGGCGCGGGCTGTGGAAGTGCTGGAACAGGAACTCGGGCTGGACGGCCAGCCCCGCGCCATCGTCCTGCACGAAAAGAAAGGCCGCCAACACATCCATATCGTCTGGGCGCGCACCGACCTCGAAACCATGACCATGCGCTCGGATAGCAACAACTATCTCGCCCATGAGCGCGCCAGCCTGAAACTGGAACGCGAGTTCGGTCATGAGCATGTGCCGGGGAAACACGCCAAGCGCGACCGCGCCAAGCAGCCGGAGTTCCCGCGCGCGGAAGTCAGCCATGCGGAGCACCAACAGGCCGAACGCAGCGGTCTTTCCACCCAAGAGCGGCGGGCGCAGCTTGCGGCGCTCAAATCATCCTGTGACAGCGGCATGGCGTTCAAGGCCGCCGTGGAAGATGCGGGCTATGTGCTGGCGCGGGGCGACAGCAAGGACTTCGTGCTCGTCGGGCCGGAGGGCAGCGTTTACAGCCTGAGCCGCGAACTCAAAATGAAAGCCGCCGAGGCGCGGGCCTTCATGGCGGATGTGGAGCGCGATGCGCTCCCGACCGCCAGCGAGGCCAAAGCCCAGCAGCGTGACCGGCAGAAGGATGCCGAGACGCCCGCATTCGAGATGCAGCGCCCGCCCGTCGAAGATCTCGCGCCAGCGCCGGAGGCGCAGGGCGAGACACCGGACGCCCAAGAGCGGGATTCCGGCGCGCCGGAACTCGCGCCCGCCGTCGCGGCGGCGTTGGCCGCGCGCGAACAGGCCGAGGCCGAGAAACTGGCCAAGTGGCATCATGCCGAATTGCGCCAGCTCCGGCATGTGCTCGTTCTTGAGGCACGGGAAAAGCTGGACGGCCTGCGTCGCCAGCAGCAGGCCGAGCGCGAGCGCTTCATCCGCGACGGGAAATTATCCGGAATCGAGGGATATATCGAAGCCCTGCAAAACCGCCTCAATCCGGGGCGCGGCGCGGAGAAGCGCCTTGAGCGCGACACCGCATGGAAACACCTGCGAGAGCGGCAGGCCATCGAGCGCGCCGACCTCCGCACAATGCTCCGGCAGGACAGAGCCGAACACATCGCGGAACTGAAAGAACGCCACGACCAGCAACGGCGCGATCAGCAGGCGGGGTTTGCGCGGGACCGTGTCCGGTATGCGGAAGATTCAGCCCGCGCGGCGCGCTTGCTCGCGCAGGTAGAACAAGACCGCCTTGAAGCAGAGCGGCAACGGCAGGAGGGGCGCGCGGCGGAACCGCCGCCAAGACCCGCAAAGTAAGCGGCTCGCGTTTCCTGCAACCAGAACCGGGCCGCAAGAAAAAGAAGAAAAAGGTTGCCACAGGTCAGCAGGGCGAAGCCGCCGCCGAAGGACTGTTCGGCTGGCTTCCCGATATGGCGGCGATATCCGCTGCCATGTCGCGCTTCTTGCATCTGGACGCGATGCAATCATCGGAACCGACAGTTACAACCGCGACCGCGAAAGACAGTGACGGGTTTGATGACCCGCCCGAGCTTGTGCCAACGTTCATGCCGACCGTGCGCCGCGTGCTGTCGCGTTTCATGAATCCGGCCAAAAAGCGAAGCGTGAAAAACCGCCGTGCGCGCGGCCTTCGCGCGCTACTTGCGCGTACAGGATTCAGGTCGAAGTTTTTGGCGCAGCCATCGCCGCCGCCTGCACCGAAACCGACACCCCCACCGCCGCCAAAGTCGGCACAGCAAACACCCGCATCGCCATCATCATCCAAGCGGCCATCGCTGCGCGGGAAATTCAACAAGCCTATGGGGCCGTAGCCGAATTGACGGAGAAGACCGCCAGCGGCTTCCCGCTGGCGGCTTTCTCTTGCGGGCAGGGCTTAAAAGCCCGGCCCTTTGACGCGGCGCGTGATGATCGCGCGGTTGATGTTTTCGAGAGACGCCAGCGCATTTGCGCGCTCGGTGGTGGCGGGCTCGGTGAAGGTCAATTCCTGCTGCACGCGGTAGAATTTGGAGTGCAGAGCGGTTTCCGGCAGGTTGTCGAGTTCGGAGGCGACGATGAGGCGCATGGGCTGTCTCCCTATTGCTTGAGGCCGCAACCACTACGGCCTTTCATGCCCCCCGATGACGCCAGCGGCATTGCCGGGCGCATCCGTAGGACCGCAACGGAGAGAAGAAGCCCGCACGGGCTTGCGCCCAGCAGGCAAAGCTGCTGGCAGGGTGCATGATGGATAGGACGTATGGGGGCGGACACGCAGGGAGATTGTCCCGCGCCGGTTTCTGACTTGCCCTGAACCTCGTTTCCGCCGGATCACAACCGCCTGCATCCCATTCGCGCGGCTGGAAGGGTCTCACCCCCTGAGAATGTTCGCCGCCTGCGTATAGTTGTATGCCTCGTAGAGCGTCCACAGCCCGCCCGCGATAAACACGACGCCGATCAGGAAAACGAGCGTCATCACGCCGAGCGCGATGAGCGTCGCGCCCATCAGATAGCCGACCGTCGTCGGGATGCTATAGACAGCGCGCGTCTTGTCGTTGCGCAGTGCAAGCGCCTTGAAAACGCCGTTCTTCTCGCGTCCGGCCAGCGTCACCTCGTCGCCATCCCGAATGTCCGGCACATCGGCCAGCTTGATTTGCGCGGAGCGCTCGCCCACCCGAAACGCGATGACCTGTCCGGTTTTCACGGAGCCGCCATTGCGTCCGACCGTGCCTCGCGTTTCAGTCGAATGGCGAATGCCGCTGACGGCTCCGCTCAGTGTGGTCAGTCCCATATCATCCCCTTACGGCTTTCATTGCTGCTACAGCTTCGGCGCTTGCGCCTGCGCATCCGCCTTGCGCTTGGCTTCGGCCTTAAGGCCGTTCACCCATTGACTGCTGCGTATCTCCGCCGACCAGACCTCCCCGAGGTCGATGAGGGAGGCTTTGGCGGCGCGCACCGGCCCGCTCCAAATGTCATAGCTATAGGTGAGCACCTGCCCGCAGGCGGCGGGATCGCTGGCCAGCGTCAGGCCGAGCGATTGATACCGCCGTTCATTCTGGAACGTCGGGACTATCCTATTGCGGGAGAGTTCGTGCCCGACATAGGGGCGGTTGCCCCGGCGGGTGAAGGCGCAGCGCGGTTTGCCTGCTTCTTCCCAAACAAGCTGGTGCGGCTCAGCAAAGGACGGCTGGCCGTATTTGGCGAGAAGGCTTGAGCGGAATTGCTGCTGCGTCGGCGGGTTTTGCGTATGCGCGAGATTAGGGCGCTCAATGGCGATGACGCGCGGCTCGGACGGCGGCGTCGCGAAATACACGATGAATAGTTCAAACCCGCCGCCCGCAGGCTGGACCTCCATCCTGTCGAGAAATTCCGGCGTCGAAAGATTCTCCGGCCTGCCTTCCCCGGCAGAATAATTATAGCGCGAGGTCGTGCGGATAATCCGCATGCTGGCATCGAAGGCCGTCAGCGCCGCGCGGGCTTCCGCTTCGGTCATGCCGATACGCACCCCTGCAATGTCCATTTTGGCCGCAGGCGTGGACGCAGTTTGCGCGAAAGCTGGCGTGAGCGTGGCCAAAGCCGCGCCGATGAAAGCGGAACAAAGCGCAGCCCTTCGCTGCATCGGGAATCTCCTTAGAGGAATGAATGAAGCGCGACGGCGTCAGCCCGTCACGTCGCTGATATCGTTGGCGCGCCAGTCAGGCGGCATGGTCGATTGCGCGCAGTAGCGGGCGCTACGCTCCCAGCCATGCTCGCTCTTGGCGGTGAAGGCCGTATCCCCCGTAAGGGTGTAGATAGAGATGCTGGTTTCCGGCGGGGCGCTGTCCTGCAAGTCGCCGCAGGCTTCCGTCACGCGGTAGGTGTTCGGCCCCGTTCGCTCGATTTTCTTGAACTCGCAGAAATCCCGCGCGCCGCCGATGCCCTCACGGCGCAGCAGCGTCGTGGTGGCGTTGGAGGCTTGGCCGCACGGCGTGTCGCTCTCGACGTAATAGCCGCGCTTGAGCGGCAGCGCCGCGACGGTGGCCGCTTGCGCCTTGGCCGGAACGGCTTCCGGCGCTGAGGGCACGGCAGCTTGGTTTGCCGAGGCGGTACTGGTTTCGGCGGCAGTTATGCCCGCCGTGCCACCGGACACCGTTTCCGCCGCCGCCTCTGGGGCGGCGGTATTCTCCGCCGTCGCGGCGTTCTGGCCGCAGGCGGCAAGCCCTGCCGCGAGCAGCAGCGGCACGATGAGGGAACGGGTTTGGCTCATGACATCTCCGCGCGTGAAAATCCTTCCCGCTATGGTTAAGGTGGCGCGGAAGCCCGTTCGTCCCCTAAACAGGGGAGAAATCACGAAGCCTTGAGCAATGCCGCCGTGCGGCGTTGTTCATGCGCGGTTATTTGAAGAGCGGATAAGGTTAAATTTGTAACCGCATAAATACGGGGAGCGTTACGCGGCCATGCTGTCCCAAGAAGTCCTTGAACCTCGCCTCTCGGGATTGATTGCGCATCTATACGATGCAGCGGTGGACGATAGCCTTTGGGCGGGAACAGCGACGCGCATCGCGGAAACGCTCGGCTCGACCAGCACTGTTCTTAAATTGCACGGTGACAACGCCCGCGTGAATTTGCTGGAATGCACAGATAACCTCATGGTGTCCGAGCGAGAACAGGCATGGGCGGATGACTGGCACCGCAAAGATTTATGGGTAGAGCGCAGCGTAGCCTACGGCATGCAGCGCATCATCACCGACGAGGACTTGGTGACGCGCGAGGAACAGGCCCGCAGCGGCTTCTATCAGGAATGGCTAAGGCATCTGGATATCCATCACATGATTGGTGCGGTATTCCCCGCAGCGGACGGGGCGATTGGCGTTCTGGGCATCCACAGGCCGCAGGGGGCTGGTGCCTATACAGGCCACGAGCGGCGGCAGGCCGCGATTGTCCTGCCGCACTTGCAGCGGGCGCTGCGTCTCGGGCAGCGGTTTGCGGCGGTAGCCCAATCCCATGCCGCCGCCTTGCAGGCGCTCGACAGGCTGGATACCGGCGTCTTGATGATGGACGGCACGGGCCGTATTATTCAGGCGAGCAGCATGGCGGAGCGCCTGTTGCGAGAGAACGCGGAGCTTGCGGTTATTCGCGGACGGCTGGCGCTGCGCCCACCAGCCCTTCACGACAAGCTCTTGTCGCTGGTGCGCGGGGCGATGGAGACAGCACGAGGCAAGATTGCCAACCCCGGCGCCGCCCTTTCCATTCCACGCCCTCATCGCATGCCGCTGGCGCTTGAAGTCGCACCCTTGCGCGCCTCGGCTTCCGCCTTTGGCGAACAGCGGCCTTGCGTGCTGGTGTTCATCCGCGACCCCGAAGCGCCGATTGCCGCCGCGCGGCTGCGCGAACTCTTCGGCTTGACCCGCACGGAAGCAGTGGTTGCCGCTGCCCTCGGGCGCGGAGCCTCACTTGAGGACATAGCTGGAAACATGAGCATCGGCCTCGCGACCGTGCGCAGCCATCTCAAGCGGATTCTGGCCAAGACTGGTACCCATCGGCAGGCCGAAGCAGCCGCTTTGCTGGCGCGGAGCGTTTCGACGATTTCCAACCACTGACAGCATGGGCGCGTCCGGCTTTGCCGGATTGGGCTTTATGCCTTGCGGCACCGAGCCGCCGCGCAGCCGCGTCTCGGCCATACGGTAACAATCCTGCGCGCGGATAAGGCGCGGCCTTCGTCCGCATTACCTCTTTCTTTGGGGGCGTGCCGCCCTTCACCGTCAAGACCAAGCCCCAAGGGGCGGAAAACGGGGGCCGTGTAGTCGCTGCGCTCCGGCCCGCACCATCCCCCGTTTTCCGGTCTGGACGGCTGAATCCCCGCTCATTGCCGCGTGGCTAGTCGGTTGCATGCGCAACCCATCAGCCAAGGAAGAAAAGGCAATGAAACAAGATGTTTATGAACGAGTAACCGCCCACATTGTGACCACACTGGAAAGCGGCGTCCGCCCGTGGTTCCAGCCGTGGAGCGCCGAACATGCCGCAGGGCGCATCACCCGCCCGCTGCGCGCGAATGGTCAGCCCTACCGTGGAATCAATGTGCTGATGCTGTGGGGCGCAGCGTGCGAGCGCGGCTATAACGCGCCGATCTGGATGACCTACAAACAGGCGCAGGAGCTTGGCGGCAACGTCCGCAAGGGCGAAAAAGGCAATCTTGTCGTTTACGCCAACACTATCACCAAGACCGAAACCGACGAGAGCGGGCAGGAATCCGAGCGCGATATTCCTTTTATGAAGGGATACACCGTCTTTAACGTGGAGCAGGTGGACGGATTGCCCGCGCATTTCTATGCGCTGGCCGAGCGTCCCGCCGATACCGTGCAGCGCATCGCGCATGCGGAGGCGTTCTTTGCCGCGACCCGTGCGGATATTCGCCACGGCGGCAGCCGAGCATTTTTCAGCCCCGCACAAGACTTTGTGCAAATGCCGCCCTTTGAAGCCTTCCGCGAAGCCGAAGCCTATTACGCCACCCTTGCCCATGAAATGACCCACTGGACGAAAGGCGCGAACCGCTTGGAGCGAGATTTTGGCCGCAAGCGGTGGGGCGATGAAGGCTATGCAATGGAAGAACTTGTCGCAGAGCTTGGCGCGGCGTTCCTTTGCGCCGACCTCAGCCTATCGCCGGAACCCCGTGACGAGCATGCCGCCTATATTGGCAACTGGCTCAAGGTGCTGAAGGAGGACAACCGCGCCATCTTCAGCGCCGCCGCCCATGCGCAGCGCGCCGCCGATTATCTCCACAGCTTGCAGCCGCAGCCCGCCGCGTTGCAGGAGGCCGCCTGAAATGAAAACGCCGGAGGGGCGCCCCTCCGGCATCTGGCGGAGCCGCCGTGATTGGTGACGGCGGCTATTCCTTATCCCGCCCAACCCACCCCTGAGTAGGCGGCGCGACCTTTGGGGTCGCGCCGGACAGAGGGGCTTTCAGCCCTGATAATCCTCGAAGCAGCGCTCCCGCTTGCGCGGCACATCTTTATGGCCGCTACACAGCCAGCAGGAGCAAGGGCGGCAATGCGTAGAGGCATTGCGCCCGACCGCGCGCGGCGAATGCGCAGGCGCATCGGAGAGGCCGCGCGACCACAGCGTCATGACGCGGCGCGCCCGCGCTTTCATCCGCTCTTCGTTTTGTCTGCGCCTTGCTCGCATCGTCCTATCCTGCCGCTTCTAGCCCTAATATGGGCGCTGCGCGCCATAGCCGAGGGATGGCCCACAACAAGGCTCGAATCAACCCGAGACGGGGCTGCTTTGATGGGCGATATAAGGGAGGGTAGAAGCGGATTTTGCGCGCGTGCCCGCGCGACGGTTCCGCAAATTTTTCTGCACAGTACCTACACAGGCAAAAACCGGCGGTTTTTGCTATTGTTTTTCAAATCTTTAGTGGAATCTGAAGATTTGGAGCGGGCGATGAGATTCGAACTCACGACCCCAACCTTGGCAAGGTTGTGCTCTACCCCTGAGCTACGCCCGCGCTCCCCGGAACCGGCTCCACCTGGGCGCCGCCCCCGAAATTCGAGAGGCGGCTTATGGCAGACGGCCCCGGCCTTTGCAAGCGCCCTTAGCGGCCAAATTTTGGAGCCTTCAGGCGCCGCTTGTTGACGTGATCGGCGCGGGCCGGGGCCACGTCCTCGGGGAACTCGCCCTTGAAGTAGTAGCGCTGCCAGGCCTCCTTGGTGGCGTCCGGATCGCCGCGGAAGATCTTCTGGTTGAACTCCGAGCGGTGCTTCTCCCAGACCTCGTACTGGTCCCGCAGTTCGGGATTGGACTTCATCGAGCGGATCACCGGCTGGATCTCCTGCAGCGGCTTGTCCTGCACGAGGGTGATGAAGCAGAACGGCTCGCCCTTCTCGAAGCGCACGCGTCCGGGGCGGGTGAAAATCCAATTCATGGTGAAGGGGAACGGCAGCCAGTCGGTCTCCACCAGCCCGGCCAGCGGCTGGATGCCGTCCTTCACGTGGTTGGGCGGGCCCTGCACCATCATCGACCAGCCCGGAGGCGTGCGGAACAGATAGCCCGGGTGAAAGGTCGCCACGCCGTGGCTGAAGTGCGAGGTGACGAAGCGGTGGAAATCGGGGTGCGGCCGGTCGGGGGTTAGCTTGATGTCCTCCTGCATCAGCCCGCCGTTCCACTCCATGGTGAAGGCCATCGGGCAGAGGATCTCCCAGCCCGTGCAATTGGCCATGCTCAGCGGCAGGCATCGGTAAGGATGGCGCGCGGCGAACTTGTCCATCCAGGCCCGCTGCGGCCGGCCCGGCACGATCTCGGGCGGGCGTTCGCTGGTGGGATAGCACTCAAGTTCCATGGGGGCTGGCCTCGCGTTCTTCGTCTGCCGTCCCTCTAGCGCGCCGCGCCCTCCGCTGGAAACTGGGCAGCAAGCAAACGGCGCGCCCGCCCGCGAGGCGCCCTGTCGCACGCGCGCCCTCTTCGGCTATGGAAGCGGCATGAAAAGCCGCGCCGATCTCTTCGCCTTCTTCGACGCCCACGGCGTCGCCCACGCCACCCTCGAGCATCCGCCGGTGTTCCGTGTCGGCGAGGGCGAGGAGATCAAGAAGGGTCTTCCCGGCGCCCACACCAAGAACCTGTTCCTCAAGGACGCCAAGGGGCGCCTGTGGCTGATCTCCGCCGCCGACCAGACCGTGATCGACCTCAAGCGCCTGCATCTGGTGATCGGCTCGGCGCGCCTATCCTTCGGCTCGGCGGAGCTGCTTCAGGAGACGCTCGGCGTCGCCCCCGGCTCGGTCACCGCCTTCGCCCTCGTCAACGACCCGGAGCAGCGCGTCACCTTCGTCCTCGACAAGGCGCTCGCCGAAGCCGAGCATGTGAACTTCCACCCCCTGGCCAACACCGCCACCACCACGGTGGACCGCCAGGGCTTCGCCCGCTTCCTCGCCGCCCTCGGCCGCAGACCGATCGTAGTGGATTTCCCGGCCATGGCTGTGGTCGAGAATGCGCTGGCGCGTTGAAGCCGGCCGCGCATGCGACCATCTTAGGCGCGACGCGTTGAAGTCGCGGGACAAGGGACGAGTAAGGATATGACCCTCATCGGGGACACCGCCGGCGGTCCGGCGGGCGACGTCATCAAGGACGCCACGGACGCCAGCTTCGTCGCCGACGTCATAGAAGCCAGCCGCACCCAGCCGGTGATCGTCGACTTCTGGGCGCCCTGGTGCGGTCCCTGCCGTCAGCTCGGCCCCGCGCTGGAACGGGCGGTCACGGCCGCCAAGGGGGCTGTCAAACTGGTCAAGATCGACATCGACCAGAACCCGGCCTATGCGGGCCAGCTGCGGGTCCAATCCATCCCCGCCGTCTTCGCCTTCTCGGGCGGACGTCCGGTGGACGGCTTCATGGGCGCTCTGCCCGAGAGCCAGGTGAAGGCCTTCGTCGAGCGCCTGGCCGCCCAGGCCCGCGCCGGCGCCGGCCCTTCGGCCGCCGACGAAATCCTGGAGATGGCCAAGGAGGCGTTCGAGGCCGGCGACCTGGCCACCGCCGCCCGCGCCTACGCCCAGGTGCTCCAGGCCGAACCGGACAACGCAAAGGCTTTGGCCGGCCTCGCCCGATGCTACCTGGCCGGCGGCGACCGCGAACGGGCGCAGGAGGTGCTGGACATGGCGCCTCCCGAGGCCAAGGACCCCGAACTGGACAGCGTGCGCGCCGCCCTGGCCCTGGCCGAGGCCGCCCCGGACGAGACCGCCGGGTTCGAGCGGCGCCTGGAGGCCGACCCGAACGACCACGAGGCCAGGTTCGAGCTCTCCAAGGCCCTCGCGGGGCACGGGCGCCTGGACGCCGCCGTCGACCACCTGCTGTCGATCATCGAACGCGACCGCGACTGGAACGACGGGGCGGCGCGCAAGCAGATCCTGACGATCTTCGAGGCGGCGGGGCCCGGCTCCGACATCGCCCGCCAGGGCCGCCGGCGCCTGTCGGCGATCCTGTTCTCGTGAACCAGGCCGGTCGGCCCAGCAAGGGATGAGCTCCATGCCCGGCGGATACCGACGCATCGGCGATCTGCCCCAGGCCTTGCCGGTCTTTCCGCTCGACGGGGCCGTGCTGCTGCCGGGCGGCGAGCTTCCGCTGCAGATCTTCGAGCCGCGCTACCTCAACATGGTCGACGACGCCATGGCCGGCGATCGGATGATCGGCATGATCCAGACCCGGCCCGGCGGCGAGCGTGCGCGCCCGAACCTGGCCGGCGTCGGCTGCGCCGGGCGCATCACCGCCTTCGCCGAGACCGCCGACGGCCGCTACCTGATCACCCTGACCGGCGTCTGCCGCTTCCAGGCCGGCGACGAACTGCCGGTGCGCACCCCCTATCGCCAGGTGCGTGCGCGCTTTGAGCCCTACGGCGAGGACCTCGACGAGGACGAGACTCCGCCCGAGGGGCTGGACCGCACCCGCTTCGCCCGGGCGCTCAAGCGCTACCTGAACCGCCGCGAACTCGACATCGACTGGGAGACCGCCGCCGAGGCGCCGCTGGAAGCGCTGGTGACCAGCCTGGCCATGGGTCTGCCCTTCGACCCGGCCGAGAAGCAGGCGCTGCTCGAAGCCCCCGGTCTCATCGAACGCTTCTCCGCCCTTACGACGCTCCTGGAGATCGACAGCCTGCAGGATGGCGATGACGCCCCGCCCTCGGTGCAGTAACAAGCGGCCATGACCGAAGCTCCCGCCCTCGCCGCCGCCATCGACCCGCGCCTCCTGGAGATCCTGGTCTGCCCGGTCACCCACGGCCCGCTGGAATACGACCGCGCGCGCGGCGAGCTGATCAGCCGCGGCGCGCGGCTCGCCTACCCGATCCGCGACGGTGTTCCGATCATGCTGCCCGAGGAAGCCCGCGAACTGGCCGAAGGCGAGTAGGCAGCCCTAGAGCGCCTCTCCGCGCAACAGCCGCGGCAGGTCGCCGAAGGCGCCGCCGGCCTGCTGCATGAACATCCGGCGGGCCGGGCCGATGCGGTTGACGGCGGCCATGCCCAGCCCCCGCGCCAGGCGCACGGCCGGGTTGTCGTTGGAGAACAGGTGGACGAAGGCGTCCATGCCCGCCGACAGCATCGCCGTGTCGAACCGCCGCCAGCGGGCGTAGCGTTCAAGCACCGCCGCCGAGCCGATGTCTTCGCCCCGCCGGGCCGCCTCCACCAGGGTCTGCGCCAGGGCCGCCGCCCCCTTCAGCCCAAGATTCAGCCCCTGGCCCGCGATCGGGTGCACCCCGTGGGCGGCGTCGCCCAGCAGGGCGATGCGCGGCGCGCAGAACCGCTCAGCGAGCTGCAGGCTCAGTGGATAGGTGAACACCGGCCCCTCGCGCACGGCCCTGCCCATCACCTCGCCGAACCGCCGCTGGAGGTGCGCGTGGAACGCGTCCGAACCGGCCGCTGCAAGCGCCTGGGCGCGCGGCCGCCTCTCGGTCCACACCAGGCTCGCTCGGTCGTCGGTCAGGGGCAGGATGGCGAACGGCCCGCCCGGCAGGAAATACTCGTGCGCCACCCCCTGGTGCCCGTGCTCCAGCCGCACGGTGGCCACCACCCCGGTCTGCCGATAATCCCAGCCGATCACGCCGATGCCGGCGGCCCGCCGCACGGCCGAGCCCCGGCCTTCGGCGCCCACGGCCAGGGGGGCGGTCAGTTCGCGTCCGTCCGCCAGTCGGACCCGCGCGCAACCGGCCTCGACGTCGACCCCCTCCACCCGCGCCGGGGCGATGACCTCAAGGCCCGCCTCAGCCACGGCCTGCGACAGCGCCTGGCGGGTGCGCCGGTTCTCCAGCATGTAGCCGAGCGGCTCGCCGTCCGAGCGGTCGGCGATCTCGCTGGCGTCGAACCGCAGGAAGAAGGGCGAGGGCCCGCCGGTCGCCGCCCCGGGCGCGCGCCCGTCCGTAACCAGGATCTGTTCGATCCGCTGGGCGTGGGGCTCCATCGCGGGACCCAGCCCCAACGCCCGCCACTGGCGGAAGGCCGCATAGGCGATAGCCGAGGCGCGACCGTCGAAGGCGGGCTCAAGCTGGGTCTCGAACGGCATCGGATCGATCAGCACCGGCTTCAGGCCGGCGCGGTGCAACGACACCGCCAGGGTCGCCCCCGCCATACCGGCGCCGGCGATGATCACGTCTGCATCGAAGGGCTTGGTCATGGGGGGATATGCCGACGATCCAAAGCCGCCGTCCAGCCCCCTCCGCCCCCGGCCCCGCCGATGTCTCTTGCCGGCCGTTCAGGACTGCACTACCTCAGGGAATATATAGACCGATAAGTCCATTTTTCGTTTCGAGGCGTGCATTCATGGCTGGATTTGTCAGGCGCCACATAGTCCCCGTCGGCGTCAGCGCCGTCGTCGCTGTCGCGGTCGTCGTCGGCGGGATCGTCTGGTGGACCCATAAGCAGGCCTATGAGACCACCGACAACGCGTTCATCCAGGCCGACAACGTCGCCGTCGCCCCGCTGGTCGAAGGCTACGTCTCCGAAGTGCTGGTGACCGACAACCAGACCGTCGCCGCAGGCCAGGTGCTCGCGCGCATTGATCCGGCCACCATCCAGGCGCGCCTGGCGCAGGCCGAGGCCAACGCCAAGGCGCTGGACGCCGCCGTCCGCGGGGTCGACGACAAGGCCGCTCTGGAACGGGCGCTGATCGCCCAGAAGGCCGCCGGGGTCAGGAGCGCCCAGGCCGAGGCGCAGCTCGCGGACGCCGAGATGGCCCGCTACGGCGCCCTGGCCGACCGCGGCTATGTCTCGGCCCAACGGGTGCAGACCGCCCGGGCCGCCGCCGGCCAGGCCAGCGCCGCCGTGGCCCAGGCCGAGGCCGCCCTGGAGGCCGAGCGTCGGTCCGCCGAATCCCTGGGCTCCGCCCGCGCCCAGACCCTGGCCCAGGCCGCCGCCGCCCGCGCCGCCGTCGAGCAGGCTCGCATCGACCTGTCGCGCACCGAAATCCGCGCGCCGATAAGCGGAGTGGTCGGCGCCCGCGCCGTGCGCCCGGGCCAGTACGTGCGCGCCGGCAGCGTCCTGCTCAGCATCGTGCCCCTCGGCCAAGCCTATGTGGTGGCCAACTTCAAGGAGACGCAGGTCTCGCGCCTGCGCATCGGCCAGCCCGTGACGATTCGCGCCGACGCCTTCGGCAAGAAGGAGATCTCCGGCCGGGTGGAGAGCTTCGCGCCGGCCACCGGCGCCGAGTTCGCCCTGATCCCGGTGGAGAACGCGGTGGGCAACTTCACCAAGATCGCCCAGCGCCTTCCCGTCCGCATCGCCGTGGACCGTGACGATCCCCTCGCCGGCGCTTTGCGTCCAGGCCTGTCGGTCGAGGTCAAGGTCGATGTCCGCGACGAGACCGGGACCAGCTTCGCCGAGGCCGTCCCGGCCGGCCGCCTGGCCAGCGCCCGTCCGTAGGGCGTCATGAGCGACGCCGCCCTCGATCCCGCCGCCCGGCCCGCCGCGCCGGCGGTGGAGCAGACCCCGCTGGGCCCAGCAGACCAGGTCAACTGGACCAAGGTCTTCCTGGGGTTCGGCGGCATGGTCATCGGCCAGTTCATGGCCGTACTCGACGTGCAGATCGTGGCCGCCTCGCTTTCGCAGATCCAGGCCGGCATCGGCGCGAGCGCCGACGAGATCAGCTGGGTCCAGACCATCTACCTCCTGGCCGAGGTCGTGATGATCCCGCTCACGGCCTACCTGTCCAAGATGTGGGGGACTCAGAAGTTCTACGTGGCGGCGGTGATCGCCTTCATCGTCTCCTCCATCGCCACCGGGCTCTCCACCTCCATCGAGATGATGATCGTCACTCGCGCCCTGCAGGGGCTGGCGGGCGGCGCCATGATCCCGGCGGTGTTCGCCACCGCCATGACCGTCTTCCCCATCGAGCGGCGCATCACCGCCAATGTCATCGTCGGCCTGATCGTCACCCTGGCGCCGACCGTCGGCCCGACCCTGGGCGGCCACCTCACCGAATCCCTCGGCTGGCGCTGGCTGTTCTTTGTCAATGTGATCCCGGGACTGCTGGTGCTGTTCCTGGTCGGCCGCTACGCCGACTTCGACACGGGCGATCCGAAGTACGCCAAGGGCATCGACTGGCTGGGCCTGGGCCTGATGACCGCCTTCCTGCTTTCGATGCAGTACGTGCTGGAGGAAGGCGCCAGCGAGAGCTGGTTCGCCGACGACCTGATCCTGTGGCTGACGGTGCTCAGCGTCATCTGTGGGGCGGCGTTCATCTGGCGGCAGATCGCCTACCGTCAGCCCATCGTGTCCCTGGCGCCCTTCCAGGACCGCAACTTCACCTTGGGCAGCCTGATGAACTTCGTCGCCGGCATGAGCCTGTACGGCGGCACCTTCGTCCTGCCCCTGTTCCTGGCGCAGATCCGCGGCTACTCCCCGGCTCAGGTCGGCACGACCATGCTGGTCTCGGGCCTGACCATGTTCGCCGCCGCCCCGATCGCAGGCCGGGTGATCCGCGCCATGGACCTCCGGATCGGCATGATCATCGGCTTCACGCTGATCGCCCTGGGGCTCAGCCACGGCGTCTACGTCACCCGCGACTGGGGGTTCCAGGAGTTCATGGCCCTTCAGATCCTGCGCGGGCTGGGCTCCATGATCGCCATGATCGCCGCCTCCCAGATGAGCATCTCCACCATGCCGATCGCCCTGATGAAGGACGCCTCGGGGCTGGTGAACCTGATCCGCAACGTCGGCGGAGCCATGGGCCTGGCGATCCTGACCACGATCATCAGCCACATGACCGCCTATCACTACATCGACCTGGTCTCCGGGGTGACCAGCGCCAGCATGCAGGCGCAGGAGATGATGAACGGCCTGACATCGATGATGACCGCCGGCGGATCGCTCTCCCCCGAGGCGGCGGGACGCAAGGCGTTCGGCGGCATGTTGCACCGCCAGGCCCTGACCATGGCCTTTGGGGACGCCTTCCGCTTCCTCACGCTCGGCTGCGTGGTCGCCGCCCTTCTCGCCCTGTTCGCCGCGCCGTCCAAGCCGGCCGCCCCGCCCTCCGGCGGCGGAAGCCGCTGATGCCTCGGATTCCCGGCCAGATCGATTTGGCCAAGCGCGAGGCGATCCTCAACGCCGCCGGCGCCGTGCTGTCTGAGCGCGGCATGGCCGCCTCCATGGCCGAGGTCGCCCGCCGCGCGGGCGTTTCCAAGCAGACGATCTACAACCACTTCGGCAGCAAGGCCGAACTGGTCAGCGCGCTGTCACAGCGCCGCACCCGCGAAATGACCGCGCCCCTGGAGACGCCGGAGGCGGCCGGCCACCCGCAGGATGCGCTCGCCGGCTTCGCCCGATCGCTGCTCACGACGGCCGTGGCCGCCAACAGCGTGGCCTTCATGCGCATGGTGATCCAGGGGGCCGCCGACATGCCCGAGCTGGCCCGCGCCCTCTACGAGGCCGGACCCCGCGCCAGCAGGGCCCGATTGGCCGACTATCTCGCCGCCGAGCACGCCGCCGGGCGCCTGGAGGTGCCCGACCCGCCCCAGGCGGCCGAGTTCTTCGGCGGCATGGCGCTGGGGTCCTACCAGATGGCCGGGCTGCTCGGCGCCGACCGCACGCTGGACGACGCCGCAATCGAGGCGATCGCCCGCGAGGCCGCCGCTCGTTTCCTCAGGGCCTACGGCCGCTGACGTCCTCTTCGGCGAGGGCCTACGCCTCGGCCTCGTCCGGCAGGCCCATGATGTGGAAGCCGGCGTCCACATGCACCACCTCGCCGGTGGTGGAGCGGCCGAGGTCGGAGACCAGCCACAGCGCCGCCCCGGCGACGCCTTCCATGGAGGTGTCCTCCTTCAGCGCCGAAAAGGCCCGGCCCTGGGCGATCATGCCGCGGCCCCCGGAGATGCCAGCTAGCGACAGGGTGCGCATGGCCCCGGCCGAGATCGCGTTGGCGCGGATGCCCTTCGGACCCAGATCGCGCGCCACATAGCGCGTCGCCGCCTCCAGCGCCGCCTTGGCCACGCCCATGGTGTTGTAGTTCGGGATCACCCGCTCCGAGCCGAGATAGGTCAGGCACACCAGCGAGCCGCCGTTCGGCATCAGGCGCGCCGAGCGCCGGGCGCAGTCGACGAAGCTGAAGGCCGAGATGTCCATCGCCCGCAGGAAGCCCTCACGGGTGGTGTTCTCCACGAACGAGCCCTTCAGCTCGTCCTTGTTGGCGAAGGCCACCGCGTGAACGAAGAAGTCGATCGCGCCGAACGCCTGCTCCACCGCGGCGAAGGCCGCCTCCATCGAGGCGTCGTCCGTCACGTCGGCGGGGCTCAGATGCTTGACCCCGATGCTCTCGGCCAGCGGCTGCACCCGGCGCTCCATGCCCGGAAGATGCAGGAACGCCATCTCCGCACCCTGCGCCGCCAGCTGGCAGGCGATTCCCCAGGCGATCGACTGGTGATTGGCCACGCCCATCACCACGCCCTTCTTGCCCTTCATCAGCTCGCCCGTGGGCATCTGGAAGTCTTCGGCCATGTGCAGTCCTCGCCCGATGTCTTTGGGCGGTTTGTGGCCGTGCGCGGCGCAATGCGCAAGGCCGGTCGCATGGGCGTCCATTGTGAGCAGAGCTCACAAGAACGCGGCCCAGACGTCGTTTGACGGCCCCGCGCCCCCTCGGGACACTCCCATCGATGGAGCGAGGTGGGAGGCGGATGCTTCACAAGGACACCTTCGAAGGGGTCGCCAGGCTCTACGCCGAGGCACGGCCGGGCTACCCGACCGCGCTGTTCGCCGATCTCGCCGCGATAACGGGACTGCACGCCGCCGACCACGTGCTGGAGGTGGGCTGCGGCGCTGGTCAGGCCACCGTCGGCCTTGCCGATCTCGGGCCGCGCATCCTAGCGAGCGATCCCGGCGAAGCCCTCGTGGCCGAAGCCCGGGCCAGGTTGGCGGACCGCCCCAACGTCGCCTTCGCCGTCGCCCCGTTCGAGACCCTTCCGTTCGAGCCCGGCCGCTTTCGCTTGGTGACCGCGGCTCAGGCCTGGCACTGGCTGGATCCCGCACTCGCCTACGAGCGCGCCGCCGAGGCGCTGGAGCCTGAGGGGTGGCTGGCGATCTTCGGCCACGTTCCCCTGCCCCCCGCCGAGCCCCTGCTCGGCGCATTCGAGGCAGTTTTCCGTCGCTTCGCGCCCGACCTCTGGACGCCGGCCGGGGAGCATTGGTACCGGCCGGAGGGACCGATCAGGGCCCTGGTGGCCCGCTCGGCCCTGTTCGGACCGGTCCTGCACCGGGCCTACCTCTGGTCGCACGAACTGGACACGGCGGGCTATCTCGCCCTCTCCGGCACCAAGTCCTACTTCAACCTGCTCCCCTCCGGGCGCCGGACCGACCTGTTCCAGGCGCTGGCGGCCGCCGTGGACGGTCACGGCGGCCGCATCACCGTCGCCTACGAGACCCACCTGCACCTGGCGCAAAAGCTGGACTGAGGCGCCCGGCCTCGGCACGCGGGTCTGTCACATTCAATTGACGGGGGCCCCTGGCGCCGCGATGCTGCCGTCCGCTAGGGGGATCCCTGTCGTGCGTCCAACGCGTCAGCGCTTCGGCGAGTTCGACATCGTACAGCGTTGGGCGGGACCGATCCCGGCGCCGGTGCTTCAGGTCATCTTCGGACTCCTCGCCGCCGCCGCCAGCGGCGTGGCGCGCCTGGGCGTGGACGTGATCGCCCCATCCGCCGGGCCCTTCGCCCTGATCTATCCCACGGTGCTGATCGCCACCCTCTATGGACGCTGGCCCGCGGGAGCGGTGGCCTACGCCGCTTCGTTCCTCTACGCCTGGTGGTACGTCCTGCCCTATCCGAAGTCGTTCGCCTTCGCCGATCCGCAGGACGCCAGCCGCACCGCCGTCAACGGTCTCGCCGCCCTCGTGGTGGTGGCGTTCGCCGAGGTGTTCGGCCGCGCCGTCCGCCGCGCCGCCCGCGAGCGTGACCAGCAGATCGTGGCCCGCGACCTGCTGCTTCGCGAGATCGACCATCGAATGAAGAACAACTTCATGATCGTCGCCAGCCTCCTGGAACTGCAGCAGCGCCGAGTGGCCTCCGGCGCCGCGCGCGAGGCCCTGCGCAACGCCGCCGCCCGGGTGCACAGCTTCGCGGCCGCCCACCAGGCGCTCTACACCAACGGCGATTCCGTCCATGCGGTGCCGATGGCGGACTATCTGAAGACCCTGACCGCCAATATCGTCTCGGCCCTGTTCCTGCCGGAGCGGATCGAGCTGCGCCTGTCGTGTGACGACGCACGCATGCCCCACGACCAGGCGGTCTCCATCGGCCTGGTGCTGAACGAGGCGGTGACCAACGCGGCCAAGCACGCCTTCGGCCCCGACGAGCGCGGCGTGATCGGGGTGGAGTTCCGCGTCACCAATCGGGAATGGCGGCTGGAGGTCAGCGACGACGGCTGCGGGACGGCCGCGCAGACGAACGGCGGCGGCCTGGGGGCGAGCCTGATCGAGGCCTTCGCCCAGCGCGCGGGCGGCCAGGCGGTGGTCGAGCGCCTGGACCGCGGCACCCGGGTGGTCCTGACCGGCCCTGTATGATCCCGCCGAACCGCTCTAGGCGGCCCGGGCCATGATCAGGCAGCCATTGGTCCCGCCGAAGCCGAAGCTGTTGGACATCGCCGTCTCCACCTGCCGGTCCGCCCGCTCGCGCAGGATCGGCAGGCCCTCGAAGGCCGGGTCCAGGTGTTCGATGTGCGCGCTCTCGGCCAGGAAGCCGTTGTTCAGCATCAGCAGGCAGTAGATCGCCTCCTGCGCGCCGGCCGCTCCCAGGCTGTGCCCGGTGAGCGACTTGGTCGAGGAGATCGCCGGCGCCTTGTCGCCGAACACCGCGCGCACCGCCTCCATCTCCTTCACGTCGCCGACCGGCGTGCCGGTGCCGTGCGGGTTCAGGTAGTCGATGGTCCGGCCGGTGTCGCCCATGGCCAGCTTCATGCAGCGCGCCGCGCCCTCGCCCGAGGGGGCGACCATGTCGTAGCCGTCCGAGTTGGCGGCGTAGCCGACGATCTCGCCGTAGATCTTGGCGCCGCGCGCCTTGGCACGCTCGTAATCCTCAAGCACCACGATCCCGGCCCCGCCGGCGATCACGAATCCGTCGCGGTCCGCGTCATAGGCGCGGCTGGCGACCGCCGGCCGGTCGTTGAAGTTCGAGCTCATCGCGCCCATGGCGTCGAACAGCACGCTCAGCGTCCAGTCCAGCTCCTCGGTTCCGCCGGCGAACACGACGTCCTGCTTGCCCATCAGGATCTGCTCGTAGGCCGTGCCGATGCAGTGGGTGGAGGTGGCGCAGGCCGAAGAGATCGAAAAGTTCAGGCCGCGGATCTTGAACCAGGTGGCCAGGGTGGCCGAGGGGCCAGAGCTCATCGCCTTGGGCACCGCAAAGGGGCCCACGCGCTTGGGGCCGCGGGTCCGCGCCGTCTCCGCCGCCTCGACGATGGCGCGGGTGGAGGGTCCGCCCGAGCCGACGATCAGTCCGGTGCGCTCGTGGCTGACTTCGCCCGGCTCCAGGCCGGAATCGGCGATCGCCTGCTCCATGGCGATGTGGCCAAAGGCGGTGCCCTGCGCCAGGAACCGCGCGGCCCGGCGGTCGACCATGGATTCCCAGTCGATCTGCGGGGCCCCATGGACCTGGCAGCGGAAGCCGAGCTCGGCATATTCCGGCGCGGCGACGATCCCGGACCGGGCCTCCCGCAGCGAGGCGAGCACCTCGTTGGTGTTGTTGCCGATCGAGGAGACGATCCCCATTCCGGTGACGACGACGCGACGCATGATTCCTTCCCGGACCCCCGAGCCTTAAGGCCGCTGATAAAGGCCGACGCGCAGGTCCTCCGCCCAATAGATGGGGGTCCCGTCGGCTTCCAACACCCCGTCGCCGATGCCCATCACCAGGCGGCGGTTGATCACCCGCTTCATGTCGATCTTGTAGGTGACCTTCCTGATGTCTGGCGTCACCTCGCCGGCGAACCGGACCGCGCTGCAGCCCAGGGCGCGCCCGCGCCCCTTGCCGCCGATCCAGCCCAGATAGAACCCGACCAGCTGCCACAGGGCGTCCAGGCCCAGGCTGCCCGGCATCACCGGATCGCCCAGGAAGTGACAGTCGAAGAACCAGAGGCTCGGATTGATGTCGAACTCGGCCTCGATGTAGCCCTTGTCGTGGGCCCCGCCGGTGTCCCTGATGGTGATGATGCGGTCGAACAGCAGCATCGGCGGCGCCGGCAGCTGGGCGTTGCCGGGACCGAACATCTCGCCGCGCGCGCAGGCCAGCAGCTCGTCGTATTCGTATCGGTCCTTGGCTTTCGGCCCTGTCATGTCGCGCCTTTTTCGTCCGGCCTTGGTCTGGGACGTATGGCCGTAGCAGAGCCCGCCGCCCGGCTCAACGGCATTGGGGGCGATCGTCCGTACCCCACAGCGCCTTAGCGGGGGCCCAGCCGGACACCCCGTCCACGCGAATCCGGCACCAGTCCTTCTTGCAGCGGACAAGCGCCGCCAGCGCCCGCGGCCGCAGATAGGCGATCGTTTCGGCCTCGGCCTTTGGTCCTCGGCGCAGCGCCAGCGGCGTGGGCTCCCAGCGCATCACCATGCGGCGCCCGTCGGTGGTGCGCTTGTGCACCCAGGCCAGTCCGCGCTCGGGGTCGCACACCCGACGCCATTCGCTGGTCTCGGCGACGACCTGCACCGGCAGTCCGCGCGCGTGGTAGATCCACAGCAGCCGATGATCGTCGCCTGGGCCGGCCCGGGCGTTCACCTCGCCGAACTTCAGGGACACGTAGCGCGGCACGGGCAGGCCGGACGGCGTCGGCCGGTCGGCCGCCACCGCCGCATTGGGCGCCAGGCCATCGCGCGGCCAGAAGAAGCCGACGGCCGCACCCAGCGTCGTCAACGCCGCCGCCAGCAAAACTCCTCCCCGCCGCACGCGCTAGCCTCGCCTCGCCTTGGCCGCCCAGGGCCCCTTTGCTACAGGTGCAGGGTCGTACGCATCCGCGTGCGTCCCTGTTCCCCTTTTCAGACCCGGTCATGCCCGCTCGCAAGCCGAAAGTCATTGTCACGCGCAAACTCCCGGATCCGGTGGAGACCCGGATGCGCGAGCTGTTCGACACCGAGCTCAACCTCTCCGACAAGCCTATGGACCGGGCGGCCCTGGCTGACGCGCTGCAGCGGGCCGAGGTGCTGGCGCCCACCATCACCGACCGGCTCGACGCCGAGCTCCTGGCTGGCGCGGGCGACCAGCTCAAGTTGATCGCTAATTTCGGGGCCGGCTTCGATCACATAGACGTGGCCGCCGCCAACGCCCGCGGCGTGGTCGTCACCAACACGCCCGGCGTGCTCACCGAGGACACAGCGGACCTGACGATGTCTCTGATCCTCGCGGTCTCGCGCCGCATCGTCGAAGGGGCCAACGTGATCCAGGCCGGCGGCTTCACCGGCTGGTCGCCCACCTGGATGATGGGCCGCCGCATCCACGGCAAGCGGCTGGGGATCATCGGCATGGGCCGCATCGGCACGGCGCTGGCCCGTCGCGCCCGCGCCTTCGGGCTGCAGATCCACTACCACAACCGAAAACCGGTGAGCCCGCGCATCGCCGAGGAGCTGGAGGCGACCTACTGGGACAGCCTCGACCAGATGCTGGCCCGCATGGACATCATCTCGGTCAACTGCCCGCACACGCCAGCCACCTATCACCTGCTCTCGGCCCGGCGACTGAAGCTGCTGCAGCCGCACGCGGTTCTGGTCAACACCGCCCGCGGCGAAATCATCGACGAAGGGGCTCTGATCGAGCTTCTGGCCAAGGGCCAGATCGCCGGCGCCGGGCTCGACGTGTTCGAGCACGAGCCGCGGATCAACCCCAAGCTGCTGAAGCTGCCCAATGCGGTGCTCCTGCCGCACATGAGCTCGGCCACCATCGAGGGCCGGATCGACATGGGTGAAAAGGTGATCATCAACATCCGCACCTGGATGGACGGCCACAAGCCGCCGGACCGGGTGATCCCGTCGATGCTCTGAAGCGGAGCGGCCGTTCAGGACGGCCGCCCGCGCTGCGGTCAGATCAGCTGGCCGCCCAGCGAGAAGAAGGCCACGGCCACGGCCGCGGTGGCCAGGGCGAGGACGATCATGCCGACGCGGCCGAGACGGCCTTCGGCGCGTTCGAGGCGTTCGACGACTTCCTCGTCGTGATGCTTGGCGTGGGTGGTCATGGCGCTCGTGCCTTTTTGAGGTTCGCTTGCGTGGTCGCGATCGTGAGCTTTGGTCCGGCGTTTCGGGAAGTCCTTCGGTCCCCGCCGGGCTTTCCGCTTACGCCCGCTTGATGCAGACCTTTTGCACCCGCGAACGCGATGCTGCATTGCGGAATATCAAGCCGTTTCTTAATGCGCCGGCGGGGCGGCGATCGGCCCGAAAGAGACCCTAGCGCCCGCAGACCTCACACGCGGGATCGGCCCCCACCCGCACCGTCCGCGTCTCGCCGGACAGGCCATCGAAGATCAACAGCCGGCCGGCGAGGGGCTCGCCGGCGCCGGTGATCAGCTTGATCGCTTCCAGGGCCATCATCGAGCCGATCACGCCGGCCAGGGCGCCCACCACGCCCACCGCCGAGCAGGTCTCCGCGTCCGGGGGAATCTCCGGCACCAGGCAGCGGTAGCAGGGCGCGGACCCGAACACGCCCACCTGGCCGGTCCAGCGCCCGATGGCGCCGGAAACCAGCGGCCTGCCTTCGGCCACGCAGGCCGCGTTCACGGCGAAGCGGGTGGCGAAGTCGTCGGTGCCGTCCAGCACCAGATCGGCCTCCACGACCAGCTCGCGGGCGTTGCGCTCGGTCAGGGCGGCGCGCACGCCCCGCACCTCGACATGGGGGTTCAGCAGCCCCAGCCGCTCGGCGGCCGCCTCCACCTTGGGTCGGCCGAGATCAGCCTCGTCGTAGATCACCTGGCGCTGCAGGTTGGAGGCGTCCACCGCGTCGGGATCGACGAGGATGATCGTCCCGACGCCCGCCGCGGCCAGATAGAGGCTGACCGGGGCGCCGAGGCCGCCGGCGCCGACCACCAGCACGCGGGCGGCCTTCAGCTTCTGCTGCCCGGGCCCGCCGACCTCGCGCAGCACCAGGTGGCGGGCGTAGCGCTCGACCTCCGCGTCCGAAAATTCCATGCGCCTTGACCTCGCTCGCGTCCCTGGCCACATCGGCGGCCATGAGCACCGCCGCAAGCCCCCAAGCTACATCGTTTCCCGACTGGCACGGCACCACCATCCTCGCCGTGCGCAAGGACGGCGCCACCGTGATCGCCGGCGACGGCCAGGTCTCGATGGGCCAGACGGTCGTCAAGGGCAATGCGCGCAAGGTCCGCCGGCTGGCCGGCGGCAAGGTGGTGGCCGGATTCGCCGGCGCCACGGCCGACGCCTTCACCCTGATTGAGCGGCTGGAGGCCAAGCTCGAGCAATATCCCGACCAGCTCGCCCGCGCCTGCGTCGATCTCGCCAAGGACTGGCGCACCGACCGCTACCTGCGTCGGCTGGAGGCCATGCTGCTGGTCGCCGATTCCACCGCCATCTACACCGTCACCGGCGTCGGCGACGTCCTGGAGCCCGAAAGCGGCGCGGCGGCCATCGGCTCGGGCGGCAACTACGCCCTGGCCGCCGCCCTCGCCCTGATGGACTCCGCCCTGTCCGCCGAGGAGGTCGCCCGCAAGGCCATGGGCATCGCCGCGAGGATCTGCGTCTACACCAATGGCGAGCTCACCGTTGAAACGGTCTGACGCCGTCCTGGCCGTCCTCGTCACGGCCGTCAGCTTGCCGCCGCTCGCCACGCAGGCGGCCGATCCCGCACCCGTGGTCGCCGCCGAGCGGGCCTTCGCCGCCGACGGCCTCGCCCTGGGCGTCAAGCAGAGCTTCCTGAAGCACTCGACGCCGGACGCCATCCTCTTCGCGCCGGAGCCGGTGAAGGCCCACGACCTCTACGGCGCACGGCCGGACAAGCCCGGCCCGGCCCTGGTCTGGTGGCCCGTGTGGGCGGGGCTGGCCGAGTCCGGCGACCTCGGCTTCACCAGCGGCCCGGCCACCTACGACGGCAAGCCCAGCGGCTGGTACTTCACCGTCTGGAAGCGCCAGGCCGACGGCGGGTGGAAGTGGGTGTACGACGGCGGCGCCCCCAGCGACACCTCCGGCGCGCCTGGTCCCGACGCCGCCCCCGCGGCGCTGGCCGCCGCCAGCGGAGCCGCCCAGCGCCGGGAGGAGGCCTGGGCCGGCGTGGTCGCGGCCGAGACCGAGCTCGCGCGCGCCGCCTCGCAGGACCTTGTCGCGGCGTACGGCGCAGCTCTGGCCCCCGACGCCCGCGTGCAGGGCTCCTCCGCCGCGCCGGCGGTCGACCCGGCGGCGGTGAGAGCCGAGCTCGCCGCCCGCGCGCCCCGGATGGAGTTCTCCGCCCGCGGCGGCGAGGCGTCGCAGGCCGGCGATCTGGCGTGGACCTGGGGCGACGCCAGCTGGTCGCACGAGGCGCAGGCGGCGCGCGGCCACTATGTACGCATCTGGCGCCACGACCGTGAGGGCTGGCGGCTGGTCTTCGACCAGATCCTGCCCGTCCCGCCATCCAACCCCTGACCACCGGCCCGCGCCACGGGCCCCGATGACCCCATGACCGAATTTTCCCCCCGCGAGATCGTTTCCGAACTCGACCGCTACATCGTCGGCCATCCCGAGGCGAAGCGCGCCGTCGCCGTGGCCCTGCGCAACCGCTGGCGCCGCCGACGCGTGCCCGAAGCCCTGCGGGACGAGGTGACGCCCAAGAACATCCTGCTGATCGGCCCAACCGGCGTCGGCAAGACCGAGATCGCCCGCCGTCTGGCGCGCCTGGCCCAGGCCCCGTTCCTCAAGGTCGAGGCGACCAAGTTCACCGAGGTCGGCTACGTCGGCCGCGACGTGGACCAGATCGTGCGGGACCTGGTGGAGAGCGCCATGGCCATGGTGCGCGACAAGCGCCGCGCCGCCGTTCGCGCCCGCGCCGAGGCCGCCGCCGAGGAGCGCATCCTCGACGCCCTCACCGGTCCCGGCTCCACCGCCGCGCGGGAGTCCTTCCGCCGCAAGCTGCGCGCCGGGGAGCTGGACGACAAGGAAGTCGAGCTGCAGCTCGCCGAGACGGCTGCGGGTTTCCCCATGCTGGACCTGCCGGGCCAGCCGGGCGCGTCGCTCGGCGTCCTCAACCTGTCGGAGATGATGGGCAAGGCCTTCGGCGGCCGCACCAAGACCCACAAGACCACCGTCGTCGGCGCCTGGGCGCCGCTGATCGCCGAGGAGAGCGACAAGCTTCTCGACCAGGAGGCCCTGACGCAGGAGGCCCTGGAGCTGGCCGAGAACAGCGGGATCGTCTTCCTGGACGAGATCGACAAGGTCGCCAGCCGCTCGGACCGGGCCGGCGCCGACGTCTCCCGCGAGGGGGTCCAGCGCGACCTGCTGCCCCTGATCGAGGGGACCACGGTCTCCACCAAGTACGGGCCGGTGAAGACCGACCACATCTTGTTCATCGCCTCGGGCGCCTTCCACGTGGCCAAGCCGTCGGACCTGCTGCCCGAGCTGCAGGGCCGGCTGCCGATCCGGGTGGAGCTCAAGGCCCTGACCCGGGACGACTTCCGCCGCATCCTCACCGAGCCGGAAGCCAATCTGCTCCGTCAGCACCAGGCGCTTCTGGCGACCGAGGGCGTGACCCTGGAGTTCTCAGAGGAGGCCATCGACGCCCTGGCCGACGCCGCCGTCACCGTGAACGGCGCGGTGGAGAACATCGGCGCGCGGCGCCTGCAGACGGTTATGGAAAAGGTGCTCGAGGACATCAGCTTCACCGCCGCCGACCGCACCGGCGAGACGATCAGGGTCGACGCCGCCTATGTCGCCGCCCGCATCGGCGAGCTTGCCCGCAACACCGACCTCTCGCGCTTCATCCTCTAGGGGGGGCTTAGCCGCGCTCCATCCGCGCCTTGCGGATGGCCTGTTCCAGGGCGACGGCGAACTGGGCCCGTTCGGAGGGGCTCAGCGCCTGGGCCACGGCCACCTCCCGGCCGGAGAGCGCCAGCCGCAGCTCGACGGCCCGGTCGTCCTCGGTCTCCAGGGCGATGCGCGTGAAGGCGGTGGGCGATTCCCACACGAGGCGCACCTGCTCGCGGATCTCGTGGGTCACCCGCACGTGGCCCGCGCTAACCCGCACGCGCTCCACCTGCCGCGCAGCCCGGAAACTCGCCAGGAACGCAACGATCACCGCGGCGAGGTCCAGGCCCAGGAACACCGGCACCCAATGGGCGCCCATGGCGATGAACACGGCCGCGGAGATGCAGTTGAGGGTGGTGATGACGCCGATGAGGACGATGAAGCCCCGCTGCGAAAGCGAGCGGTTGGGCGTGATTTCGGCGTCCATGTAGAGCGTCGGGCTCATGGCGACGCAACATAGCCGCCCTCGCGCGCTTGGCGAAGCGCCGCGTGCGCGCCATGGTCCGCCCATGGTCAAGCCCGCCACCCGGACCCGCCTGAAGCCTGCCGAGCGGGCTCGCATCGACGAGATCTTCGCCCGCTTCCTGTCCGCCGAGGACGACCCGCGCACCGAGCTTGCGTACGACAGCCCCTACACGCTCCTCGTCGCCGTGGCGCTTTCGGCCCAGGCCACGGACGTCTCGGTCAACAAGGCCACCGCCCGGCTCTTCCAGGTCGCCGACACGCCGCAGAAGATGCTGGCGCTCGGCGAGGAGGGCCTGATCCCCTACATCGCCTCCATCGGCCTGTTCCGAACCAAGGCCAGGAACGTGATGGCCGCGGCCCGCATCCTGGTCGATCAGTACGGCGGCGAGGTGCCGCTCGAGCGCGAGGCCCTTCAGAAACTGCCCGGCGTCGGGCGCAAGACCGCCAGCGTCGTGCTGAACGAGCTGCGCATCGAGCCGGCGATCGCGGTCGACACCCACGTTTTCCGCGTCTCCCACCGCTTGGGCCTGTCCACTGGCAAGACCCCCGACCAGGTCGAGGCCGAACTCATGACGGTGGTGCCCGAGCCCTACCTTACGCGGGCCCACCACTGGCTGATCCTGCACGGCCGCTACACGTGCCTTGCCCGCAAGCCGCGCTGCGCCGAATGCCTGGTGGCCGACCTCTGCCCCTCGCGGAAGCTGTTCGCATGAGGGCGCTGGCCTGCATCCTGCTCCTGGCGTTCAGCGCCAGCCTGAGCGGCTGCGCCAATCTCGTCCATTCCGACGAACCCCTGTTCACCCGCGCCGACGCCCGCGGCGCGCCAGTGTTTCGCCGGGGCCTGTGGCTCGGCGAGGACCCCGATTGCGGCGTCGACGAGGCCCTGCCGCGAGACGAGTGGCCCGGCTGCGCCGAGGACTGGGAGATGACCGGCGCGGGCCTGGGCTCGATCTTCGACGAGGACAAGGAGATGAGCCTGCTGCTTGCCCGCGGCGATCCGAACATCGTCCAGGTCCAGCCGCCGAAGGGCGAGGCCGGGCCCTACGCCTATTGGGCCCTCGCGCCCACCCGGACCGACGGCCGCGGCCGCGTCACCGCCTTTTCCGCCTGGCCGGTGCTCTGCGGTCCGCCGGCGGCCGGCGAAGGCCCTGCCAGCCCCGCCGAAGCACGCGCCGGCGCCTCGTCCAACACCCTGACGCCCCAGCCACTGCCCGGCCTGGAGGTCCGCGGGCGCAACTGCTTCGCCGCCAGGGCCTCGGTGGTGCGCGAGGCCGCCCGCCTCAGCCGCGCCTGGACGCCGTTTCCGATGAGCGCCCACTGGGTCCGCGACGGCGCGCGCTAGCGTATCCGCGCGGGCGCCTGCGCGTCGCAGACGGTGAAGTCGGCGCCCTTCGCCTTTCGGCCGGCTGCGACGACGGCGGCGAAAGCCGGCCCGCGCACGTCCATCACCTCCACCTTCGGCCGCTCGGCGGCGGCCAGGTCGGACGCCACCCTGACCCGCAGCATACGGTCCGGCTCCGCCGGCGGCTCGCCCACCGCCATCGCGCGGATCGCATCCAGGCCGATCACCGCCGTCCCCCAGACCGTGTAGGCCCGGTCCAGCCGCCGGGCCGGCGCGCGCATGAAGAAGATCTCGCTATTGGCCGATCCCTCGTCGGCCTGCCGTCCCATCCCGGCCACCCCGGCGCAGTAGGCGCCCCAGGCGCGAAACGTCCCATCGGCGCGGCCGTCGGCGACGGAGGCCGCTTCCGCCGCCACCGGCGTCGCGCCGATGAAGCCCTCCAATCCATCGCTGGCGCGGCGAACGGCGGCGATTTCGATGGGCTTCACCCGGGCCGTGAACTCCGGCGGAAGGTCAGGATAGGCCGAGGTCCCGCCGTCACGGTTGTCCGGGTTGCCTGTCTGGTCGACGAACCCTTCGATCACGCGATGGAACTGCAAGCCGTCGTAGACGCCCTCCCGCGCCAGGCGCTTGATCCTCGCCACGGCCTGGGGCGCCAGGTCGGGCCGCATCTCCACCACGATCCGGCCCTTGGTGGTGTCGATGACCAGCGTCTCGTCCGGGTCCAGGGCGCGCCAATCCGCCGGCGAAGCGCCCATCGCGCACAGGCCGAGGAGGACCGCGGCGAACCGCCTCATGCGGCCCAGCCCTTGGCGTGGCGCAGCCGGATGCCGCTGAAGTGCAGGCTCGTCTCCCAAAGCCCTTTCAGGGGCGCCAGGGTCTCGGCCACGCGCAGCTCGACCCCCTGCGCCCGCAGGGCGCCGATCAGGTCGTCGATCGTCTCGCGGCCGATCGGCCGCTCGGTGCGGCGCGATACCCACATGCCGGCGTCCTCCAGGCTCTCGAACCCGCCCCGCGCGAATTCATAGCGGAACAGCCTGCCCGTGCGCACGCGATCCAGCCAGTCGTATTCCACATAGGCCAGGGTGCGGGCTCCGCTGGCGCCGAACCAGCGCTCATGGTCCGCGGCCGTGGTCTGCGGCGTCGCCCACAACAGCACCCGCGGGCAGTCCCGCGGGAACAGATACATGGCCTGGCGCGCCTCCTCGATGGCCCAGACCAACGGACCGTTCAGCCATTCACGCCCCGGCCCCCGTTCCGAAGGCGTGCGGACGGGCCGCGGCACGAAGGCGCCGATCTGGTCTTCCTCGCTGAAATGAAACAGCCGCATCTGATCGATCCCCCGCCAATCGGCCTTCACAAAGGGCTCGCCGCGCCGTTCGCGTTGATCGCGCACGGCTTTCCCTGTAGTCACCCGCCGACGTTCCCCCGGAAAGCCCTGATGACCGCCCTTTACGACGTCGCCGCCATCGGCAACGCCATCGTCGACGTGATCGCTCCCGCCAGCGACGATTTCATTACGGCCGAGGGCCTGGACAAGGGCGCAATGACGCTGATTGATCAGGCTCGCGGCGAGTCCCTCTACGCACGCATGGCGCCGGGCATCGAGACCTCGGGCGGCTCCGCGGGCAACACGATCGCCGGCGTCGCCTCCTTCGGCGGCCGCGCCGCCTATCTGGGCAAGGTCGCCGACGACCAGCTCGGGCAGGTCTTCGTGCACGACACCCGCGCCATCGGGGTGCACTTCGACGTGCCGCCGCTGGCGGGAGGCCCCGGTTCAGGCCGCTGCCTGATCAACGTCACCCCGGACGGCCAGCGGACCATGTGCACCTTTCTCGGCGCCTCGACCGAGCTGACCGCCGCCGACGTCAAGCCCGAGATCATCGAGGGCGCGGCCATCGTCTACCTGGAAGGCTATCTGTTCGATCCCAGCGAAGCCCGCCGCGCCTTCGCCAAGGCCGCGGGCCTGGCCCGGGCGGCGGGTCGGATGATCGCCATCACCCTGTCCGACGCCTTCGTCGTCGAGCGCCACCGCGAGGCGCTGATGGAGTTCATCGACACCCAGGTCGACCTGGTCTTCGCCAATGAGGCCGAGCTCACCGCCCTGTTCCGCACCACGGATTTCGACGCCGCCGCCGCCCAGATGCGTCAACGGGTCCAGCTCGCCGCCATCACCCGCAGCGAGAAGGGCTCGGTGGTGCTTGCGGGGGACCAGACCCACGCCGTGCCGGCCTTCCCGGTGGAAAAAGTCGTGGACACGACCGGCGCGGGCGACCAATACGCGGCCGGGTTTCTCTTCGGACTGGCGGGCGGCCGCCCCCTGCCCATATGCGGCAGGCTCGGATCGCTGGCCGCGGCCGAGGTGATCTCGCACTACGGCCCGCGCCCTCAGGTCAACCTGAAGGCGCTCGCGGCCGACAAGGGACTTTAGAAGGCTCATGGCTCGAACGGCGCAAGTCGTCCGCGAAACCAAGGAGACCCAGATCCGCGTCAGCGTCGATCTGGACGGCTCCGGCCGCGCCCAGGTGTCCACCGGCGTGGGGTTCTTCGACCACATGCTGGACAGCTTCGCCCGTCATGGCGGCTTCGACCTCGAGATCGAGACCAAGGGCGACCTGCACATCGACATGCACCATACGGTCGAGGACACCGGCATCGTCCTTGGCCAGGCGATCCACAAGGCCCTGGACGGCTTCAAGGGCGTGCGCCGCTTCGGCCACGCCTACATCCCGATGGACGAGACCCTGACGCGCTGCGCGGTGGACCTGTCCAATCGGCCCTACCTGATCTGGAAGGTGCAGTTCCTGCGCCCGAAGGTCGGCGACATGGACACCGAGCTCTTCAAGGAATTCCACCACGCCTTCGCCATGAATGCCGGCGCCTGCGTGCACCTGGAGACGCTCTACGGGGACAATTCACACCATATCGCCGAAAGCGGCTTCAAGGCCCTCGCCCGCGCCCTTCGCACCGCGGTCGAAATCGATCCCAAGACCCATGGTCAGGCCCCATCCACCAAGGGCGTGCTCTAGGAACCTTTCCCATGCAGAGCGTCGCCCTGATCGATTACGGGTTGGGCAACCTTCGTTCGGCCGAAAAGGCGCTGGTGAAGGCCGCGGCCGGCACGAACGTGGGGGCCGAGATCCGGGTCACCGCCGATCCTGACGAGGTGGCCCGCGCCGACCGGCTGGTGCTGCCCGGCGTCGGCGCCTTCGCCGCCTGTCGCCGCGCTCTGGATTCCCGTCCGGGGCTCGTCGAGGCCATGACACAGGCCGTGCGCGGCCGCGGCGCCCCGTTCCTGGGCGTCTGCGTCGGCATGCAGCTCCTGGCCACCCGCGGCCTGGAGTTCGGCGTCACCCCCGGCCTCGACTGGATCGCTGGCGAGGTGAAGCGGTTGGAGACCGCCGATCCGGCGTGCAAGGTCCCGCATATGGGCTGGAACGGACTGACGGGCCTCTCGGGCCAGCCGATCCTCGCCGGCCTCGCGGAGGGAACGCCGATGTACTTCACCCACTCGTTCGCCTTCTATCCGGAGCGGGACGCCGACGTCGCCGCCTGGGTCGACCATGGCGGCCGGTTCCCCGCCGCCGTCGCGCACGGCAATGTGGCGGGGGTTCAGTTCCACCCGGAAAAGTCGCAAGCTGCCGGGCTTTCCCTTCTAGCGCGCTTCCTGGAGTGGCGACCGTGATCCTTTATCCCGCCATCGACCTCAAGGACGGCCAGTGCGTGCGCGTCCTGCACGGCGACCTCGACACCGCAACGGTGTTCAACACCTCCCCCGCCGATCAGGCGACCAAGTTCGCCGACGCCGGATTCCAGTGGATTCATGTGGTCGATCTGAACGGGGCGGTGCAGGGCAAGGCGGTCAACGCCTCGGCCGTCGAGGCGATCCTGGAGTCCGTCTCCATCCCGGTGCAGCTCGGCGGCGGCATCCGCTCCCTCGCCGACATAGAGCGCTGGATCGAGGCGGGCGTCTCCCGCGTGATCCTGGGCACCGTGGCGGTGCGCGAGCCGGAGATCGTCAAGCAGGCCGCCCGCCGCTGGCCGGAGCAGATCGCCGTCAGCGTCGACGTGCGCAAGGGCAAGGTCGCGGTCCAGGGCTGGACCGAGGATTCCGACCTCGACGCCGTCACTGTGGCCCGCCGCTTCGAGGACGTGGGCGTCGGCGCCCTGATCATCACCGACATCGACCGCGACGGCGCGCTCATGGGTTTCAACGTCGAGGCATTCGGCGCCATCGCCGACGCCGTGGCGATCCCGGTGATCGCCGCCGGCGGGCTCGCCTCGGTGGACGACATCGTCAAGCTGCGCGAACGCGAGGGCGTGCCGATCGCCGGCGCGGTGCTGGGCCGCGCCCTCTACACAGGCGCGATCCGTCCGGCCGAGGCGCTCAAGGTCGCCGCCTGATGCTGAAGGTCCGCGTCATCCCCTGCCTGGACGTCAAGGACGGCCGCGTGGTCAAGGGTGTGCAGTTCCTGTCCCTGCGTGACGCCGGCGATCCGGTGGAGCAGGCGCGGGCCTACGACGCCGCCGGCGCGGACGAACTGATGTTCCTGGACATCACCGCCAGCCACGAGCGCCGCGACACCATCCTCGACGTCGTCGCCCGAACCGCCGACGTCTGCTTCATGCCGCTGTCCGTCGGCGGCGGCGTCCGCAAGGTGGAGGACGCCCGTCGCCTGCTGCTGGCCGGCGCGGACAAGATCTCCATCAACACCGCCGCGGTGGAGAACCGCGACCTCGTCTCCGCCTGCGCTGACGCCTTCGGCTCCCAGGCCACCGTCGTGGCCATCGACGCCAAACAGACCGAGCCCGGGCTGTGGGAGGTGTTCACCTACGGCGGTCGCAACAACACCGGCCTTAACGTCGTCGAATACGCCGAGGATGTGGTGCGCCGCGGCGCCGGCGAGATCCTCCTGACCTCGATGGACCGCGACGGCGCCAAGACCGGATACGACCTCGCCCTGCTCAAGGCGGTCACGTCCGCCGTCGGCGTGCCGGTGATCGCTTCCGGCGGCGCCGGCAACGCCCGCCATATGGTCGAGGCGGTGACCCAGGGCGGCGCTGACGCCGTCCTCGCCGCGTCCATCTTCCACTTCGGTGAAGTCGCGATCGGCGAGGTCAAGGCCGCCATGGCCGACGCCGCAATCCCGGTGCGCCTCGTGCCGGACGCCGCCTGAGCCCCGGCCCTCAGCGACGCCGATCGCCCTCTTCCACTACGGCGCCGCTTGAGGCTCTATGAGTCCATGCGCCTTGCACCGCCGCTCGCCGCCGTCGTCGTCGTTCTTTCCGCCTGCGCGCCGGCCGAGCCGACGCCGCCCGCCGCCGACGTGGGCTGGGCCCACTATGGCGGGGACGCCGGCGGCCAGCGGTTCTCCGCCGCCGCCCAGATCACCCCGGCCAACGTCAGGCGCCTGAAGACCGCCTGGACCTATTCGACGGGCGAACTGGCTGCGCGCGGCGAGGCCGTCGAGGCGGCGGCCTTCGAGGCGACGCCGATCCTCGCCGGCGGGCGGCTGCACCTTTGCTCGCCATTCAACGTGGCCATCGCCCTCGACCCCGCCAGCGGCCGTGAGCTCTGGCGCTTCGATCCCAAGATCGACCCGAAGGTCCGCTACCCCAACTCGTTCAACTGCCGGGGCGTGACCTACTGGCGCGATCCCGCCGCCCCGCCCGGCGAGCCGTGCGCCGAACGCATCTTCATGGCCACCAACGACCGGCGCCTGTTCGCCCTCGACGCGGCGACCGGCAAGGCCTGTGCGGGCTTCGGCGAGGCCGGCGTGGTCGACGCCATGCCCGGCGCGGACTTGGCCCGGCCGGGGGGCGCCCAGATCACCTCGGCCCCGGTGGTCGCCGCCGGCGTCGTCGTGGTCGGCTCCTCGATCGACGACAACCAGCGCGTCCACGAGACCTCCGGCGCGGTCCACGCGTTCGACGCGGTCACGGGCGCCCTCCGCTGGACCTTCGATCCGCTGCAGGGCGCGGGTCCCGGCGTGACAGCGGGGGCGGCCAACGTCTGGGCTCCCATGAGCGTCGACGAGGCCGCCGGCCTGGTGTTCCTACCGACCTCCAGCCCCAGCCCCGACTTCTACGGCGCCCATCGGCCGGGCGACGACGGTTACGCCAACTCCGTGGTCGCCGTGAAGGCCGCCACCGGCGAGGTCGCCTGGGCGTTCCAGACCACCCACCACGACGTCTGGGACTACGACGTGCCGGCGCAGCCCACGCTCGGCGTGGTCGCCTACAAGGGCGCAGCGCGGCCGGCCGTCATCCAGCCCACCAAGCAGGGCCTGATCTTCACCCTGGACCGCGTGACGGGCGCCCCGATCATCCCGGTCGAGGAACGGCCCGTACCGCAGGGCGGCGCCATCGGCGAGCAGCTGTCCCCCACCCAGCCCTTTCCAATCGCGCCCGAGCCCTTGTCGCCGCACCGGATCAAGGCCGACGAGGCGTTCGGTCTCACCCCCTGGGACCGCGGGGCGTGTCGGCGGCTCATCGCCGGCGCACGCAACGAAGGCATCTACACGCCTCCTTCCGTCGACGGCACGATCCTCTATCCTTTCACTGGCGGCGGCTCCAACTGGGGAGGGATCGCCTACGACGCCGGACGCGGGGTCGCCTACGTCAACACCTCCTCGGCGCTGCACAAGGTGACGCTGATCCCCGCCGAGGACGTCCCCGCCGCTCGGGCCGCCCAGCCTGGCGTCGAGATCAGCCCCAACACCGGCGCGCGCTACGGCATGAAGCGCGAGCTCCTGCGCTCCCCGCTGGGCATGCCCTGCAACCCCCCGCCGTGGGGCCAGCTGGCCGCCATCGACATGCGCGACGGCCGGGTGCTGTGGCGCGTGCCGCTCGGGACCACCGCCGATCTTGTCCCCGGAACCCAGTTCATCCTGCGCGGCGTCGGCACGCCCAATTTTGGCGGGCCCATCGCCACCGCCTCGGGCCTGGTGTTCATCGGCGCGGCCATGGACAACTACCTGCGCGCCTTCGACGCCGCCTCCGGCAAGGAGCTCTGGCGCGGCCGCCTGCCCGCCGGCGGACAGGCCACCCCCATGACCTATGTCTGGAAAGGCCGCCAGTATGTGGTGATCGCCGCTGGCGGCCACGCTAAGTCCCAGACCAAGCGGGGCGACCAGGTCCTCGCCTTCGCCCTGCCGGACTAGCCACGGCCCTTGCCCCGGCGGTGGCTGCGCCCTATCCAGGACGAGGTCTTCTGGAGGATCGCAGCATGAGCCGCTTCGCCGACGTCCTCGAACGCCTCGCCGCGACGATCGAGAGCCGCAAGGGCGCCGACCCGTCGGAGTCCTACACCGCCAAGCTCCTGTCCGAAGGGATCGACCGCGCCGCCAAGAAGCTGGGCGAAGAAGCCGTCGAGACGGTGATCGCGGCGTCGATGAAGGACAAGGACGGGCTGGCCTCCGAGAGCGCGGACCTGATCTATCACTGGCTGGTGCTCCTGGCCCACGCCGGCGTCAGCCTCGACGACGTCGCAGCCTGGCTGGAATCCCGCGAGGGCCGTTCCGGAATCGAGGAAAAGGCCTGGCGCCAGCGCTCGCTCTGATCGGCCGGTCGCTTCGCCCGCCGTCGGCGCCGCGGGGCCTTGCGCCAGCGCCCGGGCTGCGGAAACATCGGCTGCGCTGAGGGCGGAGGGCTCGCATGCTGAAGGCCGCCACGACCAAGGCGCTCTACGCCGGCTCGTTCGACCCGATCACCCGCGGGCACCTCGACATCATCGGCAAGGCGCTGATGACCTTCGACGCGGTCCACGTCGCCATCGGCACGAACCCGCGCAAGACGCGAACCTTCGACGTGGAGCAGAGCCAGCGGCTGATCGCCGAATCCATCGCTGAACTTTGGCCGGAAGCGCGTGGCAGCGCCCGGGAGCCCCTGTTCGGAGGGGCCCTCGAGGTCGGCGAGTACGCCAACCAGAGCCTGATCGGCTACGCCCGGCGGATCGGCGCCACCCACATCGTCCGCGGCCTGCGCGAGGCCAGCGACTTCACCGACGAGTTCAACCTGCATGGCGTGGCCGGGCGGATCGACCCGTCCATCCCCATGGTGCACTTCATCTGCGCCTCTCAGTTCCTCCACGTCTCGTCCAGCACGGCCAAGGAGCTGGACGCGGTCGGTGAGCCGATCGACTGGCTGGTCATGCCCTGCGTCGAGGCCGCTTTCGCCGGCCGCCGGCCCTGATCCCAGGCGTCCGGCGCCTCAGGCCGCCCCTGCGCCGCCGAACAGCTCGGCGAGCTTGCGACGCAGGTCCTCGGCGCCCGGACCCGGCGTGAACGCGGGAATGGTGAGGAAGTCCTCAAGCTGGCCGTGCGAGAAGTCGGCCAGCAGATCGATGCGTCCGGACTGGATCGCCTCGACGATCTTCGGTCCGCTGAGGAACACCGGGTCCACGAGCCTCAGCCCGCCCTGGACGTCCATCATCACGTTGCCCGGCCGCACGTCCGAACCGCCCCAGACCCGGTAGCGCCGCGCGCCCGCCGCGATCAGCGCTTCGACGCGGTCCCGCAGGATCAGAAGGTCCTCGTCCGGCGCAAGCGCCGCGGCCGCGCCCCGCGGGACGTAGCCGCTGTCGTTACCCACTCCCAGCGCCGCGCAGAATGCGGCGGCTTCCGCCTCCGGCGCCGGCTTCAGCAATTCCATGACGGTGACATAGCCGTCCCGCCGCAGCGGCCATATGGCCTCCACGCGCGGCAGCCAACGGTTGGGCCGGCCCTCAAGGCAGGCTCGCGCGTGCATCAGATAGGCGGGATCGAACGGGGTCACCCGTGCGGCGCGCGCGCCTTGCGGATCGACCAGCACCCAGGACCAGTCGCCGCGGGCTATCAGCCGCCAGCCGAGCCGCTCCAGGTGCTCCCGCGCTGCCCCGGCGTCGGCGTCCTGCGGAGGCGCGGGCGGCATGCTGGCGCTAGACCTTCGGCTTGCGCTTGAGCGCCACGTAGAGCGCCCCTTCGCCCCCATGGCGGCGGTGCGCTTCGGAAACCCCCGCCACCACGTCGCGAAGCAAGGGGTCGGCCAGCCACTCGGGCGCTCGCCGGCGCAGCACCCCGTCGCCGCTGAAGCCCTTGCCGGTGATCACCAGGACCGCGCGATGGCCCTCGTCCCGCGCGTGGCGGAGAAAGACCGACAACGCCGCGCGGGCGTGGTCCTGGGTCATGCCGTGCAGGTCGATGCGCGCTTCCAGCGGGTCCCGTTCGCGGCTGATGCGGCGCTTGCGGCCCGGCTCTATGTCGTACGGCCCGCCGCCTGCGGCCGCGGCCTTGCGCGAAGGAGCGGCGTGCTGGCCGACGACGAAGGGGGAGATCTCGAACCGTGCGGGCGCGGCTGGGGATGGGGCCGCTTCCCCGGCGGGCCGAACCGGGGGCGCCGCTTCGGCCTGCGGCTTGATCGCCCGCCCCGCGAGGGGATGGACCGTGGCCGCCACCGCCGACCAGAGCCTCAGCTCCTCCGGCCGCAGCGGTCGCTTCACGACTGAGGCTCGGGGCGGGGCGTCAGGCGGTACATCTTCAGGACATGGCGCACCCGTCCGGCCTCGGCCCCCGCCTGCGGCCCCAGGCCCAGGTAGAGGTCTGCGCGCGCGTCGCCCTTGATCGCCCCGCCGGTGTCCAGCGCCACGGCCAGGCGCCGGTAGGCGGGGAAAGCGCCCGTCAGGCTCGGGGCGGTGGCGTCCAGCCAGAATATCTCGCCCATCGCGTGGCGCGAGGGGTCCACCGCGATCGCGCGCCCAGGCGGCAGCGGCACGCCGGCCGAACCCACCGGCTGGGCCCCATCGTCGGGCGCGAGCTTGAAGAAGACATAGCGCGGGTTCAGCCGCATGATCGCCTCGGCCTGCGGTCCGCGGTTCGCCGCCAGCCAGCTACGGATCGCCTCGCCCGACGTGCCGTCCGGAGGCAGCAGGCCCTGGTCGCGCATCGGCGTGGCGACGCCCACGAAGGGACGGCCGTTGTGCCCGGCGAAGTTGGCCTTCATCCGCGCCCCGGTCTCGAAGGTCAGCACCCCTGAACCCTGGATCTGCAGGAAGAACAGGTCCTCCGGCCGCATCCAGGCCAAGGCCTTCTCCGGCGGCCGCGCCTCGATGGTCGCGCGGTCCGGATACGGCGCAACGCCGTTCGCCGTTTGCAACGCCACCCCGGTGACCCCGGCCAGGGCCGGGTCGAAGACGCCCGCGTCGATGGTGACGAGATCCGACGGCCGCGCGCGCACCGGCGCCGAGAACTCCCCATCGGGCCGCGAGCGGGCCGGATACTCGGGGGCGAAATAGGCGGTCAGCATGCCGTCGCCGCCGACCTGCTCGGCCCGGAAGTTCGCCTCGAAGAAGGCCCGCGCATGGAGGTCGTCGAGTTCGCCCTCCGCCCGCGCGCGGCGGCACACCTCGGCGAGCTGCGCGGAGCGTGCGGCGCCGCAGGTGGCGCGGAAAGCCCGGAACGCCGCGGCGTGGTCGTCCTCGGTCCAGCCCGGCAGGTTATGGAAGGCGAGTTCGGCGGGTCGCGGGGCGGCCGGCGGCGCCGGCTGCGGCGCCGCCGGGGCGCTCGCCGCAGGAGGAAGCGGTGGCGGCGTCGTTGCACAGGCGGCCAGGCTCAGGGCCGCAAGGACGATCCCCCCGAAACGCAAACGCAAGTCAGGCCTCCGCGGCGTCGACGTTCACCAGCGTCCAGTTGGGGTCGCGGCTCTTAAGATTGCGTTCGAACGTCCACAATTCGGCGGTCCGGCGGTCGTCCACCGCTTCGCCCTCGGGCCCCTTGGATCGGCTGCGGAATTCGGCCAGGAAGCGCACGACGATGCGGGCCACGTCGCCTTCCACGTCGGCCCGTTCCATATCCGCTCGCGGCGGATGCAGGAATTCCACCTTCTCGCTGCGGCCCTCGGCCTCACGCTGGGTGATCGCCGCCTCGAAGCTCGACAGCACCTGCGGCGAGAGCAGGTTCTTCAGCGTCGCGCGGTCGCCTGCGGCGAAGGCGCGCACCACCATCTCGTAGGCCGACTTGGCCCCGGAGAGGAACCTCGACATGTCGAAAGAGGGGTCGGCGGCGCGCACGGCGGCCAGGCCGGTCAGCGCGATCCCGTCCTCGGCCAGTTCGGGCGGGCGGTCGAGCGGCGCGGTCGGCGCCGGCCGTCCGGTCGCCGCGGGCGTGTCTTCCGGTTGCCGCCCCACCCGGCGTCCCAGCACCGAATAGAGCTGGTAGAGCACGATGGCGGCGAGGCCGGCGAAGATGATCAGCTCGAGGACTTGCAACGGGGTTCCGCGATGTGAAGTCGAAAGGTCAGGTCGTTGGGTCAATATAGGACGCGAAAACGCCGGCGTCAGGGCCGGCGTTGCATCCCCTCAGGCCGCATGATAGCAGCCCGGCCGTCGATAAGGACGCGTAAAGACGCGCGTTCCGACCGCCGGCGTCGTTTTTCGGCGCCTCCAGACCACGGAAACCGCAGTTCATGACCGACACCGACGCGGCCGCCCCCTCCGGCAACGGCGCGGACAATGGCTCCGCCCCCGGCATCCGCATCCTCGCCCAGTTCGTCCGCGACCTGTCCTTCGAGAACCCCCGCGCCCCGGATTCCCTGCGCGCCGGCGGTCCGCAGCCCCAGATCGACATGGGCGTGGAGATGAACGCGCGGGGCCGCGAGGACGGCTATTTCGAGGTCGACCTGAAGCTGTCGGCCCGCGCCGCCCGCGAAGACGGCCCGGTGTTCCACGTCGAGCTGGTGTACGGCGGGGTCTTCCATATCACAGGCGTTCCGGCCGAGGACCTGGAGCCGGTGCTGCTGGTCGAGTGCCCGCGCTACCTCTTCCCCTTCGCCCGGCGGATGATCGCCGACGTCACCTCCGAGGGCGGTTTCCCACCGTTCCTCCTGGAGCCGATCGACTTCGCGGGCGTCTACGCCGCCCGCCGGGCCCAGGCCACGGTCGGCCAGGCCTAGGATCGGCGACGAACAGGGGCCTCAGGGCGCCGCGGTCCGCGGCCGGCGCGCCCAGGCCCGCTTGAGCGCCTCGGTCAAGGGGCGCTCCACCGCCAGATAGGTGATCCAGGCCGTCGCCAGGGCGGCGGCCACCGCGGCGGCGAACAGCAGGACCGTCGGCAGCGCGGCCACGGCTGGAACCTTCAACGCCCTGGCGAAGGTGGTCATCACAATGGCGTGCGTCAGGTACAGCGAATAGGACGCATCCCCCAGCGCCAGCCACCAGCGGCCCAGGCGCGAGCGAATCTCCCCGGTGAACAGGGCGGCGTAGACCACGAGGGCCGCCGGCGCGCCCCAGGCCAGGAAGCGCCACTCCGGGGCCAGGCCCGCCGTGCCGTCCGGCGGCGCCAGCGCCGAGCCCGCCGCCAGTCCGGCCACGCCGACGGCCAGGACCGGGAGCGCGAAGCGCCCGGTCAGACGGCCGCTGCGATACAGGGCCGCCAGACCCATCCCGAACGCGAACTCCAGGGCGATGCGGTTGGTCAGGTGATCGCGCACTGGGCCGTCGGGCAGCAAATGGCCGAGGCCGATCGCCGCCACGATGAGCATGGGAACGCCCCAGGCCGCCGTGGCCGAACGCCCAAGCCAAAGACAAAGGGCGAAGAGAACGTAGAAGTACATCTCGAACACCAGCGTCCAGCCGACGTTCAGGATCAGGCCGTCGGTCGGCCAGAACAGCAGCGAAGCCGTCGCACCGGCGAGGGTCACCTCTCGGTTCTGGTAGGCGACGCCGCTCAGGTGGGCGGCGATGATGAAGGCGGTGCACAGCCAGTAGAGCGGCCCGATCCGGATCAGCCGGCGCACCAGGAAATCGCCGGCCGCGCCTGGCGCGCCGAAGCTGCGTCCAGCCGTGTAGAGCATGATGAAGCCGCTGATCACGAAGAACAGGTCGACCCCGGCTGCGCCGGCGCGCACTACGAAGTCCGGCATCCCCGCGCCGGACAGCTCCTCCAGCGCATGGTGGACGAGCACCGCGACGGCCGCCGCTCCGCGCAGCACCTGCACGCCCTGCAGTTCGGCCGGCGGCTCGGCGCGCCGCCCCGCCGCCACGGCGGCAGGTGTCATCAGGCTCTCGGCGACCATGGCGCCTCCGGGCTGGGGCGCTGCGACGGCGCCCGCGGGTTCAACCTCTGTCCCGGACCGGCGCGGCCGGAACGGTCGTTCGCTCGCCCCTGCAACCCGCATGCCTTGGAAGGGGGCTTCAGCCGATCAGGGTCTTGATGTGCGCCCAGCGCGCGCGCCAATGGTGCTCGTCCGCCCGCCAGCCGGCGCGCCGCGCCAGGGCCTCGGCCGCCGCGGCCTCATAGCCGCCGGCGCCGTTCAGCAGGCCCACATAGTCCTTTAGTCGAACCGCATGGGGCAGGGGGGTGGTGACCACGCCCACGCCGGCGTTGAGGTAGTGGTAGAGCTTGTCGAGGGCCACGTGGCGGGTCATCCGCTCGTTCAGATGGTAGGGCACCAGGCCCACCTCATACCGTGACAGGATCTCGCCGAGCGCCTCGTTGCGGTAGCCCCCAAGAAAGCGCACCCGGGGCCGGCTCGCGACCAACCTCTCCAGCACCGCGTGCGCCCACGGCGCCCGTTCGTGCACCGCCCCCCAGATGTCGATGTCGGTGCGCTCGCCCAGCGCCGCCAGAAGGTCGAAGTCCACCCGTTCGTCGATCGAGCCGATGTAGACGGCCGGCGGGGTCCCGCCCGGCCGCGGCGTCGGCTCCAGGTGCGAGGCGTTCTCCACCTTCCAGGCGCCCGGGTAGATCCGCATCATGCCGTCGACCATGACCATGGCCCGGGGACACAGCGCCCGCCAGATCCCGTCGCGGACCATGAACTTCAGATACGAGTAGCCCCGCGCGCCGTAGCTCAGCTCGTCATAGACGTCGTACACCCGGGTCGTCCGGGGGAAGCAGGCCGTCGCCCGCCAGGCCAGTTCCGATCGCGCGCCGCCGAGGCCGGTCAGCACCAGCGTGCGCTCCCCGCACAGGCCTCGCGCCAAGGCCCGAAGCTGCGGAATGGAGACGACCCGCCCATCGCCGCTCGCGAGATCGGTCACCGTCACCTCGCCGTCACGGCAGGCGATGTGCGTGACCTGCGCCCCGTCGGCGGCCGCAGCCCGCAGGAGCTCACGGCGCGGCTCGCGCAGGAAGGGCTGATTGTTGATGTGGACCAGACTGTAGCGCACGCCGCTCTCCCACCGACACCACAGCCGACCCGCGAAATCTTGTCTACAGCCGCGCTTGCCTGCGCCTCTGTCCGTCGTCCCTGTTCGCGAAAGCTCGAATATGGCGGGCCGGGGTCGGGCGCCGTCACGCGATCGCCGCATCGCCGTGGCATCACCCGGCCTTCGCCCACATCGGAGCAACGGCATGATCGAACGCGCGGCCCTGGCGGCCTTGGCCATCTTCTCGCTGGCGGCCTGCAGCGGCCCGACCCCGTCTGGCGGCTCCGCGCAGGACAAGTTCGCGGGCCTGGACGGCGAGATCAGCGCCTGGCGCGAAGACATCCTGAAGGCGCGGGCCGACTGCGCCGCCGCGCCCAAGGACAAGGCCTGCCGCGCCTTCGAGGTCGCCTGCAAGGGTGAACGGGAGATCGCCGCCGGCGAGAGCGGCGTGGACGCCAAGGTGGTCTCGGCCATGACCTTCGAGGCCTGGGACCCGGCCCGCTCGGAATACCATCCGGCCTCGGCCTTCGCCGAATTCGTCAAGACCGGGCAGGGCTGGACGCGGCAGGACACGCCGCCCGTCAATCTCTCCACCTGCGCCAGCCTCTGACGCCGGCCTTGCGGGCGCGGACGGCTAGAGCCCGTGCTTCTTCCAGAGGGTGTCGTCCTTCACCACGTCGCGGATGAAGGCTTCGTGCACGGCGCGCTCGGCGTCTGTCGAACGCAGGGGCAGGGGGCGCGGGCGAGCCCCGTAGCTCGCTTGGCGAGCCACGGAAACCGCCTGCACCGCCGTCGTGGTGGTCAGCTCCAGCCGGCGCTCACGGCCGCCCTTCAGCTCCAGATACACGGCGGCCAGCAGGCGCGCATCGATCAGGGCGCCGTGCTTTTCCCGCTCCGAAAGGGAAATCTTGAAGCGCCGGCACAGCGCGTCGAGCGAGTTGTGCATCCCCGGAAACCGGTGGCGCGCCAGTTCCAGGGTGTCGACCCAGCGCGTCTCGTGCAGGAGCTGGCGCTTCACCACGCCGAGTTCGTGGTTGACGAAGCTGCGGTCGAAGGCGGCGTTGTGCGCCACCAGCGGCGCATCGCCCACGAAGTCTAGAAATGCGTCCACCACCTCGGGGTCGGCGAACCGCGGCTTGCCTTTCAGGAACGCGGACGACAGCCCGTGCACCTTCTCGGCTTCGGGCGGCATGTCCCGCTCAGGGTCGATATAGACGTGGAAGTGGCGCCCGGTCGGGATGAAGTCCTCGATCTCCAGGCAGCCGATTTCGACCAGCCGGTGGCCGAGGTGCGGCTCGAAGCCCGTCGTCTCGGTGTCGAGGATGATCTCTCGCGCCATCGACGACGTTTTGGCCCGCTTCGAGCCTGGGTTCAACCGGGCCGATCAGCGCGGCTCTCCTAGGCGTCGGCCCGCTTCGGCCGGCGCGCGGGGTCGCGCATGGCGGCGATCACCTGGGCCACCTGGGCCCGGGCCACCTCAAGCCCCTGGCCGGTGTCGATCACGAAGTCGGCGCGAGCGCGCTTTTCGGCGTCAGGCGTCTGCTTTGCGAGGATCGCCTCGAACTTCTCGACCGTCATGCCCGGCCGATCGAGCACCCGCGCGCGCTGGACGTCGGCCGGGGCGCTGACCACCACCACCGCATCCACGTTTTTCTGGCCGCCGGTCTCAAACAGGAGGGGAATGTCCAGCACCACGATGTCCGCGCCCTTGGCCGCGGCGGCCTCGAAGAAGCCAACGCGGCTCGCCCCCACCAGCGGATGGACGATCGACTCCAGCTTCTTCATCGCCTCGGCGTCGCCCAGCACCCGCGCCCCGAGCGCTGCGCGGTCCACCGCACCGTCCTTGACGACGCCGGGGAAGGCCGCCTCGATCGGCGCCACGGCGGCCCCGCCAGGGGCGTATAGGCGGTGCACCTCGGCGTCCGCGTCATAGACCGGCGCCCCCGCCTCGGCGAACATCGCCGCCGTCGTCGATTTGCCCATGCCGATGGAGCCGGTCAGGCCAAGGATGATCATGATTTCTGCTCCAGGGCGGCCAGGGCCAGGGCGCGCACGTCCACGTTCGCGGGCGGCGGGCGGCCGAAGAAGGCCTCGAATGAGGGCGCAGCCTGGCCGATCAGCATTTCCAGCCCGTCGACGACGCGTCGGCCCGAGGCTTCGGCGTTGACCAGCAATGGCGTCTTGAGCGGCTTGTAGACCATGTCCATCACCACGCACCCCTGCGGCGAGGCCTCGAGGGGCAGGTCCAGGCCGGCCTCGTCGGCGAGGCCGGCGGAGGTCGCATTGACGATCGCCCCGGCGCCGGCGAAGGCGTCGCCGGCGCGGCTCAGGGGAAAGGCGCTGACACGGCCCAGGGCGTCCGCGATGGCTTCGGCCCGCGCCAGCGTCCGGTTGACGATCCGAACCTGCGCGCCGGCCTCCACGAACGCTGCGGCCGCGCCGCGCGCCGCGCCCCCGGCGCCCAAGATCACCACCGGAGCCGCCGTGGGCGAGAACCCGGGCGCCTGGGCGGCGAAGGCTGCCAGCAACCCAAGGCCGTCGGTGTTGTCGGCGAACACCGACCCGTCCTCGCGGAACACCAGCAGGTTGGCCGCCGCGGCCGCCGCCGCACGTGGGCTGGCCTCGTCGGCGAGGGCCAGGGCTTCTTCCTTGAAGGGCAGGGTGACGTTGAGCCCGCGGATTACGCCGCCGCGCAGGCCGTGCACCAGCCGGGCGAAACCGTCTGACGGCGGGGCGAACGGCACGTAGGCCGCGTCCAGCCCCGCCTCGGCGATCCAGGCGTTGTGCAGCACCGGGCTGAGGGAATGACGCACCGGCGCGCCGACTACGCCGGCGACGACGGCCTTTCCGGTGATGGTGTTCATGCGATCAGCACCCCGTGGCGGCGCAGCAGGTCCAGAAGGCCGAGCAGCGGCAGGCCCAGTATGGCGAAGTAATCCCCTTCAATCCTGGAGAACAGCTGAGCGCCCGGGCCCTCCAGCCGGTAGCAGCCCACAGAGCCGAGGGCCGCCTCCCCCTCAACCTCCAGATAGTGGTCGAGGAACTCGTCGCTGAACGGCCGCATGGCCAAGGTCGCGGTGACGATCTCCCGCCAGATCGGCGCGCCGTCCTTGGCGACGACCACCGCCGAATGCAGCATGTGGCGCTTGCCGCGCAGCGCCGCCAGGCGCTCTCGAGCCGCCTTCAGGTCCCCGACCTTGTCGTAGAGCCCACCCTCGAACTCAAGGGTCTGGTCGGCGCCGATCACCAGGGCGTCGACGCCCCTGGACACTTTCACGGCCTTCAGCTCGGCCAGGGCTTCGGCGATCCGCCGCGGGTCGGCGCCTACGGCGAGCAGGCTCTGCTTGACCGCTTCCTCATCGACGCCGGCGACCGCCGCCTCGTGCGGCACGCCGGCGCCGGCGAGCAGCTGGCGGCGCGCCGCGCTCTTGGACGCGAGGATCACCTTGGTCATCCCAGGATCTCCACCTGGCCGTGGCCGCCGTGCAGCAGGTTCAGCACGGCCGCGGCGGTCTCTTCCACCGACCGGCGGGTGACGTCGATCACCGGCCAGCCGTGCCGCTCATAGAGCCGGCGGGCATGCACGACCTCGTCGCGCACCGCGTCGGCGTCGATGTAGCTGGACTCCCGGTTCTCCTTCAGGCTGAGCAGCCGATTGCGGCGGATCTGGATCAGGCGGTCCGGCGCGACGGTCAGCCCGACGATCAGGGCGTTTCTCAGCTCGAACAGGCGCTCGGGCAGCGGCCGGCCCGGGACGATCGGCACATTGGCGGCCCTGACGCCCCGGTGGGCCAGATAGATGCAGGTCGGGGTTTTCGAGGTCCTCGATACGCCCACCAGAACCACTTCGGCGGAGTCCAGGTCCTGGCCGCCCTGGCCGTCGTCATGGCCGATGGCGTAGTTCAGCGCGTCCATTCGGTTGAAATAGTCGTTGTCGAGGGCGTGCTGCACGCCGACGCGGCTGGTCAGCGGCGCCCCCAGGTAGCGCGACAGGGCCGAGACCAGCGGGTCCAGGGCCGGGATGCAGGTCATGTCCAGTCGTCGGCAGCCTTCCTCGAGCGCCTGCCGCAGTCCTGCGTCGACGATCGTGTGGATCACGATCCCCGGCGCCTCCTCGATGTCGGCCAGCGCGCGGTCAAGCTGCCGCTGCGAGCGGACCAGGGCGTAGATGTGCTCGATCGGCAGCACGTTCTCGAAACGGGCGCACACCGCCCGCGCCATGGCGTTCAGGGTCTCGCCGGTGGAATCCGACACCAGGTGGACGTGGAAGTAGGTCGCAAAGTGCGGGGGGGTCATGAAGGGGCTGGCGCCTGCGGTCCGTTCGGAGTGGAAAAAGTCTGGGGACGAAAGAGTCGACAACCTCTTTAGCGAAGGCGGACGCCGAAGGGGATAGCCCCCAGGCGTGGCGCGCCGGCGGCGGCGGCTGGGGAGCAGCGGGGACGAATGGACAGGTTCGCGGCGCGTCCGTCCACGACCCGTTCCGGGCTTGAACGGCCTTGAGCGTGTCCGTCCACCCCGGTAGGGCCGGGTGTGACCGGCGCCTTCGCCCGTTCGACCGCGGGTTAACAAAACCTTAAGGCCGAACAGCAGCTTGGAACTCTTCCCCGCAATCCACAGCCGCGCGGCCCCAAGGGTTAAGGAAGTGTGAACATCTTCGGGACAAGGGCGGGGCGAGCCGGGTCGGAGCGGCGATATCCCCGCATGCGGCCAGCCCAACCACCCCTACCTCTGTTCAGATATTTTCGATTTGAAAGGATGTTGGAGGGACAAGGCGCGCCTCGGCGCTTGAGCCGGGCGAGCGAACCCGATTTAAGGCGAGGGTCATGACGCAAGCGCCCGTTCCGCTCCTCCTGCGCGCCCTCGCCGGCGAAACCCTTCCCCGTCCGCCCGTCTGGTTCATGCGCCAGGCCGGCCGCTCGCTGCCCGAGTACCGGGAGCTGCGCACGCGCGCCAAGGACTTCATCGCCTTCTGCCATGATCCGCAGATGGCCGCCGAGGCCACGCTTCAGCCGATGCGGCGGTTTCCGTTCGATGCGGCCATCGTCTTCGCCGACATCCTGCTGATTCCCCGCGCCCTCGGCCAGGACGTCTGGTTCGAGGCCGGGGAGGGGCCCCGGCTGGGCGAACTGCCGCCGGTCGAAACTCTGGCCGCGCAGGTCGAGGCTTCGACCGCCCGGCTCGCCGCTATTGGCGAGACCCTGTCGCTCGTGCGGGGCCAACTCGAACCTGAGCGCGCCCTGATCGGCTTCGCCGGGGGCCCTTGGACGGTCGCCACCTACATGATAGAGGGCCGCGGCAGCGATCGTTCCGCAGCGCGCACCTTCGCCTATCAGCATCCGCAGACCCTGGACCGTCTGCTCGAGGTCCTGGTGGACTCCACCGCCCGCTACCTCGTCATGCAGGCGAAGGCCGGGGCCCAGGCCCTGAAGATCTTCGAGTCCTGGGCCGAGGGCCTGGCCGAGGACGTTTTCGAGCGCATCGTGGTCGGCCCGCACAAGGCGATCGTGGAGAAAGTCCGCGGCGCCGGCGTCACGGCGCCCTTCATCGGCTTCCCCCGCGGCGCCGGCGCCCTGGTGGAGACCTACGCCGCCCAGGTTCCGGTGGAAGGCGTGGCGCTGGACACCCAGGCGCCGTTCGCCCTCGGCCGCCGCCTGCAGGCGCAGGGCAAGACGATCCAAGGGGCGCTCGACAACCTGCTCCTGCGTGCCGGGGGCCCGGCGCTCGACGCCCGGGTCGAGGCCTACCTGGAAGCCTGGGGGCAGGGGCCCTACATCTTCAACCTGGGCCACGGCATCCTGCCCGACACCCCCATCGAACACATCGCTCGCGTGGTGGAGCGCATCACCCGTGGCTGAGCGCCCGCGCCTCGCCGTCGTCCTGTTCAACCTCGGCGGCCCCGACAGCCTTTCGGCCGTACGGCCGTTCCTGTTCAACCTCTTCCGTGATCCGGCTATCATCGGCGCGCCGGCGCTGGTGCGGTATCCGCTGGCGGCGCTGATCTCCACCACGCGGGAGAAGACCGCTCAGGCCAACTACGAGATCATGGGCGGCCGATCCCCGCTGCTGCCGGAGACCGAGGCCCAGGCCGAGGCCCTGCAGGCGGCGCTGGCCTCGGCCCGGCCGGATCTGGAGATCCGAGTCTTCATCGCCATGCGCTACTGGAAGCCGCTGGCGCGAGAGACGGCGGCTCAGGTGTCGGCGTTCGCGCCTGACGAGATCGTCCTTCTGCCGCTCTATCCCCAGTATTCGACCACGACCACGGCCTCATCGCTGAAGGATTGGGCGCGCGTCTACAAGGGCCCCGGCCGCACCCGCGCGGTCTGCTGCTATCCGACCGCCGAGGGCCTGCTCGAAGCGCACGCCCGCAAGATCGAGGCGGCGTGGGAGGCGGCCGGCCGACCGGATGGCTTGCGCCTGCTGTTCTCGGCCCACGGCCTGCCGCAGAAGGTGGTGGATGCTGGCGATCCCTACCAGGTCCAGATCGAGGCTACGGCCCGAGCGGTCGTCGAGCGCCTGTCCGGCGATTGGGACTGGCGGGTCTGCTATCAGAGCCGTGTCGGGCCGCTCCAATGGCTTGGCCCGTCCACGGACGAAGAGGTCCGCCGCGCGGGCGCCGAAGGCAAGGGCGTGCTGATTGCGCCGATCGCCTTCGTGTCCGAACACGTCGAGACCCTGGTGGAGCTCGATCATGAGTATGCCCATCTGGCGGCGGAGTCGGGTTGCGCGCCTTATCTGCGGGCGCCGGCCCTGGGGGTGGAGCCGGCGTTCGTCGAGGCCTTGACGCGGGCCGTGGCCAGCGCGCTGGGCCGGCCGGGCGGATCGGCGCCTTGCGGCGCCTGGCGCTGTCCGGACGGCCTTGGGCAATGCGGCGCCCAGGCCGACGCGGGAGGAAAAGCGGCATGAACTACGATCTGTTGCGCGGGCTGCACATCCTTTCGGTCATCGCCTGGATGGCCGGCGTCCTCTATCTGCCAAGGCTGTTCGCCTACCACTCCGAGGTCGCGGTCGGATCGGAGATGGACAAGACCTTCCAGACCATGGAGCGCAAGCTCTACGGCATCATCATGCGTCCTGCGATGATCGCCACCTGGGTGTTCGGCCTGGCCCTCATCCACACCGACGCCGTCGGCCGCGGCTGGGACTTCCTGGCCACCCCGTGGATGATCACCAAGCTGACCGGGGTTGTATTCATCACCGGCTGGCACCAATTCCTAGGCAGGTCGCTCAAGGCATTCGCCGCCGGGCGGAACCTGCGCACCCGCCGCTTCTGGCTGATGACCAACGAACTGCCGTTCCTGGCCGCGATCGCCATGGTCATCGCCGTCACCACTGAGTTCACATTCTAGCGGAGTTCGCCGCAGTCGGGAGAGGCCTGAGCCGGAAGGCCGTCCGGCTCCGCTTGACCCGCCCCCGTTCCTGTGGTTCCCGTGAGCGACGCGTCGCGGTGATCCCGCGGCGCGCCCCGCCTTCTCACCGGCGCCGCGCGCGACCTGCGCTGCTGCGGCCCGGCCCCCGAGCACTCATTCCCGCCCCTCGCGGCGGCTCATATCGATCCGGCCCCACGCCCGAAGACCATCCGGTCCTGGCGGGCGCGGCGGCTCATTCCAAGAGCAATCCCATGCAAGACGAAACCCACACCGAGATCGCCGACACCCCGGCCGAAGACGCCGAACTGGCCAACGAGGCCGCCGAAGGGGTGGACGGCGAAGGCTCCGACGAAGGCTCCGAGGTCGCCGCAGCCATCGCCGCCATGGGCCTGACGCGCATGTCCCTTCAGGAACTGAAGGACAAATCGCCGTCGGACCTTCTGTCCTTCGCCGAGACGCTGGAGATCGAGAACGCGAACTCCATGCGCAAGCAGGACATGATGTTCGCGATCCTGAAGACCCTCGCCGACGAAGGCGTGGAGATCTCCGGCTCGGGGACCATGGAGGTCGTGCAGGACGGCTTCGGTTTCCTGCGCAGCCCCGAGGCCAACTATCTTCCCGGGCCGGACGACATCTACGTCAGCCCCTCGCAGATCCGGAAGTTCGGTCTGCGCACCGGCGATTCGGTGGAAGGCGCGATCCGTGCGCCGCGGGAGGGGGAGCGCTATTTCGCCCTGGTCAAGGTCGACCAGATCAACTTCGAGCCGCCCGAGAACGTGCGGCACAAGGTCCACTTCGACAACCTGACGCCGCTCTATCCGGATGAGCGGCTGCGGATGGAGATCGACGACCCGACTCTGAAGGACCGTTCCGGCCGGGTGATCGACATCGTCGCGCCGCTCGGCAAGGGCCAGCGCTGCCTGATCGTCGCGCCGCCGCGCGTGGGTAAGACGGTGATGCTGCAGAACATCGCCAAGTCGATCGCGGCCAACCACCCGGAGTGCTACCTGATCGTGCTGCTCATCGACGAGCGGCCCGAGGAAGTCACCGACATGCAGCGCACGGTGCGCGGCGAGGTGATCAGCTCCACCTTCGACGAGCCGGCCACCCGCCACGTCCAGGTGGCCGAAATGGTGATCGAAAAGGCCAAGCGCCTCGTCGAACACAAGCACGACGTGATCATTCTGCTGGACTCGATCACCCGCCTCGGCCGCGCGTACAACACCGTGGTGCCGTCCTCGGGCAAGGTGCTGACCGGCGGCGTCGACGCCAACGCCCTGCAGCGGCCCAAGCGCTTCTTCGGCGCCGCGCGTAACGTGGAAGAGGGCGGGTCCCTCACCATCATCGCCACGGCCCTGATCGACACCGGCAGCCGGATGGATGAAGTCATCTTCGAAGAGTTCAAGGGCACCGGTAACTCGGAAATCGTCCTGGACCGCAAGGTCGCCGACAAGCGCATCTTCCCGGCCATCGACGTGCTCAAGTCCGGCACCCGCAAGGACGAGCTGATCACGCCGAAGGACCAGCTGCAGAAGACCTACATCCTGCGCCGGATCCTCAGCCCGATGGGCGCTCAGGACGCGATCGAATTCCTCCTCGACAAGCTGCGCCAGTCGAAGAACAACGACGACTTCTTCCAGTCGATGAACACCTGACCGGCGCTGTTCCCGTTAGGTTCCGCAGGCGCCGACGGGCCGGGCGGAGCCGGCGGAGGCAGGGAACGGTTCCCCCTCTCCCGTGCAGGGGGAGGGGTTCGTCCGTTTCACGTGAAACACCCTGGCTGTCAGGGGATCAGCAGGCTGGCTCCGACCGTCGCGCGTGATTCCAGCGCCTCGTGCGCCCGCCGCACCTCGCCGAGCGGGAAGGTCTGGCCGATCTCCACCCGCACGGCGTCCGAGGCGATCACCTCGAACAGGGCCGCGGCGCTCGCGTCCAGTTCCGCCGTCGTCGCTACGTAGTCGAACAGCGTCGGGCGCGTGAAGTAGAGCGACCCCATGCGCGACAGCCTGCCCGGCTCCACCGGCGGCGCAGGTCCTGAGGCGTTGCCGAAGCTGACGAACAGGCCCCGTCGCGTCAGGCTTCCCAGCGTGCCCTCGAAGGTCGCCGCGCCCACCGAGTCATAGGCTACCGGCACCCCCGCGCCGCTGGTGATCCGCCGCACCTCGGCGGCCACGTCCTGCTCGCGGTAGTCAATCAGGTGGTCGGCCCCCAGCGCCTTGACTCGCGCCAGCTTGTCGGCTCCGCCGGCGGTGGCGATCACCACCGCGCCGATCGCCTTGGCCCACTGGACCAGGATCTGTCCGACGCCGCCGGCTGCGGCGTGGACCAGCACGGTTTCACCGGGCTGGAGCGGGTAGCATCGCCGCAACAGGAACTCGGCGGTCATTCCCTTCAACAGGGCGGCCGCCGCCAGGTCCGGGGTCACGCCCGGGGGGATCTTCACCGCCCTGTCCGCCGGCACGGCGTTGTATTCGGCGTAGGCGCCGATCGGCCCCGAGGCGTAGACCACCTGGTCCCCGGGAGCGAAGCGATCGACCCCCTCGCCTATGGCCTCCACCGTTCCGGCCGCCTCCATGCCGAGGCCCGACGGCAGCTTCACCGGATAGAGGCCGGAGCGGTGGTAGGTGTCGATGAAATTGACCCCGATGGCGGCGTGCCGAACCAGCACCTGGCCGGGACCGGGGCTGGGGATGGGCGCGTCCACCAGGTCCAGCACGTCAGGACCGCCGGTGCGGGTGATGCGGACGGCGCGCATGGTCAGGCCAGGGCCTTGTTGAAGAACGCGAGAGTGCGGGTGTTGGCGGTCTCGGCGTCGGCGGCGTGATAATGTTCGCCGCCTTTCCTCGCAAAGGCGTGGTCGCGGCCGGGATAGCTGAAGATCTCGACCTGCGGGTGGTTGCCGAGGGCCTGCTTGATCAGGGCCTGGGCTTCCTTTGGCACGAACTGATCTTCCTCGGCGATGTGCAGCAGCAGCGGCCGGGCGAGCTTGTCGGCCTCGCCGGTCCGCGCCTCGATGCCGACACCGTAGTAGCCGACGCTCGCGTCCGCGTCGGTCCGCGCCGCCGTCAGGAACGCCAGCAGGCCGCCGAGGCAGAAGCCCACGGCGCCGACCTTGCCGCTGCAGGCCGGATCCTTGCGAACCTGATCGATCACCGCCCGGATGTCGCGGACGCCCTGGTCGACGTCGAAGGCGTTGTAGAGCTCGAACGCCTTCTTCCATTCCGCTTCGGACTGGTCGGTGATGTCGATCCCGGGTTCGATCCGCCAGAACAGGTCTGGGCAGACCGCCAGGTAGCCCGCCGCCGCGAGATCATCGGCGATGCCTCGCATCACCGCGTTCACGCCGAAGATCTCCTGGATCACGACGATGGCCGGGGCAGGCGTCTTGGCGGGCTTGGCCACATAGGCCGAAAAGCTTCCGTCAGGCGTGGTGATGGTCATGGTTTCGGCGGCCATTCGTCTCTCCCGTGGTGAAGTGGGGCCAAGGGGTACTAGCGCGGCGGGGTGCGAACCAGCCATAACAAAGTCGTGGGTTGGACCGGAGCCGCGCCATGAAGATGAACCTTGAAATCGACTGCACCCCGGCGGAGGCGCGCGCCTTCCTCGGCCTGCCCGACGTCACCGTGCTGAACGAGCGTCTGGTCAAGGAGATGCAGACCCGGATGGAGGCCAACATGGCCATGCTGTCCCCCGAGGAGTTGATGAAGAACTGGGCCGCGTTCGGGGCCGGGGCGCAGGAGAATTTCCGCAAGCTGATGGCCGCCGCCACCGATGTCGGCCTGGGCGCCACCCGCCCGAAATGACGCCCACCATCTTCGCGGCGGCTACGGCGGCGGGGCGCGCGGCCGTAGCCGTGGTGCGCGTGTCCGGCCCGCGGGCGCGCGAGGCCCTTGTCGCGCTAGCCGGGGCCGCGCCGCGGCCTCGAGTGGCGACTCTTCGCGTGCTGCGCGATTCCGCCGGCGGGGAGATCGACCAGGCGCTCGTCCTGTGGTTTCCCGGGCCGGCGAGCTACACTGGGGAAGACAGCGTCGAGTTCCACGTGCACGGCGGACCGGCGGTGCTCGGCGGCCTTATGCAAGCGCTTGGAGCCCGCGGGCTGCGGCTCGCCGAGCCGGGGGAGTTCACCCGCCGCGCGTTCGAGAACGGCAAACTCGACCTGGCCCAGGCGGAGGGCGTCGCCGACCTCATCGAGGCCGAGACCGATGCCCAGCGCCGGCAAGCGCTCGAGCAGGTGGGCGGCGCTCTGGGTCAGGCCCAGGGGCGGTGGCGCTCCGCCCTCGTCGAGGCGCTGGCGGTGTTCGAGGCCGCCGTCGACTTTCCCGACGAGGAGGTCCCCGCCGACGTCGCCAGCCAAGCCCAGCCCATCCTGGCCGACCTTATCGGTGAACTGGAAGCGGCTTTGGACGACTCTCGTCGTGGGGAACGGGTTCGAGAGGGTTTCCGCATCGCCCTGGTCGGCGCGCCCAATGCGGGCAAGAGCACGCTGCTCAACGCCCTGGCCGGGCGGGAGGCGGCGATCGTCACTGCGACCCCCGGCACTACCCGCGACGTGATCGAGGTTCCGTTGGTGCTCGGTGGGTACAAGGTGTTGCTCGCCGACACCGCCGGGCTGCGCGAGACCGCCGACGAGATCGAGGCGGAGGGGGTGCGCCGCGCCCGGGCCTGGGCGGAGGGCGCCGACCTGCGCCTCTGGGTGGTCGACGGGTCGGGGGAGGGGCCGCTCACGACCGGGACGGACCTGGTCAGGCCGGGCGACCTCTGCATCCTCGCCAAGCAGGACCTCCCCGCCGGGGTGGCCGAGGGATGGGCGCGGAGCGCCGCCCAGGGGTGGGGCCTGGCGGTGGTCGCCCTGAGCGCGCGGTCGGCGAGCGACATCGCCGACCTGCGCGAGAGCCTGGCCGTCATTGTCACCGGGGCTCTGGCGGGCGGCGAAAGCCCTACGGCCACGCGCCTGCGCCATCGCGAAGCCCTGGGTGAGGCGTTGGAGCGGCTGCGGCGGGCGCTGGCGGAGCGCAGCTCGCCCGAGCTGGCCGCGGAGGATGTAAGACTGGCCGGACGCGCGCTGGACCGCATCACGGGCCGAATCGGGGCCGAGGACGTTCTCGACCGGGTGTTCGCGAGCTTCTGCATCGGCAAGTGAGCCGATGTTTCACGTGAAACACGACTGAACCATTCCGGGCGCGAGCCCATGTTTCACGTGAAACACCGTGGGCGCCGTCGACGCCCAGACCGGTTTCGCCTATATAGGGAAGGCCGCCCCCGCACGCCGGGGGCGTTGCGCTTAGAGGACCCGTAGTTTGACCACCTGGGATGTCATCGTCATCGGCGGCGGACACGCCGGATGCGAGGCGGCCGCCGCGGCCGCCCGCTTCGGCGCGCGCACCCTGCTGCTCACCCACAAGGTCGAGACAATCGGCGAGATGTCGTGCAATCCCGCCATCGGCGGCCTGGGAAAGGGTCATCTCGTCCGGGAAATCGACGCGCTTGACGGCGTGATGGGCCGGATGGCCGACAGGGCCGGCATCCAGTTCCGCCTGCTCAACCGCTCCAAGGGCGCCGCAGTGCGCGGACCCCGGTCGCAGATCGATCGCAGGCTTTACCGCGAAGCCATGCAGGCCGAACTCGCCGCCACGCCGAACCTGACGATCAAGGCCGACGCGGTGGAAGACCTGATCGTCCGCGACGGCCGCGTGACCGGTGTGGTCGGCCGGAGCGGCGAGAGCTACGCCGCGGACCGGGTCGTCCTGACCACGGGAACGTTCCTGAAGGGCGTGATCCATCTTGGCGATCGCCGCATCCCCGCGGGCCGCGCGGGCGAAGCGCCGTCCATTGGCCTCGCCGACCGGCTCTACGCCCTGGGGCTCGCCATGGGTCGGCTGAAGACCGGCACGCCGGCGCGCCTGGACGGCCGCACCATCGCCTGGGATCGGCTGGAGATGCAGGCGGCGGACGACCCGCCCACGCCGTTCTCGTTCCTCACCGAGATGATCACCACGCCGCAGATCCGCTGCGGCATAACCTACACGACAGCCGAAACCCATCGGATCATCGCCGAGCGGCTCGACGAGTCGGCGGTCTATGGCGGGCGCATCAACGGTCGCGGGCCGCGCTACTGCCCCTCGATCGAAGACAAGGTCGTCCGGTTCGCCGACAAGACCAGCCATCAGGTGTTCCTTGAGCCCGAAGGCCTGGACGACGACACAGTCTATCCCAACGGCGTCTCCACCTCGGTCTCCGAGGAGACCCAGGCGCTGTTCCTGCGCACGATCCCAGGCCTTGAGGCGGTGGAGGTCAAACGCTTCGGCTACGCCATCGAGTACGACTACGTCGATCCGCGCGAGCTCTATCCGACCCTTGAGGCCAAGCGCCTGAGCGGGCTCTACCTGGCCGGACAGATCAACGGCACAACCGGCTATGAAGAGGCCGGCGCGCAGGGGCTGGTGGCCGGACTGAACGCCGCGCGGGCCGCGTCGGGGGCGGACCCGGCCGTCTTCGCCCGCGACGAAGCCTATATCGGGGTGCTGATCGACGACCTCGTCACCCGCGGGGTCACCGAGCCCTATCGCATGTTCACCAGCCGCGCCGAATTCCGCCTGCTGCTGCGCGCCGACAACGCCGACCAGCGCCTTACGGGCCGTGGCGTCGATCTGGGTGTCGTCGGCTCGGCGCGGGCCGCGGCCTTCGCCGGCAAGATCCAGGTGCTTGAAGGCGCCCGGACCCGCGCGCGTGAGCTCACCCTGACCCCGGCCGAGGCGGCTCGCGCGGGTCTGCCGGTCAAGGCCGACGGCCAGAGGCGGGACCTGACGCAGCTTCTGGCGTATCCGGAGATCGATTTCGACGTGCTGGCGCGCGTCTGGCCCGAGCTGACCGCCTGGCCGGACCCGGTCCGCGAGCAGATCGCCATCGACGCCGCCTATGCCGGCTACCTCGACCGCCAGGCCGCGGACGCCGAGGCCTTCCGCCGGGACGAAAACCTCACCCTGCCGCCCGACCTGGACTACGCCGCCATCGGCGGCCTTTCCAACGAGGTCCGCGAAAAGCTCGCCGCCGTGCGCCCGCTGACGCTCGGCCAGGCGGCCCGCATCGAAGGCGTCACCCCCGGCGCCCTGACCGCTCTACTGGCTCATGTCCGACGTCGCGCCGCCTGACGCCGCCGCGGCCATGGGCCCGGCTGAATTCGCTCGCCTCAGCGAGGCGAACCGGCGCCAGCTCGCCGACCTTGAGCGCTACCGCGCCCTATTGGCCGAGTGGAACGAGAACATGAACCTCGTGGGCCCCGCCACCCTGGACGTCTTCTGGTCGCGCCATGCGTGGGACTCGGCCCAGCTTCTGAAGGTCGCGCCGGACGCCCTGATCTGGGCGGATCTCGGCGCCGGCGCAGGACTGCCCGGCGTCGTTCTTGCGATCCTTGGCAAGGAGCGCCCGGGCTTCCATGTCCACCTTGTGGAGAGCATGGCCAAACGCTGCCGCTTCCTGACCGAGGTGGTGAAGGCCCTGGACCTGCCCGCCACGGTTCACAACGATCGTGCGGAAAACCTGTCGCTGAATGTGGATATCGTCACGGCGCGGGCTTGCGCGCCCCTGACGCGGCTGCTCGGTTACGCCAAGCCCTACCTGGACCGCGGCGCTTTGGCGCTATTCCTCAAGGGTCAAGATGTTGAGTCAGAGCTTGAAGAAGCTACAAGAAATTGGAAGTTTGAGGCCGACATCCTGCCGAGCCTCAGCGACCCTCGGGGGCGGATCGTGCGAGTGAGGAGGCTTGGCCGTGGCCGGAAAGTCTGACCGGGCCCTACGGGTCCTGGTGATCGCCAACCAGAAGGGCGGCGTGGGTAAGACCACCACGGCCATCAATCTCGGCACGGCGCTGGCGGCGGTTGGCGAAAAGGTGCTGCTGATCGACTCCGATCCCCAGGGGAACGCATCGACCGGACTTGGCGTGGGCCGGGCCCGTCGCAAGAAGACGCTCTATGACGTGCTGATGGGCGAGGAGCCGATCGCCGAGGCGGTGGTCAAGACGGAGCTTCCGGGCCTCGACCTGGTGCCGGCCGACCCGGATCTGTCGGGGGTGGAGCTCGAGCTTGGCAACTCGCCGCGTCGCTCGTTCAAGCTCCGGGACGCCCTGGACGCGGTTCGGCGCGACGGGGCCTACACCTACGTGCTGATCGACTGCCCGCCGTCGCTGAACCTGCTGACGGTCAACGCCATGGCCGCCGCGGACGCGGTGCTGGTCCCGCTGCAGTGCGAGTTCTTCGCCCTTGAGGGGCTGACCCAGCTGATGCGCACGATCGAGCTCGTGAGGGGCAGCCTCAATCCACGCCTTGAAATCCAGGGGGTGGTGCTGACGATGTTCGACCGCCGTAACAGCCTGTCCGAACAGGTCGCCAACGACGTCCGTGGCCACTTCGGTGAAGCGGTCTATGAGACGGTCATACCGCGCAACGTGCGGGTGTCCGAGGCGCCGTCGTTCGGCAAGCCGGCTCTGGTCTACGACCTGAAGTGCGCCGGCAGCCAAGCCTATCTGAAGCTCGCCCGCGAGGTCGTGGTGCGCGAACGCGCCCGCCGGGCTCAAGCCGCCTAGGGGGACGCGGATGGCCGAGAATCGTAGAGGACTGGGCCGCGGCCTGTCGGCGCTGCTGGGCGACGTGGCCGAGACCGAGGCGGCGGCTGCGCCGGCGGAAGGCCGGACGCGGGAAGCGCGTGGGGTGCAGGAGATCCCCATCGACCTGATCCACCGCAACCCGGATCAGCCGCGGCGGACGTTCGGCGATGTCGAGCTGATCGAGCTCACCGAGTCGATCCGGGAGAAGGGCGTCCTTCAGCCGATCCTGCTGCGGCCCTCGCCGAAGACAGACGGCGAGTACGAGGTCGTGGCCGGCGAGCGGCGCTGGCGCGCGGCGCAGATGGCGGGACTGAACGCCATGCCTGCGGTGGTCCGCGAACTCGACGACCTGCAGGTGCTCGAGATCGCTATCGTCGAGAACGTGCAGCGGGCCGACCTGAACCCGATCGAAGAAGGTCTCGGCTTCAAGGCCCTGATGGATCGGTTCGGCCGGACCCAGGAGGCGATCGCCCAGGCGGTTGGCAAGAGCCGCAGCCACATCGCCAACACCCTGCGCCTGCTGCAGCTTCCGGTGGAAGTGCAGGATCATGTGATGCACGGGCGGCTCTCGGCGGGCCACGCCCGGGCCATCGCCACGGCCGAGAACGCCGCCGCCCTGGCGGACCGCATCGTCGAGCAGGGGCTCTCAGTGCGCGAAGCCGAAGCCCTGGCCCGCAAGGGCGCGGAGAAGAGCAAGGCGAGCGGACCGCGCAAGTCGTCCGGCAGCGGCAAGACCACTGACACCATGGCGCTGGAGAACGACCTGTCGGAGGTGCTCGGCCTCGACGTCTCGATCAGCGATCGCGGCGGCGCGGGCGAATTGACCATCAGCTATACGACCCTCGAACAGCTCGACGACCTCTGCCGCAGGCTCACCCGGGCCGGCTGAAAATCGCCTCTGTGGCGCAGGGAGCGGGCGCCGACCGACCTCCGGGACGGGCGGTTTTCGAGAGCAGCCTGTGGATAAGCCGAATTCCTGATCTATCCCATTGATCTGGAGGGGCTTTTCGGCCTGCGCTGGTCACGGTGCAATGGCCTCGAATCTGGCTCCCTAAGCTGTCCCGGGAGCCAAAGTCTGTCTGAAACAGGTTTGTCTTCCTTTTGCGCAATCGCGCCTCGCGCGAGAGGCCTACAAGGAATGACTGCGCAGTGGCGTCCCGCCGCCTGCTGGCTGAACGCAGCTTGAGCGCAGAGATGCCGGCGGTCAGCCGGGGCAGCCTGCGGAGGCCTACCATGCCTACCCTCACCACCAAGGACGGAACGGAGCTCTTCTACAAGGACTGGGGAACCGGACAGCCGATCGTCTTCCATCACGGCTGGCCTCTGACGGCGGACGACTGGGACGCCCAGATGCTGTTCTTCCTCTCCCAGGGCTACCGCGTGATCGCCCATGACCGGCGCGGCCACGGCCGCTCCAGCCAGACGGCCGACGGAAACGAGATGGACACCTACGCCGCCGACGTCGCCGAACTGGCGGCGCACCTGGACCTGAAGGAGGCGGTTCACATCGGCCATTCGACCGGCGGGGGCGAAGTCGCCCGGTACGTCGCCAGGCATGGCGGCGCCGGGCGGGTGGCCAAGGCCGTCCTGATCGGCGCTGTGCCGCCGATCATGGTCAGGACCGAGGCCAACCCCGAGGGGCTGCCGATCGAGGCGTTCGACGGCTTCCGCGCCGCCCTGGTCGCCAATCGCGCGCAGTTCTTCCTCGACGTGCCGGCCGGGCCCTTCTACGGCTTCAACCGTCCGGGCGCCCAGGTGTCTCAGGGCGTGATCGACAACTGGTGGCGCCAGGGGATGATGGGCGGGGCCAAGGCCCACTTCGACTGCATCAAGGCTTTCTCGGAAACCGACTTCACCGAGGACCTCAAGGCCATCGATGTCCCGGTCCTGGTGCTGCACGGGGAGGACGACCAGATCGTGCCCATCGCCGATTCCGCGTTCAGGTCGATCACGCTCCTGAAGAACGGCACGCTGAAGACCTATCCCGGGCTTCCGCACGGCATGTGCACGACGCACCCCGATGTCATCAACCCGGACCTGCTGGCCTTCATCCAACACTGAATCGACGCACCACGGCCGGCCGAGACCGGCCGGGGCCGTTTCAGAGGAAGCCGATCCAGCGGCCCGCGACCAACACAGCCAGCCAGAGGAGGGCGGACGCTGCGGCCAGGAGGCGGACCGACCCTGCCGGAGGCGCGCCGCCGAGCGCCTCCCGATAGGCCCGGCCGCGGTGCTGGACGGCTACATTGAGGACCGCAAGGAAAAGCATGGCCATCTTCCAGCGCCAAGCGGCGTTCTCGAAGTATTCGTGCGGCCTGACCGAGAAGAGCCAGGCGCCCGTGAACACGGCCAAGAGCACCCCGGCGGCGGCGGTGCGGGACAGGAAAGGGCCAAGCGCCTGAAGCGGCGGCGAGCGCAGCACGCCCAAGAGCCGCAGGTCTAGCGGAAGAATGGCGCCGAGGATCAGGCCCACCCCCAGGATGTGGGCCGCATTGACGAAGAGGTAGGCGACGGCGGACCGCTGCACGAGCCGCGCCCCGGGCCAGGCGCCGATCCAATCCGCCAGCTCCATCGCCTGGGCCTAATTGGCTGCGATACGCTCCGGATACATGTCGTAGACCTTGCCCCGGACGGTGATGCGCACGGCCTTCATGTGCGCCTGCTTCTTGTCCAGGGCGCGATTGCCAAGAACCGTGACAGCGTCGCCGGGACTTGCGCTCTTCGCCGTGAAGCCCGACCGCTGGGTCTTGCCCGGGTTGCCCAGCTCGACGCGCCAGACCACGCCGTCCGCGGCCTTGACCCTCAAGGTCGGGTGCGGCGGGGCCATCGAGACCTGCTGGATCACCCCCTTGAGCGTCGTCTGCTCCCCCTCCGCCCAGGACCAGCCATGGTGCGCGGCCGCCGGCGCGCCGACCGCAAGGGCGCCGGCCGCCGCGACCGCCAGGCCGACGCGCCGCGCCTTGAGTTCGACTTTGGCCATGGCGAACCTCCGTTGAATGTCCGGAAGAATGGTCGCCGCGGCCGACCGTCGAGGCAAGCGCCTCGCAAGAGAGTGAAGAGGCCGGCCGAGCACGGCTGGCTGGGGTCGAGTGGACCGCTATAGTCACAGGCAGGCAAGAACGAGGGGAGGCGGCCGTGGCGAGCGGGCTTAGCGAGGGATTTGCCGAAGGGCGCTACGCCCCGGTGCGGGACGCGTTCGAGCTGAACCTTGCGGGCGGGGCGGACGTGGGGGCTGCCTTCTGCGCCACGGTCGAAGGCGAAACCGTCGTGGACCTCTGGGGCGGATGGGCCGATGGGGCGCGGACGCGTCCTTGGGTGAAGGACACCATCGTCAACGTCTATTCGACCACAAAGACCATGACCGCCCTGGTCGCCCTGTGGCTGGCCGATCGCGGGGAGCTCGATTTCGACGCGCCGGTGGCCCGCTACTGGCCGGAGTTCGCCGCCAACGGCAAGGCGGGGGTGAAGGTCAGCCATCTCATGAGCCACTCGGCCGGCCTGCCCGACTGGGAGCCGCCGATCGCCAAGGAAGACCTCTACGACTGGGAAAAGGTGACGGACCTCCTGGCGCGGCAGGCCCCACAGTGGGAGCCCGGCGCCGCCAGCGGCTACCACGCCATCACTCAGGGATACCTGGTGGGCGAGGTGGCGCGGCGCATCACCGGACAGACCCTGGGGACGGTGTTCCGCCAGGAGTTCGCCGAGCCCCTCGGCGCGGACTTCCACATCGGGCTGCCGGCGTCGGAGGATGACCGCGTCGCCGAGCTGATTCCGCCGCCGGTCACGCCGCAGCTGAACGGACGGCCGGTGCTGATCGACGTCCACGACACCCGAACCCGGGCCTGGCGCGGCGCCGAGATCCCGGCGGCGGGCGGAACGGGGAACGCCCGCTCCGTGGCCGAGATCCACGCCATCCTCGCCAACGGCGGCGTCGCCAAGGGCAAGCGCTTCCTGTCCGAGGCCGGCTGCCGCCGAGCGCTGGAGCTGCAGGTGGAGGGGATCGACCGGGTGTTCAACGCGCCCATGCGCTTCGGCCTGGGTTTCGGCCTTGCCGGCGGCGCCGCCTCGATGCCCAATCCGAACACGATCTTCTGGGGCGGCTATGGCGGCTCGATCGCGATCATCGACATGGATGCGCGCACCACATTCGCCTACGTGATGAACAGGATGGGCGGAACGACCACCGGCGACATGCGCGGCCTCGGCCTGGCGATGGCCATGTGGTCGGCCCTCGGGACGATCTAAGCGCCATGGCGGTCATTCTAGCGATCCACGCCCATCCGGACGACATCGAAAACCTCTGCGCGGGAACCCTAGCGCTGCTGGCCAGGGACGGGCACACGATCCGCATCGCCACCCTGACCGCAGGCGAATGCGGTTCAGCCGACACCGACCTGGAGGCCACCGCGCGCATCCGCACCGCCGAAGCGGCTCGCGCCGCGGCGCTGATCGGAGCGGAGTACCGCTGTGGGGGTCTGCCGGACCTGGGGGTCTTCAACAGCGACGAGGCGAGACGCACGGCGACGGAGCTGGTGCGTTGGTCGGGCGCGGAGATCGTCATCACCGCCTCGCCGGCGGACTATCACCCCGACCACGAGGCGGTCAGCATGCTGGTGCGCGACGCCTGCTTTGCGTCCAGCGTCCCGAACTACCGCACGGGGCCCGCCGCGCCGCTCGCGGCGATCCCGCACCTCTACTTCATGGATCCGATCGGCGGCCGCAACCGGCAGGGAGAGTGGGTGAAGCCCGACTTCGCCGTGGACATCGCCGAGACCTTCGCGACCAAGCGGGCGATGCTGGGCGCGCATGAGAGCCAGGATGCGTGGATCGCCAAGCAGCACGGCATCGCCAATCACCTGGAGGCCATGGAGCGCTGGTCGCGACGCTGCGCCCGCGACTTCGGAGCCGAGCTGGCCGAAGGCTTCCGCCAGTACCGGCACATCCCTTATCCGCGCACGCCCGCGCTTCAGGCGCTGATCGGCGCCGCGCTTCTGCAGGCGTCGTCATAGGCGGCCCACATGGGGGCGCAGTCGACCATGGCGCCCGCGTCCATAGCCCTGTCGATCGCCATCACGGTGAGGCCCGCCTCCATGGACTCGAAGGGCGTCACCGGGAACGCTGCGCGCCCCTCGAGAGCGGCCAGCAGATCGCGGGCCATCGCCTGATCTGCGCCGTTGTGGCTGTCGGCGGTGCGGCCGCCGTAGTCGATCCGCTCGGGCTTGCCGCGCTCCAGGGCGCGGCGGATCATCAGCTTGTTGCGGACCAGATCGGCGATCAGGGTGCCCTCGGTTCCGGCCACGTACCAACGCCGTTCGGGCAGGGCGACATGGCTGTTGGCGTGAAACGACAGGCGCACCTGGTTCTCGTATTCCAGGATGGCGAGCTGGTGGTCGGTGACGTCCATGTCCGACTGGAAGGCGTCGTTGGCGCCGCCCCAGCCGGCGTCCCTCAGGGCATAGGCCGCCTCTCCGTCGCTCCACATCCGGGGCGGGTTCGTCCGGGTGGAGACAAAGATGCGGCGACCGCCGAAGCTGGCGGCGCGTGAGACCCGTGAACCGGCGATGCGGCCGAAGATATCGAAGTCGTGGCAGACCTTGTCGAGCAGGTAGGACCCGCCCCAGGCCTGCTTGCGCCGCCAGTTCCGCGCCAGGTAGCCGCCATGTTCAGGCGGCAGGTGCTCGGTGGCGTCGATCGACACGATCTCGCCGAGTTCCCCGGAATCCGCCCGCGCGATCACCTCGCGGACGATGCTCATCGAGCGCATGACGAGGCCGATGAACACCGGCGGGGTCCCGCCGGCGCCGAGCCGCCGGGCGAGGGCGCAGGTCTCGTCTTCGGTCCGCACGATCGGCTTCTCGGCGAACACCGGCCAGCCGGCGTCGAGCGCGAGGTTCAGGTGCTCGAAATGCAGGTGGTTGGGCGAGCCGATCATCACCAGATCGAACGGGCCGCGGGCGAGAAGGGCCGCAGCGTCGGCGCAGGGCTCTCCCATCGGAATCCCCGCCTCGGCCAGGATTGGCGCGCCGACCGGGGCCGGATCGGCATGGGCCGCCAGTTCAAGGCGCCAGCCCACTTCCTGCATGGCGGCGAGCACGTGGGCGATCCGCTGGCCAAGGCCGATGACGCCGATGCGATAGGTCTTCATCTCTCCCCCCTTGTCGGACCCCATGCGATCACACTCGCGGAAAACGGGCCACATGATTGAGCCTGCTCCAACTGGCGGAGTAGGCGGGCGGGTTGGTCCCGCGGCGCGGTTCGGGAAGCGCCGCCTCCCAGCGGGCCTCCGCCTCGGCCGCCTCGCGCCAGCAGTTTTCCACCAGGCTCGCCAAAGCCTGCGGGCCCGCGTCCCGACTGAGGGCGGCGTCGATTCGTTCGACGAAGCTGGCCTCCAGCGCATCGCGCTCGGCGGCGTAGTCCAGGCTGTCGCGATAGTCCTTCAGAACCCTGCGGTGCAGGCGCTCGTGCCGCCACCACAGGCTCGCGCCGTCGTAGCGGTCGCTGGGCGGGCGGCCGACCGGCGGCGCCGCGCCGGCCTCCAGGATCACGGGCTTGAAGACCGCCGTGCAGGGAGCGGCGGAGGCGGTCACCCAGTGGATCGCGGGAGCGTCGCGACGGATCTCGCTGACCATGGAGGCGACGGTCTGGCTGCGTCGGGCGCCCTCGGCGGCGTGCATGCAGATGGTGCGGCGTGCGGTGGTCGCCGGGCTCCATTCCTCGTCGACCTCGCCGTGGTCGCGCAGGATCCCCATCATCGCCGCGGGTGTCAGCCGGCCGGCGCCCCGCGCCAGGAGCTCGCCGCCGCGCGCGCATCGGCCGCGGCCGAAACCCACCGCGTCGCGGGCCTCGTCGATCAGGTGGGACGCCAAGTCCAGTCGTCCGTCCTGGCCACGCCAGCCGCGGGCCTCGGCGTGGGCCTCAAGCGCAGGGCTCAGCCGGTCGCCCTCGCCCGATATGCTGTAGGCGTTGGAGAGCGCACGGACGCCGGCGACGCGTTCGACGGCCCACCATCTGTCCATGGTTTCAAGGACATAGGCCTCTGCGTGATCCGCGATGATGAAGCCGTTGTGGTAGTAGAAGCGCGACAGGTGCCCACAGTCGCCTCCCTGGCCATGACGTTCCAGGAGCTCGATGATCACCTCGAGGGCCTCGGCGGCCGAGCCCGCCCGCTCCAGGCCCAGGCGCACTAGGTCCATGCCGGTCAGGGCGGGCCGGCGCTGGGCCGGGGTGCGCGCGTGCAGGGCCTCGTTGCCGATGACCACGCCGGCGTCGTTGGCGCCCATCTCCGCGCCCCACATCCAGAAGGGTCGGCTGATCAGGACCGTACGCGTGACCGCCACGTCGGGGATCGTCAGATAGGTGAGGCGCACAGACTCGCCTCCCCGGCGCGGGCCGTGCAGCTCCAGCGCCTGCGCCTCGTTGCGTTCGCGGTCGCTGTTCTTGGCGAACAGCAGGGCGCCGCGGGCGGTGGTCCGGGGCAGGGCGGCGAAGGTGTCGCACATGGCCGGAGCTTAGGCGATTTCGCCGCGGCGCCCAGGGCGCCTTTGTCGTTACAGTCCCTTGCGCCGGGCGCGGCCGGCGATAGTCAGCGCCAGGCGTTCGGCGATGAGCTGGTCGGGGGCGCCGGACTGCTTGCACAGGCGGTCGGCGTTCAGAACCTCGGTCTGGAGAAGGTCGAGGTCGTCCAGGGTCCAGCTGCGGGCCTGGCGCAGGAACTCGCGCTCGTGCTTCCAGAACACGCCGGACGCCTTGGCCGCCTCCTGCAGCCCCGCGCCTGACTTGGCGAGGGTGAGGGTGCGGCGCAGACGCCCCAGGTGAAAGCCCATGGCGCGGACGGCGGCGGGGCCGGCCTCGCCCTCCTGAGCCGCCCGGCGCAGGCCGGCCTGGGCCTCGGCCAGCCGCCCGCCGAAGGCGTCGGACGCCGCATCGGAGAGGGACGCTTCAGGCTCTACGCCGAGGAAGTCCTCCAGGTCCTTCGGCGTGGCCGTCAGGCCGCTGCCGGGACCGAGAAAGAGGGCCAGCCGCTCGATCTCCTGGCGGGCTACGCCGCGCTCCTTGGGCAGGCGGGCGACGAACAGGGCCAGGGCTTCAGCGCTCAGCGCGACATTGTCGCGGGTCAGGGTCTCGCGGACCAGGCGGGCGACGTCGCCGGGCTCGTCCTCGTAACAGGGGATGGCCGCGGCCTGCGGCGCCTTCTCGGCGGCCTTGCGCAGGTCTGAGGTGCGGCCGAGGTTTCCCGCCTCGATCAGGAAGAACGCATCCGGATTAAGGCGGCCCTCGGCGTGGGCGGCGAGCGCCTCTGCCGCCAGCTTGTCGAGGGAGGCCTTTTCGGTGGCGAAGCGCAGGCGCACCAGACGCCGGCCTCCCATCAGGGACTGTGCGGCGAGTTCGCCTTCCAGCCGGGCGGCGTCGGAGTCCAGGTCCCCGTCGGTGAGCAGGGCGACGTCGAAAGGATCGTCGGGGCGTTCCACGACGCGCGCGGCGAGGGCGTTGGCCCGGTCGCGCACGACGCCGGCGTCGCGGCCGTAGATCAGGGCGGCGCGGACCTGGCTGTCCGGCTGGGCCAGGAAGCGCTCGATGTCTGGCCGGCGGCTGAGGATCATGCCGGCGAACGCCTCAGGAGCGGCCCGCGAGCCAAGTGGCCAGTTCGAGCTGGATGCGGCGGGCGGCCTCTTCGGCGGCGCGGTCCTGCACGTCCTGCTGGGCGGCGACCGAGGCGTAGGGCTGGTCGGCGGAATCGTAGGTGAGCTCGACCCGCACCGTGCCGGTCTTGGCCCGGGCGCCGGAGGGAAGGGCGGTCAAGGTGTAGGTGGCGCTGAGCACGTACTCGTAGCGCGTGGCGACGTTGTCGATGCGCAGACCGCGGGGATAGCGGCTCTCGGCGAGCTGCAGGTCCATGCGGTACCTGGCGGGCGCGGCGCGGTTCTTGGCGAAGGCGTCGTCCAGGTGCTCGCGGATGAGGTAGCCGGCGCGTCCCTCCGGCGCCACCACGTCGACCGCGGCCAGGGAGGAGACCACCTCCGGCTGGCCGTAAAGCGGGGTGAAACCGCAGGCGGACAGGCTCGCCGCCGCGAGGGCGAGAGCGCAGGCGAGGGCGGGCCGGACCATCCCGTCAGCCCGCCACGATGTTGACGATGCGATCCTTCACCACGATCACCTTGCGGATGCTCATGCCCTCCAGACGCCGTGCGATCTCGGGATCGTCAAGCACGATCTTCTCCACGTCGGCCGGCTCCGCCCCGGCGGGCGCCTGGATCTCGCCCCGGCGCTTGCCGTTGATCTGCACCGGCAGGACCTTCACGGCGTCCTCGGCCAGCGCCGGATCGTAGGCCGGCCACGGCGCGGAGACCACTAGGCCCTCGCCGCCGATCCGGGCCCAGCACTCCTCGGCCAGATGCGGCGTGAACGGTGCGATCAGCCGGGCGAACACGCTCAGCGCCTCCTGGCGGGCGGCCAGGACCGCGGGGCCCGCCTTGTCGGCCGGATGGGCCTTCAGCGTGTTCAGGAATTCGTAGAGGCGGGCGATGCCGGAGTTGAACCTGAAGTCGTCGATCGCCTCGGTCATCGCTTTGGTCAGGCGGTGGGTGGCGCGGCGCAAGCCTTGCGCCGCCTCGTCGCCCATAGGATCGTCGCCGGCCGCGGCCGGCTGGGTCTCGAACTCGGTCCAGACGCGGTTGACGAAGCGCCAGGCGCCCTCCACGCCGGAGGCGGTCCACTGCACGTCGCGTTCGGGCGGGCTGTCGGACAGCACGAACAGGCGCGCGGCGTCCACGCCGTAGACGTCGAAGATCTCCTCCGGCGCGACGGTGTTGCGCTTGGACTTCGACATCTTCTCGACGTCGCCGATGACCACGGACTCCCCGGTGTCGACCAGGCGTGCACGACGGGTGTTCCCCTCGGCGAGGATCTCCACCCGCCCGGGCTCCAGCCATTCGCCGTCCTGGCGTCGGTAGGTCTCGTGGGTGACCATGCCCTGGGTGAACAGGCCGGCGAACGGTTCCTTGACGCTCAGGCGGCCCTCGTCGGCCAAGGCGCGGGTGATGAAGCGCGCGTAGAGAAGGTGCAGCACGGCGTGCTCGATGCCGCCCACGTACTGGTCGACGGGCATCCAGTAGTCGGCCGCAGCCTTGTCGATGGGCTTGGCGGCGGTGGGGTCGGTAAAGCGGGCGAAATACCAGGACGAGTCCACGAAGGTGTCCAGGGTGTCCGTCTCGCGGGTCGCAGCGCCGCCGCACTGCGGGCAGGTCGCGTGCTTCCAGGTGGGGTGGCGGGCCAGGGCGTTGCCGGGCTTGGAGAAGTCCATGTCCTCGGGCAGGGCCACCGGCAACTGGTCTGCGGGCAGGGCCACCACGCCGCACTTGTCGCAGTGGACCACCGGGATCGGGCAGCCCCAGCCCCGTTGGCGGGCGACGCCCCAGTCGCGCAGGCGATAGACCGTCGCCCCCTGGCCCTGGCCGGCGGCCTCGATGCGGGCCACTGCGGCGGCCTTGGCGGCCTCGACCTCCAGGCCGTCCAGGAACTGCGAGTTGTAGATGGTCCCCGGACCGACGTAGGCCTCGTCGCCCACGGTGAAGCCGCCCGGATCCTCGCCCGGGGGAAGCACCACGGGACGCACGGGCAGGCCGTACTTGCGCGCGAAGTCCAGGTCGCGCTGGTCATGCGCCGGGCAAGCGAAGATCGCTCCCGTGCCGTAGTCCATCAGGATGAAATTGGCGATCCAGACCGGCAGCTTCCAGTCGGGGTCGAACGGGTGGCTGACGGTCAGGCCGGTGTCGTAACCGATCTTCTCGGCGGTCTCAATCTCGGCCTCGGAGGCGCCGCCCTTGCGGCACTCGGCGACGAACGCGGCGACCTTCGGGTCGGCGGCCGCCAGCGCCTCGGCCAGGGGATGATCGGGCGCGACGCCGACGAAGCTCGCGCCGAACAGGGTGTCGGGACGTGTGGTGTAGACCTCCAGCCCGCCGTCGAAACCCACGGGCGGGTCGCCGGCGAACCGGAAGGTAAGGCGCGCCCCGCGGGAGCGGCCGATCCAGTTCTCCTGCATCAGCCGGACCTTCTCTGGCCAGCGGTCCAGGGATTTCAGACCCTCGATCAGATCGTCGGCATAGTCGGTGATGCGCATGAACCACTGGTTCAGCTTGCGCTTCTCGACGACGGCGCCGGAGCGCCAGCCACGGCCGTCGACCACCTGTTCGTTGGCCAGCACGGTCTGGTCGACCGGGTCCCAGTTGACGACGCCTTCCTTGCGGTAGACCAGGCCGCGCTTGAACAGCTCCAGGAACCAGGCCTGCTGCTTGCCGTAGTAGGCGACGTCGCAGGTGGCGAATTCGCGGGACCAGTCGATCGACAGGCCCAGCTCCTTCAGCTCGGCGCGCATGCGGTCGATGTTGTCGTAGGTCCACCCGCGGGGATCGACGCCACGTTCCATGGCCGCGTTCTCGGCGGGCAGGCCAAAGGCGTCCCAGCCCATGGGATGCAGCACGTTAAAGCCGCGGGCGCGCTTGAACCGGGCGATGACGTCGCCCAGGGCGTAGTTGCGGACGTGGCCCATGTGCAGGCGCCCCGACGGATAGGGGAACATCTCCAGCACGTAGTACTTGGGCTTGTCGGCGACGATGCTCGCCTTGAAGACCTCGGCCTTGTCCCAGGCCTCACGCCACTTGGGCTCGACTTCTTTCGGATTGTAGCGGGCCATGGATCAGCGCGCCCCTAAAACGGTGTTTGGTGGCGGCCGGCGCAGAAACGGCGCGCCGGCCCGGGAAAGCGGGCGCCGTCCGTCGCTCTGTCGGAAGATCGCCCGTTCGGGTGTCAGCCCTTGATGTTCGAAAGTCGAAGCTGACGCGCGCGCGTCAGGATCGCGTTTTCCATGTCCGTCTCGGTCTGGCTGGCGGTCTCGGAATCGACCCAGCCGCCGGAGGCGTCGCGGACCTGCTTGAACACCGCCACGTTCAGGCCGTCGGCCCGCAGACGCGAGTCGAGGATGTAGACGGTGCACTTGAAGCGCTCGTCCGGCTTTTCCGGATTGACGTACCAGTCGGTGATCACGACCCCGCCGTAGGGATCGGCCGACGCCAGCGGCATGAAGGCCAGGGTGTCCAGGGTGGCGCGCCACAGATAGCCGTTGACCCCGATCGCCGGCGCCTGGGCGGACTTGTCCGCGCCGCCGCCACGTCCGAACCCGAGGAATCCGCGATCCTGGGAATCCAGAGCCTTGGGCCCGCCGCTCGAGCAGGCGGCCAGGCCCGTGAGGCACACGGCCATGATCCCCGCTGAGACGCCTCGCATCCAGACTCCGCGCACAAACGGCATTATCATCCGCTCCAAGTCGTTTCTTCCGCGCCAATCGGCTGCGGCGCCGCCCCGCGCCGGCGCCCTCTATAACAACGCCTCGTCAGGCGCCAAACAGGAATCGCGTGGCGTTCTCGCCACAGACCTGCACGTTTCGTCCGCAGAGGGCCCCTTGACGCCGGACTCAGGTTGACCTGGGGCGGCCGGGGTCTCTAATCGATTTTGAAGGGCGCGGCCAAAAGGGCGCGCCAGGGGCAAGGGGGCCCTAAGTGGTGGTGATGTCCGTTCGGACGTTGATGTGCGCAGCCGGTGCGGCCGCCCTTCTCGGGGCGACCGGCGGAATCGCGCATGCCGAGACGGCCAAGCCGAAAGTGGACTTCAGCGTCCGCAACGAGCCGGCCACCCTCGCGACCCAGGGCGGCAAGTCGCTCAAGTGGGACACGCGCAACGGCCGTTGGGGCGTGACACTTAATCTTGAGCAGCCCGCCAGCCGCGACATGCAGTGGAACGACGTCGAAGCCGGCGCCTATTTCCGCGTCACTCCCAGCCTTCGGGTGGGCGGCGCCGTGGCCCTCGGCGACGAGCAGTCTCCGACCTTCAAGAAGACCGAGCCGCAGCCGGTCACCCCGCGCGTCCGCCTCGAAACCGCGTTCAAGTTCTAGACGCCAAGCCCTCCACGGCCGCAAGACCCGCCACGCCCGCGTCGACGAGACGGCGGGCGTTTTCGTTTGAGACGCCGCCAAGGGCGTAGACCGGGACCCCTGCGCGCCGGGCGATCAGAGACAGTCGCATCACGCCGAGCGGGCGCCCCGCCGAGGGGCTGCGGCTGGGGAACACCGGCGAGACCACTGCTGCGTCGGCGCCGGCGCGGGCGGCGCGGCGGGCGGCCGCCTCGCCATGGGCCGCAGCGGTGACGATCCAGCTGGGATGGGCGCGTTTGATCCGGCCCGCCCGCGCAGCGAGGCGCTGCGGCAGGTGGACGCCGTCGGCGCGGGCGCCCTGGGCCAGGCCCTCGTCCGCGCCGATCAGCAGCACGAGGCCGCGGGCCTTGCAGATGGCGCGCAGGCGCCGGGCCCGGGCCAGGGCGTCGGGGGCGCCGAACGCCCGGTAGACCACGGCCGCCCCCCGCGGCAGGCGCGCGGCGACGGCTTCCGGATCGGGCGTTCGGGCGGGGTCGGTGAAGAACATCAGCGGCGGGAGGGTCTTCCCCGGAACGGCCCGCGCCGTTAAGCAGCGGGCGACGCGCGCCAGCGTCCACCAGCTCCCGCCGTCGCCGATCGGCCCGTCATGACCCAGTCCACCGTCCAAGACTTCGATCCCGCCGCCGCCCGCCAAGAGGTGCTCTCCCGCATCGCCCGGGCCGCCGAAGCGGTCGGCCGCGCGCCGGCGGATGTGACCCTGGTGGCGGTCTCCAAGCAACAGCCATGGGAACGGATCGCACCGATCCTGGCCGCCGGCCAGACCGTGCTCGGCGAGAACCGCGTGCAGGAGGCGATGGGCCGCTGGGCGGAGCGCCGCGTTGGGCTGGAGCTGCGCCTGATCGGCCCGCTGCAGACCAACAAGGCCCGCGAGGCGGTCGGGTTCTTCGACGTGATCGAGACGCTGGACCGTGAGCGGCTGGCCCGGGCGCTCGCCGACGAGGCGCAACGGGCCGGCAGGTGTCCGCGCCTCTATGTGCAGGTGAACACGGGCGAGGAGCCGCAGAAGGCGGGGATTTCGCCCGGCGAGGCGGACGCCTTCATCAAGTCCTGCCGCGAGGTGTTCGGCCTTCGCCTCGAGGGGCTGATGTGCATTCCCCCGGCCGACGAGCCGCCCGGCCCTCACTTTGCGCTTCTCGCCGGCATCGCCGCCCGCAACGACCTGCCCTGCCTGTCCATGGGCATGAGCGACGACTTCGAGACGGCGGTGCGCTTTGGCGCCACCAGCGTGCGGGTGGGCTCAGCGCTCTTCGGAGCCCGGGCCAAGCCGTAGATCCGGACGCCCGCGCCCAGTGGGCTGGACGACGCCCGCGCCGGCGCGCTCCAGGACCGGATGGGGATTGACGTCGACGATGGAGACGGCCGATCCCGGCTCGGCCATGCGGATCAGCTCGGCTAGGTCGCCCGGCAGGAGGGCCACGCACCCTTCGGTGGGCTCGAAGTCCGGGCGGGCGACGTGCAGGAAGATCGCTGACCCCATCAGCGGCACGGGGGGATCGTCATTGTGGGCCAGCACGCAGACGAGATCGTAGAGGTGATCGTCGCGCCACATCCGTTCGCAGCTCGCCGGATAGGGCAGCTTGACCGGGCGGTTGTAGTTCCGATCGCCCGGCGCGTCGCACCAGCCGTCGTCCTCGGCGATCGGCGCCAGAGGAAGCCGGGTGGGCGGAGGCTTGATGCGGTCCAGGCGAAAGAGCACGCGGCGGATCGGCCATACCCCAAGGGGCGAGCAACCGTCGCCCTCGCGCTTGTCCTCCGCCGGAACCACGCCGGACCGGCCCAGGGCGCAGCGGGTGGTTCGCGAGCCCAGCTCGAAACGGCCGTCGGAATGGGCTGTGAAGATCACGGATTTCTCAATTGTCTTTGGCGCCGGGCCGCGACGCGGTGCATGTTCTCCACCATGGCACAACGCAAGACCTTGCTCATCGTCGATGACGACGAAGACCTGCGCGGCGCGCTTGCCGAGCAGATCCAGCTTCAGGACGAATTCAGCGCCGTCGAAGCCTCAACGGCCGAGGAGGGCGTCCGCATGGCCAAGGAGGCTCGCCCGGATCTGATCCTGCTGGACGTGGACCTGCCGGACATGAATGGCCGCGAGGCCTGCCGGCGCATGCGCCAGGGCGGGGTGGCGGCGCCGATCATCATGTTGACCGCCGCCGACACCGACCGCGACACCATCGAGGGTCTGGAGGCCGGGGCCAACGACTACGTCACCAAGCCGTTCAAGTTCGCCGTCCTGCTCGCCCGCATCCGCGCGCAGCTGCGCAGCGCCGAACATGCCGAGGGTGCGGTCTTTCACCTGGGCGGCTACGAGTTCCGGCCGGCGGCCAAGATGCTGGTGGACGCCAACCAGAAGAAGATCCGGCTGACGGAGAAGGAGACCAACATCCTGAAGTACCTCTATCGGGCCGGCGAGAAGGCGGTTTCCCGAGAGGAGCTTCTGGCCGAGGTCTGGGGCTACAACGCCGGGGTGACGACCCACACCCTGGAGACCCACGTCTACCGCCTGCGCCAGAAGATCGAGCCGGATCCGTCCAACGCCCGACTCCTGCTCACCGAGGCCGGCGGCTACCGGCTGGCGCCGTAGGCGAAGGCCAGGGGCTTGTGCGGCCCCTACGGCGCCCCGTCATAGTGGCCTGCGAAGGCGCCCGCACGAGAGGCGCGAGGGAGGCGGACATGGCGGCATTCCAGGACAAGGCGGCGATCGTCACCGGCGGGGCGTCGGGGATCGGGGCGGCGACCGTGCGCCGACTGTCGGCCGGCGGGGCCAGGGTGCTGATCTGCGATCTGAACGCCGAAGCCGGGGCGGCCCTGGCGGCGGAGACCGGCGCCAGCTTCCGTCAGGTGGATGTCGGCGATCCGACCCAGATCGAGGCCATGGTGGCCGGCGCCGAGGACGCGTTCGGCGGCCTCGACATCCTGATCAACAACGCCGGCGTCGGCAGTTTCGGCGAGACGCCGGACCTCGCCCCTGAGACCTGGCGCCAGGTGATGGCCATCGATCTGGATGCGGTCTTCCACGCCTGCCGTCTGGCGATCCCCCTGATGCGGCGCGGCGGCGGCGGGGCGATCGTCAACACCGCCTCGATATCGGGCCTCTTCGGCGACTACGGCTTCGCCGCCTACAACGCCGCCAAGGCCGGCGTGATCAACTACACCCGCACGCTGGCCATCGACCACGCCAAGGACGGCGTCCGGGTCAACGCCCTCTGCCCCGGTCTCATCGACACGCCGCTGACGGCCGGGCTGAAGACAATTCAGGGGCTGGAGGCGCACTGGACCGGGCTGATCCCCATGGGCCGGCCAGGGCTGCCCGACGAGATGGCGGCGGTGATCTGCTTCCTCGCCTCGGACGAAGCCTCCTACATGACCGGCTCGATCGTCGTCGCCGACGGCGGGGTGACCGCGCATACGGGCCAGCCGCAGTTCACGCGGATGCTGGGCTAACCGCCGGCGACTGCGCTTAGAACGCCAGGTCGGCGGTGACCGGGGCGTGGTCGCTGGGCCGCTCCCAGGCGCGCACGTCATCGTGGATGCGTGCGGACGCGCCGGCCGCGTGGAAGGCGCCCGCAAGGCCCGGGGTCACCCAGATGTGGTCGAGCCGCAGGCCGCGGTTCGATGCGCGGAAGTCGGCCGCCCGGTAGCTCCACCAGGAGAACAGCCGCTCCGGCTCGGGGCGCGTCTCACGGGCCAAGTCCAGGAAACCCAGGGAGGCCTTCAACGCCTCCATCGCCGCCACCTCGACGGGCGTGTGGCTGACGATCTTGGACATGTGCCGATGGCTCCAGACGTCATGCTCGCCGGGGGCCACGTTCAGATCGCCGACGATCGCCAGCGGCGCCTTCGGGTCGCGGCGGGTCATCTCCACCGTGAGCTTCTCGAAGAAGTCGAGCTTGTGGTCGAACTTGGGATTGAGCGTCCGGTCCGGAACGTCGCCGCCGGCGGGGACGTAGAAGTTCTGGATCTCGACGCCGGCCACCTTGGCCGAGACGCAGCGGGCGTGGCCCTCGCGGCAGACCGCCAGGGTCGGCGCATCCTCGATCGGCAGGCGCGAGGCGATGGCCACCCCGTGCCAGCCCTTCTGGCCGCTGATCCGCAGGTGCGGCAGGCCGACCGCCTCGAAGGCCCCCCGCGGGAACTCGTCCTCGCGGCACTTGATCTCCTGCAGGCACAGGACGTCAGGCGCCTGCTCGGCGACGAAGCGCGCCACCTGCTCGGCGCGCAGGCGGACGGAATTGACGTTCCAGGTGCAGAGGCGAAGGCGCATGGCTGTCTTCTAGAGGGCCGCCGCGCCGGGCGGGAGGGGCGGCCAAGAAAAAACGCCCGGGCACTGGAGAAGCCCGGGCGTAAAGGTTGTCTCTCATGCCGCCGCCGGGAGGGGATAGGTTCCGGCACGGGGTCCGCCGGCGCAACGTCGTCGCGCCAACGGCATGCGTGTCATTAATGCCACGGACGGCCGAAAAGTCAAGGACAAAATCTCTTAACGCTTGCCTGTTGTGAGATTGTCACATCCGAGCGCGTCCGGGGCTCTTCGGCCGCGGGTCCTCCAGCACGAAGAGGGAGGAGGCGAGGCCGGACGTCCGCTCCAGCCGCGTGAGGCGTATGCGGGTGGACTGGCCCTGGGCGTCGGTCACGGTCCAACCGGCGAGCCGCAGGGGGCTGTCGGTGAAGCTGAGGGTGATCTGGCCCTCCGCCTGCTTCTTGCCGTCGCGGGCGGTGATGGAGAAGCCGTCGGACAGGCGGGTGACGCGGCTGATCACCACGCCGCGATCCAGGCGGATCTGCCGCGCCAGGAACAGCGAGAGCGGCGTCGCCATCAGGGGATAGCTGTCGAAGGTCTTCAGCCTGGAGTTGGCGATCGACACCCGGCCGCCATCCGAAACCACCAGCAGGCCGACGGGCGGGTCATAGGCGAAGCGCGCCTTGCCGGGGCGCTTGATGTAGACGTCGCCCTCGGTGACCGCCCCGCGGGCGTCGGTCTGGACGAAGCGGCCCTTGGCTTCGTCGAGGTTCTCGAGGTAGGCGACCGCGCGGTTTACGAGCGCCTGGTCCGCCGCCGACAGGCCGCCGGCGCCCTGCGCCAGGGCCGAGGCGGGCGCGGCGGCGAGCGCCAGGGCCAGCGTGCGGCGCGTCAATGAAGTCATGAGCTTGGGCTCCTTTCGGTGACCAGCACTACGCCAGGGACGCGGCGTCAATAGGGCGTAGGAACGACGGCGGAGCCGGCCCGTTCCCGCGCACGGTCGCGCGCGGCTGAAGCGGCTGAAACAGAACGTCGCTGAAGTTGAGTTTGTTGCGATGCAACCGAGGGCTATGGGGGCGGCATGCAACTCGCTCCCAACCCCGTCGCGGATCCGCTGATCCACCCCACCGCCGTCATCGCCCCTGGCGCCGTGATCGGCGAGGGCACGCGCATCGGCCCCTACGCCGTGATCGGCGCCGGCGTGCGGCTGGGCCGCGACAACGAGGTTGGTCCCCATGTGGTGATCGACGGCGAGACTGTGATCGGCGACCGCAATCGCTTCCATCAGGCGTGCTCGATCGGAGCCGCCCCGCAGCACGACGCCTGGCGCGGCGGACCGGCGCCCCTGGCCATGGGCGACGACAATGTCGTGCGCGAATTCGCCACCGTGCACGGCGGCGTCCTGGCGCCCACCCGGGTCGGTTCGCGCAACCTGATCATGACTGGCGCGCATGTGGCTCACGACTGCCTGGTCGGCGATAACGTGCACATGGCCAATGCGGCGACCCTCGCCGGGCATGTGATCGTGGGCGACCATGCCTGGATCAGCGGGCTGTGCGCCGTCCACCAGCACAGCCGCATCGGCGCCTACGCCTTCGTCGCCGGCGGCGCGATCGTCACCCAGGACGTGCCGCCCTTCTGCCTGGTGCAGGGCGATCGCGCGCGGCTGGTGTCGCTGAACACGGTGGGGCTCAAGCGGGCGGGTTTCGCCTCGCGCGACCTGATGGCCCTGCGCCGCGCGTTCCGTGCGCTGTTCGCGGCGACCTCGCCGCTGGCCGAGCGGATCGCGGCGGTCGACGCCGAGGCGGGCGAAGCCGGCCCCGTGCGGGAACTGGTGGATTTCCTGAAGGCCGAAGGCCGCGGCGCGCTCACCAACCTGAGGCGGCGGGCCTCTCGCGCGGCCGCTTGAGATTTTCGCCGACGGACCGTTGAATTCCCCACCGTCAGGACCCGCACAAAGGTCCGGCGCGCCGGGAGGACGACATGGCCGAGGAACGCACCGGCGGGGCCGCCGGCGAGATCATCCTTCACCACTACGACACCTCGCCCTTTTCCGAGAAGGTGCGGCTGCTGCTCGGGCTGAAGGGCCTGGCGTGGCGTTCGGTGGTCACGCCGAACATCATGCCCAAGCCCGAGCTGACGCCCCTGACCGGCGGCTATCGGCGCGCGCCGGTGATGCAGATCGGTGCGGACATCTACTGCGACAGCCAGGTCATCCTGGCCGAGATCGAAGCGCGCGCGCCCGGTCCGCGCGCGGCGTCCGGCGGAGCCTGGGCGCTGAACCTGTGGGCTGACCGGCTGTTCTTCGGCGTCACCGTCCCGGTGATCTTCGGCGAACTCGGCGATGCGGTGGACCCCGCCTTCGTCGCCGACCGGGAGAAGCTCTCCGGCCGCCCGTTCGACGTGGCGGCGATGAAGGCCGCCGGCGAGCCGATGCGCCAGCAGTGGCGGGCCCAGGCCGCCTGGATCGACGACGCCTTGGAAGGCCGCGACTTCCTGGATGGCGATGCGCCGGGGCTGAGCGACATCAGCGCCTACATGAACGTCTGGTTCCTTGCCGGGGCGGTCCCGAAGACGGCCCGCGAGCTGATGACCGGGCTCGAGCGCCTGCAGGCCTGGGCCGGCCGGGTGCAGGCGATCGGCCACGGCGACCGGCGCGAGATGTCCGGCGCCGAGGCGCTGGAGGTCGCCCGTGCGGCCACGCCGGCCGCGCCGCCGGCGCATGACGTGCACGATCCGCTCGGCGCTGCGCCGGGCGATCCGGTGGTGGTGAGCGCCGACGACTACGGCCGCGACCCGATCGACGGCCGGCTGGTCGCCGCCACCCCGCAGCGCATCGTCATCGCGCGGGACGCCAGCCCGCTCGGCCGGCTCCATGTGCATTTTCCCCGCGCCGGCTACGTCGCGCGCCGGGCGGACCCAGGACCTGAAGGAGACTAGGGATGGAAGAACGGATCAAGGTCGAGGTGAGCAACGGCGTCGCCGACGTGCGGATGGTGCGCGTCGACAAGATGAACGCCCTGGACGACGCCATGTTCAGCGCGCTGGTCGAGACCGGTGAGGCGCTGAAGGCACGCAAGGACGTTCGCTGCGTGGTGCTGTCCGGCGAAGGGCGTGCCTTCTGCGCCGGCCTGGACATGAGCAACTTCGGCAAGATGGCCTCGGGCGAGCGCAAGGGCGGCGGCGGTATTGTCGGTACGCCGCGCACCCCGGGCGGCGCCAACCGCGCCCAGCAGGCCGTCTTCGTCTGGCGCGAGCTGCCGATGCCGGTGATCGGCGCCATCCATGGCGTGGCCTTCGGCGGCGGGTTTCAGCTGGCGATGGGCCCGGAGATCCGCTTCGTCGCGCCCGACGCCAAGCTGGCGATCCTGGAGATCAAGTGGGGCCTGGTGCCGGACATGGCCGGCCTGGTGCTGCTGAAGGGCCTGCTGCGGGACGATCTCGCCCGCGAACTGACCTACACGGGCCGCATCTTCGACGGCGAAGAAGCCTTCAAGCTGGGCCTGGCCACCCGCGTCTGCGCCGATCCCCGCGCCGAGGCGCTCAAGCTGGCCGCGGAGATCGCAAGCAAGAACCCCGACGCGATCCGTGCCGGCAAGCGGCTGTTCAACATGCAGCCCGATTCCGACCAGCGCGCGATCTTCAAGGCCGAGAGCGAAGAGCAGGGCGCCCTGATCGGCTCGCCCAACCAGATCGAGGCCGTGAAAGCCGCCATGGAAAAGCGGCCTGCGGTCTTCGCCGACTAGGTCATGCGCCCGCGGCCCCTTCGCCGCTTGCGCGGTGACGGGGCGCGGCCCGCCGGGGGGCCGGCGGCCTCAGCCCTCTGGCGGGAAAGGCTGGCGGCGGCCGTCGACCTTGATCGGCGCCCCGCGCTTCATGACGAAGGTGGGCCGCTCTAGTTCGGTGACGTCGGCCAGGGGGCTCTTGGCCACGGCGATGATGTCGGCGTCCTTGCCGGGCTCGAGCGTGCCCAGGCGGTCGGCGCGGCCGAGCAGGTCGGCGGCGTTGACCGTGGCGGCCTTGATCGCCTCGTTCGGGCTCATGCCGGCCTCGACCATCAGCGCGAATTCCTGGGCGTTGTCGCCGTGGGCCGACACACCGGTGTCGGTGCCGAAGGCGATCTTCACTCCTGCGGCGATCGCGGCCTTGTGGTTGGCGAAGGCGGCGGCTGCGGCGTCCTCGGCCTTCGGCAGGATGGCGGGCGGCAGCACGCCGCTGCGGGCCTGCGCCAGCGCCGCCCGAGGCGCGAGCATGGTCGGCGTCAGATAGGCGCCGGTCTTCTTGAACAGGGCGATCGAGCCGGCATCGACATAGGTGCCGTGCTCAATGGAATCGACACCGGCCTGCAGCGCCGCATCAATGCCGGCCTTGCCGTGGGCGTGGACGGCGACCTTGCGGCCGAGTTCGTGGGCGGTCTCCACGATCGCGCTCATTTCCGCGTCGGTCATGTGCCGGCCAAGGCCGCCGGAGACGTTGGAGAGCACGCCGCCGGTCGCGGCGAACTTGATCACCTCGGCGCCGGCGCCGATCTGGGCGCGCACCGCACGGCGGCAGTCGTCCGGTCCGTCGCACAGGTTGGTGGCCCGCTCGGCGGCTGCCCGGGCCGCGTCCCGGTTGACGCCGTTGGTGGAGTCGCCGTGGCCGCCGGTGATCGACACCATCCGCGCCGCTGGAACGACGGTGGGGCCAGGGATCGTCCCGGCGTTGATGGCGTCGCGCAGCGAGGTGATCGAGCGCGCCTCCGATCCCAGGTCGCGCACCGTGGTGAAGCCGGCCTCCAGGGTGCGGCGCGCGTTGTCGACGGCGATCAGCAGGTTGTCCTCGATGTCGCGGTTGATCTCCTCCATCCGCTCACGGGCCTTGTCGTCGTCGGAGAAGAGATGGACGTGCATGTCGATCAGTCCCGGCAGGACGAACTGGTCCTTCAGGTCGATCAGGCTGGCGCCCTGGGGCGGGGCGGCGAATCCGGATTCCACCGCCTCGATCCTGCCGTTGCGGACGATCAGGGTGGACGGGCCGCGGGGCGCCTGCCCTGGTCGGTCGAGCAGCGCTCCGGCATGGATGTAGGTCGCCGGCTGCTCGACGGCCGGCTGGGCCGCGGCGGCGGCGGCGAAGAGCGACAAAGACGCGGCGACGCCGCCCAGGATCCGCATGGAGCCCCCTCCCGAAATCGAAGCGGGCACTGTAGCGGCGCGGCCGGGCGCGTCCAGCGCGCCGCTGGCTCTGGCTTCGGCGCGGCGGGCGGATTAGGTGTGCGCCCATGACCGCCCAGACCTCGATCGCCGGCGTCCGCATCGCCCCCGTGCAAGGCCCCCTGCGGGGCGCCGCCGCGCCGCCAGGCTCCAAGTCGATCACGAACCGGGCGCTGCTGCTGGCGGCGCTGGCCAAGGGCCGCAGCCGGCTGACCGGAGCGCTGAAGAGCGACGACACCGCCCGCATGGCTCAGGCGCTCCGGGCCATGGGCGTCGTGGTCGAGGAGCCGGACGCGACCACGTTCGTCGTGCAGGCCAGCGGCGCCCTGTCGCCCCCGGCCGGGCCGCTGTTCCTGGGCAATGCGGGCACGGCGATGCGCTTCCTGACGGCCGCCGTCGCCCTGGTCGACGGGACCGTGGTGCTGGACGGCGACGCCTATATGCGCGAGCGGCCGATCGGCGCCCTCGTCGAGGCCCTGGCCATGCTGGGCGTGAAGGGCGAAAGCACGAACGGCCGCCCGCCAGTGACCATCCACGGACGGGGCGGATTTTCCGGCGACCGCGTCGAGATCGACGCCTCCCTGACCAGCCAGTACGTCTCGGCGCTTCTGATGCTGGCGGCCTGCGGCGCCGGGCCGGTGGACGTGGCGCTGAAGAACGTCGACATCGGCGCGCGCGGCTATGTGGACCTGACGACGGCCGCCATGGCGCGGTTCGGGGCGAAGGTGCGGGCGCTGGGGAACGGCGGCGTCTGGCGCGTCGAGCCCACCGGCTACGCCGCGGCCGATCTGGCCATCGAGCCCGACGCTTCGGCCGCGACCTATCTGTGGGCCGCCGAGGCGCTGACGGGCGGGTCCATCGACCTCGGCGTCGCGGCCGGCGACTTCACCCAGCCGGACGCGGCCGCGCACGCGCTCATCGCGTCCTTCCCGCGCATGCCCTCGCTGATCGACGGCTCGCAGATGCAGGACGCCGTGCCGACCCTGGCGGTCCTGGCGGCGTTCAACTCAACGCCGGTGCGCTTCACGGGCATCGCCAACCTGCGGGTCAAGGAGTGCGACCGGATCTCGGCGCTCAGCGCCGGGCTGAACGCCGTCCGCCCCGGCCTGGCGCGGGAGGAGGGCGACGAGCTGGTGGTCGAGGCCGATCCTTCGCTGGCGGGCCAGACGCGGCCCTGCCGGATCGACGTGCACGGCGACCACCGCATCGCCATGTCCTTCGCCCTCGCCGGCCTGAAGGTCGGCGGGATCGTCGTCGAGAACCCCGCCTGCACGGCCAAGACCTGGCCCGGCTACTGGGACGCCCTGGCCGGCCTGGGCGTGGCGATGGAGTTCGGCGTCTGATGAGCCGCTACTGGAGCGCCCTGGCGCACGGCCTGGAGCCCTACACGCCCGGCGAGCAGCCGCGGATCGAGGGCCTGGTCAAGCTCAACACCAACGAGAGCCCGTTCGGCCCATCGCCGCGGGCGCTGGCGGCCATCCGCGCCGCCGCGGACGACGCCCTTCGGCTCTATCCCGACCCGCAGGCCGGCGCGCTGCGCGAGGCGCTGGGGGCCTATCACGGCGTGACGGCCGACGAGGTGTTCGTCGGCAACGGGTCCGACGAGGTGCTGGCGCACGCCTTCGCCGGCCTCCTGAAGCACGAGGCGCCGCTGCTGTTCCCGGACGTGACCTACAGCTTCTATCCGGTCTGGGCCCAGCTGTTCGACGTCGCCTGGGCCGCCGTGCCGCTGGACGAGGCCATGGGCGTGCGCCTGGCCGACTACCGCCGTCCGGCGGGCGCGATCATCCTGGCCAATCCCAACGCGCCGACCGGCGTGGCGCTGTCGCGCGCCGAGATCGCAAGCCTGCTGGCCGAGCATCCCGACATTCCGGTGGTGATCGACGAGGCCTATGTCGACTTCGGCGGCGAGACGGCGATCCCGCTGGTCGCCGAACACCCGAACCTGCTGGTCGTGCGCACGATGTCCAAGTCGCGGGGCCTGGCCGGCCTGCGGGTCGGCTATGCGATCGGCGACAAGGCCCTGATCGAGGGCCTGACCCGGGTGAAGGACAGCTTCAACTCCTATCCCCTGGGCCGGCCGGCGCAGGCGGGCGCGCTGGCCTCGGTCGAGGACGAGGCGTTCTTCCGGGAAACCTGCGCGGCGGTGATCGCCGGGCGCGAGCGGATGCGCGCCGGGCTGGAGACGCTGGGCTTTGCGGTCCTGCCCTCTGCGGCCAACTTCGTCTTCGCGCGCCACCCGGCGCACGACGGGGCGGCCCTGGCCGCGGCGCTCCGCGAGCGTGCGGTGCTCGTGCGCCGCTTCAACGCTCCCCGCATCGCCGACTTCCTGCGCATCACCGTGGGAACCGACGCCCAGACCGACCGCCTGCTGGCGGCGCTCGCTGAGATTCTGGGCCCAGCGAACTAGCTGCTGGGCGAGCGCCTCGGGCGGCCCCAGGCCAGCCTTGTGCGTGTGGTGAACTCGACGATCCCGTTCACCGCGTGCGGCTCCAGGACGGCGCGCAGATCGGCGTCAAAGGCTTCGGCCAGGCCCCCCATCTTGGCCCGCGTCCAGCCAACGGACGACGACCGCCTGGTGGTCGGCGAGCCAGGGCGCGTCCGCCGGGCCGTCGCCGTCGACCGCCGCAATGATCCCGTCGGGCGCCAGGGCGTCGGCGAGCTTCGGGAACAGGACGGCGTGCGTCATCCAGTGCAGGCTCGCGTGCAGGGCGTCCGGATAGGGCGTGCGACTGAGGTAGCAGCGCGCGACCTCGGCGTCGGCGAACTTGGCGCCGGTGTTCTGCAATGTCGCGTCGTCGGCCATTTTCGCCCGCCTTAGAACCCCAGCGCCCCGACGCTGTCACGAAGCGGGCTGAGGCGCCAGGCAGGCCAAAGCTGCTGGACGGTCCGCCGGCGTTCGGCCCGGAAGGCGGGCAGGGCGACGTCGCGCCCGGCGCGGTAGCGGTTGTCGTCGGCGCAGGTGACGAGCACCGGTGGGCCGCCGAACTGATCGAGCGTCAGGTCGACAAGCCATCCGCCGCATTCCACCCAGGCGTGCCCCCGCCATTCGACGCCGTCGAAGAACCCGCAGACGGCGTCCTCCCGTGGAGCACCGCTGCGCCAGCGGGCGTCAAGGTGGAGGTCGCGCCGCAGCACTTGGGCGAGGAACAGGCTGGAGCGGCCGCACACGCCGGCGGACGGGATCGCCGGGGCCTCGCCGCGCAGGGCGTGCCACGCCCTCCAGTGCGGTTCGAGGAAGCTGCGTATCGCGGCGCCGGTCAGTTGGAGCGTATGGTCCATGCTCCAGCTTCCCGCGAACGACCGACAAAACCGTGACGGCGGCCCCTACGGCGGCGGCCGCGCCAGGATTTCGCGCTTGCCGGCGTGGTTGGCGGGGCTGACCACGCCTTCCTGCTCCATGCGCTCGATCAGCGAGGCGGCGCGGTTGTAGCCGATCTGCAGGCGGCGCTGGACGTAGCTGGTGGAGGCCTTGCCGTCGCGGGTGACGATGGCGACCGCCTGATCGTAGAGGTCGTTGGCCCCCTCGCCGCCGCCGCCGAAGCCGAGGTCGCCCTCCTCGCCCTCCTCGTCGCCCCCGGCGGTGATCTCCTCGAGGTACTGCGGCTGGCCCTGGTCGCGCAGGAAGCGGGCGACGGCCTCGACCTCCTGGTCGGAGACGAAGGGCCCGTGCAGGCGGGTGATGCGCCCGCCGCCGGCCATGTAGAGCATGTCCCCCTGGCCCAGCAGCTGCTCGGCGCCCTGTTCGCCCAGGATGGTGCGGGAATCGATCTTGGAGGTGACCTGGAAGGAGATCCGGGTCGGGAAGTTGGCCTTGATGGTGCCGGTGATCACGTCGACCGACGGGCGCTGGGTGGCCATCACCAGATGGATGCCGGCGGCCCGCGCCATCTGGGCCAGGCGCTGCACGGCGCCTTCCACGTCCTTGCCGGCGACCAGCATCAGGTCGGCCACTTCGTCGATCACCACCACCAGGTAGGGCATCGGCTTGGGATCGATCCGCTCGCTCTCGTAGACCGGACGGCCGTTGTCGTCGAAGCCGGTCTGGACCGTCCGCTCGAAGTGCTCGCCCTTGGCCGCGGCCTCCTTGGCGCGCTCGTTGTAGGAGGCGACGTTGCGGACGCCGATCTTGGACATCAGGCGGTAGCGGTCCTCCATCTCACGCACAGTCCACTTCAGCGCCACGATGGCCTTCTTGGGATCGGTCACGACCGGCGCCAGCAGGTGCGGGATGCCGTCGTAGACGGAAAGCTCCAGCATCTTCGGGTCGATCATGATGAACCGGCACTGCTCGGGCGGCAGGCGGTAGAGGATCGACAGGATCATGGCGTTGACGCCCACCGACTTGCCCGAGCCGGTGGTCCCGGCGATCAAGAGGTGGGGCATCTTGGACAGGTCGGCGATGTAGGGCTCGCCGCCGATGTTCTCGCCCAGGGCCATGGGCAGGGCCTGGGTGGACTTCTCGTATTCCGGGCTGGCCAGCAGGTCGCGCAGGTAGACGGTCTCGCGGCGGGCGTTGGGCAGCTCGATGCCGATGGCGTTGCGGCCCGAGACCACGCTGACGCGACAGGCCGCCACGCTCATCGAACGGGCGATGTCGTCCGCCAGGGCGACGACGCGGGCGGATTTCACGCCGGCGGCCGGCACCAGTTCGTAGAGCGTGACCACGGGACCGGGACGGATCTGGTCGATGCGCCCCTTCACCCCGAACTCGGCCAGCACGCTTTCCAGGAGCTGGGCGTTCTGGCGCAGGGCGCCTTCGTCGAACTGGCTGGCCCGGGGCTTCGGCTTGGCCAGCATGGCGAGCTCGGGCAGGGCGAAGCCGGTCGGCTTGACGAACTCGAAGGCGCCTTGGGCCTCCCGCGCCTCGCGGCCGGATTCCTTGGGCGTGGGCTTGGGCGCCTTGATCGCCAGGGGCGCGGCCGGCGCGGCGACCTGGGGGACGGCGTCTTCTGCGTCGGGTTCGTCCGCCGCGGGCGGAGCGGCGGCGCGCTCGGCGCGTCGGGTGCGGACGCGCTTCGGGCCGGCTTCGACGGCGGCGGCCGGGGCGGCCGGGCGGCGTTCCAGCGCGTGGGCCAGCCACTCGGCGATGGCGGCCATGTCGGGCCGGCGCATGCCCAGCGCATAGGCCAGGCCCGCGGCGGCGGCGGCGGCCAGCAGCAAGGCGGCGATCACGCCGGACAGTGGAATGCGAGCGAAGGCGAAGAGGCCGGCCAGGGCGTGCAGCAGCCCGTCGCCCCAGAAGCCTCCGAGGCCCTTGGCCAACGGCCAGGCGGCGGGCGGGGCGGGGGCGGCCAGGACGCCGGCCAAGGCGAGCACGCCGCCGACCCCGGCGAGGGCGCGCAGGCGCAGCGGCGTGCGGGTCTCGTCCGGGTGGGCGCAGGTGACGCGGGCCAGGCCGAAGACCACCATCATCAGGGCCGCGACGCCGGCCCCGAGGCCCAGCGACTGCACGCCGATGTCGGCGGCCACGGCGCCCGGTCCGCCGAGGGCGTTGGTGGGATCGAGAACGCTGGCCGCGTTCAGGCTCGGGTCCGCGGCGTTGTAGGTGGCGAAGGCGACCGCCAGGGCCACGCCGGCGACGGCGACGACCCCGCCGCGCAGGCGGGCGGTGTTGGGGTGCGACCAGGCCAGGCCGGCGATATGCAACCCAAGCTCCAGCCCCGTCTTCCGCGCGACGCGCGCCATGCACCCCTCCGATCTTGAAGGGTCATCTTCTGGCTCAAGAGGGTTAAGCAGCATTTACCCCGAAGGGCCCGCCCGCGCCCGGCGCCGGGACGAAGCGCCGCGTGAGGCGAAAGGGCCACGCCACGTGCGCGATGCGCCCTCCCCTTCGACGCAAAATCCTTCTAGATTCGTGCGCATGTGGACCATGCCCCTGCGCGCTCTCCAGGTCGTCGCGGCCCTGATTCTGGGCTGCGCCGTCCTTGGCTTCTACCTGGGCTTCACCGGCGCCCCCGGCCGCGCCCGGCTGCCCGGGGAGGCCGCCGACGGAAGTTCCGCCGCGCCCCTGACGGCCACCGATGCGCGGCCGATCTTCGAGACGCTCGAGCCCCCGCCGCCGGAGCCGGAGAAGGCGGAAGAGGAAAAGCCCGCCGAGGTCGCCGAGGCGCCGCCCGAAAAGCTTGAGGTGGAGGTGCCGCCGTTGGCCGTGCCGCCGCCCAAGGCCCCCGAGCCGGCCCAGCCGCCAGAGGACAAGGTCGGCGACCTGCTCGACGGCGTCACCCCGCCGCCGGTGGACGCGCCGATCTACTGACGCGCGCCGGCGCGCCGCGTCCGCACAGCCGTCGCCCCGTCAGACCTTGCGCGGCGCCAGGCCGTGCCGGGCGAAGTGGGCGAGCATGCGCTTCCAGCCGTCGGCCGCGGCCTCGGCGTCGTAGCTGGCCCGGTAGTCGGCGTGGAAGGCGTGCTGAGCCTCGGGATAGACGACGATCTCGCTGTCGGTCTTTCCGGCCGCCGCCAGGGCGGCCCGCATTGCTTCCACGTCCGGCAGCGGGATGCCGGCGTCCTTGCCGGCGTAGAGCCCCAGCACCGGCGCCTTGAGCTGGTCGACGAGCTGAATCGGCCACTGGCGCTCGGTCTCGCCCATGAATTCGCCCGGCGCCGGCGGCCGGAGGCGGCCGTACCAGGCCACGCCGGCCTTGAAATCGGCGAAGCGCTCGCACGACAGCCAGGTGACGGCGCCGCCCCAGCAGAAGCCGGTGATCCCCATCTTGGCGTGGTCGGCCCACGGCTGGGCGTGGAGGAAGGCCAGGGTCGCGGCCATGTCGCTCTTCACCTGGCCGTCCGAGGTGGCCGAGACGATCTGGCGAACAGCGGCGAAATCGGTGAGCGTGGACGGATCGCCTGCGCGGACGAAGAAGTCGGGGGCGATGGCGGCGTAGCCGAGCTTGGCCAGGCGCCGGCAGATGTCGCGAATGTATTCGTGGACCCCGAAGATCTCGGAGACGACCACGATGGTCGGGAAGGCGCCGGCCACGTCCGGGCGGGCGACATAGGCGGGGATGTCGCGGTCGGCGGCCTTGACCTGCACCGTCCCGGCGACCAGGCCCGAGGCGTCGGTCTTGATCGGCTCGGCCTTCGCCGACAGGGCCGAGACGGCGTAGCCGGCGAACACCGCCGCGCCGAGCGCCCGGCGCGAGAGGTTGAGGTCTTCAGGTTGCGTGCCTTCGGGGCGGGTGAGCGTGACCATGGGCGCCTCTCTTGGGTGGAGGGGCGATGGTGACCACCTCGGCCGCCCGGAGTCAAAGCGCGGCGGCGGCCCGGCGCAGGGTGAGGTTCAGCCGGCCGCCGCCGGGAACCAGGCGCGAGGAACCGGCGATCACCCGGTCGATCCCGTGGTGGGCCAGGCGCGCCGGTCCGCCCAGCAGGCACACGTCGCCCGAAGCGAGCCTCAGGGAGACGGTGGGGTCGGAGCGTTTCAAGCCCCCCAGCCGGAAGACGGCCGTGTCGCCCAGGGATATCGACAGCACCGGAAACGAAAAGTCGGCTTCATCGCGATCCTGATGCAAGCCCATGCGCGCGCCTTCCCGATAGAGATTGACGAGGCAGGCGTCCGGCGGGGCGGCGGCGTCGGCGAGCTCCGCCCACAGGTCCAGGAGCGCTTGGGGGATCGGCGGCCAGGGCTCGCCGGTGAGCGGGTGGCGCGGCGCATAGCGATAGCCCCGGGCGTCGGTGACCCATCCGAGGGGGCCGAGGTTGGTCATCTCCACGCTCATCGGCTTTCCGCCGGGGGTGATCGGTCGGTAGGGCGGCGCCTCGGCCATGGCCGCCAGGACTTGGTCGAGAAGCGCCGCCTGGGCGCCGGGGCCCAGCCGGCCGGGCCAGAGGCGGAAACCTTCGATCGTAGAGCGCGTCATAAGGCCTCATATAGGACGCATGGACCGCCCTTGGCTCACCCCTCGCGGACGCCGCCGGCCGCTGACGGCTGGAGAGGCGGCGCTGTGCGCCGAGGTCTTCGGCGAAGGGCTCGATCCGGTGCGGGTTCGGCTTTGGGCCCAGCCGCTGAACTGGCCCACGCGCGCCTTCGTGGCGGGGCCGAGGCTGGTGGTGTGGCCCTGGCGCGCGGCGCTGGCAGACTTCACTGCGCCGGGGGTGAGGCTCGGCGCCCAGGCCATGTTCGTGCACGAGATGACGCATGTCTGGCAGGCGCAGAACGGCGTCAATCTGCTGCTCGCAAAACTGCGCGCGGGGGACGGGCCCCGGGCCTACGCCTACGACCTGGGATCGGGCCGCGAGTTTGCAGACCTGAACATAGAACAGCAGGCGATGGTGGTGGAGCACGCCTTCGTCGCGAGCCGCGGCGGGACCACGCCGCACGACGCGGCGGCCTATGCGGCGCTGCGCGACGCCTGGCGGCGGGCTTGACGGCCAAGGCCCCTTCAAGTTTAGGGACATTCGCCCTTGCAGGGCTGTCGATTTTCCCCATATCGCGAGGCAAGACGGTTGACGCGAGAGTCAGCCGGACGAGACCTTATCGAACCGGGGACGTCGTCAATTGCGGCGCTTCATAAGAAGGCCCAGCCACGTCGTCCGCCAACAAGGAGCGAGCAAGACTCGAACATGAGCAAGATCATCGGCATCGACCTCGGCACCACGAACTCGTGCGTGGCCATCATGGACGGCAAACAGCCGAAGGTGATCGAGAACGCTGAAGGCGCGCGGACGACGCCGTCGGTCGTGGCGTTCCTCGACGACAACGAACGCCTGGTGGGCCAGCCCGCCAAGCGGCAGGCGGTCACCAACCCGGCGAACACCCTGTTTGCGATCAAGCGGCTGATCGGCCGCAACTTCTCCGACCCGATGGTCGAGAAGGACAAGGGCATGGTGCCCTATGAGATCGTCAAGGGTCCTAACGGCGACGCATGGGTGCGCGCCCAGGGCAAGGACTACTCGCCCCAGCAGATTTCCGCCTTCATCCTGCAGAAGATGAAGGAAGCCGCCGAGCAGCACCTCGGCGAGAAGGTCGAGAAGGCGGTCATCACCGTCCCGGCCTACTTCAACGACGCCCAGCGCCAGGCGACCAAGGACGCCGGCAAGATCGCCGGCCTCGAGGTCCTGCGCATCATCAACGAGCCGACGGCGGCGGCGCTCGCCTATGGCCTGGAGAAGAGCGAAGGCAAGAAGATCGCGGTCTACGACCTGGGCGGCGGCACCTTCGACATCTCGATCCTGGAAATCGGCGACGGCGTCTTCGAGGTGAAGGCGACCAACGGCGACACCTTCCTGGGCGGCGAGGACTTCGACATGCGTGTCGTCGAGTACCTGGCCGACGAGTTCAAGAAGGAGACCGGCGTCGACCTGCGCAAGGACAAGCTGGCGCTGCAGCGGCTGAAGGAAGAAGGCGAGAAGGCCAAGAAGGAGCTCTCGTCCACCTCCCAATACGAAGTGAACCTGCCGTTCATCTCGATGAACGCGTCGGGGCCGCTGCACCTGAACATCAAGCTGTCCCGCGCCAAGCTGGAGGCCATGGTCGAGGACCTGATCGCGCGGACGATCGCGCCCTGCGAACAGGCGCTCAAGGACGCGGGCCTGAAGAAGAGCGACATCGACGAGGTGGTGCTGGTCGGCGGCATGACCCGCATGCCCAAGGTCGTCGAGGCGGTGAAGGAGTTCTTCGGCCGTGAGCCCCACAAGGGCGTGAACCCGGACGAAGTGGTGGCCCTGGGCGCGGCGGTCCAGGCCGGCGTGCTGCAAGGCGACGTCAAGGACGTGCTGCTGCTGGACGTGACTCCGCTGACCCTGGGCATCGAGACCCTGGGCGGCGTGTTCACGCCCCTCATCGAGCGCAACACGACGATCCCGACCAAGCGCTCGCAGACCTTCTCCACGGCCGACGACAACCAGAACGCCGTGACCATCCGGGTCTTCCAGGGCGAGCGCCCGATGGCGGCCGACAACAAGATGCTGGGCCAGTTCGACCTGGTCGGCATCCCGCCGGCGCCGCGCGGCGTGCCGCAGATCGAGGTCACCTTCGACATCGACGCCAACGGCATCGTCAACGTTTCGGCCCGGGACAAGGCGACCAGCAAGGAACAGTCGATCCGCATCCAGGCCAACGGCGGCCTGTCGGACGCCGACATCGAGAAGATGGTCAAGGACGCCGAGGCCCATAAGGCCGAGGACGAGAAGCGCAAGGCCGCAGTCGAGGCCAAGAACCAGGCCGAGGCGGTGGTCCATTCCACCGAGAAAGCCCTGGCCGAGCACGGCGACAAGATTGGCGCGGACGACAAGTCGGCGATCGAGACCGCGCTCACCGATCTGAAGTCGGCCCTGGAAGGCGACGACGCCGAGGCCATCTCGGCCAAGACGCAGACCCTGATCCAGGCGTCGATGAAGCTCGGCGAGGCCATGTACAAGGCCCAGCAGGAGCAAGGCGGCGAGGCCCAACCGAACGCCGGCGAAGACGTGGTCGACGCCGAGTTCGAAGAAGTCAGCGACGACAAGCCCTCGGCGTGACGACATGCCCCATCGCGCTCTCATCCATGCGGTGCGAGAAGGTCGATGGGGATCGTCGCCGCCGTCCTTCGCGGACAGGCGCCCGCCCGGCGCAAGACTTGCAGCCGGGCGGGCAGCCGAACCCCCATTTCCCATAAAGCCATAGAACGCCTGACGACATGCGGGACTATTACGAGATCCTGGGCGTCGATCGCGGTTGCGACGCGGCCGCGCTGAAAAGCTCCTTCCGTAAGCTCGCCATGGAGCACCACCCCGACCGCAACGGCGGTTGCGAGGAAGCGGCCGGGCGGTTCAAGGAGATCAACGAGGCCTATTCGGTGCTGTCCGACCCGCAGAAGCGGGCGGCGTACGACCGCTTCGGCCACGCCGGCGTCAACGGCCATGGCGGCGCCGGCGCCGGCGCGCACGACGTGCATGACATCTTCAACGAGGTGTTCGGCGACGTCTTCGGCGACATGTTCGGCCGTGGCGGCCAGCGCCGCTCTGGCCCGGCCCGCGGGCAGGACCTGCGCTACGACCTGGAGATCACCCTGGAGCAGGCCTACGCCGGCGCCGAGGTGGCGATCGACGTGCCCGCAGCCATGACCTGCGAGACGTGCGAAGGGTCCGGCGCCACTCCAGGCACCAGCCCGACCGTCTGCGGCTCATGCGGCGGCCATGGCCGGGTGCGGGCGAGCCAGGGCTTCTTCTCCATCGAGCGGGCCTGCCCGCGCTGCGGCGGCACCGGGCGGCTGATCCTGGACCCGTGCAGCGACTGCCGCGGCCATGGCCAGGTGCGTCGCGAACGCCGCCTGCAGGTGCGCATCCCGGCCGGGGTGGACGACGGCGCGCGCATCCGCCTGGCCGGCGAAGGCGACGCGGGGGCCCGCGGCGGCCCGCGCGGCGACCTCTACATCTTCCTGTCGGTGCGTCCGCACGACCTGTTCGAGCGCGACGGGCTGGACCTGCTCTGCACAGTGCCGGTGCCGATGGCCACCGCCGTGCTCGGCGGCGAGATCGAGGCGCCGTGCCTGATGGGCGGCGAGAACTGCGACGGCGCCTGCAAGATCATGGTCAAGGTGCCCGAAGGCGCCCAGACCGGCCGCACCGTGCGGCTGAAGGGCCGCGGAATGCCCTCGTTGCGCTCGCGCGAGCGCGGCGATCTGGTGGTGGAGTTCTTCGTCGAAACCCCGGCCAAGCTGACGGCTCGGCAGAAGGAACTGATGCGCGAGTTCGCCGGGCTCTGCGGCGAGCAGCAGCATCCGAAGTCCGCCGGCTTCATCGACAAGGCCAAGCGCTTCTGGGAAGACGTGACGGGCGGCGGCTGAGCCGCCCGTCTCCCCTTACTGCATGTAGACGCGGTTCGCCGCGCAGATCGCGTTGATGTCGCCGTGGTCGAGCTCGCGCTCGCGCGCGGCCGCGTCGAGATCGCGGAACACCCCTTCCAGGCCGTGGCCGGTGCAGACCACCAGCATCCTCACCGGCCGGTCGGTCGCGTTGCCGAAGCTATGAGGCACGCCCCGCGGCAGATGCACCAGGCTGCCGGGGCCGGCGATGAGCTCCCCGGCAGGGCCGGTCAAGGTGAGTTCGCCCTCCATGACGAAGAACAGCTCGTCCTCATCCTCGTGGACGTGGGGCGGCACAAAGTAGCCCGGGGGCACCGGGTGGTCGGCGAAGAACAGCGGCCCGGCGCAGCCGCCGGACTTGATGACGATCGGCGCGCCCAGGACGTTGACCGGCTCGCCGGCGGCGGGGCCGATGACCTGGATGGCGCTAGGTTCGATGGGCATGGAACGTCTCCTCTCTAGGACCCGGCGGTCGTAGCGCCACGACTGATCGTCCGACAGGCCGGCACGATGGACAGATCGTTCGGTTCGAGCGAACAATCATCCATGACCAGTCCATTCGAGGGCATGATTGTCTTTGCGCGGGTCGTGGAGGCTGGCGGCTTCAGCCGCGCCGCCGAGGAGCTCGGGGTGACCAAGTCCTCCGTGAGCGAAGCGGTGCGCCGGCTGGAAGCGCGGCTTGGCGTTCGCCTCCTGGACCGCACGACGCGCAGACTGGCGGCCACCGACGCCGGGCGCGCCTTCTACGCCCGCTGCCGAGCCGCCCTGGCGGAGGCCGAGGCCGGGCGGGCGGAAGCCCAGGCGTTGCACAGCGAGCCGATCGGACCGTTGCGGGTGGCCGCCCCGGAAGCCTTCGCCCGGCTGCACATGGCGCCCGCCATGGCGGCCCTGCTGGCGTCGCACCCCGGGCTGCGTCTTGAGCTGGTGGAGGGCGCTCAGGCGGTGGACCTCATCGAGGCCGGCTTCGACCTGGCCATCCGCATCACGCCGCAGCCTGCCGAAAACCTTGTCGTGCGCCGCCTCGGGACCTCCCGCGTGCTGGTGGTCGCTTCGCCGGGCTATCTGGCGGCGCATCCTGCGCCCAGTTCGCCGCAGGAGGTGGTCGCGCACCGCACCATCGCCTATTCGCCCCTGTTCTGGTCGCGGGAGTGGCGCTTCGAGCGCCAGGGCGAGCGGGCCGACGTGCCGGTTCAGCCGACGCTCCTGTCCAACAGCGCCGAGACCCTCCGCGCCGCGGCCCTCGCAGGTCTGGGGCTGGCGGCCGTACCCCGATGGCTGGTGGCGGACGACCTGGCGGACGGCCGCCTCGTGCCGTGCCTGGGGGATTGGACCGCTCCGGAAAGCGGGATCTATGCGGTCTATCCGTCGAACCGGCTGATGGCGGCCAAGGTCAAGCTCTTCGTCGACCACGTGGCGCGGCATCTGCGGGCGAAGGGGCTCTAGAGGAGATCGCCATGGCCGCCCCACCCCCGATCGTCCGCGACATCTGCGAACACCTGCTGGACGAACTCGATTCCGCGCTTCCAGGACTGGTGGTCGGATTCTTTCTCACGGGCTCGGCCGTGCTCGGCGACTGGCGCGCCGGGCGGAGCGACATCGACTTCATTGGCGCGACCGCACGTCCAGCGTGCCCGGAAGAGGCCGAGCAGCTGAGGCGCGTGGCGGCGGCCGCGTCCCGCGGCCTGGGCGGACAGAAGATCGACGGCCACTGGCTGGCGGACCTCAGCGCCCCGCCGCCGCCGGGGGTGGACGTCGCTGTCGCCCTGCGCACGCTGGCGCTGCACGGCGCCGCCATCCGCGGCGCGATTCCCTCGGACATCTGGTGCGACCCGGGCGCGGTGCGCGCCGCCCTGCTGGCCAATCTCGACGACTATTGGGCGCCATGGCTCAGAGCGGCTCGACGGCCGCTGACGTCCCGAGGCCTAGCCATGCTGGGCGGCTGGGCGCCGGCCTGGGGCGTCCTGGGCCTTGCGCGGATCGCGTACACGCTGCGAACCGACGACATCGCCTCCAAGGCGGCGGCCGGCCGCTGGGCGATGGCCGAATTCCCCGGCCACTGGGCGGCCATCGGCGAAGCGCTGCGCCTGCGCGCGGGGGGCGGCGCCCCGGTCTATCCGCATCCCTTTGCGCGCCGCCGGGAGATGCTGGCGGCGATGGACGCCCTGCTGGCCTCGTGCCGGGGCCTCAGGTGAGGATGCGGATGTCCGCCCAGCGGTAGGCGACCTCGTAGAGCACGCCGCCCGGGCCGGGTTCGGGACGGGGCGCGTCCGCCACGCCGCCAAGGTGCTCGTAGAAGCTTCGCGCCGGCAGGTTGTCGCGCAGCACCGAGATCATCAGGCTCCTGAAGCCGCGGGCGGCCATGGCCCGGGCGCTGGCGCGCAGGAGCGCTTCGCCGACGCCGGCCCGCTGTCGGGCGCGAAGCACGTAGAGCGTGGCGACTTCGGCCTCGCCAGGGCGGCCTGCGCGCGAGGGCAGCGCCTGGGCGTAGCCGATCAGTCCGCTGCGGGCGGCGGCGGCCATGACCACCTCGGGCCCGTCGCGGCGGATCAGGGCCCTGCGAAAGCGCCGGGCGTGCACCGGCTCGGACATGGAATTCAGGAAGGCGTCGGGCAACAGGCCGCGATAGGTCTCGCGCCAGGTGGTGACGTGCACTCGCGCCAGATCCTCGTCGTCGGCGGGACCGGCCGGAAAGATCACGTAGTTCACGGCGCGCTCCCGTATTTCCAGTCATCCACAGCTTGGCACGGCTGGGGCGTGCTTCAAGTCCCCACGGAGCCGCGGCCGGGGCTGACGCGAGGCGCGGGCGCCGCTAGCTTGCGGCCGCAGATGAACGCTCCCGCCGCCCCGATCCCCGACGCCGCCGGCGCCAGCCCGGTGATGGCCCAGTTCTTCGAGGCCAAGGCGCGCCAGCCTGACGCGCTCGTCTTCTTCCGGATGGGCGACTTCTACGAGCTGTTCTTCGAGGACGCGGTGAAGGGCGCGGCCACCCTTGGCCTCAACCTGACCACGCGAGGCGTGCACCAGGGCGAACCCATTCCGCTGGCCGGCGTGCCCGTCCATGCGGCCGAAGCCTATCTCTCCAAGCTGATCCGCGCCGGCTTCAAGGTGGCCGTGGTCGAACAGACCGAGGACCCGGCCGAAGCCCGGAAGCGCGGATCCAAGGCGATCGTCCGACGCGAGGTCGTGCGGGTGGTCACCCCGGGCACCCTGACCGAAGACGGCCTCCTCGACGCCCGTGGCGCCAACCGCCTGGCTGCGGTGGCGGTCCGGGCGGGACAGGCGGCGGTGGCCAGCGTCGAGCTCTCCACCGGCGAGGTGGAGTGCCTGGCGGTGGGCCGGGACGGCCTCGCCTCGGCGCTTGCTGCACTGGGCCCCTCCGAGGTGCTGGTTCCTGACCGCATGTTCGCCGACGAGGCGCTTTCGGGGGCGCTCAAGGCCGCGGGCGGCTATTTGCAGCCGATGGCCCAGGCCCTGGCCGAGCCCTCCGCCTCGGAGGCGCGGCTGAAGCGGCTCTACGGCGTCGAGACCTTGGACGGCTTCGGCCAGCTCTCCGGCGCGGAGATCGCCGCCCTGGGCCTGATCGCCGCCCATCTGGAATCCACCCAGGCCGGGCGCATGCCGGTGCTGAGCGCCCCGCGCCGGGCGGCCGAGGCGGACGTCATGTCGATCGATCCGGCGACCCGGGCGAGTCTGGAGATCGACAAGAGCCTGGCCGGCGCGCGCGACGGGAGCCTCCTGGGCGCCATCGACCGGACGGTCAGCGCGCCGGGGGCGCGGCTGCTGGCGGCGCGGCTGGCGCGCCCGCTGCTGGACCCGGCCGCGATCGACGCGCGGCTCGACGCGATCGACTGGCTGCTGGAGCGACGCGCCCTGCGCGAGCGCCTGCGCGAGGCGCTGAAGGGCATGGGCGACATGGCCCGGGCGCTTTCGCGCCTGGCGCTGGGGCGGGGCGGCCCGCGGGACCTGGGTTGCCTGCGCGACGGCCTGGCCGCGGGACGGGCGATCGCCGAACTGGCGGCGCGCGAACCGGAGCCGCTGGATCCGCCGCCCGCCGAGATCGCCGAGGCCCTTTCCGCCCTGGACCCCGCGGGCAATCCCCGGCTCGAAGCCTTCCGCGCCCTGATGGCCGAAGGCCTGGGCGAGGACCTGCCGAACCTGGCCAGGGACGGCGGCTTCGTGGCCGCCGGGGTGCGGCCGGAGCTCGATCAGGCGCGCGCTCTGCGCGACGACAGCCGCCGGGTCATCGCGGCCCTGGAGCAGAAGCTGGCGGCCGAGAGCGGCGTCGCCCTGAAGATCCGCCACAACGCCGTGCTCGGCTATTTCGTCGAGGCCACGGCCAAGGCCGCCGAGCCGCTGATGGGGCCGCCGCTTAACGCCACCTTCATCCACCGCCAGACCCTGGCCAACCAGGTGCGCTTCACCACCGTGGAGCTGGCGGAGCTCGACGCCAGGATCGCGCAGGCGGCCGAGCGGGCGCTCGCGATCGAACTCGACACCTTCGAAGCCTGGCGCGAGGCCGCGCGCGCCGTGGCCGCCGAGATCCAGGCGGCGGCGGAGGGCGCGGCGCGGCTCGATGTTGCGGCGGGACTCGCCGAATGGGCCGAGGATGTCGGCGCCAGCCGCCCGATCATCGACCGCTCGACGGCGTTCGAGGCGGAGGCCGCGCGCCACCCGGTGGTGGAGGCGGCGGTGAAGCGGGCCGGGGAGGCCTTCACGCCCAACGACTGCCGACTGGACGGCGCCGGCGTGGGGGCGGCGCGGCTGTCCATCGTCACCGGCCCGAACATGGCCGGTAAGTCGACCTTCCTGCGCCAGAACGCGCTGCTCGCCGTCCTCGCCCAGGCGGGCTGCTTCGTGCCGGCCAAGCGTCTGCGCCTGGGCGTCGTGGATCGGCTGTTCAGCCGGGTCGGGGCGGGCGACGACCTGGCGCGCGGGCGCTCGACCTTCATGCTGGAGATGGTGGAGACGGCCGCGATCCTGACCCAGGCCACCCCGCGCAGCCTGGTCATCCTGGACGAGATCGGCCGCGGCACGGCCACCTACGACGGTCTGGCCATCGCCTGGGCCTGCGCCGAGGCGCTGCACGAGACCAACCGCTGCCGCGCGCTATTCGCCACCCACTATCATGAGCTCGCCGTGCTGGAGGGCCGGCTGGCGCACGTGGCGAACCTGTCGCTCAAGGCCAAGGAGTGGAACGGCGACCTGATCTTCCTGCACGAGGCCGGGCCGGGCCCCGCCGACCGCTCCTATGGCGTGCAGGTGGCCAAGCTCGCCGGGGTGCCGCCCGCCGTGGTGGTCCGCGCCCGCGAGGTGCTGGACCGGCTGGAGCGCGAGGCCGGCGCGCCGGCGCACCTGGAGGACCTGCCGCTGTTCGCCGCCAGCGCGCCCGAGCCGGAGCGCCGCGGCCCCTCGCCCGCGGAGGAGGCCCTGCGTGCGCTCGATCCCGACGGCATGAGCCCGCGCGAGGCGATGGACGCGCTCTACCGACTGAAGGGAATGCTGTGACGATCAAGGCGCTGATGGTCGACGTGGACGGCGTCGTGGTGCGTCACCCGCAGGGTCTGCGCTGGGACCGGGACCTCAAGGCGGACCTCGGGATCGACCCGCTGGATCTGCAGGAGAGGTTTTTCGCGCCGCATTTCGAGGACATCGTCCTTGGACGAAAAGGACTGATGGAGGTGCTGCCCGCCGCCCTCGCCGCCTTCGCCCCCGGCGCTAGCGCCCAGGCCCTGGTGGACTACTGGTTCGAAAAGGATGCTCACCTGGACCATGACCTGTTGAACGAGCTGGCCAAGCTGCGTGCGCGGGGGCTCCCCCTGCACCTGGCGACGGTTCAGGAGCATCTGCGCGCCGACCACCTGTGGTCGCGCCTGGGGCTGAAGGACCGTTTCGACGCCATTCACTACGCCGCGGCCTACGGCGTCAGGAAGCCGCAGGCGGCCTTCTTCGAGGCGGTGTGCGAACGCACCGGCCACCAGCCGCAAGAGCTGGCGCTGATCGACGACAGCCCGGCCAACGTGGAGGGCGCCCGCGCATGCGGCTGGGCCGCCGTGCTCTGGGACGCGCGCGAGCCGCTCGCGGCCGCCCTGGCGCGCGCAGGAGTGGTGGTTTGAGCCGCATCACCATTCGGCCGGCGCGGCGTGAGGATGTTCCGGAAATCGTCGCCCTCCTGGCCGACGATCCGCTCGGCGCGGACCGCGAGGACACCTCGGAGCAGGCCCTTGCGGCCTATCTGGCGGCCTTCGAGCGGATCGCCGCGGACGGGCGCAACCTGCTGGTCGTGGCCGAGGACGCCGGCGCGGTGGCCGGTTGCCTGCAACTCACCTTCATCCCGGGATTGTCGAATCAGGGCCAGGAGCTCGCGCTGCTGGAGGGCGTGCGGGTCGCCGCCGCGCGGCGAGGCGCCGGCCTGGGCGAACAGATGGTCCGCTGGGCGATGGCGGAGGCCGGCCGGCGCGGCTGCGGCGCCATGGAGCTCATGAGCCACGTCACCCGCACCGACGCCCAGCGCTTCTACGAGCGGCTAGGCTTCGCGCGCAGCCATGTCGGCATGAAGCGGGCGTTATGACGCGCCGGCCTGCCGCCCGGCGGCGCGGCGGCCTATATGCTCCTTAACCGTTAGCTCTTAAGTCGTCGTCCATGCCGCCTCGCCTGCGCCCGACCCGCCTGGAATACGTCGTCGACGGCGTGCGCCTGCGCGCCCAGCTTTCGGCTGCGGCGCTGGACGCGGTGGGCGATGAGGCCGAGCAGCGTCGTCGGGCGCTGGAGATCCTGAAAGCGGCCCTGTTCCGCGGCCGGATGATCGCCAAGGAGCGGCTCGAGAACGGCGCCGGCGGCATCGAGACCGCGCGCCTGCTTTCGGGCGTCACCGACGAGGTGGTCACCGCCCTCTACGACTTCACGACGGTGCACGTCTTTCGCGCGCGCAACCCGACCGAGGGCGAACGCCTGGCGCTGATGGCGGTGGGCGGCTACGGGCGCGGCACCCTGGCGCCCTTTTCGGACATCGACCTGCTGTTCCTGCGTCCCTACAAGGAGACGGCCCACGTCGAGAGCGTGATCGAGTTCATGCTCTATGCGCTGTGGGATCTGGGCTTCAAGGTCGGGCACGCTTCGCGAACGGTGGACGAGTGCGTCAAGCTCGCCCGCGAGGACTTCACCATCCGCACGGCGATCCTGGAGGCGCGGCGCCTGACCGGGGACGAGCGGCTGGCCGAGGAGCTCAAGCGCCGGTTCGAAGCCGAGGTGATCAAGGGCACCGAGGCCGAGTTCGTGGCCGCCAAGCTGAAGGAGCGCGACGACCGCCACGCCCGCGCCGGGGCCAGCCGCTACATGGTCGAGCCCAACGTCAAGGAGGGCAAGGGCGGCCTGCGCGACTTGAACACCCTGTTCTGGATCGCCGAGTATCTGCACCCCGGCGAGCAGGTGGAAGGGGTGCTGAGGCTCGGGCTGTTCGATGGCCGCGAGGTGCGCGCCTTCATCCGCGCCTTCGACTTCCTGTGGGCGGTGCGCAGCCATCTGCACTTCGCCACCGGCCGGCCCGAGGAACGTCTGACCTTCGACCTGCAGCCGGAAATCGCCCGCCGCATGGGCTATGGCGACCGCGGCGACGCGCCGGCCGTGGAACGCTTCATGCGCCGCTACTTCCTCATCGCCAAGGAAGTGGGCGCGCTCACCCGCGTGTTCGCCGCCAAGCTCGAGGCGGACCGGGTCAAAACCCAGCCGAAGGGGCTTTCGCGCCTGCTGCCCGGCCGGCGGACAAAGCGCAAGCCGCTGGACGTGGAAGGCTTCCACGAGGAGGGCGGTCGCCTGAACATCGACGGCCCGCAGACCTTCGAGGCCGATCCGATCAATCTCCTGCGGCTGTTCAGGATCGCCGACCAGCGCAATCTGGATCTGCATCCGGACGCCTTCACCGCCGCCACCCGGCTGGAGGGGCTCATCACCTCCAAGGTGCGTCGCGACCCGGCGGCGGCACGGGTGTTCCTGGACATCCTGGCGCACGGGCGAGACCCCTACCGGACGTTCACCCTGATGAACGAGGCCGGCGTGCTGGGGCGATTCATCCCGGAATTCGGCCGCATCGTCGCGCAGATGCAGTTCAACATGTACCACTCCTACACGGTGGACGAGCACACCTTGCGGGCCGTGGGGATCATTTCCGACATCGCTCACGGGCGCTTCGCCGAGGACCACCCGCTGTCGACCGCGATCATGCCGCTGATCGACGACCGCGAGGCGCTCTTCCTGGCGATGCTGCTGCACGACACCGGCAAGGGCGGCCTGGCCGGCGGCCAGGAGAAGGCCGGGGCGCGCTCGGCGCGGGCGGTGTGCGAGCGGCTGGGGTTCGAGCGCTCGCGGATCGAACTCGTGGCCTGGCTGGTGGAGCACCACCTGGTCATGAGCGACTACGCCCAGAAGCGTGACGTCAGCGATCCGCGCACGGTGGCCGACTTCGCCCGCATCGTGCAGACGCCGGAACGTCTGCGCCTGCTCCTGGTGCTGACCGTGGCCGACATCCGCGCCGTCGGACCCGGGGTTTGGAACGGCTGGAAGGGCCAGCTTCTGCGCGAGCTCTACGCGGCGACCGAATCTGTGTTCCGCGGGGGCAGAGGATCGGAAGGCGCCCAGATTGTACGCCGTCATCAGGCCGCCGCGGCCGAGGCGACGCGCACGCGGCTGGCGGAGGCCCATCCTGCGGCGGTCGAATGGGCCCGCAGCATGGAGGACGCCTATCTCACCAGCTGCTCGGACCAGGAGATCGCCGCCCACGCGGCGCTGGCCAAGCGGGCGGCGAAGAACGGCGGCGCGGCGGCCGAAGGCCGGGTGCGCGCCGACCTCAACGCCGCGGAGGTGGTGGTGGCCGCTGTCGACCGCGACCGGCTGTTCAGCGACCTGTCCCAGGCGATCACGGCGGTCGGCGCCAGCGTCCTGGGGGCCCGCGTCTACACCTCGCGCGCCGGCCAGGCGCTGGACGTGTTCTACCTACAGGACGTCACCGGCCAGCCCTACGGCTGCGACGCGCCGCAGGCCCTGCCGCGCCTGATCGAGGCGCTGAGCGCGGCTGGGCGTGGCGAGCCGATCCGAACCGAGGTCAAGCGGGCGGCCGACCTGGGCCGTGCGGCGGCCTTCGACATCACGCCCACGGTGATGATCGACAATGAGGCTTCCGAACACGCCACCGTCATCGAAGCCTCGGGCCGCGACCGCCGCGGCCTTCTGGGCGAGCTGGCGGCCACCATCTCGGATGCGGGCCTTTCCATCGTCTCCGCCCACATCGACAGCTACGGCGAGCGGGCGGTCGACGCCTTCTACGTGGTCGACCGCGACCGCGCCAAGTTCACCGATCCGCGCCGGCGCGCGGCCCTCAAGGCCGAGCTGATGGAGGCCCTGAACGACGCCGACTTGCCCTCTCGGATGCGGGTGAACCTGCACCGGGCCCGTGCCAGCGTCGCCCGCTAGCGCTTCCGCGCCGCCTCTGGCGGCGGAGCAGATGCAGGCTCCAGCTTGACCCCTGGGGCAGGTGCAGCGCAGACATCCGAGCCGTGACCGAGCCGACGCCTCCTGCCGCCAAAGCCAAGTCCGGGGGCCTGATCCGCTCCTCGATGATCTTCGCCGGCCTCACCCTGGTGAGCCGCTTCATGGGGCTGGCCCGGGACCTCGTCATCACCGCCCGCCTGGGCGCCAGCCAGACCATCGCCGCGGACGCCTACTACACCGCCCTGGCGTTCCCGAACCTGTTCCGCAGGATCTTCGCCGAGGGCGCCTTCGCGGCGGCCTTCGTGCCCGGCTATTCGCGCAAGCTCGCCGGGGAGGGCGAGGCGGACGCCGACCGCTACGCCGGCGACGCCCTGGCGACGGTAGCGGCGGCGACGGTGGCCCTGACCATCGTCGCGCAGCTCGCCATGCCCTGGCTGATGTATGCGATCAATCCGGGCTATGCGGACGAGCCCGCCAAGTTCAAGCTGGCGGTGGTGCTGACCCAGATCACCATGCCGTACCTGCCCTGCATGGCGATCGCGGCGCTGTTCTCGGGCGTGCTCAACGCCCGTGGGCGGTTCATCGTCTCCGGCTTCTATCCCACGGTCCTGAATGTGGTCATGCTGGCGGTGGTGCTGCCCCAGACCGACCCGGTGCGCGCGGCCTATGCGGCCTCGTTCGGGGTGGTCGTCGCGGGGATCGGTCAGGCGGGGCTGTGCTGGTGGGGCGCGCGGCGCTCAGGGGCTCGGATCCGGCTCCGCGCCCTGCGGCTCACGCCCGAGATGAAGGCGTTGATCCGCCTGGCCATTCCCGCCGCCGTGGCGAACAGCGCCACCCAGATCAACATCTTCATCTCCGGCATCCTCGCCTCCCAGGTGGACGGCGCGCGGGTGTGGATGAACGTGGCCGACCGGCTCTACCAGTTGCCCATGAGCCTGGTGGGCGTGGCCATTGGCGTGGCGCTGCTCCCGCGCCTGTCCAAGGCCCTGCAGGCCGAAGACCACGCCGACGCCCAGGGTGCGATGGACCAGGCGCTGGTGTTCGGCCTTGCGCTCAGCCTGCCGGCGGGGGCGGCGCTGATGGCGATGCCGGTGTACCTGATCGACGCCCTGTTCACCCGCGGCGCCTTCCTGGCGGTGGACGCCCAGGCGACGGGGGCGCTGCTCTTCCACTACGGCTGGGGCGTGCCGGCCTTCGTGCTGCTGCGGGTGCTGCAGCCGGCCTTCTTCGCCAGGCAGGACACCCGCACCCCCATGCGCGTGTCGCTGATCTCGGTCGCGGTGAACATCGCCGGCGGCGTCGGCCTCTTCTTCCTGATCGGCGTGCCGGGCATCGCGGCGGCCACGAGCCTGGCCGCCTGGATCAGCGTGGCGCAGATGAGCCTGGCCCTGAGGCGGCGCGACACCTACCGGCCCACGGGGCGGGTCTGGTCGAAGATCGCCCGGACCGCGGCGGCGAGCGCGGCGCTTGGCGCCGGCCTTTTCCTCGTGCAGCTGCAGCGCGCCGCGATCGAGGCGCCGCTGGCCGGAGTGTCGGTGGCCGGGCTCGGGGCAAAGGAGATCAGCGTGCTGGCCGTCTGCGCGCTGGGGGCGGCCCTCTATCCGGCGCTGCTGTTCGCTTTCGGCGGCGTCACCCCGGCGGAGGCGCGCGCTGCGCTGCGCCGGCGCAAGGGCGATGCGCCGGTCGCGCCCGCCGATCCCGGCTTGTCTTGAGCCGGTCCCGGGACTATTGGCGTCGCCATGGCTTTTTCCGATCGCAACACTTGGCGATGGCGCCGCGCCTGAGCCCGCCGATCCGGCGCGCGGACGCGCGCCTCAACGCCATCCCTACAGAAGCCTGATCCATCATGACCGACCAAGCTCCGGCCCCCTACGCGGGCCCCAAACGCGTGCTCTCCGGCGTGCAGCCCTCCGGCGCGCTGCATCTGGGCAACTACCTGGGCGCCCTGGTGAAGTTCACCCGGCTGCAGCACGAGACCGACACCTTCATCTTCGTGGCCGACATGCACGCGATCACCGTGTGGCAGGACCCGGCGAAGCTGGCCTCGCAGGTGCGCGAGATCACCGCGGCCTATCTGGCGGCGGGTCTGGACCCGAAGGTGGCGACCATCTTTCCGCAGTCGGCGGTGAGCGCGCACGCCGAGCTGGCGTGGATCTTCAACTGCGTCGCCCGGCTCGGCTGGCTCGACCGCATGACCCAGTTCAAGGACAAGGCGGGCAAGCACAAGGAGCGTGAGAGCGTGGGCCTCTACACCTACCCGGTGCTGCAGGCCGCCGACATCCTGCTCTACAAGGCCACCCACGTGCCTGTGGGCGAGGACCAGAAGCAGCACGTCGAGCTGACCCGGGACATCGCCGGCAAGTTCAACCACGACTTCGAGGCGCCCGGCTTCTTTCCGCTGCCCGAGCCGATGATCGAAGGGCCCGGCGCGCGAGTGATGAGCCTGCGCGACGGGACGGCCAAGATGTCGAAGTCCGATCCGTCGGACAATTCGCGGATCAACCTGACCGACGACGCCGACGCCATCGCCCAGAAGATCCGCAAGGCCAAGACCGACCCCGAGCCGCTGCCGGAGACGGTCGAGGAGCTCAAAGACCGGCCCGAGGCCCAGAACCTGATCGGCATCTACGCCGCCCTGGACGGACGCTCCAACGCCGAGGTCCTGGCCGAGTTCGCCGGGCAGGGCTTCGGCGTCTTCAAGCCGCGGCTTGCCGACCTGGCCGTGGCGAAGCTGGGGCCGGTCGGCGCGGCCATGCGAGACTACCTGTCCGATCCGGGGGAAATCGACTCGATCCTGGCCGCAGGGGCGCAGAAGGCGAGGGCGGTCGCGGCTCCGACTCTCTCGGAAGTGAAGAAGCTGGTGGGCTTCTGGGGGGCGTGAGCCCCCTCTTGCCTTGGCCGGCGGGCCGCGCCACCGTCCGCCCATGAGCCAGCGCAAGTTCCTCGTCATCGCCGACGACAGCCCCGAATTCCAGGCGGCCCTGCGCTTCGCCTGCCGCCGCGCCCGCTCCACCGGCGGCCACGTGGCCCTTCTGAAGGTGATCGAGCCTGCGGTGTTCGAGCACTGGAGCGGCGTGCGCGAGGAAATCGAGCGCCAGGCGCGTCAGGAGGCCGAGAGCGTCCTGCAGAAGCTGGCCGAGTTCGTGGTCGAGCAGACCGGCCTGCCGCCGGAGTTCATCATCAAGCACGCCGAGAACACCCGCCAGGCCCTTCGCCAGGTGATCGCCGACGACCCCGACATCAAGATCCTCGTCCTGGCGGCCGCGGTCGGCGGGCGGGGCCCTGGCCCGCTGGTCGCCTCCATCGCCAAGGAAGGCGTCAAGTGGGGGTCGCGCAAGCTGCCGGTGACCGTGGTTCCGGGCGACCTCACGGACGAGGAGATCGCCGACCTGGCCTGAGGCCTGCGGCAAAGGGTTCGCGGCTATTGCGCCGGCGCTCCCCAGCCGCCACATGTTCGGCATGTTCATCCAGACCGAAGCCACGCCCAATCCCGAGGTGCTGAAGTTCCTGCCCGGCCGCGAGGTCATGGCGGAGGGTTCGCGCGACTTCCGCGACGCCGAGGATGCCAAGGCGTCGGCGCTGGCGGCGGACCTGTTCGACATCGAGGGCGTCACCCGGGTCTTCTTCGGGCCCGACTTCGTGACGGTGGGCAAGCATCCCGGCCATGACTGGCCGCACCTGAAGGCGCCGATCCTGGCCGCCATCATGGACCACTTCACCTCCGGCCGGCCCCTGTTCGAGGACGCGGCCGAGGCGGCGGGCCACGACGCCGACGTCTACGAGGGCGAGACCGCCCAGATCGTCGCCGAGATCAAGGACCTCCTGGACACCCGGATCCGTCCGGCCGTGGCCCAGGACGGCGGCGACATTCTGTTCAACCGCTTCGACGCGGCGACCGGCGTGGTGTGGCTGCACATGCGCGGCGCCTGTTCGGGGTGCCCTTCCTCCTCGGCGACTTTGAAGGCCGGGGTGGAGAACATGCTCAAGCACTATGTCCCCGAGGTCACCCGGGTCGAACAGACGCTTTGAGCTGCGCGCGCGATCGTGTAGCGCCCGCCCATGATCGTTCTGGGCCTCGACACCTGCCTTGACGCCTGCGCCTGCGCCGTCCTCGAGGACGGCCGCGTGCTTGCGCGCGCGACCGAGCCCATGGCGCGCGGGCACCAGGAGCGCCTGGCGCCCCTCGTGCGGGACGCGATGCGGGACGCCGGCCTGGACTTTTCCCGCCTCGACCGGATCGGCGTGACCGTCGGCCCGGGCTCCTTCACCGGCCTGCGCGTCGGCCTGGCCTTCGCCAAGGGCCTGGGCGGCGCCCTGGGGGCGCCGGTCGTCGGGGTGGGGGCGCTGGAGGCCCTGGGGGCGAGCGAGCCGGAGGGGCTGACCTTCGCGGCGATCGACGCCAGGCGCGGCCAGATCTATCTGCAGGCCTTCCGCGACGGGGCGGCGCTGATGGCGCCCGACGCCCTGGACCTGGGGGCGGCCGCGGCGCGGATCGCCGAGTTCCACTCCGGCGAGCCGGTCGCTCTGGTCGGATCGGGCGGGCCGCTGCTGGCCGACGGGCTTCCCAGGGCGCGGCTGGTGTCCGCCGCCGGCTGCGATCCGACCGCCGTCGCGCGGTTGGCCGCGGCCCGCGCGCCCACGCCGGCGCGGCCTCTCTATCTGCGGGCGCCGGACGCGCGCCTGCCGCAGACATGAGGCTCGTTGCGGCCGGCGCGGCTGAGGCGGAGAGCCTGGCCCATGTTCACGCCCTGGCGTTCGACCCGCCCTGGAGCGCGGCGGAGATCAGCGGGGTGCTCGGCGCCCCGGGCGCCTTTGCGCTGCTGGCGCTGGATGCGGATGACCGGCCGGTCGGCATGCTCGTCGCCCGGGCGATCGGCGGGGAGGGCGAAATCCTGACGATCGGCGTATCGCCCGCGGTTCGCCGCCGCGGCCTGGGCCAGTCGCTCGTGCGGGCGGCGGCGGGCCTTGCGGCCCAGGGGGGCGCCGAAGCGCTGTTCCTCGAGGTGGCGATCGACAACGCCGCCGCGCTCGCACTCTACGAGTCCGCCGGCTTCGTCGCCGCCGGAACGCGCAAGGGATACTATGATCGCGGTCCGGCCGGGCGTGTGGACGCGCGGGTTCTGCGTCTCGACCTTAACAGCGCAAGCGCTTAGACCTATCTTTCTGCATATCTGACCTGTGGAGGGCCCCCAGTGGACCGCATCGAGAGCCTCTGCGTCGAGAAGGGCATGCGCATGACGGAGCAGCGGCGCGTGATCGCCCGCGTGCTTTCGGCTGCGCACGACCACCCGGACGTGGAAGAACTCTACCGCCGCGCCCACGACATCGACCCGCACATCTCGATCGCCACCGTCTACCGGACGGTGCGCCTGTTCGAGGAGGCCGGCATCATCGCCCGGCACGACTTCCGCGATGGCCGCTCGCGCTACGAGGAGGCCACTGAGGTCCACCACGACCACCTGATCGATATGAAGACCGGCAAGGTGGTGGAGTTCGTCGACGCCGAGATCGAGGCCCTGCAGGAGGCGATCGCCAGGAAGCTGGGCTACAAGCTCGTCGATCACCGCCTTGAACTCTACGGCGTTCCCATTGAGGACTGAGGCGCGCGGCGGCGCCGCTTGCGCCGTATCAGCGCCGATCGCATAAGGCCGACCATGTCCGCGCCCGCGCCCGAGAAGCGCCTCTACATCAAGACCTACGGCTGTCAGATGAACGTCTATGACAGCGAGCGCATGGCCGACGTGCTGGCGCCGCTGGGCTATGGCGTGACCGATGCGCCCGAGGAAGCCGATCTGGTGGTGCTGAACACCTGCCACATCCGCGAGAAGGCGACGGAGAAGGTCTATTCCGAACTCGGCCAGATCAAGCGGCTGAAGGCGGCCCGCGCCGAGGCCGGCGCTTCCATGACGATCGCCGTCGCCGGCTGCGTGGCCCAGGCCGAGGGCGAGGAGATCATGCGCCGCCAGCCTGCGGTGGACCTCGTGGTCGGACCGCAGGCGTATCACCAACTCCCGGAGCTGATCGCCCGCGCGCACCGGGCCCGCGGCGAGCGCCTTGCCGCAGACTTCGCTCCGGAAGACAAGTTCGACGCCCTGCCCGCCGAGCGTCGCCCGAACGGGGTGACCGCGTTCCTGACGGTGCAGGAAGGCTGCGACAAGTTCTGCACCTTCTGCGTGGTGCCCTACACCCGCGGGGAGGAGTGGTCGCGGCCCGTCGAGGCGATCGTGGCGGAAGCCCAGGCCCTGGCCGACAAGGGCGTCCGCGAGGTCACCCTGCTGGGCCAGAACGTCAACGCCTACGCCGGCGAAGGCGGGCTGGCGGGCCTGGTGCGGCGGCTCGCCAGGATCGAGGGGCTCGATCGGATCCGCTACACCACCAGCCATCCCCGCGACATGGACGAGGCGCTGATCGCCGCCCACGGCGAGGTCGAAGCGCTGATGCCCTACCTGCACCTGCCGGTGCAGGCAGGTTCGGACAAGGTGCTGAGGGCGATGAACCGCGCCCACACCGCCGACAGCTATCTTCGGCTGGTCGAGAAGATCCGGGCCGCCCGGCCGGACATCGCCCTGTCAGGGGATTTCATCGTCGGCTTTCCCGGCGAGCGGGACGCCGATTTCGAGGCGACGCTGCAGCTGGTGCGCGAGGTCGGCTACGCCAGCGCCTTCTCCTTCAAGTATTCGCGCCGTCCGGGGACTCCGGCGGCGGCCATGCCCGGCCAGGTGGCCGAGGAGGTCAAGGCTGAGCGGCTGGCGCGGCTGCAGGCGCTGCTGGACGAGCAGCAGCGGGCGTTCAACGCCGCCCAGGCGGGGAGCACCCTGCCCGTGCTGTTCGAGAAGGCCGGACGCCATCCTGGCCAGCTCGTCGGCCGCAGCCCCTATCTGCAGTCGGTGCATGTCGATGCGCCCGAACGACTGATCGGCCAGATCCTGCCGGTAGTTATCGAAGCCGGGGCGAGGAACAGCCTGTCGGGCGCGCTGGCCATGGTCGCCGCATGAGCCGGGCGCCGGAGTTCATCGCCCTGTCGGACGCCGCCTCCCGGGCGGTGGCCGGTCCCAGCAGCCGCCACGCCGCCCTGGTCGAGGACGCATTCGGCGTTCTTATGGAGACGCCGGGCGGGGGCGTGTCGCTGAGCGGGGACGCCAAGTCGAGGGCCTCCGCCCGGCGGGCGGTGGAGGCCATCGCACGGCGCGCCGACCAGGGCCTGGACGTCGGCGAAGCCGACGTACGCGTCGCCATCGGCGAGGCGCGGGGCGCGACGGGCCGAGCGCCCGCGGCCCGCACGTCCGTCGCCGGCCAGCCGACGCTGCCGGTGGGACGTCGCGGCCAAGTGTCGCCGAAGACCGTGGCCCAAGCCCGCTATCTGAAGGCGCTCGCCGAGTGCGAGATGGTGTTCGGCCTGGGCCCGGCCGGCACCGGCAAGACCTTCCTGGCGGTGGCGCATGGTGCGGGCATGCTGCTGCGCGGAGAGGTCGAGCGCATGATCGTCAGCCGGCCGGCGGTGGAGGCGGGCGAGCGGCTCGGGTTCCTGCCCGGGGACCTGTCGGAGAAGGTCGATCCCTACATGGCGCCGGTCTGGGAGGCGCTGAACGACATTCTGGGCGCCGAACAGCTGCGCCGCCGCCGGGACAAGGGCGAGATCGAGGTGGTGCCCCTGGCCTTCATGCGCGGCCGCACCCTGAACCACGCCTTCGTCATCGTCGACGAAGCCCAGAACGCCTCCCGGCTGCAGATGAAGATGGTGCTGACGCGCCTGGGCGAGGGGGCGCGCATGGCGATCACTGGCGACCCCACGCAGGTCGACCTCGCCAATCCGGCGGACTCCGGGCTGGCCCACGCCGTGGGGCTGCTCGAGGGCGTCGAGGGCATCGCCGTCACGCGGTTCGCCGCCGAGGACGTGGTTCGCCACCCGCTGGTGGAGCGGATCGTCAAGGCCTACGACGCCGACGCGGCCAAGCGCGGGCGCGCGGTGTGATCGACGTCGAGATCGAGGATGAGGCTTGGCTTGCGGCCCTGCCGCGGGCCGGCGCGATCGTCCGGGACGCCGCCCTGGCGGCGCTGAACGCCTTGCCGGGCGGAGCACGGCCCGACGCGGGCGTCGTGGTGCTGCTGGCTGACGACGCCGCGGTCGGCGACCTCAACATCCGCTTCCGCGGCAAGAGCGGCCCGACCAATGTGCTGTCGTTTCCGGCGCCGGCCAATCCGGAGGACTTGCTCGGCGACATCGCCCTGGCCTTCGGCGTCTGCGCGCGGGAGGCTCAGGAACAGGGAAAGCCCCTCGAACACCATTTGCAGCATCTGGTGGTGCATGGGGTGCTGCATCTAGTAGGATATGACCACGTGACGGACGCGGAGGCTCTCGAGATGGAGCGGCTGGAACGCGCCGTTCTGGCCGGTTTCGGGACCCCGGACCCCTACGCGGCCGAGCAGGGAGACGATGGCTAACTCCGAAGACCGAAGTCGAAGCGAGCCCGCGGCCCGGCCTGGACGTGGACTGCGGGCGCTACTGAGACGCTTTCGACGCGCCGGCGGCGGCCAGGGCGAGGGCGCTTCGCCCGAGACGCCGGGTCTTGGCGGCGACCTGATCAGCCAGGCGCGCGCCTTCCAGACGCTTTCGGTCGAGGACGTGATGACGCCGAGGGCCGACATCGTGGCGGTGGAGCTGGACGCGCCGTTCGGCGAGGTGGTTGCCCGCTTCGCCGAGGCCGAACACTCCCGCATGCCGATCTTCCGCGAAACCCTCGACGACCCTGTGGGGGTGGTTCATGTCAAGGACGTCTTCCGCCTGCTGGCGGTGGAGGCAAAGCGGCCCAAGGATGACGAGCAGATCCTGCATCGCCTGCGCCGGGACGCGCTGTACGTGCCGGGGTCGATGCGCGCCGCGGACCTGCTGCTGCGGATGCAGGCGCAGCGCACGCACATGGCCCTGGTGATCGACGAGTTCGGCGGGACCGACGGCCTGGTCACGCTTGAGGACGTCATCGAAGCCGTGGTCGGTGAAATCGACGACGAGCACGACGTGGCCCCCGAGACCGCGGTCGTGGCCAAGGCCGGCGGCGTCTTCGAGGCGGACGCGCGAGCGCCGCTTGAGGAACTGGAGCAGGCCGTGGGGGCGGATCTCGCCCCGCCCGACCTCGAGGAAGAAATCGACACGGTCGCCGGTCTCGTCACCACCCTGGCCGGCCGAGTTCCGCAGCGGGGCGAGGTGATCGCCCATCCCGCGGGATTCGAGCTGCAGGTGCTCGACGCCGATCCGCGGCGGGTCAAGCGCGTGCGTCTGCGGCCGGCGGCGCCCGCGACCGGCGGCTAAGTGGCGGTGATGCGTCTCGCCTCGCCTTGGTTGCTGCGGCTGGCCGCTCTCTGCGCCGGCCTCGCCGCCGCGCTCGCCCATCCGCCCTTCGGCCTGCTGCCGGGCCTGCTCGGCTACGGCGTGATGATGCGGCTGGTGGAGACCGGGGGGCCGCGCCCCTTGCGCTCGGCCTTTCTGCGCGGCTGGCTGGCGGGCCTCGGCTACTTTTCGCTCAGCGTCTGGTGGGTCGCCGAGGCCTTCCTGGTGGACGCGGAGGTCTACGGCTGGATGGCGCCCTTCGCTCTCGTGCTCCTGGCGGGAGGGCTGGCGCTCTTCTGGGGGGCTGCGGGCGTCGCCTACCGGGCGCTCTCTCCCGGCGGCGTGACGCGCGTTCTGGTGTTCGCCGGGATCCTCGCCGCCGTCGAATGGGCGCGCGGCCATGTGTTCACCGGCTTCCCGTGGAACCTGCCTGGCGAGACCTGGCGAGCCGGCTCGGCGCCGTCCCAGGCTGCGAGCCTGATGGGCGCGTACGGCCTGACCTGGATCACGGTGGCGATCGCCGCAGCGCCCGCGATCGCCTTTGACGCCACGCCCCGCATGCGGCGGGTCATCGCCGTGGCTGCGGCGGCCTTCGCCCTCGTCGGACTCGTCGGTTTCGGCGCCTGGCGGCTGGACCGCGCGGCGCCGACACCGCCCGGCGCGGCCCGCGTGCGGGTCGTGCAGGCGGACATCGACCAGAAGGAGAAGTGGAAGCCGGAGAACCTGGACCTGATCTTCGCCACCTATGAGGCCCTGAGCCAGGCGCCGGCGGAGCGGGCGCCGGACGTGGTGATCTGGCCCGAGGGCGCCTTGCCGGTGGTGATCGACGACTTCCTGGCGCCCGGCTCGCCCTATGTCGGGCGCATCCAGGCGATGCTGAGGCCCGGCCAGACCCTGATGCTGGGCGCCAACCGCGCCGGACTGGCGGCGGACGGGCGCTATGACTATTTCAACAGCTTGATCGCCCTCAGAAATACAGATCCCGGGCTGCAGGTCACCGCCGTCTACGACAAGTATCGGCTGGTGCCGTTCGGCGAATTCATGCCGCTGGGGGAGCTGGCGACCAAGATCGGCTTCCGCAGCCTGGTTCACATGCCGGAGGACTTCACTGCAGGTCCGCCGCCCCGGCCGATCTCGCCGCAGGGCCTGCCGCCCCTTCAGCCGCTGATCTGCTACGAGGCGCTGTTCCCCGGCTTCACCGCGCACGCGGCCGAACGCTCGGGCGTCCGTCCGCGCTGGATTCTCAATGTGTCCAACGACGCCTGGTTCGGCGCCACCAGCGGACCCAAGCAGCACCTGAATCTAGCCAGCTACCGGGCGATCGAAGAGGGCCTGCCGATGGTGCGGGCGACCCCAACCGGGGTCTCGGCGGTGATCGACGCCTATGGGCGTCCCGTTGCAGACCATGTGCTGAAGAGCGGCGCGTTAGGCGTTGTCGACGCGGACTTGCCCGCGCCCTTGAGTAAAACAACCTATGCGCGTTTTGGTGACGCGATTTTCGCCTTCATGTTAATCCTCTCAGGCGCTACTTCTGTGCTAGAGCGACTGCGTCGCGCACGAGTTCCTGAAAATCTTTAATGAAATCTGTGGTCGGCTGATCTGAGCTGCAGGAAGTCTTATGTCGAAAGATCTAGAACTAGGACGAGCGCCCAACCCCATTGATCGCCATGTGGGCCTGCGAATCCGCCTGCGCCGCCGGGAACTGGGCGTCAGCCAGGAGCGACTTGCCGACTCCATCGGCCTCACCTTTCAGCATGTGCAGAAGTACGAGCGGGCCGCCAACCGGGTCAGCGCCTCCAAGCTGTGGGAAATGGCCAAGGCGCTGCAGACCAGCATCACCTACTTCTACGAGGGGCTCGGCGAGGCGATCATCCCGCCGGCCGCAGAGGGCGTTGAGACCAGCGACATCCAGCAGTTCCTGATGACGCCCGAGGGGATGGAGCTGGCCGCGCTGTTTCCGCAGATCCGTCGCGCGCGGGTTCGTCGCCGCCTGCTGGACCTGGTGCGGGCCATGGCCGAGGAAGAGGCTCTGCGGCGGGAGTCCTGAACCCTGACGCGTGTAGCCGCTTGCGGGATATAAAGATTTCTTTATAGGTCCGGCTGCAACCCATGGCGCCGCGCTGAGCGCGGCCGTCGTCTGCGGAGCCCGCCCTTGATCCGTCCGTCCTACATCTTCACCAGCGAAAGCGTTTCCGAAGGCCATCCCGACAAGGTGGCGGACCGGATTTCCGACACCGTCGTCGACGCCTTCCTGGCCGCCGAGCCTGAAGCCCGCGTCGCCTGCGAAACCCTGGTGACCACCAACCGCATCGTGCTGGCCGGCGAGGTTCGGGCCGGCAAGCCGGGCGCCTCCAAGGCCGACAACAAAAAGCTGACCAAGGAAATCGTCGCTTCCCTGGAGCCGAAGGTGCGCCAGGCGGTGCGTGAGATCGGCTACGAGCAGAAGGGCTTCCACTGGGCCAAGGCCAAGTACGCTTGCTTCCTGCACCCGCAGTCGGCCCATATCGCCCAGGGCGTCGACGCCGCCGCCAACAAGGACGAGGGCGCAGGCGACCAGGGGATCATGTTCGGCTACGCCTGCGACGAGACGCCCGAGCTCATGCCGGCGACCCTGCAATACGCCCACCGCATCCTGCAGCGCCTCGCCGAGGTGCGCCATTCGGGCGAGCGCCCGGAGCTGGAGCCCGACGCCAAGAGCCAGGTGACCCTGCGCTACGAGAACGGCCAGCCGGTGGAAGTGCTGAAGATCGTCGTCTCGACCCAGCACAAGAAGCGCATCGGCCTGCAGATCGCCACGCCCAAGCGGGTCAAGGACCTGATCCAGCCCTATGTGGAAAGCGTGTTCCCCGAGGGCCTGATCACGCGCAAGACCAAATGGCTGGTCAATCCCACCGGCCGTTTCGAGATCGGCGGGCCCGACGGCGACGCCGGCCTGACGGGCCGCAAGATCATCGTCGACACCTACGGCGGGGCGGCGCCCCATGGCGGCGGCGCCTTTTCCGGCAAGGACCCGACCAAGGTCGACCGGTCGGCGGCCTACGCCTGCCGCTACCTGGCAAAGAACGTCGTGGCCGCCGGGCTGGCGCGCCGCTGCACCATCCAGATCAGCTACGCCATCGGCGTGGCCCAGCCGCTGTCCTTCTACGTCGATCTGCACGACACCGGCGAGATCGACCCGGCCAAGCTCGAAGCCGCGCTGCCGGAAATGATCGGCGGGGCGACGCCGCGGGCCATCCGCGAGCACCTGGGCCTTAACCGCCCGATCTACGCCCGCACCGCGGCCTACGGCCACTTCGGCCGCCAGCCCGACAACGAGGGCGGCTTCTCCTGGGAGCGCACCGACCTCGTCGACCAGCTGAAGAGCCTGGCCTGACCGCCTAGGCCAGGTGGCGCCGGAACCAGGCGATGGTCCGGCCCCAGGCGAGATCGGCGGCGGCCTCGTCGTAGCGCGGGCCGGCGGTGTCGTTGTTGAAGGCGTGGTTCACGTCCGGATAGACGTGGGCTTCCACCGTCTTCCCGGCGGCCTTGAGCGCGGCCCCGTAGGCCTCGGCGCCGGCGTTGATCCGCTCGTCCAGGCCCGCGTAGTGCAGCAGAAGGGGCGCGCGGACGGCCGCCACCTGGTCCAGGGGCGGCTGGATTCCGTAGTAGACCACCCCGGCGTCGAGGGCGGGCTCGGCCACCGCCAGGCGGTTGACCATGCCGCCGCCCCAGCAGAAACCCACCGCCCCCACCCTGCCGTTGGTCTCGGGCCGCCGGCCGAGCCAGGCGATCGCCGCGCGGCCGTAGGAGGTCGCGTCCGCGGGATCGAGCCCGCCGATCATCTCGCGACCCTTGTCCTGGTCGGCCGGCGTGCCGCCCATCGGCGACAGGAAGTCGAGGCCGAGCGCGACGAACCCCTCGGTCGCCACCCGCCGGGTCACGTCCTTGATGTGCGGGTTCAGACCCCGGTTTTCGTGGATCACCAGGACCGCGGGCGCGCGGGCGACGCCCTTGGGCCGGACCAGATAGCCGCTGAGGTTCTCGGCGCCCGGCACGGCCACCGTTTCGGCGCTGATGCGCGGGTCGGCCTCGGCGATCGTCTCGGCCCGGGCGTAGTCGTTCTCCAGCGCCGAGAGCAGAGCGGTGGCCGCCGTCGCGCCGCCGGCCAGCGCCGCCAGGCGCTCGAGGAAGGCGCGTCGGTTCAGCCGCCCGTGAGTGAAGTCGTCGTAGAGCCGGATGATCCCTGGTTCCATGGTCGTCTCCTCGCGTTTCCGTCTCAGTGAACCGGCCCAATGTTGCAGCCGCAATTCACGCCGGGGCCGCGGCGCGCTAGAGGGCGGCGATGACCGACCATCCTCCCATGCGTTCCTTCGGGCGCATCAAGTCGCGCCCGATCAAGCCGCGCCAGGCGGCGCTGATGGACACCCTCCTGCCCCGCATCCGCATTCCGGACGGGACGATCGAGCTTTCGGCCCTGGCGCCGGGCGCCGCCGAGGTCTGGCTGGAGATCGGGTTCGGGGGCGGCGAGCACATGGCCGCCCAGGCCGCGCGCAGGCCGGACGTGCTGATCCTGGGCGCCGAGCCCTTCCTCAATGGCGTGGCGAGCGCCCTGCGGCACCTGGACGAACGGGGGCTGGAGAACGTGCGCCTTCACGCCGGCGACGTGCGCGAACTCCTCTCGCGCCTGCCCGATGCGAGCCTCGCGCGCATCTTCATCCTGTTTCCCGATCCCTGGCCCAAGGCGCGGCACCACAAGCGGCGGCTGATCCAGGCCGACCTCCTGGCCGAACTGGCGCGCGTGCTGGCTCCGGGCGGGCGGCTGCGCTTCGCCAGCGACTGGGCGGACTATGTGGACTGGACGCTGGAGCGGGCGCTGAGAACGCCGGGCCTGTCGTGGACGGCGCAACGGGCGGACGACTTCCGCCGTCCGCCCGCCGACCACGTGACCACGCGCTACGAGGAAAAGCGTCTGGGCGACTGCGCCCCGGTCTTCCTCGACTTCGTGAAGGCCTGAAGACCTACTTCTTGGCCTTGCCGGCCTCGATCGACTTGCGGATCAGCTCGGCGGTCTCGTCCGCGTCCGCCCAGCGGACCACCTCGACCGACTTGCCCTTTTCCAGGTCCTTGTAGTGCTTGAAGAAGTGGGCGATCTGCTCGGTCAGGATCGCCGGCAGGCCGCGCCAGGATTCGACGCCGCGATAGAAGGGGTGGAGACTGTCCACGGGAACGGCCAGGACCTTCTCGTCGCCGCCGGCTTCGTCGACCATCATCAGCGCGCCGACCGGCCGGCAGCGGATCACCGCGCCGGGCACCACCGGGGTCGGGCCCACGACCAGAACGTCCATCGGATCGCCGTCGTCGGCCAGCGTGTGCGGGATGAAGCCGTAGTTGCCCGGGTAGAACATCGCCGTATGCAGGAACCGGTCGACGAAGATCGCGCCGGAGTCCTTGTCCAGCTCGTACTTCACCGGCTCGCCGCCCTGCGGGATCTCGATGACCGCGTGGATGTCCCAGGGGGGGTTGGGACCGATGGAAATCTTGGAGAGGTCCATAAGAGGAGGAGACCTTCTTTGAACTTGGGGAGGAGGCGCGCTCCATGGACCATTCCGCCGCGCGGATAAAGCCCCCGGCGCATTGATATGGCGCAAAGCGCCAAGCTTCACCGTGTGCGAGGCGTCGCCAAAACGGAGGGAGCTATCCACATGGTCATGACGCCTTACCTGATGCTTGTGATTGCGGGCTTCGGCCTGTTCGCCGTCGTCCTGTTCGTGATCTCCACCTGGGTGCGCATGAGCAAGGACTGAGCGGCCGCCTCGCGGCCCTGCGTCACGCACGTCGGGGCTGACAAGGGCCGCGGGACGATCTATATAGACGTCAACATCGTCCGTTAGCGCTGGATGGCGCTTTCGAGCGGCGGGCCCCGGCCCGGCCGCTTTTTTCTTTGCCGGAGGACGGCTCGACCTATGCGCGGCAGGACCGCCGAAGACGCAAGACTGCTCGACCTGCTCGACCCGGTGGCCGAGGCCGCCGGCTACGAGATCGTGCGTCTGCGCCTAATGGGAGGCGCCGAGCGGAGGCGCCTGCAGGTGATGGCCGAGCGGGCGGTGGACGGCGACATGAACGTCGAGGACTGCGCGCGCCTGAGCCGCGCCCTGTCCGAAGTGCTCGATCCGGCCGACCCGATCTCCGGGGAGTACACGCTGGAGGTCTCCTCGCCGGGGATCGACCGCCCGCTGACCCGGCTGAAGGACTTCGCCGCCTACGAGGGGCTGGAGGCGCGCATCGAGCTCGACCGCCTGGCCGAAGGCCGCAAGCGGTTCAAGGGCGTGCTGGCCGGCGTCGAAGACGAGGCCACCGTGGCCATCGACCTGGAAGGCGAGGAGCACACCGCGCTCATCCCCTTCGCCTGGATCACCGAGGCCAAGCTGGTGATGACCGATCAACTGATGAAGCGGGGGGCCGAGGAACGCGCCCGCCGCCTGCAAAACGACCCTGCGTCCGAGGAAGAGGGATAGTCCATGAGCCTGGGGATTTCCGCCAACAAGCTCGAGCTCCTGCAGATCGCCGAGGCCGTCGCCCGCGAGAAGTCGATCGAAAAGGAGATCGTCATCCAGGCGATGGAGGAGGCGATCCAGAAGGGCGCCCGCGCCCGCTACGGCGCCGAGCACGACGTGCGCGTCCACATCGACCCGAAGACTGGCGAGACGACGATCAAGCGGGTGGTCACGGTCGTCGATGACGACGCCGCCTGGGACGCCGAGGCCGGCGAGGAGGAACCCGCCGGCATCCTGCGCCTCTCGGACGCCAAGCGCACCGACAAGGACGCCTTCGTCGGCAAGGTCTACGAGGAAATCCTGCCGCCCTTCGAGTTCGGGCGCGTGCAGACCCAGATGGCCCGCCAGGTGATCACCGGCAAGGTGCGCGAAGCCGAGCGCGAGCGGCAGTACGAGGAGTTCAAGGACCGGGTCGGCGAGATCGTCAACGGCGTGGTCAAGCGGGTCGAATACGGCAACGTCGTCGTCGATCTTGGCCGCGGCGAGGGCATCATGCGCCGCGACCAGTCGATCCCGCGCGAGAACTTCAACATCGGCGACCGGATCCGCTGCTACATCTACGACGTGCGGCGCGAGACCAAGGGTCCGCAGATTCTGCTGTCGCGCGCCCACGGCGGCTTCATGGCCAAGCTGTTCGCCCAGGAGGTGCCGGAGGTCTACGACGGGGTCATCGAGATCCGCGCCGTCGCCCGTGACCCGGGCAGCCGCGCCAAGATGGCGGTGGTCTCCAACGACGCCTCGATCGACCCGGTCGGCGCCTGCGTCGGCATGCGCGGCAGCCGCGTGCAGGCCGTGGTGGCCGAACTGCAGGGCGAGAAGATCGACATCATCCAGTGGAGCCCGGACGAGGCCACCTTCATCGTCAACGCCCTGGCGCCGGCCGAGGTGTCCAAGGTGGTGATGGACGAGGAGGACGAGCGGGTCGAGGTCGTGGTGCCGGACGAGCAGCTCTCCCTCGCCATCGGCCGCCGCGGCCAGAACGTGCGCCTCGCCAGTCAGCTTACGGGCTGGCAGATCGACATCATGACCGAAAGCCAGGAGAGCGAGCGCCGTCAGCGCGAGTTCGCCGAACGCACCGCCCTGTTCCAGGAAGCCCTGGATGTGGACGAGGTCATCGCCCAGCTGCTCGTCACCGAGGGCTTCGCGACCGTCGAGGACGTGGCCTATGTGGACGCCTCGGAAGTCGCGTCCATCGAGGGCTTCGACGAGGACACCGCCGAGGAGATCCAGGCGCGCGCCCGGGACTACCTGGAGAAGGAGGCGGCGGAGTACGACGCCAAGCGCCGCGAACTGGGCGTCGACGACGCGCTGCTGGAGATCGAGGGCGTCACCCTGCCAATGGCCGTGGCCCTCGGCGAGAACGACGTGAAGACGGTGGAGGATCTGGCCGGCCTGGTGCCCGACGACCTGCGCGGCTGGTTCGAGAACAAGAACGGCGAGCGGGTGCGCGAGCCGGGGATGCTGGAGGCGTTCGGCCTGGACGCGGCGGACGCCGAGCTGCTGATCATGCGTGCCCGCGTGGCCATGGGCTGGGTCGAGCCGGAAGCGGAGACCGACGCTGAGATCGAGGCCGAGATGATCGAGGAAGATCAGGCCTTCGCCGAAGCCGAAGGGGAGTCGCGCGACGCCTGAGGCGCTCGCGCGTGACAAGGCCGCGATGATCGCGCCCGCCCCCGCCACCCATGCCGAGGCCTCGCGCCAGCGACGGGACATCGTCTCCGGCGAGGTGATGGACGAAGCCGGGCTCGTGCGCTTCGTCGCCGGGCCTGGCGGCGCCGTGGTCCCGGATCTCGCCCGCAAGCTGCCGGGGCGGGGGCTCTGGGTGGCGGCCGACCGCGCCAGCGTCGAGACCGCCGTGCGCAAGGGATTGTTCTCCCGGGCGGCGAAGGCGCGGGTGACCGCGCCTGCGGACCTGGCCGACCAGGTGGAGGCGCAGCTGCTGCGGCGCGTTGTCCAGGGACTCGGGCTTGCGCGGCGCTCGGGCGATCTTATCTGTGGTTTCGAGAAGGTCCTCGCCGCCCTCGCCGGCGGGCGTGCGGCCTGGGTGATCGAAGCTGTGGACGGCGCCGAGGACGGACGCCGCAAGCTGATCTCGGCCAGCCGCCGGTCGCCAAATCCGCCACGGTTGCTGGCAGTTTTCCGTTCCGAGGAATTGGGTTTGGCCTTGGGGCTGGAGAATGTGATACACACCGCCTTCCTTGCGGGGCGAGCCGCGGACCGCTGGACTTCCGACGTTCAGCGGTTATCAGGCTTTCGCCCGCTCTTTCCCGAGGGTTGGCGCGAGGAGCCTTAGGCGGCGGGCGAGGCCATCGGGCCCCGCGCGCCGCGACGCCATTTGAAGAGAGAGGCCGGGACCGTCCCGGCCGGTTAGTAAAGCGAGCGCATGAGCGACGAGAACGACAACGGCCGATCCGGCGGACGCCCGCCCCTGACCCTGAAGCCCCGCGGCGCGGGGTCGGTCAGCGCGGGCACCGTGAAGCAGAGCTTCAGCCACGGCCGTTCCAAGACTGTGGTTGTGGAGACCAAGCGCCCGCGCACCCATGCGCAGCAGGCGGGGAACCTGGCTGCGCCGTCGTCCGCCGAGCGCCGCGTCACCGATCAGCGTCCGCAGCCGCAACGCCCGTCCCCGGCGAGTGGCGACGGCTCCGGCCTGTCCGGCGAAGAACTGCGCGCCCGCCAGCGCGCCATCGAGGCCGCCCGCGAGCACCAGGCTCGCCAGGCCGAGCAGCGCGCCCGTGAAGAGCGGGCCCGCGCCGAGGCGGCCGCGGCTGCGGCGGCCGCCGCAGCCAAACCGGTCGCGGAGACTCCGCCGCCGGCTCCAGCCGCGCCGGCCCCTGCTCCTGCGCCGACCCCTGCGCCCCAGGCCGCCGCACCGCCGCCCGCGCCCCCGGCGCCCCGTGCGCCCGAGCCGACGCAGGCCGCCGCGCGCTCGGCCGCTCCTGGGCAGACCCGCACCTATTCGCCCTCGCCCGACCGTCGGGACGACCGGGCGTCCACCACCACCTACCGGCCCGAGCGGCCCAGCAGCCGCTTCGACGCCACCAGCTTCAACCAGCGCGCGCCCCGCCGCGACGACCGCGGCCCGCAGCCCGACCGCGGCCCGCGCCCGACAGGCGAGCGTCCGCAGGGCGACCGTGGTCCGCGCCGCGACGATCGCGGCCCGCAAGGCGACCGCGGCCCGCGTCCCGCCGGGGGCGACACCGTCCGCTATTCGGCGCTCGCGCCGCGTCCCGCGCCTGGCCCCGGCGGCGCCCGCCCAGGCGGTCCGCGTCCGGGACCGCGGGTCGGCCCCGCCGCCCCGCCCGCCACGCCGGAAATCCAGCGCGCCACCCGCCAGGCCCCGCGGCCCGGCTCGGCCAACCTCGACCGTCGTCCGGAGGATGATGAAGAGGGCGCCCGCCGCCGCGCCTCGGCCAACGCGCCGTCCAAGGCGATCTCCCGCGTCAAGGGCGCGGCTCAGCGCCGCGAAGGCCGGCTCACGATCCAGGCTGTGGCCGGGGACGACGAGGGTGCGGTCGAACGGATGCGCTCCCTGGCCTCGGTGCGCCGCGCCCGCGAGCGCGAACGCGAGAAGCGCAAGGGCGGGCCGCAGGAGCAGACCCGCGTCGCCCGCGAGGTGGTCATTCCGGACGTCATCACGGTGGCCGAACTGGCCAACCGCATGGCCACCCGCGGCGTCGACGTCATCAAGTTCCTGATGCGTCAGGGCATGATGCTGAAGATCAACGACGTGATCGACTCCGACACCGCTGAACTGGTGGCGACGGAGTTCGGTCACACGGTCAAGCGCGTCTCGGAATCCGACGTCGAAGAGGGCTTCATCGGCGCCGAGGACGTGGACGATCATCTGCTGCCCCGCCCGCCGGTGGTGGCGGTCATGGGCCACGTCGACCACGGCAAGACCTCGCTGCTCGACGCCCTGCGCTCGACCGACGTGGCCGGCGGCGAGCATGGCGGCATCACCCAGCACATCGGCGCCTATCAGGTGCGCCTGGCCGACGGCCAGCGCGTGACCTTCCTGGACACGCCGGGCCACGCGGCCTTCTCGGCCATGCGGGCCCGCGGCGCGACGGCGACCGACATCGTCATCCTGGTGGTGGCGGCCGACGACGGCGTCATGCCCCAGACGGTCGAGGCGATCCAGCACGCCAAGGCGGCCGGCGCGCCGATCATCGTGGCGATCAACAAGATCGACAAGCCGGACGCCGACCCGACCCGGGTGATCAACGAGCTCCTGCAGCATGAGATCGTCGTTGAGAGCCTCGGCGGCGACACCCAGGCGGTCGAGGTCTCCGCGCTGCAGAAGACGGGTCTGGACAACCTGATCGAGTCGATCCTGCTGCAATCTGAACTCCTCGACCTGAAAGCTAATCCGGACCGGACGGCCGACGGCGTGGTGATCGAGGCCAAGCTGGACCGGGGCCGCGGCGCGGTCTCGACCGTGCTGGTCAAGCGCGGCACGCTCAAGCGCGGCGACATCGTCGTCGCCGGGGCCAACTGGGGCCGGGTGCGCGCCCTCCTCAACGAGCGCGACGAACAGCTGCAGGAAGCCACCCCGTCGACGCCGGTGGAGATCCTCGGTCTGGACGGCACGCCCGATCCGGGCGAGCCCTTCGCCGTGGTCGAGAACGAGGCCCGCGCCCGGGAGATCACCGAATACCGGACGCGCCTGAAACGCGAAAAGGCCGGCGCGCCGGTCGCCGGCGCCAGCCTGGCCGATATGATGGCCAAGCTCGCCGACAAGAAGGTCTCGGAACTGCCGGTGGTCATCAAGGCCGACGTGCAGGGCTCGGCCGAGGCGATCGTGGGTTCGCTCGAGAAGCTGGCCACCGAGGAGGTCCGCGCCCGCGTGATCCTCTCCGGCGCCGGCGCCATCAGCGAAAGCGACGTGATGCTGGCCAAGGGCGCGGGCTCGCCGATCCTCGGCTTCAACGTCCGCGCCTCCAAGCAGGCCCGCGACCTGGCCGAACGCGAGGGCGTGGAGATCCGCTACTACGCGATCATCTACGACCTGATCGACGACATCAAAGGCGTGCTCTCGGGCATGCTGGCGCCGATCCAGCGGGAAACCTTCCTCGGCAACGCCGACGTCCTGCAGGTCTTCGACATCACCAAGGTCGGCAAGGTGGCCGGCTGCCGCGTCACCGAAGGGGTCGTGCGCAAGGGCGCGCGGGTCCGGATCGTGCGCGACGGGGTCGTCATCCTGGAGCTGGGCGTCCTGCAGACGCTCAAGCGCTTCAAGGACGAGGTCAACGAAGTTCAGGCCGGCCAGGAATGCGGCATGGCCTTCCAGGGCTTCCAGGACATCAAGCCGGGCGACACCATCGAGTGCTTCACCCTCGAAGAGGTCAAGCGCACGCTCTGATCGCAGCGCCTGGGTTCGATACCAAGGCCCGCTCCGGAAGACCGGGGCGGGCCTTTCGCATGGGCGCGCCTTGCGCTTGGGATGCGGATCAGACCGTTACGCCGTGGCGCGCGAACACGTCGGCGTAGGCCTTCGGGCTCATGTCCATGTTCCAGAGGTCGTACTTCATGTTCTGGAAGACCTGCTGGGCGCTGCGCACGTCGTCGTAGCCGGCCTGGCCGGGCCGCAGCATCACATAGCCTCCGCCGACGGAGTCATAGGCGAGCTTCACGTCGGAGCCGTACTGCGCCTGCAGCGTACGCTCGGCGTCCGCCAGTTCGCCAGCGGCGTCGATCTGCTCGCCGACGTAGCCGGCGAGGTCCCCGCCCAGGAACACATTGCCGGGTATGAAGCCCAGGCCCGGCGCCGATTGCAGGGCGCCGGCCTCCTGGTGGACGATCTCGACCTCGCTGGCGAAGCCGATCCCGTCGTAGGGCGTGCCCGCGATTGAGGCGGCCCGGACCCTTTGGACGTCTTCCTGCGAGAAGCCCGGGGCGGCCTGCAGTTCGACGGCGGCGGCCAGGGTTTGCGGGCTCAGGGGAGCGGCGGGCGGCGGCGCGGCTGCAACCCCTTGGCCAAGCTCCACTTTCTGCCTGGAAACCGTGCGCAGCCCGGTTCCACTGAGGTCGACGGACACGCCGTTCACATCGACGATCTGCTGGGGCGCCGTGCGGGGCGACCCCGCGCGGGGCTGGTCGGCGGCGGTGGGCTGCGAGAACAGATAGCTGGCGATGCTGGTCACGAACGGGCTCCCTGGCGCACGTCCAACGTGCAAGGTCGGGGCCAGTCGCCCCGGCCCGGGCGCGGCGCATCCGGATCGCGCCCCGCGCGTATCTTGGAGATGAGAAAGCTGATCATCCCTCTCGTTCTCGCGGCCGGCGCAGGTCTGGCGCTCGCGGCCTGCGCCACGCCGCCGGTCGGCAACCGGGCCGTGCCGCAACCGGCCAAGGCGGTCGATCTGCCGCGCTATCTGGGCAAATGGTACGAGTTCGCCCGCTACGACCACAGGTTCGAGCGGAACTGCGAAGGGGTGACGGCCGAATACGCCCTGCGCGACGACGGCCTGATCAAGGTCACCAACACGTGCCGCAAGGGCGGCCCTGCCGGCGCCGTGGAGGTCGCCGAGGGCAAGGCCAAGGTGGTGGAAGGCTCACGCAACGCCAAGCTGAAGGTCTCCTTTTTCGGCCCCTTCTACGTCGGCGACTACTGGGTGCTGGACCATGCGGACGACTACAGCTGGTCGATCGTGGGCGAAGGCTCGGGCCGGTATCTTTGGATCCTCACGCGCGAGCCGGTTCCGTCCCCCGAGGAGGCGAGAGCGCTCGTCGATCGCGCGGCCGGCCTCGGATATGACACCGAGCTCCTACATATGACCGAGCAGCCGCCGGCCTGAGGCGGTCCTACGAGCAGGAGCGCGTCCGTGAAGATCCTTGCCCGCCTTGGCCTGATCGCCGGCGCCCTCCTGATCCTCGGCGCCTGCGCGACCGTCGATCGTTATGGCGCCGCGCGCGACGTCCACGCGCTGCTGGTGTCCATCCGTGACGATGATCGCGCCACGTTCGAGGCCCATGTCGACCGCCCCGCGCTGGAGCGGCAGATCGAGGCCCGGCTGGTGGCCGAGACCAGGCGCAGGGCAGGGCAGGACCAGGGCTTGAACGCCCTGGGCGCGCTCCTGGCCCAGCCCCTGGCGCAGATGGCGAGCGACGCCCTGATCCAGCCGCGGGTGTTCCGCGCGGTGGCGGCCTCCTACGGCTACACGCCCGACAAGCCGATCCCTGGGCCCCTGGCTATCGGCGGCGCCCTCCGCGCCGTCGGAAAGGACCAGGTTTGCGCCACACGCAGGAAGGACGGCCCCTGCCTGCTGGTCTTCACCCGCCAGGACGGAGTCTGGCGCCTTTCAGGTTTCGAGGGCGAGATTTCGGAGCTGCGCGGCGGCGCCCGTTGAGGCTAGGCTCGCGCCCGACCTGGACGGGAGGGACGCAATGGGCTGGGAAAAGGCGCTTGCCGAGTACGAGCGGTTCGAGTTCTCCGATGGGCCGTGGACACGGCCTGTGTTCAGGCGGGGGTCGGGGCCCGCGGTCATCGTCATCCATGAGATGCCCGGACTGCACCCCGAAGTGCTGCCCTTCGCCAACCGCGTCGCCGCGGCCGGCATGACCGTCTACCTGCCCAGCCTGTTCGGCGATCCAGGCCGGCCCGTCACCAACGGCTACGCCATGGGCGCCATGCTGAAGGGCGTATGCATCAGCCGAGAGTTCAACGTCTGGGCGGCGGGCAAGTCGAGCCCGATCGTGGAGTGGCTGAGAGCCCTGGCGCGCCGGGCGCACGGAGAGTGCGGCGGCAAGGGGGTGGGCGCCGTCGGCATGTGCTTCACCGGCGGCTTCGCCCTGGCGATGATGACCGAGCCCGCCGTGGTGGCCCCGGTTCTGAGCCAGCCCTCGCTGCCGCTGACCGTGGGCCTGGGCGGCCGCAGGCGGGCGTCGGGCGTCGACGCCTCCAGCGAGGAGATCGCCTGCGCGCGCCGCCGCTTCGCCGAGGAGGACCTGAGCATGATCGGCCTGCGCTTCGAGGGCGACCCGATCGTGCCCCGGGAACGTTTCGACGCCCTGGAGAGGGAGTTCGGCGACAAGTTCGAGCGCTGGGACATCGATCCGTCCGAGGCGCGGCCCGGGGGGCTGAAGCACCCGCACTCGGTGCTGACGATCAACCTGAAGAACACCGGCAAGACCCAGGACGCCCTGATCCGCGTGCTCGCCTTCTTCCGCGAGAAGACCGGCGTGTCTTGACGTCGGCCTGGGTTGGGCGCTGGACTTCCGGCGGCGACCTCATTAGAAGCGCGCCCTTCCCTGCGCCCGGCGTTCGAGCCGCGGGCCAGGTTAGTCAAGGCTTCGCCATGAAACGTCATTCAGCCCAAGGCCGCGGCGCCCCCCAGGGACCCAGCCAGCGCCAGCTCCGTGCGGGCGAGCTCATCCGCCACGCCCTGGTTGAGATCCTGCGCGAGGAGGAGATCGCCGATCCCGCCCTGGAGGGCGTTTCGGTGACCGTGACCGAGGTGCGGATGAGCCCGGACCTGAGGCACGCGGTGTGCTTCGTAGAGCCGCTGGGCGGCGGCCACGCCCCCGAAGTGGTGGAGGCGCTGAACCGCGCCGCCCGGTTTCTGCGGGGCCGGCTCGGCCGGTTGATCGACATGAAGTTCACGCCCGACCTGAAGTTCGTCCACGACGAGTCCTTCGACGAAGCCAGCCGCATGAACCGCCTGTTCGACGACCCTCGGGTGCGGCGCGACATTGAACACGACAGCTCCGAGGATTGATCATGGCGCGCCGGAAGAAGGGCGATGCGGTCTCAGGCTGGGTGTGCCTGGACAAGCCCTATGACCTGACTTCCACCTCGGCCGTCAGCCGGGTGCGGAGACTGTTCAACGCCCAGAAGGCCGGGCACGCCGGCACGCTCGACCCCCTGGCCACCGGCGTGCTGCCGATCGCCCTGGGCGAGGCGACCAAGACGGTTCCCTTCCTGATGGATGCGGACAAGACCTACCGCTTCACCATCGCCTGGGGACGCACCACCGCCACCTTCGACCGCGAGGGTGAAACGACGGCCACCTCCGACGTACGCCCGACGCCCGAGGCGGTGGCCGCCGCCCTTCCGGCCTTCGTCGGCGAGATCCAGCAGGTTCCCCCGGCGTTCTCGGCGGTGAAGGTGGACGGCGAGCGCGCCTACGACCTGGCCCGCGCGGGAGAGGCGGTGGACCTGAAGCCGCGGCCCGTGGTGATCCATGCGGCCCGGGTGGTCGGCGCGCCCGACGCCGACCACGTCCAGATCGAGATGGACTGCGGCAAGGGGACCTACGTGCGGGCCGTGGTGCGCGACCTGGCCGCGGCGCTCGGCGCTTGCGCCCACGTCAGCGAGCTTCGCCGCACGCGGGTGGGGGGCTTCACCGAGGCGCGGGCGATAGGGCTGGAAAACCTGGAGGATTTGGGGCATAAGGCCCGCTTGTCGGAGGCATTGCTTCCGGTCGAGACCGCGCTGGACGACATCCCGGCGTTGGCCGTGACCGCAGAAGACGCCTTCCGGCTCAAGCAGGGACGGCCGATCGTTCTCGTTCCCCGACAGGTTGAAGCGCTGAAGGCCAGGCTCGCGCCCGGCTCCCGCACCGTTTCAGCCATGGCGGGTGGGTCGATCGTGGCGCTTTGCGAGATGCGCGCAGGACGGCTCGAACCTGCGCGGGTCTTCCATCTGGATCAGAGCGGAGACTAACCGATGTCGATCACGCCGGACCGCAAGGCCGAACTCATCAAGTCCCATGCCCGCTCCGAAGGCGACACGGGCAGCGCCGAAGTGCAGGTGGCGATCCTTTCCGAACGGATCTCGAACCTCACCGAGCACTTCAAGACGCACAAGAAGGACAACCACTCGCGCCGGGGCCTGCTGAAGCTCGTCTCCCAGCGCCGTTCGCTTCTCGATCACCTGAAGAAGTCCGACGAAGGACGCTATCAGGCGCTGATCGCGACCCTGGGCCTGCGCCGTTAAGGCGCGCGCCGAGACCAAAAGCACTGCGTCGTCCCCGGCCTTCGACAAGCTCAGGTCGGGGACGACGGAGGGGCCTAAGGAGGCCTCTCGAAACTCGCCGAGGGTTCAATGGAAATCCTCACCCTGAGCCTGTCGCTGGACGAGGATTTCCGGTCCGCTGATCAAAAGCCAAACCGCCCCCTGTCCGCCCCCGCTGGGAATTCGCCCGCGGGTTGAGAAAGAAGCAAAATGTTCGACATCAAACGCAAGACGATCGAGTGGGGCGGCAAGACGCTGACGCTCGAAACCGGCCGCATGGCCCGTCAGTCCGACGGCGCCGTCCTGGCCACCTACGGCGAGACCGTGGTGCTCGCCACCGCGGTGTTCGCCAAGACCGCCAAGCCGGGCCAGGATTTCTTCCCGCTGACCGTGAACTATCAGGAGAAGACCTACGCCGCGGGCAAGATCCCCGGCGGCTTCTTCAAGCGCGAGGGCCGTCCCTCGGAAAAGGAGACCCTGGTCTCCCGCCTGATCGACCGGCCGATCCGCCCGCTGTTCGTCAAGGGCTTCAAGAACGAGGTCCAGGTCGTCGCCACCGTGTTGGCCCATGACCTGGAGAACGATCCCGACATCGTCGCCATGGTCGCCTCCTCGGCCGCCCTGGTGCTGTCCGGCGCGCCCTTCATGGGCCCGATCGGCGCGGCCCGGGTCGGGTTCATCAACGGCGAATACGTGCTGAACCCCACCCTCGACGAGATGAAGGAGTCCCAGATGGACCTCGTCGTGGCCGGCACGCACGACGCGGTCATGATGGTGGAATCCGAAATCCAGGAGCTGACCGAAGAGCAGGTCCTGGGCGGCGTCACCTTCGCCCACAAGCACATGCAGCCGGTGATCGACGCGATCATCGAACTCGCCGAGCATGCGGCCAAGGAGCCCTTCGAGTTCGAGCCCGAGGACACCGACGCCCTCAAGGCCCAGATGAAGGCCCTGGTCGGCGCGGACATCGCCGCCGCCTACAAGATCTCCAAGAAGCAGGACCGCCAGGACGCGGTCGGCGCGGCCAAGAAGAAGGCCCTGGAGGCCATGGCCAAGTCCGACGCCAACCCTGAGGGCGCCGACCCGCTGAAGCTTGCGGGCGTCTTCAAGGAACTGGAAGCCGACGTCGTGCGTCGCGGCATCCTCGACACCGGCGTCCGCATCGACGGCCGCCCGGTGGACAAGGTCCGCCCGATCCTGGGCGAAGTGGGCGTCCTGCCCCGGGCCCATGGCTCGGCGCTGTTCACCCGTGGCGAGACCCAGGCCCTGGTGGTCGCCACCCTGGGCACCGGCGACGACGAGCAGTTCATCGACGCCCTGGAAGGGACGTACAAGGAGAAGTTCCTCCTGCACTACAACTTCCCTCCCTTCAGCGTCGGGGAGACCGGCCGCATGGGCTCGCCCGGCCGTCGGGAAATCGGCCACGGCAAGCTCGCCTGGCGCGCCTTGCGCCCGATGCTGCCGGAGCCCGAGGAGTTCCCCTACACGATCCGTCTGGTGTCCGAGATCCTGGAGTCCAACGGCTCCTCGTCGATGGCCACCGTCTGCGGCTCCTCGCTGGCGATGATGGACGCGGGCGTTCCCCTGAAGAAGCCGGTCAGTGGCATCGCCATGGGCCTGATCCTGGAGTCCGACGGCTTCGCGGTCCTGTCCGACATCCTGGGTGACGAAGATCACCTGGGCGACATGGACTTCAAGGTGGCCGGCACCGCCGACGGCATCACGTCGCTGCAGATGGACATCAAGATCGCCGGGATCACCGAGGAGATCATGAAAAAGGCGCTGGAGCAGGCCAAGGCCGGCCGCCAGCACATCCTCGGCGAGATGAACAAGGCCATGGAGGCGCCGCGCACCGAGCTCGGCGAATTCGCGCCGAAGATCGAGACCATGAAGATCGCCGTGGACAAGATCCGCGAAGTGATCGGCTCCGGCGGCAAGGTCATCCGCGAGATCGTCGCCGAAACCGGCGCCAAGGTCGATATCTCCGACGACGGCACCATCAAGATCGCCGCCTCCGAGCAGTCGAAGATCGACGCCGCCCGCGACTGGATCAAGTCGATCGCCTCGGAGCCCGAGGTCGGCCAGATCTACACCGGCAAGGTCGTGAAGATCGTCGACTTCGGCGCCTTCGTGAACTTCTTCGGCGCCAAGGACGGCCTGGTCCACGTGAGCCAGATCTCCAACGAGCGCGTGGGCAAGGTCTCGGACGTGCTGCAGGAAGGCCAGTCGGTTAAGGTCAAGCTTCTGGGCTTCGACGACCGCGGCAAGACGCGCCTGTCGATGAAGGTCGTCGACCAGGAGACCGGCGAGGACCTCTCCAAGAAGGACGAGGCGGCCGAGGCGCAAGCCGAGGCCTGAGCGTCCTCTCAACCTGATCGGAAGGGGCGGTCGCAGCGATGCGGCCGCCCTTTTCTTTGCCCGCGTCGCCGGCGCATCTGGCGGTTGCATGTCAGCGGGTGTTCGGGGCTCAATCGGTGGCGAAAGGAATCGCCATGCCCAAACCCGACCTGCCGCTCGAGGGCGGCTGCCGCTGCGGACAGGTGCGCTTCCGCATCGACGCGGCGCCGTTGATCACCATGGCCTGCCACTGCCGGGGCTGCCAGCAGATGACCGCCAGCGCCTTTTCCCTGAGCGCCCTGGTCCCGGCCGCGGCTTTCGCCCTGACCGCCGGCGAGCCGGTCGTCGGCGGCCTGCACGGGCCCACGCGGCACCTCTTCTGCCCATGGTGCATGAGCTGGGTGTTCACCCGGCCAGAGGGCGCGGACGGGCTCGTGAACGTGCGGGCGACGCTGCTGGACGACGTGGCCTGGTTCAGCCCCTACATGGAGACCTTCACCCAGGAGAAGCTGCCCTGGGCGTCGACGCCCGCGGTGCGCAGCTTCGAGGGCTTCCCGGCGCTCGAGGACTACGACGAGCTGTTGAAGGCTTACGCCGCCGCCAATCCCTAGGTCTGGGGACGGACCTTCTTCACCACTTCCTCGGCCTCTTCAGGATCGCGACGCTCCAGTTCGGCGAGTTCGTCGTGGGCGCCGGCCGTGGCGTGGATCAGCTCGTCCAGCTTGGCTTGCAGGGCTCTGGTGTCATGCGCCTGGTTGCGTTCGATGACGATGGCCATCACCAGGGTGATGATGGTCGCCGCTCCGTGCCAGTCGAGAGTCTCGCGTTCGAAAATCGCCCAGGCGGCGACGAAGAAGGCGGTGGCGATCAGGGCGTAGGGGTGGGAGAAGCCCCGCGCGAGGGCGAAGAGGCCGATCTGGAGGGCTCTGCGGCTCATGCGGTTCTCGAATCCGGGACCGCGTCTAAACGGGCGGAGAGGAGCGAGGTTGCCCCGGACGGCGAAAGGCCCGCCGCGAGGGCGGGCCTTCGCAAATCGCCAACCGCGCCGTGACTAGCCGCGCAGCTTGCGCAGCAGCACTTCGAGGTCGTGAGCCAGGCTCGTGTCCTCGGCTTTCAGGGCCTCGATGCGGCGCACGGCGTGCAGCACCGTGGTGTGGTCCCGTCCGCCGAAGCGGCGGCCGATGTCGGGCAGGGAGCGGGTGGTGATCTGCTTGGCCAGCCACATGGCCGCCTGACGGGGCCGGGCCACCGCGCGGGCGCGGCGTTCGGAGATCAGGTCCGCCTGCTTCAGGCCGTAGTGCTCCGCCACGGCCTTCTGGATCTGGTCCACCGTCACCCGGCGCTCATTGCACGACAGGTGAGGGCGCAGGATTGTCTGGGCCTCGTCCAGGGTCAGCCGGGCGATGTCGCCCCCCACCCGGGCCACCAGGGTGTTCAGCGCCCCTTCCAGCTCCCGTACGCTGTCGGTGAAGCGGTCGGCGAGGAACTGCAGCACCTCGGCGCGGGCCGACGGGACGAACCGTCCCTGCTGGGCCAGAGTCGCCAGTTTGCGCTCCAGGATGCCGAGGCGAAGGGTGCGGTCGGCCGGCTCGATGCCGCAGACCAGGCCCGCCTGCAGGTGGGAGCGCAGGCGCGGCTCCATCTCCGACAGCTCCGTCGGCGAGCGGTCGGCGGTCATGACCACGCGCCGGCCGTCCTCGACCAGGGCGATCAGGGTGTGGAACAGCTCCTCCTGGGTCGAGGTCTTGCCGGCCACGAAGTGCACGTCGTCGATCAGCAGCAGGTCGGCGTTGCGCAGCTCCTCCTTGAAGGCCGCCGTCTGGCGATCCTGCACCGCCTTGACGAAGGTGGAGGTGAAGCGCTCGGCGGTCAGATAGACCACCTTCTTCTCCGGGCTCGTGCGCATGGCTTCCCAGGCCAGAGCGTTCAGCAGGTGCGTCTTGCCGAAGCCGTAGGGGCCGTGGAAGACCACCGGATTGAAGTGTCCGTCCGCCCAGGTGGCGACGCGGCGCGCCACGGCGAAGGCGAATTCGTTGGCCGGGCCCGCCACGAAGGTCTCGAAGGAGAAGCGCTCCTGCAGGCCCTGCTGGCGGCCCTGGCGGGCGCTCTGCGGCGCCGGGCTGGCGACCTCCACCTCGGCGACCAGATCGGCGTCCGCGGCCGCCTGAGCGGCCTTGCCGAGGGGCGTGGACGGCGCGGGCTGGGCGTCGAACTCCATCTTGGACTTCAGGTCCAGGCGGCGGCCCATCGGGTCGTTCTGGGCCCACAGCTCGCCGATGCGGCGCCAGGCGTGACGGCGGATCCAGTCCCGCGCAACGCCCGTGGCCGCGACGAGGCAGATGTCGCCGTCGGATCGCTCCCGCAAGGACGCCTGGCCCAGCCAGGAGCCAAAGGTCGCTTCGCCAAGCTCGCGTTTCAGAGCCTGACAGGTCTTCGTCCAGACTGCGCCCGCCGGCGTTTCGGCAGCCATTTGCGCCGCACCCCCATTCGCCATCTTCGCCAATCCCGCCATCTCAGCCATCGGTCGGCCCCCCCGGCCGGCCGCCATTCGTTAGAGAACACCTTCCCATCCCGGCGAGCACACACACTCCCGCCGGTCTTTCATTTCATCCGCAATCAGATGGAGAAAACGTCCTAAGCCCGTGAAGACTAGTCGGGGGGGGTGGAGGGTCAACGGGGATTCTTCGGAGCCGAAGTCGATATTTTCGTTGACTCGGTGAGAGGGCTTCGCGCTGCAAGGGAAAGCGCAAATGACCCTCCGTCATCTGAGAACTTTGGTCGCAGGCGCCGTCTCCGAAAGGTGCCGGACAACAAAAACGCCCGCAGGCCAGCCGGCCTGCGGGTGCTTCCAAAAGCTCAATAAATTCAAGGCTTGATTAGGCCTCGGGCCTGTTCAGGCGGCCGCAAGCTTCTTCAGTTGAGCCGCGAGACGCGACACCTTGCGCGAGCCGGTGTTCTTGTGAACCACGCCCTTGGAGACGGCGCGCATCAGCTCGGACTGGGCCTCGACGAACGCAGTCTTGGCGGCCTCCGCGTCGCCCTTGGCGACGGCCTCTTCGAAGCGGCGGAGGAAGGTGCGAACGCGCGAGCGGCGCGCCTTGTTGACTTCCGTGCGGCGGGCGATCTTGCGGATCGCCTTCTTGGCGCCGGGCGTGTTGGCCATGTGTCAGCTCTCAAAACGTCTCGCGCCCGGACGACGGCCGGGCGGTGAAATCGGAGGCGCGGATATACGGGAACAGGCTCGTCGGGTCAATGCGTCAGGACTGGCTTATCGTCCTCGACGAAGGCGCGCCAGGACGGGTGGCTCATGACCAGGTCCGCCAGCTGCTGATAGCCGTCCGCGCCCGGGTGCGCGCCGTCCCCCGCCGCCGCCTCGGCCTCCCAGACTCCGGACTGCCGCAGCGGCGTGAAGACGTCGAGGTAGGGCACCCGGAGCTGGCCCGCCAGGATGCGCAGGGCGTCGCCCACCGAGGCGATCCTGGCCCGCTGCAGCGGGTCCGGAACCGGCGGCGGCCCCACCATCAGCACCGGCGCGAGGGCGGCCGCCTCCGCCAGGATGATCTGGGTGTTCTTCAACGTTTCCGCCGGCTCCACCCGCAGGGCGCCGTCCTGCAGGGCGCAGTCGTTGCAGCCGTAGGAGAACACCAGCCGCAGCGGCTCATGGCTGACGACGCGATCGGAGGCTTCCCGACGCCAGCGGGCGGCGACGTCGCCGCTGGTGTTCCCCCGTACGCCCATGTTGTAGAGCGTGACGTCCGTGCGCCCGAGCACGGTGCGGCCGACCCAGCCCAGGTGGTAGGGATCGCCGGCGCCAAGGACGAAGCTGTCGCCGAAGGCGAGGAGCCGCACCCTACTTGCCCTTGAAGTCGGGTTTGCGCTTCTCGACGAAGGCCGCCATGCCTTCCTTCTGGTCCTCGAAGGCGAACAGCGAGTGGAACAGTCGGCGCTCGACGGCGACGCCGGTGGAGAGCGTGGTCTCATAGGCCGTGTTCACCAGCTCCTTGTTCATCTTCACGGCCAGGGGCGACTGGCCGGCGACTTTGGCGGCCGCGGACAGCGCCTCCTCAAGCAGTTTGTCGGCAGGGACGACCCGCGAGACCAGTCCCGCCCGTTCGGCTTCGGCCGCGTCCATCATCCGGGCGGTCAGGATCATGTCCATGGCCTTGGACTTGCCGACGAGGCGGGTCAGCCGCTGAGTGCCCCCGATGCCGGGCATGACGCCCAGGTTGATCTCCGGCTGGCCGAACTTGGCGGTTTCGGCGGCGATGATGAAGTCGCAGAGCATCGCCAGTTCACAGCCGCCGCCGAGGGCGTAGCCGGCCACCGCCGCGATGATCGGCTTGCGGAACCCTTCGATGCGGCGGGCGGCCGCGCCGAAGAAGTCCTCCTCGAACATCTCGGCGTAGGTCTTGGAGGACATCTCCTTGATGTCGGCGCCCGCGGCGAAGGCCCGGTCGGAGCCGGTCAGCACCAGACAGCGGACGCCGGGGTCGGCCTCGGCGGCGTCAAGTGCGGACGACAGCTCGCCGAGGAGTTCGCTGTTGAGGGCGTTCAGCGCTTCCGGCCGGTTGAGGCGCACCAGGACGACGCCGGCTGCGCCGCCGGGGGCGGTCTCCACGATCAAGGTCTTGTACGGACTCGCTTCGGCCATGGTCCCCTCCGAAATCTCGCTGCCTGGGGCTTAAGGCCCCTTCACCGAATAGCCAAGGGCGCGCAGCCGCTCCGGCAGGCCGCCCTTGCCGACCAGGTGGCCGACGCCGACCACCACGACGGTGCGCCCGGAACCCTTCAGCCGCTGGTCCAGCACCTCGGCCCAGGCGGCGTTGCGGCGGGTGACCAGCCGTTCGTAGAGGCCGGGCGAGGCCTTGCGCAGCGGTTGAAGCGCCTCCTTGTCCAGGGCGTTCACATCGCCCCGCATCCAGGCCGAGACGAGCTTGGCGTAGGCGTCGGGATCGCTCTCGATCTCCTTGAGGCTGTCTTCCAGCGAGGCGATCTGCTCGTCCAGCGGCGCGCCGTCGAACAGGGCGATCTGTTCGGCAGGGGTCTCGAAGGCGCGCCGTGCGGCGCTCGCCGGCGCCTCCGCCGAGATGCTCTTTTCGACGCCGGCGTTCGCCTCCGCGCCCGCGGCGCGATAAGTGGCCCCGGCCAGCGCCACCTCGGCGAACCAGGGCTCCAGCCGCTCCAGCAGGGCGATCGAAAGGCCGTAGGTCTCGGCCACTCGGGCGAGCCGGCGCGCGCCGTCCGCCGACAGCAGGCTCGACAGGGTCTTGTCAGGCGGCAGATAGCCCCGGGCGACAGCAGCCTGCGCCACCTCCAGGTCGGCGGCCGGGTCGATCGGCAGCTCGAACCACAGGTCGTCGGCCTCGCCGAGCGCCTGGGTCAGGGCCGGGGGACGCCAGTCGAGCCCCGGCGGCAGCACGTGCACGGAGCCGAACAGCACGATTTCGGAATCGGCGTCAGAGACGATCCAGACCGGCGGCTGGGCATGGGCCGCGCCGGCCGCGAACGCCAGGGCCAAGGCCGCGAAGAAGGCGCTTCCGTGGCGCAAGACGGGTCTCATCGCTGGCACGCCGGGCAATAGAAGGTGGAGCGCCCGCCCTGGACCTTGCGCGCGATCACGCCGCTGCAGCCGGAATTGCCGCATGGCTGACCCTCGCGATCATAGACGGCGAACCGATGCTGGAAATACCCGAGGGCGCCGTCTGCGGCGGCGTAGTCGCGAAGGGTCGAGCCGCCGGCGGCGATCGCGTCCTCCAGCACCTGACGGATGGCCTGGGTCAGGGCGCTCAGCCTGCCGCGCCCGATGCGCCCTGCGGGTTTGAACGGGCTGATGCGCGCGCGGTGCAGCGCCTCGCACACATAGATGTTGCCGAGGCCGGCGACGACGCGCTGGTCGAGCAGCAGCGTCTTGGCCCCCTGGGCGCGGCCGGCGAAGGCGGCTTCCAGACGCGCCGCATCGAAGGCGTCGCTGAGCGGCTCGGGCCCCAGACCGGCGAACCAGGCGTGGCTCTCCAGGGCCGCCGTCTCCACCAGTCCCATGTAGCCGAAGCGGCGCGGATCGTAATAGGTCACCCGCCCGCCGGCGTCGGTTTCGAAGACCACGTGCGCGTGCCGCGGGTCCGGATCGGCCGCATAGTGGAACTCGCCTGGGCGCACCGCACCCTCGGGGCGGGCGATCTCAAAGCGGCCGCTCATCCCAAGGTGCATCACCAGGGTCTCGCCGCGGTCGAGCGGCGCCAGCAGGTACTTGGCCCTGCGCTTCAGGTCCAGGATGCGGGCGCCCGCCAGCCGCTGGACGAAGCCCTCGGGCAGCGGAAAGCGCAGGTCCGGGCGGCGCGCCTCGACCCGCGCCAGCCTCTGGCCGGAAAGCACCGGGGACAGGCCCCGGCGGACGGTCTCCACCTCGGGAAGTTCGGGCATGGCCCGGCTTGGCACGCGCCGGGCGCGAAGATCAATGGGCGACTTGCCTTCCGGCGCTGGCGCGGCCTGGACGGGAAGGATAAGACCGCCCTCATGACCGGCACCGCCACTTTCGGCTTCCGCGACGTCGACCCGCGCGAGAAGCCCCGCCTAGTCCGCGGCGTGTTCGACAGCGTCGCGCGGCGCTACGACCTGATGAACGACCTGATGAGCGGGGGCGTCCATCGGCTGTGGAAGGACGCGGCCGCCGCGCGGCTCAATCCGCAGCCGGGCGAGACCATCATCGACTGCGCCGGCGGGACCGGCGACATGGCCCGGCGTTTCGCCCGCATGGCCCGGCGCGTCCAGGCGCGGCGCGGGGGCGAGGACGCCAGGATCTTCGTGGTCGACTACAACGCCGAGATGATCGCCGCCGGACGCGAGCGCGACGTCATGCCCGAAATCGCCTGGGCGGTCGGAGACGCCCAGCGCCTGCCGCTGCCGGACCGTTGCGCCGACGCCTATGTGATCTCCTTCGGCATCCGCAACGTCACCGATATTCCCGCCGCCCTGTGCGAGGCGCGGCGGGTGCTGAAGCCCGGAGGCCGCTTCCTGTGCCTGGAGTTCTCCAGGCCGGCCACGGAACTGCTGCAGAAGGCCTATGACGCCTATTCCTTCAGGGTGATCCCCGCCATCGGCGAGGTGGTGGCCAAGGACCGGGCGTCCTATCAGTACCTGGTGGAAAGCATCCGCCGCTTCCCCGATCAGCGGGCCTTCGCCGGCCTGATGGGCCAGGCGGGATTCAAGAACGTCGGCTTCACCAACTTCACCGGGGGCGTGGCGGCCCTGCACCAGGGCTGGGCGATCTAGCCCATGGGGTCGCTTGGCGCGTTCGGCCGCCTCGTCGGGTCGGCCCTGATCCTGGTGCGCGAGGACGCGCTGCTGCCGCGCGAGCTGACGGACGCCTATCCCCCGGCCGTGCGGGCCGTGGCGGATGCGCTGCGGGCGTTCGCCGGGCCCGGCGCCACCCGCGGCCGCCCGGGAGAACGCCTGGCTCGCTCACTCGAGCGGCTCGGTCCGGTGGCGATCAAGCTGGGCCAGCTGCTTTCCACCCGGGCCGACATCTTCGGCGCGACCTTCGTCGAGGACCTCGCCCGGCTGAAGGACCGGCTCGAGCCGTTCCCGACCGAAATGGCCCGGCGGGAGATCGAGGCGGGCCTGGGGCGACCGCTTTCCAGCCTCTTCGTCAGCTTCGGCGACCCGGTCGCCGCCGCCTCGCTGGCCCAGGCGCACGAGGCGCAGCTCCTCGACGGACGGCGGGTGGCGGTGAAGGTGCTGCGGCCGGGGATCGTTCGGCGGGTGGCCCAGGATTCGGAAACCCTGGCCCTGGCCGCGCGCCTGGTCGAACGCTGGTCCGCGCCTGCGCGGCGGCTGGAGCCCCGAGCCTTCGCCGCCACGGTGATCCGCGCCACCGAGCTGGAGCTGGACCTTCGCCTGGAGGCCGCCGGCGCCGACGAACTCGGCGAGGTGATGGCGCGCGACGGGTACATGCGGACGCCCAAGGTGGTGTGGGACGGGGTGTCCAAGCGGGTGCTGACCGTGGAATGGGCGCCTGGCGTCGCGCTCACCGACCCGGCGGCCCTGGAGCAGCCGGGCCTCGACCGCCGGGCGGTCGCGGATAACCTGGTGCGCGCCTTCCTGGCCCAGGCCCTGGACCACGGCGTGTTCCATGCCGACCTGCACGAGGGCAACCTGTTCGTGGCCGCGCCGGCGCAGATCACGGCGGTGGACTTCGGCATCATCGGGCGGCTCGGCCCGGCCGAACGGCGCTACCTGGCCGAGATCCTCTACGGCTTCCTGGAGCGGGACTACGAGCGGGTGGCGCGAGTTCACTTCGAGGCCGGCTACGTGCCGCCGGCCCAGAGCATCGCCGCCTTCGCCCAGGCCCTGCGGGCGGTGGGAGAGCCGATCTTCGGCCGCGCGGCGCGCGATGTGTCGATGAGCCGGCTGCTCACCCAGCTGTTCGAGATCACCGCCCTGTTCGACATGCACCTGCGTCCCGAACTGGTGCTTCTGCAGAAGACGATGATGACGGTCGAGGGGGTGGCGCGCCGCATCGACCCCGACCACGACCTGTGGGCCGCGGCCGACCCGGTGGTGCGCAGATGGATGACCCGGGAGCTGTCGCCGCCCGCCCGCGCGCGCCGCATGGCCGAGGATCTCCAGGACTTCCTGCGGCGCCTCGCAGTGCGGCTGGAGACGCCGCCGGCCGCTCCGGCCCTTGTCGAGGTGCGCGAGACCCTGGCGCCGCTCCTCTGGTTCGCCCTCGGCGCGGCGGCGGCCGGTGTGGCCTTCCTGATCGGCGCCCTGGGAGGCTGACGGCGTCAGGCCCAGGCTGCGGCGGCCGGCGCCGTCAGCCTTCGGCCTCGCCGTTCCGGGCGGCGCGCTCGGCGCGGCTTTTCTCGCGGTCCACCTGCTCCTGCCAGTAGGCCATGCCGTCGTCCGGCTTGAACATGGTGCGCGGCGCTCCGTCCCGTGTGGCCACAGCGAAGACGTTGGCCGTGGCGTCGTAGATCAGAAGGTCGCCATTGGCCCGCTTGAGGGTCAAGGCGTCCTTCGGCGGGTGGCCGACGAAGGCGTGGGCCTTGCGCACGAAGTCGTCGAGGTCCCGCGCGCCGAAGGCTTCGCCGTTGCGGGCGAAGGCGCGCTCGGCGTTTTCCTGGGCCGAGTAGCGGCGGCTTGCCGACCACATGGGTCGCCCGTCCACCTGCGGCACAGCCTCCTGCCGGTGGTCGACAGCCGCTCCGGCTTCGTTCCCGCGCGAAGCATCCGCCGCCCTCGGCGCGTCCGTCGCCGGCGTTTCCTGATCCAGCCCGGCCACCGCCGACGGCCGCTCGCACCCGGAAAGGAGCAGGGCCGCCGCCCCGGCGCACAACGCAAATTTGAACCTGCCCATCCTGTTCCCTCCTGTCGTGCAGGCCAAGCTTGGAACAAAGAAAGAACAAAACCGCAGGTTTGTCCAGAGCGCTCTTACGCCGTATAGCGGGCGCAGCATTGAAAGGACCGCACGCCTTGCCGGAAAAGCGGATTCTCCTGATCGTCGGCGGCGGAGTCGCGGCCTACAAGTCGCTGGAGCTAGTGCGCCTGCTGCGCAAGGCCGGAGTGGCCGTGCGGCCGATCCTGACCCGGGCCGCCGCCGAGTTCGTGACGCCGCTGTCGCTCTCCGCACTGGCCGAGGACAAGGTCTATTCCGAGCTCTTCTCCCTGACCGACGAAGCGGAGATGGGCCACATCGAGCTGTCCCGCTCGGCCGATCTCATCGTGGTCGCGCCGGCGACCGCGGACCTGATGGCCAAGGCGGCCAACGGCCTGGCCGGCGACCTTGCCTCCACCACCCTGCTGGCCACGGACAAGCCGGTGCTGATGGCGCCGGCGATGAACGTGCGCATGTGGCTGCATCCGGCCACCCAGCGGAACCTCGCCACACTGAAGGTAGACGGCGTGCGCTTCGTCGGGCCCGACGAAGGCGCCATGGCCTGCGGCGAGTTCGGGCCGGGCCGGATGGCCGAGCCTGCGGCGATCTTCGAGGCGGTCATGGGCCTGCTGGCCGGAAACGCGGCCCGTCCCCTGGCGGGGCGGCGTGCGATCGTCACCGCCGGGCCCACGGCCGAGCCGATCGACCCGGTGCGCGTGCTGACCAACCGGTCCAGCGGCAAGCAGGGGTTCGCGATCGCCGCCGCCCTGGCCGAGCTTGGCGCGGAGGTGACCCTGGTCGCCGGGCCGGTGGCCGTGGCGACGCCGCCGGGGGTGAGGCGGGTGGACGTGGAGACGGCGCGGGAGATGCTGGCGGCCTGCGAGGCCGCCCTGCCGGCGGACATTGCGGTGTGCGTCGCGGCGGTGTCGGACTGGCGGCCGCGCGAAGCGGCGGCCAGCAAGGTCAAGAAGACCGGAGACGCTCCGCCGGCGATCGATCTCGTCGAGAATCCGGACATCCTGGCGACCTTGTCCCGGGCCACGGCCCGCCCGGCCCTGGTGGTCGGCTTCGCCGCCGAGACCGACCAGGTGGAGACCTACGCTCAGGCCAAGCTCGACAGGAAGGGCTGCGACTGGATCGTGGCCAACGACGTCAGCGTGGCCGGCACGATGGGGGGCGACGACAACGCCGTGGCGATCGTGACCGCGAACGGCGTCGAACGCTGGACGCGGATGAGCAAGACCGAAGTGGCGCGGCGACTGGCCGCGAAGATGGCGAAGGCGCTGACGTGAAGCCCCAGATCGAAGTGAAGCGCCTGCCCCACGGGGCCGGCCTGCCCCTGCCTGCGTACGAAACGGCGCTGGCCGCCGGCATGGACCTGCGTGCGGCGGTGGACGAGGCTGCGCCGCTGACCTTGCGGCCCATGGAGCGGGCGATGGTGCCCACCGGCCTGGCCTTCGCCCTGCCGCCGGGGTTCGAAGCCCAGGTGCGGCCGCGATCGGGCCTGGCCGCCAAGGTCGGGGTCACATGCCTGAACACCCCCGGAACCGTCGACGCCGACTATCGCGGCGAAGTGAAGGTGATCCTCATCAACCTGGGGGAAGAGGCCTTCACGATCCGCCGTGGCGACAGGATCGCCCAGCTCGTCATCGCCCCGGTGGTGCAGGCCGCCTGGACCGAAGTCGACGAGCTCGATGCGACCGCCCGCGGCGCCGGCGGCTTCGGCTCCACCGGCGCAGCCTAGGCCTGGGCCTTGAGGCCGAGCACGTCCTGCATGTCGTAGGCGCCGGGGGGACGGGCGGCCACCCAGGCGGCGGCGGCGACCGCGCCGCGGGCGAAGAGACCGCGGTCCAGAGCCGAGTGGGCGATGGTGAGCACTTCGTCCTCGGCGGCGAAGACGACGCTGTGTTCGCCGATGATCCCGCCGCCGCGCAGCACCGAAAAGCCGATGTCGCCTGTTCGCCGCGGCCCGGTCACGCCGTCGCGCGCCCGCTGCGAAACCGCGTTCAGGTCGACGCCTCGGCCCTGGGCGGCGGCTTCGCCGAGCATCAGGGCGGTTCCGGAGGGCGCATCGATCTTGCGCCGGTGGTGGGCCTCGAAGATCTCGATGTCGTAGTCGGCCGAATCCAGTGCGCGGGCTGCGCGGGCCACCAGGCCCATCAGCATGTTGACCCCGAGCGAGAAGTTGCCGGCGCGCACGATGGCGACCTTGGCGCTGGCGGCCTCGACGGCGGCCAGCTGGTCGGGCGTGAAGCCGGTCGAGCCCATGACGATCGCCGGCCCGCCCAGCTCGGCGCAGCGCGCGGCCAGGGCGGCGGAGGATTCTGTGGTGGTGAAGTCGATCACGACGTCGGCCACGGCCAGGGCCGCGTCCTGGTCGACGAGGCCGTCACCGACCGCGCCGGGCCGGTCGAAGCGGCCGGCGACGACGAGGTCGCTGCGGGCGGCGACCGCCGCGGCGACGGCCTTGCCCATGCGGCCGAGCGCGCCGGCGATGGCGATCTTCAGGGGTTCCGACAGGGCTGGCTCTCCGGCGCGGGGGGCTTCGACAGGCCCGTTAATCTGGGCGCCCCGCGCGCCGGGTCAACGCCAAAGGCTCACGCCGCCTGGAAGAGGCCCATCTCCTCCTGCATCGCCCGCGCGACGGCGGGCCGCTTGTGGAGGCGATCGACGTAGGCCGCGACCGCCGGGTAGGGCCCGAGGTCGACGGCGGTGAAGCGGGCCCAGTTCAGCACCGCCGCCAGATAGGCGTCGGCCACGCTGAAGCGGTCCAGAAGGTGCTCCCGCCCCGTCAGGTGCGCGTCCAGGTAGGCCAGCCTCGCGGGCGCGGCGGCCCGGGCGAAGGCCTTGGCCCCTTCGTCGGCCGTCGGGCTGAGCAGCGGCGTGAACACCGTCTTGTGCAGCTCCGAGCCGATGAAGCTGAGCCACTGCGAAAGCCGATAACGCTCAAGGCCCGACGCCGGGGCGAGGCCGGCGCCTGGGAACTGGTCGGCCAGATAGGGAAGGATCGCGGCGTTCTCGGTCAGCACCTCGCCGTCGTCGGTGCGCAGCGCCGGGACCTGCCCCTTGGGGTTGATGGCGAGGTAGTCGGCGCCGTCCGCCGTGCGCTTGGCGCGGGTGTCGACGCGGTGCAGGCTGACGCGGTCAGCGGCGTCCGCCTCGTAGACGGTGATCCGGCTGGCGAGCGAACAGGCGAGGGGGGAATAGTAGAGGTCCATGGCGATCTCCCGTCGTTGATTTACATACCGTCTCGCAAAGAATATGCGGGCGTCAAGGATTCTTTGCGAAATGGTACAGAAATCAGAGCGGACGCGCGGGCGCCCCCGGAGTTTCGATCCGGACAAGGTGCTTCAACTGGCCCGGGACGCGTTCTGGACGGCGGGCTATGCAGCCACCTCGCTCGACGACATCGCCCGTGCGACGGGGCTCAACCGCCCGAGCCTCTATGCGGCGTTCGGCGACAAGCGCTCGCTCTACCTGGCGGCCCTGCGCAAGACGCGCGCGGACATGGCCGCCAGCATGGCCGGGGCCCTGGGCGGCGAGGGCTCCCTGCGCGAGGCCCTGCTGCGGCTCTACGCGGGCGCCGCCTCGGCCTACCTGGCCGGGCAGGACGGCCAGCGCGGCTGTTTCCTGATAGGCACCGGCGTCACCGAATCCCTCCCCGACCCGGAGATCCGTCAGGAGATGGCCGCGGCCATCGCGTCGATGGACGAGGCGTTCGAGACGCGCCTGCGGCGGGCTCAGGCGGAGGGCGAACTCGCCGGGAACGCGGACGTCGCCGCCCTCGCCCGGGTGGCCACGGCCTGCATGAACACCCAGGCGATACGCGCCCGCGCCGGAGCGGGCGAGGCCGAGCTTCTGGCGGTCGGGCGGGCGGCGGTGGACATGCTCTGCCCGAACGCGACAGCCAAGCTTTCCTAGCGGATGGTTGTAGCGGGCGGGCCGCCTATGTAGGTTGCGCGCCTTTCAGATAACCACGAGTGTCCAAAGGACCCGCCGCCGTCATGAGCGACGCCGAAAAACGCACCTTCACCGACGAGGAAGCCCTGAGCTTCCACAAGCATCCGACGCCGGGGAAGGTCGCCATCGCGCCCACCAAGCCGATGGCCACCCAGCGCGACCTGAGCCTGGCCTATTCGCCGGGCGTGGCGGTGCCGGTCCTGAAGATCGCCGAGGATCCGGACAAGGCCTACGACTACACCTCCAAGGGCAACCTGGTGGCCGTGATCTCCAACGGCACTGCGATCCTGGGCCTTGGCAATCTCGGCGCCCTGGCGTCCAAGCCGGTGATGGAGGGCAAGAGCGTCCTCTTCAAGCGGTTCGCCGACGTGGACTCCATCGACGTGGAGATCAGCGCCACCGACCCCGACGAGATCATCACCGTCGTCAAGAACATCGGCGTCACCTACGGCGGCATCAATCTGGAGGACATCAAGGCTCCGGAGTGCTTCCGCATCGAGACCGAGCTGCAGGAGCTGCTCGACATTCCGGTCTTCCATGACGACCAGCACGGCACGGCGATCATCTCGGCGGCCGGCCTGATCAACGCCTGCGAGATCACCGGGCGCAGGCTGGAAGAGGTGAAGGTGGTGCTCTGCGGCGCCGGCGCGGCGGGGATCGCCAGCCTGGAGCTGGTCAAGGCGATGGGCGTGCGCTCGGAGAACTGCATCGCGGTCGACAACACCGGCGTCATCTACCGCGGCCGCGAAAAGGGCATGAACCAGTGGAAGTCGGCCCACGCGGTCGACACCGAAGCCCGCACCCTGGCCGACGCGATCGTCGGGGCCGACGTCTTCCTGGGCCTGTCGGCCAAGGGCGTGCTGACCCAGGACATGGTCAAGACCATGGCCAAGAACCCGATCATCTTCGCCATGGCCAACCCCGATCCGGAGATCACCCCGGAAGAGGTCCACGCCGTGCGCCCCGACGCCATCGTCGCCACCGGGCGCAGCGACTATCCGAACCAGGTCAACAACGTCCTGGGCTTCCCCTACATCTTCCGCGGCGCGCTGGACGTGCGGGCCCGCCGCGTGAACATGGAAATGAAGATCGCCTGCGCCAATGCGCTGGCCCAGCTGGCCCGTGAGGACGTGCCCGACGAGGTGGCCCTGGCCTACCAGGGCCAGCACCTGCGCTTCGGCCCGAACTACATCATCCCCACGCCCTTCGACCCGCGCCTGATCTCCTATATTCCGCCGTTCGTCGCCCAGGCGGCGATGGACACCGGGGTGGCGCGCCGGCCGATCGAGGACATGGACGCCTACCGCGCCGCCCTGGCGCAGCGCCTCGATCCGACGGCCGCCTTCCTGCAGAAGCTGCAGGGCGCGGTGCTGAACGCCCCGCGCAAACGGATCGTCTTCGCCGAGGGCGAGGAGCCGAGCGTGATCCGCGCGGCCTACGCCTTCCAGCAGGCGGGCCTCGGCCACGCCCTGCTGGTGGGGCGGGAAGAGCTGGTGCGCGAGAACATGTCCAGCGTCGGCCTGAACTACGAGGAGGCCGGACTGGAGGTCGTCAACGCCCGGGTGTCGCACCGCAATCCGGAGTACGTGGACTTCCTCTATGCGCGGCTTCAGCGGCAGGGCTACCTGCGGCGCGACGTCCAGCGCCTGGTCAACCAGGATCGCAACTCCTTCGCCGCCTCGATGGTGGCGCTCGGCCATGCCGACGGCATGGTGACCGGCGTCACCCGCAGCTATGACCAGGTGCTGGAAGAGGTCCTGCGGGTGATCGATCCGGCCCCGACCGGCCGGGTGATGGGCATGAGCGTGGTCCTCTCCAAGGGCCACACCCTGTTCATCGCCGACACCAACGTCACGGAGATGCCCGAGGCGGAGGAGCTGGTGGAGATCGCCCGCGAAGCCGCCCGCGCGGTGCGGGCCCTCGGCTTCACGCCGCGCGTCGCGTTCATGAGCTACTCCACCTTCGGCAACCCGATGGGCATTCGCTCGGAGAAGGTGCGCGAGGCGGTGGCCATGCTCGACGACATGGACGACATCGACTTCGAGTACGAGGGCGAGATGCCGCCGGAAGTGGCGCTGCTGCCGGAGCGGCGGGCCGACTATCCCTTCATGCGCCTCACCGGCCCGGCCAACGTGCTGATCATGCCGGCCATCCACTCGGCCTCGATCTCCACCCAGCTGGTCCAGGCCATGGGCGGCGCGACGGTGGTCGGACCGGTGCTGCTCGGCCTGGAGCGCTCGGTGCAGATCTGCCCCCTCTCGGCCTCGGTCTCCAAGATCCTGCACATGGCCACCCTGGCGGCCCTGGAAAGCCTGCACGTGGAGCCGGTCGTCTGATGCGCCGACTGCGCCGAGCCATCGTCGTCTAGGGATCTGCTCGCCGTGGGGCCGCGGGCGATCCGTCGCCCGGCCCCGCCAAGGAGCGTTTCCCATGGCCCAGGCCCTCAGCCTCGGGATCGATTTCGGCACCACCAACACGGTGGTGGCCCTCGCAGCCCCCGGTGAAGCGGCGCAACTGGTGAAGTTCCCCGCCCCCGAGCGGGAGATCTTCGCCTTCCGCTCGGCGCTCAGCTTCCACGCCCCGCCCGAGCGGCTCTCAGAACGCACCGTGGAGGCCGGCCCGTGGGCGGTGGAGGCCTATGTGGAGGACCCGCTGGAGACGCGGTTCATCCAGTCGTTCAAGACCTTCGCCGCCTCGGAGTCCTTCACCGAGACGCAGATCATCGGCCGCCGCTACCTGTTCGAAGACCTGCTGTCGGCCTTCCTGCTCCGCCTGCGGGAGCACGCGGGGCCTGCGATGGCGGATCTGCCGGGGCGGGTGATCGTCGGCCGTCCGGTGAACTTCGCCGGGGCCTCGCCCAATCCGGCCCTGGCCCTGTCCCGCTACGAGGCGGCCTTCGCGCGGCTCGGCTTCACCGAAATCCTCTACGCCTACGAGCCGGTCGGGGCCGCCTTCTTCTTCGCTCGCGAACTGGACCATGACGCCACCGTCCTTGTGGGCGACTTCGGGGGCGGCACCAGCGACTTTTCGATCATCCGGTTCCACCGCGAAGGCGGCGAGATCCAGGCCGCGCCCCTCGGCCGCTCCGGGGTGGGGGTGGCCGGAGACGCCTTCGACTACCGGATCATCGACCACCTGGTCTCCCCTGAGCTCGGCAAGGGATCCGCCTACAAGACCTTCGGCAAGGTGTTGCCGATCCCCAACCGGTACTACTCGGCCTTCGCCCGCTGGGATCAGCTCGCCCTCATGCGTGCGAGCCGCGACATGCGCGAGATCCGCCGGCTGGTGCGTGAGGCGGTCGATCCGGAAAAGCTGGAACGGCTGGTGGAGGTCCTGGACGAAAACCTCGGCTACCAGCTCTACCGCTCGGTCTCGTCGCTGAAGGAAGCCCTCTCCGCCGATGAAACCGCGCAGTTCCGCTTCGCCGCAGGCTCCATCGAGATCGTGCGAAATGTCGGCCGAGCCGAGTTCGAGAGCTGGATCGCCCCTGAGCTGGGCCTGATCGAGACCGCCGTCGACGAGGCCCTGGCGGCCGCGGGCCTTGCGCCGGACCAGATCGACCGGGTGTTCCTCACGGGCGGCTCGTCGCTGGTTCCGGCCGTGCGCCGGATCTTCCATCGCCGCTTCGATCCCCTCCGGATCGCGGCCGGGAGCGAGCTGGAGTCGATCGCCTCGGGCCTGGCGCTGATGGGCTGGGAGCGGGACCTGTCGCGCTGGACGATGCGGCCATGAGGTCGCGTTGACTCCCCACCGCGTGCGGGTATTTTCCGCGCCGTCCGCGTGACTGGCGATGGAGGTGGGCGACCACCGGGGAGCGCGGACCTCGAACGCCGCTCGCCTGGGCATCCCTCCTGACCAAGAGAGACGCCGTGCCCGCCGCTCCCGACTTCCCGCCCGCTCCCGATCGCGTCGCCGTCCGGCGCGCCCTGATCTCGGTGTCCGACAAGACCGGCCTCGTCGAAGCCGCCCGCGCCCTGGCCGACATGGGCGTCGAGCTGGTCTCGACGGGCGGCACCAAGGCGGCGATCGCGGCCGCGGGCCTGGCGGTCAAGGACGTGGCCGACCTCACCGGCTTTCCCGAGATGATGGACGGGCGGGTCAAGACCCTGCACCCGGTGGTGCACGGCGGGCTCCTCGGCGTCCGCGACGCGCCCGAGCACCGCAAGGCCATGGACGCGCACGGCATCGGCGCCATCGACCTCGTCTATGTGAACCTCTATCCCTTCGAAGCGACCGTGGCGAAAGGCGGCGACTTCGCCGCCTGCGTCGAGAACATCGACATCGGCGGACCGGCGATGATCCGTTCGGCCGCCAAGAACCATGGCTATGTGGCGGTCTGCACCGAACCGGCGGACCTGGAGGAGGTCCTGGCGGCGCTGAAGGCCGACGGCGCCACCGCCCTGGACCTGCGCAAGCGCCTGGCCGCGCGCGCCTACGCCCGCACCGCCGCCTACGACGCGGCCATCTCCACCTGGTTCGCCGGCCAGCTCGGCGAACAGGCGCCGCAGCGCCGCACGATCTCGGGCGAACTCGTCCAGACCATGCGCTATGGGGAGAACCCCCACCAGAAGGCGGCCTTCTACCGCACCTCCGAGGCCCGCGTGGGGGTGGCGAACGCCCGCCAGTTCCAGGGCAAGGAGCTGAGCTATAACAACATCAACGACACCGACGCCGCCTTCGAGCTGGTGGCCGAGTTCGAACCGCATGCGGGTCCGGTCTGCGCCATCATCAAGCACGCCAATCCCTGCGGGGTCGCCAGCGGCGCCACCATGGTCGAGGCCTACCAGCGCGCGCTCGCGTGCGATCCGACCAGCGCGTTCGGCGGCATCGTCGCCCTCAACCGGACGCTCGACGCCGCGACTGCAACCGAGATCCTGAAGCTCTTCACCGAGGTGGTGATCGCGCCCGACGCCGACGAGGACGCCGTCGCCCTGTTCCGCAAGAAGAAGAACGTGCGCCTGCTGACCACCGGCGGCCTGCCCGACCCGCTGGCCCCCGGCGAGACGTTCAAGTCGGTGGCCGGCGGCTTCCTCGTGCAGAGCCGCGACGACTCCCGGCTGACCGCCGCCGACCTGAAGGTGGTGACCAGGCGCGCCCCGATGCCGGAAGAGGTGCGCGACATGCTGTTCGCCTTCACCGTCGCCAAGCACGTGAAGTCCAACGCCATCGTCTACGCCCGCGAGGGCCAGACGCTCGGCATCGGCGCCGGCCAGATGAACCGGAAGGACTCGGCCCGTATCGCCGCCCTGCGGGCCGCCGACTTCGGCCTGGATCTGAAGGGTTCGGCCTGCGCCTCGGAGGCGTTCTTCCCGTTCCCCGACGGCTTGATCCAGGCGGCCGAGGCTGGCTGCACGGCGGTGATCCAGCCGGGCGGCTCGATCGGCGACGACAAGGTGATCGAGGCCGCCGACGCCCACGGCGTGGCCATGGTGTTCACCGGCCTACGGGTTTTCCGCCACTAGCGGCCGGCGGGACGGGCGCTATCTACGCCGTCCCTTGGCCGGAGCGCTCGCCAGCTCGCGCAGGGCGGCGTTGGCGATGGTGAGCTTAGCGAACGACCACCCGCCGCCGGCCGACTCGATCTCGTCCACCGTTCGCCGGGCGGCCTCGGCCGCGTCCCGCCGCAGGGCCGCCCAGGAGGCGACGGCGGCGCGGGCGGCGTCTGCGTTTTCCCCCGCCTGGGCGTCGCCGGCGAACTCCATGACCGCCTTGGTCAGCGCCGACTGCTCGGCCAGCAGATCCTCGACGAGGCGGCGCACGGCGGTGCGCTCGAAATGGTCGCCGGCGCGGTAGGCGCCCACCGCCGCCCGAAGTCGGTCGAATGCGAAGGCTGAGCCCGTCGCGTGGTAGAGCCGCGCCACCTCGGCCAGGCCCCAGCTCGAGCCTTCGGCCAGGTCGACGAGATCCGACGTCACCGTCATCGACTGCAGCGCCGCTGCGGCCATGGCGAGGTCCGTTGGCGCGCCCGCTTCGACCAGGGCTGCGGCGGCGGCCTCGACGCCGGCCCGCTCGGTGTCGGACAGGATCGCCGGCGTCAGCGGCGCGAGAATCTTTCGGGCCGGGCCGTAGCGTGCGACCAGGGAGCTCACGGTGGCGCCGGTCCGCGAAGCCCGCCGCGCCAGCCAGAAGGTCTCGCCCCGCAGCGCCGCGGTCAGACGACGGAATAGGAGCATCTGCGCCCTGGCCGGGACCTTTCCGTCGAGCTCGGCCACCGCCGTCCAGAACTTCGGCAGGCCGAGCACCGCCTTGGCGGCCTCGTAGCCCGTAACGAACGCCCGTACGTCGCAGGCCGCCGCCGTCATGAGCCGCGTCGGGAAGCTTGGCCCGCACCTGTTGACGGCGTCGTTGGCGACGACGGTGGCGATGATCTCGCGACGCAGCCGGTGACGGCGGATCGCATCGGCGTACTTGCGCAGCGGCTTGGGGAAGTAGGCCTCAAGCAGGGATTCGAAGAACGGCTCCTCGATGGCGCTGCTTTCGACCACCTCGGCGGACAGCTCGAGCTTGCCATAGGCCAAGAGCACGGCCAGTTCGGGCCGGGTCAGGCCGACGCCGGCCTGGGCTCGCTCGGCGATCACCTTGGCGTCGGGCAGACCTTCCACCGAGCGGTCCAGGCGCCCCTCGGACTCGAGCCGGGCCATGAAGCGCGCATGCGGCTCCAACTCCCCTGCGCTGTCCATCTCCAGCAGCGAAAGCGCCAGGGTCTGGTCGTAGTTGTGGGCGAGGACGTGGCTGGCCACCTCGTCGACCATGGAGCGCAGGAGCTTGTCGCGGGCCTTGCGCGTCAGCACGCCGTTGCGCTCCAGAGCCCCGGTCAGGATCTTGATGTTGACCTCGTGGTCCGAGGAATCGACGCCAGCCGAATTGTCGATGGCGTCGGTCTCGACACGGCCGCCGGCGAGGGCGAACTCAATGCGCCCGGCCTGGGTCAGGCCCAGGTTGGCGCCTTCACCGACAACCTTGACCCGAAGGTCGCGCCCGTTGACCCGCACCGCGTCGTTGGCCTTGTCCCCGACGTCCGGATTGGATTCGCCGGCCCCCTTCACATAGGTGCCGATGCCGCCCAGGTAGAGGAGCTCCGCCGGGGCCTTGAGGATGGCGCTGATCAGCTCGGCGGGGGTCAGCGCCTCGGCCGTCACCCCCAGCATCGCCTGCACCTGCGGAGAGAGCGGTACGGACTTGAGCGTGCGTGCGAAGACGCCGCCGCCGGGGGAGATCGCCTGGCGGTCGTAGTCGTCCCACGAGGAGCGGGGCAGGGCGAACATCCGCGCGCGCTCGGCGTAGGAGGCCGCCGGGTCGGGATCCGGGTCGAGGAAGATGTGGCGGTGGTCGAAGGCCGCCAGCAGCCGAGTCTGCCGCGACAGCAGCATGCCGTTGCCGAAGACGTCGCCGGACATGTCGCCCACGCCCACCACGGTGAAGGGCTCGGCCTGGATGTCCTTGCCCATCTCGCGGAAGTGGCGCTTGACCGCTTCCCAGGCGCCGCGGGCGGTGATGCCCATCTCCTTGTGGTCGTACCCGGCCGAGCCGCCCGAGGCGAAGGCGTCGTCCAGCCAGAAGCCGTAGGACTCGGCCACGCCGTTGGCGATGTCGGAGAAGGTCGCCGTGCCCTTGTCGGCCGCGACCACCAGATAGGGGTCGTCCCCGTCGTGGGCGATCACCCGCTCGGGCCGCACGACCTGGCCGTCCGGGGTCAGGTTGTCGGTGATGTCGAGCAGGCCCTGAAGGAAGGTGGTGTAGGCGCGGACGGCCTCGGCCCGCACCGCGTCCGGCGCCCCGCCCTTGGGCAGTTGCTTGGGATAGAAGCCGCCCTTGGAGCCGACCGGAACGATCACGGCGTTCTTGGTCTGCTGAGCCTTGGCTAGGCCCAGCACCTCCGTGCGGAAGTCGTCGCGGCGGTCGCTCCAGCGCAGGCCGCCGCGGGCGACGGGGCCGAAGCGCAGGTGCACGCCTTCCACGTGCGTGGCCCACACGTAGATCTCGCGGAACGGCTTGGGCGCGGGCAGGTCGGCCAGCTCGCGCGAAGCCACCTTGAAGGAGATGTAGGGCTTGGGCGCTCCGTCCTCGCCGGTCTGGTAGAAGTTGGTGCGCTGGATCGCCTGGACCAGCAGGGCCAGGCGGCGCAGCACGCGATCCTCGTCGAGGCTGTCGACCCGCTGCAGGGCTTCGAGGATCTGCGCCATCACCGCATTAGCCTGGGCCTGGCGGTCGGCCAGCTCGGCGTGCAGGGCCGGATGGAAGCGAGTGCGGAAGAGATCCAGGATCAGTCGCGCAACGCCTGGATGGGCTGCGAGCGCCTCTTCCTGGACCCTCTGGGAGGGGTCCAGTCCCGACTGCTGGCGATAGCGGGCGAGGGCGCGGATCAGCGCCGCCTCGCGCCAGGAGATCGACAGCTCCAGCACCAGGCGGTTGAATCCGTCGCTCTCGGTGCGCCCGCTCCAGATGGCGACGAAGGCCTCCTCGAAGGCGTCCTTGACCTCGGCGAACACCAGGTGCTCTCCGCGCTCGTCGCGCAGTTCGAACTCGTGCACCCAGACCGGCGCCTGGCCGGCGGGCCTCACCGGGTGTCCGGACTCGGCGATGGCCTTGAGGCCCATGTGCTCCAGGATCGGCAGCACGTCGGCGAGCGGCGCGGGCTGGCCCTGGCGGTAGAGCTTGAAGCGGAACTGTAGGGCCGTGTCGTCCGGCCGGCGGAAGGCGCGCACCCGGACCGGCTCGTCGGACCCGAGGTCGTCGATCGCGGCCACGTCCGCCAGGGCCTCGGCGGCGTCATAGCGCTCGCGATAGCCGGCGGGGAACGCCTCGAAGTAGCGGGTAAGGGTCTTGGTCACCTCCTCGCGCAGGCGGCCGCTGTCGCGAACGGCCGCCTCGAAGTGGTCGCCCCAGGTGCGCGACAGCTCGACGATCTCGGCCTCCACGGCCTTGAGGTCTGCGTCGGCGTGCAGGCCCGGGGTGAAGCCGATGATGTAGTGGATGCGCGCCAGCGGGGCGTCGGAGAAGAATGGATAGGCCGCCGACACGCGGCCGCCGTAGGCTTCGGCGAGCAACCGGCCAGCCTTGGTCTGAAGCTCGGAATCGTAGCGGTCCCGCGGCACGAACAGCAGGACAGAGGCGAATCGGTCGTAGGGATCGCGCCGTTCGAACAGCCGCACCCGCGGTCGGTCGAACAGGTGCAGAACGGCCAGGGCCTGGGCGAGGAGCTCGTCCTCGCTCATCTGGAAGACTTCGTCGCGCGGATAGTTCTCCAGGATGTTGTGCAGGCGCTTGGCGTTGTGGCTGCCTGGCGTCTTGCCGGCGCGCAGCAGCACGTTGCGCACCTTGGCGCGGATCAGCGGCACGTCCTCGGTCGGCTCGTCATAGGCTTCCGAGGTGAACAGGCCCACGAACCGCACCTCGCCGGCGGGCCGGCCGTCGGCGCCGTAGCGCTTGACCCCGATGTAGTCCATGTAGCCGCGACGGTGCACCCGCGAGCGCAGGTTGGCCTTGGCCACGGTCACGGGCGAATCCAGCTCCAGGCGGCGCCGAAGCTGGGCCGTGAGCAGGGCCGGCTCATTGGTGCGGCGCAGGACCCGGCGCTCGGGGTCGCGCAGGACGCCCAGGCCGTCCTGGGGCTGGAACAGGGGTTCTTCGGCCGCATAGTCCCCGTCGGCCAGGCGCGGATACTGGTAGACCCGCGCGCCCAGGAAGACGAAGTGCTCCTCCTGCAGCCATCGCAGGAACGCGATGTCCTCGCTGAGCGCCTCGCCCTTGGGTCCGTCGGCCTCCAGCTCGGCCACGGTTCGCGACATCAGGTCCAGCATCGACTGGAAATCCCCGACGGCGGCGCGCACGTCCGTGAGGGCTTCGGCCAGGCCGCCCAGAAGCACCGGCTCGCGGTCGGCGCCCACCCGCTCGAGGATCACCTGGATCATCGATTCCCGACGCTGCGTTCCCTGGGGCGTGCGTTCGCCCGCACGGTCGCGCCCGACGGTGAGCAGGGGGTGGAACATCGCGCGTACGGAGTAGCCCTGGGCGCTGATCTCGCCCATGACGCTGTTCACCAGGAAGGGGCTGTCGTCCTGCACCACCTCCAGACGGTCCAAGCCCGCCGCCTCGCCGCCGATCACCGGCACGATGCGCATCATCGGCCCGCGGCCCTTGCGTCGGGCGGCGAACTTCCAGAAGTCGGCCAGATTGGCGGCGAGGTCGTCGACGGACAGTTCCGGCAACTCGTCGGGCGCGGCGTCCTCGGCGGCCTGGCCCACGAACAGGCGCGCCGCCTCGTCGAGGTCGGCGCCCAGGCGGGTTTCGAAGGCTTGGATAAGGGCTTGGGCGGGGCGGCCCGCGGCCCGCTTCACGACGGCTTTGCGGGTCATGCGCGCCTCGCTTCACTCAACAGCGTCGGACAAACGAGAACGCCGCCGGAGGAGAGAGTCCGGCGGCGCCTGGCTCCGCCGTGGGGGGGGCGGCGGAGCGCTGGGGGCTCGTTACGTCCGCCGTCGCGAAAAGCGGACGTCGAGACATCCGGCTGCTTGGGGACCGGATAAGCCATAGATAGGGAGCGCGCTCTCAAGTTTAAGACTCTCGCTTTGAAGATCGTGCGGACGGCCTGCGGCGGGGCGTCGCGGGCGTGCGGGCGGGCTGGCCGGGGCGGTCGTCGTCGGAACTCTTCAGGGGTTGGCCGTCGGCGGAGAGCAGCACCGCCACCCATCGCGCCCCCTCGAACTGAGCCAGCACGACCATCGCCATCACCGTCAGCGGCGTGGACAGGAACATGCCCACCGGCCCCCAGATCGCCCCCCAAAACGCCAGGGACAGCAGCACCACCACGGGGTCGATGTTCAGGCTGTCGCTCTGCATGCGCGGCTGGATAACGTTGCCGACGACGAACTGGATCGTCTGCAGCACCGCCAGCAGGATCACCGCCGGCCAGATGGTGGGAAACTCCACGAGGGCGAACAACGGCGGCGCGGCCACGCCGACGACGCCGCCGACGATCGGGATATAGGAGGCGATGAAGATCAGGAACGCCCAGAAGACGGCGTTCTGCAGGCCGAGCACCTGCATGGCGATCCACGAGCCGACGGCGATCATCAGGCCGGTGACCGTCTGCACCCAGAGATACTGCTCCACGCCGTTGCGGATGCGCAGGAACGCTTCGGTCGCCTCCCGGCGTTCGCCGCGGTCGGGGAACAGCCCCATCACCTTGCGCTCGAAGCCCCTGCGCGAAGCCAGGATGAAGCCGAGGTAGATCAGCACGAAGATGGCGTCCGAGGCGAAGCCCTGAAGCCCGCGCGCCAGTTCGCCCAGGTATTGCTTGGGGTTCAGCTCCAGGAAGAGCTGTCCGACCGTCGGCGGCACCTGCACGCCGGCCAGGGCGGCGGCCTGGGCGATCAGGGCGTTCAGGCGCGGAGTGTAGTCGACAAGCTGGCTGAAGAACGCGGTGGCGTTGTCGGCGATGATGAATGCGGCCACCCCGAACAGGCCGACGGACACGAGGATCGCCACCGGGAGCACCGAGGCGACGGGCAGCACGGGCGCGACCCGGCGGATGCCTCGCGCCAGACCGTCGATCATCACCGCCAGGAACACCGCCAGCGCCAGGGGCGTGAAGATGCCGTGCAACAGGTAGAGCACGGCGCCGCAGGCGATCACCGCGAGGATCACCAGGGCGTTGCGCGATACGGCGGAGGGCTGGACGGTCATGGGACGGTCGATTCGTTGCGATCAGTCCTAGAGCGAAACGTCGGCCGCTTGAACAGAATTTGCCGATGTCGCCGCAACGACAGGTGATTGATTCCGCATCGATCCGGATGCGTGGGAGACCGTCCCCTTACCTGAGGCCGGTAAAGGGAGTGTACGCGACCCCGCAGAGAAAGCCGTCCGGGCCTGCGGCGAGGGTCGGCGCCGCCCGCAGGACGCGAGCCTGTCGCCGCGGGGCGCGGGTGTAAAGCGCGACCGCGACCAGCTTCTTGCGGTGGATGCCGACGCACGGCGCCGCTAGCTTGGCGGCGAAGCAGAGGAGATGCGCATGGCGGGCGAGAACGGCGTGCTGATCGGCTATTCCGACCATCCGGAGCTCCTGCTCCTGAACCGGGCCAACCGGCACGGCCTCGTCGCCGGCGCGACCGGCACCGGCAAGACCGTGACGCTGCAGATCCTGGCGCAGGGCCTTTCGGACGCCGGCGTGCCGGTGTTCGCCGCCGACGTGAAAGGGGACCTCTCCGGCATCTCCCAGCCTGGGACGCCCAACGAGAAGTTCCAGGCCCGAGCCGCCAAGATGGACCTGACGCTCGATCCGGCCGCCGCCCCGGTGATCTTCTGGGACCTGTTCGGCGAGCAGGGCCATCCGATCCGCGCCACCGTCTCGGAAATGGGCCCCCTGCTGCTGTCGCGCATGCTGGAGCTCAACGACGCCCAGGAAGGCGTGCTGACCGTGGCCTTCCGCGTCGCCGACGAAGAAGGCCTTCTGCTCCTGGACCTGAAGGACCTGCAAGCGGCCCTCACCTTCGTAGGGGAGAACGCCCGCGAGATCGGCGCGCGCTACGGCAACGTCTCTCCCGCCACCGTCGCGACCATCCAGCGCAAGCTTCTGGTGCTGGAGGACCAGGGTGGCGCCAACATGTTCGGCGAGCCGGCCCTGGCGCTATCGGACCTGATGCGGGTGGACGGCTCCGGCCGCGGCTATGTCAGCATGCTGGCGGCCGACCGGCTGATCGCCTCGCCGCGGCTCTACGCCACCTTCCTGCTGTGGCTGATGAGCGAGCTCTTCGAGGAGCTGCCCGAGGTGGGAGACCCGGACAAGCCGCGACTGGCCTTCTTCTTCGACGAGGCGCACCTCCTGTTCCGCGACGCGCCGAAGGGGCTGATCGAGAAGATCGAGCAGGTGGTGCGGCTGATCCGCTCCAAGGGGGTGGGGGTCTACTTCGTCACCCAGAATCCGGCCGACATCCCCGACACGGTCCTGGGGCAGCTCGGCAACCGTATTCAGCACGCTCTGCGCGCCTACACCCCCGCCGACCAGCGCGGGCTGAAGGCGGCGGCCGACAGCTTCCGGCCGAACCCGGCCTTCGACACGGCCGAGGCGATCCAGGCCCTGGGCGTCGGCGAGGCGCTGGTCTCGGTGCTCGACCCCAAGGGCGCGCCGACGGTCGTGCAGAAGACGCTGGTGCGCCCGCCGGCGTCTCGCCTGGGACCGATCCTGCCCGGAGAGCGGGCCGCGACCATGGCCGCCAGCCCCGTGAAGGGCCTCTACGACCAGACCAAGGACAGGGAATCGGCGTTCGAGCTGCTGAAGGCCCGGGCCGAGCAGGCGGCCGACGCCAAGGAGGAGGCCGAGGCCCGCGCCCAGGCGGACAAGGAGGCCGCCGCGGACGCGGCGGTGCGCGAACGGCAGGCGCGGCGCACCGAGCGGCTGCCTTCCGCAAGCCGGGCGCCGTCCCGGCGAAACTCCAACCGCCAGTCCATGGGCGAGGCCTTCGCCAAGTCGATGCTGCGCACCATCGGCAATCAGGTCGGCCGCGAGCTGATCCGCGGCGTCCTGGGCGGCCTGCAAAAAAGCCGCCGGTGAACCGGCGGCTCAAGGCGTGAAAGGACTGCGTGCGCCGACCCCGAATGCGATCCGGGGCCGGCGCGGACCTGCTTAGCGCGGGGCCATGCGGATGGCGCCGTCGAGACGCACGTCTTCCCCGTTGAAGTAGGGGTTGGTGATCATCTCCAGCGCCAGGGAGGCGTAGTCCTCGGCGTTGCCGAGGCGCTTGGGGAACGGCACCGAGGCGGCCAGGGCTTCCTTCACCTGCGGCGGGGCCGCGTTCATCAGCGGGGTGTTGAAGATGCCCGGCAGGATGGTGTTCACGCGGATGCCGTCGCCGGACAGGTCGCGGGCGATCGGCAGGGTCATGCCGACGACGCCGCCCTTGGAGGCGGAATAGGCCGCCTGGCCCATCTGGCCGTCCTCAGCCGCGACCGAGGCGGTGTTGACGATGGCGCCGCGCTCGCCGTCGGCCAGCGGCTCCAGGTCCAGCATGCCCTTCGCCGACTTGGCGATGCAGCGGAAGGTGCCGACCAGGTTGATCTGGATGATCAGGTTGAAGGCGTCGAGCGGGAAGTGCTTGGTCTCGCCCGTCTTCTTGTCGCGGCTGGCGGTCTTGATCGCGTTGCCGGTCCCGGCGCAGTTCACCAGGATGCGCTCCTGGCCGTGCGCCGCGCGGGCCTTGGCGAAGGCCGCGTCGACATCCTCTTCGGAGGTGACGTTGCACTTGCAGAACACGCCGCCCACCTCTTTGGCGACGGCTTCGCCCTTGGCTTCGTTCATATCGAAGATGGCGACCTTGACGCCTTTGGCCGCGAGGGCGCGGACGGTCGCCTCACCGAGGCCGGACGCCCCGCCGGTGACCACCGCGGCGACGGATGAATTGAGTTCCATGGACGCTACGCCTCCCAATGCGTTTAATGGGGCTAGAAGAGGAGCATCGCTTTAGCCCGATGACCGCGGACTCAAAAGCGTCACCCCACGTCAACGCCGGCGGATTTAATCCGCGCGACACGCTTGATCCGTCGCGGGCGCTGGTTCCGGCGGTGGTGCAGGTCAACGAACAGCGCGTCGCGCGGGGCTTCTGGCCCAAGATGCGGCGGGTCGCCCGCAGGATTCCCTTCGCCGCCGACCTGGTCTCCATCTGGTACTGCGCGCGCGATCCGGCGACCCCCTCCACCGCCAAGGGCCTCATGCTGGCGGGCCTGGCCTATTTCGTGGTGCCGACCGACGCCCTGCCGGACGTGCTCACCCTGGTCGGCTTCACCGACGATGCGGCCGTGATCGCCGTGCTCCTGAGCCTGGTGGGCAAGCACGTGAAGCCGCATCACAAGGACGCCGCCCGCGAATTCCTGGACCGCGCCGGGGAAGACTGAGACGCGGCGCTACTTCGCGCGCCGCGCCAGGTGCTGCTCGCGCCAGGTGATGAACAGGGTCGAGGCCACCACCACCCCGGCGCCGGCCAGGGTCCAGGCGCTGGGAATCTCGTGGAACAGCAGCAGGCCGGCCGCGGTGGCGAACACCAGGCGGATGTAGTCGATCGGCGCCATAGCGCCGGCGTCGCCGATGGACATGCCCTTGATGTAGCAGCCCTGGGTGAGGGTCCCCATAACGCCCATGAGGCAGAGCAGGAACAGGTCCATAGGGGCCGGCCAGCGCCAGACGAAGAGGGCGGGGGGCAGGGCGAAGACCAGGCCCAGGGTCGCCGACCAGACCAGCAGCACCATGGGGCTGTGGTCGCGGGTCATCACCTTCATGCCGGTGACGGTGAGGGCGAATAGCAGCGAGGACGCCAGCATGGCCAAGGCCGGCACGCCGATGGCGAAGCTCCCGCCGGCGCCGGGCCGGATCATCAGGAGCACGCCGAGAAAGCCGACCACCGCCGCGCCGATCCGCAGAGGACCCACGCGCTCGCGCACCACGAAGGCGGCCAGCGGCACCAGCCATAGCGTGCGCGTGAAGGAGAGCGCGTTGGCGTCGGCGAGCGGCATCTTCTGGAAGGCGTAGAACGACAGGATCACCCCGAGAGTGCCGGCGCTGGCCCGGAAGATCAGGATCCAGGGCCGGGTGGTGGCGAAGGCGGCGCTGCGCCGCTGGATGATCACCGGCGCCAGCACGATCAGGCCCGCCGCCTGCCGGTAGAAGGTCTGCAGCGCCGCCGGGTAGTCGTCGCCCAGGAACTTGATCAGCGTCGTCATCGCGGTGAAGCCGACGGCCGAGGCGAGCATCCAGAGGGCGCCGTGCACGTTCGGCGCGAGCCCGGGCCGGGGTTCCTCAGCGCTCACGGATCCATCCGGTGACCGAAAGGCGATCGCCGCCGGCGAACGAGGCGACCTGGGTGACCGCGTGCGCCTGGGGCACGCGGAAGATGTTGAGGGCGTTGAAGCGCGGGACGTAGGCCTCGGCCACATGGCCGTCAGCGTCGTGGAAAGCGAGGAGGCCGCCCCAGTCCGCCCGCCAGGCCGGCGTAAAGTTCAGGACATAGGCGAACAGGCGCTTCTTGCCCTCCACGTCGTCGTCGTGGGCGGTGAGGAAATCGCCCGGCCGGTAGCGCGTGGCCTGGGCGTCGCAGAAGTCGACGCGGGGCTCGCCCGTCAGCGCGCGGATGAAGCCCAGGAACACCGGGCCGTTCAGGAACTCGTAGAGCGACTCCAGCGGCGCCAGGGCCCCGCCCTGGCGGCGGCCGGCGTCCATCTCGTCGCTCAGCCGCCAGGCGTCGAACAGGTACTGGAACCCCTCGCGCGCGGTCGCCTGGACGGCCGCGTCCAGCTCCCGGCGACGTTCGGGGGGCATGGCCTGCAGCGTCTCCAGGCCGATGTCGTAGCTCTTGCCGTGGACGGTGAGGGAGCGGAACCAGGGGACCGGCCCGGCCAGGGCCTCGCCGATCGCCCTTGCGTCCGCCGGATCGAAGACGCCCGGCAGATGCAGCCGGCCGTGCCGCTGGAACAGCGGCCGGAGCCTGGCCGGGTCGAGGTCGCCGGCGAGCCTGGGGTGGCCGGCGCCGCTCACGACTGGGCGGCCGCCGCCTCCGCCAGGGCCTCGGGCGTGACGCCCAGGATCTGGGCGAAGGGCGAGACCATCGTCTGGTCCCAGGCGTGGCGCCCGCCCACAGTGATGCCGCCGTCCACCACCAGGTGCGTTCCGGAGACGAAGGCCGAGGCGTCGGACGCCAGGTACAGCGCGGCCTGGGCGATATCGTCGGGGACGCCCGCCTTGGGCACCGGCTGGGCGGCCGCGCCATGCTCGGCGACCCGCGCCGCCATCTGGTCGGCCACCTCGCGGGGCATGCCCATGGAGGCGCCGAAGATCGAGGTGGCGATCAGGCCGGGGCAGATCGCGTTCACGCGGATCTTCTGCGGCGAGAGCTGGGCCGCGCCCACCTTGCTCATGTGGATCACCGCCGCCTTCGCGCTGGAATAGGCGATCGGCCCCCAGCCGGCCTGGAGCCCGGCGATGGAGGCCGTGTTGATGATCGAGCCGCCGCCGCGTTCCACCATCAGGGGGGCGGCCAGCTTCATGCCCAGGGCCGGCCCGCGCACCAGGATCGCGTAGATCCAGTCCCAGCCTTCCGGCGTGATCTCGGTGATCGAGGTCATCCGGTCGGAGATGCCGGCGTTGTTGAACAGGACGTCCAGGCCGCCGAACTCGCTCTTGGCCAGGTTCAGAGCCCCGGCGATGTGGTCTTCACGGGTGACGTCGCAGTGCGCGTAGCGCACGCGGCCGCCGAACCGCTTCTCCAGCATCGCGCCTTTTTCGTCCTGGATGTCGGCGGCCACCACGCTCGCGCCCTCGGCCGCGAACAGCTCCACCGTCCCCAGGCCGATCCCCGAGCAGCCGCCCGTGATCACCGCCACCTTGCCGTCCAGACGCCCCGCCATGCCGGCCTCCCTCGCCGTCTTATGTGAACGCCGATCAGTAGCGGGGAGCGGGGGCGCCGTCGAGAGGCGCCCCCTCGCCTCAGTCCATGGTCACCACGACCTTGCCCATGGCCTTGCGGCTGGCCAAGTGGGTGATGGCCTCGCCGGCCCGGGCGAGGGGGAAACGCTCGGAGACGAAGGGCTTGATCTTGCCGGCGGAATGCAGATCGAACAGCTCCCGGACGTTCTCCTGGTGCTGCTTGGGATCCTTCGACACCGCCGCGCCCCAGAACACGCCGACGATGTCCGCGCCCTTCAGGAGCGGCAGGTTCAGCGGGATCTTCGGAATGCCCGCCGGGAAGCCGACCACCAGGTAGCGGCCTTCCCAGGCGATGGAGCGGAACGCCGGCTCGGCGTAGTCGCCGCCGACGCCGTCGTAGATCACGTCCACGCCGTTCGGCCCGCAGGCCTGCTTGAACATCTCGGCCAGCGCCTTCTGCCCATCCCGGTCGAACGGGCCGGGCGGATAGACCACCCCGCTCTCGGCGCCGTGCTTCATGGCCAGGTCCACCTTTTCCTGACTGGACGCCGCGGCGATCACCCGCGCGCCCATCGCCTTGCCGAGCTCCACGGCCGCCAGGCCCACGCCGCCGGCGGCCCCCAGCACCAGGAGGCTCTCGCCGGCCTTGATCTTCGCCCGCTCCTTCAGCGCGTGATACGAGGTGCCGTAGGTCATGATGAAGGCGGCGGCTTCATCGAAGGGCATGGTGTCGGGGATCTTCTGCAGGCGGCCGGCCTCCAGGGCCAGTTCCTCGGCCATGCCGCCCCAGCCGGTGTTGCCCAGCACCCGGTCGCCGACCTTGACGTTGGTGACGCCCTCGCCGACCGCCTTGACGACGCCGGCGATCTCCCCGCCCGGGCTGAAGGGCCGGGCCGGCTTGAACTGGTACTTGTCCTCGATGATCAGGACGTCGGGATAGTTGACGCCGCACGCCTTCACCGACACCACGGCGAACCCCTTGCCGGGCTCAGGGCTCGGCAGGTCCTCCAGGACCAGGGTCTCCGGACCGCCGACCTGTTTGCTCAGCAACGCCTTCATGGGGGCCTCCCGCTTCTCAGTCTCAATTTTCGGCGCGACGCTAGCCCAGCGGCCCGCCGGGCGGAAGGCCGCAGGCGAACATTTGTTTGAGGGCGCCGCGGGGGGCGCCTTGCGCCGGCCTCCGGCGCGCCGTTCACTGACGCTGACGACAGGACCGGGAGGAAGAGAATGGACGACGCCGCACCCAGGCTGACGCCCCGCACTGTGGCCGCACGAGTCCTGCCCGTGCCCAAGACCGCGAGCCCGGAGCTGCAGCGCTCGATCTCCCTGCTGGCCGAAACCCCGATCGAGGTGCTGCAGCGCGCGCCACAGACGCCCGAGCAGTGGCGGGGCATGATCGCGGCGAGCGACGCCATGGGGCGCGAGCGTCTGGCGGCCCTGCTGGAGCGGGCGCCGGCGCAGATCGAAACCCGCACCCTGGGCGGCGTCACCGTCCGTGAAGTGACCCCGCCGCAGGTCGACCCCGCCAACCGGGAGCGCGTCCTGCTCCACTTTCACGGCGGCGCCTATGTGATCTATGGCGGCGAGGCCAGCGTGGCCGAGGCGGTGCTGGGCGCGGCCTACGCCAGGACACGGGTCGTTTCCGTCGACTACAGGATGCCCCCGGACCACCCGTTCCCCGCCGCGGTGGCCGCGTGGCGGGCGCTGATCGAGACGCACGAGCCGGCCCGCATCGGCGTTTTCGGCACCTCGGCCGGCGGCGGCCTGCTCCTGGCCATGACCCTGAAGCTGAAGGCTCTCGGCCTGCCCTTGCCGGCGGCCCTCGCCCCATCGACGCCCTGGTCGGACCTCTCCGGCGAAAGCGACAGCTATCGCACCAACGCCGGGGTCGACGGCGTCCTGCCATTCTTCGAAGGCGTGCTGGAGGAGGCGGGCAAGCTCTACGCCGGCGGCGAGAGCCTGATGCATCCCCTGATCTCGCCGGTCCACGGCGACTTCGCCGGCTTTCCACCCAGCCTGCTGACCACCGGCACCCGCGACATCCTGCTCAGCGACACGGTTCGGGTCTATCGGGCCATGCGCAAGGCCGGCGTCGACGCCCGCCTGGAGGTCTATGAGGCGATGAGCCACGCCGAATACACGGCGGCCCCGGACAGTCCCGAATGCGCCGGCGTGTTCGGCGACATCGCCGCCTGGTTCGACCGTCACCTGGCGCGCTAGGGGGTCGCAGGCGGGCGCATTTGGTCTTGCGGGACGTTCGCCCTATATTCCGCGCCTTCCGTCGACGGGGATCTTCTTGGGCGTCACGCTGGACCTGACCCGCACGGCGGCTTCGGCCGCTCCCGTGCTACCGAACCTTTCGGGCCTGACCCGCAAGGCGCTGGCTGACGCGCTGGTCGCCGCCGAGGTCGTGCGCCCGGAAAAGGCGCGCATGCGCGCCAGCCAGCTCTGGCGCTGGATTCACCACTACGGCGTCACCGACTTCGCCGAGATGACCGACGTCGCCAAGGAGACGCGCGCGGCCCTGGCCCAGGCCTTCACCCTTGCGCGGCCCGAAGTGGTCGAGCGCCAGGTGAGCCGGGACGGCACGCGCAAGTGGCTGATCCGCATGGCGCCGGGCATCGAGGTGGAGACCGTCTACATCCCGGACGTCGGTCGCTCCGGGGCGCTGTGCGTCTCCAGCCAGGTGGGCTGCACCCTGAACTGCACCTTCTGCCACACCGGCACCCAGGCGCTGGTGCGAAACCTGACCGCCGCCGAGATCGTGGCCCAGGTGCAGGTCGCCCGCGACGACCTCGGCGAATGGCCTTCGCCCAAGGAAGACCGGCGGCTCTCCAACATCGTGTTCATGGGGATGGGCGAGCCGCTCTACAACCTGGACAACGTGGCCGACGCCATCGACATCATCGCCGACAACGAGGGGATCGCCATCTCGCGCCGGCGGATCACGGTCTCGACCTCGGGCGTGGTTCCCGAGCTCAAGGCCTTGGGCGAGCGCACCCAGGCGATGCTGGCGATCAGCCTGCACGCCACCAACGACGAGCTGCGCGAAAAGCTGGTGCCGCTGAACAGGAAGTACCCCATCGCCGAGCTGATGGAGGGGATCCGCGCCTATCCCGGCCTGGGCAACGCCCGGCGGGTGACCTTCGAGTACGTGATGCTGAAGGGGGTGAACGACAGCCCGGCCGAGGCCAAGGCGCTGGTGCGCCTGCTCAAGGGCATCCCGTCCAAGATCAACCTGATCCCGTTCAATCCCTGGCCCGGCAGCGCCTATGAATGCTCCGACTGGGGGACCATCGAGGCCTTCGCCGCGGTGCTGAACCGGGCCGGATACGCCTCGCCGATCCGCACCCCGCGTGGACGCGACATCCTGGCGGCCTGCGGCCAGCTCAAGTCCGACAGCGAGAAGGTTCGCGCCAGCGCCCGACGTCGCGCCGCCGCCGAGCCGGCCGACAGTTCCCCCGACGCCAGCGAGTAGCGCCGCGCATGCCCGAACAGCTCCAGTCGCCGGAAATCCAGGCCTTCGCCACGGGTTTCCCCCTCACCCTGCTGCACTTTGCGGTCACCTCGCTCATCCTGTTCCTAGGCACGGCGCTCTATGTGGTGCTCACGCCGCACCGGGAGATCGCGCTGATCCGTGAGGGCAACGCCGCGGCGGCCGTGTCGCTGGGCGGGGTGCTGGTGGGACTGTCGCTGCCGCTGGCCGTGTCGCTGAACGCCTCGACCTCGCTGGTCGACATCTCGATCTGGGGCGTGTCCACCGTCGTCGTCCAACTGCTGGTCTTCCGCCTGGTCGATCTGATCCTGCGCGGCCTTCCCCAGCGCATTCAGGAGGGCGAGGTGGCCGCCGCCGCCCTGCTGGTGGGCGCCAAGCTGTCGACCGCCATCGTCCTTGCGGCGGCCGTCGCGGGCTGACCTCGTGCACTTCCCCCGGCTTCCTGACTGGCTGGTCTATGGCGCCGTCGTCCTGGCGCTGGTGATCGCGGCTGTCGGCCGTCAGGAGAACGCCGACGCCCCTGAGGCGCCGCCGCCCACCACCCAGGTCGAGGGCATGCCGCTTGGCCCCGCCTCGCCCTTCGACCCGTCCGTGGTGGTGGATGTGCCGGACAAGGCCGAGCCGGGCGTCGGCACGGCCTTTTCCGTGGCTGACAGCGGCGTGTGGGTGACCGCGCGGCACGTGGTCGACGGCTGCGGGCGCACGGCGATCATGGTCGGCGAGGATCAGGGCGTGGCCGCAACCGTGCATGTCGACCCGCGCGGAGAGGCCGCGATCCTGACCACGGAGGGCGGCGCGCCCGCCCTGCCTCTGGGGCTGGACCGACCGCTTCGCCGCGGGGATCGGGCGTTCCATCCCGGCTATCCGCAAGGACGTCCCGGCGAAGCCACCTCACGCCTTCTGGGCCGCGAGAACCTTGTGGTGCGCGGGCGCGGCGCCCGCTCCGAACCGGTGCTTGTGTGGGCCGAAGCCGGCCGCACCGACGGGCTGGAGGGCACCCTGGCCGGCCTGTCCGGCGCGCCGGCGCTGGACCGCGCGGGCCGGGTGATCGGCGTCACGGTCGCCGAAAGCCCGCGGCGCGGGCGGATCTACACCACCGTGCCCGAGACCCTGCGCGACGCCTTGCAGGCTTCCGGCCGTCGTCCGGCCGCCTTTGCGGTGGGCGAGCCGGTGACGCCGGACAACTACGGCCGCGTCGCCGACGACCTTCGTCGCGACCTGCGGGTGGCTCAGGTGATCTGCATCAACGCCTAGGCCGGTTCGGAGGCGTCCGGGGCCGGGTCGGTCCCGGCCTGGCGCATGGCGACCAGGAAGGCGAGCAGGATGCCGATCGCCCCGATGGCCGCCGAATAGAAGAAGAAGGCGACGTATCCAGCGCCGAGCGCCGCCGCCGGCACGCCCGACTTGGCCACCGCCTCGGCGAAGGCTTGCGGCGGGGTGGCTGCGAAGAGGCCGGTCAGCGCAGCGGCCGGCCCCCCCGCCTGGGCTGAGGCGGCGGTCGCCTCGACGATGCGGCCCGATTGCGAGGCCAGCAGTTTTCCCGGCAGCGAATAGAGCGAGGAGAACAGGGCGTACTGGGTGGCCGTGAAGCCCTCGCTGGTCAGGCTGGACATGTAGGCGATGAGGCAGGTTCCGGCGAAGCCCGAGGCGATGTTGTCGACGCCGATGGCCACGAACAGGGCCCAGAGCTGGGGCCCCTGCACCGCCAGCCAGGCGAAGACGAGGTTGGAGAGGGGGCCGGCGAAGGCGCCGACCAGCAGGGCGCGCATCAGCCCGAGGCGCGCCACGGCGTAGCCGCCGGCGAACACCCCGGCCATGGACATCACCACGCCGAACACCTTGCGCACCTCGGCGATCTCGGTCTTGGAGAATCCGAGGTCCAGGTAGAACGGGTTCATGATGTTCAGGACGAAGTCGGACAGCCGGTAGAGGCAGATCAGCGCCAGGATCAGGCCGGCGGTGCGATGGTGGCGGGCGAAGAAGTCCTTGAGCGGATCGCCAAGGGCGGCCGCGAGATAGATCCCCGGACGGGTGCGCACTCCTGGCGCCGGCCGCGCGGCCAGCACGATGACGAGGCCGCCCGCCGCCACGCCCGCGACCTGCAGGAAGACGCCCCAGGGCTTGGCGGTCCAGGCCGCCGCCAGCCGCTCGCCGGCGCCGCCCTGGCCGACGGCGCCGAGGGCGGAGGCCAGCAGCCCTGCGTTCCCCGCCAGGCCCGAACCCAGGATCAGGGCGCCCAGGGCGAACAGCGCCAGACGCGCGATCCACTCGGGGATTTCCAGGGCCGGTCGCGCGGGCGCGCCCTCGGCATGGATCGGGCGCACCGCATGCGCCGCTTCGCGCGGCGCGGCCAGCACGGCGGCCACGCCGATCGCCATCAGGCAGGCCATGGCCGCGTAGGAGAAGTTCCAGCTGAACGCCTCGGCCAGCACCAGGGGCGCGGCGCCTGCGACGATCATCGAGATCCGGTAGCCCCACTGGTAGGCTGCGGCCATTGCGCCCTGCTTCTCGTCCGGCGCGGCCTCGATGCGCCAGGCGTCCACGACGATGTCCTGGGTGGCCGAGGAGAAGCCGACGAACACGGCGAACAGGGCCATGGCCCCCAAGCCGCCGCCCGGGTCGCCGCCGGCCACCAGCCACAGTCCGGCGATGATCAAGGCTTGGCAGACCAGCATCCACGAGCGCCGATGGCCCAGCCAGGCCGTCAGGCCAGGGATCGCAGCCCGGTCCACGAGGGGCGCCCAGAGGAACTTGAAGGAGTAGGCGAGGGTGGCCAGGCTGAAGAATCCGATCACCTCGAGCGACAGGCCCGCGTCCCGCAGCCAGGCGGAGAGGGTGTCGAAGATCAGCAGGTTCGGCAGGCCGCAGGCGAAGCCCAGCCCCAGCATCACCAGGGCGCGGCGCTCGAAGAAGACGGCGAGGGCGCCCAAGGTCCCCTTGGCGGGGGTTGAAGGCTTGCGGTCTTCGGCGGACGTCACGGCGGGCCCTCGTGGCGGAGGCCGGAGCGCCCCCTGGTTCAGCCGACCTTGGCGCGCGCCGCCGATTGCGTAAAGCGAGCCCTGCCCAGGTGGCGGCTCAGCACGGCGCGTAGCGCCTCCGGTGACAGCGGCTTGACCAGGAAGTCGTCCATGCCCGCCGCAAGGCAGGCGTGGCGGTCCTCCTCGAAGGCGTTGGCGGTCAGGGCGACGACGGGCGTCGCCACCCCGTCGGCGCGAAGGCGGCGCGTGGCCTCCACCCCGGACAGGCCGGGCATGCGCATGTCCATGAGGATCAGGTCGTAGGCCCCGACCTTCACGGCCGCCAGAGCCTCCTCGCCCGCGCGGGCATGGTCGACCGCACAGCCTTCGCGGGACAGGAGGGTGCGGGCCAGCAGCGCGTTGATCGGATTGTCTTCCACCAGCAGCACCCGCGCGCCCGGGGCGGTGGCCGTGCGCACGCGCTCGTCGTCATGGGCCTGGGCGGGGGCGGGGCCGGCGTGCGGGTCGGCCAGCGCCCGGGCGGCGAGGGAGGCCCGCCGGAGCGGCTTGATCAGGTATCCGGCGAATCCGTCGCGCCGATAGCGGGCGATGCGCCCGCGCTCCTCCGGCGCCAGCAGGATGATGGCGGTGCGATCGGCGGGCGCCGGCAAATAGCGTCGGCCCCGCGCCAGGGCCTGGTCGAGCAGGAACACGTCGCCGGACTTCGTCGCCGCGAGCGCTGCGGCGAGGTCGCAGGCCTCCACGGCGGTTCCGCCGCAGGCCTCGATCTGGGCCCGCGCGCCGGCCCGCACCACCGCGCTGGGGCTGACCACCGCGACGCGGCGGCCGGCCAGCGGCCGCTCAGCCGGGATCGGCCCGGCCGGGTCGAACGCCGCTTCCATCCAGAAGGCCGCGCCCTTGCCGGGGAGCACCTCGGCCGCGCCGACCCCGACCTCGCCCTTCATGGCGCGGGCGAGCTGGCGGGCGATGGCGAGGCCCAGGCCGGCTCCGGCGTGGAGGGTCTCTCCGCCCTGTTCGGCCTGGGCGAAGGCCTCGAAGATCTTGGTCCGGGCGGCCCGCGAGACGCCTGGGCCGGTGTCCTCGACGGTGAAGCGCACACGCTCGGCGCCGCCCTTGCCGGGCTTGGCGCGCTCGGCGCGGATCAGGACGCCGCCTTCGGCCGTGAACTTCACGGCGTTGCCGGCGAAGTTGAGGAGGATCTGGCGCAGGCGCCCTTCGTCCGCGAGGATCGGGGGCAGGTCGCCGGGCGCCGACCAGGCGATTTCCAGGCCCTTTTCCCGCACCCGCGGGCTCATCAGTTCGCAGACCGTCCGCAGGACGGCCTCGACGTCGACCGGAGCGAGCTTGAGCTCCACCTTGCCGGCGCCCAGCTTGGCGAAATCGAGCACGTCGTTGACCAGGCTCAGCAGGTGTTCGCTTGAATCCCGCAGGGCGGCGACATAGGTGCGCTGGTCCGCGGTGAGCTGCGTGCCTTCAAGCACCCGCGCCATGCCCAGGATGCCGTTCAGCGGGGTGCGGAACTCATGGCTGAGGGAGCCCAGCGCCTCGGGGCTGATGGGCGCGGCGCCACGAACGCGCCGTTGTTTCGACGACTTCGGCGCGGAGGATCGCGTCTTCGGCATGGGAAGACCCTAGCCGGAGCGGCTTAACGGGCGGTCAAGCTCAGATTCTTCGGAACATGAAGCTCTGCCTTGCGTTTAAGTCGAATGAGCGGGCGCGTGATGGGGAGCGCGCCAGTCGGGGGTTGAAGCGCAGACGGAGGCAGCGATGCACGACGACGACTTCAAGACCGAATTGACCGAGCTGATCCCGAGCATGCGGGCCTTCGCACGTTCGCTGGCGCGCAATCCGGCCGAAGCCGATGATCTGGCCCAGGACGCCTTGCTGAAGGCCTGGACCCATAGGGAGAGCTACACCGAAGGGACAAACATGAAGGCCTGGGTCTTCATGATTCTGCGCAACCAGTTCTATTCCGAGAAGCGCCGCGCCTGGCGCCGCCAGGACCTGGATCCGGAGGTCGCCGAACGCACGCTGATCGCGGTCACGAACCCCGACGGGGGCCTCGCCCTCGACGAGGTCAGGCGGGCGCTGGCGATGCTGCCCGACGACCAGCGCGAGGCCCTGATCCTGATCGGCGCCGGCGGCCTTTCCTATGAAGAAGCCGCCGATATCACCGGCGCCGCCGTCGGCACCGTTAAGAGCCGCGTCTCCCGCGCCCGCGACCGGCTGGCCCGTATCCTGGAGGAAGGCGCCTACGAGAGCGACGATGTGCCCCCGCACCAGGCCATGGCCTGCATCCTGGCCCACATGGATCGTCTGAGCGGCCGCATCGCCGCCTGACGCCGAGGTCGAACACGAACAGGAAAAGGGGCGCGGGCGACAGCCGCCCGCGCCCCTTCTGTCAGGCGAAGCTCGCCGAGGCGAAGTTGCCCAGGGCGTCGCCGCTGGCGTCGCCGCATCCGCTGCCGCCGTCGACGGGGATGATCGCGCCGTTCACATAGGCCGCCCGATCGGTGGAGAGGAAGATCGCCATGTCCGCGATCTCGTCCTTCGTGCCATAGCGGCGCAAGGGGTTGCGGCCCTTCACCCGCGCCTCGGCTTCGGCGGTCGGGGCCAGTCGGGCCATGCCCTCGGTGTCCGCGATCGGACCCGGCGAGATCGCATTGACCCTTACGCCCCCGGGCCCCCATTCCAGCGCCAGGCACTTGGTCAGCATGTTGATGCCGGCTTTCGCGGCGCAGACGTGGGCCTGATAGAGGCTGGCGCGCTCCGCCTGGCCGGCGGTGATCGAGATCAGGCTGGCGCCCGGCCGGTTGAGGAACTGGAAGGAGGCGCGCAGCACGTTGAAGGTGCCGATCAGGTCGATGTCGACCACGGTCTTGAAGCCGTTGGCGCTCATCCCGAGGGCCGGGGCCACGAAGTTGCCCGCCGCGCCCGACAGCACGATGTCGATGGGGCCGAGCTCGTCGTGCGCCCGCTTCAGTGCGGCTTCGACGGCGGCGTAGTCGCGCACGTCGGCGGCCATGCCGATCGCCGGCTGGCCGAAGGCGGAGACCTCCTTGGCCGCCGCCTCGATCTTCTCGGCGCTGCGGCTGATCAGGGCCACCTTGGCGCCGGCGGCGGCGAAGCGCTTGGCGATCCCCAGGTTGATGCCGCTCGATCCGCCGGCGACAAAGGCCGTCTTGCCGGCCAGTTCCAGGTCTTGGGTCATGATCTCCCCTTTGGCTTGTCGTTGTCGGGAAGGACCCTAGCCCGGCGCCGCGGCGTCAGTCGCGGGAAGATGTCACGCGCGCTCCAGCTCCGCGCCGGTCTGGCGCCAGGCGAGGGCCTCGGCGACGTGGACCCGGCGCACGGCCTCGGCGCCCTCCAGGTCGGCGATCGTGCGGGCCAGGCGCAGGGTGCGGGTCCAGCCGCGGGCGGTCAGGCCGCCGGCTTCCGCGGCCCGGCTCAGCAGCGCCCGGGCCGGCGCGTCGAGGGCGCAGATGCGCTCCAGACCCTCGCCGGCCGCCTGGGCGTTCAGCGGATCGGGCAGGCCGTGCTCGGCGGCGCGGGCGGCCTGCCAGGCGCGGGCGCGGGCCACCCGGGCGGCGGCCTCGGCCGTGCCCTCGGCCGGCGCAGGCAGGGCGAGGTCCGCGGCCGTGACCGGCGGCACGTCCACCATCAGGTCGATACGGTCGAGGAAAGGCCCGGAGACCCGCCGCTGATAGTCCGCCTGGCAACGCGGCGCGCGCCCGCAGGCGCCCTTGCCGAGGCCCCCGGAGCCGCAGCGGCAGGGGTTCATGGCGGCGACCAGCTGGAAGCGGGCGGGATAGCGCACGTGGGCGTTGGCGCGGGCCACCATGACCTCGCCGGTCTCCAGCGGCTGGCGCAGGGAATCGAGCGCCTGGGCGCTGAACTCCGGCAGCTCGTCGAGGAACAGCACCCCGTTGTGGGCCAGGCTCACCTCCCCGGGCTTGGCCTTGATCCCGCCGCCGGTGAGCGCAGCCATGCTGGCGGAGTGGTGGGGGCTGCGGAACGGCCGGGCGCGGGTGAGGGCGCCCTTGGCGATCAGGCCCGCCACCGAATGGACCATGGAGGTGTCGAGCAGCTCCTCCGGCGTCAGCGGCGGCAAGAGGCCGGGCAGGCGCGCGGCCATCATCGACTTGCCGGAGCCGGGCGGTCCGCGGAACAAGAGATTGTGGCCGCCGGCGGCGGCGACCTCGAGCGCCCGCTTGGCGTTCTCCTGGCCCTTGACGTCGCGCAGGTCGGGGACCGCCTCGCCGTCCAGCATCGGGCCGGGCCGGGGCGCCGCCAGGATCTGGCTGCCGCGGAAATGATTGATCAGGCTGATCAGGGAAGGCGGGGCGAGAATCCGGGTGTCCCCGGCCCAGGCCGCTTCCGGCCCGCTGGCTTCCGGGCAGATCAGGCCAAGGCCCATGGCGCCGGCGGCCATGGCCGCAGGCAGGGCGCCGGCGACCTGGACGATGCGGCCGTCCAGCGACAGTTCGCCGACGGCCGCCCATCCGTCCAGCGCGTCCGGCGGCGCCACGCCCATGGCGGCCATCAGCGCCAGGGCGATCGGCAGGTCGTAGTGGCTGCCCTCCTTGGGAAGGTCCGCGGGGGCGAGATTGGCGATGATGCGCCGCGCAGGCAGCGCCAGGCCGAGGCCGGCGAACGCCGCCCGGACCCGCTCGCGGCTTTCGGCCACGGCCTTGTCGCCCAGGCCCACGACGATGAAATTCACCGCCCCGCCGGTGAGCTGGACCTCGACGTCCACCCGCCGCGCCTCGACCCCTTCGAAGGCGACGGTGACGATTCGCGCGACCATGAAACGCCTGCCTCCCCACGGCCGAGATATCCACAACCCCAGCACGATCGCCGGGTCGGATCAAGAACAAAAATAGAACTTTCGGGGAAACTGAGACGATTCCGACACATAGGAACGTCTCTTACAGTCATGCTGCAGCCGGTGCTGCAAGCCGTGTCGTGGGCGAATCCGGAGGCCCGGGGGCCGGCCGGCGGCTCAGCCGCGAAGCTGGACGATACGGTCCCACATCAGCTCGGTGGCGTCCACGCCCGTGAAACGCTTGAGCTGCTGCGCCCCGGTGGGGGAGGTGACGTTGATCTCGGTGAGGTAGTCGCCGATCACGTCGATGCCGACGAACAGGAGGCCGCGCGCCTTCAGCTCCGGGCCGATGACGTCGCACAACTCCCGGTCGCGTTCGGTGAGGTCGACCGCCTCGGCGCGGCCGCCGACCCGCAGGTTGGAGCGGATCTGGCCAGGGTTGGGGACGCGGTTGATCGCGCCCACCGGCTCGCCGTCGACCAGGATGATGCGTTTGTCGCCCTTGGACACCGCGGGAATGAACTTCTGGGCGATCACCGGCTCGCGGCCGATCATGGCGTGAAGGTCGAGCATGGCGTCCAGATTCGGATCGTCGGCCATCAGCCGGGCCACGCCGGAGCCGCCGCCGCCGTAGAGCGGCTTGAGCACGATGTCTCCGTGGTGCGCCCGGAACTCGTAGATCGCTTCGTGATCGGAGGTGATCAGGGTCGGCGGCTGCACGCCGGGGAAGCCGGTCACGAACAGCTTTTCCGGCGCGTTGCGCACCTCGGCGGGATTGTTCACCACCAGGGTCTTGGGGTGGATCCGCTCCAGGAAGTGGGTGGTGGAGATGTAGGCGAGGTCGAACGGAGGGTCCTGCCGCAGCAGCACCACGTCGGACTGCGACAGGTCGCGCACCTCCCAGGGGCCGAACTCGACGTGGTCGCCCTTCACCGGACGAACCGTGCAGGGCCGGCCGCGGGCCACCACCGAGCCGCTCTCCAGCGACAGGCGGTCCGGGGTGTAGACGAACAGCTCGTAGCCGCGGGCCTGGGCCGAGAGCATCATCAGGAAGGTCGTGTCGCCCTCGATGTTGATCCGTTCGATGGGGTCCATCTGGACGGCGACCTTCAGCGACATGGGCATCTCCTGCAGCGGCGCCGTTCAGATAGTCCGGCGAAGCGCCGAGCGCCAGCGCGCGGACCTCAGTTGAGGCGCAGGCGCACCCGCTCGCGCTGGGCGCGCGCCGCCAGGGCGGCGCCGCCGTCCAGGGTCGAGGCCCTCGCCAGGGCCTCCAGCGCCCCCGCAAGCGCGCCCTGCCCCTCGCGGGCGGCGGCCACGTCGAGCCAGGGGCGGTGGTCCTTGGGATCGATCAGGGCCCGTCGCAGGGCCGCGCGCTCGGCGCGCTGGTAGTCGCGGGCCGCCTGGGCGCGGGCGAAGATGTTGTTCTGAAGGCGGATCAGCACGGCGCGGTCGCTGGCCGGCGCCATGAGCTGGTCGAGCCGGTCGGCGATGTTGGGCGGCAGGCCGGCATGCAGGGCCCGCCGCGTCAGCTCCGAGGGCAGCACCACGCGGCCTTCGCTGTAGGGGTCCAGGGCCAGGGGGCCCTCCTGGGTCTCGATCCGCAGCAGGAAATGGCCGGGAAAGTCCACCCCGTGCACGGTCAGGCCGCAGCGGCGGGCCACATGCAGGTAGTAGACCCCCAGCGCCACAGGCAGGCCCTTGCGCCGCTCGGCGACGGCGAGCACGTCGGCGTTGTCCGGGTGGTCGTAGGTCAGCAGGTCGCCCGCCAGCCGCAGGTCCCCGGCCAGGGTCTCGGCCAGGGCCTCTTCCGGGCTTTCGACCGCCAGCCTCTCAGCCAGGCGCTCGATGCCGGACTGGGCGAGGGCGCGGGTCTGCGCAGGATCGCGGGCGGGGTCTTCGTGCAGAGCGCAGGCGACGGCGGCCTCGAACAGGGGAAAGCCCTGGTCGGGCGAGGCGCCGGCCTCAAGCAGCAGGGTTTCGGCGTCCTCGCGGGTCATGCCGTCCTGTCGGAATGAATATTCGGCGCGCCCTGAGAGCCGACGCGCCGTGGTTTCAGCGTTCTGCGACAGAATTTGATTCTTCGCACGACAGTTTCCGCCTTGTTCGGGCGGGTGCGCGCATTGGTCTCGAACTGCGCAGCTTCTTACGCCCCTTTCCAGGCGTCGGCACGATGCTGCGGCCAGCGGCCCGGCGCAAGCGCCACCAGGTCCAGCCGCACGGCGGCGTCCCTCAGGGCCGGGCGCCGGGCGGCCAGGTTCGCACCTGCTCGCCGCAGGCGCTCGCGCTGCTCGACGGCCACCGCCTCGAGCGCCTCATCCAGGGTGCGCCGGCGCTTGACCTCGACCACCGCCAGGATGCGGCCGCGTTGCGCCAGAAGGTCGATCTCGCCCTGCGGCGTCTTCAGCCGAAAGCCGAGGATGCGATAGCCCTTGGCCATCAGCCAGAGCGCGGCGACGAGTTCGGCGCGCCTGCCGGAGGTCCGCGCCGCCAGGCCCCGTACGCGGCGCGCCTGGCTCATTGGGCGGCCTTTCTGAGCTCCATCGCCCGGCGGTAGAGGTCGCGCCGCGGCAGGCCCAGGGCCTTGGCGACCTCGGCGGCGGCGCCGGCGGGCTTCAGACGCTTCAGGGCGTCGGCGAGGGCGGCGTCCGCGTCCTCTGGGCTGGCCTGGGCTTCGCGGCCGGGCCCGACCACGATGACGATCTCGCCCTTGGGATCCGCGAGCCGCGGGTCGACCGCAAGCTCGGCCAGGGAGCCGCGTACGACGGTCTCGTAGAGCTTGGTCAGTTCCCGGGCGACGGCCGCCTCGCGCGGGCCGAGCACGGCGGCCATGTCGGCGAGGCTGGCGGCCAGGCGCGAGCCGCCTTCGAAGAAGACCAGGCTGGCGCGCACGCCGGCCAGTTCCTCGAGAAAGCTGCGGCGGGCGGCGCTCTTGGGCGGCGGAAACCCGGCGAAGAGGAAGCGGTCGGTGGGCAGGCCGGCCACGGTGAGCGCCGCCAGCAGGGCCGAGGGGCCGGGAATCGGATGTACGGCGAAGCCCTGCTCCAGGGCCGCGCGCACGAGGCGGTAGCCGGGATCGGACACCAGCGGCGTGCCGGCGTCGGACACCAGGGCGACGCGCTCGCCGGCCGCCAGCGCCGCCAGGACCCTGGGGCGCATGCGCTCGGCGGCGTGCTCGTCATAGCGCTCCAGCCGCGCCGAGAGGCCGTAGGCGGCCAGGAGCTTGCCGCTCACCCGCGTATCCTCGGCCAGGACGAGGTCGGCCTGGGCCAGGACGTCGAGCGCGCGCAGGGTGATGTCGCGCAGGTTGCCGATCGGCGTGGCCACCAGGTAGAGCCCAGCTTCCAGGGGCGTGTCGGACAGCGGCGGCGGCGGCGGGCGTCGGCTCATGGGCAAGCCATCCCGCGTGCGGATCGCGAACGCAAGGGGCGCGCGTTCAGGCGCTGAGTTCGGCGATCAGCCGGTCCAGGACGAGGCGGCCCGCCGAGGTCGCGCGAAGCCGGCCGACGTCGGCCTCCAGCAGGCCCATGGCGCGCAGCTCGGCGACCTTGTGCGCCCGCACGTGAAGGCCGAGCGGCGCGAGCTCGTCGAAGCCCACGCCTTCCTCAACGCGCAGGCCCATCAGCAGCCGCTCCTCGGCCGCCTCGCGGGGGGTGAGCGCCTCCTCCGCGACGACGCCCGTGCCGCCCTGTTCCACGCAGGCGATGTAGTCGGCCGGGGCGCGGGCGGCGACCGTCGCGCGGCGAACGCCCTCCAGGGTCAGGCGGCCGTGGGCGCCAGGACCGGCGCCGATGTAGTCCCATCCGCGCCAGTAGACGAGATTGTGGCGCGAGCGGGCGGCCTCGCCCCGGGCGTGGTTGGAGATCTCGTAGGCGGTGAACCCCGCTTCGCCCAGGATGTCGCCGGTGGCCTCGTAGAGGTCGGCCCCGACGTCGCTGTCCGGCGGGACCAGGGTCCCGCGCCGTGCGGCGCGCTCGAACGCCGTGCCCGCCTCTATGGTGAGTTGATAGGGCGAAACGTGCTCTGGCTGCAGCTCCAGGGCGGCCGCCAGTTCGGCGCGCCAGGCCGCGACCGTCTGTCCGGGACGGGCGTAGATCAGGTCGATCGACAGCCGCGGAAAGGCCGCGAGGGCGATCTCCGCGGCCCGGCGCGCCGCCGCCGCGTCATGGTTGCGGCCCAAGAGGGCGAGGGCGGCGTCGTCCAGGGACTGGATCCCCAGGGACAGCCGGTTGATCCCGGCGGCGGCGAAGTCGGCGAACCGGCCGGCTTCGGCGTCGGTCGGATTGGCCTCCAGGCTCGCCTCGACCTCGCCGTCCGGCGTCCATAGCGCCCTGGCCGTCGCCAGGATCTCGGCGACCCACTGCGGCTCCATCAGCGAGGGCGTGCCGCCGCCGAAGAACACCGACACCAGCGCCCGCGGCCCGATGCGGGCGGCCTGGGCGCGCAGGTCGGCGACGATGGCCTCCGCGAGGCGGGTTTGCTCGGCGCGCCGTCCCCGGTCGCGCAGGACGTTGAAGTCGCAGTAGGGACAGATCCGCGAGCAGTACGGCCAGTGGATGTAGACGCCCAGCGGCGTCAAAGCAGGGTCGCCTTGAGCTTGGCGAAGGCGCGGGCGCGGTGGCTCATCGCATCCTTGGCCGCCGGATCCATCTCGCCGAACGTCAGGGCCTCGCCTTCTGGCTGGAAGATCGGATCGTAGCCGAAGCCGCGGGTCCCGCGGGCGGGGAAGGCGAGCGTCCCATCGACGCGGCCCTCGACCACCACCGCCGGACCATGCGGCCAGGCCAGGGCGAGGGCGCAGGTGAACCAGGCGGACAGATCCTCGCCCCCCGCTGCCTCCACCCGCTCCTCCACCTTGCGGATCGCCTCGGCGAAGTCCTTGTCCGGCCCGGCCCAGCGGGCGGAGTAGACGCCCGGCGCGCCGTCGAGGGCCGCGACGGACAGGCCGGAATCGTCGGCCAGGGCGACGAGGCCGGAGCGGTCGGCGGCGGCGCGGGCCTTCAGGAGGGCGTTGCCGGCGAAGGTCGTCTCGGTCTCTTCCGGTTCGGCCAGGCCCAGCTCGCCAGCGCTCACCAGGTCGAAGCGGTCATCCAGGATCGCCGCCAGTTCGCGCGCCTTGCCGGGGTTGTGCGTGGCGACGACCAGCCGGGCGCCGGGTTCAAGCTTCAGGGCCATGGGGGGCTCCGGTGTAGGGGACTGCGCCGAAATACAGGTGCGCGACGGCGGCGTTAAGCCCCTGCGACGCAGCGCGGAATCCTTGTCCGGCAAGGGAATCGTCCTGGCGCGGATCTTGCTGCATTGCGAGATGGTAATCTATTACGACGATTTAATATCGTTTTTCGATAATCTCCTTGATCGGAAAACGATGCGTCTGTATCGATTATCGACATGGACGACGGATGTGTCGTCACCCGCATACCGCAACGCAACATAGAGCTTCTGGAGACCTCAAATGACTGCTTCGAAGATGATGAACTGGATGGACCGCACCGCGATGGCCGTCGCCGTCCTTCTCGCCTCCCTCCCGGTCCTGACCGTGGTCGCCGGCGCCTCGATCCTCTAGTCTCGGTTCCATGATCGGAACCCGCCCCCGCCGCCGGCCGCCCGCGGCGGGTTCGCGCGTGGGACCGACCCGCAGGACCGTGGGGGAAGTGTGGTGATGATGCGCGCCTTGGGGCCCGGCTCGGTGTCGAGCCTTCTGAAGATCATCCTGGACGTGGTGTTCGTGGCGCTGTGGATCGGCGTCGGCGGCGCGGTAGGCCTGCTGGCCCTGGCCGCCCTCCTGCTCAGCTTCAACCCCGAACTGCTGTCTCAGATCAGCGTCACCGCAGGCGGCGAAGAGGTGAGCGGGCGCGGCCCCTTCCTCACGGTCGGCCTGATCGCCGTCTGCCTGTACATGGCCGGCGTGCTGGTGATCGTCGACCGACTGCGCCGGATCTTCTCGACCCTGACCGCGGGCGATCCGTTTCACCCGGACAACGTGACCCGCCTGCGGGTGGTCGGCCTGATGCTGGCTATGCTGGAGATCGGCCGCTACGCCCTGTGGACGGCGAGCGCCTGGCTGTTTCCGGCGGCCGACGAGGTCCAGCCGAACTTCAGCCTGACCGCCTGGTTCTCCGTGCTGGTGGTGTTCGTCCTGGCCGAAGTGTTCCGCGAGGGCGCGCGCCTGCGGCGCGAAGCCGAGTTGACGATCTAAGCGGGCCGGAGCGTTTCATTCATGCCGATCCGCGTGCAACTCGACCGCGTGCTGCTGGAGCGGCGCATGTCGCTCACCGAACTCGCCGACCGCGTAGGCGTGACCATCGCCAACCTGTCGATCCTGAAGACCGGCAAGGCGCGCGCCGTTCGGTTCTCGACCCTGGCGGCCCTGTGCCGCGAGCTCGACTGCCAGCCAGGGGACCTTCTCACCTACGAACCCGGCCCTGGAGACGACGTCCCGGACGAGGACGGCTGACAGCGCGCGGTCCGACGGAACCGCCCGGCTGCGGCTGCGCTTAGCGACTGTGCTGACGACCAAGATGAACCCGCGGGTGTTCTGGGGCGCCAGTGTGGTCGTCGGACTGCTGCTGGCGGTGGCCGTCGCCGCGCCGGCCGCATCGGACTTCGCATTCCATGCCGCCCAGTCCTGGGTGATCGCCTCGTTCGGCTGGTTCTACGTGGCCGCCGTGGGCGGCTTTCTGCTGGTCTGCCTGTTCCTGGCGGTCGGGCCCACGGGGCGGCTGAAGCTCGGTCCCGACGACGCCGAGCCGGACTATCCCTACGTCTCATGGCTGGCGATGCTGTTCGCCGCCGGCATGGGCATCGGGCTGATGTACTTCGCCGTGGCCGAGCCGGTTCAGCACTTCGCCGCGCCGCCCGAGGGCGCGCCCAGGAGCTTGGCGGCCGCGCGCGAGGCGATGGTGATCACCTTCCTGCACTGGGGCGTTCACGCCTGGGCGATCTACGCGGTGGTCGGGTTGAGCCTGGCCTTCTTTGCGCATCGTAAGGGCCTGCCGCTCACCCTGCGTTCGGGGCTCCGGCCGCTGCTCGGCAAGCGGACCGACGGGCCGATCGGCGACGCCGTGGACATCTTCGCCATCTGGGGCACGCTTTTCGGCATCGCCACCTCGCTGGGCCTGGGCGTCGCCCAGATCAACAGCGGCCTGGCCTACCTCGTCGGGCTTCCCGCCACGCCGCTGACGCAGGTGGCGCTGATCGCCCTGGTGATGGGCGCGGCCACGGTCTCGGTGCTGACCGGGCTGGATCGCGGCGTCCGCCGGCTGTCGGAGCTGAACCTGTTCCTGGCCGTGTGCCTGATGCTGTTCGTGCTGGTCGCAGGTCCCACCGGGTTCCTGCTCAAGGCGCTGGTGCAGAACTTCGGCCTGTATCTCGACGAGTTCTTCCTTCGCACCTTCAACCTTTACGCCTACGAGCCACGCGGCTGGATGGCCAACTGGACGCTGTTCTACTGGGCCTGGTGGATCGCCTGGTCTCCGTTCGTCGGCATGTTCATCGCACGGATCTCGCGTGGAAGGACCGTGCGCGAGTTCGTCGTCGGGGTGCTCGTGGCCCCCACCGCGTTCACCTTCCTCTGGATGACCGTCTTCGGCGACACCGCCATCAGCCTGGACCTGGGTTCGGCGGCCGGAGCGATCTCTCAGGCCGTCGCTGCGGACCTGTCGACGGCGATCTTCCGCTTCTTCGAACACCTGCCGGGGACGGCGATCGCCTCGACCCTCGCGGTGCTGCTGGTGGCCGTGTTCTTCGTCACCTCGGCGGATTCCGGATCGCTGGTGATCGACACCATCGCCTCGGGCGGCGCGGATGACACGCCCCGCTGGCAGCGTGTCTACTGGTGCGTGCTGGAAGGCTTGGCCGCCGCCCTTCTCCTGCTCGCTGGCGGCCTGAACGCACTGCAGGCGGCGACCCTGGTCGCGGCCCTGCCGTTCGCGGTGGTCATGGTGATGCTGGCGGTCGGCCTCGTGCGCCAGATGCGGGCGGACGCCGCCGGCGTCGCCCTGGAGCCGGAGGCCCCCCGCCTGCGCGAACGCCTGCGCCAGGTCCTGGCGCCGCCGAGGCGAGGCGACATCGAGCAGCAGATCGAGGAGAACGGCACCCCTGCGCTCGTGGCTGTCCGGGAGGCCTTGCGCAAGGAGGGCTTCGCGGAGGCCGCCGTCGAGCGATCGGCCACGGGGGTGAGCCTGGTGGCGCCCCAGGGCGCGACGGCCTTCACCTATCGCCTTGCGGCCGAGGCGCGCCCCCTGCCGGCCTACAGCTTCCTGGAGGCGCCCGAGCCGCGCCGCACCCAGGAATGGCGGCTGGTGGCCCGGCACGCGGCGGACGAGCGGCGCCACGACGTCACCGGTCTCAGCCGCGACCAGCTTATCGCCGACGTGGTCGAGCGACTTCGGCAATGGCGCCAGAGGCCGGACCTTCGAGGGAGCTAAGTCGGCGAGTGCGCTGCAACATCAGGTGCGACATGTTGCAGCGCGGCCACGGACAACGCCCTCCCGGCTATTGAATTGTTAGCCTTTGGCTCCTATGTGCGCTGCAACATTGCTGCGATGCACAAAGGAGTTCGCCATGTTCGCCTTCTTCGAACGCCTGGTCCAGCGCCTGGCCGCGCCCTACGCCTATGAACTGGCTCGCATGCCGGACTCGGCGTTCCGCGCGCTTCTCGCCCGGATCTGAGGCGAAGACGCGGGCGGCGTCAGCCGCCCGCCGCCGCCTTCTGAAGCGCGCACAGCTCGCCGATTCCCTTGCGGGCGAGCCCGAACAGCGCCTCGAACTCGGCCTGGGTGAATCCGCGCTTCTCGCCGGTGGCCTGGATCTCGACGATGTCGCCCGACCCCGTCAGCACGAAGTTGGCGTCCGCCTCGGCGTTGGAATCCTCCTCGTAGTCCAGGTCGAGCACAGGGGTTCCCTCGAACACCCCGCATGAGATCGCCGCCACCTGGTCCAGGATCGGGTCCTTGGCGATCAGCCCTTCCTCCAGCATGTAGCGGGTGGCCAGGCGCAGGGCGACCCAGGCGCCGGTGATCGCCGCCGTGCGCGTGCCGCCGTCCGCCTGGATGACGTCGCAGTCGATGCTGATCTGACGCTCGCCCAGCGCCTTCATGTCGACCACCGCGCGCATGGAGCGACCGATCAGCCTCTGGATCTCCTGGGTGCGGCCGGACTGCTTGCCCTGGGCCGCCTCGCGCCGGCCGCGGGTGTGGGTGGCGCGAGGCAGCATCCCGTACTCCGCCGTCACCCAGCCCTGGCCCCGGCCGCGCAGGAACGGCGGTACGCCTTCCTCCAGGCTGGCCGTCACCAGCACCTTGGTGTGACCGAAGCTCGCCAGGCACGAGCCCTCGGCGTAGCGGTTGACGCGGGTCTCCAGGACCACAGGGCGCAGGACGTCTGGGCTGCGTTCGGACGGGCGCATCGGGAGACCTCTTCGTACATGCGGCGCCGCGCGCCTTGCGCGGCGGATGCGCGGGCTTATCCTATGCAAAGAGGTTCAGTCCATGGCGACCAGCCGACGTTCAACGCACCGCCCGACGTGACCAGTTCGCCCCTGCTCCCCCGGGGTCCGTCCCTGACCGAACTCGACGAACGGGCCCGCGACATCTTCCGCCGGGTGGTGGAAAGCTATCTTGAAACGGGCGAGCCGGTGGGTTCGCGCACCCTGTCGAAGGGCGGCGTCGGCCTGTCGCCGGCTTCGATCCGCAACACCATGCAGGACCTGACGCAGCTCGGCCTGCTGGGCGCGCCGCACATTAGCGCCGGGCGACTGCCGACGCACGCGGGGCTGCGCCTGTTCGTCGACGGCCTGATGGAGGTGGGCGACGTCGCCGAGGAGGAACGCCGTTCGATCGAGGCCCGGCTGCGCGCCCATGGCCGCAGCTACGAGGACGCCCTGAACGAGGCCTCCGCGATCCTTTCCGGCCTGGCCGGCGGGGCCGGGGTGGTGGTCACCCCGGTGCGCGACGCCGGCGTCAAGCACGTGGAGTTCGTCGCCCTTGGCGGCGATCAGGCCCTTGCGATCATGGTGTTCGAGGACGGGGTGGTCGAGAACCGGCTGATGCGGGTGGCCGCCGGCGTCACTCAGTCGGCCCTGCAGGAGGCCTCCAACTTCCTGAACGCGCGCCTGCGTGGGCGCACCCTCGGCGAGGCCCGCGCCGAGGTGACCGGCGAACTGGAGCGCGGCCGGCGCGAGCTGGACGCCGCGGCCGCGCGGTTGGTGGAGGACGGGCTGGCGGCCTGGAGCGGCGGCGAGGACCGCGAACGCGCCCTCATCGTGCGGGGCCGGGCCAATCTTCTCGGCGACCGCGAGACCCTCGACGATCTTGAGCGCGTGCGCATGCTGTTCGACGACCTGGAGGCCAAGGAGCAGCTCATCGGCCTGCTGGACGGAGTGCGCGACGCCGAAGGCGTGCGCATCTTCATCGGGGCGGAAACGCGCCTGTTCTCGCTTTCCGGTTCCGCCGTCATCGCGGCGCCCTATATGACTGGCCGACAGAAGGTGCTGGGCGCGATCGGCGTGATCGGCCCTGCGCGGCTGAACTACGCCCGGGTCATCCCGCTGGTGGACTACACCGCCCGCGTGCTGAGCCAGGTGATCAATGTGTGAAGGAAGACGATGACCGACGATCATACGCCGGCCGACGAAGAGACCGAAGCGACGGCCGAAGCCGCGCTCGAGACGCTTGAGGCGCTGCGGGCGGAGAACGCAGCCCTGAGGGAACAGGTGCTGAGGGTCGCCGCCGACGCGGAGAACGCCAAGCGCCGGGCCGAGCGCGAGGCGAACGACGCGCGCGCCTACGCCATCCAGAAGTTCGCCCGCGACCTCCTGGGGGTGGCCGACAACCTGTCCCGCGCCCTGGCGGCCCAGCCTGGCGGCGAGGCCGACGCTGCGGTGAAGAACTTCGTCGTCGGCGTGGAGATGACCGAAAAGGCGCTGCAGACCGCCTTCGAGCAGAACGGCCTGAAGAAGGTCGATCCGGCGAAGGGTGAGAAGTTCGACCCCCACCTCCACCAGGCGGTGATGGAGCAGCCTTCGGACGAGGTCGCCGGCGGCGGTGTCATCCAGACGCTGCAGGCCGGCTACGAGTTGTTCGGCCGAATCGTCCGTCCGGCCATGGTGGCCGTGGCGGCCAAGGGCTCGGGCCCGGCGCCCCAGGCGGACGGGTCCGGCAATCCCTACGACGCGGACGGCGACGGGTCTGGCGCTTCGGTGGACAGGCGCGCCTGAGCCCACGCTCGGGGCCGCACAAGCCCTTTCCGCCGCCGGGTTTTCGGTTAATGTCCCAGGTCCCTTCCCACTGGGGGGTGCGGCCCGTACAGAAGCGGGCCGTTCAGGAGGTTCGGACAGGTTATGAAGCTGACGATTGAACGGGCGGCGCTCTTGAAGGCGCTGGGGCACGTGCAGAGCGCCGTGGAGCGGCGCAACACCATCCCGATCCTGTCGAACGTTCTGTTGTCGGCCGAGCGCGACCGGCTGACCTTCTCGGCCACCGACCTCGACATGGAGATCATCGACGAGGCTCTGGCCCAGGTGGATCAGACCGGCCAGATCACCGCGCCGGCGCACACGCTCTACGAGATCGTGCGCAAGCTGCCCGAGGGCGCGGACGTCTCCCTCGGCTTCACCGGCGAAGACCCGCGCCTGACGGTGCAGGCCGGCCGCTCGCGCTTCGCGCTCCCGGTGCTGCCCGCCGGCGACTTCCCCGTCATGTCCTCGGATGGACTATCCGGACCGATCGGGGTGGACGTGAACGAGCTGATCCGCCTGATCGACAAGACCCGCTTCGCCATCTCCACCGAGGAGACGCGCTACTACCTGAACGGCCTCTACCTGCACACGGTGGTGGACGGCGGCGTGCAGAAGCTGCGTGCGGTCGCCACCGACGGACACCGGCTGGCGCTGGCCGAGATGATCGCCCCGGAGGGCGCGGCCGGCACCCCCGGCGTCATCGTGCCGCGCAAGACCGTGGGCGAGGCCCGCCGCCTGCTCGACGACGCCGGCGAGCAGATCGACCTGCAGGTGAGCCCGCAGAAGGTGCGCTTCGACCTGAACGGTGCGGCGCTGACCTCCAAGGTGATCGACGGCTCGTTCCCCGACTACGCCCGCGTCATCCCCCGGGACAACAACCGGGTGATGATGGTGGACAACAAGCTGTTCGCCAAAGCCGTCGACCGGGTGGCCACCATTTCGGCCGAGAAGAGCCGCTCGGTGCGCATGGCGATCGAGCCGGGCCGGGTCATCCTGACGGTGCGCAACATGGAGGCGGGCCAGGCGGTCGAAGAGATCGAGGTCGACTACGACGGCGAGCCCTTCGAGCTTTCCTTCAACGCCCGCTACCTGCTGGACGTGACCGACCAGATCAGCGCCGAGCAGGCCGAGTTCCGCTTCGGAGGGCCCAACGATCCGGCCCTGGTGCTCGATCCGGGCGACGCGGACGTCCAGTATGTGCTGATGCCGCTCAGGGTCTAGACGGTGCAGTGTCTGCACGAGGCTTGGCCTGGAGGCTGAGCGACAGCGCGCGCGGTTCGGCCCGAAACGGGATATGAGGCGGCGGTGACGCGCCTTTTCCGCCTGACCCTGACGGACTTCCGCTCCTACGCCCGCGCCGACCTGGTGATGGACGGGCGGCCTGTAGTGCTGGCCGGCCCCAACGGCTCGGGCAAAACCAATCTTCTGGAAGCGGTGAGCCTGCTGATTCCCGGTCGCGGCCTGCGCAACGCCGCCTTGGCCGAGTTCGGCCGCCGCCTGCCTGGCGAAGGGCGCGGCCGGGCCTGGGCGGTCCATGCCCAGATCGAGGACCGCGGCGACAGCTTCGGCGTCGGCACGGGCGTGGAGAGCGCCGGCGCGGCGCGGCGGACGGTCCGGATCGAGGGCGAGCCCGTGCCGCCGGGCCGGCTGGCCGAGCACATGCGCCAGGTCTGGCTGACCCCGGCCCAGGACCGCCTGTTCGTCGAAGGCGCCGGCGATCGCCGCCGCTTCTTCGACCGCCTGGTGTTCGCGGCCGAACCGAGCCACGCGGCCTGCGCCTCGGCCTATGAGAAGGCCCTGCGCGAGCGCATGCGGCTGTTGACCGACGGGATCGCCGACGCCGCCTGGCTGGGCGCGCTAGAGGCGCGCATGGGCGAGGCGGGCGTGCTGATGGCCCAGGCCCGCGTGCGCACGCTCCAGGCCCTTCAGGCCGAGATCGACGGGCGGGGCGATCGGCCCTTTCCCCAGGCGCGGCTTGCGCTCACCGGCGAATGGGAGCGGATGGCCGGCGAGGGCGTGGAGACCGCCGAGATCGAGGATCGGCTCGTCCGCACTCTGGCCGGCGCGCGCGACCGCGACGCGGCGGCGGGGCGCGCCCTGTCCGGCCCGCACCGGGGCGATCTGGAGGTCGTCCACGCCGAAAAGGACCGTCCGGCCTCGGAATGCTCGACCGGCGAGCAGAAAGCCCTGATTCTGAACCTGGTCCTGGCCCAGGCGGCGCGTCTTTCGCGTGCAGAATCGGCTCCGGTTCCTATATTATTGCTGGATGAAGTCGCAGCGCATCTGGACCGCCGAAGGCGAGCCGCGCTGTTCGACGAGATCGTGGCGCTCGACCTCCAGGCGTTCCTGACCGGGACGGACGAGCACCTCTTCGAAGACCTACAGGGCCGGGCCCAAAGCGTCCCGATGGACGCTGCCGGTTTCACCCATTCGGACGACAGATGACCGACGAGATCGAGAGCAACGGCCAGGCCGAGTACGGCGCCGAGTCCATCAAGGTGCTGAAGGGCCTGGACGCGGTGCGAAAGCGCCCGGGCATGTACATCGGCGACACCGACGACGGCTCGGGCCTGCACCACATGGTCTATGAGGTCGTCGACAACGCCATCGACGAGACCCTGGCCGGCTGGGCCACCCGCGTGGAGGTGATCCTCAACGCTGACGGCTCCTGCACGGTCACGGACGACGGCCGCGGCATTCCCACCGACATCCACGAAGGCGAAGGGGTCTCGGCGGCCGAGGTCATCATGACCCAGCTGCACGCGGGCGGTAAGTTCGACCAGAACAGCTACAAGGTCTCCGGCGGCCTGCACGGCGTGGGCGTGTCGGTGGTGAACGCCCTGTCGGACTGGCTGAAGCTGAAGATCTATCGGGGCGGGCTGCAGCACGAGATGGAGTTCCGCCGGGGCGACCCCGTGGCCCCGCTCGCGGTCACCGGCAAGGCGCCGCTGCGCGAGAACGGCGAATTCCTGTCGGGCACCGAGGTGACCTTCCTGCCCTCGACAGAGACCTTCTCGTTCATCGAGTTCGACCGCAAGACGCTGGAGCATCGCCTGCGCGAACTCGCGTTCCTGAACTCCGGCGTGACCATCTGGCTGAAGGACTTCCGCGAGGCCGAACCCTTCGAGGAGGTGATGAGCTACGAGGGTGGGATCGAAGCCTTCGTGCGCCACCTCGACAAGGCCAAGACGCCGCTCGTGAAGGCGCCGATCGTCATCCGCGGCCGGCGCGAGTCGGTCGAGGTCGACCTGGCGCTCTGGTGGAACGACGGCTACCACGAGAACGTCCTGTGCTTCACGAACAACATCCCGCAGCGGGACGGCGGCACGCACCTGGCGGCGTTCAGGAGCGCCCTGACCCGGATCATTTCCGGCTATGCCGAGAGCTCCGGCGCGGCCAAGCGCGAGAAGGTTTCGGTTTCAGGCGAGGACGCGCGTGAGGGCCTGACCTGCGTGCTGTCGGTCAAGGTGCCCGACCCCAAGTTCTCCTCCCAGACCAAGGACAAGCTGGTCTCCTCCGAAGTGCGCCCGGCGGTCGAGGGCCTCGTGTCGGAAGGGCTGGCCACCTGGTTCGAGGAGCACCCCAACGAAGCCAGGCTGATCGTCCAGAAGATCGCCGAGGCCGCCGCGGCCCGCGAGGCCGCCCGCAAGGCCCGCGAACTGACCCGCCGCAAGTCGGCGCTCGACATCACCTCCCTGCCCGGCAAGCTCGCCGACTGCCAGGAGCGCGACCCGGCGAAGTCCGAGCTGTTCCTGGTCGAGGGCGACTCGGCCGGCGGTTCGGCCAAGCAGGCCCGCAACCGTGAGAACCAGGCAGTGCTGCCCCTGCGCGGCAAGATCCTGAACGTCGAGCGCGCCCGCTTCGACAAGATGCTGTCGTCCGATCAGGTGGGCACGCTGATCACCGCCCTCGGGGCCGGGATCGGACGGGACGACTTCGACATCGAGAAGATCCGCTACCATAAGATCGTCATCATGACGGACGCCGACGTCGACGGCGCCCACATCCGCACGCTGCTGCTGACCTTCTTCTACCGGCAGATGCCGCAGGTGATCGAACGGGGCTACCTCTATATCGCCCAGCCGCCGCTCTATAAGGCGACCAAGGGCAAGTCCTCGCGCTACCTGAAGGACGACGCTGAGTACGAGGTCTATCTGATCGACGAAGGCGTCGATGGCGCGACCCTGGATCTGGCCAGCGGCGAGCGCCTGGCCGGCCAGGACCTCATCGACCTGGTGCAGACCGCACGCGGCGCCAAGGCCAACATCGAGCGCCTAGCCCTGCGCGCGCCGGCCTTCGCGGTCGAGCAGGCGGCGCTGGCAGGACTGCTCGGCGAACAGCCCGATCCCGCCGCCGCGGCCCGACGCTTCGACCTCTACGCCGAGGAGGGCGACGGCCCGTGGAGCGGCGAGCCGGGGGAAGGGGGAGGGTTCGTCTTCTCCCGCGTCAAGCGCGGCGTTTCCGAGCGTGTCGTGCTGGACGAGCTGCTGCTGCACGCGGCCGACGCCCGGCGCCTGGGCGACCGCGCCGCGGCCCTTGCCCAGACGTTTTCCGGACCGGCCACGTTCACGCGGCGGGACCGCACGACGACGGTGCGCGGCCCGATCGACCTCGTGAACGCGGTGCTGGACTCCGGCCGCCGTGGGCTTTCGATCCAGCGCTACAAGGGCCTGGGGGAAATGAACCCCGACCAGCTGTGGGAGACGACGCTGGACGCCGACGCCCGCACTCTGCTGCAGGTGAAGGTGACCCACGCCGACGACGCCGACGACATGTTCACCCGACTGATGGGCGATCTCGTCGAACCGCGGCGCGAGTTCATCCAGGAGAACGCCTTGGACGCCGAGGTGGACGTCTAGAACATCGACGGCGAGATCCGCCCGCCAGGCCTGCGCGGCCCGGCGGGCGCTCGACGTCTACCAGCGCGCGGCCACGCCCAGGTAGTAGGTGCGGCCGTAACGCTCGTAGTTGGTCAGCCAGTCGTCGCGGCCGGCCTGATACTCGCGCAGCACCTCGTCATTGAGGTTCTGCAGATCGGCGAAGACCTCGATCCGGTCGGTGATCCGATAGCTGATCTTGGCGTCCAGGCGGCGGTAGTCGTCGTCCCAGGTGTCGGCCTCCACATCGCCGCCCAGTCCCTGAATGGCCTTGCCGGTGTGGTGGTAGGACAGCGCCGCTTCCAGCCGGTCGTTCTGGTAGAAGATCTGGGCGCCCCACAGCAGGTCCGACTGCGCCGGGAACGGCGTTTCGCCGCGGTCGGGCACGATCAGCTCGGAGTCGGTGAACGTCACGTTCCCGGCCACGCCGAAGCCGCTCCAGAACCCGGGCAGGAAGGCGAACTGCTGCTGATAGGCCAGTTCCAGGCCGGTGATCTCGCCCTTGTCGGCGTTGCGCGGCTGGGAGTAGCGCAGCGTCTGATAGGTTCGACCCTCGATGGTCACGTTGGTGCGGGTCTCGGCGAAGCCGAAGATCGGGTCCTTGATCGACTTGTGGAACAGTCCGGCCGAAACCATGCTCCCCGGAGCGAAGTACCACTCGAAGCTGAAGTCGATATTGTCGGAGATGTAGGGCTTCAGGTCGATGTTGCCCTCGCTGAGCGAGCCTTCGAACACGCCGGCCGAGACCTGCTCGTACTCCAGTTCGCCGCCCGGCTTCAGCTGCGGGTACTGCGGCCGGCCGAGGGTGCGGGTGTAGGCGGCCCGCATGACGATGTCCTCGCGCGGCTCGTAGCGGACCTGGATGTTGGGCAGGAAGTCGGTGTACTCCCCGCTGGTCGACACCGGAGTCACGACCGTGCCGCCGGTCAGGCGGAAGCCGGACACCTCGGTCTCCGTGCGCTCGATGCGCCAGCCGCCCGTCACCTTGACCTGGCCGAAGTCCACATGGGCCATGGCGTAGCCGGCGTAGACCCGCTCGGTGAGGTCGTAGTCGTTGAGCGTGGCGTTGCTGAGCGTGGTGGCCGTGTCCAGCACGAACTTGCTGGAGTTGAGGTTCGCGACCGTGAAGGCGCTGATGGCGTCGGCGTCGATCGTCAAGGCGTTGGTGTAGACGTGGTCGCCCAGGTCCACCTCGCTCACGCCGCCGGCCAGGTCGTAGTCGGCCAGGGTGAAGCGGTTGGCGCTGGAGCCGCGGCCCCAGACGTCGGTGCGCCCGTCGAAGGACTTGTCGGTCTGCCGCGCCTTGAAGCCGAACTTGAAGTAGCTGTCCTGCCCGACGTCGATCGCACGCTTCAGGTCGAGCCTGGCCGCGACGTTCGTCTCTTCGCCGTACTCGTCCTGGCGGGTGTACTGGTAGAAGCCCAGGTCCGACGGCTTGGCCCCGCGCGGCGTGGCCGTGTAGAGCAGCGGCCGCATGTCGACGTCGACGGTGTAGTTCACCAGGCTGCGGAACTGCCAGACCTGGTTCGGCTCGACCAGCTCATTGTAGCCGTAGGACAGGTCGTAGCTGGCCTCCCAGGGGCCGCGCTCGTTGAGACCGCCCGCCGAGAATGTAGTGATCGACTTTTCCTTGTACTCCAGGCGAAGGTCCTGGCGCATCTGAATGCCCGTGGCGACGCCGGTCGCGCCGTCCGCGTTCAGCACCAGCCGGCCGCTGGACAGCACCGCGTTGGTGGCGAAGTCGAGACGGTTGCGCTGACGGTACTCGTCCTCGGTGAAGCGGCTGTAGAGCCCGCGCAGGTGGTACTTGTCCTGGTTGGTCGGGCGGAACTCCAGAGCGAAGCTCGCGCCGATCCGCTCGCGGGTGAGGTTGTAGTTGGTCGCCTTGATGTTGGTCGGCAGGCCGCCGCGGGCGACGCCCGGCACCGAACGCCAGTCATCGGGATAGAGGCCGTCGGAGCGGTAGTCGCGGTAGGAGTAGTTCACGCCGAACAGGGTGCCGATCCTGCCGTCCGCGAACACGCCGCCGATGGCGCCGTCGCCCTGCACGGGAGTCTTCTCGTTGAATTCCTGGTAGCCGCCCTGCAGCGACAGCTGCGCGAAGCGGTTCTTGCCGGCGTCGAACGGCGACTGGGTGACAAGATTGATCGTGCCGCCGATGCCCTGGGCGTCCATGTCGGGGGTCACGGCCTTGACCACCTCGATGCGCCCCAGGAGCTGGCCGCCGACGATGTCCAGCGGCAGGGCGCGGCTGTCGCCGTCGGGATTGCCTACCTCGACGCCGTTCAGGGTGACGTTGTTCAGGGAGGCGCCGATGCCGCGGATGGCGACATAGCGGCCTTCGCCCTGGTCGTAGGCCAGGCCGACGCCGGGCAGGCGCTCGAGGTTTTCGGCGACGTTCTTGTCGGCGAGTCGGCCGATGTCGTCGGCGCTGATGGCGTCGACGACGCCGACGGCTTCGCGCTTGGTGTCCATCGCCCGCTGCAGCGACAGGCGCTGGCCGGTCACCACCAGTTCGTCCACGGCGGCGTCTTCCTGGGCGAGCGCCGGCGTGCAGATCGCCGTCGACGTGAAGAGGGCGCCAATCAGCGCCGGACGCAGGTATCTGTGCATGTACATCCCCTCGGCTCGTTCTGTGCGAGGGGGCGCCTTAGCCACGGCGAATATCGGATCGGCGACGTTTGGGTGTCGGTTCGATGTCGCGACGCCGACTTGTCCGGATTTCGTTTCGGCCGCCGGGGGACGCGCTTTGGACGTCGGCCTCCGGCGCCCCGATCGCCCCCTGAGCGGGCGCCCCGCGCCCCTGGGCGCCTAGAGCGAAGGCGCCCCGGCTGCGTCAGCCTTCCCCCAGGGTCAACTCCGCTCCGGACGACCTATAATCGCACGGGCCGGATCGCTCCGATTCGGTCGGACGGCATGGGGGCGCCGTGGAAAACGATGTGACGCTGCGCCCCGAGCGCATTCTCCACCTGTCGGAGCGCCTGTCGGCGGTGGCCGGCGCGAAGATCGGTGAGATCTCCTCGATCAACCGCGAGGCCAAGATGCTGGCGATCAACGCGCTCATCGTGGCGGCGCGGGCCGGTGAAGCGGGAAAGAGCTTCGCCATCGTCGCCGAGGAGTTCAAGCGCATCTCCACGGAGATCGACGAGGTCGCCGAGGCGCTCGAAAGCGAAGTCCGCGCCGATCTGAACGAGCTCTCCGCCGTTGGAGGGGCGATCCTGGGCCACCTCAGGGGCCAGCGTCTTGCGGACCTGGCGCTGAACGCCATCGAGATCATCGACCGCAACCTCTACGAGCGCACCTGCGACGTTCGCTGGTGGGCGACGGACTCGGCGGTGGTGGACTGTCTGGCCGCCGGCGGCTCGCCCCAGGCGGCCAGGTACGCCTCGAGCCGCCTGAAGGTGATCCTGGACGCCTACACCGTCTATCTGGACCTTTGGATCTGCGACGCCCGCGGTCAGGTCCTGGCGACGGGGCGGCCGGAACGCTATCCGCGGGCCACCGGCCTGTCGGTGGCCGACCAGGCCTGGTTCCGCGACGCGATGAAGACGAAGACGGGCGACGCGTTCGCCGTGGCCGACATCGCCCGCAAGGCCGTGCTCGACGGCGCGCCGGTCGCGACCTACGCCACCGCCATCCGCGAGGGCGGGCGGGTCGACGGCAAGGCCCTCGGCGTCCTGGGCATACACTTCGACTGGCGGCCGCAGGCGCAGGCGGTCGTCGACGGCGTCCGGCTGACGGACGAGGAGCGCGCCCGATCACGCGTCATGCTGCTCGACCGCAACGGCCTGATCTTGGCGGCTTCGGACCGCCAGGGCGAACTGATCGAGACCTTCACCTTGCCGCCCAACGCCGGGGCCATGGGCAGCTACGCCGAGAACGGGGTGACCGTCGGCTACGCCCTGACCCCTGGCTACGAGACCTACGAAGGCCTGGGCTGGTTCGGCTGTATTCTTCAGCGTGAGGGCGAGTAGTCTCACTCCCATCTTTGTCACGAAATATTATCAGAGTCGTCGCGGACGTGTCGAATGTTTGTATCGGCCGATTCAGGTCGAAACCGCGCCTTTAGATTGAGATTTGGCCAAATTTTACCTAGTCCAGACAAAAAATACACGTCTGAAATGTGTTCGACAAGTTTAGGTGTCGTCGTAGTGCAGTCGTAACGCCGTCGCTGGCGCGCCATCTGTGGAACGTAAATCTCCTCGGCTTTCGGAGGGGATTTTATGAAAGTCGAAACACATCGGAGACGCTGGACGCTCATGTCCAGCGCCGCTGTCATGGCCGCAATGCTGGCCGGACCGGCCATTGGCGCGGAAGCGGAAGGCGAAGTCTCGGAGCTGGTGGTCACCGCACGCCCGATCGCCGAATCCGAGGCCAAGGCCCTGGAGATTCAGAAGGCGTCGCCGGCGCTGGTCAGCGTGATCGCGGCCGACTCCGTCGGACGCCTTCCGGACCAGAACATCGCCTTCGCCATCGGCCGCCTGCCGGGCGTGGCCGTCGAGCGCGACCAGGGCCAGGCCCGCTACGTCAACCTGCGCGGGGCGAGGATCAACTGGACCACCCTGTCGTTCGACGGCCTGTCGGTGGTCAGCCCGGAGGGGCGCGCCTCGCGCTTCGACAACATCCCGTCGGCCCTGGCCAGCCAGATCGTCGTGAACAAGGCGGTCACGGCGGACATGCCGGGCGACACGGTGGCGGGGAACGTCAACATCATCACCCGCAGCGCCTTCGACAACCCGGGACGGAGCATCACGGGCAAGGCCGGCCTTGGCATCGTCATGCTGGGCGGCGGCGAGGAGGCCGACGCGTCCCTCTTCTTCTCCGACCGCTTCATGGACGGGAAGCTCGGCGTCGTGCTGCAGGGGTCCAAGTACCACCGCAACATGGTGACGGACAATTTCGAGACCGATCCCTGGCAGCAGGGCGGCGGCTCTCGCGACCGCCGTCCCGGCTACGAAGACCGCCGCTGGGCGCGGGAACACGAGAACAAGGCCTATCGCCTGACCCGCGGCAACATCGGCGGAACGGCCAAGATCGAATACGAGTTCGACGAGAACAACCGCGTCTTCGCCAGCTCGATCTACACCGAATACCAGGACGAAGAGCTGCGGAACAACTACATCTTCCGCCTGGACAACGGCGCTGTGACCGTCACCGGGGCCTGCCCGGCGACGCCGGCGGCCCAGACCACCTCCGGCGCGTTCGACATCTGCAACGGAAATACGCCAGACAAGGGCGTGGTCTACGGCGCCCAGATCACCGCGACCTTCAATTCCCTGGAATCGTCGGAGTACACCTGGACCAACACGCTGGGCGGCGAGCACCTGTTCGGCGGCTGGGACCTGTCCTGGCGGCTGAACTACACCCAGACCGAAGACGGCCAGAACGCCCCGGCGCTCACCAACTTCGCCAGCCCCTCGACCCTGACCCTGCGCCCGACGGTGGCCTACGACTTCACCGACGACGAGAACCATACCGTCCAGCTCTACCGCACCGTCGTCACCAACGGCGTCCGCTCGATGGGCGCCCGAGCCTACTCGATCGACGAGTTCGCCCTGCCGCTGGCGTCCAGCGGAAACGTCATCCAGACACGTGACGGCGGCGATCCCAGCTTCGCCTACACCGCCAAGTTCGACGCCGGCCGGGACCTGGAGCTGATGGGCTCGCCCCTGCGCGTGAAGCTCGGCGGCCTCTATTCGATCCGCACCAAGAAGCACGAGGAGGTGCTCTACGCGGCGACCGCCGCCCAGCTGGCGGCCGCCGGCCGCACCTTCACCTACGACGACATCCGCAACACCAAGCCCTTCCAGGGCGACATCGCGCTCGGCTACTCGTTCAACTACTTCTCCAAGAGCGCGCTCGACAACCTGGCCGGCGAGCTGCTGCGTGACGGCGTGCTGGTGCGCCAGAACTCCAACGGCAACTACTACCGCGTCCAGGAGAGAATCCTGGCCGCCTACGCCATGGGCACGTGGGAGCAGGGCTGGGGCGACGTGGTGTTCGGGCTGCGCGCCGAGCGGACGGAGAACTCCGGAACGGCCTACGCGAATGTCGGCGGGGTGCAGACGCTGGTGACCGCCGAGAACGAGGACACGCTCCTGTTCCCGAGCCTGCACCTGAACTACGACCTGAACGACCAGATGAAGGTCCGCTTCGGGATCACCACGGGCGCCTCCCGCCCCGACTATGACGAGCTGCGGCCGAACTTCAGCTACAGCGACACCGATCAGACCGTGTCCGGGGGCAACCCGGACGCCGGCCCCGAAAAGGCGGTCGGCGCGGATCTCTACTTCGAATGGTACATGCAGCCTCAGGGCTTCTTCTCGGCCGGTCTCTACTACAAGAGCCTGACCGACGTGCTCTTCACCCAGGCCGGCGTCTTCGGGCGCGACATCCTGAACTCCGGCGGCGTCGACCGCTCAGGCTACACCCTGACGACCCTGCGCAACGGCGGCGACGGCTACCTGCGCGGCGTCGAGGTCGCCTACTCGCAGTCGATCGCGCCGCTGGTCGAAATGGCGAGCCTGCCCGAGTGGCTCGGCGGCTTCGGGCTCCAGGGCAATGTCACGCTTAACGACTCCGAGGTGACGGTGCCGGCGGTCGGCAACGTGCCGGAGCGGAAGATCCCGCTGCCGGGCACGTCGGACCTCGTCTACAACCTGTCGCTCTACTTCGAGAAGTATGGCCTCTCGGCGCGGCTGGCGTACCAGTTCCGCACCGAATGGGGCCAGTCGGTCGGCGACTACCAGGTGCTGAACGGCAAGGTTGTGCCTGTCACAAACGGCGACGTCTATTGGGACGACGACGAGGAGCTCGACCTGTCGGTCCGCTACCAGATCAACGAAAACTTCGAGTGGTACTTTGACGCCGCCAACCTCACCAACGACGCTGGCCGCCGCTACGGCGCCGATCCGAGCCATCCGATCGAGCACGAGACCTTCGGCCGCCGCTACATGACCGGCGTTCGCTTCACCTTCTAGTTCCGCAGTCCGACTGCTGCGGGGGCGCGTCCGAGGGGCGCGCCCCCGTCCGCCTGTTCATTCGGGGTACCCATGCCGCCAGTTCAGATGCTCCGCCTCGCCCTCCTCGCCGCCCTGCTCTCGACAGCGTCGGCCCAGGCCCACGATGCGGCCGTCCCGGTCCAGGGGCGCGCATGGCTGGCGGGGGACCATCATGTCCATAGCCGCTACAGCGTGGGCTACACCCCCTCGCCCAATCCCGGCGAACCGCCGACCCCGGTCATCGCCGGCGACGCCCGCTACCCGATCCCCACCAACGCGCAGATGGCGGTCAGGCACGGCCTGTCCTGGATGGTGTCCACCGACCACGGCGGGCCCAACCATTCGAAGGTCAACAGGGAGATGGCTTATCCGGAACTGCTGCGCTCCCGCCAGGAAGCACCGGGACTGATCCAGTTTTACGGCATGGAGTTCGACACCCCTGGCGCCGACCACTCCAGCCTGATCGTGCCGCACACCGACGACGAGCGCGAAGTGCTCTACGAGATCGAGAGCCGCTTTTCCGAACGCGAACCCTGGCCGGCCGATCCGGGTCGGGACACCGAGCCAAAGATGCTTGAGGCGCTCGAACACATGAAGTCGGTGGCTACACCGCCGGTCGTGATCGCCAACCATCCTTCGCGCTCGGCCAAGGGCGTGGGCGACTATGGCCAGGACACGCCCGCCGAGTTGCGCAACTGGAACGACACCGCTCCGCGGATCGCCGTCGGCATGGAGGGCGCGCCCGGCCACCAGGCGAGCGCGCTCAAGCCCGACGGCTCGGTCAAGCCGGAGGGCGCCCGCGGCGGCTACCGCAACGCCCCGACCATGGGCGGGTTCGACCAGATGACGGCGCGCCTCGGCGGATTCTGGGACTCGATGCTGGGCGAGGGACGGCGCTGGTGGGTGACCTCGACCTCCGACTCCCACCGCCACTACACCGAGGGCGGCAGCGACTTCTGGCCAGGGGAGTATTCCAAGACCTACGTCCTGGCCCGCCACGACTACGACGACATCCTCGACGGGCTCCGTAACGGACGGGTGTTCGTCACCACCGGCGACCTCGTCTCGGAACTTGACGTGACCCTGGCGCCGGCTCGGGGCCGCCGCGACGGCGGCGCGTCCATCGGCGGCGAGCTTCACGTGCGCAAGGGCCAGGACGTGCGCGTCACGATCCGGTTGCGCGACCCGGCCGGCGCCAACTTCGGCGGACGCAGCCCGGCGGTCGAGCGGATCGACCTGATCCGCTCCGAGATCACCGGTCCGCTCGCCGACCGCACCAGCGACGCCAATCCCCACGCCAGGGTCGAGAAGCGCTTCACCGCCGCCGACTGGAAGCGCGACGGCGAGGTGCTGACCATGAGCTATGTGCTGCAGGACGTGCGCCAGGCCAGCTACGTGCGGGTGCGCGGGACGAGTTCCGCCGAGCAGGAGCCCACGCCCGATCCGGCCGGCGAGGATCCCTGGAGCGACCTGTGGTTCTACGCCAACCCCGTGTTCATCGCCGTCGATTGAGCGCCCTGCGACAGCAGCGCCCATCTGACAGCCGCGAATTCGTGTAGAGTGAACGCCGTTCTCTAGGGAGGGCGCGTTCAATGGAGCCCAACAGGCGCGATATCGCCCGACTGCTGGCCGCGGCGGGGGCCGCGGCCGCCTGCCCTCTGCCGGCGTTGGCCCAGGCCACGCCTGCGGCGGCGATCGCCGACGACGACCATGACAACACGCCAAGCCAGGTCGGCCTGGAACGGGATGCGTCCTTGCGGATGCTGGCGCCGGTGATGATCAACGGCCAGGGCCCCTATCAGTTTCTGGTCGACACCGGAGCCAACCGCTCCTGCCTGCGCCGCGAGGTCGCCGAAGCCATGGGCCTGCCTGCCGGCCCGACCGTGGCGGTCACCACCGTGGCCGGACGCTCGCTGAAGCCGACCGTGGTGGTCGATGAACTGCACGTGGGAACGCGGGTGCAGCGCGGGGTCAAGGTGCCTTTGTTGCGCATGCCTGGGGACGAGGCCACCGATGGAATCCTGGGCGTCGACTGGCTCAAGAACCGCCGGCTTCTCCTCGACTTCAAGGCCAGGGTCCTGGAGATCGCGGCCCCGCGCCATGAGACCAACGACAAGAACCGGGTGATCGTGCCGGCCCGGCGACGCTCGGGCCAGCTCACCTTGGTCGATGCGGAGTCCGGCGGGCGGCGGATCAGCGCCATGATCGATTCCGGCTCTGAACTCACCTTGGGCAATTCGGCCATGCGCCGGCTGGTGGCTGAGACCACCCGCGGCTCCGTAGGGCCTCCGGTGCGGCTGACCATGCAGACGGTGCTCGGCGAGACCTTCCACGGCGACCTGCTCTATGTGCCGTTCATGCGCCTGGGCGGCCTGACCCTGGGCAATGTGCCGGTGGTGTTCGCCGAGAGCCAGGTGTTCTGGCTGTGGGACCTGCACGACAAGCCCACGGTCGTGCTCGGCATGGACCTGCTCAGCGAGTTCACGGCGGTGGCCCTGGACTTCGGCCGGTCCACCGTTCGGTTCGACATCGCCTGAGGCTCAGGCCGCCTCGGCAAGCACCGCCAGCACCGCTGCGCCGTAGCGGGCGAGCTTGCCTTCGCCGACGCCGGAGACCGCGCCGAGGGCCGAAAGGCCGCCGGGACGCAGCCGCGCGATCTCGGCCAGGGTCCGGTCATGGAAGATCACGTAGGGGGGCACATGCTGGCGGGCCGCCTCGTCGCGCCGCCAGGCTCGCAAGGCTTCGAACAGCGGGGCGTCGTGCGGCGACATGTCCGCCGGCGGCTCGCCCCGCCTGCGGGCTCGACCGCCGCGGGCGGCGCCTGGCTCGGCCTTGCGCATGTTCACCCGCCGCTCGCCGCGGTAGGTCGCGCGGACCGCCTCTGCGTCGCCCAGGCCGATCAGCGGGCGCCCGTCGTTCGGGTCCTCTCGCAAGAGCCCCTCGAAGAGGAGCTGGTCGAGCAGATCGCGCCAGCCGCTGGCGTCCAGTTCCGCGCCGATGCCGAAGGTCGACAAGCCGGCCTCGAAATCCGAGACGTCCTTGGTCTTGCCCAGGAGATGGTCGACCAGCCGACCGCGCCCATAGCGCCCGCCCAGGCGATGGACCGCCGACAGCGCCTTCTGGGCGGCCTCGGTCATGTCCGTGGCCTCCGGAGCATTGAGGCAGAGATCGCACACGCCGCAGGGCGCGACGTCGGTCTCGCCGAAATAGCGCCGCACGGCCGCGGCCCGGCAGCTGGCGCCGTCCAGCATGGCGTAGAGCTGGCGCACCTTGCGCGCCTGCACCTGTTTGACGCCTTCGTCGACCTCGCGGCCCTCGAGCCGGCGCAGGGCCCAGGCCATGTCCGCCGAGCCGTAGAGGGTGAGCCCTTCGGCCGGCTCGCCGTCGCGGCCCGCCCGGCCGATCTCCTGCCAGTAGGCTTCGATGGAGGCGGGCGGATCGGCGTGGATGACGAAGCGAACGTCCGGCTTGTCGACGCCCATGCCGAAGGCGATGGTCGCCACCATCACCGCCGCCTCGGCCTCGAGGAACGACTCCAGCCGCTCGGCGCGCACGGCCTTGTCGAGCCCAGCGTGGTAGGCGAGCGCCGGGACGCCGGCCTCGACCAGCGCCTGGGCTAGCCGCTCGGTCCCCTCCCGCGAACCGGCGTAGATCACCCCGGAACGGTTCGGCCGCTCCTTGACCAGCTCCAGCACCCGCTTGTGGCCGGCGCCGCGCTTGCGCTCGGCGGAGAGGGCGAGCTCGGGCCGGGCGAAGGAGGCGACGAACTCGCGGCTGCCTTCCAGGCGCAGCTCGCTGCGGATGTCCTCGCGGGTCCGCGCGTCCGCCGTGGCGGTGACGGCCAGGCGCGGGACTTGCGGAAACAGCTCCGCCAGCCGACCCAGCATCCGGTACTCGGGCCGGAAGTCGTGGCCCCACTGGCTGACGCAGTGGGCTTCGTCGATCGCCACGAGGGCCAGGGGCGTCCGTGACAGGCGATCCAGCATCCACGGCTGCATCAGCCCCTCGGGCGAGAGGTAGAGAAGGTCGAGTTCGCCCGCTTCGATGCGCCGCCAGGTGCGGGCGCGCTCGTCCAGGTCGACGTTCGAGTCCAGGCGTGCGGCGGCCACGCCGGACTGCTGCAGCCCGGCGACCTGGTCGGTCATCAGGGCGATCAGCGGCGAAACCACCAGCCCCAGGCCCGGCCTCAGCAGGCTGGGGATCTGGTAGCAAAGGCTCTTGCCGCCGCCGGTGGGCAGGACGGCCATGGTGCTCCGTCCGGCCAGCACTTCGGCGATCACCTCGGCCTGAAGGCCCCGGAACTCGGAATGGCCGAAGGTGCGGCGCAGGACCTCCCGCGCCTCGTCGAGCGAAGCGGACATGCGCCCCTTATGGGGTGCGTCGGGAAAAAGCGCGAGGCCGTGCGCTATTCCGCCGCCATCGCCGCTGGCTCAGCCTGGGCTCCGCGCAGCAGCCGGCCGGGCAGGGCGCCGGTGGGCTCGCCGTCGCGATAGGTGACCTGCCCGGCGACGATGGTCGCCACGATGCCGTCCGCCTTCTGGATCAGCCGCCGACCGCCGGCGGGCAGGTCGTGGGCGACCTGCGGCGCGTGCAGCTTCAGCCGGCCGAAGTCGATGACGTTGAGGTCGCCGCGGTAGCCGGGGGCGATCAGGCCGCGGTCCATCAGGCCGACGGTCTCGGCCGTTCGCCGGGTCTGGCCGCGGACGAGGTCCTCGAGCCGCAGCCGGGGGCCGCGGCTGCGATCCCGGGCCCAATGGATCAGGTTGAAGGTGGGGAAGGAACCGTCACAGATCATGCCCACGTGGGCGCCGCCGTCGGACAGTCCCGGCACGCAGTCCGGGTGCTGCAGCATCTCGTAGGACGGATCGAGCGAGCCGTGGCCGTAGTTGAGGAACGGAAGGTAGAGCATGCCGCGCCCGTCGTTGGTCAGCATGTGGTCGAGGGCCACCACCTCCGGGTCCACGCCGCGGGCGGCGGCGATGGCTTCCACCGTCTTGTCGGCGGTGGGCTCATAGTCGGGCTCGGACTGCATCAGGTACATCTGGCCCCAGTTGCGGGGCTGGGTCCCGGCGAAGCCGCGGCGGTTTTCGACCTCTTCCGAAAGCAGCCGGGCCCGGACGGCCGGGTCGCGCAGGCGCGCGATCTGCTCGCCGAAGGGCACGGCCGCGATCTCCTGGTAGGTCGTCGTCTGGCTGAACGGATTGAGGGTCAACTCGAAGCCGAACAGCACGCCTACGGGCCGGCCCGCCACCTGGGCGCGGATCGGCAGGCCTGCGGCGGTCGCCTCGGACAGCCGCTGCAGCAGGAAGCGATAGCCGTCCGGCGCGCGGTGTCCCTGCAGCAACGAGAACGACAGCGGCCGTCCCGAGCGCTCGACGATCCGGCGCAGCATAGCGAATTCGGCCTCCGGATCGGCGAAGTCGGAGACGAACTGCAGGACGCCCTTGCCAGCGGCGGCGAGGCCCATGGCGATGCCCGTCAGCTCGTCCTCGCCGGCGGTGAGGGTCGGGGTCGGCTGGCCGTCGCTCGTACGGTGGTTCAGGGTCCGGGACGTGGAGAAGCCCAGGGCGCCCGCTTCGACCGCCCGCTTGGCGAGGGCGGCCATCGCGGCGATGTCCGCTTCGTCGGCCCGCTCGCGGTTCGCCCCGCGCTCGCCCATGACATAGACGCGCAGGGCAGCATGCGGCAGCTGGGCGCCGATGTCGATGTCGAAGGCCCGCTCCTTCAGGCTTTCCAGGTAGTCCGGATAGGTCTCCCAGTTCCAGGGCAGGCCCTCGGCGAGCACGGGAAAGGGGATGTCCTCGACCCCTTCCATCAACCGGATCAGCCTGCCGTGGTCGTCGGGCCGGCAGGGGGCGAAGCCGACCCCGCAATTGCCCATCACCGCCGTGGTCACGCCGTGCCAGGAGGAGGGCTGCAGGCGATGGTCCCAGGTGACCTGGCCATCGTAGTGGGTGTGAATGTCGACGAAGCCGGGGGTCACCAGCTTGCCGCGGGCGTCGACCTCTTCGGCGCCGGCCCCGGCGACGCGGCCCACGGCGACGATGCGGCCGTCCTTCACGGCGACGTCGGCCTCGAATGCATCCGCTCCCGAGCCGTCGACCACCTGGCCGCCGCGGATCACGAGATCGTAGGCCCTTTCCATGGTCGTCCTCCCTCTGTTTCGTCCATTAGGCCGCCCGTGACGCCGGGGCGGTCAAGAGGAAAGGGCGTTCGGCGGACCTAGCCGGCAGCTCGCTCCGCGCATCCGACGAAGCTCTGCTCGCCGAGCTGCACCTCGGCCGCGTAGGGATAGACGTGGTCGCTCATGCCGTCGGAGCAGTCCTGCTCGACCATGGCCACCACCACCGGCTCCTCGCCGGCAAGCGAGGCCCAGACGGCCTGTGGCCCGGCCATCCGCGGGCCGTGGTTGGGTGCGGTCGCCGGCGGCCGATCGGGCTGCATCACGGTGATCCCCTCCGGGGTGATGCGGGCGGCCCAGAACGGCTCGGTTCCCCGCGCGTCGAAGCTTCCTCGGAAGGCGGCGGGGACGGGCGGGCCCGGCGGCTCGGCCGGCTTGGCCGGCGCAGCTTCAGCCGGCTTTTCCTCTGCGCGGCGCTCGGCCTTCGGCTGGCACCCCACGGCGAGCGCGGCGGCCAGGGCGACGGCGAGGATCCTGCAGCGCACACGCACCTCCTTTCACGAACGCGGAGGCAGGCTAGTCTCCTGCCGGATGAGTCGCGCGCGCCCCTTCACCTTCTACGAATTCTTCGCCGGCGGCGGCATGGCCCGCCTGGGGCTGGGGGACGGCTGGACGTGCCTCTTCGCCAACGACTTCGACCCGGTCAAGGCGCAGGTCTACCGGGCCAACTTCTCCGACGCGCCCAGACACTTCCGGCAAGGCGACGTCTGGGCGCTGGACGCCGCCGACCTGCCGGCCACGGCGGATCTCGCCTGGGCGTCCTCGCCCTGCCAGGACTTCAGCCTCGCCGGAGGGCGGGCCGGGCTCAAGGGCGGCCGCTCCTCGGCCTTCTTCGGCTTCTGGCGTTTGGTGGAAGCCCTGAACGGAGAGGGCCGCGCGCCCCGGACGATCGTCGTGGAGAACGTCAGCGGCCTGTTCACCTCGCACGGGGGGGCCGATTTCACCGCCCTGTGCGCCGCCCTGGCCGGAGAAGGCTACAGGTTCGGCGCCCTGGAGATCGACGCCGCACGCTTCCTGCCCCAGTCCAGGCCTCGCGCATTCGTGATCGCCGTGAAGGATGATCCGCCCGCGGAGCTGGTCGGCGAAAGCAGCTTCCAGACGCGGCTGGTGCGCGAGGCGCAGGCGCGGCTGCCGGCGGCGCTGGCGTCCCGCTGGATCTGGTGGCGGCTGGACGAACCGCCCCGTCGAAACGCCGACCTGGCCAGCCTGCTCGATCCTGGCGCGCCCTGGCACGAGGCCCGCCGCACGGAGGCGCTCCTGGCGCTGATGTCGCCGTTGCACCGGCGGCGGGTCGAGGCGCTCCGCACTTCGGGCGCGCGCGCCGTGGGGTCTCTCTTCCGGCGCATGCGGGTCGAGGACGGGGTGCGGGTTCAGCGAGCCGAGGTCCGGTTCGACGGCCTGGCCGGCTGCCTGCGCACGCCCCGGGGGGGCTCGTCCCGCCAGACTCTCCTGGTCATCGAGGACGGCGCGGTGCGCACGCGCCTGATATCGGCCCGGGAAGGCGCGCGCCTGATGGGACTTCCCGAGGGCTACGCCCTGCCACACGGCGCCACTCACGGCCTGCACGTGATCGGCGATGGGGTGGCCGTTCCCGTCGTGCGCTGGCTCGCCGAGCGCCTGCTGGAGCCGCACCTTTCCACCTCGCCCACGGTTCTGGCGGCCGAATAGGCCCTTTCAAATCGCGGCCAAAGTCCTAGGTTCTGGCCCGGAAGGGCAATTCCAGAACAGAGGTCCGACATGGACGCCACCCCGGACAAGACCTACGACGCCGCCCGCTTCAAGCGCGCCGGGCGCGGCCGGGTCTACGACTCGATCATCGACACCCTCGGCGACACGCCGCTGGTCCGTCTCCCGCGCCTGACGGCCGCCCTCAAGCCGAAGGGCGAGGTGCTCGCCAAGCTGGAGTTCTTCAATCCGATGGCCTCGGTGAAGGACCGCATCGGCGCCTCGATGATCGAATACCTCGAGGCCAAGGGCGTGCTGAAGCCCGGCTCCACCATCGTCGAACCCACCAGCGGCAACACCGGCATCGCCCTGGCCTTCGTCGCGGCGGCCAAGGGCTATCCCCTGACCCTCGTGATGCCCGAGAGCATGTCGATGGAACGCCGCAAGATGCTCGTTCTGCTCGGCGCCAAGCTGGACCTGACGCCCGCTGAGCGCGGCATGGCCGGCGCCGTGGCCCGCGCGCGCGAACTCGTGGAAGCGACCCCCGGCGCGGTCATGCCCCAGCAGTTCGACAACGAGGCCAATCCGCTGGTCCATCGGGTCTCCACCGCTGAGGAGATCTGGAACGACACCGACGGGGCCGTGGACTACGTCATTTCCGGCGTCGGCACCGGCGGCACGATCACCGGCGTCGGCCAGGTGCTGAAGGCCCGCAAACCCTCGGTGAAGATGGTCGCCGTCGAGCCCGAAGCCTCGCCTGTGCTGTCGGGCGGCTCGCCGGGCCCGCACAAGATCCAGGGCATCGGCGCCGGCTTCGTGCCCTCGATCCTCGATCGCGGCGTGATCGACGAGATCGTCCAGGTGTCCAACGACGACAGCTTCGCCATGGCTCGGCGCGTGGCGCGTGAGGAGGGCCTGCCGGTCGGCATCTCCTCCGGGGCGGCGCTGACGGCGGCGTTCGACGTCGCCTCGCGCGACGAGGCCGCGGGCAAGACCATCGTCGCCATCATCCCGAGCTTCGCCGAACGCTACCTGTCGACGGCCCTGTTCGAAGGCTTGTGAAGTCCGACCCGAGCGCGCCCGCTCCCGAGGCCGGAGAGGGCGGAGCCTCCTCCACGGACGTCTTCACCGCCGAGCAGCGCTCGGCGGTGATGCGGCGGGTGAAGGGGCGGAACACGTCCCCCGAGTTGGTGGTTCGCAGGCTTCTGTGGAAGCTTGGCGCGCGCTACCGGCTCAACCGGTCTGACCTCCCGGGCTCGCCCGATATCGTTCTTCCCGGACGGAAGCTGGCGATCTTCGTGCACGGCTGTTTCTGGCACGGCCACGACTGTCCGCGCGGCGCACGCGTGCCCAAGGCCAACCGCGACTACTGGATCGCCAAGGTCGCCCGCAACCGGGCCCGAGACGAGAGGGCCGAACAGGCCCTCGCCGCCTCCGGCTGGCGCGTGGAGACGGTCTGGGAATGCCAGATGAAGGATCGCCAGGCCCTCGAATCACGCCTCGCCGCCCTGATAGGGAAAAAACTTTCCACTTCGTAACGGCCCGCAAACCATGGCCGGGGCAGACTGTCTGCGCGGGAGAACGCCCGCGGTTCGGGAGATCCCGATGGACGTCGTCAACATCCACGCCGGCGCGGTTCCGCCCGATCCTTCGGCCGCCCGCCGGCCCGTCAATCCGGCCCAGCCGGTGGACGGTCCCATGGGACGCGATGCGCCGCAGCCGCAAAGCCGCGGCGAGGCGGTGGTCTTCGGCGGCTCGCTGGCCAACATGGACCCGGGTTCGCGCAGCCGCGACAGCGTGCGCCAGAGCAAGCTCGAACGCCGCGAAGCCGAACAGGAACAGAGCGCTGAGCGCCGGGCCGAGGCCGACGCCCGCCGGGCCGAACGCGAAGCCGGCCGCAGGGTCGACGTCAGCGCCTGACCGGCGTCAGGTCCCGCCCAGCCGCTCCAGGGTCGCCGGGTCGGGCTCGCCAGCGAAGTACCGGCGAAGCGCCTCTGCAAAGGCCGGCTCTTCCGGCGCCACGCGGACGAACAGCGTCAGGCTGGAACGCAACTTCGCCTCGTCGGGCCAGCCGAAGATGTCGTGGGCGCTCAGTCCCTCATGGGCGTTGAGCGCCTGAACGCAGGCGACCAGCCGTGGTCCCAGCACCGGATCGGCGACATAGGCCCGGGCCTCGTCCAGGGAGGCGATGGCGTAGCGCTGGGCCATGGCGCTCGATCCCAGGCCGGCGATCTGCGGGAAGACGAACCACATCCAGTGGCTGGCCTTGCGTCCGGCGCGCAGCTCGGCGAGGGCGCGTTCGTAGACGCCGGACTGAGCCTGGCGGAAGCGTTCGAGGTCGTGAGGGTCGTCGGCGGCCATGGGCGAAGACTACGCCCCTGCGCGTCGGATCGCGTGAGATTCTAGGCCGCGCTCGCCTTCGCGGCGGCTTCGACGGCGTCCGCGGCCGCCCGTTCATCCAGGGCGCGGGCGATGGCGCCGTGCAGCAGAGCGGCGTCGAAGGGCTTGGGCACCGAACTGGTCATGCCGGCCTGGCGGCACGCCTGCCAGTCGCGCTCGGCCGTGGAGGCGGTGCAGGCGATGACGGGCGTCGCCTGGTTCGGACCGGGCGTCGCGCGCAGGCGCATGGTGGTCTCGCGCCCGTCCATTTCGGGCATGTAGAGGTCCATCAGGATCACGTCGAAGGCCGCCACGGACGCCAGCGCCAGGGCCTGCTCGCCGGATGCGGCGAGGGTCAGGTCCACGCCGAGCGGCTCCAGCATAAGCGCCATGGCCCGGCGGTTCACCTCGTGGTCGTCGACGCCAAGCACCCGCACGTTCGTCACCGGCGCGACGGGCTCGGGCGGTGTGCTGGCCGCGGAGCCGGCGGGGCCCGCCTGGATCTGCAGGGTGAAGGTCGCGCCCTTGCCTGGCTGGCTTGCGGCGGTGAGGTCGCCGCCCATCAGGCGGGCCAGCTCCCGGCTGATGGTCAGCCCCAGCCCGGTGCCGCCGTGGGTGCGGGCGGTCGAGGCCAGAGTCTGGTCGAAGGGGATGAACAGGCGCGCGAACTGCTCGCGCGTCATGCCGACGCCGGTGTCGGCTACCGCGAACACCAGCTTCCACCCGTCGGCGTTGGCCGCTGCGTCCACCGCCAGGGCCACCCCGCCGCGGTCGGTGAACTTGATGGCGTTGGAGAGCAGGTTGTTGAGCACCTGGCGCAGGCGGGTCGGGTCCGCCGCCACCCGGGCGGGCAGGCTCTCCAGGCCCTCGACGGTCAGGGTCAGGCCCTTGTTCCGCGCCTGGGCGGCCCAGAACGCGACCGTGTCGGAGACCAGGGCGGCCGGGTCCATTTCGATGATCTCGACGCTCATGCGCCCCGCCTCGATCTTGGACAGGTCCAGCAGGTCGCCGAGGAGCGCGCGCATCATGCGCCCTGATTCGGCGATCAGGGCGGCGTTGGCGCGCAGGTCGAGGGGCGCATGCGGCGCGTTCTGGATGGACTCGGCCCCGGCCAGGATGGCGCTGATGGGCGTTCGCAGCTCATGGCTGACCATGGCGATGAAGGCGGATTTCGCGCCGACGGCGGACTCGGCCTGCAGCCGCCGGCGGTCGGCCTCCATGCGCGCCCGACGCTGGGCTTCGAAGGCCGCCGCGCCCGAGCGCCACAGGGCCGAGGAGGAAAAGACCAGGAGCCCGCTGACGGCCGCCAGGGCGATCGCCTTGGGTCCCGCCCCCGTCAGTTTTGCGGCGAGGTAGCACAGCGCCAGGAAGTAGCCGATGTAGGGCGTCATGGCCGCGGTGTACGCGGCCTGGGAGCGCTGGTTGGTGACGACGGCGTTCAGCACTGCGCCGGCCAGGAACAGGGCTCCACAGGTGACGCCGACGTAGCCGCCGAACAGGGCTGTGGCGATCGACAGGCCCCCATAGGCGACGCTGCTGGCGAACAGCAGGGCCAGGGCGGTCCGCGCGTCCGGCGAGACCTGACGTCCCCGGCGGTAGAGCCACGCTTCCAGCGCCTGCACGGCGACGAAGATCGAGAACCAGGCGAGGCTGGCGATCCAGCCGGCCATGGGCGAGAGCGCAAGCCCGTAGATCGCGGCGAACACGATTCGGCTGCGCCACGCAGTCTGGCGCGCCTGCATGGTCTTTGTCAGGCCGGAGGCGCCCTCCGGACGTGACGCGGCGCTCATCGGCTTGCCCCCCAGGGGCGTCGCTTCGCCCCTACTCGCCGAACCGTGCTACGCCCCGAGATTGAAACAAAGGTTAAGCGCCGCTTTGGCGGGCAAGCCCTTGGGCGCGCTCGTCCAACCCGCCGCGGCGGCGGCTCCCGCGTCGGCCGCAGGCTTCAGGTGTCGTGGTCGGGGTGCTGAAAGGAGACGACCGAATCGTAGTGGGCCTGCATGGCCGCGGCCTCGGATTGGCCGATCCGCGGCAGGCGCGCGATCTCGGCGACCCAGGGCAAGGCGGCGTCGGTCGCGAGCTGCGCGGCGGGCTGGATGGCGGCGGCCTGGTCGAAGGCGCCGATCGCCAGCTCCATGACCTGATCGCTCCATTCGAAAGTCAGCGGCGTGCCGCAGTCGCCGCAGAAGCCGCGGCTGACCTTGTTGGAGCTGCGGAAGCGCTTGGGCTCCCCCCGTGTCCACGAGAACGCGCTCATCGGCGAGGAGACGAACGGGCCGAAGGCTGAGCCGAACGCCTTCTGGCACATCCGGCAATGGCAGATGCTGGCGCGCCCCAAATCGCCGTCGACGGCGAAGCGAACCGCCCCGCACTGGCATCCACCGGTCCAGCGGGTCATGACGCCAGGCTCGCCATGCAAGGCGCCGCGGTCGGTTCGGCGGCCGCGCGGCGGCCGTCGTGCCCGGTGATCCGCATACGGACCAACTCGCCGGCGGGCGCTGCGCCGATGAAAGCGACCTCGGTGAAATCCGGGGCGCGGGCGAGGCCGTCGCGCTCCACCAGCACGTCCAGCTCTCGGCCGATCTGACGGTCCAGGTGGCGGGCGAGGGCGGCTTCCCCGGCGGCGCGCAGGCGCCCGGCGCGGTCCTTGACCACCTCCCGCGCCACCTGCGGCATCCGTGCTGCGGGCGTACCGGGTCGCGGGCTGAAGGGGAAGACGTGCAGGAACGCCAGCCCCGCCTCGTCCACCAGGCGCAGGGTGTTCTGGAACATCGCTTCGCTTTCGGTGGGGAAGCCGGCGATCAGGTCGGCGCCGAACGCCACGTCGGGCCGCACGGCGCGCACCCGTTCGACGAGCTGCAGGGCGTCGGCTCGGCTGTGGCGGCGCTTCATGCGCTTCAGGATCATGTCGTCGCCGGCCTGCAGCGACAGGTGCAGATACGGCGCCAGCCGCTGTTCCTCGGCCAGGCAGCGCATAAGGTCCGGATCGATCTCGGCGGCGTCGATGGAGGAGAGCCGCAGCCGCGGCAGCTCGGGAACCAGTTTCAGGATGCGCGCCACCAGTTGGCCCAGGGTAGGCTGGCCCGGAAGGTCGGCGCCCCAGCTCGTCACGTCGACGCCGGTCAGCACCACTTCCCGGTAGCCCTCGCCGGCGAGCCTGCGCACCTGTTCGACCACTTCGCCGGCGGGCGCCGAGCGCGAGTTGCCACGGCCAAAGGGGATGATGCAGAAGGTGCAGCGGTGGTCGCAGCCGTTCTGAACCTCCACATAGGCCCGCGCACGGTCCTTCAGTCCGTCGATCAGGTGGCCGGCGGTCTCGCGCACGCTCATGATGTCGTTGACGCGCACCCGCGGCGCGTCGGGCGTGGCTTCGGCGTAGACGCCCGGAGCGGCCTTCTCGGCGTTGCCCAGCACCAGGTCCACCTCGGCCATGCCGGCGAAGGCGGCCGGATCGATCTGGGCGGCGCAGCCGGTCACGATCAGCCGCGCATCGGGCCGCTCGCGCCGCGCCTTGCGGATCGCCTGCCGCGCCTGGCGCACGGCCTCGTTGGTCACCGCGCAGGTGTTGAAGACCACCGCGTTGGCGAGCCCGTCCTCGGCGGCCCGGGCGCGGATCGCCTCGCTTTCGTAGGCGTTCAGCCGGCAGCCGAAGGTGACGATGTCCACCCCGGAGGCGTCGCGGGGCTTCACGGCAGAGACCCGGTGAAATCGACCGCCGCAGGCCCGGTCATGATCACGTGGCCGTCGGCTTCGCGCCACTCGATCACCAGCTCTCCACCGTCCAGCTCCAGGGTCGCCTTGCGGTCGGTGAGGCCGCGGCGCGCGGCGGCGACCAGGGCGGCGCAGGCGCCGGTGCCGCAGGCCTTGGTCAGCCCCGCGCCACGCTCCCAGACGCGCAGGCGGATGCGGTCGCGGGCGCGGATCTCGGCGAAGCCCACGTTGACGCCTTCCGGGAACAGGGGATGGTGCTCGATCAGCGGCCCAACTTCCCTGACGGGCGCGGCCTCCGCGTCGGGCACGAAGAAGACGACGTGCGGATTGCCCATGGAGACGCACCCGGGCGTGTGCAGGTGCGGCGCATCGATCGGCCCGACCTGCAGCTCGATCCCGCGGGTGTCCATTTCCTCGGCGAGCGGGATCTGGTCCCAGCGCAGGCCGGGCTCGCCCATGTCAACGCTGACCATGCGCTCGCCGGCCCGGCTGGCGCGCAACAGGCCGGCGCGGGTCTCGATCACCACCTCGTCGCGGCCCGAGGCTTCCATCAGCAGCCAGCCCACGCAGCGCGAGGCGTTGCCGCAGGCGCCGACCTCCTCGCCGTCGGCGTTCCAGAAGCGCACCGCGGCGTCGGCCTTCGCGGACGGATCGATGGAGACCAGCTGGTCGCAGCCCACCCCAAGCTCGCGATCGGCGATCGCGCGGACGTCCTCCGCGCTCGGCGCGAAGGGCTGGGAGCGGGCCTCGACCACGACGAAGTCGTTGCCGAGCCCGTTCATCTTCAGGAACGGACGGCTCATGGCTTGCGGCTATATAGGGCCAAACCATGCGCCTGGCACGCGTGGCGAGACAAACGCGGCCGCGGACCGCTAGGCTGGCGGCATGAAAGCCCTCGCGCCGGCCCTGGCGGCCGCTCTCTTCGCCCTCTCCCTGCCTGCGCCGTCGGCCGCCCAGGACGCGGCCGATCCCTTCCAATGGCTGGAGGAGGTCGACGGCGCGAGGGCGATGGCCTGGGTCGAAGGACAGAACGCCCGCACCGCCGCGCGACTGGAGGCGGACCCGCGCTACGGCGAGTTCCTGGCGGAAGCCCGCGCCATCTTCACCGCGGAGGACCGCATCCCGGCCCCGAGCTTCCGTGCGGGCGGCGTCGACAACCTGTGGCAGGACACGGCCCATCCGCATGGCGTTTGGCGCCACACGAGCCTTTCCGACTTTCGATCGGAGTCGCCCGAGTGGCGGGAACTGATCGACCTGGACGCCCTGTCGAAGGCCGACGGCCGCAACTGGTTCTTCAAGGGGGCGAGCTGCCTTCGCCCCGACGAGGCGATCTGCCTGGTGCGCCTGTCCGACGGCGGCGGCGACGCCGTGGAGGTCCGCGAGTTCGACACTCGCTCCCGCAGTTTCACGCCGGGGGGCTTCGTCTTTCCCGCGGGCAAGCAGTCCCAGGCCTGGCTCGACGCCGATCACGTGGTTGCGGGCCGCGAATGGACGCCTGGAGAGGTCACGGAGAGCGGCTACGCCTATGTGCTGAAGGTCGTCGGGCGCGACGGCTCGTCCCGGGAGGTGTTCCGCGGCGACAGGACCGACGTCGCGGTCGATCCCATCGTGCTGCGGGGCGAACGCGGCGTGGACGCCCTCATGGTTCGGCGCGGCGTCACCTTCTTCGAGAACGAGTTCCTTCTGGTCGGCGACGGCGGATTGACCCGGGTGCGCCTGCCGCGGCGCGCGGAGTATCAGGCCTATGTCGACGGGCAGGTCATCTTCTCCCTGCAGGCGGCCTGGGGCGGCTTTCCTGCGGGCGCCCTGATCAGCTACGACCTGGGCGACGTGCTGCGCGATGCTGCACGTGCGAAGGCGCAGCAAGTCTTTGCTCCGGGCCCGCGGCAGGCGATCCAGGGAGCGGCGGAGACCAGGAACCGCCTGGTGGTTTCGCTGCTGGAGGACGTGAAGGGCGCGGTCCAGGTGTTCGCGCATGACGCCGACGGCTGGCGCTCGACGCGGCTGGCGCTGCCGACCGATTCCAACATCACGATCCAGGACGCCTCGGCCGACGACGACCGGGTTTTCCTTTATGTGGAAGGGTTCCTGACGCCGACGACCCTGTGGCTCGCCGACGCCGCGAGGGGCTCGGCGGACGCGGTCAAGGCGCTGCCTTCGAGGTTCAATGCTGCGCAGCATGAAGTGCAGCAATTCTGGGCGACCTCGAGCGACGGGACGTCGATCCCGTACTTCCTGGTGCGCCGCAAAGGCGTGTCCGACGACGGCTCGACACCGACGATCATGTACGGCTACGGGGGCTTCGAGGTCTCAAAGCCGCCGATCTATCTGCCGGAGATGGGCAGGCTGTGGCTGGAGCGCGGCGGGGCCTATGTCATCGCCAATATCCGCGGCGGCGGGGAGTTCGGACCCGGCTGGCACCAGGCGGCCCTGCGCGAGCATCGCCAGTTTGCGTTCGACGACTTCGCCGCGGTCGCGCGGGACCTGTTCGCCCGCAAGGTCACCTCGACCCGGCGTCTGGGCATCTATGGCCGATCCAACGGCGGTGTGCTGACCAGCGTGTCGATCACCCAGCATCCGGACCTGTGGAACGCGGCCGTCATCGAAAGCCCGCTTATCGACATGCTGCGCTATCACAAGCTGTCGGCCGGGGCCTCCTGGGTGGGCGAATATGGCGACCCGGACACGGCGGACCGGGACTTCATCGCCGCCTACTCCGCCTATCAGAAGCTTGGCCCCGGCATGAAGCTGCCCGAGGCCTACATCACGACCAACACCCGTGACGATCGGGTGCATCCTGGTCACGCCCGCAAGTTCGCCGCCAAGCTGGAGGCGCTGGGCTATCCCTATCTCTACTACGAGAACACCTTCGGCGGGCACGCCAACGACGCAGACCCCGAGCTGAACGCCCGCCGCTGGGCGCGTCACTACGTCTACCTGGCGCAGAAGCTGATGGACTGAGCCGCCGAGCGGCGGCTCAGACGCCTCGGCGCCACTCGACGGCCATGTCCGGTTCGCGGAAGGCGAAGCGGACAAGGTGGCTCTCCATCACTTTCTCCAGCCGCTCCAGGCCTTCGGGATCGGGCGAGGTGGCGACCATCATGAGGGTGTCGGGGGAGGCGCGCATCGCCGCCTCGCCGACGTCGAAGGTGATGCGCCCCTCGCGCTGGTCGAAGCTGGCCGGCACGCGGTGGCCAAAGTGCCTGCAGAGCTGGACCATGTAGCGGTGGGCGTTCGGCGTGGCGACCGTTGCCGTGGACTTCATGAGCGCTTCCTCAGACTCGCTCGATCCTCACCGCGGCCTCGTCGATCGCCGCAGCGATGGCGTCGACCTGCGCCTCGGTTACGTCGCCCTGCTGCAGGCGCAGGCTCAAGGCGACCTTCAAGTTCTGCATGGCTCGCCGCAGCTTCGGCCGCGCTTCGCTGGAGTGGGCCGCGGCCTCGTCCATGCGAACGAAAACGGCGTCGACGTTGGCGCGGTTGCCTTCGAGCGCGGTCCGGCCCTCGTCGGTGATCTCATAGGCCTTGCGGCCGCCTTCGGCGCCGACCTGGCGGACGAAGCCTTCGTCCTCCAGCAGGGAGAGGGTGGGGTAGACCACGCCCGGGCTCGGGCGATAGGCGCCGCCGGTGCGCTCCTCGAGGGCGCGGATCAGCTCGTAGCCGTGGGCCGGCTTGTCAGCCAGCAGGGCCAGGATGACGAACCGCAGGTCCCCGTGTTCGAGGAGGCGGCCGATGCGCCCGCCGCGATGACGGCCGGGACCGCCGTGCATGTGGCCCCCGAAGCCGTGTCGGCTGTAGTGCTCGCGGCCCTTCCAGAAATGTCGATGCATGTGTTTCGATCCTATTTCGATATGCCTTAAGAGCAGATATATCTAAACGGTCGGCGGCGCAAGTCCGATATATCGAAAATTGCGCGGCGCGTTGTCTGGATAGGACTTTGGGAAGGAGACGGGGCTCAGGCCCCGCGGAGAACCTCGGCCAGCAGCCGGCCTTCGGCGGCGCGGCTGGAGCCGGCGCGCCAGGCCACCACGATCTCGCGGCTGGGGTGGTCGGCGGCGATCGGGCGCACGGCGACCGAGGCGGACTCCGTCAGCCCCGCATTGACGGCCATGGCCGGAAGAAAGGTGACGCCGAGCCCCGAGCTCACCATCTGCACCAGGGTGGGCAGGGACGTGGCCGCGAAGATCTCGTCCTCGCCGGCCGACTTGGGCGGGCGCAGGCCGCAGGCCGCCAGGGCGTGGTCGCGCAGGCAGTGCCCATCTTCGAGCAGGATCAGGTCCCCGTTCTCCATGGCCGAGGGCAGGATCTCCTGCTCACGGGCCAGCGGGTGGTCGGCGGGGGCGGCGGCCATGAGCTCGTCGTCGGAGACGTGCGCCCAGTCCAATCCGGTCATGTCGTACGGCAGGGCGATAAGGACCGCATCCAGCTGGCCGGCCTTGAGCGCGGTGATCAGGCGATGCGTCAGGTCTTCACGCAGGAACAGGCGCAGCGCGGGGAAGCGCTGGCGCAGTATCGGCAGGGCCTTTGGCAGGAGGAAGGGGGCGACCGTGGGGATGACGCCAAGCCGGAACCGGCCGGTCAGCGGCTGGCCCGCATTCCTGGCCGCCTGCACCAGCGCCTCGGCCTCGTTGAGGATCATGTTCGCCCGGCGCAGGGCCTCGACGCCCATCGGCGTGAGGATCACGCCCGATCTCGCCCGGTCGACGACCGGCGCGCCGAGCACCTTCTCGAGTTCCTGGATGCCGGCGGAGAGCGTGGGTTGGGTGACGTGCGCGGCTTCGGCCGCCCGGCCGAACGAGCCATGTTCGGCAAGCGCCTTCAGGTACTGCAGTTGTCGCAGCGTCGGAAGCACGCCGCACTATAGGCGCAATCTATGAAAATCGCAAAATCAATTGATTGGCCTTGTCGTGCGTCAGCGCCTATCTGCCCTCGCGAGGGTGAGAGACACCCGCCGGTCCGGGGGGCGCGCGCCCCTCCCCAGTCGAAAGCGCCTCCCGGACCACCCCCTCCTTGAACGGCCCTGCTATGGCCCTGAAGTCGCGACGTGGCGAGCGAAGCGGCCGAGCTGGACCCCCAGCACCTGGTCCACGGCCTCCGCCCACTGTTTGACCCCCTCCGGGCCGTAGCCGCCGACGTTGTAGGTCAGCACGACCTCGGTCCCACCGTCCCGAGGCTGCAGGGCGAACGTCAGGGCGCCGGATACGCCCTCGCCCTGCAGGGGGCCGAGCGCGCTGTCCAGCCGCAGCGTCCGCCCCGGCAGGGCCAGGACGACGACCCCATGGCGGACGCCGCCGCCCCCCTCGAGCCGCTCGCAGAAGCAGCCGCCCGCCTCCAGCGGCATGGTCATGTTGGACGCCTTGCCGGAATAGGTGTGGGCGTCGTCCCACCAAGCCCCAACCCGCCCCAGGGCGGCGTAGGCGGCGGCCGGCGAAGCGGCGACTTGCGCCTTATGCACGACGGTGAAGCCGGTTTCAGACCGCCGGGTCACCTCGGCGTGGGCTGTCCCGGCCAGCACGGTCGCCGCTGCGGCGGCGCAGATCATGGATTTCATCGGTGGACCCTCAAGCCTGCTCGAAGCTTAAGGGGCCTCCCCAGAAGGTCTCAACCAGCTTGTGCTGCGCCCCCGGCCGCCCGGTGGTCAGAAACCTGCGCAGGCCGCTTGAGCCCGGCTCGTACTCCGGATGGCGCTCCAGATAGCGCTGCAAGGCGTCGGCGGTGGCGTCGGGCTGGTGGATCAGCGGCGTGCCCGCCGGCAGGGCCGCGCGGAAGATGTCCGCGATGATCTCATAGTGGGTGCAGCCCAGGATCGCACGATCCGGCGGGCGGCCGATGCGGGTGGTGATCGCCCCCACGTGGTCCTCGACGACCTTGGCCAGCTCCACGGCCCCAGCCCCGTCCTCGATCATGCGGGCAAGCTGGGGGCAGGGCTCGGAGAAGACGGCCACGTCCTGGCGGCGCTTGTCGATCTCGATCTCGTAGACCCGGCTGCGCGCGGTGGCGGGGGTGGAGAACACGGCCAGGATGTCGAGCTTCTCCACCTTCTCGCCGCGCCGCTCGGCCTCGTGCTCCCAGGGCAGGCCGGTGGCCGCCTCGATGGTCGGCACGATGATGCCCAGTATGTTGACCGGGCGGCCCAAGGCCTCGCGAAAGCCCGGCAACCAGGTCTGCTGCAGGCGGCGAAGGGCGATCCCCGAGGCGGTGTTGCAGGCCAGGACCACCAGGTTGCAGCCAGCGTCGAACAGCCGCTCGCAGCCGGCGCGGGTGAGATCGACGATCTCCTCGCCGCCGCGTCCGCCGTAGGGCGCGTTGGCCTGATCCCCAAGATAGACGAAGTCGGCCGTCGGCAGCCGCTCCACCAGCGCCCGATGCACCGTCAGGCCGCCCACGCCGGAATCGAACACGCCGATAGCCATGCTCCGCGCTTAGCCGTCGCGGCGGCGGCCGTCCAGGGGGCGCAGGAACGGGCGCGCCGATGTTGCGGCGCACACATGCGACGCTGCGTCGCAGCATGCCCGCCAAAGTCAAGCTGTCAAAGGCTCGGCCTGGCTTGGCCGCCGAGCCGCCGCCCAGGCTCGCATTGACGCACGCGTCATTCTGACTTGACAGTCAAAGCGAGGCTAACCATATGCGCTGCGACGATTTTTTCGCGCGGCGAATGCGCGCATCCGGACTCCTCTGAATGATCTTCCGACATCCTCTGCGGTCGAAGGCGGCCGCCACGGAGCAGACGCCGTGGGAAATCAGCGTCGATGTGGACATCCAGCTCGCCCTGGCGCTGAGCCGCGCGTCCGTGAACGCGCTCCTGGCTCTGTCGCCGCACGCGGCGGCTGTGGTGCGCGACGCCTTGGCGCGGGAAGTCGACGCCTTGCAGGCGCAGAACGATCCGCCTTCGCTGGCCGCCGCCAGCAGCGTCCTTGATCTCCTGCGCAAGGCCGCGTGAAGCGCGCGCCGATCAAGGTCAATCTGGCCGCCCGCGCCGCCAACGCCGAGATCCGGCGCCGGCGCACCCGTGCACGGCTGATCGACGCGGCCCTTGCGGTGGTCGCGGACAAGGGGCTGGCCGCGACGATCGAGGATTTCGCCGCAGCCGCCGGCGTCGCGCGCGGAACCGTCTACAACTACTTCCCGACGGTCGCCGACCTGCTGGACGCGGTCCGCCGCCGCATCCTGCGGGACGTCGGCGAAGGGCTGGGCGTGGCCCTGGCGCAGGTCAGCGACCCGGCGGCCGAGCTGGCGACGCTGTCGCTGTTCCTCGTCGCCTATTCGCAACGCCAGCCCCTGCAGGGCTGGGCCGCGCTGCACCTTGAGCGGCTGCAGCCCGGACGCAGGACCGACGGGGCCGATCCCTTCGACCGCATCCTGGCCCGCGGCGTGGCCGAGGGGCGCTTTCGCGCCGTCGACGTTGGCGCTGCGCGGATCCTGGCCGCGGGCGCGGTGCGCATGGCCATCCACGACGCCCTCACCCGCCCGGCGCCCGGTGAACAGGTCGTATCGGTCTGCGGCCTGATCCTGGCCTCGCTCGGCGTGCCGCCCGCGGAGGCGCTGGCGATCGCCGAAAGCGCCGCGCGCCGCCTTGCGGCCTGACGCGCCCGTTCAAGCGTCACATTACATCCCTGTCATGTGACGGACGGTGACGCGGCCCCTAAGGTCGCCGACAACCAATTGTCTATCTGGAGTTCCCATGCACCGGCGCACCTTCCTGGCCGCCTCCAGCGCGCTCGCCGCCTCCGCCGCCCTGCCGCCCCTCGCCCTTGCGGCGGACGTCAATCCGCTGACCGCGTCCTGGACAGGCCCCTACGGCGGCGTGCCGGCGTTCGACAAGGTCAAGGTGGCCGACTTTCCCGCCGCCCTGGACGCGGCCATGGCCGAGGAACTGCGCGAAGTGGACGCCATCGCCAACGCCTCGGCCGCTCCCACCTTCGACAACACGATCGCGGCGCTGGAGCGGTCCGGCCGTACGGGCTCGCGCGTCTATACCTTCTACGGAGTGTGGTCGAGCACGCTCTCCTCGCCGGAGATGCGGGCCGTCGAGCAGCAGATGGAACCCAAGCTCGCGGCGCACGGCGACAAGATCTTGCAGAACGCGCCGCTCTTCAAACGCATCGAGGCCGTCTACGAGGCGCGCGAGCGGTCCGGCCTGACGCCTGAGCAGCAGCGCCTGACCTGGCTCTACTGGAACCGCTTCGTGCGCGCCGGCGCCAAGCTTGACCCTGAGGCCAAGGCGCGCGTGGCGGCGATCAACGAGGAACTCGCCGGCCACTTCACCACCTTCAGCCAGAACCTTCTGGCCGACGAGACCGACTACGTCCTCTATCTGACCAGCGAGGACGAACTGGCCGGCCTGCCGGCGGACGTGCGCGCGGCCGCCGCCGCGGCGGCCGAGGCCAAGGGCCGCAAGGGCGCCTGGGCGATCCTCAACACCCGATCCTCGATGGATCCATTCCTGACCTACGCCGATCGCCGCGACCTGCGCGAGAAGGTCTGGCGCACCTACTACAGCCGCGGCGACAACGGCGACGCTCACGACAACAACGCCGGGATCCGGAAGATCCTGAAGCTGCGCGCGGAGCGCGCCAAGCTCCTGGGCTATCCCACCCACGCGCACTGGCGGCTGGAAAACACCATGGCCAAGACGCCCGAGGCGGCCATGGCGCTGATGATGCGGGTCTGGCCGTCGGCCGTCGCACGCGTGCGCGAAGAGGTCGCCGAGATGCAGGCGATCGCCGACAAGGAGGGCGCCAAGATCAAGATCGAGCCCTGGGACTACCGCTACTACGCCGAAAAGGTGCGCGCCGCCCGCTACGACCTCGATATGAACGCCGTGAAGCCGTACATGCAGCTCGAAAAGCTGCGCGAAGGCATGTTCTGGGCCGCCGGCCAGATCTACGGCTTCCAGTTCGCCCAGGTCTCAGGCGTGCCCGTCGCCCATCCCGACATCCGCGTCTGGGAGGTCAAGGACGCCAAGGGCGATCACGTGGGCCTTTGGTACTTCGACCCCTACGCCCGCGAGGGCAAGCGTTCGGGGGCCTGGATGAACGCCTACCGCACCCAGGAGAAGTTCGACGGCAAGGTGACGACGATCGTCTCCAACAACTCCAACTTCGTGAAGGGCGCGCCCGGCGAGCCGGTGCTGATCTCGTGGGATGACGCCGAGACCATGTTCCACGAGTTCGGCCACGCCCTGCATGGCCTGAACTCGGACGTGAACTACCCCTCGCTGTCGGGCACGGCTGTGTTCCGAGACTATGTGGAGTTCCCCAGCCAGGTGAACGAGCACTGGCTGCCCACCAAGCCTGTGCTCGACCAGTTCGCCCGCCACCATCAGACCGACGCGCCGATCCCGGCCGACCTGGTCGCCAAGATTGAGAAGGCCCACACCTTCCGCCAGGGCTTCGACGTGACCGAATACCTGGCCTCGGCCCTGATCGACATGAAGCTGCACCTGGCGGGCGACGCCGACATCGATCCGGACGCCTTCGAGCGCGAGGAACTGGCCAAGCTCGGCATGCCGCCGGAGCTGCCCATGCGCCACCGTACGCCGCAGTTCGCGCACATCTTCGCCGACGACGGCTATTCGGCCGGCTACTACAGCTACCTTTGGTCGGAGGTGCTGGCGCTGGACGCGGTCGAGGCGTTCGAGGAGTCCCCGGGCGGCATGTACGACAAGGCGGTGGCCAAGCGGCTGCACGACCACGTCATGAGCGTGGGCAACACGGTCGACCCGGCGGAGGGCTATCGCGCCTTCCGCGGCCGCGATCCGGACGTGAAGGCCTACCTGCGCGACAAGGGCTTCCCAACCGAGGTCTGACGCCGCGCGCGCCGGCGGCCTAGATCTCCAGGGTCCAGGTCGCCACGCCGGCGGCGCGAAGGGCCGCCATCCGGGCGAAGGACAGGGTCAGCGCCTTGCGCCGCGCCCCAGCCAGGGGCGTGGCCGGCGCCTCGCGCACGATCGCCCCGCCGAAGCCGTCGGCCACGATCAGGCCCGGCGCGTCCGGCAGCGCCTGGCGGGGGAACTCGGGCGCGACGGCGAAGGCGAAGGCGTCGCAATACGGCAGGTACTCGCCCCACTTGCCGTCGGCGCGGAAGTCCTCGATCGAGGACTTCACCTCGACGATGAAGATGCGCCCCTTGCGGTCCAGGGCCATCAGGTCCGCGCGCCTGCCGTTGGGCAGGGTGACCTCCGCCAGCGGCGCGTGGCCCAGCTCGGCGAGAAGCCGCGCCGCGCCGCGGGTCACCTGGGCGGTGATCTCAGGGCGTGTGACGCCGACGATGGCCTGGGAGGCGGTCATGCCCCATCCTGTTCCGCCTTCGTTCCGGATTCAAGGGGCCGATCGGCCGCAGGCCCTCGATGCGTCAGTTGCGGGCCGGCTTGGGGAACTCGAGAAGGCCGGTGTTGAAGCCAAGCTGGCGCACCCGGGCCAGGGCGTTGGCCTTGGCCGAGGGGGCCAGAGAGGGCCGCTGAGACATCAGCCAAAGGTGCTGGCCGGTCGGCGTGGTCAGCAGCAGCCAGCCTTCGTCGGGGCGATGGTCGATCACCCAGTACTCCTGGTTCACGAGCCCGCCGAAGAAGCTCATCTTGAACCGGGTGTTCTCTCCCGGGTTGGCGACCTGGGCCTTGGCCTTCCATTCGGTCTTGGGGCCGTCCGGCGCATCCTTGTGGCAGGTCTGCACGACGGCGTAGCCGTCGCCGGTGCGCCGCCAGTCCGAGGTGGCGCCCTCGCAGTTCCTCTGCAGCTTGTTGGGGATGCGGGCGACTTCGTACCAGCGTCCGGCCATCTTGGTGAGTTCGATCTTGTCCGGGTCGGGCTTGACCGGCACGGGCGGACCGGCGGCGATCAGGCCCAGGGCGGCGAACGTGACGAGAGCGGCGCGGATCGGGAGCATTTCGAAGCGTTAGGCGGCGGCGGCTGAACGCATGCTGAACTACATCACGTGGGCGACTTCAAGGCGTGGGCCCCGCCAGACCTGCCGCCCGTCGACGCAATTCGCTGCGGATTGCGTCAGAACGCCGGGCGCAGCGCCCTGTTCCCGATCTCCGAGCGCCCCCGAACAAAGGACGCCCGCCTCCGGCGGAGGCGGGCGTCGATGTGCTTGCCTACTCCGACGCGGCGCCGGAGCGGACCTGGACCGAGGCTACTCGGTCGCGATCGAAACCGCCTGGGCGACGCGGTCCTTGAAGTTGATTTCCTGGAGGTACTTGATGCCCTCCTCGGCGATGTCGTCGCCGACCATCCGGTCGCCCTCGCCCTTCAGCTCGTCCATGTCGACATAGGTCGCATAGAAGGCCTTGGTGCGGTCGGTGATGATGCCCGCGTTCAGCAGGGTCTTCACCAGCACGCGGAAGATGTTGGTCTGCTCCTTCATGCTCTCGCGACGGACCTCGTCGTTCATGTTGGCCGCCATCTCGGCGATCACGCGGTCGGGATCGAGGCCGAACTCCTCATAGAGGTCGCGCTGCTGGCTCGGGGCCACCAGGTTGAACAGCAGGGTCTGGAAGCAGTGGGCCGCCCAGTCCTCGATGATCGCGTGCTCCTCGGCGGTGAGCTTGGGGATGGTGCGGTCGGCCCAGATCTTCCCGAACTTGTGGTGGAAGGCCTCGTCCGTCATCACCAGCTGGAGCAGCTTCTTGCCCATCGGGTCGCGGATGTTGTTGAAGAAGGTGGCGAAGGCGCCCATGGCCAGGCCCTCCACCAGCATCTGCATGCCGATGATCTTCTTGTAGACTTCGGGGCTGGCGATGATGTCGACCAGCAGGGCCTTGAGAGTCGGCCCGCATTCCACCGGCCGGCCCCAGCGCGCCTTGATGTACTTGGCGAAGGCGGTGACGTGGCGGGCTTCTTCCCGGGTCTGGTTGGCGGCGTACTCCTGCGCCCCCTGGTCCTTCAGCACGTGGCACAGGCTGGCCGAAAGGTTCAGCGCGCCCTGCTCGCCGTGCAGGATCGAGGAGAACGAACGCAGCGCCGACTGGTTGGCGAAGCGCACGCGGGTCTTCCAGTCGGTCAGGTGGTTGGAGACGTAGTCCGTGGACAGCGAGATGATCATGTCCTCGGGGAGGAGCATCTCGTTTTCCATGTCGAAGGGCTCGTCGAAGTCGATGTACTTCTTGTCGAGCGGGTCCCAGAAGTGGTCGTGGGTGGCTGAGATGATCTTGTCGAAGGCGGTCGAACGCGCGTTGTAGCGGTCGAGCTCAAGCATCGACTCGAAGTCGTCCGGAGCGACGGCGTCGTAGATCAGGTCCTTGGTGATGTTGCCGTCCGCGGCCATGGTCGATCCTCCTGGGGGGTCCGTCCGGTCGCGCGCAGGCGCCGGCGAAATCTTGATCTGGATCAAATTTCCACACGTTCCGAGGGAAGTCAATGAACGTGACGCGGGCGTCATTTTCCTAACGCAGGTCAACCATGGAGACCTTCGGGCGCGCGCTTGGCCCCGTCTAGCGAGGCGCGCCTAGTTTGCGCCCGCCAGGGCCGCGCGCTCGGATCTCAGTTCGGCCAGGGTCTTCTCGGCCGCCGTCACCCCCGCCGCGTCACCCTTGTTGCGGGCCTGGATCAGGTCGCTGGTCGCCTCCATCTCCCGCACCGGGATCAGGTGGGTGTCATCCGCAGGCTTGAACGGCGCGGTCTGGATGCGCGCCAGGATCGCCCGCTGCCGCTCGGCCTCCGCGCCTTCGCCCACGCCGTAGGCGAACATGAACTTGGCGATCTTGGCCTTGACGCGCGGATCCAGGTCCTTGCGCCAGATCATCGGATCCTCGGGGATGGTCGGCGAGGTCCAGACGACTTCGATGGCGTCCAGGGTGCGCCGGGCCATGGCGGAGTCCTGCATGGCCAGCCGCTCGATGGATTGGGTGTTGTTGGTGGCCGCATCCAGAACGCCCGAGCCCACGGCGAAGAGATTCGCCTCATGGTTGGCCGAGCGGACGGTCTTGAAGCACTGGACCGGGTCGATGCCGCGCGGGGCGAACAGGTAGGTGATCGGCGCCAGCGTCCCCGAGGTCGACTTGGCGTCCCCCATGCCGAAGTCCAGGCTCCCATCGCAGGCCAGGACACGGTCCAGGGTGAGGCCCGAGCCCTTCTGCACGACGATCACCGCCTGATAGCCGTCGGCTCCGTCGGGGTCGGCCGTACGGGCGAACACTTCGCCCCCCGCGCGGCGTACGGCTTCCAGCCCCGAGTTGTTGGAGAACCAGCCGAGGTCGGTCTGCTTGAACCGCATCGCCTCGATGATGGCCGTGTAGTTGGAGCCGAAGAACGGCTTCACCTTCAAGCCGGTCGCCGCCTCCATATCCTTCAGGAACGGCCCCCAGTCGACCATTTGGGTCTGGGCGTTCTCGGTCGACAGGATGGAGAAGGTCACGCTGGTCGGTTCGGGCCCTTCGCCAGGCGCGGGGGTTTGCGCCGGCTGCTGGCTGCACGCGGCGAGCAGCGCGGTGGCGAGTAGCGCGGCGAGCGCGCGGCGCGGGATCACGGCCGGTCTCCGGCGGCGGGCAGGGCGGGGACTTGCGCCGCCACCATGGCGCGCTCCGCGCGATTGATCCCCCACAGAAGCCGCGGATCGGCCGGATCCCAGGCGATCGCCTGGCCGGGGATGGGCGCCGCTATGGTCGCCAGGTGGACGAGCACCTCGCCTTGGGCCGGCAGTTCCAGCACATAGACCTCCCGTCGATCGTGCCCGCTCACGTACAGCCGCCCGTCCGGGCCGAAGGCGCCGCCGGAGCTGGAGGTCGGGGCGAAGCGTTCCAGGACGGTGTCCGGGAAGCGCCAGGACGCCATTTCGCGCCAGGCGTCGTCGTACTTCACCAGCGTCGTGAACCGGTGATCGCGGCCGGGCTCGCCGCCGCGCCCGTCGTAGTTGGCGAAGCAGGCCCACCAGAAGCCGTTGCGCCGCTCGACCCAGGTCAGCGAACCGTGGCCGCGCCCCAGCGGGATCGAACGCAGGTGGACCATCTTCGCCGGATCGAACACCTCGACCGTGCTGGCCATGGGAATCTGCGGAAAGTTCGATGAGGCGCAGACCAGCTCGGCGAGGATCACCGAGCACGAGTTGAGATGGGGAAACGTCGCCCGGTCGCCCGACCAGACCGCCACGCGCTGGCCAGTGGCCTTGTCGTACTTGGCGATGGTGGAGTTGGCGACGGCGTAGACATGGGTCGCGTCGGCCGCCACGCCTTGGGTCGCCTCGGGGGCTGGGATGCGACGCACTTCCTCGGCGGCCATCTCGGCCCGGGCCGCTGCGGCCAGGACCAAGGCTCCAGCAAGAGCAGCGAGCATGACAATCCCCGGTTAAGCCGCGACGACCGCGCGGGCATAGGCGTCTTGCGTGTCGGACCGCCGACATTTCGATTGTGCTTCCGTGACAGCGCTCCGGGCGGTCGATGAAATGCGCTCTTGAGGCGATCGGCTTTGAGCGCTACCGCCTCGCCCATGCTGCATGGACTTTCCCACCAGGCCCGCGAGGCCAAGAGCTGGCCCTTCGAACAGGCGCGCATACTGCTGGACCGCGTGCTGCGCCTGCGCCTTTCCGACGCCGAGCGCGACCTGGCCTCCACGCTGATCGGCGCGGGCAAGGCGGCGGACGCCGTGGCCACCTTCGAGGCGCTGCGCAAGCCGGTGGTCTTCCAGTGCGGCTTCGGCGCCTCGGGCCTGCCGCACATGGGCACCTTCGGCGAGGCGGCGCGTCCGACCATGGTGCGCACCGCCTTCCGCGCCCTGACGGAGGACGCCATCCCCTCCAAGCTGATCGTCTTCTCCGACGACATGGACGGCCTGCGCAAGATTCCCGACAACGTGCCCAACCGGCAGATGCTGGAAGAGGACCGGGACAAGCCGGTCACCCAGGTGCGCGATCCCTTCGGCGAGCACGAGAGTTTTGGCGCGCACAACAACGCGCGCCTGCGCGCCTTCCTCGACGGCTTCGGCTTCGACTACGAGTTCATGTCCTCCACCGCCTGCTACACCTCCGGGCGGTTCGACGAGGTGCTGCTTAGGGTGCTCGAGCGGTTCGACGCCATCCAGGCGATCATGCTCCCGACCCTCGGCGAAGAACGCCGCGCCACCTACTCGCCGTTCCTGCCGATCAGCCCGAAGACCGGGCGGGTGCTGCAGGCCCCGACCCTGGAGCGCCGGATCGACGCCGGCACGATCGTCTTCCCCGACGAGGATGGAACGCTCACGGAGGTGCCGGTCACCCGCGGCCACGTGAAGCTGCAGTGGCGGCCCGACTGGGCGGCCCGCTGGACCGCCCTTGAGGTCGACTACGAGATGAGCGGCAAGGACCTCGTGGACTCGGTCCGCGTGTCGAACCGCGTGTGCAAGGCTCTCGGGGGCGAGCCGCCGGAGGCCTTCCACTTTGAGCTCTTCATGGACGAGAACAACCAGAAGATCTCCAAGTCCAAGGGCAACGGCCTGACCATGGAGGAATGGCTGCGCTACGGCGCGCCCGAGAGCCTCGCCTACTACATGTACCAGTCGCCGAAGTCGGCCAAGCGGCTCTATTTCGACGTGATCCCCAAGGCGACGGACGAGTACCTGCAACAGCTCGACGCCTTCAATCGCGCCGGGACCCAAGCCAATGCGCCGGCGATCGACAACCCGGCCTGGCATGTGCATCGGGGCGAGCCGCCGCAGAAGGGTTCTCCGGTCTCCTATTCCCTGCTGCTCAACCTGGTTTCCGCGGCCGACGCCTCCACCAAGGACATCCTGTGGGGCTTCATCTCGCGCTACATGCCCGGTGCGAGCCCCGAGACCGAGCCCATGCTCGACCGTCTGGCCGACTATGCAATCCACTATTACGAGGACTTCGTGAAGCCCTCGAAGCGGTTCCGCGCGCCCAGCGGCCAGGAGCGGGCTGCGATGCAGGACCTGGCCGGACGGCTGAAGGCGCTGCCCGCGGGCGCGGACGCCGAGACGATCCAGAACGAGGTGTTCGAGGTGGGCAAGGCGGCCGGCTTCGAGCCCCTGCGCGCCTGGTTCCAGGCCCTCTACGAGGTGCTGCTCGGCCAAAGCCAGGGCCCCCGCTTCGGCTCCTTCGTCGCGATCTTCGGCGTCGAGCGCACCATCGCCCTGATCGAAAAGGCCCTGGCCGGCGAGCTGGTCGCCGGCTGAGGGGCGCGCCTAGAGAGCCTTGGTGAAAAACACCTCCGGCGTCGCCTGCACGCCGTTGAGGCGAAGCGCTCCGGCTTCCTCGTAGCCGTTGGCGCGGTGGAAGGCCTGGGGGCCGGGCTCGTCGGCCACGGCGGACGTCATGACCTGGGCGGCGCCCTGCGCCTTCATCTGAGCTTCCCAGGCCGCGACCAGCGCTCGGCCTACGCCTGCTCCGCGAGCGCGGGGTTCGACCTGGATCATCTCCAGATAGGGGACGCGCCCCCAGAAGCGGCTGAAGCGCAGAAAGCCGTCCGGCGAGGCCCCGCGCCAGGCGAGCAGGTATTCCTGCTGGTCGAGGCATCTTCGGACCCAGTCTGCGCTCACGTGGACGTCGTGAGCGAGCAGCCAGTCGAGGTCGCCCGAAACGGCGTGCACGATGCGAAGCGTCATGCCTGCAGACTAGCACGACCCTCGGTCGGCGCGGCTCACCAGATCCCGTCGTCGCCGATCGGCATGCCGGGCGGGGTCTCGGGTTTCTGGCCCTTGGCGAGGGCGAGCTTTTCGAGCGTCTCCGGATCGGCGATCAGGCCCGCCAGGCGCTGGCGGTGCGCCTGTTCGGCCGGATCGCCGGCCTTGGCTTTGAGCGCCTGACCCAGGCGAGCGAGTTCGGCGCCGATAGCGGCGGCCGCAGCCGGAGACAGCGCGGGGTCCGCCTTGGCGGCGGCGAGGTCGAGCACCAGCCGGGTCTGGGCTCGGCGCTGCACCTCGGCCAGGCGTCCCGCCGCCGGCTTGCCGGGGAACACCGTGGCGGTCAGCCGGCCCAGCACCTCCTCGGCGCCGGGCAGGCCGGGGTCGGCGCGGTGCTGCTCGACCAGCCGCGCCAGCCGGTCGCCCGCCAGGAGCTGGTCGAACACGAGGCCGGCGGCCACGTCGGCGGCGACCAGCGGGTCGAAAGCCGGACCGCCCATGGTGTCGAAGATCTCCATGTCGAACTGCGGGTCCGGCGTGCCGGTGAAGCCGGCCGAGAGCAGCGTCACCAGCTCGGGCGGGGTGTCGAGTTCGGCCGGCGCCAGGGCGGCGAGCAAGGCGTCCAGCGCCTGCGCCTGGGCGGCCGCCGGCACACGCCTGGCGGCTTCCACAGGGTCGCCCTTCACCGAATAGGGAAAGTCTATACCGCCCACGAGCTTGGCCGCAGCCTCCACCTGGTAGCGGTGCAGGAGGTAGATCGGCACGTACTTGCGCCTGAGGTTGGCCACCGGTTCGCCCGGGCGAAGGGCCGATACGCCAAAGCCGTCCAGGGCGACGCGGCGGACTTTCATCATGCGGTCGAGCTCGGCGGCGGGATCGGCCCCGTCGTCCCACAGGCTCGCCCAGGGTTGGCCGACGCCAAGCGGCCGGCCGTCCACGTCGTCGACGAAGCGGCGGCCGGAGGCGACCATGGCGCGGGCCTTGGCGTCCAGCTCGGCCTGGCCGGCCGCTCCGGGCGCGACGGGACCATAGAGCCAGTCGACCGTGAACTTGTCCCAGTCGCCGATACCCACGGCGTAGGCCTCCGACAGGTCAATCCGGCCGTCGGTCAGCTTGATGCGCGGCGGCGGGTAATCCATCACCGAGGCCCGCTCCTGGGTTGAGGCGGCGAAGTTGTGGGTGAAGCCTAGCGAGTGGCCCACCTCGTGCGCGCCAAGCTGGCGGATCCGGGCGAGGGCGGCCTGCACCGGATCATTGGGCCCGCCGCTTCCCGACTTGTCGGCGCCCACGAGCCCTTCGAAGATCAGGATGTCCTGGCGCACGCGCAGGGCGCCCAGCACCACGGCGCCCTTCACGATCTCGCCGGTGCGCGGGTCCACCACCGTCTGGCCGTAGGACCAGCCGCGGGTCGCGCGGTTGGCCCAGTTGACCATGTTGTAGCGCACGTCCATCGGATCGGCGCCTGGAGGCAGCACCTCAGCGCGGAAGGCGTCCTTGAAGCCGGCGGCTTCGAACGCCTGGTTCCACCAGCCGACGCCGTCGACCAGCGCCTGGCGCACGGGCTCGGGGGCGCCGTTGTCCACATAGAAGACGATCGGCTTCTTCACCGGCGACACGGCTGCGGAGGGGTCGGTCTTCTCAAGGCGGAAGCGGCGGGCGTAGCGGTAGACGATCTCGCCGTCGAGCGGCGCGGCGAAGTCGTTGATCACGATGGCGCCCAGGCCGCCGGTTCGCGGATCGTAGAGGCGCGGTTCGAAGCCGGGCTCCGGCAATTTGACCAGCGAATGGTGGACCGCCAGCGTCACCGCCTTGGCCTCCGGCGCGATCTCCCGCGCCCCGGGCCCGGGGGTGTCGGAGGCGAAGGTCTGGACCGCGTCCAGCTCGATGTTCTCGGGGAACACCTTGGTCTTTTCGACGTCGGCCAGGGTCAGGTCGGCGACCTGTTTGAAACCGGGCTCGCCCGCGCGCTTCAGGCTATCGGCCGCGTTGACGGCGTCGCGCGTCAGGAAGCTGGTGAAGTCGATCAACAGGCCGCCGTCCGGCGCCTCGGCGGCCACCGGCGCGGCCCAGACGACAGAAGTGGCGAAGCTGTTTCGGGCGGAGGCCTGCTCCTCCTGCGTGCCGCCTGTGGCGCGGTAGCGGGGGTTCTCGAACTCCGCCACCACCTTGCCGCCGATGCGGCGAAAGGCCAGGACCTGGGTCTCCGCCTGCTTGCCGCGGTCGAGGCCGCTGGCCGCCGAGCCGAAGCCGGTGCGCAGGGTTGCCTGATAGAGGTAGCGTCCGGCCACCCCGTCCTTGTCGGGGGGCGGCAGCGCCAGCAGCACGCGGCCCTTGGCCTTGTCGACGTAGACCGGCAAGAGGCCTTCGCGCCGCTCCAGGCCGGCGATCTGCTGGGCGTAGGCGCCCTGGGGCGCGGCCGCCGTCGCCGGCGCCGCCAGCGCTCCAGCGGTGAGAAGCACGCCAAGGGCGCAGGACGTCAGAAAGCGGTTCATCGCTAACCCCCCGATACTGGACCGGCGAGGGTTAGGCCCTGGCGGCGGCGTGGTCCACCGGCGGCTGTGCTGGCCGCGCTTCTCGAGGGGAACGCCCAAGGGGCGGGCGCCGCCGGCCAAGCTCCAGGGCGCCCCTACGTCATGGCTGAGCTTGACGTTGACGTAAGAGTTACCCTAGATTTCGCTCCCGTCCATAGGGAGGACGACATGCCCGCCGATCTGCGCCGGCCGCACCGCACATTCACCATTCGCCAGCTCTGCCAGGAGTTCAAATGCACGCCCCGGGCGCTGCGGTTCTATGAGGACAAGGGCCTCCTGAACCCTGCCCGCGACGGGATGAACCGGGTCTATTCCTACAAGGACCGCGCCCGCCTGGTGCTGATCCTGCGCGGCAAGCGCGTCGGCCTGGCTCTTTCCGAGATCGGGGAGATCCTCGACCTCTACGAGGCCGACGACGACGGCGTGGCCCAGAACCTGAAGTCGCTTGGCAAGTTCCGCGAGCGCATCGTGGCCCTGGAAGCCCAGCGCGAGGACATCGACAAGGCCATCGCCGAACTGAAGGTCGGCTGCGAGCGTTTGGAGCAGCACCTGGCCAAGACCCGGCCGGATCTCCTGCCCCAGGCGGAGGACTACCACCAGATGCTCGGTCAGCGGCTGGGCGACCTGGAACACGCAGACGCCAAGTAACGACGCGGCCACGCCGTCGTCCCGCATCCCTGCGCCCGCCGGGCCGGCGGGCGAGCGCCATGGCCGGTGCGCCGGCCGGAGTCCGACATGACCTACACCCCGCCCGTCCGCGACCACGCCTTCCTCCTGGGCGAAGTGCTCAAGATCGACCGCTACGCCGACCTGCCCGGCTTCGCCGAGGCGCCGATGGACGTCGTGCACCAGATCCTTGAGGAGGCGGGGCGCTTCACAGCCGAGGTGCTGGCCCCGCTCAACAGCGTGGGCGACAAGGAGGGCTGCGTCTGGAAGCCGGACAACACGGTGACCACGCCATCCGGCTTCAAGGAGGCCTATCAGGCCCTGGTCGAGGGCGGCTGGCCGGCGCTGGGGGCGGTCACCCAGTACGGCGGCCAGGGGCTGCCGGCTGTGGTGAACCTGTCGTTCAGCGAGATGAGCTCGTCGGCCAACATGGCCTTCTCGATGTACCCGGGCCTCACGCACGGCGCCTATTCGGCGATCCTGAACGGCGGCTCCCAGGCGCAGAAGGACCTCTACCTCCCTAAGCTGGCGTCCGGCCAGTGGTGCGGCACCATGAACCTGACCGAGCCGCACTGCGGCACCGACCTTGGCCTCTTGCGCACAAAGGCGGTTCCGCAGGGGGATGGGACCTACCGGATCAGCGGCCAGAAAATCTGGATCTCCGGCGGCGAACACGACCTGGCCGAGAACATCGTCCACCTGGTGCTGGCCCGCATCGAGGGCGCGCCAGCGGGAACCCGCGGCATCAGCCTGTTCATCGTGCCCAAGTTCATCCCGGATGCCGACGGAAGGCCGGGCGAGCGCAACAGCGTCTATTGCGCGGGCCTCGAGGAGAAGATGGGCATCCATGGCAACGCCACCTGCGTGATCCAGCACGAGGAGTCGCTGGGCTGGCTGGTCGGCGAGGAGAACCGCGGCCTCAACCTGATGTTCGTGATGATGAACGAGGCCCGGATCGGCGTGGGGCTGCAGGGCGTGGCGCAGGCCGAGGCCGCCTACCAGGCCGCCGCATCCTTCGCCAAAGAGCGGCTCCAGGGCCGCTCCCTGACCGGCCCGAAGAACCCGGACGGCCCGGCGGATCCGATCATCGTGCATCCCGACGTGCGGCGAATGCTGATGGACAGCCGCGCGATCGTGGAGGGCGGTCGGGCGTTCCTGTTCTGGACCGCACTCCAGGGGGACCTCGCCCATGCGAGCCCGGACGAGGCGGTGCGCCAGAAGGGCGACGACTACATGGCCCTGATGACGCCGGTGGTGAAAGGCTTCCTGACCGATCGCGGCTTCCGCGTGTGCTCCGACGCCCTGCAGGTGCACGGCGGCTCCGGCTTCACCGAGCACTTCCCCGCCAGCCAGTATGTGCGCGATTGCCGCATCACCATGATCTACGAGGGCGCGAACGGGGTTCAGGCGCTCGACCTAGTGGGCCGTAAGCTTGCGGCCGCTGGCGGCCGCGCGGTGATGACTTTCTTCGCCGAGATCGACGCCTATATCGAGACGCGCGAAGGCGATGCGCAACTGAAGCCGTGGCTCCAGGGCCTCGCCGCCGCCAAGGCCGAGCTGCAGGACGCCACCATGTGGCTGATGCAGAACGGCCTCGCCAATCCCGACAACGCCGGCGCCGCGTCCAGCGACTACATGCACCTCTTCGGCTTGACCGCCCTGGCCTACATGTGGACCCAGATGGTCGAGGCCGCGCAGGCGAAGATCGACGCAGGCGACGCCGACCCCTTCTACGCCGCCAAGGTGGCGACCGGCCGGTACTTCCTGGAGCGGGTCCTGCCCGACTCGGCCGCCCACCTGGCCAAGCTGAAGACCGGCGCCGAAAGCCTGATGGCCCTGCCGGCTGAGGCGTTCTGATGGCCCGCTACACCGCGACCACGGACTGGAGCCTGAAGCCCGGGGAGGATTTCCTGAAGGGCCGCTACAGCCGCGGCCACACCTTAAGCTTCGACGGGGGCGTGGAGGTTCCGGCCTCCGCCTCGCCGCACGTGGTCGGCAAGTGGGCCGTCGAGGCCGCCGTGGACCCGGAGGAGATGCTGGTGGCGGCGCTCTCCAACTGCCACATGCTCACCTTCCTGCATAAGGCGCGGCTCGCCGGCTTCCTTGTCGCCGCTTACCGCGACGAGGCCTATGGGGTGATGGAGGAGATCGCGCCGGGCCGCATGGCCGTGACCAAGGTCGTGCTTCGTCCTCAGGTGACGTACGACGGCGCCGCGCCGGACCAGGCCCAGCGCGATGCGCTGCACCATGCGGCGCACGAGGAGTGCTTCATCGCCAATTCGGTGAAGACCGAGGTGAGCGTCGAAGACGCCGGCTGAAGCTGCCCTAAAGGTCGGACCAGAGGTCCTGGGTGTCGCCCTTGCGGTTGAGCACCCGCACCGCGCGCTTGACGACCTGCAGCAGCCGTTCGCGCCGCTTGTCCTCGTCGTAGGTCATCGCCCCCTTGGCCATGCCCTCCAGAAGGAAGCGGCCCAGGTCGCGGCTGGTCTGAAAGCGGGGGTCGAGTCCGGCTTGGGCCAGGGCCAGGAAGCGGTCGCCCACCTGGGCGCGGTCGAAGGCGCTCTGAGCCGCCGCCAGGCGCTCGCGCAGCATCCTGTCGGTCCGCGCCGCAGCTTCCAACTCGGCGAAGGCCACGAACGGGAGTTCGTGCAGCAGGCGCCAGTAGGCGTCGATGGCGTGCTCGGCGGCGTCCACCCCCGGCGCCGGCGGCTGTGACGCCGCCTGCTCGAACAGGCGGGCCCGTTCCAGGTCGATGTGGGCCACCGCCGCCTCCACCAGCTCTTCGCGGCTGGAGAAGTGATAGAGCATGGCGCCGCGCGTCAGGTTCGCCGCATCGGCGATCATGGCGTTGGTGGCGGCGTGGTAGCCGACCTCGGCGAACAGCCGCATGGCCGCATCCAGGATGCGCGCGCGGGTGCGGCGAGACTTGGGAGTCTCTTTGGCGGGATAGGTTCTGGCGTCCATGAGACCTGGGGAGGATCTTACAAGCGTTTAAGTAGGTCGGCTTTGCCGCGGCGCCTAGTCGTTCTCGTTGCGGCGCGGCATCGCAGGCGCCGTTTCATTAAACCGACATGCAATCAGCCTAATCGGCGGGCAATTCCCATGGCCTCAGGGGGCGTTGGTGGACCAAGTCGGAGACCGGCGTTACCGGACCGTATTCATTTCCGATATCCATCTGGGCACCCGCGGGTGCCAGGCCGAACTTCTTCTCGACTTCTTCCGCCACATCGAATGCGACGCCCTATACCTGGTGGGCGACATCATCGACGGCTGGAAGATGAAGTCCGGCTGGTTCTGGCCCCAGGCGCACAACGACGTGGTCCAGAAGATCCTGCGCATGGCCCGCAAGGGCGTGAAGGTGGTCTACGTGCCCGGCAACCACGACGACCGGGTGCGCGAGTTCTGCGGCGTACACTTCGGGGGCGTGGTGGTGGCGCGCGACGCCATCCACGAGACGGCCGACGGCCGCCGTTTCCTGGTGACCCACGGCGACGAGTTCGACGGCGTGGTGCAGCACGCCAAGTGGCTGGCCCTGCTGGGCGACTACGCCTACCGGGCGCTGCTCACCGCCAACACCTTGTTCAACCGGGCTCGGCGACGCCTGGGCTTCGGCTACTGGAGCCTCTCGGCCTTCCTGAAGACGCGGGTGAAGAACGCTCTGCAGTTCATCGAGAACTTCGAGGGCGCGGTCACCGAGGAGGCCCGCCGGCGTGGCGTCGACGGGGTGATCTGCGGCCACATCCACAAGGCCGAGATGCGCGACATCGACGGGATCACCTACGTCAACGACGGCGACTGGGTGGAGAGCTGCACGGCCCTGGTGGAGCACATGGACGGCAGCCTGGAGATCCTGGAGTGGGCCAAGCTGCGCCACTGGTCGGCGATCAAGAGGGCTCGCAGCCTCGAGGCCCTTCCCGCTCCCAAGGCGGCCTGACGCTCACGGACGGTTGACAGCAAAGCCGAAGTCATGACAGTCCGCACTGTCATGAGCACGCCCCGTTCCGGCTACTCGTCCAGCCTGCGCGACCGCCAGAAGGCCGCCACCCGCGACGAGATTCTCCGCGCCGTCGCCCGCAAGCTGGAGACGACGCCCCTCGACGAACTGGGCTTTGCGGAAATCGCCCAGGAAGCCGGGGTCGGCGAGCGCACGGTCTACCGTCACTTCCCGACCAAGGAGGCGCTGCTTGGCGCCTTCTGGGCCTGGATGCAGACCCAGGCGGTCACCCGTCCTGCGCCGGCGCGTCCGCGTGAGCCGGCGCCTGCGCCGCGGGACGATGCCCAGCGGCCGATGCGGATCCTGCTGGCCACCGACGCCTGGGAGCCCCAGGTCAACGGCGTGGTGCGCACCCTGACCAAGGTGGTCGGCGAGCTGCGCGAGATGGGCCATTCGGTCGAGGTGGTCAGCCCCGACCAGTTCAAGACCTTCCCGCTGCCGACCTATCCGGAGATCAAGGTCGCCATCGGCGTCTACGAGCCGGTGCAGGAGCGCTTCAAGGCCTTCGAGCCCGAGGCCATCCACATCGCCACGGAAGGTCCCATCGGCCTGGCGGCCCGGCGGATCTGCGTGGAATGGAAGCTGCCCTTCACCACCAGCTACCACACGCGCTTTCCCGAATACGTCTCCGCCCGCCTGCCCGTGCCCCTGGCCGCCGGCTACGCCTACATGCGCTGGTTCCACAAGCCTTCGGGGCGGCTGATGGTGGCCACGCCGACCATGCGCAACGAGCTGACCCAGCACGGCTTCCGCAACATCTCGCCCTGGACCCGCGGGGTCGACACCGTCACGTTCCGCCCGCGCGCCGATCACGAGGACGACATCTTCGCCCACCTGCCCAAGCCGATCTCGCTCTATGTGGGCCGGGTGGCGGTTGAGAAGAACATCGAGGCGTTTCTCGGTCTGGACCTGCCGGGCACCAAGGTCGTGGTGGGGGACGGTCCCCAGCGTGAGGAGCTGGCCGCAAAGTATCCCCGCGCCGTCTTCACCGGCGCCAAGTTCGGCGCGGAGCTGACGGCGCACTTCGCCTGCGCCGACGTCTTCGTCTTCCCGTCGCTCACCGACACCTTCGGGCTGGTGATTCTGGAGTCCATGGCCTGCGGCACGCCCGTGGCCGCCTATCCCGCGCCGGGACCGATCGACATCATCCCGGACTCTGGGGCGGGCGCCCTGGCGGCCAGCGCCACGGAGGGCCTGCGCGAGGCCTGCCTGGAGGCGCTCAAGATTGACAGGGCGGCCGTGCGCGCCTTCGCCGAGACCTTCTCCTGGCGGGCCTGCGCCGAGGATTTCGTGCGCAACCTCCAGCCCTATCCGGAGCCGGAGAAGACCCGCTTCTGGCGCCGGCTCCGGCGCCTGGCGCGGGTGAGGCGCCGGCCGACCGTCGCGGCCTGAGGCCTCGTCGTCTCAGGCGGAATCCTGGACCTCCGCCCACGCCGCGCCGACCAGCTCCCCCAGCACGTTCAGGTCGATGTCGGCGAGCTTGTTGATGTAGAGGCAGCCCTTGCCGGTCGCATGCTTGCCCAGGCGGGCGAGCCGCTCGTCCCAGCCCGGCGCGTGGCTCAGGTAGAGCACCAGGGCGCTCTTGCGCGGCGCAAAGCCCATGGCCAGCGTCTCGCCCTGCCTGCCGCCCGCCAGGGCGTAGGCGCGCCGGCCGAAGCCGACGATCGTCGGGCCCCACATATGCGGTTCAAGGCCGCTCACCCGGCGCATCAGCGCGCAGAGAGCCGCACCGTCGGCTGGCCTGGCCGAGGCGGCGACGAAGGCGTCGACGTCCGCGTCGGTGGCCCGGGTCTTGGGCTGGTACGCCATCGCGATCCCCGTCGGCTGGTTGCAGGCGCGAGGGCCGCCAGCGTTCGCCAAGGGCGCTGCGAGGTCAAGGCGCCGGCGCCTCGCCGCGGGAGGCTCAGATCAGGCGCGAACGGATCGTCTGGCTCAGAAGGTCGATGCAGGTCACCGCCACGACGATGACGAGGCCGATCGCCGAGACGCGCGAGTAGGCGAAGCTGTTGAGGCTGTCGAACAGGATCTGGCCGATGCCGCCGGCGCCGATCAGGCCCAGCACGGTGGCGGCCCGGCTGTTCGATTCGAAACGGTAGAGCGCATAGGAGGTCCACAGCGGAGCCACCTGCGGGATCACCCCCCAGACGATCTCCTGCAGCGGCGCCGCGCCCGTGGCGCGCACGCCCTCCACGGGGCCCTTGTCGATGGCTTCCACGGCCTCTGAGAAGAGCTTGCCCAGCACCCCGCCGGTGTTCAGCGCCAGGGCCATCACGCCGGCGAAGGGGCCGAGGCCCACGGCCACCACGAAGATGGTGCCTATGACCAGGTCCGGCACCGATCGCAGCAGGTCCATCAGCCGGCGCACCGGCTGGCGGATGAAGGGCGGCGAGATGTTGCGCGACCCGGCCAGCCCCAGCGGGATCGCCAGCAGGACGGCGATGAAGGTGCCCCAGAGGGCGATCTGGATGGTCAGCCACATCTGGCTGATCAGGAGCTTCCAGTCGGAGAAGTCCGGCCGCAGGAACTCCGAGCCGAACTGCCGCATGTTCTCGGAGTTGGCGAACAGCAGGGGAAGCTTGCGCATCTCAGCCGGTCCGAAGCTGAGGATCAGGAGGGCGGCGATGCCGCCCCACAGCGCCACGTCGAAGGCGATCTCGCCAACGCTGCGCGCCGGCGGCTTCAGGGTGTCAGGAGCGGGATGTGTCACTGGCCTGGAGGGGCTTTCGTCGGGATGCGCTATTGGGCCGGCGCCGGCTGGCCGGCCTTCGCCGCCAGGGCCTCGCGTTCGGCGCGGATCGCCGCCAGCGCCCGTTCGGCTTCGGCGATCTTGTCCTGGTCGCCGCCGTTGCGGGCCTCGAGCAGGGCTTCGGTGGCCTCCATTTCGCGCACCGGAAGCAGGTGGTTGTCGTCGCTGGGACGGAAGCCGCCGATGGATAGCTTGGACAGGAGGTCGCGCTGGCGCTGGGCCTCTGCGCCCTCGCCCTGGCCATAGGTCAGGAAGAACTGGCGCAGCTTTTCCTTCACGGCGGGATCGAGATCCTTGCGCCAGATGATCGGGTCCTCCGGCAGCTTGGGCGATTCCCAGATCACCCGCACCTTGTCCACCACCTCCGAGCCGCGTTCACGCTGCAGGCGAAGGGCGGTGGAGTTGTTGGTCGCCACGTCCAGCACGCCGTTGGCCACGGCGAACAGGTTGGCCTGGTGGTTGCCGTTGCGAACCTGCTTGAAGCAGGTCTCGGGACGCACGTTGTTGGGGGCGAACAGATAGGTCATGGGCGCCAGGGTGCCCGACGTCGACTTGGCGTCCCCCATGCCCAGGGTGAGCGACTTGTCGCACTTCAGCACGTCTTCCAGCGTCGTCTTGCTGGCGGCGGGCACGAGCAGGATCGAGCGGTAGCCGTCCTCCCCGGACGGGTCGAAGGTCCGTGCGAAGACCTCGCCGTTGGCGCGGCGCACGGCCTCCAGGCCCGACAGATTGGAGAACCAGCCGGCGTCGGTCTGCTTGAAGCGCAGGGCTTCGATCAGCGCGGTGTAGTTGGAGCCGTAGAACGGTTTCACCGGAATCCCGATCGACTTTTCCATGTCGGCCAGGATCGGCTTCCAGAAGGTCTCCAGGCTGGTCGCGTTCTCCGTCGCCAGGATGGAGAAGTTCAGCACCTTGGGCGCCTCGCCGGGCGTCACCGCGGGCTTCTGCTCGCAGGCGGCGAGGATCAGCGAAGCGCCGGCGCTGGCCAGCAGTTGTCGGCGTGCGATCATTTGGGCGCTCCCTCCCAGAAGACGTCCTCGAATTCCGGGCCATAGATGTCGATCAGGCGTGGACGGGTCAGGCCCTCGGGCGGGCCGTCATAGACGATCTTGCCGGCCTTCAGCGCCACCACCCGGCGGCAGTATCGCAAGGCGTAGTCGACCTGGTGCAGGGTCACGACCACGGTCAGGCCGTCGACGGCGTTGAGGTCCTTCAAGACCTCCATGACCTTGCGGGCGGAGACCGGGTCGAGCGAGGCGACGGGCTCGTCGGCGAGGATGATCTTGGCCTTCTGCACCAGCGCCCGGGCGATCGCGGCGCGCTGCTGCTGGCCGCCGGAAAGGGTGTTGGCGCGCTGGGCGGCGTATTCGGCCACGCCCACCCGGGCAAGGGCCGCCATCGCCGCGGACTTGGTCTCGGCCGGCCAGCGGCCGGCGAGGCCTCGCCAGAAGCCGATGCGCCCCAGCGAGCCCAGGGCGACGTTCGTGAACAGCGACAGGCGGCCAACCAGGTTGAATTGCTGAAAGATGAAGCCGATGCGGATGCGCGCCTCGCGCACCTTGTCGCTGATCCGGCCCTTGGCCTGGACCGTGCCGCCGAACGCCTCGATCCGTCCTTCGTCGGCGTCGATCGGCGCCAGCCCGGAAATCGACCGCAACAGGGTCGACTTGCCCGAGCCGGAAGGGCCGATGAGCGCGATCATTTCGCCGCGCGAGACGTCCAGCGACACGGAGTCCAGCGCCCGGCGCTGGCCGAACGTCTTGGACACGTTCCTGATCGACAGGACTGCGGCGTCGCTCATTGAACTCTTAGGCTTCCCCGGGGCCGGGCGCGCAGCGGGCGCAACCCTTCTGATCGCTGACCGTTGCTACGGTTTCATGACATGACGGCGGCGCGACGGTCCAGCCTCGAAGCGATCCTGCGACTTCGAAGGCAGGCCCTTTACATTCGGGGCGTAGGCTCTTATGTCGCTCGGCTCCGGCGGACCCGATGTCCTGAAAAGCGCTGCTAACGCCGGTCTGGGTTCAACAATCCGTTGGGGGTTGCGTGAGGTGCATAGCTACCATACGCCCCTGGACCTGGTCCGCGAGCGGTCGCCCGAACGTCCTGTCGCCTTTGCGCGACCGGATGCGGTGGCCGTAGCGGCGCGCTGGTTCCAGGACAATTTCAAAGGCGACGTTTTCTACGCCGTGAAGGCGAACCCTTCGCCGTGGGTGATCGAAACCCTCGCGGCGACGGGTGTGAACTCGTTCGACGTCGCCTCCATCGCCGAAATCGAGCTTGTCTCGCAGCACGCGCCCGGCGCGCGCATGGCCTTCATGCATCCCGTGAAGAGCCGCCGCGCGATCTCGGGCGCCTACTTCGACCATGGGGTCAGGACCTTCTCTTTCGACACCCATGAGGAGCTGGCCAAGATCGTCGACGCCACCGGCGGGGCCAAGGACCTCAACCTGATCGTCCGCCTGGGCGTGCAGGCCGAGGGCGCGGCCTATTCGCTGGCGGGCAAGTTCGGCGTGGACATCCACCAGGCGCCCAGCCTGCTGCTGGCCGCGCGCCGCGCGACCCAGGAACTGATGGGCGTGTCCTTCCACGTGGGCAGCCAGTGCATGCGTCCGACCGCCTATCAGGCGGCGATGCAGCAGGCCTCCCGCGCCCTGGTCCGCGCCGGGGTGTTCGCCGACGTGGTCGACGTGGGCGGCGGCTTCCCCTCGATCTATCCGGGCATGACCCCGCCGGCGCTGGCCGACTACATGGACTCCATCGATCGCGGCTTCGCCGAGATGATGGTCCACGAGACGACCGAGCTGTGGTGCGAGCCGGGCCGGGCGCTGGTGGCCGAGGCCTCCTCGATCCTCACCCGGGTCGAGCTGAAGAAGGGCGACGCGCTCTATCTGAACGACGGCTCCTACGGCAGCCTGTTCGACGCGGCGCACACCAAGTGGCCGTTCCCCGTAAAGCTGATCCGCGCCGAGGGCGGCGAGGCCCATGAGGTGGAGGGCCAGCTCCGGCCGTTCCGCTTCTATGGCCCCACCTGCGATTCCCTCGACCACATGCCCGGGCCGTTCTGGCTGCCCGAGGACGTGCGCGAAGGCGACTATGTCGAGATCGGCATGATGGGCGCCTACGGCGTGGCGATGAACACGCGCTTCAACGGCTTCGGCGAAGCGGACACGGTCGTCGTCTCCGATCCGCCGATGGCCTCGATGTTCGGCCTGGCCGCGCGGTCCATCAAGACGCCGCGGACCGACGCGCAGAACGTCGTGAAGCTGTCGCGGGCCCGGGGCAAGAAGCGCCGCAAGCGGTAGGAATTCGCCGATGCACTTCTGGCGCGGCCGGTCGCTCCGTCCCGGCCGCGTCCTGTTCCTTTGGACGGGCGCTCAAACTCAAGGGAAACCCGAGAATGAACGCTGACGTTCAGAAGACCAACAAGAAGGCCGAGCTCCTGGCCAAGACCGTCGAGCACGTGGCGATCGACCAGTACGACGCCCGTCCGGTGATCGACGCCATGCGCAACATGAGCTTCACCAGCCGCGACACCGCGCGGGCGGCGGACATCCTGTCCATGGCCATCGAGGATAACGGCTGCTCCACCTGGCTGACCCTGGCGGGCTCGACCAGCGCCGGCGGCTGCATGCACATCTACCGCGACATGCTGAAGTACGGGATGATCGACGTGGTCGTCTCCACCGGCGCCTCGATCGTCGACATGGACTTCTTCGAGGCGCTCGGCTTCAAGCACTACCAGGCCCAGGCCAACGTCGACGACCGCGATTTGCGCGATCTCTACATCGACCGGATCTACGACACCTACATCGACGAGGAAGAGCTTCAGGCTTGCGACGCGACCATCTACGAAATCGCCAACAGCCTCGAGCCGCGCTCCTATTCCAGCCGTGAGTTCATCTGGGAGATGGGCAAGTGGCTGGCGGCGGGCAACGCCAAGAAGCCCGACAGCCTGATCGAGACCGCCTATCGCGAGGGCGTGCCGATCTTCTGCCCGGCCTTCGTGGACTCCTCCGCGGGCTTTGGTCTCGTCAAGCACCAGGTCGAGCGGATGAAGGCGGGCAAGCCCTACCTGACCATCGATGCGATCGCCGACTTCCGTGAGCTGACCGACATCAAGGTCGCGGCCGGCACTACGGGCCTGTTCATGGTCGGCGGCGGCGTTCCCAAGAACTTCGCCCAGGACACGGTGGTCTGCGCCGAGATCCTCGGTCAGGAGGTCGACATGCACAAATACGCCGTCCAGATCACGGTGGCGGACGTGCGGGACGGCGCCTGCTCCTCCTCAACCCTCAAGGAGGCCTGCTCCTGGGGCAAGGTCGACGTCACGTGGGAGCAGATGGTGTTCGCCGAGGCCACCACCGTGGTCCCGCTGATCGCGTCGGACGCCTGGCACCGGGGCGGCTGGCGCAGCCGCGAGAAGCGCCGCTGGGCCAAGCTGTTCGACAAGGCGGCCTGAGCCGATCGAAGTCCCGCTTCCCTCCAGGAGGGATCATAGTGTCTGTGCGGCCGGCGCCTGAGGCGCCGGCCGCCTTTTGTGCTTCAGGGGACGTAGGCGGCACGCGCGCTCATCAGTCCTGCGGCCGGGCCCGCGTCGGCGCCCCGCCGCCTCACCTGATGTATGGCGTCCACGAGCTGGTGCATGCTGACGGGCTTGGGCACCGCGCCGTCGAGGCCTTCGCGCAGGTAGCGGGTCACCTCGTCGGGCATGGCGCTGGCGGTCACCGCCAGGACCGGAGTGCGGGGCCGCCCCGACGCGAGTTCCGCCTCGCGGATTGCGCGGGTCGCCTGCACGCCGTCCATGCCCGGCATGTGGATGTCCATCAGCACCACGTCCCAACCCTCCGCCTGCCAGGCCTCGAGGGCCTGACGGCCGTCCTCGGCGACGCCCACCTGGGCGCCGAAGGATTCCAGGAGCAGCCGGAGGGCGGCGAGATTGGTGTAGTTGTCGTCGGCCAGCAGGATGCGCAGGCCGTCCAGCTCCTCCTCGATCGCCGGGGCGGGGGCGGGGCTCTCGGGCGCGTCGCGGGCCGGGGGCATCGGCGCGCAGAAGGTGAAGCACGAGCCGGCGCCGGGGCTGGAGGACAGGCTGATGCGACCGCCCATCATCCGGGTGAGCTCGCGGCAGATCGCCAGACCGAGACCCGTGCCGCCGTTGCGGCGGGTGGCCGAGGCGTCCACCTGCACGAACCTTGAGAAGACATGCTCCTGGTCGGCGGCGGCTATGCCGATGCCGGTGTCCCGCACCTGACAGACGACCTCGCTCGGGTTCGCCGAGATCTCCACCACCACCTCGCCGGCAGGTGTGAACTTCAGGGCGTTGGACACCAGGTTGGACAGCACCTGCAGCAGGCGCTCCTCGTCGCCGAAGCGCTTCTCGCCGATCTCGAACTCGGTCAGCACCAGGAATCGCAGGCCCTTCTCCCGGGCCAGCGGCGCATAGAGACGGCGCAGAGTGTCGGCCACGTCATCCAGCCTGAAATTCGCATTGCGGATGGCCAGCTCGCCGGCCTCGATCTTCGACAGGTCGAGCACGTCGTTGAGAATGTGCAGGAGCGACTCGGCCGACCGGCGCATCAGGTGCAGGCGCTCCCGCTGCGCGGGAACCAGCGGCGAGCGATCCATCGCCTGCGCCAGTCCGATAACCCCGTTCAGCGGCGTGCGCACCTCGTGGCTGATCGTCGCCAGGAACGCGGCCTTCGCCCGGTTCGCCGCCTCGGCCTTGATGGTCAGCGCCTCGGCCGCCAGCCGCGCCCGCAGCTCGCGCAGGACCGCCCCGCGCATCAGGGTGGCCATGCCCAGGGCCGCGAAGGCCCCGGCCAGCCCGATGAAGACATGCTTGTCGATCAGCTCTGCGCCGGTGGCTCGACCGAACCACACCAGTCCGCCGGCGCAGGCGGCCACGAAGAGGTAGGCCGTGCGCTGGGTGGGGGCCGTGTTCGCGGACACCAGGGCCAGCAGCACGAAATAGATGAGCTCATCCGGGTCGAAACTCAGCCTCAGGGAGGCGGCGATGTTGGCGAAGATGCACAGGAAGAGGCCTGCCGTCGCGATCTCGAGCGCGGCTCCGGGCGGCGATCTGCGCCGCAGCCAGGCCCACACGCACGCCGCGAACACCGCCGAGGCTGAGGCCAGGGGGGCAAGAACCGCCAGCGCCAGGCCGGTTTCGAAGAACGGGTGGGACAGGGCGATGATGGCGTAGTAGCCGGCCGTGGCCGCGGCGAAGCCCCGTACGACAGGTGTGTAAGCGGTCCCGGCGAGGGCCGACAGGTTCGTCTCGGAAGGGGAAGGACGTCCGCTCATGCTTCGATCCGCTCGGGCGCCCCGCCGTCGGGGCAGGTCGGGATGGAGCCAAGCTTGGGTTCTCGGTGTTGATCACTTGTGAATATTGCGGCCCAGTTCCCCAGATCTGGTAGAAGAAGTCGCAGATTTTCAGGGGCTTGAGCAGCCGCCAGCGGAGTTCCCGCGACCTGTGCTTGTCTCGTCGCGGCGCCGCCACGCAAACGAGAAGGCCGTCTCAGTCGCCGCGGCGCGCCGTCAAGGGCAGGTTGATCTCCACCACGACGCCGGAGGCCGCATAGGTGGTCGTGACCGCGCCGTCGACGCCTTCCAGCAGCCGTTGCAGGAACACCGAGCCGTAGCCGCGCTTGATCGGCGGCTCCACGGGCGGGCCGCCGCTCTCGGTCCAGCGGATGATCCGCCTTCGGCCCTCGATCCGCCAGCTGATCGTCACCCGTCCCTGCGGCCCCGAAAGCGCGCCGTACTTTGTGGCGTTGGTCGCCAACTCGTGGGCCGTCAGGGTGAGGATGGTGCGCAGTTCCGCAGGCAGCGGCGCCTCTTCCTCGCCGGTCAGGCTGAACCGCGCGAGGTCGAATGACGCCAATGCGGCGGCGAGCACGCCCCGCATGTCGGCTGGGCCGCGGCCTTCCTCGCCGTCGAAGCTGACGTGCGATTGGCTGGCGATGATGCGTTCATTGATCGCGCGGGCCATCTCCGGATCGGCGCGCAGGCTCTGGCGCACGATCGCCTGGGCCATGGAGATGAGGTTGCGGGCGCGGTGCTGCGCTTCGCGCGTCAGCGATATGCGCCGTGTGTCTTCGCGCATGAAACGGGCGATCACGTCGCGATGACGTTGCAGGACCGCGACCGTCAGGCCGGCGGCGACGACGTAGACGCCAAGATCGACCCGCCGGGTCCCGTCGGCGAGGAGGGCGGCGAATCCGCCGTCCGGCGCCGCAACCGCCAACAGGCCGCCCAGCCCCGCCGCAATCAGTCCCGCGCGGGCGCCCCCCAGGGCGGCGGCGAGCACGACGGCCGGATAGAACACCGCCAGCGGGGTCAAACGCACGCCGGCGAAGCGTTCCAGGCCCACATCGACGGCCACCGCGGCGGCGGCCAGGGCGACGGCCGCTGCGTAGGCCTGGGGGGAGTTCGCCTTCAGGCCCAGGCGCATCAGTCGCCGGAAACGCATGGACAGGCGCGCGGCCCCGGGGTTGGTCCGGAACTCGCCGCGGGCAGGCCGCGCAAGCGGCGGACGGGAGACCTCGCCGCGGCGCGGGCCGGGCGCAGGGCGAGCCTGCTTCAGCTCCAGATAGGCCGCCGAGAGGGTCGCCGAATCGGCGATCGCCTGAAGCAGCTGAACCTCGCGCGGCTGGATCTGGCGGACGCTGGACCAGTAGGCGCCCAGGGCGGCGATGGGCGCGTCCCGCCGCACCGGAACCATGGCCAGACTGCGCACGAAGGTCGGCCGATAGGCGTCGATTGGGATCCTCGGATCCAGAAGGATGTCCGGAATGGCCGCGGGCTGGGCGTGCATCATGCACCAGCCGGAAATGCAGGCGCGCATCGGAAAGCGCTGACCTTTCCAAAGCGGCGAGATCGCGTCCTCTTCTGCGTAGTAGCAGCGGTCCCCGTCGCGCAGAACGAAGGTCGCGCCATCGGCGCGCAGCAGGGTGCGCACGGCGCGCGTCACCACCGCCATCACCTCCTCCATCGTCCGGGCGGCGGATAGTTCGGTGATCAGGATGGGCAGTCCCTCGAAGGAGGGCGCGGGGACATCATGTCCAACGGGTGCGCCTGAGACGTCCAGCGTGGCGCACATCGCGCAAGCGTCTCCCCGAACATGCCATGGCCGGGCGCTTGAGCGCAGCCTGTTTGCGAATATTAACACATGCTAATCGTCGCCCGGCGCGACGGTTCGCCGCTGCTGCAGGCCAAATCCTCCAGGCGAGGTTGATCTGCGCTCTACGCGCCCGCCCTAGATGCCGGCGTACCAGGCGTAGTCGCCGCGATCCTCCCAATAGCCGCCCTTGCCGCGGCCCAGATGGGCGAAGTCGGCGACCGCCTCGATGCGCATGACGTATTTGGCGTGCTTGTAGCCGAGCTGGCGCTCCACCCGCAGGCGCACCGGCGCGCCGTGCGCCACTGGCAGCACCTGATCGTTCATGTCGTAGGCCAGGATGGTCTGCGGGTGAAACGCGTCGATCAGGTCGATGCTCTCGTAGTACTTGCCGTTCGCGGCGCCCCCGAGGCTGTCGGCGCAGTGGAAGGCGATGAAGCGGGCTTCGGGCTTCAGGCCCGCCCGCTCCAGCAGCGGTCCAAGGCGCGCGCCAGTCCACTTGCCGATGCTCGACCAGCCCTCGACGCAGTCGTGGCGCGTGATCTGCGTGCGCGCGGGCAGGGCGCGCAATTCGGCCAGGCTGAGCGACAGCGGCCGCTCGACCAGACCGCCGAGCTCCAGCCGCCAGTCCGCAAACCCCGAGGCGAGATGGGCGCGATAGTCCGCATCGCCCGGTCGGGTCGTGCCATTGGCGCGGAAGTCCGGGGAGATGTCGGCCTCGGTGAACTCCTTGGCCAGGGCTTCGCGGGGCACGACCAGCCGCTGGGCTCGCCGGGTCAGGGTCTCGGCCTCGGCCAGGGCGCCGTGTACGGCGCTGTTGCGGTTGAGTTGGTCGCAGGCGGCCAGCCACAGTCCAGCCAGGCTGGCGCCCGCGCCCTTCAGCCATCGGCGGCGATCGGTGCTCATGGAGCCGGCTCCTCGACTTCGATGGCGTAGCGCCCGGTGATCATCGAGCGGATGTTGTTCCAGGTCCCGGAGGCGACGACCATCAGGAGGTGGACGAGCACGAAGGCGACGATCGCGCTCGCGGTCAGGAAGTGGAGGGTCCGGGCCGATTGCCGTCCGCCGAACACCTCGGTCAGCCAGGGCAGGGCCGCGTTCATGCCCGGCGACATGGAAAGCCCCGTCGCCAGCATCAGCGGCAGAAGCACCAGGATCACCGCCAGATAGGCGCCCTTCTGCAGGACGTTGTATCGCCGCGCCGCCTCGCCCTTGGGAAATCTCAGGCGGGCGTGCTGGACGACCTCGTGCGCGAGGTGGCGGGGCGAAAGCTCGCCGCGACGGGGCCACAGGTCGTTCGAGAGGTGGCCGCTGAGGATCGCGGCCGACAGATAGGCGAGCCCGTTCAGCACGAACAGCCAGGCGAAGGCGAAGTGCCAGATCCGCCCGTCCGCCAGCGAGCGCCAGCTCGGGATCGTGGCCCATGCCGGAAAGCCCCGCGGCTCCATCACGCCCTTGCGCGCAGAATAGCCAAGCACGCCGGTGGTCTCGAAGGTCAGCGGACCCACCGTGGTTACGCCGACCACGCGTTCGCCACGCTCCTGGGCGGACATGGCGATCCAGGGCGCGGCGAAACGCGAGTCCTGGCCCCAGTAGAGCGCCGGATGAGCGTTGAAGATCTGCAATCCGCTCATCAGCAGCACGACGAGGGCGACGACGTTGACCCAGTGGGTCACGCGAACCATCAGGCTGTGGCGGCGGATCAGCACCCTCATGGGCGGGGCGTTCGGCATCTGATCGTCTCCGGTGCGGCAAGCATGCCTGACCCCAGGTTCGTGCGAAACCGCCGATCGGTTACGCCGCGATTGCGGGCTTCCGCCATCCTCCCTAGGTTCCGCGCGGCGACGGAGGGCGGGCGTGAACGATCAGGCGCGGGAAGAGACGGGCCCCGAGGTGTGGGGCGGCGGCGTCAACACCTGGGAATGCGACGAGATGGGCCACATGAACGTGCGCTTCTACGTCGCCAAGTCGATGGAAGGCCTGGCGGGCCTCGCGGCGCACCTCGGTCTGCGCAAGGCCTTCGCACCCCACGCCGAGTCCACGCTGCTGGTCAGGGAGCAGCACATCCGCTTCCTGCGGGAGGCGCGGCCGGGGGCGGGCCTCTACATGACCGGCGGCGTCATCGAGATGGGCGTCAGCGAGGCGCGGCTGCTCATGGTCATGCGCCATCTTTCCGGCGAGCCGGCGGCGACCTTCCAGACCGTGGTGGCCCACGCCACTCCCAAGGAGGGCGCGTCCTTTCCGTGGACGGAACGCATGCGCGAGGCCGCCCGCGCGATCACCATTCCGCTGCCGGCCTATGCGGCGCCCCGAAGCCTGCCGCTGGAGCCGGTGAACACCAGCGCGAGCTTGGCCCGCGCCGACGAACTGGGCCTGAAGCGCATCGGCCTGGGCGTGGTCGGCCCACGGGACTGCGACGTCTTTGGGCGCATGGCGGTCGACCAGTTCATGGGCCGGATATCCGACGGCATTCCCCGCCTGCTCGGTCGGCGGCCCACGGCCGACGAAGTGCAGGGCGCCAGCGGCGCGCGGATCGGCGGGGCCGCGCTGGAGTACCGCCTGATCCACCACGCCTGGCCCAGGGCCGGCGATCGGCTGGAGATGCGTTCGGGTACGGCGTTCGCCGACGGCAAGGTGCGCCGCTTCGTCCACTGGCTGCTGGACCCGGCGACCGGGCGGCCGTGGGGAAGCGCGGCGGCGATCGCCGTCAACTTCGACCTCGACGCGCGCAAGGTCGTGGCTCTGGCTCCCGAAGCGGCGGAGGCGGCCAGGGCCCAGGTGATCGAGGGCCTGTCGCTCTAGCGCGCCTGGGCGGCCGCCAGCAGCGCGTCACGGACGAGGTCCGGACGTTCCATCGGCAGGAAGTGCGAGGACTGCGGCACGGTTTCGAGGGTCACCCGTCCGGTGGCCGCGAGCACGTCCTCGTGGCCCTCGATGCGGCAGGTGGAAGCCTCGGCCGCGCGCAGGATGCGGATGGGCGCACGGCCCTGGTGGAAGGCGGCCCAGGGATCGTGGCCGTGCGAGGCGAAGTTGGAGGCTTCCCACTGGGGGCTGCAGGCCAGCTCCACCTGCCCGTCGGGACGGTCCTTGAAGCCGCCGGCCACATAGTCGGCGAGTTGGGCCTCGCTCCAGGTCTTGAAGGCGCCGCGGCCGCGATAGGCGGCCAGCGCCTGGGCCCGGTCCTCGAACACCGCCCGGCGGCGAAGGGCGCCCTGCACCATCGGCGAATGGCGGATCTCGTCGGAGCCCGCCTGGCGCACCTGGTCCGGGGGCAGGATCACCGGGTCGAACAGCACCAGGCGCTTGACCCGCTGGGGAACCTCGGCCTCGGCCAGCAGGCAGGTGGCGCCGCCCATGGAATGGCCGGAAAGGACGACGGGGGCCTGGTCCAGCTGTTCCAGGAGGGCGACGAGGTCGTCGCGGAAGTCGCTCCAGCCGAGGCGCCCCTCGGTCTCGGCGGGCAGGGTGCTGTCGCCGTGCCCGCGCATGTCCACCGCCAGCAGGCGCAGCTCCGCCGCCAGCGGCGACAGGATGGTCCGGTAGGTGCGGGCGTTGAAGCCGTTGGCGTGGCAGAAGACGATGTCTATGGGGCGGTCCTGGGGGCCGTACTCCAGCGCCGCCATCTCTCCACCGCGGCCAGGCAGCGCGAAACGCCGCGCGCGCGGCTCATAGGCGACGATGGCGTCCATGCGTTCACTCCCTCCGACCCGGCCCATATAAACCCTGATCACCTGAAGGCCACCCCCGCGTGGCCGCAACCGCGGGCGCTTGGCGCTGCGCGCGCGCTGGCCGATGATGAAGCAAACGAGGAGACGCCAATGAACGCCCACGCCCCGGTTGCGGCGACCGCCGCTGAATGGACCTGCTTCGAAGTCACCATCGAGGACCAGGTCGCCCACATCCGGCTGAAGCGGCCGGAAGCCTTCAACAGCATGATCCGGGCTTTCTGGAACGAGCTGCCGCAGATCGTGCGCGACATCGACGACAACGCCCGGGCCCGCTGCATCGTCATTTCGTCGAGCGGCAAGCACTTCTCGGCCGGAATGGACCTGGCGGTGTTCCAGGGCGGCGGCTCGACCGCGCCTTCGCAGAACGTCGACCGGCACATCAACGCCGAGGCCCAGCGCTATCACATCAAGCACCTGCAGGACGCCTTCTCCTGCCTGGACGAGGCGCGAATGCCCGTGCTGGCGGCCATCCAGGGGGGCTGCATCGGCGGGGCGGTGGACATGACCTCGGCCTGCGACATCCGCTACGCCACGGCCGACGCCTTCTTCTGCATTCAGGAGATCAACATCGGCATGACCGCCGACGTCGGCACCTTCCCGCGGCTGTGCAAGCTGATCCCCGAGGGCTGGGTGCGCGAGATGGCCTACACCGGCCGGCGCATGCCGGCGCAGAAGGCCAAGGAGATCGGGTGGGTGAACGAGGTCTACGACACCCACGAGGCGATGATGGAGGCGGTGATGGCCACCGCCCGCGAGATCGCGTCCAAGGCGCCGCTGGCCGTCACGGGCTCCAAGGTGATGATCAACTACGCCCGCGACCACACCATCAGGGACGGCCTGGACTACATCGGCGTGTGGCAGACGGGCATGTTCTCGGGGCCGCACATGGCCGAGGCGTTCAAGGCCAAAGCTGAGAAGCGCGACGCCGATTTCCCGGACCTCGCCCCCGTGCGCAGGCAGATGTAGCCGACGTCAGGCGCGGGGCCTTTCGGCTCCCCGCAGGTCCGCGCCGTCCAGCTTGGCGAAGGCCAGGTCCGCCTCCAGCAGGCGGGCGCGGCGAAGGTCCGCGCCGCGCAGGTCGGCGTGGCGCAGGCTGGCCGCCGTCAGGTCGGCGCGCAGGTAGCGGCCCTCGGCGATCATCAGCGGCCCGAGGACCGCCTCCCGCAGATCCGCCCGCACCAGTTGCGCGCCCTTGAGCCTGGCGCCGCGCAGGTCCGCGCCCTTGAGGTTCGCGCCGCGAAGATCCGCGCCGCTCAGGTCCGAGCCCTGGAGCTGCGCGCCTTCCATGTTCAGACCAAAGAAGATCCCTCGCGGCGCGACGAGGCCAGTGAGCTGGCGCTTGCTCAGGCGTCGCATGGGCCGGAAATCGACGTCGCCCAGCCGCGCCACGGCGCCGGTGCGGCCCTGGCTGGTGCAAAAGGCCTCGTGATCGGCCAGCACGTCGGCGAGCGGTCGGTCGTCGATGTAGATCACCGGCGGCGGCGCCCGCAGAATCTCGGACAGGTCGGCATCTTCCAGGTTCGCCGAGGTCAGGTCCACCCCGGCTACGATCGCCTTTCTCAGCGACGCGCCGCTCAGATCGGCCCCGAACACCACCGCTCCAGTCAGGTTGGCGTTGTTCAGCACCGCCCGATGCAGCCGCGCTCCACCCAGGCTCGCGCCGGCGAGATTGGCGTCGGTCAGGTCCGCGGCGGTGGCCACGCCGGCGCCCAGGCTCGCGCCGGCGAGGTTGGCGCCGGCCATCACCGCATAGTCGAGTTCGCCTTCGCGCTTCTGGTGCTTGAGGATGCGGAAGCCGTCCACCCGGTCCTGCACAGCGATCAGGCCCTCGCGCAGGTCGGCCTCGACCAGCTGAGCGCCTTCCAGGTTCGCCCCGCGCAGGCACACGCCCTTCATGTCCGCCCGCGTCAGGTTGGCCCGGCGCAGGTCCGCATCGCGCAGATCCGCGCCGAACAGCACGGCGTTGGAGAGGTCCGCCCCTTCCAGCACCGCGCCGGCCAGGCGCGCGCCCGACAGGTCCGCGTCGCGCAGTTCTGCGCCCTTAAGCGTGAAGTTGGAGAGATCGGCGTGGGCCAGGGTCGCTCGGGCCCCGCCGCTGCGGCCGGCGAGATAGCGGCGATGCCGCTCCAGGATCCGTCGCAGCGACGCGGCGTCGAATTGACGGACAAGGCCGGACGCAGAGGTCATGGAGCTCGCAAGCGGTGTCGGGAATCCGCGGAGCTTCGCGCCGCAGGCTTAAGGAACCCTTGCGACAATCCGCCTCAGGCGGGGTTTTCCACAGCTCGCGGAAAGGCGTTCGGGATCAAGGGCTTGTCGGCCGTTCGCCGGTCGTGGCCTCCGATCGCCCGAACTACTCCCGCGTCGCTTCCTCACGGGCCGCGGCGGCCTGGATCAGCGCGGCGATCCGGTCGGTGGAATCGGCGGCCTGGCTCAGGATCGAAAGCGGCCCGGAGCCCGGGCGTGCGGCGGTCATCATCTGGCTCGCCGCCGACTGGGCCACGGCGATCGCCACGTTCTGCGCGGTGTTGAGGCCGGAGTTGGCGGTCTGCTGGGCGCTGGCGTCCTGATAGATGAAGCCGTAGGTGGGATAGGTGCTGGAGCCGAGGTCGCGCACCGGGTCATACCAGACCTTGACGGCGCTCCAGTCGCCGGCCGGCGACACGTCGACGACGGTGACGTCCTTTTCGATCTGCCCGCGGGAGCCGCCGATGCGGGACCAGTTGGCGTGGCTGATCTGGATGACGCGGTCGGTCAGCACCTGGCTGACCACGGCCACGTGCCCCAGCTTCATCTTGCCCGTCGGCTTGAAGCACAGAACGGCGCCAGCCTGGGGCTGGAAGCCCGTCTCGTACTTGCCGGCGGCCTGCTTCCACCAGGTCCAGGCGTCGCCGAAGATCTGGATCCCACTCGCCAGCCGCGCGAACGGCACGCACTGCCAGTAGGTCTCGGCGACGGCGCCGCTGATCGGCGCGAAGCTCATAACGGCCGCAACGGCCAGGGAACCGAAGACGGTTCTCGCCCGTAGACGCATAGCTATGGGTACTCCCCCGACGCGAACTGCGGTTAGGGGTAACAATGCCGTGCGCGTATGAAAAGAGGGTTTAAACGCCTGCGACCGACGGTCGCCGCGAGTCCCACGCGTCGGCCCACAGCTTCATCCGCGCCCGGGCCGGCTTCTCGATGAGATGATAGGACAGCGCGGCCAGTGGAACGACGGCGGCGATGAACGCGATCCACAGGGGCAGGGGCAACTGCTCGCCGTTCAGCTCAAATACTCTGACGGCCGCGTTCACGAATACGATCTTCCACGGCACGCAGATCATGTAGATCGAATAGCTGATCTCGCCGAGGTACACGAAAACAGGGTTACCAAAAGCTTTCGAACCGGTCTGTGCGAGACCCGCCAGGAAGAAGATCACCGCCCCAAGGCCGATCACAATTGCGGCGTCCGGCGCCCCGATTGCGGCCATGAAGATCGTCACGGCGCCCGAAATTGCGGCGTTCGTCAGGGCCTCGCCGCTCTTGCGGGCGGGCCGGGCGCGCCACAGCGCGTGCAGGGCGCAGCCGAGCGCGAAGCAGGGGACGATGCGAAGCGCGCCCCAATGGATGGTCGCCTGGGTGAGAGGAAAGCCCGCCAGGGCCTGGAAGGCCGCATAGAGCCCGACGAGGAAGGCGACCGCGCCGGCCACAGCGATCACCGGGCGGTCCTTAAGGCGGATGGCCGTCCAGGCGAAGAGCGGAAAGGTCAGATAGGCGAACCACTCGGCCGAGATCGACCACGACGGATGGTTCCAGCCGGCCACCGGAGCCAAGCCCCAGGCGTGGACCAGGAGCAGGTTCGCCGGGAGCGCCTGCCAGGAGAGGATGTTGGCGTCGACGGCGAACCCGGCGAGCGTCGCCGCCGCCGCCACCAGGCCAAGGCCCGCCAGGGTGGCCAGGTGCAGCGGATAGACCCGCGCCAGGCGCGCCCAAAGGAAGGAGGCGTAGCGGAAACGACCGTCTTCGACGCTGGTCCGGTAGACGTGGGAAAGAATGAAGCCGGACAGGACGAAGAACAGCTCCACGCCCAGATAGCCCTTTTCCACGAACATCGGTGCGGCGGGCCCGGCCAGCTTTGGCCAATAGTGGAACAGCACCACCCAAAAGGCGGCGAAAAACCGCAAGGACGTCAGTTGTCGGATGTTCTGACCGTCTGTCATCAGGTGCGCGTCCCATTCTGGCGCCGCCGCCGGGCGCCCCAGGAAGGCGACTGCAAGTCGCGCACCGGGCGAGCCGCCAGCCGGTTCGCCACCCTGACAGCGAAAACTCACCAGCCCGTTGACGACGAGACCCCTGGGCGTGGCGCACGAATGCACTAGATAGGCATACGCACAGCTGGGAGATCATCGACGATGGAGAATGTATTCGGTTGGGTCTCAGATCCGACCGCCTGGGCGGCCCTTGTGACCCTGATCGTGATGGAAGTGGTCCTTGGCATCGACAACCTGATCTTCATCTCGATCCTGTCGAACAAGCTGCCGGAGCATCAGCGCAGCCGCGCGCGCCGGGTCGGGATCTCGCTTGCGCTGGTGCTGCGCCTGGGCCTTCTGTCGACCCTGGCCTTCATCGTCAGCCTCACTCAGCCTGTCTTCACCCTGCCCTGGACGCCCACGCCCGGCCCGGACGGTCACGCCCCGTTCGACCTGGCCTTCTCCTGGCGCGACCTGATCCTGATCGCGGGCGGCCTGTTCCTGGTGTGGAAGGCCACCACGGAGATTCACGAGAAGGTGGACGTCAGCGATTCCCACGGGGTGCTGGACGTGAAGGGGCCGGCGATCGCCAACTTCGGTGCGGCTATCGTGCAGATCCTCCTCATCGACATGGTGTTCTCGATCGACTCGATCCTCACCGCCGTCGGCATGACCGACCATCTGCCGATCATGGTCATCGCCGTGATCGTGGCGGTCACGGTGATGATGCTGGCGGCCGATCCGCTGGCCAAGTTCATCCACGACAACCCGACCGTCGTCATGCTGGCCCTGGGCTTCCTGCTGATGATCGGCGCCGTGCTGATCGCCGACGGGTTCGGGGTCCATGTGCCGAAGGGCTACATCTACGCCGCCATGGCCTTCTCGGCTCTCGTCGAGGGGCTCAACATGGCCGCCCGGCGCGCGCATCGGGTGGGCGAGGGGAAGAAATCCCAGGGCGACAACGCCGGATAGCGTGTAGCTTGTTTCTGCGCCGGCGGCCTCGGCCGCCGGCGTCCGCATAATTAGAAAATTCAATTGGGGGCGGCGCATTTTCGCCGCCGGGAAACGCATTTGGAAACGCTGCATGAGTTCAGCGACGACGAACGTCGCCTGACCCTGATTTCCGTCCTCATCATCTTTCTTCTGAGCGCCATGAGCCAGACGGTGGTGGCCACGGCCATGCCGCGGATCGTGGCGGAGCTGTCGGGACTGCACCTCTACGCCTGGGCCACCACGGCCTATCTGCTCTCTTCCACCGTGATGGTGCCGATCTGGGGGAAGCTGGGGGATCTCTACGGGCGCAAGCCCGTCCTGCTCGCCGGCATCGGAATCTTCCTGCTTGGCTCCTGGCTGGCGGGGCTCTCGGGAGAGTTCGGGGACCTGCCGCTGCTGGGCGAAGGCATGACCCAGCTCATCGTCTTCCGCACCATTCAGGGGCTGGGCGGCGGCGCGCTCTTCACCATCGCCTTCGCCATCGTCGCCGACCTCTACGCGCCGCGAGAACGGGCGAAGTTCTCTGGCCTGTTCGGGGCCACCTTCGGCGTCGCGAGCCTGCTGGGCCCGGTCATCGGCGGCTTCTTCACCGACCATGGGACCGTGGTCCTGTTCGGCCACCTGATCCAGGGATGGCGCTGGGTGTTCTATGTGAACGTGCCGTTCGCCCTGGCGGCGGTGGTGATGATCCTGGTGAAGATGCCCAGCCTGCCCCGGCGCGGCGGCGGGCGCATCGATCTGGCCGGCGCGGCCCTGATCGTGACGGCCTTCGTTCCGCTGCTGCTGGCGATCACCTGGGGCGGCCATGAGCATGCCTGGACCTCGCCCCTGATCGTGGGACTCTTCGGCGTCGCCGCGGCTGCCCTGGTCGCCTTCGTCGTGGTCGAACGGGTCGTGCGCGATCCCATCCTGCCCCTGGAGCTGTTCGGCAACCGCACCTTCACCACGGCGAACGGCGCCAGCTTCGTCTACTCCATGGCCTTCATGGGGGTGACCGCGTTCCTGCCGCTCTACATGCAGGTCGGCCAAGGCGTGCCGGCCACCCGCAGCGGCCTGACCATGCTGGCGCTGATGGGCGGCCTCGTCGCCTCATCCACTGTCAACGGGCAGTTCGTCACCCGCACCGGCCGCTACAAGCCCTTCATGATCGGCGGCGGCGTGGTGCTGATGATCGGCGTCGGCCTGCTGTGCTTCATCGGGCCGGACACCTCGACGCTGGACCTGACCTGGCGGCTCCTGATCGTCGGCGTGGGGCTTGGGCCCGGCCAGAGCCTGTTCAACATCGCCGTACAGAATGCGGTGCCGATCCACCAGCTCGGCGTCGCCACCAGCTCGGGCCAGTTCGTTCGCCAGATCGGCTCGACCATGGGGGTCGCGCTGTTCGGCGCCCTGCTCACCGCCGGCCTTTCGAGCGAATTGGCCCACCGCGCGCCCCCCGACCCGGCCCATGCGGTGCGCGCGCTCGACCTGTCGGACCTGCAGCGGATGGCGGTCGAACGGCAGACCCGGCCGGCGGAGGCCGATGCGCCCGCCGATCCCCAGGCCCAGGCGATGGAGCGGATGGTGCGCGAAAGCTTCTCCGTCGCCATCGTCCACGGCATGGCGTTCAGCCTGGCGATCCTGGTCGGAGGCTTCATCCTTATGCTGATGATCCCGGCGCTGCCGCTGCGCGAGCGGCCGGCCGCGGCGCCCGCGGGCCCGCCAGCCAAGGCCTGAGGCGAGCTATCGCACAGAGGTCCAGGGCTTGCTGAGCAGCGCCGCGCAGTTGATCAGCCCGACCAGGGAGTAGGTCTGGGGGTAGTTGCCCCACAGCTCCGAGCCGTCGAAGGAGATGTCCTCCGACAGCAGGCCCGCCGCGGTCCGCCGCGACAGCATCTCCTCGAAGAGGTTGCGCGCCTCGTCGATGCGGCCGCACATGTGCAGCGCCTCGATCAGCCAGAAGGTGCAGATGTTGAACGCTGTCTTCGGTTCGCCGAAATCGTCGGGCAGGGCGTAGCGCAGCATGTAGGGGCCGCGGCGCAGGCCGCTCTCCAGCGCCTCGATGGTGGCGGCCATGCGCGGATCGGTCGCCGGCACGAAACGCACGTCGGCGAGCTGCAGAAGGCTGGCGTCGAGCTCCTCGCCGTTGAAGGTGGACGAGAACCGCCCCAGCTTTTCGTTGTAGGCGCGCGTTTCGATGGTCGCCCGGATCTCTGCGGCGCGCCCGTTCCAGTAGTCCGCCCGCTCAAGCAGGCCGAGCTTGGCCGCCGCATTGCCGAGCCGGTCGCAGGCGGCCCAGCACATCATCGCAGAATAGGTGTGGACCGCCTCGCGTCCCCTGAACTCCCACAGGCTGGCGTCGGGCTTGTCGTGCAGTTCGAAAGCCCGCTCGGCCACCGGCTCCAGGGCACGGAAGTCGTCGATCGTGGCCGGACGCAGCAGCCGTTCGTCGAAGAAGGCCTGGACGCTGGACAGGATGATCTGCCCGTAGACGTCGTGCTGCAGATGCTCATGGGCCTGGTTGCCGATCCGCACCGGCCCCATGCCGCGATAGCCGGGCAGGCCCTCGGCGAAGCGTTCGGTCAGCGCCGGCTCCAGGCCGACCCCGTAGACCGGCTGGATGTGACCGCCCTTTGCCTTGTCCACCAGGTTGCGCAGGTAGCTGAGGTAGTTCTCCAGCATGTCCGCGGCGCCCAGCCGGTTGAGCGCCTGGACCACATAGTAGGCGTCGCGCAGCCAGCAGTAGCGGTAGTCCCAGTTGCGGGCCGGCTCGCCCGGCTCCGGAGCGTGCTCGGGGATCGAGGTCGTCAGGGCGGCGACGATGGCGCCGGTCTCCTCGTAGGCGCAGAGCTTCAGGGTGATCGCCGCCCGGATCACAGCTTCCTGCCACTCCAGCGGCAGCGACAGGGTTCGCACCCAATCGCGCCAATAGTTCGTGGTCTCGCTCAGCATGCGCTGGGTGGTGGCCGACACGTCGGCGTCGAAGCCTTCGTCGGGGCCCAGGAACATCGAGATCGGCTCCTCCAGACGGAAGAAGCGCTCCGATTCGATGTGCGAGACTGGGCAATTGGTCGTCATCCGCAGGGTTGCGGCGGCGCCGACGTAGCGAATGTGGTTCGAGCCGCTGGTTCGCCGCGCCGGCTCCGATCCCCAGGCCGAGGTCGGACGCATCCTAATGCGGATCCGCGGCGTTCCCGAGATCGGGCGGACCAGGCGGATGAAGGCCAGGGGCCGGTAGACTCGGCCGAACTGGCGGTAGCGCGGAGCGAAGTCGATGATCTCCAGCACGGCGCCGTTGGCGTCGGTCAGCTCGGTGCGCAGGATCGGCGTGTTGCGATCGTACGCCTGGTGCACGTGAACCAGGCTCTCCACCTCCACCGCCCACAGGCCCAGCGTCTCGTCCGCGGCGGGATCGCGGTCGGACAGCAGCGCCGAGAAGACCGGGTCGCCGTCCACGCGCGGCGCGCAGGCCCAGACGAACCGCCCCTGCCGATCGATCAAGGCGCTGGCCTGACAATTGCCGATGGGGAAAAGATCAACGGTTTGCATCAACTGCGCCGCCTCTACGATGTCGCCGTGTTCCGCGGCCCAGACCGGACACGCCCGATGGCCGGTCGGCGGCGATCGGGCTCAAATCCGGGTCCCACAATCGTGGTCCGCGATCTAGAACGTCTACTGCCATGGTCCGATCCGGGCCGCGGCCCAAGGCCGCGGGATCGCCAACAGCTTATGGAGCTTCGATGATTCGGTCCCGCCGCGCCCGCATCGTGGCCACCCTCGGCCCCTCAAGCGCCGCCCCGGACAAGGTGGCGGCCCTGGCCAGGGCCGGCGCCGATGTCTTCCGCGTAAACTTCAGCCACGGAAGCCATACGGTGCACGCCCACGCCATAGCGGCGGTCCGCACCGCCGAGGCGGCCCTCGGCCGGCCGCTGGCGGTGCTGGCCGACCTGCAGGGCCCGAAGCTTCGCTTGGGCGCCTTCGCCGACGAGGCGGTGCGGCTGAAGCCCGGCCAGGATTTCCGTCTCGACACCAATCCGGCGCCTGGAGACTCCAGCCGCGTCAGCGCCCCACATCCGGAAGTGTTCGCCGCCCTCCGGATCGGCGCCGACATCCTGCTGGACGACGGCAAGGTGCGCCTGCGGGTGCTCGAGCACGGGCCGGACTTCGCCCGTACGACGGTGGTGGCCGGCGAACGCCTGTCGAACCACAAGGGCCTGAACCTGCCGGGCCTGACGATCCCGATCCCGGCCCTGACCACCAAGGACCGCGCCGATCTCGCCTTTGCGCTGGAGCAGGGAGTCGACTGGGTCGCCCTCAGCTTCGTCCAGCGCGCGGCCGACATGGCCGAACTGCGGCAGATCGTGCAGGGCCGGGCCGGCGTCCTCGCCAAGATCGAGAAGCCCGCGGCGCTGGAGGCGCTCGACGAGATCCTCGACCTCTCCCAGGCGGTGATGGTCGCGCGCGGCGACCTGGGCGTCGAACTCGCGCCGGAGGAGGTCCCCGTCGCCCAGAAGCGCCTGGTGCGCGCCGCGCGCCTGCGCGGACTGCCGGTGATCGTCGCGACCCAGATGCTGGAAAGCATGATCCGCTCGCCGACGCCCACCCGGGCCGAGGCGTCCGACGTGGCCGGGGCGGTCTATGAGGGCGCCGACGCGGTCATGCTCTCCGCCGAGACGGCGGCGGGGGACTATCCCCTCGAGGCGGTGGCCATCATGGACCGCATCATCACCCGCGTGGAGCAGGACCCGCGCTGGCCGGAACTGATGAGTGCGGAGTACCCGCGCGACGAGAGCGACGCCGAAGCGCTGGTCGCCGCCGCCAGCCGCGCCGCCGAGGTGGCGGACATCGCCTGCCTCGCAGCCTTCACCACCAAGGGCCAGACCGCGCAGCGGCTGGCGCGCGAGCGGCCGCTCCAGCCGACCCTGGCCCTAACGCCCAGCGTCGCCACCGCCCGGCGCCTGGCGCTGGTCTGGGGTGTGGAGTCGCGCGTGGTGGAGCAGCCGGACGATCCGGAAGTCCTGGCCAAGGTCGCCGTCGAAGAAGCGCTGGCCCAGGGGCTCGCCCCGCCCGGCCGGCGCGTGCTGATCCTGGCCGGTCTGCCGATGGGCTCGCCCGGCGCGGCCAACATCCTGCGCCTGGCCCATACGCCGCGCCGCTGATCGTCAGAGCAGTCGCAGGGCCAGCCCCTCCACCGGCCGGCTGCGGACGGCGACGTGCTCGCCGATCCGCTCGAAGACCACGTCGGCGACCGCCGACCCCACCCTCAGGCCCTCGATCTTCAGTCGGTCGATGCCCAGGGGCAGGTGCGGATTGTAGACGTCGATCCGCCGTTCGGGGGCGTTGATGTGCAGGCCAAGGCACGCCTGCAGGATCATGAACACCGATCCGGCCGCCCAGGCCTGGGGCAGGCACGCCACCGGGTAGGCCACCGGCGGCTCCCCCGCTAGGCGCGGGAAGCCGCAGAAGAGCTCGGGCAGGCGCATCTCGAAGCTGGCCGCGGTCTCGAACAGGCCCGACATCAGGCGCACCAGCCCGTCCCGCTCGCCATAGCGGGCCAGGCCCATGGCGCAGATCGCCGTGTCGTGCGGCCAGACCGAACCGTTGTGATAGGACATCGGATTGTAGCGGACCTCGCCGCTGGCCAGGGTGCGCAGTCCCCAGCCGCTGTTGAACGGCGCAGACAGCAGCCGGCGCGCCACCTTCCTGGCCCGCTCGGGATCGGCCAGGCCCACGAACAGCAGGTGGCCCGGATTGGAGCTCATCACCCGGCAGAGCCGTCCCTCGCCGTCCTTGGCGATGCCGTAGTAGCCCTCGTCCTCCATCCAGAACTCCCGCTCCACCGCAGCTTTCAGTCGCGTGGCGCGGCCTTCCCACCGGCGGGCGGCCTCCATGTCGTCGCGCCGCTCGGCGAACCGGGCCATGGCGCGGTAGGCGGCGTAGGCGTAGCCCTGCACCTCGACCAGGGCGATGGGGCCCGCAGGAAAGCGCCCGTCGGCGTGGAAGACGGAGTCCTCGCTGTCCTTCCAGCCCTGGTTGGCCAGGCCTGACTGCGCGCCGCGGGCATAGTCGATCAGGCCGTCGCCGTCGGAATCGCCGAACCGCTCCATCCAGTGCACCGCCCGCTCCAGGGCCGGCCACAGGGCGTCGATCAGGGCGTAGTCGCCGGTGCGCTCGGCGTAGGCTCCGGCCAGGGCGACGAACAGCGGCGTCGTATCGACCCCGCCGTAGTAGCGGCCGAAGGGCACCTCGCCGACGGCCGGCATCTCGCCCTTGCGGGTCTCGTGCATGATCTTGCCGGGCGCGCTGTCGCGGAAACTCGACACCTCCTCGGCCTGATGCGCCGCCAGATAGGCCAGCACGCCCCGGGCGAGCGAGGGGTCGAACCACAGAATCTGCCAGGCTGTGATGATCGCGTCGCGTCCGAAGGGCGTGGAGAACCAGGGGATGCCGGCATAGGGATAGGGACCGGTCTCCAGCCGCGTGACCAGCAGCGCCAGGTCCGAGCGCGACCGGGCGAGCCAGTGGTTGAACAGCCGGCCGGAGGTGACGAGCCGCGCGCCGTGGCGCCTGCGGGCGCGCATCTCCCATCGCGCGCGGGCGGCGCAGGCCCGGAAGCGTTCACGGCAGGGGGTGTGGCCGTCGTGGCCGCCGGCTTCCAGGAAAAGCTCGAAGCGGCTCTCCGGCGCGATAGAGAACAGGAACTCGGCCCGGTTTTCGGACAGCCGCCCCGGCGGTTCGGAAAAGGCGATCACGCTGGTGCGCTCCACCTTGTCCAGCCCCAAGTAGCGGAAGCGCACCGACCGGCCCTCGATCTCGGTGGGCAGGCGCGCGCCGCGACTTCTGCGCTTGGCTCCCCGCACCTCGAACATGTCGTGGAAGTCGGCGTCGAACTCGATGACGACGGGCGTCAGCACCGCATCGCGGCTGTAGTTGACGATGGCGATCCGTTCGTAGAGGCGCTCGTCCCACAGGAACCGCTTGCGCTCGACGTGCAGCACGCCGGGGGGCCCCATCGGTCCGCCCGGCAGGGGCAGGGCCTGGTTGGAGCCGTGCGAGGTGAAGAAGACGTTGTCCTCGGAGATCGCGGCGCTGAGGAGCGAGGGCTTGCCGGGGCCCAGCAACAGGCGCAGCCGGGAGAGCACGCGGGTGTCGTTGTGGAACAGGCCGTCGCCGCGCCCGATTACATCGCCCGACGCGTCGGCGACCAGGAAGGTGTCCCGGTCCTTTAGCGCATAGAGCAGGTGGGGAACGCGGGCGTCGCCCGTCGCGTCCTGTTCGGCGGTGGGGCTGGGGCCGGGTGCAAGATCGTCCATCAGCCGTGCTCAGGCGATCGCCGCCAGCGGCGGCTCCGGCTGGCCCTGCGCCAGAAGCTGGTCGTAGAGGGCGAGGTAGCGGCCGGCCATGGCGGTCGCCGAGAACCGCGTTTCGAAGCGGCGCCGGATTTCGCGCCGGTCGAGCCGGCGGGCCGCCTGCACGGCCGCCGCCGCCTGTTCCTCGTCCTCGACGATGAAGCCCGTGACGCCCGGCTCGACCACCTCGGGGACCGAGCCGCAGTTGAACGCCACCACCGGCGCGCCGCAGGCCATGGCCTCGATCATCACAAGGCCGAAGGGTTCGGGCCAGGCGATCGGAAAGAGCAGGGCTTCGGCCCCGCCCAGGAACGACGACTTTTCCGCATCGCCGATCTCGCCGATGAACTCCACCTGCGGCGCGTCCTGCAGCATCGGGGCGATCTCCTCGCGGAAATAGGCCTCGTCGACCTTGTCCACCTTGGCGGCGATCTTCAATGGCATGCCGATCCGCTGGGCGATGCGGATCGCCCGATCCGGCCGCTTCTCCGGCGAGATGCGCCCCAGGAACGCCAGATAGCCCCGCGGCGCGGCCGACGGCGCGAACAGGTCGGCGCGCACCCCGTGGTGGACGGTGGCCATCCAGTTGGCGAAGGGCAGGGGACGGCGCTGCTCATGACTGATCGAGACCAGCGGGAAGTCGCGCCAGCGCCGGTAGACCTCGGGCAGATCCTTCAGGTCGAGGCGCCCGTGCAGGGTGGTCAGCGTGCGTCCGGCGATGTGTTCGAACAGCGGGAACTGGATGAGATCGGTGTGGAAATGGATCACGTCGAAATCGGCCGCGCGTCTGCGCACTTCGTGCAGCATGCTCAAGTGCGCGGCCAGGTCCGACTTGAGCGGGGCCGGGTCCAGGCGGATCGCCTGATCGCGCACGGGGGCCAGGGCCGCGCTGGTCCGGGCCTCTGCGCTGGCGAACAGCGTGACCTGGTGCCCCAGACTGATCAGGGCGTCTGTCAGATGGGCGACCACCCGTTCAGTGCCGCCGTACAGGCGCGGTGGGACGGCTTCGTAGAGGGGAGCGACCTGCGCGATTCTCATGTCTATGTCTCGCTGCTGGAACGGACCGCCCCACCTGGGCGCCGAAGGCGCCGCTGCACGCGAAATCTCCCGGGCGGTCTTCGCGTTCCCATGGACTCGCGAAATCGTGCACACGGCCGGCGAGGCCCTTGAAGCGCAATGACGGCGGAGGCGTTATGAGCGGGTCATGATCGAGGTCTTCGCCAACCAGGGCGCAGCCGCAGACGCCGCCGCAGCCTTCGTCGGCGATCGCCTGGCCGAGGCGCTGGGCCGGCGCGGCCGTGCGGTGCTGGCGGCCACCGGCGGCCGCTCCCCGACGCCGATCTACGATCGCCTGTCTCGGGCGGCGCTGGACTGGACGCGGGTGGTCGTCACCCTGTCCGACGACCGCTTCGTCCCGGACGACAGCCCGGATTCGAACGCACGGCTCGTGAACTCGCACCTGCGGGTGGGCCGCGCGGCGCGATCCATCTTCATACCCCTCTATTCGCCCGAAGCCTCGCCGGAGGCCGCGGCCTCGAAGGCCGAGCCGCTGGTGCGCGCCGTCCTGCCGTTCGATCTGGTGCACCTGGGCATGGGCGAGGATGGTCACGTCGCCTCCCTGATCCCCGGCGCGTCCGTGCTTGACCAGGCGATGGACCCGAGCTGCCGCCAGATGGTGATGGGGGTTCCAGAGCCGGTCGGCGCGCCGCCCGTGGCCCGGATCACCCTGACCCTGCCGGCGCTGCTTCAGGCGCAGGCCATCCTGATCACCGTGGCGGGTGAGGCCAAGCGCGAGATTCTGCGCGCCGCAGCCGCCGGTGCGGACTTCCCGGTGGGCGCCGTGCTCCAGCAGAGCGCCGCGCCCGTCCGCATCATCTGGTCGCCCTGACCGCTCGCCCGCAAGAGGAGACATCCGCCATGCATCCCGTCGTCGCCGACGTCACGGCCCGGATCGTCGAGCGCAGCCGCGACCTGCGCGCCGACTACCTGGCCCATGTCGAGGAAGCCCGCCACGCCGGCCCGGGACGCGCAAAGCTGTCCTGCGCCAACTTCGCCCATGCCTTTGCGGCCACGACGCCGGGCGACAAGACGCGCATGCGTGATCCGACCGCGCCAAATGTGGCGATCGTCACCGCCTACAACGACATGCTTTCGGCCCATCAGCCGTTCGAGCGGTTTCCCGACATCATCCGCGCCGCCGCGCGCGCGGCGGGCGCCACCGCCCAGGTGGCCGGCGGCGTGCCGGCCATGTGCGACGGCGTCACCCAGGGCCGCCCGGGCATGGAGTTGTCGCTGTTCTCGCGGGACGTCATCGCCATGTCGACGAGCGTGGCGCTGACGCACGACGCCTTCGATGCGGCCCTGCTGCTGGGCGTGTGCGACAAGATCGTCCCGGGCCTGGTGATCGGCGGGCTGGCCTTCGGCCACCTGCCGGTGATCATGGTCCCGGCCGGGCCGATGACCTCGGGCATCTCCAACAGCGAGAAGGCCCATGTGCGCGCCCTCTACGCCGAGGGAAAGGTCACCCGCGAGGAGCTGCTCGATTCGGAGATGAAGTCCTACCACGGGCCGGGCACCTGCACCTTCTACGGCACCGCCAACTCCAACCAGATGATGATGGAACTGACCGGCCTTCACCTGCCCGGCGCGGCCTTCGTCACGCCCAATACGCCCCTGCGCGACGCCCTCACCGCGGCCGCGCCCCGCCGGGCGGTGGAGATCGCCCAGGGCGGGAACGCCTACACGCCGATGGCCCAGGTGGTCGACGAAAAGAGCCTGGTGAACGCCATCGTCGGCCTTCTCGCCACCGGCGGGTCGACCAACCACACCCTGCACCTGCTGGCCATGGCCCGCGCCGCCGGCATCCTCCTGACCTGGAACGACTTCGATGACCTGTCGCGGGTCGTGCCCCTGCTGGCCCGGGTCTATCCCAACGGGTCGGAAGACGTGAACGCCTTCCATGCGGCGGGCGGCATGGCCTTCGTCGTGCGCCAGCTGCTGGACGCGGGGCTCGCCCACGAGGATGTGGTCACCGTCGCCGGCGGCGGGCTGCGGCTGTACCAGACCGAACCCTTCCTCAAGGACGGCCGGCTGGTCTGGCGGGAGGGCGCGGGGGTCTCCCTCAACCGCGACCTTCTGCGTCCCGTCGACGATCCCTTCCAGGCCGAGGGCGGACTGCGCCTGCTGGAAGGCGGGCTCGGCCGGGCCGTGATCAAGACCTCCGCCGTCAAGTCGCAGCACCTGGCGATCGAAGCGCCGGCCGTGGTCTTCGAAGACCAGGAGCAGGTGATCGACGCCTTCAAGCGCGGCGAGCTGAACCGCGACTTCATCGCCGTCGTCCGCTTCCAGGGCCCAAAGGCCAACGGCATGCCGGAACTCCACAGCCTGACCCCGACCCTGGGGGTCCTCCTGGACCGCGGCTTCAAGGTCGCCCTGGTCACCGACGGGCGCATGTCGGGCGCCTCGGGCAAGGTGCCCGCCGCCATCCACGTCACCCCCGAAGCCGCCGACGGCGGACCGCTCGCCCGGGTGCGCGACGGCGACGTCATCCGCCTGGACGCCGAAGCCGGCGTCCTGGAGATCCTGGTCGACCCGGCCGAGCTGCAGCGAAGGGGCGCCGCATCGACGCCCCCCGCTGCCCGCGGCTACGGGCGCGAGCTGTTCGGCTGGATGCGCCGCGCGGCCAGCCGCGCCGACCAGGGCGCCAGCGTCCTGTTCGAGGCCGCGGCGTGAAGGGCGAGCATCGGGGACTCGTGGGCGACGTGGGCGGCACCAACGCCCGCCTCGCCCTGGTGGACGAGGACGGGCGCATCCGCTTTCCCAAGAACTACCTGTGCGCCGACTATCCGTCGCTCGACGCGGTGCTCGAGGAGTATCTGGAGACCACCGCCGGCCGGATACGTCCCGCGCGCGCCGCCCTCGCGGTCGCCGGTCCGGTGATCGACGGCGAGATCGAGTTCACCAATCTGTCCTGGACGGTTTCGGAGACCGAGCTGGTCGGCGCCTTCGAGCTGGAAGCCGTGTCGCTCATCAACGACTTCGCCGCCCAGGCCCTGGCTGCGCCGCTCCTGCAGGGCGACGAGCTGCGCCGGATCGGGCCGGAGCTGAAGGGCGCCGAAGGCCATCCCGTCGCCGTCATGGGCGCCGGCACCGGCTTCGGGGTCGCAGCCCTGGCCCGTTCGGGCCTGACCGAGACGCCGCTCGCCACCGAGGGCGGGCATGCCGCCTTCGCGCCGGACGACGAGGTCGAGGTGGAGGTCTGGCGCCGCCTGAAGGCGCGCTTCGGCCGGGTCTCGCGCGAGCGGGTCCTGTCGGGCGCCGGGCTCTACGACCTCTATGGCGCCCTCGCCGACATCGAGGGGGCGCCCGCCCCGCTCGCCGACGAGAAGGCCGTGTTCGCCGCGGCCCTAGACGGCGACCCGCTCTCCAGCCGCACCCTGGACAGGTTCTGCGAGATTCTGGGCGGCGTGGCTGGGGACCTGGCGCTCACGTTCGGCGCCCGCGGCGGGGTGTTCATCACCGGCGGCATCGCCCCTCGCATGGTCGAGCGGCTGGACTCCGGCGGCTTTCGTCGCCGCTTCGAGGACAAGGGCCGGCTCTCCGACTATGTGAAGGACATTCCCACCACGCTGATCGTCCATCCCTATGCGGCGCTGGTGGGCGCTGCGCGCGAGCTGAAGCGCATGGAAGGAGGCCTCCTGTGACCCTGGACGAGATCCTCACCCTCGCCCCCGTCGTCCCGGTCCTGATCGTCGAGGATCCCGAAAAGGCCGAGCCCCTGGCGCGGGCCCTGGTGGCCGGCGGCCTGCGCGCCCTGGAGGTGACCCTGCGCACGCCGGCGGCGATCGAGGTCATCCAGCGCATGAGCGAGGTGGAAGGGGCGGTGGTCGGGGCCGGCACGGTAACCACCGCAGCGGCCCGTCAGGCGGTCGCCGACGCCGGCGCGCGGTTCGCGGTCAGCCCCGGCCTGATCGAGGGCGAGGGCGCCGAAGGCCCGGTCCCCCTGCTTCCGGGCGTCGCCACGGCGACCGAACTGATGGCCGGCCTCGCCGCCGGCTTCGAGCGCTTCAAGCTCTTTCCTGCCAATGTCGTGGGCGGCGTCGGCGCGCTGAAGGCCTTCGCCAGCCCGTTTCCCCAGGCGCGCTTCTGTCCCACGGGGGGCGTGGACGCCGCCAACGCCGCCGACTACCTCGCCCAGCCCAACGTGATCTGCGTGGGCGGCAGCTGGGTGGCCCCCGCCGACGCCGTTCGTGCGGGCGACTGGGACCGCATCACCGCCCTGGCCCGCGAGGCGGCCGCCCTGCGAAGGGGGGCTTAGCCGCCCGGCCCGTCGACGGGCGCCGGCAGGCTCATGTGCAGGTCGATCGCCTGCGCCCGGGCCTCCACGGCGTCGAGGTGGTCCGGATCGCGCAGCAGGGCGCGCAGGCAAAGCCGCGCGGTCGCCCGCGCCTGGTCGGCCGCTGGCATGGCCGCCGCTTCGCCGGCCGCAAGCACGCTGGTCTCCGTGAGCTGCAGCATCTGCTCGGCCGCCAAGGCCGGGGCCTCGCAGACGAAGTCGCCGGCCGCCACCCCCGCGTCGATCAGGCGTCGATAATGGTCGACCATTTCGGCGCGCGCGGCCTGGGCCGCGGCGAACTGCGGGCGGCGTAGCTCCGGCAGGTAGAACAGCGCCGGATAGTCCGGGTCGATCGAGGCCACGACCGAGACCTCCTCGTGCACGGTCCAGTAGAGGCGCGCCGGCGCCGGCGCGTCGATCGCCTGGAGAGCGGCGTAGAACCGCAGGGACGGCGCCGCCGCATAGACGATCAGTTCGTCCAGCAGGACGTCCTTGGAGGGGAACAGGTTGAACAGCGAGGCCGGCGCGGCGTCCAGGGCCGCGCCCAGCCTGCGCACGCTGGCGCCGGCGAAGCCTTCCCGCGCGATCAGCTTGGCCGCGGCCTGCAGCACCGCGTCGCGGCTCAGGTGCGGGCGCCCGTCGTGGCGCGGCCGGCCGACGGGACGCGCTTCGCCTGGGCGGGGAGATGGAGTCATTGCGTCAGCCTAGGCCCCAAAGGCCGCGGCGTCTATTTTATAACGAACGATCAAAATAATTGACAGGCGGCCGACCAGCCCCCAGCATGATGTGCGGAGGAACCGCCCATGCCACCGATCCCGCCGCCCGGCCTGACCGCCGAGGAATGCGCCCGCGTCGCCGCGCCCCTGGAGCAGGCCTGGACGCTGCCGCCCGCCGCCTATGTCCGCGAGGACGTCTACGCTCGCGAAGCCGACCGCGTGATGCGGGCCGGATGGGCGCCTGTCTCGCGCCTGGACCAGACGCCGAACCCCGGCGACTACCTGTGCATCGACCTGATGGGGCAACCCCTGCTCGTCTCCCACGGGATGGACGGGCGCGTGCGGGTGTTCTCCAACGTCTGCCGCCACCGTTCGGCCCCGGTGGCCGAAGGCGCCGGCACGCGCAAGCTCTTCACCTGCCCGTACCACGCCTGGTCCTACGACACGGAGGGCCGGCTGGTGCGCGCCCCGCTGATGGAGGGGGCGGAAGGCTTTTCCGAAGCCGACTGCAGTCTGCCGCTGGTGCGCTCGGAGACCTGGGAAGGGTTCATCCTGGTCAACCTCGACGGCGAGGCGGCGCCGTTCGCGCCCCAGGTCGAAGGGCTTCGAAGCTATTTCGAGGCCTTCGGCATGACCGACATGGTGGTGGCCCGCACGCTGGAGTTCGACAGCGGCTGGAACTGGAAGGTCCTGGTCGAGAACTTCATGGAGGCCTACCACCACATCGCCACCCATTCTCAGACGTTCGAGCCGGTCTTCCACGCCGCCGACTCCAAGGTGTTCGGCGACGAGGCCTGGGCCGTGCTGCACATGCCGGCGGCCCATCCGGAGGCCTCTTCTCCCCCTCTGATCGCGGGGCTGGAGCCCTGGCAGGCCAGCGACCTCTTCGCCGCCGTGGTCTATCCGCACTTCATGATCGCCCTGCATGGGGCGGGCATGGCCTGGTATCAGGTCCTGCCGACGGCCGCCGGGCGCCTCCTGCTGCGCATTCACGTTTGCGTCCCCGCCTCGGCCAGGGCCCTGCCGGAATACGAAGAGATCGTGGAGGCCTCGGCCCAGTTCACCGCCCATGTCCATGCCGAGGACATCGCGGCCAACGACCTGGTCTGGCGCGGCCTCAACGCACCGATGGCGCGCCAGGGGAGGCTCTCCCCGCTGGAGGCGGCGATCTGGCGGCTCAACCAGTGGTGGCTCAGGCGGATGCAGGACGCCTGAAACCCTCCGGGGCGGGCTTTCGGCGCGCCCCCCGCACCTGCTAAGGTGCCTGCCGCGCGTGGTCGCGGTTGGGGGTCATGACGTTGACACGATTGGGGTTTCTGGGGCGGGTGGCGCTGCTGCTCTCCTTCGTGGCGGCTGCGAGCTACGTCGCTTCGTGGAACCTTGACCTGCCGGCGGTCGTCTCGACGGCCTGGAAGGGGGCCGGCCTGACCCTGATGGCCGTCTACGCGGCGAGCGTGGCGCGCGGCCTCGACGGCTGGCTGCTCGTCGCCGTCCTCGCCCTCGGCGCTCTGGGCGACGTCCTTCTGGAGACCCACGGGCTGGTGACCGGCGCCTTCGCCTTCCTGGCGGGCCACCTCGTGGCGATCACCCTATACCTGCGCAACCGCCGGCCGAGCCTGACGACAAGCCAGCTCCTGTTCGCCGCCATCCTGCCGCCCGCCACCGTGGCCATCGCCTATTCCCTGCCGGCGGACCGGGCGCTGGCGTCCGGCGTGGCGCTCTACGCCCTGGGCCTGTCGCTCATGGCCGCCTGCGCCTGGATCAGCCGCTTCCCGCGCTATCTCACCGGCCTGGGCGCCCTGATGTTCGTGGTCTCGGACCTGTTGATCTTCGGCCGGGACGGGGCGCTGAAGGGGGTGTTCGGGATTGGCGTGGCGATCTGGGCGCTCTACTACCTCGGCCAGTTCCTGATCTGCATCGGCGTGGTGGAAGGCCTCGCCCGCCGGCGGGCCGCGGGCGCCTGACCGTCCACGCCGCCGCGGCGTCCGCGCCGAACCCAGGGTGAGGCGGCGATCCTTCGAGTACCCCAGCGCGTTCGACGCTCGGCTCGTCTGCGGGCCTGTCGGTTCAGACAGCTTGTGTCTCGCGCCATCGCTCAGCAAGCTGGCGCCAAGACGGAGGCGGAGCTGAAGCCGCCCTTGGGCGAGGAGCAAGGACGCGGCGTGAACCTGGACCTGACCCCCGAAGACCTGGCGTTCCGCGACGAGGTGCGCGCCTTCCTGGACGAGGCGCTGCCGCCGGAGCTGAGAGAGGCCGGCCGGCGCATGACCAGCGTCTTCTGCGACAAGCGCTTCAGCCTGCCCTGGCAGAAGATCCTCCACGGCCGGGGATGGGTCGCTCCAAGCTGGCCCAAGGCCTACGGCGGTCCAGGATGGACCGAGACCCAGCGCTCGATCTTCGCGGCCGAGTGCGTGCGGGCCGGCGCTCCCAGCCTCGCCCCCATGGGCCTGCGCATGGTGGGGCCGGTGATCATGCGCTACGGCACGGCCGAGCAGAAGGCGCACTACCTGCCGCGCATCCTGTCCGGGGAAGACTACTGGTGCCAGGGCTATTCCGAGCCGGGGTCGGGCTCGGACCTGGCGTCGCTGCAATTGCGCGCGGTGTCCGACGGCGACGATTACGTGCTGTCGGGCAGCAAGATCTGGACGACCCACGCCCACTGGGCCAACCGCATGTTCTGCCTGGTGCGGACATCGACCGAGGGCAAGCCGCAGGCCGGCATCACCTTTTTGCTTCTGGACATGCAGTCTCCTGGAATTCGGGTGGATCCGATCATCACCCTGGCGGGCGAGCACGAGGTCAATCAGGTCTTCTTCGACGAGGTGCGGGTCCCAAAGGCCCACCGGCTGGGGGAGGAGAACCAGGGCTGGACGGTGGCGAAACACCTTCTGGAGTTCGAGCGCGGCGGCGGGTCGGCGCCCGGACTCGGCGTTGGCCTGGACCGGGTGCGAGCGGCCGCGGTCGCAGAACCCAGCGACCAGGGCGCCACCATGCTCCAGGACGCGCATTATCGACGAAAGCTCGCCGAAGCGGAGATCGCCGTGCAGGCCATAGACATGTCGGAGCGCCGAGTGCTGAGCGCGCTGGTCTCGGGCCAGAACCCCGGCGCCGCCTCGTCCATGCTGAAGGCGCAGGGGGCGGAGGCCGTACAGCGGATCGACGAACTGGCGATCGAGGCCATCGGGTCCTACGCCGCCGTCCACCAGCCGCTGGCGCGGGAGGCGGGCTCGAACCTTGAGGCGATCGGCCCGGATCACGGGCTGACGTCCATGGCGCGCTACCTCAACAACCGCGCCTCGACCATCTATGGCGGTTCAAACGAGATCCAGCGGGACATCATCGCCCGCCTCGTGCTGGGCCTCTAGCGGAGCCCGGCGATGAGCGACCTGTCGGCTTCGGCGCGGGCGGCCCTGGGCGCCGCCGCCGCGCGCGCCCAGACGCACATCGTCGGCGGGAAGAGTGGAGTCGACTACACCCAGCCCACAGGCGATCCGGGCTTCTACGGTCCCGACTCCGTCGCCTGGCGGGTGCACGCCAATCCCGTGTCCCTGGCGGTCGGCGGGATCGCCGCGGTGATCCTGGAGCTGGCCGAGCCGCGGGTTCGCTCGGGGGTTTGGGATCACTCCACCTTCCGCACCGATCCGCTGGCGCGCATGCAGCGCACCGGCGAAGCGGCGATGATCACCACCTATGGACCCACGGCGGCCGCCCAGGCCAGGGTCGACATGGTCACCCGCATGCACCGGCGGGTCAGCGGGACCACGCCCGAGGGCCAGGCCTATGCGGCGCTGGAGCCGGAGCTGATGACCTGGGTGCACCTGACCGCCGGCTACGGCTTCCTCAGCGCTTATCTGCGCCACGTCGAGCCCGGGCTGAGCCGCGCCGACCAGGACCGTTACTACGCCGAGGGCGCGCGCATGGGCGAAGCCTTCGGAGCGGTCGACCCGCCGCGGTCGGCGGCCGAGGCGGAGGCCTGGATGCTGGCCATGCGGCCGAAGCTGCGGCCGCACCCGATCATCGGCGAGTTCCTGAAGATCGTCTCCACCACCTCGCCGCTCGGCTTCGCCGGACGCGCCCTGCAGCCGCTGGTGGTTCAAGCGGCGATCGACCTGCTGCCGGACTGGACGCGCCGCGAACTCGCCCTTCCGGTGAGCCGCAGCCGTCGGCGGATGGCCCAGCCGCTGCTGAGCGGCCTGGCGCGCTTGGCCAAGGCCGCCCCAGGCGAGATCCCGCGCCAGGCCTACGCGCGGATGGGACGCAATCCGCCGGCCTGATCCCTCGCCCTCACCTGCCGGTTTGATGTTCTGGGGCGGAGGAGGCGCGGCGCCGACCGCTCACCACGCGGTGTTCAGCACTCGTCGTTGAGCACCGGCTGGGTGAGGCCCTGATCCTTCATCAACTCGCCGGAGGCGAAGCCGGGTGCGTTGAGGCTGCGGGCCAGGAACCGGGTATTGACGTCCATCAGGGCCTCGGGCGTGCGCGCCGAGGGCAGTTCGGCCAGGTACTCCAGCCAGAGCTCACAGCCGCTCTTCCAGAGCTCGTAGCCCTCCCACATGGCGCGGGCCATGCTCTCGCCCACCGCCGTGGCGGCCGCATCGTTGAAGGTGTAGGCCATCGGACGTCTCCCTGTCCGCCGGTTGGTCGAGGGAACGTTAACGATCGTCGCGTCCCCGTCGTTGACCGGAATCAAGCCTCGGCGGCCGCCCTTTGTTCCAAGCCGGCGCCGAGTCAGCGTCCGAGGAACCGCCCGGGACGACGCTCCTGCACGGCGCGGACGCCCTCGGCGAAGTCCTCGGTCGCACGCAGAATCGCCTGTTGCTCGTGCTCATGGTTGGTCTGGGCGCGCACCGCCTGGGCGAGCTTGCCGCGCAGGGTCTTGCGCGTGGCCACCACCGCCAGGGGCGCGTTCTCGGCGATCTCGGCCGCCAGCTCCTGGGCCCGTTCGCGCAGGCTCTCCAGCGGCGCGACCTCGTCGACAAGGCCCCAAGCCAGGCCCTCCTCGGCCTTGATGCGGCGTCCGGTGAGGAACATCAGGTCCGCACGCTGCTGGCCGATCACCCGGGGCAGGGTGTGGGTCAGGCCGAAGCCCGGATGGAAGCCCAGCTTGACGAAATTGGCCGTGAACCGCGCCTCGGGCGCGGCCACGCGGAAATCGGCGACCAGGGCCAAGCCCAGTCCCGCGCCGACCGCCGCGCCCTGCACCGCCGCAACGATCGGCGTCTCGATCGAGAACAGACGCACGGCCTGGTCATAGAGCGGGGCGATGCCGCTCATGCCCGAGCCACCGATCCCGTCGGCGGACACGAGGTCCGCCCCCGCGCAGAACGGCTTGCCGGCCGAGCACAGGACGACGGCGCGCACGCCGTTGTCGCGGTCCAGTTCCTCCAGCAGGTCGGCCAGGCCCCGCACCAGCTCGACGCTCACGTGGTTGTTCGGCGGGCGATTGAACTCCACCGTCGCGACATGGCCGTCGCGGGTGACGCTCAGGTGGTCGGCCAGAACCTTGGTCATCGTCTCGTCCCCATCAGGTTGCGGGCCACCACCATGCGGTGGACTTCCGAGGGCCCGTCGTAGATTCGCATGTTGCGCACGCTGGCGGCCATCAGCTGCAGCGGCAGGTCCTTGGTCATCCCCATGGCCCCGAAGCACTGCATGGCGTGGTCGATGACCTCCCAGGCCATCTCGGTGGCGAACACCTTGATCATAGAGATCTCGTTGCGCACGTCGCGGCCTTCGTCGAGCTTCCAGGCGCAGTCGTAGGTCATCAGCCGCGCCGCATGGATCTTCATCGCTGCGTCCGCGGCCCACCACTGCACCGCCTGGCGGTTGGACAGCGGCTGGCCGAAGGTGACCCGCTGCGGCGCGTATTCGCACATCATGTCGAGCGCCCGCTGGGCAAGGCCGATCGACCATGCGGCCATCTGGATCCGCCGGGTGCCGAGACGCGTCTGCATGGGCGCAAAGCCCTGGCCCTCGGTCCCCAGGAGCTTCCAGCCGGGAACGCGGCAGTCCTCCAGCGCCACCTCGTAGGTGAAGGCGCCGCCGATCATCGGAATGCGGCGCAGCACGTTGAAGCCGGGCGTGCCCTTGTCCACCAGGAAGGCGCTCATCCCGCCTCGGGCGCGCTTCTCGGGGTCGGTCACGGCCATGACGATGGTGAAGTCGGCCTCGGCGGCGCGGCTCGTCCAGATCTTGCGTCCGTTGATCACCCAGTCGTCGCCGTCGCGCACCGCCCGGGTGATCATCCCGGCGGGGTCGGCGCCGGCGCCCGGCTCGGAGATGCCGATGGCGCTCACCGTCTCGCCGCGGGCGTAGGGGGCGAGATAGGCCTCGCGCTGCTGCTCGTTCACCGTGGCCATCAGCATGCGCAGGTTCGGCGAGTCCGGCGGCAGGGTGTAGGGCGTGACCGTCGAACCCATCGCTTCGTTCACGCCGACCAGGGCGACCATCGGCAGGTCCGAGCCGCCCACATCCTCCGGCGCGTCCAGCCCCCAGAGGCCGAGCTCGCGCGAGACCTTGTCTACCCGCGCGCGTTCCTCGGGGCTCAGCCAGATGCCCTTCCCGTCGGCGTCGCGGGCCAGCACGGCCGGCTCCAGGGGGATCAGCTCGTCGCGCACGAAGCGTTCGACGAGGTCCTTGAGCATCCGGTGCTCTTCGGAAAGTTCGAAGTTCATGCGCCCTCCTCCGCCGTATGTTTTGTCCTGGTCAACTCCTAAGGCCGGAGCTAAGCATTTCCTATACGTGGATCGCATTTTCACGCATGTGAATTCGTGGGGTCGGGCAGCAATGGACAGGGATGCGGTCAAGTCCGCCCGGCGCGCCTTTGAGATCCTGGAGCTGTTCGACCGTGAGCGCCGGCCCCTGGCCCTGAAGGACATCCTGGAAGCCCTCGGCTACCCCGCCTCCAGCGGCTCGGCCCTGCTGAAGTCGCTCGTCGCCCTCGGCTACCTGGACTACGACCGCGACCGCCGCACCTATTTCCCGACCATGCGGATCTCCGCGCTCGGCGCCTGGGTGCCAGACGCCCTGTTTGGCGACGGCGCGCTCCTGGGCGCGATGGAGCGGCTGCGGGCGGTGACGGGCGAGACGGTGATCCTGGCCACTCAGAGCGACCTCTTCGCCCAGTACGTCCACCTCCTGCATTCGGCCGAACCGCTGCAGTTCTCGGTCCCGCCGGGGGCGCGGCGGCCGCTCGCCGCCTCGGGCCTGGGCTGGTGTCTCCTGAGCGCCAAGTCCGACGAGGAGATCGAGCGCCTGCGCCGGCGCATCAACGCCGAGCCGGGGCAGGCGCAGCCGCTCTCGCGCGAGGCCCTGATGGGCCGCGTCAACGAGGTGCGGACCCGCGGCTACGCCGTTTCCAAGCACACGGTCTCGCAGGGCGCGGGGGTGATCGGGGCGCCGCTGCCGCGCGGCGCCCACGGCCGGGTCTTCGCCCTGGGCGTCGCCGGGCCGGTCGGCCGCCTGGAGGCGAAGGAAGCGCTGATCATCGGCGAGCTGCGCGCAGCCCTGGAGCGGCTGCGCCCATCGCAGGCCGAAGCCCATAGACACGACAGGGAGGGATTGCCCGCATGACCGCCAAGACCGCCGGAACGCTCCAGACCAAGGCCACCGGGCCGCTGGCCGGCGTCCGCATTCTCGACCTCACCAGCGTCGTCTTCGGCGCCTACGCCACCCAGATGCTCGGCGACCAGGGGGCCGAGGTGTTCAAGCTGGAGGACCCAGGCTCGGGCCGCGGCGACGGCGGCGACATCATGCGCTGGGCGGGTCACGTGCCGGAGGGCGCGCCGCGCGACCTCGGCCCCATCTTCATGTCCATCAACCGCAACAAGCGCTCGGTGCTGGTCGACCTGAAGGATCCCCAGGCCCGTGTGAAGCTGGAGGCGCTGATCGCCACCTGCGACGTGTTCGCCGCCTCGGTGCGCTATGAGGGGCTCAAGCGCCTGGGCCTCGGCTACGAGGACGTGGTCAAGATCAAGCCGGACATCGTCTACGTCCACGCCGCGGGCTACGGCTCGGACGGACCCTATGCGGGCGAGCCGGCCTATGACGACCTGATCCAATCGGCCTCGGGCCTTGCCGACCTGTTGCCGCGCATCGACGGCGATCCGGCGCCGCGCATCCTGCCGACCCTGGTGGCGGACAAGGTGTCGGGCCTGTTCATGTGCCAGGCGATCACCGCCGGACTGCTGCACCGCGAGCGCACCGGCGAGGGTCAGTTCATCGAGGTGCCGATGCTGGAGTGCGTGACCAGCTTCAACCTCGTCGAGCACCTCTACGACCACACCTGGGAGCCGCCGATCGGCCAGTGGGGCTACCAGCGCGTGATGAATCCGAACCGCAAGCCCTACAAGACGAAGGACGGCTACATCGGCCTTCTTCCGTATACGGATAAGCAATGGGACCAGTTCTTCGCGGCCGCCGGAATGGGCGAGACCTTCGGCAAGGACCCGCGCTTCTCCGACTACGCCACACGGGCCCGCCACATCCAGGAACTCTACGGCCTCGTGGAGACGGTGACCGAAACGCGGACCACCCAGGAGTGGCTGGACCTCCTGAAGCCGCTGTCGATCCCGGTGGTGCGCACCAACCGGATGGACGACCTGCCGCAGGATCCGCACCTGCAGGCCGTCGGCTTCTTCCAGACCTACGAGCACCCGCACGCGGGGCCCTACAACGCGATGAAGCCCCCGGTGAAGTTCTCAAAGAGCCCTTCGAACATCCGGCGCCATCCCCCGCGCCTCGGCGAGAACACCGACGAGGTCTGGGCCGAGCTCGGGGTGAAGCTCGCCGGAGACGAGAAAGTGTGACGCGCCTCCCGGCCGGCGGTCTCCTCCCCCGGACAGGGGGAGGAGATGCAGCGTCAGACCGGGGAGAACACCGGCACGGGCGGGCCGCTCTCGGTGTCCTGGAACTTCACCTTCACCCGCTGGCCGATCGCCAGCGCGCCGAGGTCGCAGTCCACGAAGTTGGTCAGCACCGCCGGACCTTCGTCCAGGGTGACGTAGCCGATGGCGTAGGGGCCGGTCGGCGAGCGGTGCATCACCGAGTAGGTGTAGATCACGCCCTCGCCCGGGCTCTCTTCCCAGACCGTGTCGGTCGAGAAGCAGATCGGGCACACCGCGCGCGGATACCAGTGGGCCTTGCCGCACGCCTTGCAGCGCTTGATCAGGAACCGGCCCTCGGCGGCCGCGTCCCAGAACGGCTTGGACTCGATCGTCACCACCGGCGCGGGGATCTTGCGGGTCTCGGCCTTGGGGGCGTCTTTGACGGCTTGATCGCTCATCGGGCCTACTCCCGTTCCATGATGAGGGTGGCCGCGCCGTGGCGCACGCCGAGGGAACCGCCCGTGCCGTGGGCGATGGCGAGGTCGCAATTCGGAACCTGGACCTTCGGATGGGCTTCGCCGCGCAACTGGCGCACCGCCTCGATCACCTTGGTGATCCCGCCCCGGTTGGTCGGGTGGTTGTTGCACAGGCCGCCGCCGTCGGTGTTGAAGGGCAGCTTGCCGACGCCGGAAATCAGGTTGCCGTCGGCCACGAACTTGCCGCCCTCGCCCTTCCTGCAGAAGCCCAGGTCCTCGAGCTGCATCAGCACGGTGATCGTGAAGCTGTCGTAGATCGAGGCGTACTTGATGTCGGCCGGCGTCACGCCCGCCTCCTCGAACGCCCGCGGGCCCGACCACACCGCCCCCGAATAGGTCAGGTCCAGATCCTGGCCGCCGGCCGGGCCCTTGGGCGCCTCGCCGGCGCCCATCACCTTCACCTTCGGCCGGTTGAGGCTCTTGGCCACCTCCGGACTGGTGACGATCAGCGCGCCGCCGCCGTCGGTGACGACGCAGCAGTCCAGCAGGTGCAGCGGATCGGCGATCATCCGCGAGTTCACCACCTCCTCGACGGTGACCACGTTCTTCAGGAAGGCGTGCTCGTTCCACTGGGCGTGGTGGCTGGCGGCCACCTTGATCCAGGCCAGCTGTTCCGAGGTGGTGCCGTACTCATGCATGTGACGCATGGCGCACATGCCGTAGGTGTTGTGCGTCGTGCCGCCGTAGATGTTCTCAAAGCCGGCTTCCGGCGGCCCGTCGCCAAGTTCGCCGGGCTTCAGGCGCGGACCGCCGAAGCCGAACTTGTTCTGACGCGGCCGGCCGGCCAGGGTGATCAAGGCCACGCTGCACTTGCCCGCGGCGATCGCCTGGGCCGCGTGGCTGACGTGCAGGATGTAGGACGAGCCGCCGGTCTCGGTGGAGTCCATGTGCCGCAGCTTCAGGCCCATGTAGTCGGCCATCGACATGGCGCCGAAGCCCGGCGCGTCCCCGGCGCAGAAGTATCCGTCGACGTCGTCCTTGCTCAGTCCGGCGTCCTTCAGGGCGCCCAGGGCGGATTCGGCGTGGAGCTGGGGGGTCGACTTGTCGGGCGCATCGCGCGTGGGGTGCTCATAGGCCCCCATGATGTAGGCCTTGCCCTTAATGCTCATGGTCTCTCCCGAAACAATCGTCTTTAGAAGAATGCGGTCCCGCTTATCGCAGCGCAGCAATGGCGACAACCGTCCGCTAGGGAGGGTCGCAGCGCCGGCCTCGGCCGCGGGCTGAAGGTCAGGCGTCGGCCTTGATGCGCGCGTCGCGCAGGGCGGTGCGGCGCACCTTGCCGGCGTCGTCGCGCAGGGGCTCGTCGACGAACTCGTAGCTGCGCGGCTGCTTGTAGGTGACAAGCTTGGCCGAGACGTACTCGCGCAGCTCGGCCTCCCTGGTTCCCGGCTGGGCCTGGACGATGGCGTGCACCCGCGCGCCGAGGTCGTCGTCGGGCAGGCCGATCACGGCCGAGGAGATCACCTTTGGGTGCTCGTCCAGCGCCGCCTCGATTTCGGCCGGATAGACGTTGGACCCGCCCACGAGGATCATGTCGGTGCGCCGGTCGGCCAGGTAGAGATAGCCGTCCTCGTCGAACCAGCCGATGTCCCCCAGGCTCTCCCAGCCTCCCGGCAGGGTGCGCGGCGTGGCGCCGCGATACTGATAGGACGGCGGCGCGCCGGCCGGGCGGCGCATGTAGATCTCGCCGACCTCGCCGGCCGGCAGGGGCCTGCCGTCCTCGTCGAACGCCTGCATCTCGCCCACCGACACGCGGCCGACCGACCCGCGGTGCTCGAGCCATTCGGCGCCGTTGATGATGGTGACCGCCTGGGCCTCGGTGCCGGCGTAGAGCTCCATCACGGTCTCCGGTCCGAACCAGTGGATGAAGTTCTCCTTCAGCCAGGGCGGGCAGGGGGCCGCCATGTGCCACATCGTCGTCAGCGAGGAGACGTCGTAGGCCGACCGCACCTCCTCCGGCAGATGCCAGATGCGGTTCATCATCGTGGGCACCAGGTAGAGCCAGCTCGCCCTGTGGCGCTGCACGGTCTCCAGGGTCCTTTCCGGATCGAACCTCGGCATGACGATCACATGCGCGCCCACGGTGATTCCGGCGGCGGCCATGCCGAAGGGGGCGTTGTGGTAGAGCGGCGCGGGGATCACCATGGTGGAGTCCGGATTGACGCGGAAGCCGCCGACCTGCGGAATCTCCTTCGAGGTCTCGCCACGATTGCCCGACAGGATCAGCTTGGGGCGTCCGGTGGAGCCCCCTGAGGTCGGGGCCTTGTAGACGGGAGCGGTCACGTCGGGCAGGTCGGTCTCGTCGGTGGAGCGGGCGAGCAGGTCGTCCACGCCCACCAGCGGCCGGTCGATCTGGTGGGCGAACTCGCCGATCACCACCGGCGTGGCCGCCAGCTCCATGATCGCCTCGAGCTCGGCCTTGGGCAGGCGGAAGGAGATCGGCTGCGGGGTGGCGCCCAGCTTCCAGATCGCCCAGGTCGCCTCGACGAAGCCGACGCTGTTGGGCAGGCCAAGGGTGACGAGGTCGCCGTACTTCACCCCCAGTTCCGCCAGGGCGCGGGCGATGCGGTTCGTGCGCCGGTGCAGCTCGCCGTAGGTGAGTGTGGTCTCGCCGCTGCTCACCGCCGGGGCGTCGGCCTTCATCTGCGCCAGCGCTTTCAGGCGCGCGCCCAGGGAGATCATCTCTTCGGCCATGGGTGTTTCGTCCCTCAAATGATCGGTGCGCCGCGGTTCGGCCGCGGTCGGCTTCAATGCATCGCCGCCCAATGGATCGGCGGCCGGCCCTAGCTTCACCGCCTGACGCCGCGTCCGCAAGGGCCTGCCGCGTCGATTGCGGTTGTCGCCGCGGCGGGCGAAGGGCTAAGCAGCATACGCGTTCGAACAGGCGTTTGGCCGAGCAAGCGTGATTGGGAGGAGTTGCATGTCCGTCGAAGAGATCCTCACCCGGGACTTCGCCACCCTGCCGGAGGTGATCCACGAGCAGGCCAAGGAGCGCCCGGACCAGGACGTCCTGGTCGACGCCCGCCGCACCCTCTCCTACGCCGGCCTCGACGCCCTGATGGACCGCATCGCCGCGGCCCTGCAGCGCGACGGCGTGGCCAACAAGGACGTGGCGGCGGTCTGCGCGACGACCTCGGTGGAGTACGGCGCGACCTTCCTCGGGATCCTGCGGGCCGGCGCGGCGGTGGCGCCGCTGGCGCCCTCGTCCACCCCCGAGAGCCTGGTGATGATGCTCAACGACTCCGGGGCCAAGGTCTTCTTCCTGGACAAGGGCGTGGCCGACGCCCTGGCCGGCGTGGCCGACCAGATCAAGGCCCGGCGTGTGGCCCTCGACGGCTCGGACGCCGGCCTCGCCTTCGAATCCTGGCTGGCCCCGGAAGGCGCCAAGCCGGCGCCGGTCAGCGTCGAGCCGAACCAGGCTTTCAACATCATCTATTCCTCGGGCACCACCGGCACGCCCAAGGGCATCGTCCAGCCGCACGCCATGCGGTGGGGGCAGATCCGCCGCGGCGTCTATCCCGCCGGCTCGGTGACCATGGTCTCGACCCCGCTCTATTCGAACACCACCCTGGTCTCCTTCCTGCCCACCGTCTCCAACGGCGGCACCGCCGTGTTGATGCCCAAGTTCGACGCCGAGCAGTTCCTGAAGCTGTCGGAAAAGCACCGCGCCACCCACGCCATGCTGGTGCCTGTGCAGTACCGCCGGATCATGGAGCGGCCGGACTTCGACAGCTATGATCTGTCCAGCTACGTGATGAAGTTCTCGACCTCCGCGCCCTTCTCGCCGGAAGTGAAGGCGGACGTGCTTAAGCGCTGGCCCGGCGGCCTGATCGAGTACTACGGCATGACCGAGGGCGGCGGCTCCTGCGGCCTCGTCGCCCACGAGCATCCGGACAAGCTGCACACCGTCGGCCGGCCGCTGCCGGGCCACGACATCCGCCTGATCGACGAGAACGGCAAGGAAGTGCCCCAGGGCGAGATCGGCGAGGTGGTCGGCCGCTCGGGGGCGATGATGGTCGGCTATCACAACCAGCCGGGCAAGACGGCCGAGGCCGAGTGGTACAGCCCCGACGGCCTGCGCTTCATCCGCACGGGGGATGTCGGCCGCTTCGACGAGGACGGCTTCCTCACCCTCATGGACCGCAAGAAGGACATGATCATCTCCGGCGGGTTCAACATCTACCCGTCCGACCTGGAGGCCGAGCTGGCGACCCATCCGGCGGTGCTGGAATCGGCGGTGGTGGGCGTGCCTTCGGAGAAGTGGGGCGAGACCCCCGTGGCCTTCGTCGTCCTGCGCCAGGGCAAGAGCGCGACGGCCGACGAGATCATGGCCTATGTCAACGGCAAGGTCGGCAAGACCCAGCGCCTGGCCGACCTGATGCTCGTCGACACCCTGCCGCGCAGCCACATCGGCAAGATCCTCAAGCGCGACCTGCGCGACGGCTACAAGGGAAAGGCGCTCGCCTGAGCGGCACTCACATGAGCGATGACGGGCATTCGGTCGCAGACCTCTGCGACGAACACGAGGAGACCGCCGAAGTCTGCCTGGTTCAGTTCCGGGACTTCGGCGCGCGGCGGTCTTTTTCCGGGCCGATCCGCACCGTGCGCTGCTACGAGGACAACAGCCTGGTGAAGGCCACGCTCTCGGAGCCGGGCTACGGCCGGGTGCTGGTGGTGGACGGCGGCGGCTCCCTGCGCCGCGCCCTCCTGGGCGACGTCCTGGCCGCCGACGCCGTGCGCAACGGCTGGGCCGGGGTGGTGATCAACGGGGCGGTGCGCGACGTCGCCGTGCTGGGCGGCATGGACCTCGGCGTCAAGGCGCTGGGTTCGGTTCCCATGCGCAGCGTCAAGCGCGGCGAGGGCGTGGTCGACACCCCTGTGGCGTTCGGCGGCGTGGTGTTCGTTCCGGGCGACATGCTGCACGCCGACTCCGACGGAGTGGTGGTGCTGCCGGCCGACGCCTGAGGGGCCAAGCCTTGCCTTACCCGACGTCGGCTTCCCACCTGCAGGAAAAGGCGGAGGAGCCAACCCATGTCCGGTGAGAACAAGGCCGCCGAGTTCGCCGAGCGCCAGCGCGGCTTCCTGCCTGGCGAGCTGGGCATCGCCTGGGATGAGGTCAGCCACGGCGAGGCCCGCGGCCGCTTCGTGGTCGCCCGCGGACACATGGCGCCGAACGGCTACATGCATGCGGCCTCGGTGGTCGCCCTGGTGGATTCCGCCTGCGGCTACGGCTGCATGAGCTCGTTGCCGGAAGGCGCCTCGGGCTTCACCACGATCGAGCTCAAGACCAACTACCTGGGCACGGCGCAAGAGGGCGAGACGGTGGCCTGCGAGGCGCGCCTCGTCCACGGCGGGCGCATGACCCAGGTGTGGGACGCCGAGGCCCGGAACCTCAGCACAGGGAAGGTCATCGCCCTGTTCCGCTGCACCCAGATGGTGCTCTGGCCGCGCTGAAATCCGCCGCGCTGGAAAGGCTTGCGCGCGCCGGGGCGGATGAGTAGGTTCCGCGCCTCACTCAGCGGGCCCCTCCCGAAGGCGGCCTCGCCCGGCTTGGAGAGGTGGCTGAGTGGTTGAAAGCACCGCACTCGAAATGCGGCATACTCGCAAGGGTATCGAGGGTTCGAATCCCTCCCTCTCCGCCACCGCTTCCGCTTTGGTGCGCGACGCCGCCGAACTCAGAGTCACCTGATCTACGAACGGCGCCGCACGGCTCCATGATGCGCTTGACGTCGATCAAGGCTGGCCCGGGGCGCGCGCCGGAGTCTGAAATCCGGTCGGCTCGTGCGCGGCGTCGGGTGTGGTAGGCTCCACGCGCAGGCGGACGGCGAAGGGACGGAACATGGCGCTCAGAGATTGGCCGCTGCGGGCGGGACTGGTGGCGGGGGCGGCGATCGGAGTCGGCGCGGCCGTGGTGGCTCCGGCCGTGTTCCGCATAGCCCGGCCAGCCCTGAAGACAGCGCTGAAGGCGGGCTTCACCGGATTGGCCAGCGCCCAGACGGCCGCCATGCGCGCCGGCGAGCACCTGGAGGACCTCCTGGCCGAGGTCGCGCACGAACTCGCTCATGAGGAGGCGGGCGCAGCCGCCACCGCCGCCCAGGCCGCCGCCGCCGGCGCCGCCGCCGCCGCTTCGGCCATGGCCGCGGCGAAGGCTGAGGCTCCCGATGCGCCTCCATCCGAATCCGCAGCCGGGTAAGCGGACATGCGCCTCGCCCACCGCACCGCCGGGCGGGTCCGGCTGGAAGCGCCCCAGATCCGGGGCGACCTTGAGGAGGGCCGCCGCCTCGCCGAACGGGTCGGCGCACTGCCGGGCGTGAGCAAGGTGGAGGCCCGCACCGCCACCGGCTCCCTGGTGATCTTTCATATCGGTGACTGGGCGCCGCTGGCCGAAGCCCTGGCCTCCGCCACTGGCGCGACCATCGAGGAGGAGGCGCCGGAGGACTCGGCCGCCGCCGACGCCCTGACCACAGGCGCCCGGCTGATTGACGCCCTTGACCATGCTGCGCGCCACGCCCTTGGGGGGCGCACCAGCCTGTCGGAACTCACCTTCCTGGCCCTGGTCGCCGCCGGCGCCGTTCAGCTCGCGCGGGGGCAAGTGGTCGGTCCGGCCAGCGCGCTGTTCGGCCAGGCGCTCAGCCTGATGGCGGCCCGGCGGATGCGCCCAGGGCCGTGATCCGGCCGGCGCGCCGTCCGCGCCGCAACTCCGAAAGCAGCATCGAGCCGCCGACCGAGGCGACGGTCACGCCGATCAGCCGCGGGTGCGGCCGGCCGACGCCCAGCATGCGGCCGAGGCCGGGCACGGCGAACGGCAGCACCAGCAGCCCGGCGGCGCCCGCCAGCGACAGCTCCAGCCGCCGCTCGCTGAGCGAGCGCGCGGCCGGGTCGCCCGCGGAGCGGTCGCGCAGCGAGAACGCGTGAGCCAGCTGGGCGCCGGCGAGGGAGACGAAGGTGGCCGTTCGAACCTGGGCCGGCGCGGTCCCGCTCATGTGGCCGACGAAGTGCGGGATCAGGGCCGCCATCGCCATCTGCACGCCGTCCAGCAGCAGCGGTCCGCGTTCGGCCCGGCCCAGGATCGGGCCGCGCAGGTCCGGCGGAGGACGCGACATGACGTCGCCGGCGGGCTCGGCCGTGGCTAGGCCGATGGCCGGAAAGACGTCGCTGACCAGGTTCAGCCAGAAGAGCTCCATCGGCGTCTCCTGCTCCTGGGGCGGGCCGAAGGATTCCACGAGCATCACCAGCACCTCGGCCAGGTTCTGCGGCAGGAGGAAGCGAAGCGCGTTGCGGATGTTGTCGTCGGTCGAGCGCCCGCGGCCTATGGCGCGACCGAGGGCCGCTAGGTCGTCATCGGCGATCACCACGTCGGCGACCTCCCGCGCCACGTCCGAGCCCTTCCTGCCCATGGCGATGCCGACCCGCGCCTCGCGCAGGGCCGGGCCGTCGTTCACCCCGTCGCCCAGCATGCCGACGACGGCGCCCCTCGCCTGCAGGGCGCGCACGATGCGCAGCTTGTCCGCCGGGGTGACGCGGGCGAACACCGTGGCCTCCGCCGCCGCGCGGCCCAGGGCGGCGTCGTCCATCGCCGCGATCTCGCCGCCGGTGACCACCCGCACAGGCGCGCCGCCTGCCAGGTCCAGCGCCTCGGCCACGGCCTGGGCGGTGACCGGCTGGTCCCCGGTGATCATCAGGGTGCGCACCCCCGCGGCCTGGAAGGCGGCGACCGCCGCCCTTGCGCTCGGCCGCAAGGGATCGGCCAGACCGACGAGACCCAGCCACTCCAGGTCATCCGGCCGCTCCGGGTCGAAGGCGCCGGTGCGCGAGCGTCGCCGGGCCACCCCCAGCACCCGTTGGCCCATGCCGGCCAGGGCCGCGTTCTGCGCCAGGATCTCTTCTCGCCTGGCCGCGTCCAGCGGCGCCCGGCCGGCCGTGCGCCGTTCGTGCCGGCAGAGCGCCAGCACCTCCTCCGGCGCGCCCTTCATGAACAGCAGCGTCTCGCCGTCGGCGGCGTGCAGCGTCGACATGAAACGCCGGGTCTGGGTGCGTTCGCGCACCGCCATGCAGGGGGCGGCGGCGCGAACGGCGGCCACATCGGTCCCGACGCGGGCGGCGAATTCCAGGAGCGCCAGCTCCGTGCCGCTGCCGTTCTCGTGGCCTTCGCTCGACGGCTCGGCGGTGTTGCACAGGGCGACCGCCTCGGCCAGGGCGGCCAGGGCGCGGCGGTCCTTCTCCTGGGCCGGCTCGCCGTCCTCGCGCACCAGGGCGCCGGCGGCGTCGACGGCGTAGAGCGCGCTGCCCCCCGCCGCGCCAGCCACGCTCATGCGGTTTTCGGTAAGGGTGCCGGTCTTGTCCAGGCAAAGGGTGTCGATCGCGCCGATCGACTCGATCGCCGGCAGCATGCGCACGAGGATGCCGCGCTTCTCCATGGCTCGCGCCTCCAGCGCGAAGGTGGTGGTGGCCACCGCCGGCAGGCCCTCGGGCAGGCTCGCCACCGCCAGGCCGACGGCGCTGCGCACCAGCTCGACCATCGGTCGCCCGCGCATCAGCCCGATGGCGAACACCAGGCCGCTGGCTCCGATCGCGGCCACCGCCATGACGCGGCTCAGCTCGTCCAGCTTCTCTTCGATCAACGGGCGCGGCGGCCGGGCCGCCGCGATCAGGCCGCGCACGGCGGCGGCTTCCGTGCGTCCGCCGGTGCGGGCGGCCACCGCCAGGCCCTGGCCGCCGATCACCACCGAACCGGCGTGGACCATGTTGTTGCGCTCGGCCAGGCGTGCGCCGCTGGTCGGCGCGGGGGCGGCGGTCTTCTCCACGCCGAGGCTCTCGCCAGTCAGGATGGACTCGTCCACGGTCAGGTCCCGCGCCTCGATCAGCCGCGCGTCGGCCGGCACGGCCTGCCCCGGCCCGAGGGCGATGAGGTCGCCCGGCGCGACCTCCCGCGACATCACGCTGCGAGCCCGACCGCCGCGAACCACGACGGTGGCGTGCTCCACCGGCTTTCCGAGGCGGGCGATCAGCCCCTCCACCGCGTCTTCCGTGCCGAAGCCGATGGCCGCGTTCAACGCGATCACGCCAAGGGTCACGACCGCGTCGAACACGCCGCCGGTGGCGAGCGACAGCACGGCCGAGCCCGCGAGCAGTCCGGCGGGCAGGTTGGTGAGCTGGCCGCCGAGGATCGTCGCCCGCGATCGCCGCTGCGGCGGCGGCAAGGCGTTGGGGCCGTAGAGCGACAGGCGCCGGCCCGCCTCGGCTTCGTCTAGACCGCGGGTGGTCGCGCCGAGCATCTCCAGAACGGCGGGGACGGGGGCGGCCATCAGATGACCGATCTCCGGATCCGCCTCCCCGGCGAATCCGGCGGTGGGCCCGCCAGCGCCGGCCAGGATGATCGCGACCGTCTCCGCCACCTGGCCAGGCGGGATCGTCTGAGGATGCCGCACCAGAAGGCTGCGGGTCACGGCGTTGCATCCGGCCAGGGTCCACCCGCGGCGAGCGAGGGCTTGGCGCAGCGCATCTGCGCGGCCCGCGTCAAGGACGGCGCCGGCCTCCAGGCGGGTGCGGCCGGGGATGTGGTGACGGACCCGTGCGGCCGTCAACGGGACGGGCCGAAGGGGATGGGGATCGACCGTGGCGTTCATCTGAAGTCCATGGCGACCAGGATTGCTCCATCGCTCACCTGAGCGCCGCCAGCCTACTGCGCCCGCCGCCGGCGCGGCACTCCGCGGAACTACGGAGGGCGCCGTTCAGGTCGTCCCCAGCGCCCGTTTCACCGCTTTCGCCGCCGGCTTTGGCGGACCGACCCGCCAGCCGCGCGTCTTGTCGCGCACGACGGTGTAGAGGCCCATGTGCGCCTCGAAATCGCTCCAGTAGGGCTCGTCCAGCAGCTCGTAGACGTGGGCGGCCTCGATCCGGTAGGCGGTGCGCATGCGCCGATAGTAGGCGATGCGGGCGGCGAGCTGGCGCGCGTTCTCGGCGCGGCTGGCGAAGTTGCCGCCGCCGGCGTTGAACTCGGTGATCCAGATGGGCCGCCCGTAGGAGGCGAGCTTGGCGAGGTAGCTCTCGCGGACGCCCTCGTAGTCGTGCCAGACGGTGATGTCCCAGGCCAGGCCGTCCTGCGCCATCCGCTCCACCGCGCCCAGATGGCCCCAGCCGGCGGTGCCCATGGCGCGCAGGGCCTTGGGGTCGCCCTCTGCCACCCCCTTGGACAGGCCGTCCAGCGCCGCGCTGACCTGCGCCCAGCGAGCGCCCACGTACTCGAGCGGGCCGACCCCGCCGGCCGGTCCCCATTCGCAAGGGTACTTCGTGCCGTCGTCGCGGATCTCGCAGGGCTGGATGATGGCGAAGTTCTCCATCTCGTTGCCGAGCTCCCAGACCGGCACGCGCCCGCGGAAGTGGCGCGCCATGGTCCGCCCCAGCTCGAACGCGCGCTCCCGCACCTGGGGGAGGGGCGAGTCCGTCCAGCCATCGACCTCCAGGATCGGCAGGATGGCGATCCCGCGCGCCTCGGCCAGCGGCAGGATGTGGTCGAGCTCGGCCACGCCCGCCCCGTTCACCCGGTAGCTCGTCATGCCCAGGTCGCGGGTAAGGTCCAGCTGCTGCTCCAGCGGAATGCCCGGATAGGCGGTGAACGGATGGCCGTTGACGCCCCAGACAAGGTCGCCGCGCGCCGCGCCGGTCAGCGGCGCCGAAAGGGCGGCGGCCAGGGCTCCGCCGAGCACGCTGCGCCTCGAGGACCCCACGCGGGCGGGCCAGACCGTGGATGCAGTCTCGGGTGCGGAGTCCATGCCGGTCCTTCGGATGGCGCAAGCGGTCGATCATGCCGCCGCAGCGCGAAGGCGGCCACCGATTTCGAGAGCGGCTGTCCACGCCGTCTTCGCAGGCACGCCACAAAAGCGTGATCCGGGCGGGGCAAAGTCGCGCCTGGAATCAGGGAGGGCGGCATGAAGATTCTGGTGAAGGTTCTGGCGGCGTGGGCGCTGATCGGGGGCGTGGCCCACGCAGGCGACGCCGAAACGCGCAGGATGACGTTCCCCAATGCGGCCAGCGGCGCGCTGGTGCTGCCGGTGGACCTGCATACCCACAGCGTCTTCTCCGACGGTCACGTGTGGCCCAGCGTGCGGGTCTGGGAGGCCGAGCGCGACGGGCTGGCGGCCTATGCGGTGACCGAGCACATCGAGTACCAGCCGCACAGGGCCGACATCCCCCACCCGGACCGCAACCGGTCCTACGAGCTCTCCAAGTCTCTGGCCAAGCCCGACCTGCTCGTGATCCCGGGCGCCGAGGTCACCCGCAGCATGCCTCCGGGCCACGTCAACGCGGTCTTCATCGCCGACGCCAACAAGCTGCTCGTCGATGACGCCGAAGCCTCGCTGAAGGAGGCCAACGACCAGGGCGCCTTCGTCTTCTGGAACCACCCGTATTGGCATGCGCAACGACCCAGCGGCGTGGCCGAGCTCACCGACATGCACCGCGACCTGATCGCCAAGAAGCTCCTGCACGGCATCGAGGTCGCCAATGGTCCCGACCTGTCCGAAGAGGCCCTGACCATCGCCCTGCAGAACAACCTGACCATCCTCGGCACCTCCGACGTGCACGAGCTGGTGGACTGGGACTACGACGTACCCGGCGGCGGGCACCGCACCGTGACCCTTGTCCTCGCGCAGGAGAAGTCGCTGCCGGCGATCAAGGCCGCCTTGCAGGCCGGCCGCACCGTGGCCTGGTACAAGAGCTTCCTCATCGGCCGTGAAGCCCACGTCGCCGACGTGGTGCGCGGAGCGCTGACGATGACCGTGGCCGATCCGCTGGCGAACACGGCCGTCACGCCGGTGACCCTGGCCAACAGCTCCCCTGCCGATCTTGTGCTGCGCAACGTGTCCAACGCCAGCTTCTACGACGGCGCGGACATCGTCACCGTTCCGGCCCGGGGCCAGATCACCCTGCTGTTGAAGGCGACGCCGAAGCCGGCCGAGGCCAGGCTGCGCTTCGAGGCGCTCAACACCTGGATCGCTCCGCGCAGGCACCTCGCCTTCGACATTGCGCCGCGTTAGCCGGACGAGGCGGCGGCGGCGCTTGCGCCGTCTCCGCCCAGGCCGCACCATCGCCGCAATGACAATGTGGGGAGGATGCGGCCATGAAGGCATCCGTCGATGGCTTCGACCTTGAAGCCCACGCCGCGCGCCTGGACGTCGACGGCTTCACGGTGATCGAGGACTTCATGGGCGCCGCCGACCTGGCCGAGGCGCGGCGCGCCCTGGCGCCCTACCTGGGCAGCCACACCGGGCGCAACGCCTTCGAGGGCTTCGCCACCGAGCGCGTCTACACCCTGGTGGCGCGCGGCGCGGTGTTCGAACGGCTCGCCGAGGAGCCGCGGGTGATGGCCCTGCTGGACCGTGTGCTGCAGCCCGGCTTCCTGCTCACCGCCAGTCAGGCGATCAGCATCCGCCCCGGCGAGGCGGCCCAGGCCCTGCACTACGACGACGGCTTCTATCGCCAGCCGCGGCCCCGCCCGGCGATCAGCTACACCCTGATCGCCGCGGTCGACGCCTTCACCGACCGCAACGGCGCCACCGACATCATCCCGGGCAGCCACCGCTGGAGCGACGCCGACATCGAGGCCCTGATGGCCGAGCCGGAACGGCTGACGGCCATGATGCGGCCCATGGTCATGCCGGCAGGGGCCTGCGCGATCTTTGCAGGGACCCTGCTTCACCGGGGCGGCGCCAACCGCTCGGACAGGCCGCGCCTGGCTTTCACCAACCAGTATTGCGAACCGTGGGCGCGCACGCAGGAGAACTTCTACCTGGCGATCCCGGCGTCCATGGTCCGCGCCATGTCGCCCCGCCTCAAGCAGCTCCTGGGCTATGAAATCTGGCCGCCGTTCATGGGCCAGGTCACCGCATCCCATCCGCTGAAGGCGCTGGAGCCCGGCTTCCGGCCGCCCGTCGTCGTCCAGCGGGAGGAGACCATCGCCGATCGCGCCGGGGAGGGCGCAAACGCATGACGGACAACGAAAAGACCATCGCCGACTTCATCGCCGCCTGGTCGCGGCTAGACGTCGACGAGCTGGTGGGCTTCTTCGCCCCTGACGGGGTCTATCACAACATGCCGACCCAGCCGGTCGCCGGCCACGCCGCCTTGCGCGCTTTCATCGGCGCCTTCGTCAAGGACTGGACCTCCACCACCTGGGATGTGCTGACGCTCGTCTCCCGCGGCGATGTGGTGGTCGCCGAGCGGCTCGACCGCACCCGCGTGGGCGACAAGCCGGTGGACCTGCCCTGCTGCGGCGTCTTCCAGATGGAGAACGGCAAGATCAAGGTCTGGCGCGACTATTTCGACATGGGGACCTACGTGTCGGCCCTGCGCGCCTGAGCCGGTTCGCCCGCGTTCATCGCCTGTTAGCGCCGTTCGAACACTGTTCGAGCTGACAACGGGAGGTGGGTCGTGGGGGTGCATAAACTGGCTGAGCCGCCGCTCGAGACGAGCCTGGCGACCATGCTCGACGTGCTGGCGTGGGAGATCGAACTGGCGGGCGCGCGCTGCGTCTCGCTCGATGCGATCGTGGGCGAACTGATGCCGGCCCTGCCGCCGGCGCAGCGCCAGCGCCTCACCGAGGGCATGCACGTGGTGGACCTCCTGGCCCAGCACCTGACGTGCCTGTCGGCCTTCGCCCGCCGCCTCAGCGAGGATGCGCCCGCCGCGGCCACGGTTCCGGTCACCGACGCTCTTGCCGGCATCACCCTGGGCGCCCTTGCGGATCGAATGGCCAGCGCTTTCGGCCGCGAGGAGACCGCCGAGGAGCCGGTTGAAGCCGGCGATCCGGACTTCTTCTGAGCCGGTGCGCAGTCGGCGGCTGAAGATGGGAGCGTGGCGATGAACTACGGCGCCCGGCAGGCGACGGTCATGATCGCCGAGCACGACCGTGCGGTGCTGGAGCTCATCCAGATCCGCCTGTCGGTTGCCGGCTACGGCACGTGCATGGCCCGCACCGGCGTCCTGGCCATGCAGAGCCTCGAGGGCCTGCGACCGGACGCCTTGGTGATCGACCGCGACCTGCCCGAACTCAACGGCTTCGAGGTGCTCGAGACCTTGCGCGGCCACGGCGTGCGGCCGACCTACCCGATCCTGTTCCTGATGAAGGCGCCTTCGCGCGAGGACATCCAGCGGGCTGTCGGCCTCGGCGCGCGCGACGTCATGACCAAGCCGTTCAGCGGCGCGGAAATCGTCGAGCGGGTGGAACGGATGCTGCGCGCGCCCGCGCCCCCGCCGCGCAGGGCTGCGGCCGGTTAGGCGTCAGCGGCTTCGGCCAGCACGCCCTGCAGGGCGGCCATGATGCTGCGCACCTCCACCGGCTTGGGAACGCAGTCGTCCATGCCGGCGGACAGGTAGCTCTCGGTCTCGTGCGTCAGAACGCTGGCGGTCACCGCGATGATCGGGGTCCGCGGGCGCCCAAGCTCGTGCTCGCGCTCGCGAATGCGCAGGGTGGCCGTCACCCCGTCCATCTCGGGCATGTGGATGTCCATCAATATGGCGTCCCAACTGCCGGACTCCCAGGCCGCGAGGGCGGCCCGGCCGTCAGTGACGCAGTGCGACTCCACCCCGAACTGGTTCAGGAGCGCGGTCAGCACCATCCGGTTGGTGGCGTTGTCGTCGACCACCAGCACCCGCAGAGCCTCTCCGCCCCCGCCGTCCTCGGCCTGCGTCTCCGCGGGTGCGGCCGGCGCCTGGGCGGAGGGCAGGGGGACCTCGAAGGCGAAGCGCGAGCCCTCGCCCTCGCGGCTCGTGAACGCGATGGTGCCGCCGAGGAGGCCGATGATCTCCTTGGAGATGGCCAATCCCAGGCCGGCGCCGCCGTAGCGGCGCGTCGCCGAGCCGTCCACCTGCACAAAGCGTTCGAACAGGCGCTCCTGCTGGTCTGCGGGGATGCCGAGGCCGGTGTCGCTGACGGCGAACACGAGCCGCTCGCCCACCCGCACCAGGCTCACCCGCACCTCCCCCTTGGCGGTGAACTTCAGGGCGTTGGAGATCAGGTTCGAGGCCACCTGGCGCAGGCGTACGGCGTCGCCCAGGAACCAGCCGCGGGCGTCCGGGCAGACGTCCATTGTGAATTCCAGCCCCTTTTCGGCGGCCAGCGGCCGATAGAGCGCCGCCAGGTTGTCGGCGAACTTGCCAAGATCGAAGGGGGCCGGGCGGATCTCCAGCCGGCCGGCCTCGATCTTGGAGATGTCCAGTATGTCGTTGATCACGCCCAGCAGGGCCCGGCCGGACTCCTCGATCGTCTCCAGGCGCTCGCGCTGCTGGGGCTCGAGGCCCCCCGCGGCCATGATGTGCGCCATGCCCAGAATGCCGTTCAGCGGCGTGCGCAGTTCGTGGGTCATCGTCGCCAGGAACTCGGACTTGGCGCGGCTCGCCGCACGCGCCTGGTCGGCCAGCGTCAGGGACTCGCGCCGCCTCACCTCGGCTTCAGCCTCCAGGGCGGCCTTGGCCACTGCGGCGTCGCGGAAGGTGGCTATGGCCGCAGCCATGAGGCCGATCTCGTCCTGTCGCCTGACGGCCGGCACCTTCACCGCGTTGTCGCCCGAGGCCAGGCGGCGCATCACCTGGGTCAGGGCGACGATCGGGGAGGCCATGCTCGTCCACAGCACGACGCCGACGGCGCAGGCCACCGCGGCGGTCAGCGACACGCCGATGGCCCAGGCCAGCTTGATGTTGCGGGCCGCCCTGGCCTTGATCGCGGCCTGTCGGGCGACATCGGCGCGGGCGGAGGCTTCGATGACGCCCAGCGAGGCCTCGGCGCGCCCCATCAGCGTGTCGGCCGGTCTGGCGTGGCCGATCATCGCCGCCGCCTCGGCTCCTTTCGCCGGGTCGGCCGCCAGGGCCGCGACCCGGTCCGCCGCGCCGAGCCGCCAGTCCTCGAAGGTGGACCTCAGCCTGGCGATGTTGGCGAGCGTCTGCGGCTCTTCCGCGCTCAGCCGCTCCAGTTCGGCCACGCGGGCGAAGAAGGTGGGCCGGTGCAGGTGGGTGATCCGGTCCAGGTAGTAGGCGTCTTTGGAGATCAGGTAGCCCCGCAGCGAATTCTCCTGCCGCGCCAGGGCGAACCGGGCGTCCTCCAGGGCGTGCAGCGCCCGAGTCGAGCGGGTCATCTCCGCGTCCGCCCGCTCCAGGGCCGAGAAGTTGACGAACAGCACCGCGCCCACGCCGAGGATGGAGGCCAGCACGGCCCCCAGTCCGACCGAGATCTTCAGCGGCGCCTTGAGGTTCTGAAAACGCACTCGATTCAACCAGTTCGGCATGGGCCATGCCTCCTGCGCGTCAAGCCGCACGCTGCGGGCATTTGGGTTGAGCGAGCGTTAACTTCCGCCGGCTTTGGGCAGGCGCGCTACCCGATGTGAGCAGCCCGCGGGCCGCACGCTTTCTTAAGCGCCCGCCCGTAAGCCCGATCGGGGAGCGCGAGGGCTTTACGCATGGATGTCGGCGGTTTCTTCCGCGGTCGGGCGGGACTTTGGCGCACGGCGGCGATCGCCTGGCTGGTCATCGGCCTGTTCCTGCTCGCAAGGGCCCAGGTCTGGAATGGCCTGCACGATCTCGACACCGATGACGCCATGCGCCTGGTGCAGGTGCGCGATTGGCTGGCGGGGCAGGACTGGTTCGACGTCGACCAGCACCGTGGTTGGCCGGCCCCGGGTTTCTCCATCCATTGGTCGCGCATTCCCGACCTGGCGCTCGGCGGTCTGATCGCCCTCTTCGGGCTGGTCCTGCCTGCGCCTGCGGCGGAGACGGCCGCTCTGGTCCTCTGGCCCCTGATCCAGCTCTTCCCGGCGCTGGCCGCCGTCGGCTTCGTCGCGCGTCGTCTTGCAGGCGCGCCGGCGATGGCTCCGGCCATGCTGCTGTTCGGCCTCCTCGGCCCGGCGCTCTGGCAGTTTCCCCCCGGCCGGATCGACCACCACGCCCTGCAGCTGCTGGGCGCCCTCGTCATGCTCGCCGGGGTTATGGGCCTGCGCCGCGGGGCGTGGATGGGCGTCCTCGCGGGCCTCGGCGGCGCGCTTTCCCTCGCCGTGGGACTGGAGGCGCTGGTCTTCTGGCTCGTGCTCTGCGGCGCCGCAGGGCTGATCCTGGCGCGGGACGGCGCGCGGGTGCGTGACGCGGTGCTCGGGTTAGGCCTGACCGTCGCCCTGGCCACTCCGCTTATGGCGTTCGCCTTCAATCCCACCCGCTACGTCGCGTCGGCCGTCTGCGATCAGGTCGCCTGGCCCGTCCTGGCCCTGGCGGTCGTCGGCGGCCTCGGACTGGCCCTCGCTGCGGGCGTCGGTGGGCGCCTGGCGTCCCCGCTCGCACGCCTGGCGCTGTCGGCCGCAGCCGGCGTCGCCGGCGTCGCCGCCTTCGCCTGGGCGGGGCCCGCCTGCCTGCAGGGGCCCTTCGCCGCGGTCGACCCTCGGCTGGGTCCCATCTGGCTCGACCATGTGCAGGAGGCCCGCACCCTTCCCGGACTGCTCGGCCGGTTCGATCCGTTCGGAATGGCCTCGGCCGTGCTCCTGCTGATCGGGCTCTGCGCCATGACCTGGGTCGCCTGGCGTCGACCGGCCCGCAGATGGCCGCTCGCAATCCTTGGTCTTCTGTGGCTGGCGTCCATCGCCATGCTGTTCGTCCAGATGCGCGGCATCGTCTACTCGGTCGCCTTCGCCAGCCCATTGATTGCGGCTGCGATGGTCGGCGCGGCCCGGGACGCCGGGGTTTCGCGCCGCGACTGGGGGGCGGTGATGCTGGTCGGGCTGATCCTGGCCGTCGGGCTGCCCCTGGGCGGCCGCGCCCTGGGCAAGGCCCTGGCGCCGAAGGCGCAGGGCGCCGCCCTGACCTCGTCGAAAAGCTGCTTCGACCCCGGCGCCTACGCCGGGCTCGGCGATCTGCCTCCGGGCCTGGTCGCCGCGCCGATAGATTCGGGACCGTTCATCCTGATGGCCTCGCCCCATCAGGTCATGAGCGCGCCCTACCACCGCAATCCCGAGGGCATCGTCGCCGTCCACGAGATGCTCAAGGCGCCGCCGGCCGAGGCCCGCGTCCTGGCCCGCAACCTGGGGGTCGACTACGTCGTCGTGTGCCGCTCCGGGGAGGTCCTGCGTCTGATGCGTCTGGCGCCCGCCGGCCTTGCGGCGCGGCTCGAGGCCGGCGAGGTCCCGGACTGGCTCGCGCCGGCGGCGGGCGAGGGCGAGGTCCGCGCCTGGCGGGTCCGCTGAGACGGGCGCAATCTAGGCGCGAGATTAATTCGGATTCACTACGTTCGGCCGCAAGGCCTTAACTATGGGTCGCCCATGGTGCCCGCGATCCAAGCGGGAGCGGGGCATGAGCCAACACATCGAAACCCTCGTCATCGGGGCGGGCCCGGCGGGCCTCACCACGGCCTACACCCTGGCCAAGGAGGGCCGCGGCGTGATCGTGCTGGAGCAGGACCCCCGCTACGTCGGCGGCATCAGCCGCACCGTGGACTACAAGGGCTTCCTGTTCGACATCGGCGGCCACCGCTTCTTCTCCAAGTCGAAGGAGATCGTGGATCTCTGGAACGAGATCCTGCCCGACGACTTCATCGAGCGGCCGCGCCTGTCGCGCATCTACTACCGCAACAAGTTCTACGCCTATCCGCTCAAGGCGTTCGAAGCCCTGGCGAACCTCGGGGTCTTCACCAGCTCCTTGTGCATGGCGTCCTTCGCCTGGGCCAAGGCCTTCCCGGTCAAGGCGCCGAAGACCTTCCACCAGTGGGTCCGCAACCAGTTCGGCGAGAAGCTGTTCTCGATCTTCTTCAAGACCTACACCGAGAAGGTGTGGGGGATGGGCTGCGACGAGATCTCCGCCGACTGGGCCGCCCAGCGCATCAAGGGCCTGGACCTGGGCTCGGCGATCGTGGACGGCCTGAAGCGTTCTCTCGGCCTGAACCGAAAGGGCGGCGGCGCGGCCGCCAAGACGCTGATCGAGTCCTTCCGCTACCCGCGGCGTGGCCCCGGCATGATGTGGGACGCCTGCGCCGCCAAGGTTAAGGCCCTGGGCGGCGAGGTTCGGATGGGTCGGCGGGTCTCGGCCCTGGCCTTCGACGCCGCGACCAAGGTCTGGACCGTCACCGCCGTCGACGAGCACGGCCGCGAGGAGGTGTTCACCGCCGACAACGTGGTGTCCTCGGCGCCGATCCGGGAACTGATGGCCGCCATCACGCCGACGCCCATCAGCCTCTTCCACGCCCGCGACCTGAAGTACCGCGACTTCCTGACCGTGGTGCTGATCGGCAAGCCGCAGAAGGAGCTGCCGGACAACTGGGTCTACATCCACGATCCGAGCGTCAAGGTCGGGCGGGTGCAGAACTTCCGCTCCTGGTCGCCGGAAATGATCCCCGACGGCGTCTCCACGTGCCTGGGCCTGGAGTACTTCTGCTTCGAAGGCGACGGCCTGTGGGCCTCCGACGACGCCGACCTGATCGACCTGGCCAAGGCCGAGATCGGCAAGATCGGCCTGATGGACCCGGCCGACGTCTACGACGCCGCCGTGGTGCGCCAGCCCAAGGCCTACCCGGTCTACGACGACGCCTATGCGCACAACGTCGACATGATCCGCCTGGACCTGTCGCTGTCGTTCCCCGGCCTGCACCTGGTCGGCCGCAACGGGATGCACAAGTACAACAACCAGGACCACGCCATGATGACGGGCCTGCTGACGGCCCTGAACATCGCCGCGGGCGAGACGCTCTACGACGTGTGGGAAGTCAACGAGGACGCCGAGTACGGCGAGGCCGGGGTGTCGGGGGCGCAGGAAGCCCTGTCCAGCCAGCGCCTGGTCCCGCGCAAGGTCGCCGCCTGAGCCGGGCCGTCGGAGCGGATTGACTTCCGCGACGCCGCCGGTCCCCACTGCGGGCGAGGCGCGGCCGACCCGGCCGCGCCGGCGTGCGGGAGGACGACATGACGCAAGGCGCGATCGCTGGCTGGCACGAGTTCGTTCGTACGCGGGACCCGGCCGTCCTGCATGAGCTGCTGGCCGAAGACGCCGTCTTCGAGTCTCCGGTGGTGCATACCCCTCAGGCGGGTCGGCCGATCGTCGAGAAATATCTCCTGGCGGCCATGACCGTGCTGGGCGGCGACAGCTTCCGGTATCTCGGCGAATGGACGGCGGAGAATTCGGCGGTGCTGGAGTTCGCCTGCGAGATCGAGGGGATCGCCGTCAATGGCGTGGACATGATCGCCTGGAACGAGGCGGGCAAGATCACACGCTTCAAGGTGATGGTCCGGCCGCTGAAGGCCATCAACCTCCTGCACCAGATGATGGGCGCGCGCCTTTCGGCGGCCTAAGACCCGGCTTCGACTCACGTTTCTGGCGCCTGCGGGAAACTGAATCGTAGCGACTCTGCGCGATCCTGGCGGCCACAGAATGTGAGCTTGGACGCCGAAATGCTGTCTGAACGCCCGCCGCCCGGACGCGGCGCATGAGCGCCCTGATGGGGTCGCGCCCGGCCGACTATCGGGCGATCCAGCGTCACTACGAGGAGACGCTGGCAATGTTCGGACCCAACGTCCACGGCGTGGACTGGCCGAACCTGGAGGATCTGGAAACCCGCTTCCGCATCATGGCGAGCGGCGTTCCGGCGACCGACGAGCCTGTCCGCCTGCTCGACGTCGGGTGCGGCGTGGGCCTGTTCCTCGACTATCTGCTGGAGAACGTCGTTCCCGGGACCTGGACCTACACCGGTCTCGACATCTCCAGGGCGATGGTCGACAACGCGCGCGGCCGGCACCCGCACGCGCGCTTTCTATGCCGCGACTTGATCGCCTCGCCTGACCTGGGCGAGATGTTCGACTTCGCCATTCTCAACGGCGTCTTCACGGTCAAGCGCGATCTGCCGCAGGTGGAGATGGAGGCCTTCGTCAAGGCGCTGCTGACGGCGGTCTGGCCGCATTGCCGGCTGGGCGTGGCCTTCAACGTGATGAGCGTCCACCTGGACTATCCGCGGGACGACCTGTTCCACTGGCCAATGGACGAGGCTGTCGCCTTCGCCACCCGGGCGCTCAGCCGCGAGGTGCGCGTGCGCGCGGACTACGGACTCTACGAATACACGACCTTCGTCTACCGCGAGCCGAACCTGGCCTGACGACCTGCCTTGACCGGCGGCCTCGCGCCTCAGGCCTTGTTGACCGTGTTGGCCTTGATCACCGCGCGGCCGTCCGCGGCGAGGTCGAAGCGCGTCTCGTTCAGCGCCAGCGGGCCGCGAAGCGTCGCGTTGACCTCGTCGATCCCCGCGCGGCCCGAGCCCTGGGCCAGCAGATAGCGCAGCGAAATGCGCTCGTGGTCGGCCGCGTCCGGCTGGGTGCCGTGCAGGGTGCAGGCGTGCCACATGGCCGCGTAGCCGGCGTCGCCGGTCAGGATGAGCTGGCGCGCGGTCATCTCGCCGCCGCGGCGGTCGCGGTAGGTCCAGGCGTCGGGCCCGGCGCGGCTCAGGTCGTGGGGGAACAGCGTCCCGCCCAGCGCATGGGTGCCGGTCAGCAGGAACAGCGGCGCGTCCAGCCGCGTGACCGGGTGCAGATAAATGTAGAGCGTCAGGAAGTCGGCCGGCCGGTCCTTGTAGTCGATCAGGTCCTGGTGGAAGTCGATGCCGTAGAAATAGGTGATGTCGCGATACTCGGGCCTGACATAGGCGCCGAGGTTGTTCACCGGATTGCCGAGGATGCGTTCGCGCAGCCATTCCGGCACCGAGCTCTGGGGCACGCCGCAGACGATCTTCTTGTTGAGGATCTCATAGTCCGCGCCCAGCAGCGCCGAGACCGCCTCGACGATGTGCGGCGCCTGCTCGACGAAGCCGAGCTGGTCCTCGAACCGCTCCAGCAGGTTGCGGCCGGGCCTGGGATTGACGCCGGTGTACTGCGGATCGGCGTCGAACTCGGCCTCCGACAGGAACAGGCGATGGTCGAAGTTCCGCGTGGCGCGGATGTCGGCCAGGAGGGCGGCGGCCGCCTGCGGATCGACGCGCTGGTCGAACACGTGCGCGCCGTCGTGGACGAGGTTCTCGACGGCGGGATGCGCAGGATCGGAGGCTTTCAAGGCGAGGCTCATCCGTCATCTCCAGGCAAGGGCGCTCGTCGCCCACGGTCTGTCTTCCGGCGAGGGTCGCAAAACATGGTTAACGGACGATGAGGGCGGCCGCGCTCTCAGAAAGCCCCGTCGTCGCGCCCCTCGCGCGTGCTTGCCGAAGGAAACGTGGTTAACCGGGTCTTAGTATCGCGGGCCTAGCCTCCCTGCTCGGAGGCGCCATGGATTCCGCAACCCTCACGAAAAACCTGCTCGACGCGCGAAGACTTGTGCTCGGCGGCGACGCCGCCGCCGCGGTTCTCCTTTTGCAGCGAATGGCCGCTGGAGCGCCAGCGGAGGCCGAGTGCCGCTATTGGCTGGCGTCGGCGAGCCTGGCCCTGGGCGATGCAGACGCCGCGACGGCGCACCTCAACGATGCGCGCATTCTTCAGGCCATTCCGCTCATCAGGGGTATGCGGGCCGATCTCGCCAGATGCCGCGCCGAGCCCGACTTCGCCGCGCGCATCGCCCAGGCGCTTTACGGGCAGGGTTTCGTCGCACTCTCCTCGGTCGTCTGGACCATGGCGCTGCAGGCGGAGAAGCCAGCGGCGCAGACCCTGTTGAGCTTCGCCCTCTCGCTTCAGCATCAGGGGCGGATCGACGAGGCGGTTCAGGTCTTCCGCGCCGCCGATGAGATGTTCGACAGCGCCTCGGTCGCGCAATTCCTGTTGTTTCCCTTGCTGTTCTGCGAGGATGGCGGCGAGGGCTACGCGCGCGAGGCCATGGCCTGGGCCCGCAGGTTCGCCCCGGGTGAGCAGGGGCGGAACGTTCAGCAGTTTCCGCCTCGTCGCGGCAAGCTGCGCATCGGCTATGTCGCGCCACGCTTCGCCGGCTCGCAACTGAACCAGTTCATCGCGCCGCTCCTGAACAACCACGATCCAGACGCCGTGGCGGTCACGCTCTATCCAGAAAGCGCCGAAGAGATCGGCAATTGGCCCGAATGGATCGATGTCCATCCGATCGGCGGGTTGAGCGCTCACGCTGCGGCGGAGCGCGTTCGGCAGGACGGGATCGACGTGCTCGCCGACTGCTGGGGCCATACGGCGGGGTCGCGCCTGGACGTCTTCGCCCTGAAGCCCGCTCCGGTGCAGGTCGCCTGGCTGAACTTCGTTCAGACCACCGGCCTGCCGCAGATGGACTACGTCCTGCACGCCTCGTCAGCGATCGGCCTCAGCGATCCCGCCCTCTTCACGGAGGAGGTGTGCGATATCGGCCCGGTGTTCACCGCGTTCGAGCCCTCGCCGAATCGCCTTGCGCCGGTCGACACGCCGGCTCTGGCCAATGGCTACGTCACCTTCGGATCGTTCAATCACCCGGCGAAGCTCGGCGCGTCCGTCGTGGAGACCTGGTCCAAGGTCCTGCAAGGCGCGCCAGGTTCGCGGCTGCTCCTGAAGTACCGCTACTTCGTCGATCCGGTGCTGCAGCGGACCACCCAGGCGCGGTTCGCGGCGCATGGTGTCGCGCCGGAACGGATCGTCTTCGAGGGGCACTCCTCCGGCGACGCCTATCATCGAGCCTTCGGAGCCGTAGACTTGGCGCTTGATACCTGGCCGGCGCCAGGCTCCACCACAAGTCTGGAGGCCCTCTCCAACGGCCTTCCGGTGCTTGCGCTGAGTGAGGGCTGCCTGACCGGCGCCTACGCGGCGAGCTTCGCGCGCGCCTCTGGCCTTCCAGAACTCGCGGCTCCGGACGCGACCGCGTTCGTCGAGAAGGCGATCGAGCTCACGCGGGACCCCATCGTCCTGAACGCCTTGCGGAGCCGCGTGCGCCCTGCCTTCGAGCACGGTCCGGTTTGCGACGGCGTTGGCTTTACGCGCAGGATTGAGCGGCGGTTCGCCGAACTTGTTGAGCAACGACGGTCCTCGTCCGTCGCGGCTGGCGCGGCTTGACCGAGCGGCGCCAAGCTTGGCGCAGGCTGGGGTGCGTGCTCCAGGCTCAAGGCGGGCCGCTGGCGTTCAGTCACGCCATGCTGCCGACGCCCATGCTGGTCGACGGCGTCGTTCGCGTGCTCTTCGCCTCGTGCGACTATGAAATGCGCGGCCGAATCTTCGCGGCCGAGTTCGCACCCAAGCCGCCGTTCGACCTGCTGAACGTGTCGGCCGAGCCGGTCCTCGATGTGGGCGCCCCCGGGGCGTTCGATTGCGATGGCGTGAATCCCTCACAGCTTCTCCGTGTCGACGGAGAGGTAGTGCTTCTCTACATCGGATGGCGAAGGGGGTCGGTTGAGACGCCCTACACGCTGTTCGCCGGGATGGCGCGCTCGCGAGATGGAGGACGAACCTTCACGAAGGACGATGCGCCATTGCTTCCGCCGCTTCCAGGCGAGCGCTTCTTCCGGACAGCTCCCTTCATCACGCCGCGGCATGGCGGATACGAGATGCTCTACATTGGCGGCGAGTCGTTCTTTGATGGGCCTCTAGGCAAGCGGTTGCCGAAATACAGCCTCCGGAAGCTCCATTCGACGCATGCGGATTCCTGGAGCGGTCCCGGTGACATCGTCCTAGAGCCCGACGTCGCCGCTGGCGAGATCGGCTTCGGGAGGCCAGTGATCACTGGGAAGAACCAGGATCGCCTCATGGTCTCAATCCGCACCTGCGAGGGGTATGAGTTGGTGGAGGGCCCTGCGCCGGGGATTCCTGGCTCCCGTCCGCCCCTCAACCCTGTGTTTCAGCCGCCATTCGAATCCTGGGAGGCGCAGATGCGCTGCTTTGGCGCGCCATGCGTCATGGGAGACTACGAGTTGCTCTTCTACAACGGAGACGGCTTCGGGCGAAGCGGCGTGGGCTTGGCTTGGCGCCACCGAGACTAGAGCTCCACCCGATAGAAGTCGTGAACCACCGCGCTGGCGCCGAACTCCTCCTTCTGGCGCACGAGGCCTTCGTTCAGGCTGCGCCCCTGATCGGTGTTCGAGATGCCGAAGTCGAAGAAGCGCCGGCTTGCCGAATAGAACTCGATCAGGTGGAAGAACAAGCCGTCCAGGGCCCCATGCTCCCGGCCACGGTCGCTGGCGGCGATATACTGCGCATGCGCGACCGTCGGGGTGCAGAACATGACGACGCCCGCTGCGACCTCGCCCTCGATCAGCGCCACGTGAAGGGCGATTTCCTCCGGAAACCGTTCGGCGAGAAGGCGGATCTCCGCCTCGCTGTGCACCGGCCTTGCGCCGTGGCGGTCGCCGAGCACCGACTCCAGCAGCGCCCAATAGGCTGCAAAGTCCGTTGAGCGCTCGTACGTCGCCCCCGCCTTCTCCGCCGTCCGCGCGCCGCGCCTTCGGCGCCGCGAAGCCGGTCCCGGCGCGCGGTAGTCGATGGCGACGCTCACATCGCGACGGATGAGCTGCGCCTCCCGGCGGAACAGCCAGTAGAGATCCTCCTGCGCCGGACGTGACGGATAGATCCAGGGCGTCGCCTTGTAGACGAGGCTCGACGCGCCGTCGGATCGCAGCCTCCGGGCGAAGGCGTCGAGCACCTCGAGCGCGCGGGTTGCGCCGAGGTCCTCGTGGATCAACCCGCCGAAGGTCAGGCCCTGGTGGGACCAGACCGCGTCGCCGTCACGATTTGCGGGCAGGAGCGCGATCGGGCGGCCGTCGTCCAGCGCCATCAGGGAGGCGTCGCTGAAGCGGTCGGCGTGGTAGTCCATGAAGCCGCGATCGAACAGGAAGTGACCGTTGCCGGCGGCGCGGTTCAGGGCGTTCCAGGCCTGGCGGTCTTCGCCGGTGTAGGCGCGAACTTCCAAGGCTAGTCCGAGACCCGGCAGTACCGCTTGGCCGATATCTTCCGCCGCTCCGCGGGGTGACCCTGGTAGACGCCGTCGGCTTCGGTGGAGGCGGTGACCACCGCGCCCATGCCGATGAAGTTGTCTTCAGCGACCGCGACATGCGGCGCGAAAGAGGCGTTGACGCCAACGAAGCTGCGCGCGCCGATGCGGCAGAAACCGGAAACCACCACGTGTGAGGCCATGAACACGTCGTCCTCGACCACCGTGCGGTGGCCGATGTGGTTGCCGCTCCACAGCGTGACGTTGTCGCCGATCCGCGTGAACGGCTGCAGGACGTTGTTCTCCAGGATGAAGCAGTTCTCGCCGATCTCGACGTTTCGCCAGACGAAGGCGGCGCTGCTCACATAGCTTGCGAGCGCATAGCCCTGGCCCTTCACCTCGTCCAGAAGCCGGCGCCTGAGCCGGTTGAGCTGGCCGTCTCCGACGGCCACGAAGGCGTCATAGGCGCCCGGCGGGTGGCTTCGCACGAGTTCTTCGAGCGGAACCACGGGAACACCGCCGAGCTCCGTCTCCTTGATGTAGGTGCGTCCGATGGCGAAGGCGGCCACTTCGCGCTCGCTGTCGTAGGCGAAATATTGATGCGCCATCTCGGCGATTTCGCTGTTGCCGATGATGACCAGGGGCTTGTCCGCCATTTCAGGGCCTCATGATCAGGAGATCGTCGCGGCGGTTGGCCATGGGAAGGCCCGGGTCCTGCGGCAGGAGATAGGCGTCGCAACCGGCGGCCTGCGCGCGCTGGACCAAGGCAGTAAGGACCGCGTCGTCGATCTTGCCCGGAACGGTCTCGTTGAACTTCACCTCGTAGGGCTCGGAGCTTCCGGTGAAGTCGGCGTGAAAGCGGCGTCCGGTCTCGCTGGCGAAGAAACGTCGGCGCTTTGAGTGGTTGGGGATGTCGCCGATGAGGGCGCGGCCCCCGGGCGCGAGCAGATCGACGACGGCGTCGATGAAGTCGAACAGGTTGCTGTCGACGTAGATGTAGTGGAGGACGCTGTAGCAGAGCAGGACGTCCACGCCGTTCGCCGCCGCGGCGGCGACCTGCGCGGCGTTGGCCGGGAACAGCCCCGGACATGCGATCACGCCATCGCCCTGCGGCAACAAGTCCAGCATTTCGGGGCTGTCCACGAGCACGAGCCTGTGGCCCCGCTCGCCGCAGAGTTCGGTCAGCATCCGCGGCAGCCCCGCGCAGCCCGGGCCGATGTCCACGACCGTCTTGTCGCGCCCGTCCGAGAGCGCCGGCAGCTTCGCAAGGATGTCGGCGAAGATCGCCGCCTCGTAGCCAGCTCGATAGCTGTCCGGGAACCCGATCTTCTCGTTCAGGCTGAGATGGGGATTCTGCGCCAGTTCGCGAAAGCCGGCGAAATCCAGTTCGACCGTGGCGAGGTCGACCGATCTCGAATCCCGCAGTCCGCGCTGGCTCATGAGGCGAAGAACTCCCGGACGCGACGGATCACCAGGTCGATCTCCGCCGCGGTGTGCGTCGGGTCGAGCGGCAGGCTGAGCCCGGCCGAGGCGATGTGCTCGGCGTTCGGGAAGTCGCCGCAACGCCAGCGGCCAGCGTAACAGGCCTGCAGATGCACGGGTATGGGATAGTGAATGTTCGTGCCGACGCCGTGTTCGGCAAGCCAGGCTTGCAGCGCGTCGCGCCTTCCCGGAGCGCGGACGGGGAAGACATGCCATACGGGCTCCGCCCAGGGCCGCACGGCGGGAAGTTCCAGGCCCGCGAGATCCGACAGTCCGGCGAAGTACCGCAGCGCATGTTCCCCTCGCCTCGAGTTCCAGCGGTCAAGCCGGGGCAGCTTCACGCCCAGGACTGCGGCCTGGATCGGATCGAGACGCGAATTCCGGCCGCTCAGGGCGTGGTGATACTTCTCGGTGGCGCCGTAGTTGCCGAGCTTACGGACCAGGCTGATCAGCTCGCCGTCCTGGCTCGTCAGGGCGCCGCCGTCGCCCAACGCCCCGAGATTCTTTGTCGGATAGAAGCTGAAGGCTGCGGCGTCTCCGAGCGCCCCGCAGCGGTCGCCCTTGTAGCGGGCGCCATGCGCCTGGCAGGCGTCTTCCAGAATGCGGATGTCCCTCCCGGCGATCACCGCCTTGAGATGATCCATGTCGGCGGGGTGGCCGTAGAGGTGCACCGGAATCACGGCCCGCGTCCGCGCGGTGATCGCTCCGGCGACCGCATCGGCGCTGATCAGGCCGGTGTCGGCCTCCACGTCGACCAGGACGGGCGTCGCGCCCACCTCGTCGACGGCCAGGCTCGTGGCGATGAAGGTGTGGGCCGGGACGATGACCTCGTCGCCGGGTCCGATGTTCCAGGCGCGGAGAGCCATTGCGAGGGCGTCGAGCCCGTTGCCGAGGCCCACCGCGTTGGCGGCGCCGCAATAGTCGGCGAAGGCGGCTTCGAAGGCGGCGACTTCGGCGCCGCCGATCAACTGACCGGACTGTACGACGCGGCGGATGGCCAGCTCGACGTCGGGCCCCACCTCGTCATTGTAGCGGCGCAAGTCCAGATAGGGCGTGGCGAGCGGCGCGTCGGCGCCCGCCTCCCACCGTTCGAACGCGTCATAGTCGCGGATGTAGTCGGCTTCGTCGTACTCGGCCGAGGCCAGGACGATGACCACCGAATCTTCGGAAAAGTCGCTCAGGTCGCGCCAACACCCCGCGTCGACGATCGCGGCCTCGGGCCGGGCGCCGAGTCGCCGCTCGATCGCGCGACCGTTCTTGACCACGCGCAGCGTGACGCTGCCCCGCAGGCAGAGGAAGCATTGTCGAAGGGCCCTGTGGCCATGGCCGCCTCGTCCTTCACCGGTCGGCACCTCCTTGATGTAGTAGGCCCGATGGACGGGAAAGCCGATGTGCTTGGAGACTTCGGCGACTCCGAGGACCCCGTTCGGCATCGGGATCGTCTGCAGGTTTAGAACGCGGAGGAAGTCGTCCTCAGCGCCCGTCGCGGAGGCGACGACGTCACGCCGCTCCACCCGACCATGCGCCTGGGCCATTTGAGCAAGTCTCCACGATCAGCCTCGACAAAGGCAGGCTAGGAGAATCGGCGTTCGAAAATCGTTAACCCTGTCTGGCGGCCGCCGGACCGCGCATCGCGCAACCGCTGTGGCCAACCGCCGCATTCCCGGGCCATCATGCCGCCAAGCATCCGGGCCGCCGAACGGCCCGCCAGGAGGAACGCCCGATGACCCACGCCCTGCCGCAGCAAGGAACCCCCTGGCCGGACCTCTCCGCGCGGATGGACGCCATGTCCGCCCATGACGTGAAATGGCGCGACGGGCGGGCCGCGGTCTATGTCTTCAACGCCGGGCCCGACGTCGAGGAGGTGCAGAAGAAGGCCTACCTGCGCTTCATGTCGGAGAACGGCCTGGGTCCGGCCGCCTTCCCCAGCCTCAAGCAGATGGAAGCCGAAGTGGTCGGCTATGGCCTGTCGCTGCTGCACGGGCCGGACGGTGCGGTCGGGCACATGACCTCCGGCGGCACCGACTCCATCCAGATGGCGGTCAAGGCCGCGCGGGACTACACCCGCAAGGCCCGCGGCGTTAAAGGCCGGCTCAACATCGTCCTGCCCCGTTCGGCCCATCCCGCCTTCGACAAGGCAGCCGCGGTCATGGAGATCGAGGTTCGGCGCGTCCCGCTGAAGGGCTGGCTCGCCGATCCCCAGGCCATGATCGCGGCCTGCGACGCCTCGACCGTCATGATGGTCGGCTCGGCGCCCTGCTTTCCGTTCGGCCTGATCGATCCCATCGCCGAGCTCGGCGAGGTCGCGGCGGCCAAGGGCGTGTGGCTGCATGTCGACGCCTGCGTGGGCGGCTACATGGCCCCGTTCGTGCGGATGAACGGGGCCGACATCGCGCCGTTCGACTTTGAAGTCCCCGGGGTCTGGTCGATGTCGGCGGACCTGCACAAGTACGGCTACTGCGCCAAGGGCGCTTCGACGGTCTTCTTCCGCGCCGAAGCCCTGCGCGACCACATGGTCTTCGATCTCGACGTCTGGCCGGCCGGTCGGATGGTCACGCCGACGCTGGCGGGCACCCGCCCGGGCGGGGCGATCGCCTCGGCCTGGGCGGTGATGAACTTCCTGGGGGTGGAGGGCTACCGCGCGCGGCACGCCCTGGCGGTGGGCGCCCGCGAGACGATCGAAGACGGCGTCAAGGCCCTCGGCTTTTCCGTGGTCGGCGCCCCGCAGCTCGGCCTCATCGCCTTCACCCGCGACGACGTGAACTGCCACGCCATCGCGCGCGCCATGTACGAGAAGGGCTGGGTGACGAGCGCCATCACCGAGCCCAAGGGCCTGCACCTGATGCTCTCGCCGATCCACGCCGGCGTCACGGCCGCCTATCTGGCCGACCTGGAGGCCGCGCTCGCGGCGGTGAAGGCCAGGGCCGGCGCGCCGGTCGCCGAGGTGCGCTACGGCGGCTGACGCTATTTCGCGGCGGGCGGCGGCGGGGAGACGAACGAACCCGCGTCTCCCGGGAAGACCACCGGGCTCTCGTAGCCGTGGGCGGAGACCGCCGAGACGCCGAAGAACCAGTCGTCGATGACCACACCCTTCAGCACGGTCTCCGCCGCGTCCGCGCCCTCGACCCAGCGGCTGTAGCGCCACTGCGGTTCGGTGGTGGAGCGCCACCAGACGCGATAGCCCGCCGCGCCCTTCGCCGGCGTCCACTTCACCGTGGTGTCGGCGCTGACCGCGCCGGAGATCGCCACGCCCTCGGGCGGCGCCGGGGCGCTGGCCAGGGACGCAAGGGTTACGGCGTTCAGCCGCGTCACCTGCGCGAGGTAGGGAAAATCGACCCCGGAGATCACGTCGCCGTAGGCCACCCCGCTCTCGGTGCGCAGGTCCTGGTGCTGGCGGATGTAGTTCTCGACCGCTTCGGTCACCCGCACCGCGGGGAAGCCCGCCTCCAGCATGCGCACCTGGTCGCCGCCACGGCCGAAACGGTCGGTGCGATAGACCATCACCACGTCCAGGTTGGTGAGATAGGCGTCGGCCAGCCGGTCCATGTAGCGGGCGAGATTGCGCGAGGGGCTGTCCACCTCGCCGCCGTTGTAGCGCCGGCGGTTGGCCTGGGCCTGGGTCTCGACGGCCTTGGTGCCCTCGGAGAAGACCCGCACGTGGGTGTTGTCGCGCACCCCGCCGATCCCTTCGGTGTTACCGACGATGTCGTTGTTCAGGTTGGCCTCGACCCGCCAACCCTTTTCGCGCGCGTAGTCGGCCAGCACCTTTCCGCCCAGCAGCCCCTGTTCCTCGCCCGACAGGGCTGCATAGACGATGGTGGCCCTGAACCTGTGCTTGGACAAAACCCGGGCGGCCTCCATCCCCGCCGCCACGCCCGAGGCGTCGTCATTGGCCCCAGGGGCGTCGCTCGTCGCGTCCATCACGTCGCTGACGCGGCTGTCCAGGTGGCCCGAGATCACGATCACCCGGTCGGGCTCCTCGGTCCCGCGCTGGATCGCCAGCACGTCCATGACCTCGGTCGGCGTCGGCACGCGCTCGCCGCTCATCACCTGTGAGGGCGTGGCGATCTCCAGGCAGCCGCCGCAGTCCTTCGAAATGGCGGTGAACTCAGCCGCCACCCAGCGGCGGGCGGCGCCGATGCCACGGGTCGGGGACCTTGTGTCCGAAAGGGTGTGCCGCGTGCCGAAGCCCACCAGGCGCTCGATGGTCGCGCGCTGGCGCTCGGCGCTCACGGCCGCGGCGATCTCGCGCAGGAGGGCCTGGTCGCCTGGCGGGGGTGGAGCGGCCCTAGCCGCCGGCGCGATGCAGAGCGCCGCGGCGGCGCAGGCGAAGACAGCTTTCATGGGGCGGCGCTCCGAAATTCCCGAGGGCCTACTCAAGCGTCGATCCGGCCTCGGATCAATGCAGGGCGGACTCGTCGTCGGGGATGTCGAGGCCGTTGTTCGAGGACGGGGCGCGCGGCCGCGGCGCCGGCTTGGGCGCCGGCTTCGCGGGCGGCCTGGGTGCTGGCTTGATGGCGGGCCTGGGCCTGGCGGCGGGCTTCGGCGGGGCGGGCGGCTTTGGTGGAACGTGCGCCGTGAGCTGAATTTCGACGACGCCGGCGCTCGGCAGCAGTTCGGCGACGCCCACGGCGGTCCAGGCGGGATAGGGGGGCTTGAAGTACTCGTCCTTCACCTCGGCGAAGGCGCGGAACTGGGCGTCCTTGTCGCCCTCGAAATTGGCGCTGTTCCAGACGTGGAAGGTCTCAAGCCGTGCTACGTCGGCGAAGGTCAGCCCCGCCGCCTTCAGCGCCGCGTCCAGATAGGCGAAGGCCCGGCGCGCTTGGGCCTTGAAGGCCGCGGCGTCGCGCGCTTCGCCGGGCCTCGGTCCGATCACCACCCCCGAGAAATAGACCACGTCGCCCACCCGACGGACGGGGGCGAACTTCAGTTCGCTCCAGGCGGTCTCGTCCCGCGGCCCCACCAGAACCACCTCGCCGCCGGGGGCGGGAATGCGGCGCACGTCCGGTCCGGCGGGGGCGGAAGGCGCAGCGCCCGGCGCAGGCGCCTCCGCCGAGGGCGCGCTCGCCGCCAGCGCCGCCGCCGCGGTCATCGCAATCCAGGCCGCCGTCATGCCCATCCCCATCGAGACGCTTACGCCCAGCCATCTTCATAGACGGAGTCGAGCCGCGCGAGCACGCCCGGCGCTTGCGCGCTCGCCACAGCCGCGCGAGGCTTGGGCCATAAGACATTTCATTAGGGAGATTTCAGCCATGTCCGCCGTCATCAATCCGAACGGCCCGCTCAAGGGCAAGACCGCCCTGGTCACCGGCGCCAGCCGCGGCATCGGCGAGGCCATCGCCGCGCGCCTGGCGATGGAGGGCGCACGGGTCGTGGTGTCCGCCCGCACGGTGGAGGAGGGCGATTCCAAGCTCCCGGGGACGCTGTCCCACACGGTCGAGCGGATCAAGGCGGCCGGGGGCGAGGCCTCCCTGATCAAGGCCGACCTGTCGTCGGCCGAGGATCGCGAGCGGCTGGTCGAGGCGACGATCGGAACCTACGGCCCGGTCGACATCCTGGTGAACAACGCCGCCGTCACCTTCTTCATCCCGGTCCAGGATTTCCCGGAGAAGCGCTTCAAGCTGATGATGGAGGTGCAGGTCTATGCGCCGTTCCACCTGGCCCAACTTGTCCTGCCCTCGATGCGCGAGCGGCATACGGGCTGGATCGTCAATATCTCCTCGCCCGCCGGCATCCATCCCAAGCAGCCCTACGGCCCCGGGCGGGGCGGCACGGTCTACGGCATGTGCAAGGCCGCGCTCGAGCGCTTCACCACGGGCCTGGCCTCCGAGGTCTACGCCGACGGAATCGCCGTCAACGTGGTCTCGCCAGGTCTCGTCGACACCCCCGGGGTGGCGGTGCATGGGCTGATCAACGCCGCCACAAAGGATCGCGTCCAGCCGATCGAATACATCGCCGAGGCGGTCTACCAACTCGCCAGCGGCGATCCAAAGACCATGACCGGCCGCGTGGACTACGCCGAGCCCCTGCTCAAGGAGCTGGGGATCTCGCCCTCGCCCCTTATCTGAGACCTCAAGAACCCGGCGCGCCGCCTAGGAAGGAGCTGCGACATGTCCCCTCAATCCCTGCAGATCCGCCGCGTGGCCGGCGCGCTGGGCGCCGAGATCCTCGGCGTCGACCTCTCCCAGGACCAGTCGGACGAGACGATCGCCGCCATCCGGTCGGCCTTCGTCGAGCACCAGGTGATCTTCTTCCGCGACCAGAGCCTCAGCCCCGAGCGACAGGTCGCGTTCGGCCGCCGGTTCGGCCCGCTCAACATCCACCCCTACGTGGCCGGAATGGCCGCCCACCCGGAGGTGATGGAGATCATCAAGGAGCCGGAGGACAAGCTGAACTTCGGCGGCGGCTGGCACTCGGACATGAGCTTCCTGCAGCACCCTTCGATCGGCTCGATCCTCTATGCGGTGGAGACTCCGACCTTCGGCGGCGACACCCTGTTCGCCAGTCAGGCCGCCGCCTTCGAGGCGCTCACGCCGGGGCTGCAGGCCACGCTGGAGAGGCTGAACGCCGTCCATTCCGCCGGGCGGGAGTATTCGGCGAAGGGCCACTCGGCCCAGAAGCGCAAGTCCATGAGCGTGGTCGAGGCCGAGGGCGCGGTCGGCGAGTTCGTCCATCCCGTGGTCAAGGTGCACCCCGAGACCGGCCGCAAGGCGCTCTACGTCAATCCGGCCTTCACGATGCGCTTCGACGGCTGGTCGAAGAAGGAGTCGAGGCCGCTCCTCGACTTCCTCTTCGAGCACTGCCGCTACGAGGGCTTCACCTGCCGCTTCCCCTGGCGGCCCGGGTCGGTGGCGATGTGGGACAACCGCTCCGTCTGGCACTTCGCCCTGAACGACTATCCCGGCCAGCGCCGGCACATGCGCCGCGTGACGGTGGACGAGACCCCCGCCGCCGCCCGCGTCGCGGCCGAGTAGGCGAGTCCTAGCCGGCGATCCGCACCAGCATCTGCTCATAGCCCTTCACGAAGCTGGAGCGCACCCGCCGCGGCTCCTCCAGGACCTCGATCCGCTCCCAGCGCTTCAGGATCTCTTCCCAGACGATCCTAAGCTGCATCTCGGCCAGGCGGTTGCCCACGCACCGATGGATGCCGAAGCCGAACGACAGGTGCTGGCGCGGCCGCTCGCGGTCGATGATCAGCCGGTCGGGGTCCTCGATCATCGTCTCGTCCCGGTTGCCCGAGACGTACCACATGACCACCTTGTCGCCCTTGCGGATGGTCTTGCCGGCCAGCTCGACGTCCTGCAGCGCCGTGCGGCGCATGTGGGCCAAAGGCGTCTGCCAGCGGATGATCTCGGGCACCATGCTGGCGATCAGCCCATGGTCGGCGCGCAGCTTGTCGTACTCCTGCGGGAACAGGTTCAGCGCATAGAGCCCGCCGCTGATCGAGTTGCGGGTGGTGTCGTTGCCGCCGACGATCAGCAGGATCACATTGCCCAGATATTCGTCTGGGCTCATGTCCCGGGTGGCCTCGCCGTGGGCCAGCATCGAGATCAGGTCGGTGCGCGGCGGCTCGTTCACCCGCTCGTTCCAAAGGCGTGTGAAATAGGCCAAGCACTCCATGAGCTCGGCCTGCCGCGCCTCTTCGCTCTCCACCAGTTGGCCCGGCGCGGGGATGGTGATGGCCACGTCGCTCCACCGGGTCAGCTTGCGCCGCTCCTCGAAGGGGAAGTCGAACAGCGTGGCCAGCATCTGGGTGGTCAGCTCGATCGAGACCTTGTCCACCCAGTCGAAGGGCTCGCCCACCGGCAGCTCGTCCAGGATCTTCGCCGCCCGCTCGCGGATGATCGGCTCCATGGCCTGGAGGTTGTGCGGGGAGACAATCGGGCTGACCGTCTTGCGCTGCACGTCGTGCTTGGGCGGGTCCATGGCGATGAAGCTTGGCCGCCGCAGGTCGGGCCGTGCGTCGCGGATGGTGATGCCGCCCAGCGCCGCCTCCGAGGAGAACACCTCGTGGTTGGTGTCCACCGCCATGATGTCGTTGAAGCGCGTCACCGACCAATAGGGGCCGAACTCGCTGTCGCGGCAGTAGTGGACGGGGTCCTCCTTCCGCAACCGTTCGAACCAGGGCCAGTGGCTGTTGGTGCGGAACAGGTCCGGGTCGCCCGGATGGAAGTCTTCGAGCGGCGTGGCGTAGGCCCGCGCCCGGGCTTCCTCCAGGCCCTCGGCCGGCATGATGGCGCCGTCGGCCATGGTCTCCTCCCTGGGGTGTCCGCCTTGCTGGCGGATCATTGATAAGTCACGTGATCAAACGCCCATCCTGCGCCTAGGACAAGCGTTCCTTGAACTCGGCGTCGGCGCGCTCCTTGGTCTTCAGCCAGCGCGCGCGCAGGGCGGCCGGCCGTTCGGGATAGCGCTCGTCCAGGAAGCTGGCGGCGACGACCCGGTCGGTGCGGAAGCTGCGGAAGTCGGCCCGCAGCTCGCACCAGGCGATCAGCAGGCGCACGGTGTCGAGATAGCCCACCGTGATCGGCCAGATCACCCGCCGGCTGTCGCGCGCCTGCTCGTCGCGATAGGTCAGGTCGATCTTGCGGCCGGCCCGGATGTGCAGGCGCACCTGCGCCATGTCCAGGGCGTCGGCGCGCGCATACATCGAAGGCGGCGCCGCGGTGGAGGGTTCCAGCACATAGGGCCGCAGCCGCTCCGGGACCGCCGCGGCGATCTTGGCGATCAGGTCCTGCGCCGCCCGGGACAGCGCCGGGTCGCCGCGCCGGGTGACCCACTGCGCGCCCAGCACGGCGGCCTCGATCTCGTCCGGCGTCAGCATCAGCGGCGGTAGGTCGAAGCCGTTCTCCAGCACATAGCCCATGCCCGCCTCTCCGCGGATCGGCACCCGCTGGCCGATCAGCGTCGCCACGTCCCGGTAGACCGTGCGTTTGGAGGTCTCGAGCTCCTCGGCGATCGCGTCCGCCGTGGTCGGCCGGCCCGTCCGCCGCAGGATCTGGATGATCTGGAACAGTCTGTCCGCGCGTCTCATGGGCCGGGTCTACCGCCGGGCTGCTGCCAGCACGATGTCAGCAGCATGGCGGTAGGCGTCGGCTCCCGCAACGGAGTCCTCCCATGACCGTCTCCCCCGCCATCTCCCTCCACGGTTTCGGTCCCGGCTTCGGCCTGCCGGAGATCAGCCCCTACGTCTGCAAGACCGAGGTCCAGCTGCGGATGGCGGGGCTGCGCTACCGCCGTGCGCCGGTGGATCGGGCCGTCGCGCCCAAGGGCAAGGCCCCCTACCTCGACGACGACGGGCTCATCGCCGATTCCACCTTCATTCGCAGCCACATCGAACGGAAGTACGGCGTCGACCTGGACGAAGGGTTCGACCCTGCTCAGCGCGCCCTGGCCTGGGCGGTGGAGCGGATGCTCGAGGACAACCTCGCCTGGGCGATGGTCCATTTCCGCTGGCTTGAGCCGTCGAACTTCGCCCGGGGACCTGCGCACTTCTTCGACGGCGCGCCGCCGCACGTGCGTGACGAGGCCCAGGCGGCCGTCGCCCGCAGCCTGTGGAGCCACGGCCTGGGCCGCCACAGCGATCTGGAGATCCTAGAACTCGCCGAGAAGTCCCTTGAGTCCTTCGCCGCTCTCCTCGGCGACAAGCCCTACCTCCTCGGGGCGGAGCCGTGCGGCGCCGACGCGACGGCCCTGGGGGTGCTGGCGGCCGTGCTGACGCCCTTCTTCGATTCGCCGCTGCGCCGTCTGGCCGAGAGCTATCCGACCATCACCGCCTATGTGGCGCGGATGATGGCCCGGTACTATCCGGAGTTCGAGTGGGCCGCGCCGCCGCGCGCCGAAGCGGCCTGACTTGGCCCCCGCGCGCTTGCGCCGCACCCCCGAAAGTAATCTCAAATAAACCTTGTTCTGCGGAATTGCTCTTTAATGACAAAGGGCTGTTCACGCGCAGGTGGCGCCGCTGACTGGATTCCAGCGGGAGCGATCGCACTCGCCGGCCTCGCCGCCGCGGTGGCCGTCGGCCTGCGCCCGCAAGATCCGCGCGAGGCGGCGGCCGTCTTCCCGCCATGGTGGAGTCAGGCGCGCGCCGCCAACGCGGCGGCTGTGGCGGGGAACATCGTGGCGGTGGGGGTCGCCCCGTTCGTCGTCGTCGCCCGCTCCGACACCCCAGACATCGCCGCCGCCCTGAGGGCCCAGGGCGCGTGGCTGGTCATAGACCCCGGCCTGGCCGCAGCCTGCGGCGCAAGGGAATCCTGAGCATGTTCAAGTCGATCGACGAGCAGCGTGCGTTCGGCAACCGCCTTCTGGTCGGGTTGCTGTGGGTGATGTGTCCGATCATCGCCGTCGTGGCCCTGGGCCTGAAGGGGCCCTGGATGGCGTTCGGCGGCGCCTCCGCCGGCGTTGCCCTGGCGGCGACCGCCGCCTGGAAATTCGACCCTGAGGGCGTCAGCGCGCGCCTGGCCGTCGCCGCCGCCCTCATGGCGCAGGTCTCCCTGCTGGTCGCCGCCCACAGCGGCCATGCCTGGCAGATCGACATGCACATGGCCTACTTCGCCGCCCTGGCGGCCCTGCTGGTCTATTGCGACTGGCGCGCCATCCTGGCCGGCGCGGCGGTCGTCGCCCTGCACCACCTGACGCTCAGCTTCATTCTGCCGGCGGCGGTCTTTCCCGGCGGCGGCAGCCTGGCCCGGGTGATCGTGCACGCCGTCATCCTGGTGGCCGAAGCGGCGAGCCTGATGTGGATCGCCAACAGCATCGTCGGCATGTTCGCCGTCTCCGACACCGCCCTGCGGCGCGCGGAAGCCGCCCTTCGCGAGGTGGAGGAGGCGACCGCCGCCGCCGAGGCCGCCCGCGCCGCCGAGGGCCGGGCCTCCCAGGAGCGCGCGGCCCTGCAGGCCAGCGTCGAGGAGGAGCGCCGCGTGGTCGTCGACAGCCTGGCGGGAGGTCTGGAGAAGCTGGCCGAAGGTGATCTTGCGTTCCGCCTCGACCAGGCCTTCGCGCCGCAGTTCGAGAAGCTGCGCACCGACTACAATCGCGCGGTGGAGCGGTTGGAGGCGACCCTGGCCTCTATCATCGCCTCGACTAACGGCATGAACGGGTCGATCCGTGAACTCAGCCAGGCGGCCGGCGCCCTGTCGCGGCGCACCGAGCAGCAGGCCGCCAGCCTGGAGGAAACCGCCGCCGCCCTGGACGAGATCACCGCCACCGTCTCCAAGAGCGCGGCGGGCGCCAAGCAGGCGTCCGGCGTTGTGGCCGCGGCCCGGGACGACGCCGGCAGGAGCGCCGAGGTCGTGAGCCGCGCGGTGTCGGCCATGGGCCAGATCGAGCAGTCCTCGCATCAGATCAGCCAGATCATCGGGGTGATCGACGAGATCGCCTTCCAGACCAACCTGTTGGCCCTGAACGCCGGGGTCGAGGCGGCCCGCGCAGGCGAGTCCGGCCGCGGCTTCGCCGTCGTCGCCTCGGAAGTCCGCGCCCTGGCCCAGCGCTCGGCCGAGGCCGCCAAGGAGATCAAGACCCTGATCAGCGCCTCGACCGAGCAGGTCGGCGCCGGCGTTCACCTGGTGGCCGAGACCGGCGAGGCCCTGGAGCGGATCGTCGCCCGGGTGGCCGAGATCGACGGTCTGGTGTCCGAGATCGCCGCCTCCTCACAGGAGCAGGCGATCGGGCTCAACGAGGTGAATACGGCGGTCAACCGGATGGACCAGACCACCCAGCAGAACGCGGCCATGGTCGAGGAATCCACCGCCGCCAGCCACGCCCTGGCCGCCGAGGCCCAGTCTCTGGCCCAGGCGGTGTCCCGTTTCCGCATCGGACGGTCGTCGTCGTCCGGGCCGGCCGCCCGCGCTGCTTGACGCCGCCCTCCGGTCCATGGGTCATGGCGTCATGCGCCAGGCCCTGCACACGCTGGACGTCGCCACCTCCGGCCGGGGGCTGGTGGAACTCACCGCGCCGGTCCGCCGCTGGACGGACGGGCAAGGGATCGCCGCCGGTCTCCTGACCCTCTTCTGCCGTCACACCTCGGCGTCCCTGCTGGTGCAGGAGAACGCCGATCCCGACGTGCGCGCAGACCTGGAGCGGTTCTTCGCCGAGCTCGCGCCGGAGGGGCCCGGGCGCTACCTGCACGACGCCGAAGGGCCCGACGACATGCCGGCCCACATTCGCGCAGCCCTCACCCAGACCCAGCTCTCCATTCCCCTGGCCGAGGGCCGCCTGGCGCTGGGAAGCTGGCAGGGGGTCTATCTCTTCGAGCACCGGCGCGCGCCGCACCGCCGGCAGGTCGTCCTGCATCTGATCGGGGAATAAGGGCGGGCTCAGGCGTCAGGAAGCGGCGGCGGCGGTGCAATTCACCCCCTGGCCTTCCGGGCGAACGTGACTGTATTGTCCGCCCTTCGCGCAAGAACCTGACCCGAAGTGGGGCTGTACCCGATGAAATCTGCTGTCCTCGCCTTGATCGCGGCGATGTTCCTCTCCCTGGCGGGCGGCGCCCAGGCCCGTCCGTTCACCGCCAAGGACATGGTCACCCTCGACCGCGTCAGCGATCCTCGGGTCTCCCCAGACGGGCGCCACGTCGTCTACAGCCTGCGCGTTGCGGACTATGACGCCAACAAAGCCGTCTATGAGCTGTGGCTGGCGGACCTCGCCGCCCCCGTCGCAGGCCCTCGTCGCCTGGCCGCCAGCGACGGCGGCGCGATCGGCGCGCGCTGGGCGGCGGATGGGCGCATCTACTTCCTGTCCGGCCGCGGGGGCTCCGATCAGGTCTGGTCCACCGACGTCTCGGGCCAGTCGGCGCGGCAGGTCACGGACCTGCCCTTCGACGTGGGCGCCTTCGCTCTTTCACCCGACGGGCGGCGCATCGTGGTCTCCCTCTCGGTCTTTCCCGACTGCCCGACCCTGGCCTGCACCCGGGAGCGTCTGGCGGCCGAGAAGCAGTCCAAGACCACCGGCGTCGTCTATGACCGCATTTTCGTGCGCCACTGGGACGCCTGGTCCGACGGGCGGCGCAACCACCTCTTCGTCCAGGACCTCGGCTCGGACGGCCGCGCCATGGGCGAGGCGCGGGACCTGACCGCCGGCGTAGACGGCGACGTCCCTTCCAAGCCCTTCGGCGACGACGCCGACTTCACCATCTCGCCCGACGGCCGGACCCTCGTCTATTCCGTGCGGATCGCCGGCAAGAGCGAGCCCTGGAGCACCAATTTCGACCTCTACAGCGTCGCCCTCCAAGGCGGCCCCGCGGTCAACCTGACCGCCGACAATCCAGCCTGGGACGCGGGACCCGTCTTCTCGCCCGACGGAACCAGGCTCGCCTATCGGGCCATGAAGCGCCCGGGCTTCGAGGCCGACCGTCTCGGAGTGATGGTGCGCGATCTGAAGACCGGCCAGGTTCGCGAGATCGCGCCCGCCTGGGACCGTTCGGCCGACAGCGTGGCGTGGTCGGCCGACGGCCGCACGCTCTATGTCACGGCCCAGGACGTGGGCCAGACCCGCCTCTTCGCAATCAACGCCGCCAGCGGCGCGGTGCGGCCCCTTACCGGACCCGGCCACGTCAGCGGCGTTTCGGTCGCCGGCGGGCGGATCGTCTACGCCCAGGACCGGCTGGACGCCCCGGCCGACCTCCACCTGCTTTCGGGCGCCAGGCCCCGCCAGCTCACCCGCCATAACGCCGCGACCCTGGCGGAACTGGAATTCGGCGCCTACGAACAGTTCAGCTTCCCGGGCTGGAACGGGGAGACCGTGCACGGCTATCTGGTCAAGCCGGTCGGCTACGAGCCCGGGCGCAAGTACCCGGTGGCCTTCCTGATCCACGGCGGGCCCCAGGGCAGCTTCGGCAATCTCTTCCACTACCGCTGGAACGCCCAGACCTACGCCGGCGCCGGCTACGCGGTGGTGATGATCGACTTCCACGGCTCCACCGGTTACGGCCAGGCCTTCACGGACGCCATCAGCCGCCACTGGGGCGACCGGCCGCTGGAAGACCTGCAGAAGGGCTGGAGCTACGCCCTCGCCCAGTACGACTTCCTCGACGGCGGTCGCGCCTGCGCCCTCGGAGGCTCCTACGGCGGCTTCATGATCAACTGGATCGCCGGCAAATGGGCCGAGCCCTGGAAGTGCCTGGTGAACCACGACGGCGTCTTCGACACCCGCGCCATGGGCTACTCCACAGAGGAGCTGTGGTTCTCCGAGTGGGAGAACGGCGGCCCGCCCTACGCCGAGGGCGTCACCTACGAGACCTTCAACCCCGCGCGCCACGTCGCCGACTGGCGCACGCCCATGTTGGTGGTGCACGGCGGCCAGGACTTCCGCGTTCCGCTCGAGCAGGGGCTGTCCGCCTTCAACGCCCTGCAGCGGCGCGGGATCGAGAGCCGGCTCCTCTACTATCCGGACGAGAACCACTGGGTGCTGCGGCCGCAGAACAGCGTCCAGTGGCACCGCGAGGTCCAGGCCTGGCTCGACCGATGGACGGCGCCCGACGGGCGGTGAGGCGACGACGGGGGCCGGGCCGGCTCAGTGCAGCTTGAACTGCGCCCCCACCGCCTTCAGCTCCGCCGGCTTGATCAACTGGCGGTGCCCCACGGTGACCGAATGCAGCACCCCGTCCAGGGTGTGGCTCCAGAAGTCGAGGAACTTGCGCAGGACCGGAAACTCAGGCGCCAAATCGTACTCCTGCCAGATGTAGCTCTGCAGGATCACCGGATGGTCGGGCAGGCGGTAGAGGATCTCGGCGGTGGTCAGGCCATAGCCTTGAAGCTGCTTTCGGAACTGGGACGAAACGGACATCGACGACCTCGTGAGAGCATGAGGCTAGCGCCGGCCGCGCGCCGGCGACAAGTCAGCGTGCGGACCGAATCGTGAATTTTTTCTTTTGATTCCAGATAGTTAGCACTCGCCAGGCGTCGCTGCTGCCAAGCTCGCCTGCGCAAGGGCCAGCTGCTCGGCCATGATCGCTTTCAGCCGTCTGGGCGCGAGGATCTCCACCTTGTCGCCCCAGGTGAACAGGTGCCACGCCAGCTCCAGCATGCCGCTGGCGCGGAACTCGACGATCACGCCGCCGTCGGCCTGCGGCGTCAGGGTCTGGGTCGAGTGGAAACGCCAACCCATGGCCTCCTCCGCGCCGTGCGGCCGGATTCGCAGCCGCACCTCCTCGATCGCGTCCTGGTAGATGCCGAAGCTGCGGTCGACGAACGCCGGCAGCGAGAATCCGGTCGTCGCCACGCCTGGGACGTCCGTCGCTTCGATGTCCTTGATGCGGTCCAGGCGCCAGGTGCGCGGCTCCACCGCCTCGCCCTCGGCGGCCACCAGATAATTCGCGCGGCCGAACAGCAGCCCGAGCGGCGTCACCTCGCGCACCCGTCCCGGCGCCGAGCCGCCGAGGTAGCGGAAGCGCACCCGCCGCATCGCCTTGATCGCCGTGCGCAAGGCGCTGAGCAGCGCTTCGTCCTCGAAGGGGCGGGGGCCCGGATAGACGGCCATGGCCTCGGCCTGCATCAGCGCCTCCAAGTCGGGCGCCAGCCTTCGCCGCGCCGAAGCCCGCAACGCCGCCAGGACCTTCAGCTCCAGCCGCGCCAGGTCTTCGGCCCGCGCACTCGCGCCAGCGCGGCGCAGGTGCTCGTGCGCCGCACGCAGCGCCGCGAGCTCATCGGCGCTGGGGGCCTGGAAAAGGCCGTCGAGGCCGGCCGGAATCCGGAAGCGCCGGGTGGGCGGGTCGTCCACCTCCTCCATCTGCGGGAACACCTCGCGCACCGCGTCGCGCATCCGCTCGGCGGTGCGCCGGCCGACCCCCAGGTCGCGGGCCATTTCGTCCAGGGTCAGCCCTTCCGCGCTGGCGGCCATCCGCCGGGCGAGCTCAAGCACCTGGGCGGCCTTCTCGTGGCGCATGAACATCTCCGGAACTTGGTGCGACCGATTTTGACGCATGCTGCCTCTATCACGGCGTCATCGCAAGGAAAACGGAGCCCTCCGATGCCTTCAGCCGCCCGCGCCCCCCGTTTCGCCCCCCGCAGCGCCCCGGCCTCGTTCGGCGTGTTCGACCTCGCCCGGCGCGTGGCCCCGCCTTCGGCCGAGCTGGTCAGCGCCATCCAGCGCTACGCCGATGTCGAGGAGGACGCCGGCGGCGGGCGCCTGCGCCGCCGGGTCAGCGCCCATCGCCTGGCCGAGTTGGAGGCCCGCGGACTGATCGACGCTCCGGCCGAGCGCGCCGCCTGCGTCGCCCTGCTGTGGGACGAACGTGAAGGCCAGATCGTGCGCGTCCTCGACGACGCGCCCGCCAAGGCTCGCGGCGTTTCCGACCGAGCCTGGTGGGAAAGCCTCTGGGACGAGCCGCGTCTGACCCTCGCCGCCCAGGCCGGAGGCGCCCGGTGAACGCTCGCCCGGCCTCCCTCAGCCTGTTCGCGGGCCGCCTGCCGTTCGCCCCCGCCCGGCTCTTGACCACGCCGCCGGCGAGCGGCATCGCCAGCCCATGTCTCGCTCCACGCGCGCCACGCTCGCCCTCGACAAGGCCGCCGTCGCCTACCAGCTTCACACCTACGCCTATGACGGCGAGGCTCAGCGCATCGGACTCGCCGCCGCCGAGAGCCTGGGGGTCGAGCCGGCCCGCGTGCTCAAGACCCTGATGGCCATGGTCGACGGCAAGCCCGTCTGCGCGGTCATTCCCTCCGACCGCGAGGTCTCGATGAAGAAGCTGGCGGCGGCGTTCGGCGGCAAGTCGGCCCAGATGATGAAGCCGGCCGACGCCGAGCGCATCACCGGCTTCCACGTCGGCGGCATCAGCCCGCTCGGCCAGAAGCGCGCCGTGCCCACGGTGATCGAAGACTCCGCCCGCGCCCACGCCCGCGTCTTTGTCAATGGCGGACAGCGGGGGCTGCAGGCCGAGCTGGCTCCAGAGGATCTCGCCCGCGCCGCCGGCGCCCGGTTCGCCGCCGTCGTCTAGAGCCCAAGGCCATCGGCCTTGACGCCAATGTTTCGCGCCCGACGCGCGCGGGCCGCAATCTTGCCCCGACGGCAGTTCAGCATTGCGAAACCCAGGGTAAACTAGCGTAAGTTACCGTCGTTCAGGTGCCCTGGCGGCGCGTGATTCGCAGGCGTAGTTCAGGGAGGGGCGCCGTTGACTGCTGTTAGTCTGTCGAAGCGCCGCGGCTACCACGTCGGCAATGTGCGCGTGCAACTGCTCTCGGCCGCCCGTGACCTGCTGCAGGAAGAGGGCAAGGCCCGTCTGTCCCTGCGCTCCATCGCCGGCCGCACCGGCGTCGCCCCAGGCACTGTCTACTACCACTACGCCGACAAGCACGCCCTCCTGGCGGGCCTCGCCATCGACGGGTTCAAGGAGATGGCGGCGGCCATGCGCGAGGCGGTGCGCACCCGTGGCGAGCTGTCGGGCCTTCGCGCCGCGGGCCTCGCCTACATCGCCTTCGTCAAGGAAAAGCCCGCGCTGTACGAGCTGATGTACGACGCGCGCGAGCACGGCCGCAGGGCCGACGTGGCCGCGGCCGAGCAGGCCGCCTTCCAGATCCTCGCCGACGCCATCGCCGACGACCTCGAGGGACGCCATCCGCCCGAGCGCGCCCGCCAGGCCGCCCAGGCGCTCTGGGCCTTCGGCCGTGGCGCGGCGACCCTGGCCCTGACCTGCGGCGAACCGGGCGACGGGCCCCAGGCCGAGGTCATCGAAGACAGCGTCGCCGGCCTGGAATTCCTCATCCTCGGACGCTGAAGGACAGCGCACGGCGCATTAACGCCACAAGTGTTGCAGTTTCGCCCTATTCGAGCGGCGTTCGAATCCGGCTGCGTGGGTCATCAAATGCGCGCGTGACAGGCCTCCAAAACATCGCCTGCCGCGGCTGGGAGGAAATTGATGACTGAATACTCGCGCTTGCGCAGCCTTCTTGTGCTGGGCGTTTCCACCGTCGCGATGGCCGCTGTGGCCGCCCCCGCCTTCGCCCAGGAGACCATGCTCGAGGAGCTGGTCATCACCGCTGAGAAGCGCGAGCAGAGCCTGCAGGACGTGCCCGTGGCCGTCACGGCCTACACCAGCGAGCGCCGCGACGTGCTCGGGGTGGCGACCGTCGAAGACTTCGCGCGTATCACGCCGAGCGTCACCTACACCAACAACGACCGCCTCTCGATCCGCGGCTTCGGGCGCCTGACGAACTCGATCGGCACCGACCCCAGCGTCGCGCTCTATTCGGACGGCATTTTCTCGAACTCGATGGCCGACTCCTCGACGCCGTCGCTGTTCATCGACCGCACCGAAATCCTGCGCGGGCCGCAGGGCACCCTCTACGGCCGCAACTCGATCGGCGGCACGCTCAACGTCATCTCCAAGCGCCCGAGCCACGAGTTCGAAGCCGAGGTGCGCGGCATGGCCGGCAACTACGAGGCCTGGCGCACCGACGCCCTGGTCAGCGGGCCGATCACCGACAACCTTCGCTTCCTGGTCGGCGGCTCGCTCGAACGCCGCGGTGAAGGCTACATCGAGAACGTCGGCCCCGGCGGCGACACCGCCGGCCTTGAGCGCTACATGATCGAGGCGCAGATCGAAGCGGACCTCGGCGACAACATCACCGCCCGCCTGCGCTATTCGAAGTTCGACTGGGATGACAGCTACGGCGTCGGCAACACCTTCCTGGCCAACGTCACGCCCTTCGACACCACCTCGGTGGTGGGCTCGGGCACCTCGGCCCTCTACTACAATACGGCCTACGGCTATTCGGGCTCGAACCCGATGGTCCAGGACCCCTACAAGATCAACACGAACTACACGGCGATCGGCAAGCTCAGCAACCACGACCGCCTGCACTTCGACATGACCTGGGACCTGGGCTGGGCGACCCTGAAGTACCTGGCCGGCTATCAGGCCTACACCTACGACACCGGCGGCGATTCCGACCAGACGCCGCGCACCGCCACCCAGAGCGTCAACACAGGCTTCGGCTTCACCGCCACCGGCGTCTCCACCGACGCGCGCACCTTCTATCAGGAGCGCCAGAAGTGGTGGTCGAACGAGGTCAACCTGTCGTCCAACAGCGACGGCCCGCTGCAGTGGATCGTCGGTCTCTACCAGTACCAGCAACAGTACGACCAGCCGCAGGGCATCCGTGTCGTCGGCGATCCGGCGATGATGGCCCCGCTGACGCTCACCGGGGCGGCGGCCGATCCCAACCCCTCCGGCGCGTTCCTCTCGGTCAACGGCCACCTGGACACCAAGTCCTACGCCGCCTTCGGCCAGATCGACTACGACTTCGCCGAGACCTGGAAGCTCACCGCCGGTCTTCGCTACACCTATGATGAGAAGGACGGCTACGACACCGCCCGCTATGTCGCGCGCCTGCCGACCCTGGCCCTGGCGCTCGCCGGCGCCGGCGTGCCGATCAGCGTCGCCCAGGGTCTGGCCGTCGACATCACCGCCCTGCAGGTCTGCGGCGGCCCGACGATCGCCTCCTGCGCCGCCAACGCGGCCACGGCCGACCTCTATCCCAATGTCGGCGGCGGCCTGCGCCGCGACCTGTCCGGCGATTGGGATGCGCTCACCGGCACTCTCGGCGTGCAATGGACGCCGGACACCGACACCAATCTCTATCTGCGCTACTCGCGCGGCTATAAGTCGGGGGGCTGGCTGGGCTCCAACGGTCTGACGCCGAACCCCTACGCCGATCCGGAATACGTCGACTCCTACGAGTTCGGCGCCAAGAAGACCTTCGGCGGCCGCCTGCAGGTGAACACGGCCCTGTTCTACTCCGACTATCAGGGCTTCCAGACGCCGCTCACCGTGGCGCTGGGCACGATCACCGCCTCCACCTTCCTGAACCTGGACGCCAAGGTCTGGGGCCTGGAGCTGGAGTCGCTGTATTCGCCGGTGCGCAACCTGCAGCTCATGCTGAACTACGCCTACCTGAACACCGAGATCACCAAGGGCTGCTGCTTCGTCGACACCGCCGACCCGGCGGCTCTGGCGGCCGGCGCCCGTCCGGTGGGCGCGGCCGTGGGCGGGCGGGTGTCGCAGGACCTCGTCGGCAACCAGATGCCGATGGCCCCGGAAAACAAGGTGACCGTCGGCGCCACCTACACCTGGGAGTTCGGCCCGGGGTCCCTGATCGCCAGCGGCACCTACACCTACACGGACGACCAGCAGTCGACGATCTTCGCCAACCCGCTCTACACGGCGCCGGCCAACGAAATCGCCGACTTCCGCGTGCTGTGGAAGGACATCGACGACCGCTACACCCTGATCGGCTTCGTCAAGAACGCCTTCGACGAAGTGGCCTACCAGCGCTCGGTCGCCAACCCGACCTCGCCGACGGCCGCCGGTCCGCGCCGGGAAGTCATCCTGAACATGCCGCGCACCTTCGGCGTGGAAGTCCAGTACCGCTTCTAAGGCTTCCACCAGGAGCCAGGGGAAGGGCGTCGCGGCTTGCCGCGGCGCCCTTCGTCGTTTTCGGGAGGCGAGCCCGCCGCCAGCGGCGCAAGGGTTCGTCCGCCATAGTCCGCTTGGATCATGCGGCCCGGACCGCACCGCAGGCAGGGATGCGACGTTTCGTCACTTCCGTACCTGGGGGATATCCAACATGCGCTTCCTGCTCGCCGCCCTCGCGGCGCTCGTCTTCATGGGCGCGGCCGCGGCCGGTCCCGCGGCGGCCCAGACGACCTCGACCGTCACCAACCCCGATGGCACCAAGATCACCACAGTGATCAACGGGCTGAACGACATCCGCATCTCGATCACCGGCGGCCCCAACTTCACCAGCAATCCGGCGGAGGTCCGCTTCTCCGAGGTGCTGCCCACAGGCGACACCATCAAGTACACCGGCACGATCTCCCAGGGCGGCGTGACCTCGCCCTTCACCTGCACGCTCAACACAACGACCAAGACCGTCACCGGCACGGGCGCCTGCGACATCGCCTTCTCCGGCGAGACCGGGGGCTCCTCGACCCCCAGCACGCCGACCACGCCCACCACCCCGACCACGCCGACGACGCCGACCACCACCACCAATCCGGACGGCTCGACCACGACCACCACCACCACCCCTGACGGCACAGTGGTCACCGTCACCGTCGGCGACCAGCAGGTCATCTCGGCGGTCGAGGCGGACCAGCTCATCCTCGCCCTGCTGGGCGACCGGCTGACCTCGCAGACCATGCAGGGCTTCATCACCAATCGGATCCAGGCGCTTTCGCTGGCCGCCCTCGCGCCCGCTCCGCGACGTATGACCGACGCCGGCGGGTATCGCGGCCGCTCGGCCGGCGCTGAGGCGCTGGGCGTGGGCGTGTGGGTCAATGCCACCGGCTCCTACACCGAGGACGACCGTCCTGGCTCGGCCCAGGACGGCTGGACCGGGGCTGGCGCCCTGGGCGTCGACGTCATGCTCGATAACGCCATCGTCGGCGCCTACGCCGGCTATGACAGCACCGACCTCGACGGCCCGTCCCTTGCGTACGGCGCCGACGGCTGGACCGTCGGGGCTTACGGAAGCTGGTCGGCCAGCCCGGCTTTCCGCGTCACGGCCGCGGTCGGCTACAGCCAGCACGACGTCGACTATCGCCGCCAGACCACCGGCGTCCTGTCGTTCGGCGACACCCAGCGCGACCAGGTCTTCGGCTCCCTCAGCATGGAAAGCCAACTGGCCCTGTCGGAGCGCCTCGTGGCCATTCCGAGCCTCGGGGTCTCGGTGTCCAGCTCCCAGACCGACGGCTACACCGACAACGCCGGGCGGCGCATCGGCAAGGTCGACTCCGACCTCTCGACGGCGATCCTCGGCGGCGCCCTGTTCTATCGCGGGGACCGCATCCTGCCCTATGTGGCCGCCAGCCTGAACGAGGACCTCGACGACCAGCCGGGGGTCGACGGCAGCTATGGAACGATCGGCCTCGGCTTCGCCGCGCCCCTGTCGGACACGCTGTCGGTTTCAGTCTCGGTGCAGCGTCTGCTGGCCAAGAAGAACGAGGAGGAGACCACCATCGGCGCCACCCTGCGCCGCGGCTTCTAGGGCGATGAGCCGGTCCGCGGCCCTGGCGCTCGCGGTCCTGGCGTCTGCGTCGCCCGCGACCGCCGGACCGGAACCCTGGGGCGGCTGGATCCGTCTCGATCTTGCCGCCGCCGGCCGTGCCTTGGTCGCGGCCTCGCCGAAGGAGAGCGGCGCCGGCCAGGTCCTGACGGTGGTGATCGAGGGCGACGGCGCCGCGCACGACCGTAGGGGCCGCCCCACGGCGGACCCTACGCCCCGGCGGGCGGCAAGCCTTGAGATCGCCCGGGCGTGGCCTGGCGGGCCCCGCGCCTGGCTCGGCCGCCTTTGCCAGTATGGCGCGCGCGCGGACCCGGCCTGCACGCCGGCCGATTGGACCACGGGCCGGTTCTCCCCGACGGCGGTCGCCGCCGCCGACGCGGCAATCGACCAGCTCAAGGCCCGGGCCGGCGCTGCGCAGGTTCTTCTGGTAGGTTGGTCCGGCGGCGGCGTCATGGCCGTCCTCGTCGCCGCCCGCCGCGACGATGTGGCGGGCCTTGTCACCCTCGCCGCGCCCTTGGACCTTGGGGGGTGGACGGCGCGGCAGGGGCTCACTGGGCTGGCGGATTCCCTCGATCCGGCCGGCCTGCCGCCAATGCCCCAGATCCCCCAGGCGCATGTCTTCGGAAGCTTCGATACGACGGTTCCGCCGGACCCGGCCAAGGCCGTGGCGCATCGGCTCGCCGGGCCAGCGGGCCGGGTGGTCGTCTGGCCTGAGCGCCACGCCTGCTGCTGGGCCCGCCGGGTCGACGAGCTGGCCGCCCTGCTGAAGGCGGCGGGATCAGACCCCGCTCTTGCCGGGCGCCAGCCGGCGCAGGAGACGGCCGCCGCGCCATAGCTCGGCCGTCTCCAACTCCGTGCGCTCGGCGCGGGCGAGCGCCGCATGCGCCTGGTCTTCGTCCTCGCAGTCGAACGCCTCGCCCAGGCGCATGCGTCCGCGGGAGTCGATGAAATAGATGCGGTACCTCGCCACGCTCCAGGCCCCCCTCCTGGATCAACTTCGACGCGAGTCACCTAGTACTAAAGGTTGCGACCCGTGTCTCGGTCCGCGCGCGTGCGAGGCCTATTTGCCGCCCAGGGAGGCGCGCAGCATCCAGGCGTGCTTCTCGTGCGCCGTGAGACGGTCGGAAAGCAGGCTTGCTGTCACCTCGTCTCCGGCTTCCTGCGCCGCAGGAAGGGCGGCGCGGGCGGTGGCGACGATGGTTTCCTGATCGCGCATCAGTTCGGCGAGCATGTCTTCGGCCGACTTTTCCGGGTCGCCGTCCTTGATGGACGTCAGGTTGCCGAAGGCGCCGTAGCCCTGGGGCGCGAGCTGGCCGAGAGCCCGGATGCGCTCGGCCACGGAATCGATGGCGCCCCACATCTCGGTGTACTGCTCCATGAACAGGGCGTGCAGCGACGCGAAGTTGGGGCCCCGGACGTTCCAGTGGTAGCCGTGCGTCTTCAGATAGACCGCGTAGGTGTCCGCCAGCAGTTTGGACAGCCCGGCCGCGACCGCTTCGCGGGCCTTTGCGTCCAGTCCGGTGTTCACTTGCGTCGACATTATCCTTCTCCTTCTGGGAACTGCTCTAGGCCGCAGCCGGCCGTCCGTCCGCTCGCCGTTCCGCAGCGGCCCACGCCCTTTCATGTAGGGCGAAGGCGACGGTCTGGAACAGCGGCTCGACCAACCCGATGGCCAGCGCCGCCTGCCAGTTGCGGGTCAGCGCGAAAGCCACGCAGAACGCCACGGTCAGGTGCATGACGCTATATGTGAGGGTCTTCTTGACGGTCTTCATTGCGCGAACTCAATTGCGAACGATTCGCATATAAGCGCCCGGGCGCACATTCCAAGTCCCCCCGGCGCGTCGCGACCGCGACTCAATGGCTTGGCGGTGGCGATGAAAGGGTTATCGTCGTTCACATGACCGCCCGTCAGAGGCGGCGTGCGGAGGAACGACCATGAAGTTCACCTGGTTCAATCTCATGCCGTGGCCCTATCTGCCGGACGACTTCCGGGAGAAGCACCGCTCGGTCTGGGTCGATATCGACCAGCGCCTGTTTGACCCGGCCAGAAGCCACGAGGTCTACAACACCTACATGGACCTGCTCGAGTACGCCGACACCCTCGGCTTCGACGGGATCGGGGTGAACGAGCACCACCAGAACGGCTACGGCATCATGCCCAGCCCCAACATCATCGCCGCCGGCCTCGCGCGGCGCACGTCGAACGCCGCGATCGTGGTGCTGGGCAACTCCATCGCCCTCTACAATCCGCCTGTGCGGGTGGCGGAGGAATTTGCCATGCTGGACTGCATCTCCGGCGGGCGGCTGGTGGCTGGCTTCCCGGTGGGCACCTCGATGGACACCAATTACTGCTACGGCCAAATCCCCTCGCTGACGCGCGAGAAGTACCAGGAGGCCCACGATCTGATCATCAGGGCCTGGACCGAACGCGATCCATTCGCCTTCAACGGCCGCTACAACAAGCTGCGGCACGTCAACATCTGGCCGCGGCCGATCCAGCAGCCGACGCCGCCGATCCACATCCCGGGCGGCGGCTCGGTCGAGACCTACGACTTCTGCATCGACAACACCTACTCGTACTCCTACCTCAGCTTCTCCGGCTACCTGCGGGCCAAGGCGCTGATGCAGGGCTACTGGGATCGGGTGGCGGCGCGCAACACGCCGGACGAAAGCCCCTATCGGGCCGGCTTCGCCCAGACGATCTGCGTGGCCGAGACCGACGAGGAGGCCGAGCGCCTCTACGCCCCTCACGTCAGCTACTTCTACAACCGCTGCCTGCACGTCTATCCGGGCTTCGCCGACGCGCCGGGCTACCGCACGATCAAGACCATCCAATCCGGCGCCCTGTCGCAGTACGCCCCGCCCAAGGGCGGCTACGCGACCCTGACCTGGAAGGAACTGACCGAGCAGGGCCACGTCATCGCCGGCAGTCCTGAGACGGTGCGCCAGCGGATGGAGGACCTGATCAAGGGCCTCAACGTCGGCAACATCTTCTGCCTGATGCACGTGGGCGACATGCCGGCGGACAAGTGCATGTACTCGACCAAGCTGTTCGCCGAGAAGGTGATGCCCAAGCTGCGGAACATGTTCCCCGACTACGCCGACGACGACCGCTTCTGGTGCAAGCCGCTGGCCAAGCGCGTCGCCGCCGGATCCCTGCCCGCCGCGCCGTCGCGCGCGCCGGTGGACGCCTGAGGGGAGGGCGCGCCATGGAACTCAAGACCGTCCAGACCCGGCATGTCCCCGTCCGCTACATCGAAGGCGGCGCGGGACAGCCTCTCGTCTTCCTGCACGGTGCCGGCGGGGTCACGCCGCAGGACCCCTTCCTCGCCGAACTCGCCAGGACGCACCACGTCTACGCCCCGCTCATCCCGGGCTACGGCGACAGCGAGGAATGTCCCGAGGTGCGCGACATGCTCGACTTCACGCTCCACACCTGGGACGTGGTGGAGGCGCTCGGCCTGAAGGACCCGATCTTCGTCGGCCATTCCATGGGCGGGATGATCGCCGCGGAGATGGCCGCGCTCGCGCCGAACGACGTTTCGCGCCTGGCGCTGATCTGCCCGGCGGGCCTGTGGGACGACGAGCACCCGATCGCCGACCTCTTCTCGCTGATGCCGTTCGAAATGCCGCGATACCTGTTCCACGACGAGGCGGCTGGCGCGGCGATGCTGACGGCCGGCCGGGCGGTGGACGACCCGAATTTCCTACAGACCTATCTGGTGCAGAACGCCCGCCAGCTCGGCATGGCCGGACGCATCCTGTTCCCGATCCCCGAGCGGGGCCTCGCCCAGCGGCTCTACCGCATCAAGGCGCGCACCGTGATCGTCTGGGGCGATTCCGACCGCCTGATCCCGCCGGTCTACGCCCACGGCTTCAAGAAGGGGATCCCCGGCGCCGAGCTCGTCTCGATCCCCGAGGCCGGCCACATGGTGATCCTGGAAAAACCCGCCGTGGTCGCCGAGGCGGTGGGCCGCCTGGGCTGATCCCCAGGCGACGGCCAACACAAGAAAAGGGCCGCCGGAGCGATCCGGCGGCCCTTGAGCCTGCAATGAGCTCTGCGTCCTAGAAGATCTCGAAGAGACCCGCCGCGCCCATGCCGCCGCCGACGCACATGGTGACCACGCCGTACTTGTAGCCGCGGCGTTTGCCCTCGTGGAGGATATGGCCGGTCGCGCGGGCGCCGGTCATCCCGTAGGGGTGGCCGATCGAGATCGCGCCGCCCGAGATGTTGTACTTCTCAGGATCGATGCCCAGCTTGTCGCGGCAGTAGAGGCACTGCGAGGCGAAGGCCTCGTTCAGCTCCCACATGTCGATGTCGTCGATCTTCAGGCCGTTGCGCTCCAGCAGCTTCGGGATCGCAAAGACCGGGCCGATGCCCATTTCTTCCGGGCCGCAGCCGGCCACGGCCATGCCGCGGTAGGCGCCCAGCGGCTCCAGTCCGCGACGCTCGGCTTCCTTGCGCTCCATCAGCACCACGGCGGCCGCGCCGTCGGAGAGCTGGCTGGCGTTGCCGGCCGTGACGTACTTGCCTTCCTTGATGAACTGGCCGCCCTTGAACACCGGGGCCAGCTTCTGCAGGTCGGCCAGGGTGGTCTGCGGGCGGTTGCCTTCGTCGAGCTTCAGCTCGACTTCCCGTTCGGAGACCTCGCCGGTTTCCTTGTTCTGCACCAGCATGATCGACTTCAGCGGGGCGATCTCGGCGTTGAAGACGCCGGCGGCCTGGGCCGCGGCGGTGCGCTGCTGGGAGATCAGGGCGTACTCGTCCTGGGCTTCACGGCTCACGCCGTAGCGCTCGGCGACGATCTCGGCGGTTTCGATCATCGAAGTGTGGATTTCCGGCACGTGCTGGTCGAGCCACTTATCCGACGTGCGGTAGCGGTTCATCTTGTCGTTCTGCACGAGCGAGATGGACTCCAGCCCGCCGCCGACCGCCACGGTCGCGCCATCGTTGATGATGTACTTGGCCGCCGTGGCGATGCCCATCAGGCCCGAGGAGCACTGGCGGTCCAGGCTCATGCCCGACACGGTGTTGGGCAGGCCGGCGCGCAGGGCGGCGCGGCGGGCGATGTTGTTGCCGGTCGAGCCCTGCTGCAGGGCCGCGCCCATGACCACGTCATCCACTTCGGCCGGATCGATCCCGGCGCGCTTGACCGCCTCGGCGATCACGTGGCCGCCCAGTTCGGCGCCCGAGGTGTTGTTGAACGCACCGCGGTAGGCCTTGCCGATCGGCGTGCGGGCGGTGGAGACGATGACGGCTTCACGCATTTAGGAATGGTCCTGTCGTTTGGGAGGATGGTCCCGCCTCACGTAGGGTGAGCGGGCAGGGAAAAGAAACCCGCCTGAACCCGGAGTTCAGGCGGGCTGTCTTCGAACTCAGAGGTCGGAGAACTTCTTGCCTTCGGCCACGACCTTTTCGAGGAGGGCGGCGGGCTTGAACTGGTCGCCCATCTTGGCCTGGAATTCCTTCATCTTTTCCAGGACCTTGGCCGGCCCGATCTGGTCGCCGTACCACATCGGGCCGCCGCGATAGACGGGCCAGCCGTAGCCGTTCTGCCAGACGACGTCGATGTCGGAGGCGCGGATGGCCTTGCCTTCCTCGAGGATCTTCACGCCCTCGTTGATCATCGGATAGATGCAGCGTTCCAGGATCTCCTCGTCGGAGATCTTGCGCGGGTTGGCGCCCGACTTGACGATGAAGTCGTTGATGATCTTTTCGGTCACCGGCGATGGCTTGGCGTTGCGGTTCTCGTCGTAGTCGTAGTAGCCGGCGCCGGTCTTCTGGCCGCGGCGGTCCATTTCGCACAGCACGTCGCGGATGGTTTCGCCCTTGGACTTTTCCTTCACCCAGCCGATGTCCAGCCCGGCCAGGTCGCTCATGGCGAAGGGGCCCATGGGGAAGCCGAAGTCGTAGAGGACGCGGTCAACGTCCCAGGGCATGGCGCCTTCCATGACCAGCTTTTGGGCTTCGCGCTGGCGTTGGCCGAGGATGCGGTTGCCGACGAAGCCGGGGCACACGCCCACGAGCACCGCGACCTTGCCGATCTTCTTGGCCAGCTTCATCGAGGTGGCGATCACCTCCTTGGAGGTGTGGTCGGCGCGGACGATCTCCAGCAGCTTCATCACGTTGGCCGGCGAGAAGAAGTGCAGGCCGATCACGCTCTCGGGCCGCTTCGTGACGCTGGCGATCTCGTCGATGTTCAGGCCCGAGGTGTTGGTCGCCAGGATCGCGCCGGGTTTGCAGATGGCGTCGAGCTTGGTGAAGATGTCCTTCTTGACGTCCATACGCTCGAACACCGCTTCGATGACGAGGTCGACGTCGGCCAGGGCTTCCATCTCCAGCGAGCCCGAGATCAGGCCCATGCGCTCTTCGACCTGCTCGGCGGTGATGCCGCCGCGCGAGGCCGTCCGCTCGTAGTTCTTGCGGATCACGGAAAGACCGCGGTCCAGGGCGTCCTGCTTGACCTCGACGATCACCACCGGAATGCCGACGTTGGCGAAGTTCATGGCGATGCCGCCGCCCATGGTGCCGGCGCCGATGATCCCCACCTTGTTGATCGGGATCAACGGGGTGTCATCCGGCACGTCCGGGATCTTTTGGGCGGTGCGTTCGGCGAAGAAGGAATAGCGCTGAGCGGCGGACTGGGAGCCGGTCATCAGCTCCATGAACAGCTTGCGCTCGACGGCCAGGCCTTCCTCGAAGGGCAGGTTCACCGCCGCCTCGATGCAGCGGATGTTGTATTCCGGCGCCAGGAAGCCGCGGAACTTGCGCGCGTTGGCCTTGCGGAAGTTCTCGAAGATCTCGGGCTTGCCGCGGTCGGCGGCGACCTTGGAGTCGTTGTCGCGCACCTTCACCAGCGGCTTGTTCTCGGCCACGCACTTCTTGGCGAAGGCGATGGCGGCCTCGCGCAGCTTGCCTTCCTCCGCGAGCTCGTCGACCAGGCCCATGGCGAGGGCCGCCTTGGCCGGCACGTGCTGGCCCGAGGTCATCATCTCCAGCGCCTTCTGGGCGCCGACGATGCGCGGCAGGCGCTGGGTGCCGCCCGCGCCCGGCAGCAGCCCGAGGTTCACTTCCGGCAGGCCGACCTTGGCCGAGGGAACGGCCACGCGGTAGTGGGCGCAGAGCGCGACCTCCAGGCCGCCGCCGAGCGCCGTGCCGTGGATCGCGGCGACCACCGGCTTGGGCGAGCCTTCCATCATGTCCTGCACCTCGTGCAGGCCCGGGCCCTTGGAGGCGCCGCCGAACTCGGTGATGTCCGCGCCGGCGATGAAGGTGCGGCCCTCGCAGATCAGCACGATGGCCTTGGCGGCGGGATCGGCGCCGGCGGCCTTGAAGCCCTCGTAGAGGCCCTCGCGGACCTTGGCCGACAGGGCGTTCACCGGCGGCGAATTCAGCGTGATGACGGCGACGTCGCCCTCGACCGTAAGATCGGTCACTTCATTGATGGCGGTCATTATGGCGGTCCCTCGATGTTATGCCTTGGCGGGTCGCTTCTCGCGGGGCGATCCGGAAATTCAAACGCGTGTTATAGGCCCCAGGCGGACGGCGCGAGTCAAATGTGCGTAGGGCCTGGCGGCCCTTCCTGCGCACGATTTTCGCCACGGATCACCACGCCAGGGAGGCTTACATGGCGCTCGACTTCTTCTCACTGGAGGGCCGCACCGCCCTCGTTACCGGCGGCTCGCGCGGCATCGGAAAGATGATCGCCGCCGGCTTCATCGCCCAGGGCGCCAAGGTCTACATCTCCTCGCGCAAGCCGGCGGCATGCGACGAGACGGCGGCTGAGCTGTCGAAGGACGGCGGCCAGTGCATTTCGCTGCCGCAGGACGTCTCCACGGTGGAGGGCTGCAAGGCCCTGGCCGAGCGGCTGACGGCCCTGGAGCCGAAGCTCGACATCCTGGTGAACAACGCCGGCGCCGCCTGGGGCGCAGACTTCGACGAGTTCCCGGAGAGCGGCTGGGACAAGGTGATGAACCTGAACCTGAAGTCGCCCTTCTTCCTGACCCAGGCCCTGCACGGGGCCCTGGCCGCGGCGGCGCAGGACGACCGGCCTTCCAAGGTGATCAACATCGCCTCGATCGACGGGATCCGGCTCAATCCCCAGGAGACCTACTCCTATCACGCCTCCAAAGCCGGGCTGATCTATCTGACGCGCCGGATGGCCGCGCGGCTGATCCGCGACCGGATCAACGTGACCGGCATCGCGCCGGGCGCCTTCGCCTCTGAGATGAACCGGGTGGCCCGCGACCATGGCGACGAGATCGCCAAGCGCATCCCCTCGCGTCGCATCGGCCGCGACGAGGACATGGCCTGCGCGGCGATCTACCTGGCCAGCCGCGCGGGCGACTACGTCGTCGGCGAGACGATCGCGGTGGACGGGGGCGTGGCCCTGGCCAGCGTCGGGATCGGCTGAGCGCCCGGGCGCTCCTCCCCCCGCGACGCGGGGGGAGGAGTCGGGGTCAGAGGGCCCGGTAGGCCGGCAGGGTGAGGAACTCCTCGAAGCCGTCCGACAGGCTCATGTCGGTGAAGATCTGGATCGCTTCGGCGAAGCGGCCGGTCTCGAACGCGCCGCCCGGCAGGGTCTGGCGCAGCGCCGCCATCTCCTCGTCGAGCAGGCTCTTGAACAGCTCGGGGGTCACCGCCCGGCCGTCGTTCAGCTTGGCGCCGTGGCGGATCCACTGCCAGATCTGCGCGCGGCTGATCTCGGCGGTCGCGGCGTCTTCCATGAGGTTGTAGAGCGGAACCGCGCCGCGGCCGCGCAGCCAGGCCTCGATGTACTGGACGCCGACGCGGATGTTCTCGCGCAGGCCGTGTTCGGTGCGCTCGCCCTCGTGGACCTTCAGAAGGTCCTCGCGGGTGACGGTCACGTCCTCGCGCAGCTTGCCCAGCTGGTTCGGCGTGGGCATCACGCGGTCGAACACCTCCATGGCCACCGGCACGAGGTCGGGGTGGGCCACCCAGGTGCCGTCGTGGCCGTTGTTGGCCTCACGCTCCTTGTCCGCGCGCACCTTGGCGAAGGCGGCCTGGTTGGCGGCCTCGTCGCCCTTCACCGGGATCTGCGCCGCCATGCCCCCCATGGCGAAGGCGCCGCGGCGGTGGCAGGTCTGGATCAGCTTCAGCGAATAGGCGGCCAGGAACGCCGAGCCCATGCCCATGACCGCGCGGTCCGGGGTGAGGGCGTCGGGCTGGGCCTTCAGGCGCTTGATGAACGAGAAGATGTAGTCCCAGCGGCCGCAGTTCAGGCCCGCCATGTGGTCGCGAAGCTCGTAGAGGATCTCGTCCATCTCGAAAGCGGCGGGCAGGGTCTCGATCAGCACGGTGGCCTTGATCGTGCCGACCGGCACGCCGAGGGTCTCCTGGGCGTAGACGAAGACGTCGTTCCACAGGCGCGCTTCCAGATGGCTCTCCATCTTGGGCAGGTAGAAGTAGGGGCCGGAGCCGGCGGCAAGCGCCGTCTTGGCGCAGTGGAAGAAATAGAGGCCGAAGTCGAACAGGCCGCCCGACATCTCCTGGCCGTCCACCTGGGCGTGGGCCTCCGGCAGGTGCCAGCCGCGGGGACGCACGATCAGGGTCGCGACCTTGTCCTTCAGGGCGTAGCTCTTGCCGGTGTTGGGATCGGTGAAGCCGAGGTTTCCGGCCCAGCGGTCCTTCAGGTTCACCTGGCCCTCGATCATGTTCTCCCAGGTCGGGGAGGAGGCGTCCTCGAAGTCGGCCATGAACACGCGCGCGCCCGAGTTCAGCGCGTTGATGATCATCTTGCGGTCGACCGGGCCGGTGATCTCCACACGGCGATCCTGCAGGTCGGCGGGGATCGGCGCGACCTTCCAGTCGCCGGCGCGGACCGCGGCGGTCTCAGCCAGGAAGTCGGGCTTTTCGCCGGCGTCGTAGCGCTTCTGGCGTTCGGCGCGGGCGGCCAGCAGCTCCAGGCGGCGGCCGTTGAAGCGGCGGTGCAGTTCGCCCAGGAAGGCCAGCGCTTCAGGGGTCAGCACCTCGGCGGCGCGGCCCTCCACGGGGGCTTTGATTTCGATCGGCCGGGCGGCGGTGTCGACGGTCATGGCTGACTCCAGTCAGGAGAATAACGAACAAGCCCGCCCCTGGGGGCTTCCAAGGGCGGGCTCTTTGTACGCGAAGGCTGGCCCGGGATCAGGCCGGCAGTACGAGTTGCTCGGAAGCGATGGCGAAACGCGCGGTCGCGCAGCTCTTGGTCTCGTGCGAGATGCGTTTCCAGGCGGCGGTCGCCTCGTCGCGCGACTCGAACGGGCCGATCACCTGCGGGGCGCCGTTCTTGAGGGTGGTGAACTCCATGTTGGCGTACTCGCCGCCAACGACCCAGTAGCGTTGCTTGGTCATGGTCCATTCGCCTCCCCGGCCGAAAAGCCGGATCTTCGAGCTTCTATCGGAAGGTGGCGGTCCGGGGCGGTGGCCCCGGGCGCGCCGGTCGTCGGTCGAACCGTCGCCTCAGGCGAACTGGTTCATGGTGTTGTGGACGCCGCCCGCCTTCAGGGCCGCTTCACCGGCGAAGTACTCCTTGTGGTCGTCGCCGATGTCCGAGCCGGACATGTTCTGGTGCTTCACGCAGGCGATGCCTTGGCGGATCTCCTGGCGCTGGACGCCTTGGACGTAGCCCAGCATGCCCTGCGCGCCGAAGTACTCCTTGGCCAGGTTGTCGGTGGACAGGGCCGCGGTGTGGTAGGTCGGCAGGGTGATCAGGTGGTGGAAGATGCCGGCGCGCTTGGCCGCATCGGCCTGGAACGTGCGGATCTTCTCGTCGGCTTCAGCCGCCAGCGGGGTGCTGTCGTAGTCCACGCTCATCAGCTTGGCGCGATCGTAGGCCGAGACGTCCTTGCCTTCCTTGGACCAGGCGTCGAACACCTGCTGGCGGAAGTTGAGCGTCCAGTTGAACGACGGCGAGTTGTTGTACGCCAGCTTGGCTTCCGGACGCACTTCGCGGATGCGGTCGACCATCTCGGCGATCTGCTCGACGTGCGGCTTCTCGGTCTCGATCCACAGGAGGTCCGCGCCGTTCTGCAGCGAGGTGATGCAGTCGAGGACCACGCGGTCCACGCCGGTGCCTTCGCGGAACTGGAACAGGTTGGAGGGCAGGCGCTTCGGGCGCAGCAGCTTGCCGTTGCGGTTGATCACCACGTCGCCGTTCCGGGCGTTCTCGGGGGTGATCTCTTCGCAGTCCAGGAAGCTGTTGTACCGGTCGCCCAGGTCGCCCGGCTCATGGCTGACGGCGATCTGCTTGGTCAGGCCGGCGCCGAGGCTGTCGGTGCGGGCGACGATGATGCCGTTGTCCACGCCCATCTCGAGGAAGGCGTAGCGCACGGCGCGGAGCTTCTGGATGAAGTCCTCGTGCGGGACGGTGACCTTGCCGTCCTGGTGGCCGCACTGCTTCTCGTCGGAGACCTGGTTTTCGATCTGGATGGCGCAGGCGCCGGCCTCGATCATCTTCTTGGCCAGCAGGTAGGTCGCCTCGGCGTTGCCGAAGCCGGCGTCGATGTCGGCGATGATCGGAACGACGTGGGTTTCGAAGTTGTCGATCTCTTCCAGCAGGGCCTGTTCCTTGGCGTTGTCGCCGGCCTTGCGGGCGGCGTCGAGGTCACGGAACAGCAGGCCGAGCTCGCGGGCGTCGGCTTGCTTCAGGAAGGTGTAGATCTCTTCGATCAGGGCCGGCACGGTGGTCTTCTCGTGCATCGACTGGTCCGGCAGCGGGCCGAACTCGGAGCGCAGGGCCGCGACCATCCAGCCGGACAGGTAGATGTAGCGGCGCTTCGTCGAACCGAAGTGCTTCTTGATGGAGATCAGCTTCTGCTGGGCGACGAAGCCGTGCCAGCAGCCCAGCGACTGGGTGTACTGCGAGGGGTCGGCGTCGTAGGCCGCCATGTCCTTGCGCATGATGTCGGCGGTGTACTTGGCGATCTCCAGGCCGGTCTTGAACCGGTTCTGCAGACGCATGCGGGCCACGGCCTCGGGGCTGATGCCGTCCCAGGTTCCGTTCTTGGACTTGATGAGCTGGCCCATCTCGATGATGTGGTCTTGGTAGGACATCGGCCTCTCCCAAAAATGAGGGCTTTTACAAGCGGTGGCGCCCCATAACGCTTGTGGCGCCTGGGGGTAAACCCGTGGTGCGTTGCAAAAGGGCGTCTCTGTCACAGCGCGACCTTGTAATGTATGTAAAGATGTGACAAACACACAGGCATGGCCGTCGCCCCCACCGACCGCAAACTCTTCCTGGGCGCTCGCCTGAAGCGCCTGCGCCGCGACCTGGGCCTGACCCAGACGCGCATGGCCGAGGACCTGGGGGTTTCGCCCAGCTACCTGAACCTTCTGGAACGCAATCAGCGTCCCGTGACGGCCCAGGTGCTGCTGCGGCTCGCCGAAGCCTACGACCTGGACCTCAAGAGCCTGGCGGGAGATCCGGAATCCACCGGCGCCACCGGGCTGACTGAGGTCTTCTCCGACCAGATGTTCCGCGACCTGGGCATCGCCCGCCATGAACTGGCGGAGGTGGCGGAAAGCGCGCCGATCGTCTCGGAGGCCATCGTGCGCCTCTACCGCGCCTATCTCGACCAGCGCCGGCTGACCGACCTGGGCGCCATCGGCCGCCCGGAAGAGGGCGGCTCGCCCGCCGCCTCGGTTGTGACGCCCTCGGACTGGGTGCGCGACTACATCCAGGCGCAGAAGAACCATTTCCCCGAACTCGAGGACGTGGCCGAGGAAATGCTGCAGGACATGGCGCCCGAACCCCAGGGGTTTGCGGCCGCCGCCCGCGAGCGGCTCGCCACGCGCCACGGCATCCAGGTCCGCGTCGTCCCGATGGACGTGCTTCCGGAGTCCGTCCGCCGCTTCGACCACCACCGCCGGCGGCTGTTCCTTTCGGAGGTGCTGACGGGCGCGGGACGGTCCTTTTCGCTGGCCTACCAGCTCGCCGTGCTGGAGCACGGATCGCTGCTCGACGTTCTGGCCGACCGCGCCGGCCCTCCCGACCGGCCCACCCGCAACCTGGTGAAGGTCTCGCTGGCCAACTACCTGGCCGCGGCCCTGATGATGCCCTACGCCGCCTTCCACGAGGCCGCCGAGCGGACGGCCTATGACATCGAGCTGATACGGGCCCGCTTCGGGGTCAGCTACGAACAGGCCTGCCATCGGCTGACCACCTTGTCCCGCCCGGGGGCGCGGGGGGTGCCCTTCTTCATGCTGCGCCTGGATTCCGCCGGCAACATCTCCAAGCGCTATGCGGGGGCCAACTTCCCGTTCTCGCGGTTCGGCGGCACCTGCCCGCGCTGGAACATCCATTCCAGCTTCCGCACCCCGGGCCGGATCGTCACCCAGATCGTCGAGACGCCGGACGGCCAGCGCTATTTCACCGTCTCGCGCACGGTCTCGCGCATCGCCACGCCCTACGCGGGCGACGACTCGGAACTGGCGATCGGCCTGGGTTGCGAGCTGAAGTTCGCCGAGAGGCTGGTTTATTCCCGCGGCATCGACCTGCGCGACCCGGCGGTGACGGCCATCGGCCCGGCCTGCCGGATCTGCGAACGTCCGGCGTGCCCGCAACGGGCGGCGGAGCCGATCAACCGCACCTTGATGGTCGACGACTTCACCAAGTCGATCACGCCCTATCCGTTCGCCTCCGGCTGAGGCGCGTTTCCCAAAGGCGCGCCGGTGGGATAGACAGGCGGTTCGGCGCACAGAGGGCCTGCGCCGCGGAGCGCCACGACTTCATGGCCGACGACAGCACCGCCGTCAGATCCACGGCGCGTTTCGAGCGAAAGCGCGAGGCCATTCTCGATTCGGCGACGGCCGTCCTGAACCATCATGGAGTGAAGGGGCTGACGCTGGCCGTGGCGGCCTCGGCCGTGGGGCTGTCGACCACCAGCGTGACCTACTATTTCCGGCGCAAGGATGACCTGGCGGCCGCCTGCCTGATGCGCGGCGTGGAATGGATCGAGCAGGCCGCGGACCAGGCCCTGGCCGAGCCGACGCCGGAGGCCCGGCTCTATCGGCTGCTGGAGCTCTATCTGAAGCGCCTGCGCCTGGCGGCGACCGGCGAGGCGGCCGAACTCCCCGTGCTGTCGGACATCCGCGCGCTGAACGATCCGCAGCGCACCGAGGTGTTCGAGGCGTTCATGGCCGTATTCCGCAAGGTGCGCCGGCTGTTCGAGAGCGGGGAGCTGTCCTGGCTCTCCCGCGGGCGCGCCACGGCCCGCACGCACATGCTGCTGGAGCAACTGTTCTGGGCGGCCGCCTGGCTGCCGAAATACGATCCCGAGGACTACGGCCGCATCCGAGAGCGGATGTTCGACATCCTGCTCCACGGCCTGGCCGCCGACGGCGAGGTCTGGGCGCCGAACGCCCTGCCGCCGGTGGGCGCCGCCGAGGGGCAGGAGGCGCTGCGCGAGACCTTTCTCCTGGCCGCGACGCGCCTGATCAACCGGCGAGGGTATCGCGGCGCCTCGGTGGAGCTGATCTCGGCCGAGCTCAACGTCACCAAGGGCTCGTTCTACCACCACCACGAGACCAAGGACGAACTGGTGGTCGCCTGTTTCGAGCGCACCTTCGAGGTGATGCGGCGGATCCAGCGCCTGTCGATGGCCCAGGCGGGCAGCCAGTGGTCGCGCCTGACCACGGCGGCGGCGGCCCTGACCGAGCACCAGTTGTCCGAGCACGGCCCGCTGCTGCGCACCTCGGCGCTCACGGCCCTGCCCGAGGCGATCCGCGAGGAGATGGTGCAGCATTCGAACCGGGTCTCGGACCGCTTCGCCTCGATGATCTCGGACGGCATCGCCGAGGGCTCGATCCGACCGGTCGACCCGTCCATCGCCGCGCAGATGCTGAACGCCACCCTGAACGCCGCGGCCGAGCTGCGCTTCTGGGTGCCCGACCTCAGCCAGAAGGGCGCGCCAGCCGTGTTCGCCAGGCCGATGATGATGGGCGTCTTCGAGCGCTAGGCTCAGCCGTCGGCGCGCGCCTCGAGCCCTGCGTCCACTTCATGCTCAGCCTGTTCGGCCAGGGCCGCGGCCTCCCGCAGGCGCTCCAGGTTGCGCTCATGGGTCGCCCGGTCGATCCGATAGAACGCCAGCACGGCGATCGACAGGCCCGACAGGACGGCCACGGTCGGCAGATAAGCGAGGGCGAGGCTGCGCATGGTCTCGAAGCTGACGCTGCCGGGCAGGGCGTGAGACGGGAAATCCACCAGGCTGAGCAGCGCCCCGGCCATGAAGGCGCCGACCCCGGTGGTGCACTTGCCGAGGAAGGAGTTGGCGGCGAACAGCAGGCCCTCGGAGCGCTGGCCCGTGCGCACGGCGTTGTCCTCCACCACGTCGGCCACCATCGAGGTGACGATGATGAAGCCCATCAGGCCCAGGGTGGTGGTGACCACATAGTCGCCGACCAGGATGCCCAGGAGCAGGGCCGAGCCGTTAGGCGGCATGAGGTCCAGCAAGCGCAGGCTGAGGGGCGTGAGCAGGGCCACGAGCGAGACCGAGAACAGCGTCAGCATCGCCCGCTTCTTGCCCATCAGCCGTGAGACGAGCGGGGCGAGGGTGACGCCCAGGAGCGAGGCGATCAGGCCGCCAGCGATGATGTAGGACACCTGCTGCGACTGCAGGCCCCACAGGTGGATGTAGAAGTAGGTGGAAAGCCCGCTCGTCAGGCCGAGGGACACCCCGCCGACAAGACCGGACAGCATCAGCACCAGGAGCGAGCGGTTGGAGAAGTTGGCCGCCACCTCCGCGATCGCCTGGCGCAGGGTCATGTCCCGGGCCGGCGCCTGGTGCAGGTGGCGGATGCGCCCGTGGGTGGCCGCGGTCGAGGCGAGGACGCAGACGAACATCACCACCGCCGCAAAGGCGCCGAAGCGGGCGTAGCCCTCCGGGTTGAGGACGCCCAGGGGGTTGGCGGCGTCCTGCCGCAGGAACACCTGGTAGAGCAGGAAGGTGATCGTCGCCCCGCCGATGATCCCGAAGAAGTAGCGGAAGGCCAGCAGCGTGGTGCGCTTGTCGTAGTCCGGGGCGAGCTCGGGGGCCAGGGCGGTCGACGGGATCTCGTAGAGCGAGACCGAAAGGCGGACCAGCACCAGCATGCTGATCATGAACGCGAACTGGCCCGGCGTCGAAAGGGCGTGCGGCGGGTTCCACAGGAAGAAGAAGGCGAAGGCGATCGGTCCGGCCGACGCGTACATGAAGGGGTGGCGGCGGCCCCAGCGGGAGCGGAAGTGGTCGGACCAGCGGCCGATCAGCGGATCCAGCACAGCATCGACGACGAGCGAGGCCATGATCGCCGCCCCGACCCAGACCGCCGGCAGGCCGATCACCTGATTGAAGTAGAGCTGCAGCACGGCGGCGGAGAGCGCCTGGCTGGAGATGCCGAAGGCGACCGAGCCCACGCCGTAGCTCAGCATCGTGGGGAGGCCGAGCCTGGGTTCCTGGGCTTGGGTCGCTGCGGTCATCCGCGAACACTCCGGCAGGTTCGAAATCTCGGTACGCGTGCGGACGGCATGAGCCGGGGCGGGGACATGGAGGCTAGATCGCCGAGGGGCCGGCGGGCGCGAGGCCGCCGGTCGCGGGCGCTGCAGCCGGCGCCTGCGCGCCGTCCGAGGCGGCGTCTTGGGCGCGGCGGGCGGCGAGGATGCGCAGGTTCTCCTCGTGCTTGGCCCGATCGATGTTGAAGGCGAAGATCGTCAGGATCGCCGCGCCGTAGAGGATCGCCGCCATCGGCAGGTAGGTGAGGGCCAGGTTGCGCAGGATTTCCGGGTCGACGGCGCCGCGCTCCGCGTTCGTCGGGAAATGCACGGCCTTGAGGATCGCGCCGGCGATGAAGACGCCGACCCCTGAGACCATCTTCTTGAAGAGGTTGTCGGCCGACAGCAGCAGGCCCTCGGAGCGGCGGCCGGTCTTGACCTCGGCGTCCTCGACCACGTCGGCGACCATGGACAGAAGCAGAACCACCATGCCGGCGGCCATCGCCGTGTTCAGGAACTGCTCGGCAAGCAGGATGATCAGCAGCGCCTGGGTCCCGTTGGGCGGCAGCAGTTCCATCAGCCGCAGGGTGATGGGCGCCACCCCGATCGCCAGGGCGGCGGTGAACATCAGGATCGCCCCGGTCTTCTTGCCCAGCATGCGCGCCACCTGCGGGGCGATGATCACGCCGATGGCGCTGCCGACGACGCTGACGGTGGTCAAGAGGGCGAGCTGTCCCTGGGTCAGCTCCCAGAAATAGATGCCGAAATAGAGCTCCAGCCCGTTCTTGGAGCCGGTGGCGATGGCGATCAGCATGCCGGTCACGGCGGTGACGATGAAGCCGCGGTTCTTCAGCGTCTGGCCGACCTCGCGGGCCATGGCGCGGGCGGTGATCTTCCGCAGCGGCGCCTCGCGCAGATAGGGGATCCGGCTGCTGGTGCCGAAGGAGGAAATCAGGATGACCGCGAAGATCAGCAGGCCCGCGGCCAGCGAGTAGGAGAAGTATCCGTCCCTGGCGAGCACGCCGCCGGTGCCGTCAGGGTTCTCCTTGAGGAACACCTGGTAGGCCATCAGCGTCATGCCCAGGCCGCCGACGACGGCGAACAGCATGCGCATGGAGATCAGGCTGGTGCGCTGATGATAGTCCTGCGCGAGCTCCGGGGCGAGCGCCTGGTGGGGCAGTTCGAAGAAGGTGTCGAACAGCCGGATCGTGAGCACGCAGGCGATCATGTAGATGAAGAGCGCGTTCTCGCTCCACCCCTGCGGCGGGTTCCACAGGAGGAAGAAGGCCACCGATACGGGCAGGGCCGCGGCGATCATGAACGGGTGGCGCCGTCCCCAGGGGGAGCGGAAATTGTCCGAGATCTGCCCGATCAGCGGATCGACAAGGGCGTCGAAGATCAGGGCGATCATCAGCACCGCCGCCACCTTGTCCGGCGGCAGGCCTACGACCTGATTGTAGAAGATCATCAGGAAGGTCGACAGGCCGCGCTGCTTGATGGCGTTGGCCATCGCGCCAAGCCCATAGAACACCTTGACCGAACGGCTGAGCGGAGGGGCGTCGGACGGCTGGGCGCTCATGCCAAAGCGCCTCGCGATCCCGGCGTGGCCAGGCTGGGCACCACTCGTTTCCTCCCCACACGCAGAGCGCGGTCGTTGTTCTTGCGGCGTCGACGACGAAGCGGCCAGGGGCGCGCTTCTCCACCCGCGTCGCCGAAAGCGTGTGCGAGGCGCCCCCTCAGGTCAACGGTTTTGATCTTGCCGGACTGACACAAAAGTCCCCGAACCGAAACTTCGGTATGGCGGGAAAGGATTTCGGTTTGCCTCCGCGAGGCGCGCAGCGCACCCTTCGCCTCGCCAGAAGCGCGACGACAGCGAAGGGGGACGAGGCCATGGCGGGACGGCTGCAGGGCAAGGTTGCGGTGATCACGGGCGGATGTTCGGGCATCGGCCTTGGAACCGTGGAGCGCTTCGCCGCCGAGGGGGCCAAAGTGCTGGTGGGCGACGTCGACGAGGCGGCCGGCGGCCGGCTAGCGGAGCGGTTCGACGGCGCCGTCGCCTTCCGCCGCTGCGACGTGACCGAGGAAGCCGATCTGGCGGGACTGATGGACGCGGCCGCCGAGCGGTTCGGCGGCCTGGACGTCGTCTTCAACAACGCCGGCGCCGGCGGGGCCCGGGAAACCCTGGCGGAGATGACCGGCGAGGCCTGGGACCGCACCCAGGCGCTGTTGCTGCGCTCCGTCGCCCTGGGCATGCGCTACGCCATCCCGCACCTGAAGCGTCGCGGCGGCGGATCGATCATCAACACCGCCTCGATCGCCGGCATGCAGGCCGGCGCAGGGCCGATCGCCTATTCCACCGCCAAGGCCGCGGTGATCCACCTGACCCGGCTCGCGGCGGCCGAACTTGGCCGCGACGGCATCCGGGTGAACGCCATCTGTCCGGGGCTGATCCTGACCAACATCTTCACGCCGGCCGACATGATCCCGCCGGGCATGGCCGACATGGTCAAGGCGTCGATGGCCCAGACCGCGCCGGACGCGCAGCCCATCGCCCGGGCCGGCCAGCCGGCCGACATCGCCAGCGCGGCCCTCTTCTTCGCCTCGGACGAGTCGGCGTTCGTCACCGGCGTGCACATGCTGGTGGACGGCGGCATGTTCACCGGCCCGCGGCAGGCGTGGGACCCGGAGATGAGGGCCGAGCGCCAACGCCTCATGGAGGAGCGCCGCGCCGCCTTCGAGGCGGCCCAGGCCGAGGGCCTGGCCGACTGAGCGCGCCTTGGCCCGGCGGCGTTCAGCCGACCGTCAGCACCACCTTGCCCACGTGGGCGCCCTCCTCGAGGTAGGCGTGGGCCTTGGCCGCCTCGGCCAGGGGGAAGGTCTTGTCCACTCTCTGGCGCACCTTGCCGGCCGCGATCCAGGGCCAGACCACGCGCTCGACCTCCGCGGCCAGGCGCGCCTTCTCGTCGGCGTCGCGCGGGCGAAGCGTCGAGCCGGTCACGATCACCCGCTTCATCATCAGCCGCATGATGTTCAGGCTGACCTCCGCCCCGGCCTGAGCGGCGATGTGCACCAGCCGGCCGCCGGTCTTCAGGGAGTCCAGGTTGCGCGCGAAATAGTCGCCGCCGACCATGTCCAGGATGACGTCGCACCCGCCCTGGGCCTTGGCGATCTCGGCGAAGTCGTCGAGCGTCGCGTCGATGGCGACGTCCGCGCCCAGCTTGCGCGCGGCCTCGGCCTTTCCGGCCCCGCGGGCGGTGGCGATCACCCGCGCGCCAGCCGCCTTGGCCATCTGGATCGCGGTGACGCCGATGCCGCTGGTGGCCCCGTGCAGCATGAGGGTCTCGCCCGCTTTCAGGCCCCCGTGCTCGAACACGTTGGCGTAGACCGTGAAGACCGTCTCGGGCAGTCCGGCGGCCTCGGCCAGGTCCACCCCCTCGGGTATCGGAAGGGCGTGGCGCGCGTCGCAGACCGCGTATTCGGCGTAGCCGCCGCCGCCGAGCAGGGCGCAGACCCGGTCGCCGGGCTTCCACCGGCCGCCGCCTTCCACCACCTCGCCTGCGACTTCCAGGCCCAGTGTGGCCGGCGCGCCGGGCGGCGGCGGATAGAAGCCCAGGCGCTGGACGATGTCCGGACGGTTCACGCCGGCGGCCTTCACCCGGATCAGGATCTGTCCGGGGCCCGGCTGCGGGCGCGGGGCGGCGGCGGCGCGAAGGGCCGAGGCGGGGCCCTTGCCGCCCTCCACCTCCACGGCGGTCATGGTCGCGGTCGATTGGTCCATGGGTGTGGCCTCCCTGATCTTGCGCGGCGGGCGCGATGCGGCTTGGATAACGCCCGGTGTGGGGGCGGCAAGGGGGAGTTCGCCACGATGGACGAGCCGGCGGATGCCCGGGTCGGGCGCGGCCAGCGCCTGCAGGAGGCGGTGCGCGAGGATCTGGAGCTGTTCAGCGTCGAGGAACTGGAGGCGCGGATCATCGTCCTGGAGGCCGAGATCGCCCGCAGCCGGGCGGAGATCGGCCGCAAGCAGGCCGGTCGCGCGGCCGCCGACGCCCTGTTTGGCAGGAAGCCGGAATGAGCGGGCGCCCGGAATGGGAAGGCCTGCGCTGGATCGCCGCGCGCAGTGTGGCACAACCGTTGCAGATCGAGGCCTTTCGGACGGATGGAGCATCCGCCGAATGCTGGACAAGGGGCTGAAGGAAGCCAAATGAGCGATATCAATGCGTCGGCCAAGCCCTGGCGTGCGGATGTGATCCAGGACTTCGCCCGGTCGGAACTTTTTGACCGGACGTTCCAGGAAGGCATGGACCTGGTGGAAGAAACCGCCGGCTATCTGGACGGGGCGGGCCGCCAGGAATCCAAGCTGCTGTCGCGGAACGCCGCCCTGGCCTACGCGGCCGAGAGCATGCGCCTGACCACCCGCCTGATGCAGGTGGCCTCCTGGCTGCTCGTGCAGCGGGCCGTGCGCGAAGGGGACATGGCCCCCGAAGCGGCCTGCGAAGACCGGTACCGCCTCGCCGCGGAAGACATCTGCCGTCGTCCGGCCGAAACGGCCGAGGACCTGCCGCCGAGCCTGCTGCTGCTGCTCGACCGCTCGGAGCGGCTCTATGAGCGGGTCCGCCACCTGGACCGGCGGATGTACGTCGAGGAGGCCGAGGAAGAGGCGCCCAACCCGGTGCTCTCGCAGTTCGACCGTCTGCGCAGCGCCTTTGGCGGCTGAGCGCCCGCCACCCACGAAACACCGGAAAACGCCCCTCGCCCAGCGGGGGGCGTTTTTCGTTGCGCCAGGACCAACGCAAGAAAGCCGGCCCGCGTCGCCGCGGCCGGCTCCAGATCGGCGCAGGCGGGCGTTCGGCCCGCTTGGCTTTACTTGCGGGTGAAGGCGCCGAACTTGGCGTTGAAGCGCGACACGCGACCGCCGCGGTCGAGCAGGGTCTGCTGGCCGCCGGTCCACGCCGGGTGCGTCTTCGGGTCGATGTCCAGGTTCAGCGTCGCGCCTTCCTTCCCGTAGGTCGACCGGGTCTGGTAGGTCGTGCCGTCCGTCATCACCACGGTGATGAAGTGATAGTCCGGATGGGTGTCTTGTTTCATCGCGCGGGCAACCGACGTAAAGGATCAGCCAGAAATGCGGGGGCCGCTGTCGAGCGGCTCCGCAGGAAGCCCGCGCCTATACAGGAAAAGCCGGGTCCAAGGCAAGGACGCGCAGTAGATGAGTGACACATCGGCCGCAGGCCCCGTCGACGGGCGGCCGAGCGCCGGCGCGGCGCTGGTTCAGTCGATCGGAGAGGCGGCGACCCGTCGCCCCCGCAGCCGCAATGTCAGGTCTCTTTCGCGCCTCGTCCCGTTCGTCGGCCGGCACAAGGGCGACGCGGCCCTGGCGGGGGTGTTCCTGCTGACCGCCACGGGGGCGACCCTGGGGATGTCAGGCGCCCTGCGCCTGCTGGTCGACAACCTCACCAAGCTGCGGGCGGGCGCGGGCGACGTCGCCTCGATCGACCGCTGGTTCCTGCTGATCACCGCCGTGGCTCTTGCGCTCGCCGCCTCATCGGCGTTGCGCTACTTCTTCGTCACCAAGCTCGGCGAGCGGATCGTCGCCGACCTGCGCAAGGCTGTCTACGCCCACATCCTGACGCTGGATCCGGCCTACTTTCTGCAGACACGCACCGGCGAGGTGCTCTCGCGGCTGACGACCGACGTGCAGATCGTGGAGAGCCTGATGGCGACCTCGATCTCGGTCGCCCTGCGCAACCTCCTGACGCTTGTCGGCGCCCTCGCCCTGCTGATCTGGGTGAGCCCAAAGCTGACCGGGCTGGTGCTTCTGACCTTCCCCTTCGTGTTGGCGCCGCTCTTCCTCTTCGGCCGGCGCGTTCGTCGCCTGACCGCCTCCACCCAGGATCAGTTCGCCGCGGCCGTCGGCCATGCCGGCGAAACCCTCGACGCCCTCGAGACCGTCCAGGCGTTCGGCCGCGAACAGTCGGCGGCGGCGCGCTTCGGCGCGGCGGTGGAGGCGTCGTTCCGCACCTCGCTGCGGCGCATGACGGCGCGGGCGGTCATGACGGCCATGGTCATCGGCCTTGTGTTCGGGGGCGTGGTGGCGATCTTCTGGCTCGGTGTCCATGCGGGCCTCCGCGGCGAGGTGAGCTGGGGCGCGCTCTTCCAGTTCGCCTTCCTGGCGGTGCTCGCCGCCGGCTCCGTCGGGGCCCTGGGCGAGACCTGGGGGGAGTTGCAGAAGGCCGCCGGAGCCATGGAGCGGATCGGCGAGCTGCTGGACGCGCGGCCGGGGATCGCCGCGCCCGAACGGCCCCGCGCCCTCCCCGAACCGGCCAGTGGGGCCCTGGAGTTCAAGAACGTCGTCTTCGCCTATCCCGGCCGGGACGATCTGCCGGCGCTGAGGGGCTTTTCACTCAGCGTCGCTCCCGGCGAGCGGGTCGCCCTGGTCGGGCCTTCGGGGGCTGGCAAGAGCACGGTGCTGCGGCTTCTGCTGCGCTTCTACGATCCTCAGTCCGGCGCCGTGTTCCTCGATGGCGTGGACGTGCGCCAGGCCGATCCGGCCGCGGTGCGTGCGCGCATGGCGCTCGTCGCCCAGGACTCGCCGCTGTTTTCCGGATCGGCGCGGGAGAACATCGGCTTCGGCGCCGACGGCGCGAGCGCCGACGCGATCGCCGCCGCCGCGCGCGCGGCCCAGGCGGAGGGCTTCATCACGGCCTTGCCCGAGGGCTACGACACGCCGGTGGGCGAGCGGGCGCGCGCGCTCTCCGGCGGTCAGCGCCAGCGCTTGGCCATCGCCCGCGCCCTGGTGCGCCAGGCGCCGATCCTCCTGCTGGACGAGGCCACCAGCGCCCTGGACGCCGAGAACGAGCAACTCGTCCAGTCCGCCCTGGACGAGGCGATGCGCGGGCGGACGACCATCGTGATCGCCCACAGGCTGGCGACGGTGCTCAAGGCCGACCGCATCGTGGTCATGGACGAGGGGCGGGTGGTCGAGCAGGGGGGGCACGCCCAGCTCGTCGCCCAGGGCGGGCTCTATGCCCGGCTCGCCGCCCTGCAGTTCGGCGAAGCCGCCTAGGCGCGGGTCAGCCGCGGGCCTTCACCGCCAGGGCGGGGAAGTCGCTGAACACGCCGTCGACGCCGGCCGCGTACAGCGCCCTGAACACCGCCTCCACGTCGCCGTGCTCGGCGGGCCCTTCGCCGCGGCGCAGCCTGGGCGGCAGGAACTGGTTCTCCGCCCTCACGGTCCAGGGATGGACGGCCAGGCCCGCGGCGTGGGCGTCGGCGACAAGGGAGGTCGGCGCGCCGAGGCCGCCGTCGGGCGTGCGCGGCAGGACCAGCGACCAGTCCGGGCCGAGACCGTGCGCGTAGGTCGCGATCTCCTTCAGGCCGTCGGGCGTGATCATGTCGGCGTAGAGGGTTCCGGCGCGATCCGCAGGGCCGCTCTCGGCCGCGACCAGCTGCACGCGCGTGACGCTGGACAGGGTCGCGAAGGTCTTCAGGGGCGCCACTTCGAAGCACTGGACGATCACCGGCGCGCGCGGCGAGTCGACGCCGTTCCGGCGCAGGGCGTCGGCGAGCCGCCCCTCGATCGGCAGCCCCGCCATCGCCAGGAAGGTCGGATGCTTCATTTCGGGATACACGCCGATGGTGCGGCCCACGCGCCGGCTTTCGGCCTTGGCCAGGTCGATCACCTCCTGGAAGGTCGGGATCGCCTCGCGCCCGTCGAAGGCCGCGCTCTGAGGCCGCAGCTCGGGCAGGCGCTCGCGGGCGCGCAGGGTCTTCAGTTCGGCCAGGGTGAAGTCCTCGGCGAACCACCCTTCGATGGCCTCGCCGTCCACGGTCTTGCTGGTCCTGCGCCCGGCGAACTCGGGGCGGGAGGCCACGTCGGTGGTGCCGGAGATCTCGTTCTCGTGGCGCACCACCAGCTCGCCATCCTTGGTGACCACCAGATCCGGCTCGATGAAGTCGCAGCCCTCCTCGATCGCCAGGCGATAGCCCATGAGGGTGTGCTCGGGCCGCTCGCCGCTGGCGCCGCGGTGGGCGATCACCAATGGATGGCGACCTTCGTGGGCGCGGGCGGCGGGGGCGAAGGGCAAGGCCGCGGTGATGGCGGTCCCCAGGGCGGCTTGGGCGAAGGTGCGTCGGCTGAGCGTCATGGCGCCGATCTAGCGCCGCCGTGCGACGGTTTCGTCAAGCGCCGGGCTGGATCAGGCGGCGGCCCGCAGGCGCTCCAGCATCAAGGGATGAAGGTCGAGGTTGGCGGCGCAGACCGTGCCCTTCGCCAGCACGTCCTCGCCCCCGTCGGCGTCCGTGACCTTGCCGCCGGCCTCGCTCACCAGCAGCATGCCCGCCGCGAGGTCCCAGGGGCTCAGGTCGCGCTCCCAGTAGCCGTCGAAGCGGCCGGCCGCCACGAAGGCCAGGTCGAGGGCCGCCGAGCCGAAGCGGCGCACCCCGGCGACCCGCTGGGTCATCTGGTGCAGTTCCTTCAGGAACCGGGCGTGCTGGCCGTGGCCGAGGAAGGGGATGCCGGTGGCCAGCACCGCCTCGTCCAGCCGCTGGCGGGCGGCCACCCGCAGGCGCTTGTCGTTGACGAAGCAGCCCTTGCCCTTTTCGGCCCAGAACAGCTCGTTGGTGATGGGGTTGTAGGTGACGGCCGCGACGATCGCGCCCTCGCGCTGCAGGGCGATGTTCACCGCGAAATGGGGGATCGCGTGCAGGAAGTTGGTCGTGCCGTCCAGCGGATCGACGATCCAGGTGTGGGTCTTGTCAGTTCCCTCCACCAGGCCGCGCTCCTCGCCCAGGAAGCCGTAGCCGGGGCGGGCCTTGCCGAGGGCCTCGAACAGCACCTGTTCGGCCCGCAGGTCGGCGGCCGAGACGAAGTCGGCGGCGCCCTTCTTGGAGACCTGCAGCTCGGTAAGCTCGCCGAAATCTCGGTTCAGCCCCCGCGCAGCCTTGCGGGCCGCATCGGACATCACCTTCAGGAGGGCGGATTGGGTGGACACGTCTGGGCCGGCTTTCGGGCGGAGTGGAGGGCGCGGAACCTAGTGGCCGCGCCGGCTCAAGGCAAGGCGAGCGTCAGGAGGCGGCGGCGGCCTGCCGGTCGGCCAGGCCCTTGGCGATTTCCTCGTTGAGCGCCTTGACGGCCGCCGCTGGGCCCTCGCCATGGCTCCAGACGCCGGCCGACACGGCCAGGAAGTCGGCGCCGGCGGCCACCAGCGGGCGCGCGTTGGCCGCCGTGATCCCGCCGATGGCGACGCAGGGGACCTCCATCGTCTCCTGCCAGATGGAGAGGATCTCCGGATCGGCGCGCGTGGGCGCGTCCTTGGTGGTGGTCGGGTAGAAGGCCCCGAAGGCGACGTAGTCCGCGCCGGCCTCGGCGGCTTCCATCGCCAGGTGGCGGCTGTCATGGCAGGTGACGCCCACCATCCTGTCCTTGCCCATCAGGCGGCGGGCCTCGGCATAGGGAGCATCCTGCTGGCCCACATGCACGCCGTCGCAATCCAGGCGCGCCGCCAGGTCGGGCCGGTCGTTAAGGATCACCGCCACCCCGCGGGCGTGGGCGATGGGGGCCAGCACGTCGACCGCCGCGGCGATCACCTCGTTCGGCGCGTCCTTCAGCCGGATCTGCAGGGCGGCGACGTCGCCTGCGTCGAGGGCGTGGCCGAGCACGTGGCCAAAGGCGGCCAGATCGTCGATCTGGGAGGGCGTGATGAGATAGAGGCGGCAGGCGGGGACCATGGCGCGCTTCTAGACGATTTTACGCCGGGCGCGAGGGCTCTCAGCCTTGGCCAGGGGCGTCGGTCGGCTCGTCGAAGGGGCGGGCGGCGAGGCGCACGATCAGATAGCCGCCGGCGCCGAAGACGAGGATGTAGGCCGCCCACAGGCCGAGCACCGCCAGCGAGCCGACGACCGGCGATGGCGAGGCGGCGGACCCGAGCCGGCTGGCCATCCACCCGGCCATGAGCGCGGCCATGCCGGTCGCTCCCATGGCCAGGCTCACGTGCAGAAAGGGTCGCGAACGCTCCGGCCCGCCCCGGCGGCGGACCAGCCAGGCCGCCCACAGCGCCAGCGAGACGACGGCGGCGCCAAGCACCGCCTCCAGCGGGGAGGGGCCGACCCCGGCCGGCGCCGGCAGGCTCCAGGCGTGGCCGCCCACGGCCAGTCGCAGGGGCGCGCAGATGGCGACCATGCCGACCGACATGCGCAGGGCGATGGCGCTGGCCGCCTCGTCGGGCCGACGCAGCAGCCGCGCGGCCGAGACCGCCGCCACGAGCAGCGAAGTCGCCAGGAAGGCGCCCAGCACGAAGCTGGCGAGGGTTTCAGCGACGGACCCGCCTGCGGACGGCGCTTCGTGCTGGAGCGTGACGATCCAGACCGTGGCGGTCATCAGCAGTACGGCCATGGTGATGCTGACCAGCACGTGGGAGGGCGCGCCGATCCGGCCATGCCCGGCGAGCATCGCCCAGGCGAGGCAGCCGATGGCCACGATGGCCGCCAGCAGTTGCGGCCCCGACCAGCTCCAGCCCACCGCATGGCCGATCGTCAGGGTGGCGACGACGCTGAGCAGCAGGCAGACGGCGAAGATCCGTGACCAGAAGCCGTAGAGGGCGCGGAAGGTCTCGTTGCGGCTGGCGACCCAGAGCACCTCGAGCACCGCCAGGTAGCTGGCCAGTCCGATCGCGAGGCTTGGGAACGCAAGCTGCGCCGCCGCTCCGATCATGGCGTTCAACGGCGTGAGCGTCTGGACGTAGGCGTCCATTCTCGCCTGCCCCCGTGAAGTCAGCCTGGTCCAGCGCCAAGCCGGGCGGACTCTCTGTCAGAACCCTGGCGGCGGCGAATCCTTCTTGAGCGACATAGGGTCGCGCGGCGGATTGATGCGAACGAGTTGCAAAGTCGATGTCATCTGGTAGATAGGTGGCGTCATCATCTGGGGACCAGGTCGGCGTGTACGTCTGCAACTGCAATGGCATTCGCGAGCGCGACGTGCGCGCGGCGATCGAGGCGGGGGCCGGTCGTCCGGCCGAGGTCTTCAAGCATTGCGACGCGCGTCCGCAGTGCGCGCGCTGCGTCTGCGAAATGCGCGAGATGATCGACGAGCAGGCCGAAGTCCTGCGCTTCGCGGCCGAGTGAGGTGTCGGCGCGGTCCGGCAGGGCAAGCGCCAATCACTTGCAAACAAAGCTTTTGACACTCCGCCGGGCTCAACCGAGGGTGCGCCCGTTGGATCCTGACGAGGTGTGCGATGCAAGGCGACAAGGCGATCATTCGGCTGCTGAACGCCGTGCTCACCAATGAGCTGACCGCGGTGAACCAGTACTTCCTGCACGCCAGGATGTACGAGAACTGGGGCTTCAAACGCCTTGGCAAGATCACCTACGACGAGTCGATCGGCGAGATGAAACACGCCGACAAGCTGATCAAGCGGATCCTGTTCCTCGACGGCCTGCCCAACCTGCAGGACCTGCACAAGCTTAAGATCGGCGAGAGCGTGCCCGAATGCCTGGCCGCCGACCTCTCGGTCGAGGTGGCCGGCCGCGTGGATCAGATCGAGCTCATCAAGCTCGCCGAACAGTCCGCCGACTTCGTCACCCGCCAGATCGTGCGCGAGATCCTGACCGACACCGAAGAGCACATCGACTTCCTGGAGACGCAACTGTCGCTGGTGCGCTCGCTCGGCGAGCAGAACTACCTGCAGAGCGCCCTGGGCGAGCTGGAAGGCGGCGACTCCTAGGCCGGACGGCGGAACCGGCGGCTCACCCCGGGGTTTCCTGGTTAAGGTGGGACGCGCCGCATGACCAAAGAGATCCAGATCCCCTCCCAACGTGAGGACCAAGGGCCGTTCGGGCACATCCTGATCGGATTGGCCCTGGCGGGCGGCGTGCTCGCCTGTTCGGCTCTGGCCGGCGCCGGCGAGGCGCGACGCGAGGCGCGGGAGGCCGAGGGGGACGCAGAGCCCGAAGAGCCCGGCCGAATGGCTTCGCTGGTGAGCATCCTGTGGCCCCCGGCGCTGCTGGCCCTGACCGCCCAGGGGCTCAGGGTGTGGAGCGCTCCGCGCAGTCCGCAGCGCACGCGGGCGCTCGGCCTTTGGGGCGCCGTCCAGATGCTCGCCGCCGCCTGGACGGCCTGGGGAACCCGCCGCCTGGGCGGGGATCTGACCCTTTCGGCGGCCGCCCTGGCGACAGGCGCGGCGTTCGCCCTCAGCGCCCGCCAGGTGGCGACCCCCGCGGCCAGCCGGGCGGGAACGTCCGCGTGGCTGGCCGCCGCCGCCGCGGCTCGCCGCTCCGCAGGGGCGGGGCCGGCCACGATCCACTGAGACTGTCCACGCCGTCTGGGCGATTGCCTGGAGCCGAACGGACCGGGGAATGATCGAGGACTGGATCTCACTCAACGGCCTGGCCATGCTCGGCGCGATCGTCGCCGGCGGACTGGTGGGCATGGAGCGGGAGTACCGGGGGCACGCCGCCGGCTTCCGCACCCACATCCTGGTGAGCCTGGCCTCGGCGCTCCTGATGCTGGCGGCCGGGCGCCAGACGCATTGGTTGGGCGACTTGCCGTACGACGTGCTGCGCATCGATCCCGTGCGGATGGCGCACGGCATCCTCACCGGCGTCGGCTTCCTGTGCGGCGGCGTCATCCTGCGGCAAGGTCTTTCCGTGTACGGAATGACGACCGCGGCCTCTCTGTGGATCACCTCCGCCATCGGCGTGCTGTTCGGCGCCGGAGTGTTCGGGCTGGCGATCGGCGGAACGGCGGCCACCGTGCTGATCCTGGCGGCGCTGCGGCTGAGCGCGGCCTGGCTGCCGCAGGTGGAGCACCTGGACGTCACCATCCGGTATCGCCGCGAAGCCACCGATCCCGAGGCCCGCCTGCGGGCGCTGGCCGAGGGCATCGGCCTGCACGTCGGCCGGCTCGGCTACGCCATGAGCGGCGAGGGCGCCGCTCTGGAGCTCAACGGCTCCCTTCGCGGCCGCGTGCGCGAGGCCGCGCGCCGTCTGGCCGAGGGCCTGAGGGACGATCCGGACATCGTCTCGTTCGATCTGGCGCCCCGCAACGACTGAGGCTCAGCCGTCAGCGCGGGTAGAGGATCACCTGGGTGCAGCGGAAGGCCGCCATCAGCCGGCCGCTGGCGGCGTCCCGAACCCAGGCGTCCCACACCTGAGTGGTCCGGCCCCCGTGGAGGAGCTTGGCTTCCACCTCCACCTCCCCTTCCCGCAGGGTGCCGACGAAGTTGCATTTGACTTCGGCCGTCGTGAAGCCGCTCGCACCCTCCGGCCATACGGTGGAGACGCCGTAGGCGCAAAGGATGTCGGCGATGCTGAGCACGGAGCCGGCCAGGAGAAACCCCGTGTGGGCCACGAGATCCGGCCGCGCCTCGAAGCGTCCGATCACCCCGCCGTCCTCGACTTCCGTGATCCGAAGCCCGATATGCTCGGGGAGCTTTCCGACGTTGGCGCGATTGAGATCCTCGACGGAAGTGTGGTTCGTCGTGGCGGGCATGGCGCGTCCTTGTTCTCAAGCTTGTCGCCCAGCACAGTCGGCGAGTCATGCCTCCGGCGCCACCACAACCTGAGCCGGCGCCGGCTTTCACCTTCTGCGAGGCTTCTTGGACACGCCGCAAGACACCGCCCCAGCATCGTCCAGCCTGGCCGGTCCGCTGCTGCTGCTGGCCTGGCTGAGCCTCGGCGCGGCGCTTGTGCGCTGGCCGCAGTTCACGGGCGTCCTGACCTTCGCGTTCGTGATGGTCGGCTGGGTGCTGGCGGTGGCGGTGCATGAATTCGGCCACGCCCTGACCGCCTACGTGGCGGGCGACCATTCCGTGCGCGCCAAGGGTTACCTGTCCTTCGACCCGCGCCGCTACACCGACCTCGGCGTGTCGATCGTGATCCCGCTGATCGCCCTCGCCCTCGGCGGGATCGGCTTTCCGGGGGGAGCGGTCTATCTGCGAGAGGACCTGATGCGCAGCCGCGCGTGGCGATCGCTCGCCTCCCTGGCCGGACCGTTCGGCACGCTGGTCGTGCTGATCGTCCTGACCCGCGCCATGCCGCTGGCGGCCGGCGCCAGCACCGCGCTCTACGACGCCCTGGCGTTCCTGGCGTTCCTTCAGGCCACCGCCCTGGTGCTGAACCTCGCGCCCATTCCCGGCTTCGACGGCTACGGCGCTATCCGGCCCTGGCTGCCGGGCGCGGTGGCCCGTGCGCTTGCGCCGATCGAGGGCCTAGCCGTCATCGCGTTTCTGGGCCTTCTGTTCCTGCTGCCCGGCGCGGCGGCCTTGCTGTTCGGCGCAGCGTTCGTGATCTCCGAGAGCCTCGACGCGCCGATCCACGCCGTGCGCGCCGGGTGGGAGGCGTTCCGATTCTGGCGCTGAGGCCCGTGTCTTCAAGATTGCTTAACCCTCGCCGCTTCCTGTACCCCTAAGCAGGAACAGATGACGAACGGCCGGTGATTCCTTCCGCTCCCTTGCGCATTCTCGGACTCGACCCCGGCCTCCGCCGCACAGGCTGGGGCGTGATCGTGGTGGACGGCGCGCGCCTGGTCCACGTGGCCCATGGGGTGATCGCGCCCAAGGACAGCGCCCCCTTCGCCGAGCGTCTGCTGGTGCTGTTCGACGCCCTGTGCGAGGTCATCGAAGCCCACGCGCCCCACGAGGCGGCCGTGGAGGAGACCTTCATGAACAACAACGCCGCCTCGGCCCTGAAGCTCGGCCACGCGCGCGCCGCCGCCTTGATCGCCCCGGCTCGCGCCGGGCTGCCGGTGGCGGAATATGCGGCCACCGTGGTCAAGAAATCGGTCGTCGGGACCGGCGGCGCAGACAAGGCCCAGGTCGGCTTCATGATCCGCCGCCTGTTGCCCACGGCCGGCGAAACCACCGCCGACGCGGCCGACGCCCTCGCTGTTGCGATCGCGCACGCCCATGCCCGCAAGGCGCGCCGCCTGGGCCGGGTCGCATGATCGGCCGGCTGCGCGGCGTGGTCGCCGAGGTCGGCGAGGAGGACGCCCTGATAGACGTCATGGGCGTCGGCTATGTTGTGCGGTGCGGTGCACGCACGCTCTCGCGCCTGCCGCCGGTGGGGGAGGAGACGGTCATCCACCTCGAGCACCAGTGGGCCGAGGCGACGGGGCCGCGGCTCTACGGCTTCCTCGAGCGGAGCGAGCGACGCGCCTTCGTGCTTCTTCAGGCGATCCAGGGGGTCGGGCCCAAGGCGGCCCTGGCCGTCCTGGACGTGCTGCCGCCGGCCGATCTCGCCGCCGCCGCGGCGCGGGACGACAAGGCGGCCGTGGCCCGCGCCCAGGGGGTTGGGCCCAAGCTCGCCCAACGCATCGTCGCCGAACTGAAGGGCAAACCGATCACCGACGGCCCGGTGGCCGCTTTCCAGCCCGCGCCCTTGCCGGCCGAGCCGGCCCGACCGTCGGCTTCGGGCGAGGCCGTGGCCGCCCTCATGGGGCTTGGGGTGGCCGAGGTGAACGCGCGGCGGGTCGTGGATCAGGCCACCCTCCGCCTGGGTGAGGACGCCGAGGTGCAGGCGCTGATCAAGGCCGGCCTGCAGGAGCTGGGGCGGTGAGCCGCCTCGTGTCGGGGGAACCCGCGCCGTTCGAGGGCGCGGACCGGGCGTTGCGGCCCCAGACGCTCGCCGAGTTCGTCGGCCAGGAGCAATCCAAGGCCAACCTGCGGGTGTTCATCGAAGGGGCCAGGTCCCGAGGCGAGGCGCTCGACCACGTGCTGCTGTTCGGGCCGCCGGGGCTGGGCAAGACCACCCTGGCCCAGATCCTCGCCCGCGAACTGGGCGTCAACTTCCGCGCCACGTCCGGCCCGGTCCTGGCCAAGGCCGGCGACCTGGCGGCCATCCTCACCAACCTCGAGCCGAACGACGTCCTGTTCATCGACGAGATCCACCGCCTTGCGGCCAACGTGGAGGAGATTCTCTATCCGGCCATGGAGGACCACGTGCTGGACCTGGTGATCGGCGAGGGGCCCTCGGCCCGCTCGATCCGCATCGATCTGGCGCCCTTCACCCTGGTGGCGGCGACCACCCGCGCCGGGCTCCTGGCGACGCCGCTGCGCGACCGCTTCGGCATTCCCATCCGCCTGGAGTTCTATACGCCGGCCGAGCTGCAGCGGGTGCTCGCCCACGGCGCCTCGCGCATGGGGCTGAACCTGGCCGCCGACGGCGCGGCCGAGATCGCCGCGCGGGCCCGCGGCACGCCGCGGGTGGCCGGGCGGCTCCTGCGCCGCGTGCGCGACTTCGCCGCCGCCGAGGGGGCCGGCGTCATCGATCGCCCGGTCGCGGCCCGCGCCCTGGCGCGGCTGGAGGTGGACGAGGCCGGGCTCGACAGCCTGGATCGCCGCTATCTGCGGGCGCTGATCGAGAACTACGGCGGCGGCCCCGCCGGGGTCGAGACCATCGCCTACGCCATCGCCGAGGCGCGCGATGCGGTGGAGGATGTGATCGAGCCGTTCCTGATGCAGCAGGGCTTCATCCAGCGCACCCCGCGCGGCCGCGTCGCCTGCGCCAAGGCCTATGCGCACCTGGGGCTGGCCGAGCCGCCCCGCGCTGCGCCGCCCTCCACGCCCGACCTGTTCGACGAGTAGCCGAGCCGCTACGCCGCCGCCCGGCGGCTTGAGGCCAGTGCGGCGTTCATGGCCTCCAGGAGCCGTTCGGCCTTGATCGGCTTTTCGACGACCCCGTCCATGCCCTGGGCCATGTAGCTGGCCGCGTCCCACGGGTCGGCGTTGGCGGTCAGCGCCAGGATCGGCACCTCCGCGGCGGCGCCTTCCAGTCCGCGGATCCGGCGGGTGGCGGCCACCCCGTCCAGGTTCGGCATCTTGATGTCCATCAGGATCAGGTCGAATCGGCCGCTGCGCGCTGCGGCCACCGCCTGTTCCCCATCCTCGACGCTCTCGCTCGTGCAGCCGAACATGCTGCACAGCGTCTCGGCCACGAGCCGGTTGGTGGCGTTGTCGTCGGCGATCAGCACCCGCAGTTCGGCCTCGGCGGCGGGAGCGAGCACATGGGGTTCCATCTCGCTGTCCCCGGCCCGCGGGGCGGGGACGTCGAACAGGGGGAAGCCGAAGCGGAACACCGTGCCGCCGCCGGGGTTGGCGGCGGCCATGATCGTCCCGCCCATGCGCTCGACGATCTCGCGGCAGATCGAGAGTCCCAGCCCTGCGCCGCCCTGGCGCTGTCCGGCCTCGGTCTGGCTGAACGGCTGGAAGATCGACGACAGCAGGTCGTCCGGAACGCCGACGCCGGTGTCGGCGACCGAACCCTCGATCGCAACGTGCTGGTCATCGCGGCGGGCCGCCAGGTGCACCTCGACGCCGCCGGCGTCGGTGAACTTCAGGGCGTTGCCGATCAGGTTGTTCAGCACCTGCTTGATGCGGACCTCGTCACCCAGCGCCCACTGGTCGGCGGCCCCGTCGTAGGCCAGCGACAGCCGCAAGCCCTTCTGCTCGGCCCGCGCGGTCCACAGAGCGGCGACGTCCTCCAGCAGGCGCGGCACGCTGAACGGCTCCTCGGCCAGTTCAAGGCGTCCGGCCTCCGCGCGGGACAGGTCCAGCGCGTCGGTCAGCAGGCGCAGCAAGGTCTGGCCGGAATCCTGGATGGTGTGGACGTAGGCGGAGAGTTCGGGCTGGGTGAGCTTGCGCTGCAGGATGTCCGCCACGGCCAGCACGCCGTTCAGCGGCGTCCGGATCTCGTGGCTCATCACCGCCAGGAACTGGGACTTAGCGGCGAGGGCGGCCTGGGCCTGGCGGGTGGCCGCATCCAGCGTCTCGGCGAGGCGGGTCATTTCCTCGGCGTGGGCGCGGTTGGATTCGCTGGTGGCCTGCAGCAGCGACAGGGCGCTCGCCACGCCGGCATAACGTCCGCCCTGGGTGACGATGAAGCCGCGCAGCAGCTCGGAGGGACGCTCGGCCAGGGCCTGCCCGCAGAACTCCGCCACCGACCGGTCGCCTTCCACGATCAGCGGATCCTTGCTCATCAGCAGGGAGATGGGACGCAGGGCGTAAAGCGCGCGGCCGTACTGGGCCGCCATCGCCACGAAGAAGGCGTTGCGCTCCACCAGGCCGAGCGGGCGGCCCTCCTCGTCGACCACCGCAATCGCCAAGGTGTCGGGCTCGGCCTGGAAGCGGTCGTAGACCCGCTGGCCTGGCAGAGTCGGCGCGATCGGCGCAATCGACTGGGCGAGGTCGAGAAGCGTGGCGTGCATGAGATCCCCTGCTGGGGGGACTGCTAGCCGAAGCGCTCCTAATGGATGGTGAAAGATACTTGCCCTGCGCAGAAATAAGTCCGTCTATGACCTGCGTATATTTGTCGCGAAACTGTCATACTGTCGAAAATGCTTGGAATATCTGAATCTAGGCTTTGGCGCCCCAGCGGGTTGCAGCGGTACGGCTTCGCTGTAGGATCGCCCCGTCAGATCAGCGAGGCGTCGATGTCTGAGCTTGTTCCGGGGACCCGGGCCTAACAGCCGAGCCGGAGTCCCCATTTCCGCGGCTTTGGGCCCTTGGCCGTCCGCGCCCACGCGTGGGCGCGATTCGTCATGCCTGAATCCGGACTACGCCTTGAACATCTCCAAACCCCAGCAGCGTACGCTGCACGCCCTGGCGCAGGGCGGACGCATCGTCGTCGAACGCAACGAAAAGGGCGCCGTCGTGCTCGCCGAGTGCATCACCCGGGACGGGTGGCGCCTGAGCGACTGCGACATCGACGTCTTCAAGAGCCTGAAGCGCAAGCGACTGATCGCCAGCCGCGGCGGCGGCCCCTATGCGATCACCCGCGAGGGCCTCGTCAACCTGCGCAGCCAGCTGGACAACCGCGTCTCAAGCCGAGGCTGGTGACCAGCGCAGGAAATGGACGCGCGCGGCGCCGTAGTCGCGCGCGTCCAGCACCTCGTATCCCTCTACCGAGAATGGCGGCTCGCCGGCGCCGCGCTCGAACATGACCATCGCGCCGGGGGCGAGCCAGCCGCCGGCGGCGAGCCGCTCCAGCGCGGTCTCGCCCAGCCCCTTGCCGTAGGGCGGATCGAGGAACGCCAGCTCGAACGCCGGACCGTCGGCGCCCGGCCTTGTCCCCAGCGCGGTCGCATCGCGCCGATGCACCCTGGTCCGGCCGAACAGTCCCATGGCGTCGACGTTCTCGCGGATAGCGCCCCGGGCCGCTTCGTCGGTCTCCACGAACAGGCAGAAGGCCGCGCCGCGCGAGAGCGCTTCAAGGCCCAGCGCACCGGAACCGGCGAAGAGGTCGATCACCCGCTTGTCCCGCACCCCGTCGGACCAGGGGGCGTGCTCCAGAATGTTGAAGACCGCCTGGCGCGCGCGATCGGATGTCGGCCGCGTGGCCGCGCCGGGCGGCGTGACCAAGGTCTTGCCGCGGAAGTCGCCGGAAACGATGCGCAAGGCCGCCCTCCTCGAATCGCCGACGACCTTGCCGCGCCGGGCGCCGCGTTCCAAGCTCCCGCGCAAAGCGATGCGCGGGAGGAACAGATGGGACTGGTGACGGTGGAGCGCCGCGGCGGCGCGGCCGTGTTGATCTACGCCAATCCGCCGTTCGGGACGATGACGGCGACCGGCGTCTCGAAGATGCACGGGGCGCTCGCAGCGGCGGCGCAGGACCCGGACGTGCGCTGCATCGTCGTCACCGGCGGCCTGCCGGGGATCTTCATCCGCCATTACGACGTCACCGAGCTGTCGGACATGAGCGACGCCCTCGCGGGTCCGGCCGGGCCGTCCGGCGGCGAAGCCCCGCCACGCGAACCCGGCTTCCTGAACTTGTGGACCTGATCGCCGCGGCGCCCAAGCCGGTGGTCGCGGCCATCAACGGACTGTGCATGGGCGGCGGCTTCGAGCTGTCCCTCTATTGCGACCTGCGGATCGCTTCGCCGGACGTGGCGGCGATCGGCCTGCCGGAAACGCGCATCGGCATCTTTCCTGGCGGTGGAGGCACGCAGCGCCTGCCGCGGATCATCGGCGAGGCGCGGGCGCTGGAGATGATCCTCCGTGGGCTGACGGTCGACGGCGCCCGGGCGCACGACCTTGGCCTGGTGCACGAGCTGGCGTCCGATCCGCTCGGCCGCGCGCTTGAGATCGCCGACGAGTTCGCGGCGCGTCCCGCCGAGGGAATCGCCTACGCCAAGCGCCTCACCCGCGCCGCCTTGGACCGCCCCCTGAGCGAGGGCCTGGCGGACGAGCGCCGCTCGTTCCTCGAGGTGATGCGGACGTCTTCGGCCCGCGAGGCCCTGCGGGGCGCGCGGACGCCGGCCGAGATCCAGGCGCTTTAGCCGCGCCGGGGCCGATCACCGTCTTGGCCGCAGGCTTCTTGCGCGCGCCGGCCTTGGCGTGGGCCGGACGGGCGGGGGGTTTGGGCTTGGCCCAGCCGGCCTTGTAGACCTTCTTGCGGGGCTCGCCCTCGGGCGCGCGGCTGACGAGACCGTCGGGCTGCTCGCTCCGGCGGCCCGGCTCGGCGGCCGAGCGACGAGCCTTGCCCGGCGCCGCCTTGACCGCGAATTGCGGCCGATCGCCCTTGGGCAGGTTCTCGGGAGCGATGTGCTGGGCGAGCTGTTCGCGGATGACGCGGGGCCCGACCTCCTCGATCTGGCCGCTCTCCAGGGTCCCCAGGGCGAAGGGGCCGTAGGACAGTCGGATCAGCCGATTCACCTTCAGGCCCAGCGCTTCCAGCACCCGGCGCACCTCGCGATTCTTGCCCTCGCTCAAGGTCAGGGTGATCCAGAGGTTCGCGCCCTGCGGTCCCTCCTTGGCCTTGTCGAGCTTCGCGTCGATCGAGCCGTAGCGCACGCCCTCCACCGTGATCCCGTCCTTCAGCCGGTCCAGCCGCTCCTGGGTGATGCGGCCGTGGGCGCGGGCGCGATAGCGGCGGATCACCCCGTTGGACGGCATCTCCAGGGCGCGGGCGAGGCCCCCGTCGTTGGTCAGCAGCAACAGGCCCTCGGTGTTCAGGTCCAGCCGGCCGACGGAGATCAGGCGCGGAAGGCCCTCGGGCAGGGCGTCGAAGACCGTGGGGCGGCCCTGCGGGTCCTTGTGGGTGGTCACCAGGCCGACCGGCTTGTGGAAGCGGAAGAGGCGGACGGGCTCGGCCTCGTTCACCACCTGGCCATCCACGGTCAGGATGTCGCCGGGCTCCACCTTCACGGCAGGGGTCGTCAGGACCTGCCCGTTCAGGGCCACGCGGCCGGCTTCGATCAGGCGCTCGACGTCGCGGCGAGAGGCCACGCCCGCTCGGGCCAGGGCCTTGGCCACCCGTTCGGCTTGACCAGAAGCGCTCGCGTCGGTTCGTTGGGGATCGTGGACCATGATCTTCGCACCATGCGCATCGCCCTCGAAGCTGCGCAAGACGCCGCCGCACGAGGCGAGACGCCGGTCGGCTGCGCGATTGTCGATCCGTCCACCGGCGAAGTGGTGGCGGTCGGCGCGAACGGCCCTATCGGCGCCCACGATCCCACGGCCCACGCCGAGATCGTCGCCCTGCGGGAGGCGGCGCGAAGGCTCGGCAACTACCGGCTGACCGGCCTCACCCTCGTCGTGACGCTCGAGCCCTGCGCCATGTGCGCTGGGGCGATCAGCCACGCGCGAATCGGACGTGTCGTCTTCGGCGCGGAGGACCCCAAGGGCGGGGCGGTGGTCCACGGGCCACGCTTCTTCGAACAACCGACCTGTCACTGGCGTCCCCAGGTGACCGGCGGGGTGCTGGCGCAGGAGAGCGCCGACCTGCTGCGGAGCTTCTTTCGGGCCAGGCGCGGCAGGGGAGAAACGGCGTGAGCGCCTGCACCGTGCAGGTGGATGAGGCGGCGGCGCACATGCGCCCCGCCATCGAGCAGATGATGCAGCTCTACATCCACGACTTCTCGGAGCATTGGGCCGGGACCGAGCGAGGCGAACTGCAGGACGACGGGCGGTTCGCGCCCTATCCGCTGGACGCCTACTGGGCCGAGCCGGGGCGCGTCCCGCTGCTGATCCGCGCTGGCGGACACTTGGCGGGGTTCGCGCTGCTGAACCGCTACGCCCACAGCGGCCAGCCGGCGGACCGCTGCGTCGCCGAATTCTTCGTGGTGCGCAAGCATCGCCGCTCCGGCGTCGGCCGCAGGGCGGCGCAGGAGATCTTCAGCCGCTGGCCGGGCCTTTGGGAGGCCGCCGTCGTCCGCCGGAACACGGCCGCCCTCGCGTTCTGGCGCCTGGCCGTCGCCGAGCATCCCCGGGTGTCGAACATCGAGGAGGTCGATGTGCGCACCCAGGCGTGGGACGGGCCGATCCTGAGGTTCCGCGTCGGCTGATCGGCTTGTCAGGACCGCGTACCGGTCCAAAGATGTCCCCATAGATTAGATCATTGGGGAGACGACACATGGGACTGCTGGACGGCAAGGTCGCCATCATCACCGGCGCGGGCGGCGGCCTGGGCGAAGCCTACGCCAAGCTGTTCGCCAAGGAAGGCGCGGCCGTGGTGGTCAACGACCTCGGCGGCGCGCGGGACGGCTCCGGCGACGGCTCGAGCGCTGCGGCGCAGAAGGTGGTCGACGAGATCGTCGCCGCCGGCGGACGAGCGGTGGCCAACGGCGACGACGTGTCGACCATGGCCGGCGGCGAGAACATCCTGAAGACCGCCCTGGACGCCTTCGGCCAGGTGGACATCCTGGTCTGCAACGCCGGCATCCTGCGCGACAAGACCTTCGCCAACACCTCGGAGGCGGACTGGGACCTGGTGGTCAAGGTGCACCTGAAGGGGACCTACTGCTGCACCATGCCGGTGTGGAAGTGGCTGAAGGACAACGGCCGCCCGGGCGTGATCGTCATGACCTCCTCGACCTCCGGGCTCTACGGCAACTTCGGCCAGTCGAACTACGGCGCCGCCAAGGCCGGCATCTACGGCTTCATGCGGGTGCTCTCGATCGAGGGGCGCAAGTACGGCATCCGCGTGATGGGCCTGGCGCCCGGCGCCTTCACCCGCATGACCTCCGACCTGCCCGGACGGCAAGGCCGCGAGCCGGACCCCATGAGCCTGCCGGAAAACATCGCGCCGGGAGTGCTCTACATGGTCTCCGACCTGGCGGCCGATCACACGGGCAAGGTGCTGGGCGTCTCCTCGCGCGGGGTCCGCGAGATCAAGATGCTGGAGACGGCGGGCTTCACGCCCGGCCGGCCCTACACCGCCCAGGAGGTCGCAGAGCACGCCGACGAGGTGTTCTTTCCGGCCAGCATGGAGCGCACCCTGGCCAGGGCCTGAGGGGGACGCGGTCCTCGCCCCTTTTGGCGTGCGCCGCCAAAAAAAAGCGATCGGCGCATCCGTCCCTCTTGCGGGCGGCTTGGGGCGACCTATTTCAGCTTCGCCCCCTCTGGGGCGTTTCCTCCCTATTTGCCTTGAGCCGCGCCGGATTGGCCGCGGCTCTTTTTTTGCCGGGGCTAGGCCTAGCCCAGGAGGAGCTGAGCCGCCTGGACCAGGTAGACGGCGCCCACGGCGCTCACCACCCAGCGGGTCCAGCGCTTGAAGTTGACGTCGCTCATCCGCTCCAGGATGCGCCCGCCGGCCACGGTGCCCAGCATCGACACCGGAACGGCCATGGCGAACATCCACCACGGCGGCAGCGCGCCGGCGCCGCTCGCCAGCAGGGGCGCGCCGTAGACCAGGATCTTGGCGAGGTGGCTGAACACCTGGGTCGCGGCCTTGGTCGCCACGATGCCGTGACGGGTGAGCTCGGTGCGCACGAAGAAGATGTCGAGCAGAGGTCCGGCCACTCCGGCCGTCAGGTTCAGCGCCGTGACCAGGAAGCCGGAGGCCAGGGCGTGCGCCGGCTTGGCCGCGTCAAGCCGCAGCGACGCCTGCGGCAGCCACACCAGCCCGGGCACGAGGCCGAGCATCAGGTAGAGCAGGGGCTTGGACGGGGTGAAGGCGACCAGGGCCACGGCGATCCCCGCCGCCAGCGACGCCAGGGCGTAGAAGCCGACGATGCTCCAGCGCACGTGCCGTGCATGGATGATCGCACGCCAGCCGTTGGCAACCATCTGCAGCAGCCCGTGGGTGACGAAGGCCGCCGAGACCGGCAGCACCAGGGCCAGGGCCCCCATCAGCACCAGTCCGCCGGCCATGCCGAAGACGCCGGACAGCATCGCCGTCAGGAAGGCCGCCGCGGTGACGAACAGGGCGGTGAGAATGCTCATTTCGATCCTCCGGAAGAGTCGCCGGCCCCGGCAGACGGACACAGGCCGTCAGCGGTCGCCGGTCGACAGAGCGTCGCGCTCGGGAAGGAAGAGGCGCTGCAAGCCGCTGCGGGCGAGCGCCGGGGTCATCGCCGCAGCCGGGGCTGGGCGGGAAGATGGCGGGCGTTTCCATGCGAAACCGCCACCGTTTACACCGCGGCCAAAAGAAAAGCCAAGGTCGGCGGCGGCCGACCTTGGCTGAAATGGATTCGCAATGCGGCCGCCCGCGAGGAGCGGCCGGTCGCGCGTCAGTGGCGGAAGATCGAGGTCTCGCCGGGATCGCGCGGCATTTCGCGGTACTGGCGCAGCTCGTTGCGGCCGACCACCATGTGGTGAACCTCGTCCGGCCCGTCGGCGATGCGCAGGGTGCGGGTGTTGGCGTACATGCGCGCCAGAGGCGTGTGCTGCGACACGCCCAGGGCGCCGTGCATCTGGATCGCCTGGTCGATGATCTGGCAGACCCGTTCCGGCACCATGGCCTTGACCATGTGGATCCACACGCGGGCTTCCTGGTTGCCCAGGACGTCCATCGCCTTGGCGGCCTTGAGCACCATCAGGCGCATGGCCTCGATCTCGATCCGCGCGCGGCTGACGATCTCGAGGTTGCCGCCCAGCTGGATGATCGGCTTGCCGAAGGCCACGCGGCTGAGGCCGCGCGACACCATCAGGTCCAGCGCCTTCTCAGCCGAGCCGATGGCGCGCATGCAGTGGTGGATGCGGCCCGGACCCAGGCGCAGCTGGCTGATCTCGAAGCCGCGGCCCTCGCCGAGCAGCATGTTCGAGGCCGGCACGCGGGCGTTGTCGAAGATGATGTGCATATGGCCGTGGGGGGCGTCAGGGTCGCCGAACACCTGCTGGCCCTGAACAATGCGCACGCCTTCGGTCGGCAGCGGCACCAGGATCTGCGACTGCTGCAGGTGCGGCGGGGCGTTCTCTTCGCCGGTCCGGACCATGGTGATCATCACCTTGCAGCGGGGATCGCCGGCGCCGGAGATGTAGTGCTTCTCGCCGTTGAGGATGTACTCGTCGCCGACGCGGACGGCGCGGGTGTCGATGTTCTTGGCGTCGGAGCTCGCGGTGTTCAGCTCGGTCATGCAGTAGGCCGAGCGGATTTTCCCTTCCAGCAGCGGCTTCAGCCACTTTTCCTTCTGCTCGGGCGTGCCCACCCGTTCCAGCACTTCCATGTTGCCGGTGTCGGGCGCGGCGCAGTTCATCGTCTCCGACGCCAGGCGGTTCTTGCCGAGCTCGACGGCGATGTAGGCGTAGTCGAGGTTCGAAAGGCCTTCGCCGGACTCCGCGTTGGGCAGGAAGAAGTTCCACAGGCCGGCGGCCTTCGCCTTGTCCTTGGCCGCTTCGAGCACCTCGAGCTGGCCCGGCGCGTATTGCCAGATGTCAGGCCGGCCCTCGCCCAGGCGATGGAACTCCTCGCTCATCGGCTCCACGACGTCGCGGATGAACTCCTTGACCTTCTTGAGCAGGGGCATCGCCTTGTCGGACATCCGCAGGTCGTTCAGCTCGTCCTGCGGGTTGAGCTGGAAGCTCGATTCCGGTCGTTCCGCGGTCATGCTCATCTTCGTTTCCTTCCCAAGGAGCGGCTTGCAGGTGGGCGCGCCGAGCGAGCCCGGAACCCCGACGGATCGGCATCCGTTGGCGGCGAGGCGACCATGAGCGCAAGTTTGACGAAAATCAAACAACTGTTCGCCGATCGCGATCACAAGGAGTTCAAACGTTTGTTTGAATGGAGGCTGCAGCCATGGATTTCGACTATTCGCCGCGTCAGAAGGACCTGATCGCCCGTGTCGCCGCCTTCATGGAGGAGCACATCTATCCCGCGGTTCCCACCTACGAGGCCCAGCAGGCCGAGGGCGAGCGCTGGAAGGTCATCCCCATCGTCGAGGAACTGAAGCAGAAGGCCAAGGCGGCCGGCCTCTGGAACATGTTCATGCCGCCGTCCTCGGGGCACCCGCACGTGGACGACACCTTCGAGTTCGAGGGACTGCAACTCACCAATCTGGAATATGCGCCTCTCGCCGAAATGTTCGGCCGCGTCGAGTTCGCCTCAGAGGTGTTCAATTGCTCGGCCCCGGACACCGGCAACATGGAGGTGCTGAACCGCTTCGGCACCCGCGCGCAGAAGGACCGCTGGCTGCGCCCGCTGATGAACGGCGAGGTGCGTTCGGCCTTCCTGATGACCGAGCCCGCGGTGGCGTCATCCGACGCCACCAACATCGAGACCCGCATCGACCGGGACGGCGACCACTACGTGATCAACGGGCGCAAGTGGTGGTCTTCGGGCGTCGGGGATCCGCGCTGCAAGGTCGCGATCGTCATGGGCAAGACAAATCCCGACGCCTCGAGCCACCAGCAGCAGAGCCAGGTGCTGGTGCCGATGGACGCGCCGGGCATCAGGGTCGTGCGCATGCTGCCGGTGTTCGGCTACGACGACGCCCCGCACGGCCACGCCGAGGTCGTGCTGGAGAACGTGCGCGTGCCCGTGGAGGACAGCCTGATCCTAGGCGAGGGCCGCGGATTCGAGATCAGCCAGGCGCGGCTCGGGCCCGGGCGGATCCACCACTGCATGCGCACCATCGGTGCGGCCGAAGTGGCGCTGGAGAAGATGTGCAAGCGGCTGATGAGCCGCAAAGCCTTCGGCAAGTACGTCTCCGAGCATTCGGTGTGGGAGGAGCGGGTGGCGCGCGCCCGCATCGACATCGAGATGACGCGGCTTCTGTGCCTGAAGGCCGCCGACATGATGGACAAGGCCGGCAACAAGGTCGCCCGGCTCGAGATCGCGATGATCAAGGTCCAGGCCCCGACTATGGCCCTGCAGGTGATCGACGACGCGATCCAGGCCTTCGGCGGAGCCGGGGTGACGTCCGACCCGGGCCTGGCCCGCGCCTACGCCAACCAGCGGACCCTGCGCCTGGCCGACGGGCCTGACGAGGTGCACAACCGGACGATCGCCCGCATGGAGTACGCCAGATACGGCGATCTGGCCCAGAAGATCCGGGCCGAACGCGACGCCGAGCGGGTTCCCGTCGGGATTCGTTGAGCCTCGCGCCCGGCGGCGGCGTCCTCACGGCGCCGCCGGGGCCTCGATGGACTCTGAAGAACGCAAGTGGCCCCGAGCCGTCCGCCCGGGCTGGTCCGCGTCAGGCGAAGGCGTCGTGCGTGCCGGCCAGCAGGACGATGGCCACGGCGATGGCGAGGACGAGGATAGGGGGCGCTAGTTTCCACCAATGTGTCATGCCTGAAAAAATGGGGAGCGACGGCCCTTGGTTCCAGACCTTGGCCGCAGACTCTTTTTCGTCCGGGGGTTCGGACGCTCAGGCGGGCAGGTGGCAGACCGCTTCGATGTTGTGGCCGTCCGGGTCGAGAACGAAGGCGCCGTAGTAGTTCGGATGATAGTGGGCGCGCACGCCCGGCGGCCCGTTGTCGCGCCCTCCGGCGGCAATCGCCGCTGCGTAGAAGGCGTCCACCGACGGCCGGTCCCTGGCGGTGAAGGCCACGTGCAGGCTTCCCGTCGGAGGACCGCCCGAGCCCACCCAGAAGTAGGGCTTTCCCTCCGATCCATAGCCGAGGAAGCCGGCGCCGCCGGTCTCCTCGGGCGTCACCTGCATCATCACCCCGATCCCGAGAGGGGCGAGGGCGCGATCGTAGAAAGCCTTTGCGCCGGCGAGGTCGGAGACGGTGACGCCGATGTGGTCGAGCATGGACTTCCTGCCTTCCTGGAGGTTGGACGACCCAGGACCACGGCCTGCGCAGCCGCAGGCCGCCGTTATTTCGTCGGCAGGCCCGCCGCGCCCGGGCAGACCGCGCCGATGAGGGCCTTGTCGTCTGCGGAGGTCGCCGCCTTGCCCTTCTCGCCGCGCCAGCCGTCGGCCTCCGCAGGGACCACGCCGGGCTTGTAGGAGGAGACCAGCACCACGGTCTTGCGTGCGCAGTCCAGGGCGACGATGGAGCCGACGCCGTCCGGCTTGCCGGGACCCGAGGGGCCGATCTTCGCCGAGGGCTTGGAGACCGCCTGCATCACCACGACTTTGCCGCTCTGCTGGTCGCGATAGGAGTAGTCGGCGTCGTAGAACCACTGCAGGGCCGCCGGATCGCCGGCGAAGGGCGTCCACGCCTCGGCGGCGGCCGAACCTGCGGCCAGGGTCAGGAGGGCGGCGATCGCAAGGGCTCGGCGCATTAGGAGATCCTTTACTCAACGAGGTCGCGCGACCCTAGCGAGGGAGGCCCGCCGTCTCCAGGAAAAGTTCGCGCGCCGCCTTAGGCTGCGATCCGCCGCGGTCCGGCAAGGGCCTGCTCGGCCTTGTACATGTAGTCGCGGGTGATCGGCGCCGCTTCGATGCGGCGCGCGAGCTGGATCTGGAACACCATGTGTCCGCGTCGGCGGAACGCCAGCTCGCTGACCACGAGATAGAACTCCCACATTCGGCAGAACTGCTCGCCGTAGAGGGCGGCGGCCTCGGAGCGGCGGGTCAGGAACCGCTCGCGCCACGCCCGCAGCGTCTCGGCGTAGTGCAGGCGCAGGATCTCGATGTCCGTGACCATCAGGCCGGCGCGCTCGATCGCCGGCAGCACCTCGGACAGCGCGGGGATGTAGCCGCCCGGGAAGATGCGGCGGGCGACCCAGGGCTGGGTTACGCCTGGCCCTTCGGAGCGTCCGATGGCGTGCACCAAGGCGAGCCCGTCGTCGGCGAGCCGGGCGGCGACAGCTTCGAAATAGGCCTTGTAGTGCGGCCGCCCGACGTGTTCGAACATCCCGACCGAGACGATCCGGTCGTAGCGGCCCTGTACGTCGCGATAGTCGGTGAGATGGAAGCGGGCCCTGTCGGCGACGCCTGCGTCCCGCGCCCGCGCCTGCGCCACGGCGAGCTGTTCGGGCGAGAGGGTGACGCCGTCGACCTCGGCGCCCAGGTCGCGGGCCAGGGTGAGGGCCAGCCCGCCCCACCCGCAGCCGATGTCCAGCACCCGATGACCCTGTTCGATCCGAAGCTTGGCGGCGATGTGGCGCTTCTTGGCGGCCTGGGCCTCCTCCAGGCTCATGTCCGGCTGGGTGAAATAGGCGCAGGAGTACTGCAGGTCGTCGTCCAGGAACCGGCGATAGAAGTCCACCGACAGGTCGTAGTGGCTGCGCGCGTTGCGCCGGGCGGCGCGCCGGCTGTTGGCCTGCATCCGCAGGTCGCTCCACCAGCGGGCGAGCGGCCCCCCGGCGGGTGTCTGCGCCGGGATGTTGCGGGTCAGCAGGTCCAAGAAGCCGTAGAGGTCGCCCTGCTCGATCACCAGGGCGCCGGCCATGTAGGCTTCGCCCAGCTCCAGCCCCGGCCGGGCGGCGACGCGGGCGAACCAGACCGGATCGGTCAAGGCGGCGGCGATCTGCGGCCCTGTTCCATCGCCCAGGTCCAGGGTGGCCCCTGGAATGCGCAGCCGCAGCGCGCCCTCGCGCATCGTCCTGCGAAGGAAGTTGCGTAGGTCCATGGCTGAAGATCCCGCTCGCCCGATCTCTCGTGCGAACGCGGGCCTGACGGTGTAGTTCCCGCCGAGGCGCAGCTCGCGTCCGCAGGATTTCCCCGGACCGCTCGCTTGACTCCGAACGAGGCCTTGCCTACCTCCCGCTCGGCGTTAGCACTCGATGGCTGCGGCTGCTAATATGCAGCGCCTCGGGGCTCGTCACCAATTTCAACCGTCCCGAACGGAGACAACATCAATGGCGTTTCGTCCTCTGGGAGACCGCGTCCTCGTGAAGCGCGTCGAGGAAGAAGAAAAGACCAAGGGCGGGATCATCATCCCCGACACCGCCAAGGAAAAGCCGCAGGAAGGCGAAGTCCTGTCCGTCGGCCCCGGCGCCCGTGACGACAACGGCAAGGTCCAGCCCCTCGACGTGAAGAAGGGCGACCGCATCCTCTTCGGCAAGTGGTCTGGCACGGAAGTGAAGATCGACGGCGAGGACCTCCTCATCATGAAGGAGAGCGACATCCTGGGCGTCGTCGAGTAAGCGCCCGGACCCCTCCAAAACCCCATCTGAAAGAGCAGGAAAATGGCCGCTAAAGACGTCTATTTCTCTTCTGACGCGCGCGACCGCATGCTGCGCGGCGTCAACACCCTGGCCAACGCGGTCAAGGTGACCCTGGGCCCCAAGGGCCGCAACGTCGTCATCGAAAAGTCGTTCGGCGCTCCGCGCTCGACCAAGGACGGCGTCTCGGTCGCCAAGGAAATCGAACTGGCTGACAAGTTCGAGAACCTGGGCGCCCAGCTGATCCGCGAAGTCGCCTCCAAGACCAACGACAAGGCCGGCGACGGCACCACCACCGCCACCGTGCTGGCCCAGGCCATCGTGGTCGAAGGCCTGAAGTCGGTCGCCGCGGGCATGAACCCGATGGACCTGAAGCGCGGCGTCGACAAGGCCGTGGCCAAGGTCGTCGAGGAGATCAAGTCGACCTCCAAGAAGGTCACGACCAACTCCGAAATCGCCCAGGTCGGCACCATCTCGGCCAACGGCGACACCGAGGTCGGCGAGATGATCGCCAAGGCCATGGACAAGGTCGGCAACGAAGGCGTGATCACCGTCGAGGAAGCCAAGACCGCCGAGACCGAACTCGACGTCGTCGAAGGCATGCAGTTCGACCGCGGCTACCTGTCGCCCTACTTCATCACCAACGCCGACAAGATGGAGGCCGAACTCGAAGAGCCGCTGATCCTGCTCTTCGAAAAGAAGCTCTCGTCGCTGCAGCCGCTGCTGCCGGTGCTGGAAGCGGTGGTCCAGTCGGGCCGTCCGCTGCTGATCATCGCTGAAGACGTCGAAGGCGAAGCCCTGGCCACCCTGGTGGTCAACAAGCTGCGCGGCGGCCTGCGCGTCGCGGCGGTCAAGGCGCCGGGCTTCGGCGACCGCCGCAAGGCCATGCTGGAAGACATCGCCATCCTGACCGGCGGCCAGCTGATCTCCGAAGACCTGGGCATCAAGCTCGAGAGCGTCACGCTCGAGATGCTGGGCCGCGCCAAGAAGGTGTCGATCACCAAGGACGACACCACGATCGTCGACGGCGCCGGCGAAAAGGAAGGCATCGAGGCGCGCGTCGCCCAGATCAAGCGCCAGATCGAGGACACCACCTCGGACTACGACAAGGAGAAGCTGCAAGAACGTCTGGCCAAGCTGGCCGGCGGCGTCGCGGTGATCCGCGTCGGCGGCGCGACCGAAGTCGAAGTGAAGGAAAAGAAGGACCGCGTGGACGACGCGCTGAACGCCACCCGCGCTGCGGTGGAAGAAGGCATCGTTCCGGGCGGCGGCGTCTGCCTGCTCAAGGCCTCCAAGGCGCTTGAAGGCCTCAAGGGCGACAACGACGATCAGGACGCCGGCGTCGCCATCGTCCGCCGCGCGCTGCAGGCCCCGATCCGCCAGATCTCCGAAAACGCCGGGGTCGAAGGCTCGATCGTGGTCGGCAAGGTGCTGGAGAACGCCTCGCCCACCTTCGGCTTCAACGCCCAGACCGAAGAGTACGTCGACCTGGTGCAGGCCGGCGTGATCGACCCGGCCAAGGTCGTGCGCACGGCTCTGCAGGACGCCGCCTCGGTGGCCGGCCTGCTGATCACCACGGAAGCGGCGATCGTCGAAGCGCCGAAGAAGAACGCTCCGGCGGCCCCCGGCGGCATGCCGGGCGGCATGGGCGACATGGACTTCTAAGTCCGGGCGCTCAGACGCAGATCGGAAGGGCGGGGCCGCAAGGCTCCGCCCTTTTTCTTTGGCCGCCGCCGCGCTCAGCCCTTCTTCGGCTCGGCGGCGACGACCGAACCGGCCCAGGACACGAGGCCGGTGATGATCGCCGCCATAATCCCCGAGCCCAGCCCGTCGACCGAGAAGCCGGGAATGACCGCGGCGACGAGGCCGATCATCGCGGCGTTCACCACCAGCAGGAACAGGCCGAGCGTGATGATCGTGAAGGGCAGGGTCAGGATCACCACGATCGGGCGGATCACGGCGTTGACGAGGCCCAGCAGCACGGCGGCGATGATCAGGACGGTGGTGCTGCTGACGTTCACGCCGCTCAGAAGCTGGGCGGCCAGCCATAGCCCGAGGGCGCCGAAGGCCGCGCGGATGATGAAATTGACCATGGCTGCCCCCTTGGTGCGGTGAACGAGGCCGGACGATGGGGCGCCGCGCCTGACCGTGCAACCGCCCCAAGGGGCGCTGTTACGGCGCCGTTACCGCCCGGGCCCAATTCGGCCAGAGCCGGGGATCAGGCTCGCCGCCCATGACGCCCTCCCGCTTCGTCCTTCGCACCACCCTTGCGTTCGCCGCGGCCGTCCTGGCCCTCGGTCCCGCCGCCCACGCCGCCCCGCCGCCCGGCGAGCCCGCCCCTGAAGGTCCGGGAGGCCCAGGAAGAGGGCCGGGCGCGGGCCGCCTGTTCATCAGCCCGGCGGGCGAGCCCTTCCGGGACGAGGACGGCCGCGCCGCCTGGTTCGCCGGGGCGGACACCGATCACGACGGCGTCCTCACCCTGGCCGAGTTCCGCGCCGACGCCATGCGCTTCTTCAAGCGGCTGGACGCCGACGCCGACGGCCTGGTCGGCGGACAGGAGAACCAGGTCTACGAAAAGACCATCGCCCCGGAGATCACCCGCATGTCCTTTGACGCGCAGGGTCCGGGAGGCGGACGGCCGATGCGGGGCGGCGGCGAAGGCGGGCCGCCCGGCGGGGCCAAGCGATCCGGCAAGGCGGTGATCGGCCGCGAGGGCGCGGCGCGCTTCTCCATGCTCAACGAGCCGCAGCCGGTGCGGGGCGCCGATCTCAACCTCGACTACCGCGTCACCGCCGACGAATGGGCGAGGACCGCCGCCAAGCGGTTCACCATCCTCGACAAGGATGGCGACGGGCAGCTGACGCTCGCCACGCTGCCCCGCGCGCCGGACGGTCCGCCCGGTGGCAAGGCGCCCAGGGATCGGGCCGACCGGAGCGGTCCGCCGCCGCGCTGAAACCCTCGGTTCACCATTCGCGGCCACCTTGACCGCGGCCTCGGGCCGCAGACGCAGGTGCGCCGATGTTCGGTATCGCAGGGACGCCCCAGGCGGACGCCTTCAGCCTATTGGACCGTCGTATCGACGGCGTTGCCCGCGACGCCCGCAGGACCACGGCGGCCAGGCTGGTGTCCGGCGTCCTGGCGGCCGCCTTGATGACCCTGACGTTCGGCTGGGCGATGAGCGCCGGCTGGCTGGCCGCCCTCCTCGCCACCGAGGCCTGGAGTTTCGCCGCCACCCGCCGCCAGATGGCGGGCGGCGAAACCACCCTGGCCGGGCGGGTGAACTATCTGGCCGCCGTCTTCGTGATGACCTGCGTCTGGTCGGCGGGCGGCGCGGTCTACTGGCTGACCGGCAAGCCGGCCCTTCAGCTCGCCGCCTTCTGCTACTTCGCCGGCCAGCTCATTCATGCCCAGGCGTTCACCTCCCGCTCCCAGCTCGCCTTCGGCCTGGTTGCGGGCGTGCCGACGTCGGTGCTGGCGGGCCTGACCATCTTCTCGGGATTCAGCGGTGCGGAGTGGGTGACCGCCGTGGCCGGTTCGATGATGGTGGTGGGCTACGCCATCGCTGCGGCCCAGATGCACCGGCGCGCCTCCGCCGAGCTGGAGGCCGCGAAGGCGCAGGCGCTCCACGCAAGCGCGGCCAAGTCGGCCTTCCTCGCCATGATGAGCCATGAGCTGCGGACGCCGATGAACGGGGTCCTTGGCATGGCCCGGGCGCTCAGGGAGGGCCCGCTCGATCCACGGCAGGCCGAGCAGGCGGACATGCTGATCCGCTCGGGCGACACCCTGATGGCGATCCTCAACGACATCCTCGATCTTTCGAAGGTCGAGGCCGGCAAGCTGGATCTCGTCAGCGAGCCCTTCGACCTGCACGACCTCGCCGCCCGCGTCCGCGATCTGTGGCTGGACGCGGCGAACGCCAAGGGCCTGCGCCTGATCTGCGACATCGACCCGGCGACGCCGCGCTGGGTCGAGGGCGATCCGACCCGGCTGCGGCAGATCCTGCTGAACCTGGTGTCAAACGGCCTGAAGTTCACCGCCCAGGGCTGCGTGCGCCTGTCCCTGCGTCCCGCGCGGGGCGAAGGGGTCGAGATCAGCGTGGACGACACGGGCATCGGCATGTCGGCCGAGCAGCAGGCGAGACTGTTCCAGCCGTTCACCCAGGCCGACCTCAGTGTCGCTCGTCGGTTCGGCGGCACGGGCCTTGGTCTGGCCATCTGTCGCGAACTCGCGAGCCTGATGGGCGGCTACATCATCGTGGAGAGCGCCGAAGGCGAAGGCTCGACCTTCCGCGTGACCCTGCCGCTGTCCGCGGTGGATGCGCCGGCGCCCGCCGAGGAGCCCGTCGCGCCCGAGGGCGGCGTCGAGGGCCTGCGGCTGCTCGTGGTGGAGGACAACCGTATCAATCAGGCGGTCGCCCGCGCCGTGCTGGAGGCCGCCGGCGCGGTGGTCGATACGGCCGACGACGGCGTCCAGGGACTGGAGATGCTGCGAATCCGCGCCTACGACCTGGTGCTTATGGACCTCCACATGCCGCGGATGGACGGGATCGAGGCCCTTCTGGCGATCCGGCGCGGCGAGGCGGGCGTCGCCCCGGACCTGCCCGTGGTGGCGCTGACGGCGGACGCGATGGTGGGCGAGGACGAGCGCCTGACGCGCCTGGGGTTCGACGCCGTCCAGGCCAAGCCGATCAATCCGCGCGAACTGATTCTGGCGATCGCCCGCGGCGCCGGCGGCGCTTCGACCCTGGCGCGTGTCCGCGCCGCCTAGGAGGCTCCGACCGCCTCGACCGAGGGGATGTGCGGCGAAAGCCGGCCGCCGACGCGGATCGGCTCGACCCGGTGCGCCAGCCCCGTCGCCGGGTCCGTCTCGACATAGACGCCGCAGACGGTGGCGGGGCCCTCCGCCGGCTTGAACCGGCCGCCGGAGACACGCGTGGTGAAGCGCCGGAGCGGCTCTTCCTTCTGGTTGCCGATCACGCTGTCGTAGTCTGCGCAGGCCCCGGCGTCGGTCTGGTAGGCGGTGCCGCCGGGCAGGATCTGGGCGTCGGCGGTCGGCACGTGCGTGTGGGTGCCCACCACCAGGCTCGCCCGTCCGTCGCAGAAGTGGCCCATGGCCATCTTCTCCGAGCTGACCTCCGCATGCATGTCGACGACGATGGCGTCGGCCACGGCGCCGAGAGGACAGGCCTCCAGCTCGCGGTCCACGGCGCCGAAGGGGTCGTCCAGCGGGTCCATGTAGACCCGGCCCAGCAGATTGATCACCAGGATGCGACGGCCAGAGTCGGTCTCGAACAGCTGGGCGCCGCGGCCGGGAATGTCGGCGAAGGGCGGATAGTTGAGGGGGCGGATCAGGCGCGGCTCGCGCACGATGTAGGTCAACGCCTCCTTCTGGTCCCACGAGTGGTTGCCCAGGGTCAGGCAGTCGGCGCCGGCGTCGAACAGTTCACGGGCCGTGCTCTCGGTCACGCCGAAGCCCGCCGCGGCGTTCTCGGCGTTGACGATCACGAACTCCAGGCCCAGGCGCCGGCGCAGGTGGGGCAGGTGTTCGGACAGGCCGTCGCGGCCCGACCGGCCCACGACATCTCCAAAGAAGGCGAAACGCATCGGCTATTCCTATTCGAACTCCATATAGCCCGTCTCGGTCAGCAACGCGTCAAGGCGCTGGTCGTGCGCATCGAGCTCCAGGCGGTCCACCTCCTGGCCGGCGAAGGCGAGGCCGAGCACCAAGACCGGGCCGCTTGCCCGCAGCGCCTCCAGGGTGCGGTCGTAGTGCCCGCCGCCCTGGCCGAGACGCCCGCCGAAGCGGTCGAAGGCCAGGAGCGGGGTGATCACCAGGTCCGGCCGCACGCGGGGCGCATCGGCCGGCGGGGCCGAGGCGCCGAGGGCGTCGGGCTCCAGGACCATGTCCGCAGTCCACAGCCGAAACTCCAGGGGGCTCTCGCGGTCCACGGTGACGGGCAGGGCGAGGTCCGCGCCGCCTTGCGCCACCAGGGCGCGGGCCAGGGGCAAGGGGTCGATCTCGGCGCCGACGGGGTGGTAGGCGGCGATCACCCGCGCCCGCGCCGCCAGATGAGGCGGCGCATGCGCCGCGGCGTCCGCCCCCGCGTTCGGGCGCGCGGCGGCGAGGCGGCGGCGCAGGGCCCGCAGGCGTCGGCGCAGCTCGAGCTTGGCGGAGGCAGGATCGGCGGCGACGCCCAGAGCTTGAGTTCCCAGCCATTGGGGACGTGGGTGGCGGCGCCGCGTGAACCGTGAAGGGCGGTTTAAATCCCCTCGACCTGGTAGACCAGGTGGGCGCCGTATGCCCGAGACCACGGTCCCGGACAGGGACAGCTCCCTTCGAGATGATTAAGGTCGCTGGGATATGTTGCCTTCGACGTGAGCCGCAGCACGACCCGCCGTTTCCGAACGTAGGGGGTCGGAAGGGTTTTCACAACGGGGCGGGGCCCGCGGCGTCACGCCGCTAGTGGCCCTACTCGCCGGCGAGCTGCTCAATGCGGCGGGCGGCCTTCTCCAGGACGGTGGCGGCGCGGGCCTCGATGCGGGCGTTGTCGGACTGCAGCCGGGCCAGTTCGCCCTGGATGGCGGTCATCCGCGCGCGGGTGTCGGTCATCTCGTCGGCGAGCAGAAGCGCAGCCATCAGGAACAGCCGGGTCTCGCCCAGCTGGCCCATGTCCTGCGAGACCTGTCGCACCAGCCGGTCGAACATCCGCGCCAGGTCCAGGAGGTGCTGCTCCTGGCCGTCCTCGCAGCCGACGGTGTAGGGCCGGCCGTTCACGTCGATGGTGACCTGGGCCATGGGCTATTCTCCCACCGGGGCGGCGGCTTCCGCGCCCAGGGCGGCGCGGATCTCGTCGATGGCGCGGCCAAGGGCCGCAGAGGCGGCGGCGCCGGCCTCCTCCAGCGCCTGTTCGCGCCCGCGGGCTTTCTCCAGCTCCTCGGCGAGGCGGGCCGCGTCCTGGTCGAAGAGACCGGCCGAAACCTGGCCTCCGCCTTGTGCCGCCAGCTTCTGCTCCAGTCGCGTCAGGGCCCGCTCCAGCCGCCTTGCGGCCTGGTCGATGGCGCTTTCGCTCGGCTCACGGATCATTCCGCACTCCCAGGGTGTGGCTCCCAATCTATAGACCGCCCCGGGGCGTGATCGAAAGCGCTTGGTTTTCTTGACCCTCGCCGCGCCGCATGCCACGCCCGCCCTCGCCTCGACTCCGCCGATTTGGGACCACCGCCGCAATGTCTGCACCGCAACCGACCATGGCCGACGCCATCCGCGTGCTCTCGATGGACGCCGTCGAACAGGCCGCCTCCGGACACCCCGGCATGCCCATGGGCATGGCCGATGTGGCGACGGTCCTGTGGTCCAAGTTCCTGAAGTACGACGCCGCCAAGCCGGACTGGGCCGACCGCGACCGCTTCGTGCTCTCGGCGGGCCACGGCTCGATGCTGATCTATTCCCTGCTGCACCTGACCGGCTTCAAGGCCATGACCATGGAGCAGCTGCGCAACTTCCGCCAATGGGGCTCCAACACCGCCGGCCACCCCGAGTACGGCCACACGCCGGGCGTGGAGACGACCACCGGGCCCCTGGGCCAGGGCATCGCCACCGCGGTGGGCATGGCCATGGCCGAGCGCCATCTGGCCGCTCGCTTCGGCGCCGACCTGGTCGATCACCGCACCTGGGTGCTGGCCGGCGACGGCTGTCTGATGGAGGGAGTCAGCCACGAGGCGATCAGCCTGGCCGGGCGGCTCAAGCTCGCCAAGCTGACGGTGCTCTGGGACGACAACAACATCACCATCGACGGACCGATCACCCTGTCGGAGACCGGCGACCAGATGGCCCGCTTCAAGGCCGCCGGCTGGGCGGTCAAGGCGATCGACGGCCATGACGCCGGCCAGATCCGTCGCGCCCTGGCCTGGGCCGTCAAGCAGGACCGCCCCAGCCTGATCGCCTGCCGCACCAAGATCGGCAAGGGCGCGGCCACCCTCGAAGGCAACCACAAGACTCACGGTGCGGCCCTGGGCAAGGACGAGGTGGCGGCCACCCGCGAAAAGCTTGGCTGGCCGCATGAGCCCTTCGTCGTCCCGGAAGAAGCCTACAAGCCCTGGCGCGCCGCCGGCCGCCGGGGGCGCAAGCTTAGGCGCGCCTGGGAAGCTCGCCTGGCCGCCTCGCCCCATCGCGCGGTGTTCGAGCGGGCGATCAAGGGCGAGTTGCCGGCCGACGCCTTCGAGCGGCTGGACCGCCACATCGCCGAGGCGATCGCCTCCAAGCCGGCCGCCGCCACGCGCCAGCACTCCGGCGCGGCGCTCGACGCGCTGTTCCCGGCCATCCCGGAGATGGTCGGCGGCTCGGCCGACCTGACCGGCTCCAACAACACCTTCGTCAAGAACACCCAGTTCTTCGACGCCCCTGACTACGCGGGCCGCTACGTGAACTACGGCGTGCGCGAGCACGGCATGGCCGCGGCCATGAACGGCATGGCCCTGCACGGCGGGATCATCCCCTACGGCGGCACCTTCCTGGTGTTCTCCGACTACAGCCGGCCGGCGATCCGGCTGGGGGCGCTGATGGGGGTGCGGGTGGTCCACGTGATGACCCACGATTCCATCGGCCTGGGCGAGGACGGACCGACCCACCAGCCGGTGGAGCATCTGGCCTCGCTGCGCGCCATGCCGAACCTCTTGGTGTTCCGTCCGGCCGACGCGGTGGAGACCGCCGAGTGCTGGAAGGCCGCCCTGCAGGCCAAGGCGACGCCATCATTGCTCGCCCTGTCGCGGCAGAAGGTCCCCGCCGTGCGCACCGAAGCCGCCGAAGAGAACCTCTCGGCCAGGGGCGCCTACGAGCTGGCGGCCGCCTCGGGCCCGGCCAAGGTCAGCATCTTCGCCTCTGGCACCGAGGTGTCGATCGCCCTGGCCGCCCGTGAGGCGCTGGAGGCCGACGGCGTGCCCACGCGGGTGGTCTCCACCCCCTGCTGGGAGCTGTTCGCCGCCCAGCCCGCCCGCTACCGGGCGCAGGTGATCGGCAAGGCGCCGGTCCGCGTGGCGGTCGAGGCCGCCGTCGGCTTCGGCTGGGAGCGGTTCATCGGCGAGGACGGCGTCTTCGTGGGCATGACGAGCTTCGGCGCCAGCGCCCCCGCCGAACGGCTGTACAAGGAATTCGGCATCACGGCCGAGGCGGTCGTCGCCGCGGCGAAGGCCAAGCTCGGAGCCTGACGACCATGCGCCTCGGCACGCCGCTCTCGCCCACCGCCCTGAAGGTGATGCTGCTGGGCGCGGGCGAGTTGGGCAAGGAAGTGGTGATCGAACTGCAGCGGCTGGGGGTCGAGGTGATCGCCGTCGACCGCTACGCCGACGCCCCGGCCCAGCAGGTGGCGCATCGGGCGCACGTAATCGCCATGACCAACGCGCTGGCGCTGCGTGACCTGGTGGAAGCTGAGCGCCCGCACCTGATCGTGCCGGAGATCGAGGCGATCGCCACCGACGAGCTGGCCGCGATCGAGGCCGAGGGGCTGGCGGTGGTGGTCCCGACGGCGCGAGCCGTGCAACTGACCATGAACCGCGAGGGCATCCGCCGGCTGGCGGCCGAGGAGCTGGGACTGCCCACGTCGTCGTACGCCTTCGCCTCCTCCGAGGCGGAGCTGGCGGCGGCGGCGCGGGGCGTGACGGGGTTTCCCTGCTTCGTGAAGCCGGTGATGTCCTCGTCCGGCAAGGGCCAGAGCTATGTCGAAGGCCCGGGGGAGATCGCCCAGGCCTGGCGCTACGCCATGGAAGGCGGCCGGGTGGAGCAGCCGCGGGTGATCGTAGAGGGCCGCATCGACTTCGATTTCGAGATCACCCAGCTCACCGTCCGCGCCCGCTCGCCGGACGGCCAGATCCAGACCAGCTTCTGCGCGCCGATCGGCCATCGCCAGGTCAAGGGCGACTATGTCGAGAGCTGGCAACCGCAGGCGATGAGCCCGGCGGCCCTCGAGCGCGCGCGGAGCATCGCAGACCAGGTGACCACTGCGCTGGGGGGACTTGGGATCTTCGGCGTGGAGCTGTTCGTGAAGGGCGACGAGGTGTGGTTCTCTGAGGTGAGCCCGCGGCCGCACGACACGGGCCTGGTGACGCTGGCCACCCAGCACCAGAGCGAGTTCGCCCTGCACGCCCGGGCCATCCTCGGCCTGCCGGTGGACGTGTCCCTGCGCGAACCCGGCGCCAGCGCCGTGATCTACGGCGGCATGGACGCGAAGGGCGTCGCCTTTGAGGGCGTCGACGAGGCTCTGGCGCTCCCGGGGGTGGACCTGCGCCTGTTCGGCAAGCCCGAGGCCTATGAGCGCCGGCGCATGGGCGTGGCGCTCGCCCGCGCCGCCGACACCGACACCGCCAGGGCCCGCGCGAGCGAGGCGGCGGCCCGGGTTCGGCCCGTCCGAGGCTGAGGACGGCGGCCCCCGGATCGGCGGGGAACCTCACGCGTTTCAGTCCGACACTGGACTTGATCTTGCTAAGCGCCCGCCGGGGGTTGACTCGGGCGGCCCCGGCCTCAAGAAACCGCCCCAAAACAAGCCAATCAGGGCCGCCCGGCCCGCCATCAGGAGAACTCCGCCATGACCGTTCGCGTCGCCATCAATGGTTTCGGCCGCATCGGCAGGAACATCCTGCGCTCGATCGCCGAGCATGGCCGTCGCGACATCGAGGTCGTCGCCATCAACGACCTGGGCCCGGTGGAGACCAACGCTCATCTGCTGCGCTACGACAGCGTGCATGGCCGCTTCCCCGGCGAGGTGAAGGTCGACGGCGACACGATCGACGTGGGCTTCGGCAAGATCAAGGTCACGGCCATCCGCAACCCGGCTGAGCTGCCGCACAAGGAGCTGGGCGTCGACATCGCGCTGGAGTGCACCGGCCTCTTCACCTCCAAGGACAAGGCCAAGGCCCACCTGGACGCCGGCGCCAAGCGCGTCCTGGTCTCGGCCCCCTGCGACGAAGCCGACAAGACCATCGTCTTCGGCGTGAACCACGACACCCTGACCAAGGACGACCTGGTCGTCTCCAACGCCTCGTGCACCACCAACTGCCTGGCGCCGGTCGCCAAGGTCATCCACGACCTGTGCGGCATCGAGCGCGGCTACATGACGACCATCCACGCCTACACCGGCGACCAGCCGACGCTGGACACCATGCACAAGGATCTCTACCGCGCCCGCGCGGCGGCCATGAGCATGATCCCCACCTCCACCGGCGCGGCCAAGGCGCTGGGCCTGGTGATCCCGGAACTGAAGGGCAAGCTGGACGGCTCCTCGATCCGCGTGCCGACCCCCAACGTCTCGGTGGTCGACCTGAAGTTCGTCCCGGGCCGCAGCATCACCAAGGACGAGATCAACGAAGCCCTGAAGGCCGCGGCGTCGGCCGGACCGCTGCAGGGCGTCCTGGCGGTCTCCAACGACCCGCTGGTGTCGATCGACCTGAACCACCAGCCGGCGTCCTCGACCGCGGCCCTGCCGCAGACCCAGGTGATCGAAGGCCAGCTCGGCCGCGTGCTGGCCTGGTACGACAACGAGTGGGGCTTCTCCACGCGCATGAGCGACACCGCGCTCGCCATGGCCAAGCTGATCTGACGCTTCTGCGCCCCCCGGCCCCTGCGGGCCGGGGGAATCCAGGTGAAATCACAGACCGGTGCGGTCGGCGCCGTCCCGGGCATGGCGCGGGACGCACGGTGAGGATGACCGAATGAAGTTCAAGACCCTCGACGAGGCGGACCTGTCCGGCAAGCGGGCACTGGTGCGCGTAGACTTCAACGTGCCGATGGCCGACGGGGAGGTCAGCGACGACACCCGCCTGCGCGCGGCCATCCCCACCATCGAAAAGCTGCGCCAGGGCGGCGCCAGGGTGGTGCTGATCGCCCACTTCGACCGGCCCAAGGGCAAGCGCGTCCCCGAGATGAGCCTGGCGCCCATCGCCCCGGCCCTGGCCAAGGTCCTTGGCGCGACCGTCGCCTTCGCCGACGACTGCGTCGGCGAGCCGGCTCGCGCGGCCGTCGAGGCGCTGAAGCCCGGCGACGTGGTGCTGCTGGAAAACGTCCGCTACCACCCGGGCGAGGAAGCCAACGATCCGGAGTTCGCCCGAGCGCTGGCCGCGAACGGCGACCTCTATGTCAACGACGCCTTCTCCGCCGCGCACCGGGCCCACGCCTCCACCGAAGGCCTCGCACACATCCTGCCGGCCTATGCGGGCGAGCAGATGCGCCTGGAGCTCGACGCCCTGAACAAGGCGCTGGGCGATCCGCAGCGGCCGGTGATGGGGATCGTCGGCGGCTCGAAGGTCTCTTCCAAGCTGGACCTCCTGCGCAACCTGGTGACCAAGCTCGACAAGCTCGCCATCGGCGGGGGTATGGCGAACACCTTCCTGTACGCCCAGGGCCATGATGTCGGCGCCTCCTACTGCGAAAAGGAGATGGCCGAGACAGCGCGGGAGATCATCCGCCTGGCCGGCCAGAACAACTGCAAGCTCTTCCTGCCGCTGGACATCGTGGTGGCCGAGAAGATGGCGCCCGGCGCTCCGGCCCGGGTGCGGGGCCTTGGCGAAGTGGACGACGACGAACGCATTCTGGACGCAGGCCCTGAGACCGTGGAACGGCTGGGGCGGGCGATGGCCAACTCCAGGACGTTGATCTGGAACGGGCCGCTCGGCGTCTTCGAGATCCCGCCTTTCGACAAGGGTACGGTGGAGGCGGCGCGCCTGGCGGGGAACCTCGCCAAATCTGGCAAGTTGGTGGCGGTGGCCGGCGGCGGTGATACGGTGGCGGCCCTGCACCACGCGGGCTGCGCGGAGGACTTCACATTCGTCTCGACGGCCGGCGGCGCGTTTCTTGAATGGATGGAGGGCAAGACGCTGCCCGGCGTGGCGGCCCTGGCCCAATAGGATACGAAGGACGGAACGGCGAGAATGGCCCGGATTACTCTGAGACAGCTCCTGGATCACGCCGCCGAGCATGGCTATGGCGTGCCGGCGTTCAACATCAACAACATGGAGCAGGCGCTGGCGATCATGGAGGCCGCCGAGGCCACCGACTCGCCGGTGATCATGCAGGCTAGCCGCGGCGCCCGCTCCTACGCCAACGACATCGTCCTCAAGCACCTGATCGACGCCATGGCGGAGATGTATCCGCACATCCCGATCTGCATGCACCAGGACCATGGGAACAACGAGGCGACCTGCGCCACGGCGATCCAGTACGGCTTCACCTCGGTGATGATGGACGGCTCGCTGAAGGCCGACGGCAAGACCCCCGCCGACTACGACTACAACGTCCAGGTGACCCGCAACGTGGTGGACATGGCCCACTGGGTCGGCGCCAGCGTCGAGGGCGAACTGGGCGTGCTGGGCAGCCTTGAAACCGGCATGGGCGAGAAGGAGGACGGCCACGGCTTCGAGGGCAAGCTCGGCCATGACCAGCTCCTGACCGATCCGGATCAGGCCGTCGAGTTCGTGAAGGCCACCGAGGTCGACGCCCTGGCGATCGCCATGGGCACCAGCCACGGCGCCTACAAGTTCACGCGCAAGCCGGACGGCGAAGTCCTGGCCATGAACGTGATCGAGGAGATCCACCGCCGTCTGCCGAACACCCACCTGGTGATGCACGGCTCCTCGTCGGTGCCGCAGGAACTGCAGGACATCATCAACAAGTACGGCGGCGAGATGCCCCAGACCTGGGGCGTGCCGGTGGAGGAGATCCAGCGCGGCATCAAGCACGGCGTGCGCAAGATCAACATCGACACCGACAACCGGATGGCCATGACCGGCGCGATCCGTAAGGTTTTCGCCGAAAACCCCTCAGAGTTCGACCCGCGCAAGTACCTGAAGCCGGCCATGGAGGCCATGCGCGCGGTCTGCAAGCAGCGCTTCGAAGAGTTCGGAACCGCGGGCCACGCCTCCAAGATCAAGGCGATCCCGATGTCGGCCATGGCCAAGCGCTACGCCTCGGGCGAGCTGGCCCCGAAGATCGGCGTGTCGCGCCAGGCCGCCGAGTAGCGGCCTAGGAAGTTCAGGCGCGGCGCTCCGCCGTCGCGCCTGCCAGGAACGTCGTCGCTCCGGCTTTTTCGTCGCCAGGAGAGTTCGGGGCGCGGACGTGGCGGAGCGGCGCTGGGGGCGGATCTGCGCCCCCCGCCGCCCGCGTTCCCCTCTTGGCGAATTCTCCGGCGACCTAGCCTTCCAGCTTGGCCAGGTCTTCGTCGGCGATGTCGTAGTTTCCGTAGACGTTCTGCACGTCGTCGTCGTCTTCCAGCGAGTCGATCAGCTTCATCAGCGTCGGGACCTGCTCGCCGTCCACGGGGGTCAGGGTCTTGGGCCGCCAGGCGATGGTCGTGGACTTGGCTTCGCCGAGGGAGGCTTCCAGCGCCTGGGCGACTTCCGAGAGCTGTTCGAAGGCGGTGTAGATGACGTGGCTTTCCTCGTCGGACTCCACGTCGTCGGCGCCGGCCTCGATGGCCGCCTCCATCACCTTGTCCTCGCCGCCGACGGATGCCGGGTAAGTGATCTGGCCCACGCGGTCGAACATGAACGACACCGCGCCGGTCTCGCCCAGATTGCCGCCGTTCTTGGCGAAGATGGAGCGCACGTTGGAGGCCGCACGGTTGCGGTTGTCGGTGAGAACCTCAACGATCACGCCCACGCCGCCCGGACCGAAGCCTTCATAGCGGATTTCCTCGTAGGTCTCCGCGTCGCCTCCGCTGGCCTTCTTGATGGCGCGGTCGATGTTGTCCTTGGGCATGGATTCGGCCTTGGCGTTGGCCACCGCCAGCCGCAGCCGCGGGTTCATCGCCGGGTCCGGCATGCCGGACTTGGCCGCCACGGTGATCTCGCGCGAAAGCTTGGAGAAGAGCTTGGAGCGGGCGGCGTCGGCGCGCCCCTTCCGGTGCATGATGTTCTTGAATTTTGAGTGTCCGGCCATGTCGCTCGATCGGGCAGGTCTATAGGATTGGGGAGCGCTTCTAGCGTCCGGCCGCAGGAAAGGCCAGATGTGGGGGCGGACAGAGCAGCAAGGGTGAGCGCCAGGCGATGTGGCCGGACCTGAAAGATACGCCGATCGAGGACTATGAATACGCCGTGGCCGGGGGCGGGCGGGGCGTCTATGGCCGCCCGCCGCGGCTGCTGCACCTTTCGCCCGGCCTGCTGGCCTCGCTGATCGGCGGGGCCTTCGCCCTGGGGGTGGCCGCCGGCTACGTCCTGTCCGAAGTGTTCGACGACTAGGAGGGGTCAGGCCGTCACGTCGATGATGACGCCGGTCTTCTTGGTGGCGTCGTTCTCGACCTGCTCCTTGATCATCTCCTTGATGCGCTCCTCGATCTTGAGGCGCTCCTTGTCGTCCATCGCCCTGAGGTCGTCCTCCGTGAGGCCCATGGCGCCGAGGATCTGCGCCCGCATCTTCTGCGCGGGCGTCATGCGGGCGAATTCGAGGAACTCTTCCTTGGGCGAGGGGGCGCCGACCGCGCCGCCGCCCTGGCCGTAGCTGGAGATGGAAGCCGCCCCGCCGGTGGGGGCTACGCCGAACGAGAACATGACGCCTCCTTGTCCTGCGCTTGCGCCTGCACGTTGCGTGCGAGGCTTCGGTCCCGAAAAAAGCCAGAGACTTCAATGGCGCCAGGCGCGGTCCGGTCCGGCCTCGGCAGACGGCGCCGTGCAGGACTTGCCCGCTGGGGCCCAGCCTGCCGCCTGGCGGCCGTTCTCGCGCCGCTCGGCCCCAAGCCGATCAGGTCAGGCCTCGATCCTCTCGATGAGGCCGCCGGCCAGGCGGAACACGGCGTCCTGCGGGACGGGAAGCGCGAGGGCCGCCTCGCGCGAGAGGCCGGCGTAGAGGCCGCGGAGCACGCGGCCGGACACGCCGTGGCTCACGGCGATCACCCGGCGGCCCGGCTCCGGCTCCAGGCCGGCGAGCCAGGCGGTCAGGCGGTCGCACACCGCCTCGTACGTTTCGCAGGCCGGCGCAGTGAACATGTAGCCGGTGGGGCTGAAGGCGTCCGGATACTCCGTGCGCAGTTCCTCGCGCAGGCGGCCGTCCCAGGCGCCGAAACTGACTTCGGTCAGCTCGGCATGGACCTCCACCGCCGCTCCGCCGAGGGCGCGGGCGATGTGCTCGGCGGTCGTGCGGGCGCGGCCGAGGGGGCTGGCGACGATGCGCCAGCCCATTTCTTCTCCGACGAGCGCGCGCAGGCGCTCGCCCACGCGCCGCGCCTGCTCGAGGCCCAGGTCCGTCAGCTCCGAATCGACGTGACCCTGCAGGCGGCCGTCGCGGTTGAAGGCCGTCTGCCCGTGACGAACCAGGTAGATCACCGTTTGCGGCGCACCACGGGGTGGGAGCTGGACAGGCCGCCATCGACCACGATGGCCTGGCCGTTGACGTAGGAGCTGTCGTCGGACGCCAGGAACAGGCCGGCGGAGGCGATCTCGCCAGGCAGGCCGTAGCGCGCCAGCGGATTGAGCTGGCCGATCTTGTCCTCGTTGCCGCGGGCGCGGGCGCCGTCGAATATCGGCTTGGTCATGCCGGTTTCGATCAGGCCGGGGCAGATGCAGTTCACGCGCACGCCGGCGCCGTAGAACTCGTTGGCCGCGGTCTGCGCCAGGTTGATCACCCCGGCCTTGGAGGCCGAATAGGGCGAACCGCCGGCGCCCGAACGGATGCCGGCCACGGACGCCGTCATGATGATCGAGCCCCTGCCCTTGGGGAGCATCACCCGCGAGGCGTGCTTCACGGCCAGGAACGCGCCGATCAGGTTGACCCGCAGGATCTCGGCCCAGAACGCGGCGTCCTGCTGGTCGAATTCGGTCCAGCCGCCGCTGACGCCGGCGTTGGCCCAGCAGACGTCCAGGCCGCCGTATTCGGAGACCGCCCGGCCGATCAGGCTTTCGACGAAGGCCTCCTCGCCGGCGTCGCCGACCAGAGCCGCGGCCTTGCCGCCGGCGGCGCGGACCATGTCGGCGGTCTCGTTCACCGTCTCGGCCTTGTCCGCGATCACCAGGCTGGCGCCCTCCTGGGCGAACAGCAGGGAGGCGGCCCGGCCGATGCCGGAGCCTGCGCCGGTGATGACGGCCGTGCGGCCGGAAAGACGTCCCATGGGGTGTTCCTCTTCTTGCGTATCAGGTCTCAGGCGCGGGCGGCGGCGGACAGGATGGCGTCGGCCACGATGTCGTAGAGCGCGGGCGGCAGGTCGTGGCCCATCCCCTCGATCACCCGGAGCTCCGCGCCGGGAATGGCCGCGGCGGTGGCCTGGCCGCCCGCCAGAGGCACCAGCGGATCGTCCGCCCCATGCAGCACCACAGCCGGCAGCTTCAGCCGGCCCAGCCGCTCGGTCCGGTCGCCATCCCCGCGGATCGCTCCCATCTGCCGCTGGCTGCCGGTGGGGTTGAAGGCGCGGCGGTATTCGGCGGCTGCGCGCTCGCGCAAGGCGCCCGGCGGCCAGGGATAGCCCGGGCTGCCGATCACCAGGGCGTTCTTCTCCGCATGGGCCAGGAACGCCTCGAAGTCGGCCTTCGGGTCCGGGGGAACGGCCGCGAGCACCGCGCCGGCCTCAGGCGTGGAGTCCAGGGTCCCAGGGGCCCCGCTAGCCGACATGATCGAGGTGAGCGAGCGCGTGCGTTGCGGATGTTCGATCGCCACGAGCTGGGCGATCATGCCGCCCATCGACACCCCCGCCACGTGAGCCTCGTCCGCCCCGGCGGCGTCGAGCACGGCCATTGCGTCGGCCGCCATGTCCGACAGGGTGTAGCGGTCGCCCGGCTGGAACCAGGTCGATAGGCCGGTGTCGCGGTTGTCGAAGCGGATGGCGCGGAAGCCCCTCTCGGTCAGCCTGGCGCAGAAGGGTTCGGGCCATCGCGTCATCTGCGAGCCGAGGCCGTTGATCAGCAGGATGGCGGGCGCGCCGTCCGATCCGAACACCTCGTATTCGAGGCTGACCGCGCCGTTGCGGGCTCTTGGCATGGGATGCTCCTGCGCCGGGGATCAGGGGACCAGGACCACGCGGCCGACGGCGGCGCGGCTTTCGATGTAGGCGTGGGCTGCGGCGGCCTCGGACAGCGGGAACACGCGGTCGATCACCACCTCCAGCTCGCCCCTGGCCGCGTCGTCGATCAGGCTCTGGATGTTGTCGTGCACCCGGTCGGTCATGATCTCCGCGCCCAGGAAGACGCCGGAGAGCGAGCGGTTGCCGCCCATCATGGAGCTCACGTCCACCACCATCGGCTCGCGGCCGGCGGCGCCCACCATCGACACCCGCCCGCGGTAGGCCAGGCTGTGGATCGAGCCCTGCAAGGTCGATCCGCCCACGGAATCGACCACCACGTTCACGCCGTTGTTGTCGGTCAGCCGCATGACCTCCTTGGGCACCTCGTGGGTCCGGTAGTTGATGCCCTGGTCGAGGCCGAGGGGCTTCAGGCGCTCCAGACGCTCGTCCGACGAGGCTGTGGCGAGGACGAGGGAGGCGCCGCCGCGCTTGGCCAGCTGGATGGCGGCCACGCCGACGCCCGAGGCGCCGGCCTGCACCAGCACGGTCTCGCCGGCCTTCAGGCGGCCGAACTCGAACAGGCAGTCGTGGGCGGTGCCGAAGGTCACCGGAATCGCGGCCGCCTTCTTGATGTCGTAGCCGTCCGGCACCGGCCAGCAGTTGCGCGCCGGGACGGAACGCAGGGCCGCGTGGCTGCCCCAGTTGTTCACGGTGGCGACCCTCTGGCCGACCTTGAGGTGGGTCACCTCCTCGCCGACCTCGACGATCACGCCGGCGGCCTGGTAGCCGACCACGTGGGGGTTGGTCATCAGCGGGCCGCGCCAGCGGTTCAGGGTGTCGCCACCCTCGATCGCGATGGCCTGAACCTCGATGATCACGCCCCTGGGGTGGCATTGCGGGTCCGGCACGTCCTCGTACTTCAGGACCTCGGGGCCGCCGTTCTCGTAATAGACCGCCGCCTTCATGAGCGCCTCCTCCAATGGCTTAAACAATCGTTTGACTTCACGCCTCTCACGCCTGAGGTGTGGAGGCAACCCAGGAAAACTATCGTAGGGGAAGCGGCATGGAACTGGCGAAGCCACGAGTCGACATTGGTCTGTCGACGAACCGCCTGGATCCCCTCCTGCGGTTCTGGCAGGGCGAGGTCCAGATCCCCTTCGACCACGTCCTGAAGATCCGCCGCGGCCAGGACCAGCACCGGCACGACGTGCTGGGTTCGGTGCTGAAGATCAACCACCATGCCGAGCCGCTGCCCGACGCGCCCCCGAGCGGCTATCGCGAACTGATCATCGCGCGTCCCGGCCTGACGGCGCCGCTGCCGATGTCGGACCCCGACGGCAATCGGGTGAGCCTGGTTCCGCCTGGGCACGGCGGGGTGGGGCAGATCGGCGTGCGACTGGCGGTGCGCGACCTCGACGCCCATCGCGCCTTCTATCGCGACGCCCTGGGCCTGGCCGAGGAGCCGCACGACGGCGGCGCGGCGTTCCGGGCCGGCGAGAGCCTGCTGATTCTCGAACCGTCGTCCGACGCCGTGGCGGAGGCCGGCTTCCGCGGGACGGGCTGGCGCTACATCACGTTCCAGGTGTTCAAGGTCGACGCCGAACACGCACGGATTCTCGAGCGCGGCGGACGCGAGGCCGTGGCGCCCGTGACCCTCGGGACGACCGCGCGGATCTCCATGGTGCTCGACCCCGACGGCAACTGGATTGAGATCTCGCAACGCGCGTCGATCGTCGGTGTTCTTGACTGACGTCGCATTGGCGTGGCCCGCTTCGCGCCTCGCGTGCATCCTACCGTCCATGAGTTGCGTATCTTGAGTTCTATCGGCCGGGAGGGGGCGGTCGCCTGCATGAAGGACACCTCGGGCGCGAACGTCGCCCTGGTCATCGAGACGCTCTACCAGATCGCCGCCGACCCGGAGGGGTGGGAGCAGCTGATCGAGGTGCTTGCGCTCTCCTCCGGCGAGGAGGCGCCGGCGGGCGTGGCGCCGGACCTGGAGCGGATGGCCGACATCGCCCGGCTGGTCAGCCGAGGCGCGTCCTCGACACCGAGGTCCGACGTGGCCTGGGCGGTGCTCTCGGCCGCCGGCAGGGTGCTGGGCTGCAACCCGTCGGCCCAGGTGGTGATGGCCTCGGGGCTCGGCCGCCTGCAGGTCGGCGCCGAGCTGGCTTTCGATGATCCGGCCAATGGCGAAGTGCTGGCCAGAGCGTTGGACCAGGCGGCCCAGAAGGGCGGCGGCCAGACGATCCTGAAGTTCGAGCGCGACGGCGAGGAGGAAGGCCCATGCTTCGCCTACCTGGTGCCGGCGCTCGCCCTGCCGACCACCGTCGGGCGCAGCTTCCCGGCGCCGGAGGGAGGCGCCTTCGCGCTCGTGTTTCCCGCCGCCGAGGCCACCAACCGGCTCTGGAGCACCCTGCGCGAGAGCTTCGGCCTGACGGCTGCGGAGGCGCGTCTGGCCCGCAAGCTGCGCGATGGCCGCTCGCTGCAGGAAGCGGCCGAGGAAATGAAGGTCAGCGTCAACACCCTGCGCAACCAGCTGCGGGCGATCTTCGAGAAGATGGGGCTGAAGCGGCAGAGCGACCTGGTGCGCGCCCTGACCGAGCTGTCGTCCGTGGCCGGCGCCATCGAGGCGGAGGCGATGCGGCCGCCCGCAGCGCTCTCGGGCAAGGCGCCGCCGGTGGCGCACGTCCGCCTGCCCGACGGACGGCGGCTGGCCTATCGCGACTATGGCGATCCGGCCGGGCGGGTGGTGCTGGCCTTCCACGAGGGCATGGGCTCCAGCCTGCTCCCGCCGGGGACCGACGATCTGGCCGCGCGGCTGGGGCTGCGGATCGTCTGCGCCGACCGGCCGGGCTTCGGACTGTCCGATCCGCACCCCGACTACAGCTTCGACGCCGTCGCCGACGACATGGTCGAACTATGCGACCAGCTCGCCCTCAAGGAGGTGGGGCTGGCGGCGATTCTGTCGGCGACGCCTTCGGCGGTGCAGACGGCGATCCGTCTGGGCCCGCGCGCGCGCCGCCTGCTGATCTGTTCCGGGCGCCCGCCGCGTCCCCTGGAGAGCAACGGCCAGGCGCGGGGCCCGTTGATGCTGTTCCGTGAGCAGATCCAGAAGAGCCCGTGGGTGGTGGACACCTTCTACGCGATCATCCGGTTGCAGCTTTCGGTGTCGCTGGTCGAGCGGGTGGTGCGGCGCACCGCCATGTTCTCGGCCGGAGACAAGGCCTATTTCGAGGACCACCCGGAAGTCGCTGAGTTCATTGCGGCCTATGTCGGCGAGTGCCTGGCGCACAGCACCAAGGGGCCGGCCGACGAGCTGAGGGCGTTCCGCCGGGCTCAGAACCTGACCGCCGCCGAGCTGACGACGCCGCTTACGATCTGGCATGGGGAAGAGGACAAGCTCGCCCCGCTGCAGGACCTGCTGGACTACCTCGGCGATAAGGCCGAGGAGGTCTGGTTGGCGCCCGGCGTCGGCCATTTCCTGGCCCTCAAGCACTGGGACGCGCTGCTGCGCCGCATGGCGGCGAACTGAGATAACCGGTCCGTGATCACAATCTGCGGCCTCATAGTCCGTTTTGATCATGCGCGACGCGCGGATGCGGCGATAAATCGCAATCAGGACGACGCCGCGATTCGCCGAACCCTTCCGGGGCTTCGACGGCGCGGCGGCCCCGCGACGCCCGAAAGCCTTCCCAGGCAAGGCGGCGCGCGGCCGGCGCAAGTGTTTCGGAGCCCTCTAACCAGAGCCCGAAATCGCCCGGCGGCTCAACCGGTTCGCCCCCTGCTATGAATCGCTGAGTCGCCGGGCGCTCCCGGCGGCCGCGCCGGCATGACGGCCTTCCCCGCAGATGAAGCGGCTTGCGCAGGCCGGCGGCGCAGTCTTTAGAACGGCGCGTTTCAAGCCGCGCCAAGGCGCCCCCATTTTCAGATCAGGGATTTCCCATGCAGCCGGGCCCGACGCCTGCCGCCTACGCCTTCGACGACGCCCTGCCCCTGGCCGCAGACGGCCGGCGGCGCTGGCTGAGCCGGGTGGACAAGCGGTACTGGAACGCGATCGGACCTTGGGGCGGCTGGACGGTGGGACTGCTGCTCAAGGCGGTCCTCGCCGAACACGACCACGCGGGCACGCCGGTGGCGATGACGGCCAATCTGATGGGCGGGCTGGACGAGACGCCCCTGGCGCTGGAGACCCGGGCCGTGCGCCAGGGCCGCTCGATGGAGTTCTGGACCTCCGAACTGATCCAGAACGGCGAACCGACAGCGATGGCGATGGTGACCCTGGGCCAGAGGCGCGAGACGCTGAGCGCGCACGAAGCGGTGTTCCCCCAGGCGCCGGCGCCGGAGGGGCTGCCGAAGCCCGAGCGCAGGGGCCTTTCCTTCGGGGCCATGTTCGAGAGCCGCCCGGTGCGAGGCACGCCGCCGTTCCAGGGCGAGAGCGAGAGCACCAACACCCTGTCCTGGATCCGCGACGCCGAAGCCCGGCCGCTGGACTATCCCCTCCTGGCGGCCCTGGCGGACGCCTTCGCCCCGCGCATCTTCTACCGCAGCCCCGAGCGGCGGCCGGTCTCGACGGTGAGCATGAGCGTCTATTTCCACGCCACGCCGGCCGAACTTGAGCAGGTGGCCGGCGACTGGGTGCTGGCCGAGGCCCAGGCCCGGCGCTTCGAGAGCGGCTTCTTCGACCAGCATGGGGCGCTGTGGAGCCGGGAAGGAACGCTCCTGGCCACGACCGAACAGCTCTGCTGGTTCAAGTAGGCGGCGCGCGCCCGAAGGGTCAGGCCTTCCAGATCTTCTCGGCGAAGGCGCCGTCCAGCCGGGCGGTGGCGTTGCGCGTGTCGACGACCAGGGGCAGGGCCGCGGCCAGCGCCGCATAGTCGACGGCGTCGTGATCGGTGCAGATCACTGCGCAGTCGTAGGCCGCAAGCGCCTCGGGCGACCAGGCGATCGAGACCATGCCCGCGGCTTCGGGATGCTCGGGCGTATCCGCGGCCACGGGAATGTGCGGGTCGTAATAGTCCACGCTCGCGCCGCGCTCGCGCAGCATGCGGATGACATGCAGCGAGGGGCTCTCGCGCATGTCGTCGACGTTCTTCTTGTAGGCCAGGCCCACCACCAGGATCCTCGCCCCGTTCACCGCCTTGGCCCGGGCCGTGGAGAGCGCCTCGGCCACATGTTCGACCACGCGCTTGGGCATGGCCGTGACCACGTCGCCGGCCAGTTCGATGAAGCGGGTCTGTTCGCCGTGGGCGCGCGCCTTCCAGGTCAGGTAGAAGGGGTCGATGGCGATGCAGTGTCCGCCCAGGCCGGGGCCCGGATAGAAGGGCATGTAGCCGAACGGCTTGGTCTTGGCCGCGTCGACCACCTCCCAGATGTCGATGCCCATGCTCTCGAAAACGACTTTGAGCTCGTTGACGAGGGCGATGTTCACCAGGCGGAAGATGTTCTCGGTCAGCTTCACGGCCTCGGCGGTCTTCAGGTCCGAGACCGGCACGACCGTGGTCAGCGGCGCGTAGACCGCGCACGCCATCCGCCGCTCGGCCTCGGTGTCGGCGCCGACCACCTTGGGAATCGAGGTGGCGCCGAACTGAATGTTGCCGGGGTCCTCCCGCTCGGGGCTGTAGGCGATGGCGAAATCGATCCCCGCCTTCAGGCCGGAGCCCTCCAGGATCGGACGGATCAGTTCCTCGCTGGTGCCGGGATAGGTGGTGCTCTCCAGCACCACGAGCTGGCCGGGGCGCAGGCGCTCGGCGATGGTGCGCGCGCAGGCTTCGACATAGGACAAGTCCGGCTCGCGGTGCACGTTCAGCGGCGTCGGCACGCACATCAGCAGGGCGTCGGCTTCGGCCAGGCGGTCGGCGTCGGTGGTGGCGTCCAGCAGCCCGCCGCCCACCATCGCCGAGACCCGCTCGTCGGAGATATGGCGGATGTAGGTGCGCCCGGCGCGGATCGAGTCGATCTTGGCCGCGTCCGGATCGTAGGCCAGCACCCTGAATCCGCGCCCGACGAAGCCTTCGGCCAGGGGCAGGCCGACGTAGCCGAGCCCGATGACGCCGATCACCAGCTCACGGTCGGCGGCGCGGCGCTCGAAGGCCGCGGCCATGGCTTCGGCGGGAGAGGCTCCGGTGTCGGCGCTCATGCGTTCTTGCCGACGTGGGCGCGGATCGCGGCGATGATCTGGTCCTGCACGTCGGCCTCCAGATAGGGATGCATGGGCAGGCTCATCACCACGCCGGCCTTGGCGTCGGTCACCGGCAGGCCGCCTGGCCCCTGGGGATATCCAGAATAGACGCCCTGCCGGTGGATTGGGATGGGATAGTAGACGGCGCTTGGGATGTCCTTGGCCCGCAGCGCGGCGACCAGGCCGTCGCGGTCATCGGTCTCGATGGTGTACTGGGCCCAGACCGAGACGCCGCCCTCGATCACCTTCGGCGTTGCAACGACGCCCCTCAGCCCATCGGCGTAGCGCTCGGCCACCCGGTTCCGCGCCTCGATCTCGTCGGCGAAGATGGTCAGCTTCTGCAAAAGGACGGCCGCCTGGATGGTGTCCATCCGGCTGTTCATCCCCACGCGCATGTTCAGGTACTTGGGGTCGTGCTCGAAGGTGCGGCCCTCGACGTCGGACTTCACCGCCTGGCCGTGGACGCGCAGGGAGACGAGCAGGTCGTGCAGCCGCTCGTCCTTGCAGAGCACCGCCCCGCCGTCGCCGTAGCAGCCCAGGGGCTTGGCCGGGAAGAAGCTGGTGGTGGCCACGTCCGCCCAGTGGAGCGGGTGCTTGCCTGCCAGCGTGCAGCCGAAGCCCTGGGCGGAGTCGGCGATCAGCTTCAGGCCGTGCTTGCTCGCCACCGCTGCGAGGGCCGGATAGTCGGCCGGCTGGCCGAACAGATCGACGGCGATGATCGCCCTGGGCTTCAGCTCGCCCCTGGCTTTGACCGCCTCGATGGCCGCGTCCAGGTGGGCCGGATCCATGTTGTAGGTGTCCGGCAGGATGTCGACGAACACCGGCGAGGCGCCCACCAGGGGCATCACCTCGGCCGTGGCGGCGAAGGTGAAGGAGGGGCAGAACACCGCATCGCCCGGCCCGATCCCCCAGGCCATCAGCGGCAGTTGCAGCGCCTCGGTGCCCGATCCGCACGACAGGACGAACGGCACCTGGCCGAACTCGCCCAGCGCCTTCTCGAAGGCGGCGATCTCAGGGCCCATCACATAGGCGCCGGAGCGGACGACCTTGAGAATGGCGTCCTCGAGGGCCTGGCCGAGGCGGGCGCGCTGCGCCTGGAGGTCGATGAACGGAATCGGCATGGCGGAAACACACAGGAGTTCAGAGCGGCGCGCTACATGCCATGAGCCGCATGGCCACGCCAAACACGCTTGTTTTCGCAAGATTGCGCCCGAGCCCGGGACCTGGTGCTAGAGGGGTCGCGTCATCAGGGCCGGACCGGCCATCGCCGGATCGGTGACGGAGTCGCGGCCGGTCTCCAGACGCCCCGCCAGGCGGCGCAGATAGGCTGGCTCGCCGTCGACGGTGAGCGTCAGGTCGTACCAGCCGCCGGTGTCGCCCAGGCGCCAGGCCTTTGACGCGGCGCCATGGGGGTCGAGCGGCGCGGTCCAGCCCGCCAGGGCCTCGCCGTAGGCGCTCGGCTTCACCTGCACCGTCAGGGGCTCGCGGGTGGGATTGCGCAGGGTCAGGGTGACGAGCGCGCGGCGCGCGTCGTAGGCGGCCATCACCTCGGGTTCGCCGGCCGCGGCGAGGCCGGCGAAGTGGCGGTGAAAGCCGTTGGGGCCCAGGACCCACAGGTCATAGCCGTCGGCGTCGTCCCAGAGATCGGTGAGGCTCTTTCGAGGCTCCACGGTGTAGCGGCGCGGCGCCTGGTCGAGGCGCTTGCGATCATAGACGTGCAGCACCGCGGCGGCCGCGCCTATGTTGCGGAAGGTCAGCCGCACGCCGCTCGCCTCGCCCTTGGCCGCGACGTCGAGGGCGTAGGGCAGGGCGCGGGAGGGCCGGGGCCCGGCCGCCTGTTCGGGCGCGTGCGGAACGGCAGGCGTCGCTGGCGTGGTTCGGCCGGGCAGGGCCTTGGCGCGGTCGGCGACGGCCGCCGTGGCCGGCAGGGCCGCGGTGAAGGCGGCGTCGTTGGGCGTCCTGAAGTCGAAGCAGGAGGTCAGGTCGCCGCAAACCGCACGTCGCCAGGGCGAGATATTGGGCTCGGTCACGCCGAAGCGCGTCTCCAGGAAGCGGATCACCGAGGTGTGGTCGGCGACCTGGGAGTTGACGAAGCCGCCGCGGCTCCAGGGCGAGACGACATAGAGCGGCACCCGCGGACCCAGGCCGTAGGGCCGGCCGATCAGCTCGGGGCGCTCGGACGGGGCGTCGGCCTCGCTGCGGACCAGGTGGTGTTCGCCGGTCAGGTCCGCGGTCGAGCCGCCCGCCAGGCCGCCGGGGCGGGCGGCGTCGCGGGAGGGCGGCGCCGGCGGCGGCACGTGGTCGAAGAAGCCGTCGTTCTCGTCGAACATGATGAAGAGCACGGTGCGGGCCCACACCTTCGGATCGGCGGTCAGGGCGTCGAGCACCTGGGCGGTGTAGTCGGCGCCTTGGGCCGGGCTCGAGGGGCCGGGGTGTTCCGATTCCGCCGCCGGGGCGACGATGAAGGAGACCTGCGGCAGTCGTCCGGCCAGCACGTCCGCCTTCAGGCCGTCGAGCTTGCGGGTGCCAAGGCCCAGTTCCTTGAGGACGGGATCGGCGCCGGGGGCGCCGGCGAAGGCCTGCCGGAAGCTGGCGAAGCCGGCCAGGGGGTTGTCCTCGAAGTTGTCGGCCATGTCCTGGTAGACGCGCCAGGTGATCCCGGCCTTGCCAAGGCGCTCCACATAGGTGGTCCAGGTGTAGTCCTGTGGATGGCCGCCGAGGCTCGGCACGTTGTCGTGCGAGTTGCCGATCGCCGGGCCGCCGTTCTTGCCGCCAGGATCGTTCGTCCCCGTCCAGAGCATTAGCCGGTTGGTGTTGGTCCCGGTCTGGATGGAGCAGTGGTAGGCGTCGCAGAGGGTGAAGGCGTCGGCGAGGGCGAACTGGAAGGGGATGTCGGAGGCCCGGTAGTAGCCCATGGCGTGGGCGGTCTTGGCGTCGGGCCAGCGGCTCATCCGCCCCTCGTCCCAGGCGGCCTGCGCGTCCGGCCAGCTATGCGGCGTGCCCTCCACCCGCATGAGGGCGAAGCTCTGGGCGGTGTCCAGCGGGAAGGGCGCGATCAGGCGCGGTCCCGCGCCGGCCTTGGTGTGCTCCTGGACCCAGACCGTCCGGTCCTGGGCGCCCTCCACGTCGCTCAGCGGGATCGGGAAGCGGTCGCCGAAGCCGCGCACCCCGTTCATCGTGCCGAAGTAGTGATCGAAGGAGCGGTTTTCCTGCATGAAGATCACCACGTGCTCGACGTCGGCGATCGTGCCGGTGCGCACGGCCGCGTCGATGCCGCGGGCCCGGGCGATGGCCGGGGGCAGAAGGAATCCGGCCGCGCCCGCGAGGACGCTGCGACGATCGATGCGCGGCATGAGGCGCTCCCAACTCGAACTCGGCCGCCGCCTTAGCCGCCGAAGGTCGCAGGTATGTGACGGCGCCGGCGCTTTTCAGCGGGAGCCGCCACATCCAGGCCGGGATCCTAGATCTGGCGCTTGCGGCCTTCCCAGTACGGCGCGCGCACCTTGTTGCGCTGGATCTTGCCTGCCTCGGAACGGGGCAGGGAGGTGACGAAATCCAGGCTGCGGGGCACCTTGAAGCTCGGCAGGTGGCGGCGCCCGAAGTCCAGGATCTCCTGCGCCAGGGCTTCCGAGGGCTCATAGCCCTCGCGCAGCAGGATCACCGCCTTGACCTGTTCGCCCCACTCGTCGTGCGGCACGCCCACCGTGGCCGAATCCTCCACCGCCGGGTGTTTGATGAGCTCGTTGTCCACTTCCTGCGGGTAGATGTTCACCCCGCCCGAGATGATCGTCTCGGCGTTGCGGCCGGTCAGGAAGAGGTAGCCCTCCTCGTCGAAATAGCCGACGTCGCCCATGGTGAAATAGTCGTCCAGGCGCGATGCGGCGGTCTTGGCCGGGTCCTTGTAGTACTGGAAACCGCCCCCGGGCGGCAGCTGGTGATAGATCGTGCCGGGCACGCCGGGAGGGCACTCGGCGCCTTCCTCGTCGATGATCTTGGAACCCAGCAGGGCCGGCCGCTTGCCCACGCTCCCCGGCTTGCGAAGCCACTCCTCGGAGGTGATGAAGAAGCCCGCGCCGCCTTCGGAGCCGGCGTAGTACTCGCTGAGCACCGGGCCGAACCACTCGATCATGGCGGTCTTCACCTCGGGCGGGCAGGGCGCCGCGCCGTGGATTATGAAGCGCACGTGGCTGACGTCGTAGCGCGCCTTCACCTCGTCCGGCAGCGACAGCAGGCGCTGGAACATGATCGGGACAAGATGGAAGTGGGTGACCTTCTTCTCGGAGATGGTGCGCAGCACATGCTCCGAATCCCACTTATCGATGAATACCAGCGGCACGCCCGCGGTCATGGCCGCATTGATGTCGAAGGCGAGGGGCGCGGCGTGATAGGCGGGACCGGCGCACATCTGCACGTGCTCGCGGTGGTCGTAGTCGCCGCGCACGGGCGTGATCGCCGCCGGCGGGGGCGTGGGCCGATAGACGCCCTTGGGCCGTCCGGTGGTGCCGGAGGTGTACATCATCTGGTTGCCGAGCACCGGATCGTCGATATCCGACGGATCGTGCGCCGCCAGCGCATCCTCGTAGGGGACGAAACCGTCGATCTCGCCGCCGATAGAGACCTTCAGCAGCAGGTCGGGGCACATCTCGACCGCCGGGCCGGCGGCGGCGACCCGGGCGTCGGCGAACACCGCCTTGGCCTCGCAGTCCTGGATGATGTAGGCGATCTCGTCGGCGGTCAGATGCCAGTTCACCGGAGTGATCCGGATGCCGGTCCGCTTGGTGGCGGCGAGCACCTCGACGAACTCGGCGCGGTTGGAGCAGACCAGGGCCAGGGAATCCCCGGCCTTGAGGCCGGAGGCGCGCAGCAGCCGGGCGATCCGGTTCGCGTTGGCGTTCAGTTCGGCGAAGGTGCGCGTGCGGCCTGAGGGATCGTGGATCGCCACGCGGTCCGGCTGGACCTTGGCCCAGACGGCGGGGATCATGCCCACCGGCGCGGCGGCCGTCAGGGCTTGGGTCAGGTCGAAGCGCTCTTTCAAATCCTGCATCAGTATCCTCCCGGGCGCCGCCGTCGCGCGCCCTCTGGCGGGGCGGTGCGGCGACGCAGACCAAATCAAAGGGCGGGGATCCGGTGCGGTGAGCGCGGGCGAAGAATAGGCCCGCGCGGGACCACCGCGCCCGCCTGGGGCGGCACAATGACAGGGGATGACGCAGCGGTAAACGCCGCCGGAATTCGAACTAAGACCGAATCGCACCCAGGCGGCGCATGGCCTCGAAGCCGGCTGCGGCGGCGACGGCTGTGAGGGTCGCGCCCCAGGTGACGTCGATCACGGTGATCGTCGTCGACCACACCTTGAGCGTGGCCTGGTTGGTCAGGTCGTAGGTGGCGTAGGCCATGGCCCCCAGGAGAGCGCCGTTGGTCGCCGCCGCCCGTATGGTCCCCTCCCGCAGGGCCGGGCGGACGGCGAGCAGCATCACGCCTGCCACATAGGCGAGATAGAAGGCCAGCGCCGGGACCGGCCGGAAGGCGTCGGCCAGCACCGGATCGAGGGCCGGGCGATAGAGGTAGGGCCCGACTTGCGTGAGCCAGACCGCGTCCAGCAGGCCCATGGCGAGCCCGGCGGCGAGATAGCCGACGGCGTAGCGGCGCATCGTTCGTCCTCCCAGGGTCAGGCGGGTTTCAGGCGATAGTGGGAGACGCCCCACTCCTCGCCGCCGCGATGGCCGAACAGGCCCGCCGTGGCGAGGAAGAACAGCCGCCAGCGCCTTCGCCACAGCATCGCCTCCGCGCCGTAGACCTCCTCCAGGATGCGGCCGATCTCGGCCTCCTTGCGGTCGTAGTTCGCCAGCCAGTCGAGCGCGGTGCGCTGATAGAGGCGGCCGGACCAGCGCCAGTCCGCCTCGACCTCGAAGAGGTCGCCGAAGCGCCGGATCAACCCGTGGCTCGGCATGACGCCGCCGGAGAAGAAGTAGCGGCCGATCCAGTCGGCCTCGTCCTCGACCACGAAGCGATAGGGCGTGGAGCGGTGGGTGAAGACGTGGATGAACAGCCGCCCGTCCGGCTTCAGCCAGTCACGGGCCCGGCTCAGAAGCGCCCGCCAGTTGGCCATGTGCTCGAACATCTCGACCGAGACGATCCGGTCGTACACGCCCGGCGCCTGGAACACGTTCATGTCGGCGGTGAGCACCGTAAGGTTCGTCAGACCTTCGGCGGCGGCGCGGGCGCGGATGAAGTCGCCCTGGCTCGCGGAGTTGGAGACCGCGGTGATCCGCGCGGCGGGGAGGGTGCGGGCCATCCACAGCGAAAGCGAGCCCCAGCCGCAGCCAAGCTCCAGGATGGTCTGTCCGTCGCGCAGGTCGGCGTGGACGGCGGTCTCCAGCAGGGCCTGCTCCTCGGCCTCGGCCAGGCTCTCTGCGCCGGTGGGATAGAAGCAGCAGGAGTACTTGAGCTGCGGGCCAAGCACCGCCCGGAAGAAGGCGGCGGGCAGTTCGTAGTGCTGCGCATTGGCCGCGTCCGCATGTTCGGCGATCGGGCGAGCCGCCATCTCCTCGGCGAAGCGGGCCTCCGCGTCGGCGGGCGCTTCGGAGAGGCCGCGGCGGGCGCGGGCCACCAGGAGTTCGATGGCGGCGCGGCGCATCACGTCCGGCAGGGGCGCGCCCTCGAAGGCGTGGATCGTGCGCGCGACGAAGCTCATGGCGGGTCTCCCGGCGATGCGCCCGGCGGGCGCTCCTGGGCGATCTACGCAGACGCGCGCGCTGCGGATGCGCCTGCATCCGGCGCTTCTGGCGATCCGTAACTGGGCATGGGCTCCGCAGAGGCGGGGCGAGTTCGGACGGGGATCGATGCCAAAGGAACGACCATTCAACATCGCCGTCGTCGGCGCGGGGATCGCCGGCCTTTCGGCCGCGTGGCTGCTGGGACGACGCCACCGGGTGACCCTGTTCGAGAGCGACGGGCGCCTGGGCGGCCACGCGAACACCGTCGAAGCCCCCGGCCTTGAGCGCCCGGTTCCGGTGGACACCGGCTTCATCGTCTACAACGAGGCCAACTATCCGAACTTCACCGCCCTCCTCGATCATCTCGGCGTCGCAAGCCGGGCGACGGACATGTCGCTGAGCGTGTCCCTGGACGACGGAGGCTTCGAGTATTCGAGCTATGGCGCGGGCCTCTTCGCCCAGCGGCGCAATCTCTTCAGCCGCCGGTTCTGGGCCATGCTCAGGGACGTCACCCGCTTCTACCGGGAGGGTCCGAAGGACCTGGCCGGGCTGGAACAGCCGCTGACCGCGCTCGGCGACTACCTTGAGTCCAAGGGCTACTGCCGCGCCTTCCAGGAAGACCACCTGCTGCCGCAGGCCTCGGCGATCTGGTCGACGCCGCTCGGCGCCATCCGGGACTATCCGGCCGCCGCCCTGATCCGCTTCTTCCAGAACCACGGCATGATGCAGGTGTTCGGCCGAGGCCTGTGGCGCACGGTCGCCGGCGGCAGCCGCAGCTATGTGGCGGCGCTCTCGGCCGAGGCGAACATGGAGGTGCGCAAAGGCGCCCGCATCGTCTCCGTCCGCCGGGGCGCCGACGGGGTGGAGCTGCGCGACGCGCAAGGTCAGGCCAGCCGCTTCGACCACGTGGTGATCGCCACCCACGCCGATCACGCCCTGGAGCTGCTGGAAGAGCCCGCCCCGGACGAGGCGCGGATTCTCGGCGCCTTCCGCTACAGCCGCAACCTTGCGGTCCTGCATACCGACAAGGCCCTGATGCCGCGCCGCCGCATGGCCTGGGCCGCCTGGAACCATATCGGCCGGCGCGACGATCCCGCCGCCGGCTGCGTCACCTACTGGATGAACCGGCTGCAGCATCTGAAGGAGGCGCCCAGCCTCTTCGTGACGATCAATCCGACCAAGGCCATCGCGCCCGAGGCGGTGATCCACACCGACGTCTATGACCATCCGCTGTTCGACGCGGGGGCCATCGCCGCCCAGGACGAGCTCTGGTCGCTGCAGGGCGGTCGGCGCACCTGGTTCTGCGGCTCCTACTTCGGCCACGGGTTCCACGAGGATGCGCTGCAGGCCGGGCTGGCGGTCGCCGAAGCCCTGGGCGGAGTGCGCCGGCCCTGGACGGTGGCGAACGAGTCCGGCCGCATCCGTCTGCCTCCGGCGGCCGCGCCTGCGGCGGTGGAGAAGGCTGCGTGAGCGTCGAGACCTCGGGACTCTATGCGGGCGTGGTCAGCCACGTGCGCAGGCGGCCCCGGGCGCACCGGCTGCGATACCGCATCTTCATGCTGCTGCTGGACCTCGACGAGATCGACGGCCTGGCGCGGCGCTCACGGCTGTTCGCGCGCAACCGCTTCGGGCTTCTGAGCTTCCACGACGCCGATCACGGCGACCGCCGCGGCGGCGATCTGCGGACCTGGGCCGAGACGCAACTTAAGGCCGCAGGCCTGCCGTACGGGGGCGCCATCCGCATCCTGTCGATGCCCAGGATCCTGGGGTTCGGCTTCAATCCCCTGAGCGTCTGGTTCTGCCATGACCCGGCCGGCGGGCTGTCAGCCGTGATCTACGAGGTGAACAACACCTTTGGCCAGAAACACAGCTACCTGATCCCCGCGCCGCCGGGGCCGAGGCTGCGGCAGGCCTGTGACAAGGACTTCCACGTCTCCCCCTTCATGGACATGGACCTCGGCTACAGGTTCCGGATCGTCGCGCCCGGCTCGGCCGTGGCGATCGGGGTCGACGCCCATGACGGCTGCGGCCTGGTGCTGGCCGCGGCGTTCGCCGGCCAACGGCGCCCGCTCACCGACGGCGGTCTCCTGCGCGCCTGGCTCGGCCATCCCTGGATGACCCTTGGGGTGCTGACGGCGATCCACTGGGAGGCGCTGAAGATCTGGCTCAAGGGCGAGCGCCTGCGACCACAGCCGCCGCAGCCGCTCTCGCCGGTCACCATCGTCCCGGGCACGCGATCGGCCTGAGGCGCAGCTTGTCGAGCCCAAGGACGGCCGGGCGCGGCGCCGTCCGTCACAATAGGCCCCTAGGCGAACGCCTGACTGTGTCGTGCGTCCCACGCGCCGGGACGAAGCAGGGCATTCCCTGCCGCGGCGTCAAAACAACGCTGGCGCGAGTCGGACCGGCGCGTCACAATTGACGGCATACTGAAAGAAAGAACTCGTGATGAGTAATTCCCGCCCCGGCCGCTGGGGTGTGGGGACGGGCGAATTCGGCTCCGTGAACGTGGCCGAAGCGCCGAGGGTTCTCACCCGGATCACGGCCCTGGCGCTGAAGCACCCGGGCCGGCTGGCCCTGGCCATCGGCTGCAATCTCGGGGCGGCGGTGGCCAGCCTCACGCTTCCCAAGCTGTTCGGCCGGGCGGTGGATCACGCCCAGTTGCTGCTCCAGTCCGGCGCCGCCCAGGCCGAGGCGGCGCGTTCGGCCCTGTGGGTGACGGCGCTGCTGGTGATCGCGGCCACCCTGGTGCGCGGCTTCCTGACCATGGCCGGCGGTTTCCAGGGCGAATACGTCAGCCAGCGGGTCGGATACGACCTGAGGCTGCAGTTCTTCCAGCAGTTGCAGCGGCTCTCATTCGGCTTCCACGACCGCATCCATTCCGGCGACCTGATCACCCGCGGCATGCTCGACCTGGAGGGGGCGCGGGTGTTCATCCAGGGCGGGCTGATGCCGGTGCTCAGCCTGGCCATGCTGCTTGGCTTCGCCAGTTGGATGATGCTGTCGGCGGACCTCGCCATGGGGCTGGTGGGCCTCGGGTTCGTGCCGATCGCCGCGCTCGCCCTGGCGCGGATGGGCTATCTCCTGCGGGTCACCTGGCTGCGCGTCCAGGAACTGATGGCCGCCCTGACCCTCACGATGGAGGAGAACCTCCAGGGCATCCGCGTCGTGCGCGCCTTCGCCGGCAAGGCCTTCGAGATGTCCAAGTTCGACCGTGCGGCGGGCGAGGCGCTGGACTACTCCAACCGCCGCATCACCATGCGCATGCGCGGCGTCTCGGCGATGCAGGTCAGCTACTACACGTCGATGGGCCTGCTGCTCTGGATGGGCGGCCACAAGGTGCTGGCGGGGCAGATGAGCGTCGGCCGCCTGACCGAGTTCCTGACCTACATGACGCTGCTGCAGGCCCCGATCCGCCAGATCGCGATGATCTTCAACTCGGCGGCGCGGGCCACCTCTTCGGGCGCGCGGCTGTTCGGGGTTCTCGACCTGGAGCCGGAGATCGCCGATGCGCCCGGGGCCAGGCCGCTGGCGCCGACCCGCGGCGTTCTTCGCTTCGAGCAGGTGGACTTCGCCTATGAACCCGGCGGCAAGAAGGTGCTGAGTGACATCGACTTCGAGGTGGCGCCGGGCCGCACCCTCGGCGTCGTCGGCCCTCCGGGCTCGGGGAAGTCGACGATCGCGAACCTTGTTCCGCGCTTTTACGACGTCACCGCTGGCCGCATCACCATCGACGGGGTGGACATCCGCGACGTGACCCTGGCCTCCCTGCGCGAGTATGTCGGCCTGGTGCAGCAGGAGGCCTTCCTGTTCGACGCCTCCGTGGGCCACAACGTCGCCTACGCCGATCCCTGGGCGGATGACCAGCGGATCGAGGGCGCGGCGCGGACGGCGCAAATCCACGAGCACATCGCGGGCCTGCCGGCGGGCTATGAGACGCGGGTGGGCGAACGCGGCGTCGCCCTCTCCGGCGGCCAGCGCCAGCGCATGTCCATCGCCCGCGGGGTGGTGCCGGGGCCGGGCGTGATGATCTTCGACGACTCCACGGCGGCGATCGACGCGGTGACCGAGCGGCGCGTGCGCGACGCCTTGGCCGGCGCGACCCGCACCAAGGCGACCATCATCATCGCCCACCGGCTGAGTTCCCTGATGCACGCCGACGAGATCCTGGTGCTCGACGACGGGCGCATCGTCGAGCGCGGCTCCCACCGCGAGCTGATCGCCCGGGGCGGGGTCTACGCCGATCTCTACGCCCTGCAGACCCGTATCGAGCAGGGCGGCGTGCTGGACGACGTCCCGGCCGAACGGCCCACCGAAGGAGCCCAGGCGTGAGCGACGCGGCCATCGATTCGAACCCGCCCGGCGCGCGGGCGCCGCGCGCCTCCCTCGGCTCGCCGGAGGGGGACGACGTCTTCGGGACCTTCGATCCGCGGGTGGCGCGGCGCTTCCTCGCCTACGTGAAGCCGCATCGGCGGGCCTTCGCCCTGGCCATCGGGGCGGTGCTGCTCTCGGCCGTCGGCCAGCTTTTCATCCCCATGACCATCGGCATGGCGGTGGACAGCGCCGCGTCCGGCGACCGGCGCATGCTGGACCTGTCCCTGGCTGGCTTCGCGGCCGCGGGTCTCGCCTTCACCGGCTTCTTCTTCCTGGAGCAGTGGCTGTCGGCGCGCCTGGCCCAGCGGGTGATCTTCGATGTGCGGCGAGCGATGTTCTCGCACTTCCAGGACGTGTCGCTCTCCTTCATGGACAAGACCCACGTCGGCCGCATCATGGCCCGCCTGCAAGGTGACGTGAACGCGCTGCAGGAGTTCCTGGAAAGCTCGACGGGAGCCGTCGGCGACTTCGTGATGCTGGTCGGCATCGCCGCGGCCCTGCTGGTGATGGACTGGCGGCTGGGACTGCTGACCCTGACGGTGCTGCCGGCGCTGATCGCCATCCGCGCGGTCTGGCTGCCGTTCTCCAAGAAGAGCTTCCGCGAGGCGCGGGACGCCTCGTCGACGGCCAACAGCGCCCTGGCCGAGAACATCAACGGCATTCGCACCGTGCAGGAGACCCGGCGCGAGGCGGTCAACTACGAACTTTACCAGGCCAAGGCCCACGACAATTTCAAGGCCCAGGTCGGCGCCTCGTGGATGACCCAGATCATGGTGCCCACGGTCGACATCCTGACCGGCCTCGCCATGGCCATCGTCATCGTCGTCGGCGGCGATGCGGTGATCGGCGGGCGGCTGGAGGTGGGGGTGATGGTCGCCTTCATCTTCTATGTTCAGCGCTTCTTCGATCCGGTCCGGATGCTGTCCCAGCAGTACACGATCATGCAGCGGGCCATGGCCGCGGGACATCGCATCTTCGAGGTGCTCGACGTGCCGGTGACCATCCAGGACAAGCCCGGCGCCGTGGCGCTGAAGGACGAGCCGCCGACGGTGGAGTTCCGCAACGTCACTTTCGGCTACGACCCGGCCCGCCCGGTCCTGCACGACATCAGCCTGACGGTGCGCCCGCGCGAGGTGGTGGCGCTGGTCGGGCCCACGGGATCGGGCAAGACCAGCATCATCGCCCTCACCCACCGTTTCTATGAGGTGGACCAGGGTCAGGTGCTCGTGGGCGGCAAGGACGTGCGCGACGTGACCCTGGACTCCCTTGGCCGCACCATCGGCATGGTGCTGCAGGAGCCCTTCCTGTTCACCGGCACGATCGAGGACAACATCCGTTACAACACCGTGTCGGCCACGCGCGAGGACGTGATCGCGGCCGCCAAAGCGGTGAGCGCGCACGACTTCATCACTCGCCTGCCGCAGGGCTACGACACGCCGCTCGGCCAGCGGGGCCGCAACCTGTCGGTGGGCCAGCGCCAGCTCATCAGCTTCGCGCGGGCCCTGGTGGCCGACCCGCAGATCCTGATCCTGGACGAGGCTACGGCCAACATCGACAGCTTCACCGAACAGGCGATCCAGAAGGCGCTGAAGGTGCTGTTCGCCGGGCGCACCTCGATCGTCATCGCCCACCGGCTGGCGACCATCCGCGACGCCGACCGAATCGTGGTCCTGCGCCAGGGCCGCATCGTCGAGCAGGGGCCGCATGAGGCGCTGATGGCCAAGGACGGGCTCTATCGGCGTCTCTACACCTCGGCCCACGCATCCTTCGACGACGCCCAGGTGGCCGAAACGGGCGATGCGGAGTTCGCCACCCGGACCTGACGTCCGGAGTTTCCGATCGAGGAGTCTATGAAGCGCTTCATCCTGACCGGCGCGCCGGGCGCCGGGAAGACGACGCTCATCCGCGCCCTGGCGCAGCGGGGTTACGCGGTGGTCGAGGAAGCGGCCACCGACGTCATTGCCGAACGCCAGGCGGCAGGCGTCGCCGAACCGTGGACGGAGCCGTCGTTCATCGATCGGATCGTCGCGGCGCAGCGAACGCGACGCCGGGCGCCGTGCGAGGCCGCGGTGCAGTTCCACGACCGCTCGGCGGTCTGCACCTACGCCCTTGCGCTCCACCTCCGCCGGCCGGTCACCGCCGCCCTGGCCGCGGAGCTGGAGGCGATCGCCCGCGAAAACGCCTTCGAGCGGCGGGTGCTGTTCGTGCGCAACATCGGCTTCGTCGAGCCCACGGCGGCGCGCCGGATCAGCTTCGAGGAGTCCCTGGCCTTCGAGGCGACCCACGAGCGGGCGTATCGGGAGCTGGGCTTCGATCCGGTCGATATCGGCGCCGGGCCCTTGGAGCAGCGGCTGGCGGCGCTGCTGGCGGCCGCGGAAGGCTAGGTCCGGGGCGGATAGGCGTGCAGCCCGCCCCGGTAGTCCTCCACCTCGCCGTCGCCGAGGTAGCCGGGGCCGATCGGCACCTTGCCGTGACCGTCGGGGATGTCGAGCACATAGGTCGGCTGGCAGAGGCCCGAGACCCGCCCGCGCAGGGCCCGCATCAAGGCCTGGCCCTCGGCCACAGTCGTCCGCAGGTGGCCCGTGCCGGGGGCGTAGTCGGGATGGTGCAGGTAGTAGGGCCTGATGCGCGTCTCCACGAACGCGCGCATCAGCTCGGCCAGGGTCTGCGGATCGTCGTTCACGCCCTTGAGCAGGACGCTCTGGCTGACCATCGGCACGCCGGCGTCGATCAGCCGGGCGCAGGCGGCGCGGGCGGCGGGGGTCAGTTCGCGAGGATGGTTGGCGTGCAGCGCCACGAACACCGCCTTGCCGCCGCCGCGCAGAGCTTGGACAAGGTCCGGGCTCACCGAGTCGGGATCGACGACGGGCAGGCGGGTGTGGAAGCGCACCACCTTCACATGCTCGATCTCGGCCAGGCGCCGCATCAGCTCGGAGATCCTGCGCGGCGAGAGCACGAACGGGTCGCCGCCAGTGACGATCAGCTCCCAGATCGCCGGGGTGCGCGCCACATAGCCGAGGGCGGCGTCCAGAGCCGCGCCGGACAGGGGCCGCAGGCCCTGCGGGCCGACCATCTCCCGCCGGAAGCAGAAGCGGCAGTAGACCGCGCAGGTGTGGGTGATCTTCAGGAGCGCCCGATCCGGATAGCGGTGGACGATCCCCTCCACTGGGCTGAATGCGGCGTCGCCCACCGGGTCGTCGCGCTCGCCGGGACGCTGGGCCAGTTCGGCGGCGTCCGGCACGAACTGGCGCGCGATCGGGTCCTCGGGGTCGGCCGGATCGATCAGCTCGGCCATGGCCGGCGTCACGGCCACCGCATAGCGGGCGGCCACCTGCTCCAGCACCGGCAGCCGCTCAGGCGCGATCACCCCGGCGCAGGCCAGGTCTGCGGCCGAGCGCAGGGTCCTGTCGCTGGTTTGCGGAACGGCGGTGTCGGATGCGGCCATGGGCGCGGCATATGGGCCATGCGGCCGGCCAGGGCAACGGCGCCTCAGCCCGCCACCGGCGTCCAGAGCACCTGGTCGATGCGCTCGGCCCCCAGCGCCAGCATGACCAGCCGGTCGAAGCCGAGCGCCGCCCCGCAGGCCGGCGGCATGCGCCCCAGCGCCGCCAGGAAGTCGTCGTCCAGGGGGTATCGCTCGCCGTAGACGCGCTGCTTCTCGTCCATCTCGGCCTGCAGGCGTCGCCGCTGCTCGACCGGATCGGTGAGCTCGGCGAAGGCGTTGGCCAGCTCCACCCCGCAGGCGTAGAGCTCGAACCGCTCGGCGACCCGGGGCGAGCCGGGCTTCACGCGGGCAAGGGCCGCCTCCGGCGTCGGATACTCGCAGAGCACCGTGGCCCGGCCCTGGCCGAGGTTCGGCTCGACCTTCTCCACCAGCACCCGGGAGAAGACGTCGGCCCAGGTGTCGTCGCCGGCGACCCGGATCCCGACCTCGCCAGCCTGGGCGGCCAGGCGGTCGCGGTCGACCGCCCCGTCCTCGGCCACGGTGGCCAGAAGGTCGATTCCGGCGAAGCGGTCGAAGGCCTCCGCCAGGGTGATCCGCTCCGGCTCGGCGAAGGGGTCCACGCTTCGTCCGCGGAAGGTGAAGGCGCGGCTCCCGGCCGTCTCGGCGGCGAGGGAGAGGAGCGCGGCGCAATCCTCCATCAGCCGTTCGTAGGGCTCGCCCGCCCGGTACCATTCCAGCATGGTGAACTCCGGATGGTGCAGGGGGCCGCGCTCGCGGTTGCGCCACACCTTGCCCAGGCTGAAGATCCGGCGCTCGCCGGCGGCCAGCAGCTTCTTGCAGGCGAACTCCGGTGAGGTGTGCAGGAAGAGCGGGGAGCGCTCGCCGCCGTGACCGACCGCCTCGGTGGCGAAGGCGTGCAGGTGGGCCTCGTTGCCGGGCGAGACCTGCAGCGCTGCGGTCTCCACCTCGACGAAAGCCTGGCCTTCCAGCCATCCGCGGACCGCCCGGGTGATCGCGTTGCGCGCCAGCAGCCGCGGCCGGCGGTCGGCGTGGACATGGGCGCTCCACCAGGGCGAGGCGGTCGGATCGGGCACGGTCGGGCCTTTCGGATGCGCGGCGTGAGCTCGCGAAGGGCTGGCGAACTCGGCGCGGATCGCTATAGGTGCGCGCAACTCCATCCGCCAGCCAACTCGCGCAGGCTCGTGAAAGCCAGCGTGGTCAAGGAAGAAGATACGTGAAGGTCGCCGCCAGCTCCCTCCGCAAAGGCTCCGTCGTCGACATGGACGGCAAGCTCTACGTGGTCCTCAGCGCCCAGAACATCCATCCCGGCAAGGGCACGCCGGTCACCCAGCTCGACATGCGCCGCATCTCGGACGGGGTGAAGGTGTCCGAACGCTATCGCACGACCGAGCAGGTCGAGCGCGCCTTCGTGGACGAGCGGGAATACACCTTCCTCTACGAGGACGGCGAAGGCTTTCACTTCATGAACCCGGAGAACTACGACCAGATCGTCGTGCCGCCGGACGTGGTGGGCGATGCGGCCGTATGGCTGCAGGACGGCATGGCCGTCCACGTCTCGACCCACGAGGGCGTGCCGATCGCCATGGAGCTGCCCTCGCGCGTCACCTTCGAGATCACCGACACCGAGCCGGTGGTGAAGGGCCAGACCGCGTCCTCGTCCTACAAGCCCGCGACGCTGTCCAACGGCCAGCGGATCATGGTGCCGCCCTACATCACCGCCGGGACCCGCGTGGTGATCCTGACCGAGGACGGCTCCTACGTGGAACGCGCCAAGGACTGAGCCTCAGCTCAGCTTCACCCCGTCCAGGGTGATGCGGTGCATCAGGCGGTGATGGCCGTGGTAGTCGTTCATCGCCTGGTGCCAGGTGCAGCGGTTGTCCCAGATCGCCATCGAGCCCGGCCGCCACTGGAAGCGGTGGACGAACTGCGGCTTCACTGCATGGGTGTAGAGGAAGCCGAGCAGGGCCAAGCTCTCCTCCCGCGTCCAGCCGACGATGCCGGTGGTGAAGGCGGGATTGACGTAGAGCACCTTTCGGCCGCTGTCCGGATGGGTGATCACCACCGGATGGATCGCCTCGGGCACGTCCTTGTGTCCGGCCAGCACGGCCTGGTCGGTCTTGGCGTAGACGCTGCCCTCGCCGAATACGTGGGCCGAGGCGTGGTGGGCCTTCAGCCGCGACAGCGTGTCCTTCAACCCGTCTGACAGGGCGTCGTAGGCGGCGTACATGTCGGCGAACAGGGTGTCGCCGCCGGACGGCGGGGTCTGGATCGCCAGCAGCACCGAGCCCATGGCCGGGGCTTCGTCATAGGAGTGGTCGGTGTGCCAGCCGCCCCCGATGTTGGTGGTCTGCTCGGCGGTCTTCTCGACCTTGGCGATCTCCGGATAGCGCTCGGACTTCGGGAAGTAGCGGTTGACGACGATAGGTCCGATGCGGCGGGCGAAGGCGATCTGCTCCTCCGGGGTCATCTTCTGGTCGTGCAGGAAGGCGACGCCGCGCTGGAACACCGTTTCGCGGATCAGGTCGATCTCGGCGTCGCTGGCGCGGGCGGCGTCCACGCCCTCGATCTCCGCGCCGCAGCCGCCGGTCGTGCGCACCGATAGGGTGGTGGCCAGGGTCATTCGGGGTCCTCCCGGGAAGCCTTCGTTTCCGGCATCCTAGGCTCGCCCTCGCCAGCGATTGTCACTCAAGTTACTTTAGCGCATGAGCGCGAACGATCGAGACCGGGCCGCCGAGGTGCTGGGCCGGGCCGCCTGGCTGCGGGGCCACGACCCCGACCTCGTGCGCGCGCTCCTGGCGCACGGCCGGCTCGTGCGGCTGGAGCCCGGCCAATGGGCCCAGGCCGAGGGCGACGAGGATACGGGCCTTCTGGTGGTGATCGAGGGCGGCGTGCAGATCCTCTGCCAGGCGCCCGGCGACCGCGAGGTGCTGGTGGGCGCGGGCGGCGTGGGCCTGGCGATCGGCCAGACCATGCGCTTCGGCGGCGGTCCGCGGCTGGTCACCGTGCTGTGCGCCGAGCCGAGCCTGTTGCTGAAGGTGTCCGATGCGGCCTTGACCCGCATCGCCGCCGAACGTCCGGAGATCTGGCGGGCGGTGGCGGCCCTGGTCTATCTGCAGTTACGCGGGATGCTGCTGGTGGCCGCCGAGGCGGCCGCCCTGCCGCCGCGCCAGCGCCTGGCGGCGCGGATGCTGATCCTAGCCCGAGCCTTCGACCAGACCGGCGCCGAGACCACCTTGCGCCTGGGCCAGCAGGCCCTGGCCGAGATGCTGGGGCTCACCCGCAAGACCGTGAACGGCTACCTGGCGGACTTCCAGCGCCGCGGCCTGGTGCGCCTCGGGTACGGCCGGATCGAGTTGCTGGACCTGGGGGGACTGCGCCGCGTCGCCGAAAGCTGAAGCCGCCTAGGGCTTGCGGAACAGGTGCACGGCGCCGACGCCGCCCAGGTCGACCGGCTCGCCCTGCGGCTCCAGGCCTGCGGCCCGGGCGAAAGGCTCCGGATCGGCGGCGTAGTAGGTGAGGCGCTCGCGTGAGCGCTGGCGGGCCGCGCCCCGCGCGTCGATGACGACATAGTCCATCACCTGGTCGAAGCGGCCGGGGCCCTCGCGGAAGCGCCGATCGTGCACGAACAGCAGCAGCTCGCAGCCGCCGTCCGCCGGCAGTCGCGCCACCGGCCGGACCGGGTCGGGCGCGCCGGCGCTGGCCATCAGTTCGCGGTCCGGCAGGTGAAAGGCCGCCCGGCCGCCCGGCGAAAGATGCGCGGCGACCCCGGCGAAGACGTTGCGCCAGGCGGCGCCGGCCGGCAGATGCGCCAGGCCGAAGAACGGGCAGATCACCGCGTCGAAGTTGCGTCCCAGGCGCAGCGCCGCCATGTCGCCGAGACGGAAATCAAGGCGCGCGGCGACCTCGGGCGGCAGGCTCGCCCGCCGCGCCTCGGCCCGCGCCAGCATCGCGGGCGCGGCGTCCAGGCCCGTCACCTGAAAGCCCCGCTCGGCGAGGGCGACGGCCACCCGGCCGGTGCCCGAGCCCAGCTCCAGCACGCTTCCGCCCTGCGGGACCAGCCCGGCGTAGAGCTCGATGTCGCCGTCCAGGCTGCGGTCGTGCGCCGTCACCAGATCGTAGAATGCGGCGCTGAGCGCCTTGTCGGCGTAGTAGGCGCTGACCTGCGCCATTGCGTATCCCCCGCCGGCGCGGAGCCCGTTCCCGGCTCCTCCCCCGGCCATTGCCAAGCCCGGCACAGCTTGTGGGGCAAATTCGGCGGCCGGCCAATGGAATTGTGGCGGCGCATGTCGGCGCCGTTACACAGACTTAATTCGACGGGCGTTGCGCCCGATCAACGCGCGGGCCACATAATCCGCGCCCAAGCTGACACATGGTCACGACTTGCTGGGGAGACCCGACTTGAGCCCTCTTCGCCACCGTCTTTCGCGCGCGGTCCTCATCGTGCTGGCGCCGCTCCTGGTCGCCGGGTGCGGCATCAACACCATTCCGACCAAGGATGAGCGGGCCAAGGCCGCCTGGGCCGAGGTGCAGAACCAGTACCAGCGCCGCGCCGACCTGGTCCCCAACCTCGTCGAGACCGTGAAGGGCTATGCGGCCCAGGAGCGCGACGTCCTGACCGCCGTGACCGAGGCGCGCGCGTCGGCCACCCAGGTCCAGGTCGATCCATCGACCATCACCGATCCGGCGGCCTTCCAGCGCTACGCGGCGGCCCAGGACCAGCTCACCGGCGTCCTCGGCCGCCTTATGATGATCCAGGAGCGCTATCCAGACCTGAAGTCGAACGAGAACTTCATGGCCCTTCAGAGCCAGCTCGAGGGCACCGAGAACCGAATCGCCATCGCCCGGCGCGACTACAACGAGGCCGTACGCGACTACAACACCGAGATCCGCACCTTCCCCGGCGCCCTGTGGGCCGGTACGGTGCACCGCTGGGCCAAGCCCATGCAGACCTTCCAGGCGAGCGCGGCGGCGCAGACGGCGCCCAGCGTCAGCTTCCAGCCCCCGGCCGCAGCTGCGCCGGCCCCCGCCGCGCCGGCGCCGGCGGCCGCACCGGCACCGTGAAGGCGGGACGATGAGGCCGGCCCTGCGGGCCCGCCCGCATACAGCGTGGCCGGTCCTGGTCCTTGTGCTGCTCGTCGCCGTGGCGGCGGCGGGCGCAGCCCTGGCCGCGCCCGCCTTCCCGCAGCTCACCGGCCGTGTCGTCGACGAGGCGAACATCCTCTCGCCCCAGGCCGAAGCGCGCCTCACCGGCGAGCTGAAGGCCCTGGAGGACAAGACCGGTCGCCAGATGGTCGTCGCCACCGTGCCCGATCTCCAGGGCTATGAGATCGAGGACTACGGATACCAGCTCGGCCGCGCCTGGGGGATCGGCGGCAAGGAGCGCGACGACGGCGTCGTCTTCCTCGTCGCACCCAATGAGCGGAAGGTCCGCATCGAGGTGGGCTACGGCCTGGAGCCCGTCCTCACCGACGCCCTGTCCAGCCTGATCCTGCAGCGCCAGGTGATCCCGGCGTTCAAGGCGGGGGACATGGAAGGGGGCGTCGTGGCCGGGGCGGAAGCGATCATCGCCCAGCTCGGCTTGCCCGAGGACGAGGCGCGCGCCCTCGCCGCCCAGGCGGCCGAGCAGCCGGCCGAGGAAGGCGGACATTTCCCGGTCGCCATCATCGTCATCATCGTCCTCCTGTTCCTGTTCGGCCGCTTCTTCGGCGGCTGGTGGTGGCTGCCGTTCATCCTGTCGAGCGGCGGTCATCGGGGGGGACGTCACGGCGGATGGGGCGGCGGCGGTGGCGGCGGATTCGGCGGCGGCGGCTTCTCGGGCGGCGGCGGCTCGTTCGGCGGCGGCGGATCTTCGGGGAGCTGGTGAGCGATGTTGAACGACGAGGAACGCCGCAGGATCGAGGAGGCCGTCCGCGCCGCCGAGCTGCGCACGAGCGGCGAGATCTACTGCGTGCTGGCCGAGGAATCCTCCGACTATCGCGAAACGCCCCTGGCCTGGGCGGCGATCGCGGCCCTGCTGGGGCCGGCCGCCCTGCTGCTCGCCGGCGTCGAGGTCTCGGCGCCCGAACTGCTGGACGGCGGCTGGAGCGCGACCCAGGTGAGCGACATGGCCGAGGTCGCGGCGCGCAGCGCCCTGGTTGGCGCCATCCTGCTGCAGGGCGTGCTGTTCGTGGCGGCGGGCCTCTTGGCCGCCTGGGGCCCGATCCGCCGCGTGCTGACGCCGCGCCCGCTGAAGCGCGAGCGGGTGCGCGGCCGAGCCCGCGAGCTGTTCCTGGCCAAGAATCTCAGCGCCACCCGCGCGCGCACCGGCGTCCTGATCTACGTCTCCATGGCCGAGCACATGGCCGAACTGGTGGCTGACGAGGGCATATCCAGCCGCGTGGAGCCGGGCGCCTGGGACCGGCCGATGGCGGCCCTGATCGCGGGACTGAAGCGCGGGGAGACCGGCTCCGGGTTCGCCGCGGCCGTCGGGCTTTGCGCCGAGATCCTGGCCGAGCACGCGCCGGCCGACAGGTCGGACAATCCCAACGAGCTTCCTGACGCCGTCGTCGAGCTGCCGCGGCTCTGACCGCGCCTAGCGCCGGGGATCGGCGAGCGCCAGACGCGCTTCCGCCGCCGCTAGGTCCTGGCGCGTGTTGATGTTGAAGAAGGCGTCGGCGTCCTTGAAACGGACCTCTGCGGCCCCGGCCGCGGTCAGCACCTGATGCACCGGCGGATGGAGATCGTCCGCCAGGGCGGCGAACACCTCGTCCAGCATCGTCACACGCCAGGCGGCGCACAGGGGCTGAAACCCGTCGCTCGTGCGCGCCACGGCGGCGGCGTGGCCTTCCGCCGCCGCCAGCAGTCGCGGAGCGATGTCGGCAGGCACGAAGGGCGCGTCGCAGGGCAGGGTGACGAGCAGCTCCTCGTCCTCGCGCTGGGCCCAGACGAGGCCGGCGGCGATCCCGGCGAGGGGCCCTCTGGGCGCGTGCGGCGGGTCCCGCACGAGCGGCGCGCCCAGGCTGATCGCCAGGCGGCCCGCCTCCGACACCCGAGGCGCATTCACCCCGATGATCCGGCAATGGGCGGCCAGCCGCCGATGGGCGTGGGCCAGGAGGGGCATGCCGCCCAGGCGCGCGGCCGCCTTCTCGCCGCCGAACCGGCTCGGGCGTCCTCCCGCCAGTATCAATCCCAGGACCATGCCGACCTGCGCGCTCCCCCGATTCGCACCGACTGCCCGACGACGACACACCAATCCGTTCGGCGGCTCAATCTGCGGAACGTGAAAGATCGCCCCGCACGGCCTGCACTGGCGCGACTGTGATCCACAGGGCCGCTTGCCGCAGCCGCGCCGGCGCCCCTACAGTTTCGCCGACAAAAGGGGAGACGCGCGGATGGGGATCACGATCAACGTCAATGGGAAGGCGCGTTCGGCGGAGGTCGATCCCGACACGCCGCTCCTGTGGGTGCTTCGTGATCAGCTCGGAGTGCTTGGGCCCAAGTACGGCTGCGGCGTCGGCCTGTGCGGCGCCTGCACCGTCCATGTCGACGGAACGCCCGTGCGCGCCTGCAGCACGCCGGTCGAAGCGGTGGGGGGCGGCCAGGTCGTCACCATCGAAGGCGTCGGCCAGTCCGAGGTCGGCGCCCGTGTCCAGAAGGCGTGGATGGAACTGGACGTGGCCCAGTGCGGCTACTGCCAGCCCGGGCAGATCATGTCTGCGACAGCCCTGCTGACCGCCAACCCGGCCCCGACCGACGAGGACATCGACGCGGCGATGGGTGGCAATCTCTGCCGCTGCGCCACCTACGTGCGCATCCGCGCGGCGATCAAGCGGGCCGCCGGCCAGAGCCAGGAGGCGTGAACATGGGCCGGCAGGTGATGACGAACGCCCCCTCGCGACGCACGTTCCTGAAGACCGGCGCGGCCGCCGGCGGCCTGATGCTGAGCTTCAGCCTGGCCGGACGCGGGGTCGCGGCCGAGGAACTCGCGCCGCTGAACGCCTATGTGCGCATCGGCGCCGACGGCCTTGTGACGATCGTCTCGAAGAACCCGGAGATCGGCCAGGGCGTGCGCACCATGCTGCCGATGCTGATCGCCGAGGAACTCGACGTCGACTGGAAGAACGTGCGCATCGAGCAGGCGCTGAACGATCCGGACACCTACGGCCGCCAGTTCGCCGGCGGCAGCATGGCCACGCCGCTGCACTATGACCAGCTGCGTCAGGTGGGCGCGGCCGGGCGCGCCATGCTGGTGGCCGCCGCGGCCGCCGACTGGGGCGTGGCCGCCGCCGACTGCGCGACCGAGCCGGGCGTGGTGGTGCACAAGGCCTCCGGCCGCCGCGCGGACTATGGCGCGCTGGCCGCCAAGGCGGCCAAGCTGGCGCCGCCGGACCTGAAGACCGTGCCGCTCAAGGACCCGAAGGCCTATCGCATCATCGGCAAGCCGACGCCGCAGTACGACACCCGGGCCATCGTCACGGGCGAGCCGCTGTTCGGGATCGACGTGCGCCGGCCGGGGATGCTGTTCGCCACCTATGAAAAGGCGCCGGTCTTCGGCGCCAAGGTGGCCAGCGCCGATCTCGCCGCGGCCAAGGCGGTGAAGGGGGTCAAGGACGCCTTCATCGTCGAAGGGGGCGATGATCTGTCGGGCCTGCTGCCGGGCGTCGCCGTGGTGGCCGACAGTTGGTGGGCCGCCCGCAAGGCGCGCGACAGGCTGAATATTCAGTGGACGGATCATCCCACCTCGGCGCAGTCCACCGAGAGCATCGCCAGGCGCGCCGCCGAGCTGACGGCCGCGCCGCCCCAGCGCACCCTGCGCGCCGACGGCGACGTCGAAGGGGCGCTCAAGGCGGCCGCCAAGACCGTCCGGGCGGACTACTTCTATCCGTTCATCCACCACGCCACACTCGAGCCGCAGAACTGCACGGTCGAGGTCAAGGACGGCAAGGTCGAGATCTGGGCGCCGACCCAGAACCCCGAGCCGGGCCGCCAGCTGGTGGCCAAGACCCTGGGCGTGGCGCCGGGCGACATCACCATCCACATGATCCGTTGCGGCGGCGGCTTCGGCCGCCGACTGGCCAACGACTACATGGTCGAGGCCGCCTGGATCGCACGCCAGGCGGGCGCGCCGGTGCAGCTGATCTGGACGCGGGAGGACGACACCCGCCACGGCTTCTATCGGCCCGCCGGGTTCCATCGGCTGGAGGGCGGCGTCGACGCCTCTGGCGCGGTGACGGCCTGGCGGGACCACTTCGTCAGCTTCGGCGAAGGCGCCGAGTTCGCCCGCAGCGCCGGCATGAGCCCCACCGAGTTCCCGGCCCGCTTCACACCTAACTATCGCCTGGACGTATCGACCATGCCGCTGGGGATTCCCACCGGCCCGCTGCGGGCGCCCGGCAGCAATGCGATCGCCTTCGTCGTGCAGTCGTTCATCGACGAGCTGGCCCACGCCGCGGGCGCGGACCCCGTCGCCTTCCGCCTGCGCTTGCTGGGCGACAAGGGCGAGGTCGGCGAGTCCGGCCGCGGCGGCTACAACGCCCAGCGCATGGCCGGGGTGCTCAGGCTGGTCGCCGAAAAGTCCGGCTGGGGCAAGACTTCCCTGCCCAAGGGAACCGGCATGGGCGTGGCCTTCCACTTCAGCCACCTCGGCTATTTCGCCGAGGTGGTGCAGGCCAGGGTCGACGCCGAGGGCGCGGTGAAGGTCGAAAAGGTGTGGGTGGGCGCCGACGTGGGCCGGCAGATCATCAACCCGTTCGGCGCGATCAATCAGGTCCAGGGATCGGTGATCGACGGCCTGTCGGAGGCCCTCGGCCAGGAGATCACCATAGAGCGCGGCGCGGTCGTCCAGGGCAACTACGACGACTTTCCGCTCATCCGCATCGACGCCGCCCCGCCGGTGGACGTGCATTTCCTGACCACCGACTATCCGCCCACGGGTTTAGGGGAGCCGGCGCTGCCGCCCGTCGTGCCGGCGCTGTGCAACGCGATCTTCGCGGCCACCGGCAAGCGCATCCGGCGGCTGCCGATCGACGCGTCCCAGTTGAAGCAGGCCTAGGCGACATGGGGAGCGACGCTGCAGCCAGCCGCTCGCCGACCCGGCGGTACGCCGAGAGGCAGACCGCCATCATCGCCTCCGCCGTGGAGGTGCTGAACCGCAAGGGCGTGCGGGGCATGACTCTGGGCGAGGTGGCTGCGCGGCTCGACCTCGTGCCGACCGGCGTCATCTACTACTTCCGCAACAAGGAGGAACTGGCGGCGGCCTGCTTCCTTCGCGGCGTCGAGCTGTTCAACGGCTTCATCGCCGAGGGCGCTGCGGCCGAATCGCCCCGCGAGCGGCTGGGCGGCTTCATCCACGCCTATGTCGATTTCCAACGCCGGGCGGCGCTTGGCGAGGCCGAACCCCTGGCCGTGTTCAACGACGTTCGGGCCCTGCGGCGGGCGGCGGTGGACGAAGCCTACGTGGACATGTTCCGCGCAATGCGCGGCCTGTTCGACGGACGGCCGACGCTGGCTCTTTCACGGCCGGAACGCAATGCGCGCACCCACCTGCTGCTGGCCGAGATCCTCTGGACCGCAGCCTGGCTGCCCCGGCGCGAGCCCGAGGACTATCGCCGCGCGGCCGAGCGGCTGCTGAGCGTGGTGGCGGACGGCCTCGCCGCGCCCGGCGCCCCCTGGCCGGAGACCCGCCTGGCCCCGGAGGCGCTCGACGACCCGGCCGCCGGCGACGATCCCGCCGAGCAGTTCCTCCGGGCGGCCACCGAACTGATCAACGAGGAGGGCTATATCGGCGCCTCGGTGGAGAAGATCTCGGCGCGGCTGAACGTGACCAAGGGCGCCTTCTATCATCACAACCAGACCAAGGACGATCTGGTGGCGGCCTGCTTCGAGCGGACGTTCCAGGTGATGAACCGGGCGATCCGAGCGGCGCAGGCGGCGTCGGAGAGCGGCCTGCAGGCGCTGGTCTCCCTGTCAACGTTGCTGGTGGAATACCAGCTCTCCGGCCGCGCGCCGCTGCTGCGCACCTCAGCCCTGACCTCGGTGCCCGAGACCCTGCAGCCGGCGCTGCTGGCTAGGTTCGACCGCATCTCCGAACGTTTCGCGGCCATGATCAGCGACGGCATCGCCGATGGCTCCCTGCGCCCGGTGGACGTCAACATCGCGGCCCAGGCGGTGACGGCGATGATCAACGCCGGGTCCGAGCTGCGCCACTGGGCGCCCGAGGTCGAGCGCGCGGAAGCCCAGAGCCTCTATGTGCGGCCCTTCTTCCAGGGTCTGCTGTCGCCGGGACGCGGCTGAACCGACGGCGGCTCAGTGCGGCACGTAGGTGCGCAGCACGTCCTCGATGATCCGCTCCAGTTGGGCCAGGGTGTTGCAGGTCTTGGCCACGTGGCAGAACCGCTCATAGCGGTGCATCACCGAGTCCCCCTGGCTCCAGTAGCTCTCCGGCTCCGGGTTCAGCCAGATGACCGCCCGCGAGCGGTCGTGGATGGACTTCATCAGGTCCAGGCGCGGATCGGCGTAGTTCGACCGCCCGTCCCCCAGGAAGATGACCGTGGTGTGCCGGTCCAGGCTGTCCAGGTGGTTTTCGCAAAAGTCGGCCAGGGCCCGGCCGTAGTCGGTCTGCTGGAAGCCGATCTTGGTCAGGACGTTGAGGATCGCCCCTTCGACGCCATGGTCGTCCAGCACCTCGTTCACCGAGATCAGCCGCCCGGAGAAGGCGAAGGCGTCGAGGCGGTCCACCACCTCGTTCAGCGAATAAAGGAAGGTCAGGAGGAACTGCGCGGCGGCCGCCACCGACTTCGAAACGTCGCAGATGGCGACGATCTTGGGCTTGTCGATCTTCTTGGTCTTCCAGGCGATCTCGAACGGTACGCCCCCGTGCGCCATGCTCTTCCGCAGGGTTTTGCGCACGTCCATGTGGCCCTTGAGGGCGCGATTGCGGCGGCGGCTGTAGCGGTCGGCCAGGCGCTTGGCCATGCGCCGCACCAGGGCCTGCATCATCGCCAGGTCGACGGGATCGACCCCGCCCTCGGCGTTGAGCGCCTTGCGGGCCAGGAGTTCTTCCCGCAGCGCCTTGCCGGAGCCGGCGGCGTAGAGGTCGTGCTGGCGCTCGACATAGCGCTGGGCCTCGGCGACCAGGGCGCGGCGGCCGGCGTCCAGGCGGTCGGCCAGGCCCTCCCCCTCAGGCAGGCGGCGGGCGGCGGCCAGGATACGCTCGATCTCGGCCAGGCCCATTTCGTCGAGCAGGCGCCGGGTCATGCGGCTGCGCTGGGTGCTGAGGCGGATCTCCGACACGCCGGCCCGCTGCGCGGCCTCCTCCATCGCCTGGGACAGGCCCGCCGCGTCGCCATTCAGCAGCATCTGCGCCAGGGGCGACTGCTGGGCCTCGGCGGCGGCCTCGCTGGACTGCGCCTCATCGGGCGAGCCGCCCTCGGCCTCGCCCCCCTGGGGCGGCGGTGGAGGCAGCTCGAAGGCCGAGCGGGCGAAGAAGGAATCGAAGGCGCTTTCGAACCGCACCACCTCGTCGGCCGACTTGGCGAGGGTGGCGCACAGCGCGTCGCGCAACAGCTCGCGCTCGCCGTAGCCCACCGCCGCGACCGCCAGGTGCGCGTCGATGGCCTCGGCGGGAGAGACGCGCACGTCCGCCGCCCGAAGGGCGCGGAAGAAGTCCTCCATCGTCCGCTGCATGACCGCCTCAGGCCAGGGGCTTGCGGATCAGTTCGACGATCTGCGGCTCCACCGCGGCGATGTCCTGCTCGAACTTCAAGATCACGTTCAGGGTGTCGCGCACCAGCTCCGGCTGGAGCGAGTCGGCGTGCAGCAGGATCAGCGCGCGCGCCCAGTCCACCGTCTCGGAGATCGAGGGCGACTTGCGCAGGTCGAGCGTGCGGAGCGACTGGACGAAGGCGACCAGTTCCCGGGTGAGGGTCGCCTCGATGCCGGGCACCCGGCTGGCGACGATCTTCTCCTCGAGCGAGGCTTCCGGCAGCGGAATGTGCAGGTGCAGGCAGCGCCGTTTCAGGGCGTCGCCCAGGTCGCGAACGTTGTTGGAGGTCAGGAACACCAGCGGCGGCGTCTTGGCCTTGATCGAGCCGATCTCGGGAATGGAGACCTGATAGGCCGAAAGCACTTCCAGCAGGAACGCCTCGAACGCCTCGTCGGACTTGTCGATCTCGTCGATCAGCAGCACGCAGCCGCCGTCCTCGCGCAGGGCCTTCATCAGCGGGCGCGGTTCGAGGAACGGCTCGGAGAAGAACAGGTCGCCCATGCCGTGCAGGCGCTCCATGGCCTCGTCCATGGTCGACGCGTCGGCCAGGGCTTCGCCCATGCGGTCCTTGAGGATCTGGGTGTAGAGGAGCTGCTTGCCGTACTTCCACTCGTACAGCGCCTTGGACTCGTCGAGTCCCTCGTAGCACTGCATGCGGATCAGCGGCAGCCCGAGCAGGGCGGCGGTGGAGAGCGCCAGTTCGGTCTTGCCGACGCCCGCCGAGCCTTCCACCAGGATCGGCTTCTGCAGATTGACGGCCATGTAGAGCGCGGTGGCGATGCGGCGGGAGGCGATATAGCCGACGCTGGCGAGGCCTTCGATCAGGGCGTCGACGGAGACGAGGGGGTCAGGTCGCGCCGCTTCGAGCGCCGCGGAAGCGGAAATCGTCAATGGATCAAGCTTTCAATAGCGGGCGCTTGGCGCCCCGATCAGTTCAAAGCCTGAAATGTGACGGCGGCGCGCGCCCCGCGCAAGCCCGGGGCGCGCGCCGGCCTCCTAGTACTTCATCGTCACCGTGACGAACCAGGTGCGCGGGGCGCCGTAGTAGGCCGTGCGGATGCCGCCCACCGAGGAGAACTCCTGGGCGTCGGTCTTGTAGACCTCGTCCGCCAGGTTCTTGCCATAGAGGCCCACCGAGAGCTTGCGGTCGGGGCGCTCCCAGACCGCCTGGGCGTCGTAGAGCCAGTAGTCGTCCTGCCACATGCCCGGGAAGCGGGCGCGGGTGGCGAGGTTGGCGTTGTCGACGGCCAGCGCCATCTCCGAGCGATAGCGGGCCTGGGCGCCCAGGGTCAGGTACCCGGCGTCGCCGAGCACGAACTCGTAGGCCCCGGCGAAGCGGCCCGTCCATTCCGGCGAGAAGGCGGGCGTCTGCCAGGCGCGGTCCAGGCCGACGAAGCCGGTGGCGGGCGGGGTGGCGGCGCGCTGCTCGACGAACTCGCCGTACTCGGCGTGCAGGTAGCCGATCTCCGCATTCAGGCTGAGCCCCTGGATCGGATTGGCCGCCAGTTCCAGCTCGGCGCCGTAGATCTCCAACTGGCCGGCGTTGAGCACGGCGAAGTCGATCGAGGGAATCGGCTGGGTAGGGGAGACCACGGCGCGGCCGACCCGGGCCTGGAAGTCCTGGTAGTCGTTGTAGAAGACCGTGAAGTTCGCGCGCGCGCGGCGGTCGAAGAGCTGGCTCTTCAGGCCGGCTTCGTAGGAGACGACGGTCTCGGGATCGTAGGGCTGCTCTTCGCCGGGATTGTTGGCCCGACCGTTGAAGCCGCCCGACTTGAAGCCCTTGGACACGCGCGCATAGAAGAACAGGTCGTCCGTAGCCTGATAGTCCACCGAGACCATCGGCGAGACGTCGTCCCAGGTCTCGTCGGCGGCGAAGGTGAAGGTCCCGTTCAGGGCCGCGAGGTTGGAGAAGGTGGAGGTGGTGCGGAAGTAGTCCTTCTCTTCCTCCGTATAGCGGATGCCGGCCGACAGCCGCAGCTTCTCGGTCAGCGCGTAGCTGGCGTTGGCGTAGGCCGCCCAGCTCTTGGTGGTCAGGTTGTCGCCGATGGTGCGCAGGAAGCTGAACGGCGCGACGAAGGCGTCGGCGTAGGCTTCCTGGTGGGAGCCCACGTTCTCGCGCAGATAGTAGAGGCCGCCGACGACGTTCCAGGGGCCCTGCTCGTAGGCGAGCTGGAACTCCTGGCTGGTCTGGTCCTGGTTCACCGCCACCAGCACGTCGCCGAGCTGCACCTGGCTGGCGTCGATGTCGATGTAGTCGTCGCTGGAGAGCTGCCGGTAGGCGGTGATCGACTTCAGCGTCAGGGCGTCGGTGAGGTCATAGGTGAAGGTGGCGTGGGCGCCCCAGTGCTCGAAGCGGGTCTCGTTCGGCAGGCCTGGGGTGGTCGTGGTCTTGAAGTCGTACTCGGGCGGTGTGGCGGGCAGGGGCAGCAGCACCGCGCCGAAAGCCGAGGTCAGGGTGCTGGTCGGCTGGCCGACGGTCAGGCCCGAGTTGTCGCGGGTGTAGTCCGCCGCCGCATCCAGGCGCAGGCGGTCGCTGGGCGTCCAGGCCAGGGCCGCGCGGGCCGAGACGGTGTTCTTGTCGTTGTAGGTCTTGTTCAGCACCGGGTCTTCAACGAAGCCGTCGCGGGCCGAGCCCATCGCCGACAGGCCGAGGGCCAGGGTGTCGCTCACCGGACCGGACAGGGAGGCCTTGGCCTCGAAGAACCCGTAGTCGCCGGCCGAGACCGACGCCTGCGAACGCACCTGTTGGTCGGGCGCGCGGGTCACCAGCTTCAACGCGCCGCCCACGGTGTTCTTGCCGTAGAGCGTGCCCTGCGGGCCGCGCAGCACTTCCACCCGCGCCAGGTCAAGAAGGTCGAACTGGGTGCCGCGGATGCGGCTGATGTAGACGTCGTCGATGTAGACGCCGACCGCCGGGTCGAAGGTCTGCAGGGCGTCGGGCTGGCCGACGCCGCGGATATAGATGTTGGTGGCGTTGGAGGAGCCGCGGCCCTGGACGAGGTTCAGGTTCGGCACCGCCCCCTGCAGGTCGGTGACGCTCGTCGCCCCCGCGCGAGACAGGCTCTCGCCGGAGAAGGCCGAGATGGCCACCGGCGTGGTCTGCAGATTCTCTTCGGTCCGGCGGGCGGTGACGACCAGTTCTTCGACGGTCGGCGCCGCAGTCTGAGCCGCGGCCGCGCCGGCCATGACGGACCAAGCCCCGCTGGCGGCGAGCGCCAGCTTCCAACTGATTCCCATGACGAATCCTCCCAGCCGCCCAGGTGGGCGACGATCACGTTTGGCCGGACGGTGCGACCGCACCCTTTCGGCGTCAATTATTCATTCTGCGTTGAGTGAATTTCAGGGTGCGGTTGTCGGCGACCGATGCGCGCGTGCAACAGGTGTCCGCAACTTGGGGTTCAGGGCGCCGCGGCGAGGAAGGCCGCGATCGCGGCCTCGGCCTGCGGCTCCTCCAGGAGGGGGGCGTGGCCGACACCCGGGACGTCGAGGCGCTGCAGGTGGGGGGCCGCGGCGGCCATGCGCTCGGCGGTAGCCGCCTCGAGGATGTCGGAGGCCGCCCCGCGGACCAGCAGGGTGGGCCGCCCGGCGGTCATCGCCGCGAACAGGGGCCAGAGGTCCGGCGCGGGGGCCGGCGGGGCGCCGGCCGGCGCGGTCCGGAAGACCTGGGAGATTGCCGGGTCGTAGTCGGGCGCCAACCGGCCGTCCGGCTCGCGGCGGAAGGTGCGTTGCGCCATCGCCTCCCATTGGGCGTCGGTCAGATGGGGCAGGGCCTCGCCGTTGGTGCGCCGGCAGTAGGCCTCCGCCTCGTTCCAGTCGGCCGCCCGGAAGGGGCCGCCGACATAGCCGGCGATGCGCGCCAGCCCCGCCTGCCCGACCTCGGGGCCTACGTCGTTCAGCACCGCGCCGCCGATCAGGTCGGCGCGCATGGCCGCCAGGGTCATGGTGATCAGCCCGCCCATGGAAGTGCCGACGAAGATCGCCCGGGCGACGCCCGCCTGGGTCATCAGGGCGATCACGTCGCCCGCGTAGACGGCCGGGTTATAGTTCATCGCATTGGGGTCGCGCTCCGAGCGCCCGCGTCCTCTCACGTCAATGGCCAGGACCCGGCGGCCGAGGCCGGCGATGCGCGGCGCGACCACCTCGAAGTCGCGGGAGTTGCGGGTCAGGCCGTGGATGCAGATCACCGGCAGTCGCGCTGGGCCTGCGGCTCCGTGATAGTCGCGCGCGAACAGCGTGAGCCCGTCGGCGCTGGTCCAGCGGCGCTCGATTCCCTGCGGCATGGCGGTCCTCCCCGTGTGCAGGAATTGCGCGCCGCCGCTGGGGCCTTGTCAATCGTTCATCAGATGATGAACAAATGAGCCGCCGATCTATCGCGTTGTTTCCCTGGACTTTGCGGGGCCATAAGGAGAGGCGGCATGAACGGCGCGGGCGCCGCTCGCGCCCGGACCGTTGTGGCGGAGGCCTGATCGATGACGAGCGCAGCGCGGGCCGAGACCCCAGCGCCCCGGCGCAGCGGCAGGACCCGCGCCGAGAAGAGCCAGGCCACGCGCGAGCGCATCCTCGACGTCGCCGAGGGCGAGTTCTCCCGGCACGGCATGGATGGGGTGACGCTGCGGGCCGTCGCGCGCAAGGCCCGCGTCGACACCGCTCTGCTGCACTACTACTTCGACTCCAAGAAGGGGCTGTTCGACGCGGTCTTCCTGCGCCGTGCCGAGGTGCTCAACAAGGACCGCATGGAGGCGCTGGACCGCTACGAGGCCGAGGCCGGGGATGCGGTGACGGTGGAAGGGGCGGTGGCCGCCTTCCTCAATCCCGTGCTGGACCGCTGCGCCAACGCCGGCCCCGGCTGGCGCGCCTATTTCGCCCTGATCGGCGTGGTCAACAACACGCCCCTCTGGGGCGGCGAGACGATGACCCGCTACTTCGACCCAGTGATCCACCGCCTGATCAAGGTGGTGCGCCGCGCCCTGCCGGAAGCCCGGGAGGAGGACCTGTTCTGGTCCTACCACATGCTCTCGGGCTCCCTGACGCTCACCCTCGCCGAGACCGGACGGATCGACACCCTGTCGGGCGGGATCTGCCGGTCCGACGACATTGCGGCGGTGGGGCCGCGGATGATCGCCTATGCGGCGGCGGGATTCCGGGCCGTCTGCCGGCCCGGCGGGGATCAGCCCAGCGCATAGGGCCGATAGGGCCCGGCGATGAGCTGTTCGAACACCCCCATGCCCTTCATCGGCGCTTCGCCCGGCACGCTGAGCGTCACGCGCGAGAGCGCCTGGATGTGCCAGTTCTCCGGCGACGCGGCGTTGACCGAGGCCAGCTCGATGTCCTCGCGCTCCACCACCAGCTCGCCCTTCCAGCCGCCGTGGCGCCAGTTGGGATGGCCGTAGCCGATGCCGCGCATGAAGAAGGTCATGAACGGCTCGAAGGTCACCGAGGCCTGGCCCTGCTTGAGGGGTATGTTGAGCGTGCCGGTGCGGGCGTGCCGGGTTCCCGCGATCAGCTCCACGTCCTCCATCTTCGCCGCCTCGGTCTCATAGAAGCCCTCGGGACCGTCGCCGTCGCGGGCGATCACGGCGCGGGTGTTCCAGGGCTCGCCGTCAGGGTCGGCGTTGACGTGGAAATAGACGCTGCGGTCGGCGAAGTTCAGCGGGCACCACTGCCAGAAGAAGCCGGTGAGCGTGGCGGGCGCCACCGGCTGCGGGTCGGGCGTGCCCACCGGGCGGATGCCCCAGGAGCGGTCCCGGGTGCCTACCGATCCGTCGGCGACGATGCGGCGGACCCCGTCGATCTCGATCCAGCCGGAGACGCGCACGTTCTGGGTCAGGCGGGTGTAGTCCATGAAGGCGCGGGGGCCGATCCGGCGCATGAAGCGCGGCTCCTCGATCGGGAAGGTTCGACCCTCGAACACCAGCTCGGCGGCGAGCCCTTCGGTGGGCGCCACCACCACCTTCAGCTTCTGCAGGGGCTCCAGCACCTGGATGGAGATCGGCCCGCAAGCCAGGTCCATGCGCTCCATGTTGAGGAGGCGCGAGGCGTGCAGGCAGTACTGCACGCCGTCCCGGACCACCGAGAAATGCGCGTCGGCGACGTTGAGGTGGGGGTAGACCCCGAAGGCGATGGCGAAAAATTCCGAACCGTCCGGCGCGTAGCCGTTGAAGAAGTACCGATCGTAGAAATTCCGGTCCGTGCCTGCGTAGGCGATAGGCTCCGGCGTCTGGTGGATCGGATAATCGTCGGCCTTGGTCAGCATCCCTGGCGTCCTCCCTGTGTGCGGCGATCTTATCGAGCGTCCGATGTCGGTATTGCGACCGCAGCGGCGGCGGCGCTATTCAGGTGATCAATGATAAGAACTCAAGGGAGAGGTCTCCTTCGCTGACGTTGGGTCAGGTCAATCCTGCCGTAAGGTGAGGTTGTCGTGTTCCGTCGGCTGGGCGGCCTGAGGCGCATGACGCTCAGCGACACCAGGATTCCGGGCGAGATCGCCGCAAACCTCGTCGATCCGGCGGCCTACGCCGACGCGCGGATCCACGACAGCTATCGCTGGCTGCGCGCCAACGCCCCGCTCAGCGTCGCCGAGCCGGACGGGTTCGACCCCTTCTGGGTCGTCACGCGGCATGCCGACATCCTGGAGATCAGCCGCCAGAACGGTCTGTTCCTGTCGGGCGCACGCTCGCCGACGCTCGTGAGCGCGGACGTCGACGCCAAGGTGCGCGCGGCCATGGGCGGCAGCCCGCACCTGTTGCGCACCCTGATCCACATGGACGCGCCGGACCATCCCAAGTACCGGGCCATGACCCAGGCCTGGTTCATGCCGCAGAACCTGCGCGGCCTCGAGGACCGCATCCGCCAGATCGCCCGCACGTCGGTCGACAAGATGCTGGCGACCGGCGGCGAGTGCGACTTCGTCAGGCAGGTGGCGCTGCACTATCCCCTGCATGTGGTCATGGAGATCCTCGGCGTGCCCGAGGAGGACGAGCCGCGCATGCTGACCCTGACCCAGGAGCTGTTCGGCGCCGCCGACCCCGAGCTCTCGCGCAAGGACGCGCCGCCCCCCGATCCCATGGCCGCGCTCAGCCAGGGGGTGATCGCCGACTTCTACGCCTACTTCTCCCGGCTCTCCGCCGACCGGAGGGCCAACCCGCGGGGCGACCTCGCCTCGGTGATCGCCAACAGCCAGGTCGACGGCCAGCCGATCAGCGAGCTGGAGGCGATGAGCTACTACATCATCGTCGCCACGGCGGGCCACGACACCACGTCCTCCTCCACCGGCGGCGCGCTCTGGGCCCTGGCCGAGCGTCCGGGCGAACTCGCCAAGCTCCAGGCCGATCCCTCGCTGATCCCCGGCCTCGTAGAAGAGTCGATCCGCTGGACGACACCGGTGAAGACCTTCATGCGCACAGTCGCCGAGGACACCGAGTTCGAAGGCCGCAAACTCGCGAAGAACGACTGGATGATGCTCTGCTACGCCTCGGGCAATCGCGACGAGAGCGTCTTCGAAGACCCCGACGAGTTCCGCGTCGACCGCAAGCCCAACAAGCAGCTCGCCTTCGGCTACGGAGCGCACCTTTGCCTGGGCCAGCACCTGGCCCGCATGGAAATGCGCATCCTCTGGGAAGAGCTGATTCCGCGGCTGAAGACGCTGGAACTCGCCGGCGAGCCGAAGATGTCGCAGGCGACCTTCGTCAACGGGCCGAAGACGCTGCCGATCCGTTTCACCATCCAATAGCAGGGCCCAAGTGAGTTCATCCCTCGAAGGGCGGCTCGCCGCCTACATCGCCGAGCGCCTGGACGGGGCCCGCGACGTCGCCGTCGACAGCCTGGCGCGCATCTCCGGCGGAGCCTCGCGCCAGACCTTCCGCTTCCGGCTCCTGTGGACCGACGCCGGCGGCCGGACGAACGAGCGCCGCCTGATCCTGCGGCGCGACCCCCCGGCCAGCCTGATCGACACCGAACGTCGGATCGAGTTCGAGGCCTACCGCGCCTTCCACGGCTCCTCGGTGCCTGTGCCGCAGATGCTTTGGCTGGAGGAAGCCAGCGACGCTCTCGACCATCCGTTCTTCATCGCCGAGGAGATTTGCGGCTTCCAGGCGGGTCCTGGCCTCCTGTTCGCCGAGCCCTATGTCTCGACCCTAGCGCAACTGGGCCGGCGCAAGTGGACCATCCTCGGCGACATCGCCAAGGCCGATCCGGCCGACCTCGGGCTCGACCAGGTGATGACGTCCGTGGCGCCCGACGCCTGCTGGCGGCGCGAACTCGACTATTGGGAGGGCGTGCTCGACGAGGACGAGGCCGCCCCGCTGCCGATCATCCGCGCGGCGATCCGCTGGCTTCGCGCAAATCCCCCGCGCCCGGCGCAGAAGATCTCGGTGGTCCACGGCGACTATCGCACCGGCAACTTCCTCTATGACGACAAGGGCCAGATCCATGGCGTGCTCGACTGGGAAATGGCGCACCTGGGCGATCCGCTGGAGGACCTCGGCTGGAGCTTCAATCCGGTCTGGTCGTTCGGCCGCGGCGTTCCCGGGGGGCTGCTGCCCCGGGAGGACGCGGTCGCCGCTTGGGAGGCCGCGAGCGGCTTGAAGGCCGATCCCGCCGATCTGCACTGGTGGGAGCTCTTCAACTGCGTGAAGGGCCAGGCGATCTGGGTGTCCAGCGCCCGGGCCTTCATCGACGGCGGCAACCGCGAGCCGATCATGGTCTACCCCTCCTGGGCGCTGCAGAACGCTCAGGACCGGGCGACGCTTCAGGTGATGGGACGGCTATGACCCCCAAGATCCCCGATGTCCTGCACGAGCTGGCGGCCCTCGTCGCCAGGAACGCCATGCCGGACGTGGACCCCGCCGACCGGGCCTCAGCCCTGGGGCTCTCCTCCATGCTCCTGTCCATCGCCGCCCAGGAATGGGACCGGGCCGCCGCGCGGCTGGTGGAGGAGAACGCCATGATCCGCGCCCTCCTGGCCGAGGCCCCCGGGGCGCTCGGAGAGGGCGAACTCGGGGAGCGGCTTTGGGACCTGTCGGCGTCCCAGGAGCAGGACCTGCGCATCTGCGCCCTTGAAGCCTCCAACGCCGTGCTTCGGGCCGCCCTGATCGAGCTGCACGCCGCACTGGAGGCCGCGCCGGGCGAGGCCGCCCGCCGCCTGGAGGCGGCGATCTGGGAGGAGCTGCGCGCGTCCACCGAGCGGCGACAGGTCGCCGGGGCGCCGGTGTAGGATCGACAAGCGCGCGCAGGTCGTCTTTCCTGCGCCGCCCGGCGCATTCACGCCGGGAGACGAGCCCAAGACATTTTCATTGAGGGATGGGATCTGATGCCAAGGATGTTGCCTGAGCCCACGCCGGAGACCCGGCATTTCTGGGAGGGCTGCAAGTCAGGCGAGCTTCGCCTGCAACGCTGCACCGAGTGCAAGCACAGCTATTTTCCGCCGCGCGCCTTCTGCCCCAAGTGCGGCGGCCGCGAGGTCGAGGTCTACGCCGCCAGCGGCAAGGGCAAGCTCTACAGCTATGTCATCAACCACCGTCCGCGTCCCGACATGGGGACCGAGCCGCATTCGATCGCGGTGGTCGAGCTGGCCGAAGGCCCGCGCATGATGACCAACATCGTCGGCTGTCCCCAGACGCCGGAGGCCCTGCAACTCGATATGGACGTGCAGGTCGTCTTTCAGAAGGAAAGCGAAGAGATTTCGCTGCCCCTGTTCGAGCCGGCGAAGGGCTGATCCGATGAAGCAGAAGTCTGTCGCCGTCGTCGGCGCCGCCGAAACCAGCAAGATGGGCAAGATCCCGGACGTGTCCGTGATCGGCCTCCACGCGGACGCCGCGCTCAACGCCATGAAGGACGCGGGCCTGAAGCCCTCGGACATCGACGGGGTGGCCACCGCGGGGATCAGCCCCGTCGAGCTCGCCCACTACCTGGGGATCACCCCCACCTATGCCGACGGCACCAGCGTCGGCGGCTGCTCGTTCATGCTGCACGTGCGCCACGCGGCCGCGGCCATCAACGAGGGCCTGTGCAAGACCGTGCTGATCACCCACGGCGAATCCGGCCGCTCGCGGGTGGGCGCCGGCGGTTTCGGCCGTTCGCCGTCCAGCCTGATGGGTCAGTTCGAGATGCCCTTCGGCGTCACCTCGCCCCCCACCATGTTCACCATCCCGGTGCTTCGCTACATGAAGACCTACGGGGTGACCGAGGAGGACCTGGCGATGGTCTCGGTCATCCAGCGGGAATGGGCGGCCAAGAATCCGCGGGCCTCGTTCAAGGACCCGATCAGCGTCGACGACGTCTTGAACTCGCCGATGATCGCCTGGCCGTTCCGGATGCTGATGTGCTGCCTCGTCACCGACGGCGGCGGAGCCCTGATCCTGACCAGCGCCGAGCGGGCCAAGGACTTCCCGCAGAAGCCGGTCTACATCCTGGGCACCGGGGAAAGCGTGGAAACCCCGATGGTCAGCCAGATGGAGGACTTCACCTCCTCCAAGGCGTTCCGCGTCTCGGGCAAGAAGGCCTTCGAGGAGGCCGGGATCACGCACTCGGACGTCGATCACCTGATGATCTACGACGCCTTCGCCCACCTGCCGCTCTATGGCCTGGAGGACCTCGGCTTCTGCAAGCCGGGCGAGGCCAAGGACTTCATCCGTGAGCGGAACACCGCCCCCCCGAAGGACGGAAAAGGCGGCGGCAAGCTGCCGCTGAACACCAACGGCGGCGGGCTCAGCTACATGCACTCGGGCATGTACGGCATGTACGCCCTGCAGGAGAGCGTGCGTCAGATGCGCGGGATCGCCCCCGCCCAGATCGAAGGCGCCAAGATCAGCGTCGCCCATGGCGTCGGCGGCATGTTCGCCGCCTCCGGCACGGTGATCTTCTCGAACGAGCGCTAGGTCGGCGGAGCCGGGAGCCTTCAGGCTTCCGGCTCTTCCTTTTCGGGCATCTTCACGTAGTCGACGAGGGCCCACAGGCCTTCGAGCACCGACTGGAGCTGGCCGTTCGTCGGGCCCACCGTGCTCCAGATCACCTTCATCGCCTCGGTGCAGACGTTGACCGAGGACCAGTCGACGCGGCCCTGGGTGCGCAGGCGGTCCGACAGTTCGCAAAGGGCGTAGGCGGCTTCCGACAGCGGACGGTCGTCATAGAGGCCGGCCACGTCCAGCACCTCGGTGGAGAGGTCGTAGACCGCGTCCATGCTCGCAGTCTTCTCGCGGCACAGGGTTTCGAGCTTGCCGATGGTGACGCGCACCGCCTGGCGGGCCTTCTCCTCCTCGGCCGAAAGCTCGCGGGCGGCGCGCTCGGACGCCAGCCCTGCGGTCATGCCGCCTTCGCGGGCGATCTGGTCGGTCAGCTTGTAGCGGACCTTGATGAACTGCGCTTCGCTCATAGGCTCACCCGGGTCGGCTTCATCAGCATGTCGATCTCGTCCTGGACCATGTTGGGCTCCTTGGCGACGCCGACCTTTCCGGAAAGGTCGTCCTTGCGCCGGCCCTTCTTGCCAAGCGGCGGGCCCATGTTCTTGAAGCGTCGGTCCGGGCCGACGTAGCTGTCGCAACTGACGATCTGGCGTTCGTCCTTGGCCACCCAGTAGATCCGCTGCAGCAGGACCTCCGGCGTGAAGGGCTTGGCCAGGATGAAGTTCGCGCCGCAGTCGCGGCTCGACTCCACCGTCGCGCGGGCGGCGTGGCCCGTCAGCATGATCACCGGGGTGAAGCGCGCGTCGGGCGGCGCCTCGCGCCGCAGCCAGCGCACGAAGTCATAGCCGCTCATCCCCGGCATGGCGGTGTCGATGATGATCAGGTCCAGCTCTCGGGTCTTGACGATGTTCTGCGCATCGGCGGCGGACATCGACTTGACCTGCCTGTGCACCCCGAACCCGCGGAACATCGCAGCGAGCAGGTCGAGCGCCTGGGGATTGTCGTCCACAAGAAGGACGACCGACCTCTCCAGGTTCATCCGGATGTCCGGAGGGAGGCCGAAGCTGCTCATGGCTCAGAACAGGTCCAACTCGCCGGCCACTTCGGCCGCGATCATCTCGTCGATGGGCGCCTTGTAGACTTCGGTGGCGATCCGATTGGCCAGAGAGGCGAGGGGAATTCGCTCCAGGCCGGCGCCCAGCTTGTAGGCGCCCTCGGTCATCAGGCCGTCTTCGAGCAGACCCCGAATGAAGCTGGCCAGGGCCGACAGGTGCTGGGTCAGGGCGTCGACCGTCTGGGCCTCGCTCATGACCAGCTGCTTGTCGCCCTCGCTCTCCTCGATCAGCCGTGAGACCAGCATCTCGAGCTGGCCGCAGAGCGCGCCGGCGAAGTCCATTTCCCGCGCCAGGGCGGTGAGCAATGCGGGAGAATGCACCATGCTCTCCTGGGCTTCGGCGGCGGCGACCTGCATCAGAACAGCTCCACGGCGCCATCGTCGACGGCCGGCGCCGGCGCGGGCTTGGGCCGCTGGCGAAGGCTGGCGAGATCGGCATGATCGGTGACGGTCTTCTGCTGGGCCCGCCCGGTGGTCGGCCAGAACTGCACCCGGCGAGCCTCCATGCCCCCCAGGCTCGATCCGACCACGGCGATGCCTTCGTCGCGCAGAAACTTCTCGGCGAAGGCGGCGTTGGAGGCGCCCACGTCCGACAGGCCGTCGAACATGCGTGCGCCGCCGAAGAGCTTGGCCTGCAGGCGCTCGCGCTTGGCGCCCAGCCGCAGCAGGTCGTTGATCAGCAGTTCCATGAGGTTCACCCCGTAGCGGCGGCCGGCGTCGGCGCCCTCGGTGCGGCCCTCGGGCAGCAGGAAGTGGTTCATGCCGCCGACGCCGCGCACGGGATCGGTCATGCAGACGGCCACGCAGCTGCCCAGGATGGTGGTGAGCAAGGTGTCCGGATCACCCGAGACGTAGTGCTCCCCCTGCACGACGTGAACCCGATGGTGGGGGCGGTTGGAGATGTTCTCGACCTTCATGTAAGCGGCCCGAAGACCGCTTCGATCTTCTCCTTCAAGGTCTGGGTGGTGAACGGCTTCACCAGGTAGTTGTTGACCCCGAACTGCACGGCCCGCTGCACCAGGTCGCGGTCGGCGCGGCCCGTCAGCATGATGACCGCCGTCTTCGAGATCGGCCCGTGGGCGCGGATGGCGCGCAGGAGACCGAGCCCGTCCAGCTTGGGCATGTTGAAGTCGGTGATCACCAGCTGCGCCGGCTGGGCCAGGAGGGCGCGCAGGGCGTCCTCGCCGTCGGCCACCTCGCGTGTGTTGTTCACGCCGATGGCGTGCAGGCTCGTGCGGACCAGCGAACGCATGGTCTGCTGATCGTCGACGATCAAGGTTTTGATGGCGGAAGCGGCGGGCATCAGACGCTCCTTTGCGGCTCTGTCGCCGCACACAAGTTTAGCATTGCCGCGGCCATGCGAGGCAGCGACGTTTGGGTCTCCACCGCGCCGATCTCGAAGGCGGCCTTGGGCATCCCGTAGACGACGCAGCTCGCCTCGTCCTGGCCCAGGGTGCGCGCCCCTTTCTGGCGCATGGCCAGAAGACCCTTGGCGCCGTCGCGGCCCATGCCGGTGAGGATGACGCCGACGCTGGGGCGGCCCAGCGCGGCCACCGACTCGAACAGCACGTCCACGGACGGGCGGTGCCCGTTCACGGTGTCGCCCTGGCGCAGGCGGCAGATCGGCGCGGTCTTGGAGGCGACCTCCAGGTGGTGCTCGCCGCCGGGCGCCAGATAGATCCGGCCCGGAGCCAGGCGAGCGCCGTCGGTGGCTTCCTCCACGTGGGCGTCGCACACCCGGTCCAGGCGGGCGGCGAAGCTCTTGGTGAACGCCGCAGGCATGTGCTGGGTGATGACGGTCGGCGGACAGTTCTTCGGGAAGGCGGACAGGATCGTCATGAGGGCTTCGACGCCCCCGGTCGACGAGCCGATCGCCAGGATGCACTCGGCGGCGGCCTTGTAGTCGGCGTGGCCGTCGTGCGGCTTGGCCGGTCCCGCGAAGGGCCGCACGTTCGAGCGGGCCGCCATCTTCACCTTCTGGGCGAGATCGGCGAACGCCTCGGCGGCCGTGGCGCCGCCGGAGGGCTTGCCCACGCAGTCCACCGCGCCCAGTTCGAGGGCGGCAAGGGTGGTTTCGGCGCCGGCCTGGGTGAGGGTGGAGACCATCACCACCGGCGTCGGCCGCAGGCGCATGATCTTCTCCAGGAACTCCAGGCCGTTCATGCGCGGCATCTCGACGTCCAGGGTGATGACGTCGGGGTTCAGGCGCTTGATCGCCTCGCGGGCTTCCAGCGGATCGTTGGCGAAGCCCAGCACCTCGATCTCGGGATCCTGGCGCAGAGTCGCGGCGATCAGGCTCCGCATGGTGGCGGAGTCGTCGACGATGAGGACCTTGACCGTCATCATGCCCTCCTGAGCCGATAGGTGGTGAGACCGGAGGTCTCGAACAGGCTCGCCGCCGGGCCCGCAACCCGTTCGGAGTGGCCGATGTAGAGGGTGGCGGGCGGAGACATGACGGACGCAAAGCGTTGCCAGATCCGCTCCTGGGTGGGTTCGTCGAAGTAGATCACAACATTCCGGCAGAAGATGACGTCGAACCGGCCGCGCATGGGCCAGTCGCCGATGAGGTTGAGTTCACGAAAGCTGACGAGCTGGCGCAGGGCCGGCGCCACCGACCAGCGGCCTTCGCCGCCGGGCGCCTTCTCCAGCCACCGCCGGCGCAGGTCCAGCGGGATCGGAGCCACCGCGTCTTCGCGGTAGAGGCCGGCCTTGCCCTCGGCGACCATGTTGGGGTCGATGTCGGTGGCCAGGATGCGCACGTCCAGGTCCGCCGCCTCCGGCAGGGCCGACAGGACGGTGATGGCCATGGAGTAGGGCTCCTGGCCGTTCGAGCACGCCGCCGACCACAGCCGCACCCGTCCGCCGGCGCGGGCCCGGGCCGCCAGTTCCGGCATGATCTGGTCGCGCAGGTGGTCGAAGTGGTGCGGTTCGCGGAAGAAGCGGGTGACGTTGGTGGTGAGCGCGGCGGTCATCGCCTGGCGCTCGTCGACGCCGTCGACCCCGTCGATCAGCCGGCAGTATTCGCGGAAGCTGCGCATGCCCAGGGCGCGCAGGCGCTTGGCCAGCCGCGAGTAGACGAGCGCGGCCTTGCCTTCGTGCAGTGAGATGCCCGCATGGGAGTGCAGGATGTGCGCGATCTTCCGGAAGTCCTCTGCGGTCAGCAGGAACTCGCCGTCCACGAGGCCGTTCTGCGGCCCGCCGTGATGAGGATCGGCCGTCGACGTCGTCATGCGGCTTCGGCTTCCAGTTCAGGCAGGACGTTGTCCAGCGAGATCAGGCTGATCATGCGCCCGTCGATCGCGAACAGGCCCTTCACGAAGGTCCGCACGGTGTCGCACGCCACGTCCGGCGTCGGCTGGACCGCATCGTCCGTCAGGTTGATTATGTCGGACACCGCGTCCACGAGCAGGCCCATGGTCCGCTCGCCGACCTTGACCACCATGATCACATGGCGCGCCGTCGGCTCGGAGGTGGTCAGGCCCAGGCGGGCGCCGAGGTCGATGATCGGCAGGACCGCGCCGCGCAGGTTGATCACGCCCTTCACGAAGGAGGGGGTGCGCGGCAGCGGGGTGGCCGGGGTCCATCCGCGGATCTCCCGCACCGACATGATGTCGACGCAGAATTCCTGATCGCCGATGCGGAAGGCGATGAGCTCGCGCCGGGCGCCGGCGCCGGGGTTCACGAGGTCGTTCATGCTGCAGCCATTCGTTTTTCAGGACGAGCCGACTTGCGGCGGGTGTTGGTGACGAGGGCGTCGACGTCGAGGATCAACGCCACGCGGCCATCGCCGAGGATGGTGGCGGCGGCGACGCCGTCCACCTGTTGGTAGTTGGCCTCCAGGCTCTTGATGACGACCTGGCGTTGACCTTGGATCGCCTCGACCAGGAGGGCGGCCTTGCCGCCGCCTTCGCTCTCCACGAGGATCGCCACCCCGCTGGCCGCGTCGATCGGCGCATCGCGGAAGCCCAGGGAGACGCCCACGTCGATCAGCGGCACGAAGCTGTCGCGGATGCGGATCACCGCGTCCTTGCCGCCGATGTAGTGAACGTCCTCGGTGCGGGGGGTCAGGCTCTCGACGATGTTGCTGAGCGGCGCCACCAGGGTCTGCTCCGAGGCCGACAGCACCATGCCGTCCAGCACCGCCAGGGTCAGCGGCAGGGACATGGTGAACTTCGAGCCTTTGCCGGGCTCGGAGCTGATGGCGATGCGGCCGCCCAGGGCCTGGATCGACCGTTTGACCACGTCCATGCCGACGCCGCGGCCGGAGATGTCGGACACCGTCTCGGCGGTCGAGAAGCCCGGCAGGAAGATCAGGTTGTCGACCTCGTCGTCGGTCAGCACGGCGTCTTCGGCGATCAGGCCCTTGGCGATGGCGATGCCGCGGACGCGTTCGCGGTTGATGCCCTTGCCGTCGTCGCTGACCTCGATGACGATCCGTCCGCCGCGGTGCAGGGCGGCGAGCTTGACCGTGCCTTCCGCCGGCTTGCCGGCGGCCGCGCGCTCATCGGGGCCTTCCAGCCCGTGGTCGATGGCGTTGCGCAGCATGTGCGTGATCGGGTCGCTCAGGCGCTCGATGACGGTCTTGTCGACTTCGGTGTTCTCGCCCTCCATCACCAGACGGGCGCGCTTGCCCGTCATGTCGGCGACTTCGCGCACCAGCCGCGGCATGCGCTGGAACACCGATTTCACCGGCTGGGCGCGGATGGCCATGACGCTGTCCTGAATCTCCCGGGTCAGGAGCTCCAGGTCCTCCAGGCCGAGGGCGACGGCCGAGGAGCGGGCCAGGCCGCTCTCGATCACGCGCTGGGACAGCATGGCCTGCTGAATGACCAGTTCGCCGACGGCGTTGATGAGCCGGTCCACCCGGTCCAGGTCCACGCGGATCGTGGCCTGCGGGGGCGGCGAGCCGCTGGTGGCGGGCGAAGCGGCGGCGGCGGGGGGAGCGGCGGGCGCCGCAGGCGCCGCCTTCTTGGCCGGGGCCGGGGCGGCGGCGGGCTGCTGGGCGGCGGCCTCGACGACCGGGCCGGCTTCCTGCGCGCGGGCGATCAGGGCGGCGACGTCCAGGCCCGCCGCGGCTTCGGCCGCCTTGGCGACGGCTTCCGGCGATTCCGCCTCGGGTTCGGGTTCAGGCTCGGGTTCGGCCGGGGCCGCCTGGGCCTTGGCCAGGATTGCGGCCAAGTCGAGGGCGCCCTCGGCGCCCGCCGCCTCGGCGCCGTCGCAGGTGATCGAGAGTTCGCAGTCGTCCTCGACGAACTCGAAGACCTCGCGGATCGCCTGCTCATCGGCGTCGGTCTGCAGGCGGATGGTCCAGGACAGATAGGCGTGCTCGGCCGACAGCTGGTCCAGCGGCGGCAGTTCGGACTGGTCGAGCTCGACCTCCACCGCGCCCAGCCGCGCCAGTTCGCGCAGCACGAGCCCGGCTTCGTTGGCCTTGGCGTACATCTCCGAGCGGGGCTTGAAGATGATGGTCCAGCTCGGCGTCGCGGCGGGCTCGGCCTCGGCCTCCGGCGCCGCTTCGGCGACGGGGTCTTCCTCGATCGTCAGCGTCAGCGGCGTGAAGTCGATCTCGCCGCCGTCGAGTTCGCCGTCCGCGTCGTCCATGTCGACATCGCCGATCAGGGACTGCAGTTCGGCCAGGATCGGGGCGGAGCGGGATTCCTCCACGGCCCCGCCGGTGCGCGCGGCCTGGACGTGGTCGGCCAGCACGTCGGAGGCGCGCAGCAGGATCTTCGCGACCTCGTCGGTGAAGACCATGTTCCCGGACCGCAGTTCGTCCATCACCGTCTCGAAGACGTGGGCGAACCGGATCAGGTCCTCGAGGCCGAAGGCCCCGGCGCCGCCCTTCACCGAATGCACGGCGCGGAACACGGCGTTGATGGTCTCAGAGTCGTAGTCGCCAGCCTCCATCGCGAGCAGGCCCTGCTCGGCGTCGGTCAGGAGCTCGTCGCACTCCTGGAAGAAGGTGGCCTTGATACTCTCGAGCGGATCCACGGCGTGCTCCGAAGCAGGCGAACGTTAGGCGGCGACGCGGCGAACGGCGTCGATGAGCTTTTCGGGATTGAACGGCTTGACGATCCAGCCCGTGGCGCCGGCCTTGCGGGCGCGGTCCTTCTTCGTCGCGTCGCTCTCGGTGGTGAGCACCAGGATCGGCGTCGCCCGATGCGACGGATTGGCGCGCACGCCCTCGATCACGCCGAAGCCGTCCAGGCGGGGCATGTTGATGTCGGTGATGACCACGTCGGCGCCTTCCGCCTCGAGGACTTCGAGTCCCTCGACGCCGTCGACGGCCTGGATGACGCGGTAGCCGGCCTGGGCGAGCGCCAGGTTCAGCATCTCCCGCATGGTGCGAGAGTCGTCGATGGTGAGTACGGTCTTGGTCACGGATGCCCCCTCTTAGGCCTGGACGTGAACGTCTGGATTGCCGAAGGCCGCCATCTGCTCGACGAAGGCTTCGGAAGGTTGGTCGATGCGCATCGGCAGACCGTCGGCCTCCCACGCAGCGCGGGCGGAAAGCAGCACTTGCAGACAAAGGCCGCCCATGCGGGCGACCTGGGACGCGTCGATCTCGAGCGGGCGGCCGCGCAGCGCCAGCAACTCGGCGCGCAGCGGATCGGCCGCCTGCAGGTCCAGAATGGCCGGCAGGCTGACAGTGGCGGCGGATTGGGCCTCGTCCGTCATCAGAAGTCCTCCCATTCGTCGGATTTCGGGCGGAGCGCCGCGGACTGGCCGCGCGCCCCGACGGTCTTGAGCACCGGCGCGGCCGCGCGAGCGGGCCGGCGCTGCGGCGCCGTCCGGCTGTTGGCGATGCGGAACCGGGCGACGCCCTGGGCCAGCATGTCGGTCTCCTGTTCCAGCGCGTGGCTGGCGGCGGTCGACTGTTCGACCATGGCCGCATTCTGCTGAGTGACCTGATCCATTTCGTTAATGGCGAGGTTCACCTGATGCAGTCCTTCGGCCTGCTCGCGGGCCGAATGGGCGATCTCCGCCACGAGCTGGCTGATCTCGCCGACCTTGCCGACCATCCGCGACAGGGCCTCGCCCGTGCGGCCGACCAGCTCCACGCCCGAGCCGACCTGTTCGGTCGAAGCGGTGATCAGGGTCTTGATCTCCTTGGCCGCCTCGGCCGAGCGCTGGGCCAGCGCCCGCACCTCGGAGGCGACGACGGCGAAGCCGCGGCCGGCTTCGCCCGCCCGCGCCGCCTCGACCCCGGCGTTCAGGGCCAGAAGGTTGGTCTGGAAGGCGATCTCGTCGATCACCCCGATGATCTGGCTGATCTGCTTGGCCGACTGTTCGATCTCGCCCATGGCGGCGACCGCGTCACGGACGATGGCGCCGCTCTCCTCAGCGTCGGCCTTGGCGGCGCGGGCCGCCGCGTCGGCCTGGGTCGCGCCTTCGGTCGCGCGCTTGACCGTGGCGGTGATCTCGTCCAGCGCCGCGGCGGTCTGTTCCAGGCTCGCCGCCTGCTGCTCGGTGCGGCGCGACAAATCGTCCGCGGCCTGCCCGATCTCGCCGGCGCCGGCCCGTATGGCCGCCACATTGGCGTCGATCACCGCGACGGCGTCTTCCAGCTGCGAGATCGCGGCGTTGAAGTCGTCGCGCAACTGGGCGTAGGCCGCCGGGAACGGCTCGGTCAGCCGGAAGCCGAGGTCGCCTGCGGCCAACTGCGCCAGCCCGACTTTCAGCCCCTCAACCACGAGCGTCTGCTCCGCCTGCAGGCGACGGCGCTCGGCCTCGGCGGCCGCACGCTGTTGTTCGGATGTCCTTTGGTAAACGCCCAGCACCACGCTCATGTCGAGCAGGCCGGCCTTGATGAGGGCGCTGACGCCGTCGATCGTCCGCTCGCGCCGCCGGCTCTTGGCGCCCAGGCCCTTGGGCCAGGATTCCTGCAGCACCGCGCGGACCAGCTGCTCGATGATCAGGCCGTAGCCCTCGACGTACCATTGCGGGTCCAGGCCGATGCGCGCATGCGTCTGGCCGATCTTCACCGCGGCGCCGACGTAGCTCTCGTTGTACCGGCCGGTGGTGATCTCCCCCCAGTGCTCGATCTGGCGGCGGCCGGCCGCCTGCATGTGCGCCGGGTCGCTGAAGAACCGACTGGTCTCGGCAAACTTGCCAAGATGATCGTAGAAGCTGGCGATGGCCGCGGGGAGCGCCGCGTCGATGCTGGGTTTCAGATCCGCCAGACGAGAACGCGCCTCGCCGTCCAGCCGCAAAAAATCCAAGTGACGCTGGAGGACGAATTCCTCGTCCCGCGCCGCATTCGCACTCATTACCCCGCCCCCAAATCAACGGCACAGCTTCCCCGCCGCCATTGCTTGGTGATTTGGTTTCAAAATTCTTCCCAACCATCGCTCGCCGGCTCGATCTTGCGCGCCGCGCCACCCGTGCCGGTTGCGCGCATCTGCGGAACCGCGTGACGCGCGGTGGGGCGGGGGGCAGGAACCGCGGATGCGGCCTCGCCGATGCTGAAACGGGCCACCGAACTGCTCAGGCTGTCGGCCTCGGTGTTGAGCCCATGGGCGGCGGCGGAGGTCTCTTCGACCATGGCGGCGTTCTGCTGGGTGACCTGGTCCATCTGGTTCACCGCCGTGTTCACCTCGGCGAGGCCGGAAGCCTGCTCCTGGGCGCTGGCCGTGATCTCGGCGACCAGGGCGTCGATCTCCGCCACCTGGGTGACGATGCGCTGCAGGGCTTCGCCGGTCTTGCCGACCAGATCGACGCCGGCCTCCACCTGCTCGGTCGAGGCGCTGATCAGGGTCTTGATCTCCTTGGCCGCCTCGGCCGAGCGCTGGGCCAGCGCCCGCACCTCGGAGGCGACGACGGCGAAGCCGCGGCCGGCTTCGCCCGCCCGCGCCGCCTCGACCCCCGCGTTCAGGGCCAGAAGGTTGGTCTGGAAGGCGATCTCGTCGATCACCCCGATGATCTGGCTGATCTGGCGCGAGGACTGCTCGATCTCGCTCATCGCCGCGACGGCGTTGGCGACCACCTCGCCGGACGCGTGAGCGTCTCCCCGGGCCGCGACCACGACGCCGGAGGCCTGCTTGGCGCCTTGGGCCGTCTTCTGGACAGTGACGGTGATCTGGTCGAGGGCCGCGGCGGTCTCCTCCAGGCTGGCGGCCTGCTGTTCGGTGCGGCGGGCCAGATTGTCGGAGGCCTGGGTGATCTCACTGATGCCCGAGCGGATGCCCGCCACGTTGCCGACGACCACCTTCATGGCGTCCTGCAACTGGGTCATGGCGGCGTTGAAGTCGTTCTGCAGCTTGACGTAGTCCTCGGGGAAGGCCTCGGTCAGGCGCGCCGTCAGGTCGCCCTGGCTGACCCGCTCGAGGCCGCGGGCGAGGGCTTCCACCACCTTGGCCTGGGCTTCGGCGGCGGCGGCCTTGGCGGCCTCGTTGCGGGCCCGCTCAGCCTCGGCGGCGCGGCGCTGTTCCACCGTCTGGCCTTCCAGCCGCAGCTTGGCGATGGCGGCTTCCTTGAAGACCACCACCGCCGCGGCCATCTCGCCCACCTCGTCGCGACGATTGGCGGCCGGCACCTCCACGTCGTGGTCCCCATCCGCCAGGCGCCGCATGGCTCGGGTCATCATCGACACCGGCCCGGCGATGGCGCGGCTCAGCGCCCAGCCGAGCACCACCGCGATCAGCAGCACCACCGCGACGCCGGACAGCATCACGACATAGGCCTTTCGGGTCGTCGCCTGCTGCATGGCGCTGATGTCGGCGCTTCGCTTGGTCTCAATCTCCACGATCGCGTCCATGGCGTCTTCGGCCGGCGCAATCAGCTCGTCGGCGACGCCGTCGGGACCCACCAGGGCCACGGCCTGGGCATGGGTCGCCGGATCGCTCGCCAGGCGCGCGCCGTCCTCGACGATCGTGGCGAACCACTTGTCGGCGGCCGCTTCGGCTTCGGTCGCCTTGGCGTCCACCACCGGGTCGCCGTTGACATCGCGCAGCGTCTTCAGCCGGGCCTTGAAGTTGGCCCGGTGCTTGTTGGCGCGGTCGATGTAGTAGGGATCGATGCTGAGCAGGTAGCCGCGGAAGCTGTTCTCCTGGCGCGCCAGGAAGAACTTGGCCTCGGTCAAGGCGACCATCGAATCGCGGCTCTGGGCGGTTGCGGCCCGCGCCTCGTCCAGGGCGCGCAGGTTCATCAGGGTCACCGCGCCCATGGCGGCGATCGTGAGGGTGATGGCGGCGAAGCTGATGCCCAGCTTTCGCGAGATCTTCAGGTTGTCGAACATCATGACGGGGCTCCAGGCGCGGCGCGTCCGCGCGCCGCTGACAGGGCAAACAAGGGGTCCCGGCACCAGGGCGCAGCGCGCGCTTCCCACGGGCGCCGCCGCGCCGCCGTTCTAGGCGGCTCGTCGGCGCGGACCTCCCGCCGACGGCTTGTCCAAGGGCTAGGGGGCGCGGCTTGAAAAAAGGGTTACCAAAGGGCTCCCGGCTGACCTAGTCAGCGGATTCTCCGGGATTTTCCCGGATTTCACGGCGCGTCTGCGGCAATCTGGCGCAGACGCGCCGGGCGGTCTCACGAAGGTGATCGCGGTTCAGTCAATCACCGGTCGAACTTGGTCGAAAGTACGATCGAAGAGTTTGTCCGCTCCACCCCGCGGACGGCGCCGATCTCGTCGATGAGGGCGTCCATCCGCTCCACGGAGGAGGCCTCCACGGCGGCGATCATGTCGAAAGGGCCGCTCACCGACTGCAGCCGGCGAACTCCGGTCAGGCGGCGCAGGGCCGCGGTGACGGCCGCCGCCTGCTTCGGCTCGACGGTGAGCATGACGAAGGCGTGGATCTGGCCGCCCTGGGCCGCTTCAGACAGCCGCACCGCGTAGCCGGCGATCACGCCGCTGCGCTCCAGCCGCGCCAGCCGGCTCTGCACCGTGGTCCGCGACAGGCCGAGCGCGCGGGCGAGTTCGGCCACCGGCGCCCGGGCGTTCTCGCGCAGGCGGTCCAGTAGGTGCTGATCGAGATCGTCCATTGCGCATTCCGCCCGAAAAGTTCGTCATAACGACGAAAGGTTCCCTCCATACCGCCGACTTGGCAATTGATTCCGACGCAGAGCCGGCTGAGCCTTGTGCTGCACCGAAGCCAAAGGGAGCCGCGGACATGCGCAAGGTCGCCGTCGTGGGGGCTGGCAAGATCGGATCGACCATCGTCGACCTTCTGGCCGACTCCGGGTCCTACGAGGTCACCGTCCTCGATCAGTCGGACGCCCAGCTCGCCGCGATCCGCGCGCGGCCGGCCGTTCGTCCGCTCGCCGTCGAGATCGACGAGGCCGGTGCGCTGGCCGCGCAGTTGAACGGCCACTTCGCCGTGCTGAACGCCGCGCCCTTCCACCTGACCACCCGGATCGCCCAGGCCGCCGCCGCCGCCGGCGCCCACTACCTGGACCTGACCGAGGACGTGGCTTCCAGCCGGCTGGTGCGCGACCTGGCGCAGGATGGCCGGACAGCCTTCATTCCCCAGTGCGGCCTCGCGCCCGGCTTCATCACCATCGTCGCGGCCGACCTGGCCCGCAGTTTCGACGAGCTGCACGACGTGCGCCTGCGCGTCGGCGCCCTGCCGCGCTATCCGTCGAACGCCCTCAACTACAATCTTACCTGGAGCACCGACGGGGTCATCAACGAGTACTGCGAGCCCTGCGAGGCGATCGTAGACGGCCGCCTGCGCGAAGTTCCGGCCCTGGAAGAGTGCGAGGAGTTCTCCCTCGACGGCGTGACCTACGAGGCGTTCAACACCTCGGGCGGGCTCGGCACGCTCTGCCAGTCGCTGCAGGGCCGGGTGCGCAACCTCAACTACCGCACCATCCGCTATCCGGGCCATGCCTCGATCATGAAGGCGCTGCTCAACGACCTGAACCTCAGGAACCGGCGCGCGCTCCTGAAGGACATCCTGGAGAACGCGGTGCCCGCGACCTTGCAGGACGTGGTGATCGTCTTCGTCACGGTCAGCGGCCTGCGCGGCGGCCGCCTCATGCAGGAGACCTACGTCAACCGCATCTACGGCCAGGTGATCGGCGGCGCTCTGCGCTGCGCGATCCAGGTGACCACCGCCGGCGCCATCTGCGCGGTTCTCGACCTTCTTGCGGAAGGCGCCCTGCCGGCGCGGGGCTTCGTCCGTCAGGAGGACATCGCCCTGGAGAAGTTCCTGAACAACCGCTTCGGCCGGTGCTATGCGCCGGAGGAGCCCGCTCGCCGCATCGCCTGATCCGGAGCCAACGATGACGATCCAGACGCCGATCGCCTCCGCCGCGGCCGAGGCCGCTGCCGTCCTCGACCGCCTGGGGGTCGCGCCCGGCCTGCACGCCGCCGGCGAACGCCCGGTGACCTCGCCGATCACGGGCGAGACGATCGCCATGGTCAAAGACGCCACTCCCGAGGATGTGGCGGCCGCCGTCGAGGCGGCGCAGGCCGCCTTCCTGGCCTGGCGCAAGGTCCCGGCCCCCCGTCGCGGCGAATTCGTGCGCCTCCTCGGCGAGGAACTGCGCGCGGCCAAGGCGGACCTCGCCCGCCTGGTGACCCTGGAAGCCGGCAAGGTCGTCTCCGAAGGCCTCGGCGAGGTTCAGGAGATGATCGACATCTGCGACTACGCCGTGGGCCTGTCGCGCCAGCTCTTCGGCCTGACCATCGCCACCGAACGGCCTGACCATCGCATGATGGAGACCTGGCATCCCCTAGGGGTGGTGGGGGTCATCTCGGCCTTCAACTTCCCCGTGGCCGTCTGGTCCTGGAACGCGGCGCTCGCGCTGGTGTGCGGCGACGCCGTGGTCTGGAAGCCCTCGGAGAAGACGCCTCTGACGGCCTTTGCCGTTCAGGCCGCCGTCGATCGCGCGGCGGCGCGCTTCGGCCCCGAGTTCCCCAGGGGCCTGAGCTGCGTGATCCTCGGCGGACGGCAGGCGGGCGAGGCGCTGGTGGACCATCCGAAGGTCCCGCTGGTGTCCGCCACCGGTTCCACCGCCATGGGCCGCGCGGTGGGGCCGCGCCTTGCACAGCGTTTCGCCCGCGCCCTGCTGGAGCTCGGCGGCAACAACGCCGCGATCGTCGCGCCCACGGCGGACCTGGACCTGACCCTGCGCGCGGTGGCCTTCGCCGCCATGGGCACGGCCGGCCAGCGCTGCACCACCCTTCGCCGCCTGTTCGTGCACGAGGACGTGTACGAGGCCCTGCTGCCGCGGCTGAAGGCCGCCTACGCCTCGGCGAGCGTCGGCGATCCGCGAACGCCCGGCGTCCTTGTGGGCCCGCTGATCGACGCCCAGGCCCAGGAGGCCATGATGTGCGCGCTGGGCGAGGCCCGCGCCGCCGGCGGGCTCGTCTGCGGCGGCGAACCCGTGGGGGATGCAGGCGGCGCGTATGTGCGCCCCGCGCTGGTGGAGATGCCCGGCCAGGCGCCGGTGGTTCTGCGTGAGACCTTCGCCCCGATCCTCTACGTCATGAGGTACCGCGACCTTGGCGAGGCCATCGCGCTGCAGAACGCCGCGCCCCAGGGCCTGTCCTCGGCGATCTTCACCCTCAATATGCGCGAAGCCGAGCGCTTCATCTCCGCCGAGGGGTCCGACTGCGGGATCGCGAACGTCAACCTCGGCCCTTCAGGCGCCGAGATCGGCGGCGCGTTCGGCGGCGAGAAGGAGACCGGCGGCGGCCGAGAAGCCGGTTCGGACAGCTGGAAGGCCTACATGCGCCGGGCCACCAACACCCTGAACTACGGGACGGGCCTTCCGCTGGCGCAGGGCGTGGTGTTCGACATCTGACCGCCGCCCGGTCTGATCAGAAGCGGAAGTGGGCGGCCAGGCGCAGGTCGAACACGGCCAGGTCGTCGCGCATCTCCGCGCCGCCTTCCACGGCGAAGGCGGCGCCGACATCCTCGCCCTTGACGGCCCCGCGGATCACCGGACCCGAGCCGGTCACCTCGTCGGCGAGCAGGGTGAAGTCGTCCGTGCCCGAGACGAAGCGGCCGATGGTCTTGCCGTTCTCGCCGCTGACGGTGCGCCAGCCTGCCTGAACCTCGGGTCCCCACCAGCCGTCGTCGCCGAAGCGGGCGCCGCCCGCCACGCCAAGGAAGCCGTCCAGCCGATGGGAGGTGCGCTCCTCGACCGTCAGGTCGATCGCGTCCCCGCCGCCGGCTTCGGTGTAGCCGTCCTCGCGGAGCCAGAAATAGTCCAGGCTGGCCGTCGGGCGCAGGTAGTAGCGCCCATAGCGCATCTCGTAGCCGGTGGAGAGGCGGCCGGAGAGCGCGGCGCCCGACCACTTGCCCTTGGTGTTGCGGAACAGAATCCGGACATCGTCGCTGTCGTAGACCGCCACGGCGCGCTGGTTGGTGACGCCGACCCAGGAGCCCGCCGCCCGGGCGTTGAGCGCCCAGCCTCCGTTCACCAGCCGCCAGTAGCCTCCGAGCTCGACGGTGTTGACGACCATGGAGTCGCCGGCGACATCGATCTCATTGTCCACCTTGCCGGACGTGCCGGCGAGCGTGGCGCCGACCACGCCGATCGGGAAGCGGCCGGTCTCCGCGCCGGCCACCAGCCCGAGGGTCCAGGCCGTGTAGCCGGGGTCGTCGGCCAGGTCGTCGCGGGCCACGGCGACCGCCGTCTCCTGCAGCCAGAAGCCGCCGGCGTCGGGGCCCTGGCGGTCTTCCACGGCCCGGCTCACCGCCTTGCCGCTGGCGGCGACCAGTTCGGCGACCGCGCCCTGGTGGTCGGGCAGCATCTGATTGTAGACGCCCATGAAGCCGGCGCGGTCGATCTGGGCCAGGAAGGCGTCGCGCACCTCCTCGTCCAGGACCATGGCCGAGACGATGGGGTCGTAGGCGGCGCCGGTGGTTTCGGGCAGGGCGAGTTCGGCCTGTGACTTGCGGTCCAGGTGCAGGTCGATCGTGCCCGCCGCCGTGTCGGCGATCAGCGAGGCGCTGTACAGGTAGGGGATCTCTCCGAGCAGGCTGGAGTCCAGGCCCTCCGAAGTGAGCGCCCCGGCCGTGACCAGAGTGTAGCTCGCCTCGTCCTCCAGGAATGAGCTGAGCTGCACGCCGAGCTTCGCGCCGTCCGCGATGCTCGCCGACCCGGCCACGTCGAGGGCCGTATAGGCGTCGTTTTCGGGATCGATGGTCAGGATCAGGGTCGACTCCGATCCGAGGTTCAGGGTCTCCAGGTCCAGGGCGCCGGTGTTCTCGATCCGCAGGTCGCCGGCCCCGATCGTCAGGGCCAGCGTGCCGGCCGAGGCGGTCACCGCGCCCTCGACGCTGGCGCCGCCGTCGATCACCAGGCTGTTGGCGCCGGCGCCGAAGGCGATGTCGCCGGTCACCGTGCCGTTCAGCACCTGCATGCTGTCGTCGCCCGAGCCGAAGTAGACGTCGCCGACCACGGCCGGCTCGTCCGCATCGTCGACGCCGTCCTCGTCCTCGTCGTCGTCGGCCACGCCGTCGTCGCTGTCGTCGCCGTCGTCGACCCCGGTCTGCACGAAGCTGACGCCGGTGGTGTTGGCCGACAGGTCCATGGCGATGGTGCGTCCGCTCACCGCCTCGTTGTCGGCGTCGGTGTCGTCGTCGTCGCCGTCGTCGTCATCGTCCGTGGGCGAGATGGTCGCGGTGATGAAGCCGGTGTTGCTGATGCTGGTCAGCGTGCCCGAACGATCGAGGATCGCGATGGCGTCGCCCGTCTCGCCCGAAACGCTCGCGGTGATCGAGCCGGCGTTGGCCAGCGAGCCGGCCGTCGCGCCCGATTCGATCAGGATGGCCGCCGCCGTGAAATGATCCTCCGAGATGATCGAGGACGACACCGTGCCTTCGATGGTCATCTGCGGAACCACCGCCCCCGGGTTCGGGTGCAGGCTGATGGCGTCGGCGTCGTAGGCCGAAGCCAGGACGCTGCCGGATACCGACAGGCCGCCGCCCAGATCGACCTTGCCCCCGCCGTCCACGCCGATGCGCAGGGCCTCGGCCGGCACGCCGTCGTAGACGCCGTAGGCGCCGACCACGCCCTTGATCACCAGGCCGTAGGCGTATTCGCCCTCGCCGACGTTCCCGATGCTGATGTCGCGGCCGACCGCGCCGATCTCGATGGCCGGCGCCGCGCCATAGGAGGTGACGTAGGCGGTCCCCTCCTCGTCGTCGTCGACGCCGTCGCCGTCCTCGTCGTCCACGTCCTCGTCGTCGTCGCTGGGCGGGATGTCCAGCAGCACGCCGCCCTGCACGTCGCCGCTGATGGTCAGCGCCGCGCCGCCCTGCAGCAGGTCGTCCGAGTCCAGGGCCTCGAGCACGTCCTCGTCCGAGGAGCGCGACGTCGAGCGGTAGCCCGTGGAGGTGATGCTGCCCTGGATGGTGACGGTCCCGCCGACGAGGCCCTGCAGGTCGACCCCCTGGGCGTCCTCGCCCACGGCGCTGATCGTGCCGGTCAGGCTCACGTCGCCGGTCACCGTGCCGGTGGCGCGCAGGCCGACCGAACGGTCGCCCGTGACCGCGATGGTGCCGGAGGAATCGATGGCTCCGGACAGGTCGGTCTCGGTGGAGACGCCCGCGGAGTCCTCGCCTTCCACCGTGATCGAGCCAGAGTTGACGATCGACCCGTTGAACGGCTCGTCGCCCGTGATCCGGATGCCGTAGCGATTGGCGCCCGTGGCGAAGGGGCCGTCGTAGTCACCGTCCTCGTCCGTGTCCTCGATGTCGGTGGTCTCGTCGATGACGATGGCCCCGGAGTTGGTGATGGGTCCGGTGCGGCCGCCCTGGGCGGACACGCCCACCGCGCCGTCGGCGTCCTCGATGGTGATCGTGCCCGCGTTGACCACCGCATTGTCGCTGTCGAGGGTGACCGCCACGCCGCCGTCCAGGGTGATGGAGCCGTCGGATGTGATGGTCACGTCGTCGGCCGCGCCGTCCGCGGCGGTGGAGGTGGCGACCGCGGTTGTGCGCGCGCTGGTGATCTGGGTCTCCGCACTGGCCTCGGCGGCGATCAGCAGGGACGACAGGCCGAGCAGGGCGGGTTTCAAGGGGGGGCGCCGCATCAAGGGACCTCGTTCGCAAGGGGGTCCTTGGTCGAGGCGGCGTATTGCTCGTGTTTTGCCGGGGCGTGGGGTCAGGCGCCGGCTTTCGCGGCGCTGTGTTACATCGCCGCATGTTGCACCGGCGAAATGTAACAGACACTTGCGGCAAGCCTACGATCCGGAAACGCCCGGGCCAATCACGCCTGAGATGGAGGCGTCCATGGACACACAGAGGCTATCCACCCCAGGCGCCGGCTCGGTGCTGGTCGTCGACGACGATCCCCGCATCCGCGACCTGCTCAGCGACTTCCTGAAGACCCACGGCTTCCATGTGCGCACCGCCGTCGGCGCGGCGGCCATGGACCGCGTCCTGGCCGAGGAGCCGGGCATCGAGGTGGTGATCCTCGACGTCATGATGCCGGGCGAGGACGGCCTCAGCGTCTGCCGTCGCCTGGCGGACCGCAACGGGCCGGCGATCATCATGCACAGCGCCATGGGCGAGGAGACGGACCGGGTGGTCGGCCTCGAACTGGGGGCCGACGCCTACCTGGCCAAGCCCTGCAGTCCGCGCGAGCTGCTGGCCCAGGTGCGCGCCGTGCTGCGCCGCCAGCGGGAGCCGGCCCTGTCTCGCTCCCCGTCCCATGCGCCCTACACCTTCGAGGGCTGGCGGCTCGACCCGATCAGCCGCAGCCTCACCGCCCCGGACCAGGTGGTGATTCCGTTGGCCAATCGCGAATTCATGCTGCTCAAGACCTTCCTCGACCAGCCCCAGGTCGTGCTGTCGCGCGAGCAACTGGCCGAAGCCATGCAGGGCACCGGCGACGCCGACGGCCGCTCGATCGACGTGCAGATCAGCCGCGTGCGCCGCAAGCTGGGCGACGGGTCGGAGAGCCTGATCCGCACCTTCCGCAAGGCGGGCTACATGTTCATGCCCAAGGTCGTGCGCGGGTGAAGCTTCGCCCGCCGTTCTGGCGCAGGGGTGCAGTCAGCCTCTTCGTCCAGGTGCTGGCGATGCTGCTCGCCCTGGTGGTGATCGTGCAGGTCGCCAACGCGGCGTTGCTGCTCCTGCTGCCCCCGCCGCGCCCGGAGATCTACCGGCTGGACGACGTGGTCCAGGTGCTGAAGGGCGACAGCTCGGCCAAGGCCCTGGAGACGATGAAGGTGGAGGTGCGCTCGCGCGCGCCGCAGACGAGCGGCATCCAGGCCGCCCAGCGCTTCGAGACGCCTCTCGACCGTGGCGTCCAGGCCGCCCAGCGCTTCGAGACGCCCCTCGACCGGGCGGCGGTCGAGGCGCTCGCCGAACGCCTCGGCGTGCCGACCAACCATATCCAGCTCGAAACGGCGCGGTCCCTGCCTTTCATCTTCCGGATGACCCGCCGCGCCCGCGAGTCCCGCGGCCCGATCGAGGGCGAACCGCCGCCGCCGCAGGATCGCCTGTTCATGCCCGCCAGGCCGCCGCCGGAGCAGGGCTTCGCCGCACCGCGCGAGATCGTCGGCACGGTGACCGGGCCGGGTGGGCGCGGCCTGGCGGTGGTGGGCGCGGGGGCGGGCCCCCGCACCGTGGCCTTCGCCGGCGATCCGCCGCTCATCGCGCCCTTCAAGGTCGGCCTGATGCAGGCCGACGGCAGCTGGCTGGTGGTGCAGAGCCGCGAACCTTTCCCCACGCCCTGGCAGCAGCGCATTCTTCTGTGGCTGGCGATCACGGCCTCGCTGTGCGTGCCGCTCGCGTGGATCTACGCCCGCTGGCTGGCCGCGCCCATCCGCCGGTTCGCCGAGGCCGCCGACCGGCTCGGCGGCGATCCCAGCGCCTCCGAGCTTGAGATCTCCGGGCCGGCGGAGGTGCGCATGGCGGGCGAGGCGTTCAACCGCATGCAGGAGCGCCTGCAGCGCTATATCGAGAACCGCACGACCCTGGTGGGCGCGGTGGCCCACGACCTGCGCACGCCGCTCGCCAGGATGCGTTTCCTGCTGGAGACGCCGACGGAGGACCTGCGCCTGCGCCTGGCGAGGGAGATCGAGGAGATGGACGCCATGGTCGGCGCCACCATGGCGTTCGTGCGCGACTCCACGACCAAGGCCGTGCGCGTGGACCTGGACCTGCCGTCCCTCCTGGAGAGCCTCGTCGACGACGCGGCCGAGGAGGGGCACCAGGTCCGCACGGGCGACCTCGGCGACGCGGTGGTGCACGGCGACCCGATCGGGCTGAAGCGCCTGTTCGACAATCTCATCCGCAACGGCGTCAAGTTCGCCACGGAAGTCACGGTCGAGCTGCGCCGGGAAGGCGGCGAGGCCGTCGTCGAGGTGATCGACAACGGCCCGGGCCTGCCCAGCCACGACCTGGAGCGGGTGTTCGAGCCGTTCTATCGGGGCGAGGCCTCGCGCAACCGCGAGACCGGCGGCATGGGCCTCGGTCTGGCGGTCGTCCGATCCATCGCCCGTGCGCACGGCGGAGACGCGGTGATGATCAACCGTCCGTCGGGAGGACTGATCTGCCGCGTCCGGCTGCCCCTGCGGGCGTCGGCGAAGGGTCTCTAGGCTCCCACCCCGAAAATCACGCGCAGTTGCTGGCGGCCCGCCGCGCGCAGCGCCTCGGCGCGGTCCCCTGCGGGCAGCACCCACAGTCGGCGCAGCACCGCCGACATGCTCGTGGACCAGATGAACGCGTCCAGGGCGTCGGCGCTGGCGGCCCCGTGGCCATGCAGGATCGGCAGCGAGGTCGCTCCCCGGGTCGAGAGCAGGTCCCGGGCCAGGAGCTGCAGGCCGGGGTCGCGGGCCGCGGCCCGGTGCAGCGCCTCCATGGCCCGGACGCTCCAGGCGATCGGACTGTCGGCGTCGACGATGCCAGGCGGGCTCAGGCCCTCCTCGCCCTGGGCGAAGTCCTCCAGCACCTGCGCCCGAACGCGCCGATGCAGCTCGTTGAAGGCCGCGTGCAGCAGCTCGCTCTTGGTGCGGAAGAAATAGGTCGTCGCGGCCAGGGAGACGCCGGCGGCCGTGGCCACGTCGCGCTGGGTCAGCCGGTCGACGCCTTTCTCGGCGACCACGCGCAGCGCCGCGTCGAGGATCTTGCGCGCGCCCTCCGCTTCGGGGGCCTGGGCCAGGCGCGATCCCGCGTCGAGGCCCGGCGCGACCGGCGGCCCCACCTCCCGTCCACGCAGGCGCGCGTCAAGGCGCACGGCGGCGTCGAACACCCAGCTCAGGCGGCGGTGAGGCTCCGGCTCCGGCGTCAGCGCGGAGGCGAGGCCTTCGGCGAGGTTGGCCCAGGCCTCCGCGGCCGCAGGTTCGGCGCCGGTGCGGCGCGCGCCCTCGACCCAGAAGCGGTGCATGTCGGCGATCTCGTCCGCGGCGGCCTTGCGCAGGACGTCGTCGCCCAGTTCTCCCTCGGCCTCGAGCTCCCATTGCAGGGCCAGATGCGTGCGGCGCGAGGCGAGGAGGTGCTCGATTCTCGCGGTGGCCCAGGCCGACGTCGACAGCCAGGCCGGCTGCGGCGCCGAGAGCGCGTCCGACTGGCCGGCGCGCCAGGCCTCCAGCGCGGCCAGGGTCCGGGACTGCACTTCGCGGACCAGCCGGGCCCGGCCGCCGAAGTGGTAGGTCATCGCCGAGGGGGCGAAGCCGGAGTGGTCGGCGAGAGACCGGGCGCTCAGGGCGCCCAGTCCGCGCTCCAGGCAGAGTTCGAGCGCGGCTTCGGCCAGCCGCTCGGCCGGATGAGCTCGGGAATCGTCCGGGGCGTTGGTCATGGGTCCTGTTTGGTCCGGTCCGTCCGATCTGGCAACGATGTACAAACGTATCAAACCGGCGTGGGTGTCGGCCCTCCCCGTGCGTGGAAAGCGCGCGAAGCCCCACGTATGACGTCGATATGACGGTTCATACTCCAAAAGTTCTTGGAAGCTTCATGCTGTACAATCGTACCAAATGTTAGGGACGCCCCGCGTTTCGACGAGGGGGTCTCATGTTCCGTCATCTCATTCCGGCCGCGAAGGCCCTGCTCCTGGCCACGGCGGCCGCCGCGCCGCTGGCCGCGCCCGCCGCGGCGCAGACCATCGAGACCGCAGCGGCCGCGAGCGTGCGCGGCCGGGTCGTCGACGCCTCCGGCGCCTACCTCGCCGCCGCCCGTGTCCGGGTCCCTGCGCTGGGCCTCGCGGTGGTGACCGACCGCGAGGGCGTGTTCAGCCTGAACCTGCCCGCCGGCCGCCACGAGCTGCTGATCAGCTATCCGGGCCACGCCGACCGCCGCATTTCGGTGATCGCGCCGCAGGCGCAACTGGAGACGGTGACCCTGTCGATGGCCGGCGCCGAGGAGGTCTCCGAGCTGGTCGTCACCGCCAGCCCCATCGTGGCCTCCCAGGCCGCCGCCATCGCCCAGCAGCGGGCGGCGGACAATATCGTCAGCATCGTCGCCGCCGACGCCATCGGCCGCTTCCCCGACCAGTCGGCCGCCGCCGCCCTGTCGCGCGTCCCTGGCGTGGCCATCGAGCGCGACCAGGGCCAGGAGCGGTACGTCCAGCTCCGCGGCGCGCCCGAGCGGTGGACCGTCGTGGCCGTGGACGGAATGAACGTGCTGGGGGCCGAGGAGCGGGTGTTCCGCTTCGACTCCGTGCCCGCCGTGGTCATCCAGACCCTGGAGATCAACAAGACCCTCACGCCCGACCAGCCCGCCGAGGCCCTGGCGGGGCGCATCAACATCGTCACCGCCTCGCCCTTCGACCAGAAGGGCTTCCACGTCTCCGGCGACGCCGGCTACGGCGAGATGGAGCTGGGCGGCGGGCCCCAGCGGCAGTTCTCCGGCCGGGTGTCCTGGTCGGGCGAGCACGTCGGCGTCACCGCCGCCCTGGCCCACTATCGCCGCAACCAGACCACCGACAACCGCGAGATCAACTGGACCCGCGACGGGAACAGCGACACGCCCGACGACTTCAGCTTCCGCTCCTACAGCCTGGAGCGGGAGAACAACGCCGGCCAACTCCGGATCGAGTACCGGCCCGACCGCGGCGGCAGGATCTTCTTCGACAGCCTCTATTCGGAGTTCATCGACCGCGAGCAGCGCAACCAGTACGACTTTCAGCTCTCGCGCGCCCTCACCCAGTCGCCCGCCAACCGCGGCGCCGATTCCGGCTTCGTGGACGGCGCCGGCTACACCGCGACTTGGGAATACGGCCGCTACTACGACGACACCTTCACCAACACCCTGGGCGGCGATCATCCCGACGTGATGGGGTTCGACGTGTCCTGGCGGCTGAACTACACCCACACCGACTCCGGCGCCTACCTGCCGCTGATCCAGCAGAACTTCCTGCTGCCGACGGGCCGCCTCTCGCTCGTCTACACCAACGCCACCAGCGGCGTTCCGAACCTGCAGCTCTACAGCTCGGTCCCGGGGGCGACCTTCACCCGCGGCGCCGCCCTGAGCGCCCTGCCGCAGACGGGCTCGGCCGCCGACGTCTTCATCCCGATCATCTATGAGACCAATACGGACTCCTGGACCGGCCAGGTGGACGTCGCCCGCGACTGGACCTCGTTCGGCGCGGCGTCGCAGTTCAAGGGCGGGCTGAAGCTCGACCGGCGCAAGGCCAACGGCAACACCTTCTCTGGGCTGCCGGGCTCGGTGCCGAACCTGACCACCATCTCGCGCACCCTCGGCACGAGCTGGAGCGTGACGCCCCGCATCACGACCGGCCAGTGGCGAAGCGACTTCCAGCGCGGCTGGGCGGTCTACGAGGTCGACAACATCGGCCTGCGCGACGACCTCGACGTGCTGATGGACAAGGCCGTAGCCGCGGGCCTCTTCGACCCCTCCACGGTGGTCACCCCGCAGGATCGCTTCTCGGTCACCGAAGACATCTGGTCCGCATACGGACAGAACAAGTGGACCTCCGGACCCTGGGAGATCCTCGCCGGCGTGCGCGTCGAGAGCGTGAAGGTGAAGAGCGCCGGGGCCCTGGTGGCCGGCGCGACCGCTACGCCCCTGGTGGTCGAGCAGGACTACACCGACATCTTCCCGTCCGTGCACGTGAACTATGACGTCACCGAGGACGTGAAGGCGCGCGTGGCCCTGATCCGCGGCGTCGCCCGGCCCTCCTTCGGCGAGATCCGCACCGGGGTGTCGGTCAACGACGTGGCTGAGACCATCACTGGCGGCAACCCGACGCTCGAGCCGGAACGCGCCTGGGGCCTGGACGCGGCGCTGGAGTGGTACCTGCCCGGCGCCGGCCTGGCGTCGGTCTCGGCCTTCTACCGCAAGGTCGACGACGTCATTTTCGACGCCACCACGCTGATCGCCGACGACACCTACGACACCACGGGCTTCGACCGCACGGGCTATGAGTTCACCACGACGCTGAACGGCTCGGACGGCAAGATGTCAGGGGTCGAGTTCGCCTACCTGCAGCAGTGGCGCTTCCTGCCGGCGCCGTTCGACGGCTTCGGCTTCCAGGGCAACGTCACCTTCCTCGACGGCGACTTCAAGACGCCGGGCGGCGCGACGTCCAAGTATCCGGGCCTCTCGGACACCATCCTCAACGCCTCGATCTTCTATGAGAACTACGGCGTCTCGGCGCGGCTGTCCTATCAGTGGCGCGACGCCTGGCTCGACGAGCCGAGCGTGGATGCGACCGACGAGACCTACTGGGCGGCCACCGAACAGCTCGACCTGTCGCTCCGCTACCAGGTGCGCGACGGCCTGACGGTCTATTTCGACGCCAACAACCTCACCGACGAGATCGGCCAGCGCTACCAGGGCAAGGAGTCGCGGCCGATCGAGACCGAAGGCGTGGGCCGCCGCTTCATGGCCGGCGTCCGCTTCAACTTCTGAGGAGACAGGGTTCCATGACGCGCAGATTGCTGGCGGTCCTTCCGGCCGCCATCCTGCTGGCGGCGGCGAGCGCGCCGGCGCCGGTGCTCACGAGCGCGCAGGTGCAGCGCCAGGGCGGGACCTACGAGCTGAGCTGGAGCACGTCCAGGCCCGGCGCCCCGGTCGACGTCTTCGTGGCCGGCCGCCCCGACGCCCCCGCCCGCGAACTCAAGCGCCTGGCTGACGACGACACCGACGGCAGGGCTAGCTTCACTGCGCCGCTTGGCGAGGGGGTCCGGCCCTACTTCTATGTTCGCCCCGACGCCGCCCGCACCGGCCTTTGGACCGCCGCCCGCGTGGTGCCCCTGCAGGGCGCCGCGAACTTCCGCGACCTGGGCGGCTACGCCACGGCCGACGGACGCCATGTGAAATGGGGCCTGATCTACCGCTCCAACTCGCTGGCGGGCCTTACGGCCGACGACTACCGCGTCGTCAGGAGCCTGGGCGTGCGCCTGGTCTGCGATCTGCGGACCGATCAGGAGCGGGCCGAGGAGCCGACCCGCTGGCAGGGCCAGGCGCCGAAGTTCCTGAATTCGCCCAAGGCCAATCTCGACATCAACATGCGCGCCCTGTTCGGCGACGGCCCGCCGACTGGAGAGGTCGTGCGCGCCAACTTCATCAAGTTCTACGCCGAGACCCCGAAGGCCTACGCCGGCGAGTACAAGGCGATGTTCCGTCGCCTGATCAAGGGCGACGCCCCGATGCTGATGCACTGCACCGCCGGAAAGGACCGCACCGGCGTCGGCTCGGCCCTGGTGCTCACGGCGCTCGGCGTGCCGCGCCCCACGGTGGTCGCCGACTACGCGATGAGCGCGCCGCTGCTCGCCGCCGCGCCCCCGGCGGCGGCTCCGGACCTCGGCCGCTCGCCCTCCACGGCCATGCTGGCCAAGCTGCCGCCCGACGTGATCCAGGCGCTGATGGGCTCGGAGCCGGCCTACATCGAAAGCACGCTCGACGCCCTGACGGCCGAGTACGGATCGGTCGAGGGCTTCCTGGACAAGGAGCTCGGCGTCACCGCCGCCGACCTCGCCGCCCTGCGGGCCCGCTATCTCGAATAGGCTCAGCGCGCCTCGTAGACCACCGCGCCGTCGACCACCGTCATGACGGCGCGGGCCTTGGGGATCTCCGCCTCGGGCGCGGTCATCAGGTCGACGGAGAAGACGCTGAAGTCGGCGCGCTTACCCGGCTCGATCGTGCCCAGGTCGTCCTCGGCGAACCGGCCGTAGGCCGCCGCGGAGGTGAAGAGCTTCAGCGCCTCGGCCCGGCTCAGCGTCTCCTCCGGATGCCAGTTGGGCGCGGAGAAGCCCTTAAGGTCCTTTCGGGCGACGGCTCCGTAGAACTCGATCAGCGGATCGCCGCGTTCGACCGGCGCGTCCGAGCCGCCGACCACCACCGCGCCGCTGTCGAGCAGGCTCTTCCAGGCGTAGGCGCCCTTCAGCCGCTCCTCGCCGAGCCGTGCGGGGGCGAAGTGGAAGTCACCGATGGCGTGGCTCGGCTGCATGGAGGCGATCACACCCATCGCCGCGAACCGCGGAATGTCCCCGGGCCGGACGATCTGCGAGTGCTCGATGCGCCAGCGTGGCGCGGCGAGCTTGCGCTCAGCCGGCGGAACGGCGTCGAACATCGTCTGATAGAGATCGAGCGTGACGGCGTTGCCGCGATCGCCGATCGCGTGCGTGCCGACCTGCAGGCCGGCCTTCAGCGCGGCGGCCATGATCGGCGCCATGTCCTCCGGCTGGGTCACCAAGGCGCCGCGGGTCTCGTGAGCGTCGGCATAGGGCTCGAACAGCGCCGCCCCGCGCGAGCCGAGCGCCCCGTCCGAGAACAGCTTGATCGCCCGTGTGGTGACCCGCCCGTCGGCGCTGGCCCGGGGGCCGGCCTTCAGCAGCGGCTCGGCCTGGCCGCCGGACACGAAATTATAGACGCGCAGCGGCGCTTCGCCCTTGGCGGCCAGTCCTTCCAGCAGGGCGACGTCGGCCCAGTCCACGCTCATGTTGTGCACGCCGGTCCAGCCGTAGCGGGTCTCCACCTGGAAGGCCGCCCGGTAGGCCGCCAGCCTGTCCGCCTCGCTGGGCTGGGCGCGGAGCGCCCGAACCAGGCCCATGGCGTTGTCCACCAGCATGCCCGTGGGCTCGCCCGCCTCGTCCTTGAGGATCGCCCCGCCGTCGGGGGCGGCGGTGTCGCGGGTGACGCTGGCCGCGCGCAGCGCCGCGCTGTTGGCCACCAGCGCGTGGCCGTCGGCCCGGACCAGCAGCACCGGCCGGTCGGGCGCCACGGCGTCCAGGTCCTGGCGGATCAGGAAGCGGCCCTCCGGCCAGCCGGTCTCGATCCAGCCGCGGCCGACCAGGGGGCCTGTGCCGGGATGCTTGGCCAGGTGCGCCTTCAGCCGGCCCATCGCCTCGGCGGCGGACTTCGAGCCTTCGAGGTTCAGGGTCAGCTCCCGCTCGCCGATCCCGCGCAGGTGGGCGTGGGCGTCGGTGAAGCCGGGGAACATCGCCGCGCCCTTCAGGTCGACCACCTGCGTCTTCGGTCCCACCATGGCCTTTGCGCTCTTGCGGTCGCCGGCGTAGACGATCCGCCCCTTGGCCACGGCCACCGCCTCGACCCTCGGCTGCGCATCGCGAGCGGTGTAGATCGGCCCGCCCCAGAAGACGGCGTCCGCAGGTTCGGCCGCAGCGGCCGTGGAAAGGGCGAGGGCGGCGCAAAGGCCAAGGAGCAGGGTTCGCATGCCGCCAAGCCTAGCCGTGGCGTCCCCGCCCTCCAAGCACGCCGAGCCCCTGGCCTTCCGCCTCAAACGGCTGTTCAAATCTGCGGCGGCGGGCGACAACGATCGCCGCCTGCAAGAACAGATAGACGGAGGACGCCGGGGAATGCCGATCAAGAGCGTGCTGATCGCCAACCGGGGGGAGATCGCGATCCGCATCGCCCGCGCCTGCGCCGACCTCGGCCTGAGCAGCGTCGCGGCCTTCTCCGAAGACGATGCGGCGTCGCTCCATGTCCGCCTGGCCGATGATTCGGTCGCCCTCAAGGGCGTCGGGCCTCGGGCGTACCTGGACATCGACGCCATGATCGCCGCCGCCCGCGCCGCCGGCTGCGATGCGGTCCATCCGGGCTACGGCTTTCTGGCCGAAAGCGCCGCCTTCGCCCGCGCGTGCCAGGCCGCGGGCCTGGTGTTCGTCGGCCCCGACCCGGACGCGCTCGACCTCTTCGGCGACAAGAGCCGCGCCCGCGCCCTGGCGGCCGAACTCGGCGTGCCGCTGCTGGCCGGCGTCGAGGGCGGAGCCACCCTTGCGGCGGTGCGCGCCTTCCAGGAGCGGCTGGGTCCGCAGGCGGCGGTGATGATCAAGGCGGTCGCCGGCGGCGGCGGCCGCGGCATGCGCCGGGTCGAGCCGGGCGAGGACCTGACCACCGCCTTCGAGGCCTGCGCGCGCGAGGCCGAGGCGGCGTTCGGCGATCCGTCTCTCTACGCCGAGCGCCTGATCCGCAACGCCCGCCACATCGAGGTGCAGGTGATCGGCGACGGCCGGGCCGTGGTCGCCGCTCACGACCGCGAGTGCTCGATCCAGCGCCGCCACCAGAAGCTCGTGGAGATCGCCCCGGCGCCCGGCCTTTCGGGGGCGACCCGCGCGGCCATGGCCGAGGCCGCCCTGACGATGGCCGGCGCCGCCCGGTACAACGGCCTGGCGACCTTCGAATTCCTCCTGGACGCAGATGACGGCGCCACCTTCGCCTTCATCGAGGCGAACGCCCGGCTCCAGGTGGAGCACACCGTGACCGAGGCCGTCACCGGCCTGGACCTCGTGCAGATCCAGCTCCGCATCGCCGGTGGCGAGAACCTCGCCGACCTGGGCCTGGCGCAAGGTGTTCCGCCGGCCGCCGGCTGCGCCGTGCAGCTGAGGGTCAACCTCGAGACTCTGGGCGCCGATGGCGCGGTGGCCAGCGGCGCCGGCGGCGTCATCGGCCGCTACGAGCCGCCGTCCGGCCCGGGGGTGCGGGTCGACGGCTACGGCTATGGCGGCTACCGCACCAGCGCGGCCTTCGACTCCCTGATCGCCAAGGTGATCGTCCATAGCCCCGTCCCCGACCTGGAGAGCGCGATCACCAAGGCGCGCCGCGCCGCCGCCGAATTCCGGCTGACCGGTGTGGGGACCAACCTGCCGCTGTTGCGCGCCGTGCTCGAGACGCCGGAGGCGGCGCAGGGGCGGGCCACGACCACCTTCCTGGAGACCCACGCCGCGGCCCTGGCCGCCCGCGCCCTGGAAATCGCGGCCGCCGAGCCGAAGGAGGAGGCTGCGGCCGCCTCCGCGCCGACGCGCGGACCTGCCCGTCCGGCGCCGGAGGGGACGGTCGGCGCCGAAGCGCCGCTGCGCGCCACCGTCGTCGGCTTCGAGGTGGCCGAGGGCCAGGAGGTTCGCGCCGGCCAAGCGGTCGCCGTGCTGGAAGCCATGAAGATGCAGCACCTGGTCCTGGCGCCGGTGGCGGGACGGGTGCGGGCCGTGGCGGCCGCGCCGGGAGAGACGGTGGACGCCGGCGAGGCGCTGCTCTTCATCGAGCCCGGCGAGCACGTCGACGCGGCGGTGGAGGCGCAGGCTCTCGATGTTGACCATATCCGCCCCGATCTCGCCGAGGTGATCGCCCGCCACGCCCTAACCCTGGACGCCGCCCGCCCCGCCGCGGTCGCCCGCCGGCGCAAGACCGGCCAGCGCACCGCCCGGGAGAACCTCGACGACCTGTTCGACCCCGGCAGCTTCAGCGAGGTCGGCGCCATGGCGGTCGCGGCCCAGCGCCGGCGCCGTTCGCTGGAGGACCTGCAGGTCAATACGCCGGCGGACGGGATCGTCGTGGGGGTCGGCGAGGTCAACGGCGCGCTGTTCGGCCCGGACAAGGCGCGCTGCGTGGGCCTCGCCTACGACTACACCGTGCTGGCCGGCACCCAGGGCGCCTTCAACCACAAGAAGACTGACCGCATCCTGGAGTTCGCCGAGCACTGGAAGGCGCCGGTCGTCTGGTACACCGAGGGCGGCGGCGGCCGTCCGGGCGATGTAGACGGCGGGGCGATGTCGGCCTCGTCCCTCGACACCACCAGCTTCACCACCTTCGCCCGGCTGTCGGGCCTGGCGCCGCGCATCGCCATCAATTCCGGGCGGTGCTTTGCGGGCAACGCGGTGTTCTTCGGCTGCGCCGACGTCACCATCGCCACGCGCTATTCCAACATCGGCCTGGGCGGGCCGGCCATGATCGAGGGCGGAGGGCTTGGCGTCTTCACACCCGACGAGATCGGCCCCTCCGACGTTCAGTGGAAGAACGGCGCCCTGGATCTGCTGGTCGAGGACGAGGCGGCGGCGACCGCCGCGGCCAAGCAGGTGCTGGGCATGTTCCAGGGTCCCGTGAAGGCCTGGACCTGCGCCGACCAGCGCCTCCTTCGCCACCTGATCCCCGAGAACCGCGTGCGCGCCTATGACGTGCGCGAGGTGATCCGCACCCTGGCAGACGAGGGCAGTTTCCTAGAGCTGCGGGGCGGCTATGGGGTGGGCATGATCACCGCCTTCGTCCGCATCGAGGGCCGGCCCCTGGGCCTGATCGCCAACGATCCCCGCCATCTGGGCGGCGCGATCGATTCCGAAGGCGCGGAGAAGGGCGCGCGGTTCATGCAGTTGTGCGACGCCTTCGACGTGCCCGTGCTGTCGCTCTGCGATACGCCCGGCTTCATGGTGGGGCCGCAGAGCGAGGAGACGGCCGCCATCCGCCGGGGCTCGCGCCTGTTCGTCACCGCCACGAGCCTTACCGTGCCGCTGTTCGCCGTGGTCCTGCGCAAGGGATACGGCCTCGGCGCGCAGGCCATGACCGGCGGGGACTTCTCGGCGGCCGCCATGACGCTCGCCTGGCCCACCGCCGAGTTCGGGCCGATGGGCCTGGAGGGCGCGGTGCGGCTGGGCTATCGCAAGGAACTGGAGGCCGAGAGCGACCCCGCCGCCCGCCAGGCGCTGTTCGAGAAACTGGTCGGGCGCATGTACGAGAACGGCAAGGCGCTCAGCGTCGCCTCGGTGGTGGAGATCGATGCGGTCATCGATCCGGCCGAGACGCGAGCCTGGATCGTGCGGGGACTGAAGGCGTGCCCCGTCCCACCCCATGGTCCGGGCAAGAAGCGGCCGTTCGTGGACGTGTGGTGAGGCCGATGTGACGGCCCCCGGTCCCGGCTTTGCGGACGCGAGGGCCGTCCAGGATCAGGCGGCTTCCGCCGTCGTGGTGGTCTCGGTGGCGGACTCCTGAGCCGCCTGATAGGCGCTGGACGCCATCTGGGCGAAGGACTGCTCGATCGCGGCGGCCAGTTCGTCGGCGCTGACGAAGCCGTCGCCGTTGGTGTCGAGCTGGCTCACCGCCGAGGCGACGTCCTCGGAGCCGGAGGTTCCTCCCGCCTGAGAGATCGCCGAGGTGATCTCGTCGACGCTGAGCTGGCCGTCCTCGTCCTCGTCCGCCGAGCTCAGAAGGTCGGAGGCCATGTCCGCGGACGACGGCGGCCCTCCGGGCGGCATGCCGAACTCGGCCATCCGCGACTCGATCGCCGAGGTCAGCTCGTCGGCGCTCAGAAGGCCGTCGCCGCTGGAGTCGAGCTTGGCGATCGCGCTTGAGAGCGACGAGACGTCGGCCAGGCCGCCGGCGCCGGAGATCGCTGTCGAGATCTCCTCGGCGCTGAGCGCCCCGTCGTCGTCCGTGTCGGCGGCGCTGATCAGGTCCGAGACAAGGTCGGACGCCGAAGGCTGCTCCTGGCTGGACAGGAGCGAGGACAGGGTGTCCCCGGCGAACTGGCCGGAGGCCTCCTGCATCCGCTGGGGCGGCGGTCCCGGCGGCGGCCCGGAAGGAATTGCCCCAGACGACCCGTTGGGCATGTTCTGCCCAGTGGACGAGGACTTGGAGCCTGACTGCAGACCCAGCAGGCGCTGCAGCTCCATTCCTGCGTAACTCGTTGATGTTGAACCGATTTGCATGGGATCTCCAATCGGTGGCGACGTGAACGCCCTGTCGCTGGCCTCGAACGCGCCGTGGCTCGGCATGCAGAGCGTCCGTATTAATGCAAGTATTGTGCAGTAAAAATCCTGCCGCGACTTGAGATCGCGTGAGATGTATATTGTAATGTCAGATGCATTCTGTGTATCCGATGCGCCATGATTTGTAACGTCTAATTTACAGTGTGGGCGCGTCCCGCCGGCGCTTGTGCGTGCGAACGAACTAGGCAGCCGCCGCTCCAGGCGCCCAAGCCTGCGGCGCCTTGGCTGTCGGGCGGCTCGCCACGTATTACGAATTTCACTCTTCGTAATACCGGAGCCAGGATCGCCCCATGAGCACAGATGTCTCACAGCTCGCACGCCTCAGCGTCAGCCTGCCGGCCGACCTCCTGGCACAGCTCGACGCCATGGTCGCCGAGCGCGCCCTGCCCAGCCGCTCGCAGATGATCGCAGAGCTGATCCGCCACGAACTCGCCGAGCATCAGGAAGGCCGTGCGGGGGCCGTCCTGGCCGGCACGCTCACCCTGATCTACCGGGCCGAGCGCGGCCGCGTGCGCAGCGCCCTGGCCCAGGCCCAGCAGGCCTATCTGAAGGAGGTGATCTCCTCCCAGCACGTCTTCCTGGAGGACGACCAGTCGCTGGAAGTCCTCCTCGTCCAAGGGCCTTCGGAACGTCTCCAGGCTCTGTGCGACGAACTCCGCAAGATCCGCGGGGTGCAGCAGATCAAGCTTGTCACCACCACCGCGCTCCTGCCGCCGCTGCACGCGCACGGCGAGGCGGAGCCCGCCAGCGCGAGGCGCGCCTGATGAGCAGCACGGCAGATCCCTACGCCGCCCGGGCCCACGCCCGCGCCCAGGGCGGGACACGGGTGGAGGCGATGCCCACCCTGCCGCCCGGCGCCGCCGAGGACATTCCCGACGGCGTGGCCGCCGCCGACATGGTCTGGGCCGAGACCATCGCGCCAGGCGGCTATGCGGCCAAGCGGCTGAACCGCGGCGCGCGCCTGCGGCTGGTGGACCTGAGGGGCGACGCCTGCGTCTCCATGCTGCTTTTCAACGCCGAGCGCCCGGTCGAGCGGCTGAACGTGGCCGACACCGTCAAGGTCCAGTGGAACGCCTACCTCGGCGCCGGGCGGCTGCTGTTGTCCGACATGGGCAAGGTGCTGGCGAGCGTCCTTGAAGACACGGCCGCGACGCACGACGCCTTCTGCGGCGCCTCGAACGCCGCGTCCAACGCCCGCCGCTACGGCGAGGGCGACAATTGGGGGCCGCACCCCAACGCCCGCGACCGGTTCAAGCTGGGCGTCGCCAAGTTCGGCCTCGGGGCGCGGGACATCCACCCGTGCGTCAACTGGTTCAAGGGCGTGCGCATCGGCGCGGACGGATCGACGGTTCTCGAATCCGGCCCCTTCGCCCCCGGCCGGCAGGTGACGCTCCGCGCCGAGATGGATGTGATCGTCGTCCTGGCCAATTGCCCGCACGTGCTCGACCCCCGGCCGGCCTACACGGTCACGCCCGCCCGCGTGCTCGCCTGGCGTGGTCCGGCGACGCCGCAGGACGACCCCATCCGCAACGCCACGCCGGAAGGCATGCGGGCCTTCCTGAACGTCGAAGACGACCTGCGCCGCTGAGGACGCCATGACCGAAACCGCGCTCCAGGGGCTCGCCGGCTCCATCGTCCTGGACCAGATCGTCCCCGCCCGCGCTCCCTGGGACCATGTGGTGCGCAAGGGCCAGACCCTGCGCATCGTCGACCTTGAGGGCAACCAGGCGGTGGATTTCCTGATGTACGCCCTGGCCGACGACGCCGAGCGCTACAGCGCCCAGGACACCATCGCCGCCCAGGGGAACATCTTTCTCAGGACCGGCTCGGTGCTGATGTCCAACGAGGGCCGGCCCATGGCCGTGGTGGCCGCCACCTCCGTCGCCTATCACGACACCATCGGCGGGGCCTGCAGCTGCGAAAGCAACACCCTGCGCTATGGCCATCACACAAAGGCCCAGCACGCCTGCGTCGAGAACTTCCTGCAGGCCAACGCCCGCCATGGCCGCGGCAAGCGGGACATGGTCTCCAACATCAACTGGTTCATGAACGTGCCGGTCGAGGCGGACGGCGCCCTCGGCATCGTCGACGGCATCTCGGCGCCGGGACTCTACGTCGACATCCGGGCGGAGATGGACCTCGTGGCCGTGGTCTCCAACTGCCCGCAGATCAACAACCCCTGCAACGGCTTCAATCCGACGCCGGTGCGCATGATCATCGCGGAATAGCGGCGTGTTCACCAAGGTCCTGATCGCAAACCGCGGCGCTATCGCCTGTCGTATAATCCGTACGCTGAGGAAAATGGGCGTGGGCTCGGTGTCGGTGTTCTCCGACGCGGACGCCGGCTCCCTGCACGTCAGCCAGGCGGACCAGGCCGTCCGCGTCGGTCCCGCGCCGGCGGCCGACAGCTATCTCAACGTGGAAGCGATCCTCGCTGCGGCGAAAGCCACGGGGGCCGAGGCGATCCATCCAGGCTACGGCTTCCTCAGCGAGAACACCGGATTCGCCGAGGCGTGCGAAGCGGCCGGGATCGCCTTCATCGGGCCGACCTCCGACAACATCCGCGCCTTCGGCCTCAAACACGCCGCCCGCGACCTGGCCCGCGCCCATGGCGTGCCGCTGGCGCCGGGCACCGACCTGCTCACCGACGCCGAGGATGCGGTTCGGGCGGCGCGGGAGATCGGCTTCCCAGTGATCCTCAAGGCCACCGCCGGGGGCGGAGGCATCGGCATGCGGGTCTGCGAGGACGAAGCCGCGGTGGCCGATGCCTTCGCCCAGGTCGCGCGGCTGGGCGCCTCCAACTTCGCCGACGCCGGCGTGTTCCTCGAACGCTATGTGCGCCAGGCCCGCCACATCGAGGTGCAGATCTTCGGCGACGGCGAGGGCCGGGTGATCGCCCTCGGCGAACGCGACTGTTCGCTGCAGCGACGCAACCAGAAGGTCGTTGAGGAGACCCCTGCGCCGCACCTGCCGCCCGCCACGCGCCAGGCCCTGATGGGCGCGGCCGTGCGCCTGGGCCAGGCGGCCCGCTACCGCTCGGCCGGCACGGTCGAATTCCTCTACGACGCTGATCGCGACGACTTCTTCTTCCTCGAGGTGAACACCCGCCTGCAGGTGGAGCACGGGGTGACCGAACAGGTCACCGGAGTCGACCTGGTGGAATGGATGATCCGCGGCGCCGCGGGCGATTTCTCGTTCATGGATTCGGGGGCGCCGGCGCCGCAGGGCGCATCCATCCAGGCCCGCCTCTATGCCGAGGACCCCGGCCAGGACTACAGGCCGAGCTCCGGACGCCTGACCCAGGTGCGGTTTCCCGCCGAGGCCCGTGTCGACGCCTGGGTGGCGGACGGGGCGGAGGTCTCGGCCTTCTACGACCCTCTGCTCGCCAAGCTGATCGTCACCGCGCCGGACCGCCCGGCCGCGGTGAAGGCTCTGCAGCAGGCGCTGGACGCCACCCGCCTGTCGGGACTGGAGACCAACCTCGACTGGCTGCGCCAGGTGGCCCGATCGGAAGTGTTCGAGACCGGCCAAGTCTCCACCCGCGCCCTGGCGACCATCTCCTACGAGCCAAGGACCATCCGTGTGCTCAGCGGCGGGCCCTCCACGACGGTTCAGGACCATCCCGGCCGACTTGGCTATTGGGACGTCGGCGTGCCGCCCTCCGGGCCGATGGACGCCCTGGCCTTTCGCCTGGGCAATCGCCTCCTGGGCAACCCGGGGTCGGCCGCTGGCCTAGAGATCACCGCCCTCGGCCCCACGCTGCTCTTCAACCACGAGGCGGTCGTCTGCCTGACGGGCGCGGAACTGGACGCCAGCCTCGACGGCGCGCCGGTCGAGGCCTACGCCCCCTTCGCCGTGCATGCGGGCCAGACCCTGAAGCTTGGACGCGTGAAGGGCGCGGGCCTTCGGGCCTATCTCCTGGTGCAGGGCGGCCTCGACGTCCCGGCCTTCCTCGGCAGCCGCTCCAGCTTCACCCTCGGCGGCTTTGGCGGCCATGCGGGTCGGGCCTTGTCGGCGGGCGACGTGCTGCACCTGGCTCACGCGGACGGCGCCGGCGTCGAGCCGCCCCTGGACCCGCGCGCCCGCCCGCAGCTCGTGAAGACCTGGACCGTCCAGGTCCTCTACGGCCCCCACGGGGCGCCGGACTTCTTCACCCCCGACGACATCGAGATGGTCCGCACCGCCGAATGGCGCGTGCACTACAACTCCAACAGGACCGGCGTGCGCCTGATCGGGCCCAAGCCGCAGTGGGCCCGCCGCGACGGCGGCGAAGCGGGGCTGCACCCCTCCAACATCCACGACAACGCCTACGCCATCGGCGCGATCGACTTCACCGGCGACATGCCGATCATCCTGGGGCCGGACGGCCCTTCCCTTGGCGGCTTCGTCTGTCCCCTGGTGGTGATTCAGGCCGACCTCTGGAAGGTGGGCCAGCTTGCCCCAGGCGACACGGTGCGCTTCGAGGTGGTTAGCGACGCCGAGGCCGTGGCGGCCGAGGTCGAGCAGGACCGGCTCGTCGAGGCCTTGTCGGTTCCCCTCAGCCCCTCCGGGACAACTCCCCCAGCGGGGGAGCAGCGAGCGCCGGGGGAGGTGGCGGCGAAGCCGACGGAGGGGGTCTTCTCGCCCATCCTGGGGACCATCCCGGCGCAGGGCCACCGCCCTACGGTCACCTACCGCCGCCAGGGCGACCGCCACCTGCTGGTCGAGTATGGCCCGATCGTCCTGGACCTGGAGCTGCGCCTGCGCATCCACGCCCTGATGCTCGAGCTTCGGGCGCTGGACCTGGTCGGCGTCATCGACATCACCCCCGGCATCCGATCCCTGCAGGTGCACTACGACAGCCGGGTCCTGCCGCAGAACCGGCTGCTGCGGGCCCTGGCGGACGCCGAGGACCGCCTGGGCGGGCTGGACGACTTCGAGATCCCCTCGCGGGTGGTGCACCTTCCGCTCTCCTGGAAGGACCCGGCCATCTACGAGACCATCGACAAGTACATGGCCTCGGTGCGGGACGACGCGCCCTGGTGTCCGGACAACATCGAGTTCATCCGGCGCATCAACGGCCTGGCCAGCGAGGAAGACGTGCACCGCATCGTCTTCGACGCCCGCTACCTGGTGATGGGCCTGGGCGATGTCTACCTCGGGGCGCCGGTCGCCACGCCGGTGGACCCGCGCCATCGCCTGGTGACGACCAAGTACAACCCCGCCCGCACCTGGACCCCGCCGAACGTGGTGGGCGTCGGCGGCGCCTACATGTGCATCTACGGCATGGAAGGTCCGGGCGGCTACCAGCTGTTCGGCCGCACGATCCAGGTGTGGAACAGTTGGCGTCAGACCTCGGCCTTCATCGAAGGCAAGCCCTGGCTCCTGCGCTTCTTCGACCAGATCCGATTCTTTCCGGTCAGCGCCGAGGAACTCGTCGAGTGGCGGCGGGACTTCCCGCTGGGCCGGCGAGAGATCAGGATCGAGGCCGACACCTTCCGCCTGTCGGACTACCGCCGCTTCCTTGAGGACAACGCCGAGGACATCGCCCGTTTCCAGTCGGCCCGGCAGGCTGCCTTCGACGCCGAGCGCGCCGATTGGGAGGCGAGGGGAGAGTTCGCCCGCCTCGAAGCCCTCGCCGGAGCCGACGACGCCGCGGCCGAAGCCGTCGCCATCGAGGCGCCCGAAGGGGCCGACCTGATCGAGGCGCCCCTCGGCGGCAGCGTCTGGAAGATGCTGGTCCAGCCGGGCGACCGGGTGGAGAAGGGCGCGATCATCGCCGTTATCGAGGCCATGAAGACCGAGTGCGACGTGCCGAGTCCCGCCGCCGGCGTGGTCCGCCAAGTCTACGCCCAGGAGCGTCAGCCGATCGCGCCCGGCGCGCCGATGATCGCCCTGGAACCGGCCTGAGGCGCCGCCCATGGACCGTCCCTCCGCCCGCACCATCGCCGCCGAGGTCGCCTCGGGCGTTCGCTCCGCCGAGGCGGTGGCCCGCGACGCCCTGGCCCGTATCGCCGCCTACGACGCCGTCCAGCCGCAGACCTGGATCGAGCGGCCGCCTGCGGAGGCGGTCTTGGCGAAGGCCCGCGCCGTCGACGCCCGCATCGCCGCCGGCGAGAGCCTGCCGCTGGCCGGCGTCCCCTTCGCCGTGAAGGACAACATCGACGCCGCCGGCCTGCCGACCACGGCGGCATGTCCATCCTACGCCTATCGCCCGAAGCGGTCGGCCGAGGTCATCGAGCGGCTGGAGGCGGCAGGGGCGGTTCTGATGGGCAAGACCAATCTGGACCAGTTCGCCACGGGGCTCGTCGGCGCGCGCAGCCCCTATGGCGCGCCGGGCTGCGTGTTCAACCGCGCCTATGTCAGCGGCGGCTCGAGTTCGGGCTCGGCGGTGGCGGTGGGCGCCGGCCTCGTCGCCTTCGCCCTTGGCACCGACACCGCCGGCTCAGGCCGCGTTCCCGCCGCCTTCAACGATCTGGTGGGCTGGAAGCCGACCAGGGGACGCTGGAGCGCCCGGGGGCTGGTTCCCGCCTGCCGGTCCCTCGACTGCATCACCGTCTTCACCCCGCACGCCGGCGACGCGGCCCTGGTCGATTCCGTGGTCGCCGGTTTTGATCCGCTGGATTCCTGGTCGCGCCGCGAAGCGCCGGGGCCCGCCCCCCTTGAAGAGGCGTTCACCTTCGCCGTCCCGCGCTCGGCTCAGCTTCAGTTCTTCGGCGACCTGGAGGCCGAGGACCTGTTCGCCGTCGCCGTCGCCCGCCTTGTCGCAATGGGCGGGCGCAAGGTCGAGGTGGACGTCGAGCCCCTGCTCGCCGCCGCACGCCTGCTCTATTCCGGCCCCTGGGTGGCCGAACGCACCGCGGCCGTCGAGGACCTGCTGCGCACCAGCCCGACCGCCGTGCATCCGGTGGTGCGCGCGATCCTGCAGGGCGGCTTCGGCGTCTCCGGCGTCGATACCTTCAAGGCGATCTACGAGCTCGCCGACCACGCCCGCGCCGCCGAGGCGGTGTGGGCGGCGGCAGACGTCCTGCTGCTGCCGACCGCCCCCACCATCTACCGGATCGCCGAGGTGTTGGCCGAGCCCTTCGCGCTCAACGCCAACCTCGGCCTCTACACCAACTTCGTGAACCTGCTCGACATGAGCGCCGTGGCCGTGCCCGCCGGCTTCCGCGCCAACGGCACGGGCTTCGGCGTCACCCTGATCGGCCCGGCCTTCGCCGACGCCCGGCTCCTGGCCCTGGCCGCCCGCTACGAGGAGATCGCCCCCATGCCGCAATCGCCCGCCCTCGACGTCGACGGCAAACCGCAGACCGTGAAGCTGTGCGTGGTCGGCGCGCACCTGGCGGGCATGCCGCTGCACTGGCAGTTGACCTCGCGCGACGCCCGCCTGGCCGCCCGCACGACGACCGCCCCCGTCTACAGGCTCTACGCCATGACCGCCGCCACGCCCGTCAAGCCCGCCCTGATCCATGTCGGCGACGGCGGGGCGGCCCTGGAGGTGGAGGTCTACGAGCTCGGGGTCGCCGAGTTCGGCTCCTTCGTGGCCGAGGTGCCGCCGCCCCTGGCCATCGGCACGGTGACCCTGGAGGACGGCTCCCAGGTCAAGGGCTTCGTCGCCGAGCCCCGCGCTACGGCCGGGGCCGAGGACGTCACCGCCTTCGGCGGCTGGCGCGCCTACGTGGCCTCGCGCGGCTAGATCGAGCGGGCGACGACTTCCTTCATGATCTCGCTGGTGCCGCCGTAGATCCGCTGCACCCGCGCGTCGCGCCACATGCGGGCGATCGGATATTCGTTCATGTAGCCCGCGCCGCCGTGCAGCTGCAGGGCCGTGTCGCAGGCCTCCCACTGCAGCTCGGTGTGGAAGAGCTTGGCGGCCGAGGCTTCCGCCGCGGTCAGCTCCTTCTTCAGGTGCCGGGCGATGCACCAGTCCAGGTGCGCCCACCCGGCCTGCAGCTTGGCCTTCAGCGCGGCCAGGGTGAAGCGCGTGTTCTGGAAGTCGAACACCGTCTGGCCGAACGCCTTGCGCTCCTTGGTGAACTTCACCGCCTCGTCGAAGGCGCGCTGCGCGCCGGCCTGGGCGGAGGAGGCGATCTGCAGCCGCTCCTGCGGCAGCTGGTTCATCAGATAGCCGAAGCCGCGGTTCTCCTCGCCGAGGCAGTTGGTGATCGGCACCCGCACGTCCTCGAAGAACAGCTCGGAGGTGTCGGCCGAGTTCTGGCCGATCTTGTCGAGGTTGCGCCCACGCTTGAAGCCGGCGCGGTCCGCCTCCACCAGGATCAGCGAGGTGCCCTTGGCGCCCTTTTCCGGATCGGTTTTGGCCACGACGATGATGACGTCGGCGTTCTGGCCGTTGGTGATGTAGGTCTTCGAGCCGTTGATCACGTAGTGATTGCCGTCGCGCCGGGCGGTGGTGCGCACCCCCTGCAGGTCCGAGCCGGCGCCCGGCTCGGTCATGGCGATGGCGGTGATCACCTCGCCCGACACCATGCCGGGCAGCCACTTCTTCTTCTGCTCCTCGGAGCCGTAGTTGATGATGTAGTCGACGGTGATGTCCGACTGCAGGGTGATGCCGGCGCTGGAGCCGGCGTAGGTCAGCTCCTCGCCGATCACGGTGTTGTAGCGGTAGTCGAGCCCGAGCCCGCCGTACTCGGCCGGCGTCTGCGGGCACAGCAGGCCGGCCTCGCCGCAGGCGCGCCAGAACTCACGGTCCACCACGCCCTCTTCTTCCCAGCGGTCGAGGTTGGGCGTCAGCGCCTGGGCGAAGAACTTGCGCACCTGGTCGCGGAACAGGTTCAGTTCTTCGTCGAAGATGGGACGATTGGCGGTGTCGAGCATGCGCGGCCTCCCTGGCGCGGGCGTCGTTGGACGGTTTGCGCCTTTCTAGCCGCTTGCCGCTAGGTGCGCCTAGCCGATGGCGCAGGCCTCGGCGATCTCGGCGCGCAGCTCGGGAAGGCCTGTTCCCTTCTCCGAGGACGTGGCCAGCACCCGGGGGAAGGCGGCGGGCCGCTTCGCCACCGCTTTCAAGGTGCGCTCGGTCACCGCGGCCACCTCCGCCGGCTTCAGCTTGTCAGCCTTGGTCAGCACGATCTGGTAGGACACCGCCGCCGCGTCGAAGGCGTCCAGCGCCTCGGCGTCCACCGCCTTCAGTCCGTGCCGCGCATCGATCAGCAGATAGGCGCGCTTCAGGTTCGGCCGCCCGCGCAGATAGTCGCGGCCGAGGTTCTGGAACTTCTTGGTCGCCACCTTAGAGGCCCGGGCGAAGCCGTAGCCGGGCAGGTCCACCAGGCGCAGCTTCTCGTCCAGCAGAAAGAAGTTCACCTCCCGGGTGCGCCCCGGCTCGTTCGAGGCGCGGGCCAGGTGCTTGTGGCCGACCAGGGCGTTGATCAGCGAGGACTTGCCCACGTTGGAGCGCCCGGCGAACGCCACCTCCGGCAGGTCCGGCGGCGGCAGGCCGTCGATGGAGACCGCGCCCATCAGGAACACGGCCGGCCGCGCGAACAGCACCCGCGCGGCCTCGATCTGGTCCGCGTCGAAGGGCGTATCGGCGCTCACCCGACGACCTTGCGCTTGCCGCTCAGCCGCCCGATCAGGTCGTCGATCGGATTCTCCACCTTGAAGCGGCGCATGATCACGTACTGCTGGGCGATGGTCAGGACGTTGTTCCAGGTCCAGTAGATCAGCAGGCCCGCAGCGAACGGCGCCATGATGAAGGTGAACATGATCGGCATCAGCTGGAAGATCCGCTGCTGCACGGGGTCCGGCGCGGGCGGGTTCATGGCCGTCGTCAGCCACATGGTGAACCCATAGATCACGGCCCAGGCGCCCAGGTGCAGGGGGCCGCCCATCAGCCCGCCGATCAGCGGCAGGGCCGCCGGGTCGTAGGGGATCAGGCCGAAGAGGTTCCAGAGGCTGGAGGGGTCGCGCGCGGAGAGGTCCTGGATCCAGCCGAAGAAGGGCGCGTGGCGCATCTCGATGGTGACGGTCAGCACCTTGTAGAGCGCATAGAACACCGGGATCTGCACCAGCATGGGCAGGCAGCCCATCATCGGATTGATCTTTTCCTTCTGGTAGAGCCCCAGAAGCTCCTGCTGCTGCTTCGCCGGGTCGTCCTTGTACTTCTTGCGCAGCTCCTCCATCTGCGGCTGGATCTTCTTCATCTTCGAGAGCGACTCATAGCTCTTGTTCGCCAGCGGGAAGAACAGGAGCTTCACGCAGACGGTCAGGGCCAGGATCGCCAGGCCGAAGTTGCCCACGTGGCGATAGAGGAATTCCAGGAACAGGAAGATCGGCTTGGTGAAGAACCACAGGTTGCCCCAGTCCACGGCGTCGCTGAACCGCGGGGCGCCGAGCTTCTCCTCGTAGGATTTCAGCACCGGCACGCTCTTGGCGCCGGCGAAGAAGCGGGTGGTCTCGGTCACCTGGCGGCCGGCGCCGATCTCGCGGGCCGCACCGACGAAGTTGGCCTCGAAGATGTCGGTGCCCGGCGCCTTGGTGACGCGGAAGTCGCCCTTGATCTTCTCGTTCTGGTTCGGGATCAGGGCGGCCAGCCAGTACTTGTCGGTGATGCCGACCCATCCGCCGGTGGAGGCGACCTCCGGGCCGCCCTCCTTCGCCCACTTCTTGTACTTCACGAGCTTCAGCTCGAGCTTGTCGGCGCCCAGCATGCCCACCGCGCCTTCATGCACGATCGAGTTCTTGCCCAGCTCCGGCGGCAGCCCCTGGCGCTGGACCGAGGCGTAGGGGGCGAGGGTCACCGACTGGCCCGACAGATTGGCCACCGTGTCAGTCACCGTGAACATGTACTTGTCGTCCACCTCGATGCGGCGGGTGAACACCAGGCCCTGGCCGTTGTCATAGCGCAGGGTCAGCGGCTGGCCGGGTGCGAGGGTGGAGCCCTCGGCCACCTGCCAGAGCGTGTCGCCGTTCGGCAGGCCCGGCAGGTTCGCGCCGGCCCAGCCGAACTCGGCGAACCAGGCGTGGTCGGCGCCCTCCGGGCGCAGCAGTTCGACCGGCGGCGAGGACGCGGCCAGCTCCTGGCGGTAGTCCTTCAGGTAGAGGTCGTCGATGCGCGCGCCACGCAGGGCCACCGAGCCGGAGAGGGCGGGCGTGGAGATCGGCGCCCGGGGGCTGGCGGCGGCGGCCTCCGCGCGCGTCGCCGCCTTCTGAACAGGCGCGATCTGGGGGGCGGTGCGCCCGGCCGGGCCCGCCGCGGCGGCCGGCGCGTTGAGCGCGGCCTCCCGCTCGCGCCGCTTGGCTGCGGGATCCAGCACGAACACCTGATAGAAGATCAGGATCAGGGCGGCGCTGACCACGAAGATGATCGTGTTGCGATTGTTCTGGTTCATGAAGACGCGCGCTCAAGCGGAGAGGGGGAGGAGGGGGCCGCAGGCCCTGGGGCCCGGTTCTCGCTGTCGGCGGCGAGGCTTATCAGCGCGCTTTTCACGTCGTCAAGCAAACGCGGCCAGGGCCGCGCCGGCGTGCCGTTGCGGGCGATGAAGACATAGTCCGTCCCGGGCCGCCCGAACTGCGGCAGGAGGACGCGGGCGGCTTCGCGCAACCGGCGCTTGGCGCGGTTTCTCACGACCGCCCCGCCGATCTTGCGGGTGGCGGTGAATCCTACGCGGATGAGGGAATCGGCGTCCTCGCGCGGCCGCGCCTGGATCACCACGGCTCCGCGCGCCGCCGAGGGCGCGCGCGCACAGGCCAGGAACTCGGGCCGTGTCTTCAGGCGCTGGATGTCAGGCGAGGCGTCCGTCACGCGGACACCATAATCCTCTTTCGAGGATTCAGGCGGTCAGGCGCTTGCGGCCCTTGGCGCGCCGGCGGGCGATCACCTTCTGGCCGTTCTTGGTGGCCATGCGCGCACGCCAGCCGTGACGGCGCTTGCGCACGAGTCGGGACGGCTGAAAGGTCCGCTTCACAGGTGTAGCTCCGGGTCAAAATCGAGCGGCGGTGATTAGGGGATGGGGCGCGGCCTGTCAACCGGCCGTGGTTCGAACGGCGGCGGCCGCCGCCCAGATCGGCCGCCCGGCCCGGGGCTCAGGCCGCCAGCGTCACCACCACCGGTCCGCGCGGGGTGGCGACCAGGGTGTGTTCGTACTGCACCGCCGGCGCCCCGCCCAGCGGGCGCAGGGTCCAGCCGTCGCCGGTCTCCTCCACCCAGTCGTCGCCGAGGGACAGGAACGGCTCGATGGTGAAGACGAGGCCGTCGTGGATGCGCCGCTTGTCCTGCGGCTCATACCAGGTGGCCAGTTCCGTGGGCTCCTCATGCAGCGCGCGGCCCACCCCGTGGCTCGCGAGGTTGCGGATCAGGGTGTAGCCGTTGCGCTGGGCGAAACCTTCGATGGCGCGGCCGATCTCGTTCAGCGCTCCGCCGGCCTTCACCGACCGGATGCCGGTCCACATGGCCCGCCGGCCGTCACGGCACAGGCGCTCGATCCTCGGCGCGACCGGCGGCACGGCGAAGCTGGCGCCCGTGTCGGCGAAGAAGCCGTCGACCTCCGCGGAAACGTCGATGTTCACCAGGTCTCCGGCCTGCACCCGCCGATCGCCCGGAACGCCGTGCGCCACGTCGGGGCCGATGGAGATGCAGGTCGCGCCTGGGAAGCCATAGGTGATCTCCGGCGCCGAGCGGGCGCCCTCGCGCTCCAGCATGGCGCGGCCCAGGTCGTCCAGCTCACGGGTGGTGATCCCGGGCTCCAGGGCCTTGCCCATGGCCTCCAGCGTGCGGGCCACCAGCCGGCCGGCGGTCTTCAGGCGTTCCAGGTCGTCTTCGCTGCCGACGGTCATGGCGGGTCCTCAAAGGTCGGGACTGATGATGGTCTTGCCGACCACCTTGCGGGCGGCGAGGGTGTCAAAGGCCTCGCGCCAGCGGTCGAGGGGGAATTCCTGGTCCACGCGCGGGCGCACCACGCCCTCGGCGGCCAGCTTCCAGATCGCCTTCTGGTTTTCGCGACCGCGCTCGGGGAACTGGCGGCCGTACTCGCCGGCCCGCACGCCCATCACGGAAAAGCCCTTGATCAGCGGCATGTTCACCGAAACCGTGGGAATCCGGCCTGAGGTGAAGCCGATCACCAGCAGCCGCCCGTCGAAGGCGATGCAGCGCACGCTCTCGTCGAACACGTCGCCGCCGACCGGATCGTAGATCACGTCCGCCCCGCGCCCGCCGGTGATCTCCTTGACCTTTTCGCGGAAACCGCCGGTCACGTTGACCAGGGCGTCGGGCGAATATTCCGCCGCCACCACGGCCAGCTTCTCGTCCGAGGCCGAGGCGGCGATCACACGCGCCCCCAGGGCCTTGGCCAGGTCCACGCAGGCCAGGCCCACGCCGCCGGCCGCGCCGTGAACCAGCACCCACTCGCCAGGCTGCACGTTCGCCCGCCGGACCAGGGCGACGTAAGCGGTCAGGTAGGCCGCGCCGAAGCCGGCGGCCTGCGACCAGCTCAGTCCGGCGGGCTTGGGGTTCAGCGCTGCTGCGGGCGAGACGGCGTACTCGGAAAAGCCGCCGATGCGGGCGGGCCCCACCACCGGCGCGCCGATCTCCCAGCTGGTCACGCCATCGCCCAGGGCGTCCACCTCGCCGGCCACCTCGAGCCCGGGGATGAACGGCAGGGGCGGCTTGTGCTGGTATTCCCCGCGGGTCTGCAGAAGGTCCGGGAAGTTCACGGCCGCCGCGCGCACCTTGACGCGCACCTCGCCGGGACCGGGCTCCGGCGTCTCGATCTCCTTAACCGCGCAGCCGGCGTAGTTCGCCGCCAGCGCCTCGACCACAAGCGCTCTCATCAGTGTATGCGTCCCTCAAAGCCTTCGCGCACCAGGCCCGCGACCTCGCGGCAGGCCACGTCGGCGCACGGGACCGCGCCCGTGAAGGCGGTGAAGCCGTGCGCCAGCCGGTCGTAGCAGCGATAGACCACCGGCACGCCGGCCGCCTTCAGCGCCACGGCGTAGGCCTCGCCCTGGTCGACCAGCGGGTCGAACCCGGCCGTCACGACCACGGCGGGCGCCAGGCCCGCCAGGTCCGCCTGGTGGATCGGCGACAGCCGCGGGTCGGCCGGATCGGCGTCCGGGCCCATGTAGTGCCCCATGAACCAGTCCATGGTGGCGCGCGACAGCGGATAGGCGTCGGCGTAGGTGGTCATCGAGGCCGTCTCGCTGGCCACGTCCACCGCCGGATAGATCAGGAGCTGGAGGTAGGGCTGCGGCTCGCCCTTTCGCTTCATCTCCTGGGCGACGATCGCCGCGAAGTTTCCGCCCATGGAATCGCCGCCGATGGCGACCGCGTCCGCCGGGGCGCCGAAATCCGCCGCATGGCTGCGGGCCCAGCGATAGGCCGCCAGCACGTCCTCCAGGCCGGCGGGGAACCGGTGTTCCGGCGCCAGACGGTATTCCACCGACAGGACCGGGCAACGGGCGACCCGCGCCAGGATGCGGCAGAAGACGTCGCTGGTGTCCAGGTCGCCGATCACCCCGCCGCCGAAGTGGGCGTAGACCATCAGCGGTGCGGCGGGGTCCTGGTTCTGCGGGCGGTAGGCGCGGGCCGGGATCGGTCCCTCCGCGCCCGGAACGCTCATCGGCTGCATCGTCACCCCAGGCTCGGGCTTGCCGGCCAGGACCGCCAGCCCCTGGGCGCTGGCCGCGCGCGCTTCCGGCGGTGACAGGGTGTGCAGGCCCGGCGCCCGCGAGCCGGCGGCGGCCAGGAACTGCAGCCGCGGATCCAGGGTGCGACCGCCCTGGTAGACGACCCCGCCGCCCGACATCAGCCGAAGGATCGGGGCGGGAAGGGACAGCAGCGCCTTCAGAATGGTGCGCTGGACCGCGGCGTTGGCCATTGACGGTCCTTAACCTCGCGCCTTGGGCAGGCCGTGCAGGCCCGAAATGATCATGGTGACTGCGAAGTCCGCCGCCGCCTGGGTGTCGATCGGCCGCCGCTCCAGCATCCGGTCGCCGACCTCCCGGGCGATGGCGATGCAGGCGCTGGCCAGGAAATCGGGGTCCGCCGTCGGGCCGCCGCGGGCGATCTCCTCGAGGATGGCGCCGCGGACCTCGGCGAACACGGCCGCCATCTCCGGCGTCTCGCCGGTGACATGCAGGTGCGGCTCGCCCGCCCGCCGTTCGGCCCAGGCGGCGTGCTCGACCTCCAGGAAGCCGTAGTAGGCGTGGATGGCGGCGCGGACGAACTCCTCGAAGCCGTTAGAGCGGCCGCGCAGGCTCTTCAGGATCGGGGCGAAGCGCCGCGCGCCGTCGTCGGCCAGGGCGGCGAACACCTCCTCCTTGGATTTGAAGTAGTTGTAGAAGGTGCCGGCCGCCAGGCCCGTGCGCCGGATGATGTCGCGCACCGTGACGTTGTCGTAGCCCAGCTCGGCGAACACAGCCCGTGCGGCGTCCAAGATCGCCTGGCGATTCTGGACCTTCGTCTGCTCACGCTTGCCGGCCGGCAGATAGGCGACTTGCGACATAGGACCCCTGCACCAGGAAAAAACTGACGGGCGTCATTCTAGAGGCGTGCGTCACCGTACGCCAAGCGTTGTGACGGTCTCGTCACCTTGCGGTCACTGCGCCGGGCGCGTCGCAGGCCGCCCGGCACTGGCTCCAGGCGCCGGGACAGTCGTCCGCCAGCTCCGAGGCAAGGCAGAAGTAGTAGGACTGTGCGCAGGACAGCCGGCACTGGCCCGCCGTATCGCCCAGGGCGGCCGGCGGCGAGGCCGCCGAAGCCAGCGGGGCCGCCGGCGCCGGCGCGGGGGACGGGGCCGCCTCGGTCTCGGCGCCCTGCGGGGGCGAGGCCGCGGCAAGGGCGGGCCGGGCGCCTCGCAAAGGCGCCGCCGTCTGCGCCTGGGCGGACGCCGCCGCCAGGATCAGGCTCAGAATCAGCACCGCCTCGCGCACCATGCGCCGCACACTCCCGCCCTGCGCTTAAGACCTGGTTAACTATACCGTCCGCTGGGCCCGGTCCTTGGCGTTCGTGGCCTGAATGGCGTCCCGCGCGGCGGCCCACTGCTCGTCGGTCCAGGCGCGCAGGCTCGAGAAGTTGCCGCCGCCGGCCTGCCAGGACGCCCCGTCGATGGCGATCGACTGACCGTTCACATAGGCCGACAGCGGGTGCAGCAGATAGACCGCCAGATTGGCGAGCTCGCGCATTTCGCCGACCCGGCCCATCGGATTGCCGCTCATGTCCCGATAGGCGCCGCCGGTGTCGCGGCTCTGGTTCGGGTTCAGCCGCGCGCTCATCCCCTCGGTGGGGAAGGGGCCGGGCAGGATGTTGTTGAAGCGGATGCCGTAGCTTCCCCATTCCACGGCCAGCGACTGGCTCATGGTCGCGATCGCCGATTTCGACATTGCAGAGGGCACGGTGTAGGGGCCGCCGTTCCAGATCCAGGTCGTCAGAATCGAGACCACCGAGGCCTTCCTGCCCTCGGCGATCCATCGCTTGCCCGCATCCAGCGTCACGAAGAAGCTGCCGCGGAAGACGATGTTGGCGATGGCGTCGAACCCCCGGGGCGACAGGTCCTGGGTGCGGCTGATGAAGTTGCCGGCGGCGTTGTTGACCAGGCCGGTCAGGGCGCCGCCCTCGGCCCAGATCCTGTCCATCATCTCGGTGATCGCCTCGGGCACGCGAATGTCGCAGGCGATCGGCGCCACCTTGCCGCCGTGGGCGTCCATCAGCTCCTTCGCCGTCTCCTCCAGCACCCCGCCGCGGCGTCCGCAGATGAACACCTCCGCGCCCAGCATCAGGCAGGCCTCGGCCATCACCTTGCCAAGGCCTGTGCCGCCGCCGGTGATCAGGATGCGCTCGCCCTTCATCAGGCCGGGCTTGAACATCAGGTCGTCCATGGAAAGCTCGGCCATGGGGGTTCCTCCTTCATATCGTTGGAGGAACTGCGCCGACCTGACGCCGGGGAGGTCAAGCGGCGGCGTCAGACCCGCTCGATCAGCGCCATCGCGCCGGCCGGCGCGCGCACCTTTCCCTCCGAGATGAAGAAGGCGAAGACGTCGCGGTCGGCCTTGGGCGCCGGATGGGCCGGATCGGCGAACGCCAGGTCCGCCGGCGCGCCGCCGGCCGCATAGGTCCTGAACCGCCCGGCCCATTCGTCGATCTCGGCGGGGGGATAGCAGGTCTCGATCTCGTCCGAGCCCTTGATCAGCCGTGCGTAGACGAAGTCGGCGGTGACGTCGGCGATCTGCGGGAACTCCGCGTGGTGGGCCAGGCAGATGGCCGCGCCGCGGTCGCGGCACAGGGCCACGAAGGCCGGGTCGACGAAGCTCGGGTGCCGCACCTCCATCACGTGCCGCAGGGGCCGGCCCTCGAGCCTGTCCGGCAGCAGCTTCAGGAAGGCGGAGAAGTCCTCCGCGTCGAACTTCTTGGTGGCCATGAACTGCCAGACGATCGGTCCGAGCTTGTCGCCGAGCTCGGTCAGACCCTGGGCGAAGAACTTCTCGACGGACGGCCCGGCCTCGGCCAGCACCCTGCGGTTGGTGCAGAAGCGCGAGGCCTTGAGCGAAAAGACGAAGCCGTCCGGCGCGGCCGCCGCCCACTTGGCGAAGCTCTCCGGCTTCTGGCCCGAATAGTAGGTGGAGTTGATCTCGATGGCCGTCAGGCGGCTGGCCGCGTAGGCCAGTTCGTCCGCCTGCCTTAGGCCCTTGGGATAGAAGACCCCGCGCCAGGGCTCGAAGGTCCAGCCCCCGATTCCGGCGCGAATGGTTCCAGCCATCGAGATCGCTCCAGTTGCGTGCGGCCTACTTGCGCTGGGCCGCGGTCTTGTCGCGCTCGGCCTTGAACTCCGCGCCCTGCTTCCATTCCGGCCAGGCGGTCGAGTTGGCGAGCTTGTGGCCCAGGTCGAACATCAGCTCGCCGTCCTGAGCCACGCCCTCCAGGTTCCAGCTGTCGTCGTACTCGTCGGCCGGCTGGTGGTAGCGGTTGGCGGTGTACTCCTTGGCGAAGGCCTTGCCGGCCTCGACCCCGCCGTCGACCAGATCCTCGCCCGAGCCGTAGGAGATTGCCGGCACTCCGCGCTTGGCGAAGGAGAAGTGGTCCGAGCGGAAGAAGCTGCCCGCTTCGGGGCGCGGATCGGGGCTGTAGCGACGCCCCTGGGCCTTGCCCGCCGCGATCAGGTCGTCCTGCAGGGTCACCGGCGCATCGCCGGACGTGGTGAAGTCCTTCGCCGGCCCGCCGGGACGCAGGGCGTCCATGTTGATGTTCGCCACCGTGGTGGCCAGCGGATAGAGCGGGTTCGCCGCATAGTACTCCGAGCCCAGCAGGCCCTTTTCCTCGGCGGTCACCGCCAGGAAGACGACCGAACGCTCCGGCGGCTTCTCCTGGGTGAAGGCGCGGGCGATCTCGATCATGGTCGCCACGCCGTCGGCGTTGTCGACGGCGCCGTTGTAGATGGTGTCGCCCTTAGCGTCGGGCAGTCCGACGCCGATGTGGTCCCAGTGCGAGGTGTAGATGATCCGCTCGTCCGGCCGCTTCGCGCCCGGGATCACCCCCACCACGTTCTTGGAGACGATCTTCTGCGCCTTGACCCCGTAGTCGGTGGAGAAGCTCGCGCCCTTCAGCTCCACCGGCTGGAAGTCGCGGCTCTGGGCCTGCTTCTTCAGGGTTTCGAAGTCCAGGCCCGCGCGCTTCAGGATCTCGGCGGCCGCGTCGCGCTGGATCCAGCCTTCCAGCAGCGGATGCACCGACCCGGGATCGTCGCGGATGATGTCGAAGATCGAGTTGGTGTTTGAGTTCTTCACCGTCGCCCAGCCGTAGGACGCCGGCGCGGTCTCATGGACCACCAGCAGGCCCAGTGCCCCCTGCCGGGCGGCTTCCTCGTACTTGTAGGTCCAGCGGCCGTAGTAGGTCATCGCCTTGCCGCCGAAGTCGCCGGAACCGGTCTCGAAGTCCGGGTCGTTGACCAGGACCATCACGACCTTGCCCTTCAGGTCCATGTCTTTGAAGTCGTCCCAGTTGCGCTCGGGCGCATCGACGCCGTAGCCGGCGAAGACGATCGGCGCGTCCTTGATGGTGACGCGGTCGGCGCCCGTGGAGGCTGCACGCAGGGCCACTTCCTCGCCCTGGGTCCAGTTCAGGGTTTCGCCGCCTGCGGCGACGCTCACCGCCACGGGTCCGTCGATCTCGAACATCGCCAGCGGCACGTCCTGGGTCCAGGCGCGCGTCCCGTCCTTCATCAGGTCGCCGCCGGGCTTCAGGCCCACGGCCTGGTACTGCTGGGCGATGTAGGCGACCGATTTTTTCTCGCCTTCGGTGGCGGGGGCGCGGCCCTCGTACTCGTCGGAGGCAAGGATCTTCACATGTTCGGCGATCTTGGCAGGATCGATGTCGGCGGCCTGGGCGGGCGACGACAGGATCGCCACGGCGGAGGCGGCGGCCAGCAGGAAGGTCTTCATGAAAACTCTCGAAAGGTCGGAAGTTGACGGCGACCCTAGAGCAATTTTCGCCGATGGCGACGGTTGCGCGCAGAAATTGCTCCGTGGCCGCCGTTTCACGGCCTGATCCATGCCCGGGCCTGTCGCTCTGGCGCAACACCGGTCGGTGAACAGCGCTGGGCGCGCGTCTTGTGCTGGCGTTTGTCTCCGGACTGTAATCTGAGGGTGTTCCGGCTATGCTCAAAGCCGCCGCGCGGGCGCGCCGCCGGGGCGCCCAGGGGGTAGGAACCAGCCCGGATTCAAGGCTGCTAAAGCGAAAAGAGACGATGCGCCTCGAAAGAACCGCAGCCGTCATGGCCTGTCTTGCGCTCGGCGCCTGCGCGGCCGGCCGCGAACCGCAGGTCGGCCTGCCCGCCGCCTATGACGCGCCGAATCCGGGCGAGCTGCCTGCCGAGACCCTCGACCGCTGGTGGACGAGCTTCGGGGATCCCCAACTCGAGGCCCTGATCGAGCGAGCCCTGGTCGAAGCGCCCGACGCCCGCTCGGCGGCCGCCCGCCTTGCCGAGGCCCGCGCCTCGGGGGCCACGGCCCTGACCGCCTTCCTGCCCCAGGGCAACGCCACCGGCTCGGCCCGGCGCACCGAGACGCGTCAGACCGAAGGCCCTCAGCTCGACATCCCCGGCTACTCCCTGAGCGGCACGTCCGACGCCTACGCGGCCAACTTCAACGTAAGCTGGGAGATCGACCTCTTCGGCCGCTTCTTCGCGGCCCGCCAGGCCTATCGCGGCGACGTCGCCGCCGCCCGCTTCAGCTACGAGGGCGCCCGCGCCAGCCTCGCCGCCGCCATCGCCGACGCCTATTTCCAGGCCCGCGGTCTCGCCATTCAATTGGAGGACGCCCGGGAGACCGTGCGCATCCAGCGCGCGCTCTATGAGGTGGCCCAGGCCCGGGCCGAGCGGGGCCTGGGCGCCAGTTCCGACGCCGACCGCGTCGCCGGCGACCTGGCCCAGGCCGAGACCCAGGCGGCGAGCCTGGAGGCCGAGCTGCAGGCGGCCCGCCGCTCGCTGCTGGTGCTGGTCGGCCGCGGCGCTGCGCCCATCGCCGAGATGCCGGCGCCTCCCGCGGTCGGCACGATCCCTGCGGTCCCCGCGACCATTCCCGGTCAACTGCTCGCCCGCCGCCCCGACGTCCGGGAGGCCGAGGCCCGCGTCCAGTCCGCCCTGGGGCGCGGCCGTTACGCCCGGCTCGCCTTCTTCCCCACCTTCGACCTGACGCCGGGCCTCGGCCTGAGCCGGTCGGTGCAGCCGGACTACGAGTACACGACCGAGAACTGGTCCATCGGCGCCCAGGCCACCATTCCCGTGCTCGACATCCCGCGCCTGCTCCTGGAGCTCAAGGCGCAGGATGCGCGGACCGAACAGGCGGTGATCGCCTACGAGGACGCCGTGCAGACCGCGTTCGGCGAAGCGGAGAACGCTCTCGTGCGCCTGGCCGCCGACCGCCGGGGCGTGACCCTGCTGCAGGACGGCGAGGCCCGCGCCCGGCGCGCCTTCGAGGCTTCGCGCACAGGCTACGAGGCCGGGCTCACGGACTTGCAGACCGTACTGGGCGCCGAGCAAAGCTGGCGCGCCACCCGCTCGCAGTTGGCCGCCGCGCAGGTCCAGGGCCTGCGCCGTGCGGTCCAGACCTACAAGGCTCTGGGGGGCGGCTGGCCAGCCGGTCCCGTCCAGACCGCAGAAAAGGCTCGCTGAGACGTGACGAGACCGACGACCGCCCTAGCCTTCGCGCTCGCCCTGACGGCCGCCGCCCTTGGCGCCTGCTCCAAGCCGGAGCCCAAGGAGAGCGAGACCCAGCGCGCCCGCGCCGTGAACGTCGCGCGGGTCGAGGCGCGCCCGATCAGCGGCGCCCTGGCCGCCTCGGGCTCGCTGATCCCGCGGGAGGAAGCCGCCGTCTTGCCCGAGGTCACGGGCTATCGGGTGGCCCGCGTCCTGGTGGACGCCGGCGTCTGGGTCAAGGCCGGCCAGCCGCTCGCCGTGCTCGACGGCTCCCTGCTCGCCGCCCAGGTCGAACAGCAGCGCGCCGCTGCGGCCCAGGCCGAGGTCCAGGCCCAGCAGGCCGAGGCCCAGGCCGCGCGCGTCCAGGGCCTCGACGGCCAGGGCGTCCTCTCCCAGGAGCAACTGGAGAACCGCCGCTTCCAGGCCCTGGCCGCACGCGCCACGGCCGAGGCCCAGGCCGCCGCCCTCAAGGACGCCGAGACCCGCCAGCGCAAGCTCAACGTCACCGCGCCGGTCAGCGGCCTGGTGCTGGAGCGCAACGTGCGGCCTGGCGACCTCGCCGCCGGCGGCGCCTCGCCCTGGTTCCGCATCGCCGAGGACGGTCAGATCGAGCTGCAGGCGGAAATGGCCGAGGACGACCTGTCCCGCATCCGCGTCGGCCAGACGGCCACGGTGACCCTGCCGTCGGGCACGACGGTCGAAGGCCGCGTGCGCCTGGTCTCGCCGCAGGTGGACGCCCAGACCAAGCTCGGCACGGTGCGGATCACCCTGCCGGTCCGCGCCGACGTGCGCGCCGGCGGCTTCGCCCGCGCCGTCTTCGGCGGCGCGTCGGCCGAGGGGCTCACCGTCCCGGAGACGGCGGTCCGGTATGACGCCGACGGCGCCAGCGTGATGGTGGTCGGCCCCGACAACCGGGTGAAGAGCGTGCCGGTCCAGACCGGCGCCCGCGGCGGCGGCTTCGTGGTCCTGACCAAGGGCCCGCCCGCGGGGGCGCGGGTGGTGGAGAACGCGGCGGCCTTCCTCCTGGACGGCGACCTCGTGCGGCCCACCGACTCCAAGGCCTCGGCGCCGCAGAAGGCCGCGCCCGCCCCGGCCAAGGGCGCGGCGCAATGAGCCACGAACCCGAAGCCCGGCGCGAGGACGGCGGCGGCGACGGTCTGCGCATCTCCGCCTGGGCGATCCGCAACCCGGTGCCGGTGGCGGTGCTGTTCATCGCCCTGATCCTGGCCGGCCTGGTCTCCTACTCGGGCCTGGCCATCAAGCAGTTCCCGAACGTCCAGTTCCCCGCGGTTTCGGTCACCGTCACCCAGAGCGGGGCCGCGCCGGCCGAGATCGAGACCCAGATCACCCGCCAGGTGGAGGACGCCCTGGCCGGCATCTCCGGGGCCAAGAACATCTATTCCGCCGTCAGCCTGGGCGCGTCGTCGACGACGATCGAGTTCGAGCTCGGCGAAGACCTGCAGAAGAAGACCGACGACGTCCGCTCGCGGATCGACCAGATCCGGGCCAACCTGCCGCGTGAGATCGACGAGCCCACGGTCACGAGGGTCGAGCTGGATTCCCAGCCGATCCTCACCTACGCAGTCTCGGCCCCCGGGATGAGCGATTCAGAGCTCTCCTGGTTCATCGACGACACCATCGCTCGCGAACTCCAGGCTGAACGCGGGGTCGCCCAGATCAGCCGGGTGGGCGGGGTCAACCGCGAGATCAACATCATCATCGACCCCGACCGGATGGCCGCCCGCGGCCTGACGGCGCCCCAGCTCAACAACGCGTTGCGCAGCTTCGACGTCGACGCCCCCGGCGGGCGCGTCTCGGTCGGCGGACGCGAGCAGACCCTGCGCGTGCTCGGCGCCGTCGACACCCTGGAGGCCCTGCGCGCGCTCACGATCCCCACCGGGACGGGCTCCTATGTGAAGCTCACCGATGTGGCCGAGGTCGGCGACGGCTCCAGCGAAGTGCGCGGCTTCGCCCGGCTGAACGGCGAGGCGGTCGTCGGATTCCAGGTGATGAAGACCCGCGATTCCAGCGATGTGCGGGTCGACGACGCGGTGGTCGCCACCCTCGAGCGCCTGGAGAAGCAGTATCCCGGCGTCACCTTCACCCGCATCTTCTCCTCGGTCGACGAGACGCGGGCCAGCTTCCGCGCCACCGAGCACGTGCTCCTGGAAGGCATGCTGCTCGCGGCCCTCGTGGTGTTCTTCTTCCTGCGCGACTGGCGCTCGACCCTGATCACCGCCTTCGCCATGCCGGTGTCGCTCATCCCGACGTTCTTCGTGATGAGCCTGCTCGGCTTCTCCCTGAACATCGTCACCCTTCTGGCCCTGACGCTGGTCATCGGCATTCTCGTCGACGACGCGATTGTCGAGATCGAGAACATCGAAAAGCGCGTGGCCATGGGCATGCGGCCCTATCAGGCCGCCATGCAGGGCGCCGACGCCATCGGCCTGGCCGTGGTGGCCACCACCTTCGCCATCGTCGTGGTGTTCACGCCGGTCTCGTTCATGAAGGGCATGGCGGGCCAGTTCTTCCGCGAGTTCGGTCTGACCGTCTCGGTGGCGGTGCTGTTCTCCCTTGTGGTGGCGCGCCTGCTCACGCCGCTGATGGCGGCCTATCTCTTGAAGCCGGTCTCCCACGCCCGGCCGCGCAAGCCCTTCAAGGGCATCTACCGCAACGCCCTGGAGTGGGCGCTCGACCACCGGATCATGGCCTCGGTGCTGGGCGGCGTGGTGTTCGTCGCCTCGCTGCTGATCGTGCCGCTCCTGCCCACAGGGTTCCAGCCGGCGGGCGATCCCGACTACATCTACGTCAGCGTCCAGGGGCCGCCCGGCGCGACGGCCGAGGACATGGAGGAAGTGGTCCAGCGCGCCACGCGCATCTTCGAGGGCCGGCCCGGCGTGCGGGCCGTCTTCGCCCAGGTCGGCTCCACCGTCGCCGCCAGCGGGCCCGGATTCGGCGGCGGCTCGTCCAGCGCGCTGAACTCCGGCACCATCACCGTCCTGCTCGACGTGCACCGATCCATCACCGGCGAAGAGCTGAAGAGCCAGACCCGCGAGGCCCTGCGTCAGGTGCCCGACGCACGCCTGACCTTCCTCGACTTCCAGGGGGCGGCGGGCATCCAGGCCAACCTCACCAGCAACGATCCCGAAGCCCTGCAGGCCGCCGCCCGCGCGCTCGAGACCCAGATGCGGACCCTCGACGAGGTCGCCGATCCGCACCCGGCCGCCGCCCCGGTGGGCCCGGAGGTGATCATCCGGCCGAAGATGGACGAAGCCGCGCGCCTGGGCGTCTCGGTCGACACCATCGCCCAGATCGCCCGCGTGGCCACCGTGGGCGACATCGACGCCAACGTCGCCAAGTTCACGGACGGCGAACGCCGCATCCCCATCCGCATCCGCCTGCCGGTCGAGGCGCGTTCGGACCTGGAACGCATCAAGGCCCTGCGCATCCCAACGGCGTCCGGCGCGATCACCACCCTCGACGCGGTGGCCGACGTCTCGTTCCAGGCCGGTCCGGCCCGGATCGACCGGCTCAACCGCAAGCGTCAGATCCAGGTGGTGGCCGAACTGAACGGCGCCGAGCTCGGCGAAGCCAACCAGGCCATCAACAACCTGCCGATCATGAAGAACCTGCCGGAGGGGGTGACCAAGGCCGAGACCGGCGAACTGGAGGCGATGCAGGAGCTGTTCGGCTCGTTCGGCATGGCGATCTTCGCTGGCGTGTCGATGATTTTCGGCGTGCTGATCCTGCTGTTCCGCAGCTTCTTCAAGCCGCTGGTCATCCTCTCGGCCCTGCCGCTGGCGGTGGGCGGGGCGTTCCTGGGCCTGCTGATCTTCAACCTGTCGCTGTCGATCCCTTCGCTGATCGGCTTCCTGATGCTGCTCGGCCTGGCGGCCAAAAACTCGATCCTCCTGGTGGAATACGCCATCGAGCGCGAGCGCGACGGCATGCCCCAGCGCGAGGCGCTCATCGAGGCCTGTCGCGAACGGGCCCGGCCGATCGTCATGACCACCGTGGCCATGGCCGCGGGCATGCTGCCCACCGCCCTGGCGCTGGAGAAGGGGGCGGAGTTCCGCCAGCCGATGGCCGTGGCGGTGATCGGCGGCCTCATCACCTCGACGCTGCTGTCGCTGGTGCTGGTGCCGGTTGTCTATGAGTTCGTCGACGACTTCGAGCAGTGGATCCGGCCCAAGCTGGCCAAGATCATCACCCCGCGCGAAGCGCCGCCGGCCCAGGAGAGTTCGGCCGAGCCGTCCAGGCCGGTCTAGGCGCCCGCGCTGAGGAGCCGGCGATAGAGGGTCGAGCGGTGTACGCCCAGCCGGCGCGCCGCCAGGCTGACATTGCCCCCCGCCGCCGTCAGCGCGCGGCGCATGGCGGCCAGTTCGGCGTCCTCCAGCGTACCCGCCCCGGGGGCGGCCACGGGCGGCTCGTCCCGTGCGTCGTCGGGGAAATTGGCCACGGCCGCGAAACGATCGCCGGCATGGGTCGTCAGGGCGCCGCGACGGCCGAGGGTCTCCATCGGCGCCGCGAAGATCTCCTCGAAGCGGGCGGCGTCCAGGGCCTCCCACCCGCGGCCGACCAGCGAGAGCCCCCGGCGGTTCGCACCCACCAGCCGCTCGTCCTTGAACACCAGCACCCCCTCTCGGGCCGCCCCCAGGAGGTTGGGGTCCGTGTGGAAGCGCACCACCACGCAGCCTTCGAACGGCTGGCGCAGCAGCCGATGTTCGATCTGCTCGACCGCCATGCGCACCAGGCCCAGGGCGTGGGCGTGCGGCACGCTGGCGGCGCCGGACATGTCCAGCGCGCCGACGATCGCGCCGCGGGGATCGATGATCGGAGCCGCCGCGCAGGTGAGCCCCCTGTGCTCTGCGTAGAAGTGCTCGGCGCCGTTCACCGCCACCCCGCGCCGCTCGGCCAGCGCCGTGCCGATGGCGTTCGTGCCTGCCCCCGCCTCGTTCCAGACCGCGCCGGGCCGCAGCGCCACCTGGGCCGCCCGTTCGGCGAAGCCGGGATCGCCGACGGCGTCCAGGATCACGCCCTCGGCGTTGGTCAGGATGACGATGGCGCCGGTTTCCCGCGCCTCCGCATACAGCGCGTCGAGCTCAGGACGGCTGATGCGGCGCAGGGTCTCATGGCGGTCGCAGGCGGCTCTCAGCTCGGCCGCGCTCATCGGCGCCACCCGCGGCTGGGCGCTGGCGTCCAGCCCCATTTCCGAACACCGGATCCACGAACGCAGCACTGAATGGTTGAAGTCCGCCGGCAGCCGGCCGTCCCGGAAGAACGCTGTCCGCGCCGCTTCGACTGACATCAGATTGGCCATGGCCGCCGCCTCCAGGTGTCGCAACTTGCGACAGGGGCGCTCTTACTGTCGCCTCCGGCGACAAGCTCGTCCTTCGACCGGCGACCTGTCTACTGATTTCTTGGCTTTGATTGTCGCAGACGCCGCAACCCATTTGACCCTCATCGGCGCGGGTTCTTTCGTCAGGGCTTCGAAAACTCAGCGGCGGCGGGCGAACCGGCCGCCGGATCAGGGAGCCAGGACATGACCAAGCACGAGCGCCTCGTCGCCCAGGCCGCGCCCTTCAAGGCGCGGTACGGCAACTACATCGGCGGCCAGTGGATCGAGCCCGCCGCCGGGCGTTATTTCACCAACATCTCGCCGGTGAACGGCCAGACCCTCTGCGAGGTCGCCCGCTCGGACGCGGCGGACGTGGATCGCGCCCTCGACGCCGCCCACGCCGCCAGGGCCGCCTGGGGTCGCACCAGCGCCGCCGAGCGCGCCCAGATCCTCAACCGCATCGCCGACCGTATGGAGGCCAACCTGGATCTGCTCGCCCGGGCCGAAACCTGGGACAACGGCAAGCCGATCCGCGAGACCACCGCCGCCGACGTGCCGCTGGCCGTCGACCACTTCCGCTACTTCGCCGGCTGCGTGCGCGCCCAGGAAGGATCGATCGGCGAGATCGACCACGACACCGTCGCCTACCATTTCCACGAGCCGTTGGGCGTGGTGGGCCAGATCATCCCCTGGAACTTCCCGCTGCTGATGGCCGCCTGGAAGCTCGCCCCCGCCCTGGCGGCCGGCAACTGCGTGGTTCTCAAGCCGGCCGAACAGACGCCGGCCTCGATCCTGGTGTGGGCCGAACTGGTCGGCGACCTGCTGCCGCCTGGGGTCCTCAACATCGTCAACGGCTACGGCCTGGAAGCGGGCAAGCCCCTCGCCTCCAGCCCCCGCATCGCCAAGATCGCCTTCACCGGCGAGACCTCCACCGGGCGGCTGATCCTGGAGTACGCCGGCAAGAACCTGATCCCCGCCACCCTCGAGCTGGGCGGCAAGAGCCCGAACATCTTCTTCCAGGACGTCACCGCCGAGGACGACGACTTCCTCGACAAGGCCGTCGAGGGCTTCGTCATGTTCGCCCTCAACCAGGGCGAGGTCTGCACCTGCCCCAGCCGCGCGCTGGTGCACGAGAAGATCTATGACCAGTTCATGGAGCGCGCCCTGGCGCGGGTGGCGGCGATCAAGCAGGGCGACCCTCTCGATCCCAGCACCATGATCGGCGCCCAGGCCTCGTCCGAGCAGATGGACAAGATCCTCGGCTACATCGAGATCGGCCGGCAGGAGGGCGCCCAGGTGCTGGCCGGCGGCGCGCGCAACACCTCGCTCACCGGCGACCTCGAGGGCGGCTTCTACATCCAGCCGACGGTCCTGCGCGGCCACAACAAGATGCGGGTCTTCCAGGAGGAGATCTTCGGCCCCGTCGTCTCTGTGACCACCTTCAAGGACGAGGAGGAGGCCCTGGCCCTGGCCAACGACACCCTCTACGGCCTCGGCGCCGGCGTCTGGAGCCGCGACATCAACCGCTGCTACCGCTTCGGCCGGGCCATCGAAGCCGGCCGGGTGTGGACCAACTGCTACCACGCCTATCCGGCCCACGCCGCATTCGGCGGCTACAAGCAGTCGGGCATCGGCCGCGAGACCCATCGCATGATGCTCGACCACTACCAGCAGACGAAGAACATGCTGGTCAGCTACAGCCCGTCCAAGCTGGGCTTCTTCTGAAGCCCTGCCGCCCGCCTTCCGGCCATCCTCCCTGCTCGGCGCGAGGGAGGCGGGCGGCCCGTCTCACAGGTGCTGGTGCATCACCAGCGCGTCGACGTCGCCCAGGCGCGGGTGGGCGAACGCGCCGGGAAGGCGGCCGACGGTCTGGAAGCCCAGGCTCTCCCACAGGCGCACGGCCCGCACGTTGGTGGAGACGACGATGTTGAACTGCATGGCCCGGTAGCCCCGCGCCCGCGCATGCTCCAGCGAGTGCAGTCCCATGGTGCGGGCCACGCCCCGGCCCTGGGCGGCCGGGTCGGTCATGTAGCCGCAATTGGCCACGTGCGCGCCGCCCCCGCCCTGGTTGGGCCGCATGTAGTAGGACCCGAGGATCCGGCCGTCCGCCTCGGCCACGAACACCTCGTGGGCGGGACTGAACCAGTAGGCCCGGCCGCGCGCCTCGTCGATGTCCCGGTCCACGGCGTAGGCCTCGCCTGGCCGCACCACCGCCTCCAGGATCGGCCAGATCGCGGGCCAGTCCGCCGCCGGATCGGCGGGCCGCACGACGAGGTTCACGCCTCGCCCCCGATGATCCGCGCAAAGACCCCCGGGTCCACGTTGCCGCCGCTGAGCACCAGGCCCACTGCGCCGTCGCGCCCGGCCTTCACCTTGCCGGCCAGCAGCGCGGCCAGGCCCGCCGCCCCGCCCGGCTCGACGACCAGCTTCAGCGTCGCGAACGCCACGCGCATGGCCTCGGCCACTTCCGCGTCGGAGACCACCGCCACGTCGGCCAGGGTTCTCATCAGTATGGGGAAGGTCAGCTCGCCCGGCGCGGGGGATTCCAGCGCATCGCACAGGGTGCGGACGGCGGGCTTCAGCGTCAGCCGCCGCCCGGCCTGCAGCGAGCGCAGGGTGTCGTCGTAGCCTTCCGGCTCGGCTCCCACGAGGGCGGTCCCGGGGGACAGCGCCTTCACCGCCGTGGCGACCCCGCCCATCAGGCCGCCGCCGCCGATCGGGGTGACCACCACGTCCAGCTCTGCGCCCAGGTCCTGGGCCTGGCGCACCAGCTCCAGGCCGACCGTGCCCTGGCCGGCGATGATGTGCGGATCGTCGTAGGAGGGGACCACCAGCGCCCCGCGCGCCTGGGCGATCTCCGCGGCGATCGCCGCGCGGTCGTCGCTCAGCCGGTCATAGAGCCGGATCTCGGCGCCGTATGCGCGCGTGGCCTCCAGCTTCACGGCCGGCGCGTCGGACGGCATGACGATCAGCGCGGGCGCGCCCAGGAGCTGCGCGGCCAGGGCCACGCCCTGGGCGTGGTTGCCGCTGGAGAAGGCCACCACGCCGGTCCGGAGCTCGGCCGGCGAAAGCTGGGCCAGGCGGTTGTAGGCCCCGCGGAACTTGAAGGCGCCCACCCGCTGCAGGGTCTCGGGCTTGATCAGCACCCGCCGGCCGACCCGCGCGTTCAGCGCCGGGCTTTCGATCAGCGGCGTGGCGAGCGCCTTTCCGGCCAGGCGGCCCGCGGCCGCTTGGACGTCGGCGAAGGAGATGGCCAGGCCGTCTGCGCTCACGTGGCGAAAACCATGGAGTCGTCGGCGAAGGCCTTGAACTCCAGCGCATTGCCCGACGGATCGAGGAAGAACATCGTCGCCTGCTCGCCCGGCAGGCCCTTGAAGCGGATCTGCGGTTCGATGATGAACTTCACCCCCGCCGCCCTCAGCCGCTCCGCCAGGGCCTCCCAGGCCGGCAGGGTCATGATCACGCCGAAGTGGCGCACCGGCACGGCCTCGCCGTCGACCGCGCTCGTGCGTCTGTGGCCGGCTTCGTCGGGCGCCAGGTGGGCGACGATCTGATGGCCGTGGAAGTTGAAGTCGACCCAGTCCTCGCTGGAGCGCCCTTCGGCGCAGCCCAGAAGGCCGCCGTAGAAGGCGCGCGCCTCGGCGAGGTCGTGGACGGGGAAGGCGAGATGGAAGCGGGGCAGGTCCATGGCGCGCTTGATAGCTCCTGTCCGCATCGCAGGCGAGGGGTTGACGCGGCCGCCGCGCCGCTGTTTAGAGCGTGCCGCCGCGTTCGGCGCATTCCGCGTCCCGCAGCCTCAATCGATCCCATCCACTTGCCGAGGGCCTGTCGAAGGGCTGGTGGATCACCCTGGCAGGCGGAAGGATCGTATCCATGGCCAACGTCACCGTTATCGGCGCCCAGTGGGGCGACGAAGGCAAGGGCAAGCTCGTCGACTGGCTGTCCAACCGCGCCGACGTCGTCGTGCGCTTCCAGGGCGGGCACAACGCCGGCCACACCCTGGTGGTCGGCAATCAGACCTACAAGCTCAGCCTGCTGCCCTCCGGCGTGGTGCAGGGCAAGCTGTCGATCATCGGCAACGGCGTGGTGGTCGACCCCTGGCACCTGGTCGAGGAGATCGCCAAGCTTGGCGGGCAAGGCGTGAACATCACCCCGGACCTGCTGGTCCTGGCGGACAACGCCTGCCTGATCCTGCCCCTGCACCGCGACCTGGACCAGGCCCGCGAGGCGGCCGCCACCAACAAGATCGGCACCACCGGCCGCGGCATCGGGCCGGCCTATGAGGACAAGGTTGGCCGCCGCGCGATCCGCGTCGCCGACCTCGCCGACCGCGACGCCCTGGAAGCCAAGATCGACCGCCTGCTCGCCCACCACGCGCCGCTGCGCCGAGGGCTCGGCCTGCCGGAAGCCGATCCGGCCCGGCTGCTGGCGGACGTCGAGGCCATCGCCCCGAGGATCCTGCCCTACGCCCAGCCCGCCTGGCGGCTGCTGGACGAGGTGGTCAAGAGCGGCAAGCGCGTGCTGTTCGAAGGCGCCCAGGGGGCCCTGCTGGACGTCGATCACGGCACCTATCCGTTCGTCACCTCCTCCAACACCGTCGCCGGCCAGGCCGCGGCCGGGTCGGGGCTGGGGCCGAAGGGGCCCGGCTACGTGCTCGGCATCGTCAAGGCCTACACCACCCGGGTGGGCGAGGGGCCGTTCCCGGCCGAGCTGTTCGACGAGGACGGCCGGCGACTGGGCGAGCGGGGCCACGAGTTCGGCACCGTCACCGGCCGCGCCCGCCGCTGCGGCTGGTTCGACGCGGCCCTGGTCCGCCAGTCGGTGGCGCTGAACGGCATCGAGGGCGTGGCTCTGACCAAGCTCGACGTGCTCGACGGCTTTTCCACCCTGAAGATCTGCACCGGCTACCGCCTCGGCGAGCGCGAGGTCGACCACCTGCCCGCCGGCCTCAAGGAACAGGCGGCGCTGACGCCGGTGTTCGAGGAGCTGGAAGGCTGGAGCGAAAGCACTCAGGGCGCGCGGTCCTGGCGCGACCTGCCTGCGGCGGCCGTCAAGTACGTGCGTCGGGTGGAGGAGTTGATCGGCGCGCCGGTGGTGCTGCTATCCACCAGTCCGGAGCGCGACGACACCATCATGATGCGCGATCCGTTCCAGGACTGATGGCGGCGGCCGAAGGACAGCGCGGCGCGTCAAGGCGATCTTTACCGAACCCGGTCACCCTTGTGGCGATAGGTCCGCAGAGTTCCGCGCCCCCGTGTACACCGACGACGCCAAGCTGATTCAGAAGATGCGGCCGCTGCTGCAGCGGGTGCTGGTGATCGATCCGCACCCGGCCAGCGCGCGCCTGCTGGCCGACCTGATGCGCACGATGATCGGTTCGCAGGTCTGGATCGCCCCCTCGGGCCGCAAGGCTCTGACCATGATCCACGAGGTCGACGCCCAGATCATCTTCGTGGAGATGTCGGGCCACGACACCGACGGAATCGAGTTCACCCGCCGCCTGCGCCGCAGCGACGCGGTCTGCCGCCAGGCGCCGGTGGTGATGATGACCGCCGAAGCCACCGCCCAGGCGATCCGCGCCGCCCGTGACGTCGGCGTGCATGAGTTCATGCGCAAGCCCTTCACCACCAAGGACCTGATGCGGCGTCTCGAGGCCGTGACCCTGCGCCCGCGCGACTGGATCGAGGCGGTGGAGTACATCGGCCCCGACCGTCGGCGCTTCAACTCCGGCGACTACAAGGGCCCGCTCAAGCGCAAGTCCGACGCGCGCCAGACCCCGGACGCGGCCCGCATCAGCCAGGCCCTGAAGATCCTGAAGTCCGCCGTGGCGGCGGTCGCCAGCGACCCCACCCAGGCCCTTCGCGCCATGCTGGCCCAGGCGGCCGACCTGCAGAAAGCCGCCCTGGCCGTCAACGACCTGAAGCTGGCCACGGCCACCGCCGACCTGCAGCGCTACCTGACCGCGGTGGTCGACAAGTCCGCCCCCTTCACCGTGGAAGAGGCCGGCAAGCGCATAGCCCCGCTGCTGGTCTTTCTTCCCGCCGACGCCCAGGCCAAGCCGGCCGCGCCGGGCCGCCCCAAGCCGGCGGCGGCCTGAACCCAAAGAAAAACGGCGCCGCGGGGGCGGCGCCGTTCCTCGGACTCCTGGTCCGCCTTTTCGGCGTCAGGCGTCGATCAGGTTGCGCTCCTCGGCGGCGGCGCGCATCGACTTCTGCAGCTTTTCGAAGGCGCGAACCTCGATCTGACGCACCCGTTCGCGGCTGACGCCGTACTGGGCGGCCAACTCCTCCAGGGTGGTCGGTTCGTCCTTCAGCCGCCGCTCGGTCAGGATGTGGCGCTCGCGGTCGGTCAGCTCGGTCATCGCCTCTTCGAGCAGGCTCATGCGGATCGAGCGCTCCTCGTTGTCGGCGACCAGGGTCTCCTGGCTGGGGGTGTCCTCATCGACCAGCCAGTCCTGCCACTCGCTCTCGCCGTCGGCGCGCAGGGGCGCGTTCAGCGAGGCGTCGCCGCCAGACAGGCGCCGGTTCATCGAGACGACTTCCTCGTCCAGCACGCCCAGCTTGGTGGCGATCTGGTGCACCTGGTCGGGGCGCAGGTCGCCTTCCTCCAGGGCGCTGATCTCGCTCTTGGCCTTGCGCAGGTTGAAGAACAGCTTCTTCTGCGCCGCCGTCGTGCCCATCTTCACCAGCGACCAGGACCGCAGGATGTATTCCTGGATCGAGGCGCGGATCCACCACATGGCGTAGGTCGCCAGGCGGAAGCCGCGGTCCGGATCGAACTTCTTGACCGCCTGCATCAGCCCGACGTTGCCTTCGGAGATCACTTCCCCGATGGGCAGGCCGTAGCCGCGGTAGCCCATGGCGATCTTGGCCACCAGACGCAGGTGGCTGGTGACGAGCTTGTGGGCCGCCTCGGGGTCCTCGTGCTCCTGCCAGCGCTTGGCGAGCATGAACTCCTCGTCCTTGGCCAGCATGGGGAACTTGCGGATTTCGTTCAGATACCGGCTGAGGCCGCCCTCCGGCGACATCACGGCGAGCATGTTCGCGGCCATGGTCAATCCCCTCTAGCATTTCGGAAGTCCGGGCGGTGGGCGCGCGCAAGCGCCAGCGACCTGTTCCCCCTACATCCGTCAGATAGGTATCGATCCGGCCTGGGGGAAGACCGCCCCGGGGAGGAACGGCCCGAAAATCCGACTTCTCAACTAGGTTATTCCTATACCCCGACGGCGCCGGCATCAAGGCGCGCTTGTTTCAGAATGCTTCCATGTTTTCAGAGGGCGCCGAGCAGCTTTTCTAACGTGGCCATGTCGGGCGGAAGCGGGCTTTCGAAGCGCAGCGCCTCGCCGGTGACCGGATGCACGAAGCCCAGCACCGCCGCGTGCAGGGCCTGGCGGGCCAGCCCCGCCTCGGCGATGGCCGCGCGCACCGCCGGCGTCGGCGGCCCCGAGCCGTACACCGGGTCGCCCAGGCACGGGCATCCCTTGGACGCCAGGTGCACGCGGATCTGGTGCGTGCGCCCGGTCTCCAGCCGGCAGGCGAGGCGCGCGGCCGCCGGCTTGTCCGCCGGGCCGAACACCCGCTCGGTGGCGTAGTGGGTGACCGCCTCGCGGCCGCCGGCCTTCACGATCGCCATCTTCTTGCGGTCGTGGGTCGAGCGGGCGATGCGTCCTTCTATGGTCCCGCGCGCGGGATGCGGCGCGCCGCGCACCAGGGCGACATAGACCCGCTCGATGTCGTGGGCCGCGAACAGGGCCGAGAGCCCCTGGTGGGCCGCGTCCGTCTTGGCGGCCACGACCACCCCCGACGTCTCCTTGTCGATGCGGTGGACGATGCCGGGCCGCGCAACCCCGCCGACGCCCGACAGGCTGTCGCCGCAATGATGCAGGAGGGCGTTCACCAGCGTGCCGCTCTCGCTGCCGGGCGCCGGGTGCACGGCCATGCCGGCCGGCTTGTCCACCACGATCAGGTGCGCGTCCTCGAAGAAAACGCTCAGCGCGATCGCCTCCGGCCGGGGCTCGGCCGGCGCCGGCGGCGGCACGGCCAGCACATAGTCGCCCGCCCGCGCCCTGGCCGAGGCGTCGCGCACGACTTCATCGTCCAGGCTGAGCCGCCCTTCGGCGATCAGCGCCTGGATGCGGGCGCGCGAAAGGTCGCCAAGCCGCGCGGCCAGCGCCTTGTCGATCCGCTCGCCGGCGAGGTCCGCGCCGATCTCGGCGACGCGGAGGTCGAAGGCCTCGTCCTCCTCGTCCGCCGCCGGCCCGCCGGGGTCAGAGGCCATGCTTGCCGCTGGCGTCCTCTTCCTTTCCGGTGATCGAGCCCTCGGAGAAGAGGTATTCCTTCAGCTGGGCCTCGAACTCGCCGTCGTTGCGCCGCACCCACTCCAGCGCCATCGCCGCATGCTCGATCTCCTCGCGGGCGTTGTGCAGCAGGATCGCCTTCAGCTCGGGATCGTCGCAGTCGTCGGCCCGCTGGCGGTACCAGTCCACGGCCTCCAGTTCCTCGATGAGCGAGGCGATGGCGTAGTGAAGGTTCAACGTCCTCCTCGACAGCTTCTCGCGGGGGACGTGCAGGCCTTCGCTGGACATGGTCATCATGCTCCTGTCGTAGAATGGCCTTCTATTGCACGCGCCGAAGTGCGGCGCGACCTGCGGGGGTGATGCAAATGAAACTGGACAGACGTCGGGCGCTCGCCCTCCTTGGCCTTGGCGCGGCTGCGCCGGCGGTTTCGGCCAACGCCGCCGCCTACGCGGGCAAGGTCGCCTTCAACCACGGCGTCGCCTCGGGCGATCCCACCCAGGACCGCGTCATCCTGTGGACCCGCATCACGCCCCTCGCCGCGCCCGGCGGGGACATCGCCTACAAGTGGCGGCTCAACCCCGTGGACCGCCGCGCCGGCGGCGCCAAGTCGGGCGAGGGGATCACCGGTCCCGACCGTGACTACACCGCCAAGGTCGACGTGACCGGCCTCGAGGCCGGCCGGGCCTACACCTTCGAGTTCGAGGCCCTCGGCGTCACCTCGCCGACCGGCCGCACCGCCACCCTGCCGGCCGGCTCAGTGGAAGACGTGGTGCTGGCCGTGGCGTCCTGCTCTCTCTATCCGAACGGCTACTTCAACGCTTACCAGGCGATCGCCGACCTCCCCCGGGTCGACGCGGTCCTGCACCTGGGCGACTACATCTACGAGTACGGCGGGCCGGGGTCCTATGGCATGGACTCGCCGGTCGCCGGCGAGCGTCCGCACGATCCCCCGCACGAGATCGTCACCTTGGCCGACTACCGCCGCCGCCACGCGCAGTACAAGTCCGACCCCGCCCTGCAGGCCGCCCACGCCCGCGCCCCGTGGATCGTCGCCTGGGACGACCACGAGACCGCCAACAACAGCTTCCTGGGCGGCGCCGAGAACCATTCGCCGGAAACCGAGGGCGACTGGACCGCGCGCAAGGCCGTGGCCCTCAAGGCCTACTACGAGTGGATGCCGATCCGCGAACCGGCCCAGGGCAAGACGCTGGACGCGGCCTGGCGCAGCTTCCACTTCGGCGACCTCGCCTCGCTGATCATGCTGGAGACGCGGCTCTCCGCCCGCGACCATCAGCTTGACTACTCCGAGGACCTGAAGGGCACGAGCCCCGAGGAGCTCGCCGCCTTCCGCGCGAAGCTCGCCGATCCCTCGCGCAAGATGATGGGCGAAGCCCAGCACGCCTGGGTGGCCGCCGAGGTCAAGCGCTCGGTGGCGGCCGGCCACGCCTGGCAGATCCTGGGCAACCAGGTGGTGATGGCGCGGGTGAACATCGCCAGCTTCAGCAAGGCCATGGGCAAGGAGGCGCTCGACAAGGCCCTGGCCGGACTGCCCGACAGCGTCCGCCCGCGCATCGCCCAGATGGACGCCCTCGCGCCCCTGAACATGCCCTACGGCCTGGACATGTGGGACGGCTACCCGGTCGACCGCCAGCGGCTCTACGAGAACCTCGCCGGCGCCAACCCGATCGTCGTCTCCGGCGACAGCCACGCCTTCTGGGCCAACGAGCTCTACGACGCGCCGGACGGCGGACGCCTGGTGGCCGTCGAATTCGGTACGACCGGGATCACCAGCCCCGGCGGCGGCGACTACCTGACGACCGTCCCCCTCGGCGAAATCTACGCCGAGGCCAATCGGGAGATCGTCTACACCAACCAGGCCGCCAAGGGGTTCGTCCTGCTCACCCTCAACCGCCAGGAAGCCCGGGGCGAGCTGAAGAAGGTCTCGACCATCAAGGAGCGGACCTTCGAGACCCTCACCGACAAGGCCTTCCGGGTCACGCCGGTCGCCGGCGGCGGCGTCTCGCCGCTCAGCGAGGTCTGAGGCGAGGGCTCAGCGCCGCTCGAGCGCCAGCCGGGCGGCGAACGCCAGGAACACCCCGCCGGTCGTCCGGTCCAGCCACTGGACGACGGCCGGCCGGCGCAGGGTGCGGGCGATCGGCCGCGTCGCCGCGATCAGGGCGGCGAACCAGACGACGCCCATGAGGGCGTGAATCGCCGCCAGCAGCAGCATGAAGCCGACCGGCTCCACGCCCTTGGCCGTGAACTGCGGCAGGAACGACACGTAGAAGACTCCGACCTTCGGATTCAGCAGATTGCCGAGGAAGCCGCGCCGCAGCCAGGCGGCGGACCCGGCCGCCATCGTCGACGGCCCGGCTGTGGCGAAGCTGTCGCGCGGCTTCAGGATCAGGTTGATTCCGAGCCAGGCCAGATAGGCCGCGCCCGCCCACCTCAGGAGGTCGAACGCCGTCTGCGACGCCGCCAGCAGGGCGCCCACGCCGAACGCGGCGGCCGCACCCCAGGTCAGACAGCCGAGCACCACTCCCAGGCCCGCCAGGGCCGCGCCGCGCGCGCCTTCCGCTGCGGCGGTGCGCAGCACCAGGGCGGTGTCCAGCCCCGGGGTGATGGTCAGCAGGCCCGCCGCCAGGCTGAAGGCGATCAGCGCCTCGGGGACCGTCACGGCCGCTCTTCCAGGGCGCCGTCCGCCCCGATCACCCGATAGAAGCAGGAGCGGAACCCGACGTGGCAGGCGCCGCCGTCGCCCTGCGGGCGCACCTTGATCCAGACGGCGTCCTGGTCGCAGTCGATGCGGATCTCCTCGACCTTCTGGATCTGGCCGCTGGTCGCGCCCTTGTGCCAGAGCTCGCCCCGCGAGCGGCTGAAGTAGTGCGCCTCGCGCGTGGCGATGGTTCGCTCCAGCGCCTCGGCGTCCATCCAGGCGAACATCAGGACCTCGCCGGTGTCGGCGTGCGTGGCCACCGCCGCGATCAGGCCATTGGCGTCGAAGCGGGGGGCGAGCTCGGCGCCGCGCTCCAGGGCGTGCTTGTCGGGGGCGGTCGGAAAGCGGGTCATGGCCTTCATATAGCCGCGCAAAGCAGGCATGAGGAGCGTCCGTCGCGTCCCAACGGAGCCCTTCGCCAATGGCACAGACCCGCCGCGCCCTGATCGCCGCCGCGAGCGCCTTCGCCCTGCCGGCGCTCGCGCCCGTCGCCGCCGACGGCCGCCCCTGGGGCCGCAAGTCCAAGGGATGCACGGGGCGTGAGGCCTATGTCGGCCAGGGGCTCCGGCCCCAGCTCTTTCCCTCTGTGTTCGACGCGGCGGAGGCTTCGGCCAAAGCCCGCGCCCACATGATCATCCACGAGGAGCTCGACGAGGCCTTCGACAAGGCCGCCGGCCAAATGCGGACCCAGGCCCTCTGCGCGGCGATGATCACGCCGGACGGCGGCCAGTGGAACCAGCTTCGGGTCCCACGCGGCGATCCGGAGCCGCAGATGTTCTTCTGGGCCAGCGTCGGCAAGGCCTACACCGCCACCGCGATCTTGCAGATGGTGGAGGAAGGCAAGCTCGGTCTCGAGGACCGCCTGAGCAGGTGGGCGCCCGAGGCCCCGGGCGCGGCTTTCATCAAGATCGACGATCTCCTGACCCACACGAGCGGCCTCTACAGCTTCCAGGCCGATCCGGGTCTGCGCGCCGCACCGGGCTACAAGGCGCCCGACCAGCTGCTTGCGGCGGCCTACGCCCAGCCGGCCGCCTTCTGTCCCGGCGCGAACTGGAGCTACTCCAACACCGGCTACGTGCTGCTCGGCAGGATCATCGAGGCGATCGACGGCGTGGCCTATCACGAGGCCCTGACGAAGCGGATCGTCGAACGACTGGGCCTGGAGGAGACGACCATTCTTGCGCCGCGCCAGACGCCGCAGGGCCTGGCCACGCCGACCGCGAGCGCGGCCGAAGCGGGCGGAACGGCGGACGACCTGACCACCCCTTTCGCGGCCGGTGCGGTGGCCGCCTCGGCGCTGGACGTGGTGCGCTTCTGGCGCGGCCTCATGGCCAACCGCCTTCACGGACAGGCGACCACCCGCGGCCGGTTCTATCGGCTCTATCCCATGGCGGGCGCAGGGCCGGGCTACTACGGCCAGGGCGTGATGGTCACCGATCTCTACAAGGTCGATCCCCAGTCGCGGGACACCTGGCTGGGTCACGCCGGCGGCCTGCCGGGCGCCAAGGCGCTCGTGGCCTATTCGGTGCAGAAGAACGCCTTCGCCGCCGTCGCCCTGACCGGCGAGGGTTCGCCCGAAGCCGCCGCCAACCAGCTCTTCGCGGCCCTGCCGGACGCGAAGACCGCTTGAGGTTGACGCCGGTCAAGGCGGCGGCTGGAGGATCGGAGGAGGGTGCGGCCTTCCGCAGCGGGGCCTTCCATGTCCGACGTGATCGTGCACACGCAGACGCTCAGTCCCTACGGCTGGACGGCGCGGATTTGCGCGGCCGAGAAGGGCGTACCCCATACCGTGCGGGACGTAGACACCACCTCCCCCGAGCACCGCAGGCTGCATCCCTTCGGCAAGATCCCGGTGCTGCAGCACGGAGAGGCGATCATCTACGAGACCCTCGCCATCGCCCACTACATCGACCGCGCCTTCGAGGGTCCGGCCCTGCAGCCGGTCGACTACCGCGGCCAGACCGACATGCTGCGCTGGATCAGCATCGTGAACGGCTACGCCTATCCGGTGATGAACGGCCTCATCAAGGCGCGCTTCAGCGTGCTGGCGACGGGGGCGCCGGCCGATCCGGCCGTGCTGGCCGACTTCCAGGCGCGCTTGGCCGAGCAGCTGGCGCTGATCGAACAGTCGCTCGCAGCCCACGCCTTTCTCGTCGGCGACCGCTTCACCCTCGCCGACGCCTTCCTCTTCCCGCAGCTTCACTACGCATCGCAGACGCCCGAGGGCGCCGAAGTCTTGGCCGCTGCGCCGGCCGCCCGGGCGTGGCTCGAGGCCATGCGCGCCCGCGCGAGCGTGGCGACCACCGGCCCCTTCGCCCAGGCTTAGCGCACGTAGGCAGGGCCGCCGCGGTCCACTACCCATAGGTCCATGAGTCTTGCGGACTGGATCAAGGCGCGCGTCGCGGCGCTGGAGACGGCGGCTCGGCCGTGGGCCGAACGCAGCCGGCTCAACGGCTTCATCTTCGAGTTCCTGATGTTCGGCCTGAAGCAGGCCTGGGCCTGCCTGTTCGGTGCGATGATGCTCGGGCTGCTCCTCGTCACCCGCTACGTCTATCCGGCCGACGCGCCGCTGGCCCGCTACGACTTCCTGGTGCTGGCGGCGGTGGCCATCCAGGTCCTGCTTCTGGCGCTGAAGCTGGAGCACCCCGACGAGGCGGTGGTGATCTTCGCCTTCCACGTCGTCGGCACCGCCATGGAAGTCTTCAAGACCGCGCATGGCTCGTGGATCTATCCGGAGGCCAGCGTCCTGCGAATCGGCGGGGCGCCGCTGTTCTCCGGCTTCATGTACGCCTGCGTCGGCTCCTACATCGCCCGGGCCTGGCGCATCTTCGACTTCCGCTTCATCCGCTACCCGCCGGTCTGGGCCGCCTGGACGATGGCGCTGCTCGCCTACGCCAACTTCTTCACCCACCACTTCATGCCCGACATCCGCTGGGGGCTCTTCGTCTTCTGCGTGGTGATCTTCGGGCCGGCATGGATCGTCTATACGCCGGACGAAAAGCCCCGCCGAATGCCAATGCTGCTGGCCGGGGTTCTGGCCGCCTTCTTCATCTGGATCGCCGAGAATCTCGGCACCTTCGCCCAGGCCTGGATCTACCCGGCCCAACGCGATGGCTGGTCCATGGTCTCCTTCGCCAAGCTCGGCTCCTGGTACCTGCTGATCAATCTCAGCTTCGTCCTGGTCACCCTGGTGCGTCGGCCGCGGGCGCCCGCGGCGGCGGGGGCGCAGGGCGTGGCGAACGCCGTCGCCGAGCCCGCCGCATAGGGGGCGGACCCGGCGCCGCGCCGGCTCACATGCGGTGCAGGGCGCAGAGCTTGTTGCCGTCCGGGTCGCGCAGATAGGCTAGGTACATCTTGCCCGTGGAGCCTTCGCGCACGCCGGGCGGATCCTCGCAGGTGGTTCCCCCGGCGGCGAGCCCCGCCGCATGCCAGGCGTCGGCCTGGTCGGACGAGGCGCAGGCGAAGCCGATGGTGCCGCCGTTGGCGTGGGTGGCCGGCTCGCCGTTGATCGGCAGCGACACGGAGAACACGCCGGTGGGCGTGAAGTAGAAGATGCGGTGCCCGTCGACCCGGGCCGGCGGCACGCCCAGCGTGCCCAGAAGGGCGTCGTAGAAGCTCTTGGCCCGGTCCAGGTCGTTGGTGCCGATCATGATATGCGAGAACATCGCCGGTCTCCTCCCAAGGATGCGGCCGCTCGCCGCCCAGCCCTGGTCATGGGGCATGGGCGCGCCCCTGACAATCGCAGTCAGAACCTTCCCGAACGTCAGGCGCCGCCCAGCCAGGCCAGGATTTCGGGATTGAGCTCGCGCGGATAGGTGTGGCTGAGGTCGGCCACCTCGCGATAGGTCACGCGCGCCCCCGCCGCCTGCATCGCCGCGCTGGCTTCGCGGGCCATGTCGACGGGGAACATCCAGTCGAGCGCCCCGTGCACGATGTGGACCGGCAGGCCGCGCACGCGCTCCGGATCGGCCATCTGCGCCAGCATCGGGTGGAAGGCTGCGCTCACCGGGGCCAGGTGCGTGAAGGGCGATTCCGCCTCGAGCCCGCTGACATAGCTGAAGGTGCCGCCGTCGCTCATGCCGGTCAGCAGCAGCCGGCGCGGGTCCAGCGCCCAGCGGCTGTGCACGAACTCGAGGATCCGCGACAGGTTGGGGGTGTCGTGATCGGTCCCCTGCAGGGCCCAGGTCTCCCCCACGGCGGTGGGGCACACCAGGATCGCCCCATGCGTCCGCGCCTCCCGCAGCCAGCTCCACAGAAAGCCGCGGCCGTTCCCCGCGCCGCCGTGCAGCGCCATCACCAAGGGGGCGGGCGCGTGCGGGGCGTAGGTCTCCGGGACGTATATCGAAAAGCCGCCGCGACCGCCGGGGGCCTCGCCGACGTGCGCGAGGCCTGTGTCGTCCCGCGGCTCCGCGCCGGCCAGCCGGGCGATGAGGTCCTCGTCGTCGCGCCGCCCCGGCTCAAGGAAGAAGCGGCTCACCGGCTTCAGCCCGTCGGCCAGGGGGAACAGCGCTTCCTGGGCGCGCGGGCCGTGGCGCAGGGCGCGGAAGATCAGGCGGAAGTCTCCCGCCTGGGCCGCGGCGGCGTCCAGCTCGTCGAAGGCCGCCAGCGTCTCCTCGCAGGCGGTCGCCAGCGCCCGGCCGGCTCCGGCCAGGGCCTGCGGCCAGTCGGCGAGCCGCGGCAGCAGAACGCGCAGCGGCTCGTGCGGGCGGCCCACGGCGCCCAGGGCCTCGGCCGGGTCGTAGGGGTTCATGTGGCGGGCGACGAATTCGAGCGCGTCCAGCGCCTGCAGCAGCGGCGGCAGGATGGCCGCCACGTCGTCGATCTCGCGGTCCATCGTTCCCAAGTCTCCCGTCATGCCATGGTCCCGCGGCGCGTCGCCGGCTATGCGGGGGGCGCCGGACAGGCTAGCTCATATCGCATGAGCTTTCCCTTCACCGCCGCCTTCCGCGATGTCCTGGCCGAACGCTGCGCAGCCTTTCCGCGGATCGCCCATGACGGACAGGAGCTCAAGCGCGCGGCGGTGACCATCACGGTGGTCGAGGCCGACGACGGTTCCGGCCAGGCCGCTTTCCTGCTGACCCGGCGCGCGGCGGGCCTGCGCGCCCACGCGGGCCAGTGGGCGCTGCCGGGCGGCCGCTGCGATCCGGGCGAGACCTTGGAGCAGGCGGCCCTGCGCGAGCTGCACGAGGAACTGGGCCTGAGCCTGCCGGCCCGGCGCGTGCTCGGCGTCCTCGACGACTATCCCACGCGCTCGGGCTATGCGATCGCCCCGGTGGTCGCCTGGCTGGACGATGTGGCGGCCCTGCGGCCCAATCCGGACGAGGTCGCCTCCACCCACCGCTTCCGCATCGACCAGATGCTCGACGCTGCGGCGGTGGAGTTCGAGACCATTCCCGAGAGCACGCGGCCGGTGATCCGCCTCAACGTCGGCGGCCACCACATCCACGCTCCGACCGCGGCGGTGATCTACCAGTTCCGCGAACTGGTGGCCGGCCGCGTCACCCGCGTGTCCGAGCTGGAGCAGCCGGTCTTCGCCTGGCGGTGAGCCGCCTCAGCGCTTGTTGACGAAGTCCAGGAACCGCTGGCGCAGGGTCGCGTCGGTCTTGAACACCCCGGTGAACTGGGTGGTGATCGTGCTCACGTGGCGGTGGTGCACGCCGCGGGTGGTCATGCACTGGTGCGCCGCGTCGATCAGCACGGCCACGCCGGCCGGACGCAGGCTGTCGGTGATGGCGTCGGCGATCTGCTGGGTCATGGTCTCCTGCGTCTGCAGGCGACGGGCGAAGATCTCGACCACGCGGGCGATCTTGGAGATGCCCACCACCCGGTTCGTCGGCATGTAGGCGACGTAGGCCTTGCCCAGGAAGGGGGCCATGTGATGCTCGCAGTGGCTCTCGACCTCGATCTCGCGCAGCATGACGATGTCGTCGTAGCCCTGCACGTCCTCGAAGGTGCGGCTCAGCTCCTTGGCCGGATCGGCGGCGTAGCCCTCGAACCATTCCGCATAGGCGTCCACCACGCGCTTGGGGGTGTCGATGACGCCTTCGCGGCGCGGATCGTCGCCGGCCCAGGCGATCAGGGTGCGGACGGCCTCCATGGCCTCTTCGCGGGTCGGGCGCTTGACGGGCTCGAGATCGGAAACGCCGACGAGCGTGCGGTCGGGAGTGCGGGCGTCCATGTTCAAGGGGATCTTTCCAGGCTGAGTTGCGCCGGGACGAAGGCCCCGGAAATGACGCGTGCCACCTTTGTTACGGCCCAGATTTAGGCGCGGATGCGCCGTGGCCTAGGGCCCTGGCCAACTGTATATGGGTCCAGGCCGCGCCCCGGCAACAGTCACGCAGCGTCAAGTCGACCCATGGCCCTTTCCCTCTACGACACCATGGCCCGCGAGAAGCGGCCCTTCGTTCCCGCAGATGCGAAGCGGGTGACGATGTATGTCTGCGGCCCGACGGTCTACAACTATGCCCACATCGGCAACGCCCGGCCCGTGGTTGTCTTCGACGTCCTGTTCCGCCTGCTGCGTCATCTCTACGGGCAGGACGCGGTGATCTACGCCGCCAACGTCACCGACGTGGACGACAAGATCAACGCCAAGGCCCTGGCCGAAGGCGTGCCCATCTCCACCATCACCGACCGCTACCTCGCCATCTACAACGCCGACATGGCGAGCCTCGGCGCCCTGCGGCCCACGCTGCAGCCGCGGGTCACCCAGACCATGGACGCGATCATCACCATGATCGGCCGGCTGGTGCGCAACAACGCCGCCTACGCCGCCGAAGGCCATGTCCTGTTCGACACCCAGGTGTTCGGCGACTACGGCAAGCTGTCCGGCCGCTCCATGGAGGACATGATCGCCGGGGCGCGGGTGGACGTGGCGCCGTACAAGCGCCATCCCGCCGACTTCGTGCTGTGGAAGCCGTCCAAGCCGGGCGAGCCGGTGTGGGACAGCCCCTGGGGCCCCGGCCGCCCCGGCTGGCACATCGAATGCTCGGCGATGATCGACGAGGCGCTCGGCCTGCCGATCGACATCCACGGCGGCGGCCACGACCTGATCTTCCCGCACCATGAGAACGAGATCGCCCAGGGGGTCTGCGCCGGCCACGACCACGGCCGGGCCGAGGAATACGCCCGCTACTGGGTGCACAACGGCTTCCTGAACTTCGGCGACGAGAAGATGTCGAAGTCCCTGGGCAACGTGGTGCTCGTCCACGAACTGATCGAGAAGGCCCCGGGCGAAGCGGTCCGCTGGGCGCTGCTGGTCGGCCACTACCGCGCGCCGCAGGAATGGAGCGGCGAACTCCTCACCCAGGCCCGCAAGTCCCTGGACCGGCTCTACGGAGCCCTGCGGCGGGCCGCCGATGTGACGCCCTCGACGGACCAGCCTTCGCCCGCCTTCGTCGCCGCCCTCGAGGACGATCTCAACACGCCCCAGGCGATGGCCGAACTCTTCGCCCTGGCCTCGCGCCTGGAGACGGGCGATGCGGACGGGCGCGCCGAAGCCAAAGGCCAGCTCCTGGCGAGCGGCGCCCTCATGGGGTTCCTGCAGGCCGATCCGGAAGCCTGGTTCCAGGGCGGCGCCGACGACGAGTTCAAGGCCCGCATCGACGCCCTGATCGCCGAGCGCATCGCCGCCCGCGCGGCCAAGGACTGGCCCAAGGCCGACCGCATCCGCGACGAGCTCACGGCCCTGGGCGTCGAGGTGATGGACATCGCCGCCGGCGCGACCTGGCGGCTGAAGGAGGCCACCTGATCCGGCCGGCGGTCCCGGCGGGCGTCATGACGCGGCGGCGATGGTCTGTTACGAAGTTCGCGGACGGATCCTGGCGCAGCGCGTATCTGGGCCGATCCGAAGACCATCCTAGCTCCAGAGCCTTGAATCCATGCCGGTGAACACGCCCCAGACCTTCAATGTAGCCTCCGGCTTCAAGTTCAAGGGCGGCGGCGGCGGGCCCAGCGGCATGCGGATCGAGCACCGCGTGGGCATCCAGGCGCCCTCCGACGTCATCTGGGACGTGCTCTACGACCTGGAGGGCTGGTCGAAGTGGAACCCGCTCTATCCGCAGGCCTCCGGCCAGATCCGCATCGGCTCGACCCTCACCATGTCCCTGGCCCTGCCGGACGAGGAGCCGCGGGTGATCCATCCGGTGGTGCTGGAATGGGTGCCGAGGGAGCAGCTCCATTGGCGCCTGAAGATGCTGGGCGGCCTTGTGTCCAACACCCGCTACATCGAGATCGAGCAGCTGGCCGACGAGAGCTGCATCGTCTCCAACGGAGAGCTGTTCGGCGGCTTCCTGGGCCCGCGGGTGGCCCAGCGGATGGGCCGCAAGGTCTGGCGGGGCTTCGAGGCCATGAGCCTGGCGCTGAAACAGGAAGCCGAGACCCGCTGGCGCGCCGGCAAGGCGGCGCCTACATCCGACGCATGATCGACGACCTCTATTCGGCCAGGCTGCTCAAGCTGGCGGCGAACATGCCGCGGGCCGGTCGGCTGCCCGCGCCGCAGGGCACGGCCGAGAAAGTGGCCAAGCTGTGCGGCAGCCGGGTCGTGGTCGACGTGGCTGTCGAGGACGACCGCGTGGTGGACTTCGCCCAGGACGTGAAGGCCTGCGCCCTCGGCCAGGCGGCCGCGGCGGTGCTCGGCGCCCATGTGGTCGGGGCGCGGCTGCCGGAGATCGAGATGGCCCGGGACGCCTTTCGTGCTATGTTGAAAGAGGGCGCGCCCGCGCCCGAAGGACGCTTTTCGGACTTGGCCATGCTCGCCCCGGTGAAGGACTATCCCGCCCGTCACGCCTCGACGCTCCTGGCGTTCGAAGCGACGGTCGACGCCGTCCGCCAGGCGATGGAGCGAACTAGCCGCGCCGGCGCGGCTTGATTCGACGCGTCCTGCGACGTAAGCGCTGGCCCTGACCAGCACGGCCGCGATCGGCATGACTCTCTATGAAACCTGCGTCAAAGGCGCCTTGCGCGCCTACAAGCTGACGCTTTCGCCCTTGATCGGACGCCAGTGCCGGTTCCTTCCGACCTGTTCGGAATACGCCGCCGAAGCTCTGATCTCCCATGGGCCCGTGCGGGGCGGCTGGCTGGCCGTCCGGCGGGTCTGCCGCTGCAACCCCTGGGGCGGGTCGGGCTACGATCCGCCGCCTGAGAAACCCGACGGGGCGCGGCGACGAAACTGGACGTGTGAGAAGACATGATCGACCTGGTTTTCCCTGACGGCTCCAAGCGCCAATTCGAAGATGGCGTCACGGGCCGCGACATCGCCGCCTCGATCTCCAAGTCCCTGGAGAAGAAGGCCATCCTGGTGAAGCTCGACGGCGCCCTGTTGGACCTGGAGCGGGCCCTGCCGCACGGCGGCGCCTTCGAAATCCTGACGCGGGACAACCCCGAGGCCCTGGAGGTGATCCGCCACGACGTCAGCCACATCCTGGCCGAGGCTGTGCAGGAGCTGTTCCCCGGCACGCAGGTCACGATCGGACCGGCGATCGAGGACGGCTTCTACTACGACTTCGCGCGCAACGAGCCCTTCCAGCTCGACGACCTGGCGAAGATCGAACAGCGCATGCGCGAGATCGTCGACCGCGACGAGCCGATCCGACGCGAGGTCTGGGACCGCGACGAGGCCATCGAGCACTTCAAGTCGATCGGCGAGGCCTACAAGGCCGAGATCATCTCCGACCTGCCGAAGGAGGAGACGATCACGGTCTACCGCCAGGGCCAGTGGAAGGACCTGTGCCTGGGGCCGCACCTGCCCTCGACGAAACACGCCGGCAAGGCCTTCAAGCTGACGAAGCTGGCCGGCGCCTACTGGCGGGGCGACCATCGCAACGCCCAGCTCCAGCGCATCTACGGCACGGCCTGGGCCAGCGAGGCGGATCTGGAGGCCTACCTCAAGCGCATCGAGGAGGCCGAGAAGCGCGACCACCGCAAGATCGGCCGCCAGATGGACCTGTTCCATATCCAGGAGGAAGCGGTCGGCCAGGTGTTCTGGCACCCCAAGGGCGCCACGCTTTACCGGACGCTGGAAAACTACGTTCGCCGCAAGATCGAGCGGGCCGGCTACGTGGAGGTCAAATCGCCTTCGCTCATGGACAAGAAGCTCTGGGAAACGTCCGGCCACTGGGCGAAGTACCGGGAGAACATGTTTGTGTGCGAGGTCGAGACGGATGATCGCACGCTGGTCGTTAAACCCATGAACTGTCCCGGCCACGTGCAGATCTTCAACGTCGGCCAGAAGTCCTATCGGGAGCTGCCGCTGCGCATGGCCGAGTTCGGGTCCTGCCACCGCTACGAGCCCTCGGGCAGTCTGCACGGCATCATGCGCGTGCGGGGCTTCGTGCAGGACGACGCCCACATCTTCTGCACGCCCGAGCAGTTGCCGATCGAGGCGGCCACGGCCGGCCGGCTGATCTTCCACACCTATGAGGAGCTGGGCTTCGAGCGGGTGGACGTGAAGCTCTCCACGCGGCCCGAGCAGCGCATCGGCTCGGACGAGATCTGGGACGCCGCCGAGGCCCAGCTCGCGAAGGCCTGCGAGATGATGGGCGTGGACTATGAGGTCAATCCGGGCGAGGGCGCCTTCTACGGCCCGAAGCTGGAGTTCACGCTCTACGACGCGATCGGGCGGGCCTGGCAGTGCGGGACGGTGCAGGTCGATTTTAACCTGCCGGAGCGATTTGGCGCCGAGTATGTCGCCGAGGACGGCTCCAAGCAGCGGCCGGCCATGTTGCACCGCGCCGTGCTGGGGTCGATGGAACGTTTCATTGGTATCCTGATCGAAAACTACGCTGGCGCATTTCCCCTCTGGCTGGCGCCTGTTCAGGTCGTGGTCGCCACAATTACGTCCGACGCCGACGACTATGCTCGCGCCGCAGCCGAAGCCCTGCGCCAGGCGGGCCTGCGCGTGGAGACGGACCTGCGAAACGAGAAGATCAACTACAAGGTCCGCGAGCACAGCCTCGCCAAGACCCCGGTGATCGCCGTCGTCGGTCGCCGCGAGGCCGAGCTCGGCCAGGTCGCCCTGCGCCGCCTGGGCTCCGAGCGCCAGGAGGTGCTGCCCCTGGCGGAGGCCGCAAACAGGCTTGCCTTGGAGGCGACTCCGCCTGATCTTGCCCGACACGCGTCGGGCGAGGCGGGTTCGCCTCGAGAGGCGGCCGGGGCCATGGAGGCTTGATGAACGGCATCGCCGCACCGATCGTCGCCGCCGAACCGGCTCCTCTGGAGGAATTCCTGAGGTCGCGCCGGCGGGTGTCGGTCGTGATGGTCGTCTACATGACCGGCGAGGCCCTGGGCGAGAGCGTCGCCCGGGTGCTGGCCGATCCGCTGGTGGACGAGTTCGTCATCGTCGATAACGGCAGCCCCTGCGCCGAGGCCACGCGCCTGCAGGGGCTGGCGGAGCGCGACGGGCGCGTGCGGCTGATCGCCGGCCAGGGCAACGTCGGCTTCGCGCGTGGCGCCAATCTGGGCGCACGGGCGGCGAGCGGCGAGATTCTGGTGTTCCTCAATCCCGACGCCTTCCTGCAGTCCGGGTGCGTGGCCGGGCTGGTCCGCGCCATCGAGAACCGCCCGGTGCCCTCGCTGGTCGGCGGCCGGGTGCTGAACGCCGACCGCACCGAACAGCGCGGCGCGCGGCGCGGCGACATCACGCCGATGACCGCCCTGATGTCCCTGAGCCGGCTGGCCCAGAAGGTGCCGGCCTGGCGCCAGTACGAGGTGCACTGGGAGAACGACGCGGCTCCAGACCAGGTGGCGCCGGTTCCCACCGTGTCCGGCGCCTGCCTGTGCATGCGCCGCGAGGATTTCGAGGCCGTCGGCGGCTTCGACGAGGGCTACTTCCTGCACGTCGAGGACGTCGACCTGTGCTGGCGCGTCCGGCGCGCGGGCGGTCAGGTGCTGTTCCATCCGAAGGCCGAGGTGGTCCACCTGGGCCACACCAGTCAGACCAGCCCCCTGCGGGTGGAGTTCCACAAGGGCGTGGGGCTGGCCCGCTATTTCCGCCGCCGGGCCGAGAGCTTCTCCCAGCGGCTGCTGGCCTGGGTCCTCTCGCCGATCATCGTCTGCACAGCGATCGTGCGTCCGGTGGTCTGGCGCTTCCGGGGCCGCGCCGCCTAGGCCGCGAGCGCCGGGAATCCCCCGGCCCGGCTGACCGAGGCCGCCGGCGCCTTTCCCAGAAGACCCGATATCCAGCGGGCGGTTTCGATCAGTCTGCCAAGGTCATAGCCGGTCTCGAAGCCGGCGCGCTCCAGCATGTAGACGAGATCCTCGGTGCCGATGTTGCCGGTGGCCGCCGGGGCGAAGGGGCAGCCGCCGAGGCCGCCACAGGAGGCGTCGAGCACGTCGATCCCGGCCTCGACGGCGGCGAAGGCGTTGGCGAGGCCGGTGTTGCGGGTGTCGTGGAAGTGCATGCGCAGGGTGGCCCCCGGCGCGGCGGCGCGCGCGGCCTCGATCCGGCGGCGCACGGTCCACGGGTCGGCCACGCCGATGGTGTCGGCCAGGGCGATCTCGGCGACCCCGAGGCCGGAGATCTCGCGGACCAGCTCGCCGACCTGCTGTTCGCTGACTTCCCCGTCGAAGGGACAGCCGAAGGCGACGGAGATGGTGGCGGTGATCGGCGGGCCGCCCTCGGCGGTGCGGCGGGCGACAATGGCGGCCAGGGCCGTCATTTGTTCCGCGGTGCTCGCGCCCTGGTTGCGAATCCCAAAACCGTCGGTTGCGCAAACCACGACGTTGGCTTCCTCGCAGCCGGCGGCCACGCAGCGCTCCCAGCCGCGCTCGTTCAGCACCAGCCCGATGCGCGAGAGGTTCTCGGCGGGCAGGGCGGCCATGATCTCCTCGGCGCCGGCCATCTGCGGCACGCGCCGCGGATTGACGAAGGAGACCGTCTCGATGCGCCGGGCGCCGCAGTCGCGAAGGCGCTCGATGAAGGCGATCTTCTGATCGATCTCCAGCAGGGTCTTTTCGTTCTGCAGGCCGTCGCGGGGCCCGACTTCGACGATCTGGATGCGCCGGCTCATGGGGCGGCCTCCCTGCGGTTTGCGACGGCGACGGCCGGCTCCGGAGCGTAGATGCGCAGCCGCATCTCGTCGCCGTTGGAATAGTCGAGCCCGTCGACCACGGCGGTCTGACGGGGGGTGAGGCCGCGCGCGGCGGCCGCGTCAGCGAAGGCCGCGGCCTCGCGGTCCTCGACGATGGCCGGCCGGTGCTCGGCCAGGGCCTGGGCCGCCTCCTCGGCGCCGCCGAGGTCGGTGGTGGTGCCGAGCGCGAAGACCAGGCTGGGCTCGGCGTAGCCGGCCACGGCCACCGGGCCTGGGGTGACCCCCTGGCGCGGCAGGAGCCTGGCCTCGGCCAGCTTGTCCTCCACCCGCTGCGACAGCCACAGCGGCCCAAGCCCGGGGGCGAACATGCCGGCCAGGGCCGCGTGGCCCAGCACGCCCAGGCCGCAGGCGGCGATGGCCGCGCCGCGGGCGGATTCGCGAACCAGCATATAGGCGCCGGCCAGCCCCGCCGCCAGCATCAGCCCGCCGGTGAGGGCCGCGGCGGTGACGTCGCCGCCGCCGCCGTAGGCGCCCAGCAGATAGAAGGTCCCCGCCGCGAGCAGCACCCCCGTGAGCGCCGACAGCGCAGCCCCGCTCCAGCGCAGGGCGGGGGTGGGCGCCTGGCGCGCGGCGGCCGCGGCCAGCCAGGCCAGGGCGCCGTAGACCGGCAGGGGATAGTGGACCAGCTTGGTCGGCATCGCCTCGAAGACGATCCACGCCGGGACCAGCCAGCAGATGGCGAAGCGGATCCCCGGCTCGCGGCGCTCGCGCCAGGCCGTGACCAGGGCGGCGGGCAGGAGCAGGCTGGCCGGGAAGAAGAGCAGCGGGGCGAGCAGGGTGTGGTAGCCCGGCGGCGCGCCATGGCTCTCCTGGCCGCCGGCGAGCTTGGGCGCCAGGTCTCCGCCCACGGCCACCGCCCAGAAGGCGCCGTCGGTGGCCACCGTCACCGCCCAGGCCCAGGGGCCCACGACGGCGAGGAACAGGATCGGCCCCCAGCCCCAGGCCAGCGACTTCAGCCAGCCGCCCTTGCGGTCCCAGGCCCACAGGGAAAGGGCGGTGAGCGCCACGACCATCGGCCCCACCGGACCCTTGACCAGGGTGGCGCCGGACAGGCCGAGCCAGAACAGGAGCCGGGTCAGCCGCCCGGCCGGCGGCCCGCCCCGGGCGGCGGCGTAGACGTGGGCCAGGGCCGCCACCGCCAGGGTGGTGGTCCCGGCCAGCACCGCGTCGGTCTTGGCGATGAAGGCCTCGGTGGAGAGCAGCATGGTGCAGGCGAGCAGGCCGCCGGCCACCAGGCCGTTGACAGGGCCGAAGAAGGCCCGCGCCCCCCAGGCGCAGGCCGCCGCCGCCAGCATGGCGCCCAGGAGCGATGGAATGCGGTAGGCCCAGATCCGCCGGGCTTCCGCCTCGGACAGGAGGCTGACGCTGGCCGCCTGCAGCCAGTGGATTCCCACCGGCTTCTTGAAGCGTGGCTCGTCCTGGAAGCGGATGACGACGAAGTCGCCGGTCTCCAGCATCTGGGCGGTGGCCTGGGCGAACCGGCTCTCGTCGCGGTCGAGGGGTGGGACGGTGAAGACGCCCGGCAGGCCGGCCAGGAACGCCACGAAGGCGGCCAGCACCGGCCCTCGCCAGCCGCGGCTCACCCGCTCGAGATAGGTCTCCAGACTCATCGGGGCTTGATAGCACGAGTTTGCCGGCCGGCCGCGAGGCGGGTTTCGGGCGGGCGGCCTCGCCCCTGCGGGCGCCGGCGCGGCCTGAGCCTAAACGCCGCCGTTCCCTAAGGGCGCGCGGCGCTCTATGGAGGTGGCATGAGCCCAACCCCCGAGAATAGCGCGCCGGACGTCAGCGTCGTGGTCCCCGTCTTCGACGAGGAAGGTGCCGCGCCCGGCCTCGCCCGGGAGATCGCCGCCGCCTTTGCGGGGCGCAACTTCGAGATCGTGTTCGTCGACGACCGGAGCCGCGACGGAACCCGCGCGGCGCTGGAGGCGCTGAAGCCGGAGATTCCGCAGCTGCGGGTGCTCTCGCACACGGCCAACGCCGGCCAGAGCCGGGCCATCCGCACCGGCGTGATGGCCGCCCGCGCTCCCGTGGTCGTGACCCTGGACGGCGACGGCCAGAACGACCCGGCCGACGGGCCGGCCCTTGTGGACATGCTTGTCGCCGGCGGCCCCGCCCTGGCCCTGGTCGGGGGCGAGCGGGTGAAGCGCCAGGACAGCCAGGCCAAGAAGCTCGCCTCGCGGATCGGCAACGGGGTGAGGAAGCGGCTCCTGAAGGACACGGCCAACGACACCGGCTGCGGCCTCAAGGCCTTCCGGCGGGAAGCCTTCCTGCGCCTGCCCTACTTCGACCACATCCACCGCTACCTGCCGGCCCTGATGCTGCGGGAGGGCTATGAGGTGGCGTTCAGGCCGGTGAACCACCGCCACCGCCAGACGGGCCAGTCGAAATACACCAACCTCGGCCGGCTCTGGGCCTCGCTCTCCGACCTTCTGGGCGTGATGTGGCTGCAGAGCCGCGCACGCAACCCCGGCGGGGTGGTGGAGTAGGGGGTCAGGAGGCTCCGCCCTCCGCCGCGGCGATCTGCGGGCCGTCGGCCCCGGGGGCAGGCCCCTTCGTGCGGGCCAGGGCGGCGGCGAGGTCGTCGACCAGCAGCGCGTCGCCGGCCAGCGACAGGTGGTTGTCGTCGAAATAGAGCGGGACGCCGTCGGCCATCACCCGGCAGGTCTGCGCATCGCACAGGCTCTCGGCCGGGCGGATGCGGACGAGGTCCGGTCCGTCGGGGATGTCGTTGAGAGCGGCGCGCACCCGCACCATGCGCTGGGCGAACAGTTCGCGGGGGATGGTGAAGCCTTCCGGGTCCTGCCCATGGGCCACGAGCCGCGCGACGGTGGAGGGCACGAAATAGCCGACCTCGGGCGTCGGATAGACCAGGATCACCCGCTTGCCGGCCGCGCGCAGCGCCGCGACCGTGCGCAGGAAGCCGTCGATCACCGCATCGGGGGCGTCCTGGGCGGAGAGGGCGTGGCCCTCGGCGTCGAACCAGCGTGCGGGCTTGGGGGTGTCGCGGGCCGGGCCGGGGCCCTCCCACGGGCCCTCGACGTGTTCCTGAAGGCGCGCGACCAGGATCACGGTGTCGATGTCGGCGTCGGCGCGCAGGGCGGCCAGCACCTCGTCGTTGTAACGCCGGCAGTGGTTGTCGCCGGAGGCGTCGCGGCGGTCCATGCCGGGAATCGGCGCGCAGCCGAGCCGGGCGAAGAGGCGGAAGCGCTCGCCCGCGCCGTCGGCCGCCTGCAGCACGGCCGGGGCCAGGGCGGGGGCGTGGCTGTCCCCCCACACGGCCAGCCGGATGGCTCCCGTCTCACCGTAGACGCAGGCGTCCTTCGGCGAGATCCAGCGTCCGGCCCAGCCGGCGCAGGCGTTGGTCCGCGGGTCCTTGCTGTCTTCGGCCGCGTCGAGGCGCGCGACCTCGGGGACGAAGCGGCCGGGCATGCCCTCGGCCAGGTGCGCCCAGACGCCGAAGGCGAGTGCCGCGGCCGCGCCGGCGCCTGCGGCGGCGAAGACCGGCCCGCGGGCGAGCGCCTTGGGCTGGGGCGGACGGCTGCGGAACGGCGCCTCGACGTAGCGCCAGGAGAGGGCGGCGATCGCCACCGAGGCGGCGATCAGGCCCGCGATCTCAAGCCCTGACGGATCGACGATGCGCCAGTAGCGGTAGAGCACGATGATCGGCCAGTGCCACAGATAGAGCGAGTAGGAGATCAGGCCGATGAACACCACCGGCCGCAGGCCGAGGAGCCGCGAGACAAGGGTCTCGCCCTGGCCGCCGCTGTGGATGATCAGGGCCGCGCCAAGGCACGGCGCCAGGGCGGCGAGGCCCGGGAACGGCGTGGCGCTGGAATAGAGGAACACCGGCGCGGCGATCAGGCCGAGGCCGAGGAGGCCCGTGACCTCCAGCGCCAGGCGCGAGCGGATCGCCGGCGCGGCGCCCAGGGCGAGCAGGCCGCCGATCCCCAGTTCCCAGAAGCGGAAGGGGGACAGGTAGAACGCCGCCGTGGGATAGCGCGACAGCGCCCACTGGGCGGCCGCGAAGGACACCGCGCAGATCACCGCCGTCCACAGAAGCGCGTTCCGCCGCCAGCGGGCCAGCAGCATCATCAGCAGCGGAATGACGATGTAGTACTGCTCCTCCACCGCCAGCGACCAGGTGTGGAGCAGCGGCTTGGTCAGGACCCCGGCGCCGAAATAGTCCCCCTCGCGCCAGAACAGGATGTTGGAGCTGAACAGGGTGGCCGCGACGGCGCTCTGGCCGAAGTCGCGGAAGGCCCGGGGCAGCAGCAGGATCGCGCTGGCCACCGCGGTCGCCGCCAGGGTGGCGAACAGCGCCGGCAGGATGCGGCGCACGCGGCGTTCGTAGAACTTCAGGATGGTGAACTTGCCCGCGGCGATCTCGCCGGCGATGATCGAAGTGATCAGATAGCCCGAGATCACGAAGAAGACGTCGACCCCGACGAAGCCGCCGCTGAATGGGCTCACGCCGGCGTGGAATAGCACCACCGGCGTAACGGCGACGGCGCGCAAGCCGTCGATGTCCCTGCGATAGGTCTGCACGCGATACGCCCCCGTCTCGTTTCAGAACGGCGTCCCCCGCCGTGCGTCGGGTTGTGCAATGTTCGCGCAACAAATCTTGCAGTGGCGATACAAAACACCCTCAAGTTGAAAACGGCCGCGCCGCCGCTGCGCGTTGAGGGGCTCCCGGCGGTGTGCGGGGCGGCCCGGGGCGGCCGTCGGCTGACGGCTTTGCGCGGTGGGCGCGAGGGAGTAACCCTAGGGCGTTTCGACGGCCGAGGGGAGCCTGGTCATGTTTGCTGCGGTTCCGCTGCTGGTGCTGCCGGTGGTCGTCTACAACATCGCGGCCCTGACGCTGGCCGGCGGCTTTTCGGCGACGGACGCGACGGCGCGGATGAACGAGTCGGTGCTGAGCATCCCGATGACGTCGGGGGCGGTGTGGCCGGTCAGCCTGGGCGATCTGCTGATCGCGGTGTCCCTGGTGGTACTGTTCATCGAGCTGCTGAAGTCGACGACCAGCCGGCGGGTGGCGATCATCAACCACTCGCTGTCGATGGTGCTGTTCATCGCCTGCCTGGTGGAGTTTCTCCTGGCGCCGGCCTTCGCCACCTCGACCTTCTTCCTGATCACCCTGATGGTGCTGCTTGACGTGCTGGCCGGCTTCATTGTGACCATCGTCGCCTCGCGGCGGGACCTGGACTTCTCAGCCGGCGAATAGGGCCGGTCAGGTCAGGATGGTGAAGATCAGGGTGACGACGGCGATGTCGAAGATGCGGGTGGCCAGGACGATCATGCTTAAGCCCGTGAGGTTCGATTCACCTGCGGTTAAGCAAGACCGGCGCCAGGGCCGCGGTGGGCGCTGATGGCGCTGTTCTTCGACGCGGCGTGGTTCGATGCGGCCCTGGCCGAGCGGGGCCTGTCGCGCGCGGTGCTGGCGGCGGCGGCGGGGATGAGCGAGGCCGAGCTGGCCCTCGCCTACAAGGATCAGCGCGAACTGTCGGCGCGCGAGGTGGCGGCGTTCGCCGAAATCCTTGGGGTGAGCGCGGCTGAAGTGGCCGACCATGCGGGAATCTCCACACCGGCGCCCAGGGCCGAGCCCGCCGCCGACGCGCTCGCGCGGCTGGAGTCCCTGGAGCGGCGGGTGGCGGTGCTGGAGGCTGAGCTGGCCCGGCTGAGGCCGGGTTAGATCCGGGTGCGGGCCAGGCCGCCCTTGGGCGCGCGACGGTCGGCGGCGCCGGAGAATTCCGTCCGGGTGTAGGCCGTTTTTGCCGCCTCGAGCACCCCGACGCCGGCGCGCAGGCCGCGGCGGCGCTCCTGGCCCAGGCGGTGGGCGTCGAACACCGCCTCGTCGACGGGGTCGACCTCGAGGGCGGGGGCGGCGGGAGTCGCGGAGGTCTCCTCCGTCGGCGCCTCGGCGCGGCGCCCGTGCGCGTGGGCGCGGGGCGCCTTGCGGACCGGAACGGTGCGGCGGACGGGGTCGACGGGCGAGGTCATGGCGCGATCCTGGGCTGAAGGTTCTTAACGAACGCCTCGCGGGGCGAGCCGTTCTGTCCCCTCACCCTAGCAAGAGATGCGCCTAGCTCTTGCTGGCCAGCTTCTCAATCTGGGCCTGCATCTCCTCCAGCCGCTTCTTCAGCTCGGCCAGGCCGTCGTCGGCCGGCTCGGCCGCCGGCTTGGGGGCGGGCCTGGCCGGCGCCGGCTCCGCGGCCGCCGCCGCGGGCGGGGCGGCGAAGGCGAAGGGCGAGAACATCTTCATGGCCCGGTCGAACAGGGCCATGTTCTGGCGGATCTGCTCGTCGTAGGCGCCCATGCCGGAGCCCGGGGTAAGGGCGGCGAACTGGCTGCGCAGCCGCTCCTGCTGCTCGGCGAAGCTGGCCAGGGACAGCTCCAGATAGCTTGGCAGGAAGGCCTGCACGGAGTTGCCGTAGAAGCCGATCAGCTGGCGCAGGAACTGGATGGGCAGCAGGTTCTCGCCGCGGCTCTCCTCCTCGAAGATGATCTGGGTGAGGACCGTGCGGGTGATGTCCTCGTTCGTCTTGGCGTCGTAGACGACGAAATCGACGCCCTGCTTCACCATCTCGGCCAGATGCTCGAGGGTGACGTAGGAGCTGGAGGCGGTGTTGTAGAGCCGCCGGTTGGCGTACTTCTTGATGACGACGCGCTCGTCGCCCGGCTTCGCGCCGCTGTCCTGGGTGTCGGCCATCCCAAATCCTTTTGCGGACCCGGCCCCCGACGGCGGGTCCCGTTCTGCACTGCAGTATCGCGGATGAAGCGCGATTGGCAAATGCGTCACGTGCATGCCGACAAGTGATTGTAGCCTTGCCCTAATTCGATCCGATCGGGATAGATGGGCCCGACAGACCCTTAACGCGTCTCCACAAGGAGCCCAGCCATGACCGACGTCGTCATCGTCTCCGCCGCCCGCACGCCGGTCGGCTCGTTCAATGGGGCGCTGTCGTCCCTGCCGGCCCACGAACTGGGCCGGGTGGCCATCGAGGCGGCGGTGGCCCGGGCCGGGATCGCGGTGGCCGACGTCGAGGAGGTGATCCTGGGCCAGGTGCTGCAGGCCGGCGCCGGCCAGGGCCCCGCCCGGCAGGCGGCCGTGCGCGCGGGCGTGCCGGTGGAATCGCCGGCCTGGAGCCTGAACCAGCTTTGCGGCTCGGGCCTGCGGGCGGTGGCTCTGGCGGCTCAGCAGATCGCCGACGGCTCGGCCAAGATCGTGGTCGCCGGCGGCCAGGAGAGCATGAGCCAGTCGCCCCACGCCCAGAACCTGCGCGGCGGCCAGAAGATGGGCGACCTGGCGTTCGTCGACACCATGATCAAGGACGGCCTCTGGGACGCGTTCCACGGTTACCACATGGGTCAGACCGCCGAGAACATCGCCGCTCGCTGGCAGATCACCCGTGAGGACCAGGACAAGTTCGCCGTCGCCTCGCAGAACAAGGCCGAGGCGGCGCAGAAGTCCGGCAAGTTCGCCGACGAGATCGCGCCGGTGACGATCAAGGGCCGCAAGGGCGACACGGTGGTCGACACCGACGAATACGTGCGCCACGGCGTGACGCTGGAGAGCGTCTCGGGCCTGCGCCCGGCCTTCGCCAAGGACGGGTCGGTCACCGCGGCCAACGCTTCGGGCATCAACGACGGCGCGGCGGCCCTGGTGCTGATGAGCGCCGAGGAGGCCAAGGCCCGCGGCCTGAAGCCGCTGGCGCGGATCGCGTCCTGGGCCCACGCCGGGGTGGAGCCGGAGATCATGGGCACCGGCCCGATCCCGGCCAGCCGTAAGGCGCTGGAAAAGGCCGGCTGGAGTGTGGCGGACCTCGACCTCGTGGAATCCAACGAAGCCTTCGCGGCCCAGTCGATCTGCGTCGTGCGCGACCTGGGCCTGGATCCCGAAAAGGTGAACGTCAACGGCGGGGCGATCGCGATCGGCCACCCGATCGGCGCCTCGGGGGCGCGGATCCTGACCACCCTGGTGCACGAGATGAAGCGCTCGGGCGCGTCCAAGGGCCTGGCCACGCTCTGCGTCGGCGGCGGCATGGGCGTGGCCATGTGCGTCGAAAAGATGTGATCCGAACGTCCTAACCAAGGGGCGCGGGTCCAGTACGGCTTTTGGGAGGAAGCGTATGGCGAGAGTGGCGCTGGTGACGGGCGGGACCCGGGGCATCGGTCGGGCGATCTGCGAGCGGCTGAAGGCCGACGGCATGCTGGTGGCGGCCGGCTATTCGGGCAACGACGAGGCCGCCGCCGCCTGCGCGCGCGAGCTCGGGATCATGGTGGTCAAGGGCAACGTCGGCAACTTCATGGACTGCAAGCACGCGGCCGAGAAGGTGACCGCCGAGCTGGGGCCGATCGACGTTCTGGTGAACAACGCCGGCATCACCCGCGACGGGGTGTTCCACAAGATGACCAGCGAGCAGTGGTCCGAAGTGATCCGGGTCAACATGGATTCGCTATTCAACATGACCCGCCAGGTGATCGAGGGCATGCGCGACCGCGGCTGGGGCCGGGTGGTCAACATCTCCTCGATCAACGGTCAGAAGGGCCAGATGGGCCAGACCAACTATTCGGCGGCCAAGGCGGGCATGATCGGCTTCACCAAGGCCCTGGCCCTGGAGAACGCCAGGAAGGGCGTCACCGTCAACTGCATCGCCCCCGGCTACATCGACACCGAGATGGTGCAGGCGGTCCCGGAGAAGGTGCTCGAGGGCATCATCGCCCAGATCCCGGTCGGCCGCCTGGGCAAGGGCGAGGAGATCGCCGACATGGTCGCCTTCCTGGCCGGCGAGCGGGCCGGTTATGTGACCGGAGCCACCCTGGCGCTGAACGGCGGCCAATACATGGTCGGCTGAAGGACGGCGGGGCGTCCAAAAAGCGCCCCAGTCGGTCGGCATCACCGGAGCGCCATGGCGAGCGGAAGACCGGCGTTTCTGTCGAAAGGTGTAGTCGTGGCGACCCTCGTCGCCATGACCTGCGCCCTTGCGGGCGGGGCGCAGGCCCAGACCCTGCGTGAGGGCCTGTTCGGCCCGCGCCCCTCGGACGGGCGGCGGATGTCGCCGCCGCCTGTGGCCCGGTATGTTTCCGAGGACGGCGAGCATTTCGTGCTGGACCGGTCCACCGCGCGCCCGCTCCTGAAGTTCGACGACAGCCCTGAGGTCTACGCCCTGCAGGCCCAGCCGGCGCCTCGCGGCGATGTGATCTACAAGAACGACCTGGGCGAGCCGGTGCTGCGGGCCACGCGCCTGGGCGGCCTGACCCTGTTCACCGACGACCGGCCCGGCGGCACGGCCGCGGCCCTGGACGGCGACACCCAGCCCCTGCGCCTGCCGGTGATCGGGCCGCAGGCCCTGCTGGAGCGGCTGGCGCAGGCGAGCGCGCGCGCCAGCCGGGCCGCGCGGCGGCTGATTCCCTTCGAGGCCGACGCCACCCCCACCTCGGCCCCGCTGCTGGCCGACGCCGCCATGGTGACCGCTGAGGCCGTGGTGCACATGTCGCGGCGTCCGGACGGCCGCGCCGTGCTCTCGCGGATCACCAAGGTGGAGCTGGTCGAGGGCAAGAAGCCCAGCGCCGACATCGCCCGCGGGGTCATGCGGGTGACGGTGGTGCCGGCCCAGGGATTGGCCGGGCGGCCCTCCTCCAAGCGCATCATCTCGGCGGCCCAGATCCGCTAGCCCGCGCGAAGGGCCGTGCGTCCGGGCGTGGATCTTGGCCCGGCCTGCGCTAGGTTGCGCGCAGATCACAATCGCACGGGGAGAGGACCATGGCGGGAGAGGCGTTGCGGGCGCGGCGGCTGGACTGGGGCGTCAAGCAGAGCTTCTGCGGCTACGTTCAGTCCGCGGGCGGAACCATCGAGACCGCCGCGGGCGCGACGCGGCGGGAGGACGGCGCCTTTTCCTTCGTGCCGGCGCCCGACAGCGATCTGGCCCTGAGCTCGGACGGAGTCCCGGTGGGCGCCGGCCGCTTCCTGGGCGAGGTGAAGTTCTCCGCCCACGGCGGCATGCTCTCGGTGCTGCTGGCGGACCCGGTTGTCGAGATCGGGCCGGCGGGCGCGGTGCTGACGGTGGCCGAGGACGCCGCGCGCAAACGCCGGCTCCAGGTGGCCAAGCTGGATCTCCCCGCCGCCGCGCCGGGGGAGGCGGGGGAGACGGTCATCCCGGCGGCCCTCACCCTGGACGGGCACTTCTACCTCGGCGACCACTATCCCCCCGGAACGGCGCTGGACCCTGTCCGCGTGTGGTGGGGCTAGGCCGCAGACTCAGTTGGCGGCCTGGGGAAAGGCCGGCAGGTCGGCGACGTCCGTAGGCTCGTGCGGAATGATGATCTTCGCGCCAAGGCTGGCGGCGATCGCCTTCAGCCGCGCGATCGAAGCCAGGCTCTCCGCGCGGCTGGTGTTGAAGCCCGGCACGCCCTCGCGGCGCAGGTTCTCGTCGAAGTGGACGACGTCGCCGGAGAGCAGGACCGGGCCGGTGCGCGGCAGGCGGACCAGCAGCGACCGATGCCCGGGCGTGTGGCCCGGCGTCCTCAGCATCACAACGGAGCCGTCGCCGAAGACGTCGTGGTCATAGGCCAGGGGCTCGACCTTCGCGCCGCCGCCGAGCCAGGGGCCGAACCGCGCCGACAGGTCGGGTCGAACGCCGATCACCTCCCAGTCGCGCCGGTCGATCAGCAGGGTGGCGCCGGGGAAGTCGGCCGCCTGGCCGGTGTGGTCGAAGTGGTGGTGGCTGATCCCGACGAAGGTGATCTGTTCGGGCCTGACGCCGATGACGGCGAGCTGGTCGCGGATCGACCGGTCCAGGAACAGCCGGTCGCCCCCGTCGCTCGCCGGCCGGCCGACGAGGTCGCGGGAAAGGCCGGTGTCCCACAACAGATAGCGTCCGCCGTTACGGATCAGATAGCAGCTGTCGGTGAAGACGGCCTTGCGCCCCGCATAGAGGAAGGCGTCGGAATAGTCGTCCAGATCGCCGATCTCGAGCCTGCCGCAGTCCAGGCGCCAGAGGGCCAGGTCGGACGGCTCGGCGGCCCGCACAGGCCAGGCGGCGCCGAGGATGCAGGCGAAGGCGACGGCTAGAAGCGCGCGGGCGGCCCTTACGCCCACAAGGCCGCGGGGCGGCTGGAATACGGCTGTCATCGCGAGCTCCGTGTCGTGGTCAGAGGCGTGAGCCATGCATAGCAGTTCGCCCGGTCGCAGGCGCGTCGGCGGCTCGAGGGGACCCGCCGCCGGGCGTTCCGGCTCGGACGCACCCTCAATCCTCGATCGCCTCGACGCCAAGCCGCTCAAGATGCGCCAGGTGGTCCCGCATCGCCTGCAGTTGCTCGGGCGAGTGGCCCTGCCAATCCTCGACCTCGCCGAGGACACGGATTGGATCGCGGCTGCGGTAGGACTTCGTCGGATTGCCGGGAAACCGCTTGTCGGTGAGGTTGGGGTCGTCTTCGTAGGGGCCGGTGGGCTCGACGCGGTAGATGCGGCCACGCCCCTCGCCCCGGGCCAGTTCGGCGCCCCAGGCCGCGGCGTCCAGCGTGGCGGTGAAGTAGACGAAGGCCGCCGGCCTGCGCCTTCCGTAGTTCGAGGCGTGGCCGGGCCTGATCAGATCCCCCGGCGTCAGGTCGGCCTTGGCGCCGTGGTAGAGCGCCGGCGCGTCCGGCGAAGTGTCAGAGGCCATCTTGCAGAGCCCTTGCTGCGGGGAAGCGTCCCCTCGTGGAAGGCGCTAGAGACTGCCGAAAAGTCGCGCGACGCCAATTCTTGAACTGAACTCTTTCGCGCCCAGATCATGGTGGGACGGAACGGCGCGCGCCGGCGCGCCCGGCCCTGGCGCCCGTCCGGGTCCCCGGGGCCCAAGGGCGCACCCCGTCGGCCCGCCATGCGGCAAGCTTGGGCGGAACGACCTTGGCCTTCGCGGATTAGCACCGATGGGCTTGCGGACAGGCGTTCGCCCGGACCGGCGGTGCGTCGAGCTCGCGCCCCGCCGGATGGGCGAGGACGGGGTTGATTGTCTGTCGGCCCGCTACAGGGACCGGCGCCGCATGTCTGACCATGATCACCCGCGCTCTGCCGACGAGGGGGCGGGGACGAAATTTCTGGCCGGCGGCGGGGAGTTGGGCGCGCTGATCCGGGCGCACGACTGGTCGAACACGCCCCTGGGCGCGCCGGTCTCCTGGCCCCAGAGCCTGAAGACCGCCGTGCGCATCATGCTCACCTCGCGCCAGCCGATCTGGATCGGCTGGGGGCCGGAGCTGACCTACCTCTACAACGATCCCTACCAGTCGATCATCGGCGGCAAGCACCCCTGGGCGCTGGGGCGGCCCACCTCGGAGGTGTGGCGCGAGATCTGGCCCGACATCGGACCCATGCTGTCCACGGCCCTGGGCGGGGAGGAGGGCGCCTACGTCGAGGAGCAGCTCCTGATCATGGAGCGCAACGGCTATCCGGAGGAGACCTATTACACCTTCTCCTACAGCCCGATCCCGAACGACGAGGGCGAGCCGGACGGCATCATCTGCGCCAATACAGATGACACCCAGCGGGTGATCGGCGAGCGCCAGCTGGCGCTGCTGCGCAAGCTGGCGGCCGAGACGGTGGACGCGCGCACCTGGATCCAGGCCTGCCGGGCCAGCGTGGAGGCGTTGGCGAGCAACCCCAAGGACATCACCTTCGCCCTGCTCTACATGGGCTCGCCCGAGGCCGGCGAGCTGACCCTGGCCGCCGCCACCGGGCTCGGCGCCGATTCGCCCGGCGCGCCCCAGACCCTGGACCGCACGGCTGAGGCGCCCTGGCCGGTCGCCGCGGTCATGGCCGACCACGATCCGCGCCTCGTCGAACTCGAGCCCGTGATGGACGGGCGGACGCCTGACGGGGCGTGGGACCGGCCGAGCCGGCAGGCCGCGGTGCTGGCGATCCCGCCTTCGGGCGAGACGGGCCGCTCGGGGGTGATGGTGGTGGGGCTCAACCCCTACCGCCTGTTCGACACCGGCTACCGCGGGTTCCTCGGCTTGGCGGCGGGGCAGATCGCCGCGGCGGTGGCCAACGCCGACGCCTATGAGGAGGAGCGGCGTCGGGTGGAGGCCCTGGCCGAGCTGGACCGGGCCAAGACCGCCTTCTTCTCCAACGTCAGCCACGAGTTCCGCACCCCGCTGACCCTGATGCTGGGGCCTTTGGAGGAGGTGCTTTCCGGCGCCGCCCGCGAAGACCAGGTGCGCGGCCATGTGGAGCTCGCCCACCGCAACGGAGTGCGCCTGCTTCGGCTGGTGAACAGCCTCCTCGACTTTTCGCGGATCGAGGCGGGGCGGGTGCGGGCGGCCTTCGAACCCACCGACCTGTCGCGCCACAGCGCCGAGATCGCCTCCAGCTTCCGCTCGGCGATCGAGCGCGCAGGGCTGGCGTTCCGGCTCGACTGCTCGCCCCTGCCGCAGCCGGTCTATGTGGACCGCGAGATGTGGGAGAAGGTGCTGCTGAACCTGATCTCCAACGCCTTCAAGTTCACCCTGGACGGCGAGATCGAGGTCTGCGTCCGGCCCGCGCCGGACGGGTCGGCGGCGGTGGTTCGGGTGCGCGACACCGGCATCGGCATAGCGGACGAAGAGATTCCCCGGCTGTTCGAGCGCTTCCATCGGGTGCAGGGCGCCCAGGGGCGCAGCTTCGAGGGCAGCGGAATCGGCCTGGCCCTGGTGCACGAGCTGGTCAACCTGCACGGGGGGACCATCGCGGTGGAAAGCGCGCCCGGGGCGGGCGCCGCCTTCACGGTGACCCTGCCGTTCGGACGCCGCCATCTGCCGGCCGAACAGGTGCGCGAGGACGGAGGGGCGCCTCCCGCCGTCGCGCGGGCCGTCGAGTACGTCGAAGAAGCCCTGCGCTGGCTGCCGCAGGCCACGCCGGAGCTGGAGGCGAGCGGCGAGCTTTCGACCGCCGGCCTCGGGGCCCTGGCGCCGCCCGCCGTGCTGGCGCCGGGCGCGGGCAAGCGCGTGCTCCTGGCCGACGACAACGCCGACATGCGCCAGTACGTCGCGCGGCTGCTGCAGTCCCAGGGCTATCAGGTGCAGGAGGCCGCCGACGGCGAGACGGCTCTGGCCATGGCGCGGGCCGCGCCGCCCGACCTGGTGCTGACCGACGTGATGATGCCCAGGCTCGACGGCTTCGGCCTGCTCCGCGCGATCCGCAGGGAGCCGCCGCTGGCGGGCGCGCCGGTGATCATGCTGTCGGCCCGGGCCGGCGAGGAGGCCAAGGTCGAGGGGCTGGAGGCCGGCGCCGACGACTATCTGATCAAGCCCTTCGCGGCCCGCGAGCTGCTCGCCCGGGTGAACGCCAACATCCAGATGGCCGAGGTGCGCCGCGAGGCGGCGCGGGCGGTGGTGCAGAGCGAGCAGCGCTACCTGATGACCCAGGACCGGCTGTCGCTGGCGCTCTCCACCGGCCGCGTGGCGGTGTTCGAATGGGACGTGGACGACGACCGCCTGGCGCTCCTGGGGCCCCTGGCCGAGGTGTTCGGCGTGAACAAGGACATCGCCGAGACGGGCCTTCCGCTTTCGGAGTTCATGGCCGGCGTCCACCCCGAGGACCGCGACGCCGTCGCCGCCGCCGTGAACCGGTCCGTCGAGTCCGGCGAGCCCTATGAGGCCGAATACCGCGTTATGGGCGGCGGCGGGCGCAGGGTGATCGCCCGCGCCCGGGTGCAGGACGATCCGCACGGCGGCCGGCGCATGGCCGGCGTGCTCATCGACGTCACCGAGGAGGCGGCGGCGATCGCCGCCCTGGAGGAGCAGACCCGCGCCCTGAACATCCTGAACCGGGCGTCCGCCGCCATCTCCGGCAACCTCGACCTGGGGCAGTTGGTGCAGACGATCGTCAACGCCGGGGTGGAGGTGACCGGCGCCCAGTTCGGCGCGTTCTTCTACAACGTCGTGGACCAAGACGCGGAGAGCTACAGCCTCTACGCCCTGTCCGGCGCCCCGCGGGAAGCGTTCGCGGAGTTCCCGATGCCGCGCAACACGCCGCTGTTCGCCCCGACCTTCGAGGGCCGAAAGGTGGTCCGCTCGGACGATGTGCGCAAGGACCGGCGCTACGGCCGCGCCGCGCCCTACCACGGCCAGCCGGAGGGCCACCTGCCGGTGGTCAGCTATCTGGCGGCGCCGGTGAAGTCGCGCTCCGGCGAGGTGCTGGGCGGCCTGTTCTTCGGCCATGGGGACGCCAGCGTGTTCGACGCCCTGTCGGAGGAGCGGATCCTGGGCTTGGCCGCGCAGGCGGCGGTGGCCATGGACAATGCGAACCTGTTCCAGGCGGTGCAGAAGGAGCTGGCCCAGCGGCGACGGGCCGAGGCCGAGCTTCAGGCGCTGAACGCTTCGCTGGAAGAGCGGGTGCTGGAGGAGGTGGCCGAGCGCACCAAGGCCGAGGAGGCGCTGCGCCAGGCCCAGAAGATGGAGGCCGTCGGCCAGTTGACCGGCGGTGTGGCTCACGACTTCAACAACCTGCTGACCGTGATCATCGGCGGGCTGGACACCATCCGCCGCGCCAGGCCCGAAGACGGCGCGCGCATCCAGCGGGCCCTGGACATGGCCCAGCAGGGCGCCCAGCGGGCGGCGAACCTGACCACCCGCCTCCTGGCCTTTTCCCGCCGCCAGCCGCTAGAGCCCAAGCCGCTCGACCTGAACCTCCTGGTGCGGGACATGACCGACCTTCTGCATCGCACGCTGGGCGAGCAGATCGAGCTGGAAGGGGTGCTGGCGCCCAGGCTCTGGACGGTGGAGGCCGATCAGAACCAGTTGGAGAGCGCGATCCTGAACCTGGCGGTCAATGCCCGGGACGCCATGCCGGACGGTGGGCGGCTGACCATCGAGACGGCCAACACGGCGCTGGACGAGACCTATGCGGCCACCGACGCCGAGGTGGTGCCCGGGCAGTACGTGATGGTGTGCGTCAGCGACAGCGGAAGCGGCATGTCGAAGGAGACGCTGAACCGGGTCTTCGAGCCGTTCTTCACCACCAAGGAGGTCGGCCGCGGCACGGGGCTGGGCCTTTCGATGGTCTACGGCTTCGTCAAGCAGTCCGGCGGACACGTGACGATCTACAGCGAGGAGGGCCACGGCACGACGGTGCGCCTCTACCTGCCGCGCTACCTGGGGGAGACGCAGAGCCGCGCCGAAGTCGCCGATCGGCTGACCCCGCGGGGCAGTGAGGGCGAGGTGGTGCTGCTGGTCGAGGACAACGACGATGTGCGGGCCTACAGCTCGATGATCCTCAACGAGCTGGGCTATCGGGTGATCGAGGCCGCCCACGCCGATTCGGCCCTGGCGGTGCTGGCCACCAAGCAGCGGGTGGACCTGCTGCTGACGGATGTCGTGCTGCCCGGCCGCAGCGGCCGGGTGCTGGCCGACACGGCGGCCGAGCTTCGCCCCGGGCTGAAGGTGCTGTTCACCACCGGCTATTCGCGCAACGCCATCGTCCATCACGGCCGGCTCGACGCCGGCGTGCAACTGATCACCAAGCCCTTCACCTTCGAGCAGCTGGCCGCACGGGTGCGGGACCTGCTGGACCGGGGCTGAGGGCGGTCCGGCCCAACGCCCAGCGCCTAGAGCAGGTTGGGCTGGTCGCCGCCGCGGCGGCGTACCTCGCCGTCGGGATCGTGCGGGGCGTGGCGGTCGGGATCGTCGGCGTCGAGCCCGCCGCGTCCCGCCTCGGCCTCGTGGGCGGTGGCCTGGACGTTCGACGGCTCGGCGCCGTAGCTCCCCGTCCGGCCCGGCGAAGGCGCGTCGGCGACCGGGTCCCTGTTCTCGAACAGGCCCACCAGCTCCCCGCAGGCGATCACCGAACCCTTCACGGCGTTGACCAGCTCCTTAGGGCCGGTCTCCGGGCCCATGCCCAGGCGCTTGCCCAGGGCGAAGAGCTGGAAGTGGTAGCGATGGACGCCGTGGCCCAGCGGCGGCCGCGGCCCGAACCACCCATAGCCGCCCCGGCCGTTTCGGCCCTGGACCGCGCCGGCCGGCTCGCCCGGATGGGCCGCCGCTTCGATTCCGCGAGGAAGCGCCGTGGCTGTCCCCGGAATGTCCCAGATCAGCCAGTGGATGAAGGGTTCGTCCCCCGGCGCGTCGGGGTCCTCGACGACCAGGGCGAAGCTTTCGGCTTCCAGCACGGCCGTCCAGCTCAGCGGCGGCGAGCGGTTCTCGCCGTCGGCCGAAAAGATGGGGTCGATCCAGCGGTCCGCGTCCAGGGCCGTCGAACGCATCACCAGAGTGCGCTGCGCCAGAGGCGCCACGGCCTGGATCGTCAGCGGGGCGCCGGCGTGCGGCGAGGTCGAGTGCGCCATGGTCATCTCCTCCTGACGGGGGAACAACCCGGCCCGCCGCGATTGGTTCGCCGGCCTGCGTGCTCGGCGGCGGCTAGACCACCCCGCGCGGCCGCAAGCCGGAGCCGGCGAGCCCCGCAAGATCGGTCAGCGCCCGGGCCAGGACGGGCCGCCGCGCCGGCCCGCCGAGGCACAGGCGGATGCCTTCCGGATGCGGCGCGCCGGCGACGGCGAAGGCTTCGCCGGGGGCCACCGCCAGGCCGCGGTCGAGGGCGGCGGCCGCCAGGCGCGCAGCTTCGCCTGGCGCCGCCAGCGGCAGCCACACGTGCAGGCTCTCCGGCGGGCCCACCGCGGCGGGCAGGGCTTCGGCGGCCAGGATGCGGCGGGCCTGGGCCTCGGCCCGCACCCCGCCCAGGAGCCGCTCGGCCACCCCCTCGCGGATCCAGGCGGCGGCGACGGCCGCCATCAGCGGCGCGGGCATCAGCGCGACGGCGCGCAGGGCTTCGCCCAGGGGCGCGACGAGGCTCGGCGGGCAGGCGACGAAGGCGATGCGCAGGCCCGGCGTCAGGCACTTGGAGAGGCTGGACAGATGCACCGTGCGCTCGGGCGCAAGGGCCGCCAGGGCCGGGTGCGGCGCCGGCGACAGGCGGGCGTAGGGATCGTCCTCGATGATCCAGACGTCGTGGGCGGCGGCGATCCGGGCGACCTGCCTGCGCCGCTCCGGCCCCATGGTGGCCGTCGTCGGGTTCTGCATCGTGGGGATCGCATAGATGGCGCGCGGGCGGCCGGTGGCGCACAGGCGCTCCAGGTCCGCCGGCAGCAGGCCCTCGGCGTCGGCGTCGCACGCCAGCAGCTTCAGGCCCAGGCGCTCGGCCGCCTCGCGCAGGCCCGGATAGCTTAGGGACTGGGCGACGACCGCGTCCCCCGGCCGGCAGAGGGCGAACAGGCTGGCGGCGAGACCGGCCTGCGCGCCCGGGGCCACGAGGATGCGTTCGGCGGCGGTTTCCCCGAGCACCGGGCCGAGCCAGGCCGCGCCCGCCGCGCGCTGGCCCGCCGCGCCGGCGGCCGGATGATAGGCCATCAGGCTCGCCGCGTCGGTCCTCGCCAGGACGGCGGCCGCGGTCTCCTGCAGGCATGCGCCGAGCGACACTCCGAGGGGAGGCGGCGGCAGGTTCATGCCGAGGTCGACGCGACCGGCGTCGTCTTCGGCCGCCCCGCGGCGCACGAAGGTGCCACGCCCAGCGGAGCCCTCCACCAGGCCCCGTTCGCGGGCGGCGGCGTATGCGCGGGTCACGGTGGTCAGGTCCACCCCCAGCCGCTCGGCGACGGCGCGCTGGGGCGGCAGGCGGTCACCGGGCGCCAGCTCCCCGGCGCGCACCGCGGCCTCCAGGGCGTCGGCCAGAGCCAGGTAGATCGGGCCCCGCGCGCCGGCCAGGCGGGCGAGCCATTCGGCATGAGGTCTTGAGGCTTCGATCATGAATCCATACATTATGCAGTAATTGTATGGATATAAGTCCAGATTGTATGGAGAGCAAGGCCATGAGCGATGGTCCGTCCACCCTCGAAGCCGGCCTGCGCTGCCGGTGCCCGCGCTGCGGCGAGGGGCGGCTGTTCGCAGGCTTCCTGAAGCTGGCGCCGGCCTGTGAGCGCTGCGGCCTGGACTACGGCTTCGCCGATCCGGCCGACGGCCCGGCGTTCTTCGTGATGAGCGGCGTCGGCATCCTCGTCACCGCCCTCTGGGCCTGGTGGGCGGTGGCCGCCCAACCGCCGATCTGGGCGCAGATGGCGGTGGTGTTCCCGGCGATGATCGGCGGCTGCCTGGCGTGTCTGCGGCCGGTGAAGGCCTGGCTGGTGGCCGAGCAGTACGTGCACAAGGCCGAGGAGGCGCGCTGGGCGACCCTGGGCAAGCACGGCGAGGGCGGCTTCGTGCGCGACCGCCGCAAGGCCTCCGGCGGCTGAGGTTCGCCGCCTGCGCCGTTCGGCGTCAGGCCGCCCGCGCCAGCAGGCGCTCCAGCCCCTGCGCCAGGGTCTCGGCCGAGATCGGCTTTGGTATGAAGTCGTCGGCCCCGGCCTCAAGCGCCGCTTGTCGATCCTGCTCCCCGGTGTTGGCGGTCATCATCGCGATCGGGGTGCGCGGAAGGCCCCGCTCGGCCTCGGCCGTGCGGATGGCGCGGGTGGCCGTCAGCCCGTCGGCGACCGGCATCCGCATGTCCATGAGGATGGCGTCGAAGCGGTCCGAGACGAACCGCTGATAGGCCTCCGCCCCGTCCTGGGCGATGGTGACCTCGACGCCGAACGGCTCGAGCAGCAACTGAACCACGCGCTGGTTGGTCGGATGGTCCTCGGCGAGGAGCACGCGGACCGGGCCCACCGCCGGGCAGGGAGAGGCCGGCTCCGCCGGATCCTTCGTCTGGCCCTCGACACGCGGCAGCGGCAGGCGAAGCCGAAAGGAGCTGCCGCCGCCAGGCCGCGCGCCAGCCGCGATCTCTCCGCCCATCAGCGTGACGAGCGACTTGCAGATGGACAGGCCAAGGCCGGTGCCGCCGAAGCGGCGGGAAATCGAATCGTCGGCCTGGACGAACCGCTCGAACAAGCTGTCCAGCGTGGCCGGGTCGAAGCCTATGCCGGTGTCGGACACCTCCACCAGAAGGTCGCCGGGCTCGGAGGGGCCGGGCCCCGCGCGCCAGTCCACGGCGACGTCCACGCTGCCCGCCTCGGTGAACTTGACCGCATTGGAGACCAGGTTGGCGACGACCTGGCGGATGCGCACGGCGTCCCCCACCATCACGCCGTCGGCGGAGTCGGCGAAGGTCAGGTCGAGCCGCACGCCCTTGTTCGTCGCCTCTGCGGCGAAGAGCTCGACCGCGCTGCGGATCTCGCCGCGCAGCCCGAACGGCGCGGAGACGACCGACAACTGGCCCGCGTCCACCTTGGCCAGGTCCAGAATGTCGTCGAGGATTCGCTTGAGCGAGTGGCCCGAGGACAGGATCAGCTCCACCAGTTCGCGCTGGTGCGCGTCCAGCGGCAGGCGCGCAAGGGCGCCGGCGACGCCGATCACCCCGTTGAGGGGCGTGCGGACCTCGTGGCCCATATTGGCGATGAATTGGTCCTTCGCCTCGGCGGCGGCCTCGGCCTGCCGGCGCGCCAGCGCCAGGTCGGCCATGGCCTCGACATGACTGGTCACATCGACCCGGATGGCGGTGTAGCCGACCACCCGGTCCGCCGCGTCCACGTTCGGCACGATGGTGGTGTCGACCCAGTAGAGCTCGCCGGACTTGCGGCGATTGCACAGCGTGCCCCGCCACGTACGCCCCGAGGCGATCGTCGCCCACAGGTCCTGGAAGACTTCCGGATCGTGCGCGCCGGAACTGATCATGCGGTGGTTGGCGCCGACGAGCTCCTCCCGGTCGTAGCCGCTGATCTCGCAGAAGCGGTCGTTGCAGTAGATGATCCGCCCGCGCCGGTCCGTGACCGCCACGATGGCGGCCTCGTCGAGGGCGTGGGCGAAGTGCCCGGCGTTGGCCTGCTCGAAGGTGGTGAGGACGCGCGCAGGGCCCGGAAGCATGGCGTCCATCCCTAGAACTCCTGCCAGTCGTCGTCCGACACGGCCGCCGCCAGGCGCGCCGCGGCCGGGCCCCGCCGGACCGCCCGCGCAGGGCGCACGGGCGCGGGCGCAGCCGGGGCCCGGGCCAGGCGGAAGCTCGCGATCAGCCGGGCGAGCCGGTCGGTCTCGGCGGTCAGCGAACGGGTGGCGGCGGTGGCCTGTTCGACCATGGCCGCGTTCTGCTGGGTCATCTGATCCATCTGGCCGACGGCGGTGTTGACCTCGGCCAGGCCGGTGGCCTGTTCGTCGGCCTGCCGGGCGATGGCGGCCACGTAGAGGTCGATCTCGACGATGGAGGCGAGGATCGCCTCCAGGGCGCGGCCGGCGTCGGCGACCAGGGACACCCCTGCGTCCACCTGCTGGGCCGAGCGGGTGATCAGGGTCTTGATCTCCTTGGCCGCCTCAGCCGAGCGCTGGGCCAGCGCCCGCACCTCGGAGGCGACCACCGCAAAGCCGCGCCCCGCCTCCCCGGCCCGGGCCGCCTCCACCCCGGCGTTCAGGGCCAGGAGGTTGGTCTGGAAGGCGATCTCGTCGATCACTCCGATGATCTGCTCGATCTGGCGCGAGGAGCCCTCGATCTGGCCCATGGCCTGCACCGTCTGGTCGACGACGGTCTGCGACTTCTCGGCCTCCCGCCGGGTGACCGTCGCCCGTTCCGACGCCTGGCGGGCGTCCTTGGCGGTCCTGCCGACGCTGGAGGTCAGTTCGCTCAGCGCCGCCGTCGTCTCCTCCAGGCTGGCCGCCTGGTGCTCGGTGCGGCGGGAGAGGTTGTCCGAGGCGACGGCGATCTCCTCGGCCCCCACGCGGATGGTTTCCGCGGCCTGGGCTACGCCGCCCATGGTCTCGGCGAGCTGCGCCACCGTGCGGTTGAAGTCGGACTTCACCTTTTCGAACTCTGCGGCGACCGCCTCCCCCACCCCGGCGGTCAGGTCGCCCGCCGCCAGCTTCTCCAGGCCTGCGGCCAGCAGGGTCATGGCCTGAACCTGCTGGGCCTGGATCGCCTGGCGCTCGGCCTCCAGGGACTGGCGCTGCTGCTCGAGGGTGTCCAGGTAGATCGAGATAGCCAGGTCCATGTCGAGCATGGCGGCCTTGACGACGACACCCACGTCCTCGGCGAGCTCGGCCGCCGCCTCTCTGCGCACGAAGGGCGACTTGGGCCAGCGTTCGGCGATCAGGGCGGTCAGCAGGCCCTCGGTGACGCGGGCGTAGCCGCCGATGTACCAGCGCGGCTCCAGGCCCAGCCGCGCGTGGGTCTGGCCGATGGTGCGGACGTTGCGGACGTAGTCCGCGCCGTACTCGCCCGAGGCGATGACGTCCCAGTGCGCGGCCTGGCGGGACTGGGCGTGTTCGATGTGGCCAGGGTCGTGGAAGAAGCCGGCCGTCTGCGGGGTGCTGCGGACCTTCTCGTAGAAGTCGTCCAGGGCCGGACCGATGGCCGCGTTCAGCAGCGGCCGGACCCCTCTCAGGCGGCTCTGCTCGCGCTCGCCCAAGCCAATGAAGTCCAGCCTTTCCCCGAGGGTCGCTTCCGCGTTCATCCGCCTGCTCCTTACGCGCCGACCGTCCTGGGACGGCGCCGATCACTGGCGAACATTGTGCCAATTCGTATACGACAAGTTTATCGAAAGGATAAGCCTACCAATTATGGGTCACGCTCTATTATTGGTGGCGAGGAAATAGTATAAACGACAAGTGGATATAAGTTAGATTTCAGCATGTTTCAGCATTTGACATATGTCAATTTTCAGTATGCTCTAAAGGCACATGAAAATATAACTAAGAATATAGGTCGGATCATCTTCTGAGTCGTGGGCGCGCCGTTAAGGCCGCAGGACCTCGCAGAGTCCGTGTGCAGGCGCGCGCAGACGGGATTACATCCCAATACTGATGATCTCGCCGTTCAGGAGCCGCCTTTCGGCGGGTAGGGCGTTCCGTCGCGGCGGCGGTATCCGGCCGCGTCGGCGAGCATGTCGATGTCGGCGTAGGCGCACACGTCCTCGGGGTCCGAGTTCCCCACTTCCAGGACCCTGGCGTCGCGGTCGGAGCGGTTGACGAGGTGGTGGCCGTCCGGCTCGCCCGCGCGGAAGGCGGCGCAGTCGCCGGCGCGCAGCACCTCCTCGCCGGCGTCGGTCACCAGCACGACCTCGCCTTCCAGCACCCATACGAACTCGTCCTCTCGGCTGTGCCAGTGGCGCTGGCTCGACCAGGCGCCCGGCGGCAGCACCAGGAGGTTCACGCCGAAGGCGGTGAGGCCGAAGCGCCGCGACAGCCCCTGGCGGGTGCGGGCGGCGCAGGGAACGTCGAACGGCGCCGGATAGCTTGAGCCGGTGCGGACGGGCACAGTGGAGAGATCGATCTTCTTCATGGCCGCCAGCATAGCGCGCCGACGCTGTCAGCCGATGTCAGCAGGCGCCCTCAACCCTTGAAGTTGTCCTTTGCGGCGCGGACCGCGGCGAAGGCCTCATGCGCGGGCTTGTCGGCGGCCCCGACGCGGGCGGCCAGCAGCGGGGCCCGCAGGAAAGGGTTGGTGGCCTTCTCGAGGGCGATGGTGGTCGGCACGGTGGGCTCGCCCCGCTCGCGGGCGGCGAAGATCTGCTCCGCGCGGGCCTTGAGCGCCGGATCGTCGTCCACCGAAAGGGCGAAGCGGGCGTTCGCGGCGGTGTATTCGTGGGCGCAGTAGACGGTCGTCTCGTCCGGCAGCGCCGCCAGGCGCGACAGGCTGGCCCACATCTGCGCGGGCTCGCCCTCGAACAGGCGCCCGCAGCCGAGGGCGAAGAGGGTGTCGCCGACAAAGGCGATGCGGTCGGCGTCGTCGTAATAGGCGATGTGCCCCAGGGTGTGTCCGCCAGCCTCGATCACCTCGAACGTCGTCTCGCCTAGCTCGACGGTCTCGCCACCGGATAGCTCGCGGTCCAGAGGGGCGATGCGGCGCACCTCGGCGGGGCCGACGATCTTCGCGCCGGTTGCGGCCTGGACCTCGGCGTTGCCGCCGGCGTGGTCCGGATGCCAGTGGGTGTTCATGATCAGCGCCAGCCGCCAGCCGAGCGCCTTCAGCTGCGCCAGGACGGCGGCGGCGTCCGGGGTGTCGATGCAGGCGGCAAGGCCCGTCGCCTCGTCGCGGACGAGATAGCCGTAGTTGTCGGACAGGCACGGAAACTGATGGACGGTGAGCGGCATGGCGGCCTCGCGGTCGAGAGGGGCGGGACAAGGCCCGCCCGTCCGATTTAGGGTGCAGGCCCCTCAAGGTCGAGCACCGCCTCAAGACGAATGCGCCGCGACGTCCTGGAACTTCGCCAGTTCTACGCCTCCGCCCTGGGCCGACCGGCCCGGGAGATGATCACGCGCAAGGTGGTCGAGGCGTGGGGCGACGCGCACGGCCTGGACGTCCTGGGCCTGGGCTACGCCACCCCGTTCCTGGGCCACCTGCACGGCACGGCGCGCCGGGTTGCGGCGGCGATGCCGGCGCAGCAGGGGGTGGAGGTCTGGTCCCCCGGGGGCGGCAACCTGGCGACCCTGGCGCACGAGGACGCCCTGCCGTTTCCCAACGCCCTGTTCGACCGGATTCTGGCGGTGCACGCCCTGGAGGAGAGCCCCGATCCCCTGGCCCTCCTGCGCGAGGTCTGGCGGGTGCTGGCGCCCTCCGGGCGCGTGGTGGTGGCGGTGGCGGCGCGCAACGGCATGTGGGCCAACGCCGAGGCCACGCCCTTCGGCCACGGCCGGCCCTACTCGCGCCGCCAGCTCGCCGAACTGCTGCGCGAAGCCGAGCTGGAGCCGTCCGGCTACACGCGGGCGCTCTATGTCCCGCCGGCGGCCTGGATGGCCGGCTGGGCGGAAGGGTTCGAGCAGGCGGGCTCGCGGCTTTGGCCGCAGGTCGCCGGGGTGGTGCTGATGGAGGCGGTCAAGCAGACCTTCGCGATCAAGGCCAAGGCGGTGCGGGTGCGCGCACGCCGCCCTCTGCCGGGGCTGGCGCCGCAGCCGGTGGCCCGCGCCGGGCGGTCGAACGGCGCCGGATGAGGCCCTGGCGCCTCAATCGCAGGCGCCGGAGCCGCGCTCCCGCAGACCCCCTTGGAGCGCCCTGCGGATCGCCCTAGCTTTGGCGTGAACCCCGCACTCCTGCGGACCAACCGGAGACGCGCCATGAAGATGATCGTCGCGGTCATCAAGCCCAGCCGCCTCGACGCCGTGCTCGAGGCCGTCACCGAGGCGGGCGCCTCGGGCCTGACCGTCACCGAGGTGCGCGGCTATGGCCGCCAGCGGGGCAAGACCGAGGTCTATCGGGGCGCCGAATACGAGGTGAAGCTGCTGCCGAAGGTGAAGCTGGAGATCGCCGTGCCCGACGACATCGCCGATGCGGTGGTCGAAGCGGTGGCGGCGACCGCCAACACCGGCAAGATCGGCGACGGCAAGGTGTTCGTGCTGGACCTGGAAGCGGCCTTGCGCATCCGCACCGGCGATCGCGACGCGGCCGCGATCGCGGGCTAGGCGGCCGGGCGCCGCGTCAATCGAACAGGTCGGCCTTCGGGGCGGGCGCCGGCTCGGGCGCGCGGCGGCTGAGCAGGTAGATGGCCGATTCGGCGCGCCAGTTCTCGATCGGCCGGGAAGGGTCGATGGGCCGGGCCGGCTGGCCCTGGGCGAGAGCCGCGCAGGCGTCGATGCGCAGGTCGAGATCGGCGCACAGGCCGTTGAAGTCGCGCAGGGTGCAAAGGTGGATGTTGGGCGTCGACCACCACGGGTCTGGCAGGGCCCGGGTCTCGGGCATCCGGCCCTGGGTGAGAAGGGCCAGCCGCACCCGCCAGTGTCCGAAGTTCGGCACCGAGACCACCGCCTGGTCGGCGATCCTCAGGAGCTCGCCCAGCACGTGGCGGGGCTCGCGCATCTGCTGCAGGGTCTTGGACAGGATGGCGTAGTCGAAGGCCCGGGACGGGAAATGGTCCAGGTCCCGGTCGCCGTCGCCCTGCACCACGGAAAGGCCCTTGGCCAGGCAGGCGGCGACGTTCCGGCCGCTGATCTCCAGGCCCTGGCCCTCGACGCCCTTTTCGCGGGCGAGCAGCTCCAGCAGCTCGCCCTCGCCGCAGCCGACGTCGAGCACGCGCGAGTCCGGCCGCACAAGGCGCAGGATTTCGCGGAAGTCCTCGCGCAGGCCGCTCACGCCAGCCCCTGGGCGTGGGCCGCCGAGTCCAGGAACCCGCGCAGCGCCGAGTCGAACTGCGGCTCGTCGAGGAAGAATGCGTCGTGGCCCTTGTCGGTCTCGATCTCCACGAAACTGGTGCGGCAGCCGGCGGCGTTGAGGGCGCGCACGACGTCGCGGCTCTCGGCGGTGGAGTAGAGCCAGTCCGAGGAGAAGGAGAGCACGCAGAAGCGCACATGCCGCGCCCTGCGGAAGGCCTCGGCCAGAACCCCGCCGAAGCTGGCCGCCAGGTCGAAGTAGTCGAGGGCGCGGGTGATGTAGAGGTAGGAGTTGGCGTCGAAGCGGTCGACGAAGCTGGCGCCCTGGTGGCGCAGGTAGGTCTCCACCTGGAAGTCGGCGTCGAAGCCCCACGACAGGCCGTCGCGCTGCAGCTCGCGGCCGAACTTGCGCTGCAGCGCGGCTTCCGAGAGGTAGGTGATGTGGGCGGCCATGCGGGCGACGGCCAGGCCCTTCTCCGGGCGCACCCCGTGGCGCAGGTAGTCGCCGCCGCGCCAGTCCGGGTCGGCCATGATCGCCTGCCGGCCGACCTCGTGGAAGGCGATGTTCTGGGCCGAGTGCCGCGGGGCCGCGGCGATGCAGATGGCGTTGACGAGGCGCTCGGGATAGTCGGCCGCCCAGCGCAGCACCTGCATGCCGCCCATGGAGCCGCCGACGACGGCGAACAGCTTGTCGACGCCCAGGGCCTCGACCAGCATCGCCTGGGCGCGAACCATGTCGGCGATGGTGATCATCGGGAACGACAGGCCGTAGGCCTCGCCGGTCTTCGGGTCGATCGAGGAAGGGCCCGTGGAGCCCATGCAGCCGCCGATGACGTTGGAGGCGATGATGAAATAGCGCGCCGGATCGAGGGGCAGGCCGGGTCCGATCACCCGGTGCCACCAGCCAGGCTTGCCGGTGGTGGGATGGGGCGAGGCCGCGTACTGGTCGCCGGTCAGGGCGTGGCAGACGAGGACCGCGTTGGACTTGTCGGCGTTGAGGGCGCCATAGGTCTGGTAGCCGATTTCAAGGGGCGCAAGCTGGGCGCCGGAGTCCAGGCGCAGAGGCCTGTCGGCCGGAAAGCGGATCGTGCCTCCGCCTGTCTCGAATGCGATCGGCGCCTCAACCGCGATGGTCATGGCCGCCTTGGACCGTCTAGGCTGGGCGCTGTCAACAGCTTCGCATGCGGCGCCGGGACGGCTAAGAGACCCCCGCAGCGATGGAGAGACGATGGACCGGCTGATCCTGTTCCGGCACGGCAAGGCCGAGCCCCACGCCCGAAGCGGCGAGGACTTCGACCGCACGCTCACGCCGCGGGGCGAGCGTGAGTCGCGGGCCATGGCCGAGATCCTGGCCGACATGGGCTTTGCGCCGGACGTGGTGCTGGTCTCGACCTCGGCCCGCACCCGCGGCACCTGGGCCGCCGCCGAGCCGGTGTTTCCCCAGGCGCGCGTGACCTTCGAGGACGAGCTCTATCACGCCGAATCCGGCGTGGTGCGGCAGTATGCGGAGCGGGCGGGGCGCTCGGCCGGCACGGTGATGATGGTGGGCCACAATCCGGGCCTGCAGGAACTGGCGGTGGAGATGCTGCTGGAGGGCGCCTGCGCGCCCTCGCTGGTCTCGCGGGCCCGCAACCAGTTCCCGACCGCCGCGGCGGCGGTGTTCCTGATCGATGCGGCGGGCCGCCCGTCCTACGACGGCCTGTTCTTTCCCCCGAGGGACCACCGGTGAGGGTCTACAAGATCCTGTCCCGGGCGGAGTGGGCGGCGGCCCGGGCCGCGGGGCGTTTCGAGGGCTCGGCCGTCGATCTGGCCGACGGCTACATCCATTTTTCGACCGCGGCCCAGGCCCAGGCCACGGCGGCCAAGTGGTTCGCCGGCCAGGATGATCTCGTGGTGCTGGAGGTGGAGGCCGACGACCTGCCGGACCTGAAGTGGGAGCCGGCCCGCGGCGGGGACCTGTTCCCCCATCTCTACCGGCCGCTCGAGGTGGCCCTGGTGCGGGCGGCGCGCGCGGCGCCGCTGGACGCCGCCGGCGTCCCGCAGGTGGAGGCGGCGCGGTGAGCGGCATGCACGATCTGGCCGCCCGGGCGCTGCACGCCCTCGACCCCGAGGACGCCCACGGCCTGACCATCCGGCTGCTGCAGGCGGGACTCGGGCCCCGGGGCGGGGCGGACGACCCGATCCTCGCCACGGACCTGGCGGGGCTGAAGCTCGCCAATCCGGTGGGACTGGCGGCCGGCTTCGACAAGAACGCCGAGGTGTACCGGCCGATGCTGGCGGCGGGGTTCGGCTTCGTGGAGTGCGGGACGGTGACGCCCCTGCCCCAGGCGGGCAATCCGCGGCCGCGCCTGTTCCGCCTGTCGCAGGATCGGGCCGTGATCAACCGCATGGGCTTCAACAACGCCGGCCTGGAGGCCTTCGCCGCGCGGCTCGCCGGCGCCCGGGCGGCCGGGGTGGTGGGCGCCAACATCGGGGCCAACAAGGACGCCGCCGACCGGGTGGGCGACTATGTGACCGGCCTTGAGCGCCTGTGGGGCCTGGCCTCCTACTTCACCATCAACATCTCCTCGCCCAACACCCCGGGCCTGCGGGCGCTGCAGACGCGGGCGGCGCTGGAGGAGCTCCTGGGCCGCCTGGCCGAGGCGCGGGACGCCTTGCCCCCCGCCGGGCGCGCGCCGATGTTCCTGAAGGTCGCCCCGGACCTGGAGGACGGGGAGGTCGAGGCGATCGTCGAGACCGTGGCCGCCCACGGGCTCGAGGGGATCATCGTCTCCAACACCACCATCTCGCGTCCGCCTCTGGCCTCGGCCCAGGCAGGCGAGACGGGAGGGCTGTCGGGGGCGCCGCTGATGGGCCTGTCGACCCAGGTGCTGGCGCGCTTCCATACGGCCGCGGCCGGCCGGCTGGCGCTGGTCGGCGCCGGGGGGATCGCCAGCGGGGCGGACGCCTACGCGAAGATCCGCGCCGGGGCGCGGGCGGTGCAGCTCTATTCGGCCATGGTCTACGAAGGGTCCGGGCTCGTCGGGCGGATCAAGCGGGACCTCGCCGCGCGGCTTCGCGCGGACGGGTTCTCGAGCGTCGCCGCGGCGGTGGGGACCGCCTAGGGCGCCCCGCGCAGGAACGAGGCGCCGCCGGTTGCGGGGCGGCGGGCAAGCTTCGCCTGCGTTGCCGAAGCCGCCCGCGTGCAGTAACGGGTTCATCCATGGCGGACGCCCCATCGCCGCAGGCGCCTTCACGGCTGCGCAGCCGCCGTTTCTTCTGGCCGGGCGGGCTGTCGGCGCGCCTGCTGATCCTGACCGTGCTGTTCGTGGTGTTCGGCGGCGTGCTGGTGCTGCCGCCCACCCTCGCCGCGTTCGAGGAGCAGTGGCTGCTGGACCGGGTGCGGGCGGCCGAACTCGCCTCCCTCGCCACCGAGGTCGCGCCCGACCGGGTGGTGTCGGACCAGATCTCCGAACAGCTTCTGGAGGGCGCGGGGGTGCAGTGGGTGGCGATCCAGAGCGAGGGCATGCGCCGGCTGGTGCTGCGCGGGCCCGAGCTGACGCGCACGCCATACCTGGTCGACCTGCGCGACCAGGCGCCGGCCTCCTGGCTCGCCGCCCCGTTCCAGACGCTGTTCGGCCCCCGCGACCGGATGGTGCGGGTCGTGGCCGAACCGCGGTTCCGCGAGGGCGACTTCATCGAGATCGTGGCCCCCGACGCCGAGCTGCGCACCGAGCTGCGGCGCTACCTGGTGCGCCTCCTGGCGATCACCGCCTTCGTCTCGGCGATCGCCGGCGGGCTGGTCTACCTGTCGCTGAACTTCTTCCTGGTGCGGCCGATGCAGCGCATCACCTACGCGATGGAGCGGTTCCGGGCCGATCCTGAGGATCCCCGCGCCAGGGTGGATTTGTCGGGCCGGCGCGACGAAGTGGGCCGGGCGGAGGTGGAGCTGGCGCGGATGCAGGCCGACCTGCGCGCGGCGCTGAACTCGCGTGCGCGCCTGGCGGCCCTTGGCGAGGCCGTGGCCAAGATCAACCACGACCTGCGCAACATGCTGACCAGCGCCCAGATCGCCTCCGAGCGGCTGGCGGCTCTGGGCGATCCCAAGGTCAGCCAGGCCCTGCCGCGGCTGGAGCGGGCGTTGGACCGGGCGGTGAAGCTGGCCACTGACGTCCTCGCCTACGGCAAGACCCAGGAGCCGGCGCCGGTGGCGCGGCCCACCCCTCTGGCCGCGGCGGTGGAGGCGGCGGCCGAGGAGGCCCGGCTGTCGGAAGAGGGCGTGCGCCTCGTCAGCAAGGTCGATCCGCGGGCCCAGGTGCTGGCCGATCCGGATCAGCTCCACCGCATCCTCGCCAATCTGATGCGCAACGCCCGCCAGGCGATCGAGCTCGACGCCGAGCGCCAGGGCCTCCCGGGCGAAGTGCAGGTCAGTCTGGAGCAGGCCGGCGAGGTGAGCGTGGTGCGGGTGGCCGACAACGGGCCGGGGGTGCCCGAGCGCGCCCGCGAGCGGCTGTTCCAGCCCTTCGCCGGCTCCAGCCGCCCCGGCGGAGCGGGGCTGGGCCTGGCCATCGCCCGCGAACTCGCCCAGGGGCACGGCGGCGAGCTGGCCCTGGCCGAGACCGGTCCCCAGGGCACGGTCTTCGAACTGCGCCTGCCCGGAAGCCCGGGGCCCGCGCCGGCCCCGCGCCGACGCGCGAAGAAGCCAGCCTAGGTCCGCACCGGAGTCCCGGAGCCTCAGGCGCTCAGAAGCCGATCGCCACGCCCTCGCGGCGGGGATCGGCGCCGCCTTCGAGGCCGGTCGGCGTGGCCTTGATGGCGTGCAGGCCCGAACCCTCGGCGCCCGCGCCGTTGATCAGCTTGACCCCCTTGGCGGCCAGTCCCTCGACGACGGCGGGAGGCATCTTGTCCAGTTCCGTGCCGTAGATCGAGCCGCGGGCGACCATGTTCGGCAGGGCCAGGGCCTCCTGCACCGGCATCTTCCAGTCGAGGATCGCGACCAGGCCCTTGAGGTTGTAGCCCAGGATCGAGGTGCCGCCCGGCGAGCCGACGCCCAGGACGAAGCGGCCCTGCGAGTCGAGCACCACGGCCGGCGCCATCGACGAGCGCGGCCGCTTGTTGGGCGCCACGGCGTTCGCGGCGGGCACGCCGCCGCTCAGCGTCGGCGAGAAGGAGAAGTCGGTGAGCTGGTTGTTCAGGAAGAAGCCGCCGACCATCCGGCCCGAGCCGAAGATGCTCTCCACCGTGGTGGTCATGGAGACCACGTTGCCGGCCTTGTCGACGATGACGAAGTGGGTGGTGCCGCCCGGCTCCAGCGTCGCGTCCGGCGCGCGGATTCCCGCGCCCTTCGGCTTGCCCGGGGCCGGCGGCGGGCCGGCGACGGGGCCGATCAGGGCGGCGCGGGCCTTCAGGTAGTCGGGATCCAGGAGCCCCTCGGTGGGCACGTCGACGAAGTCGGGGTCGCCCATGTAGCGGTCCCGGTCGGCGTACATCAGCCGCTCGGCCTCGGCGAACAGGTACCAGCCCTCGGCGGTCTGCGGGCCGTGGTCGGCGATGTCGGTGTTGGCCAGGATCCCCAGGCCCTCCAGCACGGCCGGGCCGCCGGAGGGGGCGGGCGGGGTGCAGACCACCCAGACCCGGTAGGGGCGGCACAGGGCCGGTCCGACCTTGGCCTCATAGGCCTTCAGGTCCGCCAGGGTCATGGAGCCCGGCCGCGGCCCCTCGTGCACCCGCGCCACGATCGCCTCGGCGATCGGGCCCTCCAGCAGGGCCTTGGGGCCCTCGGCGGCGATCTTGCGCACCGTGGCGGCGTAGGCGGGGTTCTTCAGGACGTCGCCGGCCTGGATCTTCGTGCCGTCCGGCTTGGTGAAATAGGCGACCGCGTCCGGCGCCGAGGCCTGGGGCGCGCGCTTGGAGTTGGCCATTTCGGCGAGCCGCGGGCTGACGACGAAGCCCTCGTCGGCCAGCCGTTCGGCGTCGGCGAACAGATCCTTCCAGGCGAGCTTGCCGTGCTGGCGCTGGGCCAGGGACAGCATGGCCACCGCGCCGGGAACGCCGGTGGAGCGGCCGCTCAGCACCGCTTCGGGGAAGGACAGCGGCTTGCCGTCCTCGCCCAGGAACATGTCGGGGCTGGCGCCGGCGGGCGCTTTTTCACGGCCGTTGTAGGCGGTCACCGCCTTGGTCTTCGCGTCGTAGTAGACCATGAAGGCGCCGCCGCCGAGGCCCGAGCTCTGCGGTTCGACGAGGCCCAGCACGGCCTGGACCGCGACCGCCGCGTCGACCGCCGAGCCGCCGGCCTTCAGCACCCGCACCCCCGCCTCGACCGCCAGCGGATTGGCCGCCGCGACCATGGCGGTTGGGCCGGCGGGCGCGGCGGCTGCGGGAGCCGAGGTCTGCGGCGCCTTCGGCGCGGGGGAGGCGCAGGCGGCGGCGATCAGCGAGAACAGGACGGCGGGAAGGCGAAGGACTGGGCGCACGGCGAACACTCGAAACCTCAAAGATGGCGCCACCATAGACGCCGGGAGCTTCGCCACAATGCCCCGCGGCGCCGGACGGCCCGATCGCGCCCCTGCGCCTGTCCGCGACGCGGCCGCAGCCCTGAAGACGGGCGCCCGCTCCGGCTTTTTCGCGCCCGGAGCGAATGCTAGACATCGTCTCCTGGGTTCAGGAGGAAATACCATGGGTTGGGCGCGGACGGCGGCGGTCGTTGGACTGGCCGCGGCGGCGGGAACGGCGGGAGCGCAGACGCGCCAGGAGGTGACGGGGCCGACGGCCGTCTACTGGATGAGCGCCCAGACCACGAGCGGCATGGCCGCCATGATGGGCGCCATGGGCGCGGGCCCCGGCGCGGGCGGCCCTGGCGCACGCCGCCCCTCGATGGGCGCGATGATGGGCATGATGATGGGCGGCGGCCTGGGCGGGCCGGGCGGCATGGGCGCGGCCCAGCACAGCCTGACCCTGCAGCTCGGCTCGGCCCGTACGGCCCAGGGCGCGCCCTCGGCCGAGCACCTGCCGCCGCAAGGCCTGGGGGCGGGCCCGTCCCTGCCGCTGGTGACGCCCACCGCGGCGCCGGCCCAGCGGGTGGAGGAGGAGCCGACGCTGCCGCAGGAATACCAGAAGCCGCGCGGGCGCATGCTGATCTTCTGGGGCTGCGGCGCGGAGGCCAGGCCCGGCCAGCCCCTGGTGATCGACTTCTCCAAGCTGACGCCCCAGGCGATGGCCGCGGGCCAGCTTCCCCCCGGCTTCGAGGCGATGAGCAGGGGCCTGGCGATCACGCCGATGCGCCCGCCGGCGCCGGGCCGCAACGCCACATACGGCGAATGGCCCAATGCGCGCACGCGCACGAGCGTGCCCGGCGAGGGTTCCCTGGTCGGCGCGCACACGGTCCGCGGCAACTACACCCCGCAGATCGAGTTCCAGCTCGCCCAGAACCAGGACTTCCTGGCCCCGCTGCGCCTGCGCACCAGCCAGGCGCCGTCCGGCGCGGGGCTCCTGAACTGGGGCGCGATCCCCGGCGCCAAGGCCTATCTGGCCACCGCCATCGGCGGCGGCGACGGCGAGACCGTGGTGCTGTGGACCTCCAGTGAGGTGCAGGCCTCGGCCTTCTCCCTGCCCGACTACATCTCGCCGGGCGACCTCGACCGGCTGGTCCAGCAGAAGGCGTTGATGGCGCCGGCCACCACCCAGTGCGCCATCCCCCGCCAGGTGGTGGCCGCCGCGCCCCAGGCGATGGTGCAGCTCGCGGCCTACGGCGGCGAGGCCAACTTCGTCTATCCGCCCCGCCCCAGCGATCCCAAGGTCCCCTGGAAGCAGGAGTGGCAGGTGAAGGTGCGCTACCGCTCGGCCACCAGCGCCATGCTCGGCATGGACATGGACGCCATGATGGGCGGCGACGACGAGGAGGAGGCCCCCCGCCGCCCCTTCGGCCTGCCGCGGTTCTAGGGACGGGCCTTCGCGCGCGGCGCCGCCGGGGTGAAGGACGAAAAATCCTGCCCGCCCCGGCTTGCGCTTTGCCCGATCCCCGACTAGGTTCCGCGCCCTCGCCGTAAGGCGGTGCGCGCCCGTAGCTCAGCTGGATAGAGCATCAGACTACGAATCTGAGGGTCGGACGTTCGAATCGTTCCGGGCGCGCCATTTTCCCCGAACTCCCGCCCAAGTTCCCCCGCCCTCACGGCCGCTCCGGCGGAACCAGGGGCGACTCGTGCGATTGAGCGGGGATGCTGTCGGCGCTTCTGCCCGTGCGGAGTCTCCTGGCCGCCATCTTCATCCTGATGGCGGGGGCGGGGTTCGTCGGCAGCCTGACCGCGTTGCGGCTTGAGGCGGCCGGCGTTGCGTCGCTGCAGATCGGGGTGGTGGCGACCGCCTATTTCGCCGGGCTGACGATCGGCTCCCTGCGGGCGCCGGCGGTGGTGCGCCGGGTGGGGCACATCCGCGCCTACGCCGCCTTCGTGGCCCTGCTCTCGGCCAGCACCCTGGCCTACGGCCTGCACCAGGGCCCCTGGTTCTGGACCGGGCTTCGGCTGATCGACGGGATCTGCCTGGCCGGGGTCTACGTCTGCATCGAGAGCTGGCTGAACGACCGGGCCGAGGCGGGCGGGCGCGGCTCGGTGCTGGCGGCCTACATGATCTTCCTCTACGGCGGCCAGGCCCTGGGCCAGTCGTTCCTGACCCTGGAGGCGAGCCCGGCGACGCCGTTCCTGGTGGCCTCGATTCTGGTCTCCCTGGCGGTGCTGCCGGTGGCCCTGACCCGCAGCGCCGGGCCCGTGCTGCTTGAGCAGCCGCCCCTGCCGCTTCAGCGGCTCTACCAGGTCTCGCCCCTCGGCTTCGTCGGCGCCGCCTTGACCGGGGTGATGCTGGGCGCCTTCTACGGCCTGGGCGCGGTCTACGCCCAGCGCCTGGGCCTCAGCCTGGCCGCCACCGCCGGCTTCATGAGCGCGGTGATCGCCGGCGGGGTGGCGCTGCAATGGCCCCTGGGATGGCTGTCGGACCGGCTGGACCGGCGCAAGGTGATCGTCGGCGCGCTGGCCGGCACGGCGGGCGTGGCCGCGGGCCTGTCGCTGGCGGCGCCGGCGGGGCTGCTGCTCTCGCTGCTGGGGGCGATGTTCGGCGGCCTTAGCTTCGCCCTCTACCCGCTGTGCGTGGCCCACGCCAACGATCACCTGTCGCCGGAGCAGCGGGTGGCGGCGAGCGGCGGGCTGGTGCTCGTCTATTCGGCGGGCGCGGCCGCCGGGCCGGTGGCCGGGGCCGCGGCGCTCGGCCTGTTCGGGGCGCCCGGCCTGTTTGGCCTGATCGCTGTCCTGGCCGCCGCCGGGCTGGCTTTCGGCCTTTGGCGCCAGGCCGCGCGGCCGCCGGTGGCCGCCGACCTTCAGCAGTCCTATCAGATCCTTCCCCGCACCACGCCGCTGTCGGCGGCGGTGGTGGACCCGGCCGCGGAGGCCGCGCCCGACCAGGCGTGAGGGGACCAACTGCGCCCTCGTGCGTTGCAATGGGCGCCATGCCAAGCACACCTGCACCATCGCCCGATGGCGGCCCGTCCGCGTCGGTGCTCCGCCGCGCCGTGGCCGCCTCGGCCATGGGCAACGCCACCGAGTGGTTCGACTACGGGATCTACGCCTACGGGGTGGCCTACATCTCGGCCGCCCTGTTCCCCGGTGAGGCCCAGCAGGCGACGCTGTTCGCCCTGGCCACCTTCGCCATCTCCTTCCTGGTGCGCCCGCTGGGCGGGCTGTTCTGGGGGCCGCTGGGCGACCGGCTGGGGCGCAAGTCGGTGCTGGCGCTGACCATCCTGCTGATGGCGGGGGCGACCTTCTGCGTCGGCCTGATCCCCCCCTATGAGGCGATCGGCGTCTGGGCTCCCCTGCTGCTGGTCGCGCTGCGCATGGTCCAGGGCTTCTCCACTGGGGGCGAGTACGGCGGCGCCGCCACCTTCATGGCTGAGTACGCCCCCGACGACCGCCGCGGCTTCTTCGGCAGCTTCCTGGAGTTCGGCACCCTGGCCGGCTTCTCCCTGGGCGCGCTGCTGATGCTGGGCTTCTCGCTGATGCTCGGCAACGAGGCGATGTACGCCTGGGGCTGGCGCCTGCCGTTCCTGGTGGCCGCGCCGCTCGGCCTGGTGGGGATGTACCTGCGCTCGCGGATCGAGGACACGCCGGTATTCCGCGAGGCGGAGGAGGCCGAGGCCCGCAGCGCCCAGGCCGGGGGCGGCGGCCTCGGCAAGCTGGTCACCGGCTACTGGCGCCCGCTGCTGGAGATGGGCGGGATGGTCGTGGCCCTCAACGTCGTCAACTACACCCTGCTCAGCTACATGCCGACGTATCTGGAGCGGCGCCTGGGGCTGACGATCCAGCAGGCGCTGATCGTGCCGATCGTCGGCATGCTGTTCATGATGCTGTTCCTGCCCTTCGCCGGAGCGCTGTCGGACAAGGTGGGCCGAAAGCCGATGTGGTGGGTCTCGCTGATCGGCCTCTTCGTGGCGGTGATCCCCGTCTACCACCTGATGAGCCTGGGCATGGTCCCGGCGATCATCGGCTTCGCCGTCCTGGGATTGCTCTACGTCCCGCAGCTGGCGACGATTTCGGCCACCTTCCCGGCGATGTTCCCGACCCAGGTGCGGTTCGCCGGCTTCGCCATCTCCTACAACCTGGCCACCTCGCTGTTCGGCGGCACGGCGCCGGCGATGAACTCATGGCTGATCGGCGTCACGGGCGACCCGGTGACGCCCGCCTACTACATGATGGCCGCCTGCGCGGTGGGCATGGTCGCCCTGTGGTTCACGCTCGAGACCGCCGGCCAGTCCCTGCGCGGCCATCATCTGCCCGGCAGCGAAGCCGCGCGGCGCGAACTGGCGGCCGAGAGCGCCAGGGCCTGAGTCGCCACGCGGGCTTTTCGCCGGAACCGTCCGGGTGCGGGACGTGTTCGCCAAGCAGCTTCCAAGGTGAAAGGCCAGCCATGTCCACATCCAAGCATTCGCCCTCCGGCCATACGCCGACCACCCTTCCGCGGGACGACCTGGAGGACAACCCGGCCATCGGCGCCTCCAAGGGAACCACCATCGCCGGCGAGGATCCGCACATCCTCCAGGGGGAGAACACCGAGGAGGGCGACGTCGAAAACGACGCCGACGCCGCTGGCGCGCCCACCCCGCAGAAGCGCCATCGCACCAACCCCTAGGCCTTGCGCGGCGGCGCCCCCGGTGGAACCGGCGCGTTCCGCAGGGATTGCGGCACGCATGAAACCGCGCCGCCTCCTGCCTCTCCTGCTCGCCGCCGCCCTCGCCGGGTGCGACGGCTGGACGCCGCCGACGCCGGCTGACGGCGTCGAGTACCGGCCCGAGGAGGCCGGGACCGTGGATCACGCCATGTGCCTGCTGGGCTTCGTCGCGGTTCCGCTGCGGCGGCTGGCGTCCGGGCACCAGCTGGTGTCCGGCGAGCTGAACGGCAAGCCGGCCACCTTCGTCCTGGACACCGGCGCCAACGTCAGCGTGGTCGACAGCGCCTACGCCGCCGACTTCGGCCTCACCCCGCAGCGCTTCGTCGGCGGGGCGGCGGTCGGCGTGGGCGGCGGCCTGAAGGTCTCGCGGTCGAGCATAGAGGAGCTGCGGCTCGGCGGCGTCGACACCCGCCACCGCCACCTGATGCTGGCCGACCTCTCGCAGATGGTCGGCGCCCTGGGCCGCCTCTCGCCAGAGCCGATCCAGGGCATCATCGGCCAGGACCTGATGCGCGAGCATCGGGCCGTGATCGATGTGGCCCGGCCGATGCTCTACCTGCAGGCGGACGACGCGGATCCCGCCCCCGTGCCGGCCGAGCGGTGCGGGGGCCAGGCCGCGGCCTGAGCGGGCGCAGCGCCCCGCCCGTTGGGGAACCCGGCGGGGCGTCGGCGGTTCTGAGGGCCAGACAGGAGAGCGCCGATGTTCAAGTCCCCCTGGGTGCGCTGGGGCGTGGTGTTAGGCTTCGCGCTGGGCGGCTTCTTCGATGGCGTGCTGCTGCACCAGATCCTGCAGTGGCACCATCTGCTCAGCCTGGTCCCCGGCGTTCTCGACCTGCGGGCGCAGGTGCTTTGGGACGGCTGGTTCCACGCTCTGATGTATCTCATCGCCGCGCTCGGCCTCTGGGGCCTGTGGCGCGCCCATCGCACCGTCGAGGGCGGCTGGGGCCGGCAGCTGGCGGGCGCTCTGCTCCTCGGCTTCGGCGCCTGGCACCTCGTGGACAGCGTGCTCTCGCACTGGGTGCTCGGAATCCACCGGATCAATCTGCAGAGCGACAACGTGCTCTTCTGGGATCTCCTTTGGTTCGCCGCGTTCGGGCTCCTCCCGGCGGGGATCGGGTGGCTGCTGCTGCGCCGCCAGGCGCCTGGCGGGCTGCGGACGATCGGACCGGCCCTGGCGGTGATGCTGGTCGCCGGCGCGACCACGGGGGCCGGGGCCTGGGCGATGCGCCCGCCCCCTGAGCAGCCGTTCACCACAGTGGTGTTTCGTCCCGGCGTGACGCCCCAGGACGTGCTGGCTGCGGTCGCCGCCGCCGACGCCCGGCTGGTGTGGACTGACGGGGCGATGGGCGTGGTGGTCGTCGCCGCCGCGCCGCATCGCCGCTGGACCTTCTATCGCCGCGGCGCCCTCCTGGTCAGCGGCGCCGGCGCCGCCGGCTGCCTGGACTGGAGCCGAGGCGCGCCGGCCTAGCGGCGCCCGGCGCTGTGACGTCCGGCGGAGCCGGGGCGTCAGGCGTCGACGCCAAGCTCGCGCGCCTTCTTCTCGAACTGCGGACGCACGTCGCCGAGGGTCGGCAGGCCCAGGGACTTCAGCTCGCGGTGGATCTTCCGGGCGGGCTCCGAATCGAGGTCGCGCTTGAAGTTGGTCACCACGTCGTCCGCCGAGCCGTAGCCGCGGAAGCGGTCGATCTCGGACCTGGTGGCGTCCTGCACGTCCTTGAGCTTGCGCTTCTCGGCGTCTGAGCGCCCGTCGGGCCTGGCTTCGAGCACCGGGTCGAAGGCTTCCTTGACGAGGAAGTTCACCAGTTCCTGTTTGGCCGTAGCCATCTGCTCACCTCTGGATGTGCGGCCCGCCGGGCTGGGAGACGCCGCTGAGGGCGGTTTCCGCCTGGGACGGGTCGTTGCTCTTGGAGATGTCGCCGAGGGAGATGATCCCGACGAGGCGCTTTTCACGGTTGACCACCGGCAGGCGTCGCACCTTCAGGTCGCTCATCTTCATGGAGGCCTCGTCGAGATCCTCGTCGTCGAAGACGTACTCGACCCCCTGGCTCATCACCTCGCGGACCTTGGTGTCGAAGCTTCGGCCCTCGGCCACCGCGCGGATCGCAATGTCCCGATCGGTGATCATGCCGACGAGACGGTCGTTCTCGCCGACCGGGACGGCGCCGGCGTCGGTCTCCTTCATGATGCGCGCCGCCTCTCGAAGGGTCGCCTCGGGCGTGGTGGTGCGCACCTGCGTACTCATGCAGTCTCTGACGTTCATCGATGTCTCCTGGGATGTGGCCCGCTGCCGGGCTCGCCCAGAGAACCCGTCGGACAAGGGAGCGTTTCAGCGGGGCCGCAAACTTCGTTCGTGCGGTCCGAGCGGCGCAGGACGGCAAGTCATCCGTGGGCGGACGGAATGGAGGCGTGATGCGCCGCGTGGCGCAACTGTGCGCACGTGGAGGCGAGGACGTGGTGTCTCCAAGTGGTTGCATTTATTCGGCGGCGCACGTCAAGTAACGGCGTTACCCGGCGCGGTCGGATTGCTCACCCAGGGAGAGGCAAGTTGCGTCTCTTGGTCGCAGGCTGGTGAATCTCCAGTTTACTCAACTTTAATTCGCAAAAGCCAAGCTCGCATCAACGGCTGATTCAGGACTCCGGCAAGAGAAAATGCCGGAAGGAAGGGCGCTTGGCGTGTCAACGTCTAGTAGTGTTGATGTTGAATTCTCAGGCGATTTGACAATTCGGTCAATCGCCGAGATCTGCAATCATCTTCGTGAAGCGCTTCAAGCTCACGACGACGTAAAGGTGAGTGTAGCGGAAGACGCCGAAGCGGACCTCACCTTCGTTCAGCTCATGGAATCGGCGCGTCGCTCTGCGGAAAGCGACGGCAAGCGCTTCGCCCTCGCACAGGCGGCGGCCGGCGGACTTCTGGAAACCCTGCGGCGCGGCGGCTTCCTGTCGGAACGCGACGAGGCGCGCCGGGACTTCTGGCTTTCGACTTCGGGGACTCTCTAGATGACGGCTATTCTCACGGTAGACGACTCCGCAAGCATCCGGTAGGCGATCAAGATCGCCCTGTCCGGCGAGGGCTACGCCGTGACGGAGGCGGCGGACGGCGCCGAAGGCATCGCCAAGGCCGACGCCGGATCGTTCAACCTCATCATCACCGACCTGAACATGCCGGTGATGGACGGGCTGACCATGATCCGCCAGCTGCGCGCCAAGCCGGCGCACGCGGGCGTGCCGATCCTGTTCCTGACCACCGAGAGCGACGCCGACATCAAGGCCCAGGCCAAGGCGGCGGGCGCCACGGGCTGGCTGACCAAGCCCTTCGATCCCGAGCAGCTGGTGAGGATCGTCAAGAAGGTCCTGGCGTCGTGAGCCCGGACGATCCCGCCGCGATCTTCCGGCAGGAAGCCCAGGATCTGCTGGAGCAGATCGAATCCAACCTCGTGGACCTGGCCAGCCGGCCGGGCGACCGCGCGCTGATCGACGCGGTGTTCCGCGGACTGCACACCCTGAAGGGTTCGGGGGCGATGTTCGGCTTCGACGCCCTGGCCGCCTTCACCCACCACTGCGAAAGCGCCTTCGACAAGGTGCGCAAGGGCCAGGTGGCCGCGACGCCGGAGCTGGTGTCGGCCGTGCTGGCCGCCCAGGACCACATGCGAGCCCTGGCCGAGGGGCGCGAGGCGTCCCCCGCCGAGGGCGAGGCGCTGTTGGCGGCGCTGCATCGGGCCGTGGACGGAAGCGCCGGGGCGGCGCCGGCGCCCGAGGTTCCGGCGGCCACGACCTGGAAGGTCCGCTTCAAGCTGCCGGCCGACGCCCTGGTCAACGGCACCCGCCCGCTGCCGCTCCTGGACGAGCTGCGCGAGCTAGGCGACTGCGAGGTGGTCGCGTTGACCGAGGGGGTTCCGCCGCTGGAGGCGCTGGTCCCCAGCGAGTGCCACCTGGCCTGGGAAGTGACCCTGACCACGACCCACCCTAAGAGCGCCATCGAGGACGTCTTCATCTTCGTCATCGACGACATGACGCTGGAGATCGAGGCGCTCGAGCCCGAAAGGTCCGACGCTGAACCGCAGGCCGCCGCCGTCGAGTCCGTCCCCGCCGCCGCCGCGGCCGCCGAACCCACCGCCGCCGCCGCCGCCGCCGAGTCCAAGGCGGCCCGCGGCGGCGACACGGTGCGCGTGCCGGCCGAACGGCTGGACGAGCTGATGGACCGGGTCGGCGAACTGGTGATCGCCCAGTCGCGCCTGAAGCAGGTGGCCGCCACCAGCAACGAGCCGAACCTGAGGGCCGTCTCCGAAGAGATTGAGCGCCTGGCCGCCGAGCTCCGCGACACCATGATGGTGGTCCGCATGGTGCCGATCGCCCAGCTCTTCGGGCGCTTCCGCCGGCTGATTCACGATCTGTCGCGTGAGACGGGCAAGGCCATCGAGTTCGTCACCGAGGGCGAGACCACCGAGCTCGACAAGACGGTGATCGAGCGTCTGGCCGACCCGCTGGTGCACCTGATCCGCAACGCCGCCGACCATGGCCTCGAAGACCCCGAGGCGCGCGTCGCCGCCGGCAAGGCGCGGTCCGGGCGCATCACCCTGGCCGCGCGCCAGGCGGGCGCGGAGGTGATCATCACCATCGCCGACGACGGCAAGGGCATCGACCGCGACCGGGTGCGGGCCAAGGCCGAGGAGGCCGGCCTGATCGCGCCGGGCGCCGTGCTGAGCGACGCCGAACTTTTCCAGTTCATCTTCCACCCGGGCTTCTCCACCGCCAAGGCGATCACCAGCCTCTCCGGCCGCGGCGTCGGCATGGACGTGGTCAAGCGCACCATCGAGGGGCTGCGCGGCGCCATCGAGGTCGCCAGCCGCCCGGGGGAGGGCTCGCAGATCTCCCTGCGCATCCCGCTGACCCTGGCGATCATCGACGGCCTGCTCGTGCGCGTGGGAGCGGGGCGCTACGTGATCCCGCTGGCCGCGGTCGAGGAATGCGTGGAGCTGTCGGTGGAGCAGGACCTGCGCTCCACCGGACGCAGTCTGATGACGCTGCGCGACCGGCTGGTGCCGTTCCTGCGCCTGCGCGAGCTGTTCGAGACCGGCACCGCCCCGGACCCGCACCAGAAGCTGGTGGTGGTGTCCACCGGACAGGAGCGGGTGGGGCTGGTGGTGGACCAGATCCTTGGCGACCACCAGACCGTCATCAAGTCGCTCTCCGGCTTCCACGCCGACGTGGCGACCTTCTCCGGGGCGACGATCCTGGGCGACGGCGGCGTGGCGCTGATCCTGGACGTGGCGCACCTGGTGGCCGCCGGCCAGCGGGCCGAGGCGCAGCTTCGTGCGGCCGGTTGAGGAGACGCAGATGACGGGCGCCCCGAAAAGCGAAGCCATGCAGGTGCTGACCTTCGACCTGCACGGCGAGACCTTCGCCCTGGAGGCCGGGCTGGTGCGCGAGGTTCTGGACCTGGCGCCGGAAACGGCCGTGCCGGGCGCCGCGCCCTTCGTGGCGGCGGTGATCAACTTCCGCGGCCGGGTGATCCCGCTGGCGGACCTGAGGCTGGCCTTTGACCTGGAACGGGGCGAGGCCACCGTCGACAGCCGCATCGTGGTCATCGAGCACGACCTGGACGGCGAGCCGACGCTGATCGGCCTGCGCGCCGACAAGGTGCACGAGGTCACCTCCATCGAGCCGCAGGACACCGAGGACGCGCCGCGGGTGGGCCTGCGCTAGCGCTCGGACTTCATCCGCTGCCTGGCGCGACGGAGCGGCGACCTGATCGTCGTGCCGGACCTGGCGCAGATCTTCGCCACACGCGGCGGCGCTACGGCCGCCGTCATTCAACTTCCAGCGGCCTAGGTGAGGCGCGCGCGATGAGCCAAGTGCAAAGGCCCGCCTCGCGCCAACCCACGCCGGTCCAGCTTCGCCCAGAGGGGTTCTGAAATGCGCGCAACCATCAAAGCCAAACTGGCCGGCGCCTTCGCCGTCGTCCTCCTGATCTCCGCCGTCCTAGGCGTCGTGGGGGTCATGAAGATGGGAACGGTGAACGACCAGTCCACGATCATCACCGAGAACTGGATGCCGAGCATTGATGCGATCCATCGCATCAACACGGCGACCTCGGACCTGCGTGTGCAGCAATACTGGCATGTCGTCTCGACCGATCCGGCCGCGATGTCGGTCGCCGAGAAGGAGATCGCCGCGACCCTCGAACTGATCAAGGAGACGCGGGCCAAGTACGAGAAGCTGATCTCGTCGGACGAGGAGCGCAATCTCTACAATCAGTTCTCCAGGAAATACGAAGCCTATCTCCTGGAATGGAACAAGATCCTGGCCCTTTCCAAGGCCAACCAGAATGAAGCGGCCGCTCGCGCCCTGCTCGACAGCAAGGCGCTCTATGACGACATGTCGGCGGACACGCTGAAGCTGGTGGACCTCAACGTCGAAGGGGGCAGGACCGCGAGCGAAACCGGAGACAAGGTGTTCGCCGATGCGCGGACGCTGTTCATCGGGCTGGTGGTCGTGGCGCTCGTCCTCGGCGTGGCCGCGGCTCTCTGGATCTCCAGGACGGTCTCGATGGGCCTGCGCAAGGTCGGGGCGGCCGTCGACGCAGTGGCGATCGGCGACCTGAACCAGGACATCACCGTCACCACCAACGACGAGATCAAGGATCTGATCGACGCGGTGAACACCATGACGGCGAACCTGCGCGCGACCGCCGCGCTGGCCGACGCGGTGGCCGGCGGCGACCTGACGGTGCAGCCCAAGCCCCTGTCGGACAAGGACACCCTGGGCCTGGCGCTGGAACGGATGGTGGAGCGTCTTCGCGGCGTCGTGGCGGATGCGATCGCGGCGGCGGAGAACGTGTCCTCGGGCAGCCAGGAGCTCTCGGCGACGTCCGAGCAGATGAGCCAGGGGGCGACCGAGCAGGCCTCGTCGGCCGAGGAGGCCTCGGCCTCGATGGAGGAGATGGCGGCGAACATCAAGCAGAACGCCGACAACGCGGCCCAGACCGAGAAGATCGCCCGCCAGTCGGCGAAGGACGCGGAGACCTCGGGCGAGGCGGTGGCCCGCGCGGTGAGCGCGATGCAGACGATCGCCGAGAAGATCACCATCGTGCAGGAGATCGCCCGCCAGACCGACCTTCTGGCGCTGAACGCGGCGGTGGAGGCGGCGCGGGCCGGCGAGCACGGCAAGGGCTTCGCCGTGGTGGCCTCGGAGGTGCGCAAGCTGGCCGAACGCAGCCAGACGGCGGCGGCGGAGATCGGGGCGGTGTCCTCGGAGACGGTGAAGGCGGCGACGTCCGCGGGCGAGATGCTGTCGAGCCTGGTGCCGGACATCCGCAAGACCGCCGAACTGGTGGCCGAGATCAGCGCGGCCTGCCGCGAGCAGGACATCGGGGCCAGCCAGATCAACGAGGCGATCCAGCAACTCGACAAGGTGACCCAGCAGAACGCCAGCGCTTCCGAGGAGATGAGCGCCACCTCCGAGGAACTGGCCGCCCAGGCCGAGGAGCTGCAGGCCTCCATCGCCTACTTCAAGACCGACGCCGCCGGCCAGGCGCGCCGCGCCCCCGCCCCGGTCAAGCGCCCCGCCGCCGCTCCCAAGGCCGCGGCCAGGCCGGCCGCCAAACCCAAAGCCGTCGTCAACTCGGTGGCCGCCCAGCAGGCGCGGGCCAAGGGCTTCGCCCTTGACCTGTCGCAAGGGGGCCCGGACGCCGAAGACGCCGATTTCCGCGAGTACGCCTGATGGCCGCCGCCTTCTCGGAAGCTCAGTTCGTCACCCTCGGCCTCGGCCAGGAGACCTTCGCCGTCCCGGTGGCGTACGTGAGGGAGATCCTGGACTACGCTCCGCCGTTCGCCATCCCCGAGGGCCCGGCCTATCTGCTGGGACTGACGGACGTGCGCGGCCGCGCCACCCCCACGCTGGACCTGCGGCTCAAGCTCGGCCTGCCGGCCGTGCCGCCGACCTCCAGCACCCGCATCCTGGTGCTGGACGTGCCCGTGGACGGGCGGATCCTGTCCCTGGGCCTGGTGGCCGACCGGGTGATCGAGGTGGTCGCCTTCACCGGCGAGGAGGTCGAGCCCAAGCCGGACATCGGCGTGCCGTGGCGCTCCGAGTACATTGAAGGCGTGGTGCGGCGGGACGGCGGCTTCGTGGTCTTGTTCGACCTGGCCTGCCTGCTGACCAGCCAGGAAGCGGCCGCCCTGGCCGTGGGCGCCGCCGCGTGAGCGCCCTCGCCCTCTCGCTCGAGGTCGAGCGGCCCGCACCGGTCGGCGACCGGTTGAGCACGGCGAACTTCGGCCGGATGGCCGAACTGATCCACACCTACAGCGGCATCAAGATGCCGCCGAACAAGCGGACCATGCTCGAGGGCCGCCTGCGCCGCCGCATGCGGGCCGTCCAGATTCCGACCCTCAACGACTACTGCCGCTTCGTGTTCGAGGAGGGCGGCCTGGACGCCGAGATCGTCCACCTGATCGACGCGGTGACGACCAACAAGACCGAGTTCTTCCGCGAGCCGGCGCACTTCACCTTCCTCGAAACGACAGGCCTGCCAGCGTTCGACAAGCGCGGCCGCAAGCCGATCAAGGCCTGGAGCGCGGCCTGTTCCACCGGGGCCGAGCCCTACACCCTGGCCATGGTGCTGGAGGAGCATCGCCAGCGGACGAGGGGGCCGGACTTTTCGATCCTGTGCACCGACCTTTCGACCCAGGTGCTGGCGCAGGCCGTGGCGGGAATCTTCCCGGCGCCGATGGTCGAGCCGGTGCCGATGGAGCTTCGCCGCCGCTACCTCATGCGCGGCAAGGATGGCCGCCGCGATCAGGTGCGGATCGCGCCGCAACTGCGCGCCAAGCTCGCCTTCGCCCGGCTGAACCTGATGGACGAGGCCTATCCCGTCGATCGCGACCTGGACATGATCTTCTGCCGCAACATCCTGATCTATTTCGACAAGGCGACCCAGGCGGGCGTGCTGCAGCGGCTGTGCGGGCACCTGCGGCCCGGCGGCTACCTGTTCCTGGGCCACTCCGAATCGATCGTCGGCATCGACCTGCCGGTCGCCCAGATCGCCAACACGGTCTTCCAGCGGGTCTAGGACTGCGATGCCCGGCCGCAAGATCCGTGTACTGATCGTCGACGACTCCGCGACCGTTCGCCAGACGCTCGCCGCGGTCCTGGAGTCCGATCCGCAGATCGAGGTCCTCGGCGTGGCGTCGGACCCCTATGTGGCGGCCCAGCGCATCCGCAACGAAGTGCCCGACGTCATCACCCTGGATGTCGAGATGCCGCGGATGGACGGCATCACCTTCCTGCGCAAGCTGATGGCCCAGCACCCGATCCCGGTGGTGATGTGCTCGTCGCTGGTGGAGGCGGGCTCGGAAACCCTGATCCAGGCCCTGGAGGCCGGCGCGGTCGACGTGATCCTGAAGCCGAAGCTGGGGGTGGCCGAGCACCTGGAGGACTCGCGGATCCGCATCTGCGACGCGGTGAAGGCCGCGGCCGGGGCCCGGGTGCGCGGGCGGCGCGAGGCGCCCCCCGCCCTGGTCCACCGCGAGCCGGAAAAGAAGCTGACCGCCGACGCCATGCTGCCGCCGCCCACCGGGCGGGCGATGGCGCGCACCACCGAGACCATCGTCTGCATCGGCGCCTCCACCGGCGGGACAGAGTCCCTGCGCGAGGTGCTGACCGCCCTGCCGGCCGCCGCCCCCGGCATCGTCATCGTCCAGCACATGCCCGAGAAGTTCACCGCCTCCTTCGCCAAGCGGCTGGACAGCCTGTGCGAGATGGACGTGAAGGAGGCCGAGGACGGGGACGCGGTGCTCCGGGGCCGTGTGCTGATCGCGCCCGGCAACATGCACACCCTGATCCGGCGCAGCGGCGCCAACTACTACGTCTCGGTGCGCGACGGGCCGCTGGTCTCGCGCCACCGCCCCTCGGTGGACGTGCTGTTCCGCTCGGCGGCGCAGGCGGCGGGGGCCAACGCCGTGGGCGTGATCATGACCGGCATGGGCGACGACGGCGCCCGCGGCCTTGCGGAGATGAAGGAGGCCGGCGCGCGCACCATCGCCCAGGACGAGGCGACTTCGGTGGTGTTCGGCATGCCCAAGGAGGCGATCGCCCGCGGCTGCGTGGACCGGATCGTCGGCCTGCCGATGCTGGCGCCGGAGATCCTGCGCGCGGCGGCGCGCTGAGGCGCCCGCCGGGGCCCCGGAGGCCGGGGCCTGGAACAGCCGGGCCCCTAGAACAGCACGTCGTCGAATTCGTCTTCCTTCGCGGCCGCGGCGGGCTTGGCCGCCGGCGCTTCGGCGGCGGGCGCGGCATCGAGGTCGCGGCCGCGGGTCATGGCCTGGTGGACCTCCCGCTCGCTGGCCATGGTGTAGTCCCGCGCGATCGCCTGCAGCAGCTCGGCCAGGGGCGCGCGCACGTCGTCGATCCAGGGCGCGTCCTCGCCGGCGGTTGCCGCCAGGTCGGCGGCGGCCTGGCGGATGATCGCGCCGATCTCGCTATGGAAGTCCAGCCGCGCGGCGGCGCGGCGCAGCGCATCGACCACGGCCTCGCCCTGGCGGGCGAGCTCCACAAGGTCGGCCTCCACCGAAGCGCCGACGCTGCGCAGCCGGTCCACGGCGTCGGCCAGGGCCGCGCCCGCGCCGGGGGCGGCCTCCGGTTCGATCCCGCCGTCGCCGGCCAGGCCCGCCGCCTCGGCGGCCATGCCGTCCAGGGCCTCGAGCGCCTGCTGCGAGGAGGTCTCCATGTGGCCGGCGTGGTGGCGCAGCTCCACGGCGATCACCGCCAGGGGCTTTCCCGGGTCGCCGATGCGGGCGCACTTGAGCGTGGCGTTGAGGGCCATCTGCTGCACGTCGGTCTTGATCGACTGCAGGTTCGTCACCTTGGCGGTGAGGTCGCCGGCCGCCGCCGCTGCGGAACGGCCGAGTTCAAGGGCCGCCACGTCGGCCTGGGCCAGGCGGTCAACCAGGCCCAGGGCCTGGCCGACGTACGATTCCATGCGCTTCAGGAAGCTCTGGCCGTCGGCGCCCTGCCGCCCGAAGGCGAGGTCGCGCAGGCGCAGGATCTCGGCGGCGTCCCCGGCCATGCCCGCCATGTTGGCGCCGATCCGGGCCACGTCGCGCTCGAAGTCCTCGGCGGTGGCGGCGAGCTGCGCGGCCAGGAGCTGGTGGACGAAGGCTTCCAGCCGGCCGCGGGCTTCCGGTGAAAGCCCGCCAACGGCCCCGGTCAGCTCCAGCGCGTGCTGCACGTGCTCGATGCGTTGGCGGGTGATGTCGCCGATCTGCAGGGCCGCCAGCACGCCGCCGACCTTCTTCTGGACCTGGCGGGCGAGCCCGGCCACCTCGCCGGCGGCCTCGGAGATCCGCTCGTGGTGCTCCACCATCTCGCGTGCGCTGGCGGCTAGCCCGTCAGGCACGGCGGGAACCAGCCCGTCCAGGTGGGCGGCGAGGTCGCGCTCCTGCGCCAGGGCGGCGGCGAGGTCGGCGCACAGGGCCGACAGGTCGGCGTCGAAGGCGTCGAGTTCGCGGCGGCCGCGCTCGATGCGGTCGTGCACCTCCTGGGTGAAGACGCCGAACTCGCTGCGAGCGGCGGCGATGCCCCCGGCGGTGATCTTGATGTTGATGGCGTAGGTCTGCAGGTAGGCCAGCGTGCGGCGCATGTCGCCGATGCAGCCGGTGAGGCCGCGTCCGGCGCCGATCATCCGCTCGACCAGCTCGCGGCGGGCGCCGTGGCGATCGGGCAGGGCCGACAGATCGTCGGCCGCCAGGCGCAACTGTCCGGTGGTGGCCTCGACGGTGGCCGGCTCCAGGGTGGAGGCCAGGGCCTCGAGCGAGCCGATCAGCCGGCCGACGCCCTCGACCGCGTGCGACAGCACGTCGCCCGCTTCCAGGAAGCGCCCCTCCACCGCGCGCCGCGCGGCGTCGAGCCGCCCGGCCAGCGCCGGTGCGGGCGATAGGTCGCCCGTTCGGGCCAAGGAAGAAGCATGGATCATGTGGTCGCCGAGCCGCCTGGTCCCACTATGGGGCCGTATGTCCAAAGGTCGGGTAAAGGGAGGCCTCGGGTTCGGCCAGCACCGCCTCGATCGCGTCGAAAAGGGCGCGGGTCGTGACCGGCTTTCCAAGGTGGCGGTCGGCGCCGACCTCGAGACTCGCCTTGATGTGTTCGGCCCGGTTGTTGGCCGTCAGCATGATCACCGGGGTGCGCCCGCGGCCCTGGGCGCGCTCCACCCGGCGCAGTTCGCGCACCGCGGTGTGGCCGTCCATCACCGGCATCTGGATGTCCATCAGCACCAGGTCGAAGTGGCCCGCCACAAAGGTCTCCACGGCCTCGGCCCCGTCCTCCGCGGCGACCACGTCGGCGAGTCCGGACAGCATGAGCTGCACGATCTGACGGTTGGTCGGATGGTCGTCGACGAGCAGCACGCGAAGGCCGCCGGCCGGCTCGCCGTCGCCGGCGGGCGCGGCGGCCCCGGCGGAAGCGATCGGCAGCGGCGCGTCGAACCAGAAGCGCGAGCCGCCCTCCGCGCGGACTTCGGCGTCGATGGTCCCGCCCATCAGCGACACCAGCTCGCGGGCGAGCGCCAGTCCGAGCCCGGCGCCGCCGAACCGGCGGGTGGACGAGTTGTCAGCCTGCTGGAAGCGGGCGAACAGGCCGGCCTTGCGGGCCGGGTCGAAGCCGACGCCGGTGTCTTCCACGGTGAAGACCACGCGGTCGCTCTGGGACGCCCGCGCGATGCGGACCTGGACGTTCCCGGTCTCGGTGAACTTCACGGCGTTGCCGATCAGGATGCTCAGCACCTGGTGCAGGCGGGCCGAGTCGCCGAACACGAGCCCGTCGGCGCCGGGCGCCACCTCGACCGCCAGGGCCAGGCCCTTCTCCTCGGCCTGCGGACGAACGAGTGCGACGGATGCGCGCACCGCTTCGCCGAGGTGGAAATCGTGGCGTTCCAGGGCGATCTGGCCCTGATCCGCCCTGGCCAGGTCCAGGACGTCGCCGAGCAGGCGCTCCAGGGCCGCGCTGGAATTGCGAATCATCGCCACGAGGTCGCGGGCGGCCGCGCTCAGATCCTGGCGGGCCAGGAGGTCGGCGCCGGCGATCACGCCGTTCAGCGGCGTGCGCAGCTCGTGGCTCATGTTGGCCAGGAAGGCGCTCTTGGCCTCGCTGGCCTGTTCGGCGGCTTCGAGCGCCTGGCGCAGGGCTTCGGCGGCGCGATGACGCTCGGTGACGTCGTCGGCCAGGGCGATCAGGTGGCGTGGACCGGCGTCGTCGTGGGTGGCCAGCAGCTTGACCGTGAACTCCCGGCGCTCGTCGCCCGCTTCGGGCGGGTGGCTGAAGTCGAAGGCCTGCATCTCGCCGGTGGCCAGCACCTGGTCTTCGGCCCGCCGCAGCTTGTCGGCGACATGGGGGGCGACGGGCTCGCCGTCGCTCCAGCCGAAATCGTCGTGCAGGCGAGCGCCCAGGAGGTCCTCCGCCGCCCGGTTGACCAGCAGCAAACGCCGGTCGTCCGCCGCGCGCACGATCAGCGGCGAGGGCAGGAGCTGGATGACCGAGCGCAGGAAGGCGTGGGTCTCGACCTCGGCGGTGACGTCGCGGGCCGTCGCCAGGAGCCAGGTCGGCGCGCCGCCGTCCGCGTCGGGCACGGGGGAGACCGCAGTCTCCCAATAGGCCGCCGACCCGTCCGCCCCGTGGATGAAGGCGCGGAAGTGGCTGGCCTGGCCCTGCGCCGCCGCCTGCAGGGCGCGGTCCAGGCTGAAACGGGCCTCGGGCGGCCAAAGCCGCGAGAGGGTGACGTCCGCCGCGTCCGCCGCCCCGCCGCCGCCGAAGTGGCGGGCCGCGCGGGGGTTCATGTAGTGGATCTGACCGTCGAGCCCCAGCAGCCACAGGCACTCCTGGCAGGCCTCGCCGAGGATGTCTATCGAGGGCGAAGGCCGCCGGGGGCGGTCCGCCAACCCATCCTCGTCAGACTGCTTCAACGCCTGGTCCCCTGCGCCCTCCATCGCCGGACCGTGGCACGGGCCGCTTGAAGGTTCGGTTAAGCTGGGCCGTGGCCGGCGCGCCGGACGAGCGCCTGCGCCCGGCGTGGCGAAAGCCTCGCGCCTGGGCTACATCCGGCGCCTGGGCCGCTTGCGGGCGGCCGTTCGCGCAGGGGGGAGAGAAGATGGGACCAGCGGAAGAGCGCTTCGACGTGCTGATCGTCGGCGCAGGCCTGTCGGGGATCGGGGCCGCCCACCACCTGCAGAAGCACTGCCCCGACCGCTCCTTCGTCATCCTCGAAGGGCGCGAGGCGATCGGCGGGACCTGGGACCTGTTCCGTTACCCGGGCATCCGCTCGGACTCGGACATGTACACCCTGGGCTACTCGTTCCGGCCCTGGACCGAGGCGAAGGCGATCGCCGACGGGCCCTCGATCCTGAAGTACATCCGCGACGCCGCCCGCGAAGGCGGGATCGAACCGCACGTCCGATTCGGCCACAAGGTCAGGCGCGCGGCCTGGTCGAGCGCGGATGCCGCCTGGATCGTCGAGGCCGAGCGGGCTGACGGGCGCACGGCGCGCATCGCCTGCAACTTCCTGTTCCTGTGCGGCGGCTACTACAGCTACGAGGGCGGCTACACGCCGGACTTCCCGGGCGTGGAGCGCTTCAAGGGCCGCCTGGTGCATCCGCAGGACTGGCCGGCGGACCTCGACTACGCCGGCAAGCGCGTGGTGGTGATCGGCTCGGGCGCCACCGCCGTCACCCTGGTCCCGGAGATGGCCAAGGACGCGGCGCACGTCACCATGCTGCAGCGCTCGCCGACCTACGTGGTCTCGCGGCCGGCCGAGGACGGCGTCGCCAACGCCCTGCGCCGCTGGCTGCCGGCCAAGCTGGCCTACGCCCTGGTGCGGTGGCGCAACGTGCTGTTCGGCATGTACTTCTTCCGCATGGCGCGGGAGAAGCCGCAGGCGGTGAAGAAGCGCATCATCGACATGGTGCGCGCCGAGCTCGGGCCGGACTACGACGTCGAGACCCACTTCACGCCGAGCTACAATCCCTGGGACCAGCGGCTGTGCCTGGTGCCCGACGCGGACATGTTCAAGGCGATCAAGGCCGGCTCGGCCAGCGTCGTCACCGACCACATCGAGACCTTCACCGAGACCGGCCTGCGGCTGAAATCCGGCCAGGAGCTCGCGGCCGACGTGGTCGTCTCGGCCACCGGCCTGGTGCTGCAGGTGATGAACGGGATCGAGCTCGCCGTGGACGGCGTCCGCGTCGATCCGGCCAGGACCTTGACCTACAAGGGCATGATGTACGAGGGCGTGCCGAACCTCGCCTCGGCCTTCGGCTACACCAACGCCTCCTGGACCCTGAAGTGCGATCTGACGTGCGAATACGTCTGCCGCCTCCTCAACCACATGAAGGCCACGGGCCTGCGCCAGGCCACCCCGCGCAACAGCGATCCGGACGTGGGCGAGGCGCCGTGGCTCGACTTCAGCTCCGGTTACGTCCAGCGCTCGATCGCCAAGTTCCCCAAGCAGGGGACCAAGGCGCCCTGGAAGCTGCACCAGAACTACGCCCTGGACCTGATGAACCTGCGCTACAGCCGCATCGACGACGGGGTGATGCAGTTCTCCAATCCCGCCGCCGCGGCCCCGGCGCGCCCGCGCGAGGCGGCCTGAGGTCGCGAACGGTCCCGCAGCTCAGGCTTCGGCGCGCTTCCACGGCTTGATCCGCCGGCTGACGGGGGCCAGGCGGTAGTCGCCGTAGCGCGGATCGAAGTTGGGGCCGAAGAAGGGGTCGTTGTCGAGAACATCGCCCCAGCGCTCGCGCATGTAGGCGATCTCGCGGTTGGCCCGGGCCACGGCCTCCGGCTTCACGTCGGTTCCGCGGGTTGCGCTCTCCATATGGTAGAGCTCGGCGTGCGGCGTCCAGACGACGCCGTAGCCGGCTTCGCGGATGCGCAGGCACAGGTCCACGTCGTTGAACGCCACGGTCAGGTTCACCGCGTCCAGCCCGCCGACCTCGTCGAACACCGCCTTGCGCAGGGCCATGCAGGCGGCGGTGACCGCCGAGCAGTTCCGCGCCACGCGCAGGTGGCCGTAGTAGCCGGTGTCCTCCCGCGCCGCCGACGGGTGCAGGTGGCCGGCCACCCGGGGGCCGTCGTGCGGGCCGACGCCCAGGATCACCCCCCCGTGCTGGACGGTGCCGTCCGGATAGAGAAGCCGCGCGCCGACCGCGCCGATCTCGGGCCGCACCGCCTGGGAGACCAGTTCGGCCAGCCAGTGGCCCTCGATCACCTCGATGTCGTTGTTGAGCAGCAGCAGGATTTCGCCGCGGGCCTCCGCGGCGGCGGCGTTGTTGAGGGCCGAATAGTTGAAGGGCCCGGGCCGGCGCAGCAGGCGCACCCGCGGGTCGGCGACCAGCGTCTGGAACAGGGCCTCCGTCTCCGGTTCGACGCTGCCGTTGTCGACGATGATCAGCTCCAGGTTCGGATAGTCGGTCTTGTGCAGCACGCCCTCGGCGCAGGCCGCGAGCAGCTTGGCCCGATCGCGCGTGGGCACGATGATCGAGACCATCGGCGCCGGGTCCGGCAGCGGGCGGCGCACCTGCAGCCAGGCGGGCAGCTCCGGCTGGTTCTCGACCGTGACGCCCTCGGCGCCGGTGCGCTGAAGGTGCTCGCTCACCGCCTGACGGGCCGCCCTGGCGCACTGGTCCAGGAACCCCTCCGAGAAGGAGGCCTCCGCCGCCTGCTGGCGCCAGTGGTAGAGCACGGCGGGGATGTGGCGGATGCGCTCGGGCGTGGTCTGCTCGATGGTGCGCAGGGCCAGGTCGTAGTCCTGGCTGCCCTCGAAGCCGACGCGCAGCCCGCCGATCTTCTCCAGGATGCTGCGCCGGTAGACCCCAAGGTGGCTGATCATGTTCTGGGTCAGGAACAGCTCGGGGTTCCAGTCGGTCTTGAAGTGCGGCTCGAACCGGCGGCCCTCGCCGTCCACCTTGTCCTCGTCCGAATAGATCAGGTCCGCGTCGGGATGGGCGTTGAGCTCGACCACCACTTCATAGAGCGCCTGTTCGGGTAGGAGGTCGTCGTGGTCCATCAGCGCGACGAACTCGCCCGCGGCGAGCTCCAGGGCCGAGTTGGTGGCGGCGCTGATGTGGCCGTTCTGCGCCCGGCGCACGACCTTGATCTTGGGATTGCGCGCGGCCGCCTTCTGCAGCGCCGCCCAGACGTGCGGCTTGGGCGAGGCGTCGTCGGCGATGCAGAGTTCCCAGTTCGGATAGAGCTGGGCCTCGACCGAGGCGATGGCCGCCTCCAGCAGGGCCTCGTCGGTATTGTAGGCGGGCATCACGACGCTGATCAGCGGCTGATGGGCCAGGCGAGCGACGTGGGCGCGGATGGCGGCCCGGTCCTCGGCGGTCAGGGTGTCGTTGTCGGCCACCCACTGGGCGTAGTCGTTGGTGGCGTAGCCCTTGGTCGCCAGGGTGAAGTGCAGCAGCCGCGCGACCGGGGGGAACACCTGCAGAGCCTTGGCCAGGGCGTGGGCGGGCGCGTGCACGATGGGGCTGGCGCGCAGCGCCTTGCGCAGGTTCAGGAGCCGCTCGCGGTTGGCGTCGGTGTAGAGGGAGCTCATGGGCCTCCGGTCAGTCTGCAGCGCGCCGGGCGCGTCCCGCCATTGGACGCCGAGCTCGGCGGTTTCGTGTCGGGCGCGCGGCGATTCGCGCGCTCCTTTATCGCATTCTGCGCGGGAACACGTCCCAGGCGCGGGGCGGGCGCTCAGGCGGCCATCAGCTCGTCGAGCTTGCGGATGTCCATGACCGGCGAGGCGACCCCGGAGTCCATGCGCATCACCTTGTTGCAATAGAGCCGCAGCAGGTCGACCTCGTGCGAGGCCAGCACCAGGATGCCGGCGCGTTCGACCAGGTCGAGCAGCCGGCGGTGCGCCAGCTTCTGGAACTGGGCGTCGCCGACGGCGATCCACTCGTCCATCAGAAGCACGTCGGCCTCCACCGAGGTGGCGACCGCGAAGGCGAGCCGCGCCTGCATCCCGGCCGAATAGGTCTTCATCGGCATGGCCAGGAACGGGCCGAGCCCCGTGAACTCGGCGATCTCGTCCATCCTGGACTCGATCTCGCGGGCGCTGAGGCCGGCGATGCGCCCGCGCAGACGGATGTTGTCGATGCCGGTGGCCGAGGGGTCGATTCCCAGGCTGAGGTCCAGGAGGGCGGCGATCCGGCCCCGCACCTCGATCTGTCCCTGGTCCGGCTCATAGGCGCCGGAGAGGGCGCGCAGAAGGGTGGTCTTGCCCGAGCCGTTGTGGCCGATCAGGCCCAGGCGGTCGCCCGGCCGCAGCTTCAGGTTCAGGTTGGAGATGGCCGTCACCTCGGTCGCCCCGGCGATGGACTTCGCCAGGCTGCCGCCCACGGTGACGCGGGCGAGGTGCTTCTTCAGCGACTTGGCGTCCACGCCATAGACCGGGAACCGCATGGTCAGGTCGGTGACGGTGATCGAGACCTCGGGCGAGGCCGGGCTGGCGAGGGTCATAGGAAGTGGACGATCCGGCGGCGGGTCAGGCTGAAGATCGTGAAGGTCGCGGCCCAGCCGATCACGGCCATGGCCGTCAGCACGATCCAGGTCAGGGAATCCACCGGCTCGCCCAGCAGCGGGGCCCGCACGGCGTGCAGCAGGTGGTGGAAGGGGTTGAACGCCAGGAACGCGTGGCGGTCGGGGAAGGCGTCGGCCTTCCAGAACACCGGGGTCATGAACATGGCGAACTGGGTGACCGAGACGACGAGCTGGGGCACGTCGCGGAAACGGGCGGACGCAATGCCCGCCAGCATGCTGATCCAGGACAGGTTGGCCAGGGCCAGCACCATGCCGGCCGCCGCCAGGGGCAGGTTCAGCGTCTTCCAGTGGCCGTACCAGACGAGCACGCCGACGATGATCACCAGGTGGTGGCCCAGGTTGATCAGGTTCCGCAGCACCGTGCGCCAGACGAAGGTGAACATCGGCAGCGAGGTCTGGGAGAGCATCCCGGCCGCGCCGGTGAAGGTGGCGCAGCCCTCGTTGATGGTGTTGGTGATGGCGCCGAACAGCACGATGCCCAGGGCGACGTACGGGACGTAGTCGTTCAGCGGCACCTCGAAGAGCTGGGCGTACAGCAGGCCGATGCCCGCCACCATCAGCCCCATGCTGAGCGTGATCCAGAACGGCCCCAGGATCGAGCCGCGGTAGCGCGCGACCACGTCCGCCCAGGCGAGGGAGGAGGCCAGGCCCAGCCGGTCGAAGGAGGCGCGCAGGTCGCGCAGCGCCATGGCGAACTCGAAGGCGGTCCCGCGCCGTCCGGTGCGCAGCATGTGTTGTGCGGGTTGCATCAGGTCTCCCGGCGAGTGGGCGCTGGTAACAGCCGAACTATTGCGGCGCAAGCATGACGCGGGCGGCGCGCGCGAGCCACGGCGGCGTTACGATTCCGCACCCAGGGCGCGCGCTTTGCAACCGCTTGCGGCGCATGCTAGCCGGACCCCGAGAGGTCCCGCCGCATGTCCGTCGTCGACCATATTCCGCGCTTCGAGGCGGTTCGAACGGCGGAGCCCAGCCTGGACGGGGCCGGCGTGTGGATGGTCGTGCCCTGCTACAGGGTCAAGGACCACATCCTGCGCGTGATCGAGCGGGCGCCGCCCTGGGTCGAGGGGATCGTCTGCGTCGACGACGCCTGCCCGGACCGCTCCGGCGACTTCATCGAGGCCAACGCCACGGACCCGCGGGTGGTGGTCCTGCGCCTCAGCGAAAACCAGGGCGTGGGCGGGGCGACCATGGCCGGCTACGCCGAAGCCGACCGCCGCGGCGGCCGCATCCTGGTCAAGGTGGACGGCGACGACCAGATGGACCTGGCCTACATGGCCCAGCTCGTCGCCCCGATCCTCCTGGGCGAGGCCGACTACGCCAAGGGCAACCGCTTCACCTCGATCAGCCACCTGCGGGCCATGCCGGGGGTGCGCATGTTCGGCAACGCGGCCCTCAGCTTCGCGGCCAAGGTCTCCACCGGCTACTGGAACGTCTTCGACCCCACCAACGGCTTCACCGCCATCGAGGCCTGCGTGGCGCGGCGCGTGCTGGAGCGGCGGGTCTCCAGGCGGTTCTTCTTCGAGACGGACCTGCTCTATCACCTGGGAACCCTGCGCGCGGTGGTGCGCGACGTGCCGATGCCCGCCCGCTACGGCGAGGAGGTGAGCAACATCCGCATCGGCGCGATCGTCGGACCGTTCGCCCTGAAGCACTTCACCAACTTCCTGCAGCGCATCCTCGGCCAATACTTCGTGCGCGACTTCAACGTGGCGACGGTGGAGCTGATCTCGGGCCTGGCCGCGGTGCTGTTCGGCGTCGGCTACGCCCTGCACTGGCTGGCGGTGCGCAATCCGGGACAGGCCGCGTCGGCCGGGGTGGTCATGGCCGCCTCCCTGCCGCTGATCATTGGGGTGCAACTGCTGCTGCAGGCGGTCAACTTCGACGTGCTGAACACGCCGACCCGGCCGATCCATCCCTATCTGCGGGCGATCGAGCGGATGGAGGCGGTGGCGAGCGCATGAGCCCCAGGGATTTCGCCCTCTGCGCCGGCTTCGCCCTGGCCCTGCCGATCGGCCAGGTGATGTTCAAGTGGGCGGCGCTCTACGCCGCCCGGCTGGAGGGGCCGCTGCTTCTCAAGCTCTTGCAGAACTGGCCGCTGATGGTGGCCTTCGCCTGGTACGGCGCCAGCGCGTTGCTGTGGTTCTACATCTTGACGCGGGTGCCGCTCAGCGCGGCCTATCCCGTGGCGATCCTGGGCTCGGCCCTGGTGCCGGTCCTCGCCTGGGCGGTGTTCCGCGAGCCGCTGAGCTGGAGCCTGGCCGGCGGCTACGCCCTGATGCTGGCGGGCCTGTTCCTGACCCAGCGCGGCGCCGCCTGATCGCTCAGGCCGGGAACCGGGCTTCCCAGGCCGCGGCCACGTCCAGCCGCGGCGCGCGGGCTTCGATGAAGCGGTAGAGGGAAAGCTGGCGGCCAAGGCCGAAGCTGTCGACCCGCGTCTCGGCGAACAGCAGCCGCGCCAGCCCCTCGATCTCGGCGGCGGTGTTGACGTGCTCGTGGCGCATCAGCACCCCGTAGTCGAGCCCGTGGCGCAGGCGGAACTCCAGCCCCGTGGTCAGGCTCCAGCCCATGCGCCACAGGAACCCGCCCTCCGCCGGGATCGCCGCCCGGAACACGCCGCCGGGCGCCAGCAGCCGGGCCGAACGGGCGAGGACGAAGGGCAGGTCGGCGATGTGCTCGAGCGCCGCGACGCTGGTGATCCGGTCGTAGCGGCGCTCGGCGGGAACCTCGCGCAGGTCGGCGAAGACGTCGCGCACCCGCGCCTTGGCGGGGGCGTCTTCCAGAAGCGCCGTGAAGGGCTCTACCACGTCGTAGGGCGCCCCCTCCGGCTCGTAGGGGAGCTGGTTGAGGGTGCCGGCCCCCAGCTCCAGCGTCGGGCGGGCGCGCCCGCCGCGCACGTCGGCGGCGACCTTGCGGTGCATCCAGCTCTCAAGGCGCTGCGACAGCGAGGCCGCAGCCGTCTCGCCGCTCCGGTTCTCCTTGTACTGGGCCGCATAGATCGCCTGGAAGGCGGGCGGAAGGGGCGGGCGGGTCTTGGGGAAGCGCCGCAACAGCCGCTCGGCCGGGCCCTCGGAGGGACCCGCGGTCGCAAGGTTGACGTCCATGGGGCGAGGACTTCGCGGAATCCGGGCCCGGAGGCAAGGGCCGTGCGCATCCGGCCTGCAGGAACGCGCTTCTCTTGCGTGCGTGCTGGCCTTAACCAGGGGCGAAGCGGGACCCCCCCACGCCGGAGCCCTCCATGATCGCCGCCCCTCCGTCATGCTGAGCCCCAGGGACCCGGCTGCGCCGGGGGAGGCGCGGGCGGGCCAGGCCCTGGCGGCGAGCGCCTATCGCTGGGTGCTCTGGGGCGGCTTCCTCGTGATGCTGGGGGCCAACCTGCCCGGGCACCTGTCGTTCGATTCGGTGGTCCAGCTTCACGAGGCCCGGACCGGCGTGCGGGAGACCTGGGCCCCGGCGGTGATGTCCTGGATCCTGCGCCGCTTCGACGACCTGTCGCCCGGCGCGGGGCTCTATGTGACGGCGAGCGCCCTGCTGCTGTTCGCCAGCCTTCTGGCCCTGCGCGGGCTACGGCCGCGCACGTCCTGGGCGGCGCCGGCGGCGGCGCTGGCCGCGGCGGCGACGCCGATGCTCCTGATCTATCCCGCCATCGTGTGGAAGGACGTGCTGTTCGCCGACCTGGCGGTCGCCGGCTTCGTGGCCCTGGCCTATGCGGCCCGCGGCTGGGCGGACCGGCGCGGCCGCCTGGCGCCCCTGGGGGCGGCCCTCGCGGCGCTGAGCCTGGCGGCCCTGGTGCGGCAGAACGGGGCGGTGGCGCTGGCCGTCGCCGCGCTCGTGGTGGGCTGGACGGCCCGGGGCGGCGGCGCGCGGGCGATGCTCGGCTGGGGCCTGGGCTTCCTCGCCGCGGGCCTGGTGCTGTCGCAGGCGATCGGGGTGGCCGCCCAGCCGCAGGGCGCGCCGGCGGCGAAGGACACGCGCATTGGGCTTCGGGTGCTGCAGCACTACGACATCGTCGGCGCCGTCGCGCATGAGCCGTCGCTGCCGCTTGAGGCGCTGAGCGCCGAGGCGCCGGCCGCCGCTGCGGTGGTCCGGGCGCAGGGGCCGGTGGCTTATTCTCCGGTGAGGGTCGAGACCTTCGACCGCGCCCCCGAGCTCGGCCGGGCCTTGTGGAAGACCCCCGAAGGCGCGGTGGCGCGTCAGTGGCGCGAGATCGTCCTTGGCCATCCCGGCGCGTATCTGAGCCACCGGCTGGAGGTGTTCCGCTGGGTGTTCCTGACTCCGGCGCTGGACCAGTGCCTGCCGGTGTTCACCGGGGTCGCCGACGTGCCCGGCAAGCTCGCGGATCTGCAGATCGCAGCCGGCCAGCGGCCACAGGACCGCGCCCTCGCGGACTATGCGGCGCGGTTCTTCGACACTCCGGTCTATTCGCACCTCGCCTATGCGCTGCTCGCCCTTGCGGTGGGCGTCTTCCTCCTCTGGCGCGGCGAAGCCGCCGACCTGGCGATCGCCGGCCTGCAGGCCGCGGCCCTGGGCTTCGCCGCCAGCTTCCTCCTGATCTCCGTCGCCTGCGACTACCGCTATCTGTACTTCCTGGATGTCGCAGCCATGGCGGGCTTCCTATATGTGGCCCTCGACCCGTCTTTGATCCGTCGCCGGCGTCGAGCCGGTTGAGCCGTGCGGCCCGTCGGTGCATTGAAAGGACGGAAGAAATCGGAGGCTGGGATGAACCCGACCCAAATCCTGCCGGCCCTTGCGGCCGGCGTGGCGCTGTTGCTCGCGGGGTGCGACAGCGCCGGCCAGAGGTCTGCGGACGTCGCGGCCGAGCCGGCCCGGCTCGCCCCTGACGGCCCGCCGCCGGCCGAGCGCGTCCAGCCGATCCGCTGGAACGAGACGGAAGAGCGCTTCGAACTTAACGGCCAGCCGCTGAAGGCGGCCAAGCTGTGGACCTTCGACGACTCCACCGAGGGGTTCGTGGTGGCCGGCGGCGAGGCCGGCCTGACCTCGGGCTCGGGCCTCAGCGTGATCCTGCAGCAGCCGGACCCGATCCTGCGCACGCCCAGCGGCCTGAACGTGGACGGCAGCGTCAACACCCTGGTGCTGGTGCGTCTGACGCGCGCGGCGCCGGGCGACCTGTGGAGCGGCGCGGTCCACTACACCACCGAGGGCCACGGCGAGTCGGCCGACTATATCGCCATGCCGATCCAGGGCGCCGACCCGGCCGTCAATGAGACCACGATCCTCGTCTACGACATGAGCAAGCTGAAGCGCGGCGGCGACGACTGGACCCGCTCGGTGATCGACCAGATCCGCTTCGACTTCGAAGACGCCCCCGGGGGAGAGTTCCTTGTGCGCCAGGTGGCCATCGCCCGCGATCCGGCCGCGCCGGCGGCCGCGGAGGGCTAGTCGCCCGCCAGCAGGCCGTCGATGACGGCCTGCGCCTTGCGCAGGTGCGCCTGCTGGTGATCCTCGAACTGGCGAAGCTCCAGGAGGTCCGAGCGCACCTGGTCCAGGTCGCGCGTCACCGGCGAGACGAAGACGCCGAAGTCGGCCTTCATCCGCGCGATCTCGGCGGCGGCGGGGGCGAGGGCGGCCGGGTCGGCGGCGCCCGACCGGGCCGCCTCCTCGAACCAGGCCAGCACCCCGGCGGCCAGGGGGCCGACCTTGGGCGTGGCCGCCAGGTCCCCCAGCGCACGGTTGTGGCGCAGGTCCGCCGTCAGGAACCCGTCGATCTCGCGCTCGGCGCGGGAATCCAGGCGCGGCAGCGGCGCGCCGTGGGCCGCCTCGATGCGCGCCGCCTCGGCCCGCCAGTCGGACAGGAGAGCGTCGTAGGAGACGAACGCCCTCGGCAGGTCGCGGCTATAGGCCTCCGCCGACAGCATATAGGCGCACCAGAGCAGCACCGACTTCTCCACCGGGAACCCGTCGCGCCGGCCGAGGGACGCGGCCACCGCCAGGGGGTGGCGGACGGGAATGACGCAGCGCGCCCCGACCGACAGGCTCCTCAGCGCCGCCCGCCACATGGGCAGCAGCACGGTCACCCGGGGATCCTTCAGGAGCGGGTGGCGCGCGCGGCCGTACTCGTCCTGGAACAGCTCGACCGCCTCCCGCAGCCAGGCGGCCTCGGCCTTGTCCTCCAGGGGCGTGTAGGGAAAGGCGAAGACGTCGTCCCAGGCGCTGGTCCCGGCGCGCAGGCGGCGGCTGTTGAACTGGGCGATCTTCCAGGGCTCGAAGTAGCCCTTGGCGTTGTGCTCGTCGCCCGGCATCACGTTGGCCGGCAGGTCCGCGCCGCACAGGGCCAGCAGCTGGGTCACCGCCGAGGTGCCCGAGCGGTGCATCCCCAGGACGAGATAGGCCGACCGCCCGGCGGGCGATCCCTTGGCCGAAGTTTGGGTCATCGGGCCCCGAGCCGTGGTGATCGAGGGCCCTGGTCTAGGGCGGGGCGGGGGCCCCGGCAAGGCCGCCCCGGTTGATCCGTGTCGCGTGCTGATGCAAACCGCCCGGCGAAGGGAAGACTGCAGCATGGCCGACTCGGCCCTCTTGGACCGGACCTACCGCCTCGTGTCGGGCGCCGTGGACGCGGGCTTCTATCTGGGGCTTCACCGCGAGGCGATGGCCGGCGCGGCCGACCCGGTGGGGCACTACGTCCGCAGCGGCTGGCGCGAGGGCCTGGACCCGGCGCCCTGGTTCTCCACCGCCGACTATCTCGCCGACCATCCCGACATCGCCGCCGCCGGCGTCAATCCGCTGGCGCACTATCTGGCCCAGGGACGCCTGGAGGGCCGCGGGATCCGCCGATCGCGCCAGGCCGAACGCTTCTACGCCGAGGTCGCCGGCCCGGACGCCGCGGCCTGGACCTTCACCCCCGGCAAGCGTCCGCGCGCGCCTGGCCAGAGCGCCGAGGACGAGGCCCGCGAGGAGCGGATGGCCGCCGAGCGCGCGGCGGTGGGCCCCGAGTTCAACGGCGCCTACTACATGGCCCTTAATCCGGACGTGGCCGCCGCCGGCGCCGACCTGCTGGACCACTTCCTGACCTTCGGCTGGCGCGAGGGGCGCGACCCCAACGGCGAGTTCTCGGTGAAGAGCTACCTGAGCCGCTATCCGGACGTGGCCGCCTCCGGGATCAATCCTTTCGTCCACTATGTGACCCAGGGCCGGGCCGAAGGGCGCAGCCCCCGCGAATCCCTCGGCTTCCGCTATGATGTGATCGAGCGGCTGATCCCGATCGAGGAGCGGCTGGCGGCCTGCGACCGCAACACCGCCGCCGTGCCGCTGGACGATCCGGCGCGGCTCGCCGCGGCGCTGGCTGCGGCGCGCGAGCGGCTCGGCGACGTGCACGTCACCTTCAGCCACGATGATCCGACCACCCACGTCGGCGGCGTGCAGCTCTGCCTGCGGCGCGAGGGCGAGGCGGCCCGCAAGGACGGCCGCACCCATCTGCACGTCTTCCCGCCCGCCGCCCGTCCGATGCTCCGCTGGCGGCGCAGCGGCGCGGTCTGGGGCGTGCTCCTGGACGACGAGCCGCTGGGCGCCTTCGCGCCGCTGGACGTGATCGCCGCCTTTGGGGACGCCCTGGCCGGGGTGACGCCGGGCCGGCGGAGCTTCGCCATCCACAACCTCCTGGGCCATCACGTCGAGGATGTGATCGAGCTCTTGGCGAGGTTCGGGCTGAAGGCCGGCCATCTCTGGCTCCACGACTTCGCCAGCGTCTGCGCCGGCGTGCATCTGCTGCGCGACGACGTGGTCGACTGCGGCGCCCCGCCGATGGACAGCCCGGCCTGCGGCGTCTGCATCTACGGCCCCTATCGGCAGGATCACGTGGAGGCCCATGCGCGCCTGTTCGACAATCTCGAGCTGACCGTGGCCGCGCCCTCGCAGGCGGCCCTGGACACCTGGCGGCTGGGCCCCGCCTACCCGCACGCCGGCGCCGTGGTGGCGCCGCACGCGCGCCTGGTTCCGCGCCCTGCGCCCGCCGTGCGCCGGGCCGATCGGCGCCTGCGCTTCGGCTATCTGGGCTTTCCCGTGGCGCACAAGGGCTGGCCGATCTTCAGCCAGCTCGCCTTCCGCCACGCCGACGATCCGCGCTACGCCTTCGTCCACCTGGGCAAGACCTCAGTGCCCGGGGTGCCGTGCCTGTTCCGCCACGTGGCCGTGACCCTGGACCGGCCGCTGGCCATGCGCGACGTCATCGCCGCCGAGTCGCTGGACGTGGTGATGGTCTGGTCCCTCTGCCGCGAGACCTTCTCCTTCGCCGCCTACGAGGCGGTTTCGGCCGGGGCGGCGGTGGTGACCGGGCCGGACAGCGGCAATGTGGCCGCCTTCGTCGAGGCGGGCGGCCACGGCCTGGTGCTGCGCGACGAGGCCGAACTGGCCGCCGCCTTCGAGAGCGGGGAGATCCTGGACCTGGCCCGCGCGCGGCGCGGCGAGCGCGTCTACGACCTGGAGTTCTCGGCCCTGACCTTCGACCTTCTGCGCGGCGGGGCCTGATGCGCGTTCTGGTCTATTCGAGCTTCACCTTCTCCTACCTCAACCGCGCGCGGGTGCTGTTCCAGACCCTGCGCCGGCATCATCCGGAGTGGGAGCTGGCGGCCCTGATCACCGACGAGCCGCCGCCCGGCTTCACCTTCGATCCGGCGCGGGAGCCGTTCGACCGGCTGGTCTATGCCCAGGACCTGGGAATTCCCGACTTCCGCGCCTGGCTGTTCAAGCACGACGTGGTCGAGGTCTGCACCGCGGTGAAGGGCCCCTTCATCCACCAGGCCTGCAGCGGCGGCTACGACGCGGTGATCTACCTGGACCCCGACACCGCGCTGTTCGCCCGGCTGGACCCGCTGGTGGCGCTGCTGCAGGAGCACGACGTCCTGCTGACGCCGCATCTGGTCGATCCCAACACCGACGACGCGGCCATCCGCGACAACGACCTGTCGGCCTCGCGCACTGGGATCTTCAACCTCGGCTTCGTGGCGATCCGCACCGAGGGCGAGGGCGTGCGCTTCGCCCGCTGGTGGAACGACCGGCTGCTGTCCTATTGCTACGACGACATCCCCAACGGCCTGTTCGTGGACCAGCGCTGGTGCGACCACGTCCCGGCCCTGTTCGACGGGGTCAAGGTGGTCCGCGACCCGGGCTACAACGTCGCCTCCTGGAACCTCAGCCAGCGGTCGGTGGCGATCGACAAGGCCGGGGCGATCACCGTCAACGGCGCGCCGCTGCGCTTCTGGCACTTCACCAAGCTGGGCCCCACGGGCGACGCCATGACCCGGCGCTACGCCGGCGACAACTATCCGGTCTACGAGATCTGGAACTGGTACAAGCGCCAGGTGGCCGAGGCGAGCGATCCGGCGATCCCGGCCGGCTGGTGGGCCTACGGCCGGTTCAGCGACGGCGCGGCGATTTCCAAGGCCCATCGGACGCTCTACAGGGAGCGCGAGGATCTGCAGGCGGCCTTCCCGGACCCGTACGCCTCGGGGGATGGCGGCTATGCGGCCTGGTTCGCCGCGCAGGGCTTCTGAAGGTGCGGGGCGGCGAGGACGCGGACATGCTGAGAGAAAGGTCCATGGCCAAGGACGTGGCCCGATGAGCGCGGCCGAGGAAACGGCCGTGGTCGATGCGGCGGCGCTGCTGGCCAAGGTCGAGCGCCTGGCCGCCTGGTGCCGGCAGGCCAAGGCGACGGCGCAGACCGCCCAGGCCGAGGCCGCGATGCTGCGCAGCCGGCTCGGCGGAGCGCTGAGCCAGGCCCTGGCCGAGCGCGCCGCGGCGGTCGCCCGGGCCGAGGCCCTGGCGCTGGCGCGCTTCGTTGACGCCCGCCGCGGCCGTGCGCGCCCGC
>NZ_JBKBSM010000010.1:0-84989 GCF_046291545.1 Phenylobacterium sp.
AGGCCCTGGCGCTGGCGCGCTTCGTTGACGCCCGCCGCGGCCGTGCGCGCCCGCGGCGGCGCGGCGGCGCCGGGCGCGCTCTGGACAAGGTCCTGGCGCGGCTGCGCTCGCCGGGCGGGGCGCTGATCCTGGCCCGCTCGGGGGTCTGGCGGCGGAGCGGCGCGGGTCTGGGGGGGCGCTTGCACGACCTGCGCTTCATGGCCGCCTACGCCCGGCGCGGCCCCACGCCCGGCGTGCCGCCTGCGGCCCTGTTCGACCAGGACTGGTACCTGGCCCACTATCCGGACGTCGCCGGCGGCCGGCGCAGCCCCCTCGTCCACTACTTGATGGACGGCGGCTACGAGGGCCGCTCGCCGCATCCGCTGTTCGACGGCGCCTTCTACGCCCGGGCCAACGCCGAGGCCCTGGCCGCCACCGGGCTCACCCCGCTGGCGCACTACCTGCTGGTGGGCTGCCACGAGGGGCGCGATCCCCACGCGGTGTTCGACACGGCCTTCTATCTCGCCCAGGCGCCGGAGCTGGCCGCCAGCGGCGAGGACCCGGTCAGCCACTACATGCGCGAGGGCGCGGCCAGGGGGCTCAGCCCCCATCCCCTGTTCCGGCCGGACTACTACAAGGCCCAGCTCGAACCCGGCGACGGCGAGGACCGTCCCCTGCTGGTCCACTATTTCACCGTCGGCTCGGCCAAGGGGCTGAAGCCGCATCCCCTGGTCGACCCGGCCTGGTATCGCGAGCAGGGCGGCGAGGCGCCGGGCGCAGGACCGGAGCCGCTGATCCACTACCTGACCAGGGGCGCCGACGAGGGCCGCGACCCCAGCCCCTGGTTCAGCACCACCCACTACGCCGCCGCCCGCGGCGAGGCCCTGGCGGGCGCCAATCCGCTGGTCGACTACGTGCGCCGGGGGGCCTGGGAGGTCGGCGAGGCGCGGCCCGGCTTCCCGACCCTGGCCTATCTGGCGGCCAACGCCGCGGAGATCCCCCTGGGCGTCACGCCGCTGGAACACTGGGCGGGGCTGGCGCGGCCGCCCGCGGGAGCGTGACGCCGACGGCCTGGAGCTGGCTCCAGATCTCCTCGTAGTAGGGCTCCACATAGTGGAAGGGGCTAAGGCCCCAGCGGTGGCCGGCGTCGGCCAGCCGGTGGCGCGGCGCGGCCACCCGCACGGCCCCGGGGTTGAGTTCCAGAAACCAGGCGTCGTAGGCGGCGAGCAGCCGGTTGTGCTCGGCCGCCGAGGCCGGCTTGCCCTGCCAGATCGCCAGGTCCTCGCCGAAAGGGCGGGTGCGGCCGGCGCCGTCGCGATAGCGCTCGGCCCAGCGGGCCTCGTGCAGGATCATCCGCGCCTCGGCCAGGGGCGTGGCGCGGATGAAGGCCGTCAGTTCCGCCGCCGCCGCCCGCCATAGCCCGGTGCAGGCCCCGGAGGTGCGCGCGATCGTGCGGGCTTGGTCGAAGGCGGGCTGGCCGAGGTAGCCGCTGGTCTCGAGCTCCCAGCTGTGGGTGACCAGCGTCCCCTGAACGGCGAGCAGGTCGAACCGCTCGTCGATGAAGTCGAAGATGATGTGCGTCGGGCGGTGGGCAAGCAGCGTCTGCAGCGCCTGCTTGCTCAGATCCCTCAGCACCGCCCGATGCTGGGACTCCGTCAGGCCCGCCGGCGGCGGAAAGACCGGCGTGACCCCCCGCAGCGCCGGCGTGAACAGGCTCGGCAGGCTGGTGCGCGAGATGTAACAGAGACCCTCGTTTCCGTCGCCACGGATCGGCCACAGATCGCGGGTTATGCAACTTCCGATGATCGCGACCCTGGCCACGTTCCACCGCTCCCGGCTGGCGTCCGTTGCGTGCTTAGCACACGCGACGGGCGAAGAAAGGCTGCGACCCGGACGCGCGGGGCGCCGCCATTGACATCGCTCCGGCCTCCGCTCATGTGTCGCGACTTCGACGGCGCTCGCCGGGGACGCGGGGCCCGGCGTGGCGAGCGGTCACCAATTCCGCAATGTTACGGGGCCCATTGTCGGTGACGAATCGCGGAACGGCTCGGCGAGCATGAAGATCTTCAGCTTTCTCACCAACCAGCCCGACACCGTGCTGATGCGCGCGCTCAAGGCGGGACGCACGCCGCTGATGTTCGCCTTCGGCTTCAGCCTGGTGAGCAACCTGCTCTACCTGGCGATGCCGATCTTCACGTTCCAGATCTACGGCCGCGTGCTGACCAGCCAGAGCTCGGAAACGCTCTGGGTGCTGACCCTGGCCACCCTGTTCGTGTTCGTCATCTCCAGCGTGGTCGACGACTACCGGGCGCGCATCCTCATCAACTACGGCGTGGCCATGGACCAGCAGGTCTCCGGCCGGCTGTTCTCGGCGCTGTTCGACGCCTCCCTGCGCGGCGAACCCGGCGCGCGCTCGCAGGCGCTGCGCGACCTGGACACCTTCCGCCAGACCCTCACCGGGGTCGGGGCGGCGGCCTTCTTCGATCTGCCGTGGATCCCGGTGTTCCTGATCCTGCTGTGGGTGATCGACCCGGTGGTGGGCGGGGTGACCACGGCGGGGGCGATCGTGCTCTTCGGCCTGGCCCTGCTGCAGGAACGGGCGACCCGCCCGGCCCTCAAGGACGCCAACGACGCGGCCCTGCGCAGCTACGCCTTCACCGACGCGGCCCTGCGCAACGGCGAGGTGGTGCGGGCCATGGGCATGCTGCCGCGGCTGGGCGGCGCCTGGGCCAAGCACCGGCGGGTGGCGATCGAACGCGGCGCCGACGCCAGCGAGGCCAACAACGCCTACTCCGACGCCATCAAGGCCGTGCGGATGGGCATCCAGATCCTGGTCATCGCCCTGGGCGCCCAGTTGATCATCGCCGGCGAGATCCACTCGGCGATGCTGTTCGCCAACATGATCCTGGCGAGCCGGGCCCTGGCCCCCATCGAGCGCATCGTCGGCGCCTGGGAGAGCCTGAACAACGGCGTGCGCGCCCACGAGCGGGTCACCAACCTGCTCACCCGGGCCGAGCCGCAGACGGTTAACACCACCCTGCCGCGCCCTGCCGGCCGCCTGTCGGTCGAGGGGGTGGTCTTCACCCCGCCGGGCGCGCCCAAGCCGACCCTGATCGGCCTCAACTTCGTGGTCGAGCCCGGCGAGACCCTGGGGGTGATCGGCCCCTCCGGCGCGGGCAAGTCGACCCTGTCGCGCCTCCTGGTCGGCATCTGGCGGCCGCTGCAGGGCGCCGTGCGCCTGGACGGCGCGGACGTCTTCTCCTGGGAGCGCGCCGATTTCGGCCGGCACGTCGGCTACCTGCCGCAGGACACCGAACTCTTCGCCGGCACGGTGCGCGACAACATCGCCCGCTTCCGCGACGACGTGACCGACGACGACGTGATCCGCGCCGCCCAGATGGCCAACGTGCACGACCTGATCCTGCGCCTGCCCAAGGGCTACGAGACCGACATCGGCGAGAGCGGGGTGGTGCTGTCCGCCGGCCAGCGTCAGCGGGTGGGCCTGGCCCGCGCCCTCTTGGGCGATCCGGCGTTCCTGGTGCTCGACGAGCCCAACGCCAGCCTGGACACCGACGGCGAGAACGCCCTGATGGCGGCCCTGGAGACCATGAAGGCCCGCGGGGCGACCATCGTCATCGTCTCGCACAAGGTCCCGGTGTTCCGCACCGCCGACAAGATGCTGGTGCTGCGCGACGGCCGGCAGGAGGCCTTCGGTCCCCGTGACGCGGTGCTGAGCCGCATCATCAAGCCTGCGGAAGTGCGCACGATCGAGGGCGGCCGATGAAGATCGATATTGGGCGCCACCGCGACTACGTCACCCCCGACTTCGACGGCGACGCCGAGACCCAGGCCGAGCGGTCGGACCTGAAGCAGCGGATCCAGCGGCCGATCATGGTCGGCTCGGTGATCGTGGGCGTCTTCGTCCTGGGGCTCGGGGTGTGGGCGGCGGCGACGCCGATCAACTCCGGCATCTCCGCCACCGGCCAGGTGCGGGTGGAATCCAACCGCAAGACCCTGCGCCACCGCGAGACCGGCACGGTGCGGGCGATCTACGTGAAGGAAGGCCAGCGCGTGCGTGCGGGCCAGCCCCTGATTCTGTTCGACGAGGTCCAGGCCAAGGCGCAGGTCTCGGTGCTGCAGAGCGGCTACGACAGCTACGCCGCCCAGAGCGCCCGGTATGAGGCCGAGGCCACGGGCAAGGGCGCGATCGACTTCCCGCCCGAACTGATGGCGCGGATGTCCGATCCGCAGGTGGCCGCGGTGATTCGCGACCAGCAGTTCCTGTTCACCTCGCGCCTGCAGCTCTTCAACAGCCAGAAGGCGGTGCTGGACCAGCGCATGGACCAGCTCGACACGCGTATCGAGGGCCTGCAGTCCCAGGTCGACGCCATCGACGAGCAGGTGCGGCTGACCCAGGAGGAACTGGCCGGCTACCGCACGCTGAACGAAAAGGGCTTCGCGCCCAAGACCCTGATCCTGCGCTACGAGCGCTCCCTGGCCGACCTCGCCGGGCGCAAGGGCTCGCTGATCTCCGACATCACCCGCACCCGCGAGCAGATGGGCGAGACGCGCATGCAGCTCGCCAGCCTGCGCGACCAGCGCCAGAGCCAGGCCGCCGAAGGCCTGCGCGACATGCAGGCCCGGCTCGCCGACGTGACCCCGCGCCTGGCGGCGGCCAAGCAGACCCTGGCCGAGACCCTCGTGCGATCGCCGGTCGACGGCTATGTCCTGAACCTCAGCCAGCACACCGTGGGCGGCGTCGCCGGCGCGGGCGAGGTGCTGATGGACGTGGTGCCGGTGAACGAGCCCCTGGTGGTCTCGGTGCAGGTGCGGCCGCAGGACATCGACAACGTCCGCATCGGGATGGACGCGCGCGTGCAACTTGTCGGCCTCAACCAGCGTTTCGTCAGCCCGATCCCGGCCAAGGTGATGACCGTCTCGGCCGATCAGCGCGTGGACGAGAAGACAGGCAAGGGCTTCTTTGTCGCCGACCTGCGAATCAACCCCGAGGATGTGCGCAAGTTCGCCAACGGCGCGCGACTGACTCCCGGAATGCCCGCGACGGCGCTCATCGTGACGGGGAAACGGACGATCCTGGCTTATCTTGTGTCGCCCATCACCGACACGCTTAACGACGCTTTTAGGGAACAGTAAAGGATAGGTGCGGCATGCATGCCTATGCCTGTCGCGCAAAGGGGTTCGGGGGTGTTTTTGCAGTTGCGCATTTTCGACGCATCCGATACGTCTTCCTCGGGCTCGTTTAACCTTCGCCTAGGCCATGCTATGGCGTGGGGGTAATGGATCGCTGGGGCCGCTCCATCGCGGATGGGGGCCAAGCGCACCAGGGGTCCGTGTGACACAGACTGGAGAGATCTATGGCGACTTATAATTTTGAGACGATGACCTCGGCCCAGGCCGCGACCATCGACTCGACCAACGACAACATCATCGTGGCCGCCGGCTCGGCGAACACCGCGTCGGTGACCTACGTCGCCGCGACCCCGACGGTCCCGGCCTCGATCACGGTCACCATCGGCGGCGTCACGGTCGCGGGCTTCCCGCAAACCGGCATCACCGGCACGAACAACGTCTTCGTGTTCGCTGACGGCTCGCAGCTGTACGTCGGCGACAACACCGCCGGCGACAACGTCACCCTGGTGGGCGGCAACGACGCCATCTACGGCGGCGGCGGCGCTGACACCCTGAACGCCGGCAACGGCGCCAACCTGATCCAGGGCAACGCCGGCGGCGACACCATCACCGACGGCACCGGCAACGACACCATCTACGGCGGCGCCGACAACGACACGATCTCCGGCGCCAACGGCGGTGCGAACTTCGTGAACGGCAACCTCGGCAACGACACCATCGTCGGCGGCGCGGGCGCTGAAACCCTGCTCGGCGGTCAAGGCACCGACACCATCGACGGCGCCGGCGGCAACGACTACCTGAGCGGCGACCTCGGCGCCGACAGCATCACCTCTGGCGCTGGCAACGACACCGTCTACGGCGCGGCTGGTGCTGACACCATCACCCTCGCGGCCGGCGGCAACAACTACGTCGAAGCTGGCGATGACGCCGACTCCGTGACCGGCGGCGCCGGCAACGACACCATCTTCGGTGGCGCTGGCGCTGACACGATCAACGCGACCGCCGGTGGCGCGAACGTGATCCAAGGCAACGCGGGCGGCGACACGATCACCGCCGGCAGCGGCGCGGACACGATCTACGGTGGTCAGGACGCCGACAACATCGACGCCGGTGAAGGCACGAACTTCGTCAACGGCAACATCGGTGCTGACACCATCACCGGCGGCGCCAACGCCGACACCATCCTCGGTGGTCAAGACGGCGACGTGATCGACGGTGAGGAAGGCGCGAACTTCCTGAGCGGCGACCTCGGCGACGACGACATCACCGGCGGCGCCAACGCCGACACCATCAACGGTGGCGACGGCGCTGACACGATCGACGCCGAAGCCGGCGCGAACGTGGTCGACGGCGGTGCGGGCAACGACACGATCGAAGTCACCGGCTCGACGGCGGCCAACAGCCTGACCGGCGGCGACGGCAACGACTCGATCCTGGGCGCTGACGGCGCTTCGGCTGCCATCAACGACACCATCAACGGTGGCGCTGGCAACGACACCATCGAAGGCGGCACCCAGAAGGACTTCCTGACGGGCGGCGCTGGTTCCGACACCTTCGTCTACACGACGGCGGGCGACTCCGGTAAGACCGCGGGCTTCATCGACCAGATCCTCGACTGGACCTCGGCCGACAGCATCAGCACCGGTGTGGCCGCCACGCCGTCGACCTACACGGAAATCGCCGGCACCTACACCTACGACACGGCGCTGGCTGCGGCCGACGCGGCGATCGACGGCACGGTGCTCTACGCGGCCGTGCAGGTCGGCTCGGACGTGGTGGTGTTCATCGACTCGGCCGGCACCGGCACGTCGACCGACGCCATCGTCCTGGTCGGCAAGACCCTGGGCGACATCAGCGACACCAACATCGTCTAACGGCGTCGATCTAAGTCGAACGACTTTGGGCCGCCCTTCGGGGCGGCCCTTTTCGTTTGGGCGGCCCCTTCCTGTCTGGGCGGGTGTGCGAAGCCGGGGCGCAGACGTTCCGTCTCGCCGACGCCTGGGCGCAGGCGTGCGGCCGCCTAAGGCGCGGCGGCGCAGAGATCATCGAACGTTGAGAAGACGGGCCCGGCCCAAAACGCGAAAGGCCGGGCTGCGGAGCTCGTTAAGTCCGCAACCCGGCCAAAGCGACACAGCCATGGAGAGCTAGGCTGACACGGAACTGTAGCCTAGTCGACGGTCCCGGGAAAGGGACTCTCCGGCGTTCAACGCTTTTGTGAGCTTTGGATTTCCGCTTTGGAAAGGCTTTGTCCGGGATCGCCGGGCCACTCCAGCCGCCACGACCGGCTGAGCGCCGCCTGGCCGTTGCGCGAGACCCGGTAGCTGGCGACATAGACGCCCCCCGGCCAGCCTTCCGGCGGGCGCTTCTTGCCCACGAACATCATGTACTGCGCCTTGGCCCGGTCGAGCGGCGGCAGCGTCGAGGTCGCCAGGATCGCGCCGTCCGGGCCCCGCAGGGTCAGCTCCTGCACGTCCCCGCCCTCCAGGTTGATGGCGCGGACGTAGGCCACGAGCACCGGCGCATCCGGCCCCGGCGCCCCGACGGCGCCGCCCTCGACCGCCGCCATGTCGACGGGGGCCGCGGCGAAGCCTGTGTTCAGCACCGCCCCGGTCTTGTAGGCGAGCTGGCGCGCCGCCTCCGCCGTCCAGAGCCCGGGCTGCGGCTGGCAGGCCTCGGCGTAGGGATCGGGCGAGAACGGGTCGACCGCCACCCCGTCGTGGCGCACCGCCAGGTGCAGGTGCGGGAACTCGGTCTGGCCCGACAGGCCGACCCGGGCGATCGGCTGGCCGGCGCGCACCTGTTCGCCCACCTTCACCCGCACGCTGCCGCGCGCCAGGTGGCAATACTGGGTCTCCCACCCGTCCCCATGGTCGATGACCACGCCGTTGCCGCATTCCTGGCCGGCGACCAGCGGCGCGTCCGGCGCCGCAATCGAGACGTCGGCCATGCCGTCGCGCAGCCGCGCCACCCGCCCGTCGGCGCCGGCCAGCACATCGACCCCCCGCGCCTGGGCGGCCAGGTCCAGCACCCGGATGTCCACCCCGTCGTGGCCCTCGTTCGTGCGCTCCCCGCACATATAGTCCTGCACCCCGACGCTGGCGTCCTTGTCGACATAGGTCTGCACCTCGCAGGCGTCGCCGATCCGGCAGGCCACCGGCAGCACCAGGCGCGGCCCCTCCGGCGCCTTGGGCGCTTCGGCGCGGGCGCAGGCGCTCAGCAGGAGGGCCAGGGACGGCAGGGCCCAGCATGGCGGGGCGAAGGGCAGGAGGCGGGCAGGGCGCATCGGCGGGTGGTCCTTCGTGCGTCGCGGGCGGCGCGAGCCTGCGCGGCCCTCGCGCCGAAAATGAGGCCCTAGCCGAACGATATCCCCGTCAGATCCTTCAACCGCGCCATGTCCCGGGCGTAGAGCCGGCGCAGGTAGGCCGCGTCCTCGGCCCCCAGGCCGCCCATCTCCGCGCCGACGTGCACCTCCCGAGGGGCCACCTCGCCGGGCGCCGGCAGGTCTAGGAAGCGGTTCACCCGCCCAAGCGCGACGGCGGGATCGGCGCGCAGGTCGTCCGACTTCAGGATCAGCACCTGCTCGGGGGGGAACAGCCGAAACAGCCGCTCGACCTGTTCACCGTAGAAGCCGCGTTCCACATAGCTGAACTCGCGGTGATGGCCCCAGGGCTCGGCCTCCAGCAGCCGCGCCCGCCCCTGGCGGATGCACCAGGAAAACGGCTTGGTCTCCGCCCCGCGGGCGAACTCCATGCGCCAGTGCGACCAGGCTCGCTCCACCGGATCACGCAGCATCAGGATCAGCCGGGCCTTGGGGTTGTAGGCGGCGATGCGCTCCAGGCTGTTGGGCCAGTAGACGTAGATCGGCGTCGCCTCCCCGCGCAGGCCGCTAGCCTCCGGGTCGAAGCGGGCGTGATAGCGGGCGTAGTCCGGCTCGGCCCAGTCGACGCTCTCGTCGTCGAAGAAGTGGACCTCCTTGGTGCGCGACAGGGCCACCCCCGGCTCGTCGGACAGATAGTCGAAGAGGGCGGTCGTGCCTCCCTTCTGTACGCCAATGATGATGAACTCGACCCGCACGAGGACTCCGTCCGTTCCGCCGCCATGGATACGGCTTCATAGGGCGCGCGACACGCGATAATAGGGGGACCGCTGCAAATTGGAGGCCGCGGGGCGTCGCCCGCGCGGCCCACCGGAAGGTCGGGGTCTTGATCACCACTATCGACGAAGAACGCGGAGAGGTCATCGTCCGCAACGGCGAGACCGAAACCCGCTACAGCCTGGCCACGGCCGAAGGCTTCGCCGCCGCCTCGCGGGCCTGGCTGCGGGCCACCTGGGATTCGAAGTACGTCTATTCCTTCGCCTGGATGGGCCGGCCGGTGATCCAACTGCCGGAGGACATGATCCGCCTGCAGGAGGTGATCTACGCTCTCAAGCCCGACGTGCTGGTGGAGACCGGCGTGGCGCACGGCGGCTCGCTCATCTTCTACGCCTCCCTGTTCGAGGCGATGGGCAAGGGCCGGGTGATCGGCGTCGACATCGAGATTCGCCCGCACAACCGCACCGCCATCGAAGCGCACGAGATGAAGAAGCGCATCGAGCTGATCGAGGGCTCCTCCACCGCGCCGGAGGTGGTCGACCAGGTGCGCGCGCTGATCCAGCCGGGGGAGACCGTGCTGGTGGTGCTCGATTCCAACCATTCCAAGGGCCACGTGCTGGACGAACTGCGGGCCTATGGCCCGATGGTCAACGTCGGCTCCTACATCGTGGCCACCGACGGCATCATGGAACAGGTCAAGGGCGGCCCGCGCACGGCCGACGACTGGGACTGGAACAATCCCAAGGCCGCCGCCCACGCCTTCGTGGCCGAGGACAAGCGCTTCGTCATCGAGGAGCCGAAGTTCCCCTTCAACGAAGGGGTCGTGGCCGAGCGCGTGACCTACTGGCCCGACGCCTTCATCAAGCGGATCGCCTGAGGCGGCGCGGCGATGAAGGCGGTCATACTGGCCGGAGGGCTGGGCACACGAATCTCCGAGGAGAGCCATCTTCGGCCCAAGCCGATGATCGAGATCGGCGGGCGGCCGATCCTTTGGCACATCATGAAGCTGTTCTCGCACCACGGCTTCAACGACTTCATCGTCTGCCTGGGCTACCGCGGCTACATGGTGAAGGAGTACTTCGCCAACTACGTGCTGCATAACGCCGACATCACCGTCGACCTGGGCAAGGGCGGGATCGAGTACCACGCCACCAACTCAGAGCCCTGGCGGGTGACCCTGGTGGACACCGGGCCGGAGACGATGACCGGCGGGCGCCTGAAGCGGGTGGGCGGCTATCTGCCCCCCGGCGAGCCGTTCTTCCTCACCTACGGCGACGGCGTGTCCGACGTGGACCTGACCGCCCTGGCCGCTTTCCACAAGGGCCACGGCCGCGAGGCGACGGTCACGGCGGTCGCCCCGCCGGGGCGCTATGGCGCGCTGGACATCGTCGAGGGGCGGGTGGAGCGGTTCATCGAAAAGCCGCCGGGGGACAACGGCCTCATCAACGGCGGTTTCTTCGTCCTGCAGCCGCAGGTGCTGGACCGCATCGCCGGCGACGCGATCCCGTTCGAATCGGCGCCGCTGGAAAGCCTCGCCCGCGACGGACAGCTGATGGCCTGGCGGCACGACGGCTTCTGGGCGGCCATGGACACCCTGCGCGACAAGAACCACCTGGAGGCCCTGTGGGCGTCCGGCGAGGCGCCCTGGCGCGTCTGGCGATGAGCCGCCCCGATCCGCGCTTCTGGGCGGGCAAGCGCGTTCTGCTGACCGGGCACACGGGTTTCAAGGGCGCGTGGGCGGCCCTTTGGCTCCAGCGCCTGGGGGCGCAGGTCACCGGCCTTTCCCTGGCGCCGGACCAGAGCCCCGCCCTGTTCGACCTGGCGGGCGTCGGCGCGGCGATCGCCTCGCTGATCGTCGACCTGCGCGATGCGGCCGCCGTGGAGGCGGCGCTGGCGGGCCGCACCTTCGACCTGGTGCTGCACATGGCGGCCCAGCCTATCGTGCGGGCCTCGATCGAGGATCCGGTCGGCACCTTCTCCACCAACATCATGGGCACGGCCCACCTGCTGCAGGCGCTGCGCGCCCAGCCGGCGCTGGCCGCGGTTCTGGTGGTGACCTCCGACAAGGTCTACGCCAACGCCGAGACCGGCCGCGCCTTCGCCGAGGACGACGCCCTGGGCGGCAAGGACCCCTATTCGGCCTCCAAGGCGGCGGCCGAGATCGTGGTGCAAAGCTACGCCAGGAGCTTCTACGTCCAGGCCGGCGTGCCCCTGGCCACCGCCCGCGGCGGCAATGTGATCGGCGGCGGCGACTTCTCCCGCGACCGGCTCGTGGCCGACATCGTCCGCGCCGCGCGCGGCCAGGCCGAGACGGTCCTTCGCCACCCCGAAGCGACCCGGCCCTGGCAGCACGTGCTGGACTGCGTGGCCGGCTACCTCGTCTATCTGCAGGCCCTGACGCAGGCGCCGGCGACGCCGCGGGCCATGAACTTCGGCCCCCGCCCCGGCGGCCCCGAGGTGACGGTGGGCGAGCTCGCGACCCGCGCGGTCCAGGCCCTCGGCGCGCGGCCCTGGCGCCACGAGCCCGATCCGCACTCGCTCGAGGCCCGCGCCCTCGGCATCGACGCGACCCAGGCGCGCCGCGTGCTCGGCTTCGAAAGCCGGCTCGACGCGCCCGCCGCCGTCGACTGGACCATGGACTGGTACCGCCGCCAGGGGGAGGGCGAGGACGCCCGCACCCTTTGCCTGGACCAGATCGCCCGCTACGAGAGCCTTTGATGACCGCCCCCGCCTGCCGCTTCTGCCGCGCGCCCCTGACGACCACCTTCCTGGACCTCGGCGAGCAGCCCCTGGCCAACAGCTATCTGACCCAGGCCGAACTCGACGCCGGGACCGAGCGGGCTTTCCCCCTGCACGCGCGGGTCTGCGGGCGCTGCTTCCTGGTGCAGGTGGACGATCCGGTGGCGGCCGATGCGATCTTCGACGCGGGCTACGCCTATTTCTCCTCCTACTCGGAAAGCTGGGTGGCGCACGCGCGGCGCTACGCCCAGGCCATGGCGGCGCGCTTCTCCCTGGGGCCGCAGTCGCTGGTGGTGGAGGTGGCCTCCAACGACGGATATCTGTTGCAGCACTTCGTCGCCATGGGCGTGCCGGTGCTGGGGATCGAACCCACGGCCAACACCGCCGAGGCCGCCCGCGAGCGCGGCGTGCCGACCGAGGTTATGTTCTTCAACGCCGAAACCGGCGCGGCGCTGGCCGCACGCGGGGTGCAGGCCGACCTGATGGCGGCCAACAACGTCCTCGCCCACGTGCCGGACATCGGCGACTTCGTGGCCGGCTTCCGCCACGTGCTGAAGCCGCAGGGCGTCTTGACCTTCGAGTTCCCGCACCTCCTGAACCTGATCGAGAAGGTGCAGTTCGACACCATCTACCACGAGCACTTCTCCTACCTGTCCCTGCTGGCGGTGGAGCAGGTGCTGAAGGCGGGCGGCCTGCGGGCGTTCGACGTCGAGCGCCTGGACACCCATGGCGGCTCCCTGCGGCTGTTCTGCGCCCACGAGGCCTCCGCCCATGCCGAGACCGAGGCCCTGGCGGCCCTGCGCCGGCAGGAGGACGAAGCGGGCCTTCGGCGGCTGGAGACCTACGGCGGCTTCGCCCGGAAGGTGGCGGCGGTGCGCGAGGACTTCCTGGGCTTCCTGGCCCGCGCCAAGGCCGAGGGCAAGCGGGTCGGCGCCTATGGCGCGGCGGCCAAGGGCAACACCTTCCTCAACTACTGCGGCGTGGACGCCAGGGACATCGCCTGGGCCTTCGACGCCAATCCGCACAAGCAGGGCCGCTTCCTGCCCGGCAGCCACGTGCCGATCCTGTCGCCGGCGCAGGTGGCGCAGGTGAAGCCGGACTATCTCGTGATCCTGCCGTGGAACCTAAAGGACGAGATCATGGGCCAGCTCGCCCATATCCGCGAGTGGGGCGGCCGCTTCGTGATCGCCTCGCCGCGCGTCGAGATCCTGGACTGATGCGCTTCTCGCCCACCCTCATCGCCGGCGTGACGGTGGTGGACGTCGAGCCGCACGCGGACGATCGCGGGCACTTCGCGCGGCTGCACTGTCCGGACGAGTTCGCCGCCGCCGGCAGTCCTTTCGCGCCGGTCCAGACCAGCCTGTCCCACAACCGCCTCGCCGGCACTCTGCGCGGGCTGCACTATCAGGCCGCGCCCCACGCCGAGACCAAGCTGGTGCGCGCCGTGCGCGGGCGCATCTTCGACGTGGCGGTGGACCTGCGCCCTGACAGCCCGACCCATCGCCGCTGGGTGGGGGTGGAGCTTTCCGCGGACAACGGCCGGGCGGTGCTGATCGGCGAGGGGATCGCCCACGGCTTCATCACCCTCGAGGACGCCAGCGACGTGGTCTACCAGATCGCGCCGAAGTTCGAGCCCGGTCATGACCGCGGCGTGCGCTGGGACGATCCGGCCTTCTCCATCGACTGGCCGATCAGCCCGCGGGTGATCTCGCCGCGGGACGCGGGGTACGCGGACTATGGCGGCTGAACCGGCCCGGCCGCGCGTGCTGCTGTCGGGGGCGAGCTCCTTCAGCGGCATGTGGATCGCCGAGGCGCTGGCGGCGCGCGGCTGCCATGTGGTGGCGACGTTCCGGCAGGCGCAGGGCGCCTACGGCGGCCTGCGGGGCGAGCGGGTGCGGCGGGTCGCCGAGGTGGCCGTCGCCTGCTTCGAGGCCGACCTGACGACCAGCGCCATCGACGCGGTGCTCGACCGGCACGGCCCCTTTGACGTGTTCGCCCACCACGCCGCGGCCATCGAGAACTACCGCGATCCCGCCTACGATGTCGGCGAGGGAGTGCGCCGCAACACCGAGGGCATGCGCCGTCTGTTCCGGCGTCTCAAGGAGGGCGGGGCCAGGCGGGTGATCGCCACGGGCACCACCTTCGAGGCCGACGAGCGGCTGAGCGGCCCCGAGAGCCTGGCCGTCAGCCCCTACGGCCTGTCCAAGACCCTGACCAACCAGGCCCTGCGCCACTTCGCCCGGTGGGAGGGGCTGGATTTCGCCCGCTTCGTGGTGGCCGCGCCGTTCGGCCCCTGGGAAGAGGGCCGGCTGGTCTGGTCCCTGTTCCAGGCCTGGATGCAGGGCCGTCCCGGCGTGGTGCGAACCCCGGCCTATGTGCGCGACAACCTGCCGGTGGACCTGCTCGCCCGCGCCTACGCCGACCTCGTCACCGGCGGCTCGCGCGGCCCCGACGACGTGGTGCGGCCCGCCGGGTTCGTCGGCGAGCAGGGAGCGTTCGCCCTGCGCGTGGCGCGCGAGGCGCAGGCCCGCCTCGGCCGTCCCTGCCTCGTGCAGGCGGCGGACCAGACCGAGTTCCCCGAGCCGCGGGTGCGGGTGAACGACGAGCCGGCGATTCCCGCCGATTGGGACGAGGCGGCGTTCTGGGACGCCTATGTCGGCTACTACCGGCGGGTGGAGCAGATGGGCCTGCTGCAGGCCCGCCCCGCTTGAGGCCTCAGCCGGCGCCCTGACCCTCGCCCCGGACCGTGCGCGTCACCGCGGCGTAGAAGTCGTCGGCGAAGGCGTGCGTCTGGCCCAGGGGACTCGCCTTCATCCGCGGGCGCAGGGTGCGCCGCAGCTCGCCGATGCGCGCAGGGTCGGCGGCCAGCGCCGTGGCGGCCTGCATGTAGGCCTCGACGCTGCGGGCGCAGAAGTCCTCCAGGCCAAGGTTCATCAGCACCGAATAGCTCAGCCGCTCAAAGATCGCCTCGCCGACCAGGGTGACCACCGGCACGCCCATCCACAGGGCCTCGCAGGTGGTGGTGCCGCCGGTCTGGGGGAAGGCGTCCAGGGAGATGTCGATCTGGCCGTAGAAGGGCAGGTGGGCGCCGCGCACCGCCTCGAAGCGGATCCGCTCGCGCCCGACCCCTTCGGCCGCGAAGATCGCCTCGATGTTGCGGCGGAAGATGGCCGAGGCGCCCTCCGGCCGCACGAACATGAACCGCGCGTTCGGGGTCGCCGCGACGATCCGGGCCCACACCTTCAGCATCTCGCGGCCGTACTTGTAGGGATTGTTCGCGGTGCCGAAGGTGACGTAGCCGTTGCGCTCGACCGGCGCCGTGGGCTCCACGGCGGGCTCCTCACGAAACGCCATGGAGCCCAGGGCGTACCAGGCGTGCGGCAGCATCAGCGGCTTTTCGATCATGAGGCCCGGCTTCTCGGGCATCATGAAGGGGTCCATCACCAGGTAGTCGATCGCCTTGACCCCGGCCGAGTGCGGATAGCCGAGCCAGCTCGCCGACAGCGGCGCCGGCTTGTAGGCCATGGCCTCCAGCTTGTTCATGTGGGTCGAGCCGCCCAGTTCGAACAGGATGTCGAGCTGGTCGTCGGCGATCATCTGGGCCGCGTCGCGGTCGGAGATGTCCGGCCGCCAGCGGAAGGCGTCCGAAAGCTGGGTGATCCGGGCCTGGGTGGCGTCCTCCGCCCCCTGGTAGAACGAATAGCAGTAGATCTCGAACCGCTCGCGGTCGACGTGCTCGAACAGCGGCAGGGCGAAATAGGCGACCGGATGGTTGCGCAGGTCCGAGGACATGAAGCCGACCCGGATCTTGGAACGGTCGGCCCGGCGGGGCGGGTGGTTGATCGGGTGCGCGGCCGCGCGCTTCTCGGCCCACTCGCCGAACAGGCGGTGCTGTTCCACCAGCTCCAGGCGGTCCTCGAAGGTCTTCACGCTCGCCAGGTGCTGCAGAAGCGCGGTGTGCTTGCCGGTGGTGGCCCAGTAGCGCCCCAGTTCGGCGAAGCCGCCGACCTTCTCCATGTCGTCGTAGGCCGCCAGGCGGCGGAAGACGTCGATGGCGAGCTTGCTGTTGCTGATCTCGAGCTGGTCCTTGTCGGCCACATCCTTGAGGATGGCGTAGGCCTCCTCCAGGTTGGCCGCCTCCTGCGGGCCGCGGGTGCGCGACAGGCTCTCGGCCAGGCGCAGGCGCGCCTCCACATTGGCGGGATCCATCTCCACCGCGCGGCGCAAGTGGGTGTTGGCGCGGGGCCGGTCGTACTCGGCCATGGCCGCGCCCAGCCGGTGCTGCACCCAGGCCGCGTCCCCGCCCTGGGCGATCACCTCGTTCAGATAGGCTTCCACCGCGCGGAACTGGCCGGCGCCGGTCATCATCGCGGCGCGGGCCTCCTTCAGCCGCGGCGCGTCGGGGCAGTGCTCCATGGCCTTGTCGAGGATCTCGAAGGCCGCGTCCATGCGCCCGATGTCGGCCTCCACCGCCGAGAGGTCGAGCCAGCCGTCCACGCTGTCCTTCTTCAGGGCCACGGTCTGGCGGAATCGGGCGGCGGCCGCGGCGTGCTTGCCCTGGTTGCGCAGGGCGCGGCCGAGGGCCCGGTGGACCTCGGCGTTACGCGGGTCCAGGCGCGCCAGCTTGGCGAAGATCGCCTCGGCCTTCGGCCCGTCGCCCAGGTCGTTGTAGACATTGCCCTTGTTGTTCTGGGCGCTCATGTTCTTGGGATTGAGCCTGATCGCCTGGTCGAAGGCCTTCAGCGCCTCGTCGTGGCGGCGGGTCTGGCGCAGCATCACCCCGTGCAGGTTCCACAGCTCGTCGTCACGGCTGAATCGCGCCGTGGCGCGGGCGGTCCAGGTCGCGCCCTCCTCGAAGCGGCGAGCGAAGAACAGTTGCCGGCAGAGGACCCGGTAGACCTGAAGCGGCTGGTCCGGCAGCTCCTCGAGGACCGAGATCAGCAGGGCGATCGCCTCGGCCTGCCGCCCCGCCTTCAGCGCCGCGTCCGCCGCGACGATCCGCTGATCCATTCCGTACGCCCTCGCCACCCGAACGCGGTCCTGCCGCGCGAGGCCAGGGATAAGCATGCGCAGGCGCGGCGCCTAGACCCTGGCGCGGTCTGCGACCTTCAGGACGCGGCTGGCGCGGCCCGTCGGCGCAGGCCCCGCAGGTCCTCCCAGGCCGCCGGCAACAGGCTCCAGGGCTCGACCAGGTAGCGGCGCGCCAGGCGGCGCGGCTGCGAAGCCAGGCGGAACAGCCACTCAAGGCCGAGCCGCCCCATCCAGCGGGGCGCGGCCGTCTGGACCCCGGCCTCATAGTCGAACGCCGCGCCGACCGAGAACATCACGACGTCCGGCAGGGCCTGGCGGTGCGCGGCGATCCAGGCCTCCTGCAGCGGCATGCCCATGCCCACGAACAGGACGTGCGGGGCGAAGGCCTGAACACGCGCGATGACGGCGCGGTCCTGCGCCGAGCCGGGCGCCGGGTCGAAGTAGCCGTCGTGGCAGGCGATCGAGACCCCGGGCCATCGCGCGCGCAGGCGCTCGGCGGCGGTCTCGGCCACCCCCGGCGCCCCGCCCAGGTAGAAGACCCGCCAGCCCTTCTCGGCGGCCATGCGCCAGAAGGCCTCGCGCCAGTCGAGGTAGGTGCAGCGGTGCCGCCGGCCGATCGGCAGCCCCAGCAGCCGGCCCCAGGCGATCAGCGGCGTGGAATCCGCCTCGATCAGGTCGGCCCCGGCGAAGAAGTCCCGCATCTGCGCCGAGCGGCGGAAGAGGTGCAGGCTGTGCAGGTTGTGGTTGGCCACCACGCCGCCGCGGCCGGCCGCCACCCGGGCGGCCGTGAAGGCCATCACCTCGTCCGGGGTGACCAGGTCGACTTCCGCGCCCAGGAGGCGCACGCGGGGAAAGGGGCGGCCGTCCATCGTCGCCTTCCTGCCACGGCGGCCATTTCGGCAGGGTTAGGAAGCGTGGTTAAGCCCGGCTTGCCGATCGCGCCGGGCGGCGTGGGCGAAGCGCCACTTCATCGCCAGGATCGCGGCCGACAGGATCAGGCAGACGGTGTTGGCCCCGATCACCGGCCAGCTCGAGATCATCACGCCGTAGACCGTCCAGAGGCTGAATCCGGTGACGGTCAGGGCGTACATGCGCAGCGAGATCGCCTTGGCGTCCCGCTCGCGCCAGAGCTTCACCACCTGCGGGGTGAAGCTGGCCATGGAGCAGACGGCGGCGGCCGAGCCGACGAACTCGGCGGGAAGCGAAGCCAAGGCGGACCTCCTGAGGACGGAGCGCCAACGCGCCGCTTCCGCGCCGGGTTCCGGTTTCTCAGAACGCGAACTGCGAGCGCAGGTTCAGGCTGCGGTAATCCTGGTCCAGCGGCAGGCCGGCGGCGTTCAGACGTTCGACCGAGACGTCCTGGACGCCCAGGCTGAACCGCACCGCCGGATTGACGAACCAGTTCACGCCCAGGGACCAGATCTCCTGCTCGCCGCCGCGCACGCGGTTGGCCACGATCGCCGAGTCGGCGTTGGAATTGAGATCCACCACCGAATAGCGGGCGGCCAGCTCCCAGGCGCCCCAGGCGCCGGCGGCCGGATCGAACGGGCGGGCCACCGAGGGGGCGTCGAAGGCGGCGCTGTCGGTGCTGTACTTGCGCGCTTCGCCCGTCAGCACCCAGCCGCCCTCGATGTACCAGCCGGAGAACTCGGGATCGCTGACGCCGGCCGCCGGATTGCGGCGGTCCACGCCCAGGTCGAAGTACTCGCCCTGGAACAGCAGGTTCTTGCGCTGGAAGGCCAGTTCGAAGCCGTAGGCGTGGGCGCCGTAGGCCTCGATGGAGCCGGTGTCGACGAGCCGGGCGCCGTCGACCCGCAGCTCGGGCCGTTCGGTCAGGCGCACCGAATAGCGGGGCGTGCTCGCCGCGCCGTCGTCGTCGGGCTGGGTGATGACGCTGGCGTTGGCCCCGGCGTGAACGAGCCAGCCCTCGCCGCGCACGGGCGTGCCGGCCAGGCGCACGGCGAAGCCCTGCTGCTCGTCATAGGTCGGATCGTTGAAGTCCGCGGCCGCGGAGTTGACGCCGGACGCGGTGGCGCCCGTCACCACGGCCGAGGCATGCCAGCGCTCCCCCGAGCCGATCAGGCCCGCGCCGATGCGCTTGTCGCCGCCGGCCAGGCCCCGGGCGATGTCGGCGACGGCCGCCCGCTCAGGGAACATCGCGCCGTTGGTCGAGGCGGCGTCCGCCAGCCCCAGCGAGGGCGCGAAGGCGCCGACCCGCGCGGCGAACGGGCCGAGGTTGGAATACTGCAGCCACAGTTCCTGCACGCGGCCGGCGTCCTCGGAGCCGGCGCCGCCGAAGTCCATCAGGATGCGGTAGTCGAAGTCGCCGAAGAGCTTGCCGTCGACGCCGATGCGCGCGCGCCGAAAGTTCGCGCCGCCGTTCAGGTCGCGGGCGGTCACGCTCGGCGGCAGGTCGTCGTCCTGGAAGTACATCGCCGTGTCGAGCTGCATCACCCCGCGCAGGCTGGCGGAGAAGCGGCCGTCGGCGCTGGCGAAGGTGGGCCGGCCGTTCTTGATCGACACCTGGGTCGCCGGGGCGGCGGGCTTGGCGGACTGGGCCACCGCCAGCGGCGGGGCGGCCGGCGCGCTCGCCTGGGCCTCGGCGCGGGCGGCGGCTTCGGCCTGGGCGGCGGCCTTCAGTTCCGAGAGCTGCTGCGACAGCGCCTGCACCTGGGCTTCCAGGGCCTGGATGCGGGCGGCGGTGTCGTCCTGGGCGGCGGCGAGGCCTGGCCAGGCGAGGGCGGCGAGGGTCATCGCCGCCGGAAGTGTTCGAATCTGCGCCATGGTTCGGCTTCCCCTCAGTTCACGCCGCCGCTCGCGCGCGGCGGTCGCTTGTTGTCGTCGTGGTAGTCGGAAATGGTTGAAAACATCCGTATACAGCTCAAAGCGCCCGCCCTCCGAAAGCCCCGGCTGTCATCGCAGTGACACACGGCTCGGCTTTGGATGTGGCGGGCGTTGTTGGAGAATCGCCTTGAGCCCAGAGCCGTCGCCCGCGACGCCGCCCCTCCGCCGCCATGCGCCGCCATGGGCGGTGCTGCTGGCTGGCGGCACGGGCGCGACGGCCCTGCTCGCGCTCGGGGTGACCGGGCGGGCGGAGCTCGAGGCGGCCGTGCTGGCCGCCGCCATCACCTTCGGCGTGACCCTGCTGCAGGCCCTGCGCACCGAGCGGATCCGCGCCGCACAGGCGCCGGCCGCGCGGGCCGTCCCGCAGGACACGCCGGCCGAAGCTGCCCTGCCGTTCGCGGCCATGATCGAAGCCCTGCCCGACCCGGTGCTGGTGATATCGGCTCATGAGCCCGATGATTTGATCGGGCGCCGCTTCGTCTTTGTTAACTCTGCGGCCCGGGATCTGCTCAAGATCCAGAAAGACGTGGGACTTCTTGTCACAGTCGTCCGCGATCCCGACGTGCTCGAGGTGGTCGACGAGGCGCTGTTCGGCGGAATGATCGGCGAGACCGCCTATGAGACCGGCGGCACGCAGGACCGGGTGTTCCGCGCCCTGGCCCGGCCCCTGGGACCGGCGGCGGACGGCGCGCGGCTGGCTATGCTGGTGTTCCGCGACGAGACCGAGACGCGCCGCGTGGAGCGCACCCGCGCCGACTTCCTGGCCAACGCCAGCCACGAGCTGCGCACGCCGCTCGCCTCCCTCGCCGGGTTCATCGAGACCCTGCGCGGCCACGCCCGCGAGGACGTCGGCGCCCGCGACCGGTTCCTCGGGATCATGCAGGTCCAGGCAGAACGCATGGCGCAGCTCATCGACGACCTGATGTCGCTGAGCCGGATCGAGCTTAACGAGCACGTGGCGCCCGCCGGCGCCGTCGACCTGACCGGGGCGGTGATGGACGTGGTCGATGCGGTGGGGCCCATGGCCCGCCGCCGCGGCGTGGCGATCGACATGCACCTGCCCCCGCGGGGGGAGGCGGTGGTGGTCGGCGACCGCGACCAGATCCTCCAGGTCGTGCAGAACCTGGTGGATAACGCCCTGAAGTACTCGCCGGACGAGGGCGCCGTCGTCGTGGCGGTCGAACTGGACCAGACGGTCGATGCGGCCACCGCGCCGCGCCGGTCCAGTTCGGCGCGGCTGTCGCTGTTGACGCCGGACCACGCCCAGGGCCGCTATGCGGTGCTGCGGGTCACCGACTCGGGCGTGGGGATCGCCCGCGAGCACCTGCCGCGCCTGACCGAGCGGTTCTATCGCGTCGAGGGGCAGAAGAGCGGCGAGCGGATGGGCACCGGCCTCGGCCTCGCCATCGTCAAGCACATCGTCAACCGCCACCGCGGCGGCCTTGCGGTGGAAAGCGTGGAGGGGGAGGGCACGACCTTCACCGCCTACTTCCCGCGGCCGGCGAACAGCGGGGCCGAAGGCTCCCCTTCGACGGGCGATCAGGGCGGCTCGCCGGACGTTGTAATGAAAGTGTCTTAGAACTGTTGCACACAGACTGCATTCCGTAGGCACTTTCCGGCGGCCCGGCTCCGCCGGCCCGCCCATCCCGATCGACGGCCACAGTCAGATGCTTACATGGGTCGCCCTCGCGGCGCTCATCCTCTTCTCAGGCGCCACCTACCTCGCCGGCCGCCGCAAGGCCGCGGCGATGGCCGTGGACGCTCCGCTGCACTCCCTGCCCGGCTACTACGGCGCCTACGCCGCCCTGTGGGCGGGAGCGCCGGCGGCCCTGCTGGTGCTGCTGGCGGCGCTGTTCGGCGGACGGCTGGAGGCCGCGATCGTTCGCGCCGAGCCGCCCGCGGCGGTCCAGGCGCTGGATCCGCAGCAGCAGACGGTGTTCTTCAACGACGCCCGCGCCGTCTCGCTCGGCGCGCGCCCCAGCGACACCATCTATGACGGCGATCTGAAGGCCGCGCTGGACGCCACGGCGGCCAAGGCGAGCCGCGTGCACAGCGGCCTGCGCGTCGGCGTGATCGCCCTGTGCGCCGTGCTTGCGTTCTCCGGGTTCGCCCTGGCCTACCGGCGGCTGGCGCCGCGGTTCCGCGCGCGCAACCGGGTGGAGGGCTGGATCGACGGCGTCTTCCTCACCTGCTCGGTGGTGGCGGTGCTGACGACGGCCGGGATCGTCGCCTCGCTGGTCTGGGAAAGCTGGCGCTTCTTCCAGTCGGTGCCGCCGCTGCAGTTCCTGTTCGGCCTGGACTGGGATCCGCAGATCGCGATCCGCGCCGACCAGGTGGGCGCCAAGGGCGCGTTCGGCGCGGTGCCCCTGTTCGTCGGCACCTTCCTGGTGATGTTCATCGCCATGCTGGTGGCCGCGCCGGTCGGCCTGTTCTCGGCCATCTACCTGTCGGAGTACGCCTCCTCCCTCACGCGCTCGGTGGTCAAGCCGCTGCTGGAGGTGCTGGCCGGCGTGCCGACGGTGGTCTACGGCTTCTTCGCGGCCCTCACGGTGGGGCCGCTGTTCCGCAGCTTCTTCAATTCCATCGGCGGCCTGCTGATCGGCGGTCCCCTGGACGGCTTCGGCCAATACCTGTCCCAGGTGCAGAACCAGATGGCGCTGGTGGCGGGGGCGGTGATGGGCATCATGCTGATCCCCTTCGTCTCCTCGCTTTCCGACGACATCATCAACGCGGTGCCGCAGTCGCTGCGCGACGGCAGCCTGGCGATGGGCGCCACCCGCTCGGAGACGGTCAAGCGGGTGATCCTGCCGGCCGCCCTGCCGGGCATCGCCGGCGCCATGCTGCTGGCCGTCTCCCGCGCGGTCGGCGAGACCATGATCGTGACCATGGCTGCGGGCCTGCAGGCGAAGACCACCCTCAATCCGCTCGACACCGTCACCACGGTGACCGTCCAGATCGTCACCCTGCTGACGGGGGACCAGGAGTTCGACAGTCCCAAGACGCTGTCCGCGTTCGGACTGGGCCTGACGCTGTTCGTCGTCACCCTGCTCCTCAACATCGTCGCCCTGCGGATCGTCCAGAAGTATCGGGAACAGTATGACTGAGGCGGCCATCCAGAGGCCCGGCGGCCCCGCCGCCAAGGGCCGAGTCGACGCCGTTCAGGCTCGGCTGAAGAAGCGCTACGCCCAGGAGCGCCGCTTCAAGCTCTACGGGCAGATCGCCATCATCGCGGCGCTCTCCTTCCTGGTGGTGCTGATCGGCCGCATCGTCAGCCAGGGCTACACCACCTTCGTCGACTACCGCATCGCCGTGCCGGTCTATCTGGACCCGGCGCGGATCGACCGGTCCTATCCCGCCGGCACGAACTTCGACCAGCTGGTGGCCGAGGCGATGTTGGCCAGGCTCGGCGTCGCCGACGACGCCGAGGGCGAGGCCTCGCGGGCCGTGACCCAGCTGATCTCCAACGACCTGGGCTTCCAGCTGCTGGACAAGGTGCGCGACAATCCGGACCTGATCGGCCAGCGGGTGACGGTGGAAGGCCCGATGCGGGCCGACGCGGCGCTCTACTACAAGGGCGAGCTGAAGCGCTCCACCCCGGCCGAAATGCGCCGTCTCAGCGACCTCCAGCTCGACTGGCTGGACAGGCTGAAGGCGGCGGGGGCGGTCAAGTCCGGCTTCAACTCCGGTTTCCTGTTGCGCTCCGACTCCACCCAGCCCGAGCAGGCCGGGGTGCTCGGCGCTGTGATCGGCTCGGCCATGATGCTGGTCGTCACCGCCTTCCTGGCCGTGCCGATCGGCGTCCTAGCGGCGACCTACCTCGAGGAATTCGCGCCCAAGAACCGCTGGACCGACCTCATCGAGGTGAACATCAACAACCTCGCGGCCGTGCCCTCGATCGTCTACGGCCTCCTGGGCCTGGCCCTGTTCATCAACTGGCTGGCGGTGCCGCGCTCCTCGCCTCTCGTGGGCGGGCTGGTGCTGGCGCTGATGGCCCTGCCCACCGTGATCATCGCCACCCGCTCGGCCCTGAAGGCGGTCCCGCCCTCCATCCGCGAGGCGGCCCTGGGCGTCGGCGCCTCGCGCACCCAGACGGTGTTCCACCACGTGCTGCCGCTGGCGATGCCCGGGGTGATGACCGGGGCGATCCTGTCCTTGGCCCACGCCCTGGGCGAGACCGCGCCTCTGCTGATGATCGGCATGGTCTCCTTCGTGCCCGGCGTGCCGGAGGGCTTCACCAGCGCGGCGACCGTGCTGCCGGTCCAGATCTTCATCTGGGAAAACGCCTCGGAGCGTGCGTTCCATGAACGGACGGCGGCCGCGATCCTGGTCCTTCTCGTCTTTATGATCGTTATGAACCTGGCGGCGATCCTCGTGCGTCGCCGCTTCGAGCGTCGGTGGTGACCGCCATGGATTTCAGCAGCGCGAGAGCGCCGAAGGCCGCCGCGGCGCGTCAGCGTGACGAGAGCCCGGCTGTGGGAGAGATCGACCGTATGAGTGACACGGCCGCTGCGGCCAAGGTGAAGGCGCGCGGCGTGCGGGTCTTCTATGGCGAAAAGCAAGCCCTGTTCGACGTGTCGCTCGACATTCCGGACAAGGCGGTCACCGCCCTGATCGGACCGTCCGGGTGCGGAAAGTCCACCTTCCTTCGCTGCATCAACCGGATGAACGACACCATCCCTGGATGCCGGGTCGAGGGCGAGATCGTGCTGGACGGGGCGGACGTGAACGACCGCGACGTCGATCCGGTGCTGCTTCGCGCCCGGGTGGGCATGGTGTTCCAGAAGCCGAACCCGTTCCCCAAGACCATCTTCGAGAACGTGGCCTACGGACCGCGCATCCACGGGATCGTCTCCTCCAAGAGCGAACTGGAGGGCCTTGTGGAATCCTCCCTGCGGCGGGCGGGCCTGTGGGACGAAGTCGCCGACCGCTTGCACCAGCCGGGCACCGGCCTGTCCGGCGGCCAGCAGCAGCGCCTGGTGATCGCCCGCGCGATCGCCGTCAGTCCCGAAGTGATCCTGATGGACGAGCCCTGCTCGGCCCTCGATCCCATCGCGACCGCCCGGATCGAGGAGCTGATCGACGAGCTGCGGACCCAGTACTGCATCGTCATCGTCACCCACTCCATGGCCCAGGCGGCCCGGGTGTCGCAGAAGACCGGCTTCTTCCACATGGGCAAGCTGGTCGAGGCGGGCCCGACGGACGAGATCTTCACCAATCCTCGGGACACGCGCACCCAGGACTACATCACCGGCCGGTTCGGCTGACGAGGCGCATGGCCAGATGAACGAACACATCGTCAAGTCCTACGAGGACGAGCTGAACGCCCTGACCGCCGAATGCGCGCGGATGGGCGGGCTCACCGAAGCCCAGGTGGCCGACGGCCTGGAGGCGGTGGTCAAGCGCGACCAGCAACTGGCCGGCGTCGTGGTCTCCCGCGACGAGCGTCTGGACGGGCTGGAAGCCGACATCGAGCGCAAGGCGATCCGCCTGATCGCCCTGCGCCAGCCGATGGCCAACGACCTGCGCCGCACGGTGGCGGCCATGAAGATCGCCAACAACCTCGAGCGCGTCGGCGACCTGGCCAAGAACATCGCCAAGCGCGGCCTGGTGCTGATCGAGACCGAGCCGATGACTCCCTTGACCCGCTCCATCGAGCGGATGGGCCGGCTGGTGTCCGGCCGCCTCAAGGACGTGCTGGACGCCTACACCTCCAGCGACGTGGAGCGCGCCGTGGCGGTGTGGTCGCGCGACGACGAGGTCGACGAGCACTACAACAGCCTCTTCCGCGAACTCCTGACTTACATGATGGGCGATCCGCGCACGATCACCGCCTGCGCCCACCTGCTGTTCGTGGCCAAGAACCTGGAACGGATCGGCGATCACGCGACCAACATCGCCGAGATCGTCCACTACGAGATCACCGGTGAGGAGATGGTCTCCGACCGGCCCAAGACCGACGCCCTGCAACCCTGACGCGCCGCTAGGAGCCCGCCGTGACGCCGCACATCCTGGTCGTGGAGGACGAGGACTCCCTCGCCACCCTCCTGCACTACAATCTCGAGAAGGAGGGGTACGAGGTGACCGCCGCCGGCGACGGCGAGGAAGCCCTGACCCTGGTCAGCGAAAAGCTGCCCGACCTCATCGTCCTGGACTGGATGCTGCCCAAGGTCTCGGGCATCGAGGTGTGCCGCCGCCTGCGCGCCCGCACCGAGACCCGCAACGTGCCGATCATCATGCTGACGGCCCGCGGCGAGGAGACCGACCGGATCCGCGGCCTGGACACGGGGGCGGACGACTATGTGGTCAAGCCGTTCTCCATGTCCGAGCTCTCGGCCCGGATGCGCGCCGTGCTGCGCCGCCTGCGGCCGGGCCTCGCCGAAGACCGCGTGCGGATCGGCGATATCGTCATCGACCGGGTCGCCCACCGCGTGAAGCGCGGCGGCAAGGAGATCCACCTGGGTCCGACCGAGTTCCGCCTGCTCGACTACCTGATGCAGCATCCGGGCCGCGTGTTCTCGCGCGAGCAGCTCCTGGACGCGGTCTGGGGCTCGGACGTCTATGTGGAAGCCCGCACCGTCGACGTCCACATCGGCCGCCTGCGCAAGGCGCTGAACGGCGAGGCCGGCGCCGATCCGATCCGCACCGTGCGCTCGGCCGGCTACTCCCTGGACATCGAGGCCTGACGAGGGGGCCGCCCGCGCTTCTGTTCCCCGGAATGGGTAGTGCGGGCGCATCGCCGGTTTGCGCGCGCGCTCGATCGTCCTAGACCTCGCCTTTCGCGCGAGCGTGTGGGAGGTGGGGAGACATTGAGCGGCCTGGGCGCGCTGCGCATTCTGATCATCGACGACAATGCGCAGATGCGTACGATCATCGGCACGGCGTTGTCCGCCGCTGGCGTGCGCGACCTGCACTATGCAGCCACGGGCCGGCAGGGCCTCGAGCAACTGGCCGGCCTGCCGATCGACGTCGTCTACGTCGACTATGAGATGCCGGGCATGAACGGCCTGGACTTCCTGTCGGCCGCCCGCCGCCTGCCCGGGGACAAGCGGTACACCCCGGTGATCATGCTGACCGGCCACTCGGACCTGCCGCGCCTGAACGCCGCCCGCGACCGCGGGGTCAACGAGTTCTTGGCCAAGCCGGTGACCGCCCGCAACATCCTGTTGCGCCTGAACGCGGTGATCTACCATCCGCGGGACTTCATCGACGCCCCCGGCTACTTCGGCCCCGATCGTCGGCGCCGGGCCGATCTGAACTACCGCGGCCCCCGCCGCCGCCGCGCCGACGCGCGCGAGATGGTGGAGCTCTAGGGCCACGCTTTGCCAAGGCCGCAGGGCTGGCGCACACTCCGCGGCGGAGGGGCGCTGGCCAAGGAGGCCCGATGCTCAAGCTGGACCACGTGGTCTTCCCGGTTCGCGACGCTGCGGCGAGCCTGGGCTTCTATCGTGGCGTGCTGGGACTGCCGCTGGTCGAGACCCATGCGGGCGAGGATTGGGGCGGCTATCCCTGGCTGATGATGATCTTCGGCCTCAGCGCCCAGCACGAGCTGGTGCTGGTGGCCCTGGAGGGCGCGCCGGCGGCGGACTACGGCCGCCTGCCCCCGGACGTTCGCCACTACGCCCTGTCGGTGGGGGCCGAGGTCGAGCTCGACGCCTGGCGCGAACGCCTGGAGGCGGCCGGGGTGGCGCTGTGGGAGGAACGCCACGGCGAGCGCCGCTCGCTCTATTTCTCCGATCCGGACGGGGTGGTGATCGAGCTGACCTGGCCCGCAGCGGCCCCTCGGCGCATGGAGGACCCGGCGGCGGTCGCGGCCGTGCTGGCCCGGCTCGGCTGAGCGCGCGGGCGGCTTGACCGGGCGGGGCGGGGCGGGTCAAAGGCGGCTATGGACATCTCGCCCCTCACCATCCTCGTGGTCGGCTCCGGCGGCCGCGAACACGCCCTGGCCTGGAAGATCGCCGCCTCGCCCCTGACGCGGCGGCTGGTGATGGCCCCCGGCAATCCCGGCATGGCGAAGCTCGGCGAAGTGCGGCCCGTGAAGGCGACCGACGTGCCCGGCCTGGTGGCCCTGGCCCGCGAGGTCGCCGCGGACCTGGTGGTGATCGGCCCCGAATCGGCGGTCGAGGCGGGCCTGGCCGACGCCCTGGCGGAGGCGAAGATCCCCTGCTTTGGCCCGACTGCCGCCGCCGGCCGGCTGGAGTCCTCCAAGGCCTTCACCAAGGCCTTCGCCGACCGCCACGGCCTGCCCACCTCCGCCTACCGGGTGTGCGAGGACGTCGAGACCGCGCGCGCGGCGCTGGACGCCTTCCAGCCGCCCTATGTGGTCAAGGCCGACGGCCTGGCGGCCGGCAAGGGCGTGGTCATCGCCGAGACCCGCGCCGAGGCGCTGGCGGCGGTCGAGGACGCCCTCGGCGGGCGCTTCGGCTCGGCCGGCTCGCGGGTGGTGCTCGAGGAGTTCCTGGTCGGCGAGATCGGCTCCTGCTTCGCCCTGTGCGACGGGTCCACCTCGATCCTGTTCGGCGAGGCCCAGGACCACAAGCGGGCCTTCGACGGCGAGATCGGCCCCAACACTGGCGGCATGGGCGCCTATTCGCCGGCCCCGGTGTTCACCAAAGCGCTCCTGGAGGCGGTGCGCACGCAGTTGGCCGAGCCGACCTTCGCCGGCGTCGCCGCCGAGGGCTCGCCCTACCGTGGGGCGCTGTTCGTCGAGCTGATGGCCACGGCCGAGGGGCCGAAGCTCGTGGAGTTCAACGTCCGCTTCGGCGACCCGGAGTGCCAGGTGCTGATGCTGCGCCTGAAGAGCGACCTCGTGCCCTACCTGCTGGCCTGCGCCACCGGTCGCCTGGCCGAGCTGCCCGCGCCGGCGTGGCGCGAGGAGAGCGCGGTGTGCGTGGTGATGGCCGCCGACGGCTATCCCGAGGCGCCGGTCGCCGGTTCGATCATCCGCGGCGCCGAACAGGACTTCGGGCCCGACGTTCAGGTCTTCCACGCGGGCACCAGCCGGGACGCCGATGGGGTGCTGCGCGCCGCGGGGGGCCGCGTGCTCAACGTCTGCGCCGTGGGCGCCACCTTGCAGGAGGCGCTGGACCGGGCCTACGGCGCCATCGGGCGGATCGACTGGCCGGGCGGGTTCTATCGCCGCGACATCGGCTGGCGCGCCCTGGCCCGCTAACGGGCGCCCCCCTCGCTCGCCCCGGCCACGGATCGCCTTGCTCCCGTGGCGTCCGGCTCGGTAAAGTGCAGTCAAACAAGCGTACGAAGGGGAACGTCATGGTCGACACGGCGGAACAGCAGCGCGAAGCGCTCAACACCGGAACCAAGCCGGTCGCCGAGAGCCATCGCTTCGACGAGGCGGCGCTGGACCGCTGGATGCAGGCCAATGTCGAGGGCTACGCCGGCCCCCTGGAGGTGCGCCAGTTCAAGGGCGGCCAGTCCAACCCGACCTACCAGCTCGTCACCCCGGCCAGGAAGTACGTGATGCGGCGCAAGCCGCCGGGCAAGCTCCTGCCCTCGGCGCACGCCGTGGACCGCGAGTTCAAGGTGATCTCGGCCCTCTATCCCACGGGCTTTCCGGTCGCGCGGCCCTACGGCCTTTGCACCGACGAAGACGTGATCGGCACCATGTTCTACGTGATGGATATGGTCGAGGGCCGCATCCTCTGGGACCAGTCGCTGCCGCAGTACGAGCCGGCCGAGCGGCGGGCGATCTTCATGGCCAAGCTGAAGACCCTGGCCGACCTGCACAACACCGACCACCAGGCCGTCGGCCTGGCCGACTTCGGCAAGCCCGGCAACTACATGGGCCGCCAGGTCGACCGCTGGACCAAGCAGTACCGCGCCTCCGAGACCATCCGCATCGAGGAGATGGAGCGGCTGATCGAATGGCTGCCGCAGAGCCTTCCGAACCAGGACCGCACCTCGATCGTGCATGGCGACTATCGCCTGGACAACATGGTGCTGCACCCCACCGAGCCGCGGGTGATCGCGGTGCTGGACTGGGAGCTGTCGACCCTGGGCGATCCCCTCGCCGACTTCACCTACCTCCTGATGAACTGGGTCAACGGCGGCATCTCGCAGATCCCGGACCTGAAGGCCCATGGCATTCCCACCATCGAGGAGTACGTGGCCGAGTACTGCCGCCTGACCGGGCGGCCGGGCCTGCCGGAACTGAACTGGTTCTTCGCCTACAACAGCTTCCGCCTGGCCGGCATCCTGCAGGGGATCGTCGGGCGGGTGCGCGACGGCACGGCCAACAGCCCGCAGGCCCTGGCCAACGCCGACCGAGTGCCGTTGCTGGCCAAGGCCGGCTGGGCCTTCGCCCAGAAGGCCGGCGCCTAGGACGCCGCCGCCGCCGGGGTTCAGGCGTCCGTGACGCGGGCGAGGAGAGCCTCGAGCGCCGCCTCGTCCTCGAAGCGGGCCCGCACCGGCCAGGCGGCGACGCGCTCGCGCCAGGCGGGCGGCAGGCGCACCCAGTCCTTCTCCGTGGTGACGAGGCCGGCGTCGAACTGCCGGGCCCGGTCGGCCAGCAGGCCCAGTTCGCGCTCGCCATAGGCGAAGTGGTCCGGAAAGGGCGCGAAGTCGGCGAGCTCGCAGCCGGCCGCCTTCAGCGCACGCTCCACCTTCCAGGGCTTGCCGACGCCGGCGAAGCCCACCTGCGGCCCGGCCGGCGGCGGCTCGGCCGGCTCCAGGCGCGCGGTCAGCACCGGCGTCTCTCCGAACAGGGCGACGAGTTCGGGATCGGGCGCCTCCAGGTCGGCGGGCCCCAGCAGCACCACGGCGTCGGCGCGGGCCAGGCCCGCCCGCAGCGGTTCGCGCATCGGCCCGGCGGGGAACACCGCCCCGTCGCCGAAGGGCCACTCGCCGCCCCGGGTCTCGGCGTCCACCACCACCAGGGACAGGGCCTTCGCCAGGGCGGGGTTCTGGTGGCCGTCGTCCATGACGATCGCCTGCGCCCCTGCCGCCGCCGCGGCCCGCGCGCCGGCGAGCCGGTCGCGGGCGACCCAGACCGGCGCCTCGCGGGCCATCATCAGCGGCTCGTCACCGACCTCGGCGGCCGAATGCGCCTGCGGGTCCACGCGCACGGGGCCGGCCAGCGTCCCGCCGTAGCCGCGGGACAGGGCGTGGGCCTCGACGCCGCGCAGGGCGAGACGGCGCAGGATCTCGCGCGCCACCGGCGTCTTGCCCGCCCCGCCCATGGTCAGGTTGCCGACGCAGATCACCGGCGCGCCGGGGTCGGCCGGGCTCGTGCGGGCGATCCGCCGGGCGCTGGCCGCGGCCCAAATCCAGGACAGCGGCGTGAGCAGGGCGCGGGTCACCGGCGAGGGCGCGCCCGTGCGCACGTACCACCAGCGGGGGGTGGCGAGCTTCATGGCGCCGGCGGCAGCAGCGGCTCGAGCCGCAGGAGCGCCTCGTCCAGCGCCCGCCCCTGGCGCTCGGCGTAGGCCAGGGCCGCCTCGCCGAAACGGCGGGCGATGGCGGGGTTCTCCAGAAGTCCGCGCAGGTGGCGGGCCAGATGCTCGCCGTCCACCGCCTCGATGGCCGCCGCCTCGGCGCACATCTCGGCGTAGACCTCCTGGGCGTTGAACATGTGCGGCCCGGTGATGATGGCCGCCCCCAGGCGGGCCGGCTCAAGCGGATTGTGGCCGCCGATGTCGAGTTCGAAGGCGCCGCCCATCACCACCACGTCGGCCAGCCGGAAGAAGAGCCCGAGCTCGCCCAGGGTGTCGGCGACATAGGCCTGGGTGGCGGCCGAGGGCCGCTCGCCGCGGCTGCGCAGGGCCACCGACAGCCCTTCGCCCTCCAGCAGCTTGGCCACCGACTCGCCGCGCTCGGGGTGGCGCGGAACGACGATCAGCAGGGCCTCGCCGAGGTCGGCCCACTCGAAGGCGCGGGCGACCAGCGGCTCCTCGCCGGCGTGGGTGCTGGCCGCCAGCACCACCTTCCGCGAGCCGATGGCGGCGCGCATCCGCGCCAGTTCGGCTTCGTCGGCGGGCAGGGGATCGCCCACCAGCTTCAGATTCAGGCGCGGGCCGACCGTGGCGCCCAGTTCGCGCAGGCGGGCTTCGGTCGCCGCCTCCTGGGCCAGCACGAGGTCGAAGGACGACAGGATGCAGCGGGCCGCGGCCGGGGCGCGGGCCCAGCCCTTGGCGCTGGCGTCGGTCATCCGGGCGGACAGCAGCGCCAGGCGCACGCCCCGGCGGCGGGCGGCCAGGATCAGGTTGGGCCAGAGCTCGCTTTCCACCAGCAGTCCCGCCTGCGGCCGCCAGTGGTCCAGGAACCGTGTCACCGCGCCGGGGGCGTCGATCGGCGCGTACTGGTGGATCACCCCCGGCGGCAGGCGGCGCGCCAGCAGTTCGGCCGAGGTGCGGGTGCCGGAGGTGACGAGGAGGGCGAGGTCCGGGCGCCGCGCGCGCAGGGCCTGGACCAGCGGCAGCAGGGACATGCCCTCGCCGACGCTGACGGCGTGAAGCCAGACGAGCGGGCCTGGCGGCCGGGCCCGGCTGGCCCGGCCCAGGCGCTCGTCCAGCCGGGCCGGATCCTCCTTGCCGCGCGCTGCGCGCCCGCGCAGCAGCGCGCCCGCCAGCGGCTCCAGGAAAGCCGTGGCGCTGGCATAGAGCCGGACCGTGAGCGGGCGCCGCGTCACACCACTTCGATGGGGGACAGGCGGCAATGGGCCGCCGAGCCGCATTCGACCTGCAAGGTGGCGTGGGCGATGCCGAAGCGGCGCGACAGGCCCTCGCAGGCGTCGTGCAGGAACGCGTCGGGCTCGGCGTTCGTCGGACGGGTCACGTGGACGGTGAGCGCGGTTTCGGTGGTGCTCATCGCCCAGATGTGCAGGTCGTGCACCTCGGTGACGCCCGGCAGGGCGCAGAGCCACGCCCGCACGGCGGCCGGGTCGACGCCGCGGGGCACCGCGTCCAGCGCCAGGTTGAACGAGTCGCGCAGTAGGCCCCAGGTGCTGAGGGCGATCACGGCCACGATCAGCAGGCTGAGGGCGGGATCGAGCCACAGGAGCCCGGTCAGGATCATGAGGACCGCCCCGACGACCACCGCCAGCGAGACGGCCGCGTCCCCCGCCATGTGCAGGAAGGCGCCGCGGATGTTCAGGTCGTGCTTGCCGCCGCGCATGAAGAGGAGCGCGGTGGCGGTGTTGATCACCACGCCGATCGAGGCGGTGATGATCACCGGCAGGGGCGCCACGGCGTTCGGCTCGGCGAACCGGCGCACGGCCTCGGAGCCGATGGCGCCGATGGCGACCAGCAGCAGCACCGCGTTGGCGAGGGAAGCCAGGATCGTGGCCTTGCGCAGGCCGTAGGTGCGCCGCTCCGTCGGCTGGCGCTTGGCCAGGACCGCCGCGCCCCAGGCCAGCAGGAGGCTGAGGACGTCCGAGAGATTGTGGCCGGCGTCGGCCAGGAGGGCGAGGGACCCGGCCCACAGGCCGGCGCCCGCCTCGGCCAGCACGAAGGCCAGGTTCAGCGTGACGCCGATGGCGAAGGCGCGACCGAAGTCGGCGGGGGCATGGTGATGGCCGTGGCCATGCGCATGACCGTGTCCGTGCGCATGTCCGTGACCGTGATCATGGGCGTGATCCGGGCCGTCATCGTGAGGATGGGCGTGGTCGTGAGCCATGGCCCTATGTCTCACCGGACGGGCGGCAGGCCAAGTCCTCGGCCCGTCGCGTGAGGGCCGAAAGGCGGGATGACAGTTCGGCGATCAGCCGCTGGGCGGAGGCCTCGTCCAGGTCGTCCGGAACGTGGAAGGGGCCGTCCCAGGCGGTGGCGCCGCGGCCGAAGGGACGGGCGAACATCACCTTGTCCCAGGTGTCGAGCCGCCAGGCCGGATCGGCCGCCACGCCGATCAGATAGATGGGCGCCCCGGCCCTCCGGGCGATCTGCAGGGCGCCGGGCGCGATTACCTCGTTGGGGCCCCGCGGGCCGTCCGGGGTGATCGCCAGGAGGCCGCCGCCCTTCACCCAGCCGATGGCTTCGCGCATGCCGGCCACGGCCGCCCGCATCTTCTCCTTGTCGCCCGCCTTGGCCGAGGACATGCGGATGGCGGGAAAGCGCGCGCGGGACAGGGCCTGGGCGATGAACTCGCCGTCGCTCGAGGGCGAGATCATGCAGCGCAGCTTGTTGCGGACCCACCAGACCTGGGCGATCCCCAGGGCCAGGGGAATGCGGCCGTGCCAGAAGAGCACGATGCAGGGGGCGTCGTCCTTCAGGGCCTCGGCGGCGCAGGCGACGTTGTCGTGACGCCAGCGCACGCTTCGCCGGGTGATGACCAGGACCACCCAGAGGAGCCAGCCGAGCAGGGCCTGGACCCACGGCCGGCGCATCAGTCGCTTCACGCGGCGGTCTCCGTGTCGAGGTTCTGGCTGCCGGCCAGCCGCGCATAGAGGCCCTTCTGCCGCACCAGGGCGGCGTGGTCGCCGATCTCCACCACGCGGCCCTTGTCGATCACATAGATGCGGTCGGCGCCGCGCACCGTGGACAGCCTGTGGGCGATCAGGATGGTGGCCCGCCCGGCCATCAGCCGGGTCAGGGCGTCCTGCACCTGGGCCTCGCTGTCGGTGTCGAGCGCGCTGGTGGCCTCGTCCAGCAGCAGGATCGGCGCGTCCTTGAGGAAGGCGCGGGCGATGGCGATGCGCTGGCGCTGTCCGCCCGACAGGCGCGCGCCGGCCTCGCCCACTTCGGTGGCGTAGCCGTCCGGCAAGGCCATGATGAACTCGTGCGCGGCGGCCGCGCGGGCGGCGGCCTCGATCTCGGCCTCGCTCGCGGTCGGCCGGGCGTAGGCGATGTTGGCCCGAATGGTGTCGTCGAACAGGAACGGCTCCTGGGTCACCAGGGCGATGCGCTCGCGCAGGGACGCCAGGGTTACGTCGCGGACGTCGTGGCCGTCGATCAGCACGCGCCCGCCGGTGGCGTCGTAGAAGCGCGGGATCAGGTTCAGGATCGTGCTCTTGCCGCCGCCAGAGGGGCCGACCAGCGCCACTGTCTCCCCGCGGCGCACCTCGAGGCTCACCTCGTTCAGGGTGGGCTGGCCGTCGTCGTAGGCGAAGCTCACCTGCTCGAAGACGATGGCGCTGTCGCCGGGCGGCAGGGGCTGGGCGCCGGGCCGCTCGCGCACCTCCGGCTCGACGTCGAGGGCGGCGAACAGCCGCCGGGCCGCCGACAGGCCCTCGGCCATGACGGTCTGCAGGTTGGCGAGCTGGCGCAGGGACTGCGAGGCCAGGCCAAGGGCGCCGAGGAAGGCGACGAAGGCGCCCACGTTCATCGCCCCGGTGGTGGAGCGCCAGCCGGCGTAGGCCAGGATGGCGGCGGTCACCAGGGTCATCAGGGTCTCGGTCGCGGGGGCTGCGGTGGCCCGGGCGTTCGCGCCCTTCACCAGGTGGCGCTGGCGGCGGCGGACGACCTCGGCGACGCGGGCCTCTTCATAGGCCTCGCGGTTCTCCATCTTGACCACGCGAACGCCGTCCAGGCTCTCCATGATCGCCGTGGAGAGCGCGGAGGTTTCGGCCATGGCGCCCTTGGCCGCCTTGGCGCCGCGCTTGGAGAACCGGCGCATCACCCCGGTGGTCAGGGGGGCGATCGCGATGATCGCCAGGGACAGGACCCAGTCGTTGGAGATCATCACGGTGATGGCGCCGAGCACCGTCAGGAAGTGCTGGGTGTAGTTGATGACGCCGCTGGTCGCCGCCTCGCGGATCAGGCCCGCGTCATAGAGCACCGAGGAGACGAAGGCGCCGGAGTGCTGGGCCCGCAGGTGGGCGAGGTCGGCGCGGACCAGCTTGGCGAAGAGCTGCACCTGGACGTCGCCGACCACGGCGTTGCCGACGCGGTTGACCAGGGAAGCCTGGACCACCTGGGCCACTCCGCGGCCGATGGCGTAGGCGGCGATGGTCAGGGGAATGGCCAGCAGCGCCCCGGGCTTGTGGTTGACCAGGAGGTCGTTGATCGCCGGCTCCAGGATCTGGATCAGCTTGGCGCTCAGCACCGCCACAGCGATCGCGGCGATCAGGGCGACGGCCAGGCCGGGCCAGCGCGGCGCCAGGTAGACCCTGGCGATTCGGCCGATCAGGGCGCGGACGCCGAGGTCGGCGGCGGGCTTGGGGCTCAGGCTCATCGGCCTTGGGGTCGTCCCTTGCGCGCGCCAAGTCAAGCGCCGCAAGCGGGCTGCGCGTTCAGGGCGCCGCCGGCTCGCCGAACAGTTCGGCGTGTCGGGCGCAGATCCGCGGCCACAGGTCCGCCGCCTCCGGCAGGTCCAGGTCGAACTCGCGCGCGAGCACCTGCACATAGGCCTCCGCCGATTCGATCAGGCGGCTTTCCACCCCCTCGGGCCGGGCCCGGCGCAGCACACGCCCGCGCAGTTGCAGGATGGCGTCGGGGGTGTGGCGCTGGACCACCGCGTTCTGCACGAACATCGACTCTGGCGAGGTCTGCAGCCAGCGGCAACGGTCGGCCAGGAGGGCGGGGTCGGCCGGCTCGGCCGTGAAGTCGAACGAGGGCGCGCCGCCGTGCTCGTGGTTGTGGAAGCGCCACCAGGCCTCGTCCAGCCGTTCGAGCCGCAGCGGGAACCCGTCGGAGGCGAAGGCCGCCTCGACCAGGGGGAAGGGATCGCGGCCGCCGTCGCCGAAGCCCACGTCGGCGATCCACGGCGCGTCTAGGTCCACGCGCAGGACCAGGTGGTTGCCGACGATCTCGTCGCCGCGGACCACGCGCATGACGCCGCCGGCGAGACGGGTGACGTCGAAGCCGATCGCCTCGAGAGCCCAGCCGAGCACCCCGTTCATCTCGTAGCACCATCCGCCGCGGCGGCGGGTCACCAGCTTGTCGAAGGCCTCGGCCGGATCGGTGGTCAGCGGCCGCCCGAACTGGACGTCGAGGTTTTCGTAAGGGATGGCCATCAGGTGCGCGCGGTGCACGGCGCGCAGGGTCGCAAGGTCTGGCCGCGGCTGGCCGGCGAAGCCGATACGGTCGAGATAGGCCTGAAGGTCCATGCGCGCGCTCCCTTGCGGCCAAGGTAGGAGACGGGCGCGCCCTGCGCCACAGCCCTGTCGCAGGACGGGCGAGCGCGCCAGGCTGTGACATCGCCCCGCTTCCGTCGAACGCCGCGAGCGCCTAGGTAGGGGACCGCACAGCGGGAGCCCTCCTTGGCCGAATTCGACCTTTCCACCCCCGGCGGGCGTTTCCGGACCTATCTGGACTACCTCTGGAACGACCACGCCTATCTGCGGCTGGGCTTCCAGAACGCCCACTGGATCAGCGAGGAGCTGGTGCGCACCAACCAGCCCTGGCCGCACCAGCTCGCACACTGGAAGCGGCACGGGATCCGCACGGTCATCAACCTGCGCGGCGGCTTCGAGGCGAGCTTCCACGTGCTGGAGAAGGACGCCTGCGAGCGCCTGGGGCTCAGGATGGTGGACTTCACCATCACCTCGCGGGAGGTGCCGAGCCGCGAGCGGGTGCTGGGCGCCAAGCGCCTGTTCGAGACGGTGGAGTATCCGGCGCTGATGCACTGCAAGTCCGGGGCGGACCGGGCCGGCATCATGAGCGTGTTCTACATGCACTTCCGCCAGGGTCGCACGATCCGCGAGGCGCTGGACCAGCTTCACCTGCGCTACCTGCACATGCGGGCCGGAAAGACCGGGGTGCTCGATTACACCTTCGAGCGCTATCTCCAGGAAGGCGAGCCGGCCGGCATGGCCTTCCTGGAGTGGGTGATGAGCGCCGCCTACGATCCGGCGGGCATCAAGGCCGACTTCCGCGCCCAGTGGTGGGGCACGATGCTGACCGAGCGGATGCTGCGCCGGGAGTAGGCGCCGCTGCGCCTAGTGATGGTCCGGATCGGCGGCCGGATCGAGCAGCTTGTGCGCGTGGATGATGAAGTAGCGCATCAGGGCGTTGTCGACGGTGGCCTGCGCCCTGGCGCGCCAGGCGGCGAGGGCCGCCTCGTAGCTGGGGAAGGCGCCGACGAAGTCGACCTGAGACAGGTCGCGGAAGGTGTTGTGCTCCAGATCCTGGAGCTCGCCGCCGATGACGAGGTGAAGGAGTTGCCGATCGGGCATGAGGGCCTCGGAAAGAGTCAGTTTCCGATGGCGATATGCCGGACGCGGTCCAGGATCAACGGGGCGAGGGCCGGCGTGGCGCAGACGAGGCTGCGCTGGGCGGGAATCTCGCGATTGTAGGCGAACGGCTCGCCGCGATGGTCGCCGACGAAGGCGCCCGCCTCGCGGGCGATGAGGTCGGCGGCGGCCAAGTCCCAGTCGGCCTTGGCGACCAGCGCCAGGGCGGCGTCGAAGTCGCCGGAGGCGACCAGGCACATGCGGTAGGCGGTGGAGTTGCGCGCCTCCACCCGCATCTGCGGCCAGGGCGTGGGCCAGGACGGATGGGTGAACATCCGCGCGTCGCCGACCATGGCGCAGTCCTCGAGCGAGCCGGTGTCGCTGGGGCTGATGGGCGCGCCGTTCAAGGTCGCCCCGCCGCCCTCGAGCGCGGCGAAGGTCTGGTCGAGCTGCGGGGCGAAGACGGCGCCGGCGATCGGCCGGGCGCCATCGATCACGGCGATGGAGACCGCCCACCACGGCCGCCCCTTGAGGAAGGCGCGGGTGCCGTCGATGGGATCGACGACGAAGAGGCGCGGCCGTTCCAGGCGATCCCTGTTGTCCGCGGTCTCCTCGGAAAGCCAGCCGTAGTCGGGGCGGGCGGCGGCCAGCCTCCGCTTCAGGTGCGCGTCGGCGGCGAGGTCAGCGTTGGTGACCGGCGAGTTCCCGGCCTTGTAGTCGACCTGCAGGCCCTCGGCGCGCAGGCGCAGGGCCAGTTCGCCCGCCTCACGGGCCGCGTCCAGGATCAGGGCGAGGTCGGCCGCCGCGTCCGTGGTCATCGTCCTGCGATGGCGAGGGCGTCGACCAGGATCGAGGGCGCGTTGGACGCTCCGCGGATCTCCAGGTCGGAGCCGGGAACCAGCCGCCCGTAGATGTCGATGAGGTTGCCGGCGACGGTGATCTCGCTGACCGGATAGGCGATCTCGCCGTCCTCGAACCAGAAGCCCGAGCAGCCCACCGACCAGTCGCCGGTGTTGCTGTTGAGCGAGGGACCGAACATCGAGGTGATGAGCAGGCCGCGGCCGGCGTCCTTCATCAGGCCGGCGCGGTCCGTCTCGCCCGGCTGCAGGGTCAGGTTCGTGGGCGCGACCCCGGGCGGTCCGGCGAGCCCGCGGGAGGCGTGGCCGGTGGACTGCAGGCCGAGCTGGCGAGCGGCGCTGGAGTTCAAGAGCCAGGTGGTCAGCACCCCGTCGTCGATCAGGTTGCGCCTTTCGTTGGCCACGCCCTCGTCGTCGAAGGGGCTGGAGCCGAGGCCGCGGCGGCGGTGCGGGTCGTCGGTCAGGGTCACGCCCCTGGCGAAGACCTGCTGGCCCAGGCGGTCCTTCAGGAAGGAGACGCCGCGCGCGATCGCCGGGCCGGAGATCGCGCCGATCAGCGGGCTGATGAGCGAGGCGGCCAGGCGGTTCTCGAAGATCACCGGGGCGGTGGTCGAGGCGATCTTGCGTGCGCCCAGGCGCCCGACCGCCCGGCGGCCGGCTTCGGCGCCGATCGCGTCCGGCGCGGGCAGGTCGGACTGCCAGCGGACCGAGCGCCAGTCGTGGCCGTTCTCCATGCCGGCCGCGTCGGCGGCGATGGCCGAGGCGCCGATCGAGAAGCCGGAGGCGCGGTGGTCGCCGACGAAGCCGCCGCTGGTGACAAGGCGCCAGACCCCGGCAGACCAGGAGGCCGAGGCGCCGTCGGAGTTGGTGACGCCGTCGATCGCGCGGGCGGCCGCCTCGGCGGTGCGGGCGCGGGCCTCCAGCTCCTGCGGCGTCGGCTCGGACGGGTCGTAGAGGTCGAGGTCGGGGTGCGGGCCGCGGGCGAGGCGCCCGGGATCGGCGAGGCCGGCGTAGGGGTCTTCCGGCGCCAGGCGGGCCATGGCGACCGCGCGCTCGACGAGCTTGGCCCGGGCCTCGGCGGACACGTCCGAGCCGGAGACGGTGGCCTGGCGGCGGCCGACGAAGACGCGCAGGCCGATGTCGCGCGATTCCTCGCGCTCCACCTCTTCCAGCTCGCCCAGGCGCACGGAGATGGACAGGGCGCGCCGCTCGGCCCCGGCGGCTTCGGCCGCATCGGCGCCGGCCTTCAGCGCGGCGGCGACGAGGTCGGACAACAGGTTTTCATCCATGCCGCCCATATGGCCGCCCCCGGTCCCGCGGGCAAGCGCCTGCGACGCTTCGGCCAGGCCTCAGACTACGAGAAGATCAGGCGCCCGAGAAGATCAGGCGCCTGAGAAGATCAGGCGATCGAGTAGAAGAGCAGGGCCGCGCCGGCGAAGACGTAGGACACCCAGGTCAGGATCACGCCGAGGGTGCGCGGCAGGGAAGCCCCGCCGCTGGTCGACAGGCCGTAGCCGTGCAGGACCCGGCCGACGAACACCAGAAAGCCGGTGATGTGGATGGCCAGGCCCGGCGCGCCGACCACGGCCAGCATGGTGAGGGCGGCCATGCCCGCGGGCACGTATTCGGTGGCGTTGCCGAAGGCGCGGATCGCCTGGATCAGCTCGGGCACGCCGCCGTCGCCCAGAACCACCTTGTGCTTCTGGCGCTGGCGGACCACCAGCAGGGACAGCACCAGAAGGACGAACAGGTTCAGTCCGACCCACAGCGCCGCAGCATGCGCGGATGCGTTCACTTCCATCGGCTCTCAGCCCCCATCAAGCCCGTTGAAGCTGGACAGTTGCGCGCGCTTCGCCCGACAGGGCAAGGGCGCGCGCCCGAGGGGCGAGGCGGCCGGCGGCTCAATCTACCGGCTCGCCGGCGCCGGGCAGGCCGAGCCTGGCCCACTTCTCGCTGACCGCGGCGACCACGGCCGGGTCCATGCCGAGCTTCTCGCCCCATTCGCGCTTCGTCTCCGGCGGCCACTTGTTGGTCGCGTCGAGCCCGATCTTCGAGCCCAGTCCGGACTCCGGCGAGGCGAAGTCGAGGTAATCTATGGGCGTGTTCTCGATCAGGGTTACGTCCCTGGCCGGGTCCATGCGGGTGGAGATCGCCCACATCACGTCCTTCCAGTCCCGAGCGTCCACGTCGTCGTCCACGACGATCACCCACTTGGTGTACATGAACTGGCGCAGATAGCTCCACACCCCCATCATCACGCGCTTGGCGTGGCCGGGGTAGGCCTTCTTCATCGACACCACGGCGATGCGGTAGCTGCAGCCCTCGGGCGGCAGCCAGAAGTCGACGATCTCCGGGAACTGCTGGCGGATGAGGGGGATGAACACCTCGTTCAGGGCTTCGCCGAGGACGCTGGGCTCGTCCGGCGGGCGGCCGGTGAAGGTGGTCAGGTAGATCGGGTTCTTGCGCATGGTGATCGCGCTCACCTGGAAGACCGGGAACTTCTCGACGGAATTGTAGTAGCCGGTGTGATCGCCGTAGGGGCCCTCGTCGGCGTAGTCGTCGAGCAGCACGTGGCCCTCGATGACGATCTCGGCCTCGGCCGGCACCAGCAGCGGCACGGTCTTGGCCTGGACCAGCTCGACCTTGGCGCCGCGCATCAGGCCGGCGAACTGGTACTCGGACAGGGTGTCGGGCACCGGGGTGACGGCGGCCAGGATGGTGCCCGGGTCGGCGCCGATCACCGCGCAGGCGGGCAGGGGCTCGGGCTTGCCGGAGGCCTTCCAGCGCCGGTGGTGCTGGGCGCCGCCGCGGTGGGCCAGCCAGCGCATGATGGTGCGGTCGCGGCCCAGCACCTGCATGCGGTAGATGCCGAGGTTGTAGTCGTCCTCGCGGTCGGCGGAGGGGCCCCGGGTGACCACCAGCGGCCAGGTGATCAGGGGCGCCGGCTCGCCGGGCCAGCAGGTCTGGATCGGCAGTCTGGACAGGTCGATCTGATCGCCCGTGAGCACCACTTCCTGAACCGGCGCCTTCTTCACCGTGGCCGGACGCATGGACATGACGGTTTTCGCCAGGGGCAGCATGTCCCAGGCGTCCTTGAGGCCGCGCGGGGGCTCGGGGGCCCGCAGGAACGCCAGGAGTTCGCCGACCTCGCGCAGGTCTGCGGCGGTTTCGCGCTCGCGCCCCTCCAGGGTGACGCCCATGGCGACCCGCTTCACCGTGCCGAACAGGTTGACCAGGCAAGGCATGGACGAGGGCTGGCCGTCGGCGCGGACGACGTTCTCGAACAGCACCGCCGGGCCGCCGGTCGCCAGGAGCCGGCGCTGGATCTCGGTCATCTCGAGCACCGAGGAGACGGGCTCGCTCACCCGCACCAGTTCGCCGGCGGCCTCGAGCCGGGCGATGAAGTCTCGTAGCGAGCGATAGGCCATGGGGTCTCCGGGGGTGCGCGCGACGGCGCGGAAGCTAGTGGGCGCGGCAGGTCCTGTCACGCCTTGCAGGCGCGGGCCGGGCGGCTAGATTCGCCGCATGAAGCGCATCGACCTCGACGACCTGCCGCCCAAGCTCGCGCAACTGCTGACCAGCCTGGAAGACGGCGAGGAGCTGCTCCTGGTGCGCGACGGCATGGTCGAGGGCCGGCTGACCGGCGCCGCCGCGCCGCCCGCGGCCGGACCCGACGCCGAGACTCCCGACGATCCGGAGCGCATGGGCGAGGTGATGGAGCACTTCCGCGCCATGATGGAAGACGACTTCTGAGGCTGCGCCGTCCGGGATGACAGGCGGCGCAGGCGCGCTCTCCTCCCCGATTGGGGGAGGCGGCCCGCGGGGCCGGAGGGGGCTTTGACTCGCCCTGTCGTCGATTGTTTCAGCCCGCCTCAGTCGCCTTGCGACAGCTCCCGGAGGGAGAGAATCTTTGACGTTCAGCCGCTGCTTCGTCGTGCGGGAACGAGAGGCCCCTCCGCCGTTTCGCAGGCTCCCTCCCCCGGCGGGGGAGGAGAAGGAGACTCGTCGTCATCCACGAAGCCGAGGTCGGCCTTGATGCGCGCGACGAGGTCTTCGACGGGGCCGTCGAGGAAGTCTTCCGAGAGGGCTTCCTCGTTGAGGATCTTGGTGAGCTCGACGACGAGGTCGCCGTAGTCGCAGCGTTCGGCCTCGGTCCAGATGAGACGGGTGAGCGAGGCGTCCACCTGGGCGCGGCGTCGCTTGACGCGGGCCTGGCGCACCTCGTCCAGGCGCCGCTCGGTCTCGAGGACCTGGCGGTGACGCATGCGCTCCAGCCGGGCCTCCAGGGCCACGGTCTGGCGGACCGAGCGGGACAGGCGATGGAAGCAGGCCTTCAGTCGCTCGCGCTCCTGGGGATCCTCGGCGGACATCGCCGCCTCATAGGTCTCCTCGGCCAAGGCCATGGCCATCTCCCCGAGCCTCTTGAGCATGCGGCCATGCCGCTCAGCCATGTCGTCGGGGAAGCCAGACATGAACAAAACAAGAACATCAGGCAAGTCGAAAGTCAAGGGTTTTCGACCGGGCGGGCCGGGTTCCGGATGACGAAGCGGCGGTCAGCCGCCCTTGGCCGCGTCCCTGGCCTTCACGGCCGCCCTGGGGACGATCTTGCGCCAGCGGCGGTCGAGGAAGGCTTCGAGGGAGCCGGGATGCAGGCTGTCGAGCCGCGCGAGCACGCAGGGATAGTCCTTGTAGTGGGCGGTGAAGTGGAAGGTCCCCGGATCGGCCTCCATCAGCATCTCGCGCTCGTCGAAGCCCACCTCCATCAGCACAAGGCTGTCGTCCTCGGCCCGCAGGCGGGTGAAGAACTTGCCGTTCACCTTGAACGAGGGGCGGCCGTAGGAGGTCCCCTCCTCGGCGCCGGGGAAGGACAGGACGATGACGCGCATCTCCTCGCGTGTCATGGCCTCAGCGGTCCTCACGGCCGGAGATGCAGACCTTGTGGCCCTTGCCGTCGTCGTGGCAGCGCAGGACGCGGCCGGCGTTGTCGCGGTAGACCGAATTGCCGTTCGTGGGATCGGAATGGCCGTAGATCGTGCGGCCGTTCGGCGTGCGCCAGGCGGAGTTTCCCTGCGCGTCCTCGTAGCCCGCCACCCTGGCGCCGTCGGGGCCCAGCAGCACGGTGACGCCATCGGGATTTGTGTAGCCGGTGACGATGTTCCCGCGCCCGTCGCGCCAGACCAGGCGCCCCTTGGGATCGGCCTTGCCGCGATAGGCCGCCCCGGCGCCGTCCAGGCAGGTGGTCACGCCGATCCGGTCGGTGGTGCAGTCGATCATCTGGGCGGCGGCGGGCGTGGCGATCGCGACGGCGGCGACAACCGCGAGGCTGAAACTGCGCATGACGGACATCCTGGGCCGGCGGCGCGTCTTCGCGCCCGCCCTAGGATTGCGGCTTCACCGCCAGGAAGTCGAGCGCGTCGCTCAGGTCTCGCTCCACACGCCCAGGACGTTGCCGGCGGGGTCGCGGAAGTGGAAGCGGCGCCCGCCCGGGAAGGCCTGGATCTCGCGGACCACGACGCCGCCGGCGGCCTTCACCCTGGCCTCCATCGCCTCCAGGTCGTGGGCGTAGAGGATGACGAGCGGCCTGGGCTCTTCCGGCTCGCCGTTGAAGCCGCCGTCCACGGCGGCCTCCTCGAAGGCGGCGTAGCCGGGGCCGTAGTCGACGAAGCGCCAGCCGAAGGCGGCGGAATAGAAGTCCTTCACCGCCGGCAGGTCGGCCGCCGGGAACTCCACATAGTCGATCTTGCCGTCCTCGCGCATGGCGGGCCTCCGTTGTGTTCGTTGTTTGTTCTTATAGCAAAGGGCCCTCATAGAGTCCAGACGGCGGTCTTCTTGACCTCCATGTCCTCTAGCTCGCGGGTGGTGGGGACCTGGTATTCGGCCAGGCGCGTGAGGCCCTCGCGGGGGAAGTAGCTGCGGCCCGGATCGCCGATCAGCACCCGGGCGCCGCGGTCCCTGGCGGCCGCGAGCCAGGCCATGACCCGCTCGGCGAGGGGCTTTTCGTAGCAGATGTCGCCGGCCAGGAAGACGTCGGCGTCCGGCGGCGGGGCGTCCAGGAGGTCCTGGTCGGTGAAGTCGGCGACGACGCCGTTGGCCTCGCCGTTCAGGGCCATGGCCGCGGCGCAGAAGGGATCGATGTCGGCGGCCAGCACGTGGGCCGCCCCGGCCTTGAGGGCGGCGATGGCGACGATGCCGGAGCCGGAGGCGAAGTCGACCACCCGCTTGCCGGCGACCTCGGCGGGGTGGTCCAGGACGTAGCGGGCCAGGGCCTGGCCGCCGGCCCAGGCGAAGGCCCAGAACGGCGGCGGCACGCCGATCTCCTCGAGGGCTTCCTCGGTCATGCGCCAGATCGGCGTGACCTCGTCGGCCAGGTGCAGGACGAGCTCGGGGGTGTGCGGCGGGCGCTGGAGGCGGGTGTGGCCGCGGATGAAGGCGCAGCGGCCCTCGAAGGTGGGGTCGATCACGGGAGCGGGCGGGGCGCGGGCGTCAGGCGGTCTGGCTCTAGGCGGCCGGGCGCGGGGCGGCCGGGCGGGGCGCGGCGGGCCTGGAGGCGGCCATCTTGAGCACCTGCAGATAGCCCGGCGCGGTGAGCATCCGCTCGGTCACGCCCTTGGCCCGCAGGAGGCGGTTGGCGCGCGGCAGGCTGTAGCAGGGCAGGTGCATGAACATGTGATGTTCGCAGTGGTAGTTCACGTAGTAGGGCGCGATGAACGCCCGCTCCAGCAGGCCGGCGTAGGTGGTGCGGGCGTGGCGCAGGGGGTCGGGCTCGTCGCGGGCGACGCAGGCGTGCTCGGCGATGTTGCGCAGGCGCGTGACCATCTGGAACCAGGTGGCCTGGGGCAGCAGCCAGAAGACGAACCAGGCCCACCACAGGCCGAAGGGGGCGGTGAGGGCGATGGTCGCCGCCGCCCAGGCGAGCATGCGGCGCTTGCGGCGGATCTCCTCGCCGATGATGGGCAGCAGCGGCTGGCCCGGCTTGCGGGCGCGCAGGCGGGCCATGAAGTCGCCGAAGCGCAGCTTGAACCAGGTGCGGCCGGTCAGGTCGCGGGCGATCTTGCGGCGCAGGGACAGGGCCGTGATCGGGAAGGGCGCGGAAAGCACCAGGTCCGGGTCCTCGGCCTGCTGGGCGAACTTGTGATGCTGCAGGTGGTAGTTGCGGTAGCGCACGAGGCCGCCGCCGGTGAGGTGCTCGCCCACCCAGTCGTTGACCTTCATGTTCGGGTGCAGGGCGCCGTGGGCCGCGTCATGCATCAGGATCGCCAGGCCGAGCTGGCGCGCGCCGATGATCATCACCATCAAGGGGATGGTGAGCGGCCAGACCACGCCGACCGCGGCGGCGGCGAAGATGACCGCCCAGGCGTGGGCGACCAGGGCCAGCCCCTTCCACGACGAGCGGACGGTCAGGGGCGTCCATTCCTCGGGGGTGAAGTAGCTCTTGGGATCGACGCGGGCGGCTGCGGACATAGGCGCATTATCTCACGGAACCCGCCCGGACGACAGGATGACGTCGCGTCATGGTGGCGCGGGCGCGCCCTCACCCGCCCGCGGCGAAGCCGAGCGCCGGCCGCCAGGCGCCGGCGGCCAGGGCGGCGAACAGCAACAGGCCCGCAAGGGCGTTGGACTTGAACAGCGCCAGGGCGGCGGGACCGTCGCGCACGTCCAGCCGCTGGGCCTGGCGCGACAGGTGCAGGCCGAAGAGGGCCGCCGGCGGCCAGAACAGCGGCCCCAGGCCGGCGAACCAGGCGACGGCGAGCGCCAGCACGAAGCTCAGGACGTAGAAGCCGAAGACGCCCTTGGGCGCGGCCTCGCCCAGGCGGCGGGCGGAGGACTTGACCCCGGCCAGGGCGTCGTCCTCCAGGTCCTGGACGGCGTAGATGGTGTCGTAGCCCAGGGTCCAGAATATGCCGGAGGCGTAGAGGATCAGGGCCGGCGCCTGAAGGCCGCCGGAGGCCGCGGCGAAGCCCAGGAGGGCGCCCCAGTTGAAGGTGAGGCCGAGCCAGGCCTGGGGCCACCAGGTGATTCGCTTCATGAACGGATAGGCCGCCACCAGCGCCAGGGAGCCGACCCCCAGGGCGATCGCCAGGGGCGGCAGGGCGAGCAGGACGCCCAGGGAGGCGAGGCAGCACAGGCCGACGAAGGCCCAAGCCTGGCGCACGCTGATCTGGCCCGCCGGGATCGGCCGGCCGGCGGTGCGGGCGACCTTGGCGTCGATGTCCCGGTCGACGATGTCGTTGTAGGCGCAGCCCGCCGCCCGCATCAGGGCCGCGCCGACGAAGAAGGCGGCCATCAGGGCGGGGTCGGGCAGGCGGCCCTGCATGGCGCAGGCCAGGGCGATCCCCTGCCAGCCGGGGAGCATCAGCAGCCAGACGCCGACCGGCCGGTCGAAGCGGCCGAGCTTCAGCCAGGGGCGCAGCGGGGCCGGCGCGTGGCGGTCGACCCAGTTGGCGGGAGCGGCGTCGGGCAGGGGCGCGGTCATGGCCGGCGTTTAGCAGATCGTGGCATTGGCGCCGCAGTCGAAAATTTCGAGTAACGAAGTGATCCGGCTCGGTTGACGGGGGCGGGAGAGCCCCCTAAGCGTCACAACCCTACGGCGACCAGCAACAGGAGGGCGCGACCAGATGACTGCCATCGCTTCGTACGCCCGCCGCTACGCCGCCAATGCCGGAATGTGGTTCGCAGACGGCCGCCATAAGCGGCTTCTCCCGCACACCAGCTGAGCTGATCCTCTCCCAGAGGATCCGGCCCTAGCGGCCCCGCCGACGCTCCGCCCGGAGCGCGACTTCCCACCCCCCGCCGCTTTCGAGCGGACCCAAGGCCAGCCCGAAGTCCCCCCTCCCGCGGGGCGTTTTCGGTCCGGCCCAGATCGGACGCTTCCGATGTTCCATCCCATCGACGACGCCCGCCGCGTGCGCGACGACGCCGACCGAATGCAGGCCTTCTGCCGCGCCGGCGCGGGCGACCCCAACCATGCCGCGGCGATGCTGGGGCTGCTCCTGGCCGAGAAGCTCCTGGGCCTGCGCCCGCCCTGGCGGCGGGAGCGGGTCCGGCGCGTCCCGGCCCAGCTCGTCCTGTCGCTGTCGCGGCGGCCGGCGGGCCGGCGGGCGTTCAACCCGCGCACCCTGGGGGCGGCCAATGACTGAGCCAGCGCCCCCCGGCGCGGCGCAGCAGGCCGCCGCGCCCCTCTCACCCCATGCGCGCCCTCCGGGCGCAGTCCCCCATCCGCCCCGCGAGGCCGCCATGACCGAACACTACGAGGACGAAGACGACGTCCGGCAACGAACGCTCTCCAACCGCCAGGTGCTGGGCTTCGTGGCCGGCTACTGGATGCGCAAGAAGCCGCTGTTCTTCACCGCCATCGGCCTGATCCTGGTGGCCATCTGCTTCGACCTGGCGATGCCCTGGGCGTCGGGCTACCTGGTCGACGCGGTGGTCGCCGGACCGGGCGACAGCGACCGGGCCTGGCGCGCCTGGGCGATCTTCGTCGGCGTCTACCTGGGCTATTCGCTGATCCGCAACGCGGCCTTCCGCTTCTGGAACCCGCTGGCGGCGTCCAACATGAAGGAGATGACCGACGAGGGCTTCCAGCGGGTCCAGTCGTTCTCGGCCGACTGGCACGCCGACACCTTCGCGGGGGCGACGGTGCGCCGGCTGTCTCGGGCGATGTGGGGCTATGACGCCATCTCCGACGCCGTGGTCCTGTGGCTCGGCCCGGCGATCCTGGTGCTGGTCGGGCTGTCGGTCTCGATGATCTTCCGCTGGCCGGTGGTGGGGTTCTTCTCCCTGGCGGTGGTGGTGTTCTACATCGCCTCCAACCTGTTCCTGTCGGCGCACTACGTGCGGCCCTCGAACCTGCGTTCGGTGGGGCTGGACTCGCGCATCGGCGGGGCGCTGGCCGACTCCATCGGCTCCAACGCCACGGTCAAGGCGTTCGGCGCGGAAAGCCGGGAGGCGGACCGGATCGCCGGCGTGACGGAGGCCTGGCGCCGGGCGATCGTCGTCACCTGGAACCGCTTCCTGGACGTGTGGCTGATCCAGAACATGATCCTGGTGGTGCTGCAGGCGGGGCTGTCGGGCCTTTTGGTCTGGCTGTGGAGCCGGGGCCGGGCGAGCGCCGGGGACGTCGCCTTCGGCGTGACCTCGTTCATGCTGATGAGCGGCTACCTGCGCAATATCGGCGAGAACATCCGCATGATGCAGAAGGGCCTGGACGACGTGGAGGACGTTGCGCGCTTTGCGACCATGGCCCCGCAGGTGGCCGATGCGCCGGCCGCGGGCCCGTTCCGCGGCGACCTGGGCGAGATCGCCTTCGACCGGGTGACGTTCCGCTACAAGTCGGCGGAGCGGCCGCTCTACGACGGCTTCACCCTGGTGATCGCGCCGGGCGAGCGGGTGGCCCTGGTCGGCCCGACGGGCGCGGGCAAGACCACCTTCGTGAAGCTGGTCCAGCGGCTCTACGACGTGCAGGGCGGGCGCATCCTGATCGACGGCCAGGACATCGCCCAGGTCAGCCAGCAGAGCCTGCGCAGCGCCATCGCGGTGGTGCCGCAGGACCCGGCGCTGTTCCACCGGACCATCGCCGAGAACATCGCTTATGGCCGGCCCGGCGCCACCCGCGAGGAGATCGCGCTCGCCGCCCGCCGGGCGCGGGCCCACGACTTCATCTCGCGCCTGCCCAAGGGCTACGACACCCTGGTCGGCGAGCGCGGCGTGAAGCTGTCGGGGGGCGAGCGCCAGCGGGTGGCCATCGCCCGGGCGTTCCTGGCGGACGCGCCGATCCTGGTGCTGGACGAGGCCACCTCCTCACTGGACGTGGAGACCGAGCGCCAGGTGCAGGCGGCGATCGAGGAGCTGATGGTCGGCCGCACGACGATCGTCATCGCCCACCGCCTGTCGACCATCCGCGGCGCCGACCGGATCCTGGTGTTCGAGGGCGGGCGCGTGGTCGAGGAAGGCCGCCACCAGGAGCTGGTCTCCCGGGGCGGGGTCTATGCGCGGCTGCACGCCGTGGCGGAGGGCGCGGCCTGACGGCCGCGCCCGAGGCGGCCGCCGCGGTCAGCGGCGGTCGCGGTCGCCCCAGCGCCAGGCCATGTCCCCCGCCGTCCGGCGCGAGGCGATCCAGATGTAGAGCCCGAGGCAAAGCGTGACGGCGCCGGCCAAGGCGAGGGGACCGAACAGGGGGCCGACGATCCCCACCGCGGCGGCGACGGCGGCCAGGAGCGCGGCGGTGAGGAGCCAGCCTTCCCAGGTGGTGGGCGTGAAGCCGTATCCGTAGGCCTTGGGGCCGAACCAGGCCTTGCGATCTGCACGCATGGGGAGATCTCCTAGCGAACCTCGCCCGGAGGTTATTCTCAGGCCGCGCCGAGGGCGAGGAAATCCGGCGCGATCCGGTGCGCCGTTCAGCGCGCCAGGGCGTCGGCCAGGGCGGGGGCGAGGTCGCCGCGGGGCAGGACGCGCACGTCCGACAGGCCGAGCCAGCCGGCCATCAGGCGGAGCTCGGCGGCGAGGCGTTCGGCCGTGTCCGGGCCGGTGTCCGGCTCGGCGTGGGCGGCCTGGACGGCGAGGACGCCGGCCTTGCGCTCGGCCTTGAGGTCGACCCGGGCGGTGATGGTCTCGCCCTCGAGGAAGGGCAGGACGTAGTAGCCGTGGGTGCGCTTGTGGGCCGGGGTGTAGATCTCCAGCCGCACCCGGACCCCGAACAGCCGCTCGGTGCGTTCGCGGAACCAGATCAGGTTGTCGAAGGGCGAGAGCAGGGCCGCAGCCCGGACCTTGCGGGGCCGCCGGGCTGCGGGATCGAGCCAGGCGCCCTGGCCCCAGCCCTGGACCGTGACGGGCTGCAGCTCGCCGGCCTCGACCAGCTCGGCGATGCGGGCGCGGGTCTCGGCCGGGGCCATGCGGAAATAGTCGCGCAGGTCGCGTTCGGTGGCGATCCCCTGGGCGCGGGCGGCCCGGCGGACCAGCTCGCGCTGGGCGTCCTCGCGGCTCGGCGTCGGCGCGGACCAGACCGCGCGGGGCAGGACGTGCTCGGGCCGGCCGTAGACCCGCTCGAAGGTTCCGCGGCGGGTGGCGGTGGTCAGCTCGCCGCACCAGAACAGGCATTCCAGGGCGCGCTTGGCCTCGCTCCAGCCCCACCAGCCGCCCCGGCCCTTGGCGCCCAGCTCCAGCTCGGAGGCGGACAGGGGACCGCGGCGGTCGATCTCGGCCAGGGCCCGGTCGATGAACGGGCGATGCTCGCGCAGGAACCGGGCCACCCCCTTCCAGACGCCGACGCCCTCGGCGGCGTCGGCCATGCGCCAGCGCATCAGGGGCTGGGCGTCGAAGGGCGCGAGGGACGCCTCGTGCATCCAGTATTCGAAGAGGCCCGGCCGGCGGCCCCAGGCGAGCTCCTCCAGGAGCTCGCGCGGATAGGCGCCCAGCCGCGAGAACAGCGGCAGGTAATGGGTGCGCGAGACGACGTTCACCGAATCGATCTGCACGACGGCGAGCCGTTCGATCCCCTTCATGAGCTGGCGGCGGCCGACCTCGCCCGACGGGCGCGCGGCGGCGAAGCCCTGGGCGGCGAGCGCGATACGCCGCGCCTCGCGGGCCGAAAGGGTGTCCGGCGCCGGGCTCAAGCCGTCAGCGCTCCAGCCGTCCGTCGGCCAGGGCGCCGATGTCGAAGGGGAACAGCACCTTGGGGTCGGGCCTGTCGACGTCGGCGGCGACGTCCTCCGGGGCCAGGACATGGACGAGGTGGCGCACCACCGCCAGGCGGGCGGCGCGCTTGTCGTCGGAACGGACGCAGACCCAGGGGGCCGAGGCCGTGTCGGTGCGCCGGAGCATCTCGTCCCGGGCCTCGGTGTAGGCGTCCCAGCGTTCCTGGGCGGCGGCGTCCAGGGGACTGGACTTCAGCACCTTGAGCGGATCGGTCCGCCGCTCGGCCAGGCGCCTGGCCTGCTCGGCCTTGGAGACGTCGAGCCAGAGCTTGACCAGGGTGAGGCCCGAGGAGACCAGCATGGCCTCGACGTTGGGCACCTCGCGCAGGAAGTGCTCCTGCTCCTCGGGGGTGGAAAAGCCCATCACCCGCTCGACGCCGGCCCGGTTGTACCAGGAGCGGTTGAAGATCACGGTCTCGCCGCCGGCCGGCAGGTGGCCGACGTAGCGCTGGAAGTACCACTGGCTGCGGTCGCGGTCGGAGGGCTTGGGCAGGGCGACGACGCGGGTGTTGCGCACGCTCATGTGCTCGGTGACCCGCTTGATCGTGCCGTCCTTGCCGGCGGCGTCGCGCCCCTCGAAGATGACCAGCACCTTCTGGCCGGACTTCATGCAGTGCTGCTGCCAGCGGACCAGGCCGAGCTGGGCGGCCTCGAGGGCGTCTTCGTCGTCGTGTTTGCTCATGGCGCGAGCCTAGCCGCATAGCGATGCGGGCGGCTAGAAGGTGTCAGCATGATCCGCCTTCACGTCGCCCACGACCTTTCCGCCGGGACCGAGCTTCTCCTAAACGCCGACCAGAGCCGCTATCTGGCGGCGGTGATGCGCCGCGCCGTCGGCGACCAGATCCTGGTGTTCAACGGCCGCGACGGCGAATGGCGCGCGACCCTGACCGAAGCGGGCAAGCGCGGCGCGCGCCTGCGGATCGAGGCGATCGAGCGGACGCAGGCGATCGGCCCCGACCTCGAGCTGGTGGTGGCGCTGGTCAAGCGGGCGCGGCTGGAGACCATCGTCGAGAAGGCCGCCGAGCTCGGCGCGCGGCGGGTGCGCCCGGTGATCACCGAGCGGACCAACGCCGACCACACCAAGGTCGCGCGGCTGCAGGCGATCGCCACCGAGGCGGCCGAGCAGACCGGCCGCCTCGACGTGCCGGAGATCCTGGAGCCGGTGAAGCTGGAGCGGCTGGTCGCGGGCTGGGAGCCGGGCCGCCGGCTGGTCTTCTGCGACGAGGCGGGGGACGCCGCGCCGCTGCTGACGGCGCTGGCCGGACAGGCGCCCGGACCCTGGGCGATCCTGATCGGCCCGGAGGGCGGCTTTTCGCCGGCCGAGCGGGCGCGGCTGCGGGCCCTGGACTACGCCGTCCCCGCCGCGCTCGGCCCGCGGATCCTGCGCGCCGACACCGCCGCCATCAGCGCCCTGACCCTGTGGCAGGCGGCCCTGGGCGACTGGCGCGGCTGACCCTGCCGCGGGGCGGGGCCGCACCCTTGAGCTTGCGGCAGATTGCTCCCACCTGTGCTGACGGCGTAAAGATCGCATCCGCACGCCGTGGGCCGTCATCAGGCCGTCGCGGGCGCGCGCCATTGGGCGGCTTCGCCTCTGGACCGGAGCGGTCCTCGGGCAGACTGGGGAGTGTGTCATGGCCGACGTCGTCTGCGCGGAGCGCCCGCTCGTGCTCGAAGACCTCGTGGAATGGCTGGCCAAGGGCGAGAAGCCGGCCAGCGAATGGCGCGTGGGCGCCGAGCATGAGAAGTTCGTCTTCCGCCTGGGCACGCATGCGGCCGTGCCGTACGAGGGCGAGGCCGGGATCAAGGCGCTGCTGGAAGGGCTGATGCGCTTCGGCTGGAGCGGCGTCTACGAGCCTTCCGACAAGGGCGAGGTGCTGATCGGCCTGGAGCGGGGCAAGGCCAATGTGAGCCTGGAGCCCGGCGGCCAGTTCGAGCTGTCCGGCGCGCCGCTGGAGACGATGCACGACATCTGCGCCGAGACCGGCGGCCACCTGCAGGAGGTCAAGGTCGTGGCCGACGAGCTGGGCCTGGGATTCCTGGGCCTGGGCTTCACCCCCAACTGGAGCCGCGCCGACGTGCCGGTGATGCCCAAGGGGCGCTACGGCATCATGCGGGCCTACATGCCCAAGGTGGGCGGCCTGGGGCTGGACATGATGTTCCGCACCTGCACGGTGCAGGCGAACCTGGACTTCGGCTCGGAAGCCGACATGGCCGCCAAGTTCCGGACGAGCCTGGCGCTGCAGCCGATCGCCACGGCGCTGTTCGCCAATTCGCCGTTCACGGAGGGAAAGCCCAACGGGTTCCTCTCGGCGCGGGCCAACGTCTGGACCGACACCGACGCCGACCGCACCGGCATGCTGGACTTCGTGTTCCAGGACGGCTTCGGCTACGAGACCTATGTGAACTACGCGCTCGACGTGCCGATGTACTTCGTCAAGCGCGACGGCCGCTACATCGACGCCTCGGGCCAGTCGTTCCGCGCCTTCATGGAGGGCAAGCTGCCGGCCCTGCCGGGCGAGCGGCCGACGATCAAGGACTGGGCCGACCACACCACCACCCTGTTCCCCGAGGTGCGGCTGAAGCAGTACCTGGAGATGCGCGGCGCCGATTCGGGGCCCTGGAGCCGACTGTGCGCCCTGCCGGCGCTGTGGACCGGGGTGCTCTACGATTCGGCCGCCTTGGCCGCCGCCTGGGACCTCTGCAAGGACTGGACGGTCGAGGACCACAACGTCCTGCGCGTCGACGTGGCGCGGGTGGGGCTGAAGGCGCAGGTGGGCGGCCGCACGGCCCAGGACGTGGCCAAGGACCTGGTGGCGATCGCCCGTGAGGGACTGAAGAACCGCAACCGCCTGAACGGCGGGATGGTCGACGAGTCCGGCTACCTGGCCGAGCTGGAGGAGATCGCCGCCAGCGGGATCACCCCGGCGGAGCGGCTGCTGGAGCTCTACAACGGCCCCTGGCAGGGGGACGTGAGCCCGGTGTTCGAGGCCTTCGCCTACTAGGCGGCGACGGCGGGCGAGGGCGCGCCATGGCGATTCCCAAGTACGCCCGGATGGAGCACGAGCGCCGCTTCCTGGTGAGCCAGGCGCCGGACCTCGCGGGCGCGCCGGCGCGGCTGATCGAGGACCTCTACATCGACGGCGGGCGGCTGCGGCTGCGGGCGGTCACGGACCTGGCCAGCGGAGAGCGGACCTTCAAGCTCTGCAAGAAGTACGGCCCGGCGGACGGCGAGGGCGAGCCGATCGCCAACCTTTACCTCACCGCGGAGGAGCACGCCGTGCTGGCCCGTCTGCCCGGCGATGCGCTGCGCAAGCGCCGCTACACGGTGGACGGCGTCAGCCTGGACGTCTTCGAGGGCCCGCTCGACGGGCTGATGATCGCCGAGGCGGAGGCCGAGAGCCACGCGGCGATCGCCGCCCGCGCGTTCCCGCCCTGGTGCGGGCGCGAGGTGACCGGCGACAGGCGCTACAGCGGAGCGACCTTGGCCTTCGGCTCGACGCTGGCCTCGCCCAAGCCAGGCTAGCCCTTCAGGAACGCCACCATCGCCGGCGCCGCCGTGCGGTCCTGGATCATGAACAGGTGGCCGCCCTCGAACCACTGGAGCTCGGCGCCAGGGATGCGCGCGGCCATCCGCTCCTGGGTCGCCGGCAGGGCGATCCCGTCGTAGCGGCCGGCGGCGACGAGCACCGGGCAGCCGATCGCCGGCAGGCGGTCCCAGGTGTCGTGGTCCTTGCGCGCCATGAGCTGGCGATGGGCGCCCTCGGCGCGGCCGGGCTCGTCGGCGAAGGGCTCGGCGGCGGAGAGCTTGACCAGTTCCTCGTACTGCGCCGGGTGGGCGGCCTGCCAGGCGGCGTCGCGGCGGGTGTCGCTGATCGGGATGAGGTGGCGGGCGCGGGCCTCGCCCTTGAGGTGCTCGATCTCGTGGAAGGGAAAGGAGGCGCCGCCCGCGCCGCCCGGCGAGGTGCAGGCCAGCACCAGGCGCCTCACCCGGGAGGGATGGCGCAGCGCCAGCTCCTGGGCGACCATGCCGCCGAAGGAGACCCCGACCACCAGGGCCTGGTCCCAGCCGAGGGCGTCCATCAGGCCGGCGGCGTCGTCGGCGTAGTCGGCCATGGCGTAGTCGAGCTCGGGCTTGCCGGACCGGCCGAGGCCGCGCTGGTCGTAGGCCAGGAGCTGGAAGTTGCGGGCGAGGCCGCCGTCGAAGACGTTGGGCTTGACCCGCAGGTCGCCGCCGGTGCCGGAGATGAACAGCAGCCGCTCCCCCTCGCCGGCCAGCTCATAGTACAGCGATAGACCGTTGACCTGCGCATACGGCATGGCGGCGTCCTCCCTGTCAGGTTACCTAGCCTGTGGGCCGTGAAGCTCAAGAGCGAAGACCAGGCCGAACCCGGAGACGCGCCCTTGAGCGACGTGCTGCGCATGGCGGTGGCCCAGTGCCTCGTCACCACCGAACCGGCCGAGAACGGCCAGCAGATCCGCGCCATGATCCGGCAGGCCCACGCCCAGGGGGCTCGGCTGGCGCACTTCCCCGAAGGCGCGGCGACGGGCTATCCGTCCGGGCCGGCCAAGTCCGCGCTGGCCGGCTGGCCGCTGGACTGGGGAGCGGTGCGCCGCGAACTGGAGACCACGGCGGCTCTGGCCGGGGAGCTCGGAATCTGGGTGGTGGTCGGCGCGGCCCATCCCCTGTCGCCGCCGCTTCGCCCGCACAACAGTCTTTATGTGATCTCCGATGAGGGCCGGCTCGTGGGCCGATACGACAAGCGCCTGCTGTCGTTCAGCGAGGTCAGCGACTGGTTCACCCCCGGATTCGACCCCCTGGTGGTGGAGGTCGACGGATTCCGCCTGGGCCTGGCCCTGTGCATCGAGATCAACTTCCCCGAACTGTTCGCCGAGTACGAACGGATGGGCGTCGATGCGGTGCTGGTCTCGTCCTTCTCCCGCGATCCCGTCTTCGGCCTGCTGGCGCAGGCCCACGCGGCGGCCAACACCTTTTGGGTCAGCTTCGCCACGCCGGCGCAGTGCAGCGCGGACTTCCCTTCCGGCGTGGCCGGGCCGCATGGCCGATGGCTGGCCCAGGCGCCGGGGCGCGGCGCGGCGGCCCTGACGAGGGTGGACCTCGATCGGCGCGCGCCGGAGCTGGAGACCGCGCTGCACAAGGCGCGGGGCTGGCGCCGGCGCAGCCGGGACGGAGAGATCTATCGGCGACTGCGGACCGCCGATCCGCGCAGTCTGGACCACACCCGCTTTTGAAGACCGGTGAAAGGTGAACGAGGCGTCACCCACTGTTCCTAGCCGCCGGATTTTGCTAAGCAGCGTTCAGATAAGCCCGCCCCAAGCGGGCGAACGACCTGAAATGCGGGAGCCCGGGAAGCATGAGCGACGGTTCGATCGACATCAATGAGGCGCGGGCGAAGGCCTACGCCACGCCGCTTAAACAGTTCAACATGATCGATCCGATCCTGTTCAAGACCGACAGCCACTGGCCCTACTTCGAGCGTCTGCGCAAGGAGGACCCGGTCCACTACTGCCCCGAGAGCGAAGAGGGGCCCTATTGGTCGGTCACCAAGTTCAACGACATCATGGCGGTGGACACCAACCACGAGGTGTTCTCGTCCGAGCCGGGCATCACGATCTTCGACCCGGAAGAGGACTTTCCTCTGCCGATGTTCATCGCGATGGACCCGCCCAAGCATGACATCCAGCGCAAGACGGTCAGCCCGATCGTCTCGCCGCACAACCTGCAGATCCTGGAGCCGCTGATCCGCGAGCGGGCCTGCAAGATCCTGGACGGCCTGCCGATCGGCGAGGAGTTCGACTGGGTCGACCGGGTGTCGATCGAGCTGACCACCCAGATGCTGGCGACCCTGTTCGACTTTCCCTGGGAGGACCGGCGCAAGCTGACCTTCTGGTCGGACGTGGCGACCTCTGGGCCGGACAGCGGCATCCTCGGCACCACCGACCCGGACGAGCACGACGAGCGCCGCAAGGCCGCCCTGTTCGAGTGCGTCGACTACTTCCTGCGCCTGTGGAACGAGCGCGCCGAGCAGCCGCCGAAGAGCGACCTGATCTCCATGCTGGCCCACGGCGAGGCCACCAAGAACATGGACCGCATGGAGTACCTGGGGAACCTGATCCTGCTGATCGTGGGGGGCAACGACACCACCCGCAACACGATCTCCGGCAGCGTCTACGCCCTGAACAAGAACCCGGACCAGTACGACAAGCTGCGGGCCAACCACAGCCTGATCCCCTCGATGGTCTCCGAGACGATCCGCTGGCAGACGCCGCTCGCCTACATGCGCCGCACGGTCAAGCGCGACGTCGAGTTCGGCGGCAAGCAGATGAAGACCGGCGACAAGGTGGTCATGTGGTACGTCTCGGGCAACCGCGACGAAGAGGTGATCGACAACCCGAACGCCTACATCATCGACCGCGAGAACCCGCGGCGGCACATGTCCTTCGGCTTCGGCATCCACCGCTGCGTGGGCAACCGCCTGGCCGAGCTGCAGCTCAAGATCATCTGGGAAGAGATCCTCAAGCGCTTCCCGACCATCGAGGTCCAGCGCGAGCCCAACCGCGTGCACTCCAGCTTCGTGAAGGGCTATCTCGACCTGCCGGTGGTGATTCCGACCCGCCTCTGACGGCGGCGCCAAGAGCTAAGGGCGGAGCGCTCCTGCGCGAGGAGCCAGCCTTTGGGGGGCGAGGGGGGCCGGCGCTTACGGTCCCCCTTTCGCCCGTCTCCCTTTCGCCCTTCTCCCCTTCGCCCGTCTCCCCTTCGCGGGGCCGGCCCTAGAGTTCCGGCGGGCGGCTGACGTTGGCGGGCCAGTGCTCGCGCTGGCTGGCGCCAGAGCCGGAATCGGTGTGCAGGACGACGTCGTCCACTGAGCCGCCTTCGAGGTGGTGCGGGTTCACCTTGGCGTCCTCGACCTCGTAGATCTTCACCTGGTCGGGATAGAAGGCGATCCGCCCGCGGATCTCCTCCATGGCCGGATAGGGCTCCTCGTAGCTCCAGGCGATGTTCTCGACGAGATCGCCGTCCATCAGCAGCGAATAGTAGCTGGCGTCGCCCTTGTAGGGGCAGTGGGTGGAGCGGTCGGTGCGGCTGAAGTACTCCATGTTCACGTCCTGGCGCGGGAAGTAGACCACCGGACGCAGGTGGGCCTCCTGCAGGATCATCGCGTCGCCGGAATCGGCGATCACGTGCTGGTCGAAGCTGACGCGCCAGCGGCCGTCAGCCGGCTTGATGGCGATCGGGTGGTCGCGGCCGGGGTTCTTCATGGGGGCGCCTCCTAATTCAAGCCTAACGCGAAGGCCGGGCCTTGGGCTCCCTCAGATGGGGCCGCGGGCGCCCGATTGCTTGTGCTGAGCCCAAACGCGTGATCTTCTCCCGCCAAATGCGCCCGGCGCGGGTCGAACAAGCCACCTGAAGGCGAACCAACGCATGGCCAGGGCCGCCCACAATCGGAAGACCGCTGAATGAATATCGTCGTCCTGCTCGGGATCGTCGTCACGCTCGTGACCGGCATCCCGGTCCTGATGCAGCTGCTCAAGAACCACCCCCGGGGGCTGATCGTCCTGTTCTTCGCCGAGATGTGGGAGCGCTTCTCCTACTACGGCATGCGCGGCATCCTGATCTTCTACCTGACGCAGCACCTCCTGTTCGACGACGCCGTCGCCTCGGCGCAGTACGGCTCCTACACCTCGCTGGTCTATCTGCTGCCGCTGATCGGCGGGATCCTGGCCGACCGCTACCTGGGCACGCGCAAGGCGGTCGCCTTCGGCGCCCTGCTGCTGGTGGCCGGGCACCTGACCATGGCCTACGAAGGCCGGCCGGCGCAGCAGAGCCTGACCTACGCGGGCCAGACCTACCAGATTGCCGCCCAGGGCCGGGCCGACGACCGGGTGGTCAAGGTGGTGGTCGACGGCCAGGCCCACGCCTTCGGCCCCGCCGAGGGCGGCGGCATGAGGATCGAGGGGCTGCCGGCCGGCGCCAGCCTGCCCTCGGTGCTGCCGGAAGGCAGCTATACGATGACCAAGGTGGTCGACCAGCGGGGGGTGAACGCCTTCTTCCTGGCGGTGTCGCTGATCATCATGGGGGTGGGCTTCCTGAAGCCGAACATCTCCACGATCGTCGGCCAGCTCTATCCGCAGGGCGATCCGCGGCGGGATTCGGGCTTCACGCTCTACTACTACGGCATCAACCTGGGGGCCTTCTGGGCCTCGGTGCTCTGCGCCTATCTCGGCCAGCACGTCGGCTGGTGGGCCGGCTTCGGCCTGGCGGGCGTGGGCATGGCGGCCGGCTTCGTCGTCTTCGTGCTGGGCAAGAGCCTGCTGCAGGGCAAGGGCGAGCCGCCGGACCCGGCGCGCCTGGCCCAGCCGGTGGTCGGGCCGATCAACCGCGAGTGGCTTATCTACATCCTGGCGCTGATCGGCGTCGGCGGCGTGTGGCTGCTGGTCCAGCACAACAGGCTGGTGGGCGTGGGCCTTCTGGCCAGCACCATCGTCTCCCTGGCCTTCATCGCCTGGTTCATGGCGACCAAGTGCGACAAGATCGAGCGCGAGCGGATGATGCTGGCGCTGATCCTGATCTTCGGCTCGGTGATCTTCTTCACCCTGTTCGAACAGGCCGGCACCTCGCTCAACCTGTTCGCCGCGCGCAACGTGGACCTCGGCCTGACCGAGCGGGCGACCACCTTCCTGGGCCTGCCGATGGGCACCGCCGCCCAGCTCACCGAGGCGGGGATGCGGCCGCTGGGCGGAGTGTTCTGGATCGACACCCAGATCGCCGCGGCCCAGACCCAGTCGTTCAACGCCGGCTTCATCCTGATCTTCGCCCCGGTGCTGGCGGCGCTGTGGGCGTGGCTGGCCACCCACAACCGCGACCCGAACCCGACGCTGAAGTTCGGCTTCGGCCTGATGCAGGTGGGCCTGGGCTTCCTGGTGGTGGTCTGGGGCGCGGGCATGGCTGGCGCGGACTACCGCGTGCCGCTGATGCTGCTGGGCCTGCTCTACCTGCTGCACACCACGGGAGAGCTGTTCCTGTCGCCGGTGGGGCTGAGCGAGATCACCAAGCTGTCGGTCGCCCAGGTGGGCTCGTTCATGATGGCGGTGTGGTTCCTGGCCTCGGCCATCGCCCAGTACGTCGGCGGCTGGATCGCCGGCCTGGCGGGGACCGAGACGGTGGGCGGCCAGGTGCTGGACCCGGCCGGGGCCCTGGCCACCTCGATCGAGGTGTTCAACATGCTCGGCTGGTGGGGCGTCGGCGTCGGCGTGGCGTTCGTGGCCCTGAGCTTCCTGGTCAAGCACTGGGCGCACGGGGTCAACGAGCCCCAGGGCGGCGCCCAGCCCGAACCGATCGCCCCGGTGCTGGACGGCGAGCGCCAGTCGGTGAGCCCGGCGGCGATCCGGGCCGACCGCGAGGCCTGATCTCTTCGCGCGGCCGTCCGGAATTGTAACCTCGGTGACAGTTCCGGCCGCGCCCGGCGCTAGGGTCCCCCGAAACGGACAAGCGCCGCCGCCCTCGCCGCCGGCGCGAGGGAGGACCGACCATGCGCGCCGTCATCGCCAGCCTCAGCCTTGCCGCCCTGGCCCTGGCCGGGCCCGCCGCCCGGGCCCAGAACCCGGCTGACGCCCTGGAAGAGGCGCGCCGGCTCGTCGCCGCCGACGACGGGCTGGAACTGGACCTGGCCACGCGCGGCTTCATCGCCACCCGCAAGGATCCGGTGATCCGCAAGGCCGACGGGAGCGTCGCCTACGACCTGTCGTCCTACGCCTTCCTGGAGGGCCCGGCCCCGGAGAGCGCCAACCCCAGCCTGTGGCGCCAGGCCAGGGTGCTGACCCGTCACGGGCTCTACAAGGTCGCGGACCGGATCTACCAGGTCCGCGGCTTCGACATCTCCACCGTCTCGTTCATCGACGCCGGCGCCGGCTGGATCGTGGTCGATCCCCTGACCACCACGGAGGTGGCGCGCGCGGCCCTGGAGCTGGCCAACGCGCAGCTCGGGGAAAAACCGGTGCTGGCGGTGATCTATTCGCACAGCCACGCCGACCACTACGGCGGCGCCGGCGGGATCGTCAGCGCCGCGGACGCCGCGTCGGGCAAGGTCAAGGTGATCGCTCCGGAAGGCTTTCTGGAGCACGCCGTCTCGGAGAACATCATCGCCGGCCCGGCGATGGTGCGGCGGGCCCGCTTCCAGTTCGGCGCGACGCTGCCGGCCGGCGCCGAGGGCGAGCTGACCTCCGGCCTGGGGCCGCGGCTGTCGGCGGGCACCTCCTCGCTGATCGCGCCCACCGTCATCGTCAAGCGCACAGGCGAGGAGATGACGATCGGCGACCTGACCCTGCAGTTCCAGGTGACGCCGGGGACGGAAGCGCCGGCGGAGATGAACTTCTACCTGCCGCAGCTTCGCGCCGTGTTCATGGCCGAGAACGCCAACCAGACCCTGCACAACCTGTTGCCGGCCCGCGGCGCCCTGGTGCGCGATTCCAAGGCCTGGGCGGACTATCTGACCGAATCGATCCGCCTCTACGGCGGCAAGAGCGACGTGATGTTCGCCGCCCACGGGGTGCCGCGGTTCGGCCAGCCGCAGATCGTGGCGTTCCTGTCCAACCACCGCGACGCCTACAAGTACCTGCACGACCAGACGGTGCGGCTGATCAACGACGGCCTGACCCCGGACGAGATCGCCGAGACCCTGGCCCTGCCGCCGGAACTGGCCCGCCAGTGGTACAACCGCGGCTACTACGGCACCGTCAGCCACAATTCCAAGGCCATCTACCAGCGCTACATCGGCTGGTACGACGCCAACCCGGCGCACCTGAACCCGCTGCCGCCCGAGCCGCTGGCCAAGAGGTACGTGGCGGCGATGGGGGGGCCGAAGGCGGCGCTGTCCAAGGCCAAGGCGGCGGTGGCGGCGGGAGACCTGCGCTGGGCCGCCACCCTGCTCGATCACCTGGTCTTCGCCGACCCGTCCAACCAGCCGGCCCGGGAGCTGCTGGCCGACGTCTACACCCGCCTGGGCTATGCGGCCGAGGCCGGCACCTGGCGCAACATCTACCTGACCGGGGCGCAGGAGCTGCGGACCGGCCCGGTGAAGCTGGCCGCCACGGGCTTCAATCCGCAGGTGCTGGCGGCGACGCCCACCGCCATGCTGCTGGACGTGGCGGCGGTGCGGGTCAACCCGGCCAAGGCGCCGCCCAGGCCCCTGCGCATCAACCTGGTGCTGAAGGACCGCGGGGAGACCCACCTCCTGCGCCTGGCCCACGGGGTGCTGGTGCACGAGGAGGGGGTGAGCGAGCCGGACGCCGACGCCACCGTGACCATGGCCCGTCCGACCCTGCTGATGACCCTGTTCGCCGGCGCGCCAGTGGACAAGCTGGTCGCCAGCGGCTCCATCGCCGTGGAGGGCGACGCCTCGGCCTATCCGGCCCTGGCGGCGATGATGGAGGCGTCGGACCCGCTGTTCCCGATCGTCACGCCGTAGGGCCGAGAGCCTGACCCGATCCGGTCTGAATCAAGCCGATCGGGATCGTCAGGCTCCGTCTCTCTGAATCAGAGTGCAGTCGTTTCGCCGAACCGGTGTCCGCTTCGGCCGATTGCGCTCTAACCGCCGAAGCTCTTGCGGACGCGCAGGTAGTACATGCGGCCGAACTGGTAGTCGCGGTCGTCGACGTAGGCGACGGGGTTCGCCCCGCGCGGACCTTCATAGACCGTGCGGGTGTAGCGCAGGCCCCGTTCGGTGACGTTGGGCAGCTCCAGCCGGACCGCCAGATCGGGCTGGGGCTTCCATTCGACGAAAGGACGCACGTAGGTCTTCAGCTTGACGTCGTAGACCTGGTCGAAGCGGTAGGACGTCTCGCGCCAGCCGCCGAACACGTCGACGCCCCAGTTCACCCGCCACTTCGGCAGGTCGTGGGTGAAGTGCGCCTCCCACTCCACGGGGCGCAGGTCGGAGATCTCGCGGGACTCGCCGGTGGTCGGGTCGGTGACCTCGGACCTGCGCCAGGTGCTCTCGGCCTGAAGCTGGGCGCCCTTCAGCCCGATCGGGTCGAAGGGCAGGGTGAGGTTGACGATCAGTTCGTCCTTGGTCCCCTCGCCGATGTTGGCCGGGGCGTCGAAGGTCTCGGTGGCGCCGAAGACCGGGGCGCGATCGACCACGTCGCTCAGTTCCGAATGGCGCACGGCGACCACCAGGGCGCCCTTGGTCCAGAACCGCCGCTCGAAGGCCGCCTCGGCCACCCAGGCGCTTTCCGGCTCCAGGTCCGGATTGCCGGCCGTGACGTCGCCGCTGCTGAGGGAGGAGTCGGCGACGAAGTCGTCGAAGTCGAGCTGGCCGACCGTGCGCTCCAGCCGGGCGCGGAACTGGGTGCGTTCGTTCGGCGCCCAGGTGAGGGCCAGGCGCGGCTTGGGAAAATAGAGGGTCTTCTCCAGGCCCACGTCGCCCTCGGAGGACACCGCCGAGCCCTCGCCCCGCAGGCCGGCCTCCACGGTCCAGGCCGGGCGCGGCTTCCAGACCGCCTTGGCGAAGACCTCGCCGCGCTTCTCCTCCACCTTCACATTGGCGGCCGGCAGGTCGACGGGGGCGCCCTGCTTGACGTAGCGGGTCTGGCTTTCGAGCTGGTTGAAGGCCCCCTCGGCGCCGGCCTCGAAGGAGAGCGAGGGGCTGTGGCGATAGCTGAGAACCCCGCGGACGATCGATTCGCCGGTCTCGCGGTCGAGGTTGAAGGCTTCGGTGTAGCCGGTCTGCGCGAAGCTGGCGCCGAAGAGCTCCTCGCCCCGCTGGAACAGGCCGATCAGCTCCAGGTTGGAGCGGGCGTTCAAGGGACGGGAGTAGCGAAGGCCGAGCTCGGCCTCGCGGGTGTCGTCGCCGTCGTGGCTGCGCTCCACGTCGGGCCCGGGGAAGGTGACGAACTGGACCTCGTCGTAGTCGAAGAAGTCCTGAAACAGGCGGCCGTTGACGCGCAGGGTTCCGCCCAGGGCCGGCATTTCGTAGGCCCCGGTCAGGGTGGTGGTCTCGCCGTTTCCGTTCGCGTCCATCGCCGCCAGCCGCAGCGGCGCGCCGTTGCGGTCCACCCGCGTGCGCGGCCCTTCGCCGGCGCCGTCGTCGATGCCCTCGCCCCAGCGGGCGCTGGCCTCCCAGTTGCTCTGGCCGGTCCCGCCCGACGCCTCGAGCCGCACGCCCACGGCGTTGCGCCCGTCATAGACGTGGTTGTTGGCCACGGCCGCCAGGCCGCGGAAGCCGCCGCCGTCCTTGCGCACGACATTGGCCAGGACGGCCTTGCCCTGCATGTCGACGCCCGGCGCGCCGCCGCGGATCAGCTCGACGCGGGCGACGGCGCTGGCCGGCACCCGGCGCAGGATCTCCTCCAGGTCGTCGGTCTTGGTGATCGGCCGCTTGCCGTCGATCAGCACGTTGCCGGCCGCGCCCTCGAAGCCGCGCACGCTGTCGCCCTCGTCGAAGGCGAAGCCCGGCAGGCGCTGGATCATCTCGAAGGCGTTGGCCGGATTGGCCGAGGCGAAGAACGCCTGGTCGTAGGCGATGACGCCGTTCGCCGGCGCCGGGCCCGCCGGCGGCGCGCCTGCGGCGGGGGCGGGCGCAGGCGCAGGCGGTTCCCCTGCGGCGGCGGCGGCCAGGATCGAGGCGGCGGCGGCGATATGTAGCATGTTACGAGCTCCCCAGGTCCGCAGGTGGCCTGGGTCGCTCCGTGCACGCCAATTAAATCCCGGACAGGTAGATTAATTCGCAGAAACGTTTCCTGCGATCACCCGCGCCGCGGAAGATCAGACCCCGGTGCCGCCGACGGTGAGGCCGGTGATCTTCAGCGAGGGCTGGCCGACCCCGACCGGCACGCTCTGGCCGGACTTGCCGCAGACGCCGATGCCGGGATCGAAGGCGAAGTCGTCGCCGATCATGGTGACGCGGGTCAGGGCCGAGGGACCGTCGCCGATCAGGGTCGCGCCCTTGACCGGGGTGGTGACCTTGCCGTCCTCGATCAGATAGGCCTCGGTGCACTGGAAGACGAACTTGCCGTTGGTGATGTCCACCTGGCCGCCGCCGAAGTTGGCGCAGTAGAGGCCGCGCCTGGTGGAGGCGATCATCTCCTCGCGGGTCGAGCTCCCGCCCATCATGGCGGTGTTGGTCATCCGCGGCATCGGCATGTGGGCGTAGGACTGGCGCCGGCCGTTGCCGGTGGCCTGCATGCCCATCAGCCGGGCGCTCATCCGGTCGTGCATGTAGCCGACGAGGACGCCGTCCTCGATCAGCACCGTGCGCTCGGTGGGGGTGCCCTCGTCGTCGACGGTCAGCGAGCCGCGGCGCCCGGCGATGGCGCCGTCGTCGAAGACGGTGACGCCGGGGGCGGCCACCCGCTCGCCGATGCGGCCGGAAAAGGCCGAGGTGCCCTTGCGGTTGAAGTCGCCCTCCAGGCCGTGGCCCACGGCCTCGTGCAGCAGCACCCCGTTCCAGCCGGGGCCGAGCACGACGTCCATCTCGCCGGCGGGGCAGGGGACGGCGTCGAGGTTGACCAGGGCCTGGCGCAGGGCCTCCTCGACCTGCTCGCGCCAGCGCTCGGCGGTGATCCAGGTCTCGAAGCCGGCGCGCCCGCCGGCGCCGGTGTAGCCGCTCTCGCGACGGCCGTCCCGCTCGACGGTCACCTGCACGTTGATGCGCGACAGCGGGCGCACGTCGCGGATCAGCCGGCCGTCGGCGCGCAGCACCTCGACCACCCGCCGCTCGCCGGCCAGGGTGGCCATCACCTGCACCACGCGCGGATCGCGGGCGCGGGCCCAGGCGTCGATCTCCTGCAGCAGGGCGACCTTGTCGGAGAAGGCGGGGGAGGCCAGCGGGTCGTCCTCGCCGTAGAGCTTCTCGTTGGTGGCCCGGGGCGGCTCGGCCGCGACGCCGGCGTAGCCCCGCTTGGCCAGGGCCGCGGAGGCGCCGGCGCGGCCGATGGCGGCCTCGGAGATCTCGCTGGAGTGGGCGTAGCCGGCGGTCTCGCCCGCAACGACCCGCAGGCCGAAGCCTTCCGAGGAATCGTAGTTCGCCGACTTCAGCCGCCCGTCGTCGAACAGGAAGGACTCGCTCTCGGCCCGCTCGACGAACAGCTCGCCGTCGTCCGCTCCCGCCAGGGCCTCTCCCAGCAGGGTGCGGGCGCGCTCGGGAGCGACGCCGTGGGATTCGAGAATGGAGGCGGCGGGGCTGATCGCGTTCATGAATTACCTTCGGGTCTGGTCGACCACAGATAGGGAGCGGGCCGCCCTGCGTCACCCTTCTAGGCGTGGTTGCGGCCCTTGGACCCGGCTCTGCGTCAGATCGTCTCAACGTAGCCGTTGAGCTATGTCAATGCGCCGCCGGATGGGGCTTCAATCGCCTTGGCAATCCCTGGGAGAGCGCGTATGCACGCGCGCTGAGGGGCTGCTGATCGGCGTGTCGATCGAGTCGGGCCCTTGGATCCAGTCGGCGGCGGCGATCGAAAAGCGCGCGGCGCAGCCGGCCAAGCAGACCGAGGGGACATGAAGTCGAGGTTTCAGGGTATGCGGACGCTGGCGGCGGGGGCCGCTGCGGGCGCAATGACGGCGTTTTGGGGCGTTTCCGCCCTGGCCGAAGAGTTGCTGGGCCAACCCACGCCCGGCGCGATCGACCTGCAGCGGGGCGTCACGCCCCTGCGTGAAGACGCGATCTTCTTCCACAACGCCATCCTTCTGCCGATCATCACGCTGATCTGCCTTTTGGTGCTCGGCCTCCTGATCTGGGTGATGGTGCGCTACAACAAGCGCGCGAACCCGATCCCGGCGAAGTTCAGCCACAACACCACCATCGAGGTCATCTGGACCCTGCTGCCGGTGCTGATCCTGGTCTTCATCGCCATCTTCTCGTTCAAGCTCCTGTTCGCCTACCACGACATGCCCAAGCCGGACCTGACGGTGAAGGCGACCGGCTACCAGTGGTACTGGGGCTACGAGTATCCGGACCAGAACGTCTCCGAGTTCGTCTCGAACATGCTTCCGGAAGACGAGGCCAAGGCGAAGAACCTGCCCTACCGCCTGGCGGCCACCGAGCCCATGGTGGTTCCGGTGAACAAGACGGTGCGCGTGCTGGTCACCGGCGCCGACGTGATCCACGCCTTCGGCATTCCCTCGTTCGGCGTGCTGATCGACGCGATCCCGGGGCGGGTGAACGAAACCTGGTTCAAGGCGGACCGGGTCGGCACCTTCTACGGCCAGTGCCGCGAGCTCTGCGGCGTCGACCACGCCTTCATGCCGATCGAGGTCAAGGTGGTGAGCCAGGCGGAGTTCGACGCCTGGGTGGCCTCCAAGGGCGGCGGCGCCCCCGCCGCCGAGGCGGCCCCGGCCGCCGCCGCGCCGGCCGAGGCTGCGCCCGCAGCGTCCGCCGAACCGACCCCGCCCGCGACCGCCGCGCCGGCCGCCCCCGCGCCCGCCGCAACCTGATCCGAGGATAGCGTAAGATGGCTCAAGCCTCCGCCCACGATCACCACGACAGCCACGACCACAAGCCCAGCTTCTTCGTGCGTTGGCTGTTCTCGACCAACCACAAGGACATCGGCACGCTCTACCTGCTGTTCGCCATCATGGCGGGCCTGGTCGGCGGCGCCCTGTCCGGCCTGATCCGCTGGGAACTGGCCGAGCCGGGCCTGCAGGTGTTCACCCAGGGCTCGCTGCTCGACCAGCTCGGGCTGATCCAGGCCTCCAAGCACGGCTACAACGCCGTGGTCACGGCCCACGCCCTGATCATGATCTTCTTCATGGTCATGCCCGCCATGATCGGCGGCTTCGGCAACTGGTTCGTGCCGATCATGATCGGCGCGCCGGACATGGCCTTCCCGCGGATGAACAACATCTCGTTCTGGCTGCTGTGCTCGGCCTGGGTGCTGCTGGTCTGCTCGATGTTCGTCGACGGCGGCCCCGGCCCCGGCTTTGGCGGCGGCTGGACGCTCTATCCGCCGCTGTCCACCACCGGCCACACCGGCCCGGCCATGGACCTGGCGATCCTGTCGGTCCACCTGGCGGGCGCCAGCTCGATCCTCGGCTCGATCAACTTCATCACCACCATCTTCAACATGCGCGCGCCGGGCATGACCCTGCACCGGATGCCGCTGTTCGTGTGGGCGGTGCTGGTCACGGTCTTCCTGCTGCTGCTCTCGCTGCCCGTGCTGGCCGGCGCGATCACCATGCTGCTGACCGACCGCAACTTCGGCACCCACTTCTTCGACCCCGCCGGCGGCGGCGACCCGATCATGTACCAGCACCTGTTCTGGTTCTTCGGGCACCCGGAAGTGTACATCCTGATCCTGCCGGGCTTCGGCATCATCAGCCACATCGTCTCGACGTTCTCCAAGAAGCCCGTGTTCGGCTACCTCGCCATGGCCTACGCCATGGTCGCCATCGGCTTCATCGGCTTCATCGTCTGGGCCCACCACATGTACACCGTGGGCATGGGCATCAACCTGCGCGCCTACTTCGTGGCCGCCACGATGGTCATCGCGGTGCCGACCGGGATCAAGATCTTCTCCTGGATCGCCACGATGTGGGGCGGGTCGATCGACTTCAAGACGCCCATGCTGTGGGCGATCGGCTTCATCTTCCTGTTCACCGTGGGCGGCGTGACCGGCGTGGTCCTGGCCAACGCAGGCGTCGACTACCAGCTGCACGACACCTACTACGTGGTGGCGCACTTCCACTACGTGCTGAGCCTGGGCGCCGTGTTCGCGATCTTCGCGGGCTTCTACTACTGGTTCGAGAAGATGTTCGGCGTGAAGTACCGCGAGTGGATGGGCGCGCTGCACTTCTGGATCACGTTCATCGGCGTGAACCTGATCTTCTTCCCGCAGCACTTCCTGGGCCTGCAGGGGATGCCGCGCCGCTACATCGACTATCCGGAAGCCTTCGCCCAGTGGAACTACGTCTCCTCGGTCGGCTACGCGATCACCGCCGTCGGCGTGGGCGTGTTCCTGCTGGTGCTCCTGGAAGCCGCCATCATGCGCCGCAAGGCCGAGGCGAACCCCTGGGGCGAAGGCGCCACGACGCTGGAGTGGACCCTGTCCTCTCCGCCGCCGTTCCACCAGTTCAACGAGCTGCCGGTGGTCAAGCCCGACCTGCACTAGGCGCTCGCATCTGACCTGACGGGGGCGCGGGCCGGCGACAATCCGGCGCGCGCCCCCGACTCCATTAGAGAGTATTCTCCGTGGCCATGACGCCCACGCTGTCCGCTTCCCGATCGCCTGCCACCTGGCGGGACTTCCTTCTGCTCCTGAAGCCGAGGGTGATGTCGCTGGTGGTGTTCACCGGCGTGACGGGTCTGGTCTGCGCCGACGTGCCGGTGAACCCGGTGCTCGGGGCGGTGGCGATCCTGTGCATCGCCGTGGGCGCGGGCGCCTCGGGCGCCCTGAACATGTGGTACGACGCCGACATCGACGCCAAGATGCGCCGCACCCGCGGCCGGCCGGTGCCGGCGGGCCGGGTGCAGGGCGCCGACGCCCTGGCGCTGGGGATCGTGCTCAGCCTGTTCTCGGTCCTGCTGATGGCGATGGCGGCGGGCTGGGTGGCGGCGGGGCTGCTGGCCTTCACCATCTTCTTCTACGCCGTCGTCTACACGATGTGGCTGAAGCGCTGGACGGCGCAGAACATCGTCATCGGCGGGCTGGCCGGCGCCCTGCCGCCGGTGATCGGCTGGGCCGCGGCGACGGGGACCGCCCCGCTCAACGCCTGGCTCCTGTGCGCCATCATCTTCATGTGGACCCCGCCGCACTTCTGGGCGCTGTCGCTCTACACCAGCGAGGACTACCAGAAGGCCGGCGTGCCGATGATGCCGGTGGTGGCCGGAGCCGCCTCCACCCGCCGCCAGATTCTGATCTACAGCCTGCTGTTCGTGCCGGTCTGCCTGGCGCCGGCGTTCACCGGCCTGGGCGGGGCGGCCTATCTGGGAGTCGCGGCGGCCGGCGGGCTCCTGTTCCTGGTGCTGGCCTGGCGGGTGTTCGTCAGCCGCGCCGGCGACAGCGCCGAGGAGCGCAACGACGACGGCCTCTACGACGTGCGCGCCGGGGCCAAGGACGCGCGCAACCTGTTCGCCTTCTCGATCCTCTATCTGACGCTGCTGTTCGCCACCCTGCTGGGCGAGCACCTGGCGGGCGCTCCGGCGCTGGAGCTGCTGTCATGAGCGATCCCAACCGCGAGAGCGAAGCCCACGGCCGCGCGCGCCGCGGCCGCAACATCGCCCTGGCCCTGGGCCTGGCGCTGTTCGCGCTCCTCGTCTTCCTGATCACCCTCGCCCGCCTTGGCGCCAATGTCTTCAGCCGACCCTTCTAAGCCCCCCGCCCCGTCCGCCACCGCGCGGCGCAACAAGCGCCTGGCGATCATCTGCGCCACGGTGTTCGTGGGCATGATCGGGGCGGCCTACGCGGCGGTGCCCGTCTACCGCGCCTTCTGCCAGGTGACCGGCTTCGACGGCACCGTGCGGCGGGCCGAGGCGGCGCCGGACAAGGTGCTGGACCGCAAGCTGACGATCCGCTTCGACGTGAACACCCGCAACCTGCCCTGGGACTTCAGCGCCGAGCAGGTGTCGCAGGACGTCAAGCTCGGCGAGACCGCGATGGCCTTCTTCAAGGTCACCAATCACGGCGACAAGCCCGTCACCGGCCGGGCGATCTACAACGTCGTGCCCGAGAGCGCTGGCGCCTATTTCCGCAAGCTGCAGTGCTTCTGCTTCTCGGACCAGACGATCCAGCCTGGAGAGACCATCGAGTTTCCGATGATCTATTTCGTCGATCCGGAGTTCGCGACCGACTTCGAGACGAAGGGAAAGAGCGAGGTCACTCTCTCCTACACCTTCTTCCCGGCGGTCGACGCGCCCCCGGAACCCCAGCGCGCCCAAGCATCGCACGTCCAGGGGCCTTCGCCCCTTGGCGGGACGCAGGCGGCGGGGCTATAGCACCACGCAAGACCTTGCGCCGGTCGGGAGAGACCTGAGGGGCCGGCGCCTGGAGAGGATAGAGGGGTTAGGACCGAAATGGCCCACGAAGGCGTCAAACACGACTACCACCTGGTCAACCCGAGCCCGTGGCCGCTGACCGGCTCCGTCGCCGCGACGATCATGGCGATCGGCGGCGTCATCTGGATGAAGGGCCTGTTCGGCCTGGACAAGGGGACCTCCTGGGTCTTCTTCGCCGGCCTGGCGGGGGTGCTCTACACCATGTTCGGCTGGTGGTCGGACGTGGTGAAGGAAGCCAACGCGGGCGACCACACCCCGGTCGTCTCCATCGGCCTGCGCTACGGCATGATCCTGTTCATCGCCTCCGAGGTGATGTTCTTCGTGGCCTGGTTCTGGATCTTCTTCGAGATGGCCTTGTTCCACGGCCACCGGACGCTGTCCTCGATCGAGGAAGTGCGCCTGGCCTGGGCCACCTGGCCGCCGCACGGCATTGAGACGGTGCCGGCCTGGAACCTGCCGCTGGTCAACACCCTGATCCTGCTGCTGTCGGGCACCACGGTGACCTGGGCGCACCACGCGCTGCAGCAGGGCGACCGCAACGGCGCCAAGATCGGCTTGGCCCTGACCATCGCGCTCGGCGTGCTGTTCACCTCGGTGCAGGCCTACGAGTACCACCACATCCTCGAGCACAAGTACTTCTTCTCCGAGGAGGCGGCGAACTCCGGCCTCTACGGCTCGTCCTTCTTCATGGCGACCGGCTTCCACGGCTTCCACGTGCTGATCGGCACCATCTTCCTGGCGGTCTGCCTGATCCGGCTGCTGCGCGGCGGCTTCACGCCCAAGCAGCACTTCGGCTTCGAGGCGGCGGCCTGGTACTGGCACTTCGTCGACGTGGTGTGGCTGTTCCTGTTCGCCTTCATCTACGTCATCTTCGGCGGCGCGGCGGGGCACTGATCCCGCCGCCTGGAGCAGAGCATGGCCTCACATAATCCGTTGTTGGCGGGCCTGACCGGCCGCTGCCCCAACTGCGGCGAAGGCCATCTCTTCGAGGGCTTCCTCCGGGTCGCCCCCCGCTGTGAAGCCTGCGGCTTCGATCTGGCGAAGGCCGATTCCGGCGACGGGCCGGCGGTCTTCGTGATCCTGATCGCCGGCTTCATCGTGGCCTTCGGCGCCCTGTTCACCGAGTTCGCCCTGCACCCGCCGGTATGGGTGCACCTGGTGCTGTGGCTCCCGGCCACGCTGGTGATCTCGCTTCTCCTGCTGCGGCCGCTGAAGGGAATCATGCTGGCCGCCCAGTTCGCCAACAAGGCGTCCGAAGCCCGCAGCGATGACTGACCGCACGGCCAAGGCGCCGGTCGGACTGACCATCGCGGTCCTGATCTCGCTGGCCATCCTCGTCTCCCTCGGCGCCTGGCAGCTCCAGCGCCTGAAGTGGAAGCAGGACCTGCTGGCCGAGATCGCCGCCCTGCAGGCCGCGCCCTCCCGGCCGATCGCCCCGGCGCTGGAGCGCCTGGCCGACGGCCAGACGGTCGACTTCACCCGGGTCACGGCGGTCTGCCCGGGGCTGGCCCAGGCCCCCTTCCTGCAGCTCTACGCCCTCAAGGACGGCCAGGCCGGCGCACGGCTGGTCTCGGCCTGCGCCCTGGAGGGCGGACCCTACGGCGCGATCCTGGTGGACCGCGGCTTCGTGGCCGACACGATCTCGGCCCGCCCGCCGGTCGACCCGGCGGACCGCACGCCGGTCGAGGTGACCGGCGTCCTGCGCGCGCCGGACCCGGCCACCTTCGTCACCCCCGCCAACGAGCCGGACGCCAACCGCTGGTTCTCCCGCGACGTGGCGGCGATGGCGGCCAGGCTCGGGGCGCAGCGGCCGGCGCCGGTGTTCCTGATGGCCGAGACCTCGACCAATCCGCAGTGGAAGGCGCTGGAGCCGGCGGCGCTGCCGGCCGAAATCCCCAACCGCCACCTGGAGTACGCCATGACCTGGTTCGGCCTTGCCGCCGCCCTTGTCGGCGTCTATGCCGCCCTGCTTTGGAAGAGGCGGAAGGCCTGATGCGCTACGTGTCCACGCGGGGCGACGCGCCCGCGGTCGGTTTTGTCGATGCGGTCCTGGCGGGGCTTGCGCCGGACGGCGGCCTCTACGTGCCCGAGGAGTGGCCGCGGTTCACTCCGCAGGAGATCGCCGCCTTCGCGGGGCGCCCCTACGCCGAGGTGGCCGCCGAGGTCCTGGCCCGTTTCGCCGGCGAGGAGATCGACCGCGCGATCCTGGACGAGATGTGCGCAGAGGCCTACGCCTCGTTCACCCACGCCGCCGTCGTGCCGCTGGTGCAGCTCACCCCGCGGGCGTTCATGGCCGAGCTGTTCCACGGGCCCAGCCTGGCGTTCAAGGACGTAGCCATGCAACTGCTGGCGCGCCTGTCGGACCACGTGCTGGGCCAGCAGAAGCGCAGCCAGACCATCCTGTGCGCCACCTCGGGCGACACCGGCGGGGCGGCGGTCGAGGCCTTCCGCGGCCGGTCCAACACCCGCATCGTGGTGATGTTCCCGGAGGGCGGCATCAGCGAGGTGCAGCGCCGCTTCATGACGACGGCGGTGGAGGACAACGTCCGCTGCGTGGCCGTGGCCGGCACCTTCGACGACTGCCAGGCGATCCTGAAGACGGCCCTGGCCGACGGTTCGCTGAAGCAGCGGGTCGGCCTGTCGGCGGTCAACTCGATCAACTTCGCCCGCATCGTGGCCCAGGCGGTCTACTACTTCACCAGCGCGGCGGCCCTGGGCGCGCCGCATCGCGAGGTGGCCTTCGCCGTCCCGTCCGGCAACTTCGGCGACGGGTTCGCCGGCTACGTCGCCAAGCTGATGGGCCTGCCGATCTCCAGGATCGTGGTGGCGACCAACTCCAACGACATCCTCGCCCGCGCCTTCCAGGAGGGCCGCTACGCCCGCGGCGCGGTGACGCCGACCCAGTCCCCGGCGATGGACATCCAGTCGGCCTCCAACTTCGAGCGGCTCTATTTCGAGTGCGTGCGCCGCGACGGGCTGGAGACCGCCCGCGCCTTCACCGCCTTCGCCGAGGCCGGGGTGATCGACATCCCGCCCCAGGCCCTGGCCACCATGCGCGAGACCTTCACGGGCGTGGCGATCAGCGAGGGCGAGACGGCCCGCACCATGCTGGCGACGCTGCACGACACCGGCGAGATGATCGACCCGCACACCGCCGTGGCCGTGGCCGCCCTGGGCCGCACCGGAGAGGCGGCCGCGCCCGTGGTGGTGCTGTCCACGGCGCACGCCGCCAAGTTCCCCGAAGCCGTGAGCGCGGCCACCGGCGAGGCGCCGAAGGCGCCGCCTGTCGCCGCCTCGCTGGCCGGCAAGGCCGAGCGCTTCGACCGGCTGCCGGCGGACGCCGCCGTCATCAAGGACTATGTCCTGGCCTTTGCGGAAAGCTGACCTCCCCCCGCCGCGCGTCCACGCGCTGGCCAACGGCGTGCGGGTCGTCTGCGACCCGATCCCGGGACTCGAGACCGCAGCGCTCTCCGTCGTCGCCGGCCGCGGGGCCCGCTACGAGGACGCCGCCCGCTCGGGCTGGTCGCACCTTCTGGAGCACATGGTGTTCAAGGGCGCGGGCGCACGCTCGGCCCGCGAGATCGTCGAGGCGATCGAGGGCGAGGGCGGCCACATCAACGCGGCCACGGGCTATGAGCGCACCAGCTTCCAGGTGCGGGCCCTGGAGGGCGGGCTCGACCTCGGGCTCTCGGTCGTCGCCGACCTGGTGCTGCGTCCGACGATGGACGCCGCGGACCTCGCCCGCGAGAAGCAGGTGGTGGGCCAGGAGATCGCCGAGGCCGCCGACACCCCCGACGACCTGGTGTTCGAACTGGCCCAGGAAGCCGCCTATGGCGACCATCCCCTGGGACGCTCGATCCTCGGCACGGTGGGGTCGATCGGAACCGCCGAGCCGCAGACCCTGGAGGCCTGGCGCGCCGCGCTCTATGCGCCGGAGGGGCTGGTGATCAGCGCCGCCGGGGCGGTGGACGAGGACGAGCTGCTGCGGCTGGCCGAGCGCGATTTCGGCGGAGCGGCGGCCGGGGGCGAGGCGCCGCCCGCGCCGCAGGGCCAGTTCGTCGGCGGGGTGCGGCCCCTGGCCAAGCGGCTGGAGCAGGCCAACCTCGTCTTCCTGCTGCCGGCGGTCGGGCTGGCCGACCCGGACTATTTCGCCCTGCGGCTGTTCGCCGAGATCCTCGGCGGCGGCATGGCCTCGCGCCTGTTCCAGGAGGCGCGGGAGAAGCGCGGCCTGGCCTACGCCATCGACGCCTATGCGGACACCTACGCCGACGCCGGCGTGCTGGGGGTGTTCGCCGGCTGCGCGGCCGGCGACGCGGCCGAACTCGCCAGCGTGGCGGCCGGGGAGATCGCCGGCCTGGCGGGCTCGGTGACCGGCCCCGAGCTCGCCCGCGCCAAGGCGCAGCTCAAGGGCTCGATGTTCATGGCGCGGGAATCGCCGGTGGCGCGGGCCGAGCAGGCCGCCGGCCAGGTGCTGCTGTTCGGCAGGGCCCTGCCGGCCCGGGAACTGGCCGACCGCATCGACGCCGTCGGCGCCGGGGACCTGGCCCGCCTGGGCGGGGCGATGCTGGCGCCGAAAAGGGCCGCCTGCGCCGTGCTGGGCCCCAAGGCGGCGCTGAAGGCCGGGGACGTCTTCCAGCGGGCCCTGTTCCCTTGAGAGGCGCGGCGGTCTTGACGGCGCTCCCATAACCGGGACGTGTAGCGCCATGGCGTTGCTGGACTGGATGGCGCCGGAGAGCGGCCTGCGGATCGAAGGCGACGGCGTGCGCCTGCGCCCGCCGCGCGCGGCCGATTTCGCCGAATGGCGGGACCTGCGCAGCCGCTCGCGCGAGTTCCTGCAGCCCTGGGAGCCGACCTGGCCGGTGGACGACCTCAGCCGAGCGGCGTTCCGCCGGCGGCTGGCCGCCTACGCCCGGGACCGGGAGGTGGGCGCGGCCTATCCGTTCTTCGTGTTCCGCGCCAGCGACGGCGCCCTCACCGGCGGGGTGACCCTGTCGAACGTGCGCCGGGGCGTCGCCCAGATGGCCTCGGTCGGCTACTGGTGCGGCCAGCCCTTCACCCGGCGCGGCTACACCCTGGCGGCGGTGAAGGCGGTCGCGCAGTTCGCGTTCCGGACGCTCGCCCTGCATCGGCTGGAGGCGGCCTGCCTGCCGCACAACACCCCCTCGCGCACCCTCCTGAACAAGGCCGGGTTCGAGGAGGAGGGCCACGCCAAGGCTTATCTGAAAATTAACGGCGTTTGGCGAGATCATGTCCTGTTCGGCATGGTCTCCACGCTCCCAGCGCGCGACGAGCCGGACTTTGGTGTTTCGGTCTGACCGGCGGCCCGCGGCCGGTCGAAATGTGGGGCAATGGCAAGCGATCGCTGGATCTGGGACGCCACCTCGACGCTTGAGGCGCTGGGGGCCGCAGACGTGGCGCTGTGGTTCTGGGAGCCTGAGCGCGATCGGCTGCTCCTGACCGGCGCGTCGCGCGCCCTCGGCCTCGGCCCGCTCGCCCCCGAATGCTCGTCCGCCGCCCTGCGCGCCCTGGTGCTGCCGCAGGACAGGGCCTTCGCCGACGACATCTTGCGCACCCAGGAGCCGGGCAGCGAGATCGCCGTGCGCATGCGCATGCGCGGCTCGGGCGTATGCATCTGGCGCGGCGTCTGGCTGGAGGAGGGCGTGCGGGCGGCCGGCGTGGTGGCGCCCGAGACCAAGTTCGCCGCCTCCGACACCGATGCGCTCACCGGCCTCCTGGACCGGCGCAGCTTCGTCGCCCGCGCCCGCGAGCGGCTGCAGACGCCCGGCGCGCAGGAGCTGGTCGTCGCCGACCTGGATCGCCTGCGCCGCCTGAACGAGGCCCTGGGCCACGAGCGCGCGGACCTGGTGCTGGCCGCCCTCGGCTCGCGCCTGGCGGCGGCGTTTCCGCCGGGGGCCCTGCTGGCCCGGGTCGGCGAGGACGAATTCGCCGTGCTGACCCCGGTCTCCGGCCTGCGCGCCGCCGAGATCCTGCGCGCGGCGCTGGAGCAGCCCCTGCGGGTGGCCGGCTTCGACATCCATCCGACCCTGTCCATCGGCGCCGTCGAGGCCCAGGGCGGGGAGGACGCGCCGGAGGCGGCCGAACTCCTGCGCCGGGCCGAGCTGGCGGTGGAGGCCGCCAAGAGCGGCGGGCGCGGCGGGGCGGCGGCCTACGGCCGCTCGCTCGAGAGCGACGGGCTTTCACGCCTGGCCCTGGAGGCGGACCTGCGCGGCGCCCTGGGCCGGGGCGAGCTGACCCCCTTCTACCAGCCGATCGTGCGGCTCTCGACCGGGGCGCTGTCGGGCTTCGAGGCGCTGGTGCGCTGGCGCCATCCCCGTCGCGGCCTCCTGACCCCCGACCAGTTCCTGCCGCTGTGCGAGGAAATGGGGCTGATGAGCGAGTTGGGCGCGCACATGATGCGCGAGGCCGCCAAGCAGCTCGCCACCTGGCGGCGCAACCACCACGACGCCGGCGAGCTGACGGTGGCGGTGAACCTCTCGACCGGGGAGATCGACCGGCCCGACCTGGTGGCCGACGTCAAGCAGATCCGCCGCGAGACGGGACTGCCGCCCGGGGCGCTGAAGCTGGAGGTCACCGAGGGCGACGTGATGCGCGACCCGGAACGGGCGGCGGTGGTGCTGCGCAGCCTGCGTGAGGCCGGCGCGGCCCTGGCCCTGGACGACTTCGGCACGGGCTTCTCGTCGCTCTCGTACCTGACGCGGCTGCCGTTCGACACGCTGAAGATCGACCGCTACTTCGTGCGCACCATGGCCACCAACGAGGGCTCGGCCAAGATCGTCTCCTCGGTGGTCAAGCTCGGCCAGGACCTGTCGCTGGAGGTGGTGGCCGAGGGCGTGGAGAACGCCGGCATGGCCCGCCAGCTCCTGTCGCTGGGCTGCGACTACGGCCAGGGCTTCGGATACGCCCCGGCGCTGTCGGCCCAGGAGGCCGAGGTCTACCTCAACGAAAGCTACGTCGACGGCGCCGCCCCGGTGAAGCTGCGCGGCTAGAGCCTGACCCGATCAGGTGAAGCGACCTGATCGGGATCATCAGGCTCAATCTCCTTGAATCAGAGCGCAGTCTATCCGCCGAACCGGTGTCCACTTCGGCGGATTGCGCCCTAGGCCCGGCCGGCCTGGGCGGTGAGGAACTGCGGGTCGATCCCCAGCTTGGCCAGGGCCCGGCTCCACTTGTGCTCGTGGTCCGCCCCGAAGATCAGCTCCTCGTCCGGTTCGCAGGTGAGCCAGACGTTGTTGCGCAGCTCGTCCTCGAGCTGGCCGGCGCCCCAGCCGGCGTAGCCCAGGGCCATCATCGAGCGGCGGGGCGCGCCCTGGTGGCTGGCCATGGCGGCCAGCACGTCGCGGGTGGCGGTCAGGGTGACGCCCGGAGCGACCGGGACGCTGGCCTCGCTGGCCGAATAGTCGTCGGTGTGCAGCACGAAGCCCCGCTCGCGCTCTACCGGGCCGCCCATCAGCACCAGCTCGGAGGGGGCCTCCTCCGCGGCGGGGATGTCCAGCCGCGTGAGCAGGTCGGGCAGGGTGAGCCCCTCCACGGGCCGGTTCACCGCCAGGCCCATGGCGTGGTTCTCGTCGTGCGCGCAGACCAGGACGACGGCCCTCTCGAAGCGGGGATCGCCGATGCCGGGCATGGCGATCAGGATCTGGCCCGAGAGAAATCCGTCGTGGCCCGGCGATAGGGTGGGATCAGTCGCCATGCCCAGACATTTGAGCCGGATCGCGGCGCTTTCAAGTCGTCTCGGACGCGAAGGTGTTGCAGGCGGCCGCCGCGTTGTTATCTGCATTGCGCCCATCCTGGGAGGAGAGAGACATGACCATCAAAGCCGGCGACACGCTGCCCGCCGCCACCCTGACCGCCGCCACCGCCGAGGGCCCCCGGCCGCTCTCCACCGACGACATCTTCAAGGGCAAGCGCGTGGCCCTGTTCGCCGTGCCCGGCGCCTTCACCCCCACCTGCTCGGCCAAGCACCTGCCGGGCTTCAAGGAGAAGGCCGCCGAGATCAAGGGCAAGGGCGTGGACACCATCGCCTGCGTCTCGGTGAACGACGCCTTCGTCATGAAGGCCTGGGGCGAGAGCCAGGGCGTGGGCGAGGACATCCTGATGCTGGCCGACGGCAACGGCGACTTCACCCGCGCCCTCGGCCTGGAGCTGGACGGCAGCCGCTTCGGCATGGGCCAGCGCTCGCAGCGCTATTCGATGATCGTCGACGACGGCGTGGTGAAGGAGCTGAACGTCGAGGAAGGCGGGGAATTCCGCGTGTCCTCGGCCGACTACCTCCTGGCCCAGCTCTAGGGCGCGCCGAAGATGTGGGGCCGCACGGTTGACGGGCGGCCCCGTCCGGGCGCCAAATCCTCCCAATAAGAAGAACATCAGGGAGGACGCCCCATGCCCTATGTGGAGGGGTTCACGGTCCATGACGCGGATTCGCACGTCATGGAGCTGCCGGGAACGATCGACGGCTACATCGAAGCCCGCTACCGCGAGGCGTTCGCCGAGCGCACCCGAAAGCCCGACGCGGACCTGTCGTGGGTCGAAAAGGCCCGCGCCCTGCAGGCCGAGCCCGGCTTCCGCGCCGGGGACGAAGCCAACCTGCTGCTGCGCAAGAACTATCAGGCGCTGGGCGCCTTCCTGAAGCACGACCGGCCGCGCACCCTGGACCTCCTGGGCTTCGCCAGCCAGCTCGTGTTCACCACCGCCGCCCTCGGCAACTACGGCCTGGAGGAGAGCGGCGACGTGGAGTTGGCCCTGGCCGCGGCCGAGGCCCACAACCGCATGATGACCGACTTCTGCTCGGTGGACCGCCGGCTCCTGGCCACGGGCTACGTGCCGCTGGTGGACCGGGCCCAGGCGCCGAAGATCGCCCGGCGGGCCATCGACATGGGCGCCAAGGGTCTGATCATCCCCTCGCGCCATCCGCCGGGCCATTCGCCCAGCCACGTCGAGCTCGACGCCCTGTGGGCGATCGCCCAGGAGGCGGGCCTGCCGATCCTGTTCCACGTGGGCGGCGAGGAGAAGATGCACTGGTCCTACGCCAAGACCGGCCTGCCCCAGGTGCTGGACTTCCACGGCGGAGCGGAGAACTTCACCTCCACCAGCTTCATGACGATCCCGCTGTCGGTGTGGCAGACCATGGCGGTCCTGATCTTCGACGGGGTGCTGGACCGCTTCCCGAACCTGAAGTTCGGGGCGATCGAGCTGGGCGCGTCCTGGGCGCCGAGCTGGATGAAGTTCATGGACTCGGCGGCGGCGGCCTTCGGCAAGGAGGAGCGGCTGCAGAAGCTTTCGGCGCGGCCGAGCGAGATCGCGCGCCGGCAGTTCCGCATCACCCCCTATCCGCACGAGGACGTGGCCTGGATCATCGACAACACCGGCGAGGAGATGCTGCTGTTCTCCTCCGACTTCCCGCACGTGGAGGGCGGGCGAAATCCGCTGAAGCGGTTCAACGAGTCCCTGGAGGGGACCAGCAAGACCGCCCGCCGGCGCTTCTACCGCGACAACTTCATCGACCTGATGGGGGCGGGGCTAGACCCGGCGCTGCACGACGCGCCCCAGCGCGCCGCCGCCTAGCGGGTCAGTCGGGGGCGACCGCCTCGTCCTGCGGCCGGGGCGCCGGGGTGGACCACAGGTCCGGACGCTGGGCGCGCTCGACCGCGGCGTCGAAGATGCGGCGCATGGCGTCGGTGTCGAAGTTGAGCATGCTGCCGTTGGCCGGGTCGTCCTCGATGGCCGTGGCGCTGAGCGGCAGGCCGTGGGCCGCGCAGAAGGTCGCCGCCGCGCCCAGGGCGTTGCGGTAGGAGAAGCGCAGCATGGTCTCGAAGCTGCGGATCAGGATCGAGGCGAGGTTGGCGTGGGTGGTGTGCGGCGCCTGCTCCAGCACCGTGTTGACGATCACGTAGATCCGGCCGCCGGCCAGGCGCTGGCCCAGCTCGTGCCAGCGCAGCAGCGGCTCGGGCATGATGAACAGCGGCGCGGCGACGCCGCCGTCCACGTGCATCTCCTCATAGACCACCCCGTCCGCCTGGCAGGTGAAGCGCCGCGGGGGGAAGATGCCTGGCATGCTGGCCGAGGCGACCAGGATGTCGCGGAACAGGGCCGCGGCCTGGGGGCCGCCGCGCGAGGCGATCTCGCCCATGTCCCACATGCAGGTCTTCTGGCGGTCGAGGTCGGTGGTGCTGACCAGGAGCCGCCGGCCCAGCGCATGCTCGCGGGCGACGGCCTCCATCAGGGCCGCGTCAATGAACGGGTCGATCAGGCTTTCGAGGGCCGCGGCGTTGAACATGCCGCCGCCGAAGGCCGGCGCCAGCCGGGTCAGGCTGAGCGCGCCGGCCGCATAGCCGCCGGTGTAGGCGTGGGTGAGACGTTCGTCCCACTCCGGCCCCAGGAAGGCGAAGGGGGCGAGCAGGGCCCCGGTGCTGACGCCGGTGACGATGGCGAACTTGGGCCGCGCCCGGGCCTTGGTCAGCCCCACCAGCACCCCGGCCCCGAAGGCCCCGCCGGCCGCGCCCCCGGAGATGGCGAGGATGTCGAAGGCCTCGGCCTCGGCGCCCGGCGCCGGCAGGGCCAGGCGGTCGGCCGCCGCAACCAGGGAGCCCTCGGCCTCGTCGATGGTCAGGCGCACGCCCTCGAACCCGGCGATCTCGGCGCGCACCCCGGCGGGCGGCGCCGGCAGGCGGGTGGAAAACAGGGAACGCTTGGGCGTGGAGGCCATGGCCGCACATGTACAGCACGGCGAGCCGATGCGCATGGGTCCCGCGCTTGCGCGCCCGCAGCGCTCCATGCGGGGGGCGGGGGCGGCGGGGCGCCTACGCCCCCATCGCCTCGGGGGTGGCGGCTTCCAGGTCGGCGGCGCCGGCGGTGACGGCTTCGGCCAGGCCGGGGGCCTGGGCCAGGACCTGGGCGGCGTAGACCCGGGCCAGGGCGGCCTTGTTGCGCGACCAGGCGTCCTCGCCCGTGGCGGCCAGGGCCTGCAGCCCCAGAATCCAGCCGCCGGCCACGTCGCCGGCCAGCTTGAGGTAGGGGGTGGCGCCGGCCAGGGCCTCGGGGCCCTTGTGGGCGAGGGCCCAGTCGGTCGCCCGCTCCAGGGCGGCGACGCCGGCGTCGAGGCGCGCGCCGACGGTCTCGAGCCCGGCCGTGGCCGACAGCGTCCTGGCCGTGGCGGCCATGTCGGCGCACAGGGCGTCCATGGTCGCGCCGCCGTCCATGTTCAGCTTGCGGCCGATCAGGTCGATGGCCTGGATGCCGTTGGTGCCCTCGTAGATCGGGGCGATGCGGGCGTCGCGATAGTGCTGGGCCGCGCCGGTCTCCTCGATGAAGCCCATGCCGCCGTGGATCTGCACGCCCATGGAGGCGACCTCGACGCCGACGTCGGTGGACCAGGCCTTGGCGATGGGGGTGAGCAGTTCCTGGCGCGCCCGGGCGGTCGCGCGGACGCTGTCGTCCGCGGCGAGGCGGCCCAGGTCGGACAGGACGCCGGTGGTCAGGCAGATCCCGCGGGCGGCCTCGATCCTGGCCTTCATCAGCATGAGCGAGCGGCGCACGTCCGGGTGGCCCCAGATCGCGCCGTCGGCGGCCCAGGCGGCGCGGCCCTGGCGGCGCTCCTGGGCGTAGGCGAGGGCCTGCTGGTAGGCGCGCTCGGCGATGGCCACGCCCTGGACGCCGACCTGCAGGCGCGCGGCGTTCATCATCACGAACATGTGGGCCAGGCCCTCGTTGGCCGTGCCGACGAGTTCGGCCCTGGCGCCCTCGAACAGCATGACGCAGGTGGGCGAAGCGTGGATGCCGAGCTTGTGCTCGATGGAGCCGGGGCGAAGGTCGTTGGCGGCGCCGAGGCTTCCGTCCTCGTTCACCAGGCGCTTGGGGGCGAGGAACAGGCTGATGCCCTTCACCCCGGGCGGGGCGTCGGGCAGGCGCGCCAGCACCAGGTGGCAGATGTTCTCGGCCGCGTCGTGGTCGCCCCAGGTGATGAAGATCTTCTGGCCGGTCAGGCGATAGCCGCCCTCGCCGTCGGGCTCGGCCCGGGCGGCCACGGCGGCGAGGTCGGAGCCGGCCTGGGGCTCGGTCAGGTTCATGGTGCCGGTCCACTCGCCGGACACCAGCTTCGGCAGGACGAGACGCTTCTGGCGCTCAGTCCCGTGCAGGTGCAGGGCCTCGATCGCGCCCTGGGTGAGCATGGGGCAGAGGCCGAAGGCCATGTTCGCCGCATGCACCATCTCGAAGACCGCCAGCTCCATGGCCTTGGTCAGGCCCTGGCCGCCGTATTCCTGCGGCGAGGACAGCGAGTTCCAGCCGTCGGCGACGAAGGCCTGGTAGGCTTCGGCGAAGCCGGGGGCGGCCGTCACCTTGCCGTTGGCGTAGGTCGCGCCCTGCTGGTCGCCGATGCGGTTCAGCGGCGCGAGCTTCTCCTCGGTAAAGGCGCCAGCCGCGTCGAGCACCGCAGCGATGGTGTCCTCGTCGAGCTCCGGAAAGGCCTCGGCCACCAGGGCGGCGTGGCCGACGGTCTTGAGCGCGAACGCCAGGTCGCGGGTGGGGGCGCGGAACGACATGCAGGACTCCTCTGCGGGATCGGCGCTGTTTAGGCCAAGGCGGGCCGCGGGTAAAATCCGCGCGACCAGACCGGCGCAGGATCAGGCGCCGCCGTTCCACCTGGGGGAGAAGACGCCGCCCGCGGATTGCGATCGTAACAGCTGCGCTTACATTCCGGCGGGCGGCCGAACCGATCCGCAAGACCCGAAGGGAGCCCCCTGGATGAAAGACGTCCCCGCCTCGTCCGCCGCCGGCCAGAGCCGTTATTCGGCGGTCGCCATCGTGCTGCACTGGACGATCGCGGCGGCCATCATCCTGCAGATCGTGCTGGCTGGACGCATGGAGGGGCCGGCCAGCCCCACGGTGTTCGCCGTCACCCAGCTGCACAAGTCGATCGGCATTTCGATCCTGCTGCTCAGCCTGGTGCGGATCGGCTGGCGGCTGTTCAACCCGCCCCCGCCGGAGACCTATCCGATGGCGCGCTGGGAGCATGTGCTGGCGCGGATCGTCCACTGGGGCTTCTACGTGCTGATGATCGCCGTGCCCCTGACCGGCTGGATCATGGTCTCCACCAGCCGCCTGGCCTTTCCGACCCTGCTGTTCGGCGTGGTCCCCTGGCCGCATGTCCCGGGGCTCGAAGGCCTGGAAGGCGCGGCGCGGAGCGCCTGGCACGAGGTGGGCGAGGTCGGGCACGACGTGCTGGTGAAGGGCATCTACGTGCTTCTGGCGCTGCACGTGGCCGGCGCCCTGAAGCACCAGTTGCTGAAGCCCGGCGAGCCGGTGCTGGCGCGCATGGCGCCCGGGGCGGTGGCGGGACGCGTGCTCGAGCCGCGGATCCTGGCGATCCTCGTGGGCGTGGGGGCGGTGATCGCCTTCGGCCGCCTCTACACCCCGCCGTCGGCGACGGCGCCCGCCCCGGCGATCGCCCGGACGGACGCTGCGCCGGCCGCGCCGACGACGGAGGCCGCGCCCGCGCCGCCAGCCGCGCCGGACGCGGCGCCCGCCGAG
>NZ_JBKBSM010000011.1:0-81478 GCF_046291545.1 Phenylobacterium sp.
GCAGGGTAGCTAAGTGTGGAATAGATAACCGCTGAAAGCATCTAAGCGGGAAACTAACCTCAAAACAAGGCTTCGCCGAGAGCCGTGGTAGACCACCACGTTGATAGGCCAGGTGTGGAAGCGCGGTGACGCGTGCAGCTTACTGGTACTAATCGCTCGATCGGCTTGATCGTTCTTAGTTGAACTCATGGGCGCTCGGATTTGAGCTTCCCAGACAATGATGTCTTCTGCATCCGTTTCGTTGACCTGGTGGCTATGCCGAGGAGTCCCCACCCGATCCCATTCCGAACTCGGTCGTTAAGCTCCTCTGGGCCGATGGTACTTCGTCTTAAGGCGCGGGAGAGTAGGTCGCTGCCAGGTCTACCAAACGGATGCACGTCCAGACCCTTCAATCACGATCTCAGACACCGGCTTCGCCGCGGGGTGGAGCAGCCCGGTAGCTCGTCAGGCTCATAACCTGAAGGTCACAGGTTCAAATCCTGTCCCCGCACCCAACTTCCTCCGGGAAACCAGACGTGGCGGCCTCCTTCGGGAGGCCGCTGGCGTTTGGGGCGTGGGCGCTGCGGCGAGGCGGACCGGCTTCGGCGCGGCGCCGACTTGCGCCGCCGTTCCCCGCTCCATGAAAAAGGGGCCGGCGTCGCCGCCGGCCCCTCTCCATACCCGAAAGGCGCGCTGGATCTCAGCGCTGGGCCAGGGCGCTGGCCGCGGCCGGCGCATCGCCGTACACCTTGGCCAGGGTCACTTCCTTGGTGTCCTTCACGCAGCGGCCATAGGCCTGGATGCGGAAGCTCTCGGTGGCGGTCGCCCGCAGGCAGACGGCGCGGGCCGCGGCGGCGACATCGGCTTCGATCTGCTCGGGGGTCTTGGAGGCCAGCGAGACGCGGACTTCCTGAGCGCTGGCGGGAGCGGCGACAGCAGCGGCGGCCAGGGCCGCCAGGGCAACGAAACGAACCATTTTTTCATTCCCGGAAAGGGGGTTGGGGTCAACCACCTCCCGGCGCGTTCCTCCGGCCGTGATCCAAACTGAATCATGATCACTTAGCCTGGGATCAGAAATGCCGCCGATCGCGCGGGCCATCAAGCGAAGATTTTGCAACGCAGCATTCTGGCGCCGCAGTGCGATGAAGCTGGGCGCCGGCTGGTCGCGGCCTAGGCGCCGAAGATCCAGTCGCCCGTCAGGCTGGAGAGCGAGACCCCCACCAGCACCATCTGCGCCCCGCCGGTCATGGCGATCACCACGTCCGCGCCCGACTGGCTGACGGTGTAGGCCGTACCGGGGTCGAGCTGCACCCGGTCGCCCTGGGCGCGGGAGAAGTCGATCACCCGGTCGATGGCCGCCTCGCCGAAGCCATGGAACACGTCCGCTCCCGCGCCGCCGGAAATGACGTCGTCGCCCAGGTCGCCGGACAGCCAGTCGTCCCCGTCGCCGCCATAGAGGACGTCGTTGTCCTTGCCGCCCCGCACCGTGTCGTCGCCCACGCCGCCGTCGGTCGTGTCGGCGCCGAGGTTGCCGTACACCACGTCGTTGTCGAGTTCGCCGTAGAGCAGGTCGTTGTCCTTGCCGCCGACCACCCAGTCGCCGCCCTTGCCGCCGTAGGCGGTGTCGTTGCCGGCGTTGCCGTTGATGTCGTCGAACTCCGAGCCCCCGGTCAGCACGTCGTTGCCGTTGTCGCCGCGCAGATAGTCCGCGCCGGCCCAGCCGGCGATGCTGTCGTCGCCCGCCCCGCCATAGACCGCGTTGGCTGCGTCGTTGCCGGTGATGGTGTCCGAGCCCGAGCCGGCCAGCACGTTCTCGATCGTCGTGGAATAGGCGATCCCGACGTTGTTCGACCAGGTGTAGGCGTTCTGGGTGAAGGTGTTGGAGATGAAGCTGGAGGCCCAGGCGTACTGGCTCGTCCACCAGGCGGCCTGATCGGCGGCCGACCAGTAGGCGATGCTGGAATAGCCACCGGGGGTCAGGTCCACGATCGAGGCGCGGGTGTGGGCCGACAGGTCGAAGGTGTCCACGCCGCCGGCGTCGTAGATGCTCTCGAACCAGGCGCTGGATTCGGACCAGCTGTAGGTGGTGTCCCCCGCCGCGGTCGTCGGATCGGCCCCGTAGCGCGACTGCAGGGCGGCGATGTCGAACACCATGGGCGTCGACGGGAACACCTCGGTCGGCACGGACTGCACCCCCGAGCCGGTCGGGGCGATGGTCCAGCGCACGTACTGATCGCCGTTCTCGTACGACATGATCGTATAGATGATGCTGTCGTAGTCCGCGGGCAGGGTGGCGCCGTCCTCGAACGAGTGCTTCAGCCCCAGGGCGTGGCCGAGCTCATGGATCAGCACCATGAAGTCGTAGCTGCCGCTGGCGAAGGCCGAGTTGGTGCGCGCGTAGTCGATCCACACGTCGCCCTGGTAGCCGAGCCCGCTGGACAGGCCCTGATAGGGCGGGGAATAGGCGTAGCCCCAGACGTTCTCGCCGGCCTGGGTGTCGGTGTCGGTCATCGCCACCCGGATCTGGCCGGGGGCGGAATCGGCCACCTGCACGAGGTCGGTGGCGATGATCCGGTCCCAGGTCTCCACCGCCGCGGCCAGGCGCAGCACCTGCGCCGCGCTCAGGCCGGCGTATTCCGCCTCGGACGGCTCCTCGCCGGCGCCGTAGTCGGGCCAGGTGCTGGAGGCCGTCGCCGCGCTCCAGGTGATGGTCGCGCCGCTCCAGTACTGGTTGGAATAGAGCAGCGACGCGGTGATCGTGCTCATCGCCGGGGCGGCCATATCTCAGAAACCTCGTACGGGGCCGGCTCCAGGGCCGACAAGGGCGTGTCGCGACCAGTTTGCCAGGAGGCGACTCGCCGGGCTAGTCGCCGCGCGCCTCATGCGGCCAAATGGCCGTTCGCGTCCAGATTGTCCCGAAATTCGTGAACGGGGGTTGAAGGTTCTCGGCGCCCCGACCTGACGCGCCTGGAAAATCGGCCTACTGAACGCCCTATGCCGTTCCCGCCGCCCCCGCCGCCCGCCGAAGTCGAAGCCGTCATAGTCCATCCGCCCCGCCTGCCGCCGGCCCCAGGCGAGGCGGCGTTCGCCGTCCAGCGCCTGCAGGTCGAGGACCTCTCGGCCTCGCCTCGCCTGGACGAGGCGTTGAAGCGCTCGCCGGGCGTTTCGCTGTTCCGCCGCACGGGCAGCGATGCGGCCAACCCCACCATCCAGGGGCTGTCGCTGCGCGACATCGCCCCCTCTGGCGCCGGGCGGGCCCTGGTCACGCTGGACGGCGCCCCGCAGAACGACCCCTTCGGCGGCTGGGTCATCTGGTCGTCCCTCCCGCCCGAGGGGCTGGCCGGGGCCAGCATCGTGCGCGGCGCCGGCGCGGGCCCCTTCGGCGCCGGGGCGCTGACCGGCGTCGTGGCGCTCGAGGAGCGGGACGCCCGGTCAGGCCTCGCTGCGCTGGAGGTTTCGGCCGGCTCGCGCGACAGCTATCGCGCGGCCGTCGCCGGCGGCGGTCCCGGCCTGCTGCTCACGGCGGCGGGCTCGACGACCGACGGCTACGTCCCGGTTCGCGGCGCGGCGCAGGGCGCGGCCGACGTCCCCACCACCTTGAGCGACTACGCCGCCTCGGCCCGGCTGCAGCGGATGATCGGCGGGGCCTCCGCCGCCCTGCGGCTTGGCGTCTACGAGGAGCGCCGCGGCGCCGGCCTGGTCGGCGCCGGCTCCGTCGCCAGCGGCGGCTCGGCGGCGCTGACGATGGCGCGCGCCCCAGGGGCGCAGGCCGGCGGCTGGCGGCTCCAGGCCTGGGTCCGCTCCTCCGACCTGGAGAACCGCTCGGCCGCCGTCGCCGGCGACCGTTCGGGAACGACCCCGGCGAACGACCAGTATTCGACCCCTGCGCTGGGATGGGGGCTGAACGCGGCGTGGCGTTCCAAGACGGCGGGCCTGACCTGGGAGCTCGGGGCCGACGCAAGGTTCGCCGAGGGCCGCACCAACGAGCGCTACCGCAACCTCGGCGCCGGCTTCACCCGCGGGCGGGAGGCGGGCGGCCGAACCGCGGTGGGCGGTCTCTACGGCGAAGCATCGCTCGTGCGCGAACGCGTCATCCTCACCGGCGGGGCGCGGGTCGACGCCTGGTCCAACAGCGAGGCGGTCCGCCGCGAGCGCGATCTCGGCGCCGGGGCGCTGCTGCTCGACCAGAGCGCGCCGGACAACTCCGGAACGACGCCGACCGCGCGGATCGGCCTGCGCTACGCGCTGGGGCGGGCGACCTGGCTGCGGGCGGCGGCCTATTCGGGCTTTCGGCCGCCGACCCTGAACGAGCTGCACCGGCCCTTCCGCGTCGGCAACGACGTGACCGAGGCCAACGCCGACCTCAAGCCGGAAACCCTCTACGGGATCGAGGCGGGACTGCAGCGCGAGGGCGCCGCCGACTGGAGCCTCACCGTCTTCTACAACGAGCTCCAGGACCCCATCACCAATGTGACGGTCGGCGCGGGGCCGGCGACCTTCCCGACCGCGGGCTTCATCCCCGCCGGCGGCGTCCTGCGCCAGCGGCGCAACGCCGGCGCCATCGAAGCCTGGGGCGTGGAGGCCAACCTGGCTTGGACCGCGTCGCCGACCCTCGGCCTGCGGGCGGCGGCTTCGGCGACCCGTGCGGAGGTGGACGGCGGCGAGGCCGCGCCCCAGCTCACCGGCAAGCGGCCGGCGCAGACCCCTGAGCTGACCGTCACCGCCGGGCTCGACTGGACGCCGGCCCCGCGTCTGCGTCTGTCCGCCGACGCCCGCTATGAAAGCGCCCGGTTCGAGGACGACCTGAACAGCCGCAAGCTCTCGCCGGCCGTGACGCTCGACGCCCGCGCCGCCTGGCGGCTGCGCCCCGACGCCGAGGTCTACCTGGCCGTGGAGAACCTCGGCGACGCCGAGGTCGAGATCGGGGAGACCGCCGGCGGGGTGGAGAGCTACGCCGCGCCGCGGACGGTGCGGGTCGGCGTCTCCATCCGCCGCTGAGGCGCCGTCCGGGGACCTATTCGGCGGGGGTCTTGTCGCCGGGAGGCGAATCCGCCGGGGCCTGGCCCTGGGCGGCCGCCTGGATCATAGCCGCCAGTTCGGGCCGGATGTTCTGGCTGCCCTTCTCCATCATGTGCTGGGCGATCCGCGCGCCGACCGCCGCCTGCATGGCGGAGGTGAAGGCGTTCTTGTTCTGCCCGACCCAGGCCATGGAGGCCTCGCGGTTGACGTTCAGCTCCTGGAAGCGCGGGGCGACATAGCGTGCGATCAGCTCGTAGGAGCGCTTGGTCTGCTCCCAAGGCGCCCAGTTGTGCGCCATCAGCAGGAAGCAGCCGAAGCCGCCTGACTGGTCGACCAACTGCTGGATGCGCGCGGCCGCGTCGTCCGGCGTGCCGATGATCGCCATTCCCGAATCCACCATGGCCGCGACCGGGTCGGCCACGCCCTCGGGCACCAGCGGCAGGTTGGCGATTTCGCGGAAGTAGTAGATCCACTTCTCCAGGCCGAACCGGACGTCGGCCATGGCCTGCTCGCGGGTCTCGGCGATGTGCATGGGGCCGACGAGCCGCCAGGCCGAGCGGTCCATGGTCTGGCCGAACTCGGCGGCCCGCTCCTCGGCGATCGCCCAGTTCGAGGCCAGGGCGTTGAACGCCGCCGTCGAGGTCGCGCCGATCGACAGCAGCCCGGCGCCGTGCTTGCCCGCGGCCCGCGCCCCCGTGGGCGACACCTGGCTCGCGACGGCGATCTCCACGCTCGGCCGCGAATAGGGCGTCATCTGCAGGCGCGCGTTCACCAGGTCGAACCACTCGCCCGAATAGGTCACCTCCTCGCCGCGGAGCAGGGGAACCAGCACGTCCAGCGCCTCGTCCATGCGGTCGCGCTGCTTGGCCACCGGAATGCCCATCAGGAACGCGTCGGAAACCAGCGAGCCCGGCCCGACGCCGAACATCACCCGTCCGCGGGTCATGTGGTCGAGCTGGTTGATGCGGTCGGCCAGCATCAGGGGATGATGATAGGGCAGGGACGACACGCCTGTGCCCAGGCGGATGTGCTTGGTGCGCTCGGCGGCGGCGGCGATGAACACCTCGGGCGAGGCGATCAACTCATAGCCGGCCGAGTGGTGCTCGCCGATCCAGGCCTCCTCGTACCCGAGCTTGTCCATCCATTCGACGAGCTCCATGTCCCGATGAAGGGCCAGCGTCGGATTCTCGTCGATCGGATGGAAGGGCGCGATGAAGGCGCCGAAGCGCAGCTTTTGTCCGGCCATTCTCAAGTCCTCCCCGGCCCGGTGCGGGCCCCGTTCATGGCGGCGCGCGGGCCGCGCCTTGTCGCCGGCACCATAGCGTCGCAGCTCCCGCCCGCGCCAGTGGCCGCGCGCGTCGGGCGCACGCGGAATGTGCTAGGGGACGCCGGGATCGGCCCCACGGAGCTTTGTCTTGAACTATCGCCACGCCTTCCACGCCGGCAACTTCGCCGACCTCGTCAAGCACGCGGCGGTGCTGCTGACCCTGGAGCGGCTGACGGCTCGGGCGCGGCCCCTCACCGTGATCGACACCCACGCCGGGCGCGGACTCTATGACTTGGCGGGACCCGAGGCGCGCCGGTCCGGGGAGGCCGACGCCGGGATTCTCCGCCTGATGTCGGCGCAGGACGCCCCGGCCGCCTTCGAGCCCCTGCGCGCTGCGGTGCGGAAGCTGAACGGGCCGGGGGCGGTGAAGTCCTATCCGGGGTCGCCGTGGCTGATCGTCCAGGCGCTGCGGCCGCGCGACCGCTATGTCGGTTGCGAGCTCAATCCCGGCGAACACGCGGCCCTGGCCCGCGCGCTCAAGGGGCGGGACGGCGTGGAGACCCGCTGCGCGGACGGCTTCGCCGAGGCGCCGGGCCTGACGCCCCGGGACGGCGAGGTCCTGGTGCTGATCGATCCGCCGTTCGAGAAGCCGGACGACTATGCGCGCATCGTCGAGGCGGCCGCCGGGGTTAGCGCCCGCAACCGGCGCGCCGTCCAGGCGGTGTGGCTGCCGCTGAAGGACCTGGAGACCTTTGACGCCTTCCTGCGCGATCTGGAGGACGCCGAGCCCGGCCCGCTGCTGGTCGCCGAGGTCCGCATGCGGCCTCTGAGCGATCCGATGACGATGAACGGCTGCGCCATGGTGTTCGTGAACGCCCCGCCCGAGCTCGCCGAGCCGCTGGGCGCCGCCTGCCGATGGCTGGCCCAGGTCCAGGGCGAGGGCGGCGAGGGGCGCGTCTGGCGCCCCTGAACGCAAGGGATCGCGCGTCTGGCGAACTTCCGCTTTCGCAGTGCAAAATCCTCGGCTATACTTTGCTGCGTTGCACAAAATTAGCGCTGATCCAGGAGCCTCCGATGTTCGAGTGGTCTGGTAAGTCGGTCGAGCGCGAAGCTGCGCTCGCCAGGATGGAAACCGCGATGCGGGTTCCTGTCGGCAGCGTCTCTCCGCTCTGGGCCATGTTCGCCGGCGCCGCGTCGGTCGGCGTTGCCTATTGGTGGATGGCGCGGTGGACCCGCCCCGTGAACGTGGAGGCCGTCCTCGCCGAGCCTGCGCTGCTCCCGGCCGCGGACACGGCCTTGGAAGCGCCGGTCGAGCCGGTCGCAGAGGCGGCCGAGATCGCGGAAGCCGAGATCGCCGAAGCCCGCGTCGTCGAAACCGCGGTTCCGGAGCCCGCGGCCCTGGAAGCCGTCGCGGCTCCCGCCGCCGAGGCGCCGGAGGCGGTTGTCGAAGCGGCCCTGGACCCTGTCCCCCAACCTGCGCCCGAGTTCACGCCGGAGCCCCCCGAGGCGCCGGTCATGGACGCCGCCGCCGAACCGCCGCCGGTCGCCGAGGCCGAGGCCGCCCCTACGCCGCGCAAGCGCGCGCCGGCCAAACCCAAGGCCGCGGCGCCGAAGTCCGACGCCGCCGGCGAGTAGCCGCGCGGCCCGCCAGGGCGTAAGCATCTGGCCTCCAGGTGGAAGAACCCATTCGGGGCCGGGGCGTGAAGCGGGCGTTCGACATCCTGATCGCGATCGCGGGGCTGATGGCCCTGTGGCCGGTGCTGCTGGCGATCGGCCTGGCCGTGCGCCTGGACTCCCCCGGGCCGGCCCTGCACTGGTCGCGGCGGGTGGGACGCGACAACGCCATCTTCCTGATGCCCAAGTACCGCACCATGCGGACCGACACGCCGGACGTCGCCACGCACCTGCTGGAGGATCCCGGCCGCTGGATTACGCCTTTGGGCCGCTTCCTGCGCCGCACCAGCCTGGACGAGCTGCCCCAGCTCTGGAGCGTGCTGGTGGGGGACATGAGCCTGGTGGGGCCGCGGCCGGCCCTGCACAACCAGGACGACCTGGTCGCCCTGCGCACCGCGGCCGGCGTCCACCGCCTGCGCCCGGGGGTGACCGGCTGGGCCCAGATCAACGGCCGCGACGACCTGCCGATCCCGGACAAGGTCAAGCTCGACGCCGAGTACATGCAGCGCCGGTCCGCCAGCTTCGACCTGATGATCATCCTGCGCACCGTGCTGTCCGCGGCCCGCGGGACCGGGGTAAGCCACTAGCCGCGGCCGTGGGCGATCACGCACCTGTTGGCCGTGAGCTCGGCCGTTAAGATTGACGCTCCGTCGGCGGGGCGGGCAATCTCCGGGCCGTTGGATTTGGCCGCCGAAAGGGCATGCGGATGATTGGACGTAGGGGCGCTCGGGCGCTGGGGATGGCGGCGGCCGGCCTGTTGGTCGCCGCGACGGCGGGCGCGGCCTTCGCCCAGTCGGCCGCCCAGAAAGCGGTGGCGGCGCGCCAGGAGCAGTACAAGCAGCTCGGCGCGGCCTTCAAGACCATCAACGACGAGCTCAAGGCCGGCTCGCCGGACATGGCCGCCATCGGCGCGGCCGCGGGCAAGATGAACACCCTGGCCGGCAAGATCCCCGGCTGGTTCCCCAAGGGCAGCGGCGTGGAATCCGGCGCCAAGACCCGCGCCCTGCCGGCGATCTGGTCGGATGCGGCCGGCTTCGCCGCGGCCCAGCGCGGCTTCCAGGCCGAAACCGCAAAGCTGCAGAAGGTCGCGGCGGCCGGCGATCTGGCCGGCGTGCGCGCCCAGGCCAGGGCGGTCGGCGGCGGCTGCAAGAGCTGCCACGACAAGTACCGCGCGCCGGAAAAATGAGCGAGCCGCCTGCGCCGGGCGTGCGGGTGCGCCTGTGGGACCTGCCGACCCGGCTGATCCACTGGTCGCTGGTCGCGCTCGTCGCCTTTTCCTGGTGGTCCGCCGAAGAAGGCGAGATGGAGCTGCACCGCTACTCCGGCTATGCGGTGCTGGCGCTGCTGGTGTTCCGCCTCTACTGGGGCTTCGCCGGCTCGTCGACGGCGCGCTTCGCCGGCTTCGTGAAGGGGCCGGCGGCGGTGGCGGCGCACCTGCGCAGCTTCGCGCAGCGCGGGCCCTCGGACATCGCCGGCCACAATCCCCTGGGCGCGCTCAGCGTCCTGGCGCTGCTGGCCGCCCTGATCGCCCAGGTCGGGTTCGGCCTCTTCGCCGTGGATGTCGACGGGCTGGAATCCGGGCCCCTGTCGCATCTGGTGGATTTCGACACCGGGCGGGTCTTCGCCGAGCTGCACGAGACGAGCTTCAACGTCCTGCTCGTCCTGATCGGCCTGCACCTGGCGGCGATCGCCTTCTACCTGGTCTACAAGCGCGACAACCTGGTGCGGCCCATGGTGACCGGCTGGCGGACGTTCAGCGGGCCCGCCCCGGCGGTGCGGTTCGCCCCCGCCTGGCGGATCCTGGTCGGCGTGGTGCTGGCGGCCGCGGCGGCCTGGGCGGTGGCCCGGGGCTTCAGGTTCTGAGGCCCCGGCCGCGCCTTTCGCCGGTCAGCCGGCGGCGTCCTTCAGGCACTTGAGCCAGGCGTCCTCGCGGGCCTTCTCGGCGTCGCGCAGGGCGGCTTCGGCGTCGCGCACGGCGGCGTCGTGCTTGCGCCACTCCAGCACCGCGCCCTCGCGGGCGGCGCGGGCGGCCTCCATCGTGGGGAAGCGCGCCAGCACGGCGCGGTTGCTGTAGGTCACGGGCGGACCCACGGTCTCGCGGTCGGGATAGAAGCCCGTCACCGAGTCGGCCGTCTCCGTCTCCACGTGGAACACGTCAGCCCATCCGGCATGATGGCGCATCAGCGCCCAAGGCCGTTCGATCCCTTCGCTCACCGTCATCTCCTTGCAGGCTCGTCGACTCCGACGCGGGCCGGTTAAGCCAAACTAGCGCGCCCTCCACAAGGCTCCAACGCCGTCTGGACGAAATCGCGTCGCCGGTCAGCCTCTCGCCCGCCGTCGCCGCCAGATCACCAGGCCCGCGACGCCGAGCAGCAGCGCCAGGACCAGGGCCGCCAGCCGCAGGATCGCCGGACCCTGCTTGGCCAGGGCGTTGCCGGCGAGCTGCCGGTCGGTGGTGTAGCCCTCGGGCAGGGGGGCGACGCCGACCCGCGCCTCATAGGCCGCATAGGCCTTCTGCATCGCCGCGAACCGGTCGGGCTCGGCCTTGGACAGGTCCGCCGTCTCGCCCGGGTCCCGCGCCAGGTGGAACAACCGCCAGCGCCCGTCGCCCACCGGCGGCATGTCCCGGGTGAGCTTGTAGTCGCCCATGTAGAGTGCGGCGTTGCCCGAGACCTCCATCCCCACGGGCTCGTCCGGGCCGTGGGTGCGGTCCGCCGAGCCGGTCAGCACCGGGCGCAGGCTGCGTCCGTCCATCGCCGCGGCGGCCGGCTGCGGGGCGGCCCCGGCGAGCTCCAGGAGCGTGGGGGTGACGTCGGTCACGAACGCCGGCGAGGCGACCTTCAGGCCCGCCTTCACGCCCGGCCCGGACATGATCAGCGGCACGCGCACCCCGCCTTCCGAGGCGTAGAACTTGTAGAGCCGGCCCGGTGCGGAGATCGCCGACGCCCAGTCGCGGCCGATGAAGTTCAGGCTGCCCGCCTCGCCGAGGTTCGCCAGACGCCAGGTGTAGCCGTGCAGCGCCATCCAGATGTTCATGCCCTTGGCGTGAACCGGATCGCTCGGCTCGGGGCCGTTGTCCGAGGTGACCACGAAGACGGTGTTCGCGAGTTCGCCGCGGGCTCTCAGGTGCTCGACGAGGCGACCGACGTTGGCGTCCATCGCCTCCAGCATGCCGGAATAGACCTCCATGCTGCGGGCGTAGATGGCCTTTTCCTTGGGCGTCAGGGCGTCCCACTCGCGGGCGAAATCGGGCATGCCCTCGGCGCCGGCCTCGGGCGGCAACAGGCCGATCCGCCGCGCCCGCTCGATCCGCCGGGCCCGCACCTGCGCCCAGCCCGCGTCGAACTGGCCCTTGTAGCGGTCGGAGTATTCCTTCGGCGCCTGCACCGGGATGTGGACGGCCTGGAACGCCAGATAGGCGAAGAACGGCTGCGAGCCCGGGGGCCGCTCGTCGATGTAGGCCTGCAGCCGATCGACCAGCAGGTCGGACGAATAGTAGGCCTTGGGCATGGCCGCCGGCTTGCCGTCCTCGAACCAGGGCGCCTCCTCGTAGTAGGGCATGTAGGGCTTGGCGGCCCAGTTGTCGGCGCCGGAGGCGTCCAGCGCCAGGGAGCGGTCGAAGCCATGGGAGTCGGGCAGTTGGCCAGGACCATGCCCCAGGTGCCACTTGCCCGACATCAGGGTGCGGTAGCCCTCGGCCTTCAGGCGCCGGGCGATGGTCCAGACCCCCGGCTCAATGTGCAGGCCGTAGCCGGGCTTGCCCCGCTGGGACGGGGGCAGGATCTCCTCGATGGTCGCCACGCCGGCGCGGTGGTTGTCCACGCCGGTCAGCAGCATGGCCCGCGACGGCGAGCACAAGGGCGAGGTGTGGTAGGCGGTGAACATCGCCCCCTCGCGCGCCAGCCGGTCGATGTTGGGGGTGCGAGCCTCGCCGCCGAAGGCGCCGAAATCCATCAGGGCCGCGTCATCCACCAGGATGATCACGATGTTGGGGCGCGCCGCGGACGCCGGCGCCTGCGCCTGGGCGGCGGGGGCCAGGCCCAGGAGGGCGGCGAGGGTGAAGCCGGCGAGACGCCGCCAGAGCGGTGTGGACATGGCGCGGTCCTTTCCTCCCAGGCGCCTGCGTCGGCGCGCCAAGCGTTCCTTCTCGATTATGGCGTTGTAAGTGTCAATAGTTTGCGGCGGACCGGCGCGGCCCCCCGCGGTTGCCAAGACCGGCCGCCGGCGCATAAAGCTCGACCATTATCTTGAACGGTGATTTTCAGGTTTGGAGCTTTCATGGCGGATATCGTCATCGGCCAGCGCTTCTGCGGCCCCCCGAATTCCGGCAACGGCGGCTATGTGGCGGGGATCCTCGCCCGCGATCTCGAAGGCCCGGTCACGTCGGTCATCCGCGCCCGCGTGCCGCTCGATGCGCCCCTGCGGCTGGAGACCCGGGACGGCGAGACCGTCATGCTCGACGGGGACGGCGCGCTGATCGGCAAGGGGTCGGCCGCGGACGCAGCGCTGTTGCCCGAGGTTCCGCCCGCGCCGAGCTTCGAGGCCGCCCGCGCCGCCGGCGGGCGCCATCCTGGCCACACCGAGCGCTTCCATCCGATCTGCTTCTCCTGCGGGCCTCAGCGCGAGGACGGCGACGGGCTGCGCGTGTTCGTCGGCCGGCTCGAGGGCGCCGCGCCGGGGGTTTCGGCCTGCGCCTGGACCCCGCACGAGGCGTTCGCCGACGCCGGCGGGCTGACGCCGGTGGAAGTGGTCTGGGCCGCCCTGGACTGCCCCGGCTACTTCGCCTGGGTGATCAAGGAGGGCCGCCACGGCGCGCTCCTCGGCACCATGACGGGCGAGATCCTGCGCCGCCCGGCGGCGGGCGAGCCCTGCATCGTCATGGCCTGGCCCCTGGCCCGCGACGGACGCAAGGAGTTCGCGGGCGTGGCCCTGTTCTCCGCGGCGGGAGAACTGCTGGCGCGGGCGCATCAGGTATGGATCATCATGGGACCGCCGCCTCAGGCGGCGGCGCAAGCGGCGGCCAAGGCGGACGCCTGAGCCGAGGGACCAGGAAAGGGCAGGGCGGATGACCCCAGCGTCGGTTTCGGACTATCGGGAACTGGCGCGCCGTCGCCTGCCCCGCATGTTCTTCGAGTACATCGACGGGGGCGCCTACGCCGAGGTGACCCTGGCCCGCAACATCGCCGACATGGAAGCCCTGGCCCTGCGCCAGCGGGTCATGCGCGACATGAGCCGGCTCGACATGAGCGTCGAGGTGGCGGGGCAGAAGCTCGCCATGCCGGTGGGGCTCGCGCCCGTGGGCATGGCCGGCATGTACGCCCGCCGCGGAGAGGTCCAGGCCGCCGCCGCCGCCGCCGCCGCCGGCGTTCCCTTCTGCCTGTCCACCGTCGGGGTCTGCACCGCCGAGGAGGTGGCCGCCGGCGCCGGCGCGCCGCCCTGGTTCCAGCTCTACATGCTCAAGGACCGCGGCTACATGCGCGAGCTGCTGGCGCGGGCGCGCGCGGCGGGCTGCCCGGTGCTGGTCTTCACCGTCGACCTGCCGACGCCCGGCGCGCGCTACCGCGACGCCCGCTCCGGCTTCGCCGGCCGCGGCCTCGCCGGTGCGGTCAACACCGCCTGGCAGGGGATCACCCATCCGGCCTGGACCTGGGACGTCTTCCTGAACGGGCGGCCGCACACCCTGGGCTCGGTGGCCGGAGCGGTGGAGCAGGGGCGCAACGTCACCGCCTTCCTCGGCTGGATCGCGCGCAACTTCGACCGCTCCGTCACCTGGGCGGACATCGACTGGGTGCGCCAGACCTGGGACGGGCCGATCATCATCAAGGGCGTGCTCGACGCCGAGGACGCTCGCGCCGCGGTCAAGGCCGGCGCCCAGGGGATCGTCGTCTCCAACCACGGCGGCCGGCAGCTCGACGGCGTGCGGTCCAGCGTCGCAGCCCTGCCGCGGATCGTCGACGCCGTGGGCGCGGACCTCGACGTGCTGATGGACGGCGGCGTGCGTTCTGGCCTCGACGTGCTCAAGGCCCTGGCCCTCGGCGCCAAGGCCTGTCTTCTGGGCCGGGCCTGGGCTTTCGCCTTGGGCGCGGGGGGGCGGCCGATGGTCTCCAGGATGCTGGGCGCCATCCAGAGCGAACTCGCCACGGCGATGATCCTGACCGGCTGCAACAACGCCCGTGACGCGAACAGCACGCTCCTGGACGCCGCGGATTAGAAGATCATTTCAATGTGATGGGCGCCTACCCATCGACAAGGGATGATCTTGCCGGGTAAATGCGCCTTCCTGAAGCGCAGAGGACGGTCGGCTCCGCCGGCCGTCTAAACGCGCGCCTGTAACAGTGGGAAGGTCCGAATGGGGGCGCCTGAACGGCAAGGTCTGTACGACCCGCGCAATGAACACGACGCATGCGGCGTTGGCTTCGTGGCCAATATCAAAGGCCGCAAATCGCATGACGTGGTCACCGCCGGCCTGCAGATTCTGCTGAACATCGACCACCGCGGCGCCGTCGGCGCCGATCCGCTGGTGGGCGACGGCGCCGGGATTCTGATTCAGATTCCGGACGAGCTGCTGCGCGACTGGGCCAAGGGCGAGGGCAAGGTGCTGCCGCCGGCCGGCGAGTACGCCGTGGCCATGTGCTTCCTGCCGCGCGACGAGGAAGCCCGCAATCTGGCCGTCGAGAAGTTCGAGCACTTCCTGAAGGTCGAGAAGCAGCCGCTGATCGGCTGGCGCGACGTGCCCGTGAACACCCAGGGCCTGGGCGCTGCGGTGCTGGCCGAGATGCCGGTGATCCGCCAGGCGATCGTCGGCCGCGGCCCGAACGTGAAGAACCAGGACGCCCACGAGCGCAAGCTGCTGGCCGTCCGCAAGCAGACGCAGAACCCGCTCAAGCAGCTCGCCGAGAAGCGCGGCATGCCGGCGCTGACCGAGTTCTACATGCCCTCGTTCTCCACCCGCACGGTGGTCTACAAGGGCCTGCTGCTGGCTGGCCAGGTGGGGACCTTCTACGAGGACCTGGCGAACCCGCTGACGGTCTCGGCCCTGGCGCTGGTGCACCAGCGCTTCTCCACCAACACCTTCCCGTCCTGGAAGCTGGCGCACCCCTACCGGTTCATCGCCCACAACGGCGAGATCAACACGGTCCGCGGCAACGTGAACTGGATGAACGCGCGCCGCCGCACCCTGGAGTCCGAGCTCCTGGGGCCGGACCTCGACAAGATGTGGCCGCTGATCCCGCACGGCCAGTCCGACACCGCCTGCCTGGACAACGCCCTGGAGCTGCTGGTGGCCGGCGGCTACCCCCTGGCCCATGCGGTGATGATGCTGATCCCCGAGGCCTGGGCCGGCAATCCGCAGATGGATCCCAAGCGCAAGGCCTTCTACGAGTACCACGCCGCCCTGATGGAGCCGTGGGACGGCCCCGCCGCCGTGGCCTTCACCGACGGTCGCCAGATCGGCGCGACCCTGGACCGCAACGGCCTGCGGCCGGCGCGCTTCGTCATCACCGACGACGACACGGTGATCATGGCCTCGGAAGTCGGGGTCCTGCCGGTGCCGGACGAGCGCATCGTGCGCAAGTGGCGCCTGCAGCCCGGCAAGATGCTGCTCATCGACATGGAAGAGGGCCGCATCATCGAGGACGAGGAGATCAAGGCCCGCCTCGCCGAGGAAGAGCCCTACGAGGAATGGCTGGCCGAGACCCAGTTCAAGCTGGAGGAGCTCGCCGACGCCGAGGAGCTCGAGGCCGATCTCGCCAATGACGCCGTGACCCTGCTCGATCGCCAGCAGGCCTTCGGCTACACCCAGGAGGACATCCAGTTCTTCCTGGAGCCCATGGCCCAGACCGGCGAGGACCCGGTCGGCTCGATGGGCGCGGACACGCCGATCGCCGTCCTCTCGCGGCGCGCCAAGCTGCTCTACGAGTACTTCAAGCAGAACTTCGCCCAGGTCACCAACCCGCCGATCGACCCGATCCGCGAAGAGCTGGTGATGAGCCTGGTGTCCATGATCGGGCCGCGGCCGAACCTGCTTGGCCGCCAGGCCGGCACGCACAAGCGGCTCGAGGTCTCCCAGCCGATCCTCACCAACGAGGACCTGGCCAAGATCCGGTCCATCAGCGAACTGCTGGACGGATCGTTCCGCACCGAGACGCTGGACGCCACCTGGCCGGCCGACGAGGGCGCGGCGGGGCTCGAGCGGGCGCTCGAGCGCCTGTGCCGCGAGGCCACCGACAACGTGCTGGCCGACAAGAACATCCTGATCCTGTCGGACCGCGCGGTCAGCGCCGACCGCATCCCGATCCCGGCGGCCCTGGCCACCGCGGCCGTGCACCACCACCTGATCCGCCAGGGCCTGCGCATGCAGACCGGCCTCGTCATCGAGACGGGCGAGGCGCGCGAGGTGCACCACTTCTGCGTTCTGGCCGGCTACGGCGCCGAGGCGGTCAACCCGTACCTGGCGTTCGAGACGCTGGAGCAGATCCGCAGCCGCAGCGGCATCGCGCTGTCGGCCTACGAGGTCCGCAAGAACTACATCAAGGCCGTCGGCAAGGGCATGCTGAAGGTGATGTCCAAGATGGGCATCTCCACCTACCAGTCCTACTGCGGCGCGCAGATCTTCGACGCCGTCGGCCTCTCGTCGGACCTGGTGGAGCGCTACTTCACCGGGACGGCCACCACCATCGAGGGCGTCGGCCTCTACGAGATCGCCGAGGAGGCGGTGCGCCGCCACCGCGACGCGTTCGGCGACAACCCGATCTACAAGACCATGCTGGACGTGGGCGGGACCTACGCCTTCCGCCTGCGTGGCGAAGCCCACGCCTGGACGCCGGAATCGGTCTCGCGGCTGCAGCACGCCGTGCGCGGCAACCTCCCGGACGAGTACCGCCAGTTCGCCGCCAGCATCAATGAGCAGTCCGAGCGCCTGCTGACGATCCGCGGGCTGATGAAGTTCAAGCCCGGCCAGTCGATCCCGATCGAGGAGGTCGAGCCGGCCGCCGAGATCGTCAAGCGCTTCTCCACCGGCGCCATGAGCTTCGGCTCCATCAGCCGCGAGGCGCACACCACTCTGGCGCTGGCCATGAACCGCATCGGCGGCCGCTCGAACACCGGGGAGGGCGGCGAGGAGCCGGACCGCTTCAAGCCGCTGCCGAACGGCGATTCCATGCGCTCGCGCATCAAGCAGGTCGCCTCCGGCCGCTTCGGGGTGACCGCCGAGTATCTGGTCAACGCCGACGACATCCAGATCAAGATGGCCCAGGGCGCCAAGCCCGGCGAGGGCGGCCAGCTCCCCGGCCACAAGGTCGACAAGAACATCGCCCGGGTGCGCCACTCCACGCCGGGTGTGGGTCTGATCAGCCCGCCGCCGCACCACGACATCTATTCGATCGAGGATCTGGCCCAGCTGATCCACGACCTGAAGAACGTCAATCCGGGCGCGCGGATCTCGGTCAAGCTGGTCTCCGAGGTGGGCGTGGGCACCGTGGCCGCGGGCGTGGCCAAGGCCCGCGCGGACCACGTGACCATCTCCGGCTTCGAGGGCGGCACCGGCGCCTCGCCGCTGACGTCCCTGACCCACGCCGGCTCGCCCTGGGAGATCGGCCTGGCCGAAACCCAGCAGACCCTGCTGCTCAACGGCCTTCGCACCCGCATCGCCGTGCAGGTCGACGGCGGCCTGCGCACGGGCCGCGACGTGGCAATCGGCGCGCTCCTGGGCGCGGACGAGTTCGGCTTCGCCACGGCGCCGCTGATCGCGGCCGGCTGCATCATGATGCGCAAGTGCCACCTGAACACCTGTCCGGTGGGGGTGGCCACCCAGGACCCCGTGCTGCGCGCGCGCTTCACCGGCCAGCCCGAGCACGTGATCAACTACTTCTTCTTCGTGGCCGAGGAGCTGCGCCAGATCATGGCCGAGCTCGGCTTCCGGACGGTCAACGAGATGATTGGCCGGGTCGACCGCCTCGACATGCGCGAGGCCCTGGACCACTGGAAGGCCTGCGGCGTCGACCTGTCGCGCATCCTCTATGCGGCCCCGATGGAGGGCAAGAAGGGCCTCTGGAACATGGAGACCCAGGACCACGGCCTGGACAAGGCCCTGGACCACCAGCTCATCGCCCAGGCCGCCCCGGCCCTGGAGCGCCGCGAGCCGGTTCGCATCGAGGCCCAGATCCGCAACATCAACCGCACCGCCGGCGCCATGCTGTCGGGCGAGGTGGCGCGGCGCTACGGCCATGCGGGCCTGCCGGAGGACACCATCTCCATCCGCTTCACCGGCACGGCGGGCCAGAGCTTCGGCGCCTTCGCCGCCCGCGGGGTGTCGCTGGAGCTGACCGGCGACGCCAACGACTACGTCGGCAAGGGCCTGTCGGGCGGCCGCGTGGTGGTGCGCCAGCCGCAGGGCTCCCGCCGCAAGCCGACCGAGAACATCATCGTCGGCAACACGGTGCTCTACGGCGCCATCGCGGGCGAGGCCTATTTCGAGGGCGTCGCCGGCGAGCGCTTCGCCGTGCGCAACTCCGGCGCGGTGGCGGTGGTCGAGGGCGTGGGCGACCACGGCTGCGAATACATGACCGGCGGCGTGGTGGTGGTGCTGGGCGAGACCGGCCGCAACTTCGCCGCGGGCATGAGCGGCGGGGTGGCCTACGTCTACGACCCGGCCGGCCGCTTCAAGGACCTGGTGAACCCGGCGATGGTCGACCTGGAGCCGATCGCCCCGCCGTCCTCTAATGATGGCGACGAGGGCCGGCCCAGCCAGCGCTCGATCTCGGCCGACAACAGCGGCATGGGCGACATGCTGGCCTTCGACGCCGAGCGGCTGAAGATCCTGGTCGAGCGCCACCTGCTCTACACCGGCAGCGCGCGGGCGCGGGAGATCCTGGACAACTGGGGCGAGGCGCTCGGCCGCTTCGTCAAGGTGATGCCCCGGGACTACCGCCGCGCGCTGAAGGACCTGGCGGCCGAGCGGGCCGCCGCGTCCGCCGTCGCCGCCGAATAAGTACCCTCAAGCTTAGGAGAAACCGAGATGGGCAAGCCCACCGGCTTCCTCGAGGTCGAGCGCCGTGACCGCGGATACGAGCCGCCGAAGGAACGTCTGAAGACCTGGAACGAGTTCGTCCTGCCGCTGCCGGGCGACGTCCTGAACCAGCAGGCCTCGCGCTGCATGAACTGCGGCATCCCGTACTGCCACCAGGGCTGTCCGGTGAACAACCAGATCCCGGACTTCAACGACCTGGTCTATCGCGACCAGTGGCGCGAGGCCCTGGACAACCTGCAGTCCACCAACAACTTCCCGGAGTTCACCGGCCGCGTCTGCCCCGCCCCGTGCGAGGCCTCGTGCACCCTGAACATCCAGGACACCCCGGTGACCATCAAGACGATCGAGTGCGCGATCGTCGACAAGGGCTGGGACGAGGGCTGGATCGCCCCGCAGATGTCGCCCCGCGGCACCGGCAAGCGGGTGGCGGTGGTGGGCTCCGGGCCCGCGGGCCTGGCCTGCGCCCAGCAGTTCGCCCGCGCCGGCCACGCCCCCACGGTGTTCGAGAAGTCCGACCGGATCGGCGGCCTGCTGCGCTACGGCATCCCCGACTTCAAGATGGAGAAGCACCTCATCGACCGGCGTATCCGCCAGATGGAGGCCGAGGGGGTGATCTTCCGCACCGGCTTCGAGGTGGGCGTCACCGTCTCGGTCGAGCGCCTGCTCGACGACTACGACGTGCTGGTGATGGCCGGCGGCGCCGAAGCCCCGCGCGACCTGCCGGTCCCCGGCCGCGAGCTCGACGGCGTGCACTTCGCCATGGACTTCCTGCGCCAGCAGAACAAGCGCGTTGCGGGCGACCCCGAGGCGATCGCCGCCCCGGACGGCACGATCTCGGCCGCGGGCAAGCACGTCGTGGTCATCGGCGGCGGCGACACGGGCTCGGACTGCATCGGCACCTCCAACCGCCAGGGCGCCCTGTCGGTCACCCAGCTGGAGATCATGCCCCAGCCCCCGGCCCGGGAGAACAAGCCGCTGGTGTGGCCCGACTGGCCGCTGAAGCTGCGCACCTCCTCCAGCCACGAGGAGGGCTGCGAGCGCGACTTCGCCGTGGCCACCAAGCGTTTCATCGGCGAGAACGGCAAGCTCCAGGCGCTGGAGTGCGTGCGCCTGGAATGGGAGGGCGGCCAGATGTGCGAGGTCGCCGGCAGCGAGTTCCAGATCAGGGCCGACCTCGTGTTCCTGGCCATGGGCTTTGTCGGCCCGGTGAAGGCGGGTCTGGTCGACCAGGCCTCCTGCGAGCTCGACCCGCGCGGAAACGTCAAGGCCGACACCAACGACTACCGCACCACTACGCCCAAGGTGTTCGCCTGCGGCGACATGCGCCGGGGCCAGTCGCTGGTGGTCTGGGCGATCCGCGAGGGCCGCCAGTGCGCCCAGGCGGTGGACGCCTACCTGATGGGCGCGAGCAAGCTGCCGCGCTAGGCGGGGGCGGGGGGCTCAAGAGAGTCCGCCTCCCCGGACCGGCGGCGTCGGCGCTCCCACGCAGCCGGGATCGGCGATCACCGCGACCGGCGCGAACCCGCCACCGGGCGTGCGGAAGTTGGTGGTCTGGCCGCTGTAGAGCCGGGCGGCGGCCAGCAGCGTCTTTCCGGCGTAGGTATAGAGGCGGACATCCATCTTGCGCGCCTGCGGCGCGCCTTCGACCCGGACGCGCCGCTCGCTGGGTTCGGCGAGGGCCTGCGCCACATAGCCGCCTTGGGCGAGCATGGCGTCCCAGGCGCCCCGGGTGAGCTTGTCGCCGCGATAGACCGCCTTGCCGGCATGGCCCGCGGCCGGCTTGAAGAACAACCTCTTGCGCTCCGCCCAGATCCTGTCGGCCGCCTCCGGGGTCAGCGCCCGGGTCTGCAGCAGGGAGGCGGCCAGGACGTCGCGAGTCTCGGCGGGAACGCCGAGCCGCGCGAGCCGATCGGTATCGGAAAGGAGAACGAGATTGCGTTTGTCGGCCAGCAGGGCGTGGTTGCGCGGGTTGGGGGTCACCACCACGAGGCCGCGCTCATAGGCCGATTTCAGCGCCGCAGCCGGCGCGGTCGCCAGGGCGAAGTCGACAAGGCGGTTGTAGACCATGTCGACGCCGACCCCGCCCGCGACGAGGCGGCCATCCGCGATCGCCAGGGCGCCGGGATCCACGATGATCGTCTCGACGCCGCGGCGCTCGAAGAAGGCCTGGGCCAGCAGGAACTCCGGATACAGGTACTGGGCCTCGGGCGCCTCGTCGACGATGGCGATCACCGAGGGCTTGCCGCTCCGCCCCGCCAGCCGCCATTCGGAGTCGAACATCGCCCACGCCGCATCCTCGAAGGCCGCCAGCGGATCCGGCGGAGCGACCGCCGCCACCTGCGGGCAGCAGGCCACCTGGGCCTGGGCCAGCAGGGCGTTCAGGAAGGCGCCGCCGGCGTTCGTATTGACCTCGATCAGCTTCGGCCCGTCGGGCGTCAGATGGAAGTCGTAGCCCATGAAGGCGCCGCGCGGTCCGTGGTCCACGCGGGCGACCTCCGGGGCGCCGGCGAGGACCTCGGCCTGAAAGGCGGCCGACGCGGCCACGGTCTCGACGGCCATGGCGACGGCCTCCATGGCCGCGACGTCGGCCCGGGCGATGAAGGCCGGGGCGGTCGAGAAGAGATGCGGGCGCTTTTCGGCGAGCTCGCGGCAGGACACCACGCCGCCGGACACGGCTTCGACCGCGCGCCAAACCTTCGCCGGATCGACGTCGATGCAGAAGCAGTCGCGATTGAGCCGGGCCGCCAGGCTGACGGGGGCGTCGGGCTCAGTCATGGGAGGCGCCGGGGTTGGACCGCGGCCAGGGGAACTCGGACATCTGGGCCTCGATACGCCGGCGGGTGGACGGCTTCAAATCGTCGGATAATTCCTATATTGATGAAATATGGAAACCAAGGCCGCCGTCGCAAGCCTCTCCGCCCTCGCCCATGAGGGCCGGCTGTCCGCCTTCCGCCTGCTGGTGCAGGCCGGGGAGCAGGGGCTGCCGGCCGGAGAGATCGCGCGCCGGCTCGACATCCTGCCCAATACGCTCTCGGCGAGCCTAAACCTTCTCAGTCACGCCGACCTCGTCACGGCGCGCCGGGAAGGGCGGTCGATCATCTACACCGCGAACTACGCGGCCATGCGGGCGCTGCTGACCTTCCTGATGGAGGACTGCTGCGCCGGCGCGCCGGAAATCTGCGCGCCGCTCGCCGCCATCGCCGGCCAGGGCTGCCCGGCGCAGAGCCCGACGGCCTGAGGCGCCCTGCGTGACCGGCTTCGCCTTCTTCGATCTCCACTCCAATCGCGACGAGTTCGCCAGGCCGCGGCCGCGGTCCGGGACTCCGCCGAAACCATGAGCAGGACATGAGCACCGAACCTCCCGCGCCGGCCGAAGGCCCCAAGGCCATGTCGCGCTTCGAGCGCTTCCTCACCGTCTGGGTGCTGCTCTGCATCGTCGCGGGGATCGGACTGGGCCACCTCTTCCCGAAGGTCTTCCAGGCGATCGGCTCGGCCGAGATCGCCAAGGTGAACCTGCCCGTGGCGGTGCTCATCTGGCTGATGATCATCCCCATGCTCATGAAGGTCGACTTCGGCGCGATGCGCCAGGTCGGCCGGCACTGGCGGGGCATCGGCGCGACCCTGTTCGTCAACTGGGCGGTGAAGCCGTTCTCGATGGCCGCCCTCGGCGCCTTCTTCATCGGCTATGTCTTCCGGCCCTACCTGCCGGCCGGGGAGATCAACAGCTACATCGCCGGCCTGATCCTGCTCGCCGCCGCGCCCTGCACGGCCATGGTGTTCGTCTGGAGCAACCTGACCCGGGGCGAGCCGAACTTCACGCTCAGCCAGGTGGCGGTGAACGACGCGATCATGGTCGTGGCCTTCGCCCCGATCGTGGGCCTGCTCCTCGGCCTCTCCGCCATAACCGTGCCGTGGGAGACGCTGCTGCTCTCCGTCGGCCTCTATATCATCGTGCCGGTGGCCCTGGCCCAGATCGTCCGCTCGGCGCTCATCAAGCGCGGCGGCGAGGCGGCGCTGCAGCGGGTGCTCGCCCGCATCGGCCCCGTTTCGCTTACCGCGCTGCTGGCCACCCTGGTCCTCCTCTTCGGCTTCCAGGGCGAGCAGATCCTTTCGCAGCCGGCGATCATCGCCATGCTGGCGGTCCCGATCCTGATCCAGGTCTACTTCAACTCCGGCCTCGCCTACCTGCTGAACCGCGCGAGCGGGGAGGCGCACTGCGTCGCCGGGCCGTCGGCCCTGATCGGCGCCAGCAACTTCTTCGAACTGGCGGTGGCTGCGGCGATCAGCCTCTTCGGCTTCGCCTCCGGAGCCGCGCTGGCCACCGTGGTCGGCGTCCTTATCGAGGTGCCGGTGATGCTCTCGGTGGTGGCCATCGTGAACCGGTCCAAGGGCTGGTACGAGCGCGGGCGCGCGGTCCAGCGCGTGGCCGCGCGGTGCGCAGACCCCGTCACGCGGTGAAGGTCGTCTCCGGTCTCCGGTCCCCCGCCGCCGCGCGCGCCGCGTCCGGGGGCGAGTACGGCGCCGGGGAAGATCGGGGCGGGCGCCGCGGCGTCAGCCGGAGCCGTGAACGTCGGGACAGCCGGGCTCGGCCTCTGCGCCGTCGTTGGCGGCCAGGCCGAGATCGGCCCGCAGCCGGGCGATGGCGGCCTCGATCGGGCCCTCGGCCAGGCGCTCGGAGCGCTCGTCCTCGGCGATCAGCTCGTCCAGCGTGTTCAGGAGGGCCTGGGCCTCGTCCTCGTTCCCGTCTGTCTCGGCCCAGATCTCTGGCCAGAGCGCATCGCGCACCTGGGGCCCGCGTCGCTCGCAGCGGCGGCGCACCTCGTTGCGGCGCACCCGGGCGACCTCGCCCTGCTCGCGGGCCAGCCGCGATTCCAGCGCCAGCGTCAGGCGCACGGTGCGCGCGATGCGGTGGAAGGCGAGGCTCAGGCCCTCGGTGTGAGGGGACAGATGGTCTTGGAGGGCCGGGATATGGCGGGACCGGGCGGGACAAGGTGGGATGAAACCCAAGGCGCACAAGGGTTTGCAGCGGCGGGGCGGCCTGTAGGAGGCTGGCCGGCGTTGTCCCACGGAAATCGCCCGCGACAGCGATTTCGGCGCGATTAGACAGTAGAACCTGGAGGCGCGGGTAGACCTCACATTCGCGTTCGAAGGGCGTTTGAAGGGCGGCCGCTCAGCGTTCGAGCGAAGCCTTGCGCCGCAAGGGTCTCCGCGAACCGTAAAGTCGGCTTTACAGTTACGGTCGGACTTTACGGTTCGCGGAGACCCTTGCGGCGCAAGGCGTCGCGCACGCCATGGCCGCTCGACGCGGCAATTCTAAACCGCAAAGTGATCGGGGCGCGCGGGAGGCGTCTCAGCGGCCGGTTGTTAAGCCTACTGGGCGGCGAGACGCACTGCTTTGGTCGGTCTCAATGGTCGCTCCCTCATCGGGGCGACCCGGCACGACAGATGCGAGCTAGGGCTGCATTCCCGAGACGGCCATCGCCGCCTCCAGCTCAGGGGCGGAAAAAGCGATTACGAACTCACCGGCGCCGCGGCCTCTCACCTGGACCCGTATCCCTTCCCTGAGCCCCGCCTTCACCTGCTCCGGTGTGAAGGTGAGCTGGTAGCTTTCCGAGTAGCGACATCCCGAGTATCGGCTACAACCTAGCACCTTGCGTTCGGACGACGCGAAATCCACCGAGTTTCCACCGGGTAAGTAGGCGCGATCATAGAATCGCCAATCGCCGCTATAGTAAATGAACCCTTGCGCGAGAAAGACTGCATCTCCGGAGCCGCGCTTTCGAACGGCGAATACATACCCGCCATCTTCCTGCTGATGAAACGGGGCCGTGTAGTCCACAAAGGGACTAAATTCATCGCCGTCGATCTGAATTACGACGCCATTTGGAGCGGTGGCCTCCTCGGCTCTTGCAGAGAGCGCCGCAGCCGCGACGCTAAGGGCGATAAGGACGCCACCAATCTTTCTCTTGTTCATTTCGCGCCTCGGCTCAATCCAACGTCAGACGCGCTGGACCACAGACAGAACGCGACCAATTACCTGAAGTTTAGCGAGCTCATCACCCTTCACAACCTCCGGGGGGTATGCGTCGTTGTCGGAGATCAGCATCAAACCATCGGTCAGCCGGCGGAACCGCTTCACTCGCGCCTCTCCGGCGAGCACGAACGCAAAAACGGCGTCGAAGGGTTCCTGCTCCGCCTCGTCGATGATCACCCAGGCGCGGTCGGCAATGGTCGGCTCCATGGAATCGCCGCGCGCCGTCAGCACTGAGAGGCTCGCTGCCGTCAGTCTGCCGAGTTGCTCGCGAAGAAAGGCCTGGGTGAAGGGCACGTCCTCCACCTTAAGGCGCCCGTCGTTCCAGGCCCCGGCCCCTGCGGCCAGCTGCGCGTCGAACCGAGGAATCCTAACCAGATCTTGGCCCTCGCCCCCGTCGCCTCGGCCGTAAACTAACCAGTCCAGGGTCACGCCGAGGCCGTCGGCCATGCGCGCGACAATGTCGAGGCGCGGGCCGGCGGTCCCGCCCGCGCCGAGATACTTCGAGATCGTCGCCTGAGGCAGGCCGATCCGCTGCGAAAAAGCCGTGAGCTTCTCAGGAAACATCGCCTCGCGCGCACGCTTTGCGAAGCCTTCGTAATCAAATTCGGCGGCGACTGTGTCCATGCGTTCACGTTCAGCGGAACTCGCCTTGATCGACCCGCACGTTCGTGTATGAGTTGTTCACGAACGTGATCAACGCAAAGCGATCGTGATGACCAGCGCTAGGAAGCGAGCCCGGGGCAGAAACTGGCACCCCGAGCAGATCAAGGCCGAGGTGCGCATGCGCGGCACTACCTTGAGCAAACTGGCGACGGACAACGGCCAGCATGACAGCGTGTGTCGCGCGGCGCTGATCCGCCCCTGCCTGGTCGGCGAGAGGATCATTTCCGACTTTCTGAACGTCTCCCTTCATGAGCTTTGGCCAGAGCGGTATGCGCCGACCGGTCAGCGCCTCTCGATCCGTCACGTTCGTGATGAGAATACGTCCGAACGTGCTGTGCCCCAACGTCAATTCGCAGGGGCTCGTTAGACATGGGCGCCCAGGGTAACAACGGAGCCGGCAGCTCGCCCGCAGGTGGCGACGGCGACGCGATGATGCGTCGTCTGCGGGAAATGGTCGCGGTCTACGAAGCCGATCTGTCCCGCGCTCTGCGAATCGATCTCGACGAGCTTCCCCCCGACGCCTGTCCCGAAATGGAGGTTTTGGCGTGGGGCGCGGCGGCCGTGCGGACGGTCGTGAAGGCGCTCAGCCACATCTCAGAAGACACCATCGAGCTGCGGCTGCGCTCGCGCAGTTTTCGGGACCTGCTCGCCCAAGAATTCGAGGCCTTCAGGCATACCGTGATCGCCGAGCGGGAGGCGCGCGAGCAATGAGCGCGACCACCTTCGATCTTTCCGTGCAGCAGATCGTCGTGCGCGACCGCCTGCGCAAACTGGACCAAGCCACGGTCGACGGTCTCGCCGTCGCTATCGAGGAAAGCGGCTTCTTCGGATCGATCACGGTCCGGCCGCTGCGGGGCAATCCCCGCGAGCCCCGCTACCAACTCGTCGCCGGCCTTCACCGCCTGGAGGCCGTCAAGAAGCTCGGCTGGAGCACCATCCCGGCGACGGTGAAGCCGATGAGCGACCCCGAGGCGCTCAAGGTCGAGATCGACGAGAACCTGGTCCGGCGCGGCCTGACGCCACTCGAGCGCGCGGAGTTCTATCTCGCCCGGGCGGAGGTCTACGGGCAGCTCTACCCCGAGCGGATCGAGGCGAAGTCCGAGGCGATCGCTCCCAAGCGTGGCCGCCCGAAGAATTCGGACAAGATGTCCGAATTGTTGAAGGGCGTGCCAATCACGATGGGCTTCGCCGCCGACACGGCCGCGGAGCTGGACGTGACCGAGCGCACGGTTCGGCGTCACATGGAGATCGCCAAGGGCGTTCCAGTGGCGCTCCGCGAACGCCTTCACGGGTCCTGGATCGCCAAGAACGCCAACGCCCTGCGCCAGCTCGCCGGCGTCGAGGACGCCGCCCTGCAGGCCAAAGCCGCGGAGATCCTTCTCGAGGGCCGCACGAAGTCGGTGGCAGACGCCCTGGCCTATGCCGGCGGCAATACGCCCATCAAGGCCGAGCCGGCCTCAGTGAGCGCGCTTCAAGCGGCGTTCGACAAACTCTGGAAGGCCGCCTCGGCGACCGAGCGCGCCGACCTGATCGCCGGCCTGGCGGCCCGCAAGCTGCCCGGCGACTGGGCGCTCATCCCCTCCGACGCGCCGGAATTCGCCGCCTACCAGGCGCGCGTGAACCCCGCCGCCATCGACGCCGACGATCTCCTGCAGGGGTTCGACGATGAGTGAGGTGAACCTCAACTTTGTTCACCCTCGAATTCTTCAGAGAATTCTGGAAAGGGAGCTGGTCGAGGCAAGGGCCAGAACGTCCGCTCGTCTTCGTAGGCTTCGGCGAGCGCTTCGGCGGCCGATTGCGTGGTTGATCGGTACGACCCGCCCGGCGTCAGCTCGTCCGCGCGCTCTAATAGAATTGCAGCACGCGCGCCCCACACAGCTGCGCAGTAGCAGAGAAGATCTTGCTGTCGTTGCTCTGGATATTTCGCCAGGAGCTTTCGACGCCGCGCAGGCTGAGCTGACAGAAATTCAATCGCTATTGGCCGATAGCGGGCTGCAAAGCTTACAGCTGCGCGCTTCGCAACGTTCGGATCGGCCTCGCCGAACCACTTTCGAAGCCTCGCGGTCCCTTCTTCGCCGAGCATTTCAGCGATTTCTGCGACGTGGCCCCAAGCCTCAGTCGCATAGCGGTGCATTGACATCTGCGTCTCCCGCGAACCCCGCGCGCTCCTCTACCTGGAGTCGCCGCGATGGCTAAGGCCAGGGGCGACCAACAGACCGGCGACCTCTTCGACGTCGCCCACATGTTCCCGGTGGAGGCGCCGCGCGACATGCCGCGTGCGCTGGACATGAAGCGCCAGATCGCGCGCGACATGGGTCGGGCTCTGCGCGAGTGCGGCAAGACGGCCGAGGTCGTCGCCGCCGAGATGACCGAGCTGCTGGGCGGCGAGGACGAGGACCTGGTCACCCGGGCTCAGCTCTACGCCTACACGGCCGAGAGCCGCACCAGCCACACGATCAGCATCGTCCGCTGGGTCGCCTTTGTGCGGGCCACCGGCTGCACCTGGCTGTGGGGCAGCCTGCTTCGCGACGAGGGCATGATCGTGCTCGAGGGCGAGGAGGCGCTGCTCGCCCAGGCCGCCCAGGCCGACAAGATGGCGCAGCACTACGCCGAGCAGGCCAAGGTCCTGCGCAAGCGCGCGCCCCTCCAGGTCAAGGTTCCAAGGACGCGCCGATGACGTCAGCGGGGGGGAGCCTCATTACGAAGGAGTGGTGGTCGGCCCAGGAGCTGGCTGACCAGCGCCTGCCCGGCCTGCCGACGTCCAAGATGGGCGTCCTGAACCGCGCCAAGGCCGAAGGCTGGGACGCCGCCCACTGTGACACCCGCGGCCCGCTCTGCCGCCGGCGTCAGGGGCGCGGTGCGGGCGTCGAGTATCACTTCGCCGTTCTGCCGGAGAAGGCGCGCACGGCGCTGCTGCTACGCCAACCCAAGCCGGCCGCGCCTAAGCCTGCGGCCGAGACGCCGCGCGATCGCGAGAGCGCCTGGGCGCGTTGGGACCGCCTGCCAGCCAGCCTGAAGGACGTCGGCAAGCGCCGGATGGCCGTGATCGGCCAAGTCGAGACCCTGATCCGGACCGGCATGGCCTCCTCCAAGGCCGTCGAGATGGTGGTCGAGCGGGCCGCGGTCGAGGCCCGCCTGCAGGGCCGCGAGCCGCCGTTCGGCGTCAGCACCCTCTACGGCTGGATCGGCCGCGTCCGCGGCGTCCGCCGCGACGACTGGGTCGTTCACCTGACGCCCGACTATGTCGGCCGCACGGCCACCGCCGAGGTCGATCCCGAGGTCTATCGCGTCTTCAAGAACGACTACCTGCGTCCCCGTCGATCGTTCGCGGCGGCATACCGCGTGGCTCAGGATGTCGCCGAGGCGCGCGGCGTCACGCTCCCGGCCTGCAAGACCCTGCAGCGTCGACTCGAGCGCGAGGTGAGCCGGGCGGCCATCCTTCTCCACAAGGAAGGCACGGAGGCCTTCGCCCGCGTCTATCCCTGGATCGAGCGCGACGAGACCGCCTTCCACGCCATGGAGGCGGTCAACGTCGACGGCCACAAGTGGGACGTCATGGTCGACTTCGGGGACGGGGCGAAGCCCGAGCGTCCGATGATGATCATGATCCAGGACGTCTACTCCCGCCGCGTCCTGGGCTGGCGGATCGCTCGGTCGGAGAACGCCGACGCGGTGCGCATGTGCTTCGCGGACGTGTTCCGCAACCACGGCATCCCGCGTCACTGCTTCTTCGACAACGGCAAGGCCTTCGCCTCGAAGTGGCTGACCGGCCAGACCCGCCACCGTTTCCGCTTCGCCGTCCGCGAAGAGGACCAGGTGGGCCTGCTGGTGCAGTTCGGCGTCGAGGTGCACTTCACCACGCCCTACTCGGGCCAGTCCAAGCCGATCGAGCGCGCCTTCGGCGACCTGGAGGGTGAGATCGGCACGTCGGCCGCCTTCGAGGGCGCCTACGTCGGCAACGACCCGCTGAACAAGCCTGCCTCCTATCGCGAGGGCTACGGCATCCCGCTGGCGGAGTTCGAGGCGGTCGTCGCCAATGGCATCCGCCGGCACAACGCCCGCCCCGGGCGGCGCACGAAGACGGCCGGCGGCAAGCTCTCCTTCGACCAGGTGTTCGCCGAGAGCCTGAAGACGGCCCTGGTGCCGCGGCCGACCGCCGAGCAGCTGCGCCAGGCGCTGCTCTGCGTCGAGGGCGTGACGGTCCGCCGGAACGGCCACGGCCTCCAGCTGGCCGGCAACCGCTACTGGTCCGAGTTCCTGATCCAGCACGAAGGCCAGAAGGTCGCCGCGCGGTTCGACGCCGATGACCTGCACGCCGGGCTCCACGTCTACGACCTGCAGACCGGCGCCTATCTCGGCCATGCCGAGTGCCTGGAGCCGATCGGCTTCGCCAACGCCGAGGAAGGGCGCGAGTTCAAGCGTCTCTACAAGCGCCAGCAGAAGGCCGCCAAGGAGCTGGCCCGCGCCGAGCGCGACATGTCCGCCGCCCAGCTCGCGCGCATCACGCCACAGCTGGCCGACCCCGATTTCGAAGACGGCTCCAACGTCGTTTCGCCGGTCTTCGGAAACCTCGCCCTGCGTCCGCAACCCCAGCCCGAGGGCATGACCGAGGCCGAAGTCATCGACCTCCACGCCCGCGCGCTCCGGGGGATCACGGCCGCGGAGTGACCAAGGAAAAGGCCCGCCGGCGGCAACCGGCGAGCCCTGGAAGTGCAGTTAGACAAGGAGTTTTATAGATGAACATCGACCACGGGAAAAGAACCTGGTCCGAAGCCGAGCTGGACGAACTGCGCACCTTCGTGCGCGAACAGATGTCCGCGGCGTCGATCAGCCAGGCCCAGGTCTCCCGCGCCAGCGGCGTGGCGGCCGCGACCCTCAGCCAGTTCCTTTCGGGCAACTACGCCGGCGACAACATGAAGATCGCTGGCCAGCTCTCCCGCTGGCTGGACGCCCGGCACCGCGAGACTGAGGTTCTGGAAGCCGCGCCGCCGGAACCGACCTTCGTCATGACGCCGACGGCGACCAAGGTCATCAACGCGCTGCAGCACGCCCAGGTGCTGGGCGACATGGCCCTGATCGTGGGCCAGCCCGGCGTCGGCAAGAGCGCCGCCGCCAGGCAGTACGTCGCCAAGACGCCCCGCGTCGTGACCGCCACCGCCTCGCCCGCCGTGCGCACGGTGAGCGCGATCCTGGCGACCCTGATCACCAACATCTCGGGGCGGGCGCCGACTTACCGGGTGCGGGTGGAGTGCACGAACTTCATCCGCAGCCAGCTGGGCGACGGCTGGCTGCTGGTCATCGACGAAGCCCAGTGGTGCGACTTCGAGGCCTTGGAGGAAATCCGCGCCATCCACGACGCGACCCGCTGCGGCCTCGCCCTCATGGGCAACGCTCAAGTGCTGTCCCGCATCGAGGGCGCCGCCCGCGACCCCGCCTACGCCCAGCTGTTCGGTCGCGCCGGCTGGCGGGTGAGGCTGAACAAATCCGACGCCAACGACGTGCCGCCGGTGCTGGAGACCATGGGCGTCACAGCCCCGGAGGTGGTCGCCTACTGCCAGCATATTGCCGATCGCGACAGCCTTCGCGTCGTCATCAAGGTCGTCCGGAGCGCGCTGATGCTCAGCCGCGCCGCCCGGCAGGATCTCAACCCCAACCATCTCGCCGCCGCCTACCGCCAGCTCGGCGACACGGCCCGCGCCTGAGGAGGACCCGCATGTCCGCCTATCTCGACCCCACCCGCAACGCTCGCTCCTGCGCCCGGCAGATCCGCTCGAAGGCCAGAGCCGGCGTCCTGACCCCGCGCGAACTCGATCGCCTGCTCTCCAAGATCGAAGACGACCTCGAGACGATCGAGGCGGTGCTCACGCCCACGCCGCCGCCGATCCTGGAGGGCCGCTTCGAAGTCCTGGACGGGGGGCGGTCATGAGCGACGCGAAGCACAGCCCTGCGCCCTTCCGGCTGGATACGACGGTTTGCGGCCACGTGATCGTCGACGCCCTGGGCGACAGCATCGCCGGCCTCGCGCTGCGGACCGGAGACCATCCGGCCGAGGAGCAGCTGGCGAACGCCCTGCTGTTCGCCGCCGCCCCGGCGCTGCTGGCCGCCGCCAGGCTCGGCCGCGCGGCCATCGCCCAGGACCGCTTGTTGACCATCGAGTCCGCGACCGTGCCGCGGCCGGGCACGCTGGAGCCCGACCTCTCCACCCTGGACGAGGACGCCGCCGCGATCGTCGCCGAGCTGGACCTGCAGCTCGCCCAGATCGACGCGGCGATCGCCGCCGCGGGGGCTCTGTCGTGATCGCCGGCCTGCGCCGCTGGGCCGCCTTCCTGCGCCTCGTCCACGGACGAGGCCCCCTCATCGTCACCCGCATTCGCTCGGCCGACGCCGGGCTGTTCCCTGGAGAAGACCTGTGACCCACGAGACCGAAAGCACCGAACCCAAGGCCCTGCCAGCGGGCTGCCAGAGCATCAATGGCAAGCCCTACATGGCCAACGCGAAGGGCGCGCTCGTGCCCCTGGAGAGCGTGAACCCGCGCGACCTGCTGATGGACGAGACCGTCCGCAAGATCCTGGGCTACGCCTCGCCTCTGGCCGACCAGATCGCCCGCTTCAAGAAGCACACGCTGGAAGACGTCGCCGGCTTCCTCGACATCCTCGCGCAGGAGTACGGCCTCACGCGCGGCGGGCCGAAGGGCAACATCACGCTGATCACCTTCGACGGTCTGCAGAAGGTCCAGGTGCAGGTCGCTGACCGCGTCACCTTTGGCCCCGAGCTGCAGCAGGCGAAGGCGCTGGTGGACGAGTGCCTGAACGACTGGTCCGCCGACAGCAATGCGGCGCTGCGGACCATCGTGCAGAGCGCGTTCAGCGTGGACAAGGAGGGCAAGGTCAGCCCGACCGAACTCTTCAGCCTGCTGCGCCACGACATCGAGGACGAGCGCTGGCAGCGGGCCATGAGGGCGATCCGCGACAGCGTCCGCGTCGAGGGCTCCAAGGAGTACGTCCGCTTCTACCGCCGGGCGAAGCCCACGGACCGCTGGGAGCCGGTCTCCATTGACGTGGCGGCCGCGTGATGCCGGCCGCCGCCAAGCCCCTGCGCGTGGCGTTCAAGCGGGCCGCGCGCCGGCCCGTCGTCCTCGCGCCCTTCAACTGGCGGCTCTGCCTAGCGGTCGGCGTCAACGCCGGCCTCTGGGCCTTCATCGTCGCCGTCGTCATCCCGCTGCTGGCCGGAGGTCCGGACTGATGCCGCTCACCAAGGAACAGGCGCTCGACCTCATCAGCGCCACGGCGCTCTTCGCCCGCTTCACGTCGATCCTCTCGGACTTCGAGGTCGAGACGATCGCCGAGGTCGGCGAGCGCTACCGTCTCTACGGCCGCCAGGCCGTGCTCACCGACGCCGAGCACCAGGTTGTCCGCGACGCCCTCGAGGCGATGCGCAAGGCCTCGCCGTGGCGGCCGACCATCGTGAGGACCGCGGCATGAGCGGTGACAGTCAGTACCGCTGGCCGGCCGACGAAGAGGCGGCCGCGCGCCAGCTCTACGTCGAACAGGGGCTCGGTCCTGCGGAGGTGGCGGCCGCCCTGGGCGGCAAGCACAGCCGCCGCCAGGTCGCCCGCCTGGCGCACCTTCGCGGCTGGGCGCAGGCCCGCGACCCGGCGGTCACCAAGGCCGCGCGCTCGCGCGGCCTGACGCGCACCTTCCTGGAAGGCTCCCGCAGGAGCAGCGGCTTCCAGTGGACGGCGGCCAGGATCGCCCTGCTCGAGCAGCGCTACGTCGTCGAGGACAAGCCCGTGGGTGAAATCGCCCAGGAGCTGGGCGGGGCCTGCACGCCGCGCTCGGTCACCCGGAAGGTGGTCGCCCTGGGCCTTGCTGCAAAGCGGCCGACGATCCGCCGTTCGACGTCGTCCACGGCCATGGCAGTCGAAGCGAAGGCCGTCGCGCACCCTGTGCCGGCGCGGCCGTTCCTCGGCGAGGGTCGCGCGCTGCCCGACGACGTTCGCGCCCTGATCGATCAGGCTATCGCCGCCGGCAAGGTGGCGCGCCTTCAGCCCGGGCTCGCCGCCGGCCTCTCGCCCCTGGAAGCGACGTTCGGAGCGGTCTCGCCCCAGCAGGGCCGGTCATGGCGCGAACAGGCCACGACCGCGCACCAGATCGCCCGGGCGCGGGCCAAAGCCCAGGGCGCGCGCCGGTGACCGCCGCCTGGATCTCCGACGTCGGCGTCACGGACCACGCGCTGGTCCGTTGGCTCGAGCGCGTCCACGGCGTGGACCTGGAGCGCTACCGCGAGGAGATCCGGGCGGCCCTCGTCGCCGGCGGCTTCGACCTGCCGCAGCCGGCTGGCGACGCCGGCCTCTACATCGACGCGCCCGGCGTCGGCGTCTTCCTGGTGGTCCGCGCCGGCGTGGTGGCCACCGTCCTGCACCCCAGCACTGGAGAGACGGAATGACCGGCGTCGCCGCGATCGTCCGCCACCGCTTCGACCCGCGGAGCCCCACGGTGACGCTCCGGGTCCAGCCGGAAGGCGCGAGCATCTATGAGGATTATCGGCTGACCCATGCAGAGGCCCGACGCCTCGCCTGGGCGCTGCTGGCCGACCTCTGCCCCGACGACTTGGACGACGACCTGGAGCGCGCAGCCGAGCTGCTCGCCGCGACCGGCTCGCCTTCGGCCGCCGGCCTCGTCTGCAGCTGCGCCAAGGCGCCCCGGGCGCCGACCGGCTTCGCCGCGACGATCCTGCGAGCGCTGGGCACGCGGAACATCACCGCGCGCGAGGCCGGCGAGCTGATCGACCGCTCCACCTCGATCGCCTCGAACTTCATCCTGACCCTGGTGAACCGCGGCCTGGCCGTGAAGGTCTCCGGCGGTCTGTTCGGCGAGCCAAGCGTCTACGCCATCACGCCGGCCGGCCGGTCGGCCCTCGATCGGGGAACAATATGAGCCGCAAACCCGCGAAGCGCGCCGTGCGCCGCAAATCCGACAAGGGGACCGTCGCCTGGGCGCCGGAGCACGAGAAGGTCTTCGCCCTCGCTGGTGATGACTGGACCCGCCCGGCGACAATCGCGGTCACGCGGTCGCAAGACGGGACGCGCTGGACGCTCGACGGGGTGTTCAAGATGGCGAACGGCCACCCGGTCAGGCTCCGCTCGCGCCTGCGCCGGTTGAAGGACGGCTCGCTGCGCATCACGGAAGAGACCATGTCGCTGCGCTTCTTCGCGAGGAGCGAGGCGCCCACCCAAGGTGGTGGCCCAGAGGCGTTGCAGACATGCGGGGAACCTCCAGCGAACGGAGTCGGAACGTGACCGCCTGGTCCGATGTCGCCCGCGCCACAATCGAGCGTGTCGCCGCGACGCTGCCCGACAAGATGACCCTCAAGGCGCGGAAGGCGGCGATCGACGCCGCCTATCCGTTCGGGCCGCGGTCGCACTGGCCGTATCGCGCCTGGTGCAAGGCTCGTCGGGCGTACCTCGCCAACTTCGACCGCAACGGCGTCAAGCTGGCCCACGCTCGGCCGAGTGTCCGGCTTGGCGCCCGCGCCCTTGCCCGAGCCGCAGCGGCCCTATGTCGTCGGCGATCGAAACCCTCGCGCGCTCCCCCCTTCGTCGCGGCGTTCGACGCCATGGCCGATGTCGGCCGCCAGCTGTTCGTCGTCTCATTCCATGAGGGCGCAGCCCGGGGCGTCTGGATGGGCGCGACCGCCTTCGGGCCGGGCAAGCGCGACAAGCCGGCCACCCAGGCCAGCATGACGAGCGCGGGGTTTCGGGTCGGCGCCCTGGTCTATCGTCGGAAATGAGAAAGGCCCGCGCGGGGCGACCGCCGGGCCTCGATGGCGTTGCTCTGGATCCCGTCGCCGAGCGCGACAACGCCCCTCACATATACGCTCCTGGAGGCTGAAGTTCAATGTGGACGAGAAGGGCCTCAGGAGCCTCAGGAGCCGCCGGGGCGCTCCGATGGTCGCCGGAAGGGCCTCTCGGCCGTCCTGCCCCCTTTGAAGGCGTTCGAAGCGCGTTCGAAAGTGCGCTGGTCAGTCCGTCATCAGGAGTTCGGCGATCACGCTCGGAATGCCGTGCACGATGATCGATCCGCTCCATCCCGAGATCGGCAGCATGAAGATGCAGGTGCTCGTATCGTCGTAACGCGAGACCAAGGCGACGTGGTCGGCGTTCAACCACACGACCTCGTCGTCGATCCTGGTCAGCTTCACCATCTTCGGCATCCCGAAGTCCCCCTTGCCTGACAACTGTCAGGGGCTACGGCCCCGGCAGCTCAATCCACAGTGACGCCTCAACACGCGGTCGTCCAGGGGCGGCCGCAGCGCTGTCTCAAGAGTCGTCACCACCATGCTGGAAAGCGTCCAGGCCTTCAAAGCGGGCAAGCACCGCGCCATCGACGGCCGCGTCTATGAGTTCTCGGAAGCCGACGTCGCGGCGATCGCGGCGAGCTACGACCCCGCCCTGCAGGCGGCCCCGGTCGTGCTCGGCCATCCGAAGACCAACGACCCCGCCTGGGCCTGGGTGAAGGGCCTGAAGGTCGAAGGCGGCGTCCTCGTCGCCGACCTCGAGCGCGTCGCCCCGGCCTTCGCCGAAGCGGTCGACGACGGCCGCTACCGCTATCGGTCGGCCGCCTTCTATGCGCCGGGCGATCCGAGCAACCCCAAGCCCGGGGCGTGGTACCTGCGCCACGTCGGCTATCTCGGCGCAACGCCGCCGGCGGTGAAGGGGCTGGAGACGGCCTTCTCCGGCGAGGCCGAGTCCTTTGTCGCGTTCGGCGTGGCCGACGGCTTCTGGGTGAAGGACCTCCTTCGGGGCGTCCGCGACTTCTTCATCGAGAAGTTCAGCCTGGAAGACGCCGACCGCGTGCTGCCCTCCTGGGCGATCGACAACATCGAGCGCGAGCAGTCCGAACCGGCGGCCGCGTTCGCCGAGGGTGACGCCGACCCGGCGCCCGCCGGCGCGGACACCGACGCCGCCGACGTCGGCGCGGACACCACGCCCGCCGCCGCTGCGGCCGATGCCGTCTCCGGCGGCGCCGCCGACGACCAGCTGGCCGAGCGCGAGGCGGCTCTGCAGGCGCGGGAGGCGAGCGTCGCCCAGCGCGAGGCCGCCTTCGCCGAGAGCGCCCGCCAGGACGCGCGAACCGAGGATGCGGCCTACCTCGACGGCCTCGTCGCGGCCGGCCGCCTGCCGCCCGTCCATCGCGACCGCGTGGCCGCCATCTTCGCCCGCCTGGGTGGCGACCAGACTGTCGCTTTCTCAGAGCCGGACGCCGATCCGCGCGCCGAGCTGCGCGAGCTGCTGGACGGCCTGGGCGTGTCGATTGCCTTCGCCGAGGTCTCGGGCTCCGACGGCTTCGACGCCACCAGCGCCGCCGCCGCGCCCCAGATCGCCGAACAGATCCAGGCGATCCGCTCCGAGGCCGCCGGCCGCGGCGAGACCCTTTCCTACTCCCAAGCCGCCGCCCGCATCGGCCGCTGACCTACGCTTCCTGAAGGACCCCAACCGCTCATGCGCACCTATCCCGCTCTCCCGCTCACCGCTGGCGCCCCGATCGCGCCCCGCCGGTTCGTGAAGTTCAGCGGCGACCGCACGGTCGTCCAGGCCACGGCCGCTACCGACGCGATCATCGGCGTCTCCGACAGCCTGGGCGCAGCCGCCACCGGCGATCGCGTCGAGATCTACGTGATGGGGCCGGGCCTTGAGGTCGAGGCCGGCGGCAACATCACGCGCGGTGCCGAGATCACCTCCGACGCCAACGGCAAGGCGGTGGCCGCCGCGCCGGCCGCGGGCGCGAGCTGCCGCACGGCGGGCGTCGCCATGGCCTCCTACGTCGCCGGCGATGTGGCCGAGTACCTGGCCGCGCCGGGGTCGAAGACCACGCCCGCGTAACCCTGACCCGACAACCACACTAGGACCCTGACGCCCATGGCCGACGCGCCTTTCCCGATCCACCCGACCTACACGGGGATCGCCCTCGCTTACAAAAACGAGGACATGATCGCCGACCAGGTGCTCCCCCTCGCCACGCCCGTGGCGAAGAAGGAGTTCACCTACTACGAGTACCCGGTCGAAGAGGCGCTCACCGTGCCCGACACGGCGATCGGCCGCCGCTCGGAAGCCAACACCATCGAGGTGACGGCGACCGAAGCGACCTCCAAGACCGTCCCCTACGCGCTGTCCGACCTCGTCCCGAACGAGGACGTGGACAACGCCCCGGAGGGCTACGACCCCCTCGGCCACGCCACCGAGACCGTGACCGACCTGATGGAGCTGGCCCGCGAGGTCCGCGTCTCCAACCTGGTCTTCGCCGCCGCCACCTATCCGGCCGGGAACAAGGTCCAGCTCGCCGGCACCGACCAGTGGTCGGACTTCGACGACTCGGATCCGTTCCAGGACCTCTGGGACGCCCTCGACGTGCCGCTGATGCGGCCGAACACGGCGGTCTTCGGCCAGCCGGTGTGGAACAAGCTCGCCACCCATCCGAAGATCATCTCGGCCCTCTATGGCTCGGCCTCGACCATCGGCAAGGCCCGCAAGGAAGACCTCGCCGACCGCCTGGAGATCTCCCGGGTGATCGTCGGCAAGGCCCGGGTGAACACCGCCAAGAAGGGCCAGGCGGCCGTCCTGTCGCGCACCTGGGGCAAGCACGCCGCGCTGCTCCACATCAACCCGCTCGCCAACAACGAGCGCGGCCTGACGTTCGGCATGACCGTTCCGCAGGGCCAGCGCCGGGCGACCCGCGTCATCCCCGAGCCGAAGATCGGCATCGGCGGCTCGCAGCGCGTCCAGGTTGAGGAGCGCATGAAGGAGCTGATCGTCGCGGCCAACTGCGGCTACTTCTTCGAAAACGCGGTGGCGTGAGCCATGCGCGTCAAGGTCGTCGGCATCGCGCTTCGCCATAGCGGCAAGCGCTTCGAAATCGGCGAGGTCCTCGATCTCGCTGAACATCCTGACCTGACCGAGGTCGTTGGGGCGCGGCTGCGCGCCCGCACGGCCGAGGCGGTTCATGGCGAAGGCGCGATGCCGGCCGACCTGGCGCAGGCGCTGGCGACGCTGAACGACGCCGCCCTGGCGCTGTCAGGGGCGATCGCCGCCGCCCTCGACGTCGTGGAGCAGGGGCCGGCCGGCTATCCGCAGATGTTCCTCGACGGCCTCGACCAGGCCGGCGCAGCTGAGCCGGCTGCCGCCGTGGCCGTTCGCCTCGAGGCCGTGCGGATCCGCGCGGCGCAGGAGCATCAGGACGCCATCGAACAGGTCGCTCCTGCCATGCAGGCGGCCTCGGACGCCGCCGCCGCCGACGGCCCGGCGGCGGCGTCCACCCAAGATCCTAGCGGGGTAGAGCAGCCGGTAGCTCGCCTGGCTCATAACCAGGAGGTCGCGGGTTCGAATCCCGCCCCCACTCCCACCGATGCACCCCCGACCAGCGACGACACGGGGGCGCAGGCCTCGAAGCCTGCGCCCCGGAAGTCCCGCGCGAAGGGGGCCAAGGCCTGACCCATGGCCTACGCGACCGTCGATCAGTTCGTCGCCTTTGTGGGCGAGGCCGAGGCCAAGGCGCTCGCGCCCGTGGTCGCGCCGGCGACGGGCTATGACGACGTGCGCATCCAGGACGCCCTGGAAGCCCAGTCGGCCAAGCTCGACACCTATTTCGCCACCCGCTACGCGACGCCGCTCGATCCTGTCCCCCTTACGGTAAGGGAGGGCGTGCTCGAGCTGGCCCGCGAGGCGCTGGACCGCAACGGCCGCGACCACGTCAAGACGGCCGCCGATCGCGTCCGCGCCTGGGCCAAGGACGTCGCCAAGGGCGTGGCCGTGCTGGCCGGCGGCGAAGTCGGCGAGGATGTGCCTGCAGCCCAGGCCGACGCCGGCGTCCAGTACGGCGGACCTGGCCGGGTGTTCGACGACGGGGGCCTGGCTGGCTTCCTGAAGGGCGGACGATGAGCGGGGTCGCCCTCACCATCACCTTCGAGGACGTCTCCGCCGGTCCGATCCTGGCGCAGGTCCGCTCCGCGCTCACGGACATGCGGCCGCTGATGCAGGACATCGGCGCGGAGCTGGAGAACTCCACCCTCGACCGCTTCGAGACGAACATCGCGCCCGACGGGACCGCCTGGCGGCCCTCGTTGCACTCCGAACTGACGGGCAAGCCGACGCTTGTGCGTGAAGGCTACCTTCGCGACAGCGTCAACTACGTGCTCGACGGCTCCGACGCGGTCGAGGTCGGCGCGGGCGGCATCGCGGCCGACTACGCCGCCATCCACCAGACCGGCGGCACGATCACCGCGAAGGGTCCGGGTGGGCTCGCCTTCACGCTCGCGTCCGGCGAGTTCGTCAACGTCCAGAGCGTCACCATCCCCGCTCGTCCCTACCTCGGTATCTCCGCCCAGGACGATGAGGCGATCCTGGAGATCGCGCTCCACTACCTCGCCGACGCCGCCGCCCGCGCCTACCAGGGAGGGCTGTGATGGACGACTTCTTCGACGTCGTCGCCCAGCGGATCACCTCGCGCTGCGACCTGGTCGGCCACGCCGAGACCGGGATGAACGCTCAGGCCGCGTTTGACATGCTGGCCATGTCTCCGGCGCAGGTCACCGCCCTCGTCGCCCCGCTGGCCGACCAGGCCACGCCGGTTCGCGAAGCCGCGATGTGGGTGAGCCAGGCCGAGGTGTGGCGCTTCGGCGTCACCATGGGGATGGCCTATCCCGCCGGCTTCGCCCTGTTCATGCCGGCCCGCCGGCAGATCAAGGCCGCCCTGCGCGGCTGGGGGCCTGACTGGGCTGCGATGCCGGTGGAGTACGCCGGCGGCCGTCTCCTGCAGTACGCGCTGAACCGCGACGGCGGCCGTTGGCTCTGGCTCCTCGAGTTCCGCCTCGCCCTCCAGGAAACCTACGAGCACCAGCAATGAGAAAGGCCCGTCACGTGCGCCGCACAGACGACGACCGGGAAACCGGCACCGAACCCCGCGCCGTCGCCGAAGGGCGCGGCCGCTTCAACCTGTCCGTCCAGAGCGCGCGCGCGATCGCCGAGGCGAGCGTGAAGTCCGGCTTCCCGGTCCCCGCCCACGCCCAGGCCGTGATCGACGCCGAAGACGGCGCAGCCCCGCAACCCGCCCCGGCCTCGCCGGCGGCCGAAACCTCGGAGGCCTGAACATGGCCGGACGCCAACTGCTCCTCGCCAAGAAGGAGACCGTCTACGGCACCGACGCGACCGCCGCGGCGATCGACACCATGCTCGCCGAGGACGTCAGCTTCCGCCTGACCGGCCAGCGGGTGAAGCCGAACCCCGCCAAGCCGGGCGTCGGCCCCGTCGCCAGCCATGTCTACGGCGAGCACGTCGAGATGAGCTTCAAGGTGCCGCTCGCCGCCTCGGGCAAGCGAAGCTACAGGCACAAGCCTATCGCGATCGCGCCGCAGCCGCGGAACAGGGCGAAGCCGCGCTCGAAGCCTACCGCATCAAGGAGGCTGGTCTTGAGGTCCTTGCCCGACAGGGTGTGGCGAGCCTCAACGAACTGACCGGCGCCGTCCGCGACCGCACGGCTGCCGCGATCGCCGCCGCGGAGGCAGCGGAGATTCAGGCCATCGCGTCCGAGAAGGTTGAGCGCGTGGCCGCCGCATCGAGGGAGATCGAAAGTGCGATCGAGCTCGAGAGACGCCGGGCGGAAGCCATCGACAGTGGGACGGCGGCGCTCCAGAAATTCGAGCAGGCTGAGTCTCAAAGGCAGGAGATCGAGCGCATTGGGCTGACGCTCGCACCCGCGCAGATCGAAGCCCTTCAGCGCCGCCTGGAGCTCGCCGCTGAACTCCAGGCCATCAACGACAACGCCGACTTCTACCGCCAGCAGGCTGAGGAGCTGCGCCTGCTGGTGATGACCAACGAGGAGCGCGACCTAGAGCTACGCCTCATCCGGATCCGCAACGAACTGCTGCGCGAGGGCAAGGAGATCGTCGAGGCGCAGGTCGAGGCCAGGGCGCGCGTCGAACAGGGCGCCTACAAGAATGCCGAAGCGATCCAGGGCCTGAAGGAAGACCTACGCCGGGCCTTCGTCGAGACTGGCGAACTCGCCTTTGACGACGTCGCCGACTACGCGGCCCGGCGGCTGCGGGAGGCCGTTTACGAGGCCCTGCTGGCCAAGCCGATCGACGTGATGATCAACGCGGTCGTCGGCGGGGTTTCCGGCATGACCGGGACTGGCGGCCTGGGCGGGCTGCTCGGCTCGGTCCTGGGGAGTTTCCTCGGCGAGGGCCTGGGCGGCGCGTTCACCGGGCATGCCCTTGGCCAGGCGATGGGCCTTGGCACCGGCAAGCCTGGAGCCGACGCGGGTCTATCGCTGCTCGGCGGCATCGGCGGCACGGCGCTCGCCTATTCGGGCCTCAGCGCCGGCATCGCCGGCGGCGTCACCGCTGGCGCCCTCAGCATGGGCGCGAGTGCGACCCTCGCGGGCAGCATGGGCGCCCTGTTGTCCAGCGCGGCCGTGCTCGGCCCGCTGGGCGCCATCGCCGGCCTGGCCCTCGGCACACTGTTCAAAGACGACCAGCGCCCCTACGCCCGGTCGGACATCGGCATCGTGAACGGCCAGTTCTCGGTGACCGGCGGCCAGAGCCTGGACGGCGGGCCGCTGGACCAGATGAACCAGGCGGCCGCCCAGATCGTGGCGAGCCTCAACGCGGCGACCGACCTCTTCAAGCTGGACCTGTCCAAGGTCTCCAACCTGCCGACGTCGATCGGCTACGTGGAGGGCAAGAACACTGGCGCCCTCAGCCAGGGCTACTTCGGCGGCGACGGCGGCGGCTTCTCCACCGGCGCGCAGTTCGAGGGCTACACCGACGCCAGCAAGCTCGCCGCGGACATCGTCAAGGCGACGATCATCCGCGCCATCGAGGCCGGCGCGTCGGACCTCAGCGAGGCCGAGAAGCGCGTCGTCACCCAGGCCGCCAGCTTGGAGGACGCGGCGACCAAGATCGCCCTCGGCCGCTCCATCGTGGAGACGATCGACGACGCCATCCTGCAGCTCACCGACCCGGCCGCCTTCGAACGCAAGAAGGCCTTGGACGCGATCGAGCAGAGCTATCAGGCGCTGAAGGCCCAGGCCGAGGAGCTGATCGCGGCGGGCCTGGTCTCCTCCGACGTCCTGGCGAAGATTGACCAGGTCAAGCAACTGCAGGTCGCCGACGCCCTCGCCAACCTCGGCGGCGCGGTGGCCGACGCCACGGCCATGGTCGAGCGCGCCTGGCAGGCCGAGCAGGCCGCCCGCACGGCGATGATCGACGAGCTGCTGCGCGCGGCTGACCAGCTGGCCAGCTATGGCCGCTCCCTCTACCTCGGCCCGGCCGCCGGCCTGTCGCCTGAGGAGCAGTACAACGCCGCCAAGGGCGAGTTCGAGCGGGTGCGGGGCCTCGCCATGTCGGGCGACGCCGCCGCCCTGGCCCAGCTGCCGACCACCAGCCAGCAGTTCCTCGAAGCGAGCCGGGCCTACTACGCCTCCTCGGCCGAGTACTTCCGCGACCTGGAGGCCGTGCGGTCCGCCGTCTCGGCGGCCGAGATGCTGGCCCGGGCCGAGGCCGAGATCCTGCAGGCCCAGCTCGACGTCCAGAAGGAGATGCTGAAGGCGCTGATCGGCATCGAGGAGGCGACCAAGTCGCTGCCGGACGCGATCGCCGCCCTGATCGCCGCCAAGGCCGCCGCCGGCGGCGCGGGCGGAAGCGCGTCAGCCTTGCCCGAAGGCTTCAACTGGGAGGTCTACGCCGCCAACAACCCCGACCTTTTGGCCGCGCGCCGGGCCGGGACCGCACTTACGGAGTTCGCCACTGACCGCGAGGCGATCGAGCAGCACTACCTCCTGAAGGGCAAGGACGAGATCGCGGCGGGCACGCGCTTCTATGCGAAGGGCGGCGTCTTCACCAACCAGGTCGTCACCCGTCCCACCACCTTCGACATCGGCATGATGGCCGAGGCCGGGCCTGAGGCGATCATGCCGCTGTTCCAGGGACCGCGCGGCCTGGGCGTCGTGGTGTCCAGCAGCTCGGGCCGCACCGACGCCCTGCTCGAGCAGGTGATCGTCGAGCTGCAGGCACTGGTCCGTCAGGGCGGCGCAGCGAGCGTGGCCCAGCTGCAGGCCCTCGGCCAGGTGGCCGAAGAGCTGGCTGCGAACAGCCGCGAACTGGCGAGGGCGGCATGATCCTGGTCGAAGCCGACGCCGCTAAGGACAGCGTGGGGACGATCGAGACGCTCCGGCTCTCGGACGCGCCCTTCGTGACCGCGCCCACCGACGCCCCGCCGAACGTGACTTTCCTTCCCGCTCTGAAGGACCCGGGTCGGCTGGGCGTCGCCGCCTACAGCGACGGGCGCACCAGCGGCGGCACCCGATTGGAGACCGGCGAGATCGTCGTCGCCAACGCCGACGGCCGGTTCGACCGCTGGCTGGCCTACAGCTTCGACGGCCGGCAGATCACCATCCGCCAAGGCGATCCCGGCGGCGCCTATCCGGCCGACTTCCCGATCATTGTGCGGGCGACGGCGCGCGCCGTGCAGGGCGACCTGAAGCGCCTGGTCATCCAGCTACGCGACAAGCAGCACGTCTTCGAAACCCGGCACCTGCCGAACACCTACGCCGGTTCGAACGCCCTTCCGGAAGGCTTCGAAGGCACGGCGAACGACCTGAAGGGCCAGCGAAAGCCGCGCCTCTACGGCTCGGCGCTGAACATCCCGGCGCCCTGCGTGAACACCTCCAAGCTGACCTTCCAGGTGAGCGACGGGCCGGTGTTCGACATCAGCGCCGTCTACGACATGGGCGTGGCGCTCACCAAGGGCGCGGACTACGCGACCAAGGCGCTGCTCAACGCGGCCGCCGGCCTCTCGGCGGGCACCTTCTACACCTGCAAGGCCGAGGGCCTCTTCCGCCTGGGCGGCGCGCCGGCCGGGCTGATCACCGCCGATGCGCAGGAGGGCGCCAGCGCGGCCGAGCGTACCGTCGCCCAGGTCCTGGCCCGCCTCGCCATCGCAGCCGGCGTGCCCGCGGGTGAGATCTCCTCGGCCGACCTGGCGAACATGGATGCGGCCGTGCCGGCGGTCGTCGGCGTCTGGGTCGAAGGCGAGACCACCACCCAGGCCGCCATGGACCAGGTCGCCGCGAGCGCCGGCGCCTACTATGCCTTCGACGGCGACGGCGTGCTGCGCATCGGCCGCCTGGTCGCGCCGGCCAGCGCGCCGATCCTCACCCTGGGCCCTTCGCGGATCCGCGCGCTCGAGCGCCGCCAGGCCCGCGACAATGGCCTGCCGGTCTTCAAGGTCTCGGTGCGCCACACCCGCCTCTGGGCTGTCCAGGGCACCGACGTCGCCGGCGCGGTGAGCGCCGCGCGCCGTGCGCTGCTGGCCGAGGAATACCGCACCGCCGTCGCCGAGGACGCCGCCATCAAGGATCAGTTCCTGCTGGCCGACGAGATTTCGATCGATACGCTCCTGACGAGCGAGGCCGACGCCCAGGCCGAGGCCGATCGCCTCCTGGCCCTGCACAAGGTCCGCCGGGACGTCTTCGACGTGTCGATCGACCCCGCCCTGGTCGCCCGCGCCCAGCTGCAGCTGATGGACGTCGTGGAGTTGCGCCTTCCCCGGTTCGGGCTCAGCGCGGGGAAGCTGTTCCGCGTGATCGGCAAGCGCCTCGAGCTGGCCCGCAAGCGCGTCGTCCTCACGGTGTGGGGCTGACCATGGCGAACATCCTGATCGGCTACGACAACCTGATCGACGAGGCGCTGGTCTCCGACGGCTCCTGGATCGCCGCCCTGCCGCTCGGCAACATCCAGGACCGCGAGCTGGGCCTGGTCGCCCGCTCGAACGGCCTGGCGCTTGGCGCCACGAAGTTCGTGGTCGACCTGCAGGTCTTCAACGTGGTGCGGGTGATCGACATCGTCCGCCACACCCTGTCGCGGGACGCGCGCTTCCGGATCCGCTCGAGCACCGTCTCCGACTTCTCGGCCGTCGGCGTCGACAGCGGCTGGCAGGACGTCTGGCCGAGGGTCTATCCGTTCGGCTCGCTGCCCTGGGGCGCCCCCAACTGGTGGGACGGCCGCTACACGGACAAGGAGATCGGCCGGCAGAAGACCGAGCTGATCTACATCCTGCCCGAGGAGAGCACCGACCAGTTCTGGCTGTTCGAGTTCGACGACCAGGCCAACGCGGCTGGCTTCATCGACATCGGCCGGGTCTTCATCGGTCCCGCCTGGCAGCCGGCCATGAACGCCAGCTTCGGCTGGAGCCTCGGCGTCGAGGACACTTCCGAGATTGAGGTCACTCTGTCCGGCGCGGAGTCGGCCGACGAGCGGACCCGTCGGCGCGTCCTCAACTTCTCGACCGACTGGATGGAGGAGGACGAGGCGCTCGCCCGGGCCTTCGAGATCCAGCGCGGCTCGGGGATCACCCGGGAGGTCGTGGTGGTCCAGAACCCCGACGACACCGTGCACCTGGCCCGCCGCGCCTTCCTCGCGCGCCTCGGCAAACTCGACCCCATCGTCAATCCGTACGTCCAGCTCAACAGGACCAGCTGGCAAGCCAGGGAGCTGCTCTAGATGGTCGACACCGTCACCTTCCCGCCGTCGATCGGCGGCACCGGCGAGACCTTCACGTCGGGCAGCGACCCGGCGACCGGCATGGCGAGCTACGGCTACGTCACGCGGTTCTTCAAGATCCTGGCGAACGTCATCTCTGTGGCGAACTTCGTGGCTACCAAGGCGAGCGAGGCGGCGGCCGCGGCCCTCACGGCGCTGAACGCCCCAGGAACCACGGCCACGTCGGTCACGTCCAACAACATCACCGGCGCCGTCGGCACCGACAAGACGTTCCAGATCCAGTCGGGCAAGACGATCGTCCCGGGCATGGTGCTCACGGCGGCCCGCACGTCCGCGGCGGCCACCCAGTCGATGACCGGCGTGGTCCAGAGCTACTCGGGCACGACGCTCGTGCTGCGCATCACCTCGATCGTCGGCTCGGGAACGAGCATCACCGACTGGACATTCCACCTGGCCGCCACGGGCGCCGGCGCGACGCCCTCCAGCCGGACCCTCACCGGCGCGGGCCTGGTCAAGACGATCGGCGACCTGACTGCCGACCGGACGGTCGAGGTCGAGGCCGCGACGGTGGCCGACGTGAGGGCGGGGACCTCCAGCGCCAAGGCGTGCACGCCGGCGGCGCTCGCCGGCTCGCAGGCCTTTCAGACCCTGACCGACGGCGCGACGATCAGCTGGAATGTCGCCCTGGGCTTCAACGCCAAGGTCACGATCGCCGGCGACCGCACGATGGGCGCGCCGACCAATCTGGTCGACGGCCAGACCGTCGCGGTCTGGATCAAGCAGGACGCCACCGGCGGCCGGACCATCACCTGGAACTCGATCTTCGATTTCGACGAGATCGGCTACCGCGGCCTCAGCGGCGGCGCCGGCAAGGTCACCAAGTTCTGGGGCCAGTACAGCGCCGACACCGGCAAGATCCACATGAGCGGACGGAAGGCGGCCTGATGCACCCTTATCCGTCGCCCCTGGTCGGATCGGACCGCCCCAACGTGCCGGCGGTCTACATCGGCGCGGTCGCCTCGAGCGCCGGCCCGCTCTATGCGCCGCAGGATCTCGTCATCCCGATCGGCGTGGAGCCCGGCGATCTGGCGGTGTGGCTCGGCGATCCGCCCGGCGGCGTCTACATGGCCGGCTGGAACTATGTCGGCAACGTCACTGGCTCGGCCCAGGCCTACTACAAGCCGGTCACGACCGACGATCTCGTCGCCGGAAAGTTCGTCGAGAATGGCGGAAACGCCTCGCTGATCGTCTTCGTACGAGGCCCTGCCTTGGCGGCCTCGGCCTCCTGGACGAACAACCCCAGCGGCGGTTCGGTGACCCTGCCAGGCTGGACCAAACAGGACGGCGACGCCCTCTACCTCTCGATCTCCGGCCGGGGCGGCTATCCGACGTCGGGCTTCACGGCCGCCGCCAGCTGCGGCTCGGGGCAGTACGACCCCACCGTCCGCTACGCAGCCGTCTCCGGCTACACGAGCGAGTCCGACGTCCCCTTCACCACCGGCTCCGGCGGCGTCTCCTACGGCGTCGTCGCCCTGCGCAACTTCTGAGGCGGTCCATGGCGTTCGCAATCATCATCAACGGCGTCGCGACCGAGCTGGTCCCGGGCGAGAGCTTCTGGGGCGCGCCCTTCGTCGGCGAGCCGCGCACGCATTGGACGGCCGGCGAGGACGGCGTGCTGGTCGAGCACGAGATCGCTGGCGAAGTGCAGCGCAACCGCTACCCGGCCGAGGCGCTGATCTCCTGGACGGATCAAGCCCGCGCCTCGATCGGCGTCTTCCCGATCGCTGAGCCCGGTCCCGTGCCGGCCGGCAAGCGCGTGGTCTCGACCTCGATCGCGATCGAGAACGGCCAGCCGGTTCGCCAACGCGTCCTCGAGGACATCCCGATCGCCGAGCTGGCCGAGGCGAAGATGGCGGCCGTCCGCGACAAGCGCTGGCAGGTGGAGACCGCCGGCGTCGAGGTGGCGGGCACGCCGGTCCGCACCGACGAGCGCAGCCAGGGCAAGATCTCGGGCGCCCTGCAGCTGTTCGACCTGAACCCCGCCCTCGAGGCTGTGGACTGGGAGGCGCAGCCGGGCCTCTTCGTCGAGATCAGCAAGCCCGCCCTGCAGGCGGTCGCCCTGGCGGTCGGCGGCCACATCCAGGCCTGTTTCACCCGCTCCAAGGACCTCACCCTGGAGATCGTCGCGGCCCGGGACGCGAACGACCGGGCCGCCCTGCTAGCGGTCGACATCGAAGCCGGGTGGCCGCAATGAGCCTCGGTCGCATCGCCGGCAAGCTGCAGGTCCCGCTGGACCAGCCCTGGGCCAAGGACGTCCGCTTCTGGACGGCTGGCGCGCCGCGCGCGCCGCTGCCGATCGCGGACGGCCGCGCCTGGCTCCGGAAGCAGGGCGGGGCCGCCAGCGCGCCGGCGACGGCCATCGCCCTCACCGTCGCCAACGGGCGGATCCAGATCACCGACAACATCGTCGGCCTGCGCCTGCCGCTCGACGTCCTCGAGGAGCTGGCGCCTGGGGACTACGACTTGGAGGTCCAGGCCGAGGACCAGGCCGGCCGCTGGCGCCAGGTGCGCGGCGTGGTCGTGGGCGTGAAGGGCCTGGGCCAATGAGCCTCGACGTCATCATCCACGAAGGCATCGACGTCGCCGCCGGCGGCGAGACGGTCGAAGTCGAAGAGACCCTTGAAGGGCCGATCGGCCCGCCTGGACCGCCTGGCCCCGCCGGCGGCGCCTCGGCCACCAAGACGGCCGCCGAAGCCGTCTCCGGACACCGCGCGGTCAAGGCGGTGGGCGACCAGGTCGCCTACGCCAGCGCGGACGTCGCCGGCGACGCCGAGCTGGTGCTGGGCGTGACCGTCGGCGCGGCGATCGCCGGCGCACCGGCCACGGTCCAGACGGTGGGCGAGATGGTCGAGGGCAGCTGGGCCTGGACCGTCGGTCCCGTCTTCCTCGGCCTGAACGGCCTTCTCACACAGACGCCGCCCGCCGCGGCCTTTGTTCGGCAGATCGGGGTCGCGGTCGCGTCCGATCGGCTGCTGATCGACCTGCGACCGCCCATCTTCACCCCCTGACCTGGAGGGCTTCGTGCCTGCACCGAAATACCTGCGCCATGGAGGCAATGGCGCCGTCGTCGAGACCCAGACCGCCGTCACCGGCGGCGCGCCCGACGCCGACAAGATCCCCGCCCTCGATGGGAACGGGCGCCTCACCATGTCCATGATGCCCACCGGCATCGGCGCGGACACCGCCGTCATCGAAGCCTCGGAGGCCCTGGCCGCCGGCGACTTCATCAACATCCACAACGCGACAGGCGCGAAGGTCCGCAAGGCCGATGCGACGACCGCCGGCAAGGAAGCCCACGGCTTCGTGCTGGCGGCGGTCACCAGCGGCGCCAACGCCACGGTCTATTTCGAGGGGACCAACGACCAGGTCACCGGCCAGACGCCCGGCCCGGTCTTCCTGGCCACTACGGCCGGCCTGGCGGCGGCCGCCGCACCGACCGGAGCCGGCAACGTCGTCCAGGCGGTCGGCGTCGCCGTGAGCGCCACCGCGATCAACTTCGAGCGCGGCACGCCCATCACCCTCGCCTGATCCTGAGGCTCCTTCGTCATGGCCAACAAGAAGCCGCTCGCGCTCTACGCCGGCCAGGTGAAGGAGCTTCAGTCGGGCGACCGGATCCCCGCCGGCGACGTCGACCAGCTCGCCGTCGTCGCCTTCGTCATCGACGGCGGGGGCGCGGCGATCACGACCGGGATCAAGGGCGACCTGTCGATCCCCTTCGTCGACTTGTATTCGCGGAGCGTGCGCCGCCCGCGCTCGAGCGCAGCATCCCAAGCGTCAACCTCAGCACGAAAATCCTGGAACCGCCTCACGACGGCGTCGGCCTCACGGATCGAACGCGCTCTGACTTCGATCAGATCGCAGGTGGAGCGATATCGTGCCGCTTCAGATTGGGACATCTGCTGTTCGAGGCTCGCCAACTGCTTTGCAGCCTCCACCCCGGCGGGCAGCTCCACCTCGCCAATCGCTCGAAGCCTGGCCAGCAGGCGATCCGCGGATTCGGACATCTCAACGGACACGAGCCCAGCACCGGCCCCGACCGCAAGGCAGATCAAGATCGGCGTGAGCTGCCGGAAAGCAAAGTCGACATCTGGGAGGTTCGAGACCATGCCGATGAGGCTGAGCAGGGCCGCGCCGTTGGCCAACGCGGGAGCCCAGGCGATCCTTCGGCGTTCGGGGAGCGCCGCCAGCTCGTAGTGGGTCTCTGGATTGTTCACAGGCACCACCTCCGTCGCATCGACGGGGGCCGGGGCGCGCCAACGCCCCGAGCCGCGGGGTATGAGCCCGCACGTCCGGGGGGTGCACGCCCCCTTCCGCCCCGCCACCGGTCCGACCGGCGGGGCCAATCGAGAACACAACCTCAATGGAGTCGAGTCCCGAGTTCACCGCCGTCGCCCCCGCGCGGCCGGCGGCCCCCTACATCGGCGGAAAGCGCTTCCTGGCGCGCCGCCTGGTCGAGCGGATCGAGAGGGGCCCGCATCGCACCTATGCCGAGCCTTTCGTCGGCATGGGCGGCGTCTTCCTGCGCCGCCGCCTGAAGCCCCAGGCCGAGGTCATCAACGACTGGAGCCGCGACGTCGCCACCTTCTACCGCATCCTCCAGCGGCACCACGTGGCCTTCCTGGACATGATGCGGTTCCAGATCACCACCCGGGCGGAGTTCGAGCGGCTGACCGCCGTCGATCCGGACACCCTCACCGACCTGGAGCGGGCCGCGCGGTTCCTCTACCTGCAGCGCACGGCCTTCGGCGGGAAGGTGCGGGGGCGCAACTTCGGCGTCTCGCACCACCGGCCCGGGCGGATTGATGTGACGAAGCTCGGGGTCGACCTGGCTGAGTTGCACGAGCGCCTTGGCGGCGTGATCATCGAGCGCTTACCATGGGCCGACTTCCTGGCGCGCTACGACACGCCCGAGACCCTCTTCTACCTGGACCCGCCGTACTTCGGCTCTGAGGGCGACTACGGCCTGGGCATGTTCGCGCCGGAGGATTTTCGGCTCATGGCGGCGAAATTGAAGGGGCTTCGAGGGCGGTTCATCCTGTCGTTGAACGACCACCCCGAGGTGCGCGAGATCTTCGCGGACTTCCGGATTGAGGGCGTGGAGACGCTCTATGGGCTAGCCGGCAAGGGCGCGCAGAAGGCTGGCGAAGTGGTGATCAGCGGGCCTTGAAGCCCGCCTCGGCCGAGCGTACGAGTTCTGCCGGGTTGGCGCTCATGATGGAGACGCCTCATGTCCGACGACGAACCGACCCTCCCCAGGAACTTCCCCGGCGGCTACGTGCCCGTCATCGGCAACGTGATCGACGACGGCAGCGTCGAGCTGACCGCCGAGCTGCCTCGCACGAACGGGGGCACGGCCGAGAACTCCATGCGGCGCTTCTCCGATGTGTTCCCCTACACGGGGCCGGAGGTGAACGTCGTTGTCCGCAGGAAACGCCGGCGGCGGCGCTAGGTAGGAGGCCGGCCGGAGCGACCTGGCCGGCTTCGCCTTTTGCGGGCAGCGTCGTCATTGCGCCGCTTGGGCGGGAAGCGTTAGCGTCCTTCCATGTGCAACGCCTACGGACTCAATCAGCCGATCGGCCGCCTGGTCGAGGACTTCCAGGGCCTGATGCCGTTCGTCTTCGACGAGGGGCGGATCCCGAACCTTGAGCCGCGGGAAATGTTCCGGCCGACGAACCGGGCGCCGGTGCTTCGCCCAGTCGATCCGGCCGACCCCAGCGCCGGTGTCGCGATGACCGAGCTGCGATGGTGGCTGGTGCCCTTTTTTCACAAGGGCGCGGTAAAAGACTGGAAGGCGATGTGCACGAACGCGCGCGCCGAGACGATCGCGACCACTGCAGCCTTTCGAGAGCCCTTCAAACGCCGCCGCTGCATCGTGCCGGCCAGCCACTTCTTCGAGTGGAAGAAGGTCGATCCAGCGAACCCTAAGGGCGAGAAGATCAAGATGAGGATCTCGGCGGTCGGTCGGGACGTCTTCTATTTCGCCGGCCTGTGGGACCGCTCGAACCCATCCGACCATGACGGCCCCCTGGAGAGCTTCACCCTCGCCACCTGCGCGCCGGGGCCGGACATGGCCGAGATCCACAACCGCCAGCCGGTGATCCTCGACGCGGAACGGGCGGCGGCCTGGCTAAAGCTCGACGGGCCGGGTCAGGAGCTACTGAAGGCTGGACCTGCGGGCGAGTTGATGGCGGTGCCAGACGCCGCGCTCGGGCAGTAGGCTGCGGCCATGGCCTCGTTTCAGATCAGCATGCTAGAGGACGAGGAACGCCTTATTGCAGCCGGCCCATGGCCTCGACTGCTCGCCCTCCGCAAGTGGCTGTACATGGGCGCAGCTCTCGCGATTCCCATCCGGTTCGACACCTACGACGAGGCCGCGTCGAAAGCTCTCTTCAGGGTCTTCACTCTCCCTGAGACGGTTCTAACCGACGCGGTGTTCTGGTTTCTGACCTACGTCCTACTCCAGTATCTCTCGCTAATTCGGATCGCTTGGCCATGGCACCATCAAGAGGTTCAAACGCGTCTGATCGAGAGGCAGACTGAGGCCTGGAGCCGGGCGGAAGCCCACGCTCGGTCTTTTGAAAAGCGCATCGAACGTGAGGAGCTCAAGGCCGACGCCTGCGTCAAAGAACTCAACGCTGCGCGGAATGACCAGGAGCGCATGGCGATCGAAGCGCGTCGCGGCAAGGCACTGTATGCCGCCTCTCAACTGCGCCCTCGGTTCGAGGCGCTTCAAAAGGAGACCGCTAGGCATGTCGAGCGCGCAATCTCCAGGCTCCCGGCAACAACGCGCGCTGGAGTGGGTGATGGACAGCCTGAAAGTCGGATTTCCTCTCGGCCTAGCTCTTTGGTCCTGGGGTGAGCTCCTGTGGGCGATCGGTCGATCGTGGCATCGCTAGGCTAGCGTCCAAATTATAGAACCGCTCCAGAACCATGTGTCCCGCGCTCCAGATTCATGTGTCGCGCTACACTCGGCCTCCTCAAGGCTGCGCACCTCGCCGACCTTGCCCTTCAGCTCCCGGGCGAACGCCATCCCCAGCTCGGCCAGCTCCCCCAGGAGCCGACCCTGCCTGTCCTGCATCGCCTCAAGATCGACCATGAACAAAAAGGGAACACAGATCGAGGCCGGAGTCAAGGATTTTGGGGTGGCTCCTGTGGTGCCGCTGTGGTCTCGTTGCGCACATTCACGAGATCCGCAATGCGCAGGCGCAGGCGCCTGGATCCAGGTCGCCCGAATTTGGCGCACGGGGGACATGACCTCAGCTAGGCGAACACAGCCTTGCAGAGAAGAACGTCCACCTTCTGCACGTGAGCGGGACAGGCCAGGATCAGGTTCATCCGGGCGAGGTCGCGGAAGATATCCCCGCCGCCGCCCGCCACGTGCGCCTCGCGGCCGGCGATATCCGGAAAGACCTCGAAAATGGCGAAGGTCGTCGGCGAATGCCGCACGGCGTACCACGGGCCTGTAGAGGGCTCATTCTCTACGCAGGCCCGAATATCGCGAAGCATCTGCACGACATCGTCTTCACGGCCGGGGCGGGCCTCGATCAGGATGTAGAAGGCCTTTCGGCCTTCCTCGCCATCCTCGCCGGTCATCACGACGCCGCGGTGCTCGTCTGTGTCTTGCGTGGTCAAGGTCGATCTCCTTCGCCGCGCCGGGTCAGATCTGCGCGGCCAAGCGCTTTGTGTCGCCGCACGAGGCGCTCAGGTTGCGCGCAATAGCGAGAAACTTGCCTAAACCTCCGGATGTGCTTCTGGTTGTGCAGCCGGTTCGGTATGCATGAAGCGTGAGCCAAGCCCTGCGAGACGCCATCGACCGCTACGCCAAGGCGCATGCGGACGCCGCCGGCATCGCCGACACGCCGGTCGCGGGGATGCACCTAGTGCGAGCGACTTCGGCGGGCGAGTTGCGGCACGCCGTCGACCATCCCTTGATCTGCCTCGTCGTGCAGGGGGCGAAGCACGTCACGACGGGCCGCCAGTCGCTTGCGTTCGGCGCCGGCGACTCGATGCTTCTCACCGCCGACGCGCTCACGGTGAGCCAGATCGCCCGCGCCAGTCCCGAGGCGCCGTATCTGTCGTTCGCGCTCCACCTCGACACAGCTGTGATCGCCGACCTCAGCGCCCAGATGGAGGCAGTGGCCGCCAATGAAGGCGCCACACTGTGGCTCCAGCCCACGGACGCGGAAGCCGCCGACACGGCCTTGCGCCTCGTCAACCTCTTGAGCCGCCCCGCCGCGGTGCAGGTGCTGCAGGCTCAACTGGTGCGGGAGATGCACTACTGGTTGCTGGCCGGCCGCCACGGCCCGGCGATCCGTCATCTGGGCCATCGCGACAGCCGCTCGCAGCGGATCGCCCGTGCGGTCGAGATCCTGCGCCGGGACTACGCGTCCCCGTTGCCGGTTGCGCGGCTCGCCGCCGCCGCAGGGATGAGCCTCTCGACCTTCCACCAGCATTTCCGCGCCGTGACCTCGCTCTCCCCCTTGCAGTTCCAGAAGAGGCTGCGGCTCATTGAGGCCCGGCGCCTGATGCTGGCCAAAGACCTGAAGCCCAGCGTCGCCGCCCACGCGGTCGGCTACGAGAGCGTGCCGCAGTTCACGCGTGAATATCGGCGCCAGTTCGGAGAGCCTCCAGCGCGTGAGACGCACCGAGCCAAGCGCGCGAGTATGGAAGGCTGAGCAACTGGGCCGCCTGGCGCCGAATGTCCCGTTCCTGAGCCGATCCCGACTTCCGCAACTGGCGCGTTCGAGATTTGTCCGTCCGGCCGTCCGGCGACGGCCTTTTCGCCTTGTGGCCTGGAGCGCGGGGCCGACCGGCCGGGCGCAGATGAATGCGAACGCGAGAACGTCCGCCGCGGCGGCCACCGCATGGAGAGCGAAGGCGTCGGCGAAGAGCGCTCAGCGCCGGGCTGGCCAGTCGTAGGCGGCCGCGAGGGCGTCGGTGATCTCATTGACAAGGATCATGCCCGGGTCGGCATTGGTCATGACGACGAAGCCCTGCCGCGATCCGTCCAGCAGACCCGCGGCGTAACTCTGGAATCCTGCGTTGCCGCCGCGGTGCTCGAACGAGGCGTAATCCCCGCGCGGCACGAGGTTCCACCCCAGCCCGTAGCCGTTCAGGACAGGGGTCATCATCGCGCGCGCAGAGTCCTGACCGAGCAATGCGGGACGGCGTCCGGCATGGGCGTTCTGCAGCCCGATCATGAACCGGGCATAGTCGCTGGGCGTCGTCCAGAGGCCGGCCGAGGCCAGTTCAGGATAGGCATGCCACCTGCCGGCCAGCGGCGCGCCGTTCAGGCTGTGACCCGTCGCGGCCTTTGACGCCAGCCGTGTCGGAAGCGGCTGCTCCAGGGTCGACAGCTTCATGCCCGCTGGGCCCAGGACGAAGCGCTCGGCCAAACGGGCGAACGGCGTGCCGGTCACATCGGCCATCAGCAGTTCCGCGACCTGGTAGCCGCCGCCTGAGTAGCTCCACTTGGTCCCAGGCTTCGTCAGCGAGATGACCGGCGGCGTGATCGCAGGCGGGGCGCCGGAAAGCACCTGCACCGGGCTCGGCAAGGCCGTGCCCCGAGCGTAGCCGGGGAAGCCGGAGACGGAGAGCCCGGCGGTGTGGCTGAGAAGCCGCCGCAGCGTCACCTTTTCGTCCCGCGTCAGCTCACTGTCCGACATCTTCCACGAGACCAGGAGCGGACCGACGTCCTGATCGAGCTGGAGCGCGCCGCCCTCCACGAGACGCAGGGCGACCGTCGCCGCCACGGCCTTCGTCAGGGACGCGGCCTGAAACCGCGTCTCGGGCGTAACCGGGGAGGGCTGAGCGGCATCGGTGACGCCGTAGGCCCGGGTCCAGCGGAGCCGACCATCCCCGAAGTAGGCCAAGCTGACGCCGGGCACCTTGAGCTCAGCCATCCTGTCCGTGAGGCGCCGCGCGCCCGCAGTCGCGCGAGCGGGCTTGAGGCCGGCCTCCATGGCGGCGATGCGGCGCAAGTCGTCGGAAGTCGGCCCGGCGGCGCCCGCGGCCGGCCAAGCCAGAGCGCCCATGCCGATGCCGAGCGTCGCGAGCCGACGCGTCCATCCGGCGCGATCTTGCGTCCCCCTCTGCGGGTCGCCCGGAACAGCGCCCGTCATAGCGCCGGCCGGCCGCGTCGATGGTTCATGCGTCTCGCCCCTGCTCGCCAGGTCCGTGGTTGGCCGCTCAAAGCTACGCCGATCCGAATGAACCCACCCCAGGCCGCAAGTCAGATCCATGCGTGGTTTGGTCCGGTTCGCGCCTAGATGCAATCTTCGGGGGCATCGCTAGTCGAACTCCCGTCGGACTTTGGCTCGGCCTGTCGGGCGGGCCGAGAGCGCAGGAGTTGTCCGCTTCGAGCCGTCTCCCAGTGTCCGGATCTGGCGCGAACGCGACGCCCTCCGAGGGGAATGAAACCCGCCGAGCGACGCCGTCCTGCCGCCGCTTCCGCCTCCCCAAGCGCCGCAGCTCGCGCGCGGCGGCTCTGCGTGCGAGGATGCGATGATGCACGCTCGCCTCGCCCATGGCGCCGAACGCGCCGCCGCCGTGGCCGCCCTGGTGGACGCCTGGGGGGAGCCGGTGATCGTGGACGGGCGCTCCTATCGCTTCGAGGCCTGCGAGATCTTCGTGGCGGGCGAGATGTTCGGGGCGGGCGAGATGGCCGGGGTGGCGGCGGTGAGCCTGGAGGCGCGGCCGATCGCCGAGCTGGTGGCGATCAACGCCTTCGAGCGGGCCGCCGGGGTGGGAACCGCCCTGCTGGCGGCGATCGTCCCCGCCCTCGAGGGCTTCCGCGCCCTGCGGCTGACGACCACCAACGACAATCTGGACGCCCTGCGGTTCTACCAGCGGCGCGGCTTTCGCCTGACCGCCCTGCGGCCCGGCGCGGTGGATCGGGCGCGGGGGCTGAAGCCGTCGATCCCCCGCGTGGGCGAGTACGCGATCCCGCTCCACGACGAGCTGGAGCTGACCCTGACGCTCTGAGCCGCCGCCCCCGCGGATCGCTCCCGCCCGCCTGCGCGTTCCCTTCGCGACGTCCACCTTCGCGGGAGCTTGCCATGCGCACCAATGCGGCGATCGCCGCGCTGATCTATCCCATGGTCCAGGCCGTGGTGTTCGGCCTGGGGCTGATCGGGCTATTGGCGCTTGGGGCGCCCCAGGGGCTGTTCCCCGGGGTGATCGCGGCGACCTTCGTGGTCTCGATTCCGATCGCCGTCCTGATGGCGCCGCGGCTGCGCTCTCGGGCCTGGCGGCGGCGGCGGGGGCGTCATGGCCTGAGGCTCGTGCGGACCTAGCAGCGCGCCGGGCGGCCGGACCTGTTCAGGCGAAGCGGCGGATCCAGGCGGCGAAGGCCTCCAGGAAGCTCTTCAGATAGCGGCGGGTGGCCTCGTCGGTGAGGCGGCCTGCCTCGTCGAACTTCTCGTGGGCGCGGAAGACCAGCAGCTCGGGCTGGGGCATGGCGAAGGAGTTGGTGAACTCGAAGGCCTGGCGAAGCTGGCTCTGGCCGCGGGCCGTGCCGGTGGCGCCGGGGGAGGCGCCGATGATCGCCACCGGTTTGCCGCCCAGGGGCGCCTCGCGCGGGGGGCGCGAGGCCCAGTCGATCGCGTTCTTGGTCACGCCCGGCACGCCGTGATTGTACTCCGGCGTGGCGATCAGCACCCCGTCGGCGGCGGCGATGGCGGCCTTGAAGGCGGCCACGGCCGGCGGGTCGCCCGCGGCCTCCACGTCGCCGTTGTAGAGCGGCACCTCGATCAGGTCGAAGAGGGTGAGGGAAAGGTCCTCGGGCGCGAGCTCCTGGGCCGCGCGCAGGAGGGCGCGGTTGTAGGAGCCCGCCCGCAGGCTGCCGGCGAAGGCGAGGACGCCGAGCGGGGCGGCGGTCTGCGGGCTTTGCGGCATGAGCGGGTCCTGCAAGGCGGGGAGGGCGGCGAGAGCATAGCCGGGGCGGCGGCTCGAATCGTCCTAGATTCGGCCCATGAAGCGGCTCGTGTTCGACCTGGACGGGACCATCGCGCTGGACGACCCGGCGCGCAGCTATCCCGAGCGCGAGCCGAACCTGCCGCTGATCGAGAAGATCCGCCAGTACAAGGCCGAGGGGTTCCAGATCATCATCGCCTCGGCGCGGAACATGCGCACCTACGGCGGCCAGCTCGGCCTGATCAACGCCAACACCCTGCCGGTGATCATCGAGTGGCTGGCCCGGCACGAGGTGCCCTACGACGAGATCCACGTGGGCAAGCCCTGGTGCGGGACCGAGGGCTTCTATGTGGACGACCGGGCGGTGCGGCCGAGCGAGTTCGTGACCATGAGCCTGGCGCAGATCGCCGAGCTGATCGGCAAGGAGCGCTAGGATGGCGGCCGGCGGCGAGCCCGTGCGGCTGATCATGTCCGGGGCGGTGGTGGGCCAGGAGCTGGCCGCCGAGTTCGGGCCGCTGCCGCCGGCGATGCTGCCCGTAGGAGTGCAGAAGCTCTACGAGCTGCAGCTCGAGGCCCTGGGCGGCACGCGCCAGCACCTGGTGCTGCCGGAGGGCTACGGCCTGACCGACTACGACCGCGAGCGGCTGGCGCGGGCGGGGGTGGAGGTGGCGCCGATCCCCGAGGGCCTGCGGCTGGGCGAGGCGGTGGTCTACGCCCTGAACTCGATCGGCGCGGGCGAGGGGCCGGTGCACATCCTGCACGGCGACACCCTGATCGCCGAGCCGCCGCTGCACGCCGACGACGTGATCGTCGGGGCGCGGCGCTCGAACGAATACGCCTGGGCCGAGATCGAGACCGACGCCTCGGGACGGATCACCGTCCTGGTCGACACCCGGGCCGGCGAGGAGGGGCGCGAGCACCAGCCGGTGGCGGCGGGCTATTTCTCATTTTCCTCGGGGGTGGAGCTGCTGCGCTCGCTGACGCGGATGCGCGGGGACTTCATCGCCGGGGTGAACCACTACGCCGCCGGCCGGCCGATGCGGGCGCTCGGCGGCGGGCGCTGGCTGGACTTCGGCCACCTGCAGACCTTCTTCCAGTCGCGCCTGGCGGTGACCACGGCGCGGGCGTTCAACACCGTGCGGATCGACGGGCTGACAGCGCGCAAGTCGAGCCGCGACGAGGCCAAGATCTGGGCTGAGGCGCACTGGCTGCAGGAGGCGCCGCCGGCGGTGCAGGTCTATTGCGCGCGGCTCCTGGGGTTCGGCGCGGAGGCCGGGCGCAGCTTCTACGAGACCGAGTACGAGTATCTGCCGGTGCTCTCGGAGCTGTTCGTGCACGGGGCGCTGGCGCGCCAGCCGTGGCTGCGGATCCTGGCCTCGTGCGAGGCGTTCCTGCGCACCTGCGCGCAGCTGAGCGGGGGCGGCTCGGGGGATGCGGCGCTGAAGGCGCTGGCGGCCGACAAGACCGCGGCGCGGCTGGAGGCCTTCGCCCGCGAGACCGGCTTCGACATCGACGCGGCGCTGAGCCTGGAGGGGCGGCCCGCCCCCTCGCTGCGCGCGATCGCCGAGCGGCTGGTGCCGGCCTACGACCTCCAGAGCGGGGCGGCCGACAGCGTGTGCCACGGCGACTTCTGCTTTTCGAACATCCTCTACGACAGCCGCGTGCGGCGGATCCGGGCGATCGACCCGCGGGGGCTGGTGGGCGAGCGGCCGACCCTCTACGGCGACGTGCGCTACGACCTGGCCAAGCTCGCCCACTCGATCGTCGGGCGCTACGACCAGATCATCGCCGGCCGCTGCCGGGCCGAGCGGCGCGGCGCAGACTTCTCCATCGCCTTCGAGCCGATCGCCTGCCAGCCGTGGCTGGAGGCGGCGCTGGGCGAGATGAACGTGCGCGGGGTGCGCGGGCGCTCGGTCCCGGTGCAGGCGGTGACGGTGAGCCTGTTCCTGTCGATGATCCCTCTGCACGCGGATAAACCTGAGCGGCAAATGGCGTTCATCGCCAACGCCTTGAGGCTCTTTCTTGAGCTCGACTCTCAATGATCGTCATTCCCATGGCCGGGCGCTCGCAGCGCTTCTTCGACGCGGGCTATGCGCAGCCGAAATACCGGCTGGAACTGGAGGGGCGCAGCGTGTTCGCCCATGCGGTGGAGAGCTTCGCCGCCCAGTTCGAGAGCCATGCGTTCCTGTTCGTCGTCGGGCCTGACGCGGCGGCCGAGGCCTTCGTGCGGGGCGAGTGCGCGCGGCTGGGGATCGCCGAGGCCCAGGTCGTGCGGCTGGCGGCGCCGACGGCGGGCCAGGCCGAGACGGTGGCGGCGGGGCTGGCGGGGGCGGCGATCGCGGGCGACCCGCCGCTGACCATCTTCAACATCGACACCTTCCGGCCGGGGTTTTCGTTTCCGCCGGCGATGGCGGGGCTGGACGGCTGGCTGGAGGTGTTCCGCGGGGACGGGGACAACTGGTCCTATGTGCGGCCCACGCCCGGACCTGAGCCGCTGGCGCTGGAGACCGCCGAGAAGCGGCCGATCTCGGACCTGTGCTGCACCGGGCTCTACCACTTTTCCCGGGCCTCGGACTTCGCCTGGGCGCTGGAGCGGGAGCGGGCCGCGCCGCAGGCGAAGGAGCTCTACGTGGCGCCCATCTACAACCACCTGATCGGGCGGGGAGCGAAGATCGGCTACAGCCTGATCGCGCGCGAGGCGGTGGTGTTCTGCGGCACGCCGGACGAGTACGAGGCGCTCAAGGGATCGCGCTGAGCGTTTGCACCAGGGTCTGCGCGCGGGCGCGCCAGGTGTGTCCCGCCAGGGCCTTGGCCGCCCCGGCGCGGGCCTGGGCGGCGAGGGCGGCGGGGTCGGCGAGCAGGGCCTCGATCTGCGCGGGGACCGCGTCCATCGCGCGCCACTCGAAGGTCGAGAGCTCGGCGGGGGCGAAGGCCTCGGCGTACCAGGGGTTGGCGTCGCTGATCACCGCCGCGCCGCCGCACATGGCGGTGAACACCCGCTCGTGCCCGCCGTCGACGAAGCCGTTGTTGGTGTTCAAGACCAGCCGCGCCCGGCGCAGGAGCGACAGGGTCTGCTCGAAGCTGCCCTCGCCGCCCCAGGCGAGGGAGGGGAAGCGCTCGGCCAGGGCGCCCCAGCCCTTGCCGTAGACCGTCATCGGCGCGCCGGCCGCGCCCAGCACCTCGACCAGGGCGTTGCGGTGCCAGGCCTCCGCGTAGAGCTGGGGCTGGCTGAGCACGGGGGCGAACTTGCCGAGCAGGTCCTCGGTGAGGGGGGCGTTGATGACGTGCCGCAGGGCCGCGTCCAGGGCCTTGAGGATCGGCAGGGTCGCATCCGCGCGCATGCGCTGGGCGACATCCTCCATGATCGTGCGGACCGCGCCCTCCGGCTGGGCCCGCCAGGGCGCGCCGGGCTCGCCGCGATAGGTGCCGGTGAAGAGCAGGCCGATGTCGCGGGCGGCGAAGGCGGCGTCGGAGGTGTCGGCGGGCTCGGCCAGCTCGTTGGCGCCGGGGGGCATGAAGGCGACGGCGGCGAGGCTGCGCCCGCCGGGCCAGGCCCTCACGAACTCGACGTGGCTGCGGTCCAGGAAGAAGGCGGCGTGGCGGCCGACCCTGGCCGAAAGGCGGGCGATGTGGTGGACCGGGTGGTCCACGTGGACCGAGGCGAAGGCGGCGCCCAGGAGGTCGTAGATCGAGACGCCGTTGGACTGGATGTCGACGCCGACGCCGCCGAAGCCGAGGTAGGCGTCGGGCCGGGAGTCGAAGGTGGCCTTCAGCCGGTCGTTGGCGTCCGGGGCCAGGAGGTCGACGATGCTCGCCTCGTGGCCGAGCTCGGCCAGGGCCTGGGCGAGCTGGTCGGCGTGCAGGCGCAGGGAGCCGTACTGCGACTGGCCCTTGTAGAGAACGATGCGCATGGCGGCCTCCTTCAACGCGCGCCCGGTCGCGTCCGCCCTCCGTTCTGGGCCGATTCGTCCCCCTGGCCGGCGCGGCGCGCGGGCCGGCCCGCCGGCCGGGGCGGGGGTGGGGGATGGATCAGGGCCTCGCGCTCGGCGGCGGTGAGCAGGCGCCAGCGGCCCTGGGGCAGGTCGCCCAGCTTCACCGAGCCGATGCGGATGCGCAGAAGGTCGACGACCTTCAGGTCCACCAGCTCGCACATGCGCCGGATCTGGCGGTTGCGGCCCTCCTTGAGGACGAAGCGCAGGCGCTGCTCGCCGGCGAGGCCGACGCGGGCGGGGCGCAGCTGGCGGCCGTCCAGCGACAGGCCGTGGCGCAGGAGGCCGAGCTTGCGCTCGGTGATCTCGCCGGCCACGCGGACGAGGTATTCCTTCTCGAGCTGGCTGTCGGGGCCGATCACCGCCTTGGCCAGCACCCCGTCCTCCGACAGGATCAGAAGGCCGCGGCTGTCCATGTCGAGCCGCCCGAGGGGGGCGAGGCGGGTGTCCGCATCGGGGATCACCGGGCTCTCGCCGACCAGGGCCTCGGCCGTCAGCAGGCGCACGGCGGGGACCTGGCCCGGCTCGGGCTGGGCCGAGACGATGCTGACCGGCTTGTGCAGCACCACGCTGAGCGCCCCCTGCAGCCGGGCCTCGGCGCGGTCGGCCAGGGTCAGGGTCTGGCCCCGCTCGATCTTGCGGCCCGGATCGGCCACCGTCTGGCCGTCGATGCTGACCAGGCCCTCGGCGATCAGGGCCTCGGCCTCGCGGCGCGAGCAGACGCCGCTCTGCGCCAGCCAGCGGTTCACCCGCTGGGGTTCGGGCTCGTCGTAGCGTCGGGTCCAGGCCATGGGCCGGGTGTAGCAGGTCGGCCCCGCGCGCCAAGGGGCGCGTTGGCCGCCGGCCTGTGCCATAGAGCCCAAGGATCAGGGAGGAGCGCTTGCAGGCCTACGACGTGGTGGTGATCGGCGCCGGGGCGGCGGGCATGATGTGCGCCATCGAGGCCGCCAGGCGCGGCCGGCGCGTGCTGGTGGCCGACCACGCCCGCAAGGCCGGCGAGAAGATCCGCATCTCCGGCGGCGGGCGCTGCAACTTCACCAACCTGAACACCGAGCCCAAGGCCTTCCTGTCGCAGAACCCGCGGTTCTGCATCTCGGCCCTCAGCCGCTACACCCCCAAGGACTTCATCGCCCTGGTGGAGGCGCACGGGATCGCCTGGCACGAAAAGACGCTGGGCCAGCTCTTCTGCGACGGCAGCGCCCAGCAGATCGTCGACATGCTGCTCGGCCTGATGCGCCGGCACGGGGCGGAGCTGCGCCTGGGCGTCGCCGCAGAGGCGATCGAGCAGACGGGCGAGGGCTTCTCCCTGCGCGTGGGGGGCGAGGCGGTGAGCTGCCGCGCCCTGGTGGTGGCGACCGGCGGCAAGTCGATCCCCAAGATGGGGGCCAGCGGCTTCGGCTATCAGCTCGCCGCCCAGTTCGGCCTCGAGGTGACCGAGACGCGGCCGGCGCTCGTGCCACTGACCTTCGAGGCCGGGCTCCTGGAGCGGCTGAAGCCCCTGGCGGGGGTGGCGGTGGACGCGAAGGTGAGCTGCGGGCGCCAGGCCTTTTCGGAGGCCATGCTGTTCACCCACCGCGGGGTGAGCGGGCCGGCGATCCTGCAGATCTCGTCCTACTGGCGCGAGGGCGAGGCGATCGCGATCGACATGGCCCCCGGCGTGGACGTGTTCGAGGCGCTGAAGGCGGCCAAGCGGGCGAACGGGCGCCAGTCGGCGGCCGGGGCCCTGGCCGAGCGCCTGCCCCGGCGCCTGGCCCAGGCGATCTGCGAGACCGCCGGCGCCGGCGGGCGGCTGGCCGACACTCCCGACCGGACGCTGAAGGCGGTGGGCGAGGCGGTGAACGCCTGGCGGGTGAAGCCGGTGGGCTCGGAAGGCTACCGCACCGCCGAGGTGACCCTGGGCGGGGTGGACACCAGGGAACTGGACTCCCGCACCATGCAGTCAAGGCGCGCGCCCGGGCTCTACTTCGTCGGCGAGGTCGTGGACGTCACCGGCTGGCTCGGCGGCTACAACTTCCAATGGGCCTGGGCCAGCGGCTGGTGCGCGGGGCAGGCGGTGTAGGGGGGGCGTTGCGGCGGGAGCGGGCTCTGAGGGGACGTTCAGAATGTCTACTTGCTGGGCCCCGCTGCAGGGGAAGTTGCGGCCACGAAGTCGCTTACTTAACCTTAACTTTTGGCTTCGTCGGTCGCGCGACTCAGCTTATTCGTGCTATAGGTCCGACTTGTTTCCTTTCGTCGTGGCCTCTGTCGCCTCGTTTCGCCTTCGCCCGTGGCGTGCGCACACCGCGTCGCCGATGGCGGGGACCACGGTTCTCACCCGGCATCGCAAGGTGCGCCAGGGTGGGGATCGCACTGGAATGGAGGAAGCAAAGTGTCGCTCGGAAAGCGTATCCAGGGCCGGGCCATTAGCTCAAGTGACGGAGGGCCGCCCGGCGGGGACGCATTTCGCGCCGAGATCGCTGCGCGTTCATAGTTTGTTCTCGATGTGGGGGCGGCCGGGCGGGTTGCGCTCGCGGGGTTTGTCGCCATCTTCTTGGTGGTGGGCGCGACCGTCGAGGGTTCGTTCCGCGTGAGCGCGGGTGTGACCCTGGATCGTCGCCTCGTTTCGCCTTCGCCCGTGGCGTGCGCACACCGCGTCGCCGATGGCGGGGACCACGGTTCTCACCCGGCATCGCAAGGTGCGCCAGGGTGGGGATCGCACTGCCAAACTGCCCCGAGGAGCTGAACCTTGGTACTCGGGGGGGACTGGTCGCAGGCGTCTTCCCGCCTCGCTATCGACCGAGGCGATGCGGGAGGCTTGGCGGAATAGCCGCGACGCGTCGGGAAACCCAGGTGCGCCAGGGGTCGATGGGGTCAGAGCTCCGCACTTCGCCAGCGATCTAGCCGACAACATTGAGCGTATCCGACAGGAAATCCGCGCGGACTCCTACAGCTTCAACCGGCTGCGTCTGGCGCGGGTCCTCAAAGACTCGGGCGGGTACCGCATCCTCGCGATCCCAACCGTACGAGACCGTCTGGTGCAGCGGGCCATCCTGCGCCACCTTGAGGCTGACTCACGCTTCCAGCCCTCGTCCGAGATTAGCTATGGCTTCGCCAAGCAGCGGACACTCGCTGACGCGCAACGGGCGGCCCTTAGGCTCCGCCAGTCCAGGCCATGGGTCCTGAAGTGTGACATCGTCAGGTTCTTCGACCGAATTCCTCGCAGCCAATTGAAACAGCTCATACGTCGAAAGGTCGGCTGGAGGGTAGTCGCTGGCCTCCTTTGTCGCGCCGTCGACTCCGAGCTGCAGCTGCGCACCTCGGAGGACGTGGAGTTGGTAACGCAGAACGGTGTTCTAGCCGGCGTCGGGCTCCGGCAGGGAATGCCGGTATCTCCCATCCTCTCAAACTTGCTGCTCAAGCGGTTCGATGAACGCCTTGAGAAGTTTGGGATCGTGGCCGTCCGGTACGCAGATGATATCGCGGTGTTCGCGGATGGCCGCGGGGCCTGCGAGGCGGCACTGAAGGCTATTCACGAGGGGCTTGCCGAGCTTGACTTGGAAGTTCCCGATCTGCTTGACGGAAGCAAGACCAGCATCCTCGGACCCTCGGAGGTCGCGGAGTTTCTGGGTGTCGAGATCCGCCGAAAGGGACATACGTACAAGCTCTGCGCGCCTGCGAGAAAGATCGAGAAGATCGAAGCTGCAATGGCCGCCATGGTCCAAATCCCGAAGTGTGTCGAGGAGAAGCGCAACATCGGACAAGTCGTGAGAGCGCTGGAGTCATTCACCATCGGCCATGTCGCATCGATGGCCGTTCTGGAAGATGGCGGTGCATTCATGGCTCGGCTAGAGGCCGCGAAACGGCATCAGCTCCGGGCTCTGCTGGTCAACCTACTAGGAGAGAAGGTTGTCGCTTCCCTCGGCCCGGACCGCTTGGCGATCCTCGGGGTAGAAGCGTTCAAGTAGCGAGGTCCATGCGAACAATACCGCACCTCAAATGCGTCGGACGAACGACCTACGCTCTGGACCGCATCCTGACTGGGATCGAAACTCCGCTCCTGGCGCATCCTAGCTCGTCCCAATAGCCGGTGGTGGAGCCTCCGCAACCTCCGATAGGGTCCCGCATCTGGCAATGCGGGCTAATCCATGAAGTACGTCTTTGGCTTTTTCGGAACGATTCTTACCGGCGCGCTTGCCGGATTGCTGGTCATCGTTTTCCAGGGACCCATTGTCCGCCACTTCAGCACCGACCGACTACGTGCTGAAGTTGTCTCGGCCCAATGGCTGCCCGTTCCTACTAGGGAGGGCGGTACCTCAGAGCAGATGAATCGTGACCTCGGCCCATACGAAGCCCAGAAGCTGGCCGAGGGAGAACCCCTCTATTTGGTGACTATGACCATCACGAATCCCGGTACCCGCCGGGTTGAGAACATTCGCTTTCAATTTCAGACTATAGCAGCGAGCGTAGTTTCTATCCGGCAGGACGGGAAATTTCGCCGGTTGTCCGAGGTGAAGGCGTTCGAGCTCGCACCTATTGCTCCCGGAGGCAGCGCCAAGGTCCAGATTTGGACATTGACGGACTTCGCCGATCTCTTCGATCACCCGACCCTAAAGCTCTTGAGCTATTCATCAGAGGGCGCGGTCGCCTACGACGTGAAGCGTTTCCGGCGGGGTTCTTATGAAGACCCGGTCGGCGATTTCATTGCGGCGATCACGCCCTGGGTTGGTGGGGTTTTCGTTTGTGGCGCGCTTGTCATGTTCCTGTTGGCTATTCTCGCCTGGGGTCACGCCAGCGCCTTGATCGTAGATCCGCTGTTCTATCGCTTGGAGCGGAAGCGCTACCTAGCAGACCCAAAGGGATTCTTGCCTACGGTGCCCAATGACGCGCTCCTGAAGGCGATGAGAAAGAAAATCAAGGACGACATTGCTGAGGCCGCCCGGCGCAAGCGCTAGTCACGGGGGGGCCGTGGTCCGGGTCGGCTATGCTTCAAGTCCGCTCTCGGGCGGCAAACCAATGTCCGCTGATGGCGCATACCAGACACCGCGCCGACCAATCGCCAAAGCGGCCGCGCGGAGGGGCGCCCCGCCGCCCCCGCGCCGGCTCCGGCCCCTACGCCTCCTCGAACTGGCGCAGGCGTTGGCGCAGGATGGCTTCGGCTTCGGCCATGATGCGGTCGATCAGTTCCTGGACGGTGGGCACGTCGTGGATCAGGCCGGCGACCATGCCGCAGGACCAGCCGCCCGCGTCCATGTCGCCGTCGCGCATGATGCGCGGGTAGACGCCGGCCACCTCCTCGGCGATGTCGGCGAACTGGAGCTTGTCGCCCAGCTCCTTCTCCTTGGCGATCAGACGCTCGACCCCGGCGTTGACCAGCACCCGCTCGGTGTTGCGCAGGGGGCGCATGATCAGGCGGGTGTCGAGCTCGCTGGCGTTCACCAGGGCCTGCTTCACATTGGGGTGCACCGGAGCCTCCTGGGTGGCCATGAAGCGGGTGCCCATGTTCATGCCGTCGGCGCCCAGGGCCAGGGCCGCCACCAGGGAGCGGCCGTCGGCCATGCCGCCGGAAGCCAGGAACGGCACCTTCAGCTCCTCGGCCGCGCGGGGCAGCAGGATGAAGTTGGGCACGTCGTCCTCACCGGGGTGGCCGCCGCACTCGAAGCCGTCGACGCTGACCGCGTCGCAGCCGATGGCCTCGGCCTTGAGGGCGTGGCGCACGGCGGTGCACTTGTGGATGATCTTGATGTCCGCGTCCTTGAGCTTGGGCAGCCACTTCTGCGGGTTGTTGCCGGCGGTCTCCACGACCTTGACGCCGCTGTCGACGATCACGTCGATGAGGCCGGCGTAGTCGGGGGGCGTGACCGCCGGCAGGAAGGTGAGGTTCACGCCGAACGGCTTGTCGGTCATGGTCTTGCAGCGGGCGATCTCGGCCGCCAGCTTCTCGGGCGTGCCCTGGGTGAGGCCGGTGATGATCCCAAGGCCGCCGGCGTTGGACACCGCCGCCGCCATCTCGGCGAAGCCGACGTAGTGCATGCCGCCCTGGACGATCGGGTGGCGGATTCCGAGGAGTTCGGTGATGCGGGTCTTCATGGGGGCCTCGAGGCGCTCTTGCTGAAATCGGACAGGGCGCGACGTTGCGCGATCCGCGCGCGTTCGTCATCCCTCCGCAGCGTCAGGCCTCCGCAGCGTCAGGCCTCCGCAGCGTCAGGCCTCCGCCGAGGGGCTGCGTGCGGCGGCGCTTACCCGCCAGGTAATCGCGCCGGTGCGCGGGGCGGGGTTTGCTGGGCGCGACAACAGCCGCTGCGCCGGAGACCCGAAGATGACCCAAACGCCGACCCACGTCGTCCACGCGTTCCTGAAGGCCATGGAAGCCCTCGACTACGACGAGGGGCTGAAGTGGATCGCCGAGGGGTGCGAATACACCAACCTGCCGATGACGACGGTGCGGGGGCCGGCGGGGGTGCGCGCGGTGCTGGAGCCGTTCTTCGCCCCGACCATGGCCAACGAGTTCAAGATCGTGCGCGAGGCGGCGAGCGGGGAGACGGTGATCGTCGAGCGGCTGGACCGCCACCAGCTCGGCCCCGACCGCTGGGCGGAGCTGCCGGTCGTGGGGGTGTTCGAGGTGCGCGACGGCCTGATCCAGGTGTGGCGCGACTATTTCGACATGGCCACCCTGGTGCGCCAGTGGCCCGAGCTGCAGGCCGCCGCCTAGAGCCTGGGCGGGGACGGCGCAATCGCCCGCGCGGCCTCCTTTCCCGTGGCGCCCGCCGCCGGGGGCGCTAGACAAAGGCGGACGGGGGGCGCGCTCGCCCCGCATGGGCGGAGGCGGAAGATGAACAGGCGGCGGGCCTTGGCGCTGGGACTGGCGGCGGCGGCGGCGCCGGCGAGCACGGGGGCCGCCGGGGCGGCGGGGCCGGCCCTGCGCAAGCCGCCCCGGCTGCGGCCCGGCGACACGGTGGGGCTGGTGGCGCCGGCCACCTATTCGGACGACCCCTACGCCCTGGAGCTGGTGCAGGAGACCATAGCGGCCATGGGGCTGAAGCCCCGGCTGGGCGCCCACGTGCTGGACCGCTACGGCTATCTGGCCGGGGACGACAAGGCCCGGGCCGCGGACCTGAACGCCATGTACGCGGACCCCGAGGTCAAGGCGGTGTTCGCCGTGCGCGGGGGCTGGGGCGCGGCGCGGATCCTGCCGTGGCTGGACTGGGCGACGATCCGGGCGAACCCGAAGCTGCTGGTCGGCTACAGCGACATTACCGCCCTGCACATGGCCTTCGCCGCGCGGGCCGGATTTTCCACCATCCACGGGCCGATCGGGGCCAGCTCCTGGACGCAGATGTCCTGGGACAGCTTCCGGGCCCTGGCCTTCGAGGGGGCGACGCCGACTTGGCGCAACCCGCCCGGGGACGAGGACCGGCTGGTGCAGCGGGAAGGCCGCACCCGGGCCTTCCACAATGGCCTCGCCCAGGGCCGCCTGCTGGGCGGCAACCTGACGGTGCTGACCGCCCTGATGGGCACGCCCTACCTGCCGGACTTCTCGGGGGCGATCCTGTTCCTGGAGGACGTGGACGAGGCCGAGTACCGGATCGACCGGATGCTGACCCAGCTCGCCCTGGGCGGGGTGCTGGGCAAGCTCGCCGGGGTGGTGTTCGGCCAGTGCACCGACTGCGTGGCCAAGGCCGGCTCCTCGGCCAACGGCTTCACCCTGTCGCAGGTGCTGGCCCAGCACCTGGCGCCGCTGGGCGTGCCGGCCTTCCAGGGGCTGGCGTTCGGCCACGTGGACGACCAGTTCAGCCTGCCCGAAGGGGTTATGGCCGAGATCGACGCCGGGGCCGGGACCGTGCGCATCCTGGAGCCGGCGGTGGCCTAGCCGCGGGAGGGCTGGCGGCGGACGCTGACCCGCCAGCGCGGTTCTGGGGCCGCGGAGTCGGCGGGCGCCGGCGTCCTAAGCTCGCCCAGGGCCTGGCGGACCACCTGCCAGCCGCCTTGCAGGGCCAGGCCCGCCATGACTGCCGCCACCGCCAGGTCCGGCCAGCGGGTGCCGGTGCCCAGCACGCCGGCGGCGGCCAGCAGCACCGCCAAGTTGCCGATCGCGTCGTTGCGCGAGCAGATCCAGACCGAACGCATGTTGGCGTCGCCCCGGCGAAAGCTGAACAGCAGCGCGGCGACCGCAAGGTTGGCGACCAGCGCCGCGAGCCCTACCGCGCCCATCACCTCGGCCTGGGGCGCCTGACCGCGCCACACGCCCCATAGCGTCACCCCCCAAACCCAGACCCCGAAGGACAGCATGGTGGCGCCCTTCACCAGGGCCGCCCGCGCCCGCCAAGCCAGAGCCAGGCCCGCCACAGACAGGCTGATCGCGTAGTTCGCCGCATCCCCGAGGAAGTCGAGGGCGTCGGCCTGCAGCGAAGCCGACCCCGCCGCTAGGCCGGCGACGGCCTCGACGACGAACATTCCCGCGTTGACCGCCAGGGCGATCCACAGGGCCCGACGCCAACCGCCCTCGGGCTTGGGTGCGCCGGCCGCGCAAAGATCGTCACCGCAGCATCCGGACATCTGAACCTCGCAATCCTCGATCCGGCTCCCCAAGTGGACCCTGTAGGAGCTACAGGGTCAAGGCATGCGGAACGGATGGTCGATCGGGGAGCTGGCGCGGGGCGCCGGGGTGGCGGTGGAGACGGTGCGCTACTACGAGCGGATCGGCCTGTTGCCCGCGCCGCCGCGCACGCAGGGCAACTACCGCGCCTATGAGCCGGCGCACGCGGCGCGGCTGGCCTTCATCCGGCGCTCGCGGGACCTGGGCTTTTCGGTGGACCAGATCCGCGCCCTGCTCGGCCTGGCGGACGGGACGGATCGCGACTGCGCCGAGGCCGACGCCATCGCCCGCGAGCGGCTGGCCGACGTGGAGCGCAAGATCGCCGACCTGACGGCGATGAAGGACGAACTGCACGACCTGATCGACCACTGCGGTCGCTCGACGGTGCGCGACTGCCGCATCCTGCGCAGCCTGGCCGGACGCGACGGGGCCTGAGGCGTCAGCTCTCCACCCGCCGCACGCTGAGGATCTTCACCGGGGCCTTGAGCATCTCGCCCTTCATCACCCCCTGGCCGGCGGTTGGGGACTGGGGTTCGGCCAGGATCTTTCTGACCACATCCATGCCCTCGACCACCCGGCCGAAGGCGGCGAAGCCGGCGTTGTCGCCCTTGGCCTTGGGATCGGCGTCGAACTCGGGGGCGTCGCCGACCATGATGAAGAACTCGGCGGTGGCCGTGCCCGGCGCCCAGCGGCCCATGGAGATGGTCCCGTCCGTGTGCGACAGGCCGGTCCTGGTGGTGGGCTCATGGGCGATGGGCTTCATCAGGCGCCTGGGATCGCCGTTCAGCCCGCCCTGGATCATGCCGTACTCGGGCGCGCCCGGGGCGCGGGAGACCCTGTAAAAGGTGGACCCGTCGAAGCGCCGGGAGTCCACGTAGCGCAGGAAGTTGGCGACAGTGACCGGGGCCTGGTCGCCGTAGAGCTCCAGGATGATGGGGCCGAGGGCGGTCTCCATGCGCACCCGCGCGGTCGCGGGCGCCTCCGCCAGGGCGGGACGGGCGGCCAGGGCGGCCGCGGCGGCCAGGAACGTGCGTCGCTTCATTTCAGAACCCTTCCGGCGACCGCCGAGAGCTTGCGCACCAGGTCCGGGTCGCGATGGGCCGGATCGGTGACGATGGCGCCGTCGAGGCAGGTGTCGACGACCGAGGGGCTACGCTCGCCGCTCATCGCGGCGGCCAGATGGCGGACCAGGGCCTTGGCGGTCGCCGCGTTGGCCGACAGGTGGGCGAGGATGTCGCCGACCTCGACGTGGGCCACGTCCTCGCGCCAGCAATCGTAGTCGGTGACCATCGCCACCGAGGCGTAGGGCAGCTCGGCCTCCCGCGCGAGCTTGGCCTCGGGCATGTTGGTCATGCCGATCACGTCGCAGCCCCACAGGCGGTAGAGCTCGCTCTCGGCCTTGGTCGAGAACTGCGGCCCCTCCATGGCCAGGTAGGTCCCGCCCTCGACCACGCGGGCGCCGGCGGCCCGGGCGGCCTCCGCGGCGAGGGCGGCGAGGCGCTCGCACACCGGCCGGGCCATGGACACGTGGGCCACGCAGCCCTGGCCGAAGAAGCTCTTCTCGCGGTCGAAGGTGCGGTCGACGAACTGGTCGACGATCACGAAGGCGCCCGGCGACAGGTGCTCGCGCAGGGAGCCGACGGCCGACAGGGAGACCACGTCGGTGCAGCCGCAGCGCTTGAGGGCGTCGATGTTGGCCCGCGCGTTGATGCGGCTGGGCGGGGTGCGGTGGCCGCGGCCGTGGCGCGGCAGGAACACAAGCTGGACGCCGCCGAGCGTGCCGGCGACCAGGGCGTCGGACGGCTCGCCCCAGGGCGTCTCCACCTCGATCGTGCGCCGATCCTGAAGGCCCTCGATGTCGTAGAGGCCCGAACCGCCGATCACTCCAAGCACCCACTCGCCCACGGCGCGCTCCCTTGCTGCGAGGGTCAAGCAGACCATGGGCCGCGGCGGCGGAAAAGCGGGCCGCGGCGGTCTTGCCTGCCCAGCAGGACCTGACATGGTCTGGCGACTCGCAATCCCCCCAGACCCGAGGCGCCCATGAAGACCCGTGCAGCCGTCGCTTTCGAAGCCAAGAAGCCCCTGGAGATCGTCGAGGTGGACCTGGAAGGGCCCAAGGCCTTCGAGGTGCTGGTGGAGATCAAGGCCACCGGCGTGTGCCACACCGACGCCTACACCCTGGACGGCCTGGACTCCGAAGGGATCTTCCCCTCGATCCTGGGGCACGAGGGCGCGGGCGTGGTGGTGGAGGTCGGCCCCGGGGTGACGAGCGTGAAGCCCGGCGACCACGTGATCCCGCTCTACACGCCCGAATGCCGCCAATGCAAAAGCTGCCTGTCGCGCAAGACCAACCTGTGCACGGCGATCCGCGGCACCCAGGGCAAGGGCCTGATGCCGGACGGCACCAGCCGCTTCTCCTACAAGGGCCAGACCATCCACCACTACATGGGCTGCTCGACCTTCTCGAACTACACGGTGCTGCCGGAGATCGCGGTGGCCAAGATCCGCGAGGACGCGCCGTTCGACACCTCCTGCTACATCGGCTGCGGGGTGACCACGGGGGTGGGCGCGGTGGTCAACACCGCCAAGGTCGAGCCCGGCGCCAACGTCATCGTGTTCGGCCTGGGGGGGATCGGCCTGAACGTGGTGCAGGGGGCCAAGCTGGTCGGCGCCAACATGATCGTCGGGGTCGACATCAATCCGGACCGCGAAGAATGGGGCCGCAGGTTCGGCATGACCCACTTCGTGAACCCGAAGGACGTGCCGGGCGACATCGTCGCCCACCTAGTGGAACTGACCGGCGGCGGCGCGGACTACACCTTCGACTGCACGGGCAACACCACGGTGATGCGCCAGGCGCTGGAGGCCTGCCACCGCGGCTGGGGCGAGAGCATCATCATCGGCGTGGCCGAGGCGGGCAAGGAGATCGCCACGCGGCCCTTCCAGCTGGTCACCGGCCGGGTCTGGAAGGGCACGGCCTTCGGCGGGGCGCGGGGGCGCACCGACGTGCCGAAGATCGTGGACTGGTACATGGACGGCAAGATCGCCATCGACCCGATGATCACCCACAAGCTGCCGCTGGAGCGCATCAACGAGGCCTTCGACCTGATGCACGCCGGCGATAGCATCCGCTCGGTGGTGGTCTACTGATGGGGCTCGAGGTCCTGCAGCGGCGGCGGGTCCACGGCGGCGAGCTGAGCTATTGCCGCCACGACAGCGCGGCCACCGGCACGCCGATGCGGTTCTCGTTCTTCACGCCCCCGGGAACGGGGCCGGTCCCGCTGCTCGTCTGGCTGTCGGGGCTGACCTGCACCGAGGACAACTTCACCACCAAGGCCGGCGCCTATGGCGCGGCGGCCCGCCACGGGGTGGCGATCTGCGCGCCGGACACCAGCCCGCGGGGCGAAGGCGTGGCCGACGATCCGGCCTACGACCTCGGCCAGGGGGCCGGCTTCTACGTGGACGCCACCGAGGCGCCGTGGGCGAGCTGCTTCAAGATGGAAACCTATGTCGTCCGCGACCTCCTGGACGCGGTGAAGGCCGCGTTCAAGGTGGATGCGGCCCGGCGCGGGGTGTTCGGCCATTCCATGGGCGGGCACGGGGCGCTGACCCTCGCCCTGCGTCACCCGGAGCTGTTCGGATCGGTGTCGGCCTTCGCGCCGATCTGTTCGCCCAGCCGCTGCCCGTGGGGCGAGAAGGCGTTCACGGCCTATCTGGGGCCGGACCGCGCCGCATGGGCCGAGCATGACGCGGCGCGGCTGATCGAGGCGGGCGCGGCCCGCGGCCGGTTCGACGACATCCTGATCGACCAGGGGACCGCCGACGAGTTCCTCGCCGAGCAACTGAAGCCCGAGCTGCTGCAGGCCGCCTGCGAGGCGGCCGGCCAACGCCTGACCCTGCGCATGCAGGAGGGCTACGACCACTCCTACTTCTTCATGACCAGCTTCATCGACGACCACATCGCCTGGCATGCGGAGCGGTTGGCCGAAATGTGATCCGGGCGCGCCCGTTGCGCGTTGGCGCTGTGGCCGCCGGCCCTTAAGAACGGCCGGCGAAGCTTCGTGGCAGTAAAGGACCGGCCCCTTCATGTCTAAACCGCGCTCCATGCGCTCGATCTCCGCCCTGCGCTACTTTCTGCAAAGCGAGGCGGCAGGGGGCGGCGTGCTGATGGCGGCGGCGGCGGCCGGCTTGATCATCGCCAATTCGCCCCTGGCGGACGACTATTTCCACTCGCTGCACATCTACATCGGCCCGCTCAGCCTGCTCCACTGGATCAACGACGGCCTGATGGCGGTGTTCTTCCTGCTGGTGGGCCTGGAGATCAAACGCGAGGTGCTCGACGGCCAGCTCTCGACCTGGTCCCGGCGGGTGCTTCCGGGGATGGCGGCGCTGGGCGGAATGGTCGTGCCGGCGCTGATCTACCTGGCCGTCAACCAGGGCGACCCGGAGACCTCCCGCGGGTGGGCGACGCCGGCGGCCACGGACATCGCCTTCGCCCTGGGCGTCCTGGCGCTCTTGGGCAAGCGCGTGCCGATCTCGCTGAAGATCTTCCTGACCGCCCTGGCGATCCTGGACGACCTCGGGGCCGTGGTGATCATCGCGCTGTTCTACACCGCCGACCTGTCGACGGTCTGGCTGGGCGCGGCGGCGGCGGTCATCGCCGTGCTGGTGGGGCTGAACCGGTTCGGCGTGCGCCACCTGTGGGCCTATCTGCTGCTGGGCCTTGGGCTGTGGTTCTGCGTGCTGCAGTCCGGCGTGCACGCCACCCTGGCCGGGGTGGTGCTGGCCCTGACCATCCCGCTGAAGAAGTCGCCGGCGCGGCCGGACGCCGAGGACTCCCCGCTGCACCGGCTGGAGCACGCCCTGGCCGGGACGGTGGCCTTCCTGATCGTGCCGGTGTTCGGCTTCGCCAACGCGGGGGTGAGCCTGTCGGGACTGGGGCTGGAGGCGCTGACCGCCCCGGTCACCCTTGGGGTGGCGGCGGGCCTGTTCGTGGGCAAGCAGATCGGGGTGTTCCTGGCGAGCTGGACGGCGATCCGCCTGAACTGGGCCGACTGTCCGGAGGACGCCTCGCTCCTGCAGCTCTATGGCGTATCCCTGCTGTGCGGGATCGGCTTCACCATGAGCCTGTTCATCGGCCTGCTGGCGTTCCCGACCCACGAGATCCTGCAGGCGGAGGTCAAGCTGGGCGTGCTGGTCGGGTCGGGCCTGTCGGGCCTGTGCGGGGCGCTGGTCCTGGCCCTGGCGAGGGGCGATCCGACCGCCCCGCGCAACGCCGAATGAGCGGGGGCGGCGAGGGCGAGGAGGGGCGCCGCCGGCGCCTGCCGCGCCTGCGGGCCCGCCTGCACGAACTCTACTACGGCCACAGCCGCCGGTCCGTGCACTTCAGGCTCGGCGTGATCGCCGTGGACCTGGTGCTGATCGCCTTCTTCGTGGCCGCCCCGTTCCTGCGGCAGACGCCGGCCTTCCTGGCGGTGGACTACTTCGTGGCGTTCGTGCTGGCGGTGGACCTTGTCGCCCGCGCCCTGGCCTGGCCCGACCTGAAGAGCTGGTTCCGCCGGCCGATCGTCCTGGTGGACCTGTTCGTGCTGGCCACGCTGCTGGCCCCACAGTGGCTGTTCAACCTGGCCTTCCTGCGGGCGCTGCGGATCTGGACCCTGTTCCACAGCGACATCTTCTGGCGGACGGTGGGCCGGCGCTACGACGACACCCGCTGGGAGGACGCGGCGCGGGCGGTCTCCACCCTGGTCACCTTCGTCTTCGTCGCCACGGGCTTCGTCTACACCAGCTTCGCCGGGCGCCATCCGGGCATCGAGGGCTATGTCGACGCGCTCTACTTCACGGTGGCCACCCTGACCACCACCGGCTTCGGCGACGTCACCCTGCCGGGGACCTGGGGCAAGGTGATCTCGATCGTCATCATGATCAGCGGCATCACCCTGTTCGTGCGCCTGGCCCAGACCCTGATCCGGCCCTACAAGGTGCGCTTCGCCTGCCCGGTCTGCGGCCTCCTGCGCCACGACCCCGACGCGGTCCACTGCAAGGCCTGCGGCGCGGTGCTGAACATCCCCAACGAGGACGGCTGAGCCGTCCGCCGCCGAATCGCCATGGCGCCGGCTGCGGCCCTGGCCTAGTGTCGGCGAAGGCGGCCGTGCGGCTGCACCGGCTCGCGACCGTCTGACGTTGATGCGCTGTGAGGGCGCACACGCGGCTCGGCGACGTGGCGCCATCCCAGCTCCTTGGAAGCGATGGGAGGTCGTCCTATGCCAGTCAATGCTGCGGGCGCGGTCCGCACCCTGGCGCTCGTCGGACCGACGGGCGTCGGCAAAACAGCCCTGCTTGAGGCCATGCTGCTCGCCACCGGCGCCGTCGATCAGCGCGCCGGCGGCGCGGCAGCGGAAAAGATCGGCGACGCCAGCCCCGAAGCCCGGGCCCGCGGCCATTCGGTGGAGTTGAACATCGCGGGCTTCGACTTCCTGGGCGACCGCTACGCCGTGGTCGACTGCCCCGGGGCGGCGGAGTTCACCGCCGAGGCCGACGCGGTCCTGCCGGCGGTCGACCTGGCCATCGTGGTGGCCGACCCGGACCCGGCCAAGGCGATCCTGCTGCAGCCGATGCTGCAGGCCCTGGAGCAGATGGGCACGCCGCACGCGGTGTTCGTGAACAAGATCGACCAGGCCAGAGGCCCCCTGCAGGAGCTGCTGGCCGCCCTGGCGCCGATGAGCACGGCCCATCTGGTGGCGCGCCAGATCCCCATTTCCGAGGGCGAGCGGGTCACCGGCTTCGTCGACCTGGCGCTGGAGCGCGCCTTCGTCTACCGCCAGGGCCAGCCCTCGCAGCAGACGCCGCTGACCGACGACCTCGCGGCGCTGGAGGCCGACGCGCGCTTCCACATGCTCGAGCAGCTCGCCGACTTCGACGACGAGCTGATGGAACAGCTGCTGTCGGACATCACCCCCAGCCGCGACCTGGTGTTCGCCGACCTTGTGCGGGAGATGAACGAGGGCCTGATCGCGCCGGTGTTCTTCGGCTCGGCGCTCAACGGCTTCGGCGTGCGCCGGCTGCTGAAGGCCCTGCGCCACGAGACGGCCCCGCCGGAGCGGGCGGCGCGGCGTCTGGGCCTGGACGGACCCGCCGGCTATGTCCTGAAGACCGCCTACGCCGGCCAGGCGGGCAAGCTCGCCTTCACCCGCATCTTCGGCGCGCCGATGGGCGACGGCACCGAGCTGACCCTGCCGCAGGGCGAGCGGCGCCGGGCGGGCGGGCTGTTCGCCGTGCAGGGCGCGGGCTTGAAGAAGCTCGCCGAGGCGCGGCTGGGGGACGTGGTCGCCGTCGGCAAGATCGACGAGGCCGCGCCCGGAGCGGTGCTTTCGATGGACGGGGTGGCGCGAGAGGCGGGCGTGCGGCTGCCGGAGCGGGCGCCGCTCTACGCCCTGGCGGTCACCGCCCAGAGCCGCAAGGACGACGTGCGTCTGTCCGGGGCGCTGGCCAAGCTGATCGACGAGGACCGCGGCCTGTCGCTGATCCACGACGCCGAGGGCCGGCAGGTGCTGCTGGCCGGGCAGGGGGAAGGCCACGTGCGCCTGGCGCTCGACCGGCTGAAGCGCCGCTTCGGGGTCGAGATCGCCACCGAAAAGCCGCGCACCCCCTATCGCGAGACCATCCAGAAGCCGGCCGTGCAGCACAGCCGGCACAAGAAGCAGACCGGCGGCCACGGCCAGTTCGGCGACGTGACGGTGGAGATCCGCCCCCTGCCGCGGGGCGAGGGCTTCAGCTTCGCCCAGAAGATCACCGGCGGGGCCGTGCCCAAGCAGTGGATCCCGGCCGTGGAGCAGGGCGTGCGCGACGGTCTGGCCAAGGGGCCGCTGGGCTTTCCCGTGACCGACGTCGAGGTGGTGCTGGTGGACGGCGCCCACCACAGCGTCGACAGCTCGGAGATGGCGTTCCGGGCGGCCGGAAGGCTGGCGATCGAGGAGGGGCTGAAGGCCTGCGGCTCGGTGCTGCTGGAGCCGGTCGACCGGCTGGCGATCTTCGCGCCGTCGTCGGCCCTGTCGAACGTCAATTCGGCGATCGCGGCCCGGCGAGGCCAGATCCTGGGGTTCGCCCCTCGGGACGGCTGGCCCGGCTGGGAGCGGATCGAGGTCTATCTGCCGCGCAGCGAGCGGCACGACCTGATCGCCGAGCTGCGCTCGATCACCCAGGGGCTGGGCGCCTTCGAGGCCGATTTCGACCACATGTCCGAACTGACCGGACGGCTGGCGACGGAGGCCGCCCAGGCGCCCGCCTGAGGGATCAGGCCCGGCGGCGCATCGGGACTTCCTCGGCGGCCGCGAGGGTCTCGAGGAAGCGGATCAGCTGTTCGCGCGTCGCCGGGTCGAGTTCGCTGAAGTAGGTCAGGAGGTTCTGGGCGTCCGGACGGGCGGCGCGGTTCAGCATCTCCAGACCCGCCTCGGAGTGGACGTCCAGGTTGTCGAGGGGCCCGACCAGGTCGGTGACCCGGCAGCGCAGGGCGTCGGCGATCTTGACCAGACGCGAGAACGAGATCCGGTTGCTGCCGTTCTCGTACTTCTGGATCTGCTGGAAGGTGACGCCGCACAGTTCGGCGAGTTCGCTCTGCGACATGTCCAGGGACCGGCGGCGAAGCCGGATGGTCGTGCCCAGGGCAAGGTCCATCGGTTCGGCCTTCTTCGGCGTCGCATCCGTGCGCATAATGCTTCCTTCAGACTTCCAAATCGCCTGTCGAGACTAAGAGCAATTCTCAATTACCCTTGCCGCGTCCAAGACGTTACTAGGTCTACGTGCAGTAAGCGGGGGCGGATGCACAACGCGGCAAAATTCGTTGCGGAGAATTTCATTACCCGATCTGGGTATGCCCCTTATCTAGACTAGGAAGTTTGCACGCCATGCGAGCGGCGGCCCCGCCTGCGGGGCCCTGCGAGGCAATGTGACCAGAACGGGCGACGGCAGGGGTCGTGCGCGGCGGCCGAGGCGGCTAAGACAGGCGCATCCTGGTCGAGCGCGGAGGCTATGCGAATGATCATCGCCGGTTGGATCCTGGCGCTCTTCGGCCTGGCCCAGGTGGTCTATGCGGGCACCCTGGACGTCTCCCAGCTCGTGGAGGGCAATCGCCTGCTCGGCATCGCGCCCAGCGTCGTCGCCGACGCCGACCTCGTGGCCCAGCGGGCGATGATCCACCAATCGGGGTGCGCGACCTTCCTGGCGGGGGCGATCTTCCTGGCCGCCGCCTATCTGAAGCCGGCCCCGCCCGGGGCGCAGTCCAAGGCCTGGGTGTCGATGGGCGCCATCGCGGCGGGGTCGCTGGCCTTCGCCGCCGCCGCCGGGTTCGGCTTCTTCCTGTGGGGCCTGCACGACCGCAACGCCGACCAGCGGCTAGTCCAGGAAATCCGCGAGAGGAACGCCCGCGCCGAATCCACCAAACAGCTCGAGGCCGAGGTGGACCGGCGCCTGCGCAACGAGGCCGAAGCGGCCGAAGCCGCCGGCGGGGCGCCGCCCTAGGACGGTCCCGCCGACGGAGGCAAGCGGCGGCTCAGGCGGCGCCGAGCGCGGCCTCGGTCTTCTCGATCTCCTCGCGGATCCAGTCGTGGCCGTTGTGCGACAAGACCCCGTCGATGGCGGCGATGTGGACGCGCAGCCGGTCGCGGATCTCGGGATCGACGTCGCTGCGCTCCGACATCCACTTGGCGACCAGATGCAGGCCGAACGCGCTGTGCAACGCCAGTCGCTCGAGCTGGTCCTGCGGCAGTTTCATGGGACCTCCTTACGGGTTAAGGCCCCTCCCGACCCTGGCGAGTTGGCGCTCTGGACCGCGCCCGGTCAAGCCGGCTCGCGCGGCGACCGGATCTCGGCGAAGGCCGCCAGCGCCCGCTCGCGGGCCTGGGCGTGGTCGACGATGGGGCGCGGGTAGCTGCGGCCGAGGACCACGCCGGCCCGCGACAGCACCGCGGCGGGCGCGGCCCAGGGCTTGTGGATCCAGGCCGCCGGCAGGCGCGCCAGCTCCGGGACCCAGCGGCGCACATAGTCGCCGGCCGGATCGAACTTCTCGCCCTGCAGCACGGGGTTGAAGATGCGGAAGTAGGGCGCCGCGTCGGCCCCGCTGCCGGCGGTCCACTGCCAGGAGGCGGCGTTGTTGGCGAGGTCGGCGTCGACGAGCGTGTCCCAGAACCAGGCCTCGCCCGCCCGCCAGTCGGTGAGCAGGTGCTTGGCGAGGAACGAGGCGGCGATCATGCGCACGCGGTTGTGCATCCAGCCGGTGGTCCAGAGCTCGCGCATGCCGGCGTCGACGATCGGATAGCCGGTGCGGCCCCGCCTCCAGGCCTCCAGGCCGGCGGGGTCGTCGGCCCAGGGGAAGGCGTCGAAGGCCTCGCGGAAGTTGGCCTGGGGCAGGGTGGGGAAGTGGAACAGCAGGTGATGGCAGAACTCGCGCCAGCCGAGCTCCGACATGAACTTGTCGGCCCCCGAGGAGGCGCTGGTCGCCGACAGGAGCGCGGCCCACACCTGGCGCGGGCCGATCTCGCCGAAGTGCAGGTGGGGCGACAGGCGCGAGGTGCCGGTCCGGTCGGGCCGGTCGCGGTCGTGGGGGTAGGCGGCGAGCCCCTCCTGAAGGAACGTGCGCAGGCGGGCGTGGGCGCCGTCCTCGCCCGGGGTCCAGGCCGCGCGCAGGCCGCCGGCCCAGTCCGGCGCGGTGGGGATCAGCCCCCAATCCTCGAGCCGC
>NZ_JBKBSM010000012.1:0-80193 GCF_046291545.1 Phenylobacterium sp.
AACACCGCGGCGGAGGCGGCCGCCTCGGCTGCGCCCCGGCCAGCCTCCCCCGCGGTGCGCCGGCGCACCTCGGCGAGCAGCATGTCCTGCGCCTCGTCCACCTTCAGGGTCGCCTTGTAGAGCCAGGGCGTGGAGCCGGCGCCGACCGCCTCGAGGTCGCCCACCGAAAGGTCCCCGGCGCTCACCAGGGTGAAGGTGCGCGGGTCCACCAGCTTGGAGGTGAAGCTGAGGCCGATCTTCGCCCCGTCGGCCAGGCTGGCCGACCCGGCGACGTTCAGGCGCGTCGAGCGGTTCTGGGCCGGATCCAGGGCGAAGGTGATCTCGCCCTTGGGCCCGAGCTTCAGGCTGGTCAGGTCCACCGCCTCGGCGTTGGCGATGCGCAGGGCGCCTTCGCCCACGTCCACGCTCAGCCCGCCGCCGGCGTCGGTCAGGGCGCCGGTCATCACCGCGCCGCCGCCGATGGTCAGCGCGTCCGCGCCGGCCCCGAACGCCACGTCCCCCGTCAGCGTCCCGGCCAGCAGTTCCAGCCGGGCCGCGCCGGAGCCGAACAGCACGTCGCCGACGATTGCGGCCGTCACCTTGGGATCGGCGTCCTGGGTCTGGCGCACGAGGACGCCGGCGGTGTTGGCCCTCAGGTCCAGCGCGACCGCCCGACCGGCGGCGGTCTTGCCCTCCGGCGCGGCGACCACCGCCGAGATCAGGCGGCTGTTGGCGATGCTGGCCAGCGAACCGGACGCGTCCAGGATCGCCGTGGCCGACCCTTTTTCGCCGGACAGGCTGGCGCTGATCGAGCCGGAATTGGAGATGGCCGAAAGGGTGGAGCCGGCGTCGAGCCGGATCGCCGTCGCCAGGGCCGCGTTGGCGGCGGTGGACTTGGCGCCGATGGAGCCGGAGTTGGCCAGCACCGGCGTCGAGGCCCCGGCCGTCAGGCGCAGGGCCGTGGCGTCGGCCTGCTGGGCGTCGGCGGTGACCGTGCCGGAGACCCGCACCCCGCGCTCCACGGCGACCGCCCCGCCCTCGCCGCCCAGGCGGATGGCCTGGGCCGCGACCCCGTCATAGACCCCTGCAGCCTGGACCACGCCCTTGACGGTCAGGCCGTGGCCGCCGGCCGCGGCGCCCAGGCGAACGTCCTGTCCGCCGCCGATGGCGAGGGCCGGCGCCGGACCGAAGACGCTGACCGTGCCGGTGGTCTCGGCGGCGTCCTCGATCCCGTCGTCGTCCTCGTCCTTGTCATTGGGGTCGAGGTCGGCGGGCGGCGCATCGATCAGCACTCCGCCGGCCACATCGCCGCCGATGCGTACGGCGGGACCGCCGGTCAGGAGGTCGTCGGCGTCGAGCTTGGCCAGGGCCGCGTCGGCCGGGCGCGAGGTCGACCGGAAGCCGGTGGCCGCCAGCGTCGAGCCGATCACGAGCTTGCCGCCCACGTCGCCGTCGACCGCCAGGCCGACCGCCCCTTCGCCCCGCGCCTGCACGGCGCCGGCCACGACCACGTCGCCGGTCACGTCCTGGGCGCGGACACCGTAGCTGCGGTCGCCGGTGACGTTCACCGCCCCGCTCAGACGGAGCGAGCCCTGCAGGGCGGTCTCGACCGAGACGCCGGCGGACTCGCGGCCCTCGACGGTGATCGCCCCGCCGGTCTGGACGATCGAGCCCTGGAAGGCGCCCGGCCCGGTCACCCGCACGCCATGCCGCCGCGCCCCGCTCGCCAGCGGGCCGTCCAGGTCGCCGTCGCCGTCGCCGTCCTTCGGCTCGGCGGACTCGTCGATGGTGATCGTGCCGGAGAGCTTGACCTCGCCGCGCCGGCCGCCCTGCACCCGCAGGCCCGTGGCGTCGTCGGCGTCCTGGATCTTCACCGTCCCCTCGATGGTGACCGAGTTGTCGCTGTCCAGGGTGATCGCCGAGCCGCCGGCCGGCTGGACCACGCCGCCCGAGGCGACGCGCACGTCGTCGCGCCCGCCGCTGGCCGCGGTCGAGGTGGAGACCGGCGTGCTCACGGTGGTCGAGACCACCGTCTCGCCGTGCGCCGGAGCGGCGAAGCACAGCGGCGAAGCCGCCAGGAGGAGGAATAGACGTCGCGACATAGCGTCTCCGCATGGCGGGCCGCGCCCGCACCATCAGCGATTGATTGTCGCGGAAATACTAGTTCAGTAAAAACTGTACAACCCTCCGCAACGGAAATGTTGGGAGAGCGCCGGTTTGTGCGGCCTTCGGGTTACATGCGCAGGATCGGCTCAGTCGCGCCCCTGGAGCACCCAGCGGAAAGCCCGCCTCAGTTCGGCGACGCCGTTGGCGGGATACCATCGCCCGTGCGCCAGAAGGATGCGCTCCGGCCCCCAGGCGATCATCCGCTCCACCGCCGTGCGCACCGCCGGCCGGCGGCGGGCGAAGCTGAGCTGCATGTCGATGGGCGCCTTGCCGTCCGGGTCCGCCGCGCCGGCCAGCCGCATCAGCCAGCGCAGCAGGCGCGGACGCACCCGCTCCGGCTCGAAGTTCTCGATCAGGTCGGTCAGGATCAGCGTGCGCGACGGCCGGTGGAAGAAGTCGACCTCCGTCAGCATGTCCCCCTCCACCAGCACCTGGTCGATGGTCTCGGCCCAGGCGGGCGGGGCGGCGTCCCCCAGCTCGTGGTCGATGGTCAGCTCGCGCTTGGCGGCGCGCGCCAGTCCCGGCGCGGCCCAGACCTGCGCCTCCGGGAAGGCCGCCTTCCAGTCCGGGATCCACCAGTAGTGGATGGTGTTGGGCGCAATCAGCCAGCGCACCGGCCCGAGCTCACGCACGCGCTTGACCAGGGCGTCGGCGGCCACCGTCGGCGAATGGATCCAGATCGCCCCATCGGGCAGGCGCACGATCGTCATCCGCGTGGGGAACGGCAGCTTCAGGCCCAGGTAGCCGAAGCGGATCTCAGGGCCGTCGACGATCCACAGGTCCTCGGCCACGGCCTTGAGGACGTTGAGCGGGGCGTAGGGCGCATAGGCGTCGTCGGCCAAGGCGCTTCTCCGGTGGTGGACGGGCGGTCGCGCCGGCGTCAGGCGGCCATGCGGGCCTTGAACACGCCGTCCGGCAGGCCCGACGCCCGCGAGGGGTGGATGAAGAAATAGTCCTTCCAGGGAAGGTCCGGGTCCACCTCGGCCCGCTCCTCCAGCCGGTCGCCGTTCAGGGCGAACATGCGATAGCCGCGCGACTGGAACATCTCCACCACCGCCTGGGCCGAGCCGCCGAAGCGGTCCTTCAGCATCAGCGGATGGATCTCGATCAGCACGTGCGGACGGTCACGGTCGAGGATCTTCAGCGCCCCCTCAAGGGCCTTCTGCTCGGCGCCCTCGATGTCCATGCGGATGAAGTCGACATGGTCGATGCCCCGCTCGGCGCAGAAGGCGTCCAGGGCCACCACCGGCGTCGGCTGGAGCTCCAGGCCCATGTCCTGCAGGTCGGGGCGCGCCGCGCCCTTCGGCGCCGCCTCGGCCACGAAGGCGTACGCCCGGCCCATCCGCCCGGAGGTCTTCTTCGGCGTCACCAGCAACAGCTCGCCCGGCGCGTCCGCGACGGCTGCGTGCACCGGCGTCACCTGCCCGCCGATGCCGTGCCAGGCCATGCAGGTCTTCAGCACCTCGAAGGTGAAGGCCGAGGGCTCGAAGGCGTAGATCCGCGCCTTGGGCGCCACCTGCGTCATCACGTAGGAGTGGCGCCCGTCGCTGGCGCCCACGTGCAGGCACACCGGCGAGCCGCTCAGCAGGTCGGCCAGGTACGGCGTCTCAGGTTCGTGCTTGGCCCAGCGCAGGTTACGCCGCCAGGCTCGGAAGGCGTGACCCAGCACGCGTAGCGAAGCCATGGATGCTCCTAAACCCCTCCCGCCTCTTTAGGCCGTCTCGCGGGTCACCGTCACCATGTAGTTGATGTCGCAGTCCGTCGATCGGACCCAGCGGCCGCTCAGCGGCTGATAGACCACCCCATAGGGTCCATCCATGCGCACCGGCTCGCCCTCGAGGAAGCCGGACAGCTCCGAGGGCTTCAGGAAGCGGCGCCAGTCGTGGGTGCCCCGCGGCACCCAGCCCAGCACGTATTCCGCGCCCACCTTGGCCAGCGCCAGAGCCTTCAGCGTCCGGTTCAGGGTGGCGACGATCATCAGCCCGCCCGGCGCCAGGAGCCGTGCGCAGGTGCGCAGGAACTCGCCCGGGTCGGCCACGTGCTCGATCACCTCCATGTTGAGGATCACGTCGAACGGCTCGACCCCTTCGGCCAGCAGCTGCTCGGCGGTGGCGCAGCGGAAGTCGATGTCCAGACCCTGCTCGGCCGCATGGGTCGAGGCGGTGCCGATGTTGCGCTCCGAGGCGTCCACCGCCGTCACCGCAAAGCCCAGCCGGCTCATGGGCTCGGAGAGCAGCCCGCCGCCGCAGCCGATGTCCAGCAGGCGCAGCCCCTCGAACGGCCTGCGCGCGGCCGGGTCGCGCCCGAACCGGGCCAGGGCCTGCTCGCGGATGAACTCCAGCCGCACCGGGTTGAAGACGTGCAGCGGAGCGAACTTGCCCTTGGGGTCCCACCATTCGGCGGCGATGCGGGAAAAGCGCTCGACCTCGGCGGGATCGATGCTGGAGCGGGCGTCGGGGGTGGCGTTCATGGGCGCTACATAGTCCGCCGCCGGGCATGTGCGAAGCGCTCGCCCGCAGAACCTTCGGCGCCATTGCCCCGCGCCCGCTGCGTCGCTAGAAGGCGCCACCCCCTTTCGGGGCCCAAGGAGCGATCGCAAGGACCCATGTCCCGTCTGGTGATGAAATTCGGCGGCACGTCGGTGGCCGACCTGGAGCGCATCCGCCGCGTCGGCCGGCTGGTCGCCGCCGAGGTCGAGGCCGGGCACAAGGTCGCCGTCGTCGTCTCGGCCATGGCCGGCAAGACCAACGAGCTGGTCGCCTGGACAGACGGGGCCGGGCCGGCCGCCCAGGGGCTGCCGCCGTCCGACGACGAGTACGACACCGTGGTGGCCTCGGGCGAACAGGTCACGGCCGGCCTGCTGGCCATGACCCTCCGCAACATGGGTCTTCGCGCCCGCTCCTGGATGGGCTGGCAGATCCCGATCATCGCCGACGACGCCCACGGGCGCGCCCGCATCGACGACATTCCGTCCGAGAACCTCGACGCCGCGCTCGACGCCGGCGAGGTCGCCGTGATCGCCGGCTTCCAGGGCGTCACCCGCGACGGGCGCATCGCCACCCTGGGGCGCGGCGGCTCCGACACCAGCGCCGTGGCCGTCGCCGCGGCGGTCAAGGCGGTGCGCTGCGACATCTACACCGACGTGGACGGCGTCTACACCACCGACCCGCGCATCGAGTCCAAGGCCCGCAAGCTCGCCAAGGTCTCCTACGAGGAGATGCTGGAGATGGCCTCCCTGGGGGCCAAGGTGCTGCAGACCCGCTCGGTCGAACTGGCGATGGCCCAGCACGTCCCAGTGCGCGTCCTTTCAAGTTTCGTCGAACCGGGCGAGGCGCCCGGCCAAGGCACCATCGTCTGCGACGAGGAAGAGATCATGGAAAAGCGGATCGTCAGCGGCGTGGCCTACAGCCGCGATGAGGCCAAGATCAGCCTGTTCGGCCTGCCGGACCATCCGGGGGTCTCCTCGGAGATCTTCGGCCGCCTGGCCGACGCGAACGTCAACGTCGACATGATCGTGCAGAGCCACGCGCGCACCAAGGACACGGCGAACATGGAGTTCACCGTGGGCAAGCGCGACGCCCAGCGCGCCGTCGAGATCGTCCGCGCCGCCCGCGACCAGATCGGCTTCGAGGACGTGGCCGTCAACGAGGACGTGGCCAAGGTCTCGGTGATCGGCGTCGGCATGCGCAGCCACGCGGGCGTGGCAAAGACCATGTTCAGCGCCCTGGCCGACAAAGGCGTGAACATCCAGGTGATCTCGACCTCCGAGATCAAGATCAGCGTGCTGATCGACGCGGCCTACACCGAACTCGCGGTGCGCGCCCTGCACGCCGCTTACGGCCTGGATCAGCTCTGAGGCGCAGGCTCGGCGGCGCCCAGCCGCCAGGCCGTCCAAACCCCCAGCGCCGCCACCGGCAGCACGGCAGCGAACACCCACACGCTGACCGCTTCGGCCACCGGAACGGTCACACCCTCGTCGAACCCCAGAAGGTTGGCGACCACCGCCGCCAGGGCCGCCCCCGCCGCCGCGCCGGTCATGCGCACGGTGGTGATGGCCGCCGATCCGATAGCGCGTTCCTCCGCCGGCAGGGCGGTGATGATCTTCTGGCTCATGAAGGCCCAGGACAGACCGAACCCTGCGCCGAGCAGGGCGGCGGCGGCGACCACCGCCGGCAGCGGCCAGTGGCCGAACGCCAGGGCGCACAGGCCAAGCCCGGCCAGGATGCAGAGCGCCCCCAGGCGGATCATCCGCGCCGGCCACCGTCCCGCCAGGCTCGACACCGGCAGCGCCGCGGCCGTCCAGGCCAGGGCCTCAAGCGCGACGACATAGCCGGCGAACAGCGCCGAATAGCCGCGCAGCGTCTGCAGAACCTGCGGCCCATAGACCGAAAATCCCATCGACGCCGCCGTCAGCAGGAACATGGTGGCGTAGCCTGACCCCGGGATCTCCGACAGGTCGTCCGAGCCCTTCGGCAGCAGCCGCACGCTGGCGCGCGCGTCGAAGCGCACCGTGAACACCAGGATCGCCACGCCGAGCGCGGTGAGCAGCCCCGCGCCGAGCGCGCCCCCGGCCACGTCGGCGTAGCCGATCGCCGCCACGGCCAGGGCGATCAGGCCAAGCTGCGGCCAGGCCACGGCCGATCCGGCGTCGGCCCCGCCCCGCGGCAACAGGCGCAGGGCCACCAGCGCCACCCCCGCGCCCTGGATGGCGAAGAACCAGAACACCCAGCGCCAAGCGCCGGCGTCGGCGAAGACGCCGCCCAGCAGCGGCCCGACCAGGGTGGCGATCCCCCAGACCGAGGTGATGGCCGCATAGACCCGCGCCAGCGTCCGGTCGGGAAAAAGAAGGCCGATGGCCACCGAGCAGAAGCCCACCACCCAGCCGCCGCCGATTCCCTGCAGCACCCGGCCGGCCAGGAAGCCCAGAATCTCCGGCGCCGCTGCGCTGAGGGCGCAGCCAGTCGCGTAGACCAGGGCCGCCCCCGCCATGCCCAGGCGCAGGCCGTAGCGCTGCGCGAGCAGGCCCGAACTCGCCCCCGCCATCACCGAGCCGAGCAGGAAGCCGGCGGTGGCCCAGCCGAAATACCCGTAGCCGCCCAGCGCCTGGCCGACGCTGGGCATGATGGTGGCCGTGACCAGGGAATCGGCGGCCGTCAGCCACACGCCCAGACAGATGAGGGCGAACAGGGGAAAGCGCCCCTCGCCCACCACGTCGGCCCAACCGCCGTCCGTGACCTCCGCCTTGGCCATTTGCTCCTCCTGCCTCGGTGAGGGCCCCACCTAGACTCTGAGCCTCAATTTTGCAATCATTTGCTTGCGAAATGAAAACCACCGCCGACGCCATCCTGCTGATCCTCAAGACCCGCGGCCCGACCACCGCCGGCGCGCTCGCCGCCCGCCTCGGAATCAGCCGCCAGGCGGTGGTGCAGCAGATCGACAGGCTGCTCGCCGATGGCCTGGTCCGAGCCGCCGCCCCGCCCGGCGGCGGGGTGGGCCGGCCAAGCCGCGCCTGGTCGCTGACGTCCAGGGGGCACGCCCGCTTCCCGGACGCTCACGCCCAGATGACCGTCGAGTTGATCGAGGCCGTGCGGGCCGAGTTCGGGGAGCCGGGGCTGGATCGTCTGATCGCCAGGCGCGAGCGCGCCACGGCGGAGGCCTACGCCGAAGCTCTGGACGGCGCGGCGGGCGTCGAAGCCCGGCTGGAGCGCCTCGCCGCCCTGCGCACCGCCGAGGGTTACATGTGCGAATGGACCGCGGACGGCGAGGGCTGGCTTCTGATCGAGAACCACTGCCCCATCTGCGCGGCGGCGGCGGCCTGCAGGGGCTTCTGCCGGTCCGAGCTCGACCTGTTCCGCGACTTGCTGGCGCCGGCGCGGGTGGAGCGGACCGACCATCTGCTGGCCGGCGCCCGCCGCTGCGCCTACCGCGTCACCCCGGCCTGAACCAGGTCAGGCCTCGGCCTGGGCCTTCAGCTTGGCGAGGCCCGCCTCGAAATCCTTGCCGACCAGCCTGTCCATGCTGAAGAAGACGCTCATCAGCTTGGAGACGAAGGTCATGGGTCCGTACATGGCCCAGGTCACCCGCGTGCCCTCGGCGACCGGCGCCAGGGTGAAGTCGGCGGTGTTCACCGCCTGCATCGGCTTGGTGAACTCCAGGCGGATCAGCACGCGGGAGGCGGGCTCGGCGCCGATGATCCGCATCTGACCCGATCCGGCCTCGCGCCCTTCCCAGGCGTAGGTCGCGCCCTCGCCGGAGAGCGGTCCGCCGTAGATGCGCTTCAGGTCGGCGTCGAGGGTTTCGTAGGGCGACCATTCGGTCCAGCGACGGAAGTCCTGGATCAGGGCGTAGACCCGCTCGGGCGGCGCCTTGATCACGGTCGTGCGCTCCACCCGGAAGCTGTCGGGCCGGGTCGCGGCGAAGGCCAGGAAGCCGCCGAGCCCGACCAGGACGGCGATGGCGATGGATTTGAACATGGCTTTCCCCCAGAAGGTCCGCCGGACGGCGCCGGCTCATGCTCCAAGGACGCGCCAGGCCCCGCCGATCCGACATCGGCGAAGGAGAAAGGTCAGCCGGCGCCGCTGGCCGGGGTTCCGTCCGACAGACGGTCCAGGTGCTCGCGGATGTGGGCGGCTTCGGCCGGGGTGTTGGCCAGGGCGATCGCGCGGCTGAAGGCCTCCCGCGCTTCGCCGGCGCGCCCGAGCTGCAACAGGAAGGCGCCCCGCGCCCCGTGGTAGTGGAAATAGCCGGACAGACGCTCGCCCAGCGGCTCCATCAGCGCGAGGGCCGCCTGCGGTCCGGCCACCTTGGAGGTCGCCACGGCCCGGTTCAGCGTGACCACCGGCGATGGATCGATCACCTCCAGCACCGCGTACAGCCGGTCGATGCCCGCCCAGTCGGTGTCCTCCGGCCGCGCGGCGCGGGCGTGCATGGCCGCGATCGCCGCCTGAATCTGATAGGGGCCGGGGCGGCGGTGACGCATCGCCTTGTCGATCAGGGCCAGCCCCTCGGAGATCAGGTCGCGGTTCCACAGGCTCCGGTCCTGCTGGTCCAGCAGGACGATCGCACCCTCGGCGTCGAACCGGGCCCGCGCCCGCGAGTGCTGCAACAGCATCAGCGCCGTCAGGCCCATGATCTCCGGCTCGGTCTGGAACATCCGCAGCAGCAGCCGCGCCAGCCGGATCGCCTCCTCGCAGAGCGAGCCGCGGGCCGCCGCCTCGGCCGCGCCGGCGGAATAGCCCTCGTTGAAAACCAGGTAGATCATGGCCGCCACCGCGGCGAGCCGCTCGGACCGCTCCACCGGTCCCGGCGTCTCGAAGGCCACGCCCGCCCGCGCGATCTTGGCCTTGGCCCGGGTGATCCGCTGCTCCATGGCGCTTTCGCCCACCAGGAAGGCCCGGGCGATCTGGCGCACCGACAGGCCCGAGACGATGCGCAGGGCCAGGGCGATCTGCTGGGTGGCCGGCAGCTCCGGATGGCAGCAGATGAACAGCAGCCGCAGGACGTCGTCGCGATAGTGCGAACCGTCCAGGTTCTCCGCCGCCGCCGTTTCGGCGTCCTCCAGATCCGAAAGCTGGTCCTCGTCCGGCAGGGCCGTCAGCCGCTTGGCCCGGCGCGTCGCATCGATCGCCGCGTTGCGGCCGACCATGATCAGCCAGGCGGCCGGATCGCGGGGCGGCCCGTTCACCGGCCATTTCTTCAGGGCGCGCAGGCAGGCGTCCTGGAAGGCCTCCTCGGCCGTGTCCAGGTCGCGGAAGTAGCGCAGCAACGCCCCCACCGCCTGGGGCCGGGCGGCGGTGAGCGCCGCGTCGATCCAGGCGAGTTCGCTCATCCGATCTGCGTCCCCGGCACGAACAGGGCCAGGGGCCGCACCTCGTAGGCGCCGCCGGGATTGGCCCTGGTCAGGTCGCGGCAGACCTCGAGCGCCTCCTCCAGGTTCTCCACGTCGATGATGTAGAAGCCGAGCAGCTGCTCCTTGGTCTCGGCGTAGGGGCCGTCGACCACGACCGGCGGATCGGTGTTCTTGCGCAGGGTCGTGGCCGCCGTCGTCGGCAGGAGCCGGATGCCCGCCCCGAACTTGCCCTGCTCGATAAGCCGGTCGTGCACCACCCCCAGGCGGGCCATGACCGCGTCGTCCTCCTCCTTGGTCCAGGACCAGACGACGTCCTCGTCGTTGTAGCAGAGAATGGCGTATTGCATCGCGCGTCCTTTCCTCGGGCCTAGGACGAACGACTATGCCCGCCTCCTACAACGGGGGCGAGTTTTCGTGGGCGGTTTCGCGGTTACTTCTTCGCGGGCGCGGCCGCCGCAGGGGCGTCGGTCGGACGCACGAACTCCACCTCGATCTGGTACTCGACCAGGTCTCCGACGCCCATGGTCGAGCCCTCCGGCGGGATGCCGTAGGCGACGCCGAAGTCCGAGCGGTTCAGAGTGCCGCGGCCCGAGAAGCCGATCCGCGAGCCGGAGGTGTCCGGCGGGAAGCTGGCGTAGCCGCCGTTGAAGGTCACGTCGAACGAGATCGGCCGCGTCACCCCGTGCAGCTCCAGGTCGCCGGTCACCCGCGCCGTGTTCGGCCCCGTCAGGTCCACGCCGGTGGAGCGGAAGGTGATCTGCGGGAACTGCTCGGCGTCGAGCCAGGACTTGCCGGCGAGTTCGGCGTCGAAGTCCGGCTCTCGATTCGGAAAGTCGGTCTCGATCGAGCGCGGGTCGATGGTGGCCGTGACGCTGGAGGCGCTCGGATTCTCCGGATCGAACTTGAGCTCGCCGTCAAGCTTGGTGAAGCGGGCGGTGTAGTTGGACAGCCCCAGGTGGTTCACCCGGAAGACCAGGCTCGCGTGGGTCTTGTCCAGCGTGTAGGTCCCGGCCGGCGCGTCGGTCACGGGCGCGGCCGGCGCGGTCTTGGCCGCGGTCTCCGGCGCCTTGTCCGCCGCCTTCTCGGCCTTTGGCGAGCAGGCGGCGAGGGCGAGCAGGGCGCAGGCGGTCACGAGCTTCTTCATGAGCTTTCTCCTTGGACGCGAGCAGAACGCGGCTCAACGAGCCGCGTCAACGGCGAAGACAGACACTTAAGTAAATGCTTGACTAACACCGTCAAGTGACGTTGGTTAAGTCGATGCCTAACCAACAGCCCTCCCTCGACCTGGTGTTCCAGGCCCTCGCCGACCCGACCAGGCGGGCGGTCGTGGAGCGGCTGAGCCAGGGCCCGCTGTCGGTCAGCCAGTTGGCCGCCCCGCTTTCCATGTCGCTGCCCGCCGTGATGCAGCACCTGGCCGTGCTGGAGGCCAGCGGCCTCGTGCGCTCCGAGAAGGTGGGCCGCGTGCGCACCTGCCGGATCGAGCCCCAGGCGCTGCAGACGGTGGAGACCTGGGTGGCCCAGCGCCGCGCCGGGTGGGAGCGCCGCCTCGACCGCCTGGGCGATTTCCTCGCCCGCACCGCCGACGATTCCGATCCCTCCCGAAGGAGCCCCAGATGACCGCCCGTTCCGTCACACACGCCATGTTCGCGATCGAGCGGATCTATCCCACCTCCCCCTCGCGCGTGTTCAAGGCCTTCGCCGACCCCGCCGCCAAGGCGCTGTGGTTCGGGGGCCCGCCGGACTGGACCTCGACCGAGACCAGCATGGACTTCCGCGTCGGCGGCCGCGAGGTCAATGCGGGCGGCCCCCCCGGGGGGACGCTCCACCGCTTCGACGGCCTCTACTACGACATCGTCGAGAACGAACGGATCGTCTACGCCTACGAGATGCACCTGGACGGCGTGCGCATCTCGGTCTCCCTGACCACCATCGAGCTGAAGCCCCAGGGCGGCGGCACGAAGCTGGTGCTGACCGAGCAGGGCGCCTTCCTCGACGGCTACGACGACGCCGGCGCCCGCGAGGAGGGCACGCGCGAACTGCTGGACGCCCTTGGCCGCTCCCTGGCCGACGCGGCCTGAAGGAAGGGAGCGCCCCATGTCGCTGGTCCTCTACGCCCATCCCTTCTCGTCCTACTGCCAGAAGGCGCTGATCGCCCTCTACGAGAACGACGTTCCCTTCGAGTTCCGCATGCTCGACGGCGAGCACCCCGAAGCCTTCGCCGAGCTGACGGCGATCTGGCCGCTCGGCAAGTTCCCGGTCCTGGTCGACGGCGGCCGTCCGGTGATCGAGGCCAGCGTCATCATCGAACACCTGCAGGCGTTCCATCCGGGGCCTGTGAAGCTGATCCCCGACGATCCGCGCGAGGCCCTGGAGGTCCGCTTCATGGACCGGGTGTTCGACAACTACGTCATGAACGTCCAGCAGAAGCTGGTGGAGGACGCCCTGCGTCCGTCCGGCGCCGTGCGCGATCCCCTCGGCGTGGCGAAGGCGCGCGGGGCGCTGGAGACGATATACGCCTGGCTGGACGCGCGGATGCAGGGCCGCCCCTGGGCCGCGGGGGAGCGCTTCAGCCTCGCCGACTGCGCCGCCGGCCCCTCGCTCTTCTACGCCGACTGGAGCCATCCGATCGACGAGGCCTTCGCCGCCCTCAAGGCCTACCGCGCCCGGCTGAACGCCCGCCCCTCCTTCGCCCGGGCGATCGAGGCGGGCCGGCCCTACCGCGCCTTCTTCCCCCTGGGCGCCCCGGACCGGGACTGACCGCAGCAACCGGCTCCGGCGGGCGGCGCGTCGGAAGCGACGCGTCCGGGGGCGACGTCTCGCCGCACGGGATCTGCGATCCGTAAAGCCGGGCTTAATCGCTTTGCGTTCGAGTGGGCGGCGCATGTTTGGGGGAACATGTTCTTGTCCAGCGTCCACTACGAAGTCTTCGCCAAGCGCCCCGGCGGCGCCATGAACCTGGAGCTCACCCATGCCCGGGAGGACCACGCCGTACGCGTGGCCGAGGAGATGTTCGCCGGCGGCGAGTTCGCGGGCGTGCGGGTGGTGCGCGAGACCCTGGACCCTGAGACTGGCGCCTTCAGGTCCGCCGTCCTCCTGAAGCGAGGCGACCAGGACGAGGGCAAGGCCCGGCCCGGCGCAGAGGAGATGGGCCCGGCCTGCCGCGCCCCGGCCGACCTCTACGCCGCCGCCTCCCGCGCGCAGATCGCCCGCCTGCTGGAAGGCTGGCTCGGCAAGGTCAAGGCGACGCCCTTCGAGCTGCTGCACCGGCTGGACCTGGCCGAGCGGCTGCAGACGACCGGCGCGGAGATGCAGCACGCCGTCCAGAAGGTCGCCGTGACCCAGTCCCTGGGCCGCGGCGTGGGCGTGCACCAGATGGTCCGCACCGTGCAGCAGCTCGTCGACCAGGCGATCGGCCGTCTGCGGGCGGACCGCGCGGCCGCACTGTTTCCCGCGCTGGCGCCCGACACCTTCGCCGCCGTCTGCCGCGACCTGGCCGGCGCTGCGGACGGCGCCTATCGGCTGGCCGGCGGCGTCGCCGACCACCTGGCCGGGGGCGGCGACTGGAGCGAAAAGTGCGCACGCCTGCTCGACCTCGCCGACGCCGCCCCGGACGAGGACCCCGCACGCGCCCTGGCGCTGCAGGTGCTTTGCCAGCCCCTGTCGGAGATCCTGGCGGCCAAGGCCGCGACCGCCGAACTGCTGGGCGCCGACCTCGACCTCGGCGGCCAGGTCGCCGCCGCGGCGCGGCTCGTGGCCAACGAAGCGGTCGAGGCCCTGGCCCAGGTGGACCCGGAGGCGGGCTCCCTGATCCCGCCGCTGGGGCCGGTCGCCCAGCGCCTGGCCGAGCGCCTCGCCCTGCCCGGCTATGAGGACATCCGCGGCGCTGTCGTGCGCCGCCTGCTGCAGGCCCTCACCACTCCGCGCCGGCTGCGCCCCTCCGACCCCGCCGAGGAGGTCGAGCTCGCCCGCGCCCTCGGCTTCGCCCTCAGCGCTGCCGATCCGCGCGTGCTGCCGGCCGAAGAGGTGCGCGCCGCCATCATCGAGCGCTCGCGCCTGATGGTCGGCCAGGACTTCCTGGAAGCCTTCCTGCGCGCCGAGCGGCCGGCGATGCAGGAAGCTTTCGATCTCGCCCGACTCCTGGACAATCTCGCCGGCGCGGCCAACCGCACCCAGGCGGTGCGCTGGATCCAGGCCACGATCTCCTCGCCGCGGTTCGACGCCGAGCTCACCTCGGGCCCGGACTCGGCGTCCACGCGGCTGCTCATGCTGGCGCGCCTGCACCGCATGCTGGCGCGCTCGCGCCACGACGCCGGCGGCGTCGAGCCGCTGCTGGAACGCCTCGGCGAGATGGGCGACCGCCTCGAGGCGTCCAAGGGCCTCGTGCGCCAGCTCAGCCGCGCCCAGATCGCCCTTCCTCACCGCCTGGGCGCGCTCCTGCGCATGGCCGCCGGGGAAACCGCGCCCCCCGGCCCCGCCGCCGAACGGGCCAAGGCCGAGGCCAAGCGCCTGCTGGCGGCCCCCGACGCCATGGCGGAACTCGGCCGCGATCCGGGCGCCCTGCGCCAGCTCCGCGAGCTGATGGCCGAGCTCTGAGCGCCCCGCCCGGCGGCCGTCCACAGCCGGGGCGGCCGTATGCGGACCATCTGCCGCAGACGCCGCAATTCGGTCTCCGTTCCGACGTCCAAAACTGCTAGGAGACCAGAAGGGACAGGAGGTTGCGGCGGATGGCCATTCCCGGCGTCGCCATAAGGGGCCAGCGCAGTCTGCTCCGGCAGATCCGCGAGGCCCTGGCCGGCGGAGGGCCCGCGCAGGAGCGGCTGGACATGGTGGTGCGCATCATCGCGCGCTCCATGGTCGCCGAGGTGTGCTCGCTCTACATGCGCCGCGCGGCGGGCGACATGGAGCTGTTCGCCACCGAGGGCCTGGACGTCGGCGCCGTCCACGTCACCCAGATGAAGCCTGGCGAGGGCCTGGTCGGCGAGATCATGCGCCTGGGCCGGCCGCTGAACCTGGCCGACGCCCCCAACCATCCGGCCTTCTCCTACCGCCCCGAGACCGGCGAAGACCCCTACCACGCCTTCCTCGGCGTGCCGTTGCTGCGCGGCGGCCGCGCCATCGGCGTGCTGGTCGTCCAGAATCGCACCGAGCGGGTCTACACCGAGGACGAGGTCGAGGACCTGCAGATCGTCGCCATGGTCCTGGCCGAGATGGTGGCCGGCGGCGACCTCATCAGCGAGGAGGAGCTGAAGGGCGTCGAGCTCGCCCCGCACCGGCCCGAGCGGCTGAAGGGCTCGCGCTTCTCCGACGGCCTCGCCTACGGCGTGGCGGTGCTGCACGAACCGCCGGTCGCGCCGTCTCAGCTCCTGGCCGACGACGTGGCCGCCGAGGAGGAGCGGCTGAAGACCGCCGTGGCGGCGCTGCAGGCCCAGATCGACGACATGCTGGAAGGCCAGCGCGGCCTCGTCGAAGCCTCTTACGAGGTGCTCGAATCCTACCGCATGTTCGCCCACGACCGCGGCTGGAACCGTTCGCTCGAAGATGCGGTAAAGAACGGCCTGACCGCCGAGGCGGCGGTCGAGCGCGTCCGCTCCGAGCACCGCGCCCGCCTGGGCCAGGCCCGCGACCCGTACCTGCGCGAACGTCTGCACGACCTCGAGGACCTCAACGACCGGCTCCTGCGCCACCTGTCCGGCGACGGGCATACCGCCCGCGAGTTGCCTGAGAACGCCATCCTGATCGCCCGCAACCTCGGTCCCGCCGACCTGCTGGAATACGACCGCACCAAGCTGGCGGGCCTTCTGCTGGAGGAAGGCTCGGCGGCGAGCCACGCCACCATCGTCGCCCGCGCCCTGGACATCCCCTGCGTCGGCCGCCTACCGGGCCTGCGCGACCGCGTGTCCGAAGGCGATCCGGTGATCGTCGACGCCGAGACCGGCGAGGCCTACCTGCGCCCTCGGGTGGACGTGGTGAAGGCCATCCAGGCCCGCATCGACGTGCGCGCCCAGCGCCGCGCCGAGTTCGCCCGCCTGCGCGACACTCCGGCCTTCACCCGCGACGGGGCCAAGATCACCCTGCTGATGAACGCCGGGCTGGACGTCGATCTCGACATCCTGGGCGAGACGGGCGCCGAGGGCATCGGCCTGTTCCGCACCGAGTTCCAGTTCATGGTCGCCGAGGAACTGCCGCGCTTCAATTCGCAGGCGGCCCTCTACAAGCGCGTGCTGGACGCGGCCGGCGACATGCCGGTGACCTTCCGCACCCTCGACCTGGGCGGCGACAAGGTGCTGCCCTACCTGGAGGCCGAGCGCGAGGACAACCCCGCCCTCGGCTGGCGGGCCATCCGCATGGGGCTGGACCGTCCGGCCCTCCTGCGCCTTCAACTGCGGGCCCTGATCGCCGCGGCCCACGGCCGGCCCCTGCGGGTGATGTTCCCGCTGGTGGCCAGTGTCGACGAGTTCCGCGCCGCCCGCGCCCTGGTCGACACCGAGGTCGCCTGGGCGGTCCGCCGCGGCCGGCCCGCTCCGGCCCGCCTGGACGTGGGCGCCATGGTCGAGGCGCCAGCCCTGGTGTGGCACCTGGACGCCCTGTTGCCGATGACCGACTTCGTCTCCGTCGGCACCAATGACTTGATGCAGTATTTGTTCGCCGCCGACCGCGGCAATCCAAGAGTATCGGATCGCTATGATCCGCTTTCGCCGCCCGCGCTTCGGGTGCTGGAATCCATCCAGAAGGCCTGCGCCGACACCGGCACGCCGGTGTCGGTCTGCGGCGAGATGGCCGGGCGCCCCCTGGAGGCCTTCGTCCTTGTAGCGCTTGGATTCGAGCGGCTGTCCATGCCGCCGGCCGGTGTCGGCCCGGTCAAGCAGATGGTGCTGTCCTGCGACCGCGAGGCGGCCTATCGCGGCGTCTCAGCCCTGATCCGGGGCGGCGCCGGCTCGGTGCGCAATGAGATCGAGACCCTGGCTCGAAAACTGTACCTTGCCGTGTAATCGCCGTATTCGGCCGCGTGACCGAATAGCGCATTGCCTCCCAGATGCTTGGATGTTACGGACAATAGGCTGTTAACGTATGTTTGGTACCGGTAAGAGTCGCCGGGCGCGAGGTATGTTCGCAGCCTTAGGTTGGGGGCGAGAAATAGCCATGCCGCTGGATACTGGCGGACTGACGCAGCTCAATTTTCGCTTGGAAGGGGAATCAGGTCCCGGGCAGCCGGATACCTACGTCCCGACGGTCCACTTTGGCCCCGACATCGGGTCTGCCCTTCGCGCAGCACGCGAGCACCGCGGTCTATCCCTGACTGAACTTGCCGAGGCGACGCGGATCCGCGGCGCCTATCTTCTGGCGATCGAGACCATGCAGCTCGAGAAGCTGCCCTCGCGCCCGTTCACCATCGGCTACATCCGCGCCTACGCCCGCGCCCTCGGCCTGGACGGCGAGGCCGCCGTCGAGCGGTTCCGCGCCGAGACCCCGGCGCCCGAGGACGGGCTGCGCGCCCCGGTCGGCGTGACCCGGGGCGGCGACCCGCGCCTTGCGGCCATCGCGGTGGGCGCGGCCCTGATCATCGGCGCCATCGTGCTCTGGAACATCGCCCAGCGGGCGATCACCGACGAGGCTCCGCCCGCCGCGAGCGCGCCGGAGACCGCCGCGCCGATCGTCACCGCCTCCGGCCCAGTGGCCCTGGGCGCGCCCCTGCCGGCGCCGGTGGAATCGACGACGCCGCCGCCTTACGAAACCCCCGGCCTGGCCGCCGCCGCCGCCGCGGACGGCTCGGTCGACGCGGCCATGGCCGCCGCCAAGCTCGCCGCCGCCGAAGGCGCGGCCGAAGCCCCGGCCGAGCCCCTGGCGCCCCTGGCCCCGACGTTCCAGCCGAACGGCCAGGTCTACGGCGCGCCGGCCCAGGAATCGGTCGTCACCCTGCAGGCGCTTAAGGCCGCGGCCCTGATCGTGCGCGGCGCCGACGGTTCGGTCTATTTCGCCCGCCAGCTCTCCGCCGGCGAGGCCTATCGCGCGCCGATGCTGCACGGTCTGGTCGCCGACGTGTCCGATCCGGCCGCGTTCCAGGTGTTCGTGGCCGGCGCCACCAAGGGCCGCCTGCCCGCCGCCCAGACGACGATCTCCAAGCTCGCCGGCTGATCCGCCGCGATCGGCGGTTGGGGATTCGCCGCGAAGGCCCTATTTTCCGCCGCGCATGTCCAGCCAAGATCACACCCACGTCCGCCCCTGGCGCGCCATCGCGCGCCGGCCCTCGCGCAAGATCCGCGTCGGCGACGTCGAGGTCGGCGGCGATGCGCCGATCACGGTCCAGTCCATGACCAACACGGTCACGGCCGACGCGGCCGCGACCATCGCCCAGGTGCGCCAGCTCGAGGAGGCCGGCGCGGACATCGTTCGCGTGTCCTGCCCCGACGAGGACTCCACCGCCGCCTTCCGGGAGATCGCGCGGGCCGCCCGCGTGCCCCTGGTGGCCGACATCCACTTCCACTACCGGCGCGGGATCGAGGCGGCCAAGGCGGGCGCGGCGTGCCTGCGCATCAATCCCGGGAACATCGGCTCGCCGGACCGGGTGCGCGAGGTGGTCCAGGCCGCCCGCGACCACGGCTGTTCGATCCGCATCGGCGTCAACGCCGGGTCGCTGGAGCGCGAGCTCCTGGAACGCTACGGCGAGCCCTGCCCGCAGGCGATGGTCGAGAGCGCGCTCAACCACGCCCGCATCCTCCAGGACCACGACTTCCACGAGTTCAAGATCAGCGTGAAGGCCTCCGACGTCTTCATGACCGTCGCCGCCTACCAGATGCTGGCCGAGGCTATCGACTGCCCGCTGCACCTGGGCGTCACCGAAGCGGGGGCCCTGCGCTCCGGCACGGTGAAGTCCTCCATCGGCCTGGGCTCGCTTCTGTGGGCCGGGATCGGCGACACCATCCGCGTGTCCTTGGCCGCCGATCCGGTGGAGGAGGTCAAGGTCGGCTTCGACATCCTGAAGTCCCTGGGCCTGCGTCACCGCGGGGTGAACATCATCGCCTGCCCCTCCTGCGCCCGTCAGGGCTTCAACGTCATCCAGACGGTGGAGACGCTGGAACAGCGGCTGGCGCACATCTCCACCCCCATGAGCCTGTCGATCATCGGCTGCGTGGTGAACGGCCCCGGGGAGGCCCTGATGACGGACCTCGGCTTCACCGGCGGCGGCAAGGGTTCGGGCATGGTCTATGTGGCCGGCAAGCCCGACCACAAGATGGACAACGCGCAGATGGTCGACCACATCGTCCAGCTCGTGGAAGCCCGCGCCGCCGAGATCGAGGCCGCGGCCGCCAGGACGGCCGGCGCCGCCCCGCCCCAGGCGGCCGAATAGACAATCCGCCGCACCCGGGTCTAACCGCGCCTTAAGGCTGATCCGCGCATTCAGGACGCCATTTCAGCGAACCTGTTCCGTGGACAACCGCCCGTGACGCTTATTTCAGAAGCCGCCCTCGACAACCGCCGCCTGACGCTGCGCATCTTCAGCAGCGAGCTGACCCGCATCATGGTGGCCATGTCGGCGGCGCACGGCGGAGACATTCTGCGCTACCTCATCTTCACGACCATCTGGACGTCCAACAGCGCCCACCTGGCCTCGCCGGACCGCTTCGCCCAGCTCCAGGACATTCCGCCCGACACGCACCGCCGGCCGGTCCCCGAAGCCGACCTGCGCGAGATGCTGGGCCTTCCCCAGGAGATCTTCGACCGCTACCTCGACGACCTGATCGCGACGGGCGATGTCGAGCGCCTGCCCGGGGGCCTCATGGTCCCCTCCGCCGTGTTCGCCCGGCCCGACCAGCTCGCCAGCGCCAACGAGTTCTACGCGCGCTTCCTGAACCTCGTCGCACGGCTGCGCGAGGCCGGCTTCAGCTTCGGCTGCCTGGAGGAAAACGGCGAAATTTCTCGGCAGTTGACGCCAGCGTCACCACTTGCGCCGCTCCGGTCCAGTTGATTAGGTGCCGCCTCCAACAGGGAGGACGCCATGTCCGCGGACGGCAACTGGAAGATCACCATCAACACCCCCATGGGCGCGCAAACGGTCGACGCCTCGATCACGACGAACGGCGACACCTTCACCGGCACGACCAAGGGCCAGATGGGCGAGCAGTCGGTCGAGGGTAAGGTCAACGGCGACACGCTGACCTGGAGCACGAACATCACCTCGCCGATGCCGATGACGCTGGAGTTCACGGCGACCGTGGCCGGCGACAACATGACCGGCAACGTCAAGCTGGGCGCCTTCGGCAACGCGTCTCTTACGGGCGTTCGCGCCTGATCTCGCCGTCACGGCTGAGCTTCAAGCCACCCCCGCCGGCGACGGCGGGGGTTTTGCGTGTCCGCCCCGCCCAGGTGATCCGCCGCCGCTAGGGGCCCTGGCGCCGGCGGGGCGGCACGACGTCGGCGAACATCTCGAAGCTCTTCCACTTCGGCTCGACCGGCGCCTCCCCCGGCTTCGGCGCGTCGTCCGAGCCGGCGGTCCGCTCCAGGGCGGGGATGTAGCGCGGGCAGTTCGGAAAGATCGCCCCGGGCGTGACCTTGACCAGCAACTGGGCCCCGGGGAATTCCGCCATCTCCGGATCGTCCTCGACCACCGCCGCCGTCCCGTTGACCCGCAGCCGCCGCGGCGCCTCGCCGAAGCCGATGAACAACAGGCCCAGGTTCGGATTGACCCTGAGGTTGCCCAGGCTCTTGAACATCCCGTTGCCGTCGTAGTCGGGGAAGACCAGCAGGTCCGGCGCCGCGACCCGGGCGAATCCCGCCGGGCCGCCCTTGAACGAACAGTCCGGCCGCCCCTGCGCGTCCGCCGTGGCCAGGAAGAAGAACTCCAGCGACCCGATGAACGCCGCGTCGTCGGCGTTGAAGCGCTCGCGCCGCAGCTTCTCCTCCAGCCGGTCGGCCAGGGCGCGGCTGCCGAAGGCGTCCTGCAGGGCGCGGTTTCCTTCGTGGTACATGGCCGACATCCTCATTCGACGGTTTGGCAAGCGGGCTCCGGGACGCTAGAGGAAGCTCCCCTTCACTTCAGGCGTCCAGACCTTTGCGACTTCCCCAGGCCAGGCTCGACCAGGTCCTCGACCGCTTCCGCGAGATCGAGGCGCGCATGGGCGCGGCCGCCGACGGCGCCGAGATCGTGCGGCTGTCCAAGGAGCACGCCGAGCTGAAGCCCGTGGCCGACGCCGTGGCGGCCCTCGAACGCGCCCGCGCCGAACGCCCCGAGCTCGAGGAGATGGCCAAGGCCGGCGACGCCGACATGGCCGCCCTGGCCCGCGACGAACTGGAGGCGCTGGACGAGCGCCTGCCCAAGCTCGAGCACGAAGTGGCCCTGCTGCTGGCCCCCAAGGACCGCGACGAGAACGCCTCGGCGATCCTGGAGGTGCGCGCCGGCACCGGCGGCGACGAAGCGGCCCTGTTCGCCGGCGACCTCTTCCGCATGTACCAGCGCTACGCCCAGAACCGCGGCTGGCGGGTGGAGATCGATTCGGTCTCCGAGGGCGAGGTCGGCGGCTACAAGGAGATCATCGCCTCGATCACCGGCGAGGGCGTGTTCGGCCGTCTGAAGTTCGAAAGCGGCGTGCACCGCGTGCAGCGGGTCCCGGAGACCGAGGCCGGCGGGCGCATCCACACCTCGGCCGCCACGGTCGCGGTGCTTCCGGAGGTCGAGGACGTGGAGATCGAGATCCGCGACCAGGACCTGCGCATCGACACCTACCGCTCGTCCGGCGCCGGCGGCCAGCACGTCAACAAGACCGACTCGGCCGTGCGCATCACCCATCTGCCCACCGGCATCGTCGTGACTTCCTCGGAGAAGTCGCAGCACCAGAACCGCGCGCGGGCCATGAAAGTGCTGCAGGCCCGCCTCTACGACATGCAGCGCGAGGCCCTGGACACCGCCCGCGCCGACGCCCGCAAGAGCCAGGTCGGCTCCGGCGACCGGTCCGAACGCATCCGCACCTACAACTTTCCCCAGGGCCGGGTGACCGACCACCGCATCAACCTGACGCTCTACAACCTCGCCAAGGTGATGGAGGGCGAGGCCCTGGACGACATCATCGACCCGCTGATCGCCGAGGACCAGGCCGCCCGCCTGGCCGCCCTGGAGGACGAATTCGGCTGAGGCCTAGCGGGCGAAGCGGTGGAACAGGCGCCGGGCCTGGCGCTGGCGGCTGTTGAACGCCTTGCCGATCGCCGCGCGGGCGTCGATCGACAGGCCCACCGTATCGGCGACCACCGCGCCCCGCCGGCCGATCGGCTTGACCGGGCCGACCGTGGAGTCCAGGGCCGTCTGGTGCTCGATCTCCGCGTTCAGCTCGGCCCCGACCAGCACCACCATCACCGAGAACCAGATCCACAGCATCAGCACCACCGCCGCGCCGAGCGAGCCGTAGGTGACGTCGTAGTTGGCCACCGAGTTCACGTACCAGGAAAAGCCGAGCGAGCCGCAGATCCACATCACCGCGCCCACCGCCGCGCCGCACCACACCCAGCGCCATTGCGGGGTCGCCCGCGAGGGGCCGTGGCGATAGAGCAGCGCCAGCGCGCCGAACGCCAGCACAAGGGCCGCGACCCAGCGCATCGGCCCGTAGATCGCCAGCACCCGGCCCAGGCCGACGCGCTCCAGGACGATCGGCGCCCCGACCAGCAGCCCGACGAACACCGCCAGCAGCAGGATCGCCGCGAAGGTCGCCCCGTAGACCTGCAGCGTGCGCAGCACGTAGGGCCGCTTCTCCTCCTCGTCATAGGCGATGTTCAGGCCGTCCAGCAGCGCCGCCACGCCGGTCTTGGCGGTCCAGAGCGACAGGGCCAGGCTGACCGCGAAGGCCACGCCCAGGGAGGAATCGGGCCTCTCGGCCAGGGCCATCATCTGGCCGGCGATCAGCCCCAGCACCTCGTCGGGCACGAAGGCGGCGATCTGCTCCAGTTGCCGGCGCACCGTCGAGACGTCCGCGACGAGGCCGTAGACCGAGACGAACACCCCAAGCGCGGGAAAGGCCGACAGCAGGCTGTAGAAGGTGACGCCGCCGGCCACCGCCGGCAGCCGGTCCCGCGGGATCTCCATCACCGTGCGCCACAGCACGTCGCCCCAGCCTCGCGCCGGGATCGCCGGCGGCCAGGGCGCCAGCCGTCCGCGGGCGGGCTCGCGCGCGTCGTAGCCGGCGGGCGTGTCCACATGGTCGAGGCTCATGCCCGGAGGGGGCGGCCCGCGCCGCCGCAGCAAGGCCGTCGACGTCGCGGCCAGCAGCACCCAGGGGGCCAGGCTCATGATCAGCCGCCCCGCCCTTCGCGCCGTCGTCCGCGGCGCCCTGCGGCGCCCCCTGGCCCGCGCCGCCTCTCGTCCCTCGCCAGTCATCCTGGGCGGAACAACACCGCCGCGGGGCCGGCGTTCCCCCTTGCGATCGACGGTTGTCGCGCGGCGCGCCTTGGGGCAACACAGCACCATGACCGGTCACATCGCCGCCCTCTACCGCCACCCCGTGAAGGGCTTCACGCCGGAGCGGCTGGACGCCGCCGAGCTGAAGGCCGGCGCGACCTTTCCCTGCGACCGCCTCTACACGGTGGAGAACGGCCCCAGCGGGTTCGACCCCGACGCGCCCGGCTTCATCCCCAAGCAGAAGTTCGCCGTGCTGGCGCACATCGCCGAGGTCGCCAGGGCGAAGACGAGGTACGACGAGGCCGCCGGCGTGCTTCACGCCGCCGCCGACGGCCGTCCCCCCCTGTCCGTGCGCCTGACCGAGGAAGCCGGGCGCGAGGCCTTCGCGGCCTGGCTCACCGACCTTCTGGGGGAGGCCGCCCGCGGGCCGCTCAAGGTGCTCCAGGCGCCGGGCGACCACCGGTTCATGGACCACCCCAAGGGCCATGTCTCGATCATCAACCTGGCCAGCGTGCGTGACCTGGAGGCCCGCATCGGCCGGCCGGTCGACCCGCTTCGCTTCCGCGCCAACGTCTATGTCGAAGGCTGGCCCGCCTGGGCCGAGAACGGCTGGGAGGGGCGCGAGCTGATGCTCGGCTGGGCCCGGGCCAAGGTGTTCAAGCCGATCGTGCGCTGCGCGGCGACCCATGTGGACCCCGCCACCGCCGAACGCGACATGGACGTGGTCAAGGCGCTGTTCGACAACTATGGCCACATGAACTGCGGGGTCTACGTCCACGTCACTGAGGGCGGGCGGATCGCCCCGGGGGATGCGGCGACCGCGCCGCAGGAGACCCCCGCATGAGCCTGACCCTCGTCCAGGCCTGGAGCGCGGCCCGCAAGCGGCTGGAGGCCGCCGGCCTCGACGGTCCGGTGATCGACGCGCGCCTGCTGCTCGAAGCCGCCTGCGAGGTCACCCGCACCGACATCGTGACCGACCCCCATCGCCCGCTCACGGCCGAACAGGAAGCCGCGCTCGACGGCTATCTCGCCCGTCGCGAACGCCGCGAGCCGGTCAGCCACATCCTCGGGCGCAAGGGCTTCTGGAAGGTCATGCTCCGCGTCACCGCCGACGTGCTGACCCCCCGGCCGGACAGCGAGGCCATCGTCGACTTCGCCCTTAAGTCCTATGGCGAGCACGAGCGCTTTTCGATCCTCGATCTCGGCGTCGGCTCCGGGGCCCTGATCCTGGCGATCCTGGCCGAGCGGCCGGCGGCCCGGGGCCTGGGGATCGACGCTTCGGAGGAGGCGCTGGCCGTGGCCCGTGAGAACGCCGCCAACCTCGGGCTCGCCGGCCGCTGCGCCCTGCTGCGGGGCGACTGGACCGCCGGCCTCGACGGCGCGAGCTTCGACCTGGTGGTCTCCAACCCGCCCTATATCGCCAGCGACGTGATCGCCAGCCTCGAGCCCGAGGTGCGCGACTACGAGCCGCGCCTGGCCCTGGACGGCGGGCCGGACGGCCTGGACGCCTACCGCCTCCTGGCCCCGGAGATCCTGCGCGTGCTACGGCCCGGCGGCCGCTTCGCCGTGGAGATCGGCTACGACCAGAAAGCCGCCGTCGAGCGGCTGTTCGCCGAGGCCGGGGCGCTCGCCATCCGCACCTGGCCCGACCTGTCGGGCCGCGACCGTGTGGTCACCGGCGAAAAAAGGGCCTTGGAAAGAAGCGCCTGAATCGCTACATCAAAAGCGTCTCCTCCCAAATCGCCGGCGTCAGGGTTCAAGCATCTCAGGATGCAGCGCCGCTCCGGCGGGCGCAGCCGATCGTGAGAATCGCGAAACGAGCGCCTTACCAGCCCCGGGCGGATGACGGGGAACTTTTCGTTTTCAACTTCGGAGCCAAGGGCCACGGCCCTGCCCCGACATACAGAGCCAAAGGGCGGATCCAAGACGGTCCGGCCCAGGCGCGGACCCAGGACGGTCACCGCAGGATGAGAGATTTCAAGGGTATGAAGCGCCAGCGCGGGCGCAATCGTGGCGGCGGCGGCAAGCCGCAGCAGAACGCCAACCGCGCCTTCGAGTCGAACGGGCCCGATGGGGTCAAGGTGCGCGGCAACGCTCAGCACGTGTTCGAGAAGTACCAGCAGTTGGCCCGTGACGCCGCTTCGGCGGGCGACCGGGTGCTGGCCGAGAACTATCTGCAGCACGCCGAGCACTACTTCCGCCTCGTGCGCGCCATTCAGCCCCAGCGCCCCGCCGCCGAGATTCTCGGCCGCGACCAGTTCGCGTCGGGCTACGACATCGATTTCGAGGACGAGGTCGGCGGCCAGTCCGCAGAGGCCTCCGAAGGCGAGGGCGAAGGCGCCGAGGGCGAGACCGAGGCTCGCCGCGAGCGCGAGGACCGGTCCGACCGTCAGCGCGACGACCGTCAACGCGATGACCGGCAGCGCGACGACCGGCCCCGCGACGAGCGTCCTCGCGACGAGCGTCCTCGCGAGGAAGGCCGCCAGAGCCGGCGTGACCGCTGGCGCGACCGCGACGATCGCCGCGACCGGCAGGATCGTCAGGACCGCGAGCCCCGGGAACCCCGCGATCCGCTGGCCGTCGTCGAACCGCAGGGCGCCCCGCTGGTCGCCGACGAACGCGAAGCCGGCCGGACCTCGCCGATGCTCCGCGACGCCGAGGGCGGCGAAAGCCACGCCCCGGCCTTCCTGCAGGCCCGTCCCGCCGCTCCGGCCGAAGGCGGCGAGGAGCCGGCGCGCAAACCGCGCCGCCGCCGCGCCCCGCGCAGCTTCGAAGGCGGCGCCGACGCCCCCTCGGGCGAGACTGAAGAAGCCTGAATCTGAAGGGCTCCCCTGCGGGGGAGCCTTATCCATGAGAGCCGGACGCGCCAAGGCCGTCCGCGCGCTGACGGCGCCGCCTCGCAGCCCGGCCCGCGGCCGCCGGCTCCTCCGAGTGGGGATGTCCGAAGAAGCGGCGGCCGCGCCGGCTGACGGCCTCCTTAGAAGCTGTAGCCGATCCCGAAGCGGACGTTGCGGCCCGGCAGCGGCGCCAGGTCCTTCAGGAACGAGGCGTGCTCGCGCGCCTCCACGTCGGTCAGGTTGCGCACGTCCACGAACAGCCGCAGGTCCCGGTCGGGGAGCGGCCGGACGGTCACGTTGGCGTTGACCATGGTGTAGTCGTCGGTGGGAAGCTCGAACTCGGCCACGCGGTCCTGTTCGGCCACGTGGCGAACCTCGACCTTGCCGTTCCACCAGCCGCCCTCGTAGCGGACGCGGCCGGTGACCGACCACGGCGGGATGCGCGCCGGCGCGCCGAGATCGGTGTCGCCCCGCACATAGTCCGCCTCGCCCTCCAGGCTGAGGCTCTTCTCGCCGGACTCCCAGAGCCTGTAGGCCGCCTCGGCCTCGCCGCCCCAGAAGGTCGCGTCGGTCTGCACGAACTGGAAGATGGCCAGGCCGGAGTCCGCGTCGTCCACCCCGGTCGGGACCAGGTCGATGAAGCCGTCGTAGCGCACGGTGAAGGCGTGCAGGTCCGAGGTCCAGCGGCCGGCGTTGTAGTGGACCGTGGCGTCCAGCGAATAGGCCACCTCCTGGTCCAGGGTCGGATCGCCCGATTCATAGGTGCGGGTGGCCGGGTGCGGCCCGTCGGCGAACAGTTCCTCCTCCGTCGGCGCGCGGCTGGTGCGCGAGGCCGAGAGCCCCAGGAACCAGCCCTCGGCGGGGCGCAGGAAGCCGCCGGCCGAGGCCGAGACGTTGGTGAAGTCGCGCTCGCCGGCCAGGCTGTCGAGCTTGCGGGTGTCCACCCGCAGGCCGCCCTCCACGCCCCAGGCGTCCCGGTCCAGCCGCTGCAGGGTGAAGACGCCCGCTTCGGTGATCTTGGTGCGCGGCACCAGGGCCTCGTCGCCGATGGCGTCGAAGTTGCGGCGAAGGCCCTGGACCCCCACCGCGCCCTGCCAGCCGTCGCGGTCGGGCTGGATCAGCTCGACCCGGCCTTCCCAGCCGTCCGACAGGAAGCGCGTGCCCGGCGACCCGCCTTCGAGCTCCACGTGCTCATAGTCGGCGTAGCCGGCGGAGAAGCGGACGGTGGAGAATGGCCCGAACGCCTGGTTCAGTTCGCCGCGCAGGTCGTAGCGGGTCTGCTCCAGGTCGATGGAGACGGAGCCTTCTTCCTCCCCCGCCTCTTCCTGGCCCTCCTCGCCCTCCTCGCCCTCGTGATGCTCGTGGCCGGGGACGCCGTAGGTGGTCTCGGTGCGCTTCGCCGACAGCCCCACGTAGCCGAGGTCGCCCACATAGGAGAGCCCCGCCCCATAGGCGGACAGGTCCACGGCCGTGTTCTCCACGGTGCTGTCGATCTCGCCGGGATAGGTCTCGCCCTCGGACTCGATCTGGCGGCGCGACTCAGCGGGCACCGGGATGTCGTAGTCCTCGCTCTCACGGTGCGTCCCATCGACCGAGAACACCCAGTTGCCGGTTCCGTACTTGAAGGCGCCGGACAGCGCCTCGCCGTCATCCACCGAGGAGACCTCGCCGTTCACGCGCCCGTGCAGCCCCTCGACCCGCTGGTCGGGGATGCGGTCGTCGATGATGTTGACCACCCCGCCGATGGCCGAGCCGCCGTAGGCCAGGGCCGACGGCCCCCGCAGCACCTCGATCCGCTCGGCCTCCTGGGGATCGGTGGCCACCTGGTGGTCCGGGGACAGGGCGCTGGCGTCGATCGCGCCCATGCCGTTGGTCAGCACCAGGACCCGCGGACCAGCCAGGCCGCGGATCACCGGGCGGCTGGCCCCCGGGCCGAAGAAGGTCGAGCGCACTCCGGGCAGCCCGGCCAGGGCGTCTCCCAGGCCGCCGGGCGGGCCGGCTTCCAGGTCCTCGCGCTTCAGCACGTCCACGCTGGTGGTCGCCGAGTCCAGCGACACCGCATAGGGCGCGCCCGTGACCACCAGTTCGGAAACCGTCTTGTCCGGCGCCTCCCCGGCGAGGGCGGGCCCGGCGAGCGCCAGGGCGACGGAGGCTGACGCGAGAAGTAGGGCCTTGGACATGGAACGTACTCGGACGGGTTGCAAAGGAGTCGATGCGTTATGAAATAACATAACGACACGTCAAGCCCATTGCGAAAGAATTCGCGGACAGGTAGCCAGTTGCCCATGGGAACCGAGTGCCACCACGCCGACGGCTCGCACCCCGGGCTCTCCGGGGCGGCCCTGAGCCAGGCGCTCACCGACGCCGAGCGCCGCTGCGGCGCCACCCAGGAGCGGCTCACCCCGCCCCGACGCCGGGTGCTGGAGCTGCTGCTGGGCGCCGACGCGCCCATGAAGGCCTACGACCTCATCGCCGCCTACGGCGCCGACGGCGAACCGGCCAAGCCGCCGACGGTCTATCGCGCCCTCGAATTCCTCGAGCGCCTGGGATTTGCGCACCGCATCGAGAGCCTGAACGCCTACGTGCCCTGCCGCAAGGAAGGGGAGACCCACCGCGCGGCCTTCCTGATCTGCGAGTGCTGCGGGTCGGCCGAGGAGTTCGAGCCGGACTTCGCCGCCGAGCTGAAGGCGGCCGCCCGCTCCGGCTACGCCGTGCGCGCCGTGACCCTGGAAGCCCGCGGCCTCTGCCCCGCCTGCCAGGCCGACTAGCCCGCCTCGGCGGCGCCCGCGCCATGATTCAGGTCACCGACGCCATCGCCATCGACGAGGACGAGATCACCTACGCCTTCGTCCGGGCCTCCGGCCCCGGCGGCCAGCACGTCAACAAGACGTCCACGGCGGTGGAGCTGCGCTTCGATGCGCGCCGCTCTCCCTCCCTGCCCGAGCCGGTGCGGGCCCGGCTGGAGCGGCTCGCCGGCAGCCGGCTGACCAACGAGGGCGTAATTGTCCTGTTCGCCCAGTCCCGCCGCTCGCAGGAGCTGAACCGGCAGGAAGCGGTGGAACGCCTGATCGAGCTGATCCGCCGGGCGGCCGAGATTCCCAAGCGGCGCAAGGCCACGCGCCCGACCCTGGCCTCCAAGGTCCGCCGGCTCGAGGCCAAGTCCCGGCGCTCCGGGGTCAAGTCGATGCGCGGCCGTCCCCGGGGCGAGGACTGATCGCCAGGGCGGAATCTCCCCCACGTGCTTGGCGACGGGGCCGCCTAGCGCCTAGACTAGGCTGTCATGTCCTTCGCCCGCATTCTGACCCTCGCCGCCGCCGCCGCCGTCCTCGCGGCCTGCCAGACGGCCGGACCGCCGCCCCCGCCGCCGTTCCGGGAGAGCCCCCCCTCGGCCACCGTGTTCCGGCCGGGCGACTTCTCCTGGTCCGCCGTGCCCGGCTACGGGCGCATCGAGGGCCGCCTCGGCTATCACCAGGGCCCGCTGCGCTACACCTGCCAGGGCATGACCGTGGTCTTGACCCCGGAGACCCTCTGGACCCGCCGGCGCATGACCATCCTCTACAATTCGCCGGACCGGGCGGCCCTGCCCGCCGACGAGGTGCGCGCGCGCACGCCCTCGGCGCCCAATGACGACTATTCGGCCTTCGTTCGCCGCACGACGTGCGACGCGGCGGGCCGGTTCAGCTTCAGCGGCCTGCCGGACGGCGCCTGGTTCGTGATCACCGTGGCGCGGCCGGTCGGCTCGCAGGGAGAGACCATGGCCATCATGCGCCGCGTGACCACCCGCGGGGGGCGCACCATCAACGTCGAGCTCTGAGCCGGGCGCGGGCCGCCCGCGCGCAATGTCGCAGGGCGGAGCTTCGGTTGGCCTGGCGCGTTCTTCCCTTGAGGGATGGTCCGCCAGGAGGATCCGATGAAACGCATGCTCGCCTGCGCCCTGGCCGCCGTCACGGTCGCCGGAGGCGTCGCGGCCGCCAGCGAGGCCGAGGCTCGGCCGCCGCACCAGCGCCACTATGACGGCCGCCACTACGACGGCCGCCACGACGGCCGCTACTATCACCACCGCCGTGACGACGATGACGACGGGGCTGCCATCGCCGCCGGCGTGGTCGGCCTCGCCCTCGGCGCGGCCCTGGCTTCCGGCTGGAACGACAACGGGCGCAGCTACGACCGCGGCTATCACCGCCAGCCCGGCTATGGCTACGGCCGCGGCTATTCAGGCTACTCCGGCTATTCCGGGTACTACGCCCCGCGTCCCTACAACCGCACGTGCCGCACCACCCGCTACTGGGACCCCTACTACGGGCATGTGCAGCGCACGCGCTGCTGGTGAGCCGCCCGCCCCAGCGATAGAGGCTCCTCACGCGAAAAGGGCGCCTGCGTTCCCGCAGGCGCCCTCCTCGTCATGCCCTGGCGCTCGCCTCAGTGCACCTGGGCGCGGCCGATCTCCAGGCCCTCCGGCCCGGCGCCGACGTGGATCACCGAGCCGTCCTCGAGCTCCCCGGCCAGCAGCTTGCGGGCGATCGGGTCGATCAGCTCCTTCTGGATCACGCGCTTGAGCGGGCGCGCGCCGTAGACCGGGTCGTAGCCCCGGTCGCCCAGCCAGTGCAGGGCCTCGGCGTCGAGGTTGATGGCCATGCGCCGGTCGGCGAGCAGCTTCTCCACCCGCTCCAGCTGGATGCGGACGATAGAGTCCATCTCTCCGCGCCCCAGGCGCTTGAACAGGATGATCTCGTCGATCCGGTTCAGGAACTCGGGCCGGAAGTGGCGGCGGACCACGTCCATCACCATTGGCCGGGCGACGTCCACGTCCTCCCCTTCCGGCTGGTTGGCCAGGAACTCCGAGCCCAGGTTCGAGGTCATGATGATCAGGGTGTTGCGGAAGTCGACCGTGCGGCCCTGGCCGTCGGTCAGCCGCCCGTCGTCCAGCACCTGCAGGAGCACGTTGAAGACGTCGGGGTGGGCCTTCTCGACCTCGTCGAACAGCACGACCTGATAGGGCCGGCGGCGCACCGCCTCCGTCAGGGCTCCGCCCTCGTCGTAGCCGACGTAGCCGGGAGGCGCGCCGATCATCCGGCTGACCGAGTGCTTCTCCATGTATTCGCTCATGTCGAGCCGCGTGATCGCGGACTCGTCGTCGAACAGGAACTCGGCCATCGCCTTGGTGAGCTCGGTCTTGCCGACCCCGGTCGGCCCCAGGAACAGGAAGCTGCCGATCGGCCGGTTCGGGTCCTTCAGCCCGGCCCGCGCGCGGCGCACGGCGTCGGACACCGCGATGAGCGCCTCCTCCTGGCCGACGACCCGCTTGCGCAGGTTGTCCTCCATGGTGAGCAGCTTCTCCCGCTCGCCTTCCAGCATCTTCTCCACCGGCACGCCGGTCCAGCGGCTGACCACAGCGGCGATCTGCTCGGCGTCGACCACCTCGGGGGCCAGGGCCTCGCTCTGTCCGGCGGCCTCCTCCTCCTGCAGGCGGCGCTCCAGGGACGGGATCTCGCCATAGGCGATCTCGGACGCCCGCTGCAGGTCGCCCCGGCGCTGGGCGGCCGTCAGTTCGGCGCGCAGCCGGTCCAGGGCTTCGCGGGCCTGGGCGGCCTGGCCGACCTTTTCCTTCTCCGCCTTCCAGCGGGCGGTCATCTCGGCGGACTGGCCTTCCAGGTCGTCGAGCTCCTCCTCCAGCTTCTCCAGCCGCGCCTTGGAGGCCGCGTCGGTCTCCTTCTGCAGCGCCTCGCGCTCGATCTTGAGCTGCACGATGCGCCGGTCGATCTCGTCCAGCTCCTCGGGCTTGGAGTCCACGGCCATGCGCACGCGGCTGGCCGCCTCGTCCACCAGGTCGATCGCCTTGTCCGGCAGGAATCGGTCGGCGATGTAGCGGTTGGAGAGCACCGCGGCCGAGACGATGGCGCTGTCGGAGATGCGCACCCCGTGGTGCACCTCGTACTTCTCCTTCAGGCCGCGCAGGATCGAGATCGTGTCCTCGACCGTCGGCTCCTCCACGAACACCGGCTGGAAGCGGCGGGCGAGCGCGGCGTCCTTCTCCACGTGCTTGCGGTATTCGTCCAGGGTGGTGGCGCCTACGCAGTGCAGCTCACCACGCGCCAGGGCCGGCTTCAGGAGGTTGGAGGCGTCCATCGCCCCGTCGCCCTTGCCGGCGCCCACCAGGGTGTGCATCTCGTCGATGAACAGGACGATCGAGCCTTCGGCCGCGGTCACCTCGTTCAGCACGGCCTTCAGGCGCTCTTCGAACTCGCCGCGGTACTTCGCCCCGGCGATCAGGGCGCCCATGTCGAGCGCCAGCAGCTTCTTGTCTTTCAGGCTCTCGGGCACGTCGCCGTTGACGATGCGCAGGGCCAGGCCCTCGACGATGGCGGTCTTGCCGACGCCGGGCTCGCCGATCAGCACGGGGTTGTTCTTGGTGCGCCGCGAGAGCACCTGGATCGTGCGGCGGATCTCCTCGTCGCGGCCGATCACCGGGTCCAGCTTGCCGTCCCGCGCGGCCTGGGTCAGGTCGCGGGCGTAGCGCTTCAGCGCGTCGTAGCCTTCCTCGGCCGAGGCGGAATCGGCCGTGCGGCCCATGCGCATCGCCTTGGCCGCTTCCTCCAGCCCGGCGGTGTTGACGCCCGCCGCCTTCAGGGCGTCGGCGGCCGCGCCCTTCTCGCCGGAAATCGCGATCAACAGGCGTTCGGTGGTGACGAAGGCGTCGCCGGCCTTCTTGGCGCCTTCCTCGGCCTGGGCGAACACCCCGGCCATTTCCGGCTTCATGTAGAGCTGGCCCGAGCCGCCCTCGACCTTCGGGATCTTGCCCAGCGCGGTTTCGACCGCGCGGTCGGCTTCGTCGGGCCGCCCGCCGGCGCTCTGGATCAGCGCCCTGGACAGGCCGTCCTTCTCCTCAAGCAGCACCTTTAGCAGGTGCTCGGGCGCAAGTTGCTGGTGGCGGCGGGCCAGGGCCAGGCTCTGCGCCGACTGGATCGCCTGTTTGGCGCGATCGGAATAGAGGTCGATGTTCATGGGTCCCCTCGTTAGGCGGATGGGCCGGCGCCGCCTTGACCAAGCGCAACACCGACGGACCGGATGTAGTGTGGCATATCAGCCACACAAGGGCGCCTCAGCTCAGGCCTGGCGCCGGATTACGGCTTCGAGTCGGCCGGGGTGGATCGGCTTCTGCAGCAGGGGTGCGTCCTGGTGGCCCTGCGGCACGCCCTGGGCGCCATAGCCGGTGAGCCTGGCGTAGGGCACCCGTCGCGCCCGCAGCACGTCGGCGGCCTCGACCGAGGTCGCGCCGTCCCCGAGGTTGACGTCCAGAAGCGCGAAGTCCGCCTCGCAGGTGCGCGCCAGCGCCACCGCTTCCCGCGCCGTGGCCGCCGACCCGGCCACGGTGCACCCCATCTCCTCCAGAAGGTCCTCGATCAGCATGGCGACCATGGCTTCGTCCTCGATCACCAGCACGCGCACCGCCGGCCGCCTCACCCGCCGACTTCGCCGGGCCGGTCCAGGGCCTCGGCGTCGGGGCCGCCCGTGCGAATCTCGCAGACCAGCCCCTCCGGAGAGAAATCGAGCCAGGCCGCCCCGCCCAAATCCCGGGCCAGTCCGTCAATCATGCGTACGCCGAACCCGCGCCGCGTGGGCCGCATCACGGGAGCCCCGCCGCTCTCGCGCCAGGTGAAGGTGAGGTCTCCAGGCCCCGTGCTCGCCCACGTCAGCTCGATCGTCCCGGCCTCGCCCTTCAGGGCCCCGTACTTGGCGGCGTTGGTGAAGAGTTCGTGCAGGGCCAGGGACAGCGCCACCGCCGGCTTCGGCTTCAGCCGCACCGCCGGGCCGGCCACGCGCACCCGCTCCCGCCCCGCGTGGGCTTCGATCGCCGAGGCGACGATATCGGCGAGGTCCGCGCCCTCCCAGTTTTCACGAGTGAGCACGTCGTGCGCCTTGGCCAGCGCCAGGAGCCGCTCGTTCAGCGCCTGGCGAGCGCTCTCCAGCGAGACGGCGTTGCGCAGGGTCTGCAAGGCCACCGACTGAACCGTGGCCAGGGTGTTTTTCACCCTGTGATTGAGTTCATGCACCATCAGCCGAAGCTGTTCCTCGGCCCGGGTGCGCTCGGTCACGTCCCGCATCACGCCGGTGAAGAAGCGCTCGCCCTCCTCGCGCCATTCGGCGACGGAAAGCTCCAGGGGAAAGGTGGACCCGTCCTTGCGCTGGCCGGTCACCGCCCGGCCGATGCCGATGATCCGCCGCTCGCCGGTCTCGCGATAGCGCGCCAGATAACCGTCGTGGGCGCTGCGATAAGGCTCGGCCATCAACAGGTTGACGTTGCGGCCGATCACCTCCGGCCCCGCGTAGCCGAACAGGCGCTCGGCGGAGGGGTTGAGCGCTCGGACCACTCCGGCCTCGTCGATGACGACGATCGCGTCGACGGCGGTGTCGAATATGGCTCGGTAGCGCGCCTCCCCCTGGACGAGAGCGGCGAGGCCGTCGTTTTTGTTGCGGTCCCCAGATGGCTCCACAGCACGATCCACAGCCGAGAATAGGGAACCATACGCGTCCAGATTGAGCCTGGGAAGGCGGCGTTGCGACGGCGCCGGGCCTATTGCCGGGCCATCTCCGCCGCCCCGACGGCGTCCCCGTCCAGGGTCTGGTCCTCGTCCATCGTCACCGTCACCTTGCGTAGCACGCCCGTGAAGGTGAACGGCGCCGGATAGTCGGCCACCGGGCTGCCCCGGTCGCGGCCGATGTCGAGGCCCGACCAGGAGATGAGGGTGGCGAAGCCTAGCGGCGTCTCGATCTCGCCGACCGCCGCGCCGTCGATCGTCAGGGTGAACCTGCGCGCCTGGCCCTGGCGGCAGACCACGCCCAGCCGCCGCGCGCCGGGCTGCACAGGCCGGTCGGAGGCCACTTCCGCCTTCATGCCGCCGATGTTCAGCACGTGGTGCAGGCGCCCGTTCCGCAAGAACAGGCTGTAGCCGCAGGTGGCGTCGCCGTGGGCGATCAGCACGCCCTCCGCGCCCTGCGGCGGGATCGTGACGTCCGCCTCGATGCGATAGCTGCGGCTGCGCACGTCGGGGGCCATGTCGGTGGGAAGGTGGCCCATCCCTGCATGGAAGACGAAGCGCTTGCGCGGGCCATGGAAGCGGGCCGCGTTCTCAGCGAAGCGGGGGCCGAAGCGGTCGTCCAGCGGCAGCACCTGGCAGGCCTCCGCCTGCGTCCACCATTCCTCGATCAGCGCCTTCAGCGTCTCGGGATGCGCCTCGGCCAGGTCGTTGGTCTCCGAGAAGTCGGCGTCCAGGTGGAACAGCTCCCAGCGGTCGTCCTCGAACGCCGAGCCCGGAGGATGGAAGGCCACGGCCTTCCATCCGTCCTTCCACAGGCCGCGGTGGCCGAACATCTCGAAGTACTGAGGCCGGCGGCGCGGCGGCGCAGCCGGATCGGCGAGGGAAGCGGCGAAGCTCTCGCCCTCCAGCGGCGTCTGGGGAACGCCGTTGACGCTCGCCGGCGGCTCCAGCCCCACCAGCTCCAGGATCGTCGGCGCGAAGTCGCTGGCGTGGCAGAACTGGTGGCGCAGCTCGCCCCGAGCGGGGATGCGGCTTGGCCAGCTCACCACCAGCGGATCGCGGATGCCGCCGCCGTGGGTGTTCTGCTTGTAGCGCCGCAGCGGCGTGTTCGAGGCCATCGCCCAGCCGTGCGGGAAGTTGGAGTGGGTGTCCGGCCCGCCGATGTCGTCGATCCGCGCCAGCTTCTCGGCCATCGGCTCGGGCTTCATGTTGAAGGGCCCCATGGCGTTGATGAAGCCAAGCGGCCCGCCCTCCTGGCTGGCCCCGTTGTCGGACAGGACGAAGATCAGGGTGTCGTCCTTCACCCCGGTGCGCTCCAGGAAGTCCACCAGCCGCGCCAGGTGGCGATCGGTGTGGTCGAGCATGCCGGCGAAGGCGCTCTGCAGCCGGGTGAACACCCGCCGCTCGTCCTCGCCGTACTCGTCCCAGGCCCGCACCCCGTCGTTGCGCGCCGGCAGGCGGGTGTCGGCCGGCACGATCCCCATCGCCTTCTGCCGCGCCAGGCGCTGTTCGCGCTCGGCGTCCCAGCCGTGGGCGAACACCGGGTCGTAGGCCTTGATGATCTCCTGCGGCGCCTGGTGCGGCGCATGGCAGGCGCCGAACGCCAGCCAAAGAAGCCAGGGCTTGTCCGGCGCGTTGGCCGCGTGGTCGGCCAGCATGCGGATGGACTCGTCCACCAGGTCGGCGGTCAGGTGGTAGCCGTCCGCGTAGGTTCCGGGCGGATCGACCGGGGTGTTGTCCCGCACGAGCTCGGGCGAATACTGGTCGGTCTCGGCGTCCATGAAGCCGTAGAAGCGGTCGAAGCCGCGGCCGAGGGGACATCCGTCGAACGGCCCGGTCGGCCCCGTCTCGGTCAGCGACGTCACGTGCCACTTGCCGACCATGTAGGTGCGGTAGCCGTGCGGCCGCAGCATCTCCGGCAGGGTCCCGGCTTCCTTGGCGATCTTGCCGCGATAGCCCGGATAGCCGGAATCGAAGTTCGCCAGGCAGCCTACCCCGACCGAGTGGTGGTTGCGTCCGGTCAGCAGCGCCGCCCGCGTCGTCGAGCACATCGCCGTGGTGTGGAAGCCGGTGTAGCGCACGCCGGTCGCGGCCAGGGCGTCGATGGTCGGCGTCGCGATCGGCGAGCCGTAGCAGCCGAAGTCCGAGAAGCCGACGTCGTCGAAGAGCACCACCAGGATGTTGGGCGCGCCCTTGGGCGGGCTGGGCTGGGGCGGCCAATACGGCGTGGAGTCCGCCAGCGTGCGACCGATCTTCGCCTGGCTCATGGCGTCCTCCCGTGATGAGCAGCTTATGGCACACTTACTGCCACTAACAGCGGGGTTCAACCGCCGCGATCTGCCCCCGACGCAACAACTCCTGGGTCACCGCGCTTTAGCAGCACGCGCCGGCGTGCGCGCTCGGTCCATTGGAGTCTCCGTATGCGTTCTTCCCTCTTCGCCCTCGCCTGCCTGGCCGGAACGAGCCTCGCCGCCCAGGCCCATGCCGCGGGCTTCTACCTCCAGGAACAGTCGGTCCGCGGGCTGGGCCGCGCCTTCTCGGGCGAAGCGGCGGACCAGGGCGCCGCGTCCCTGTGGTGGAACCCGGCCGCCATCGCCCGCACCCCGCGCGAGGTCTACGTCGGCGTGCACGGCCTGCTGATCAATTCCCGGACCACGGACACCGGCTCGACCATCACCTACCCCGGGGGCGTCACCGTCCCCGTGGGCGGCGAGCCGCGGGCCTACAAGCCGATCCAGGACGGGGTGGCGCCCAACTTCGCGATCACCACACCGGTGGGCGACCGCTTCGCCCTGGGCCTGTCGGTCGCCGCGCCGTTCAACTTCACCACTGAGTACCGCGACGTCGCCTGGGCCCGCTACGACGCCCTTCGCTCGCGGCTGAACACGGCGGACCTGCAGCTCACCGCCGCCATGCGGGTCACCGACTGGCTCGACCTCGGGGTCTCGGCCAACGCCGAGTACGCCGACGCCAAGCTCTCCACCGCCTATCCGAACCTGTCCCCCGCCCTGCCCGACGGCGTGTCCCAGCTCAGCGGCGACGGCTGGGACTACGGCTGGACCGCCGGGGCCCAGGCCCATGCCGGCGCCTGGACCTTCGGGGCGAGCTACCGCTCGGCCATCGAGCACGACCTGGACGGCCGCGTGCTGGTGATGGGCTTGGCCGGCCCCCTCGCCGCCGCCAACCGGGACGTCGCCGGCTCGGCCGCCTTCACCACGCCCTGGATCGCCACCCTGGGCGCGCGCTGGCAGGTCAATGACAAGCTGGCGCTGAACGGCCAGATCCAGCGCTTCGGCTGGAGCGAGTTCGACGCCATCGAGGTGAGCACGCCCCTCGGTGGCGAGACCCTCGCCCAGAACTATGAGGACACCACCTCCGGGGCTCTTGGCGTCGACTACGCCGTCAACGAGCGGCTGACCCTGCGCGCCGGCGTCCAGTACGATCCCACGCCGACGCCGGACCTGGAGCGCACCGCCCGCGTGCCCGACGGCGACCGCTGGCTCTACGCCGCCGGGGCCACCGCGCGCCTGGGGCCGGCCACCAAGCTCGACGTCGCCGCCGCCTATATCGACTTCGACGACAGCCGGATCCACCACGACACGGTGTTCTACGAAGGCACGCCGGCGCAGACGGTCACCCGCCTGCGCGGCGGCGTCGAGGGCAGCGGCGGGGTCCTCTCCGTCGGTCTGCGCCACACCTTCTGATCAGTCCGGCGGGTTGTTCCGCTCCAGGAAGGCTACGACCGACTGCAGCATGGAAAGCCGGGTGTCGCCCCGCGACATCCAGTGGTCCTCGCCCTTCTGGACGATCAGCTCCACCGGCTTGCCGGCCTTCTGCAGGGCCTCGGCCATCACCCGGCTCTGCTCCAACGGCACCACCGTGTCGTCGCGGCCGTGGATCAGCAGCACCGGGATCTCGACCTGGTCGGCATGCAGCGCCGGCGAGATCTCGGCCAGCTTCGGATCGTTGGGATCCTCCGCCCCCATGAACCGCAGCCAGTAGCGCTGGGCGGCGACGCTGTTCTGCCGCCGCGACCAGACCACCATGCGCCGCAGGTCCGCCGGACCGGCGACGGAGGCGGCGCAGCGGTAGACGCCGCGGTCCAGGGTCGCCCCGGCCAGGGCGGCGTAACCGCCGTAGCTGGCGCCGACGATGCACACCCGCTTGGGATCGATCGTCCCCTCGCCCGCCAGATAGCGCACGCCGTCCGACAGGTCGGTCTGCATCTTGCGGCCCCACTCGCCGAATCCGGCCGACAGGAACTCCCATCCGAAGCCGTCGGAGCCGCGGTAGTTGACCTGCAGCACGGCGTAGCCGCGCGAGGCCATGGCCTGAGCCCACCAGTCGAACCCCGGCGCATCGCGGGACGCGGGACCGCCGTGGGGGAACACCACCAGCGGCAGCGCCTTGGCCGGCCGCCCCTTGGGCAGCGTCAGGTAGCCGGTCAGCTGCAGGCCGTCCTGGGCCTGGTAGGTGATCGCCCTCACCGGCGAGATGTCGTCGGTGCGCAGGGACCGGTAGACGCCGCCGAGCCACACCGCGGACTTCTTGTCCAGGTCCACCAGGGCGTAGGCCGGGCCTGACACGGCCGAATCCACCAGCACCACGAAGCGGCGTCGATTGGCCGATGAGTCGACGAGGTGCACCCGGTCCCCAGGAAACGCCTTGACCACGGCGGCCCAGACCCGCTGGTCGCGCGGATCGAAGAACTCATAGCGGTAGTCGTCGCCGACCAGGCCGCGCAGGCCGATCAGCCGGTGGTCGGACGGGTCCCACAGGTGGCCGTCCAGCGCCTCGGTGGTGAACGGCTCGCCCCAGGACGGCGCCTCCAGGGAGATCTCGCGCAGGGCCGCGCCCTGGGCCTGATAGTCGGCCACCACGATCGACCGGCCGTCACGGCCCAGGCCGACCAGGTCCGGCAGCTCGTACGCCGACTCGTTGCTGCGGACCTCGCGCCAGCCGCCGCCGCTCCGCACGCTGAGCGTCCATCGCCCCTTCGCCGGGTCGTACTCGGCCTGCGCCACCGCCCGGCCCTCCTTGTCCACCACCCAGTCCCGCGTGTCTTCCCGGGCCTGTTCCGAAAGCTCGGCGCGCGAATTGGTCAGGTCGACCCGGAAGAGCGACATCCGTCCGCGGTGGTTCACGAAGTGCACGCCCGCCACATAGGCGTAGGGCTTGCCGTCGATGATCCGGATCGCAGGGCGCCCATAGACCACGTTCATCGCGTCGGGAACGTCGTGCATGAGCTGCTTCAGCCGGTCGCTGGCCAGGTCGAGGTTGAACACCATGGTCCACTCGCGCCGGCGCGAGACGACGCCGAGGGCGTCGGCCGCCGTCGAGGAGGTGATCAGCAGGTGATCGTCGTCGGCCCAGTCGAGCGCACGGACCTTCACCTCGCCGGCGGGCACGACCCATTTGATCTTGTCGGCGGCCAGGTCCTTGACCACCACCTTGCGGGTTTCGCCGTCGGTCCAGATGACCGCCAGGCGCTCCCCGCTGGGCGAGAGCGCGGCCGCCTCGATGCCGGGCAGGCTGCCGTAGGCCTCGAGGGGCGCGGCCAGGGCAGGCGTCGCCAACAAGGCGGCCAGCAGGCCGGCCAGCCAGAGCCGAACGCTCGTCATGGTGTATGATCCCCCGTCTCCCCAGCCCAAGGTGGCGCAGGCGGGGGCGGGGATCAAGCCGGCGGGACGACCTCAGCGCTGGTTCGCGTAGAGCTTCACGACCCGGTAGAGGAACTCGCGTCCGTCATAGAGCGACTTCACCCGGATCCGCTCGTTCAGGCCGTGCGCCCCGTTGCCGTCCGTGTCGCCCAGCATCCCCGACAGGCCATAGGTCGCCACGCCCGCGGCGTTGGTGAAGCGACCGTCGGTCGCCCCCGTCGCCATGGCCGGCACGAGCGGCAGGCCGGGCCAGAGCTCGGCGGCCACGGCCTTGGCCGGCCCGACGATCTTGGCCGACAGCGGCGGCGGCGGGGTCACCGGGCTGGGCTCGCCCACCGTCGTCACCTTCACCGCCGGATCGGCGAAAACCTCCTCCAGCCGCGCCTTCACGCTCTCGATGCTCTCCCCCGGCAGGATCCGGCAGTTGACGTTGGCCCGGGCCCGCTGCGGCAGGGCGTTCGGCGCATGGCCGGCGTCGACCATGGTCGCCACGCAGGTGGTGCGCATCATCGAGTTGCGGCTGGGGTCCTGCGCCACGCGGGCGATGGCTTCGGCGTCGCCGGCGGCCGCGGCCTTCAGGTCCGCCGCCGACTGGCCGCCCTCGATCCCGGCCATGGCCTCGAAGTGGCCGCGGGTCGCCTCGTTGATCGCCACCGGAAAGTCGTAGGCCGCCAGCCGCGAGATCGCCCCGGCCAGATGGTAGATGGCGTTGTCCTTCACCGGCCGCGAGGAGTGCCCGCCCGGGTTGGTCGCCTCCAGCTGGAAGTCCTGGTAGACCTTCTCCCCCGCCTGGATCCCCAGGAACACCGGCTTGCCCGCCGCGTCCACGCGCCCGCCCGCGCCCTCGTTCAGGGCGAACTCGGCGTCCAGCGCATCGGGATGGTTGGCCAGCAGCCAGGCCACGCCGTTGAACTCGTCCGGCGTCTCCTCGCCGCAGGTCAGGGCCAGCTTCAGGCCCCGGCGCGGTTTGAATCCCTCGGTCTTGTAGCGGATCATGGCGTCGGTCAGGGCCGCGGCCATGGCCTTGTCGTCGCTCGCCCCGCGTCCGTAGAAGTAGCCGTTCTCCTCCACCAGGGTGAAGGGATCGCGCTCCCAGTCCTCGCGCTTGGCTTCCACCACGTCGATGTGGGCCAGGAGCAGGATCGGCTTGGCCTTGCGGTCGGTCCCCGGCAGCACGGCGATCAGGTTGCCGTCCTTCCGCCGCTCGGCCGGCGCCAGGATGCGGATGTCCGCGTCGGCATAGCCCGCCGCCTTTAGCCGCGTGGCCATGGCCTGCGCCGCGGCCGTGCAGCTTCCCGACGACAGGGTGGTGTTGATCTCCACCAGCTCCTTGTAAAGGCCCCGGAACGCCGCCTGGTCCGACGTGAGGTCGGCGGCCCCGGCTCCTTGCGCGAAGGTGGCGGTCGCAAGCGCGACGGCGGCGGCGGACATCGAACGGAACATGCGGCCCTCCAGACTCTGCGGAGCGTGACCGTAGGCGCAAGGCCGCGGGAGTCAAAGCCTGGCCGCCGTTCCGGGCCGCCGGACCGTCCGGCGCCTCAGTTGACGTCGGTCTTCTTCGGCGGCTCGGGGGGCAGCGGGGCGATCGGCACGCCGTCCTCGACCAGCTTCCGCACCTCGGCGGGCGAGGCCTCGCCATAGATGCCGCGGTCTTCCGAGCGGCCCTCGTGGATCGCCCGCGCCTCGGCGGCGAAGGCGTCGCCGACGTAGTCGAAGTTCTCCTCGACGTGGGCGCGCACCTTGCGCATGGCTTCCATCACCATGGTGCGCATCTGCGGCGGCGCATCGGGGGTGGTGCGCTTGGTGCCCGCCACGGCCGGAGCCATGATCTGCTTGCGCACGGCCTTGGACGCGCACATCGGGCACTCCAGGAGCCCGCGGGCGAGCTGGTCGTCGAAATCGGCCGAGGCGCCGAACCAGCCTTCGAACTCGTGGTCGTGGTCGCAGACGAGGGCGTAGCGGATCATTTGCTCAGGCCGGGCCGCAGAAGGCTCGCGCGTTCTTCAGGTTCGGGATCGCCGCCCGGGCCTTGGCCGACTGGGCGAGATCGAGCTCGGCGATCAACACGCCCGGCTCGTCGTGGTCAAGCTTGCCGATCAGCTCGCCCCAGGGGGCGACCGCCAGGGTGCGCCCATACGTGCCGCGGCCGTCCTCGTGGAAGCCGCCCTGGGCGGGGGCGACGACGAAGGCGCCGGTCTCGATCGCCCGGGCGCGCAGCAGCACCTCCCAGTGCGCCTCGCCGGTCGGACGGGTGAACGCCGCCGGCACGGTCAGCACCTGGGCCCCCGCCAGGGCCAGGGCCCGGTGCAGCGCGGGGAAGCGCACGTCATAGCAGATGGTCAGGCCCAGCTTCGCGCCGGCCGCCTCGGCCACCACCGCGCGATCGCCCGGCTCGTAGGTCTCCGATTCCCGCGCGGTCTCCCCGGTCGGCAGGTCCACGTCGAACATGTGCAGCTTGTCGTAGGTGGCGGTGATCTCGCCCTGCGGCGAGACCAGGGCCGAGCGGTTGGCCGCCTTGCCGTCCTCGCGCCGCACCAGGGCCGAGCCGATCAGGAGCCAGACGCCCAGATCGGCGGCGGCCTCGCGCAGGCCGCGCACGCAGGCGTCGTCCTCCAGGCTCGCAAGCTGCGGCAGCAGCGCGGCCTTGTCCTTCTGCAGGACGTTCGTGCCTTCCGGCGTGGCGATCAGGCGTGCGCCCTTGGCCGCCGCCTCGCGCACGAGGGGCAGCACGTGGTCGAGCGCGGCCGCCTGGGAGGCCGGCGTGCGGGTCTGGACCAGGCCGACCGTCAGCATGCCTCAGGCCGCGGCCAGAAGCGGGTCGAGCTTGCCCTCGCGCTCCAGCGCCATCATGTCGTCGCAGCCGCCCACGTGGGTGTCGCCCACGAAGATCTGCGGGAAGGTGGAGCGGCCCGAACGGCGCATCATCTCCTGGCGCTTCTCCGGATCGAAGGCGGCTTCGATCTCGTCGAAGGCGACCCCCTTCTTGGTCAGGAGGTCGAGCGCGCGGATGCAGTAGGGGCAGAACGGCTTTGTGTAGATGGTGACCTTGGCCATGGCTCTCAGTACATAACGCCTGTCTCTGCAATGTCATATGGCGAGGTTAGCGGCTTCTTTCACCCTCGCCGCCACTGCGACATCTACGCGCGCGGCCCCGGCCGCCAGAAGCGCCCGCGCACAGCCCTCCGCCGTGGCGCCCGTGGTCAGGACGTCATCAATCAGCAGCACCGCGCGGCCCGCCACCCGCCGCGCCTTGGCCTCGGGCACGGCGAAGGCGCCGGCCACGTTGCGCCGGCGGCCCGACCCTGACCGGCCGGCCTGGCTGGGCGTGGCGCGGGTGCGCACCAGCGCGTCGGCCAGGTAGGGGCGCCCCGCCAGCCGGGCCAGCGGCCGGGCGATCTCGGCGGCCTGGTTGTAGCGCCGCGCCAGCAGCCGCCAGCGATGGATCGGCACGGGCGCGATCACGTCCGCCTCGGCCACCAGCTCGCGTGCCGCGCGCAGGATCCAGCGGGCGTAGAGCGGCGCCAGGTCCAGCCGGTCGGCGTGCTTGAGCTGCAGGATGCCGGGGCTCGAGGCCTCGTCGTAGAGGCAGGCCGCCCGGGCCCTGGAAAACGCCCGCGGCCGGGCCATGCAGGCCGGGCAGCGCGCGCGGTCTCCCAGGGGATAGTCGAAGGGCGTCCCGCAGCCGTCGCACACCGGATCGTCCAGGAAGGCGATGCGGCTCCAGCCGTCGGCCGAAAATCCCTGGCTCTGCGGGGCCGGCCCCCCGTCCAGGGCCTGCGGCGGGAACACCAGGTCGAGCGCGCCGCGAAACGCCGCGGTCACGGCGGGTTTCCAGGGAGCCGTCGAAAGCCCATGTTGCGGGCCTGTCGCCGCCCCCCTGAATTCCCGCTCCGCCCTGATTTCCCGATCCATGTCCTCCCCGCCCCTGATCTTCGACCGCGCCCTGCACAGGAAGCGTCTGGACCGCGCCGCCGCCGGCTACGCCGACGCCGACTTCCTCAAGCGCCGCGCCGCCGAGGACGCCGTCGCCCGGCTGGAGACGATCTTGCGCGACTTCCCCCGCGCCGTCGACCTGGGCGCGCGCACCGGCGTGTTCGGCCAGGCCCTGGCCGCCAGCGACGCGGCCGCGCGCGTCGGCTTGCTGGTGGAGACCGACCTGTCCTCGGCGATGCTGCGCGGCCGCGACGGCGCGCGCCTGGCGGCCGACGAGGAGCGCCTGCCCTTCGCCCCCGGCGCCTTCGACCTGGCCGTCTCCACCCTGTCGCTGCACTGGGTCAACGACGTGGTCGGGGCCCTGATCCAGATCCGCCGCGCCCTGAAGCCCGACGGCCTGTTCATCGGCGCCTTCCTGGGCGGAGCGACGCTGACCGAGCTGCGCCAGTCCCTGATGGCCGCCGAGGCCGAGCTCCTGGGCGGGGCCGGCTCGCGCATCTCGCCCTTCGCCGACGCCCTCGATGCGGCGGGCCTGCTGCAGCGGGCCGGCTTCGCCCTGCCGGTGGCTGACGTGGACCGCGTGACGGTGCGCTACCGCCATCCCCTGCACCTGATGGCGGACCTGCGCCGCATGGGCGAGACCAACGTCCTGGCAGAGCGGCATCCGCGCCCGCTCACCCGAGCCCTGGTCGGCCGCGCCTGCGAGATCTATGTCGAGCGGTTCGCCGAACCGGACGGCAAGGTCCCGGCGACCTTCGAGATTCTCACCCTCACCGGCTGGGCGCCGCACGAGAGCCAGCAGAAGCCCTTGCGGCCCGGCTCGGCCAAGATGCGCCTGGCCGACGCCCTGGGGGTGGAGGAGACCCGCGTGCCGCGGGGAGACGACGAGGCGCGGTCCTGACGGCCAGGGGCCGGGGGATCAGCCTGCGGTGTTGTCCATCGCGTTCGCGATGCCGTTGAGCGTGTTGTAGATCTGGTTCTTCAGCCCGCTCGCGGCGGTGATCACGCCGATTCCCAGGATGGCCACCAGCAGGGCGTATTCGATGGCCGTGGCTCCCCGTTCGTCGCCGGCCAGGCGCTTCACAACAGGTCGCGCAGCCAGGCGACCAGCGGCGCGTCCGCCGGCGGCATCGGGTAGTCGCCGAGTCTGGAGGGTTTCACCCATGCCAGGGCCTCATGTTCTTTCGCCGTGACGACGCCGGTCCAGCGTCGGCAAAGGAAGAGGGGCATAAGGAGGTGAAAGGATTCATAATCGTGGCTCGCAAAAACGAACGGCGCCAGGCAGGCGCCGGTCACCACGATCCCCAGCTCCTCCTCCAGTTCGCGGATCAGGCAGGCCTCCGGCGTCTCGCCCGCCTCCACCTTTCCGCCCGGGAATTCCCACAGCCCGGCGAGTTGCTTGCCCTTGGCGCGCTGGCAGATGAGCACCCGCCCGTCCACGTCGACGAGGGCGGCGGCGGCGACCAGGAGCATCTTCTTTTCGGCCATGCGGCTGGATCGCCGCTCTGCGCCGTAAATGCAACAGCCTCGACCTATTGCGCTGCAGCAACTTGACTTGTGGCCGCCGAAGCCCGATGTGCATCTTGCGCCTGGAATGGCGCTATCGGTGCTCCAGCCGCGTGAGGGCCTCGTCCGCGAGGCTCAGCCTGTAGAGCGCCCTGAAGCTTCATAGATCGCCCGGCCACGCGGGGCGCTTCCCCAGATACCTCGCGTCCCGCGACCCTCACGACCTGTGAGCGGCCGCGTTCGGCGCATGTGCGAAAGACATCAGTTTGACCCAGTTCACCGACCTTGGCCTGGCCAAGCCCCTCCTCAAGGCCCTGGCCGACAAGGGCTATGACCAGCCGACCCCGATCCAGGCCCAGGCCATTCCCGGCGTGATGGCCGGCCGCGACCTGCTGGGCATCGCCCAGACTGGCACCGGCAAGACCGCCGCCTTCGCCCTGCCGATCCTGCACCGCCTGGCCGAGGACCGCCGTCCGGCGCCGCGCCGCGGCTGCCGCGCCCTGGTCCTTTCCCCCACCCGCGAGCTGGCCACCCAGATCGCCGAGAGCTTCAAGGCCTATGGCCGCCACCTGGGCCTCACCGTCGCCATCGTCTTCGGCGGCGTGAAGTACGGCCCGCAGATGCGCGCCCTGGCCGGCGGCGTCGATGTGCTGGTGGCCACCCCCGGCCGCCTCATCGACCACCTCGGCGAAAAGAGCGCCGTCCTCTCCGGGACCGAGATCTTCGTCCTCGACGAGGCCGACCAGATGCTCGACATGGGCTTCGTCCAGCCGATCAAGAAGATCGTCGCCCACCTGCCGGCCCAGCGGCAGAACCTGTTCTTCTCGGCGACCATGCCGGCCGAGATCGGCGAACTGGCCGGCGGGCTCCTGCGCAATCCGCTCAAGGTGTCCGTCACCCCGGCCGCCACCACGGTCGAGCGGATCAAGCAGCAGGTCCTGTTCGTCGAGCAGCAGCGCAAGCGCGCCCTTCTGGCCGAGCTGTTCGACGACGCGTCCTTCAACCGCGTGATCGTCTTCACCCGCACCAAGCGCGGCGCCGACCGGGTGGCCAAGGGCCTCGTCCAGGTGGGCGTGGAGGCCGCCTCGATCCACGGCGACAAGTCCCAGGGCCAGCGCGAGCGCGCCCTCGCCGCGTTCAAGGCCGGCCAGGTCCGGGCCCTGGTGGCCACCGACATCGCCGCCCGCGGCATCGACATCGACGCGGTCACCCACGTCGTCCAGTACGAGCTGCCCAACGTGCCGGAAGCCTATGTCCACCGCATCGGCCGCACCGCGCGGGCCGGCGCCTCGGGCTCGGCCGTGGCCTTCTGCGCCGACGACGAGCGCAACCTCCTGCGCGACATCCAGAAGGTGACGCGCCAGACCATCCCGTCCTTCGACCGGCGCAACGACCGTCAACTCGGCGCGGCCACCGCGGCTCTGCCCGAGGTCGCCGGCGTCAAGGCCGACCGCCCCGACACCCGCGGCCAGGGCGGCGGGCGCAGCCGCAGCCACGAGCCGCACCACCGCGCCGGCGGCCATCGCCCGGAGACGGCGAGCGATCTGCCCCCGGCCAACCGCAAGCGCCGCCGCCGGCCCAACAAGGCCCAGGGCCAGGGGCAAAGCCAGAGCCACGCCCCGCAAGGTCCCGCCCAGGCCGTCGCCGCCTCCAACGCCTACAAGGGTCCCAAGCGCAAGCCCCAGCCAGCCCGCTGGAGCCCGCTGGACTAAGATTGAAGCCTTCTCCCGCTCACCGCGCGGTGAGCGGGGGTCAGGGCTTCCTGTTTGGTCGTGGCGGCTGCGCGCCGCCACACGCGCCTAGCTGCGGTAGTCGCCGTTGATCGCCACGTACTGCTTGGTCAGGTCGCAGGTCCACACCGTGGCCGAACCGCGGCCTACGCCGACGTCGACGCTGACCTCCAGCTCCTGGCTCTTCATGTAGGCGCTCATCTTGGCCTCGTCGTAGGTCGGGGCGATCAGGCCGTCCTGCGCGGCGGTCAGCGGGCCGAACCTGACGCTCAGGCGGTCGCGGTCGATCGGCTCGTCGGCCCGGCCCACGGCCATCACGATGCGGCCCCAGTTGGCGTCCTCGCCGGCGAAGGCGGTCTTCACCAGCGGGCTCTCGGCGATGGTGCGGGCGATCTTGCGCGCCGAGGCGGGGGTCTCCGCGCCGGTCACGTTGATCTTAACGAACTTGGTCGCGCCTTCGCCGTCGCGCACCAGTTGCAGGGCCAGGTCCAGCAGCACCCCCTCCAGCTTCTCGCGGAAGTCGGCCAGGCGCTTGTCCCCGGCCCGGCTGATCCTCGGCGCCGGCGACTGGCCGGTGGCGAACAGCAACAGGGTGTCGTTGGTCGAGCGGTCGCCGTCCACGGTCACGCAGTTGAAGGTGGTGCGGGTGTAGAGGCTGGCCAGAGTCTGCAGGGCCGTGGGCGAGATCGCCGCGTCGGTGGCGACGAACGCCAGCATGGTGGCCATGTCCGGCGCGATCATCCCCGAGCCCTTGGCGATGCCGGCGATGCGCACGGTCTCGCCCTCGATCACCGCCTCGGCGTAGGCGCCCTTCGGGAAGGTGTCGGTGGTCATGATCGCCCGCGCCGCGGCGGCCCAGCCGTCTTCGGCCAGGCGGCCCTCCACCTCGGGCAGGCGGGCGGTGATCTTGGCGTCGTCCAGCAGCACGCCGATCACCCCGGTGGACGCCATCATCACGTCGCGCTGGCGGCAGTCGAAGCGCTTGGCCGCGGCCGAGGCCACCCGCCGCACGGCGTCGGCCCCGGGCCGGCCGGTGAAGGAGTTGGCGCAGCCGGCGTTGACCACCAGCGCCCGCACCTCCGACCCCTTGGTCGCCGCAAGCTGGCGCTTGCACCAGTCCACCGGGGCCGAGCCGACGCCGTGGCGGGTGAAGACGCCGGCCACCGTCGTGCCCTCGGCGAACCGCATGACCATCAGGTCGGGGCGCTCGTGCTTGTAGAAACCGGCCCGGCCCGTCGCCAGCTCCACCCCGGCGATCGGCGGGATCTTCGGGAACGGCACGGCCAGGGGCGAGACCGGCAGCGCGCCCTTGGCCGGGGTCGCGCCCGCCGCGGACGTCTCGGCGGCGGCGAACTGACGGCTCTCCTTGTCGGCGCGCTTCAGGGCCGCGCGCTTGAGGGCGCTGGCCAGGGGGTCCAGGGCGCGCTCCAGGGTCTGGCCGACCACTTCCACCGGCTTGGCCGCCGCCTCCAGCGCCTTGGAGGTAGAGGTGCGCGGCGCTCCGGCCTTGGCCGGCGGCTTCTTGGGCGTGGGTTTGCGGGTCAAGGCGTCTGGCTCTTCGCGGGGGGTTTGGCGTCCTTCACGGGCGGCGGGCCCGAGGCAGCGGGCGGCGCGGAGGCCGGCTCCTGCGGCTGGCCCGGCACGTCCTGCGGCGGTCCGATCAGGGTCTCGATCTTGGCCCTGGCCCGCAGCTTTTCCAGAAGGTCGCGGATCTGGTCGTAGGTGAGGAAGCGCACGATTTGCGGCCGCGCGGCCTCCAGGGTTATCGGCTGCTCCGAGCGGCGGTCCTCGACCTTCACGATGGCCCAGCCCTCGTCGACCTGGAAGGGCCCGACGACTTCGCCCACCTTGGCGTCCTTCAGGGCCGCCTCATAGGCCTCGGGCATCACGTCGGCGGTGAAGTAGCCAAGATCGCCGCCGTTGAAGCGGGTCGCCGCATCGGTGGAGCGCTCCATGGCCAGGGCCTCGAAGGAGGCGCCGGTGGTGAGCAGCTTCTTCACCGCTTCCCCTTCCTCCTCGGTGGCCACAACGATCTGGCGCGCGCGGATCTCCTCCGACTGGCGCGCCAGCTTCAGCTGCTCCTGATAGAGCCCCTTGATGGCGTTTTCATTCACGGCGTCGGCGACCACGCTCTCGACCAGCATGTCGCCCAGGATCCGCTCGCGCGCGGCCGCCAGCCGGCGCTGGGCGATGGGGTCCTTGTCCAGCTTGCGCTTCAGCGCCTCGGCCGCCAGCAGCTTCTGGTCGATCACCTCGTCCAGCACCTGGCGGAACAGCTCGGAGGAGGCGTCCAGCGGCTCGCCCTCGCCGATCAGGCCCTGGGCCACCGCCTCGCGCTTGACGTCCGAGGCCCAGACGGTGCGGCCGTTGACCTGGGCCACCGCCTCGTCGCCGGGCTGCGGCGGACGCTCGTCGCCGCCCCGATCGCCGCACGCGGCCAGGACGAGGGCGCCCGCGGCCAGGGCCGCCGCGACACGCCAAAGTCGAACCGCACCAGCATGCGCCATGGGGATGCATCCATAAGGCCGCGCACCGCGCGCGCGGCGACATCCGTCCCTAGCTATTTACGCGGCGGGATGCAAAGGTCCCGCCGATCATGCGCCGCGGCCGGCCGAAGGCGCGCGGCCGCCATTCGTTTTGAGGGAGGATTTTTCCGATGCGCGAAGCAGTTGTCGTCTCCTACGCCCGCACCGGGCTGGCCAAGGCCGCCCGCGGCGGCTTCAACATGACCCCGACCATGTCGATGGGCGCCCATGCGGTGAAGCACGCCGTCGCCAAGTCCGGCGTGGCCCCCGAAGAGGTCGAGGACTGCTTCATGGGCAACGTCGCGCACGGCTCGGGCAACATCGGCCGCACGGTCGGTCTGCTCGCCGGCCTGCCGATCACCACCTCGGGCATGACCATCAACCGCTTCTGCTCCTCGGGCCTGAACACCATCGCGGTGGCCGCCAACTACATCCGCAACGACGGCGCCGAGTGCGTGGTCGCCGGCGGCGTGGAGTCCCTGTCGATGCCCGGCGGCGGCGCCATGGGCAACGTCGATCCCGAGCTGACGCAGAACTACCCGGCGATCTTCATGCCGATGATCGACACCGCCGACATCGTCGCCGCCCGCTACAACGTCAGCCGCGAGGCCCAGGACGAATACTCCCTGGAATCCCAGCGCCGCATGGCCGCCGCCCAGCAGGCCAACAAGTTCGCCAACGAAATCGTCCCGATGAAGACCAAGATGAAGGTGGTCAACAAGGAGACGAAGGAAGAGTCCGTCGTCGACTACGTGGTCGACCGCGACGAATGCAACCGCCCCGACACCACCCTCGAGGGGCTGGCCAAGCTCCAGCCGGTGCGCGGCGAGGGCAAGTTCATCACCGCCGGCAACGCGAGCCAGCTCTCCGACGGCGCCGCCGCCGTGGTGATGATGGAAGCCAAGGCCGCCGAGAAGAAGGGCCTGACGCCGATGGGCGCCTTCAAGGGCTGGGTGGTCGCCGGCTGCGCCCCCGACGAAATGGGCATCGGCCCGGTGTTCGCCATCCCGCGCCTGCTGGAGCGCCACGGCCTGAAGGTCGACGACATCGACCTGTGGGAGCTGAACGAGGCCTTCGCCTCCCAGTGCCTCTACTGCCGCGACACCCTGGGCATCGACCCGGAGAAGTACAACGTCAACGGCGGCTCCATCGCCATCGGCCACCCCTACGGCATGACCGGCGCGCGCCTGGCCGGCCACATCCTGCAGGAAGGCAAGCGCCGCGGCGCTAAGAAGGTCGTCGTCTCGATGTGCATCGGCGGCGGCATGGGCGCGGCAGGCCTGTTCGAGGTCTACTAAGACCTCGATCGGCCGTCCGCCCGCGCCCATCAACAGGGACTAGGCCGAAATCGCCCCGCGATTTCGGCGGGCGCGGCAGGCCTGTTCGAGGTCTACTAAGACCTCGATCGGCCGTCCGCCCGCGCCCATCAACAGGGACTAGGCCGAAATCGCCCCGCGATTTCGGCGGGCGCGGCAGGCCTGTTCGAGGTCTACTAAGACCTCGACGGTTCGGCCTCTGCTGAATGATCGGCCCTCCCTCGCGGGAGGGCCTTTTCGTTTGCGCGGGAGGCGCGCCCGGCGGCGGCGGCTCCGCGGACCGCGCCCTTGCGTTGACACCGCAGGGGCGCCTGCTTAAGTCTCGCGCGCGCTTTAGAGAGCGGAATTCCGGGCAGTCGAAAGGTTTCACCGCGCCCGCGCGTCCGCCGACAGCGCCCTCAAGACGGCACAATCGGACGCCTCGCTTTATGATTTTCCAACGGCTCTTCGGCTCTTCCAACGACCGCAAGGTCAAGGCCTACCAGGCGCGGGTCGCCAAGATCAACGCGCTGGAGCCCAAGATCCAGGCCCTGTCGGACGCCGAGCTTCGCGGCAAGACCGACGAGTTCAAGGCGCGCATCGCCAAGGGCGAAACTCTCGACCAGCTGATGGAGGAGGCCTTCGCCGTGGTGCGCGAGGCCTCGCGGCGCACCATCGGCCTGCGTCACTTCGACGTGCAGATGGTCGGCGGCATGGCCCTGCACATCGGCGGCATCGCCGAGATGCGCACTGGTGAAGGCAAAACCCTCGTCGGCACCCTGCCCGTCTATCTGAACGCGCTGTCCGGCAAGGGCGTGCACGTCATCACGGTCAACGACTACCTGGCCCAGCGCGACGCCGAGTGGATGGGCCAGATCTACAACTTCCTGGGCCTGTCGGTGGGCGTCATCGTCCACGGCCTCAGCCAGGGCCAGCGCAAGCAGGCCTACCAGAGCGACATCACCTACGGCACCAACAACGAATTCGGCTTCGACTACCTGCGCGACAACCTGGTCTACGACGTCGAGGAGATGGTCCAGCGGGGCCACAACTTCGCGATCGTCGACGAGGTGGACTCCATCCTCATCGACGAGGCCCGCACGCCGCTGATCATCTCGGGCCCCACCGAGGACCGCAGCGAGTTCTACAAGACCGTCGACGTCATCGTCCGCGAGCTGATCCAGGACCCCGCCACCTACGACCACGACGAGAAGCAGCGCCAAGTGCTGCTGACCGAAGAGGGCTCCGAGAAGGTCGAGGAGATGCTGGCCGAGCGCGGCCACCTGGCCGAGGATTCCGCCGGCCTCTACGACCCGGCCAACGTTTCGGTGGTGCACCACGTCAACCAGGCGCTCCGGGCCAACATCCTCTACACCCGCGACAAGGACTACATCGTCCGCGCCGGCGAGGTGATCCTGATCGACGAGTTCACCGGCCGCATGATGCACGGCCGCCGCCTGTCCGAGGGCCTGCACCAGGCCATCGAGGCCAAGGAAGGCGCCCACATCCAGCCCGAGAACCAGACCCTGGCCTCGGTCACGATCCAGAACTACTTCCGCCTCTATTCCAAGCTGTCGGGCATGACCGGCACGGCGGCCACCGAGGCCCAGGAATTCCTCGACATCTACAAGATGGACGTCCTGGAGATCCCGACCAACCGGCCGATCGCCCGCATCGACGACGACGACGAGGTCTATCGCACCAGCGCCGAGAAGAACGCCGCGATCATCGCCCAGATCGAGGACTGCTATCGCCGCGGCCAGCCGATCCTGGTGGGCACCGTCTCCATCGAGAAGTCCGAGCAGCTGTCCGAACTGCTCAACGCCCACACCTTCGAGATCGACGGCAAGACGCAAAAGGGCATTCCGCACAGCGTGCTGAACGCGCGCTACCACGAGCAGGAAGCCATGATCGTGGCCGACGCCGGGGTGCCCGGCGCGGTGACCATCGCCACCAACATGGCCGGCCGCGGCACCGACATCCAGCTCGGCGGCAACGTCGACATGAAGGTGGCCCGCTGGCGCGAGGAACAGCGCGGCCTTGGCCTGGAGGTCACCCCCGAGGCGGCGGCCGAGTACAAGGCGCAGATCGAGGCCGAGATCCGGGACCTGAAGGAAAAGGCCCTGGCCGCCGGCGGCCTGTTCGTCCTGGGCACCGAGCGCCACGAGAGCCGGCGCATCGACAACCAGCTTCGCGGCCGGACCGGCCGTCAGGGCGACCCGGGCCGCTCCAAGTTCTTCCTGTCGTGCGAGGACGACCTGCTGCGCATCTTCGCCGGCGACCGGCTGGACGCGATCATGCGCACCTTCGGCGTCCAGGAAGGCGAAGCCATCACTCACAAGTGGCTGAACAGCGCCATCGCCACCGCCCAGAAGCGCGTCGAGCAGCGCAACTACGAGATCCGCAAGAACCTCCTGAAGTACGACGACGTCGTCAACGACCAGCGCAAGGCCGTCTTCGAGCAGCGCCAGGAGTTCATGGAGGCGCCGGACCTGTCCACGGTGGTGCGCGAGATGCGCGAGGACACCATCGACGATCTCGTCGCCCGCCACCTGCCGCCCAAGGCCTACGCCGAGCAGTGGGACGTGGAGGGGCTGGAGCAGCACGTCAAGGAGCTCCTGGGCCTGGACCTGCCGATCAAGGCCTGGGCGGCCGAGGATGGCATCGCCAACGAGGAGATCCAGGAGCGCCTGCTCAAGGCCGCCGAGGCCCGGGCGGCCGAGCGCGAGGCCCTGGTCAGCCCCGAGCAGATGCGCGGGCTGGAGAAGAACTTCCTGCTGCAGATGATCGACCTGCAGTGGCGCGAGCACCTGATGCACCTGGACCATCTGCGGGCGGTCATCGGCCTGCGCGGCTATGGCCAGCGCGATCCGCTCAACGAGTACAAGACCGAGGCCTTCTCCCTGTTCGAGAAGCTGCTGGTTGACCTGCGCCAGAGCGTGACCCGCTGGCTGATGACGGTGGAGTTCCAGTTCGCCGAGCCGGAGCCGCCGCCGGTGGCCTTCACCGAGGTGCACCTGGACCCGCTCACCGGGGAGAACGCCGCCCAGATGGGGGCCCTGCCCGAGGGGCTCTCGCCCGAGCAGCGCCAGGCGCTGCCGATCACCGCCCTGCCCGACGGCTGGGAGGACACCGGCCGCAACGCCCCCTGCCCCTGCGGCTCGGGCAAGAAGTTCAAGCACTGCCACGGCGCGCTGGTCTGACGCCGGCGCGGCGTTGACTTAGGCGTCACTCCGGCGTGACAGTTCCTCCTGCGCCGCCCTCGGGCCGCGGCGCGCCAGGGAGATGGGCATGACGAGCGCCGCCGCAGCCGACTACGACTATCTGTTCCTGACGTTCGACGTCGCCGCCGCCCGCACGGCGCCGCGGGACTTCGCCCGGCGGCTCGCCGCCGAGGGCAGCGCGCGCATCGCCGAGGCTGGCGGCGAGCTGATCGGCCTTTTCACCCCGCAGCTCGGCTGGGGCTCGGACGAAGCGGCCCTCCTGCTGCGCTGGCCCGAGGCCGCCCCGGGCCGGGACGCGGTCCTCGCCGCCATCGCCGCCGACCCGGGCCTCGCCGCCTGCCGGCGCGACCGCCTGGCCCCCACCCTGCGGCCGGCCTCCGGCGACGTGCCGCCCCCCGGCGGAATCTTCGTGCACCGCACCTTCGAGATCGCCGCTGGCGACCTCGACCTGTTCGTCGAGCTTTCGGGCAAGGCCTGGACCGGCTTCGAGGGCGGATTCGACAGCGACATCTTCGGCCTGTTCCGGACGGTCCAGACCGAGGCCGAGGCCAGGGCAGGCACGCTGCGGATGCTGCTGGTCACCCGCTACGCCGACCATGGCGTCTGGGAAGCGTCACGCGATCCCGCGCCCGAGGTCCGCGACCTGTTCATGCGCCGCCGCGACCTCACCCTGCGCACCCGCGCGGCCAGCACGGTCCTGGCGCGGCCGGAGGCCTGACGGCCGGCGATGGCCGCGCCCGCCTCTCCTTCCGGCCAGGCCCGGGCCGAGCGCGAGCGCGCGCGGCGCGAAGGCTTCATGCGCATCGCCGCCCGGGTGTTCCGCGCGCAGGGCCTGTCCGGCGCCACCATGGAGGACGTGGCCGCCGCCGCCGGCGTCACAAAGGTCGTGCTTTATCGGCGCTTCGCCTCCAAGGACCTCCTGATCCGCGCGATCTTCGAGGAGGCCGTCGGCCGGCTGGCCGCGGCCAACGCCGATCCCTGGCACGGCTACGGCGCCGGGGCGCGCATGTCCCTCGAGGCCGCCCGCGGCTTCGAGGACGGCTACCTCCTGCTCATGCGCGACGGCCGCCAGCAGGCCGCCTACCGCGGCTACTACGACGCCGTGCGCGCGCGCACCGCCCGCCGGCTCCTACGGCTCCTCTGGTTCCCCGGCCGCCAGGCGCCGAGGCCCGTCTCCCAGCAGCTGCTGGACCTGTCGCTGGAGCCGATGGTCTCCTTCTGCAACGACGCCCTGGCCCACTGGGTCGAGCACGGCGACCCGGCCCAGGACGACCGCTACATCCGCTGGTGCGGGGTCATGATCAGAGCCTGGCGGGCCGAGGCCGCCGGGCTCCTCGGCCTGGAGCCGCTGGCCCAGGACTGGCCCTTCGAGAGCGAGAACGACGGGCCGTTGACCTGAGTGTCACTCGTCGGTAACGTCCAGCCAACCACAAGGGAGGACGCCATGATCGGGCGCAGAACCGCCCTGTTCGGCGCGGCCGCGGCGATCGGGATCGCGACCTTGCCGGCGGCGGGCGCGGCGGCCGAGGCGAAGAACGCCATGACCCCGGAACAGACCGACGCCGTCGCCGGCGCCATGAAGTGCCTCGACGACTTCATGGCCGCATTCAACGCCCGCGACGTGAAAGCCTTCGAGGCCACCTTCAACTTTCCGAGCATCCGCATCGCCTCGGGCAAGGTCGCCATCATCGAGCCCGGCTACCACCACCCCGGCATGTTCGACAAAGGCGCCCTGGCCGAGTGGGACCATTCGGCCTGGGAGCGGCGCGAGGTGATCCACGCCGGCCCGGACAAGGTCCACTTCGACACCCGCTTCACCCGCTACCGCAAGGACGGCAGCGTCATCGGCGGCTTCGATTCCATGTACGTCGTCACCAAGATCGACGGCCACTGGGGCATCCAGGCGCGCTCCAGCTTCGCCCCCTGAAGGCGGCAGGCGCCGTAGGGTGAATCTTGCGGTCGGCGGGTCGGCCGCGCCAAGCTCCCGCCAGGGACGGACATCCAGGACGCGGCGCATGAGCGACACCGACTTCACAGGCCAGACCGTGCTCGTCGTCGGCGGCTCCAGCGGCATCGGCAACGGCGTCGCTCACGGCTTCCGCCAGCGCGGCGCCCAGGTTCACGTCTGGGGCACGCGCCCATCCGCCGCCAACTACGACCCGGCCGAGGGCTGCGACCTGTCCGGCCTAGCCTACCACCAGGTCGATGTCGCCGACCGCGACGCCATCGACGCCTGGACCCCGCCCTTCGAGTCCCTGGACGTGCTGGTGCTGAGCCAGGGGATCGTGGCCTACCGCCGGGTCGAGTTCGAGCGCGAGGGCTGGGACCGCGTGATGGCCGTCAACCTCGACAGCCTCATGGCCTGCGCCGCCCGCTTCAAGCCGATGCTGGCCGCCAGCCGCGGCTCCATCATCATCGTCAGCTCGGTGTCCGGCTTCCAGTCCAACCGCGGCAACCCCGCCTATGCGGCGTCCAAGGCCGGGGCGGTCAGCCTGACCAAGACCCTGGGCGAGGCCTGGGCGCCGGAGGGGATCCGCGTCAACGGCCTGGCGCCGGGGCTCGTCGACACCAAGCTCACCAAGGTCACCACCGAACACCCCCAGCGGCGCGAGGCGGCGCTGCGGGCCATTCCCGTCGGCCGCATGGGCCTGCCCGCCGACATGGCCGGGGCCGCGATCTTCCTGGCCTCGCCCCTGGCGGCCTACGTCTGCGGTCAGACCCTGATCGTCGACGGCGGCCTGTCGCTTTCCTGAGGACGTGACCATGACCGAACCCCTGAGCCGCTCCGTCCGGGGCCTCACCGTCCTGATCACGGGCGCGGGAAGCGGGATGGGCCGGGCCACGGCCGAGGTCTTCGCCGCCGAAGGCGCCAACGTGGCCGTCACCGACTACGACGCCGCCGCCGCCCAGGCGGTGGCGAGCGCCCTCAAGGCCGGCGGGGCCGGCGCCGAGGCCTGGAGGCTCGACGTCGCCGACCCCGCCGAGGTCGCCGCCGTCGTGGAGGCCGCCGCCGCCCGCTTCGGCGGCATCGACGCGGTCGTCAACAACGCCGGGATCTCCGGGTTCTCGGCGATCGATTCCGCCGACTACGAGACGATCTGGGCCCGCTGCCTGGACGTGCTCCTGACCGCCCACCCGCGGGTGATCCGCGCCGCCCTGCCGCATCTGCGTCGATCCGCCGCGCCGCGCATCGTCAACATCGCCTCCACCGAGGCCCTCGGCGCGACCGCCCGCGACAGCGCCTATGCGGCGGCCAAGGCCGGCGTCACCGGCCTCACCCGCGCCCTGGCCGTTGAGCTCGGCCGCGAGGGAATCACCGTCAACTGCGTCTGCCCCGGCCCGATCCTGACCGGCATGACCAACGCCATTCCCGACGAGCAGAAGGCGGTCTACGCCAAGCGGCGCACGGCCCTGGGCCGCTACGGCGCGCCGGAGGAGGTGGCCCATGTCACCCTCAGCCTGTGCCTGCCGGCCGCCTCCTACATCACCGGCGCCGTGATTCCCGTGGACGGCGGGCTGATGGCCCGCAACGCCTAGCCGCAAGGCTTTGGCGGCCCGTTCCGCCGGCATGCTGCACCGCAGTCAACCGCAGGATGCGCTCGACGGCGAATTTACCCCTATGCCCGGTTGATAGAACGGCGTTATCTGGGCAAACACGCCGCCTGCGGCGAAGTGGCGCTTTCCACAACTGAACCCTGGCCGTTACTTAGCGGCGTTTGATCGAACGCCGTTCGCCCCTAAGGCGAGTGGTCGACAAGGAGAATTGCAGAAGTGTCCGAGACCTCCACCAAGACGCCGGACCCGATGGACGTCGCCCTCGGTGCGGCCGTCCGAATTCGGCGTCGCACCATCGGCATGTCGCAGGAGGCCCTCGCCGAGCAGTGCAACGTGAGTTTCCAGCAGATCCAGAAGTACGAGAACGGCGCCAACCGCATCTCCTTCTCCCGGCTGGTGCAGATCGCCCGCGCTCTGCGCTGCCGCGTGGTCGACCTCCTCGACGTCCTGGACACCCCCGACCACGAGGGCGGCGCCGACATCGACCTCCTGAGCCGCATGCGCACCCCCGGCGCCCTCGAGCTGCTGGCCGCCTATGAGCGCCTCTCGCCCGAAGGCCGCGCCACCCTGGTGAACTTCCTGCGCGCCGTCAGCGGCGGCCGCGCCGAGGCGCCGGCCAAGCAATCGGCCGCCTGACCCCGAGCTCATCGAACCGACCAAGGGCGCCGCGCCGGCAGGGGCGGCGCCCTTCGTCGTTTCCGGGCGGGCTCACTCTTCGGCCAGCACCTTGTCGATCACCGCCTTGGCCTCGGGCGTGGACCAGTCGGCCTCGCCCGCCAGCCGCGCCTTCTCCACCCCGTCGGCGCCGTAGATCACCGTGGTCGGCATTCCCATGGCCGCCGGCTTCAGGTCGAACGGCAGCTTCGCCGAGGGGTCCAGGTAGAACTTCAGGGGCGCGTTCTTGGCGATGAAGGCGCGGGCCTTGGCCTGGTCGTCCTCGCCCTTGTCGATGCTGATCGCCATCACCTCGACCGGCTTGCCCTCGTATTCGGCGGCCAGCTTGGCCAGGGTCGGCATCTCGATCTGGCAGGGCGCGCACCAGGTGGCCCAGACGTTGACCACCAGCACCTTGCCCCGCAGGTCCGCCAGGCGCAGGCGCTCGCCCTTGTCGTTGACGAAGCTCGTCGCCGGCGGTGCGGCCGCCTCGGCCGGGAACGACAGCTTCGACATCTCGCCCTTGGCCAGGGCCTTCAGATCGCCCCCCCGTCCGGGATTGGTCGAAGCCTGGGCGATGATGTAGACAACCGCCGCGACGCCCAGCAGGGCGCCGCCCCAGAGCCCCCACTTCAGCAGGTCAGGCCTGGGTTTCGCCGTAGGGTGCTCGCTCATATGTCCGACGACTCCGTAAACGCCCCCGCCGCGCCGGGACCATCCGAGGCGCAGACCCAGGGTCAAGCCATGTGGGGCGGCCGCTTCTCCGCCAAGCCCGCCGAGCTGATGCAGGCGATCAACGTCTCCATCGGCTTCGACCGGCGCCTCGCCGCCCAGGACCTGGCCGGGTCGCGCGCGCACGCGGCGATGTTGTGCAAGACGGGCGTGATTTCAAGCGAAGACGAGGCGCTGATCCAGAAGGGCCTTGCGACGATCGCCGGGGAGATGGCCGCCGGGACCTTCCCCTTCCGCGACGAATACGAAGACATCCATATGAACGTGGAGGCCCGTCTGCGCGAGCTGATCGGGCCCACGGCGGGGCGGCTGCACACCGCCCGCTCCCGCAACGACCAGGTGGCCCTCGACTTCCGCCTGTGGGTGCGCGACGCCTGCGAGCGCACGGTCGGGCAGATCCGCGCCCTGCAGCGGGCGCTGGTGGCCCAGGCCGAGGCCCACGCCGACACCCTGATGCCCGGCTTCACCCATCTGCAGCCGGCCCAGCCCGTGACCTTCGGCCACCATGTGATGGCCTATGTCGAAATGTTCGGCCGCGACGCCTCGCGCTTCGCCGACGCCCGCGAGCGGATGAACGAGTGCCCGCTCGGCGCGGCGGCCCTGGCCGGCTCACCCTTCCCGATCGACCGCCACATGACCGCCGAGGCCCTCGGCTTCGCCCGGCCCACCGCCAATTCCCTCGACAGCGTGTCCTCCCGCGACTTCGCCCTGGAGGCCCTGGCCGCCGGCGCCATCTGCGCCACGCACCTGTCGCGCCTGGCCGAGGAGATCGTCGTGTGGATGACGCCGCAGTTCGGCTTCATCAGGCTCTCGGACGCCTTCACCACCGGCTCTTCGATCATGCCGCAGAAGAAGAACCCGGACGCGGCCGAGCTGATCCGCGCCAAGGCCGGACGGATGCTGGCCTCCTTCACCCAGCTGGCGGTGGTGATGAAGGGCCTGCCGCTCGCCTATTCCAAGGACATGCAGGAGGACAAGGTTCCCACGTTCGAGGCTTTCGACGCCCTGGAGCTGAGCCTCGCCGCCATGGCCGGCATGGTCGCGGACCTGACCCCGCAGCCCGGCCCCATGGCCGCCGCCGCCGGCGCCGGCTTCTCCACCGCCACCGACCTGGCCGACTGGCTGGTGCGCGAGCTCGGCATGCCCTTCCGCGACGCCCACCACGTGACCGGCGCGGCGGTCAAGCGGGCCGAGGCTCTGGGCTGCGACCTCTCCGAACTGTCCCTGGACGAGCTGAAGGCCCTTGAGCCGCGCATCGATCAGGGCGTCTATCAGGTGCTGACGCCCGCCGCCTCGGTCGCCAGCCGCATGAGCTATGGCGGAACCGCCCCCGAACAGGTCCGCGCGCAGGCCGCGCGCTGGAAGGAGATCCTGCAATGACCCTTCGTCCCCTCGCGCTCGCCGCCCTGCTCCTCGCCGGGACCTCCCTGGCCGCCTGCGGCAAGATGGGCGAGCTGGAGCGCCCCGGCCCGCTGTTCGGCGCCGGCCGCAACACCACCAAGGGCGCCGACGAAAGCGCCCGCCAGGCGCAGGACCCGAACCGGCCGGTGAACACGATCGACCAGCGCCAGCGCTACAGCGACCCCGCACCGCCCCGCACCCTGCCGATCGAGGGCGCCTCGCCCAGCCCCACGGCGCCCGCGCCCCAGGGCGCCCTTCCCGATCCCTACGCGAACCCGCGCTGATGGATCACTTCGAGTACCGGGGGGACGAGCTCTACTGCGAGGACGTCCCCCTCGCCCGTATCGCCGACGAGGTGGGCACCCCCGTCTACGTCTATTCCACCGCGACCCTTGAGCGGCACTTCCTTGTGCTGCGCGACGCCCTGGTCGCGGCCGGCGTCAGGGGCGAGCGCGGCGGCGACCCGCTGATCGCCTTCGCGGTCAAGGCCAACTCCAACGTGGCGGTGCTGCGCACCCTGGCCCGCCTGGGCGCCGGCGCCGACACCGTGTCCGAGGGCGAGATCCGCCGCGCCCTGGCCGCCGGCGTGCCGCCCGAGAAGATCGTCTTCTCCGGTGTCGGCAAGACGGACGCCGAGATCGCCTTCGCCCTGCGCGACGGGGTGGCCGAGATCAATGTGGAATCCGAGCCGGAGCTGCAGACCGTCTCGCGCGTCGCCCGCGACCTCGGCGTGCGCGCCGCCGTCGCCATCCGCGTCAATCCCGACGTGGCGGCCGGGGGCCACGCCAAGATCGCCACCGGCAAGAGCGAGAACAAGTTCGGCGTCTCCTTCGCCGAGGCCGAGCGGCTCTACGCCAAGGCCTCCAACGACGCGGGCCTGCGCCCGGTCGGCGTGGCCTGCCACATCGGCAGCCAGATCACCGATCTGGCCCCCATGGAAGCCGCCTTCGCCAAGATGCGCGGCCTTGTCGAGCGCCTGCGCGGCGAGGGCCTCCACGTCGAGCGCCTCGACCTCGGCGGCGGCCTCGGGGTGCCCTATTTCAACCAGCCGACGCCGCCCTCGCCGGCCGACTACGCCGCCATGATCGCCCGGGTGATGAACGGCCTCGACGTCGCCTTCGCCTTCGAGCCCGGCCGGGTGATCGCGGCCAACGCCGGGGTCCTGGTGGCCAAGGTCACCCATGTCCATGTGCGCCCCGAGGGCCGCCGCTTCCTGGTGCTGGACGCGGCCATGAACGACCTGATCCGCCCGGCCATGTACGACGCCTTCCACGATATCCGCCCCGTGCGGCCGCGGGACGGCGAACCCCTCGTCTACGACGTGGTCGGACCGGTCTGCGAGACCGGCGACACCTTCACCCGCGACCGCGCCCTGCCGCCCCTGGACGGCGGCGACCTGGTGGCCTTCATGAGCGCGGGGGCCTACGGCGCGGCCATGGCCAGCGAGTACAACTCGCGGCTCCTGGTCCCCGAGGTGCTGGTCAAGGACTCCGGCTACGCCGTGGTGCGGCCCCGCCCGACCTACGAGGACATGCTCGCCCGCGAACGCCCCGCTCCCTGGCTCTAGCCGCGCCCGACCAGGGCGAAGCTTTCCAGCGGGATCCAGCCGTCGTCCGAGCGGCCATAGAGGCTCACCGCCTCGGCCCGTGCGCTCAGCGGCAGGGCCTTGGGCGCCTCGCGCCCCATGCGGGCGACCAGCGCCGCCGGCCCCTGGGCGATGGTCAGGTGCGGGATGACGGTCTCATAGGCGCCGCCATAGGGCGGATGGTCGGGAAACGCCGCCGCCAGCGCCTCGATCAGCCGCACGATCGGCCCGGGCTCGGCCGGCTCCAGCCAGACACCGCCCGGAAAGCCGCCCAGCCGCTCGAAGCGCAGCTCGATCGGCCCGAACGGCGTCAGCGCCCCGCGCATCCGCGCCCGGGCGATCTCGTCCACCGCGCGGCTGTCCATGAACGGATAGATCAGGGTCACGTGCGCCGGCATCCCCGCCCGCGCGGCCGGATCGTGCTTGCGCCAGCGCCTCAGGGCGGGGTCGAGGCCCGGCAGGGCGAGGACCAGCCCGGTCTCCATCGCCCTAGTCCAGCGCCCCGATGTAGGGCAGGCCCCGCAGCCGCCCGCCGGCGTCCATGCCGTAGCCGACGAGGTAGCGGGCCGGCGCCCGCCAGGCGGTGAAGTCCGGCTCGATCGCCCGGGGCGTGGGCCACGGCTTGGCGGCGAAGACCGCCGTCAGCACCTCCGCCGCCCCGGCGTCGCGCACCAGCCGCGCCGCCTCGCTCAGCGACAGGCCGGTGTCGATCACGTCGTCGACGATCAGGGCCTTGCGCCCGGCCAGGGGGCGTTGCAGGTCGGCCCGCACCTCGCAGCGGCCCAGGCTCGCCCGCTCGTCGCCGTAGGAGGCCAGCCACAGGGCGTCGAAGCGCACGTTGCGTCCGGTCCGCGCCAGCGCCCGCGTCAGGTCCGAGGCGAACCACAGCCCCCCGGTCAGCAGGCAGACGCAGACCGTCTCATCGTCGATCCGCGGCGCGATCTCGCCGGCCAGGGCCTGCACCCGGCTTGCAACCTCGGCCTCGTCCAGCAGCACCTGAGGGGCGGCCTCACTCATGGCCGTCCAGGGTGTAGGGGGTTTCCATTTCCAGCGGCTGGGCCTCCACCGGCTCGGGCGCAGGCGCGTGGGCCGGCGCGGCGGGCTCGGCCGGGCCGCGCAGTTCCGGCGCGGCGTGGGCCGCCTTGGCCTTGGGGGCGGTCGCCGCGCCGTGGGCGGGAGCATCGGGGGCGAAGGCGATCTCCAGCTCGCTGGCCGTGGCCGGCGGATCCAGCATCACCAGGGCGAAATGGCGCGTCTCCCCTGGCGGGATCCGCGGGTCCGCCGCCCGCGCGATCTTCGTCGCCAGCGGCTTACCGTCCTTGCCCAAGAGACTGATGCGCAGCGGCGGGGTGACGATCGCCCGGCCCTCGATGTTGCGGATCATGCCCGACACCGATAGCGCCGCGTGTCCCTCCTGCAGCGACGGCTCGGCCCGCACGCCCTCGATGGTCAGCCCCAGGCTGTTCACCGGCAGGCCGACGCTGGCGTAGGCGCCCGCCGTGCGCGGCCACAGCCGCACCACGTCCACCCGGAACACGATGGCGAGCGCGATCAGCACCGCCACGCTGGCGGCCATGCCGGCCCAGACGACGCCGGTGGCCGCCGCCTCGCGCACCCTCCGGCTCTCGTCGGCCTTGGCCCGGAAGACCTTGGGCAGGTCCTCGCCGGTCAGCGCCGGCTCGTCCTCCACCGCCGCCTCAGCCGGCTCGATCTCCGGCGCGGCCGCCTCGGCCGGTTCCTCCAGTTCGAAGGCGGGCTCCGGCTCGGCCTGCGGCTCAGGCTCCGGATGCGCGGTCCAGCGCGCGCCGCAGGCGGCGCATTTCACCAACCGGCCCTCGGGAGGAATCTTGGATTCGTCCACGAAATAGCTGGTGGCGCACTCGGGACAGGTCAGTATCATGAAGACGAATCGGACGCTCCAGGCTCCCCCTACCGAGGTCGCCGATTTCGGTCTCCATGTCCAGAAAACCACTCTCTTCAGGCGGCCCGGACGCCGATTCCGCCGTCGTCCGCTTCGATGACGTGTCGATGCGCTACGGCCGCGGGCCGGAGACCCTGAAGCACCTGAACTTCGCCCTGCCGCACGGCTCGTTCCATTTCATCACCGGCCCCTCGGGGGCCGGCAAGAGCTCGCTCTTGAAGCTGATGTACCTGGCCGCCCGCCCGTCTCGCGGCGTCGTCCACCTGTTCGGCCAGGACGTCGCCCAGGTCTCGCCCCAGGACCGGCCGTTCATGCGCCGCCGCATCGGCGTAGTGTTCCAGGAGTTCCGCCTGCTCGACCACCTGTCGGCCTTCGACAACGTCGCCCTGCCCCTGCGTATCGCCGGGATGCGGCCGGAGAGCTATCGCCACGACGTGGCCGAGCTGCTTACCTGGGTGGGCCTCAAGAGCCGCATGCACGCCATGCCGCCCACCCTGGCCGGCGGCGAGAAGCAGCGCCTGGCCATCGCCCGCGCCGTGGTCGCCCGTCCCGACATCCTCCTGGCCGACGAGCCCACCGGCAACGTTGACCACGACATGGCCCTGCGCATCCTGCGCCTGTTCGTCGAGCTCAACCGCATGGGGACCACCGTGGTGATCGCCACCCACGACCAGGACCTGGTCGCCCGCTCGGGCATGCCGGTGCTGCACCTGGACCGCGGCCGCCTGGCCCGGGTGGCGCCGCGGACGTGAACGGGCCTGGACGATGAGCGAGATCTTCGACCCGGGGCGGTGGCGGCCCGCCCCCTTCCTGCCGGAGACCGACGCCCATGACGGCGCCCTCACCTTTGTGGTGGCGGTGCTCTGCTTCCTCGCATGCCTGACGGCCTTGGGGGTGCTGGCCTCCGACCGCGCCGCCCGCGGCTGGGCTGACGACCTCTCCGGCGAGGCCACCGTCATCATCCGGCCCAAGGGCGCCGAAAGCCCCGACAGCGCCGCCGCCCGCGCCGCGGAGGCGCTGGCCGGGGCGCCAGGCGTCAGCGAGGCCCGCGCCCTGGAGCGGGCCAAGGCCGAGGCCCTGATCTCCCCCTGGCTCGGCTCCAACGTCGACCTTGAGGACTTGCCGGTCCCGCGCCTGGTGGCCGTGACCCTCGACCCCAAGGCGCCGGCCACCGCCGCCGGCCTGGACCGCGCCCTCAAGGCCGCCGGCATAGACGCCGTGGTCGACGACCACAGCATGTGGATCAGCGACATCCGCCGCGCCGCGGGCCTCACCCGCTGGTTCGGCCTCGGGGTGTTCCTGCTGATCGCCGCCACGGCCGCGGCGGTGGTGGCCTTCGCCACCCGCGCCGGCCTCGCCGCCCGCCGCGACGTGGTCGAGACCCTGCATCTGACGGGGGCCGAGGACGCCTTCATCGCCCAGCTGTTCCAGGCCCGCTTCGCGCGCACCGCGGCCGTGGCGGGCTTGTTCGGCGCGGGCGCAGCGGCGATCATGGGCGCCATCCTGCGCCTCATCGGCGGGGGCGAGGGGCTGACGCCGGTCCTGCCGGTCCACTGGATCGACCTCCTGGCCGTCCTGCCCTGCCCGCTGGCGGCGGCGCTGGTGGCCGCCGTAGCCGCGCGCCTGACCGCCGCGGCGCTGATCCGGGAGATGGCATGAGGAGCATCGCGGCGCTGGTCGTCCTGGCGGTGATCTGGGCCGCGGGCCTGTTCGCCTTCGCCGACCGCATCGCCCAGTCGACCCCTGCGGCCGAGCCGGCTCCGGCCGACGGCGCCGTGGCGCTCACCGGCGCGGGCTCGGCCGAGCGGATCGCCGCGGCCGTCCGCCTGCTGGAAGACGGCAAGGCCAAGCGCGTGCTCGTCTCCGGCGTCAACCGCGAGGTCACCCGGGAGGAGGTCCGCGCCCTCGGCGGCGCAGTCCGCCGGCTCTACGACTGCTGCGTCGACCTAGGGTTCACCGCCGCCACCACCCTGGGCAACGCCCGCGAGACGGCCGAGTGGGCTGAGGCCATGCGCTTTTCGGACCTGATCGTCGTCACCGCCGACTACCACATGCCGCGGGCGATGCTGGAGCTGGGCGCGACCATGCCCGAGGCCCGCCTGACCCCCTATCCTGTGGCCACGTCCTCGTTCGACGCCCACCGGTGGTGGCGCACCGGGCGCGGCGCGCGCTTGCTGATCGTGGAGTATTCCAAGTATCTGGCGATCCTCGGACGGGAGGCGGTGCTGGGGCTGGGGCCCAAGGACGAGGCGCCTCCCCGGAAAGGCTCGTCGTGATCGCCGTTCGCTCCTTCGTCTTCGTGCTGCTGTTCTACCTGTGGTCCGCGGCGGTCGCGATCCTGTGCACGCCCCTGCTGCTGGGCCCGGGCGACTGGATCCTGCGCATGTTCGAGCTGTGGAGCCGGGGCATCATCGTCCTGCTGCGCGTCTGCTGCGGGGTCCGGGTCGAGGTCCGCGGGACCGAGCACATTCCGCAGGGCGCGGCCCTGGTCGCGCCCAAGCACCAGTGCATGTTCGACGTCTTCGCCCAGTTCGCCTGGCTGCCGCGCACCTGCTTCGTCATGAAGAAGGAGCTCACCTGGATTCCGTGGTTCGGCTGGTACGCCCGCAAGGTGCACACCATCGTCGTCGACCGCGACGGCCACGCGGCGGCCCTCAAGAAGCTGGTGCGCGAGGCCAAGGAGCGCTTCGCCGAGCGCCGCCAGGTGGTGATCTTCCCCGAAGGCACCCGCGGCGAGCCGGGCGTGGCCGGCGACTACAAGCCCGGCATCGCCGCCCTCTACCGCGAGCTCGACGTGCCGGTCTGCCCGGTGGCCACCAACTCCGGCGTCCACTGGCCGCGCCACGGCTTCCTGCGCAAGTCGGGGACCATCGTCTTCGAATACCTCGAGCCGATCCCCCCCGGCCTCAAGCGCGCCGAGTTCATGCGCCTCCTGGAAGAGCGCATCGAGACCGCCTCGGCCAGGCTGCTGCCGCTCTGAGCCTCAGTCGTCGGCGACGGTCCCCACGCCGCTCCTCGCCACGACGGTGATGTCGCCGTTCCGCTCCAGCCAGGCCGACCGGATCTCCTTCAGCCCGGCGTGCCCGGCGTTGCGGATCGCCATCTCCAGGTCGCGGTGGCCGATGCCGGCCTGGCGCATGGCGTCCGGGTCCGGCTCGCCGTCGGCGACGATCTGCACCGCATGGCCCTTGATCAGCCGTCCGAACCTCGGCCAGCGCACGGCGAGCCGCGCCAGCAGGGCGTGCAGCAGGATCAGCAGGGCGGTGGCCGCCACCGTCGGCAGGAACGGCGCGCCGCCGGTCATCGCCCGGCTGAGGTTGGAGCCGACGACCACCGCCAGCACGATGTCGAGCGGGCTCCACTTGCCGAACGCGCGCGAGGCGGCCAGCCGCGCCAGGACGAGCCCGATCAGGAAGATCAGGCTGGCCCGCAGCAGCATCTGCGAAAGGCCGATGCTCTCGCCCTGCCAGCCGATCAGCGCGTGGAGCGTGTCCATCCCGCCCTCGGCCCGACCAGCGCCGTCAGGGTGCCGTCGCTCTCCAGGTAGATCGCCTGCACGTCCTCCAGCCGTTCAGAGCCGGCTTGGCGGGCGGCGGCCAACAGCTCGTCACGGGTGATCCGCTGGCGGCGCATGGCGCCGGTCAGGGCCTCGCCGTCGCGCACCAGCAGCGAGGGATTCGCCTTCACCGCGCGGTTCACCGCCGGCCAGCGCACCGAGGCGGCGGTGACCACGAACTGCAGCGCCACAAGCAGGCCAAGGGCCGCCAGCCCTTCGGCAAGGGCTAGGCTCTTGCTGGTGATGATCGAGGCCAGGGTCGAGCCGATGGCGATGGTCACCACCAGGTCGAAGGCGTTCAGCTTGGCCAGGGTGCGCTTGCCGGACAGCCTCAGCACCAGCACCAGGGCCGCATAGGCGGCCGGCGTGATCACCAGCACGCGGACGATCCCGTCCCAGCCGTCGAAGATCGCCTGCGGCGACATCGCCGGGTGTCAGGCGCGTCCGAGGTTGCCCGCAGGCGAGGCGGCGCTGCCGCCGCTGCCCGGCTCGCCCACCGGTCCCTCGGCCGGTTCGCCCAGCTCCACCCCCTGGCTCTTCAGGGCGTTGATCGCGTCCTGGTCGAGCCCCGCTCGCTTCAGCTCGGACCAGTCGGAGTAGGGCCGGTTCTCGGCCACGGCCCGCGCCTTGGCGCCGATGGCAGCCAGCGACTGCAGGTCGGCGACGTCGGCGTGGTTCAGGTAGACGGAAGGGGACTGGGCCATGGGGCGCCTCCGGATCGGTTTACGGGGTCCCTCCGACAACAGGCCGGGGCCGGGGCGGTTCCCTCTCCGGCGGGGCGCCCCTAGCCCCCGGCCAGCTCCCGCGCCTCGACCATCGCCAGCAGCCGCTCCATGGCCTGGTCGCGCACCCCGTCGTGGCGCAGGTGGGCGACGAGGTCGCGCAGATAGTCGACGTTGCGTCCGGACAGCCCCACCGCCCCGGCGATCAGCTCGGCCTGCCGCTCCAGCGACAGGTCCCCGGCCCACTGCGGATGGGCGGTGTCGGACACGAACACCAGCGCCTGCGGCCGTCGCCCGTCGGCCAGGCGCACGAAGCGGGCCGTCTCCACATAGGTCTCGGTCGGCTGCTCGCGCTCGCGCAGATAAGCGTAGGTCTCGTCCCAGTCGGCCTCGGCCACGCGATAGGCCATGCCCCGGGTCGCGCCCCCCGGCGCCAGCCCCAGCACCAGCCCCGGCCGCTGATAGGTGCCGCGGTGATGGACCGAATAGATGCAGAATGCGCGCCGGCGCCCGTGTAGGGTGGCCGCCCGCCGCTCCTCGTAGGGAAACCCCGGACGCCACATCAGCGACCCGTAGCCGAACACCCAACGCTCGTCCGCCGTCACGCCCAGCCCCAAGAAGCCCAAGTCACTCGCTCCATGTCTGTGCCCGATCCCGCCCCCGCCCGCAAACACAGCCGCATCGGCCTCTACGCCCCCTTCGCCGTCGCCCTGGTGGTGGTGCTCGTCTGGAGCGGCTTCTGGCTCCTGGCCCGCCAGCGCACGGCCAACGGCCTGGAGGCCGCCGCCCAGGGCCTGCGGGATTCCGGCTACGAGGTCTCCTGGAAATCCAGCCGCATCGCCGGCTATCCGTTCCGCCTCTTCGTGGTGCTCGAGGAGCCGCAGGTGCGCGACCCCTCCGGCTGGGGCCTCGCCGCCCCGCGGCTCGAGGCCGAGTCCTTCCTGCACGGCCTCGGCCACTGGGTGATGGCCGCGCCCCAGGGCCTGACCGTCTTCCGCCCCAGCGGCGGCGGGGTGACCCTGACCGGCGAGGTGATCCGCGCCAGCCTGGGCAAGCTGGACGCCCGCCCGCCAAGCTTCTCGTTCGAGGCGGCCAAGGTCGCCTTCGTCCCGGCCCCGGGCGCCGCCACCTTCGCCCTTGCCGCCGCCGAGAAGATAGAGCTGCACCTGCGCGCCGGCCCCGACGACCAGGGCGCGGTGCTCCTGCGGGTCGACGGCGGCCGGGCTGCCCCCGGCCGCCTCCTGGGGATCCTGGCCGACGACAAGCCGGTCTCGCTGGTCTGGGATTCCGTCCTGTCCGGCATGAGCGGGTTCCGTGGCGAGGACTGGGCCGCGGCCGCCCGCGCCTGGAGCCTCTCCGGCGGCGGCGTCACCGTCCGCCAGGGCGGGCTTTCCGCCGGCGAGGCGGCGCTCAACGTCCAGTCCGGCGCCCTGACCCTCGGCCCCGACGGGCGCCTGCGCGGGGCCCTGGCGGTGGAACTGCGCCGCGCCCCGGCGGCGCTCTCGGCCCTGGCGCGGACGGGCGCGATCCCACCCGAGACCGCCGAGGCCGCCGCCGCCGTCATCGCTGCGCGGCAGGCCGGCGGGAGCGAAGCCCGGGCGGACCTGGTCTTCCAGGCCGGGCGCACGACCCTCGGGCCGGTCGCCCTCGGCCCGGCGCCGCGCGTCTACTAGTTTCCGGCGCAACTTTCTTGCGGTCCGCCGGACTATTGCACCGACCTTCGCAATGACCTAAGCGCCTTGCCTTCGTTTCGGGGAACAGAATGGCCGACGCCGATCCCAAGTCCGCCGCGCCGTCGCTGGACGAGGTGCGCGCCCGCATCGACGCCATCGACAGCGCCATGCTGGCCCTGGTGGACGAGCGCGCCGGTCTGGCCCGCCAGGTCGCCGCCGCCAAGGCCGCGGCCGGCGACGGCGGCAAGTTCGGCCTGCGCCCCGGCCGCGAGACGCAGCTCCTGCGCCGCCTCATCGGCACGGCGCGCCAGGCCGCGCCCGCGGGCCTGGTGGTGCGCATCTGGCGCGAGCTGATCGCCGACAGCCTGTCGCGCCAGGGGCCGTTCCACATCACCGTCTTCGGGGGCCGCGACCCGGTCCGCGCGGTGGACGGCGCGCGCCTGCGCTTCGGGGTCGCCCCGCCGCTGAAGATGGCCGCCCGGCCCGAAGACGCCCTGGCCGCGGCCCGCACCCTGGGCGGGGTGGCGGTGCTGGCCCTGGCCAGCGACTCCCCCTGGTGGGGCCGGCTCCTGGCTGAGCCGCGATTGAAGGTGTTCGCCGCCCTGCCGTGCCTGGCCGCCTGGGGACCGACCTCCGCCCTGGCCGTGGCCGAGGTCGAGGTCGAGCCCACCGGGTCCGACGTCACCTTCTGGGTCACCGACGCCCCCGGCCCCGCGGCCGCGGTGGTGGCCGCCCTCGCCCGGGACGGCGCCGCCGCCGAGCTGGTCGCCGACGCGGGAGGGCTGAAGCTCTTCTCCCTGGCCGGCTACTATCAGCCCGAGGACGAGCGCCTGGCCCGCGCCCCCGGGCGGCTTTCCGGCGTCATCGGGGCTGCGCCCGCGCCCTTCGACGTGTAAGACGCGGGGCTCCAACGTCGTTGTGAGCCGATGCCAGACGCCGCCGACCTTCCCGACCGCGCCCACGCCGCGCGCCCCACGCCCAAGCCGGGCGTGCTCGACATCGCCCCCTACGTGCCGGGCAAGGCCCGCGTCGAGGGTGTCGCCGAACCCCTGAAACTGTCCGCCAACGAGAACGTCCTCGGCTCCAGCCCGCTGGCCCGGGCCGCGTTCGCCGAGGCGGCCGACAGCCTGCACGTCTATCCCGACGGCCGCGCCACGCCCCTGCGCGAGGCGATCGCCGCCCGCTTCCGCCTGGAGCCGGAGCGGCTGGTGTTCGGCTGCGGCTCGGACGAGATCTTCCAGCTCGTCAACCAGGCCTTCCTGGAGCCGGGGGACAACATCGTCCAGGGCCGCTACGGCTTCGGCGCCTACGCCATCGGCGCGCGCGCCTGCCAGGCTGAGGTGCGCATGGCCCCGGAGCCCGGCTACCGGATCGACGTGGACGAGCTCCTGGCGCTGGTCGACGAGCGGACCCGGGTGGTCTTCGTGGCCAACCCCGGCAATCCGACCGGCACCTACATCGACGGCGAAGCGGTGCGCCGCCTGCACGCCGCCCTGCCGCCCAGCGTCGTGCTGGTGCTCGACGGCGCCTACGCCGAGTTCGTCGACGATCCGGCCTTCGAGGATGGCATGGACCTGGCGCGCACGGCCGAAAACGTCGTGATCACCCGCACCTTCTCCAAGCTGCACGGTCTGGCCGCCCTGCGCGTGGGCTGGGCGTACGCCCCGGCCGCGGTCGCTGACGCCCTGGACCGCATCCGCCTGCCGTTCAACGTCAGCGTCCCGGCCCAGCTCGCCGCCGTCGCCGCCCTGTCCGACGAGGACTTCCAGGCCCGCTCGCTGGAGCTGATGGCCCGATGGCGGCCCTGGCTCGCCCAGCAGCTCGGGGGGCTGGGCCTGGAGCCCGTGCCCTCCGCCGCCAACTTCGTCCTGGTCGGCTTTCCGGCCACGCCCGGCAGGACCGCCGCCGAGGCCGCCGCCTTCCTCGAGCGCCGGGGCCTGATCGTGCGCGGCGTGGCCGGCTACGGCCTGCCGGACCACCTGCGCATCACCGTCGGGCTCGAGGCCCACAACCGCGCCGTGGTCGAGGCGCTCACCGAGTTCATGAGGGGCTGAGGACGTGACGGGGGCGATCTATCCGAAGATGGCCGTGATCGGCTGCGGCCTGATCGGCTCCTCGCTGATCCGCGCCGCACGTCAGGCGGGCGTGGTGGGCGAGGTGGCGGTCGCCGACCTGAGCCCCGAGGTGCTCAAGCGCGTCCACGCCCTGGGCCTGGCCGAACACGTCACCGGCGACGTGGCCGAGGCGGTGGCCGACGCCGACCTGGTGGTCTTCGCCGTGCCGGTGCTGACCATGGGCGAGGCCGCCCGCAAGGCCGCCGCCGCCGTCAAGCCGGGCGCCACCGTCACCGACGTCGGCTCGGTCAAGGCCGCCGTCGCCGAGGCGCTGGCCGGCGCCCTTCCCGACAGCGTTCACGTCATCCCCGGCCACCCGATCGCCGGCACCGAGCAGTCCGGCCCCGACGCCGGCTTCGCCGAGCTCTTCCAGAAGCGGTGGATCATCCTGACGCCCCAGGCCCGCGAGGACGAGGCCTATCAGGCGGCCCTGGCCCGCCTGCGCGCATTCTGGACGGCCCTCGGGGCCAACGTCGAGGTGATGGACGAGAAGCACCACGACCTGGTGCTGGCCGTCACCAGCCACCTGCCCCACCTGATCGCCTACAACATCGTCGGCACCGCGGCCGATCTGGAGGAGGTCACCCAGGCCGAGGTGATGAAGTATTCGGCCGGCGGCTTTCGTGACTTCACCCGCATCGCCGCCTCCGACCCCACCATGTGGCGCGACATCTTCCTGGCCAACAAGGACGCGGTGCTGGAGATCCTGGGCCGCTTCACCGAGGACCTTCAGGCCCTCTCGCGCGCCATCCGCTGGGGCGAGGGCGACAAGCTGCACGTACTGTTCAGCCGCACCCGCGAGATCCGCCGCGGGGTCATCGCCGCCGGCCAGGAAAGCGCCGAACCGAACTTCGGCCGCGACCGCGACAAGCACTGAAGGGCGTCGACCGCCGGACTTGACCTGCGTCTCCGCCCCTTATATTCAACCATTTGGTTGAATAAGAGCGACGCCGTGACGCCACAGCCCCTTGACCACACCCTGGCCGCCCTCGCCGACCCGACCCGCCGGGCCATCCTGCAGCGGCTGTCGGCGGGCGAGGCGCGGGTCACCGACCTGGCCCATCCCTTCGACATCAGCCTGAACGCGGTCTCCAAGCACATCCGGGTGCTGGAGCGGGCCGATCTGGTCCGCCGCCGCCGCGCCGGCCGCGAGCACTATCTGGCGCTCAATCCCGCGCCCCTGGACGAAGCCGGCGAGTGGATCGCCCGGCAAAGGGCCATGTGGACGCGCAGCCTGGACGCCCTGGAAGCCGTCCTCCACGCCGAAGACGCCGCCCGAAAGGAGCTGACATGACCGACCCCGTCCTGCGCATCGCCCGGCGCCTGCCCTTCCCTGCCGAGCGCGTCTTCGACGCCTGGCTGGTCCCCGAGACGGCACGGCGATGGCTGTTCACCACCGCCGACAGCGAAATCGTGCGCTGCGAGATCGACCCGCGGGTCGGCGGCCGCTTCGTCATGGTCGACCGGCGCGGGACCGAGGAGATCGAGCACGTCGGCGAGTACCTGGAGATCGAACGCCCGCGCCGCCTGGTGTTCGCCTTCGGCGTGCCGGCCTTCGATCCCACCTTCACCCGCGTGACCGTCGAGATCACCCCCCACGGGGAGGCCTGCGAACTGCTGCTGATGCACGAGAACGTGCCGCAGGCCTGGCGCGAGCAGACCGCCGCGGGCTGGACGAAGCTGCTGCAGGCTCTGGCGGACGCCCTGGCCTGAGCGCAGGCTTCTAGGCGCGGCGAAACCGCCCGGAAAGCCGCCCATGGCCAAGGCCGCCGCGGACTGAGGCGCGGTTGCTGACAGGATCGTGCACACCCCCCGTTCCCTCCGGACCGGCGGCCTGCTAGTCGCCTGCCGCCGGGTCGGCAGGAGTCCTCATGAAGCGTATCGCCGTTCTGGCCCTGATCATGGCGGGGGCCTTCTGGGGGCTCGGCTTTCCCCTCGGCAAGCTGATCCTCGCCGAGACCGAAGCCGCCCACATGGTGCTGCTGCGCTTCGCCGTGGCGGCGCTGGCCGCTCTGCCCTTCGCCCTTCGGCGGGCGGAGACCCGCGCCCTCTTCCGCTCGCCGCCGGTGATCGCCGCCGGGGTGCTCTACGGCGTGGCCTTCATGGTCCAGTTCGAGGCCCTCAAGCACGTCAACGTCACCCTGGCGGCCCTGCTGGTGGGGGTGATGCCGGCCCTGATCGCGGTCGCCGCCAAGCTGCTGGGCGAGACCGTCACCCGCGCCTCCATGGCCGGGGTCGCCGCCGCCACCTTCGGCGCCGTGCTCATCGCCGGACGACCGGGGGACGCCGGCTCGCCGGTGGGCGTGGCCATGTCCATCGGCGCCCTGTTCATCTTCCTGGCCTGGCTCCTGGTGCTGCGCCGCGCGCCGCCGGGGCCCACCCCAATGGCGACGCCGGCGGTCACGGTGGTGATCGCCGCCCTGGCGATCCTGCCCATAGCCCTGGTCATGCACGGCCCGCCGCGCCTGGACCTCAGCCTGCCGGTCTGGGCCGCTATCGTCGGCCAGGGCGTGCTGGCCACCCTCGTCGCCACCGCCGCCTGGCAGTTCGGCGCCTCGCACCTGGGCAGCGCCAGCGCCGGGGTCTTCATCAACATGGAGCCCCTGATGGGGGCGTCCATCGGCGTCGTGGCTTTCGGCGACCGCCTCACCCCCGCCCTCGTGGCCGGCGGCGTCCTGATCATCGCTGGAAGCTGCGTCGTCGCCCTCGGCGAAAGGGACGCGCCCCCGGACGACCTCGCCAAGTCCCCGCCCACCCCGGCGTGACCTCGCCCCTCGGATCGGCGCTTCATGGCCGGGCCGCGACGCGCTAGGTCTTCATCCTCATTAGGGACACTCCGACCGAACGCCATGACCTACCGCCTCTACGGCACGCCCGGCTCGCTCTACACCGGCAAGGCCCGCAGCTACCTCATCAAGCAGCACATCCCCTTCGAGAACCGGGCCGCCGGCGAGGCGCGCTTCCGCGCCGAGATCGTGCCGAAGATCCAGCGCTGGATCATCCCGGTGCTGGAGGGCCCCGACGGCGACCTGGTTCAGGACGGCTCGGAGATCATCGCCCACTTCGAGGCCAGGGGCGCGGCCCGCCTGCCGGCCTATCCCGCCACCCCGCGCCACCGCCTGATCGGCCAGGTCTTCGAGCTGTTCGGCGGCGAGGGCCTGCTGCGCCCGGCGATGCACTACCGCTGGAACTTCGACGAGACCAACCGCGCGTTCCTGTCGCGGGACTTCCCCGCCGCCCTCGCTCCGACCGGCGCCAGCCCGGCCGACCAGGCCGCCGTCTTCGAAATGGCCGCCGGCCGCATGCGCAAGGCGATGGCGAGCTTCGGGGTCTCGCCGGAGAGCATTCCGGCGGTGGAGGCGGCCTATGCCGAGTTCCTGGCCCTGTTCGAGGCGCACCTGGCCGGCTCGCCCTATCTTCTGGGCGGGCGGCCGACGATCGGCGACTACGGCCTCGTCGCCCCGCTCTACGCCCACCTGGCGCGCGACCCCTATCCGGCCCAGCTCATGAAGCAGACCGCCTTCCGCGTCTGGCGCTGGACCGAGCGGATGAACGCCGCCGACCAGGACGCCGGCGAATACGGCTGCCCGCCGCCCGAGCTCTTCGCGGGCGACGCCGTGCCGGACACGCTGAAGGCCCTGCTGCGCTTCGTGGCCGACGACTATCTGCCCGAGGTCGAGGCCTATGTCGCCTACGCCAACCGCTGGCTCGCCGAGCACCCCGACATTGCGCCGGGGACCAACGGCCTGCCGCGGCCCCAGGACCGCGCCATCGGCCAGACCAGCTTCACCTGGCGGGGCGTCGAGATTCGCGTGGGCGTCATGCCCTACCGCATCTACCTCCTGCAGAAGGTCCAGGACCTCGTCGAGGCCGCCGGCGCCGAGGACCGGCGGGCGATGACCGCCCTCCTGGACGAGACGGGCCTGTCGCCCCTCCTTTCCCTGCGGGTCAGCCGGCGCGTCGAGCGCCGGGGCCACCTGGAGGTCTGGGGCTAGCCCGCACGGCGTCATCCCCGCCGCAGTCGCGGGGATGACGCCGTGGGCGGGAGACCTTCCCCCTTAGGGGTTGGTCACGCGGTCGCTGGCGTTCTCGGCCGCGTCGCCGGCGTTGGCGGCCGCCGACTGGGCGGTGTCGGCGGTCTGGTCGGCCGCGTCGCCCACAGTGTCGCCAGCGTCGCCCGCCGCGTCGGCCATGGCGGACGCGGCTTCTTCCGACGACCGCTGGGCCTGCTGGGCGAAGTCCTGGGCGTTGTCGGCGGCGTTGTCGATCATCGCCTCGGCGCGGCCGGCCTCGCGGGCGGCCATCAGGTCGTCCTGGTTCCCGCGGTTGCTGGTGACCATGAACACCACGGCGATGATCGCCACAATGCCGACAAGGCCGGCCACCCACCAGCCGGCGTGGGATTCGGACCGCGGCGGCGGCGCCGCCGGCCGCGTACGGTCTTCCGGATAATCGTCCTGACGGGTCATTACGCTCTCCTCCGCATCTGCCCCCGACGACCGTGGCAGAACGGAATGCGGCGGCGCCGGTTCCGAATCCGCCGTCAGCCCCGCCCGGCCGGCAGGAAGGCCGACACCGCCTCGATCGCGTCGACCAGGCCCATGCGCTCCACCTGCACCCCCTCCGGCAGGCCGGAGAACAGCCGCGTCGGGGAGGCGGCGTCCAGCATCACGAACACCCCCCGGTCGTCGGCCCGCCGGATCAGCCGCCCGAACGCCTGGGCGATCCGGGCGCGGGCGATGGCGTCGTCGTAAGACTTGCCGCCGAAGCGGCCCCGGCGCGCCTTGTGCAGGATGTCCGGCCGCGGCCAGGGCGCGCGGTCGAACACCAGCAGGCGAAGCGAGCGCCCCGGCACGTCCACCCCGTCGCGCACCGCGTCGGTGCCCAAGAGGCAGGCGTCCTCCTCGGCTCGGAAGATGTCCACCAGCGCCCCCACCTCCAGCGGGTCCACGTGCTGGGCGTAGAGCGCCAGGCCCTTGTCGGCCAGCGGCGCGGCGATCCGCTCGTGCACCGCCCGCAGCCGGCGGATCGCGGTGAACAGGCCAAGCCCCCCGCCGCCGGCGGCCAGGAACAGCTCGCGCATCGCCGCCGCCACCTGGCGCGCATCATCCCGGCCCACGTCCGTCACCACGATCGCCCGGGCGTTGGCCGCGTAGTCGAAGGGCGAGGCCAGGCGAAGCGTCTTGGGCCGGTCCGGCAGGCGCGCCGCCCCGGTCCGCATCTCGGCCAGGGCGAACGGGTCGGCCAGGGTGGAATCGGCCAGGGTGGCGCTGGTCACCAGCACCCCGTGCGAGGGGGCGATCACCGCATTCGTCAGCGGCTCGGTCGGGTCGACCCAGTGGCGGCGGCAAGCGGCGTCCACCACCCGGCCGTAGAGGAAGGTGGCGTCGAACCAGTCGACGAAGTCCGGGTCGTCCTCGGCGTCCTCGTCGATCGCCTTCAGCATCGAGCGCCAGGCCGGCAGCATCATCCGCGCCCGCCGGTCCAGGCCCCGCAGCGCCCCCTCGATCCGCGCCCGGTCGCCGGGCGCCAGCACCGCGGCGTCCTCGTCCAGCACGTCCTCCAGGTGGCGGGCCAGCGCCAGCAGCGGCGCCTCCACCTTGGCCAGCGCCGTGGCCGCGTCCCGGGCGGTGTCGCGCACCAGGTCCAGCGCCGGGCGCGCGGCGCATTCCATGCCGATCTCCGAGGCCGAGGAGCGGGCGCGAAGCTGTTCGATCACCGCCACCAGGAAGGCCTCCAGCGGCCCGATCGGATTGACCTCCCCGTTCGGCGGGGCGATGCGGCCGCTCCAGCCTTCCCCCGGCAGGGCCGCCGCCGCGCGGATGGCGTCCAGCAGCGCCTGGCGCGCCTCGTCCCGGTCGCCCAGCACGTCCAGCAGCCGCGCCTCCAGGCCGCGCCCGCGCCGCCCGCGCCCTTCCGGGCCGCGGATCCAGCGGCGCAGCTCCGCCGCCTCCGCCCCGGACAGCGCCGCCGAAAAGGCGTTGTCGGCGGCGTCGAACAGGTGGTGTCCCTCGTCGAAGACGATCCGCTTGAGCTGGGTGGTCTCCGCGTCGGCCTTGGAGCCCCGCGCCGCCCGCGCCCCGTCGAACGCCGCCTGGGTCAGCACCAGGGCGTGGTTGGCGATCACCAGATCGGCCCGCCGCGACCCGCGGATCGCCTTCACCACGAAACAGGCGCGATAGTGCGGGCAGCCGGCGTGGATGCATTCCCCCCGGCGGTCCACCAGGTTGGCCGCGCTCGCCTGGGCGGCGGGGGCCACGGCGAACAGCCCCGCCAGCCACGCCGGGAAGTCGCCGCCGGTCATGTCCCCGTCCCGGGTGGCGCGGATCCAGCGGGCGGTCAGCCCCAGTCCCACCAGGTCTCCGGCGCCGAGCTGTGCGCCGTTGGCCGCCTCCTGGAAATTCAGGAGGCACAGATAGTTCTCCCGCCCCTTGCGGACGACCGCCTTCTTCGCCCGCACCTTGGGGTCCGGGAAGATCGACTGGCTCTCCCGCTCGATCTGCCGCTGCAGGGCGCGGGTGTAGGTGGACACCCACACCGCCGGCCCGTTCGCCTCGGCCCACAGGGAGGCCGGCGCCAGGTAGCCCAGGGTCTTGCCCACCCCGGTGCCCGCCTCGGCCAGCATCATCCGCGGCTCGCCCTCACGCTCGCGGGGCTGGAAGGCGAAGGCGGCCTCGGCGGCGAACTCGGCCTGCGCCGGCCGCGCCTCGTCCAGCCCCGCCCGGTGCAGCAGCTCCTTCAGCCGCCCGGCCGCGCCCTCGGGGCTGATCGGCTTGGAGCCGGCCTCCCCCGGCGGGGCGGCGTCCTCCCACTCGGCGACCCGGGTCCACACGTCCAGGCCCGAACCGCGGAAGGCGTTGCCTGCCGGCGCGGCGCGCAGGGCGCCGATCGCCGCCGGCCCCCAGGCCCAGCCTCCCCGCGCCAGGGTCTCGGCGATCGCCAGGGCCTCCTCGCGGCTCGGCTGCGGCGCCGCGGCCAGCTCCTGCAGAAGCCGTTCGCACGCCTCCCGCAGGGCCTGCGCCTGCGCCGCCGCCCCGCGCGGCTCGGCCAGGCCCAGCGCCAGGGCCAGCCCCGCCGCCGAGGGCGCGCAGAACTGCGCCGGCCGCACGAAGGCGAAGAGCTCCAGGGCGTCGAACAGGCGCGGGCTCCGCGGCGGGACGTTCAGCCCCAGCCGCCGCGCCGTCATGGCCGCATGAGCCACCAGCGCCGGCCCCCGCTCGAAAAGATCTCGGGCGTCCGGCGCGCGCACCGCCTGTCCGCCGGCGGCGTCGGCCACCGCCGCGCGCGGTCCGGGCAGCACCACCAGGGCCGGCGCCAGGGCGATCGTGGGGACTTCGGCGTTCACCCCGCCTTGCTAGCCGACTCCCTCTCGAAACGAAACAGGAACATGGGTCCTGCGGCGGCTCGCCCCAGATCAGCGCCCTAGAACTCAGCGCCCTGGAACAGCGAGCCCAGCCAGGTCCAGAAGCCCCACCACAGATCCATCAGCCAGCGCAGGAACCGCTCCACCGGCGAGGCGGGAGGTTTGGGCTCGATCGGCGGCTCGGGCGGCGCGGCGGGCTGCGGGGCGGCCGCGACGGCCCCGGTCGGGCTGACGGCCTCCGCCATGTCCGGCGGCGGCGGGGCTGGCGGCGGGTCCAGGCGCGGCGGCGGGGCGACCT
>NZ_JBKBSM010000003.1:0-322083 GCF_046291545.1 Phenylobacterium sp.
GCTTGTCCGCGCCCCGGGTCACAAGCCCCGCCGTCTCACATTCTCAAGCGTTCCCGCCGGCCGCCTCACGCCTGGGCCCCGGTCCTCGGCCCCTGGCCGAAACCAGGACGACGGCCGTGGGGGCGACCTTGCGCCCCTATCCCTCCAGCGCCGCCACGAACGCCGCCACGCCGGCTTCGGGGGTCGTGTTGTTGCGCACCTGGACCACGTCAGGGCCCTCGACCTTGAACGCGCCGGCGCGAGCGACCCGCTCCTCGATCTCCTCGGCGCTCTCGCGGCCCCGGCGCAGGAGGCGCTCGCGGATGACCGCCTCGTCGGCGCCGATCGAGACGATGCGCACCCGGCCGAAACGTTCCCGCGCCTCGTCCAGCACCGCCCGGGAGACGTTGGCCACCACCGTGCGGCCCTGGGCGAGGTCGTCGCGCACCGCGGCCGGAACGCCGTAGCCCAGGCCATGGGCCCGCCACGACAGGGCGTAGGCGCCCGCCGCCTGGCGGGCGGCGAAGTCCGCCTCGCTGACCGGGATGTGGTTCTCCCCGCCGGCCTCGGCCGGACGCGTGATCTCGCGGCGGGCGAAGACCACGTCCCTGCCCGCCAGCGCCGCGCGGGCGCCGTCGATCAGGGTGTCCTTGCCCACGCCGGACGGGCCGACCACCAGCACCAGCAGGCCGGCGCCCGGCGCGCCCGCGTCAGGCGTACTTTTCGACGAAGTCTTCGGCGTCGAGGCGGCGGAAGTCTTCAAGGCAGTCGGCAAGGCGTTCGTGCTCCCAATCCCACCAGGCGATCGCCAGGATGCCGTCCTGCACCGCCTTGGGGAAGCGCTCGCGGATCGGCTTGGAGGGCACGCCGCCGACGATGGTGAAGGGCGGCACGTCCTTGGACACCACCGCGCCCGCCCCGACCACCGCGCCGGTGCCCACGCTCACCCCCGGCAGCACGGTCGCGCCGTGGCCGATCCACACGTCATGGCCGAGTGTCACCCGGTGCGAGCGACGCCAGTCGAAGAACTCGGCGTCGTCGGCCTCCCCCAGTTCGTAGGAGACGGCGCGGTAGCTGAAGTGGTGCTGGGCGGCCTTCCAGGTCGGGTGGTTGCCGGGATTGATCCGCGCGTCGCGGGCGATCGAGCAGAACTTGCCGATGTCGGCGTAGACCGCGCTGGAGTCGTTGACGATGTAGCTGTAGGCGCCCATCGACACCTCCGACAGGCTGGTGCGCGCGCCCACCCGCGTCCATGGCCCCAGGATGCAGTCGTGCACCTGAGCGTCCGGGTGGATGGCCGGCGCCGGCCCGCCCTTCTTGGCGGGCGCCTCCTTGTCGGCGACGAAGCGGTCGAAATAGGCGTAGCCGGGCGAGAGCGGCCGTTCGGCGAGAAGCAGGCTCATCACGCGGCCTCGACCACGGCCGGCGAGAAGGCGCCGGCGCGGCGTCCCTTCGAGCCGTTGCGGCCGGCGTAGACCCGCTCGACCACCTCGGCCGTGAGCGCGGAGGCCGGCCCGTCGAACACCACCTTGCCCTTGGCCATGGCGACGATGCGGGTGCAGTAGCTGCGGGCGATCTCCAGGCTGTGGAGGTTCACGATCACCGGGATGCCCCGCTCGCGGCACACGCGCTCCAGGGCGTCCATGACCACCTCGGCGTTGACCGGGTCCAGCGAGGCCACCGGCTCGTCGGCCAGCAGGATGTCCGGCTCCTGCATCATCGCCCGGGCGATCGCCACCCGCTGCTGCTGCCCGCCCGAGAGGGTGCCGGCCCGCTGCAGGGCCGCCGGCGCCATGTCCAGCGCGTCCAGCTCCAGGATCGCCCTGGCCCGCTGCTCGGCCGGGAAGAACTTCACCATCGAGGCCGCCAGCGGCCGTTCGGCGAGTACGCCGACCAGCACGTTGGTGATCACGTCCAGGCGCGGCGACAGGTTGAACTGCTGGAAGATCATGGCGCAGCGCCGCCGCCACAGGCGCAGCTCGCGCCCCTTCAGGCGGGTGACGTCCTGGCCGTCCCAGGTCACGCGGCCGGCGGTCGGCTCGGCCAGGCGGTTGATCATGCGGAGAAGGGTGGACTTGCCGGCGCCGGACCTGCCGATCACGCCGACCAGTTCGCCGCGGCCGACGCTCAAGGAGACTTCGTCCACAGCGAGGGTCTCGCCGTAGCGCTTCGAAACACCGTGCAATTCCAGCATGTAAGCTCCACTCCCCGCAGGGCTGCTGGACAGGAAGGCTAGCCCTGGGGCGTGACCCTCCGATGACGGCTCTTCCGGACCGGCGGCGCACCAGGGCCGGATTTGTGCAGGCGCGGCGGTCACGGCTCCGCCATCAGGGCTTCACCGCCGCCCGCTAGGGTGGCGGTTCAGTTCGCGGAGGCGCAGGTGACGAAGCTCTTGGTGATCGGCGCGCTCGCCTGGGACCGGCCGATCCGCATATCCGGTCCCCTGGCGCCCGGCGCGCGCCTGGTAGGCCGCACCCTGGACGGCCGGCTGGGCGGGCGGCTGGGCGGCGGCGGCGCAAACGCCGCGGTGGCCCTGGCCAAGGCCGGCCGCGCCGTCGCCCTCGCCTCGGTGGTCGCCGGGGACGCCGCCGCCGACGCCGCCTTCGAGGACGCCGAGGGCGCGGGCGTGGACCTGGCGCTGGTGCGCCGACGTCCCGGCGAGACCAAGACGACACTGATCTTCATCGACCCCGCCGGCGAACGCGTCGTCATGGGGCTGGACTGGGAGCCCAAGCCCCTGCCCGAGCTTGACCCTCCGGCCCGCTGGCCGGACCTGCGGCCCGCGGGCCTCTTCGTCCGCTCCGCCTATCCGGGCGCTGCGGCCTGGGCGGGCGCCTGCCAGGGGCCCGTGGTGCTGCACTGGCCCGCGCCGGGCTACGAGGGCCGCGCCGACGTGGTGGTCGCCTCGGCCGACGACCTCTCCGCCGAGGTCCTGGCCGATCCCCTGGCCGCAGCCCGCGCCGACCTGGGCGAGGGCGTCTGCCACGTGGTGGTGACGCGCGGCGCGCACGGCGCCGAGGCCTACGGCCGGGACGGGATCGTCCGGACCCCCGCCCCGCCCGCGGCCGTGGTCGACGCCACCGGCGCCGGCGACATTTTCGCGGCGGGGCTCCTCGACGCCCTGTCCGCCGGGGCGCCGATGGAGGCGGCCTTGGCCCACGCCTGCGCCTGGGGCGCGGCGGCGGTGGGGCTGGACAGCTCCGCCCCCCTCGACGCCGGTCCCGGCGCCTTCAGGGCCTTCGCCGCCTAGCCGGTCAGGCCAGGCGCTTGCGCAGCTCGCGCGAGATGAGGTCCAGGAGCGCCACGCAGGCCATGTAGAGCAGGATGATGAAGGCGGCCTGGTCGAAGGCGAAGATGCGGATGCGCTCTTCGAGCTCGAAGCCGATCCCCCCGGCGCCGACGATCCCCAGGACCGCGGCGTTGCGGAAGTTGCCCTCCAGGAAGAACAGGCACTGGCTGGCCATCACCGGCGTCACCTGGGGCGCCAGGGCGTAGCGCATCACCGCGAGCGGCGGGGCGCCGGCGGAGCGCACGCCCTCCTCCGGCTTGGGGTCGCAGTTCTCCAACGCCTCGGAGAACAGTTTGGCGAGGTTGGGCACGTCCGCCAGCGCCAGGGCGACGACCCCCGCGAAGGGGCCGAGGCCGAAGGCCGAGACCAGGATCAGCGCCCAGACCAGGGCCGGCACGCCGCGGAACAGGTCCAGGAAGCGGCGGAAGGCGAAGTGCAGCACCTCGTTGCGCACGATCGTCTTGGCCCCGATGAAGCCGAGCGGCAGCGCCGCCAGGGCCGCCAGAACCGTGCCGGCGAAGGCCATGGCGAAGGTCTCGCCGAGCGCTTTCAGGATCCGCGGGAGCTGCCCGCCGCTGGTCGGCGGAACCATGGCGCCGAAGAAGGTCCCGAGCTTGTCGACCCCCTTCATCAGGGCGCCGGGCGCCAGGTCCAGGTCGCGGGCCATCTGCACCACGCAGGCGACCGCCAGCACGGTCAGGCCGATCCGCAGCAGGCGGGTGGGAAGGCTGGCCGCCAGCGCCTGGGGGGCGATCGCGGCGGCGCGGGCGCGGACGTCGCCGTTCATGAGCGGCCTCCCAGGCCGATCAGCCGGTGGCGGATCGCCTCCGACAACAGGTCGAGGACGAAGATCATCCCCACGATCAGCATGAGGATCGCCAGATAGGTGTCGAACTCGGTGTAGGTGATCGCCCGCTGCAGCTCCAGGCCGATGCCGCCGGCGCCGACGATCCCCAGGGCCGCGGCCCCGGCCAGGTTGCCCTCGAGCCGGATCAGCACATAGGAGGCGTAGTTCGGCAGCACCTGCGGAATCACCCCGAAGCGGATCTTCTTCCACAGCCCCGCGCCCGCCGCCTCGAGCGCTTCCAGCGGCCGCGGGTCGACCTCTTCGTTGATCTCGGAGAACAGTTTGCCGAGGCTGCCCATGGTCGAGATCGCCAGGGTGATCACCCCTGGCAGCGGTCCGACGCCGAACGCCGCCACCAGGATGATGGCCACGATCAGGTCCGGCAGGGTGCGGATCGCCTCCAGCGTCCGGCGCACGAGGAAGCGCAGCGGCGAGAACGGCATCAGGTTGCGGGCGCAAAGGAACGAGGCGCCGACGGCCATGATCGCGCCGAGGATGGTGGCGAGAATGGCCATCTCCAGCGTCTGCCAGCCGGCCTTCAGCCAGAGCGGCAGGTCGTAGAACCACCAGGACAGCGAGCCCTCGGTGCGGCGGTCCTGGAAGAGGGCTTCGGCCCTGAGGTCCGGCGTCAGCCGCCGCAGGAACTCGCCCATTCGGCCGAGGGGATCGCCCCCCAGGTCGGCGTCGAAGAACTGGCTGCGCTGGAAGGAGATCACCAGCACCGCCGAGAACAGCAGGAGTCCGACCAGCGCCTGGCTCCGCTGCCGCAGCAGGCTCGCCCGGCGCAGGCGCTCGAATTCGGCCACGGCGAGGGGCGTGTCCTCACGCATGGTTCAGCGCGCCGGACGGGTGGCGAGGAGGGCGTCGGCCTCGGTGGGCTCGAACTCGGCGGCGTTGGGCGTCCAGGCGGCGGCCCAGGCGAAGGCGTCCGGGGCTTCCAGGTGCATGGGCATGTGGATGCCGATGAGCCGATAGCGCAGGGCGAGCGGCATGTCGCGGCGCACCACGATCGCCTTGGCCGCGCGCTGGCGCCCGCGCCAGATCTCCGCCAGGTCGGCGCAGCGGTCCTCGCCGGGCGCGTCGCCCCGGCACAGGCGCTGCCAGGCCGCCGCATTGAGCACCATGGCGTCCACCGCGCCGGCCCGCAGGCGGGCGACGGCCAGGTCCGGCGTCGCCTGGGTCTCCTCGCGAGCGAAGAAGGCGTCGTCGGCGCCCTGGTCGGCCAGGGCGCGCAGGGGCGCGTCATAGGCCGCCCGCCCCGTCCCGCCGAAGGCGACAGCCCCGCCCTTGAGCGCCGCCAGCGTCTTGCGCGGGGAGGCCTTGGGAACCGCCAGCACGATGGGGATGCGGTTGAGACTGTCCGCCGGCCGGACGGTGAGGATCGGGCGCGTGGTCTGGGCCACCGGCGCATAGGCGGCAGGATCGAGCACGGCCATGTCGGCTGCGCCGTCGGCGAGGGCCTTGGCGGCGGCCGCGGCGTCCGCCACCGGACATTTCTGGATCTCGGTCTCCAGCCTCTTGGCGAGCAGGCCGTAGTAGGCGCGTTCGCCGGCCGGGGCGGAGGCGCCGAGGGGCGCACAGGCGCCGTCGCCCGCGCCGGGGGCGGCGATCCGCAGGGCTGCCGCCGAGGCGAAGGCCGGGGCGGTCCAGAGCAGGACCGCGGCGATCAGGGCGCGCTTCACGGCCGGCCTCCTTCGCGTCCGCCCTCGCCGGCCCGGCGCTGGGCGATGTCGGCCGCGCGCAGCTTGATGATGTCGGCGTAGTGGCTGCGGTTGACGGCGGTCAGGGCGCCGCCGTCCGCCTGGCCGGTGTCCACCCAGAGCTGGGGGTCGTCGTAGGGCATGGCCGCCAAGGCGCCGCGGGCCAGGTCGATGAAGGCCTGCGGCCGGTCGGTGCGCACCACGATGGCGGAGTTCGGGATCGGGCCGACCACCCAGATGATCCGGAAATCGTCGATGTCCACCAGCCCGCGGCGGGCCATGGTGTAGTGGGCGCCGGTGGCGAAGCCGTGCTCCGGATCGCCGCCGCCGACGTTGATGATGGCCGCGTCGAACTGGCCGTTCTCCAGCGCCATCACCGCCTGGGTGTGGCCGCCGGCGAAGGAAGTCTTGCCGAAAAAGGTTTCTGGATCAATTCCTTGCTCGCGCATCTTGGCGCGTGGGAAGAGATAGCCGGAGGTCGAATTGAAATCGACATAGCCCAGGCTCCTGCCCTTAAGGTCCTGGATGCTGCGATAGGGACTGTCGGATTTCACCAGCAGGGCCGAGTAGTATCCCATGTCCCCCTCGGCCTGGCGCACGGTCAGGATCGGGGCGACCTTTTCGCCCACCTGGGCGTCGACGTTGGCGTAGCCGCCGCCCGCGATAGTGGCGATGTCCACCTGGCCGGACGACAGCGCCTGGATGGTGCCGTTGTAGTCAGAGGACTCGTAGAGCTTGACCGGCACGCCGCTCGCCTTCTCCAGGTAGTCGCGATAGGCGCTCCAGCGCTTGGCCATGCGCGGGTCGTCCTCCGAGCCGCGGACCGCCATTCGAATCTCGGACATGCCGGCGAAGGTCCCGCCATCCGCTTCCGGTTTGCCGCCGCAGCCCGAAAGGACCGCCGCGCACAGGGCGATGACCGCCCCCGTGTTCGTGGATAAGCCTCGATACACTCCAACAACCTCCTGGCGCCGCGCGGGGGCGAGCGGGCGGGCTGGGATGATGTGATGACACCGGCGTATGTCGTGGTCGTGACGCGGCGGCAGGCCTGGCGGACGACCGATGCCGAGGTTGTCGAGGACAAATCCGTCAGGCGAGCGCCGCCGCCACGCCGAGCAGGAATCCGACCTCGAAGGCCTGTTCGACCGCCCCCAGGACATCCCCGGTGTACCCGCCGATCAGCCGCCGCGCGGCGAGCGCGGGAACCAGGGCGAAGGCCGCGCCCAGGGCGAGCCCGAGGCCCGCCGCGGCGGGCGCCAGCAGAGCGAGGGGCCAGGCGGCGAGGGCCACGGCGAGGGCGATCTCCCAGGCCTTGAGGGTCTCCGGCGCCGGCTTCCACTTGGCCGCCTCGCCCCGCGCCACATAGGGCAAGGCCCCCATGGCAAGGACCGCCGCCGCCCGGCCCGCGCCGTGTCCGGCCAGAAGCGCCGCGGCGGCGGAAAGCGGCGCAAGGCCCGCCAGGGCCGCGGCCTTCAATCCAAGCGCGAGCACCAGGGCCAAGGCGCCGTAGGTCCCCAGGCGGCTGTCCTTCATGATCTCCAGCCGGCGCTGCGGCGAAGTTCCGCCCCCCAGGCCGTCGGCGGTGTCGGCCAGGCCGTCCTCGTGGAAGCCGCCGGTGAGGAGCACGCCGGCCGCCAGAGCCAGGAGCGCGGGAACCGCGCCGGACCAGACTTGGGCGCAGGCCAGGAGCACCGCGGCGCTCAGCGCGCCGACCATCTGCCCGACCAGGGGAAAATAGCGGGCGCTGCGGGAGATCCATGCGGGATCGAAATCCCGCAGCGGCGGGGTCGGCAGCCGTGTCAGGAACTGCACGGCGCAGAGCAGGAGCGCGACCTGGCGGCGCAACTCACACCCGCCCGGCCAGCACGTCGTCCAGGTTGGCGACGTCGGTGAGCAGGCGCGCGGCCGCGCGCACCAGGGGCAGGGCCAGGAGCGCTCCCGTCCCCTCCCCGAGCCGCAGGTCCAGGTCGAGGAGCGGCCTGGCCCCAAGCGCTTCGAGCATCAGGGCGTGGCCACGCTCGGCCGAGAGATGGGAGAAGACGCAGTAGTCTGCCGCCGCCGGCGCGATCCGGACGGCCGCCAGGGCCGCGGCGCCGGCGATGAAGCCGTCGACGATCAACGCGCGCCCGGCCGAGGCCGCGCCGAGAACCGCCCCGGCCATCATCGCGATCTCCAATCCGCCGAACTCGGCGAGCACCTCGAGCGGCGCGCTGGCGGCCGAGCGCGCCGCCGCGCGCGCCAGCACCGTTCGCTTGCGCGCCAGGCCCTGCGCGTCGTGCCCCGCCCCCGCGCCGACGGCCGCCTCCAGCGGGACTGGTCCCAGCCGGTGCAGGATCAGGGCCGCCGCAGCCGAATTGCCGATGCCCATCTCGCCGATCGCCAGCACGTCGAAGGACTCGGCCGCCAGGGCCGCCAGGGCCGCGCCGCGGGCAAGGGCGAGCTTCACTTCGTGCGCCGTCAGCGCCGGCTCGAGCTCGGCGTTGCGCGATCCCGCCCGCACCTTGGCCTGGACCAGCCCCTGCGCCGGCGGCAGGTCGGCCGCCACCCCGGCGTCGACGACCTGGACCTCGGCGCCCACCGCGCGGGCGAAGGCGTTGGCGCTGGCGCGGCCGGCCAGCAGGGTCGCGACCATGGCGGTCGTCACCTGCGAGGGATAGGCCGAGACGCCGGAGGCGTTCAGCCCGTGGTCGCCGGCGAAGACCATCAGCAGCGCACGGTCGGCCACCGGCTCGCGTGCGCCGGCGATCAGCCCGAGCTGCACCGCCAGGTCCTCGATCCGGCCCAGCGCGCCGAGCGGCTTGGCCTTGCCGTCGATTCGGGCCCGCAGGGCGGCCTCGCCGGAGCGGTCGAGGGGGGCGACCTGCGGGATCACGGGCGCAGGCCCAGGCCGGCGATGGCGGCGAGCCGCGGAATGTCGAGGGCCGTTTCCAGGACGGCGGCGATCTCGTCGAGAGCCGTTTCCACCTTCGTCTCCTGGTCCGCACCGTCGGATGCGCCGCCGAGGCCGTCCAGCAGCGCGGCGCGGGCCGCGCCCCGGTCGAACAGGCCGTGGACATAGGCGCCGGCGATGCGCCCATCCGGCGACGTCGCGCCCTCGCCGCTCCCGTCCCCGCGGATGAGGAAGGGACGCGAAGTGTCCGGTCCCTGGGTGCGGCCGACGTGGATCTCGTAGCCCTCGAAGGGCGCGCCGCCCGCCAGCCGCCCGAGGGTGCGCCGCAGCACCTTGTCACCTGTCAGCGTCGTTTCCACGTCGAGAAGGCCCAGTCCCTTGGCTTCGCCCGGCGCGCCCTCCACCCCCAGGGGGTCGCGGACGACGCGGCCCAGCATCTGATAGCCGCCGCAGACGCCCAGCACCCGCCCGCCCCTGCGCACGTGGGCGGCGAGGTCCACGTCCCAGCCCTGTTCGCGCAGGAAGGCGAGATCCGCCAGGGTGGCCTTCGTGCCCGGAAGGATCACCAGGTCCGCATCCCCCGGCAGCGCCGCGCCGGGCGGGACGAACCCGAACTCCACCTGCGGCTCGCCGCGCAAGGGGTCGAGATCGTCGAAGTTGGCGATCCTGGAGAACATCGGGGCGACGATCCGCAGCCGCCGGCCCGCGGCGGCCGCCCCGGTCCGCTCCAGGACGACGGCGTCCTCGGCGGGAAGCCGGCGGGCGGCGGCGAGCCACGGGACGAGCCCGCAGTCGGCCCAGCCGGTGCGCGCCCCGATCTGCGCGCGCCCCTCGTCGAACAGGCGAGCATCGCCGCGGAACTTGTTGATCAGAAAGCCCTTCACCATCGCCCTGTCGTCCGGATCGAGGACCGCGTGCGCGCCGACGAGGGCGGCGATGACGTGGCCGCGGTCGATGTCGCCGGCCAGCACCACCGGCACGTCCGCCGCGCGGGCGAAACCCATGTTGGCGATGTCTCCGACGCGCAGGTTCGTCTCCGCCGGACTGCCGGCGCCTTCGACCAGCACGAGGTCGGCCTCCGCGGCGAGGGCCTGATAGCTCTCCAGGACTGTCTGCAGGAGTTCGCCCTTGCGATCCTGGTAGGCGCGCGCCTGCCAGGTTCCGGCCATGCGGCCGCGGACCACCAGCTGGGCGCCGGTGTCGCTCTGGGGCTTCAGCAGCACCGGGTTCATGTGGACGCTCGGCGCGGCGCGCGCGGCGCGGGCCTGCAGGGCCTGGGCGCGGCCGATCTCGCCGCCGTCGGCGGTCACGGCCGCGTTGTTGGACATGTTCTGCGGCTTGAACGGGCGCACGGTCAGGCCCCGGTCGGCGAACAGGCGGCAGAGGCCGGCGACGAGCACCGACTTGCCCACGTCCGAGCCGCATCCTTGGATCATCAGCGCGGCCACGCAAGCCCCCCCGCCGCCAGCAGCGCCCCGGCGAGGGCGCATGCGCCGAGGTAGCGCCCAAGGCCCCGCGTCAGGTCAAGCGGACCCGGCCTTGGCCCCTCGCCCAGGACGGGACGCTGGTGGACGGCGCCGTCGTAGCTCGCTGGGCCGCCGAGCCGCACGCGCAGGGCGCCCGCCATGGCCGCCTCCGGCCAGCCGGCGTTGGGCGAGGCGTGGCGGGGCGCATCGCGCCGCATGATCCGCCAGCCGCGGCCGGAGGCCAGGCAGATGAGCCCGCCGGCGATGCGCGCCGGCACGAGGTTCATCGCATCGTCCGCCCGCGCCGCGGCCCAGCCGAAATGGGTGTAGGGCGGCTCGCGGTGGCCGATCAGGCTGTCGGCGGTGTTCACCGCCTTGTAGACGAACAGCCCGCCGAGGCCGCCGGCCAGGAACCAGAACACCGGGGCGACGACGCCGTCGCAGAAGCTTTCCGCGAGGCTTTCCAGCGCTGCGGCGCTGACGCCCGCCGCGTCCAGCCCCTCCACGTCGCGCCCGACGATCCGGCCGAGCGCGGCGCGCGCCGCCGGCATGTCGCCGAGGCCGAGGGGCCCGGCCACCTCCGCCACGTGGTCGAAAAGGCTGCGGGCGGCCAGGCCCAGGGCGCCCAGGGCCGCGATCCCCGCCGCGCCCCAGGGCATGCCGCAAAGCGCCCGCTCCAGCAGCCAGCCGGCGCCGCCGGCCGCGGCCACGGCCGCCAGCAGGGTCGCAACGCCGGCGACGCGCCGCGCGCCGTCGCTCCATCCGGGGCGGTTGAGCCCGGTCTCCAGGCCTCCGATCAGGGCGGCGATCCAGGCCACCGGGTGCGGCAGGCGCGCATGCAGCGCCCGCGGATATCCGACCGCGCCCTCGATGGCCGCGGCGCCGAGCACGATCCAGGGATCAGCCGGCACGGCCGAGAATCTCGATCAGCGGGCCGTCGCGCCCTTCGGTGACGGCGGTGTCGACGCCGTAGGCGCGGGCCAGGCTCTGAGGCGTCAGCGCGGCCTGCGGGGAGCCGGCGGCCAGCACCTCCCCGTCCACCAGGAGCAGCACCCGGTCGGCCATGCGGGCGGCGAGCGGCAGATCGTGCAGGGTCACGATCACGCCCCGCCCCTCCTGATGCGCCAGACGGCGGAACAGGTCGGCGGCGTCGAGCTGGTGGCCTGGATCGAGCCCCGCCAGCGGCTCGTCCGCCAGGAGCCAGGCGGGATCCCCGGCCAGCGCCCGGGCGATCAGCACCCGCGCCCGCTCGCCGCCCGACAGGGTGGTCACGTCGCGGTCGGCCAGGGCTTCGACCTGGGCCGAAGCCATGGCCCGGTCGATCGCCGCGGCGTCCTGGGCCGACAGCCCGCGCGCGCCGATGAAGGGCGTGCGCCCCAGGCCCACGAGGATGCGCGCCTCCACCGCCCAGGCGATCTCCGGCGTCTGCGGGATGAAGCCGATCCTCTGGGCGCGCGACCGGGGCGAAAGGCGCAGGATGTCCTGGCCGTCCAGCCGCACGCGCCCCCTCCCGGGGCGACGCAGGCCGGCCAGGCAGGACAGGAGGGTCGACTTGCCCGCCCCGTTGGGGCCCAGGATCGCCGTCACCTCGCCCGCCCGGAAGCTGGCCGTCACCCCACGCAGCACCGCCTTGTCGCCGAGACGGACGGCCAGGTCGGCGGCCTCGAGCCCGCTCATGCGATCCTCCGGCGCAGGGATAGAAGAAGGGCGAAAAAGAACGGTCCGCCGAGGGCGGCCATGGCCACGCCGAGCTTCACCTCCGCCGCCGACGGCGTCAGCCGGACCGCGATGTCCGCCGCCAGCACCAGCAACGCGCCGCCGAGGGCGCTGGGGACCAAGAGCGCTCCGGGGCGCGCGCCCACCAGCGGGCGCAGCAGGTGGGGCACGATCAGGCCGACGAAGCCGACCACTCCCGTCACGGCCACGCTGGCGCCCGTGGCCAGGGCCACGCCGATCGCCAGGCGCCAGCGCAGGGCCGGCAGGCTGACGCCGAGCGAGCGGGCGCCCATCTCGCCGATCATCAGGGCGTCGAGGCCGCGGCCGGTAAGCAGCAGGAGCGCCAGGCCCCCGACGACGAAGGGCGCGGCCAGGCGCACGTCGTCGATGCTGCGGTCGGCGAGCGAGCCCATCAGCCAGGAGACGATCTCGTTCACCGCCCAGGGGTTGGGCGCCAGGCTGAGGGCCAGGGCCACGCCCGCGCCCGCCACCGTCTGCAGGATCACGCCGGCCAGGACGAAGGTGACGATGCTGGACGAGGCGCCGGACAGCGCCAGGAGCATCAGCACGGCGGCCAAGGCGCCGACCATCGCCGCGCCGGCGATGACCCAGGGGATCTGGGCGCCGGCGCCGAGATAGAGGGTGAGGACCGCACCGAACGCCGCCATGGCCGAGACGCCCAGGGCCCCGGGATCGGCCAGGGGGTTGCGGGTGTAGCCCTGCATCGCCGCGCCGGACATGCCAAGGGCCGCCCCGACCAGCAGCGCCAGGAGGGTTCGCGGCAGGCGCAGGTCGAAGATGATCGACCAGCGCGGGTCGGTCTGGTCGGTCCAGGCGGAGACGGGAACCCAGACGCGGCCCGCCTGCAGGCTGAGCACGGCGGCCAGCGCCAGCCCCAGCGCCAGGGCGCCGACGGCGAGGGGACGCGGGACGCGCTTCATCCGCGCGCCCTGCCCGCCCCGGCGGCGAGCGCATCGCGGCGGGTCTGCGCCAGGAGGGCGGCGGTCTCGATCAGCACCGGCCCGCCGCAGAACATCAGACGCTGCGGGAACGGGGCGGCGTGCACCTTGCGCGAGAGGCGGCCGAGGGCCGGATGGGTCAGCACGCGCTCGGCCCAGGTCGGAGCCCCGGCCTTGGGCTGGCCGGCCAGGATCACGTCCGGCGGATCGGCGACCAGGGCTTCCAGCGGGATGTTGCCGGTGCGCCGGAGCCCGTAGCGGCCGGCCGCGTTGTCCAGGCCCGCCCGGCGCATCATCTCGTCCATCAGCGTCCCCTCCGCCGAGGCGAAGCCGCTGGACTGGTAGACGATCGCCGACAGCCGCGCCTCTCCGGGCGCGGGCGCGGCGGCGGCGATCGCGGCGCGGATCCGCGCGACCAGGGCCGCGCCGCGTTGCGGGCGGCCGACGGCCGCGGCGACCCGCGTCACCTGCTCCAGGCTGGCGTCCACCGATTCCGGAACGCCGAACAGCTCGGCCTTCACCCCGAGCCGCTGCAGCGCCGCCCGGGTGGCCGGCGAGGAGTGGCGCGCCATCAGCACCAGGTCGGGGCGCAGGGCCACGACTTCCTCAGCGCTCTCATAGGTGATCGCCAGGCCCCGGCCCGCAGCGCCGACGCTGGAGTTCTCCGGATCGCGGGCGTAGTGGCTCAGGGCGGCGATCTGCGGGCGGTCGGCCACCTGCACCAGGATGACGTCCAGGCACGGGTTGAGCGAGACCACGCGACGCGGCGCCGGCGCGGTCGCGCGTGCGGAGCCGGCCGCCGCCAGCCCCCCGGTCAGCCCGGCCGCCAGCGCCCGCCGCGTGATCGCGCCGCTCAAAAGTCGATCCCCCGCTGCGCCTTGACGCCCTTGTCGAAGGGGTGGCGCACCAGCGTCATCTCCGTCACCAGGTCGGCGATCTCGATCAGCTCCGGTTTGGCGTTGCGGCCGGTGACGCAGACATGTTTGTCGCGCGGACGCGCCTTCAGCCCTTCCACCACCACGCCGATGTCCAGGTAGTCGTAGCGCAGGGCGATGTTGAGCTCGTCCAGCAGCACGAAGTCGAGTTCCGGGTCCGCCAGCATCTCCATCGAGGCGGCCCAGGCGGCCTCGGCGGCGGCGATGTCGCGGGCGCGGTCCTGGGTGTCCCAGGTGAAGCCCTCGCCCATCGTCCTCCAGCGGACCTGGTCGGGGAAGCGGGCGAAGAACTGGCGCTCGCCGGTGATCCACTTGCCCTTGATGTACTGGACGACGCCGACCTTCTGGCCCCATCCCAGCGCACGGGCGACCATGCCGAAGCCGGCGCTGGACTTGCCCTTGCCGTCGCCGGTGTGGACCAGGAGCAGGCCTGGCGCGTCGGCCTTCTCGGCCATCAGGACCTCACGCTCGGCCTTCAGCGCCTTCATAGCCTCGGCGTGGGCGCGGTTCTTGTCGTCGTCATGGCTCATGGTTGCAGGCCTCCAGGGCGGCGCCCAGGCGCCGCCAGTCGCCGGGTCCGGGCAAGCCGAACCGAAGCACGTCGGGGTCGAATGTGAAGGGGCGCGTGAGGATTCCCCGGGCGGCGAGCGCGGCGAACCGGCGCTCGGCCCGGGGCGCGCGCACAAGCCGGAAGAGGTCCGTGCCGCCGAGGGGGGGCAGGCCGCCCCGCTTCAGCAGCCTGTCGAGCCGGGCTGCGTCCCAGCGCAGATCGGCGCGGGCGCGGGCGGCCCAGGCCGCATCGGCGTAGGCGCCGAGCCCGAGGGCGAGCGCATCGGCGCCAAGCGGCCAGTCGCCCAACCTCGCCCGCATAGCCGCCGCCAGCCGCGCATCGCCGACCAGGAACCCCAGCCGCGCCCCCGGCAGGCCGTAGAACTTGCCGAAGGAGCGCAGGACCACCAGGCGGCCGTCAGCGAAGCGGGCGACGCTGAGTTCGGGCCGCACCTCGACGAAGGATTCGTCGACGATCAGCCAGGCGCCCCGCGCCGCGAGCCGGGCCGCGGCGTCCAGCACCTCGACCAGGCTGGTGGCCGACCCGTCAGGGTTGTTCGGGTTGACCAGCACCACCGCCCCGGCGTCGGCCTCGGCGAGGCGGTCACGCTTGACCAGGCTGACCTCGGCGCCGGCGGCCGCCCAGGCCTCGGCGTGGCCGCCGTAGGTGGGCGCGGCGATCGCCACCCGGCGCGCGCCGGTCAGCGACGGCAGCAGGCGAAGGGCCGCTTCTGCGCCGGGGCAAGCCGCCACGGCCTGCGGGCGGGCGCCGAAGGCGTCGGCGGCGAGGCCTTCGAGCCTCGCCACGTCCTCCGGGTCCGGCAACCGGCGCAGGTCGCCGGACGGCGCCCGACGCCCCGGCCAGGGGCGCGGGTTGATCCCGGTCGACAGGTCCAGCCAGGGCGCAGGCGCGTCGGGAAAGGCCCGACGCGCCCAGGCCAGGCGCCCGCCGTGGCGCAGGGGCGCCACGGCCGACGCCTCAGAACCTCGCCCGCACACCGGCGTAGACCCCACGCCCAAGGGCGCCGTAGTTGCGGATCGTCTCGTACTCCTCGTCGAGCAGGTTCTCGATCCGGCCATAGAGCTCGACGCGCTCGCCCACCGGCCAGGCCCCGCGCAGATCGAGCAGGGTGTAGCCGCTGATGCGGTTGCTGTTCGAGGCGTTGTCGAAGCTTTCGCCCACATAGCGCACCTGCGCCGTCGCCGATGGGCCGGCGGTCCAGGTGTAGGTCCAGGCGATGTCGGCCTGGTGCTTGGGCCGGCGGGTCAGGTTCCTGCTGACGTTGCTCCCGGGGGAGCGGTTCTCCGCGTCGGTCCAGGTGTAGTTCGCATCGATGGTGATCCGACCGAGGTCCGCCTGGCCGAACAGTTCGACCCCCTTGGTGTCGGCCGCCGCCACATTGGCGTAGTAGCCGAAGCGGGCCACGCCATCGACGACGCACAGGGGATCGGCGCCCCCGGTGCAACTGAAGTAGTCAATCTGGTTCGTCGTCCTGCGCTGGAACCAAATGGCCGAGACCCGCAGGCGTCCGTCCGCAAGCCGCTGCTCGATCCCCGCGTCCCAGGAGTCGGCCTCCTCCGCCTCGAGGCTGCGATTCCCGTACGGGCTGTACAGCTGGTAGAGGGTCGGCGCCTTGAAGCCCTGGCCGAAGCTGGCCCGGAGCACCGTGGCGCCCTCGTTCAGCGACCAGGCGAGCGCAAGCTGACCCACGGTCTTGCCGCCGAAGGTGTCGTGCTCGTCCCGTCGCAGCCCGGCGGTGAGGGTCAGTCCCGGTTTCAGTTCGCCGTGGGCCTGGGCGTAGACCCCCTCGATCACGGCCTCGGAGCGCGCGGGCGTGGGATCTGGATCGAACGCCGAGGGCGAGGCGGTGCGCATCTTCGCCTCCTCCCGCTCCGCCCCGAAGGTGGCCGACCAGGTCCGCCCGAACGCCAGTACGCCCTGGTACTCCAGCCGCCGGTTCTCGCCGCGGGCGTCGAAGGTGTGGTCGGTGTTCGCCTGGTCGGGATTGAAGTTGTCGCGGTCGGTGCGGGTGTAGCCGTAGGCCAGCCGGTTCTTCAGGGCCCCGTCGAACAGCGCCGCGTTGAATCCGGCGTAGGCGACCAGGTCCTTCGTCTCGCCATGCTCGGCGGTGTCGGCGAAGACGTATGCGGGCGCCGGAAAGCCGTCGAAGTCGTTGCGGCCCGACGAATAGAGCGCCCGAAGATCGAGTGAGGCGGCCGGCCCCAGGATCACCCGGCCGCGCCCGCTGACCTGGGTGTTGCGATAGCCGTCGTCCTCATCGCCCCTGGCGTAGGAGGAAGCGCCGCCGTCGGTGACGTAGCGGCTCGCAGCCAGGCGCCAGACCAGGCGTTCGCCGGCGCCGCCTGCGGCCGCGCGGGCGTAGGCTGTGCCGTCCGAGCCGCCCTCGACGGCGACCGAGCCCTCGAACGGCTTGCTCGGTTCGGCGGTGACCAGATTGACGACCCCGCCGATCGCCTGGCTGCCCCACAGGGTGGATTGGGCGCCGCGCAGCACCTCGATCCGCGCCACGTCGCCGATCACCAGGTTGGCGAAGTTGTAGCCGCCGCCGGTCGAGGACGGGTCGTTCAGCTTCACGCCATCGACCACCACCACAGTCTGGTCGGTCTCGGCGCCGCGGATACGCAACTGGGTCGCCCCCCCGACGCCGCCGTTGCGGGTGACGCTGACCCCCGGCGTACGGCCGAGGAGGTCGGAGGCGATCACCGCCTGGCTCGCGGCGATCGCCTCGGCGTCGAGCACCGTCACCGACTGGCCGATCCGGTCGGCGGCCTGGGGCGAGCGGGTCGCGGTGACCACCAGTTCGCTGAGCCCCGCGGCGGCTTCGGCGCCGGCGGCGTCCGGTTCGGGTGCAGGGCGCTCGTCGGCCCATGCGGGCGCGGCCAGGATCAGCGCGCCGGCGAGCGCGGTGGTGGAAATCAGAACGGTCTTCATCGGGTCATCCCCCTCTTCCTGACGACGGACCGTCGCGGAAGAAGGCCGGGCCGGAGGCTGACGCACGCCGGACGGCCCGCGCCCGCGCGCGGTCCAACAGCGTCGTCTCTCGGGACACCCCGTTCGCTCGGCGCACCCCGGCCGGACGAAGGACGACCGCGTCAGGCAGGTCTCCTGGCTCGCGGGTCACAGCCGATGCGCGTCGCCTTCCCAGACCAAGGTCCAGTGGCATATGACGCGCGGGCTCGCCGCTTACAGTTGCGGGGGCAGCCCAGGTCTTGCACCTGAGTTCCCTTTTGATCCCCTTGCGGGGAACCTGTCGCGACGCCCGCATTAGGCGGCGCGTGCGGGCTCGTCAATTCAGGAGTGTGGATGGCCTGGACCCTGGTCCTCGGCGGCGCCCGGTCAGGAAAGAGCGCCTACGCCCGGCGCGAAGCCGAAGCCGCGCCCCGCCGCGGCCGTCTGGTCATGATCGCGACGGCCGAAGCCCACGATTCGGAGATGGCCGAGCGGATCGCCCGCCATCGGGCCGAACGCGACGCGGCCTGGGCGACCCTGGAGGCGCCGCGCGACCTGGCGGGGGCCGTCTGCGGCCTGGCGCCGGACGATGTCGCGGTCGTCGACTGCCTGACCCTGTGGCTGTCCAACCTGATGCTGGACGAGGCCGATGTCGGCGCGAACCTGGCGCGGCTGGCGTCGGCGCTCTCGGCCAGCCCAGCGCGCCTTCTGGTGGTGTCGAACGAGGTCGGCCAGGGGATCGTCCCGGACAACGCCCTCGCCCGCCGCTTCAGGGACGAGGCGGGGTTCATGCATCAAAGGCTGGCCGCGGCCGCCGACCGGGTGGTGCTGGTGGTCGCGGGCCTGCCGCTGGTGCTGAAGGGCTGAACGCCCCTACCGGCCGCTGCTGGCGACGGTTTGCTGCAGCTTCTGAAACTCGACCCGGCTGATGCAGCGCGGGTTCGCCCAGGCCTCCTTGTCGCGCGCGACGGCCTCGGCCGTCACGAACTCCATCGAGCCGTGCGCACGCTCGAAGGAACGGCGGGTCAGGTCCGAGGTGTCGCAGACATAGAGCATGCGGGCCTTGGCGGGCGCCGCGCCTTCCCGGGCGGCGGCGTTCTTGGCCGCGTCCTCCGCGGAGGGGGCGGTGGTGGCCAGGGCCGGGGTCGCGAGCGCGGCGGCGAGCGCCGCACTGATCAGAACCTTCCGCATAACGTCGTCCTCCAGGTCTTGTTCTTGAGCCGGAACGGGCCGGTTGCGGGCCACATTGGCGCCGGTCGCGGCTTATGTGAAGTTTTTGCGACAAATGAATGAATGCTTCATGACGTCGCATGGCGTCGTTCGGCCCTCGGCTCGCCTGTCACGACAAGGCGGCGGCTCCATCGCGGAGTCTTCACGGACGCGTCACGCAAGTGTCGCGCAACCCCGGAATAAGCGCGGCTCACCTTCAAGGTTTCCGGCCCATGACCGCCCGAGCGAGCGGGCCGGCTGGACGCCCATGCGCTACGGCATCATTCGCGACGCTTCGTTCCTTCCGCCTCCCGCCGAGCAGCGTGAACTTCTGGAATCCAGGGGCTGCGACGTCATCATCCAGGAGCGCGGCTCGACCCCCGACGCCGCCCACCGCATCGACCGGCTGCTCTTCAGCGTGAAGAACGGAGACGAGGTGGTGGTCCAGAGCCTGGTGGTCTTCCTGAAGAGCACGGGCGATCTGGTGCAGACCCTGCGCAATCTCCTGGAGCTCGGCGCCAGGATCACCATCGCCTCGTCCCGGACGGACAGCGTCACCCTCTCGCCCAGCGAGGAGCTGATCGGGGCGCTCAACCTGCTGGCCGACCACGAGAGCCGCCGCCCGGCTCCGCCAGCCACGCGGGCGCGAGGCCGCATCGGCGGAGGCAGCCGCAATCCGCTGTCGCCCTATCAGATCGACTACGCCCGCAAGCTGCACGGGGAAGGCGCGTCCCTTCGCTCCATCGGCCTCTTGTTCCAGCTCTCCCCCGAGGACGTCTGGCAGTTGATCGGCCGCTGAGGACCTGCGCATTTCGCGCCCCATGGGGATCGACCATCTCTTCTGGGCCATAGCGAGCGTGGCGCTCGGGCCGATCATCGGCAGTTTCATTGCGCTGGCCGCGCAGCGGATGCCCCTTGGCCGGCCGGTGGCCGTGTCGCGCTCGGCCTGCGACCACTGCGGCCGCACCCTGGGGCCGCTCGAGCTTGTGCCGATCGTCAGCTACCTCGTCCTGCGGGGGCGTTGCCGTACCTGCGGCGAGCCGATCGGCGCCCGTCACCTGGCGGTCGAGCTGGCCGCCGCGGGCCTGGCGCTGTGGGCGGCGCTCGTCCTGTCCGGCCCCGCCGTGCTCATCGGCTCGATCCTGGCCTGGCAACTGCTGCTCCTGGCGCTGCTGGACGCCGAGCATTTCTGGCTGCCCCGGGTGCTGACCCTGCCCCTGATCGGATCGGGCCTGGCCCTGGCGGCGGCGCTGGGCGTCGAGCCGCTGTTTCACCACGCCCTCGGGGCGGCGATCGGTTATCTGGCGCTCAGCGTGATCGGCTTCGCCTACCGCCGGCTGCGCGGCCGCATCGGCCTGGGCGGCGGCGACGCCTGGCTCGCGGCGGGCGCCGGCGCCTGGACCGGCTGGATCGGCCTGCCGAGCGTGCTCGTCATCGCCGCGCTCAGCGGAATCCTGGCGCTGCTGGTCGCCCGGCTGGCGGGACGCCGCGTGGCGGCCGACACGCCCACGCCCTTCGGCGTCTTCCTGGCGCTAGGCGTCTGGCTGACCTGGCTCTACGGCCCCCTGGGGCTTTAGGGCTCGCAGGCGATCAGGCCGCCGACGGGCGCCACCACGCTCCAGCCGGACGGGTCGCTGAACTCCAACGCGCCGTCGGGAATGACCACGCCGCCGGGCGTGGGCCTTTGCCCGGTCAGATCCAGGTCGAGACTGAGCCGCAGCCCCTCGCCCTCGTAGACCTGCCGCGCGGTCTGGCCGGCGACGCTGGTCCCCTGGGCCGACACCCGCGCCAGGTCCAGGGTCCGTCCGGAAAGGCGGATGCGCGCCCGCGGCGGCCCCTCCAGGACCATGACGATACGCCGGGCGTCGGGAGCGCGGGTCCAGAGGACGAGGGCGCAGTCGCCCCGCTTCAGCGCCTGCGGCGGAAGCTCCTGCAACGGCAGGCCAGGCGCCGGCGCGGCGGCGGCCAGCAGCAGCGCCGCACAGGCGACGGCGGCAAGGATCCTAGGCGCCCGCATGGCCGAGCCGTCCCTGATCCACCCGGCCGAAACCGTCGAGGGTGCGCCCGAAGCCCGACAGCCCCAGGGCGGCCTCCACGGTCGGATCGGTGACGCGCACACGACTTTCCAGGCGCCAGGCGCCGGCGCCCTCGACCCGCAGGCTGCCGTCGAAGCGCACGCCTGCGGACTGGCCGGTGAGCGGGATGACCAGGGCGCCGTCCCGGCAGCCGAGACGGCCGGCGAGTTGCAGGCCCGGCACGTCCGGGCCACGCGCGCCCACGCCGAGCCGGTCGATCACCGCCCCTCCGCGCGCCGCCGTGCATCGGCCCGACTGGAAGCGTACGGCGGCGTCGCTCAACTGAAGTCGGCCCCGGAGCGCCAGGCCGGGAAACACCGTCAGCAGCGGGGCCTCGAGGTCGGCGCCCTCCAGGGCGATCCCCCGGCCGCCGAACCCCACCTTGCCGCCGCCCGACACCGCGCCGCGGGCATCGAAGCGCAGGCGCACGGCGCCCGTCGCCAGGGCCAGGGGGTCGAGCCCGGCCTTCACCACGCCCAGCGGAACCCCCGCGAGGCTCGCGTCGTGCAGTTCCCCCGCCCAGACGGGCCCCTCCACCTGGCGCGCGAAGAGGCCGGCGGCGCTCGCCCCGCTCCAGTCCAGCGCCAGCCGCAGCGGGAACAGCGCGACGGCGGCGACCAGGGCGGCCGATCCGAAGACGAGGCCGAGCCGGACGGCGCTCACGGGCCCGCCCGCACGAAGGTGGCGTCCACGTCCACGCCGCCGTCGCCCTTCAGCACGGTGAGGTGGCTCGCGACCACGCCGTGCTCGCGCTGCAAGGCCAGCAGCCAGGGGAACACCGAGGTCGACGGGGCGCCTTCCAGCACGGCCTGCACCCCGCCGGAGGCTTCGACCTCCACCCGCGCCAGGGTGAGGCCGGCGGCTTCGGCCGCCTGGCTGACGGCGGCGTCGACGGGGGTCGCCGAGGGCGCCGGCCGGGCCGCGCGCTCGAGGTCGGCGATCTCGGCCGTCGCCCGCGCCACGACCAGCCGGGTCTCGACGGCGCGCTCGAGCCTGGCCGCCGAAGCCTGGCGGGCCGCGCGCAGCGGCTCGACCAGGCCGAACCAGCCGGCGAGGCCGAGGCAAAGGGCGCCGAGCACGGCCAGCATCGCCTGTTCGCGCGGACTGCGCGCGCTCCACAGCTGCACCAGGCTGTTCATGGGCGGGCTCCCAGGATGATGTCGCTGACCACGCGCCCGGCTTCCTCGCGCGCGCCCTCCTGGCGAACGGTCACGCCGGCGCGGCGCATGGCCGCCGAAAGGCCGTCGATATCGGAGTAGTTGGCGTAGCTGACCGTCGCGCGCATGGCGCCGTCAGGCATGGAGATGAGGCTCTCCACCTGCCCCTGGTCCAGCGCCTCCACCGCCGCGAAGAGCTGGGCCGCAAGGCCCGTCGGGCCGGCCCCCGCGCCGATCCTCGCCTGGGCTAGCCGGGCCTCGACCTGCATGGCCGGGTCCTCGACGGCCGTCCCCTTGGGCAGGACCGTGGCGGCGAGCTCGGCCGCCTGGCGCTCCAGGCTGCGGGCGGCGCTCTCCTGGCGCACGACCTGCGCGGCCATCACCAGCAGCGGACTCGCCAGGACCAGGGCGGCGAGCACGGCCGCCAGGCGCAGGTCCCTCGGCTTCAGCCCCTGGCCGCGGGCCGGGTCGAAGGCGCCCTGCAGCAGGTTCACCGCCGGCGCGGCGGCCGCCTGCGCCATCGCCTGCTCCAACTCGGCGGAGTCCGGCTCGCGGGTCTCTCGTCCCTCCAGCAGCTGGGCTGCAAGGGGCTCCTCCACCGAGAAGGCCTGGCGCCATCCTCGGAGCGCCGCCCGACCGGGCGCGCGCGCCAGGTTCAGGGGCTCGCCCTCGCCGGGCTCCGGCAGCATCAGCGCCTCCGGCGTCGCCACGTCCGGCGAGAGGCCGTAGCCGGCCACGCGCGCCAGCCAGCCGCTCAGCAGCTTCGGATCGACCACCGCGACCGCCCGCCGGCCGTCGGCCTCCAGCGGCCCCAGGGCGAGGTGAGCCTCGCCGACCGGCGCGGCGAGCTCATCCTCCAGCGCCAGGGCGGCGGCGGCGCGCGCCTGCACGAGGTTCCGCGTCGGCGCGTTCACCCACCGCACGGTCACCTCGACGCCAGGGATCACGAGCACGCAGCGGGCCGAGGCCGCCTCGGCCGGGTTCAGCGGCTGCAGGACGCCTCGCTCCAGCACGCCGCCCCCAGCCGCCAGGACCAGCTGGAACGGAGCCTCCTCGGCCGCCGAGGGCAGGAAGACGATACGGGTTCGGGTCATTCGTCACGGGTCCAGCGTCGGGCCGCCAGGCGGGGTTCGCCGGCGGGGTCGATCTCGAAAAGGACGCTCGAAACCACCTCGGCGCCGCGATAGGCGACCTCAGTGTCCAGCGTCAGGTAGCGGGGGCGAAGGGCGACCTGATTAAAGACCGCATTGAGCGAATCGGTCCGTCCGGCCGCCGCGCCGCCGCCGGTCAGCTCCAGGCTGGCCATGCGCTCCATGGCGGCGAACATGCCCTCCGACTGCCAGAACGCGGCGGCGTCGCTCCAGCCGCCGCCAGGGCGGCCGGCGATCACCTGGCGCGCCTGGTCCAGGCTGAGCGCCCCGTCGGTCAGCATGACCAGCAGCACCGCCTTGTCCGCCGAAAGGGTGTTCACGTTGATGGGCGACAGGTCCGAGGTGGGCAGCGCGCACACATAGGGCCGGATGCGGCGGTAGACGTCGGGGGTGAAGCCGCGCACGGCGCGCAGCTCGCTGACCTCGGCGACCAGGGTTCCGGCGGTGCGGTACGGCCTCGGGCCCCGCGCGTAGGCCTCGTCCTCGGCGCCGCCGCTCTGGCGGATCTGATCGCTGTCGATCCAGTCGGTCAGGGCCGCGGCAAGGGCTTCGGCCTCGCCCGTCCCGGTCTTCAGGGCCGTCAGGAGCGCGATGAACTGCCGTCGGCCGGCGTCCCGGGGCTTCAGCACCTCGCCGTAGCCCTGGACCACGCTGTTGAGGTTGAAGCAGTCCGCCCCGGGCGAGAGCCGCGCCTGGATGGCGCCCTCCTCCACCGGAAAGCGGAACACGCGCCCGCTCCACTCGCCGGCCGCCGAGGAGGTCGGGTCGAGCAGGGCCATCCGCCGGGCCTGCACGGCGACCAGGGTCTCGGCCCCGATGGCGTACCAGCGCGCCTGGTCCACCGCCTCGGCGTTGAGGGTGCGGCGCTGAGCGAAGCGGATGTCGTCGAGGACGCTCACCGCCAGGGCGGACATCACCGCCACCAGCAGCAGCACGACCAGCAGCGCCATGCCGCTTTCGTCGGGACGCCTCATCGCGCGCCTCCCGGCAGGAGGAAGAGCTGGCGCACCTCGCCCACCGCGGCCACGTCCAGGTCGAGCCGCACCGCCTCGGGCAGCACCGCTGCAGGGCTGGACGTCCAGGCCTCCAGCCATTCGCCGCGGGTGAGGAACGCGGTCCTGGCGCTGCGCACGCCCCGGAGCAGGACCTGCGGGCGGCCGAGCTCGGCGCCGTCCAGGGCCGAGCGCGCGCGGCGCACTAGGGCGCCGTCCTCCAGGCTGTACTCCACGTACTGCAGCGAGGCCCGGGGGGCCTGGTCGGGATTGTCCCAGCCGCGCCGGGTCAGGCTGACCAGGGGGCCCTGCCCGCCGCCAGCGAAGGCGGGCCGCGCCGCGCCGGTCGCCTCGCGGGTGCGCCGGCCCGCGGCCTGCTGCAGGTCGGCGGCGATCAGGGCGCGGGCGCGCTGGAATTGGCCCAGTTCGGCCGTGCGCCCGCGCACCGCCTGCTGGTTGTCGACGCTGAAGCCCATGACGGCGACGCCCGCCGCGGCCACAAGGCCGAAGATCAGCAAGGCCACCATCACCTCGATCAGGGTGAAGCCCTTCATCGGCCCGGCCCCCGGAAGACGACCACCTCGGCCGCGGTGCGCCGGCCGGAAGGATCGGCGACCCGCACCGCCACCTGCAGGATCTGCGGATCGCCGGTGCGCGAGACCTGGCGGGTCCAGCGCCAGCGCCGGCCGCCCGCCTGCTCCTCGCCGCGCACGGCGCCCACCGCCGGCGGCAGCGGGCTGGTCAGGGCCTCGATCGCCTGGTTGTCGGCGACCACCCGGGCCAGAACCCGCGTCTCGGCGGCGGACACGGTGCGGGTGTTCTCGCCGGCCAGGTTGAGCAGGGCGAGCACCGCCAGACCGAAGACGGCCAGGGCGACCATCACCTCGATCAGGGAGAACCCCTCCTCGGCCCGCCGGCGGCGGGGCGCCTCAGCCCTCGACGCGCACATTGCCGGCCTCGTCGACGGACACCCGGGCGCGGCGCGCCTCGCGGGTCAGGGTGATGACGGCGGGATCGGCGCCGCCTGTGGGATCGAAGCGCACGCCGGTGCGGCCGCCGTCGGCCTCGAGGCTGGCCTTCAGTCCTTCGCTCCAGCGCGCCTCGCCGAACGGCTTTTCCGCCAGCGGCGCCCAGGCGCCACGCACATAGACGCGGAACCGATAGCCGGCGCCGGTGACGGCCACGTCCACCGACCGGTTCGTCAGCACCGCCTCTTCCTTGGCGCGGGTCAGGCGCGCGGCGAAGCGCTCGGCCTCCTCGGAGACCGGCGGCCGGTGATCGGGAATCGTCAGCACGACGGCGGCCCCGGCCAGGCCGATGACGAACAGCGTCACCATCAGCTCGACCAGGGTGAAGCCCGCCTCGGCCTCAGCTCCAGTTGCCGATGTCGGCGTCATCGCCCTCGCCGCCTTTGCGGCCGTCCGCGCCATAGGAATAGACGTCGAAGCGGCCGTGCTCGCCCGGATAGGCGTACTGATAGGGATTGCCCCAGGGATCGTCCGGCAGACGGCGGATGTAGCCGCCCTCACGGTAGCGGTCGGCCCGCGCCAGGCCGGCCGGGGGCGCGGTCAGTGCGCCAAGGCCCTGGTCCGTCGTCGGGAAGGTGAAGTTGTCCAGGCGGTAGCTCTCGATCGCCTGCTCCAGCACGGCGACGTCGGCCTTGGCCTTCTCCTTCATCGCCCGGTCCTGGCTCGGCAGCACGTTGATCATCACCACCGTGGCCAGAAGGCCCAGGATGACGATGGCGACCATCAGCTCCAGGAGGGTGAAGCCGGCTTCCGCCGGCGGCCGTTCGGGCTCGTGCATGCGGTCCTCCATCAGCTGAACGCAAGGGTGTTGATCTGCAGGATGGGCAAGAGGATCGACAGGACGATCAGGGCCACGACCCCGCCCATGACGATGATGATCGCCGGCTCCAAAAGGCTCAGCGCCACCGAGGTGAAGGTGTTGAACTCGCGCTCCAGGTACTCGGCCGCGCGCTCCAGCATCAGGTCGACGCGTCCGCTCGTCTCGCCGCTGGCGGCCATGTAGATCAGGAGCGGCGGAAAGACCCCTGCGCGCCGCAGCGCCGTCGACAGGCTGCCGCCCTCGCGGATGACCGCGGCCATCTCCTCGGTCGCCTGGCGCAGCACCCGGTTGCGCACGGTGGGCGCGGTGATCACCAGCCCCTCGAGGATCGGCAGGCCGCCGGCGATCATGGTCGACAGGGTGCGGGCGAGGCGCGCGGCGTGCAGGTCGCGCATCAGCTTGCCCAGCACCGGCAGGCGCAGGAGCGCGCCGTCGAAACGCAGGCGGAACGCCGGCGCCCTCAAGGCGCGGCCGAGCAGGAAGGCCCCGCCGGCCAGGCCCAGGAGCGCCAGCCAGCCGAAATCGCGCACGCCGGTGGAAATGGCGATGATCACCCGCGTCAGCAGCGGCAGGGTCGCGCCCATGCTGTCGAACTGGTCCACCACCTTGGGCACCACGAAGGTCATCAGGGCGACGATCACCACCAGGGCGGTGATCGCCAGGGCCGCGGGATAGACCACGGCGGTCAGGACCTTGCCGCGGGCCTGCTGCTCCTGCTCCAGGAGGTCGGCCAGGCGCTCCAGGATCGAGGGCAGCGAACCGGAGGCCTCGCCCGCCGCGACCATCGCCCGGTAGAGCGGCGGGAACGACGCGCCCTGGCGGGCCATGGCGGCCGACAGCCGATGGCCTTCAAGCAGCGCCCCGTGGGTCGCCAGCAGGACACGGCGCACGGCGGGCCGGTCGGCCTGCAGGGCGATGGTCCTGAGCGCCTCCTCCAGCGGCGCCACGGCGATCAGCGTGGCGAGCTGGCGCGTCACGAGGGCCAGAGCCCGCGCGTCCAGCCGCTGGCCCAGCCGCCCCAGGGCGCCCAGCCGGCTCTGGGCGGCCGGACGCGCGGGCGCCAGCTTCACCGGCGCCAGGCGGCGTTCCTGCAGCTCCTGCCTGGCCGCGCGCTCGGTCTGGGCCGAGATGACCCCCGTGCGTGTGCGCCCCTGGGCGTCGAGCGCCTGGTACTCAAACGCCGACACTGTCCGCCGTCTCCTGCCGGGTCACCCGGACCGCCTCTTCCACCGTGGTGATCCCGGCAGCCACATAGGCCCGCGCCTCCTGCGACAGGGGCGAGCCCCTGGCGAAGGCGACGGCGGCGATCTGCGCCTCGTCCGCGCTCTCGCTGATCAGGGCGCGGATCTTGTCGTCGACGCGGATCGCCTCGTAGACGCCGATACGCCCCGAGTATCCGGTGTGGCTGCAGCTGGAGCAGCCCACGGGCCGGAACAGCGGCGTTCCTTCGGGCAGACCGACGAGGGCGGCGGCGGCGTGCGAGGCCGGCTCGGGCTTGCGGCACTCCGGGCACAGCCGCCGCACCAGCCGCTGCGCCATGATCAGCCGCACGGTTGAGGCGAGCAGGAACGGCTCGATCCCCATGTCCCGCAGCCGCGTGATCGCCCCGGCGGCGTCGTTGGTGTGCACCGTCGACAGGACCAGGTGGCCGGTGAGGCTGGCCTGTACGGCGATCTGGGCGGTCTCGACGTCGCGGATCTCGCCCACCATCACCACATCCGGGTCCTGGCGCAGGATCGCACGCAGGCCGGCGGCGAAGGTCATGCCGACCTTGGTGTTGACCTGGGTCTGGCCGACGCCGGTCACCGCGTATTCGACGGGATCCTCGATGGTCAGGATGTTGCGGCTCGTGTCGTTCAGCTCGCGCAGGCCGGCGTAGAGGGTGGTGGTCTTGCCCGAGCCCGTAGGGCCGGTGACCAGGATCACGCCGTTGGGTTCGGCGAGGGCCGCGCGGAACGCCGCCAGCGTAGGCGGGCTCATGCCGAGGTCCGCCAGGCCGATCCCGGCCTGCTCCTGGTCGAGGATCCGCATGACCACCCGCTCGCCCGCCCGCGACGGCAGGGTCGAGACCCGGACGTCGAGCGAGCGCCCGCCGAGGGCCAGGGAGATGCGCCCGTCCTGCGGGATGCGCTTTTCGGCGATGTCCAGGCGCGCCATCACCTTGACCCGCGAGACGATCAGGGGCGCGAGCCGCGGCGAGAGGCTGAGCACCTCGCGCAGGACCCCGTCCACCCGCAGGCGAACGGCGAGCGCGGTCTCGAAGGGCTCGATGTGGATGTCCGAGGCGCCGGTGCGCGCCGCCTCGGCGATCAGGCCGTTGATCAGGCGGATGATCGGAGCGTCGTCCTGGGTGTCCAGCAGGTCGGCGGCGGCCGGAATGTCCTCGACCAGGCCTTCCAGCGTGCCCGGCAGGTCGAGGTCGTCGGCGCCCGGGGCGGCGAGGCCGTCGCCGGCATAGGTGTGGGACAGCCGCCGCTCGAACTCCGCCCGCGGCATACGCTCCACCTGAAGCGGACGGCCGAGGACCCGCCGCGCTTCGAGCAGGGCGAGCGGATCGGCGCCGTCGCGAAGGCCGACGTGAGCCTGCGCGCCCAGGCCCAGAAGCACGACGCCGTGCTGCTTGGCGAAGGCGTAGGCCAGTTTCGGCGCCGCCGCTCCGGAATCGGCGCCGGTCATTGCGGGCGAGCCGGCGGCGGGGGCGCCGCCGTAAGGGGCTCGGCGCCCATGTACTCGCGCACCAGCCAGTCCAGGTCGCCCACGCCGTCGCGGGCGGCGGCGGCCTGCTGGTCGCGGATGTAGCCATAGCGCGGCGCGGTGACCGCCCGGGCCCCGGCCGCGTCACGCACGATCGTCGGGCGGATGAACACCATCAGGTTGGTCTTGGCGCGCTCACGCGAGGTCGACCGGAAGAGGTTGCCGACGCCCGGGATGTCGCCCAGCAACGGCGTGCGCTCCACGGAGACCCGCTCGTTCTGGTCCAGAAGGCCGCCCAGCACGATGATGTCGCCGTCATCGACGTTCACCGTGGTCTGGATCTCGCGCTTGTTGAAGATCAGCTCGTCGGAGGACGAGGAGACCGGCCCGGCGACGCTGGAGACCTCCTGGCGCAGGTTCAGGGTGATCGTGCCGCCCTCGTTGATCTGCGGCTTGACCTCGAGCTGCACCCCCACGTTCTGGCGCTGCACGGTGCGGAAGGCGTTGGAGTTGGAGTCGCTCAGCACCTCGCCGGTGGTGATCGGCACCTCCTGGCCCACCAGGATCGAGGCCTCCTGGTTGTCGAGGGTCATGATCGAGGGCGTGGAGAGCAGGTTCGAGGCCGTGTCGCTCTTCACCGCGTTGATGATCAGTCCAAACAGAGCGTCGTCGTTCAGTTCGCCCCAGCCGCCGGTGATCAGGCCCTTGGCGCCCAGCAGCGCTTCGGCCGCGGCCGCCTGCAGCGACTGGGCGACGGTGGAGTCCTCGCCGAGCTTGTCCGTCGCCGCCGCGGCCCCCAGCAACGTCAGGAGGTTGGGCGAGGCGTTCGAGAAGTTGGTGGCGGTGAACGGCACGCTGGAGCCGTTCTGCCCGGCGATGGCGAACTGCACGCCGAGCGCCTTGGCCGCATCGTCGGAGACCTCCACGACGATCGCCTCGACGAGCACCTGCTCGCGGCGCAGGTCGAGCTGGCGGATCACCTCGGCCAGGGTCTGCTGCAGCTTGGGGTCGGCGGCGATGACGATGGCGTTGGCGCCGGGGAAGCGGGCGATGTTGGCCCGGCCCGTTCCGACCGCCACCGGCGCGGCCGCGCCGGTGGAGGCCTTTGCGGCCTCGCCCTCGCCGTCCGCCGCGGCGGCGCCGCTGGCGCTTTGCCCGACCATCTGCTGCAGGACCGGCACGAGCTGCTCGGCGCTGGCGTGCTGCAGGCGCACCACCCGCACGTCGCCGGCCGTCTCGGCCCGCTGGTCGAGGTCCCGGACCAGGGCGGCCATCGGGCGAACCGCTTCCGGATCGCCGCGCAGGATCAGGGAATTGCTGCTCTCCACGGCGACGACCGAGACCACGCCGTTGCGCGCGCCCGCGTCCTCGCCCGGCGCCTTGAGCAGTTCGTTGACCACCGAGGCCGCCTCCCGCGCCGAGGTCGAGCGCAGGCCGATCATCTCGGTGACGCTGCGATCGGCGTCGATCTGGGCCAGGAGGCTGCGCATCCGCCGCAGGTTGTCCGCATAGTCGGCGACGACCAGCAGGTTGCCGCGCCGGCTCGGCATGATCACGCCATTGCGCCCGATCAGCGGCTTGAGGGTCTCGGCCGCCGACGCCGCGTCCAGGGTGCGAAGGCGGAACACCTGGGTGGAGAAGCCAAGGCCTGCGCCGCCGCCGACGCTGGCGGCCTGCTGGGCGGCGCCCTCCTCGGGGGCGATGCGATAGGTCCCGCCGCCGGTCGGGACGGCGACGAGGCCGTTAGCCCGCAAGGTCGAGAGCATCACCTCGAACAGCTCGGTGCGCGACAGCGGCTCCTGGCTGGCGATGGTCACCTTGCCCTGCACCCGCGGGTCGATGACGAAGGTCTGGCCGGTGGCGCGGGCCACGTCCTGGATGAAGGCGCGGATGTCCGCGTCCTGCAGGTTCAGCACCTGGCCCTTGGATTGCGCCAGGACAGGCGGAGCCGGCGCGAAGCCGACGGCCGCGGCGAGGCACGCGGTGGCGATCAGTCGTTTCAACGGGGAGCGATCCGTACGCGAGTGGTGATGGTCTGGCCGCCGCGCTCGACGCGCAGATCGACCCATTCGGACTTGGCCAGCGTGTCGGGGAGGTCCTGGGCGCGCTCGGCGTTGAACCCCTCCCCGTCGATGCTGAGGATGACGTCGTTCGGTTGCAGGCCCGCGCGCGCCAGGATGTCCGCGCCGGCCGCGCCGCGCGGGGTGACCCGATAGCCCTGCTCGCGCCCGTCCTTCATCCGCGGCGACAGCGCCGCGGCGGACAGAAGCTGCTGCGCCGGGACGGCCTGGCCGGCGGCCCCGGCGGGAGGCTGTGGCGCAGCGGCGGCGCCGGCCGCGGCCGCGACGGGCGCGGCGGGCGCAAAAGTTGAGGCGAACTGGGCGAACTCGAGCCGCTGGCGCGCCCCGCCGCGGGCCAGGATCACGTGGTCGTCGGCCACTTCGCGCAGCACCAGGCCCGGCTCGACCTCCTCGCCCACGGCGAAGGAGGCCTCGCGCCCGGCCGAGGTGCGGATGATCGCCGAGCCCGAACCGGAGCCGTCCGCGCGGACCCCGAACAGGCGCAGTCCGCCGGCGTCCTGGGCGGCCGTCGCCCCGGCGGGAGGCGCCGCGCCGCCCGCGTCCGCCCGGAAGAACGGATCGAAGCGCGCCAGGATCGCCAGGTCGGCGGCGCCCTTCGCCTCAGGTGCGGGGGGCGGCGCCTGGCCGATCGGGCCGGGCGGCGCCAGGAGAATCCAGGCGATCCGGGCCGCCTGCACCGCCAGAACGATGACAAGCCCCGCCTCCAGCCCGGTGACGAGCCGCCTGACCCCTCGCGCGCCGATGTTTGGAAAACCGAGGAAATTCAACAAAACGCCCCTGCGATGCCCGATGCCCGGGCGCGCGGAGCATCTGTCACTTGGCGCAAAGTCCCGTGAAACTTCGATGACATTACAATGACGAACGCGCGCCCCGGGGACCGAAGCGCGCGTCGAACGCCTGTGGCGGCGGACGGCGTGAAGCCGTCCGCCTTCTGAAGGTTCTAGAACTTGGTCGACAGGCTCACCGAGAAGCTGCGGCCCAGGTCGTAGCGCAGGTTGTCCACCCGGCCCGAACCCAGCTGCTGGAACTCCTCGAACTCCTCGCCCAGCAGGTTGCGGGCCTTGAAGCCGAACGAGAAGTCGCGTTCCCAGGCGGTGAACTCCTTGTTGTAGGTGAAGTCCACCATCGTGCCGGGGCTCTGCTCCAGGTCAGGCTGGCCAGGACGGCCGCGGGCCGAGATGCGGTCGCTCACATAGGTGACGAGGATCGTCGCCTGCGAACGGGCTTCTGCGTCCTCGAAGCCGAACTGGAGGTTGGCCGTGTGATCCGACTGGCCCTGGAGCTTGTCGCCGTCGTCCACATAGTCGGTGGCCGGGCGCGACGCCCCGCCGCCGGCCAGGGGATAGACCACGTCGCCGGCGTCCACCTGCACCTCGGAGTTGGCGTAGGTGTAGTTGGCCTGGATCAGCCAGCGCTTGGACGCAAGCCAAGCCGCCTCGCCGATCGGCTCGAACACCTTCTTGACCTCGATCTCGGCGCCGTAGAGGCGAGCCTTGGGCGCGTTGATGTAGGTCTGCTGGACCGCCGAGCCGGACTCGTTGACCACCGACTCCACCGGCTTTTCCATGTCCTTGTAGAAGGCGCCGATGGTGAAGAACTGGCCGTTGTCGAAGTACCACTCGAAGCGGGCGTCGAAGTTGGTCAGCTCAGTGTCGACCAGGTACGGGTTGCCGATGAACAGGCGGTCGCTGTCCGGGTCCAGGTACTGCTGAGGCGCCAGTTCGCGGAACTGAGGGCGGGCCAGCGTCTTGGAGGCGCCGACGCGAAGCTGCATGTCCTCGGCGAAGTTCCAGGTCACCGTGGCGGCCGGCAGCCAGTAGGCGTTCTCCAGCGGCGCCGGGGCGGCCGGGTTGGCCCCGCCGAACAGGTCCAGCGGCTGCACGCTCTGGGTCGCGTCCTCGTAGCGCACGCCGACCGCCGCACGCACCAGCGGGATCACCTCGGCGTCCACCTGGACGTAGGCGGCGTTCACCTCGAGGTTGCCGGCGTAGGCCGCCGCGCCTTCGGCCCCGGTCGTCTCACGGATCACCAGCCGGTCGGGGCCGATGTTGTAGTCCGACAGGAGGTAGTCCGGCCGCTCGCCCTGGACCTCGACGGGCAGCGCCGAGTTCAGGGCCAGGAAGCGGAACTCGCGGGATTCGGCGTGGCGGTCGTTGTCCGTCCGCGCCACCCCCGCGCTGAACACGGCCTCGCGGGCTTCCGACAGCGGCAGGGTGTACTTCACGTCCACGCCGCCCGACAGGACCTTGTCCTCCACCTCGCTGAAGCGGGTGTAGTTCTGCTCCTGCGAGGCGTTGTGCAGGTAGACCCCGTTCACCAGACGGTAGCGGATGCCCTTCTCGTAGGGCGCATCGCGCGTGCTCTTGGCGTAGGCGGCCCGCCAGTCGACTTCAAGCTGGCCGAACTCGTGCTTGCCGGTCAGCTGGCTGTTCAGCAGCGAACGCTCGAACCACTCGGTGTAGTCGTCGCGCACGCTGGCGCCGGCGGCTTCGTCGTTGCCGGCGCGGCTGCGGGCCTTCTTGGTGGTGTTGTGGACGTAGAGGGTGGTCCACTTGAGCTGGTTCTGGCCCCAGTCGAGGCCCGCGCCCAAGAGCCCGTTCAGCGTCACGTCGTTCTGGGTCGAGGTGAAGTCGTAGTCGGTGCGGACCTCGATGTCCGAGCCCTGGACCAGGCCCTCCTGCTGCACGCCCTCGCGGGTGCGCCAGCTGTTGTCGAAGCCGACCACGGCGATGTAGCCCAGCGAGCCCCAGCCGAGGTCGTAGGAGTCCCCGCCGCTGACGTCGATCGAGTAGTCGACGTCGATCTTGTCTTCCTTCTGCAGCAGGTTCAGCGGCGCGTTCACGAACGAGCGGCCGATGAGCTGCAGCTCATAGTCGCTGAAGTTGGCTTCGTTGATGCGCTGCTTGTTGGCGAACGCCTGGCGCACGAGGCCCGGCACCTTGCGGGTGCCGTCGTCGTAGCCGGTCCAGTCGGTGTCCGACCCGTAGTAGACCAGGCCGGATTGCAGGGTGGTCTCGGTGTTGCCGCCGATGCTGGCGCCGACCGACAGGAAGCGCTGCACGGGGATGGCGACCGTCTGCAGGTCGATCACGCCGCCGCCGAACTCGCCGGGATAGCTGGCCGAATAGGTCTTCTGCACGACCGTGCCGGCCAGGATGTTGGACGGGAACAGGTCGAGCGGCACCACGCGCTGCAGCGGCTCGGGGCTGGGCAGCGGCGATCCGTTCAGCAGGGCCGAGGAATAGCGCTCGCCCAGGCCGCGGACGTAGACGAAGCGGCCGCTCACGAGGCTGACGGCGGAGACGCGGGTCAGCGCCACCGCGGCGGTGGCGTCGCCGGAGCGTTGCAGATCCTCGGCGGTCAGCACGGTGGCGACCTCGGAGGTCTCGCGCATGACGTCGGGGATGAAGCGGCCCAGGACGACCAGTTCGTCCACTTCGCCCTCCGCCGGCGCGTCCTGCGCGAAGGCGGCCTGCGGCGCGATCAGGGCGGAGGTGGCGAGCAGGGCGGCGGCCAACGAGAGGTGAAGTCTTTTCATGATCGATGCCTTGTGTGTGTCAGCGGCGAAGGGATCCGGCGGCCCCTCGCAGGGGCCGCCGGATGGCCGATCAGCAGGACGAGCCGGAGGCGAGGCCGCAGGTCCAACCCTGCCACCAGGTGTCGCTCGAGTTCCGCACGGCGCCGATGTAGGTCACCTGGGTGAGGGCCGAGGAGTAGGTGGAGATGTTGGCCACCGGCGTGACCGCGGTCTCGTTGGCGCCGTTGATGAAGGTGCTCGTCAGGGTCGACGTGCCGTTGGCGGTGTTGTTGGAGCCGGCGTTGAAGATCGCCGCCGCCGCCGCCGCGTTGACGCTGCTGTCGTCGGTGAAGGCCGTCGGGCACGAGAGGTAGACCGACTGGAAGGTGGCCTTGCTGGTGGCGTCGTCGATGTCGACGCAGGTCCCCGCCGCGCGGTTCTTGGTGGTGATGACGCCGTTCAGCAGGATGTCGTTGGTGCCGGTGTTGGCCAGCACGCCGACGCCGCCGGCGCCGCGCATCACGAAGGTGAAGTTGGCGAACTTCGGATTGGACAGGGCCTTGGCGCTGGCGTCCGAGGACTCGATGCCGCGGTCGCCGCCGTTGTCGCGCTGCACCAGGATGATGAACTGCAGGGCGCCCTTGAAGCCGACGTCGGTGTCGAGGTTGTCGTCGTCGTTGCCGGTCAGGACGATGTGCTTGCCGTTGACCGTGCCGCCGAAGAACTCGATGCCGTCGTCGGAGCTGTTGTGCACCTGCACGTAGTCCAGGGTCGTGCCGGAGCCGACGCCTGCCATGGTGATGCCGTTCAGCTCGTTGTTCGGCAGGATCTGGAAGCCCGAGTGCTGGACGCGGACGTAGCGCAGGACGCCCGAATTGTCGGTGGCCGAGTCACCGCCGTAGAAGGCGTTGGTGCCTTCGACCTGGGCTTCGCAGGTGGCCGAGCCGGGGGTCACCGTGCCAGGGCAGTTGGCGATCGGCGCGCGGCCCAGGATCACCAGGCCGCCCCATTGGCCGATCGAGTCGACGCCGGTCGTGCCTTCGATGCTCTGCTTGCTGGTGAAGACGATCGGCTGGGCGGCCGTGCCGTCGGCGAAGATCTGCGAGCCGCGGTTGACGACGATGTAGTCCAGGCCCGAGGAGCCGAAGATCCGGACGCCCGGATCGATGGTCAGCACCCCCTTGGCCGCGCCGGCCTTCGGCGAGGCCGAGGCGCCGCCCTGGTCGGCGCCGACATCCACCCGGCCGCTGACCGAGTAGACCGTGCCCGAGCGCAGCGGGACCGTCAGCGACCCGGTGATCGAGGACGGCAGCTGGCAGTTGCGCAGGGTTCCGTTGGCCACGGTGCCGACGTTGGTGAAGCCGGTGGGGCAGTCGCTGGCCGCGCCGGACCCGCCGCTGGAGCCGCCGCCGGAGCCGCCGCTGGCGGGGGGCGTCGCGCCGAAGCTGCCCTCGCCGGGCGAGGCGACGTCGCTGCCGCCGCCGCCGCAAGCCGCAAGGGTGAGCGCGCTGAGCGACGTGATCAGGATGGTTCTGAAGTTCGTGAGGCCGGTCATCGTTCTCTCCACCGTGGCTCTTCGATGGCGCACGCGAGACCCGGCTCAGCTCCCAGTCCTTGCTGTAGCCCCGGCCGCCCGCCTGCCCCGGCTGGCCTTCTAGGCGCCCCAGGTGACAACTGGTCGAATGTTTTGCGACAGGATTGTTGCGGCCGGCCAACGCGATTGGTACTAGGCGGGGCGCACAAGCGAGGCACTTGTCGGGACGCACAAGAGGCGTAACCTGTAAAATGGGTTATTTAATCTTTGTACGGACGATTTTTATGCTTCATCCGCCGAGGCGTCGCCTGAGCGACCGCCTCCGACATCTGGCCCCTTGCGCGAATTAAATCGGAAATGGCCATGGTCCTGCGACTGACGACCGAACAAAACGACCTCCTGTCTGAAATGGCGCGCGAGGGCCTTGTGCGCCTTGCCCTGGGCGACACCACCGATGCGGCGGCCCGCCGCCGGACGGCGGCCGAGGGGCTTCGCGAGGCCGGGCTCCTGCGCCGGGCGGACACCATCGAAGACGGCGTGCGGCGGCGCGACTACGTGCTGACGGGCGCCGGCATCGTGGCGCTGCGCCGTCGCGGACATCGCCTGGGCGTCTGGACCGAGGCCTGAGGGCGCATCCGCCGCCGCTTCGGCGGCGACAAGGCGTCACAATGTCGGCGGGTGTGGCATTTTGGGCGCCATCGCCCTTGCAGCCCTCCCGCCGCTGGCCCCGGTGGAACAGGCCGCGGCGCGGCGGATTTCCCCTTGATCGGAAGTCGATCGGGAGAATCGCCATGACATCCATCGCCAAGACGGGCCTGCTGGGCGCAGCCGCCCTCGCGCTAGCGGCGTGCGGAACCACCATGACCGAACGGGCCGCGACCGGCGGCCTCGCCGGCGCCGCGGTCGGCGCGGCCGTGGACAGTTCGGTCACCGGCGCCCTGGTGGGCGGGGCGGCCGGCGCGGCCCTGGGCGCGGCCACCACGCCTCAGACCGACAACGTGAACCGGCGCCAGTACTACGACGAGCAGGCGCGGCGGTACTACTTCTACGACCCCGCCACGCGCCGCTACTACTGGGAAGACGGCAGCCCCCGCTACTGACCGCCAAGGGCGCCCGCGGGCGCCCGGCCGGCGGCGGCCCGGAACCGGCGGCCCGCCCTGCCGTTGGCCTAGCACGCCAACCGCAGGGCCCCGGTCCCGGGGCGCCGCGCAGCCAATGGAGGAAACATGAGCTGGGAACTGTTCTTCGCCGTAGGAGCCCTGATCCTCGGCGTCGTCATCGCCTATGCGGTGATGCGCAACCGCTCGCGCAATCGCGCCAACGACGCCCTTACCGAAGAAGCCACCCGTGAGCAGTACGCCCACCCGGAAAGCTACGGGAAGACCCACGATCGCATCGAGGAACGCCTGCGCCCGCAGCGCTAGGCCCCAACCGGCGGCTCCGGGAAAACTGATTGTGAACTTGCGGGTTTCGGCCCGCCCGAACCCTATCGCGGCTGATCCGTATCCCCGGCGAACGGCGAACGTCGTTCTTTCACTACAGGGGAGATACAGATGCGCACCTCATCGATCGCCTGCCTCGCGGCGGGAGCCGGCCTTGCCGCATCCGCCGCAGCCGCCCAGGTCAGCGACCCGCTCGTACGGCGCGGACAACTCAGCGCCCCGCCCGGGGAGTTTTACCTGAACAGCCAGGACGCGCGGGAGATCATCCACTACTCGAGTCCAAGGGACGTGCGGCTTTGCCTGCCGCGCCGGACGGACGCCAGCGCGCCGCCCGCCAAGGACGTGCCGCTGAAGATCACCTGGGACGACGCAACCGCGGTGCTGGCGCCAGGCAACTGCCTCTTCTTCGACGCCAGCCGGGTCAGCGTCAGTCCGGCGGCGCCGCTCCCGTCGGGCGTCTCGCTCCACGGGTCGGTCGAAACCGCCCAGGCCCTGCGCTGACCATGAGGGGGAAGCGCGACATGACCTTGTCGGTCACCTGGACCGCGGCGGCAGCGGCGGCCGCGGCCCTGTCCGCCTGCGCCGGCGGCGCCCCTCGCCCGATGGCGTCGGGCGCGCCGCATCAGTGCTTCTACGCCCAGAACATCAACGGCTTCGCCGCCGTCGACGAGCGCGCCGTGAACATCCGGGTCGGCGTGAACGACTACTATCGCCTCGACCTGCTGGGCCCGTGCCCGGACATCGACTGGGCGACCGAAGTGGTGATCCAGTCCCGCGGGACGAGTTGGATCTGCTCGGGCCTGGACGCCATGGTCATCGCCCCGTCCGCGATCGGGCCGACGCGCTGCCCGGTGCGCACCATCACGAAGCTGACGCCGCCCCAGGTCGCCGCCCTGCCCGCCGCCCAGAAGCCCTGACCGGCGGCGACTCCTCCCGCCGGCGAAACCGACCGCCTCCGGCGGCCCCTCGCCGCCTCGCCCTGAACGCCCCCGCCGCCACCGCTTCGGTGGAACCGCTGGGCGCCTTAATTGTTGTCCGCGCGCATAGGCCAGAACGGGAGAGCACGATGCCGGCGAAGTCGAAGTCCCAGCAGAAGGCGGCGGGGGCCGCGCTCTCGGCCAAGCGCGGCGACACCAAGGTTGGCGACCTGCAGGGCGCCTCCAAGTCGATGTACAAGTCGATGAGCGAGTCCGAGCTTGAGGACATGGCCTCGACCAAGCGCAAGGGCAAACCCGAACACGTCTCCAAGGACTGATCCGTGGCGACCACGCTCAGCGCCGACGAGGCCCGATCCGCCCGCGCCGACGCCGCCGGCCACGGCCGTCCCGCGCCTGTCTCCACCATGCGTGCGGCCGTCCTGACCGGCCCTGGACAGATGCGCATCGAGGAGGTTCCCGTTCCCGAGCCCGGTCGCGGCCAGGCCAGAATCCGCGTCCAGGGATGCGGGGTCTGCGCCTCCAACCTGGAACCTTGGGCCGGCCCGGACTGGATGACGTTCCCCACCGCGCCCGGGCAACTCGGTCACGAGGCCTGGGGCGTGGTGGACGCCCTGGGCCCCGAGGTCTCCGGGCTTGAGGTCGGCGATCGGGTGGCCGCGGTGTCGCACCACGCCTTCGCCGAGTTCGACGTGGCCGAGGCGAGCGCGCTCGTCCGGCTGCCGCCGGACCTGCCGGCCGGCCCGGTTCCAGGCGAGCCGCTTGGCTGCGCCTTGAACGTTTTCGCCCGCAGCGACGTCCAGCCCGGCCAGACCGTCGCCATCGTCGGCCTGGGGTTCATCGGCGCCCTGCTGACCTCCCTGTGCAAGCACAAGGGGGCGCGGGTCATCGCCGTCTCCCGCCGCGGATACGCCCTGGAGGTCGGACGACGAAACGGCGCGGACGAGACGCTCGAGTCCGACGATCCCCACGCCGTCGTCGCGCGGGTGGGCGAGCTGACGAACGGCCGGCTCTGCGAGCGGGTGATCGAGGCGGCCGGAAAGCAGGCCACCCTGGACCTCGCCGCCCAGCTCACCGGCGAACGGGGCCGCCTGATCATCGCCGGATACCACCAGGACGGCCCGCGCCAGGTCGACATGCAGATGTGGAACTGGCGGGGCTTCGACGTCGTCAACGCCCATGAGCGCGATCAGGCGGCCTATGTGGAGGGCGTCAGGCGGGCGATTGAGGCCTGGCGGCAGGGGATCATCGATCCCGGCCCGCTGATCACCCACCAGTATCCGCTGGATCAGCTCGGCGCGGCCCTGGACGCCACCCGCGACCGTCCCGACGGGTTCCTGAAGGCGGTGGTGACGCCGTGAGCGGCGGCGTGCGGCCGGCCCGCGTCGGCTTCGTGGGCGTCGGATGGATCGGCCGCAACCGCATGGCCGCGATGCTGGAGACCGGCGCGGTCCAGCCCATCGGCGTGGTCGAGCCGGCGGAGGAGAGCGCCCGGGAGGCGATGGCGCTGGCGCCCAAGGCGCGGCGGCTCGCCAGCCTGGAGGAGCTGCTGGACCTTCGCCCCGAGGGGGTGGTGATCGCCACGCCGAGCGCCCTGCACGCGGCGCAGGCGGTGGCCGCGCTGGAGGCCGGCGCCGCCGTCTTCTGCCAGAAGCCCCTCGGCCGCACCCAGCACGAGGCGGCGCAGGTGGTCGGCGCGGCGCGCAGGGCCGACCGCCTGCTGCAGGTGGACCTCTCCTACCGCCGCACGGCGGCCATGCAGGCGATCAGCCGGGCGGTTCGCGAGGGCCAGCTTGGGCGCGTGTTCGCGGTCGACCTGACGTTCCACAACGCCTACGGCCCCGACAAGGCGTGGTTCTACGACCCCGTCCTGGCTGGCGGCGGCTGCCTGATGGACCTGGGCGTGCACCTGGTGGACCTGGCGCTGTGGGTGCTGGGCTATCCGCAGGTCGTCGAGGCGAGCGGCGCCCTGGCGCGCGGCGGGGCGGCCTGGCGCGGCCCGGACGACGGGGTGGAGGACTTTGCGACGGCGAGCCTGCGCCTGGCCGGCGGCTGCATTGTCCGCGTCACGACGTCCTGGCGGCTGCACGCGGGCCAGGACGCCGAGATCTCGGCCGCCTTCTACGGCGAGAACGGCGGGATGCGCATGCGCAACCTGAACGGCTCGTTCTACGATTTCGTCGCCGAACGCCTCTTGGGATGCAGAACCGAGACCCTGGTCTCGCCGCCGGACGCCTGGGGCGGCCGGGCCGCCGCGGCCTGGGCGCGCCGGCTGGCGACGGCCCCGGGCTTCGACCCCGAGGCCGAAGACCTGGTCGCCCTGGCCGCGGGCCTCGACGCGATCTACAGCGCCGCGACCGCCTCGGCCGGGCGGCTCACGCCCGTGGCGGCGGCGTAGCGGCGGACCATCTGGGCGCAGAAATCGGCGAACTCAGCCGGCTCCTGCGGCGGGCTGGTGTGATGCGGCTCGATCCCGCGGTGCTCGGGGGTGAAGCAGAACGTGAGCGTCACGTCGAACTCGGCGAGCGCCTCCATCTGCCGGTCGAACCAGTCCAGCGCGCCGGGACGGAAGACGTCCGCCCAGGACAGCCCCGTGCGCAGCTTGCGAACCCCCAGGCTCCGCAGCCATGCGACCGCGTCGTCGAGGCGATGGTCTTCGAAGTGGAACCACTGGCAGACGCCGAGGTCGTGGGCGTGCTCGGCGAAGGCGGCCAGCGCCTGCTTGGGCGTCCCGTCCTCGCGCAGGAGGCCCATGTGGAAGTGCCGATAGTAGGAGGAGCCTTCCGCCTCCTTGTGCCGGGTCGTCGCCTCCCAGGCGCTGGGCAGGTCATAGAGGCTGTACCAGTGGATGCGCGGCGTGCGCCCGGCGAGCAGTTCGACGGTCCGCCGCAGCCCCCAGGCCTGCACCTCCTCGGCGCCGAAGCTGGAGACGCCCGCCTCGGTGACCCATACCGGCTTGTCGGTCAGAGCCTGAATCTCCGCCAGCCGGGCCGGCCACTCGTCGATCCGCCACAGGTTCCAGTCCAGGGGAAAGCCGTGCACGGCGAGCACGTCGACGTGCTCCATCACGCCTCTCGCCTCGAGCGCCCTCAGGAAATGCGGATCGATGGGCGAAACGCCCCCCAGCACCCGCGGCAGTTCGGGCGCCTCGGCGGCGATCGCCTGGCCGGCCAGGCAGGTCATCTGCGAGAAAATCGCCCAGTCCGGATCGAGCACCGGGTCCCAATGCGACTTGTTGTTCGGTTCGTTCCAGATCTTCACCGCTTCCAGCATCGGCTCCCCCTCGCCTAGCGGCCGGCCGCGGGACGCGCGGGGTGGACCGCGCCCCCGGGAGAGGCGCCCGCGGAGCGACGGCAGAGGTAGACCTCCGGCTCCGGGCGCTCGACGATCTCGAAGCCGGCGCTGCGCAGCATGGCCGCGCTGCAGGCCGCGTTCGGCGCCCACCAGTTGCTGGGATCGCCGGCGTAGCGATGCTCGATGAAGTGCATCTTCGGGTAGCCCGGGGCGGCGAAGTGGTCCTGCTCGAAGAAATCGTAGTCTTCGGCGACCGGCGCCTCCTCCTCCGAGCCCCTCTGCATGGTCTGGAAGATCATCAGGTCGCCGACCACGTGTTCGCCCACCAGGTCGAGGGCCAGCAGCGGGTGGCGCAGGTGATAGAGGACGCCCATGAACAGCACCAGGTCGAAGCGCTCGCCCAGCTCGGCCACGTCATACACGGACATCTCGCGCAGCTCGATCTCCAGCCCGGTCACTTCCGAGGCGAGCTGCGCCTGGGCGAGATAGCGGGGATCGGAATCCACCCCAAGGACACGCGCCGCCCCGCGCCGCTTCATCTCCAGGGCGTAGAACCCGGCGTTGCACCCCAGATCGAGCACCGTCCTGCCGTCCAGTCGCTCGGGCACCACATGCTGGAAGCGCCGCCATTTCACGTTCGGATAGTCGTGGAGGAAGTGGTCGGGCGCGGTCTGCACGCCGTTCAGGTCCAGGTTGTGGAACCAGCGGCCGAGCGCCTGGGCCCGGTCGCGGATCTCCGAAGCGGTCAGATCGGACATGCAAAGGCTCCGTTCACGCACAACACCCGCCTGCCCCAGTCCCCCACGCTGATGACGCAGATCGAGCCGGGCGGCAGGTCCAGCCGCTCATGGGCGTCTCCCGAAAGGCCCAGGGCCAGGGCGACGGCGGCCTTGATGGTCTCGGCATGGGAAACCGCAGCCACGTGCTGGCCCGGATGGCGACGGGCGAGCCGGCCCATCCAGACGTCGAGGCGGGCGCGGACCTGGGCGAGGCTCTCGCCGCCCGGCGGGCGTTCGGCCTCGCGCGCGGCGTTCCACCGGCCCCAGCGGGGATCGTGGGCCAGTTCGTCGAACTTCTGCCCGGTCCAGTCGCCATAGTCGATCTCGTCGAGGGCGGGCTCGACGTCGGCGGACAGCCGCAGCCGCTCGGCGATGATCGAGGCGGTTTCCCGCGCCCTTTCCCGCGGGCTGGAATAGAGCGCCTGGATCTGGCGTCCGTGCAGGCGCGCGGCCAGGTCCGCCGCCTGGGCCCTGCCGGCGTCGTTGAGATGGACGCCGGACATGCGCCCGCACAGGACGTCGTGCACGCGCCCGTGCACGGCATGGCGCAACAGCCAGAGCGTCGCCGTCATGAGAGGACGGGGCCGGGCTCCTGCACGGCGCCGGAATGCGTTCGGATGAAGCTGAGGGTGAGGTTGCGGGCCTCGTGGTCGGTGTACTGCTCGGGCGGCGATTTCATGAAGTAGGCGCTGGGACCGAGCAGCGCCCCGCCGACCCCGCGGTCCAGCGCGAGCTTTGCGCATCGCACCGCATCGACCACGACGCCGGCGGAGTTGGGGCTGTCCCAGACCTCCAGCTTCAGTTCGATGGTCAGGGGCGCGCCGCCGAAGGCCACGCCCTCGACCCGAACGTGGGCCCACTTGCGATCGCTCAGCCAGGGCACGAAGTCGCTGGGCCCGATGTGGACGGAGTCGCTCGGCAGCGGCGCGCCGAGCTGGCTGGTGACCGCGCGGGTCTTGGAGATCTTCTTGGAGGTCAGCCGCTCGCGCTCCAGCATGTTCTTGAAATCGGCGTTGCCGCCAAAGTTGAGCTGATAGGTGCGCTCGACCCGCACGCCGCGTTCGCGGAACAGGTTGACGAGCTCGCGGTGCAGGATGGTGGCGCCGACCTGGCTCTTGATGTCGTCGCCGACGATGGGCAGGCCCCGCTCGGCGAAGCGTCGCGCCCACCTGGGCTCGGAGGCCAGGAACACCGGCATGCAGTTCACATAGGCGCAGCCCGCTTCCAGGGCGCACTCGGCGTAGAACTCGCTGGCCGCCTGGGAGCCGACCGGCAGGTAGGAGATCACGACCTCCGCGCCCGATCGGCGCAGGGCCGACGCCACGTCGGCGACGGGGGCGCCGGACTCCACGAGCTCCTCGGCCATGTAGCGGCCGATCCCGTCCAGCGTCGGCCCCCTCAGCACCGGTACGCCGAGCCGCGGGACCTCGCAGAAGCGCAGGGTGTTGTTGGGCTCGGCCAGGATCGCCTCGGCCACGTCGCGGCCCACCTTGGCGGCGCTGACGTCGAAGGCGCAGACCACCTCCATGTCCGCCAGCCGGTAGCCGCCGATCTCCTCGTGCATGAGGCCCGGCGGGCGCTCGCCGTCCTGCCCATAGCGCACCAGCCCCTGCAAGAAGGCCGAAGCGCAGTTCCCCATTCCAACGATGGCGATACGGATCCGTCGGCGTGACATCGCAATCCCGCTTTCCTGCGGCCGGCGGATCGCCGGCGCTGGACGGAAAGTCCGGTCGGCCAGGTTTGTTCCCAGGGAGGGTTACTTTATCGGCGAACACATGAGAGCAACAAAAGCTAAGCTCGCGCCAGCAAAGCTTGCGCCTTTTGTTAATATCCGGGCTTATGCATATATTTTAATTACCGGCGGTCGGAACTGGCTTCCTCATCATCTGTTTAGTTCGCCGCAGGCTGGATCGCTGCGGCCGCTTCTACTGAAGCCAAGCTCAAGCGTATTCAACTATCGCTCAAGAAAACAGCTGCTTACGGGCCGCCCCCGGCGTGTTCCGTGTTGAGGAACGCATGTCCCGAACCGTCCTGATCACCGGCGGCGCAGGCTTCATCGGCCGTCACCTCGTCGATGCGCTGCTGGATCGCGGCGACAACGTCCGCATTCTCGACGCCCTCATCAGCCAGGTGCATCCCACGCGGCGGCCGCCGCAGGGGCTGGCCGACAAGGCAGAACTGATCGTCGGCGACGTGCGCGACGCCGAGATGGTGCGACGCGCGCTGGACGGCGTCGACCACGTCGTCCACCTCGCCGCCGAGGTCGGCGTGGGTCAGAGCATGTATGCGGTGGACCGCTACACCTCGGTCAACGACTACGGCACGGCGGTGCTGTTCCAGGCCCTGATCGACCAGCCGGTGAAGCGGGTCGTCGTCGCCTCCTCCATGAGCATCTATGGCGAGGGCCTCTATCGCACCGTCGACGGCGAGCTCGTCGAGGACGTCGTGCGCAACCGCCGCCCCGGCGACGCCTCCTGGGATCCCCTCGACCGGGAGGGGCGGCCGATGCAGCCGCAGCCCACGCCCGAGACCAAGGCCAACGCCCTGCGCTCCATCTATGCGCTGGGCAAGTTCGTCCAGGAGCGGATGACGCTCACCCTCACCCGCCAATACGGGATGGAGGGCGTGGCCCTGCGGCTGTGGAACGCCTACGGCCCCGGCCAGGCGCTCTCCAACCCCTATACCGGCGTGCTGGCGATCTTCGCCTCGCGCATCGCCAACGGCCGCTCGCCCGAGGTGTTCGAGGACGGGCAGCAGAAACGCGACTTCGTGCACGTCCATGACGTGGCGCGGGCCTTCGCCCTGGCCCTGGAGAGCCCCGACGCGGACGGCGAGGTGTTCAACATCGGCAGCGGAAGGACCCGCACCATCGAAGAGGTGGCGCAAGTGCTCGCCACCGCGATGGGCCGCCCCGAGCTGCAGCCGACCATCACCGGCAAGGCCCGCGCCGGCGACATCCGCCACTGCATTCCGGACCTGACCAAGGCCCGGGACGTGCTGGGATTTAAGGCCACGACGCCGTTCGAGGACAGCCTGCGCGAACTGGCGGAATGGGTGGCCAGCCAGCAGGCCCACGACCGCGCCGCCGAGGCCCGCCGCGAACTGGAAAGCCGGGGGCTCGTCGCATGAGAGACGGTCCGATCCTGGTGACGGGGGGCGCGGGCTTCATCGGCAGCAACCTCGTCGATCGCCTGGCCGGCGACGGCCGGGACGTGGTGGTGCTCGACAGCCTCACACGGCCCGGGGTCGAGGCCAACCTGGCCTGGCTGGAGCGGAGGCACGGCCGGCGCGTACGCCGCCTGCGGGCCGACATCCGCGACGAAGGCCTCGTGGCCGCCGCCGTCGGCGACGCAGGCGCGGTGTTCCACTTCGCCGCACAGGTGGCGGTGACCGCCAGCCTGACGGACCCGCGCCACGACGGCGAAGTCAACATCACCGGCAGCCTCAACGTCCTGGAGGCGGCGCGGCGGCGGTCCGAGCCGCCGCCGGTGATCTTCGCCAGCACCAACAAGGTCTACGGCGCGCTGGACGACCTCGCCGTCGCCTGCGACGGGCGCCGCTACGGACCCGTCGATCCCGCCGTTCGCGAGGTCGGCGTGTCCGAGGCCCGGCGGCTGGACTTCCACACGCCCTACGGCTGCTCCAAGGGCGCGGCCGACCAGTACGTCCTGGACTACTGGCGCAGCTTCGGGGTGCCGACCTGCGTCATGCGCATGAGCTGCATCTACGGGCCACGTCAGATGGGCACCGAGGACCAGGGCTGGGTCGCCCATTTCCTGATCCGCGCCCTGCAGGGCCGGGGCGTAAAGATCTTCGGCGACGGGCGGCAGGTGCGCGACATCCTGCACGTGCGCGACGCGGTGGAGGCCTATCTGCGCGCCCTGTCCTGCATCGACAAGGTGAGCGGCCGGGCCTTCAACCTCGGCGGCGGCGTGGACAACGCGGTCACCCTGCTGGACGTCATCGCGAGCATCGACGAGATCGTCGGACGGCGCACGCAGGTGAGCTTCCACCCCTGGCGGCAGGGCGACCAGCGCTACTACGTATCCGACGTGCGGCGCGTGTCGCAGGCGCTCGATCTGCCCGCGCCGCTGGACTGGCGCGAGGGACTGCGCGATCTCGCCAGCTGGCTGACCGCCGAGTCCCCCGTACTCGCGCAAGCGACCGCCGGGGCGGCGGAATGAGCGCCCCCAAGCGGCCCCGTCCAGCGCCGGTCGGCCAGGCGCGGCGCGTGCTGATCACCACGGACGCGGTCGGCGGCGTGTGGACCTATAGCCTGGACCTGGCGCGCGGCCTCGCCGCCCGCGGCGCCGAGGTCAAGCTCATGCAGTTCGGGCCGCATCCCAGCGCCGCGCAGAGGGCGGCGGCCCGGCGCATCCCGGGGCTTGAGCTGCTGGAGACGGACCTGCCCCTCGACTGGACCGCGGCCGACGAGCCGGCGCTCGCGGCCGCCGCGGCGGGGCTGGCGCAGGCGGCCGAGCGCCTCGACGTCGACCTGATCCACCTGAACGGCCCGCCCCTCGCCGCGCGCCCGCTTGGCCGGCCGGTCGTCGGGGTCTGCCACTCCTGCCTGGCGACGTGGTGGGCGGCCGTACGGACCGGGGACTTCCCCGAAGAATTCCAGTGGCGGGCGCGCGCCTATTGGCGGGGCCTGCTGAACTGCGACGCTCTGGCCGCGCCCAGCGCCGCGTTCGCCGAGGCCATCGCGCGTGCCTACGACGTGCCCGCGCCCCGGGTGATCCACAACGGGCGGGCGCGCTTTTCGGCCGAGCCTTCCGCCGATGCGCCGGCCGTCTTCACCGCCGGGCGGCTCTGGGACCCGGGCAAGGACGCGGCCACCTTCGACGCCGCGGCCGCGGCGCTCGAACGTCTCGATTTCGCCGCGGCCGGACCGCTCGCCGGTCCCTCGGGCGAGGGCGTCGAGCTCACGGCCTGCCGTTGGGCGGGCAACCTCGCCCAGGACGAGGTCCTCGCCCGCCTCGCCAACCGCCCGGTGTTCGTCTCCACCGCGCTCTACGAACCCTTCGGCCTGGCAGTGCTGGAAGCTGCGCAGGCCGGCTGTCCCCTGGTCCTGGCCGACATCCCGACGTTTCGCGAGCTGTGGGGCGACTGCGCGGTCTTCTTTGCGCCCCGTGACGCGCGCGACCTGTCGGCGAAGGTGGCGGCCGTGGCCGCCGACCCGGCCCTCGCCCGCCGCCTCGGCGAGGCCGCGCGGGCGCGCGCCGCCAGCTTCACCCTCGAGGCCATGGTCGAGGGCGTGCTCGGCCTCTACGGGGAGCTCGGCTGCGGCCTGACGGGCGAGCTTCGGCTGGAGGCCGCCGAATGAGAATCGCCTACCTCACCCATTCCCTCGCCTCCTGCTGGAACCACGGCAACGCCCACTTCATCCGCGGCCTGGCCCGCGCCCTGACTGCGGAGGGTCACGATGTCCTGATCCTGGAGCCGCGGGACGCCTGGAGCCGGGTGAACCTGGTCGCCAATCACGGCGAGAGCGCCCTCGACGAGTTCCGGCGCGTCTATCCCGACCTGAAGTCGACCACCTACGAAACCCCCGAGGCGGCCCTGGCCGCCGCCTCCGGCGCCGAGCTCGTGATCGTGCACGAATGGACCGATCCCGGCGTCGTCGCCGCGTTCAACCGGGCGCGGAGCCGGGGCGGAGCCTTCCGCCTGCTGTTCCACGACACGCACCACCGAGCGGTCAGCGAGCCGAAGGCGATGCGGGCCTACGACCTCGACGCCTTCGACGGCGTGCTGGCCTTCGGCGAGTCCCTGGCCGAGGTCTACCGCGGCTGGGGCTGGGGCCGTCAGGTTCACGTCTGGCATGAGGCCGCCGACGTCACCGTGTTCCGGCCCCTCCCCTCCGACACGCCTCGCGAGGGGCTGGTGTGGGTCGGCAACTGGGGCGACGGCGAGCGGACGCAGGAACTGAAGGACTATCTGCTGCAGCCGGCCCAGGCGGCCGGCCTGCCGCTCGAGGTCCACGGCGTGCGCTATCCGGGAGAGGCCCGCCGCCTGCTGCAGGGCTTCGGCGCCCGCTACGGCGGCTGGCTGGCGAACGCCCGGGCGCCCGCGGTCTACGCCGCGCACCTGGCGACGGTGCACGTGCCGCGACGCTTCTATGTGGAACGCCTGCCCGGCATCCCCACCATCCGGGTGTTCGAGGCCTTAGCCTGCGGAATCCCCCTCGCCAGCGCGCCGTGGCGCGACGAGGAAGGGCTGTTCGCCCCGGGGGAAGACTTCCTGGTCGCCCGCACGCCGCAGGAGATGACGGCGCGGCTGCGCGAGCTGAAGTCGGACGAGGGCCTGCGCCGGGCGCTGAGCGAAAGCGGCCTGGGCCGCATCCGCAGCCGCCACACCTGCGCCCATCGGGCGGCCGAGCTCATGGCCATCGTCGACGACCTGAACCTTCAACCCCTTCGTACGGGAGCCGCGCTCGCATGAAGATCGCGTTCTACGGGTCCAGCCTGCTGTCCGCCTACTGGAACGGCGCGGCCACCTACTACCGCGGCCTGTTGAAGGCGCTGGCCGCGCGGGGGCACGCGATAACCTTCTACGAGCCCGACGCGTTCGACCGCCAGAAGCACCGCGACATCGACCCGCCCGACTGGGCCGAGGTCGTCGTCTACCCGGCGGATGAAGACTCCGCCCGCCGCGTCGCCGCCCAGGCCGCCGACGCCGACGTCGTGGTCAAGGCCAGCGGGGTGGGCGTGTTCGACGATCTGCTCCTGGACAGGGTCATGGCCGCCGCCCGCCCCGGGGCGCTGAAGATCTTCTGGGACGTCGACGCCCCGGCGACCCTTGCGGAGATGCGCAACGCCCCGGACCACCCGGTGCGCCGGGCCCTGCCCCAGCTCGATCTGGTCCTCACCTACGGCGGCGGCGCGCCGGTGACGGAGGCCTACAAGGCGCTGGGCGCGCTGCACTGCGCCCCGATCTACAACGCCATGGACCCGGACACCCACTTTCCGGCGCCGCCGGCGCCAAAGTACCGGGCCGACCTGAACTTCCTCGCCAACCGCCTGCCGGACCGCGAGCAACGGGTGGACGCCTTCTTCTTCGAGGCCGCACGACGCGCGCCGGCACGCCGGTTCCTGCTGGGCGGATCGGGCTGGGAGGACAAGGCGACGCCGCCGAACGTGGCCAAGCTCGGTCATGTGGGCGCCGGCGAGCACAACGCATTCAACTGCTCGCCCCTCGCCGTGCTCAACGTCGCGCGGGACTCCATGGCCGAAGTCGGCTTCTCCCCCGCCACGCGCGTGTTCGAGGCCGCGGCGGCCGGCGCCTGCCTGATCACCGACGACTGGGTGGGCCTGGAGATGTTCCTGGAGCCGAACCTGGAGGTGCTGGTCGCCCGCGACGGGCGAGAGGTCGCCGAGATCCTAGAATCCCTCACGCCCGCGCGGGCCGAGGCGATCGGGGCGGCCGCCCGCCGCCGGGTCCTGTCCGGGCACACCTACGCCCAGCGCGCCGCCGAGGTGGACCGCCTGCTGCTCGAAGCCCGCGTCGACGCGGGCGTCTCGTCAACCGTCTGAGGCGCGCATGAGACTTGTCGTCCTAGGCCTGTCGCTCTCCTCGTCCTGGGGAAACGGCCACGCCACCACCTACCGCAGCCTGCTGGCGGCCCTGGAACGGCGCGGCCACGAGGTGCTGTTCCTCGAACGGGACATGCCCTGGTACGCGGCCCATCGTGATCCGGACCCCGGCGTATGCCGGCTGAAGTTCTACGGCGGCGTCGCCGAACTGCAGGCCGAATGGGCCGAAGCGATCCGCCAGGCCGACGCCGTGCTGGTCGGCTCCTACGTGCCGGACGGACGGCTCGTCATCGACTGGGTGCTGACCACCGCCACGGGGCCGGTCGCCTTCTACGACATCGATACGCCGATCACCCTGAGCGCACTGGCCGAAGGGACGTGCGAGTACCTCAGCGTCGACCAGGTGGCCCGGTTCGACGCCTATTTCTCCTTCAGCGGCGGACGCAGCCTCGAGGTGCTTCACGACCGCTACGGCGCGCGCCGGGTGAGCGCGCTCTATTGCGCCGTGGACCCCAGGGCGCACCGGCCGCTCGAGGCCGAACGGCGATGGGACCTGTCCTACCTGGGCACCTACAGTCCGGACCGCCAGCCGCCGCTGGAGCAACTGCTGCTGGAGCCGGCCCGCCGGGCGCCCGACCTGAAGTTCTGCGTGGCCGGGCCGAGCTATCCCATCGACATCGCCTGGCCGGCCAACGTCGAGCGGATCGATCACGTGGGTCCGGCGGACCACCCGGCCTTCTACGCCGCCAGCCGCTTCACCCTGAACGTCACGCGCAAGGACATGATCGCGGCCGGCCACAGCCCCAGCGTGCGGCTGTTCGAGGCGGCGGCCTGCGCCTGTCCGGTGATCAGCGACCGCTGGCGCGGGATCGGGGAGATCTTCGAGCCCGGCAGGGAGATCCTGCTCGCCTCTTCCCCCGGCGAGGTCCTGGAGGTCCTGCGCGGCGCGGACGCCGCCGCGCGCGACGCGCTCGCCGAGGCGGGCCGCCGCCGCGTGATGCGGGAACACACCGCCGACCACCGCGCCGCGCTCGTCGAGAGACAGCTGTGGGGCGAGGCCCGGCCGCGCGAGGCCCGCGCGGCGCTGAACGTCTGAGATGGCCGCATAGAGGCCGGAGGAGACCCGACATGCAGTATGAAGTTGGCCGCCACTCGAGAGTCCTGGTCGCCGGAGGCGCCGGCTTCGTCGGATCGCACCTTTGCGAGGCCCTGGCGCGCAAGGGCGCCGAGGTGGTCTGCCTCGACAACTTCCAGACCGGCGATCGGGCGAACCTGCGCGCGCTCGAGCGGAACGAGCGTTTCAGCCTGATCGAGCGCGACGTGGTCAGGCCCCTGCCGGCCGAGCTGAAGCGGCGGCGCTTCACCCACATCTGCAACCTGGCCTGCGCCGCCTCGCCCAAGCTCTACCAGGCCGACCCGGAGCATACGATGCTGACCAGCGTGCTCGGCGCCGACCGGCTGCTGCGCCTGGCCGAGCGTCACAACGCCCGCTTCCTGATGGCGTCCACCAGCGAAGTCTACGGCGACCCGGACGTCCATCCCCAGTCGGAGACCTACTGGGGCAACGTGAACTGCACGGGACCGCGGGCCTGCTACGACGAGGGCAAGCGGGCGGCGGAGTCCCTGTGCTTCGACTTCGACCGCATGGGCCGGGCCTCCGTGCGGGTGGCGCGCATCTTCAACACCTATGGCCCGCGGCTGGCGGCGGCCGACGGCCGGGTGGTCTCGAACCTGATCACCCAGGCCCTCGGCGGCGAGGACATGACGGTCTTCGGCGCCGGCGACCAGACGCGCTCGTTCTGCTTCGTCAGCGACCTGGTCGAGGGCCTCATCGCCCTGCTGGAGCACGGCGGCCCGCAACCCGGCCCGGTCAATCTCGGCAACCCGACCGAGGTGACGGTCGGCCGGCTGGCCGAGATGGTGCGCGAGCTGTGCGGCTCCAGCTCCGCAATCGTGCACCTTCCCCTGCCGACCGACGATCCGCGGCGGCGGCGTCCCGACATCAGCAAGGCGCAGCGCCTGCTGGAATGGAGTCCGCGGGTCGGGCTCGTGGAGGGCCTCTATGCGACGATTGACTGGTTCGAACATCCGCGGGAGCCCGTCGGCGAAGACCGCAGCCGCGACGCCGCCGTGGTCGCGCCCTAGGCTCCTCCGGGAGCCTTCGCATGGACGTGAGCTCGCGGGCCGAGGCTTGCGTCGAGACGCCGAGGTCCCTGGCGCCTGCCGGAGCCGATCCGCCGATGGTCGCCAGCCGCTTCCGTAGCCGCCGTTCCGTCCAGGCGGTCGATGTGGTCGTCCGCCGCCTCGGCGGACTGGCCAGCCTCTCCGAGCGTGAGGTGGACCTCGTGCGCCGCCTCTCCGGAGACGGCGAGGTCCATGCCGCGAACTCGGTGGTCCTCGCGGCCGAGACGGAGCCGAGCGGCGCCCGCTTCATCATCTCCGGCTGGGCCTGCCGATACAGGATCCTGCCGGACGGCCGCCGCCAAGTGTTCTGCTTCCTGCTGCCGGGGGACGGGATCGCCCTGGGCGGTCCGCGAGACGCCGGCGCCCTGGCCAGCGTGGGCGCCGTCACCGAACTGCAGACCGTCGACGGGGAGGCGGTCCGGCGCGCGGCGGCCAACCGCAAGGAACACCCCGGCCTGGCCCAGTCGCTGTACATGGCGGTCCGGGCGGAGGAGGCGCTGCTCCTCAACCAGCTCGTCCGGCTCGGCCGGCAGACGGCCTATGAGCGCGCGGCGCACCTGCTGCTGGAATTGCACGAACGGCTCGCCCTGGTGGGGCTCACCCAGGGCTACAGCTTCCCCCTGCCCGTCACCCAGGAAGTGCTCGCCGACATCCTGGGCCTCAGCGTGGTCCACGTGAACCGCACGCTGCAGCAGCTCAAGCGCGAGAAGCTGATCGAGGTTCGCGGCGGCGAAGCCAAGCTGCTTGCGCCCCAGGTGCTGACCGCGCTGTCCAACTACCGATCGCGCGACCTTGCGGGGGGAAAGGGCGGCGAGCCCTGAGGACCGACCGGCGCTCGCGCCGGCGCGGCCTCAAGCATTGCCGATCGGAAAGGGCCGCTCGGCCTCGCCTTCCTCCAGCAGCTGTCCGTCGATGCGGCCGCTGCAGGCGATGCGTTCCAGCAGTTCCTCGGCCTCGTCGAAGTCCCGCGCCTCCAGGTGGAACACCCGTTCGCCGCCATGAGCGTCGAGGAAGGAGCCGGTGAAGATCGCCATGCCGAACGCCTCGCCCGGCCGGTCAGTAAACGCCGGCCAGTATGCCGTAGTCGATGAAGGCGGCGGCCCAGAACCAGAACGCCGTGGCCAGCAGCAGCATCACCCAAAGGACGCCGCGCGCCGCCGCGCCGCCCCCGGCCCGACCGCCGACGCCATAGCCCGTGTCCGCTTCATGCCTCGCCATCGTCAGGCTCCCTTGGCTGCGTTTCCCAACGTCGAGCGGACTAACGCCGTGCGCCTGCGGGGGTTGCCGCGGAGGCCGAAGGCCACGGTTGGGGCGGGCCGGAACCGCGCCGCCACCAAGGTGTTGGGAGAGGGCCGGCCGCCCCGTTGGAGACGCCGGCGCCCCCTGTCCCACCGGTGGAAGAGGTCTCCCATGTCCACAGCCCGCATCGCATTCTCCCGCCTCGCCATTCCGATGCTGGCGGGATGCCTGGCGCTGGCGGGGTGCGGCCGCCAGGACGGCACGGTGGATCCGGCGACGCAGGACAAGGGCGCGTTCCGCAACCCGCCGATCGCCCCCGCCGACCCGGTGATCGTCACCCTGCCGAACGGGACCCAGATCACGGCCACGACGGCGATCTCCAGGCTGGCGGACTATCTGGCTTCCGACCGGCCGGCCGGCGAAACCTTCGCCCTGCCCTCGATCCGCTTCGCCAACGCCGGGGAGGTGCGGTCCGACCCCGACGGCGCCTTGAGCGCCCTGGCCGCAGTGGTGCAGGCGCACCCGGACGCACGGGTGCGCGTCGAGGTCGTCTGGCGCAATCCCGGACAGCCCACCCCGAGCCCCGAGGCCGCGGCGCGGGCCGAGCGGGTCCGCAGCGCCCTCATCGCCAACGGCATGCCGGAGGGACAGGTCTCCGCCGCCGGGGTCAGGAACGAGGACGCCGCCGCGCCCTATGTCCAGATGGTGGTCACGGCCAAGTAGCCGCCCCGGCCCTGCGGCCCTCAGTCCCCCTGCGACGGCGCCGGAATGATGCTGATGTCCCCGCTCGGCTCCAGGATCGCGTAGCGGATCTGGCTGAGGCGGGTCAGGCCCCGTTGGGCGCGGGCCACCTCCAGGACGTCCGACACCGCCACCCGGGCGCGGTCCATCACCGGCTTGTCGGGACGTCCGTCGACCACCAGCACCGTGGGCCGTCCGTCGAGGACGTCGCTGAACCAGGGGGCCGCGCGCTTGATGTAGCTCAGCGCGATGTCCAGGGTGAACAGCGTCAGGATCAGGACGAGGGCGTTGATCACCGAGAAATCCTCTCCCAGGAGCGCCTGCTGCGTGGTCTCCGAGACGATCAGGATGAGCACCAGGTCGAACGGGCGCATCTGGGCCAGCGTGCGCCGCCCGCTCAGCCGGATCACGATCAGCATCACCACGTAGATGGCGGCGCCCCGGACTACGGATTCCATCTTCGGCTCCTATGGCAGGACGTTGAGGCGCAGGTCCGCCGGCCGGCGGTCAGCGATGGCGATCGTCGCGGGCCTGGCGAACGCCGGCCGGCGGGGGCGCACCTGGATCGTCACGTACAGCGGACGGCCGGCGTCCTGGGGGGCGAAGGCGAGGCTCTGCCCCTGCGCGCCCGCGCTCCACCGCACCGGCGTCGGCCGCACCTCCTCGATCCGGAAGACTCGCGCAAAGCCGGGACCCAGCCGCACGGTCGGCTGCGGGCCGCCGTCGCGGATCACCAGCTCAATGTCGTCGGGCGTGCTCCAGCGCGCGATACGGGGATAGTCCACCTCCAGGCCCGGGGCGCGGGCGACGCTGCGCGCCAGCGGGCCGCCGCGGCCTGTGAGGCCCAGGAGCGCGCCAAGGATCAGCAGGCCGAAGACGACCCAGGCGACCCGCTCGACGCGCCAATGGACGATCGTTCCTCCGAGGTCCTCGGAGAAGCCAAGCTCCTCCTGGGCCCGGCGCCGGGCCTGGGGCTGAAGCCCGGTCAGCTCCTTTTTCCGCGCCGACGCCATCTTCTTCTCACCTGTTGCTCGCGTGCGCTGAACACGCGTGCGGGGGCTTGGTTGCGGCTTGGGGAGGCCGGGAACCGGGGCGGCCGGCGGCCGTTCCGCGGCTTCCCCCGGAGCGGTCCGGCGACGGCGAGGCGGCTTCCCCGCCCCCGGAACCTGCCGCGCCCCTCCAGGTTGTTGCGTTTTCCGGAGGCCAGCCGATGGGTAATGACAAGGTGACGAGCGCCCAGGAGAGCGACGCCCCGCTCTCTGCGGCGGTGCACCAGCGGGCGATCACGAAGGAGGCCGCCGAGGCCCGGGACTGGGACGACGCCTCCCTCGCGGGGCGCACCGTGACGGTGAACTGCAGCCGCGACGAAGCCTACGCCTTCTGGCGGGATTTCCGGAACCTGGCGCGCTTCATGGAGAACGTCGAGGCGGTGAGCATCGACGGCGCCGGCCGCTCGACCTGGACCGTCAAGGCGCCCGGCGACCGCCAGGTGAGCTGGGTGAGCGAGCTGACCGAGGACGAGCCCGGGCGGGCGCTGGCCTGGAGGTCGGTCGAAGGCGACATCCGCAACGAAGGCCGCGTGGAATTCCGCGACGCGCCGCCGGGCCGCGGCTCCGAGATCACCGCCACCATCCTCTACGAGCCCCCGGGCGGCGACCTCGGCAAGCTGGTCGCCAAGCTCTTCCAGCGCGAGCCCAAGCTGCAGGTTCGCCGCGACCTGCGACGGCTCAAGCAACTGCTGGAGACCGGCGAGATCTCCACCTCCGAAGCCCCCGACGCCGCGCCCCGCGGACAATCCTAGGAGATCCCATGCGCGCCCTCACCTGGCACGGCAAGCACGACGTCCGGATGGAAACGGTCCCCGACCCGAAGATCGTCAATCCGCGCGACGCCATCATCAAGATCACCTCGACCGCGATCTGCGGCTCCGACCTGCACCTCTACGACAGCTTCATCCCCACCCTGCGGGCCGGCGACATCCTGGGTCACGAGTTCATGGGCGAGGTCGTCGAGGTGGGGCCCGGCTCCACCCTCAAGAAGGGCCAGCGGGTGGTCGTGCCGTTCGTCATCGCCTGCGGGAAGTGCTTCTTCTGCGAGAAGCAGCAGTACTCGGCCTGCGACAACTCCAATCCCGCCGAGAAGGCCGAGATGTCGGAGATCGCCTACGGCTATCCGATGAGCGGCATCTACGGCTACTCGCACCTGACCGGCGGCTATGCAGGCGGACAGGCCGAGTACGTCCGCGTGCCCTACTCCGACGTCGGGCCGATCGTCGTTCCCGACGGGCTGGATGACGACAAGGTGCTGTTCCTGTCGGACATCCTGCCGACCGGCTGGATGGCGGCCGAGAACTGCCAGATCGAGCCGGGGGACACCGTGGCCATCTGGGGCGCAGGGCCAGTGGGCCTGTTCGCCGTGCAGAGCGCCTTCCTGCAGGGGGCGCACCAGGTGATCAGCATCGACCACAATCCGCGCCGACTGGAGCTGGCCGCCGCCAAGGGCGCCCAGTGCATCAACTACCATGAGGTCAAGGTGCGCGAGGCGCTGCGGGAGATGACCGGCGGCATCGGGCCGGACGCCTGCATCGACGCCGTCGGCCTGGAAAGCCATGGCTTCGCCCTCGACAACATCATCGACGCCATCAAGACCGAGGTGCGCCTGGCCACGGACCGCACCCATGTGCTGCGCGAGGTGATCATGGCCTGCCGCAAGGGCGGCCGGGTCTCGATTCCCGGCGTCTACGGCGGGATCACCGACAAGTTCCCGATCGGCGCGCTGATGGAAAAGGGGCTGCAGGTCCGCACCGGCCAGACCCACGTGCAGCGCTACCTGCGCCCGCTCCTGGAGATGATCGGCGAAGGCCGCGTCGACACCACCTACCTGATCAGCCACCGGCTCCCCCTCGAAGAGGCGCCGGAGGGCTACAAGATGTTCAAGACCCAGCAGAACGAGGTGACCAAGGTCGTCCTCAAGCCGGGCTGGGAAAGGCAAGCCGCATGACCCCCGCCGCCCGCCCTCTCGCCGTCGTCACCGGCGCCTCCTCCGGCATCGGACTGGAACTCGCGCGCCTGGCTGCGCAGGACGGCCACGACCTGGTCATCTGCGCCAACGAGCCGGCCCTGGCCGAGGCCAAGGCCGCCCTGGAGGCCCTGGGCGCGCGGGTGGTCGCCGTGCAGGCGGATCTCGCCACCATCGAGGGCGTCGAGCGGCTGATCGCCGCCTGGGATGGCCGCCCGGTCGAGCTTCTGATGGCCAACGCCGGGCGCGGCCTGGGCGGCGGCTTTCTCGACCAGGCCTGGGAGGACGTGCGCTATGTGATCGACACCAACGTCACCGGCACGCTCTACCTGCTGCAGGCGGCGGCCCGCGGCATGCGCGAGCGGGGGCGCGGACGCATCCTGATCACCGGCTCCATCGCGGGGCTGATGCCGGGCTCTTTCCAGGCGGCCTACAACGGCACCAAAGCCTTTCTGGACAGCTTCTCCTGGGCGCTCCGCAACGAGCTGAAGGACAGCGGCGTGACCGTCAGCTGCCTGATGCCCGGCCCGACGGACACCCGCTTCTTCGAGCGCGCCGACATGCTCGACACCAAGGTGGGCTCGGACCCGGACAAGGCCGATCCCGCCGAGGTGGCCAAGGTGGGCTATCAAGCCATGCTCGAGGGCAAGGGCGACGTGGTCGCCGGAATGGGCAACAAGGTCCAGGCGGCCATGGCCGCGGTCACCCCGCAATCGGTGCTGGCCGAGCAGCACCGCAAGATGGCGGAACCCGGAAGCGGCTCCGGCTGACCGGCGCGCAGCCGTCGCGCACGAAAAAGCCGCCCGGGGCCAGGGGCCTCGGGCGGCGGAGTGCTGAACCCGCGTCAGATGCGGCGGGTTGCGGGGGAGGCCCCGGTCGCGGGCGTGGCGCCGGCGCTCTCGCCCTGGCGCTCGGAGACCCGCAGATTGTTCTGCACGTGGGCGACGGCGAACACCTCCTCGCAGATCTCCTCGGCGCGGCGCTTGTCGCGGCGCGAGCGCACAGTCCCGTCGAGCGTCACCTCGCGATCCTCGACCTTCACCACGATGTCGGTGGCGTCCAGCCAGCGATCGTCGGTGAGCCGATCGTGCACGTCCTCGCTGATCCGCTCGTCCGAACGCCGATAGCCGCTCGGGCCGCGGCCGCGGTGGGACCGGGCCTCATCCATGTCGCGCCGGCGTTCGGCGTCCTCGTCGCCGAACCAGCTGCGGGCCTCGTCGGCGGCGCGGTCCCACCAGCTGCGGTCCTCCTGGGCGCGCCGGCCGCTGCGGTCGTCGCCGTACCCGCCGCCGTAGCCGGCGTAGCCGTATTCATCGTCCCGGCCTGAGGAGCCGGGCCAGTCGGCGTAGCCGCGCGAGCGTGAACGTGCGTAGTCGACGGGCGGCCACATGTCGCCGTAGCCGACGCCCGCGTAGGGCGCGCTCGAACGTCCACGGCCGCGCCAGGAATCGCCGCCGTCGTAGCCGTATTCGCCCTGGTTGTAGGGCGTATCGTCCCCGCGATAGCCGCGGCCGCCCCGGAACTGGTTGTCGTCGCGCGGATCGCGGCGCCGGGGGTCCTCGCGCTCGTCGCCGTACATGCCGCTCGGATAAGCCATGCGTGTCCTCCGATGCTGGGGTGTCGCGTCCGGCTTGGACGCCTTGGGCCAAAACCCACCGGGGACGGGACCGTTCCCCTTCGCGCCGGGCGCGCCACGCGCCGGCGGTCAATTGAGTTTGAAGTCCGGCTCCGGAACCCGAGCGCTCAGGCGGCGGAGGTGGCGGCCGCCGCCGGCTCCACCTGCGCCGGCGCACGCCGAGCGGGTTCGGCCGGCGCGCGCCGGTCGCCGTCGCGGGCGAGCGCCTGCAGAAGCGGGATGTCGCAGACGAGAAGACGGTCGTTCTCCACCACCGTGGCGCCGCGGGCGGCGAGTTCCTTCAGGACGTGGCGCACATGGACCACGCTCATCCCGAGCGCATCGCTGCAGTGGACCTGGCGCAGCGGCATGGCCACCCCGTTCTCCCCGGGGGGAGAGACCTCCGTCATCCGCTCCGCGAGTTCGGCGAGCAGGTCGGCCATGCGCCGCAGCGCGGACAGCCGCGACAGGCGCAGGATCTGGTTGCGCTGGTAGTTCTGGTGCCGGGCGTCCAGGCCCGAGAACGCGCGCATCAGCGCCGTGCGGGACATCAGGTAGCGCGCCCGATCGCTTCGCAGCCGGCGGAACGTCAAGGGCGTCAGGGTCCAGAGGCTGTCGCCCGCCAGCGACTTGGTGGCCGGGCCAAAACCCACCGCATCCCCAGGAAGCAGGAACGACATGATCTGGCGACCGCCGTCGGCGGCCGTGCGGGTCAGGCACGCCCAGCCGCGCAGGATGACAAACGGGGTCAGGTCGTCCCCCGCCAGCTGGACCCTGGCCTGGCGCATCTGCTTGGGCCCGAGCGCCGCATCCAGCGCGGCGAGATCCTCGCTGGTGGTCTCCTCGTTGATGGCGCGCAGGCGCATGTCCACCAGTTTCGTCGAGCGTACGATCTCCAAGGCGCCCTCCTTCGGCCACTTCCGGTCTGGATCCGTCGGCGCGACGCGGTGCGGCGCGCCGCGGGGGGCCGCGGCCGCGGCGCCGGCCGCGCCCGCGCCTGGACCGCCGCGCACGGGGACCTTTGGCGGCGATCCAGTTCCATGGCGGCTGGGGCCGAACGAGCTTGTCGGCCGGCTGGCCTCAGGCATGGCGGACATGGTTCCCTCGCTGCGCCGGACCTCTACGGCCGTCGCGCATCCTGAGGTCGAAACACCGACGTGCGGCGAAGGTTTCCGACATTAACATGGTTTAGAAAACGGCCGGGCACAGCTGCGCTTGCGGGCGTCAAGTCCTGCCCCTTCGGCGCGGAAACAGCGAGGCCGATAAACTACTTAAGTGCGCCGTTCCGGATGCTGGTCCAGCATTTCCTCGACCCGACGATATCCAGCCGCCCGAAACGCCATGCCTCTCTTTGTTTGCCTCGTCCACACCCGCCGTTCGGCCGTCCCGCAGCTGCGCGCGGTGAACGCCCCCGGCGGCGGAGAGCTGGAGCGCGACGTCAGGTGCGCGGTCTCACGTGATCCCGGGCTGGACCGGATCGAGCTCGTCGAGATCTTCGACGAACAGCTTCGTTTGCTGATGGCGTTGGACGCCCGGCGCCTGCGCGGGCCTAGGCCCCTGGGTGCGCGTCCAGCTCGTGCAGGCGACGCGGAGTCTCACGCTCCGCCGCAGTCGACAAGGCGGACCAGTCCGGAACCCTGAGTTGGCGGCCGCGGATGTCGGCCAAGCCCCGACTGCGCAACTGCTGCAGCAGGCGGTTGGTGTGCACGCCCGAAAGGCCCAGGGCGTCCGCCAGGTGGGCCTGGGTCGCGGGAAAATAGCAGCGATGATTGCGCACCAGCCCGGCGGCGCTCGAGCGGCCGAACACCTCGCACAGCAGATGGGCCATGCGCTCGTAGGCGGAGAGCTGCCCCATCGCCAGCAGGCGTTCGCGCAGCAGGGCGGCCTCGGCGAGGCTTTCCCGCCATAGCGCGAGCCCCAGGCGCGGCCGCTCGCCGAGCAGCGTCTGAAGCTGCCCCAGTGTCAGGGACGCCGTCACGCAGGCGGTCAGGGAGGTGACCGTGCAGTCGCGGCCCAGCAGCACCTCCTGGAAGTTCAGGATGTCGCCGGGAAAGTGGAAGAGCAGGATCTGTCGGCGGCCGTCGGCCAGGGTCTTGTGGCGGTAGGCCTGCCCCTCCATCAGGACCGTGCAATCCGACGAGGCGGCGTCCTCGCCCACCAGGTCGTTCCCCGCCCGGGTCGAGCGCGGCGGTCCCAGGAGCTCGCCGACGGCCACGCGGTCCTCGACATCGAAGCGGGAGAGATAGGCCAGTTCCGACACCTTGGGCGTCGCCTTGCGTCCCAGGCCGCCGCCCAGCTCCGGACCGGGGTCGCCCGAACGGCGCCCGTCGCCGGAATCGATGGAGCCGGACTCGATCGAGCCGGAATTGCGGCGGGCGGCTTTGGGGTCGTTCGTCATCATGTGCGCACCGCTTGCGCCGCCATCGAACCAGACATGACGCCTCCTTCTGTCGCGCGGGCGACCGCGCCGGTGTCCGCCCCTCCCTGGCCGCACACCGTCGACGCATCCACGTGCTCGAGGATGGCGTGACGCAATCGCGCAGCGCTTGAACACAACGAGCGACCGGGCAGAACGCCCCCGGCCGATCAGCTCATCACGAGGAACCGGATTCGGATCAGCAACGGGCCGTTTTTGACGAGGGCGTCGCCAGAGACGAGCAGGCGCTGAGTAAACGAGATGCTTTAGCCAAAGCGCTCGATGCTTTAGTCAAATCGCTCTCAGCCCATGGCGCAAGGCAAATCTTATCAAATATTATTCCCATCGCCAGGAATCCTGGAAAACGCTCAGGATTTCCCTGCGCAAGAATTCGTGACCAGCGAGCTTGACTGTCGAAATTCTCCGCCGCTCTTCATCATGAACCGGGCGATCTTCCCGTCGGCGCCAGGAACCAATTGCGGCGGCGCCGGTTGTCCTTGCCCCGAGCGGCCACCCGCAGCGGAACGCGGGCCGACCTCGCAAGGAAAGCTAGGAGTCGTCATGGCCACGGACAGAGCGGCAGGCGCAAAAGCCCCTACCCCAGAACAGCTTCGCGCCGCCGTCGACACAGGCGCAACGGGGGACAAGACGCCGGGGACGGACCCGGCCGCCGCCCCCTTGAGCGCGGACGCCGAAGCGGCCGGCGCGGGGCCGACCGCCGACGAAACCACGCAAGCGCTGCGGACCGAAGGCGCAGCCGCTCCTAACCGCCGCATGAACGCGGCCGAGCCGGAGCTCGCCCCGGACGGCGACGCAGACCGCCTCAACCAGACGAAGTCATTCAGCGTCGCGACCGTTCTGGCGGTCGTCGCCGCGCTCCTCTTCGCCTTCATCCTCTATACGGCGCTGGTCTGAACCCGCCCGGCGGGAATTTCGAGCGCCAGGAACATTCAGTCCGCCCCTGAGTTGGTGCCGGTCCCTGAACCCTGAAACCCGAGAGGTCGCCCATGCCGTTCAACCCCCTCGCCGAAAAGGGCATCCCGCTGGGGCGCCAGCTTCGGAGCTGGTCCGAGCTCAACGTCGATCCCTACAGCTCGGAGGAGGTGCACCCCTACACGCGCTGCCGGGTGATCCTGATGAACGGCGTGGAGGTGGAGGCGATGAACTTCTCCCACGCCTTCAACCGCAACTGCGCCGACGTGGACCTGAAGCAGCGCCTGCAGGCCGTGCGCCGCATCGAGCAGCAGCAGCAGAAGGCGGTGAACTGGCTGGTGCCGGGCGAGGCGCATGAGAACGTGCTGGAAGTGACCATCGGCTACGAGCAGGTGGCGGTCGACCTCACCGCCTGGCTGGCCCGCAACGAGCCGGACCCGTACCTGCGCCAGGTCTACGAGTACGGCCTGCTGGAGGACTTCGACCACCTCTACCGCTACGCCAACCTGATGGACCTGATGGGCAACAGCCGGCGGGCCGAGGAGATCACCGGCGACTACACCGAGATCACGCCCGGACGGCCGACGATCTTTGAACACCGCGATCCCTGCGACGACATCCGCCGGCCGATGACGGTCCAGGCGGCCCATCGCCAGTCGCTGCTGAACGCCATGACCCTGGTCTCGGCCGAGCAGCAGACGATGAATTTCTATATGAACTCGGGCAACCGGCCGAGCGACCCGCTGGCCCGGGCGCTCTACATGGAGATCGCCCAGATCGAGGAGCAGCACGTCAGCCACTACGAGTCCTGCCTGGACCCGACCGTCTCGTGGCTGACCAACTGGGTGCTGCACGAAAACCATGAGTGCTGGCTCTACTGGTCGTGCCTGGAGACCGAGGTCGACCCGCGGATCCGGGCGATCTGGGAGCTGCACCTGAACATGGAGCTGGAGCACCTGCGGCTGGCGGCGCAGGCCCTGGAGCAGATCGAGGGCAAGGACGCCGCCGAGCTCGTCGGCCCGGGATACGAAGCCCCCATGACCTTCGAGGAGAACAAGGCCTACCTGCGGGACGTGGTCGCCCGGCAGGTGGACCTGACGGCCTGGGATTCGGAGTTCGTGCCCATCAGCAGCCTGCCGCCGGATCACCGCTACTTCGCCTACCAGGCCAAGGTGAACGACGGCGGCGCGCCGTCCGAGCGGGTGATCGAACAGCATCGGCGCACCTTCGAAGGCGGCGAATACCGGTTCGAGACCGAGGGGCCGCATCCGGTCGAGGCCCTGCGGCCGGACGGACCGCACCAGGACCTCGGCTACCAGCGCGCCGCCGGGCAGCACGGCGCCGCCTCGGCCTGACCGGGTGCGACCAGGACGCCGTCCGGGCGTCCTGGTCCGCCGCGTCTCATCCGGGATAGGCGTCCTGCTTCAGGAGGCGTGCCAAGTGCGCGGCGTTCGAGGCCAGGCTGGCGGCGGTGCTGGCGATCTTCTCAGGAACCTTGTCCAGGTCATTGAAATTCTTGGCGTGCATCGCCTCGCCCACCCAGTAGCAGCTCGCCGCCGCCGGCAGCGTCCAGCCCACGTCGTTCAGCGCCTGGAACAGCTCGGCGGCGACGTGGTGCGCGCCGTCCTCGTTGCCGACGACGGCGACCACGGCCACCTTCGAATAGGGCGGCATGCGACCGGCGTCGTCGGTTTCGCCGAGAAAGGCGTCCATCCGCTCCAGCACCCGCTTGCAGACGCTGCTGGGCTGGCCGAGCCAGATCGGCGTGCCGAGGATCAGGATGTCGGCTGCCAGCACCTGGCGGCGGATCTGCGGCCAGGCGTCGGCCGGCCCCTCGTCGGAGGTGACGCCCGGACGGACGTCGTGGGCGGCCACGCGGATCGTGTCGGCCACCTGGACCTCATGTCTGCGGAACTCCTGAGCGATCAGCGAAATCATTGCATCGGTTGAGCTTTCGCTCTCCGTCTTGAGACTGCAGTTGAGCGGCTGGGCGATCAGGGACATGGGGGCGTTCCTCGGGGAGACGGGTGCTTCAAGGACGCGCGCCGGCGCCATGCGTTCCGTCGCGTTCGGGCGGGTTTCGCCCCCACGCCCGGGAACCGAAGCCGCCCCCGGGAGCTTCCGCCGCCACCGGCGGGCCGCCACCGCCGCCCGCTCAGCTGGAGGTGGGAGATGTCGTCAAAGAAGCCGCCGTCACCGGAGATCGAGGACCGCGAGGTCCTGGACGCAGGCCAGGAAGAGGTGTTCTCGCGCACCGAAATCGAGCGCGGGGGAACCGAGCATTCGACGGTTGCGGGCCATCACCAACCCCGCAGCGGGCCGGAAGAGACGCCGAAGCGCGAGGCCCCGAAGGACGCTCCCTAGCGCCCGCCCCGGCTCAGCCTGGCGGCTGGGCGGGCAGGATGCGGTCGAGGAGACGGCCGAAGCGGCCTCGGGAATAGGCCAGGCCATGGTAGGCGCCCGCGGCGGCCCGGGCCCAGCCGAGATAGAGCCAGGGCGAGCGCGCGGCGCGGGCCGTCCGGAAGACCGGGTGGCTCCACGCCGAGATCAGGGCGCGGGCGCGGTAGATCAGCCGCCGCCGGAGCATCGGCGGCCGACCCGGAGCCACGCGCTTTCGGAGGCGCGGACCGCCGGGCCAGGTGAGGCGGTAGGCGAGCCCCTCCCGCCGCTGCCGGAACCCGGCGGCCTGGGTGCGAACAACGAAGTCGGCGTCGACCGGCTCAAGCTGCAGCCTTCCAGCGGCCTTCCCGGCCTCCATCAGCTCGCGCATCAGCGACGACCTGGCCACCACGACGTTGGTTCCGCCCGCGTCGCTGGCGTACGGCTCCACCCAGGCGTCGCCGAAGGAGATGTCCGCCGTCTCAGCGATCACATCGTCGCAGGCGTTGCAGGCCGACAGCTGGAAGAAGCCGGCCCCCCAGTCGCCGTCGGCCAGGCTCCACCAGTCGCGGCGACGCACGCCCCCGCCGCGCATCCCGAGCTCGGCGACGTACCAGTTGGCCGGCCTGTCCGGCGCCTTGCAGCGGAACTCCACGCGCTCGACCTGCGGCGACGGCGCGCCCATCTGCCAGGCGAAGCTCTCCACGAAACGGGCGCTCTTCATGTGCCCGCAGAACAGGCCGAGCGTGAACGCCACCCGCCGGCGAAGCAGCGGGTCGTGCCGCCGCGCCAACTGGACCGCCTTGATGAAGCACGGCACGCCGACCACTGCGTAGCGGCCCGGCCGGTCGCGGATCTCCGCCAGCACCTCGGACAGATCCACCGGGTAGTAGCGCGAGCGCGCCCCGCCCTGCACGGCCTCGCGGGTGCGGGAGATGCGGTAGCGGAAGAAGCGCCCGTCCATCGTCGGCGCGACGTGGGCCACCGCGTCCACGAGGCCCCTGTCCAGCAGCTCGGCCGCGACCCAGGTGGCCAGACCGCCGGAGCTGCCGCGCTCGCGCCAGGCGCCCTCGCGCACATGGCCCACGTAGGCCGCCTCCATGCGTCCGATGGTCGGATCGACCACCGGCGCCGCCGGAAACTCGCGGGCGGCGATGGAGGTCTCGTCCTCGGCCGCCGGCGAGAACGGGCAGGCGCGCGCGACCGCCTGGCTCGGGCGCCGGCGCCAGGCCCCTTCGCCGGGGCGCAGGCGGCCGTCCCCGCTCATCACCATCGCCGCGTCCGGTGCGCCGGACAGCGCCGCGCAGACCCCGCAGCCGATGCAGAGCCCGGCGCGGTCGATGGCCTGGGGGCTGACGGTCGGCCGGTCAGGCGATGGCGGCATCGAGAAATCCCTCGGACCCGCGCCGAAGCCGGGCCAGGCGCTCGTCCACGGCCGTATCGTGGGGCCGCTCGACCGCGGCGGCGAAGGCCGCGGAGGTCGCCTCCCCGTCCGCCACGAGGCGGCTCTCCTGGCCGATCGCACTGAGAAGGGCGCGAACCTTGCTGGCCCGATAGGGCATGGTGGTGCAGGCGAACGGCTTGGCGTTCAGCAGGGCGAAGACGCAGCCGTGGAAGAAATTGGTCGCCACGGCCGAGGCCCCTGCCATGGCGGCGGCGAAGGCTTCGGGACCATCGCTGAGCCGCTGCTCGTCCGCCCAGTCGTTGCGGTATCCGACGCTCACCAGCCGCAGGCCCCGTCGCACGGCCCACGCCCGCGCCGCCGCGCCGAAGCCGGCGGGAAAATCGTGACCGTAGACAAGGACGTAGGGTTCGCTCCCCTGCCCTTGCGGGCGAACGCGCGGGGGAAACGCGAGGCACGGGTCGAGCACGATGTTTGGCTCCACCCCTACGGTCTCGCTGACCAGGCGGCGGGAGTTCTCGTCACGCACGGACAATCGGTCCAGGCCGCGCAGGAGCTCGGTCCAGCACGCCGGCAGGCCCGCCGCCGGCTCGTAGCCGCCGACGCTGGCCGCATAGGAGATCCGGCGCGCCGCCTTCACGCCCTGACCGAAGAAGAGGGCCCTCCCGCCGTACCAGGGATGGGAGAGGTTCCACACCTCGTCACTGCCGATGACCACCAGGTCGTAGCTGTCGACGAGGTCCGGAGCGTCGAGGGCGAAGGGCGCCGACCGCGGCAGGGCCTCGACCGCCCGCAGGAAGCTGCGCGCCTTGCGCGAATAGGCGGCGATGTCGGCGCGAGACGAACGCGCCGGCCGCAGGGGGCGAAGGGCGCAGCTCCACTCCGCCCGATCCACCGCCGCCGAGCGGTGGTCGAGCAGCACCGCCTCCAGGCCCCGCCGCCTGAGCCCTTCGACCAGACACCGGGCCTGCCAATAGGAGCCGTAGTTGATGCAGCGGTGGAAGGTCAGCACCCCGACTTTCATGCCTGCGCCTCTGTGCTTCGCCCGCCGTCGCCTAACGGCGCTCGGGCGGCTCTGTTCCCGCACGCGCCAAGGCGGCCGCGGCGATCCCCGGCCGAGCTGGAACCGCCGCGCGCCCCTGCCGTTGGCTAGACGCGGCGCGGCGCGAACGCCGCCCGCGGCGAGGCGTGTGACGGCCCGCCCGGCGGGTGGCCGCCGCCCATGACAGCGGAGACTGAGATGAGCTCACCCACGGCAGGCGACGTCCTGGTCGAGACCCTGATCGACTGGGGGGTGGATACGATCTTCGGCATCCCGGGGGACGGCGTGAACGGGATCATCGAGTCCCTGCGCCGCAAGGCCGACGCCATCCGCTTCATCCAGACCCGCCACGAGGAGGCGGCCGCCTTCATGGCCTGCGCCTACGCCAAGTGGACCGGACGCCTCGGCGTCTGCCTGGCCACGTCGGGTCCCGGCGGCATCCACCTGCTCAACGGGCTCTACGACGCCAAGCTCGATGGGCAGCCGGTGCTGGCGATCACCGGCCTGCAGTTCCACGACCTGCTGCACACCGACACCCAGCAGGACGTGGAGCTCGACAAGCTGTTCATGGACGTGGCGGCCTACAACTGCCGCGTCATGGGCGCGGCCCACATGGAGAACGTGGCCGCCCTGGCGATCCGAACCGCCCTGGCCCGCCGGGCTGTCGCCCACATCACCGTGCCGGTGGACGTGCAGGACCAGCCGGTTAAGCGGGACGCCCGCTCCAAGCGCAACATCGCCCACCACGTCTCCGGGGCGCCGGCGCAACCCCGGCTCGCCCCGCCCGAGACCGACCTTGAGCGGGCCGCCGACATCCTCAACGCCTGCGAGAAGCCGTTCATCCTGGCCGGCCGCGGCGCGCTGGGATGCAGCGACCTTCTCGGCGCCGTGGCCGAACGCCTGGGCGCGCCTGTCGGCAAGGCGCTGCTGGGCAAGGGCGCGCTGGACGACGAGCATCCCCATTGCGTCGGCGGCGTCGGCCTGCTGGGCACCCGGCCCTCGCATGAGGCCATGTCCGACTGCGACGGCCTGCTGATCGTCGGCAGCGCGTTCCCCTACATCGAGTTCTATCCCAAGCCGGGCCAGGCGCGGGCGGTGCAGATCGACATCGCCGCCGAGCGCATCGGCCTGCGCTATCCCGTCGAGTGCGGGCTGGTCGGCGACTGCCGCACGACCCTGGAACGGCTGGCGCCCCTGCTGCGGGAGCGGCAGGATCGCAGCTTCCTGCAAAAGGCGCAGGAGGGGATGAAGGACTGGCGCGAGCTGATGGCCGAGCGCGGCCAGCGGCGAGACCTGCCGATGAAGCCGCAGGTGGTCGCCTACGAGCTCGACAAGCTGTTGGCGGACGACGCCCTCGTGTCCACCGACTCCGGCACGATCACCACCTGGATCGCCCGGCAGATGACGTTCCGCCAGGGGCAGATGTTCGCCTGTTCGGGCAACCTGGCGACCATGGCCTGCGGCCTGCCCTACGCCGCGGCGGCGGCCGTGGCCTATCCCGGGCGGCAGGTCGTGTCCTTCGTCGGCGACGGCGGGATGACCATGCTGATCGGCGAACTGGCCACCTGCGTGAAATACGGCCTCGACGTGAAGATCGTCGTCATCAAGAACAACTCGCTCGGCCAGATCAAATGGGAGCAAATGGTGTTCCTGGGCCATCCGGAATACGTCTGCGACCTGCAGCCGGTGGACTTCGCCGCGATCGCCCGCGGCTTCGGCGTCACCGCCTTCACCATCGAGGACCCGGCGCGCTGCGGCGAGGTGATGCGCCAGGCCTTCGCCACGCCGGGCCCGGTGCTGATCGAGGCGGTGGTCGATCCGAACGAGCCGCCCATGCCCCCCACGGTCACCTTCGAGCAGGCCAAGCACTTCGCCGAGGCGCTCGCCAAGGGCACCCCCGGCCGCGGCGAGATCATCAAGACCGTCACCGGCGACAGGCTGCGCGAGCTGATCTAGCCGCTGCGGAAGACCAGGGCGGCGGTTCCGCAATCGCCGACCAGGGGCGTTCGCGCCGCCCCCGAAGCACCCGGCCGGGAACGGTTGGCCGCGAACGCCGTTGCGGGCTCGCCCATGCACGACTCCGCGCGCGTCATCATCGCGGCCCTGGCCGGCAACCTCGCGGTCGCCGTGTCGAAGTTCGTCGCCTACGCCTTCACCGGCAGTTCGGCCATGCTGACCGAGGCCATCCATTCGGCGGTGGACAGCGGCAACCAGGCCCTGCTGATCCTCGGCCTGCGCCGCTCGGCGCGGCCGCCGGACGCGGCCCATCCCTTCGGCTATGGGATGGAGGTCTATTTCTGGTCCTTCGTCGTCGCGCTGCTGATCTTCGCCCTCGGCGGGGCGGCCTCGATCTGGGAAGGGCTGCACAAGCTGCGCGATCCAGAGCCCATGAGCCGTCCCTGGATCAACTTCCTGGTCCTGGGGCTGGCGATCCTGTTCGAGGGCGCCTCGTTCGCCGTCGCCCTGAAGAGCTTCAACGCGCAGCGCCGGGGCGTGGCGCTGCTGTCGGCCATCCACCGCAGCAAGGATCCCAACCTGTTCGCCGTGCTGCTCGAGGACGGGGCGGCCCTCATCGGCCTGTGCATCGCCCTGCTCGGGGTGGGCCTGAGCGTGGCCCTGCGCCAGCCCTGGGCCGACGGCGCAGCGTCCATCGCCATCGGCCTGCTGCTCGTTCTCGTCGCGGTGTTCCTCGCCAACGAGACGCGAAGCCTGCTGACCGGCGAAGCCGCCTCCCCGCGCCTGATCGCCGAGGTGAAGCGCCAACTCGCCGCCGACGGAAGGTTCGTCGCAGAAGGCGAAGTGCTGAGCCTTCACCTGGGCCCCGACGACATCCTGCTGGCGGTGACGGCGCAGGTGGATCCCCGCCTCGACCGGCGCCAGGCGGAGACCGCCCTCGACGAAGCGGCCGAGAAGATCCGCGCCCTGGACGAGCGCATCGGCAAGGTGCTGCTCACGCCTCCGACCGCGGTTTCGCCTCGCCCGTCGGCGCAAAGTGCTGGGCGAGCCGCCCGATCGTCGTTCCCTGGATAAGGACCGAAGCCACGACCACGGCGAAGGTGGTGGACAGCAGCAGGTCCCGCACCGGGCCCTCAGGCGCCGACAGGGCCAGCGCCAGGGAGATCGCCCCGCGCATGCCGCCCAGCTCAGGATCAGCCAGCCGCCGCGGGTTTCGGTCCGCAAGCGCAGAACGGCGGCGAAGGGCGCGGTGACGACGAACCGCGACAGGGTCACGAGCGCGATCGCCGCCACCCAGAGCCCGGCGAGCCTGGGGTCGAAGGGGATCACCAGCACCTCCAGCCCCAGGAGGAGGAACAGCGCCGCGTTCAGGAGGTCGTCGATCAAGGTCCAGAACCCGCGCACGTAGCGGCGGGTCTGGTCGCTCATGGCGTGTTCGAAGCCGCGTCCCCCGACGTAGAAGCCCGCCGCCACAACGGCGATGGGGCCGCTGAGGTGAGCGGCCTGCGCCGCCGCATAGGCGCCGGTGGCCAGCGCCACGGTGATCGCCACCTCGACGGCGTAGTCGTCGATGGCGCGCATCATGGCGACCGCCAGGGCCCCCAGCGCCGCGCCCAGAACGATGGCGCCGCCGGCCTCCACCGCCACATTGCCGAGGGCCGCCAGGGGCTGGGCGGCGTGGTCCGTCGCGGCGATCGAGACGGCGGCGGAGAACACCACGATCGCCACGCCGTCGTTGAACAGGGCTTCGCCCTGCAGCACCGCCTTGAGCGTCGGGGAGAGCCTGTGTTCGCGGGCGGCGGACAGGACGGCGACCGGGTCGGTCGGGCCGATCAGGGCGCCGAACACCAGGGCCCAGGCCGGCAACAGCTCGATCCCCAACAGCCTGGCTGCGCCCCAGAGCCCGCCGGCGATCAGGGCCACGGAGAAGAGAACCCCCAGGGTCGCCAGCGACGCCACGGTCGCCACCCGCCGCCGCAGCTCGCCGAGATCCACCTGCATCGCCCCGGCGAAGAGCAGGAAGGCCAGCATGTAGCCCAGCACCGTCCTGGGGAAGTCCAGGGAGTCCACCCCGGCGGCGAACGCCGCCGCCGCGTCGTGCGAGGGGGCGATGGACTGCAGGACCATCAGTCCGGCCGCCGCGGCGAACCCCGCCAGCAGCATGGCCGTCGAGGTCGGCAGGCTGGTGAAACGGATGTTCATCCATCCTGCGAAGGCGACCAGCGCCACGAAGACGGTGGCGAAATCGTACGTCGTCATCTCTGCCTCGCAGGAGCGGCCCTGCGCCGCCGCTAGCGGAACGAACGTAACCGCGGAGAGTTGTCCGGACGACCTGAGGGCTGCCGCCAGCGCCGGGAGAGCATCTGCCCCAACCTGTTTGCGCTTCGCCGACTAGTTCACGCGGGCGTGGGGCCCCGCCCCTGCGGCCCGCAGATCTCCAGGAAGCCGGCGGCCATGAACCGGGCCATGCGCCGCTTGACCGCCGGGAAGTCCTCGGAGCGGCAGAGGCCGCCCGACAGCTTGTCGATCCGGCCGGTGCGGGCCAGCGTCACCATCAGGGCGCCGGTCACGAAATGATAGCCCCAGAAGATGTCCTCCTCCGGACAGCCGGGCAGCGCCTTCTTCAACAGGTCGATCAGGCGCAGGACCACCGGATCGAAGTGCTGGTCCATTAGGTCGGCGCCCCATTGCGGGGTGTTCGAGACCAGCGCCCCGAGGGCGCCGTAGTTCTTCCACCCCTCCCCGCCCTGGTCGTAGAGGTCGAGGTCGGTGTCGAGGAAGGCGTGCAGCGCTCCCTCCACCGTGGGCTTGCCGTCCGCCGAGGCCTCGTACTCGTCCAGCGCACGGATCCGCCGCTCGCTCGTCACCACCGCGCGGCGGGCGAACACGGCGTCGAACAGCTTCTTCTTGTCCTCGAAGTAGTAGTTCAGGAGGGTGTGGTGCACGCCCACGCGCCGGGCCACGTCCTGCAGGGTGACACCGTAGAGGCCGTGCCTGGAGAAGAGCTCCTCGGCCACGTCCAGGATCTGCTCCATCGAGGCGGCGCGCTGTTCGGCCTTCTTGGAGCGGCGACGGGGTTTTGCACTGTCGGGCACGCGACTCTCTTTCAACGCGGGGGCCATGAGCGTCAAGCCGCCCGCTCGTGCGTCGGCCGCGGGTGGACTTGCGTCATCGCCCCGTCGCCGGCTGGTCGGGCAGGACCGGGGCGGCCAGGCCCACGTTCCAGTTCCACGGGGTGTCGCCTGCGGCGCGGCGCCGGCGCACCACGGCCTCGTGCAGCGCGTACATGCCCGGCCACAGGCCGCGTCCGGCGCGAGGCTGATCTTCGAACGCCATGTAGCTGCGGTCTTCGCCATAGGCCGGCCAGGCCGGCGCGCCCGCGGCCGCAGGCGCGCCGGCCGTCACGAAGGCGGCCCAATAGCCCTGGATCGCCGCCGCCAGCCGCAGTTCGGCGCCGGACCTTGGCGGCTGCGGCCAGGCCGGGGGCGTCTTCTCCCGGGTTCCGAAGACATAGGGGATCTCCGCGGCGTGGAAGGCGTGCAGCCCCTGCTCGTCGGCGGCGGGATATCCGTGGTCGAACAGGTATAGATAGGCCCGCTGGCCGATCGCGGTCTGCTTGTCCGCCAGCCGCTCGGCCGTCCAGCCGTAGAGGGCGTCGCGCGGGGCGGCCAGCACCGCCTCCTCAAGATCGCCCGCCGGATATAGGCGCAGGAACTCGCCGGCCAGATCGCCGTAGCGCTCGCCGATCGCCTGCTCATACGCCCTTGCGCTCGCCGGTTTCGGCGCCGCCAGGAACCTCAAGGAGCGGATCTCACCGGCGTTGAAGCCCGCCAGCACCGGCACGGGCGCCTGCTCTCCGCGATCGAAGGTCTCCACGAGCTGGCGCGGCAGCACCTTGCCGTCCACCGTCCCGAATGCGGCGTAGCCCGCCTTGAGCGCCTGGGCCGTCAGCGCCGTCCCGTCCATCGCGCGCAGGGCCTCAAGATCGGCGGCGCCGAGCCGCTCGGCCAGCTGCAGGCCCCGCAGCTCCGCCGGCGCCTCGCCGAAGCGGCGTTCCTTCAGCTCGGGGGTGGAGATCATGTAGGCGCTCTGCAGGATCGCCTTGTCGAACAGTCCGCGCGCCAGGGGCGAGGCCATCAGGTACATGATGCTGAGGCCGCCGGCGGACTCGCCCGCCACCGTCACCCGGCCGGGATCCCCGCCGAAGGCGGCGATGTTGCGCTTCACCCAGGCCAGGGCGGCGATCTGGTCGAGAAGGCCGTAGTTGCCCGACACGCCGTCGGGGCTCTCGGCGCTGAGCTGCGGATGCGCCAGCCAGCCCAGGACGCCCAGCCGGTAGTTGATCGAGACCACCACCAGCCCCCGCCTGGCCAGGTCCGCGCCATCGTACATGCTCTCGCGGCTGGAGCCCGTGGTCAGGGAGCCGCCGTGGATCCACACCATCACCGGCGCGTCCCTGGCGTCCGCAGGCGCCCAGACGTTCAGCGTCAGGCAGTCCTCGCTCAGTTGCGGCAGCTCGCTGGCGTAGATCCCGCCCGGCGGCATGCGCGGCTGCAGGCAGGCGGGGCCGAAGGCGGTGGCCGGGCGAACTCCAGGCCAGGGCGCCAGGGCCGCGGGGGGCTTCCAGCGCCTGGCCCCCACCGGCGGAGCGGCGTAGGGCACGCCGCGGAAGACGTGCACCTTCCCCTCGGCCACGCCCTGCACCGCCCCGGCCGGCGCCTGCACCACCGGTGCAGGCCGCGCCGACGCCGCCCCCACGCCAAGCGCCAGCGCAAGGGCCGCCCCCAACCAGCAGCCCCTCATGCGCGGCCCTCTCGCCGCAGGACCCGGGCCAGCGCCAGGAACAGGCCCACCGCCACGGCGTACATCGGCGCCAGGGCGTAGAAGGCCATCTGCAGCGAGTTCTCCGGATGGGTGTCCATCAGGGCGTCGCTGACCATGCCGACGAAGGTGGGCCCCACGCCCATGCCCACCAGGTTCATCACCAGCAGCAGCAGGGCGCCGCTCAGCACCCGCTGCTCGGGGGCGACCTCTTCCTGGACCAGGGCCACGGCCGAGGAGAGATAGAAGTAGTTCAGGAACGTCGGGGCCAGCAGGAAGGCCAGGGCCAGCGGCCAGTCCGGCGCCCAGACGAACGCAAGGTAGGGGACCACCGCCAGGGACAGCGAGATCGCCGGCGCCGCCGCATAGGCGGTCCTGGACGTGCGCGTGAACCGGTCGATCACCCGGCCGGAGGCGAAGATGCCGCCGCCCATGCCGACGGCGACCACCAGGGCGTACCAGAGGGAGACGTCCTGGAGCGTCATGCCCTTCTCGCGCATCAGGAAGAGCACGGTGAAGTTGCCCGCCCCGTAGGTGATCACCTGGGTCGCCGCGCTGGCCAGGGCGACCAGCAGCAGCGCCGGCGTGGAGAAGAACATGCGCACCGTGGGCCAGAACCCCGCCGGTCCGCCCGCCGGCTTCGCAGGCGCGCCGGCCGCCCGGTCCAGCCCGCCGCGCTCGGGCTCGCGCACCCCGAACAGCACCACGACGGCCATGACCACGCCCACCGCGCCGATCAGAAGGAACGCGGCTCGCCAGCTGTAGGCCGCCGCGATCGCGGCGCCGAACGCCACCCCCAGGGCCTGGCCGATTGGCGGGCCCATGTTGAAGACGCCGAGGGCCGTCCCCCGCCGGCCCGGCGGAAAGTAGTCGGTGATGATGGCGTAGGACGGGGGCACCCCGCCGGCTTCGCCCACCCCCACGGCCATGCGCGACAGGGCGAGCTGCGGATAGTTGGCCGACAGGCCGCAGGCCATGGTCGCCGCGCTCCACAGGCCGCAGGCGAAGGCCAGCACCCGGGTCCGGTTGGTCCGGTCGGCCAGCCAGCCCACCGGGATCGAGATCAGGCAGTAGAACAGGGCGAAGTAGAGCCCGCTGATCAGGCCGAGCTGGCCGTCCGTGACCCCGAGCTCGTCCTGGATGGGCTTGGCCAGGATCGACAGGAGCTGCCGGTCCAGGAAGTTCAGCACATAGACGAAGCACAGGATGGCCAGGACCGGCCAGGCTCCCCGGGACGGCTTGAGCGCTGCGGTCGCCGGCGGCGGAGAGCTGGTCCCCGCCGCCGTCTCGACAGATCCGGTCATGGCCTAGAACTCGTAGCCCACGCGCACGCCGACGGTGCGCGGCCGCTGCACGGCGAAGCGGCTGGCGATGAAGGCCTCCGGGTGGACGTAGGTGATCTTGCGGCTGTCGAAGAGGTTCTCGACATAGGCCGCCGCCGTCACCTGGCCGAAGGCTACGGCGAAGGTGGCGTTCACGTTGGTGTAGGCCTCGGTGTAGGCGTAGGTCGGGCTGATCACCCCAGGGCGGCCGGGGGTGTTGGGGAACAGCCCGGGGAAGCTGCCCACGTGCTGCACGACGGCCGAGAGGTTGGCGCGGGCCTCCGGCGTCAGGTCGAAGCCGTAGTTGACGTAGGCCGCGCCCTGGAACTTGGGCGAAGCCAGGCGCGCGCCCTCCACCGCGCCGGAGATCGCCGCCTCGGTGGGCGAAAGCTGGGTGACCTTGGCTTCGTTGAAGGAGCCGTTCACCCCCAGCGTCAGGCCGTCGGCGGGCAGCGCCACGATCTCGAACTCCAGGCCCTTGGACACGGCCTTGCCGATGTTGGTGGCGAACTGGACCGAGTCCGACACCCGGTTGGCCTGGACCTGGATGTTCTTCCAGTCGATCCAGTAGGCGGCGAGGTTGGCCGAGAGCCGCCCGTCCAGCCAGCGTCCCTTCAGGCCGATCTCATAGTTGGTCAGGTCGTCCGAATCCGCTCCGGGCGGAATGACGATGTCGGTGGGGTCGACCACGCTCGCCCGCCCCGCGAAGGCGTTGACCACCGGCGTGCGGAAGCCGGTGGAGACCGTCGCGTAGGTCGTCACCGCCGAGGAGGGCTTGTAGGACACGCTGAGCTTCCAGGAGGGGCCGGTCTCCTTGGCCTTCACCCCCGTCGCCGGCGCCACCTGGGTGATGACCAGCGGGCCGGGATAGAAGGGGTTCAGCGCCGCCGCCAGGTAGTTGCTGGTGTAGCCGCCCTCGACGAACGACTGGGCCTCGAAGCCGCCGTAGCGCAGGCCCGCGGTCGCCCACAGCCTGTCGCTGAAGCGGTAGGTCAGCTCGCCGAAGCCAGCCAGCTCCTGGGAGTTCGTGTGGTTCTGCTGGCGCTGGTAGTATTCGTCCGGCAGTCCGGTGAAGCCGCGCCGCGCCAGATAGTCCGGCCGCGAGCGGTAGTTGTAGTCAACGTCCAGGCGGCGATCGAGGTAGAAGCCGCCGACCACCCAGTCCCAGTCGCCGCCCGGATCGGACGCCAGCCGCACCTCCTCGACGAAGGTGTCCATGTAGGCCAGGGCGTCGAGGCCGAAGGCGATGCCGGCCGCGCCGAAGGTGCCGGCGAGGTCGACGAAGAACTTCTGGTCGAACTCCGACCAGGTCGACGAACTGGTGAGCTGAGCCCCGTCGAACTGGTACTCGACCGTGGCGTTGTAGCTGGTCAGCTTGCCCTGGAAGAGGTCAGGGCGGTCCGACACGCGGATGTCCTCGCCGAGGCTCGGGCTGACGGTCGAAGAATCCCGCGGGCGGCTGTCCTCGTGCGAGGCCAGGAGCTTGATCGACAGCCGCTCGGTGGGCGTCCACAGCAGGCTCGCGCGCGCGCCCCAGGCGTCCAGGGTGTTGGCGTTCGCCCGGCCGGTGCCGATGTTGTTGATGTAGCCTTCCTCGTCGCGCAGGAAGCCGACGACCCGCAGGGCGAGCTTGTCCTGGACCAGGGGCACGTTGACCATGGCGTTGTAGCGCTGGCGCAGGCTGTCCGAGCCGGTCAGGCCGAAATCCACCTGGGCCGACGCATCGAACGCCGAGGGGTCGGGCCGCTTGGTCAGGATGCGCAGCGCGCCGGACAGCGAGCCCGAGCCGAACAGCGTGCCCTGCGGGCCGCGCAGGAACTCCACCCGTTCCACGTCGTAGAGGTTCGGGTCCAGGACGGTGGTGTTGCCGATGGTCGAGATCGGCAGCTCGTCAATGTAGACCGCCACCGTGCTCTGCAGGTTCGCGCCATAGCCGTTGGTGGCGATGCCGCGGGCGGTGAAGTTGTTGAAGTTGGCCGACGGCCGGTTGAGCACCACGCCGGGGGTCTCCACCGCCAGCCCCTCGTAGCCGACGATGCCCTTGGCCGTCAGCGTCTCCTGGGAATAGGCCGTCACGCTCAGCGGCACATCCTGCAGCCGCTCGCTGCGGCGTGTAGCGGTCACGATGACCTCGCTCAGCTCCGTCGCCTGCCCCCCGGTCTGGGTCCTGGTCTGGGCCATTGCGGTTCCGCCGGCGGCGCAGGCCGCGGCGCACGCCGACGCCATGAGAAACGCCCTCATCGTTCCTTCCTCCCTCTCGCACCGGTCGTTCGCGCCGGGCTGTGGTCGCCAGGATTGAGGCCATGTCACGCTCAAGTCAATATTCACTCTCATGTGAGTGAATATCTATGTTCGATGGACGGGTCGAAGCCCGCCCGGCCCGCCTCGCCCCCAGTTGCCGAGCACCGGAACCTCTCGAAGCCGACCGGCCTTAACGGCCGCGGGCGGGCGCCGCCGGCGTGGATCGCCCGGCGCCTGGGCCGCCGCTCGTGAACGCGAGGATGCGATGCCGCAGACGTCATCCCACCAGCCGGGGCGCGGCCCCGCGATCTGGGCCGCCGCGATCGTCATCGGGCTGTTCGGCCTGGCGCTGCTGGCGGGTGGCGGCTACCTGATCGCCCTTGGCGGGTCCTGGTACTACCTGATCGCGGGCGCTGCGCTGGCCGCCACCGCCGGCCTGCTCCTGGCCGGCTCCGCCCATGCCCTGTGGCTCTACGCGGCCCTGGTGCTGGGCACGCTGGTCTGGGCGCTGTTCGAGATCGGCCTGGACTGGTGGCGGCTGGTGCCCCGCGGGGACGTGATCTTCCTGATCGGCCTGTTCCTGCTGACACCCTGGATCACCCGGCGGCTGGCGCGCGGCCGCGGCGCGCCGCCCGCCTCGGCCTTCCGCGGCGGAGGACTGGCGCTCACCGGCGCGCTGGCGCTGGCTGGCGTGGTGGGGATCGCATCCATGCTCAACGACCCGCACCGGCTGGAGGGCGAACTGCCCGGGCCGCGCGGCGGCGGCGCGGTGGCGGCCGGTCACGCACCGCCCGGGGACTGGCCCGCCTACGGCCGCACCTGGGCCGGAGACAAGTGGTCGCCGCTGGACCAGATCACCCCCGGCAACGTGGCCCGGCTGAAGGAGGTCTGGCGGATTCAGACGGGCGACACCATGCGGCCCGGCGATCCGCCGGAGACCACCTATGAGGTGACGCCGCTGAAGGTGGGCGACACGGTCTACCTCTGCACGCCGCACAACATCGTCCTCGCCCTGGACCCGGAGACCGGAGCCGAGCGCTGGCGATTCGACCCGCACATCCGCGTGTCGGACCACCTGCAGCATCTGACCTGCCGCGGTGTCTCCTACCATGACGGCGCCTGGCCCGGCGCCGCCCGCGCCCCGGGCGCGGACTGCCCGCAGCGGATCTTCCTGGCCACCAACGACGCGCGCCTGTTCGCCCTGGACGCCCGCACCGGCCGCCCGTGCGCCAGTTTCGGAGATGGAGGCCAGATCAGCCTGTGGCCCGGCATGCCGGCCTATCAGGACGGGTGGTATCAGTTCACCTCCGCGCCGCTGGTCACGCGCGGCCTCGTGGTGCTGGGCGGCGCCATCTACGACAACGCCTCGGTGTACATGCCGTCGGGCGTGATCCGCGCGTTCGACGTGGTGACCGGCAGGCTCGTCTGGAACTTCGACCCCGGCAATCCCACCGAGACCGAGCCGATCGAACCGGGCGAGCGCTATTCCTGGTCCTCGCCGAACAGCTGGAGCACCTCGGCCGCCGACGAGGAGCTAGGCCTGATCTACGTGCCCATGGGCATGGGCGCGGTGGACCAGTGGGGCGGGAACCGCCCCGCCACCACCGAGCGGTTCGCCAGCACGATCCTGGCGCTGGACATCGCAACCGGAAAGCCCAGGTGGGCCTACCAGACCGTCCACCATGACCTGTGGGACATGGACGTGCCCGCCCAGCCGGCGCTGGTGGACCTGACCCTGCCCGGCCGCGGCCGGGTTCCGGCCCTGGTGCAGTCCACCAAGACGGGAGACATCTTCGTCCTCGACCGCCGCACCGGCGTTCCGCTGTTCCCGGCGCCCGAACGGCCCGCGCCGCAGGGCGCGGCCCCGGGCGACTGGACCGCGCCGACCCAGCCGTCCTCGAGCGTCAGCTTCAGGCCAACGGAGCCGGTGCGCGAACGGGACATGTGGGGCGCCACCATGTTCGATCAGCTGGTCTGCCGCATCGCCTTCCGCCGCCTGCGCTACGAGGGTCCCTTCACGCCGCCGTCGGTGCAGGGGTCCCTGGTTTTTCCGGGCAATTTCGGCGTGATGGACTGGGGCGGCATGGCGATCGACCCGGTGCGCCAGGTCGCCTTCGCGCATCCCAACTACATGGCCTTCATCGACAAGCTGACGCCTCAGTCCGTCCGCCGCGACGGCCCCGAGCAGAGCGCCGACGGCGGGCGTGTGAAGGGGCCCACCGGCGGCTCCGACCGCGGCGGCTCGAGCGAGCACGGCCTGAACCCCAACCGCGGCGCGCCGTTCGCGGTCTACCTCAACCCCTTCCTGTCGCCGATCAAGCTGCCCTGCCAGGCGCCGCCGTGGGGCTATGTCGCCGGCCTCGACCTGGTCACCGGCAAGGTCGTCTACCAGCACAAGAACGGAACCATTCGCGACGAAAGCCCCCTGCCCCTGCCCTTCAAGCTCGGCGTCCCGTCCCTTGGCGGGCCGATCGTCACCGCGGGCGACGTCGCCTTCATGAGCTCGACCCTCGACTACTATCTGCGGGGATATGACCTGACGACCGGCCGCGAGCTGTGGCGGGCGCGCCTGCCGGCCGGGGCGCAGGCCACGCCGATGACCTACCGATCCGACGCCTCGGGCCGCCAGTTCGTGCTGGTGGTGGCGGGAGGCCACGGCTCGCTGGGAACCAAGCTGGGCGACTATGTCATCGCCTACGCCCTGCCCCGGCCTGCCCAGCCATGAGCGAGCTCGACGCCCTCACCCTGGCGCGGATCCAGTTCGGGTTCACTATCGCCTTCCACATCCTGTTCCCGGCCTTCACCATCGGCCTGGCGAGCTGGCTGGCGGTCCTGGAGCTGCGCTGGCTGCAGACCCGCGACGAGCAGTTCCGCGACCTCTACCGGTTCTGGCTGAAGGTCTTCGCCATCTCCTTCGGCCTTGGCGTCGTCTCCGGCATTCCGATGAGCTTCCAGTTCGGCACGAACTGGTCCGGCTACGCCGACTTCACCGGCGACGTGCTGGACCCGCTGATCGCCTATGAGGTCGTGACCGCCTTCACCGTCGAGGCCGGCTTTCTGGGCGTGATGCTGTTCGGCTGGAGCCGGGTGGGCGATCGCCTCCATTTCCTGGCCACCTGCATGGTCGCCCTGGGCACGCTGATCTCCGCCTTCTGGATCCTCTCGGCGAACAGCTGGATGCAGACCCCGGCCGGCTACGCCATCGAGGGCGGCCGCGTCGTGCCGGCGGACTGGCTGAAGATCATCTTCAACCCCAGCTTCCCCAACCGCTTCGCCCACATGGTCATGGCCGCCTACCTGACCACGGCCCTCGCGATCGCCGGGATGTCGGCCTACATGCTGCTGCGCGCCCGCCGCGGCCGCGAGGCCCCCGAGCGCCAGCGGCTGGCCCGCACCTCGCTGTCCTGGGCCATGTGGTTCGTCACCGTCTTCGCGCCGGTGCAGGCCTTCCTGGGCGACCAGCAGGGCTTGGCGGTGCTGGACCAGCAGCCCACGAAGCTGGCCGCCATCGAGGCCAACTGGGAGACCGGCCGCGGCAAGCCCCTGGTGCTGTTCGCCTGGCCCGACGCCCAGGCCGAGGTGAACCGCTACGAGGTCGCCATTCCCAAGCTCGGCAGCGTGATCCTCACCCACAGCCTGGACGGGCGGGTGCCGGGCCTGAAGGACGTCCCGCGCGACGAGCGCCCGCCCATATGGCCGGTGTTCTTCTCCTTCCGGATCATGGTCGCCCTCGGCCTCCTGATGATCGCCCTGGGGTTCTGGAGCCTCTGGCTGCGCTATCGGCGCCGCCTCTACGACTCGCGCGCCTTCCTCATCGCCTGCCTGGCCATGACCCCCGCGGGCTTCCTCGCCGTGCTGTTCGGCTGGTTCACCGCCGAGATCGGCCGTCAGCCTTACGTCGTCTACGGGCTGCTGCGGACCGCCGATGCGGCCTCGCCCGTGTCGGCGGCCAGCGTCTCGACCTCGCTGGCCCTGTTCGTCGTCACCTACCTCTTCATCTTCGGCGCGGGGACCTACTACCTGCTGAAGATCCTGCACCGCGGCCCGCAGCCCCACGAAGCCACGACGGGCGGACACACCGCGCACCGGCCGAAGCGTCCGCTGTCGGCCGCCGAGGACTCGCCGAGCGCCCCGTCGGCGCCCCAGACCGGGAGTTGAGCATGCCCCCCGCTGCGGAAGGACTGGCGTTCTGGCTGCCCCTGACCGGGGCCGCCGTCATCGCCCTGGCGGTCGTCATGTACGTCATCGTCGACGGCTTCGACCTGGGCGTGGGCATCCTCTTTCCCTTCGCCCGCGAGGAATCCTGGCGCGATCGGATGATGCTCTCGGTCTCGCCGGTGTGGGACGGCAACGAGACGTGGCTGGTGCTGGGCGGCGTCGGCCTGTTCGCCCTGTTCGACGTCGCCTATGCGATCATCATGCCGGCGGTCTATGCGCCGGTCCTGGTGATGCTGATCGCCCTGGTGTTCCGCGGCGTCTCGTTCGAGTTCCGGTTCAAGGCCGAGCGGTCGCGCCCCCTGTGGGACCGCAGCTTCTTTCTGGGATCGCTGGTGGCGACCTTCGCCCAGGGCTGCGTCCTGGGCGCCTTCGTCCAGGGCTTCACGACCCAGGACCAGCGCTTCGCCGGCGGCCCCTTCGACTGGCTGACGCCCTTCAGCCTCCTCACCGGCCTGGGCCTGGTGGCCGGCTACGCCCTTCTGGGCGCCACCTGGTGCGTGATGAAGACCACAGGCGAGCTCGCGTCCTGGGCGCGGCGCATGGCCCGGCGGGCGCTGCCGGCGGTGGCGCTGGCCATGGCGGCGGTCAGCCTGTGGACCCCGCTGCTCGACGCCGAGATCCGCACCCGCTGGTTCTCCTGGCCGAACCTGGCCTGGCTGGCGCCCGTGCCGCTGCTGACCGCGGCGGCCTTCGGTCTGCTCTGGCGCGCCCTGGGCCAGGGGGGCGAGCGCGCGCCGTTCTTCCTGTCCATAGCGCTGTTCCTGCTGGGGTTCGTCGGCCTGGCGGCGAGCCTCTTCCCCATGGTCGTTCCCCCCGACCTCTCCATCTGGGACGCCGCCAACACCCCGAAGTCCCAGCTCTTCCTCTTGGCCGGCTTCGCCGTCGCCGTCCCCGCCACCTTCGCCTACAACGCCTACTCCTACTGGGTCTTCCGCGGGAAGGTCGGCGAGGACGCGGCCGAGGCCTATCACCTGTGACGGGACGGCGGGTGCTCTGGTTCGTGCTGCTGTACGCGGCCAGCGTCGCCACGGCGGCGGCTGCGGTCTATGGCCTGCGCGCGCTCGTGGCGGCGCTGATCGGCGGCTGACCCTTGCGTGGGCCGGCCGTCAGGCGCGGCGGGGCTGAAACGAGGGCGGATCGCTTGCGGGGAAGCTCTCCTCGGAGCCTTCGTCGATCCTGGCCTCCTCCCGGCTTTCCGCACGCTCGACCTTGGCTGCCAGTTGATCCGGCTTCTCATCCGGCGCCAGCGGCTCGGCGCGCCGGGCGTAGGGCTGGTCGGCGGAGCGCCCGGCCAGGTCGGGCCGGCCCTCCACCGCTAGGTCGGCGGTCGACCCGCTCGACCCGTGCTCGAAAGCGCGCCGCGCCTTGCGCTCCTTGTCCTTGTCCGACTTCTTCATGCTCTGCGTCCCTAGGAGGGCGGGCGAGGCGCGCCGGGCCCGGGTCTAGTGGCGGATCTGCTCCAGGCGCTCCAGATGGCGCTGGACCATCGGCAGCGCGCCGGCCGCCACGGAGCGGAGCTGTGCGTTATCGCCGCTCTCGGCGTAGCCCTTGTGCAGGGCGATCGCCTCCTGGTGAGCCATCTTCTGCTGGTCCAGGTACATGTCGTCGAACGACTGGTCGGGGGCCTTCTCCAGGTGCTCGATCATGCCCTTGCGGCGCTCGTCCAGCTCGGTGGTGGGCTTCAGGTCGCTGTACTGGCGCGTCACCTCGCTGCTCTTCAGGGCCGACACCATCTGGTGCGCGGCCGTCATATGATGATCGACCATCATCTGGGCGAAGCTGCGGACCTCGTCGGTGCGCGAGCGCTGCAGAGCCAGCTTCGCCGCGTCGATCTCGTAAAGATCGCCGATGCAGGCGTTCTTCACGAACGCGCCGGTGTCGTGCGAGCCGGCCGTGGAGGCCGAGGCCATGCCGACCATGCCGCCGACCATGTCCTGCATCTTGTCCATCGCGCCCTGTGCGCCCGTGTGGGCTTCGCGATCCTGCATGTGTCTGTCTCCTCGTGTCAGATGGAACGGCCGGCCCGCAGTGCAGGCCGCCGGTGCGGGGGGCCGAACCGCTCCTGGGGTCCGAACCAACCCCCGGGCGTCGGGGGAGTTTCCGCCCCGCGCCTCACAACTTGTTGCGGAAGGCCCCCGCGCTCAGCGATGCGCGTCGTGCTCGCCCTGGGCGCGGCGCTCGGCGGTGTCCCGCCCGACGAGCTTGGAGAACATGCTGTCCTCCTCGTAGAGCAGCGCCAGTTCACTGTCCTCGAACGCCTCGAAGAACTCGTCCCAGCTGATCTCTGTCAGGGCGTCGTGCTCCGAATTCGGCGCTTCGGGAAACATGATGCGGATGATGCCCACGTCGTCGCCCTTGTGGGTCTGCTCGACAGCGGCGGGCTTGCCGCCCTTGCCTTCGGCCCAGGTGCGAATCTTGTCGTGGTCGGTGGTGACTTCAGCCATTGCGGCTTCTCCTCCTGCGGTTCGCTAGGAGAACCGACGAGCCCTGCGCCGGTTTCCCCGGGCGAAGGCCGGGCGGGCTCAGCCGCCCGCCGGGAGGCGAGCTTCGCCGTCCATCCGTCCCGCGGCGGGATGCGCCGCCATCGGCGGGCGCGCCGGCGGCGGCGCCGCGCAGAGCCCTGCGGCGAGCTGGCTGGCCGTGGCCGGCTCGGTGATCAGCCGGGCCCGGCGGCGGAAGGTCAGGTATTCCCAGAGCCAGCTGAAGGCGACGGCGATCCGGTTGCGGACGCCGATCAGAAAATAGACGTGGACCACGCTCCACAGCACCCAGCCGGGAAAGCCGGTGACCTTCGCCTTCCCCAGGCTGACGATGGCCGCGTTGCGCCCGACCGTCGCCAGGTCGCCCTGGTGACGATAGCGGAAGGGCGGCGGCGGCGCCTCGCCCCTGGCCCGCGCGGTGATCACCTGCGCCACATAGGCGCCCATCTGCTTGGCGGCCGGAGCGATGCCCGGCACGGGGCGGCCCTCCTCGCCGGCCACGTGGGCGGTGTCGCCGATGACGAACACCTCCGGATGGCCTGGAACGGTGAGGTCTGCGTCCACGCACACGCGGCCGGCGCGATCACGCCGCGCGTCCAGCCAGTCGGCGGCGGCCGACGCGGCGACGCCGGCCGCCCACACCACGGCGCCGGCGGCGATCCGCCGCTCGCCCAGAGCCACGCCCTCGGCGTCGATGGCGGTAACCGGCGTCCCGGTCAGCACCTCCACTCCGCGCCGCCGCAGCGCATCTTCGGCATAGCGGCTCAGGGTTTCGGGGAAGGTCGACAGAATCCGGGGTCCGGCCTCGACGAGCACCACCCGCGCCTTTTCCGGGTTCACCCGCCTGAAGTCCGGCGGCAACGCCTGGCGGGCCATGTCGCTGATCGCGCCGGCCATCTCCACGCCCGTAGGCCCGCCGCCGACCACCACGAATGTGGTCAGGGCCCGCCGCTCGGCCTCGTCCTCGGCGAGTTCGGCTCTTTCGAAGGCCAACAGCAGGCGCCGGCGGATGTCGGTGGCGTCCTCGATCCGCTTCAGCCCGGGAGCATAGGGCGCCCACTCGTCGTGCCCGAAGTAGGCGTGGGCCGCTCCGGTGGCGAGCACCAGCAAATCGTACTCGAACGCCCCGCCCGCGGTCAGCAGACGCCGGCCCGCCAGATCCACGCCAGTGACCTCGGCCATGTAGACCTGGGCGTTGTCCTGTCCGCGCAGCATCGAACGGATCGGCCAGGCGATGTCTGCCGGCGTAAGCGCCGCCGTCGCCACCTGGTAGAGCAACGGCTGGAAGGACTGGTGGTTCTGCCGGTCGAAGACGACCACCTCGACGGCCGCGCCCGCCAAGCCCTTGGCCGCCTGCATGCCGGCGAACCCCGCCCCTGCGATCGCCACGCGCATGCTCGCCCTCCGCGGCCACTGGCCCTGACGCATCCGCCGCGCCAACGGGCGAGACCCTCGCCTGTTCCGTGCGGGGCGTACACGATTGACGCGAAGGCCGAAGCATCAGGGGGGCGAGGCCCGCGCCGCCCCCCCCCGCTCCTCAGTGGCGGTCGGCGGTGTCCTTGTCGTCGACGCGTCCATCGCCGTTGGTGTCCAGGCGCGAGAAGGTGCGCTTGGCCGTGGCTTCGTATTCCTCGCGGGTCATGCGCGCGCTCTTGTCGGCGTCCATAACCCCGAATCGCACGTGGGCCTGCTTGATCTGGCGCTCGCGCATCTCGGCAAGCTGGGCGTCGAGGCGCGTGGTGTATTCGGCGACGTACTCCGCGTCGGTCAGGGCGCCGTCCTTGTTCGCGTCGGTGCGGTCGAAGTCGCCGCGGCGCACGGCCGCGTACTCCTCGCCGTCGACGGCGCCGTCCAGGTTCGAGTCGTAGGTCTTCAGGAACTCGGTCTTGCTGTGGCCGCGGGCGGGCGCCTCCTGGGCGTGGGCCGCGCCGGCGGCGGCGAACAGAATGCAAAGGGTCGCAAGGGCGATCTTCATGGCGCAGGGTTCCTTCAGCGCATCACTTCAAAGGTCAGGGAGGTGGTGTAGCTGCGCACGGCGGTCTCGGCGCCGGGCGGGGCGTCGGCCTGGTGGCGGGTCATCACCAGATAGGCGCCGGGACGATCGAGATCGAGCTTCACCCTTCCCTCGCCGTCTGTCCGCAACACCTTGTGAAACTTGGGTTCCTCGTAGGCGCCGCCCTCCCGGTCCAGCTCCAGCGGCTGGTCGGCGAGCGGAACGCCGTCAAAGGTAATCGTCAGGGTCACGCCCTCGTCGAGATAGATGGCGTTCGGGTGGGCGTCCGTGCGGATGGCGAGCCGGCCGACCGGCACGTCCAGCACGGCGCGGGTCGGCGCGCCCTTGGTGACATAGACCTCGGCGACGGTCGCCGTCTGGCTTCGCCGCACCTCGGCTCCAGCCGGCGGCGTCTGGCCCGGTTCGAGCGGGCGCCACGCGCCGTCGACCTTGACCTGGGCGCCGATGCGTCCCAGCCGCTCGCCGGTGGTGAAGCGATAGGTCCCCGGCTCCGCAAGGTCGCTCTCCAGGATCGTGACCTGCCTGAAGGCCTCCACCCGGTCGTAGACCTCGCGCCGGCCGTCCGGCCGGTAGAGGTGGAAGTCCTGGGAGGCGACCGCCACCTCGGGCCGGAAAAACGCCCGCTCCGAAAACGAGGCCTGCAGCGTGACCGTGTCGGCGTCCGCCGTCGAGAACTCCGACGGCAGCAGATAGGAGGTGTGCGCCTGGGCGCCGGTCCCCGCCAGCGCCGCCGCCGCCACCGCTGCGGCGATCGTCCGCCGCGTAAGCCGAATGCTCATTTTGTCCCCCGAGGGTGCGTCCGCTCACTTGCGAACCGCTCGCAAGAACTGCTAGCAACCAATCGCACTTTCTGCAACTGACTCTTATTTGCGTTCACCAGGTGCGTTCATGGCTCCCATCCTTCCGGCCTTCCTCGGCGTCGGCCTGGCCCTCGCCCCGCCGCCGACGATCCTCGAACTGGACGTGGCCCGATGGAGCGGCGAGCACCTGCTCGGCGCGTCCGTCGACCTCGCCGTCTCCGGCGGCGGCGGCGCCACCCTCGCCGCCGCGGCGCACGCGGCCATCGCCGAGATCCGCCGGCTGGACGCGATCCTCAGCGCCTGGCGGCCCGACAGCGAACTGGCGCTTCTGAACGAGGCGCGGACGATGAGCGTCTCGCCCGACCTGTTCGCCGCCGTCGCCATGGCCGAGCGCTGGCGCACGGCGACCGCCGGCGCCTTCAGCGCCCGCCTGGGACGGCTGACGTCCGGCGCCCTGGCGGGCCGGCCGGCCGGCGAGGAGGCCGAAGCGCTGCGCCAGGCCGCCGAAGCCGCACGGGTCGATCTCAACCCCGCTCTTCGGCGCATCACGCGTCCCGACGCCGTGCGCTTCGATCTCGACGCCGTGGCCAAGGGCTTCATCCTGGACCGCGCCCTGGCCGCCGCGCGCCGCGGCGCCCCGGAGGCGGACGGCCTGCTCATCGACATCGGCGGCGACGTTAGGGTCTGGAGCGCCGAGCGCCGCCCGGCGCCCTGGGTGCTGGCCGTGGCCGATCCCGACGCCCCGTTCGACAACGCCGCCCCGCTCCAGACCCTGCGCCTGCGCAGCGGCGCCCTCGCCGTCAGCGGCCGCAGCGCCCGCGACCGCCGCGACGGATCGGCGGCCGTCTCCCACGTGCTCGACCCGCGGACCGGCCAACCGGCGCCGGGCCGCATGGCCGCCGTCGCGGCGCCCCAGGCCGCCCAGGCCGACGCCCTGGCCACGGCGCTCCTGGCCGCATCCCCTGACGAGGGGCGAAGCTGGGTGGACTCCGCCCCTGGCGTCGGCGCCCTGGTGGCGGCGCACGGGGGAAGCGCCTTCGAAGCCGGCGCCTGGAACGGGCGGCCCGCGGCGGCGTGCCAGGGCCCGGCGGCCTGGCCGAAGGGTTTCGCCCTCACCGCCAGCCTCGAGATTCCCCGTCAGACCGCAGGAGACTACGAGCGCCCCTATGTGGCCGCCTGGATCACCGACGAGGCGCGCAATCACGTGCGCACCCTTCTGATCCTCGGCCCCCAGGCCCGGTGGCGGGAGAGCAACTACATCTTCTGGCGCCGGGTGGAGCGGATGGACCTCGCCGCGGTCGAAAGGGTGGCCCGCCCGACCCGGGCGCCCGGCCGCTACGACGTGGTCTGGGACGGCCGCACGGAGTCCGGCCTGAGCGCCCCGAGGGGCAAGTACGTCCTCAACATCGAAGCCAGCCGCGAGCACGGCGGGCACAGCTTCATCTCCATTCCGCTGAACCTGGGGGCCAGACCGTTCGAAACCCGCGCCGAGGCGGCGCAGGAACTGGGCGCGACCCTGGTCCGATATGGGGCCGCCAGATGACCGCGGCCGCCTCCACGCCCCGTCGCCGGCCGCCTACCAAGGCGGCCGTGTTCCGCGCCTGCAGGGACTGGCACGGCTACCTCTCGGCCCTCGCCTTCCTGGCCCTGATCTTCTTCGCCGCCAGCGGACTGCTCCTCAACCATCCCGACTGGCTGCCCGAGCGCCCCGCGGCGAAGGAGACCAGGGTGGTCCTGGACCGCCAGATCCTCGCCGATGCGACCGAACAGGGCGATCCGGCGCCTGCGCTCGCGGCTGCGCTCAAGAACCATGCGCCGGTCCTGGGCGGCTTCACCAGCGGCGAGGTGTTCGACGGCGAGGCGGTCCTTCGCTTCGAGAGCCCCCGCGGCGCCAGCGACGCCGTCATCGACCTGGCCACGGGCGCGGCGTCGGTGAGCGTGCGCCCGGCGGGCCTGCCCGGCGTCCTGACCGACCTCCACCGCGGCAAGTCGGCCGGCGCGTCCTGGAAGCTCCTGATCGACGTTCTGGCGATCCTGATCCTGGCGATGTCGCTGGCAGGCTACGCGCTCTTCTTCATGCTCCGCTTCCGGCTGCGCTCGAGCCTGATCCTGACCGGCGTCAGCCTGGCCGTGGCGGCGGTCCTGTTCGTCACGCTCGTTCCCTGATGGGGGTCCGGGCGACCACCCCCGCTCGCCCGGCGCCCCACCGGCCGGGGCCTGATCGCCGACCTCGAAGCCCTGGAGCCGGACGAGGCGCCGATCGCCTGACGGTCGCCGGCCGGACGGGCCCGCTTGCCCGCCCCTCCTGCGCATGCTTCACCAGGGCGGCGGTCCCCCTCGGCGGGCGCGGCGAAGACCGAGACCCTGCATGTCCTTGATCCTGACCGGCCTCGCCAAGACGTTCGGCGCCGTCTCCGCGCTCAGGGACGTGAATCTCGAGGTGGCGGAGGGCGAGTTCCTGGCGCTCCTAGGCCCCTCCGGCTCCGGCAAGACCACCCTGCTGCGCATCCTGGCCGGCCTCGACCAGCCGACCTGCGGCCAGATCGCCTTTGACGGCGACGACATGCTGGCGATGAGCGCGCGGGAGCGCCGCGTGGGCATGGTCTTCCAGAACTATGCGCTCTTCCGGCACATGACGGTGGCGGCCAACGTCGGGTTCGGCCTGAGCGTGCGGCCACGCGCCCTTCGCCCCTCCGGCGCGGCGATCTCGGCGAGAACGGAGGAACTGCTGAGGCTCGTCCAGCTCGACGGGTACGGCGCCCGCTATCCGGCCCAGCTCTCCGGGGGCCAGCAGCAGCGGGTGGCGCTGGCCCGGGCCCTGGCGATCGAGCCGCGCCTGCTGCTGCTGGACGAGCCGTTCGGCGCCCTGGACGCCAAGGTCCGCCGCGAGCTGCGCCTGTGGCTGCGCCGCGTGCACGACGAGACCGGCGTCACCACCATCTTCGTCACCCACGACCAGGAGGAAGCCCTGGATCTGGCCGACCGCGTGGCGATCCTGCGCGACGGCGCCGTGGAGCAGGTCGGCGCCCCCAGCGAGGTCTACGACGCCCCCGCCTCGCCGTTCATCTTCGACTTCCTGGGCGCGGCCAACCAGGCCAGAGGCGCGGTGGCCGGCAAGCGCCTGTCCCTGTTCGGGACCCGCTTTGAGGTGGACGCCGACGCCCCGCAGGGCCCTGTGACCGTGTTCTTCCGGCCCCACGACGTCGATCTGACGACGGACGACGGCGCAGGCTTTCCGGCCCGCGTCCACAGCGTCATCGCCCGCGGATCGTCCGTCCGCCTGGAATGCGCCGCCGAGGACGGGATCGTCGAGGTGGAGTTGCCGGCGCCGCCGCCCGCTGGACTGGCCCGGGGCTCCGAGATCCGGCTGCAGCCCCGGCGCTTCGCCCTCTTCCCCGTCTAGCGACTCCGCAGCGCCGCACCGCTCGCGGCGCGGGTTTCCGCAGGGCTGAACCGCAGGCGCGGATCCGCGTTGGATCTGCGCCAAGCCTGGCCGTGGCCGCGGCGACCGCGCCGAGGGTCCGGCCCGCCCCGCACAGAATCCGCCCGAGGGCGACGACGAGGAGACGCGATGAAACCCACATTCGCCAGCACGGACGCCCTGCTCCGGCGCATTCTCGACCACAATCCGCGCGCCACCTTGCACGACATCCGCAAGGCCCATCCCGCGCTGAAGTCGATGTCCTACGACCATCTTGGGCTGCGGGTCAGCCGGCTGCTCGAGCGAGGCCCCGCGCTCGGCAAGTGACCGCCGGGCTGCGGTCGCCTTCCCTTAGCGAACGCCGACGGCCTCGGCGTCCGGGCGGCGGGTGTCGGCCGCGCCGTAGAGCACGCCGTCGGGACCGATCATGATCGACTGGGTGCTGCCGATGATCTGCGAGCGCTCCACCTCGTGGCCCAGGGCCGTCAGCATCTTGACCTGGTCGTCGGGGATCGCCTCCTCCACCTGCAGCGGACCGTCGACTCCGGACTGGTAGATGCGCGGGCGCTGCACGGCCTCGGCGATGTTGAGCTTGAAGTCGATCAGGTTGACGAGCACCTGCACCATCGTGCCGATGATCGTGCCGCCGCCCGGCGTGCCGGTGGCGACCCAGGGCTTGCCGTCCTTGAACACGATGATCGGCGAGATCGTCGACTGGGCCCGCTTGCCCGGTTCGATCCTGTTGCCGAGGCTGCGCGGCGTCGGGTTCCAGTCGAAATTGCCCAGCGAGTTGTTGAGCAGGAAGCCCGTGCCCGGCGCGACGACGTGGGCGCCGTAGGAGGCGCTGAGGGTGTAGGTGTTGGTGACGACGTTGCCGTCCTTGTCGACGACCGAGAAGTGCGTGGTGTCCGGGCTCTCGTACGGGGTCGGGTCAAGCGGCGGGATCTTCGACTGGTCGAGCACGTGGTCCATCGAGATAAGCTTGGCGCGCTCCTTGGCGAAGGCCTTGCTGGCCATGCCTTCGGCCGGCGTGGTCCACTGGGGCGGGCCGCCCGAGTAGCGCCGGTCCACGGTGACCACCTTCAGGGTCTCAGCGATCAAGTGCATGGTCGCCACGTTCCCGGCCCCAAGGCTCTCCACGGGGAACTGCTCGAGGATGTTCATCGCCTCGGCCACGCTCGAGGCCGCCGAAGTCGGCGGCATGTAGGCGATCCGATAGCCCCGGTAGTCGCCCCAGATCGGCTCCAGCACGCGGGCCTTGTACGACGCCAGGTCCTTGTGGGTGATGATCCCGCCTCCGGCCTCCATGCCGGCCACGATGCGGTCTGCGACCGGGCCCTTGTAGAAGCCGTCGGCGCCGTCCTTCTGGATGTGCCGCAGGGTCCAGGCCAGGTCGGGATTCCTGAAGACCTCGCCCTGGCGGTAGGGAACGCCGCCGGGCTTGAAGTAGAGCTTGTAGGCGCCGTCCGGGTCGCGGCTCATGGCCTCCTTGCGCGCGGCGAGGGCGATCGCCTCGTCGTCGCTCATCATCAGACCCTTTTCCGCAAGCTCGATCGTGGGCTGGATCAATTCGGCCCACGGCAGCTTGCCGAAGCGCCGGTGCGCCTCGTAGAGGCCCGCCACGGTGCCCGGCACCGTCACCCCCTTGAACGACATGACCTTGGCCTCGGACACGCGCTGGTCGTTGCCCAGCAGCAGGTCCGGCGTCACCTCCAGCGGCGCCTGCCCGTAGTATTCGATGGCCGTCGTCGCCTGGTCCTTGGCCGAGTAGACCAGCATGTAGCCGCCGCCGCCGATGTTGCCCGCCCGCGGCAGGGTCATGGTCTCGGCGAAGCCCACGGCGACCGCCGCGTCCACGGCGTTGCCGCCCCGGCGCAGGATCTCGGCGCCGATGCGGGCGGCGATCTTGCTCTGCGCCGCGACCATTCCGTCGCGGCCGATGACGGGGTGGTGGATCGAGCGGTAGCCGATCAGGTCCCCGCCGCCGATCGGAGCAGCCTGCGGGGCTTCCTGCGCCAGTCCCGCGACGGGAGCGAAGGCAAGCGAAGCCGCCGCGGCGATCGTCAGGCTGAGGCGGCCAAGAATGGCGCGCCGGCTGTCGGCAGGACGTCTCATGAATCTTCCTTGGCGAAATGGCCCCCGGCGCGGGCCGAGGCGGGAGGATAATGGAGGGGTGGGCGCCGCAGCGGCGGCGGCCCCGGCGTTGTACACGCGCGGAGCGGCAGGTCCACGGCCAAGCGCGGCCGCGCGACGCCTTCCGACCGATCGCCCAAAGTCCGTGCTGGTTGCGGGGCGGATCCTCGAAAGCGCCCGCCGGCCGGCGACCCGGCGGCGGCTCGGCCGGTGGACGCGAGAGCGTCTCCAGCTCCTGCTCCGCCCCCTGGCGACGGGAGAACTCGTCGTCGGCGAGCTGATCGACGGCGTGGATGCGGCTTCTCTGGTTCTCGAAGTCCGAGACCAGCCGCTGCTTGTCGTCCACAAGCGTCTTGAGCAGGAGATTCAAGCCCCGGCGATAGGATTCCAGCAACCTCGCCCGCGCGTCGAGCTGCGGCGGTGGAGGTGGCGCGGCGGGCCGCTTCTCGGCTTGGGCGACAGGCCTCAGCCGACGCCGCCCACCTTGCGATAGGCGGCCCGCGCCGCGGCGACGGCGGCCCGGGCCGAGGTCCTGGCCTTCACATAGGCGTCCTGGGCCGCGGCCCGCCTGGCGTCCAGCGCCGCCTGCTCTTCTTCCAGTTTCGCCTCTTCCGACTTGCGCCGCTCATCGAGCGCATGCAGCGCCGCCTCGGCCGCGTCGAGGTCGGAGCGGTCGGGCGGCGGCGGCGGCTTATCCGGCTTCGCCCGCGTTCGCCGCGGCCCCTTGGCCCCGGGCGGCGGGTCGGGAAGCTGGGGCAGGCCCGAAGGATCGAGCTCGAACGGCGCCTTTGATCCCACCGGCCGCTTCAGGACGACGCCCGGATGGGCGCTGGCCGCCGCCACCGCCGCGGCATCGCTCGTCTCCCTGGCCGCGCCGTCCGCGAACAGGTTCTGGCGCACGCCCCAGGCGCGCATCGCCGCGGCCCGGCTCGGCGCGGCGATCACCGTGTCGTAGAAGCCGAACTGAGCCTGGAACACCTTGAGCTTGCGCGCCCGGGGCTTGGCCACGGCTAGTCGGCGTGGTGATCGCCGCGGTCGCCCCGCCCGGGCCCTGCGTCCTTTTTCGCCTTGTGGCGGCTGTCGGCCGACAGCGAGCGGCCGACGTCCACCTGTTTGGCGAACTGGCCCTGCGCGTCACGGCGGACATAGCGCTTGTCGCCCTCGTTCGGCTCGATCAGTTCACGTCTGGACATGGGGGCCTCCTTCGCCAGGAGAATCCGGCTCCTTGGCCGAGGTTCCCGATCGCCTTCCCCGTCGGCGCATGCCGGGCCGCCGAGCGCCCGAAGGCCCTTCCACCCCTGCGCGAGTGTGTGCGAGCATGGCGGCTCATTTCGAACCCTTCGGCCCTCAATTTTCCGGCGCCTTTCGGGGCCGCCGCCTTGCCCATTTCAAAGACGAAAGCCGACGACGCCATGAACCAGATCCTTGCGCCCCAGGCGGACGCCGCCGCCGACCTGCAGCATTTCGACGTGATCATCGTGGGCGCTGGCGTCGCCGGGATCGGCTCGGCCTATCACCTGAAGACGCAGTCGCCGGACAAGAGCTTCACGGTGCTGGAATCCAAGGACGGCTTCGGCGGCACCTGGCGCACCCATCGCTATCCAGGCGTGCGCTCCGACAGCGACCTGCACACCTTCGGCTATCGCTTCAAGCCCTGGCGCGGGGCGCCCATCGCCACCGCCGAGGAGATCCTCAGCTACATGGGCGAGGTGATCGCCGAGAACGACCTGGACCGATACATCCGCTACGGGACGAAGGTCCTGTCGGCCAGATGGTCCAGCGTCGACGACCTGTGGACCGTGGAGACGCAGGACCTCGCCTCCGGCGCGCGGCGGACGCTCACCACGGGCTTCCTCTGGATGTGCCAGGGCTACTATCGGCATGACGCGGGCTACACCCCCGAGTGGCCGGGCATGGACAGCTTCAAGGGCCCGATCGTCCATCCGCAGGCCTGGCCCGAGGACCTGGACTATGCGGGCAAGCGGGTGGTCGTCATCGGGTCGGGCGCGACGGCCGCGACCCTTGTGCCCGCGATCGCCGACAAGGTCGCGCACGTGGCCATGCTACAGCGCTCGCCGACCTACTTCACGCCCGGGCGCAACCGCAACGAACTGGCCGAGACCCTTCGCGAGCTCGACATCGACCCGGAGTGGACCCACGAGATCGTCCGCCGCAGCATCCTCAGCAACGGCGCGAAGATGACCCGTCGGACCCTGGCCAATCCCGACACGGTGCGCGAGGAACTGCTCGGCGTCCTGCGCGGCGTGCTGGGTGAGGACTATGTCGCCCGGCACTTCACGCCCAGCTACGATCCCTGGCGCCAGCGGATCTGCTTCGTGCCCAACGGCGACTTCTTCGAGGCGATCAAGGCCGGCAAGGCCTCGGTCGTGACCGACGAGATCGAGCGCTTCACGCCCGAGGGGATCCGCACGAAGTCGGGCGAGACGCTGGACGCCGACATCATCGTCACCGCGACGGGCTTCGACCTCAGCGTCCTCGGCGGCATCGACTTCTCCATCGACAACGCGCCGCTGGACCTGTCCAAGTCGGTCACCTACCGCGGCATGATGTTCACCGGCGTGCCGAACCTGATCTGGGTGTTCGGCTACTTCCGGGCGAGTTGGACCCTTCGGGCCGACCTGATCGGGGACTTCGTGCCGCGCCTGCTCCGGCACATGGACGCAAAGGGCGTTCGGCGCGTGGAGCCGGTCCTTCGCGCCGAGGACGAGGAGATGGAGCTCGGCCCCTGGGTCGATCCCGGCGACTTCAACCCAGGCTACCTGATGCGCAGCATGCACCTGATGCCGAAGAGCGGCTCCAAGCCCGAATGGCGGCACACCCAGGACTACTGGTCCGAGAAGGACGTCTTCCCCGCCATCGACCTAGACGGGCCGGAGTTCCGCTACCGCTGAGGGCGCGCGGGGGCGACGCGAAGCTCGCCCCCGGCGCCTAGGGTCGGAGCTCGATCCAGGCCGGGGCGTGGTCGCTGGCGTTGTCCTCGCCCCGCGCCGAGCGGTCGACGCCGGCGTCCCGCAGCCTGGCCGCAAGATCCGGGGACAAGAGCAGGTGGTCCAGGCGCAGGCCCTTGTCGTTCGGCCAGCGCCGGCGGATGTAGGCCCAGAACGTCCACAGCGGCCCTTGCGGCTGAACGGCCCTGAGCGCGTCGACCCAGCCCTGGTCCAGCAGGCGGGCGAAGGCCGCCCGGGCCTGAGGGTCGACGAGGGCGTCGCCCGCCCAGTGGTTGGGCTGGTAGATGTCCGCCTCGGTCGGCGCGACATTGTAGTCCCCGGCAAGGACCACCGGCACGCTGGCGGCCTTCAGGTTCGCGGCATGCGCAACCAGCCGATCCACCCACGCCAGCTTGTAGTCGAACTTCGGTCCCGGGTTCGGATTGCCGTTGGGCAGGTAGAGGGAGGCGACGAGCACCCCCTCAACCGCCGCCTCGATGTAGCGCGCCTGGAGGTCGGACGGATCGCCCGGCAGGCGACGGCGCGTGACCACCGGCCTTGCCCCGCGGGCCAGGATCGCCACCCCGTTCCAGGTCTTCTGCCCCGCCCAGACGGCTTCATAGCCGGCGGCGCGCAGCGCCGCCTCGGGAAAGGCGCGGTCCTCGGCCTTCAGTTCCTGCAGGCAGACCACGTCAGGCCGAGCGCTCCCCAGCCAGGCCAGGAGGTTGGGCAGGCGCCTGTTGACGTTGTTGACGTTGAAGGTGGCGATCTTCATGCACGCGCCGCTCGGGAGGAGCCTGCCTCCGGCGCCTGGCTCATTGCCCCTCCCCGAGCCGACGGATCGCCGCGGTCAGCGAGCGCTCGCCATCGCAATAGTCCTCCCAGGCGGTCAGTTTCTCGACCAGGGCCGGCACGGTGCGGATCGTGAATCGCGAGGGGTCGAGGCCCTTCTTCACCTGGGTCCATCGCAAGGGCATGGACACCGGCGCCCCGGTCCGGCCCCGGGGGGACAGCGGCGCCACCGCCGTCGCCATCCGGTCGTTGCGCAGATAGTCCAGGAAGATGCGGCCGCCCCGTTGGGCCTTGGCCATGTTGATCAGGTACCGGTCGGGAGAGTCCGCCGCCATCGCCTTGCAGACCTGCATGGCGAAGGCCTTGGCTGTCGGCCAGTCCACCGCCTCGGCCGCCAGCGGGGTCACTACGTGGAGGCCCTTGCCGCCGGTGGTCTTGCAGAAGCTCACGAGGCCAAGATCCTCCAGCCGCTCGCGCATCTCCCGCGCAGCCGCCACCACCTGGTCGAAGGGCACGTCGGGGCCGGGGTCGAGGTCGAACACCAGCCGACCCGGCTGCGAGGGCTGGAACGGCTCGCAGTTCCAGGGATGCAGCTCCAGCGCCGCCACCTGGGCCGCCGCCACCAGCGCCTCCACGCGGTCGAACTGCATGTAAGGCTTGCGGTCGCCGGAGACGCTCACCGCTTCGATCAGGTTCGACTGCCCCTTGGCCGGGTGACGCTGGAAGAAGCGCTCCTCGGCCTCGATCCCATCGGGAAACCGGATGATCGAACAAGGCCGGCCGCGCACGTGGTCGATCAGCCAGTCACCCACGGCCTGGTAGTAGCGCGCCAGGTCGAGCTTGGAGACCGGCTCGCCGTCGCCGGCGTGCGGCCACATCGGCTTGCCCGCGTTGGAGATGGTGACGTCCATCACCACCGCCGAGCCGGCGGCCCGCACAGTGTTGGCCCGCACCACGCCCGGCGACGGCGCCTGCAGCGCCGTGCTGGCCGGCGCCGGTTCGACCGCCTGCACCTCCCGCGCGGGCTTGTCCTCACGCAGGCCCTTGAAGGACGCCTGGCGCAGGAGCCCGTCGGCGGTGAAGCCCTCGTACTCGATCTCCGCGACCAGTTCGGGCCGCACCCAATGGATTTCGCCTGGCTGGCGGCGCCCCGACGTCGCGGCGAAGGGGCTTTTCCTGATCTCCAGGGCCTTCAGCTTCGGCAGGATCCGCGAGACCTTGCTTCGGCCGAAGCCGGTCCCGATGCGGCCGACCTCCACCAGTTCCCCATCCCGGTTCACGCCGGCGATCAGCGAGCGGAAGGCGCCGTTCGTTGTGGTGTAGCCGCCGATCACCACCTCGTGCCCGGCGCGGCACTTGGCCTTGGCCCAGCTTTCGTTCCGTCCGGATCGGTACGGCGCGTCCAGCCGCTTGGAGACGACGCCCTCAAGGTTCATCCGGCAGGCGGAGAGCAGCACCGCTTCGCCCGCGGTTACGAAGTGATCGACGTAGCGGACGTTGTCGGGCGCCTCCGCAAGCGCCGCCTGCAGCCGCGTCTTGCGCTCGGAAAGGGCGATGGCGCGCAGATCCTCCCGGCCCTCGAACAGCAGGTCGAAGACGAAGAACACCAGCTCGCGGGTTCGCCCGTCGGTGACGGCCGCCTGCAGGGCCGCGAAGTCCGGCGCGCCGGTCGCATCAAGCGCCACCACCTCGCCGTCGTAGATCCCGTCCGGCAGGCCGGCGCCGGCCTTCAGCAGCTCGGGATATCGGTCCGACCAGTCCAGGCCCTTGCGGGTCTTCAGCGTGGCTTCGCCGTCTTCGAGCCGAAGCTGCATGCGATAGCCGTCGAACTTGATCTCGTGCGCCCAGCCGTCGCCGCCCGGCGGCGCGCTCACCGACTTGGCCACTTGCGGCGCGATGAAGCCGGGCAGACGGCTGCGGCTCCTGGACTTGGCCGGGCGCGCCGGCTTCGGCGGTTCGACCAGGCCCGCCGGCCCGCTGTCGTCGCGGTCGCTGCGCCACACCGCGCCGGCCGGCGCGCCGGCCGCGGTCATGAACGGCTCGGCGGACCTTCCCTTGCCGGCGGCGATCTCGCCCATGGTCCGCCCCGAGGCCACCGAGCGGTCCTTGTCGGTCGGGCCTGCATCGCCGGGTGCGGCCCCCTCGTCGCGGTGCTTGATGAGAATCCAGCTCGCCCGGCCGCGCTCGTCGCGCCGGGTGCGCACCAGCACCCAGGCGCCGTGCATCCGCTCGCCCTCCATGACGAACTTCAGCTCGCCCCGGCGCAGAGCCTTGCCTACGTCCTCGAACCCCTTCTCGGGCGCCCAGAAGCCGCGGTCCCACAGCATCACCGTGCCGCCGCCGTACTGCCCCTTGGGGATGGTCCCCTCGAAGTCGCCGTAGTCCAGCGGGTGGTCCTCGACCTCCATCGCCAGACGGCGGTCCTTGGGGTCCAGGGACGGACCCTTGGGCACCGCCCAGGAGCGGAAGGTGCCCTCGTATTCCAGCCGCAGGTCGAAATGCAGATGGCTGGCGGCGTGCTTCTGGATGACGAACCGCAGCGCCTCGGATGGGACCACCCTGTCGTCGCCCGAGGGTTCTTCGGTCTTCGTGAAGTCCCGCATCTCCCGGTATTTCGCGAGCCTGGTCGCGGCCATGGTCCACTCCGACGCTGGTCAGACTGGATCAACGAACAGCCCTGCGCGGCGATCCGCCCTCCGGAAGGGCCGCCCGACGAATCCTTTTCCGCCGCCTGGCGTTATCGACACTGAGGAGGATCCGCATGGCCGAGCCGGTTCTGGAGACCCATCGATTCTGCGTCTATGCGCGCCATCTGGACCGACACCGATCCCGCGTGCTCGAGGAGACCTCGTTCGAAGCGGCGGCCGTGGCCTACGTCGAGGACTTCTTCGAGGTCGAGGCGGACAGCGCCGAAGTGCGGGTCATCGTCTGCAATCTCGAGGACGGCCGCGAGCACTGCTTCACCATCGACCTCGAGAGCGGCGAGGCCGAACCCTGCTGACGGGCGTGCGGCGGCGAGGCGGGCGAACGAATCACCCGAAGAGCCGTTGAGTCGTTTTCCACAGCGCGGCCACGGAGCCGCGCCCCTCAGACGGATGCGACCATGGCGTACCGGCCGACCTGGAGCGGTCACCTGAAGCTCTCGCTCGTCACCTGCCCGGTGGCGCTCTACACCGCCACGAGCTCGGGCGGCGACGTCCACTTCCATCTGATCAACCCGAAGACGAACAACCGGATCAAAATGCAGACCATCGATCCGGACACCGGCCCGGTCGAGCGCTCGAAGCTGGTGAAGGGCTATGAGGTCTCCAAGGGCGAGTACGTGCTGCTCACCAACGAGGAGATCCAGTCGGTCCGGCTGGAGAGCACCAGGACGATCGACATCGAGCGGTTCGTGCCCGCCGACGAGATCGACCGGCTCTACTGGGACAACCCCTACTTCCTGGCGCCGGACGGCGAGATCGCCCAGGAGGCCTTTGCGGTCATCCGCACGGCCATGGAGCGCTCCGGCCAGATCGCCCTGGGCCGCGTCGTCATGTCCACGCGCGAGCGCATCCTGGCGCTGGAGCCCCGAGACAAGGGAATCCTGGCCTATACGATCCGCACGGACGCGGAGGTGCGCGACCCGGCCGTGGTCTTCGACGGCATCCGTGACGTCAAGCCGGACCGGCAGATGATCGCCATCGCCGAAAAGATCATCGAACAGCAGCAGGGCCCGTTCGACCCCAGCCAGTTCGTCGACCGCTACGAAGAGGCGCTGAAGAAGCGCATCGAAGAGAAGCAGAAGGGCCGCAAGGTGGCCGCCGTCGCCGAGCCGGACGACACCAACGTTGTGGATCTGATGAGCGCCCTTCGCGCCAGCCTCGCCGCCAAGGGCAAGGGATCGGCCCGCCGCCCGGCCAAGGGCGCGACCGGGAAGCCGGCCGCCAAACGCGCCGGCTCGGCGAGCAAGGCGAGCAAGGCGCGCAAAGCCGGCTGAGGGGGCTCACGGGACGCTCCGGCGAGCCGCCGCCGCCTTGCGCCGCCGCGGGCGCCGGGTAGAACGTGCGCATGTCCGACGTCGCCACCAATCCCGCCTACGACATCGCCTTGCGCTCCGCCGGCCCGGGCCGCTGGACCACCCATGCCGCGCGCGAGTGGCGCAATCCCGGAGGCGGCCTGTGGGGCGGCTACGCCCTCGGCCTGTGCGTCCGCGCCCTGGAGGCCGAGCCCGAGGCGGGCGGCGAGGCCCTGTCCATGACGCTCACCTACGCCGCGGGGCTTCCCGCCGGCGACCTGGACGTGCGCACCCGCCGGTTGCGGCAGGGCCGCTCGATCGGAGTCTGGGAGGTGGAGGTCAGCCCCGCCGGCGTCGAGGAGGTCGGAGTCCACGGCATGGTCACCCTTGCCACGCGGCCGGCCACGCCCCCGTTCGCCTTCGCCGCCCTGCCGCAGGCGCCCGCGCCGGAAGACCTGCCGAGCCCCGAGCATCCTGCCGGGCCGGCGCACTTCGGCGCCTCGGCCTTCGAGCGCCGCACCCTCGACGGTTTTCCGCCCAGGCCCACCGGCGACTCCCGCTCCCTGGCCTGGGTGCGACCCCGCAACGGCGTGTGGGACAAGGCGCTGCTGGCGATGGTCACCGACAATTCCGCGCCCCGGGCGATGTACGCCCTGGAGCGGGTGATGACGACGACGCTGTCGCTGACGGTCTATCTGCACGCACGGGCCGAGGAGCTGGCCGAGCTGAAGGACGACTTCATCCTGATCGAATGCGAGGGACGCGTCGGCGGGGGCGGCGCCTCGGACGAGCGCTCCAGTTACTGGTCCCGCGACGGCCGCCTGCTGGCCACCAGCGAGCAGCTCGCCTGGTACCGCCAGATGCCGCCGGCCTCTGCGGAATAGGTCCGCAAGGCCTATGCCTGCCGGTTTGACAATCCTGGCGGGCGATGCCCTAACGGCCGGGATGCTCGTTCGCTCGACATTCCGGCGCTTTCGCCATCACGGCGGCAGCCTGCAAGCAGGCTCCTGACCCCGGCCGGGGTTGCGCCTGCGCGCGCCGGTCCGGGGCCTCCTTCCCAGAACCCAGCCCACAGGACCCGCGCTCGCGCTTCCGTCGAGCGCGCCGGTCGATGCATGGAGCATCAGATGCCCTCCCCGGCGACCGAACACGCACGTCCCGACATCGTCCTGGCCCAGAGCGAGGCCGCCCGCCTTTCGGCCCTGGCCCTGAGCCTTGAAAGGAGCGCGCCCTTCGCGGCCGGGCTCCTGCTTCAAGAGATCGACCGGGCCGAGATCCGACCCGACGGCGCCATGCCGCCCGACGTGGTGCGGATGCACTCCACCCTTCAGTTCGTCGACAGCCTGCACGGCCGCCCCCGGACCGTGATGTTGGTCTATCCGGCCGAGGCGGACATCAGCGCCGGCAAGGTCTCGGTGATGACCCCGGTCGGAGCGGGCCTGATCGGCCTGCCCGTCCGGCAGCCCATCTCATGGCCGGACCTGGAAGGCCGCGAACGCCTGCTCGAAGTGGTGAAGGTCCGTCCGCCGACGAAGCTGCGGTTCTGAAGGCCGCGCGCGCCCGCGCCGCCGCCCCCAGGAGGCGGCGCGGGCCAATGCTACGCTTCCGTGAAGTTTGAATGAAATCCGCTGTCACACGCTGAGGGGCCGCACCGCGGCGGCGTTGACCGGGTCGGGGGCAAGGGCCGGACGCCAGGCGCCGGCTCTCCGCCATTGCAAACTCGACCTGCGGAGATTTCCAAGTGAGCGGACCAAACCACAACGGCGGCTGCGGCCGCGCGCGCAAGTCGGCTTGGCTGATGACGAGCTGCGCCGCGATCGCGATGCTCGGCGCCTCGGCGGCCCACGCCGAGGACGCCGAAAGCGAAGTGGAGGAACTCATCGTCACCGGCAGCTACCAGCGCAGCCTGGAGCAGGCGGTGGAGCTCAAGCGCGAAAACGTCGGCTTCTCCGATTCCATCGTGGCCACGGACGTCGCCGACTTCCCCGAACAAAACCTGGCCGAGGCGCTGCAGCGCATGCCGGGCGTGACGATCGAGCGCAACAAGGGCCTGGGCCAGCGGGTGATGGTGCGCGGCCTGCCCAGCGAGTTCACCTTCGTGACGATCAACGACCTGGCGACCGCCTCCGGCAGCGGCGGCCGCGACGTCGAGTTCGACATTTTCGCCTCCGAGATCATCCAGCAGGTCACCGTCCAGAAGTCGCCCACGGCGGCCGACGAGGAAGGCGGCATCGCCGGATCGATCAACATCTCCACCGCCCGTCCGTTCGACTACGGCGACCGGCGGCTGGTCGCCTCGATCGAGGGCGCCTACAACTCGATCTCCGAGCAGACCGATCCCAAGATCGCGCTCCTGGCCAGCGACACCTGGGGCGACTGGGGCGCGCTGGTGTCGTTCTCGACCGCCCGCCGCACCAACCGCACGGACTCCAACTCGGGCATCAACTTCCGGCCGATGTTCCGCTTCCTGGAAGCTTCGGGCACACGCGGAACCCAGGCGGCCGCGGTGCTGGCGCGCGACGCCGGCGTCATCGTCCAGAACCGCACCAACCGCGACGAGACCGGCCGCATCATCTTCCAGGACAAGGTCGGCGACCGGGTCTACCTGAACGAGCAGGATCAATGGGGCGCGACCCTGTCGCTGCAGTACCGCCCCTCGTCGAACTTCAGCCTCGCCTTCGACGGCATGGTCGGCGGCTACGACGCCACCGAGGACGAGTACGACGCGGCCGCCTACTCGGCCTCCAGCCGCAGCACCCTCGAGACCATCCATGAGTATGACGACACCACCCTGGCCGAGTACGGCATGGTGGTGCTGCGCGACGTCTCCTACACGGCCACGCAGCACGAGTTCCTGAGCAAGGAGCGGATCAACAAGACCGACTACGCCCAGTTCGGCGCCGAGCTGAACTGGAGCGGGACAAGCTGGGAGTTCAACGCCCTGGCCGGCTACTCCGGCGCCGAGAAGACTCTGGACTACGCCAACCTCAAGCACGTCGCCTACGCGCCCTCGCGCACCCGCTGGACGGCCCAGGGCGGGGAGACCATCCCCAGCGCCAACCCGGCGACGATCGACATGTACAATGCGCCGACCCGCTACCTGTTCGAGGCCTACGAGACCAATTTCGAGAGCATCAGCGACGACAAGTACGCCGCCCAGGCGGACTTCACCCAGCGCTTCGACCTCGGCTTCTTCCCCGCCCTTTCCAGCATCCAGGTGGGCGCGCGCTACACCGACAAGTCCAAGGAGCGCCAGTACGGCTCGCTGAACATCCAGGGACCGGGGCCCGGCGACGCCTCCTGGGTCAACACCCGCACCCTGGCCGACAGCCAGCTCACCCCCATCGCCGATCTGGTGCCCGGCGGCGCCTACAGCGTGCGTGATCTCGCCTGGAGCCAGGTCTCCAACGAGTACGCCCGCAGCACCTTCCGCTACCCCGGCTTCGTCACCCCGTTCGACGACGGCCAGTACTACGAGGTCTCCGAGGAAACCTTCGCCCTCTACGCCATGGCCGATCTGGACTTCGACATCGGCCCGGTGCCGGTCTACGTCAACGGCGGCGCGCGCTACGTGGACACCACCGTCGTCTCGTCGGGCTACCACCAGATCCAGAACACCGACGGCTCCACCGGCTACACGCCCGAGCCGGTGTCCAGCGAGGGCGGCTACCACAAGGTTCTGCCCAGCCTGAACATCCACGCCGAGATCACCGACAGCCTGGTGGTGCGGGCCGCGGCCTCCGAAACCCTGATCCGGCCGGCCCTGACGGACCTGGCCTACAAGCGCACCGCGAGCTGGAACTCGTTCCGCTTCACCGACGGCAACCCCAACCTTCGGCCCACCTATGCCAAGCAGTGGGAAGTCGGCGTGGAGAAGTACCTGCCGCAGGGCGGGCTCCTCGCGGCCTCTTACTTCTGGAAGCAGATCGAGGGCGTGGTCCGCAACGAGCTGACGGGCACGGTGCCGAACGTGACCAAGTACAACGCCAACGGCACCATCGACGGCGTCTACGAGTTCGACGTCTACCAGCCCGTAAACGCCGACGGGTCCTACGACGTGAGCGGCGTCGAACTGGTCGCCATCGTGCCGCTCGGCCTGATCTACGCGCCGCTGGAAGGTTTCGGGATCAACGCCAACTACACGATCCTGGAGAGCTCGCTGACCGGCGAGTCGGACCTCGGCATCCCGACCCCGCCGGTCGGCCTGGCCGATCGCACTTACAACGTCACGCTCTACTACGAGAACGACCGCTTCCAGGCGCGCGCCTCCTACAACTTCAAGGACAAGTACGTGGAGGCGATCGGCTACGAGATGTATCCGATCTGGCGCGACGCCTACGGACAAACTGACATCTCGGTCCGCTACAACGTCACCGATCGGATCCACCTCACCCTGGAGGGGATCAACATCACCGACGAGGCGACGAAGGGCTACACCATGGATCCCTCCTTCCCGACCATGTACGAGCTGTCGGGCCGCCGCTTCACCCTGGGCCTGCGCATGGAGTTCTGAGCCGCTGCGTGACGCCGGCCTCCATCCGTTCCTTCGGGCGAGCCCGTGATCCCCTGGCGCTCGACCTGGCGCGACGCCCCCTCCGGCGGCGGAGGGGGCGTGCTTGCGCCTGCGCGTGCGGCGGCGAGGCCTTCCGTGGGCGCCGGGCCTGACCTCGCACGCCTGCGGGCCGAACTGGTCGCCTACCTCAGGCGCAGGGCGCGCAAGGACGAGGACGCCGAGGACCTCGCGCAGGAGGCGTTCGTGCGCTTTCACCGCGCAGGCCACGACCTGGCGGCGGCGGACGCGCGGCCTCTGCTGTTCGTGATCGCGCGCAACCTCCAGCTCGACCGGTGGAAGGCCCACGGGCGCGAGGCGCTCCGGCGCAGCCCCGACGACGTCCACGACCTGGACGCCGGCCCCCGCGCCCTCGTCAGCGACGCGCCGGGCGCCGACCGGCGCCTGATCGACCGCCAGGACCTGGCCGCCGCCGCCGCCGCGATCCGCGCCCTGCCGCCGAAGACCCGCGACGCCTTTCTGCTGCACCGCTTCGAGTCGCTGACCTATCGGCAGATCGCCGTGCGCCTCGGGGTGTCGGTCAGCATGGTCGAGAAGCATATCGCCGAAGCCCTGCGGCGCCTTAAGAGCTCACAGGAGGACTGAGGTCGTGGCCGCCTGGATCGTTGTCGTCTGTGAACCGGGCTGGGCCCGCCGCCCGCCCCTGGGGGAATCGCCGCGCTGATGCAGCATCGCCTGCCCCGCCTGTTTGCGTCGCGGCCGAAGTCGGCCGAGGCCTGGCTCGCCCGCATGGGCAGGCCGGACGTGAGCGCGCGCGACCAGGCGTCCTTCATGGCCTGGCTGGAGGCGGACCCCGATCACCTGCGCCAGTACGAAAGCGCCAAGGCCCTCCACGCGGGACTGGGGGACCTGCGCGGGGACCTGTCGATGGACCTGGCCCGCCTGCGGAGCGCCGAGCCCCGCCGCCCGACGCCGGACAGGCGCGGCCTGGTCCTGGCCGGCGGCCTGGCCATGGCGGGGCTCGCCGCCGCCGTCATCCTGCGGCCGATGCTGGCCGCTCCCGAAACGCGTCTGTACCGCAGCCCTCCGGGGCGGGTCGTCGACGTCGCGCTCGACGACGGCTCTCGCCTGACGCTGGACTCGGGATCGGCCGTCCGCGTAACCTTCGCCGCAGACGCGCGCCGCCTGACGCTGGAGGAGGGCGCGGCCTATTTCGAGGTGGCGCACGAGGCCGGCCGGCCCTTCCAGGTGGCGGTCGGGGATCGGCGGGTGATCGTCACCGGCACGCGCTTCGTCACCGCCTTCACGGGGGACGGCGCCGAGATTTTCGTCCTGCACGGCCGGGTCGTGGTCGGGCGTCGAGATGCGGCGCGTCCGGACGCGCTGGACGGGGCCTTGCCGCTCGTTCCCGGCGAGCGCGCGGTCTTCCGGCCCGGCGAACCGGGCGTCCGCAAGGCCCCCGCCGACGTCGAGGCCGCGACCGCCTGGCGCACGCGCCGTCTGGTCTTCCGCGAGGCCCCGGTTTCCGAGGTGATCGCCGCCGCCGCTCGCTATTCGGACGTCCCGCTGGTCGCCGCCGATCCCGCCCTGGCGCGGATCCGCGTCACCACCGTGCTGCCGCTGGAAGGCGACGGCGCCCTGGCCGACCGCATGGCCGCCCTGCTGCCGGTCCGGAGCGAGCGGGCGGCGGACGGCCGCGTCCTGTTCCACGCCGACTAGTCCATCGCAGAGCTGTCACGCCCGTGCGCTAGGGCCGCCGGGGATCGTCTCCTCGGGGCCTGCCGCGCGTGAACCATTCCGCCGCATCGTCGACAGCCGGCGCACCGCGCGGCCTGCGCGGCGCGGCGGCCGCAGCCCTGCTCCTGGCGATGGCCGCCGCCCCGGCCGCCCGGGCCGCGGAGGCCGGCTTCCAGACCTTCGACATCCCCGCTCAGGAGGCCTCCTCGGCGCTGCTGCAGCTCTGCATGGCGGCCGACTGCGAACTGGCCTTCACGCCGCGGCCCGGCGCTCCCGTGCGCACCCGCCCCGTGCGGGGACGGATGAACTGGCGAACGGCGCTGGGGCGGATGTCGGAGGGCACGGCGCTGCGCTACCGGTTCGTCGGCGCCCGAGGCGTGCGCGTATGGGTCGAGGCGCAGCCCCCGGCGCCCGCCCCGCCCACCGAGGCGGTCGAGGTCGAGTCCCTCGTGATCGTCGCCCGCCTCTCGGACCAGATCGACGAGGCCCTCGCGCGCAAGCGCCAGGCCGACTTCATCTCCGACGGGCTGACGGCGAGGCGGATCGGCGACCTGCCCGCGGCCAACCTCGCCGAGGCGCTCCAGCGCGTGCCGGGCGTCGCCATCGAGCGCGAGGTGGGCGAAGGCCAGTTCGTCAGCGTTCGGGGCCTGGGTCCGCTCTTCCAGTCGGTGACGCTGAACGGCGCCCCGGTCGCCTTCAACGAGAACATCCGCAACTCCACCCAGAGCGGGCGTCAGTTCCGCTTCCGCGCCCTGTCGGTCGACCTGCTGGCCGGCGCGCGGCTGGCCAAGTCCTCGACCCCCGACCTGATCGACGGAGGCATAGGCTCCAACATCGACATCGAGACCGCCGGCGGCCTCGACGGCGAGCCCTTCCTGTCCCTGCGCCTGGGCGGCGAGGCGGAAGCCCGCACAGGCCGCCTGAGCCCTGACCTGGCCCTCGCCGGCCGCCTGGTCTCGGCCGATGGCGAACTGGGCCTGATCGCCGGGCTTTCGCATGAGGAGCGTACGGTCCGCTACGACCGCTTCCAGATCATGCGCTACGGCGAGACGGTCATCGACGGCGAAGAGCTCGTCACCCCCAACGACGTGCGCACCACCGTCGAGCAGGAGGCCCGCCGCCGGCGCAGCTTCTTCATCGGCGCCGACTGGCGCTTCTCGCCGGACCTGCTGCTCGACTTCGACGGCCTCGTCTCGACCTTCGACAACGCCATCCGCGAAGACCGGCTCGTCTACGCGCTCGGCGAGCGGCTGGCCCTTCCCGGATCGAGCGTGCGCGTGGAGAACGGCGTGGTGACGGCGGCCACCGTCGCCGAGGGGCGCATCGACAACAACACCGAGTTCTCCGACCAGTCGCACCTCAACATCGTCGCCTCTCTCGGGGCGAGCCTGCGCCTGGGCGCCTGGCGCCTGACGCCGCGCCTCAGCGCCTCGAGCGCGCACTCGGTGCTGGACATGCCCCTGGAGCGGTTCTCGGCGCAGTCGCCGGACGGGGTGTCCTACGTCTTCGACCTGGGCGAGGCGGTCTCCTCCCGCCGCGCCGCGCGCCTGACCACCGCCTTCGACGTGCTCGACCCGTCCAGCCTGACCTTGGCGCAGCTTGGCATCCGCGCCGTGGAGTCCCGCGACGACGACGTGACCGTCGTCCTCGACGCCAGTCGGAGCCTGGGTTCGGCGTGGGGCGACCTGCGCCTGTCGACCCTTCGCCTGGGGGTCCAGCTCAGCGACCGCAACCGCGACTATCAGCGCCGCGACCGCCGGGCCGAACTGCTGTCCGAGGACGAGGGCGTCGCCGACTTCTACGCGGCGACCACCCCCGGCGACGTGTTCGCCGACCTCGTCGAGGCGCGCGCCGCGCCCTGGGTCGTCGCCGACTTCGCGCGGCTGCGCCCGGCCTTCCGCATCGCCGGAGAGCGTGACGACGTCGTCTTCCGTCCCGGCGACCTCGTCCCCACCGGCGCGGACCGGCAGAACTCCTACGCGGTCGGCGAGCAGGTGGCGGCGGCCTATCTGCGGCTCGACTTCGAGGGACGCGCGGGCCGGCCGTTCTTCGGCAATCTCGGCGCCCGTCTGGTGACGTCTCGCACCCATGTCGAAGGCGCCCGGCTGCAGCGCGCGGGGCGCTTCGCCGAAGTCCGGCCCGTCGTCTTCGACGGCGACCACCAGGTGCTGCTGCCGAGTTTCAACCTGGCGGTCGACCTGGACGACGCCTCGGTCCTGCGCCTGGCGGCGTCGCGCTCGATCACCCGCCCCTCCCTGGCCGACCTGCGGGCGTCCACGGTTCCGGCCAGCGTCCTGGTCTCGGCGGTCTACGAGCGCGGGGCGGCGGCCTTCACCGATCCCGAGCCGGGCGTCATCGTGAGCGGCGTCGGCGGCAACCCCGCCCTGTCGCCATACCTGTCCGCCAACCTGGACCTCTCCTACGAAGTCACCAGCCGGCGCACGAGCTTCAGCCTGGCCTATTTCCACAAGACCATCGACGACTTCATCCGCACGGTGGAGGCCCCCGAGACCCTGGTCTTCGAGACCAAGGACGGCGAGGCGGTGGAGGCCGAGGTCCTGATGGCCCGGCCGCAGAACGCTGGGCGCGCCCGGATCGACGGTCTGGAATTGGGCCTGCACCACCGCCTGGACGCGGGCCTGGGGATCTGGGCGAGCGCCACCTGGACCAACAGCCGGCTCGACGACGGCGGCCGCCTCACCGGCGTCTCCGACTGGGCCTGGAGCGTCAGCCCGTACCTGGAACGGGGCCCGCTCGCCGTGAACCTGTCCTGGTCCTGGCGCTCGGCGTTCCGCTCCGAGGCGGACATGCAGGGCGGCGGGGTCGCCGACTTCATCGTCGACGCGGCCGGCTACCTGGACGCCCAGGCCAGCTACGAACTCTCCGACCAGGCCGAACTGGTCGTCGCCGCCACCAACCTCACCGACACCCGGGAACTCGCCTACGACGGCTCCCGCAGCCGCCTGCTCCAGCTCGGCTCGTCCGGCCGGCAGGTTTCCGTCGCCCTGCGATGCGTCTGGTGAGGCGAGGCAGCCCCAGCGCCGCGCGGTTCAGCCTCACGGCGTCAGCGGCGCGGGCCCAGATCCAGCGCGGCTGCAGTGGCAAGGATCTGGCCCGGCCCCCGAAGATCCAGACGGAACACGCTCCTCAGCGCGGCGACGGGCTCAACGGAACCCTTGCGGTGAAGGCCCCGCGCAGGTCGCCCATGGCGTAGCCGCGCGCGGCGTCGCGCGGATAGGCCGCCGCGAGCGCGGCCTCGGTGGCGGGCGACACCTCGGCGCCGCCATGGCAGCTCACGCACAGGGCGCCCGTGGGGATCGGCCGCATCCAGCGCAGTTCTGCGCCGTTCACCTGGCGGGCCTCCATCGCCGACCACGCCTCGCCCCCCGCGCGCCGCGCCTCGAAGGCTTCCAGCACTTCACGCTCCCAGGCGTCGGGGGCGTTGGCCGGATTGCGCACGCGCAGGGAGGTTCGCCCGATCCTGACGCCGGTCTCGCGGGCGATGTCCTGGGCTATCGCGGGGGCGCGGTCGCGACAGACGCCCACCGCTCCCGGGGGGCCGCCGGCCTGCATCGCCGCCGACAGCTCGCCGCTAAGCCTCGTGAACAGCAGGTCGGCCGCCTCGCGCGCCCGCGCTTCCGCAGCGTCCACCCGGGCCTCCGGCGCTGCGGTGGCGCAGCCGGCGAGCACGGCCATGGCCGACAGGGCCAAGCGCCGCGCCCCCGCCCCGGGGCTCAACCAGGCTCCAGGACGCCCGCCGGCGTCACGACTTCCAATCCGTCTGGCCAACCAGCCCATCCGCGGCTCCTCAGTGGCGGGACTCGATCACCGTCCGACGGTCCCATCGCATGTACAGGATGAACCCGACAGCGGCTCCATCAACGGGAAATCGCGCCGCCGACGGACCGGTCAGGCCGCACGCCCGATCGCCAGACCGCTGGCGGGCGGGGCTGCGCGCCGCCGCGCCGATGTCGCAGCCCGGCCGCGACACGCCCGTCAAACCATCAGGCCGCCGCCTGGCCGAAATCAACGGCCCGCCTGTCCGGTCCCAAGGCGCAGACGGCGGCCGGCGGCTAGGCTGCAAAGGCCTTGAAACCTGGAGACAGCCCGATGCCTCGGTACAGACACCAAGCGGCCGGCGCGCTGGTCGCACTGCTCGCCGCATCCGCGCTTGCGGTTCCTGCGGCCTACGCCGAGCCCGAAGCGGACACCACGGTCGCCGCGATCGACGCCCCTGGGCGCAGCCCCACCAGCGTGACGCTCCGGATCGCCGGGCTCGGCGTCGCGGCCGTGGAGGCCAAGGTGCACCGGGCGGCGCGCCAGGTCTGCCGCAACGCCGTGGCCAACCAAGACATGGGCCCGCTGGACTATGAAGGCTGCCGCGAAGCCACCCACGACGCGGCGATGTCGGACTACGGCGAGCTGGCGCGGGCGGCCCGGGGAAACCTGCTGCAGGCCGGCGACGGCCTCGTCCTTCGCCTCGCCGCCGGCATGCCGCGGATGGACACGCTGCGGCGGGTCACGCCGGCGCCGCCGACGGTCACGCCGGGCGCTCCCTCCAGGATGTCCGCCAGGTCGGAGGCGAACCGCCGGCGAATGTCCTCCTGATGATGACGGTCACGCTCGCCGGCACGCCGGCGGCGCCGGCGATGGCGGCGAGCAGCACGCCCGTCGCCGGGCCCTTGAGATACGAGTTTCACTGAAGTCCCCCAGACACAGGGGACTTGCTTGTAATATTATAACGTCTCGGTCGCGAGTGTTGGAAGCCTTCGTCCATCGGTCCATGGCCGCCGGCGAGGCGGCGTCGCCGAGGCCGCGTCTCCGGAGCCGGCCGGCGGATTTCCGGGCGGCGCGCCGCCGCGCGCCGCCCGGAGCCACGACGCCCGGGGATCGGCGTCAGTGGGTGTAGGCGAAGCGGACCAGGAATGTGCGGCCCGGCTCCATGTAGTCCTTCTGGTAGGACGGGCTTTCGCCCTTGGTGGTGTAGTAGCGGTGTCCGTCCAGGATGTTCTGCACGTCGAAGTCCACCGACAGGCCGGGGCGGATCGTGTAGCGGGAGTGGAAGTCCAGGCTCTTGTTCGGCTGAACCCACTTGTCGACCGCGTTGTCGCGCAGGTCCTCGATATATGCGCCCTGGTAATTGTAGGACAGCTTGGCCTCCAGGCCCCACTTCTGGAAGGTGAGCGAGGCGTTGTAGAGCAGGTCCGGAGCGCCGACGAAGGAGATCGGCTTTCCCTTGCGGTAATCCAGGCCTGTCTCGGCCTCGCTTTTCTGCACCGTGACGTTGCCTTCGAACCCGAACCCGTCGAACGGCTCGATCAGGCCGTCGAAGGACTTGATCAGGTTGAATTCGGCGCCGATGATTTCGGCCGTCTCGCCGTTCTTCGGCTGGGTGATCTCGATCGTCCCGTTCGAAGTGGTGGCGTCCACCTGGCTGCTGTTGGTGAAGATGAAGTTGTCGATCGTCTTGTAGAACAGGCCGGCGGACAACACGCTGGACTGGTCCGGATAGAATTCCGCCGACAGGTCGAGGTTGATCGCCTCGGCTGGCTTCAGGTCCGGATTGCCGCGACTGATGGCGATGATCTCCTTGGTGGCCGGATCGCGGGTCACGCTCTGGCCGGCGGAGATGTAGGCGAACTCGGGCCGCGAGAAGCTGGTCCACAGGGCGGCGCGGTAGACGAACCGCTCCGAGGGCCGGTAGGTGGCCGTCACGCTGGGCAGGAAGCTGGTGTAGTCGCTTTCGGTGGAGTCGAAGCCGCTCTGGTCGCCGTCGTCGCTCCAGAAGGTGTTCTCGACCTTGGTGTGCTCCACCCGGGCGCCGGCGATCACCTCCCAGGCGTCCACCTTGATGTTGGCCATCGCATAGGCGGCGTAGATCGTCTCCTCGCCGGTCTTGTCGTCGCCGTTGAGGTCGGCCTCGTCATAGGTGACGGGGTTGGCCTTGCGGGCCGCTTCGATGGCGGCGATCACGGCTTCGCGGTTGAGGATCGAACCGTAGTAGTAGCGGCCGCCTAGCATGCTGGTGACCTGCCGCTCCACCAGGCCGGACTCGGCGAGGGTCTTGCCGTCCAGGGCCGTGCCCGAGAAGTCGCCGTCCCAGATCGGGGTGTAGTCGAACTCCCGCTCCGAGCGCAGGACCTTGGCGCCGACCTTCACGAAATCGACCACGCCGTCCAGGTCGTACTTGATGTCGAGCCGCCCGGCGAACCGCTTGTCGGTCTGCTCCTCCCTCTCCAGTCCCGCGCCGTCGAACGGCAGCAGGCTGTCGTCGCGGTCCGCGCCCAGGGCGAAGGCCGGCAGCTGGGGCATCGGAAAGCGCGGATCGTAGGACGACCAAAGCAGGCCGGTCTGGGTGAACGGCGCCGAGCAGGCGTCGCAGTTGTAGCCCACCGAGTAGCCATTCGGGCTCTCCCGCTCGCCGTAGGAGTAGCTGACGTCGTAGTCGAGGGTCAGCCGCTCCAGGCGCGTCTGGCCGCCGAAGTTGACGGTCGCCAGCGTCTGATTCTGGTCCTGCACCTCGAAGGTGCGGGCCATCTGGAACGCCTCGGGATCCCATACGCCCGAGCGGCCGTAAAGCGACCAGTACGACTTGGTCTTGCGGTCGGCGTCGGTGATGATCCCGTCGCCGTCCTGATCGACGATCTGGGCGGTCGTGTAGCCGTAGATCAGCCCTTTCGAGCCGGACCCGGTCACCATCGAGTCGGGCGTGGCCAGGCTGGTGTCGTCCACGTTCACCTGCACCAGGCGCTTGGTCGGGCGGCTGCGGAAGTCGGTGTAGTCGTTGGTCGAGACCCGCTCGAAGCGGTTGTACTGGCCCTTCAGGTAAAGGTCGGTGGTGTCGCCGCGATAGTCGAACGAGACGTTGCCGCCGTAGCGTTCCTGCTCGACCCGCCGGTAATCCAGGTCGATGCCCGGCAGGTACATCGAGCGGCTGTCGATCTCCTCGGTCGCGTTCTTGCGCCAGCGGTAGGGCTCCCACTCGCCGTCGTTCTCGGTCTCCTCGTTGAGACCGTGGCTCTTGCCGTAGTTGAGCGAGCCGAAGAAGCCGAACTGTCCGCTGTCGCCGAAACGGCGGGCGAAGTCGGTCTGCAGCTGCCAGCTGTCGTCGGCCTCGCCCTGCTCGCGGGCGCGGTCGTTGATCCCGTAAGAGCCGAAAACCCGCACGACCGGCTGCTTGAAGTCGAAGGCCGTGGGCGTGCGGAAGTTGATCGCCCCGCCGATGGCGTCGCCGTCCATGTCCGGCGTCAGGGTCTTGGACACGACGATCGCCTGCAGGCCGTTGGGCGGCAGCACGGTCATCGACATCTTGCGGCTGTCGGGGTCGGTCAGCGCCACCCGCACGCCATTGATCGAATAGGCGTTGAAGGTGCCGGCGAAGCCGCGGATCGTGACGTACTCGCCCTCCCCGGTCTCCTGGTTGACCACGACGTTTACGCCCGGCACCCGGGCCAGGGCGTCGGCGACATTGGCGTCGGGCAGCTTGCCGAGGTCGTCCGCGGAGATCACCGCGGCCACCACTTCGGCTTCCTTCTGGGCCTTGATGGAGTTGGCGGTGCCCAGGCGCTGACCGACGACGGTGAGTTCGTCGACGGTCGAGCCGGCGTCGGCGTCGGCGGCCAGAACCGGCCCGGCGGCCAGCATGAACGGAGCGGCCCAGGTCAGGGCCAGGAGGCTCGCGCCGGCGAACCGGCGGCTATGGCGGGCCCTGTTCTGGGCGGATTGGCGAGGCATGACGGTCTCCAGGTTCCCTCTGTCTCCACGGCGAGCCGGACGGCGCCGCCGCAAGCGTCGAACATCGGCGCGCGAGCGCTCGACGCGGCCGGCGGGCCGCGTGAACACGCACGCTTTTCTCGAATTGATACCCCCAGGCAGCCCGCATCGGCCGCCATCTGCAAAGTATACTCAGGACAATCTGGTGTAAACCAGTTTCCTATATTTGAGCAATTTCAACATAACTTCACATAGCTATATGGGCGTCGTCACGTTTCTTGTGAATAGTTGCAGATTGTCATTTTCCGAGATCTGAATTCTCAAGGGCGAGCCCCACCAGCAACTGACGATAGGACTCCAGCCCCGCGGGCTCGGCGCCCACCACCTTCCCGAGTTCGTCATAGCGGCGCAGCCGGACCGCCCGCTCGAACTCCGGCTCGCGCCGAAACGCCTCGGCTTCGGCGTCGCTCATCGGCCCGCCCTGGAGGGCGAGGCTTTGCAGCGACGCACGACTGAGTTGCTGCAGGTAGCCGGGCTCCTTCGCCGCCAGGTAGCGCTTGGCCGCGACGTGCAGGCGGACCGGCTCGGTCACCGCCTCGCCGAAGCCGCGGGCCAGGTAGCCGGCGCCAATGTCCTCGTGACGGTCGTCCAGGCCGCGGTCGGCGGCGTCCTCGCCAAGCTTCTGCATCAGGTGACCGATGTCGTGCAGCAGGCTGGCCGCCACCAGGGCGCCGTCGGCCCCGTCGGCCTCAGCGTGGTGAGCGGTCTGCAGCGCGTGCTCCAACTGCGTGACGTCCTCGCCGTAGTAGAGGTGTCCGTGCTGTACGAGCAGGGCGAGCAGGTGATCGACGAAGGTCTCGGCCGGCGTGGGCGTCATTCGGCATCCATGTAGGTTGAGGTGAAAGGCGGCCGCCCCGAGGAGTCGGCGCGGCCAGGACTAGAGGCGCATGCGGCCGATGGCCGGGTCGGTGCGGCTGGCGCGTCCCGTTTCCAGGTGGCCGGCGTAGCGGCGCAGGAACCCGGGGTCGTCGGCCAGGGTCAGGGTCAGGTCGTACCAGTGGTCGCTGGCGCTGAGGTCCCAGGCGGAGACGGCGGGGGCGTCCGGGCGCAGGGCCAGCGTCCGGCGCGCGTCGCCCTCCACGAGTGGATAGTCGCCGTTCATCTCCACCGTCGCCGCGCCCAGGCTGGGGCCGGGCTGAGTGAGCGTCAGCACCAGCCGCCCCTCCCGGCCGGCCGCCTGCACCCCGGGGCTCGCGCGCCGCGCGTCTCCGGCGAAGCGACGGAAGAAGCCGTTGGGCCCGTGGACCGCGAAGTCGTATTCGCCAGGTCCCGCCACGGCGTTCCACTCGCCGGCCGAGTGCCGGTGGCCGGCGCCGATCGTATAGCGCCAGGGGCCGAGCCGGTCGGTGTTGTCGAAGACCTGGAAGACGGCGCCCGCCGCGCCAGCGTTGGCGAAATCGATCCAGACCCGGCCGTCCTCGATCCGCACGTCGCAGGTCAGGTCGTACGGAAGGGGCCGCGCCGGGCGTTGCGGCCCGTCCTGCCGCGCCGCGACCTGGACCGCCGGGATCCGAAGGCTCGCCGCCCCCTTCGAGCGGCGCACGCGCGCCATGTAGTCGGCGGTCTGCGGGAGGGCGAGCCTGGTCCAGTCCTGGTTCGGCGCCGCGAAGTCGAAGGCCGAGGTCAGGTCGCCGCAGACCGCACGCCGCCAGGGACTGATGTTCGGCTCCAGGACGCCGAAGCGCTTCTCCAGGAACTTCAGGGTCGAGGTGTGATCGAACACCTCGGAGCAGACGTAGCCGCCGCGGCTCCAGGGCGAGACGATGATCGCCGGCACGCGGATGCCGAGGCCCAGCGCATGGCGCCCGCTCACGAGCGGCGCGGCCGGATCGTCGCCCCTCACCCCCTCGCCGTAGTCCTTGTGCTCGCCGATCACGGGCACCGTCGAGTGGCCGTCCTGCGGCAGGATCGGCGGCATCGGCGGAAGCATGTGGTCATAGAAGCCGCCCGCCTCGTCGTAGTTCACGATGAACACGGTCTTGGCGAAGACCTCGGGATGGTCGACCAGCGCCTCGATCAGCTTGGCGCAGACGTGTTCGCCCTTGGAGGGTTCGGCCGTAGGATGTTCCGAAAGATCCTTGGCGGTCACGATCCACGAGACCTGCGGCAGGCGGTCGGCCGCCAGATCCTCGCGGAACGCCTCGACCAGTTGCTCGCCGTCCGACCGCGTCCGGTCGGCGCCGGTCTTGTGCTCCGACACCCACGAGCGGCCGCGGGAATAGAGCGGCGAGTCCTTGGCGCAGGGGCGGAACGGCTTGAACACCGACAGGATGTTGTCGCCGTAGTTGTCGTACTCCTGATAGACCTTCCAGCTTATCCCGGCCGCCTGCAGCCGCTCGGCGTAGGTGGTCCAGTCATGCGGGCCGCGGGCCATTTCACGGTCCTCGGCCATGTCGGCGCTAGGGGTCTCGTCCTCGCCGTAATTGCTCATCTCCGGATCGCCGCCGACCATCCCGCCGCCGTTGCATCCGGTCCAAAGGTGCAGCCGGTTGGGGTAGGTCTGGGTCAGGGTCGAGCAGTGATAGGCGTCGCAGATCGTGAAGGCGCTGGCCAGCGCGTGGTAGAACGGCAGGTCCGAGCCCTTGTAGTAGACCATCCGCTTGTGCAGTTCGCCGCTGCGGCCCCACTGGTCGTAGCGCCCGCCGTTCACGATGCGGCAGGCCTCCACATGTCCCTGCTCCGAGCCGTCGACCGTATAGGCGTTGCTGGCTTTGGAATCCCCGTAGAACGGGGCCACGAAGCCATCCGGATGCTCCGAGCTCGGCTGTCGCCAGACAGAGGCGCCGCCGGGCAGGCGCAGCGGCCGCGGGTCGCCGAAGCCGCGAACCCCGTTCATCGCGCCGAAGTAGTGATCGAAGGCGCGGTTCTCCTGCATGAAGATCACCACGTGCTCGACGTCCTGGATCGTCCCGGTGACGTGGCGCGCCGGGATGGCCAGGGCCTTGCGGACGGCCAGCGGCAGGGCGCCCAGCGCCGCGCCGGCGGCGAGCCCGCCCGCGGTGGCGCGAAGGAAGGCGCGGCGGTCGGTCTTCATGGCCTGCTCTCCTGTCGAGAATGCGATGCGATTTTGGTATAGACCAATTCCGCGACGCGGCGGACGAAGCTTTCATGAAGCCTGCGCAACCGGATCGTGTCGCAAGGAGGCCGCCCGCATGCGGCGGCGACGCGCCTTGACCGCCGTCGGCGCGCTTCGCATTTTGCAGCGCCTGCGGGATTCCGCCGCGCGCCCAGCGAGACCCGCTCCAGATGCCCCCACCTAAGGTCGCCCTGCCCCCCCCGCGTGCGGACGCGGCCAGCGGACTGCACTATCTGAACATGCGCGACTACATCGCCGGCCGCATCACGGCGGGCGAGCTGAAGCCCGGGGCGCGCCTGCCTTCCGAGCGCGACCTGCAGACCGGGGCCGGCGTCGCCCGGGGGACGATCCGCGAGGGGCTGTTCCAGCTGGAGGCGGAGGGGATCATCTATCGCAAGGACCGCAGCGGCTGGTACGTCTCGCCGCCGCCCGTGGTCTACGACCCGACGCGCTGGGACGGCTTCATGTCCTATGTGGAGGCCCAGGGCCGCACGCCCTCGACCGAGACCCTCGGCAAGACCGAGATCGCCTGCGACGCCTTGCTGGCCGAGGTGTTCGGCCGCCCGATCGGCTCGCCCATGTACCTGATCCGCCGGCGCCGCTACATCGATGGCCGGGCGGTCCTCGTGGAGAGCATCGTCGTCGATCCGGCGATGGCCCCGGGGGTGCTGTCGCACGACCTTGACCGTTCGCTGACCAGCATCCTGAAGAGCGCCTACAACATCTCCGTCGCCCGCAACCGGGTGGAGATGCAGCCCTGCGCCCTGATCCGGGAGGAAGCCGAGGCGCTGCGGGTCAAGTCGGGCCTGCCGGGCCTGAGCGTGGTGCGCACCAGCTACGACGCCCTGGGCAGGGTGGTCGAATTCGACCGCGAGTACTGGCGCCACGACGCCCTGAAGATCAGCGTCGACATTCGCCTCACCTGACGATCGTCATCCGCACGACATCTAACTGGACTAGTCCAGTTTGCCGATGGCCAGCGGCTGGAGGCGAACCGTGCGGACCCGATTGCAGCAGCGCCTGGAGCACGCCCACCCCGCGCTGTTCGTCCTTTTCGCCGGCCTGGCCGGGTTCTGCGCCTACTTCTCGATGTACGCCTTCCGCAAGCCCTTCACGGCGGCGACCTTCGACGTCGTGCCGGGCTGGACCTTCGCCCTGGACTACAAGATCGCGCTGGTGATCGCCCAGGTGGCCGGCTACGCCCTGTCCAAGCTGATCGGGGTGCGGGTGATCTCCGAAATGGGGCCGGACCGGCGCGGGCAGGCGATCCTGGCCCTGATCGGCGCGGCCTGGCTGGCCCTGGTGGCCTTCGCCCTCGTGCCGGCGCCCTGGAACGTCGCGGCCCTGTTCCTCAACGGCCTGCCCCTCGGCATGATCTGGGGGCTGGTGTTCGGCTACATGGAGGGTCGGCGCACGTCCGAGGTGCTTGGGGCGATCCTCTGCGCCAGCTTCATCGCCTCGTCGGGGGTGGTGAAGTCGGCGGCCAAGATCCTGATGCAGGACGGGGTCGGCCCGTTCTGGGCGCCGGCGGCCACCGGCGCGCTCTTCCTGCCGCTGCTGGCCGTCTCGGTGTGGGCGCTGGAGCAGTTACCGCCGCCCAGCGCCGCTGACGAGGCCGAGCGGGTTCGCCGCGCGCCCATGAGCCGCGCAGACCGGCGCGCCTTCCTGGCGACCTACGCTCCCGGCATCGGCCTGCTGGTCGCCGGCTACGTTCTGCTCACCGCCTTCCGCGACTTCCGGGACAACTTCGCGGCCGAGATCTGGACGGCCCTGGGCTACGGCGACGCCTCCAGCGTGTTCACCGCCAGCGAACTGCCGGTCGCCGCGCTCTCCCTGGGCGTGCTCGCCGCCCTGATGGCGGTGCGCGACAACCTGCGGGCCCTTCTGGCCATGCACGGGGTGATCCTAGCTGGCTTCGTCCTGCTGGGCGCCTCCACTCTGGCGTTCCAGGCGCGGCTGATCGGCCCCCTGCCCTGGATGATCCTCAACGGCGCGGGGCTCTACATGGCCTACACCCCGTTCAACGCCATGCTGTTCGACCGCCTGATCGCCTATAGCGGCCGCGCGGCGACGGCCGGCTTCCTGATCTATGTGGCGGACGCGTCCGGCTACATGGGCAGCGTCGCCCTGCTGGTCTGGAAAAACTTCGGCGCGACCGCGCTCGACTGGCTGCAGTACTTCATCTCAGGCGCCTACGCCGTCAGCCTCGTGGGGCTGAGCTTCACGGCCCTGTCGATGATCTACTTCGCCCGCCGGCCGCGCACCTCGGCGCCCGCGGCCCTCGTCGCCGAGGGCCTTGCGTCCTGATCCGGGCCGCTGCGGCTGGACCCGCCGCCGTGGGGATGGCATGACCGCAGGCGGTCGAACAGTCGGAAGAGGATTCGCATCTTGGCGAGGCGACCGATGGCGGCGAGCGCCGATACGGGCAGGCTGAGGGCCCGCGGCCGCACGGCCGACCACGCGCCGGTGGAGAACGCCCTTTCGCGCATCCGCGCCCTGCACCCCGGCTTTCCGCCGGGGGCGCGTCGCATCGCCGACTTCGTGCTCGAGCAGCCCGAGCGGATCGTGCGGATGTCGGTGACGGAGCTGTCGGAAGCCACCGAGTCCAGCGAGGGCAGCGTCATCAACTTCTGCCAAAAGCTCGGCCTCTCAGGCTTCCAGCAGCTGAAGCTGAGTCTGGCCCAGGAGATCGTCCAGCCGGTGCACTTCATCCATGAGGACCTAGAGCCCGAGGACGACGCCGACACGGTCTGCCGAAAGATCTTCCACTCCGGCATCCAGGTGCTGCGCGACACCCTCACCGTGCTCGATCCCAAGGCCCTGGCGCGCTCGGTCGAGGTATTCCGCAGCGCCAAACGGATCGAGATCTACGGGATCGGCTCGTCCGCGCCGATCGCCGAGGACGCCCACTACCGCATGCTGCGCATCGGCCTGGAGGCCAAGGTTGTCATCGACAGCCATATCCAGGCGATCAGCGCCTCGCAGACCGATCCCGACGTGGCGGTCCTGACCGTGTCCCACTCCGGCTCGACCCACGAGACCGTGACTTCGACCAAGCTGGCCAAGCAGGCGGGCGCCAAGACGGTGGTCATCACCAACTACGCGCGCTCGCCCATCCAGGCGCACGCCGACGTGGTGCTTTTCACCATGGCGCGGGAGACCCGCTTTCGCACCGAAGCGATGACCAGCCGGATCGCACAGTTGTGCGTTCTCGACGCGCTCATCGCGGCCTTGGCCCTGGCCGACTACGACCGCGCCACCGAGACCTTGCAACGCACCTTCGACATCCTGTCGATCAAGCGCTTCTGATCGCCGGGGCCTCAGCGCTCCACAAGGTCCTCGATGGAAAGGTCGGCGCGTTCCCCCACCCAAATCGCCCCGAGCCCCAGCGCCCGGGCGCCGGCGATGTCGGTGTGGGGATTGTCGCCGACCATCACCGCCCGGCCGGGTCCCGTCCCAAGCACGGCGCAGGCGCTTTCGAACAGTCCAGGCGCGGGCTTGCCGATCACCTCCATCTCGATCCCGTCCGGATCGACGCAGGCCAGAATCGCCGCCAGCAGCGCCCCCGTCTCCGGCGTGACCCGCCCGTTCGGCCCCGGATGGGCGCCGTCGGGGTTGGCCACGATCAGGCGCGCGCCCCGCGTCAGGCTGTTCACGGCCCGCTCCAGCCGCGCATAGCTGAAGCGGGTGTCGCGCAGCAGCACGACGAGGTCGGCCTCCTCGCGCACCAAATTCAGCCCCAGCGACTGGGCGTGCGCCCGCATGCGGCTGTCGCCGAGCACCAGCGCCCGCCGCGAGCCGGCGCGGGCGGCCCGCTTAAGGGCTTCGTCGCCTGCCAGGATCACCCGCTCCGAAGCGATGGGGGCCCCGGCGTCGGCGAGCAGCGCGGCGAACATGTGCGGCAGATGGGTGGAGTTGTTCGAGACGATGGCGACCCGGTCGGCGTGGGCGCGGATCAGCCTGAGGGCGGCCGGAAGCGGCCGGTCGCCGAGCGCGACGCAGCCGTCCCAGTCCAGCAGCACACCTTCCGCCTGCGACAGGGCCTGCCGGCCGGCCACCGCTGCGGGGCTGTCCCTGCGCTGAGGGACGTGTAGCGGCGACCTCAACGGTCTGCTCCGGATGTTGCGGCGCGCGGTTCCACTATGCTCATTTCAGCTTCACGAGTGAGTGAGTTTATCTCAGGCTCCGCCGGCGAAGGCGCCCTGCGTCCGTCGCGAGCGGCGGGCGGGCCCGCGCCGCTGGAGGCGGCGTCGGCGATGGCGGGGTTGGATGACATCCGCCCTACCGGGCGAAGACCGGCGGCGGGATCGCCTCCCGCCGCCGCGTCTCCCGGCCCCCAGAGGGGAAGCGAGAGGGCCGAACCTGTCCCTAGAAGCGGGTGGAGAAGGAGAGGTAGAAGGAGCGCGGCTTACCCTCGAAGGGATAGCCGTAGTAGTAGCTGGGGTCGGTCGTCTTCACCTGGCCACGGGCGTAGGCCTGGCTGTAGCGCAGGTTGCCGAAGCCGTAGCGCTCGGCGTAGTCCTCATCCAGCAGGTTGACGATGCGCAGCTGCAGCTGGTGCTGCATCTCCTTGCCCATGAAGTAGTTGATGGTCGCATTGACCACCGCGTAGTTGCCGAAATTGGTGCGGTACTGTGGACGACCTTTGATCGTAAGCCCGCCTGTCGCCCATTCGGAGCCCTGCACCCGGGGCATCACCGCCACGTTCCAGCGGCGGTCCGGAGAGGTCCAGGACACCGTGCCCGACCAGAACCAGGCCGGGGTCTCGCCGATCTGCTCGCCCTTCTGCAGGCCGCTATCGGCGGAGGCGTCTTGCGAGGTGTAGCCGAGGTTGACTTTCCAGGCGTCGCCGATTGCGACGTTCAGGTCCGCCGTCGCGCCGAGAATCTTGGTGAGGGCGGGGTCGTTGTAATAGGTGTTGCGCGCGTCGAAGGCGCCCTCCGGCGGCACCGGGAAGCCGGTCGTCGTGCGGATTCGGTCGGTGATCTCGGTTTTGAAGCCTGAGACCTCAAGGCCCACCCGGATGTCCCCGTAGGAGCCCTCGAACCCCACCCCGGCGTTGTAGGTCTCGGTGTGCTCGGCCTGCAGGTCCGGGTTGCCCTTTACTGTCAGGGTTTCGTTGAACAGCTCGGTGTTGCGCGGGAGGCTGTAGGAGGTGCCCCCGTTGGCCCGCACATAGAAGCCCCAGGGCAGCGGCTGGCGCAGGCCGAACTTCCAGATCGTCTCGCTGTCTTCGCTCGGCAGGATGTCCGTGCGCACCGCCAGCGACAGCTTGGTGGAAGGGCTGAAGGGGATCCGCGGGCGGACGTCGACGAAGAACCCGGTGGTCGTAGCGGTGTCGTCCGGCACCGGGAACTCGACGGCCGAATCGTCGTGATAGCTGACGATCTGCACGCCGGCGACGGCCTCGCCGAGCTCTTCGAAGGCGACGGTGTTGCGCATCGTCAGGCCCATTTCCTTGAAGCCGGCCCGACGCTCGTTCGAGGCGCCGTAGCCATGGTTCGCCGCCGCGAAGACCAGACCCGACCATTCGCCGAACGGATGGATCACGCCCGTGGCCGGATCCTTACAGCCCGCCTGAACGAGGCAGATGTCCGGATAGAGCTCCGTGTTCCAGATCTTGGGGTTGCTGTAGTAGGCCGCCACTTCCGTGCGCAGGTGCTCGGACCAGCGGTGGTCGAGCGCGGCGTCGAAGATCGGATAGCGGACGGTGTTTGGTGAGTGGATCTCACTGCTCGGGAAGGAGTCCTGGAACCAGCTTTCGGTGTATTCGCCATTCAGACGCAGCTCGGTGTCCTCGCTGATCTTCCACAGGTACTTCACGCCGATCTCGTTGCGGTTCAGCGGGTAGTCCTGCTGCCCACCGGCCAAGCGCACGTTGTCGACCAGGTCGTCTGGATTGAAGATTCGGGGCCCGTCGGTGGCCAGCATCGAGCCGTAGAACATCAGGCTGTGACGGCCTTCCTCGTCGATCGGGAACGAGTAGTTGCCCCAGATCTCGCGGGTCTCGAAGGAGCCGTAGCTGACACCGAACTCCCCCTTGCGGGAGCCGTCGGGCCGCTTGGAGACCAGGCTCACCACGCCAATGCCGCCGTTGGAGCCGAAGAACAGGCTGTTGCCGCCGCGGAAGACCTCCATCGTCTCGATCATGTGCGGATCGATCGTGGTGGAACCCCAGATGTCCTCCAGGGCCGGGCCGCGGTCGTAGAGCGGCACGCCGTCCCGCACCACCAGGGTGTCGCGGTCGCCGCCCCCATCGAGGCGGATGGTGTATTCGCCCTCGTCGGGCGAGTAGCCGATGTTCACGCCCTTGACGAGGAACTGGGCCAGTTCGGCGAAGTTTGTCGCGCCGCTGACCCGCACGTCCTCGGCGGTGACGATCTGCACGGCGTTGCCGTACTCGACCGCTTCGATGGCGGTGGCGGTGACCACCTCGCGCCGACCGATCACCTCGACGCCGGACACCTCGTTGCTGCGCGGCCCATCGGCGTCCTCGGCGGCGAGGGCCAGGCTGGGAATGGCGGCCGAGGCCAGCAGCAGGCCGACGTAGCCGGCCAGCGATGAGACAGATTTCGCGGTCATGGACCCGCCCCCTTCATACGGTTGACGCTGCCGCGACGGCGGGGCGCCCCCGGTTCGTCGCTTGGCGGCGGCTGCTTAGGCGCGGCTTGTGACAACAGAATGAAAATTCCTCACTTCCGCTTTCTTGTCGAAATGAGCTTATTGCGGATGAATCACCCCCCCACGCCCGCCGCGCGCCGACGCCGAGAGCCTCATGGGCGTTCTCCATCATCCGTCGGAAAGGGCTCGGGTTTCTCTGAATCGCCTTGTCGGACGACGGAGGATCGGCGTGAGGCTCTCTGTTCGCCGATGTCGCGCCTCCGCCGCCCGTCGATGAGCCGATCGCATTTGTGAAATTATCTTGAATGAGTACTTTTCATTCTCATGTCATACGTGGCCGCTATGCCGCGCGGCGCCGCAACCGCCACGCCTAAGGACTGAACCCATGGTTTCGCCTGATCGCCGCTCGTTTCTGAGACTCGCCGCCGCCGGCGCTGCCGGCGCCGGGCTGGCGGCCATGCCCCTGGCGATCCGCCAGGCCCTCGCCGTCCCCGCCGCCCAGGTCACGGGCACCATCAAGGACGTGAAACACGTGGTGATCCTGATGCAGGAGAACCGCTCGTTCGACCACTATTTCGGGACCATGCGCGGCGTGCGCGGCTTCGGCGACCGCCACCCCATTCCCCTGGTCGGCGGCCGCAACGTGTGGCGCCAGTCCGACGGCGCGCAGGAGATCCCACCCTTCCACCTGGACACGCGGACCACCGACGCCCTGCGCGTGCCCGGCACGCCCCACTCCTACAGGGACGCCCAGGGCGCCTGGGGACAGGGCAAGATCGAGGTCTGGCCCAAGTACAAAACCCCCTACTCCATGGGCTACTACCGGCGAGAGGACATCCCCTTCCAGTTCGCCCTGGCCGAGGCCTTCACCATCTGCGACGCCTACCACTGCTCGGTGACCGCGGGCACGGACCCCAACCGCATCGTCTTCTGGTCGGGCTCCAGCAACGACCCGGCCCTTCGGGACAAAGGGATCGACTGCACCGACGAGCACTCCGAGCCGGACAACTGGCGTTGCTGGGTCAAGGGCGCCCTGCCCGAGCCGGGTTACCAGTACGCCGGCAACGACCTGCGCTGGCCAACCATCCCTGACGTGCTCGAGAAGGCCGGCGTCTCCTGGCGCATCTATCAGAACCCGAACAACAACTGGACCGGCGCCATGCATGGCGGCCTGGCCTTCGAGAGCTTCCGCCACTGTCGGCCGGGCTCGGGCCTCTACGACAACGGCATGAGCGACTGGTCCCTCGACGCCTTGAAGCGCCACGTGGAGGAGGACGCCCTTCCCCAGGTCTCCTGGGTGCTGCCCTCGCCGCCCTATTCGGAGCACCCCGGCCCCTCTTCGCCGATCCAGGGTGCAGAGTTCACGTCCAAGGTGCTGGAGTGCCTGACCGCCAATCCCGCGGTTTGGGCCAAGACGGTCTTCTTCCTGACTTTCGATGAGAACGACGGCCTGTTCGACCACCTGCCGCCGGCCGCCCCGCCCTCCTACGACGCGGCCGGCCGGCTCGCCGGCAGGTCGACGCTGGATCTGAAGGGCCACTACTTCTCCGACCCACAGCGCAAGCACATCGCCGACGACGACCTGGAAAGCGGGCTCCTGCGCCCCTTCGGTCTGGGGCCGCGCGTGCCGATGTACGTCGTCTCGCCCTGGAGCAAGGGGGGCTGGGTGAGTTCCCAGGTGTTCGACCACACCTCGGTCGGCCAGTTCCTGGAAAAGCGGTTCGACGTGGTGATCCCGGCGATCAGCGCCTGGCATCGCGCTATCTGCGGCGACCTCACCTCGGCCTTCGACTTTGAGCGCCCCAACGATCCGGCCTTCCCAGACCTACCGGACGTGACGGGGGCATCGGCTGTGGTGCTCGAGCACATCCAACGGCCGCACGTGGTCCCGCCGGAGCGGCCGCAGCCGCTGTTCCAGGAGCCGGGCGTGCGCCCGTCCCGCGCGCTGCCCTATGAGCTGCACGTCGAGGCCAGCGCCGAGCCATCGCTCGGCCGCCTCACCCTGGCCCTGCGCAACACCGGCATGGCGGGCGCGGTCTTCCACGTCTACGACCGCTTGCACCTGGATCGGATCCCCCGGCGCTACACGGTCGAGGCGGGCAAGTCACTGAGCGACTCCTGGGACGCCCGCGACGGCCGCTACGACCTGACGGTGCATGGTCCCAACGGCTTCCGGCGCGACTTCGTGGCCGAAGCCGGCGGCGCGGACGCCGAGATCGAGGTACAGTACAATCCCGCCCAGCGTCAGGTCCGGCTCATCCTGCGCAATCGCTCGCGCGCCGCGCTGTCCCTCAAGGTGGCCCACAACGCCTATGGGGAGGCGGACGACATTGTCACCCTCAAACCAGGGGCGCGGGCCCAGCGGGAGTGGTCGGTCGCCGATCAGGGAGACTGGTATGATGTCTCCGTCACGGCGCCAGGGTTCGAACGCCGGGCCGCGGGGCGCATGGAGACCGGCCGCCACGGGATCAGCGACCCGGCGATGGGCATCTGATCTTCCCGCCCCGCCGAGTCCAGGATCACCTGCGGCGGCGGCGCGAGATTTTCTGCTCTTCGCCACCGAATGGAATTAGGCTCACAGTCGCGCTCCCGGCCAGCCGGGAGCGCGCTCGGAGGACCGGCGCGGACAAGGCCGGCCCCGGCGAGTGGCAGTGGGAGGAAGTCGTGAAGGGCCCAGCAATCTTCCTGGCGCAGTTCGCTTCGGACGAGGCGCCGTTCAACAGCCTGAAGTCGATCGCCGAATGGGCTGGCCGGCTGGGCTACAAGGGCGTGCAGATCCCCACCTGGGACCGGCGGCTGTTCGATCTGCAGCTGGCCGCCGAGAGCGACGCCTATTGCGACGAGGTGCGCGGCGTGCTGGCCGACGCCGGCGTCGAGGTCTCCGAACTGTCGACGCACAGCCAGGGCCAGCTCGTGGCGGTGCACCCGGCCTATGACGAGCTGTTCGACGGCGGCGTTCCCAGGCAGGTGCGCGGCAATCCCAAGGCGCGCCAGGAATGGGCGGTGGAGCAGGTGCTGCTGGGCGCCAAGGCCTCGCGGCGCTTGGGGCTGGATGCGCACGTGACGTTCTCAGGTTCCCTGGCGTGGCCGTATCTCTACCCCTATCCGCAGAGGCCCGAGGGGCTGGTCGAGGCGGCGTTCGACGAGTTGGCGCGGCGCTGGCGGCCGATCCTCGACGCGTTCGACGAAGCCGGCGTCGATCTCTGCTACGAGGTCCATCCCAGCGAAGACCTGTTCGACGGGGCGACGGTCGAGATGTTCTGGGACCGGGTGGATCATCACCCGCGCGCCTGCCTGCTGTACGACCCCAGCCACTTCATGCTGCAGCAGCTCGACTACCTCGAGTACATCGACCTCTACCACGACCGGATTCGGATGTTTCACGTCAAGGACGCGGAGTTCCGCCCGACCGGGCGCCAGGGCGTCTACGGCGGCTACCAGGGCTGGAAGGAACGGGCGGGCCGCTTCCGCTCGCTGGGCGACGGGCAGATCGACTTCCGCGCCATCTTCTCGAAGTTCGCGCAGTACGGCTATCGCGGTTGGGCGGTGCTCGAATGGGAGTGCGCGCTGAAGGACCCGGAGGACGGCGCGCGCGAAGGCGCCCCGTTCATCCGCGACCACATCATCCGCGTGACCGGCAGGAGCTTCGACGACTTCGTCGCGACAGGCGTGGACGCGGCGGCCAACCGAAGGATGCTCGGCCTTGACCGCTGAAGCGGCGCCGAGGCGACGGCTTCGCCTCGGCATGGTGGGCGGGGGCGAAGGCGCGTTCATCGGCGGGGTGCACCGGATGGCGGCCCGGCTGGACGACCGCTGGACGCTGGTCGCCGGGGCGTTCAGCGCCGATCCCGCGGCCTCGATCGCCTTCGGCCGCTCGCTCGGACTGGCGCAGGATCGCTGCTACGGCGACTGGCGGACGATGGCCCAGGCCGAGGCGACGCGGCCGGACCGCATCGACGCGGTGGCGATCGTAACGCCGAACCACCTGCATCACGGCCCGGCGCGCGCGTTCCTGGACGCCGGGGTCGCGGTGATCTGCGACAAGCCGCTCACCACCACGCTGGCCGACGCGCTGGACCTGGCGCAGACGGTCGAGCGCACCGGCGCGCCGTTCGTGCTGACGCACAACTACAGCGGCTATGCGATGGTCCGGCAGATGCGCGCGATGGTCGCCGACGGCGCGTTGGGCGCCATTCGCGTCGTGCAGGCGGAGTATGCGCAGGACTGGCTCGCCACCGACCTGAGCGGCAACAAGCAGGCCGACTGGCGGGGCGATCCGGAGCGCGCGGGCGGCGGCGGGGCGCTGGGGGACATCGCCACGCACGCCTACCATCTGGCCGCGTATGTGACGGGATCGCCGGCGGAGGCGATCAGCGCCGAGACCTCGCGGTTCGTGCCGGGGCGGCGCGTCGACGACGACGTGCAGATCCGCCTGCGCTGGGCCGGCGGCGCCCGCGGGCAGCTCTGGGCCAGTCAGGTCGCCATCGGCGTGGCCAATGGCCTGCGGCTGCGCATCTACGGCGAGAAGGCCGCTCTGGAATGGGCCCAGGAGGAGCCGGACCTGCTGCGCTTCACGCGCCTTGGCGAAGCCCCGCAGATCCTGCGGCGCGGCGGGCCGGGGCTTGCGCCGGCTGCGCAGGCGGCGACGCGGATCCCGGCCGGCCATCCGGAGGGCTACCTGGAAGGCTTCGCCCGGATCTACGCCGACGCGGCCGACCTGATCGGCGCCCACGCCGAGGGCCGGCCGGCGCCGGCCGAGCGGCCGCCAGGCGTGAACGACGGCGTGGACGGGGTGCGCTTCATCCAGGCCGCCCTCGCCAGCGCCGCCGAGGACGGCCGTTGGGTCGCATTGAACGGGGCGGAACAGTGATGCGCCAGAGCTTCGCCTGGTGGTCCTTCACCCTCGGCCGAGTCGTGGAACCGGCGGCCTTTCTGCGCCAGGCCGCCGCCGCAGGCGCACAGGGCGTGGAGATGCTGCCGCAGGACCTTTGGCCCCTCGCCCGCGACGCCGGCCTCGCGCTCGTCACCGACACCGGCCACAAGCTCGAAGAAGGATTCAACGACCCGGCGCGCCATGCGGCCCTGCAGGGCCACGTGCGCGGCCGCATCGACGCGGCGGCCGAGGGCGGGGTCGAGGCCGTGATCGTCTTCGCCGGCAACCGGTTCGGCGACAGCTCCGACGAGCGCGCCGTCGCCGCGTGCGTCGAAGGGCTGGGGCCGGTGGTCGCGCACGCCGCCGCCTCCCGGGTCCGGCTGCTGATTGAGCTGCTCAACAGCAAGGTCGACCATCCCGGCCAGCAATGCGATCGCACCGCCTTCGGCGCCGAAGTCGTGCGCCAGGTCGGGTCGCCCTGGCTGAAGCTGCTCTACGACGGCTATCACATGCAGCTGATGGAGGGCGACCTCAGCCGGACCATCAAGGCCAACCTCGACCTGATCGGGCATGTTCACACCGCCGGCGCGCCCGGGCGGCGCGACCTGGACGATCGCCAGGAAATCAACTGGCGCGGGATCGCCGCCCTGCTGCGCCATCTCGGCTACGACCGCTGGGTCGGCCACGAGTTCATTCCGCGCGGAGAGCCCATCGCCGCGCTCAGGAACGCGATCGCGGTGTTCGATGGGTCCGCAGGCGGGGCGTAGGGGGCGAGAATGCAGTTCGACGCGATTATTGTCGGCTCGGGGATGAGCGGCGGCTGGGTCGCCAAGGAGCTGTGCGAGCGCGGCCTGAAGGTTCTGATGCTCGAACGCGGCCCGAACATCGAGCATGGCGCCGACTACAGCCACGAGCTGGCGGGACGGCTGCGCCGGCGCGACGACCAGATTCCCCTGGAAGAGCGCGAGCTGCACTTTCCCTACTACGAGGGCGTCGCCTACGCGATGTTCAACTCGAACAAGAGGTTCTGGGCCAGCGACCACGACCATCCCTACGAGACCGCGCCCGGCAAGCCGTATCGCTGGATTCGCGGCTACCATCTGGGCGGCCGCTCGCTCACCTGGGCGCGGCAGTCCTACCGCTGGGCGCCCGACGACTTCGAATCCAACCTCAAGGACGGGCACGGCGTGGACTGGCCGATCCGCTACGAGGACCTGGAGCCGTGGTACGACCACGTGGAGGCCTTCGCCGGCGTCAGCGGCGACTACGACGGGCTCGCCCAGCTCCCCGACGGCGACTTCCTGCCGCCGTTCGACTTCAACGCCGTCGAGCTGGCCGCCAAGGCGAAGATCGAAGAGGCGTTTCCGACCCGCCGACTGATCATGGGCCGCACGGCGAACCTGAGCCGCGTCGCCAAGGCGCAGATGGACCTCGGCCGAAAGCGCTGTGAGCAGCATGTGCGCTGCCACCATGGCTGTCCGCTCGGCAGCTATTTCTCCTCCCTGGCCGCCACCCTTCCGGCGGCGCGGGCCACGGGCAACCTGACGATCGTCACGGACGCCATCGTCGAGAGCGTGACCTACGATCCGGCGATCGGACGGGCGACAGGCGTGCGGGCGATCGACCGCCTGACCAAGCAGGGCGCCGCCTACCAGGCGCGGCTGGTGTTCCTGAACGCCTCGGCGATCAACACCGCCGCGCTGCTGCTGAACTCGCGCAGCGAAGCCTTCCCGCGGGGCCTGGCCAACGGCAGCGACCAGGTCGGCCGAAACCTCATGGATCACGTGAGCTGCCGGACGGTGAGCGGGATCTACCCCGGCTTCCAGGACACGCCCTATCAGGCGGACCGGCCGACCGGGCTCTATGTGCCGCGCTATGCAAACGTCACCGAGGACGCCAAGCCCTACCTGCGCGGTTTCGGCATCCAGGGGGGCGCCGCCCGCCGTCGCCATCCCAGCGCCGAGCCCGATGCGTCCGGCCAGCCGAAGCGGGCCTGGGTCTTCTCCCTGACGCCGTTCGGCGAGGTGCTGCCGAACCCCGACAATCGGGTCACCCTGTCGACCTCCCGCGTCGACTCCTGGGGCGTGCCGCTTCCGGTGATCGACGCCGAGCATGGCCCGAACGAGCACGCGATGATGCGCGAAGCCGCCCGCGATGCGGCCGCCATGCTGGCGGCCGCGGGATGCACCGACATCACGCCCTGGGAGGAAGCCGGCGCCTATCTCACCCCGCCGGGAGACCGGATCCACGAGATGGGCACGGCGCGCATGGGGCGCGACCCGGCGACCTCGGTCTTCAACGGCTGGTGCCAGGCGCACGAGGTTCCGAACCTCTTCGCCACCGACGGCGCGGTGATGGCCTCCAGCGCCTCGATGAACCCGTCCCTCACCTACATGGCGCTCTCGGCGCGCGCCGCCAACCATGCAGCCGATCTGCTCGAACAGGGAGCTCTCTGATGAAACCCGTCGGCCTGCAACTCTACACCCTGCGCCGGCCGTTTGGCGAAGACCCGATCGGCACGCTCGAGCGGATCAAGGCGGTTGGCTACGACGCCGTGGAGTTCGCTGCGCCGCTGGACATGGACTTTGCCCCGCTGAGCGCGCGCATGAAAGACATCGCCCTCGATTGTCCGTCCGTACACGTAGGACTGGCCGACATCGCCGCCCGGCCTGAGCGGGTGCTGGCCGTGGCGAGGGAGCTCGGCTGCCGGTTCGTCGTGCTGCCCTACGTCGATCCCAGGGACGCCGACTGGCGCGCGGTGGTGGCCCAGGCCGAGGCCTTCGCCCGGCGCGCCGCCGACGAGGGCTTCCGCTTCGCCTATCACCATCACCACTTCGAGTTCGACGACTCGCGCGGGTTCCGCCCGTTCGACATCCTGGTCGGGGAATCCGACCCGTCGCTGCTTCACTTCGAGCTCGACGTCTACTGGCTGAAGACGGGCGGCGAGGATCCGAAGGCGATGATCGAGCGCCTGGCGGGCCGCGTGAAGCTGCTGCACCTGAAGGACATGGCGCCGGACGGGTCGATGGCCGACGTCGGCTCGGGCGTGCTGGACTTCCCCGCCTTGATCGCGGCCAGCCGGGCCGCCGGCGTCGAGCACGTCTTCGTCGAGCACGACGCGCCCCCCAAGCCGTATTGGCCGAGCGTCGAAGCGAGCGTGCGCTACCTAGAGACGCTGGACTAGGTCGGCCTGGCGCCGTGAGGCTGAGGCCAAGACGCGTCGCACTTGGACCGCGCCGGCTCCGCCTTCCGGGTCCGCCTCGTTCTCCTCAGCCGCCGAGGGCGAAGGCCGCTCAGCCCAACCAGCGATAGCCGACGCCCGGCTCAGTGAGGATCAGGGCGGGTTGGGAGGGGTCCGGTTCGATCTTCTGGCGAAGCTGACCGACGAACACCCGCAGGTACTGGACGTCCTGCTCGTGGGCCGGCCCCCACACGGCGGTCAGGAGCTGCCTGTGGGTGACGACCTTGCCGGCCCCGCGCACCAGCTGGGCGAGCAGGTCGTACTCCCGCGGGGACAGGCGGATGGGCTCGCCAGCCCGCGTAACCAGCCGCTTGACGAGGTCGATGGTCAGCTCGCCAGCCGTGACGACCGGGTCTGCGCCCTGGTCTCGCAGCCGATGGCGCAGGGCCACCCGCAGGCGGGCGAGCAGTTCGCCCACGCCGAAGGGCTTTTCGACATAGTCGTCGGCGCCCAGATCGAGAGCGTCGATCTTCTCGGATTCCTTGTCGCGGGCCGAGAGGATGAGGATCGGGCCCTCATAGAAGGCTCTCGCCTTGGACAACGCCGCCTTGCCGTCGAGATCGGGCAGGCCCAGGTCCAGCACCACGGCATCGGGAGCTTTGCGCGCGATTTCCTTCAGGCCCTCGGCCGCGGTGTCTGCACGGACAGGCTCGTAACCTGCGGCGTCGAGGGCCGGGCCAAGGAAGCGATGAATCTGAGGCTCGTCGTCGATGACCAGGATGCGGGGACGATAGTCCGTCATAGGAAACCTTCCGGCGTGGGGCGTTCCTTGGGCAGGCTGATCAGAATCCGCGTCCCCCGGCCGTCGTGAATCGGACTGGCGGCTGCGATCCGACCGCCCATGGCTTCAACAAATCCCTTGGCGATGGCGAGGCCAAGCCCTGCGCCCTTGCCGCGATCGGTGGCCTCCTCCATGCGGCGGAACTTCTCGAAGACTCGCTCCAGCTCGGCTGTGGGTATGCCCCGGCCCTCGTCCTCGACGGAGATCACCACATTGTTGCGGTCCTCGTAGGCCGCCAGCTCGATCGCCGCACCGTCGGGACTGTAGGCGATGGCGTTCTCAAGGATGTTGACCAGAGCCTGCTCCAGCAGGGAGGGGTCGGCCACCACCAGCGTGACCTTGTCCGGAAAGTCCCACGTGACCCGCCGGGCCTCAAGGCGGCGCATCACGCGGTCGACGGCGGCGCGCAGGACGTCGCGCACGTCGATCCAGTCGCGGCGCGTGATCAGCGCCCCGCCTTCCAGCCTGGTCATGTCCAGGAGGTCGCCGACATAGCGGTTAAGCCGCTCGGCCTCTTCGCGGATCGAAAGCAGGAGGTCGTCTCTCACCTTCGCCGAGAGGGTCTTGCCATAGTCGATCAGGGTGGTGGCCGAGCCCAGGACGGTCGCCAGCGGCGTACGCAGGTCGTGGCTCACCGAGTTCAGAAGGGCCGAGCGCAGGCGGTCGGTCCGGCGCAGGGCTTCCGTGTCGGCGGCCGCGGCGGCGAACTCGGCTCGCTCCAGCGCCACGGCGCCCTGGTCGAGCATCGCTGCCACGAAGCGCTCGCCTTCCTCGGTGGCCACGGCGGCCGGCTCGACGCCGGCCACGCCGGCGCGGGCCTTCACGCCTTGCAGCGGGCGGAACGTCCATCCGGCGTTGGGCATGGTGCCAGTGCCCGCGCCGGCGGCCTCGCCCCTCTCCCAAGCCCAGCGGGCGGCGGCCATGTCGCCAGGCGAGAGCGCCTCAAGGGCTGGCGAGGCGGCGGCCACGGCGAGGTCGTCTTCGGTCGGCGTCAGGACAACCGCCCTTCCCCCGGTGGCGGCGGCGAGTTGCTCGGCCAGGGCGAGCGCGGCGTCCACGGCCGTGGCGGCGGACGAGAGGCGCCGGGTGGCCGCAAGGACGGCGGCGATGGCGGAGGCCCGGCGCGACACGGCGCGGGCCTGGTCGCGGACCCGGCCCGTCAGCCATCCGGTGGTCATGGCGACCGCGAAGAACACCGCGAAGGTCAGCACGTCGGCGGGGTGGCCGATCCAGACTGTCAGGCGCGGGGCCAGGAAGAAGAAGTTGTAGACGAAGGCGGCGGCGGCGGCGGCCGTCACCGCGGGCCAAAGACCGAACGCCAGGCCTGAAACGAGGACGCTCAGCATGAACACCATCGCGAGGTTCACGCTCTCGACGTAGCGGTCCAGCGCAAAGGCGACGCCGAAGGCCATAGCGACGAGCATGAGCGCAGCCAGATGGCCGCCCCAGCTGAGATCGCGCAGCGCGCGGCGCGGCCGGGGTTCTGCGACGTGGGGGTCCGCGGATTCTGTAACGATATGCAGCGCCGCGCCGCCCGCCTCGTCCAGTAGGGCGCGGATCAGGTCCCTGCGGAATGGGTTGCGCCGTCGCCCAGCGGCGCGGCCGACCACGATCTGGGTGACGTTGTTGCGCCGCGCGTAGTCGGTCACGCTGGCGACGAGGTCGTCGCCCGTGAGCGACACGGCCGATCCGCCGAGCTGCTCGGCGAGCTTGAGCGCGTCGCGGAGCTTCTGGGCCGCGGCCGCCGACGGCGCAGGGGCGTTCGGCCGCTCCACGTGGGCGACGGTCCACGGCGCGTCCATCATCATGTCCGAAAGGCGCCGGCCGGCCCGCACGAGCGAACTGACCATGGCGTCGGACCCGGCCAGGACCAGGATGCGCTCGCCCGCCGCCCAGGGCCCCTGCACGCCGGCTCGCTTCATCGCGCCGATGAGCTGATCGTCCACGGCCTGGGCGGCGCGGCGCAGGGCCAGCTCGCGCAGAGCCGTCAGGTTCTCCACCTTGAAGAACCGATCTGCGGCCAGCCGGGCGGTCTCGCCCAGATAGACCTTGCCCTCGGCCATCCGCTCCCGGAGCTCCTCAGGCGTGATGTCGATCAGTTCGATCTCATCGGCCCGAGACAGCGCCAGGTCCGGCACGGTTTCGCGCTGGCGGACGCCAGTGATCTTCCAGACGACGTCGACGAGGCTTTCGAGGTGCTGGATGTTCAGGGTCGTCCAGACGTTGACGCCGGCCTTCAGCAGCTCCTCCACATCCTGCCAGCGCTTGGGATGTCGTGAACCGGGGGCGTTGGAGTGGGCGTACTCGTCCACCAGCAGGAGTTCGGGCCGGCGCTCAAGCGCCGCGTCGATGTCGAACTCCAGGAGCGTGTGGCCACGGTGCTCCATCGGCTTGCGCGGCATCACCTCGAGGCCGCGCAGGAGGGCCTGGGTCTCCTTGCGTCCGTGCGTCTCGACGACGCCCACCACGACGTCGCCGCCCTCCGCCTTGCGGCGTCGGGCGGCCCGGAGCATCTCGTAGGTCTTGCCCACCCCCGGCGACATGCCGAGGAAGACCTTCAGCCGCCCCTGGCCCGGACGGGCCGCAGCCAACAGAGCGTCGGGGTCGGGCCTGAGGGGCTCATCGGCGTTCATTGCGGCGGAGGTTGCCTCCTGCCGAAGGCGGCGTCGAGCGCGAGATTGGTCTCGAGCACGTTCACGCGCGGCTGGCCGAGGACGCCGAAAGTACGGCCCTCCACGTGCCGGGCGATCTCGGCCCGGACCAGATCGAGCGGCACGCCCCGTGCGGCGGCGATGCGGCCCGCCTGGAGCTCGGCGTAGGCCGGCGAAATGTGCGGATCGAGACCGGACGCCGACGTGGTCACAGCGTCCGCCGGGATCGCGGTCGCGCCCGTCTCGGCGCGGATCGCCGCGGCGCTCTTGGCGATTCGAACGGCGAGGTCCGGGTTCAGGGGGCCGAGGTTTGATCCGGAGGAGGCCGAGGCGTCATAGCCGGCGGCCGACGGGCGTCCGTGGAGGTACTGGGGCTGGGTGAAGGCCTGGCCGATCAGCGCAGAGCCGACGATGCGTCCACCCGAGCGGACCAGGCTGCCCCCGGCCTGGTCGGGGGCCAGGCGGGCCAGTCCGGTGATCGCCAGCGGATAGGCCAGGCCAAGGAGCACGGTGAAGAACGCAATGGAGACGAAAGCGGGTCGAAGCAGGGAGAACATGGCGGATCCTACGGGAGAGCCGGCGGGCGCGCGGCGCCGCGGCGTTCCGCGGCATGGGCTGTGGCTCGGCCCGGCCGGGCGATGCTCGCGACCGGAAGGGCCGATTCTGGGCGAATGGGGCTCATGAGGGGCCGTCCGCATAGCTCTCCCCCTGCGTGGTGCGTTCGGCGGTCCGGTCCCGCGCCGGGCCGGCGAGGCCGATCAGGATGAAGAGCAGGATGAGGCCGCCGCTGACCAGCGCCGCCCGGCGGAGTTGGCCGTCCATCAGGCGAGCCCCAGACCGGCGATCGCCAGATCAATCAGCTTGATGCCGACGAAGGGCGCCAGGAGTCCTCCGAGCCCATAGAGCGCCAGATTTCGGGAGAGCAGCCTGGCGGCTCCGATGGCCCGGTAGCGCACGCCGCGCAAGGCGAGCGGGATCAGGGCCACGATGATGAGGGCGTTGAAGATCACCGCCGACAGGATCGCGCTCTCAGGACTAGACAGGCCCATGATATTGAGCGCCGAGAGCGCCGGCAGCGAAGCCGCGAACATTGCCGGGATGATGGCGAAATACTTGGCCACATCGTTGGCGATGGAGAAGGTGGTCAGCGCGCCGCGGGTGATCAGCATCTGCTTGCCCACCTCCACGATCTCGATGACCTTGGTAGGATCGCTGTCGAGGTCGACCATGTTGCCGGCCTCGCGGGCGGCCTGGGCGCCGGTTTGCATGGCCACGCCGACGTCGGCCTGCGCCAGCGCCGGGGCGTCGTTGGCGCCGTCGCCGCACATGGCCACCAGCCGTCCCCTCGCCTGTTCCTCGCGGATCAGCCGCAGCTTGTCTTCGGGCGTCGCCTCGGCCAGGAAGTCGTCCACCCCGGCCTCGGAGGCGATCGCGGCGGCGGTAACCGGATTGTCGCCGGTGATCATCACCGTGCGCAGGCCCATGCGGCGCAGATCTGCGAAGCGTTCCTTCACGCCTGGCTTGACCACGTCCTTCAGGTGGATGACCCCGAAGAGGACACCGTTCTCGCTGACCGCCAGCGGGGTGCCGCCGGAGCGTGCGATGCGGTCCACCGCAGCGGCGAACTCGGCAGGGACCTGCCGCGGCTCGAGGCCAGAGTCCTTGAGGATCGCGTCCACCGCCCCCTTGCGCCAGACGTGGCCGTCAGCCTCCAGGCCTGAAAGGCGCGTCGTCGCGCTGAACGGAATGATCCTGCCGCCCGCCGGCGCCTCCACTGCAAGGCCCTGCCCGCGGATCAGGTCGACGATCGAGCGGCCCTCCGGCGTCTCGTCGCCCAGGGAGGCGAGAAAGGCGACACGGGCGATCATCTCCGGCCGCACGCCCGGGACCGGGACCAGTTCGGCGGCCATACGGTTTCCATAGGTGATGGTGCCGGTCTTATCGAGCAGCAGCGTGTCCACATCGCCCGCGGCCTCCACCGCCCGCCCCGACGTGGCGAGCACATTGACCTTCAGAAGGCGATCCATGCCGGCGATGCCGACCGCCGACAGCAGCCCGCCAATGGTCGTCGGAATGAGGGTGATGAAGAGCGCGCCCAGCACCAGCGGCTGGAGGGCCACGCCGGAATAGCGGCCAAGGCCCACCAGGCTTCCCACGGCGATGAGGAAGACAAGGCTCAGGCCCGCAAGCAGCACGGCCAGGGCGATCTCGTTCGGCGTCTTGCGGCGGTCAGCGCCCTCGACCATGGCGATCATGCGGTCGAGGAAGGTCTCGCCAGGCTGGGAGGTGACACGCACCTTGATCCAGTCCGAGACGACCGTCGTGCCGCCGGTGACGGCCGAACGGTCGCCCCCGCTTTCGCGAATGACCGGAGCGGATTCGCCTGTGATAGCCGCCTCGTTGACCGAGGCCACGCCCTCGATGATCTCACCGTCGGCGGGGATGATGTCGCCGGCCTCGACCAGGACGACCTGACCCGCGCCCAGTTCGTGGGCGGGCGTCGGAATGATGGTCCCGGCCCGTTCGTCGATGATCAGCTTGGCCCTGGTGGTCACGCGGGTGGCCCGCAAGCTGTCCGCGGCGGCCTTGCCACGTCCCTCGGCGATGCTCTCGGCGAAGTTGGCGAAGAGCACGGTCGCCCAAAGCCAGATTGCGACCTGGAGCGCGAAACCCCACCGCCCTCCCTCATCGCCTCCCTGGGCGATGGCGAAGCCTGCCGAGGCGCTGGCCAGCAGCGCCACGACCCAGGTGGCGAAGATGACGGGATTGCCGGTCAGCCGGCGCGGATCGAGCTTGGCGAAGGCGTCGCTCGCCGCTCGCGCCAGGACGGCGCCGGTGATGCCGGTGGCCAGGCCGGCGGCCCGTCGGCGGTTCTCGCCCAGTGAGGGCGGCGTGTAAGCGGTGGTCATGGAGGGTGTCCTGGGGGAGTGTCCTTGAGGACGGCGGCGTCAGCGAACACCGAGCGCCTGCAGCGCCTGGAAGTGCTCGACGATGGGACCGAGGGCTAGGGCGGGGAAGAACTGCAGGCCGCCCAGGATGAGGATCACGCCGATCAGCAGGCCGATGAACTGGACCGTATCGGTGGGCAGGGTGCCAGCGGTCGGGGCGAGCTTCGGCTTGACGGCCAGAGAGCCGGCGATCGCCAGGACCGCCACGATCCCAGGAAAGCGCCCGAGCAGCATGGCGAGGCCGAGGGTGGTGTTCCACCACGGGGCGTTGGCGGTCAGGCCCGCGAACGCCGAGCCGTTGTTCGCCGTCGCCGAGGTGTAGGCGTAGAGGATCTCGGAAAGGCCGTGGGGGCCTGTGTTCAAGAGGCCCTTCAGGGCCTGCGGCAGCACGGCGGCGACCGCTGCAAAGCCCAGAATCGAGAGCGGCAGCACCAGCACCAGCAGCATGGCGAACTTGATCTCGCGCGCCTCGATCTTCTTGCCGAGGTACTCGGGCGTGCGGCCGACCATTAGGCCCGCGACGAACACCGCCAGAAGGGCCATCACGACCATCGAGGCCAGCCCCGTGCCGACCCCGCCCGGAAGGATCTCGCCCAGCTGCATGAAGAACATCTCCACAGCGCCGCCCAAGGGCATGAAGCTGGCGTGCATGGAGTTGACCGAGCCGTTGGAGGCGCCGGTGGTGGCGGCGGCCCAGACGGCCGAGGCCGGCGCTCCGAAGCGCACCTCCTTGCCCTCCATGTTCGCCGAGGCCTCGACGCCAGCCGCGACAAGGGCGGGCGGCGCTTGCGTCTCTGTCCAGTAGAGGGCCGCCGCGCCCGTCGAGAGCAGAATGAAGGCCGCGGCCACCAGGGCTCGGACCTCCTTCTTCGCCAGAGCCGAGCGGCCGAAGGCGAAGAACGCGGCCCAGCCGAGCACATTGATCGAGACGGCCGCCAGGAGGTTCGCGAGCGGTGTCGGCCCCTCGAAGGGGTGGGCGGAGTTGACGTTGAAGATCCCGCCGCCGTTGATGCCGAGCTGCTTGATGGCGAGCTGGCTGGCGGTGGCGAAGAGCGATATCTTCTGCCGCCCGCCCTCCAGGGTCGTGGCCATGACCGAGCCGTCCAGGGTCTGGGGCACGCCCAGGGCGACGAAGGCGAGCGCCACGACCACCGACAAGGGCAGGAGCACCCACAGGGTGGTCCGCGTCAGGTCCGTCCAGAAATTGCCGAGCCCCTCCCCGCGGTTGGCGACGAAGGCCCGGGCCAGCGCCGCTGCAACCGTCGCGCCGGTGGCGGCGGAGAGGAAGTTCTGCACCGTGAGGCCGGCCATCTGGCTGAGGTGAGACATGGTGGTCTCGCCGCCATAGGACTGCCAGTTGGTGTTTGTGACGAAGCTGACGGCGGTGTTGAAGGCCAGGTGCTGGGAAAGCGCGCCGAACCCCTGCGGATTGAGGGGCAGCAGGCCCTGCAGGCGCAGGATGGCGTAGAGAGCCGCGAAGCCGGCGGCGTTGAAGGCCAGCAGCGCGGCGGCGTAGGCGAACCAGCCTTGGCTCTTGCCGGGATCGATCCCACCCAGCGCGTAGACAGCCCGCTCGACGGGCCGCAGCACCGGGTCGAGCCAGGTCCGCTCGCCGTTCCAGACGCGCGACATATAGGCGCCGATCGGCCAGCCGAAGCCGACGGCGAGTCCCAGGGTAAGGGCGATCTCCGCCCAGCCTTGCCAATTCATGGGAATTTGTCCGTTTGAAGCAGCCGCTTCAGAAGCGATCCGGCCGCAGCAGGGCCGCCAGCATGTAGCCGCCGATCAGCAGGGCGCCGGCGCACCAGAGCACGAGTTCCAGCATCTAGAGCCGCCGAAGCGCTGCGGCGAAGCCGGCGAACAGCGCAAAGGCGACGAAGCCCAGCGCCAGGAAGACGATGTCGAGCATTGAGTCCTCGGTCCAAGGTTCAGGACCGTGTCTTCGCGCCGAACCGCGTCAGGGCGCGAGAGGGCATATGCGGCTCGAGAGTAAGGGCCGCATAAGGATCGTCCTGGGCGAAGCCGCATTCGCCCGGCCATGACGGCGGGCAAGAAGCCCGATGTCCCGCCGGGGTCGCCTGGGGCGTTGGATGGCTTCATTCGTCATCGCCCGAGAGGAAGAGACGCCCTACCCCGTCAGTTCAGCGCCAGATCCCGGCGCTTGCCTGCCTGCCGGTCCCTTCAACGTCGCTGCAGGCCATCGATGAGGATGTCGATGATGCGCAAGGCGGAGGCCTGCCAGTCCTGGGGGCCGTCGGCGTAGAAGATGCCGACCATCGTGCGCAGGAGCTCTTCAGCGGTGATGTCGTCGCGAAGCTCGCCGCTCCTGGCGCCGCGGTCGAGGAGCAGGGCCAGCCCGTCCGTAAGCCGTTGGAAGGAATAGGCTTTCAACTCCGTGGAGCCGTAGGCGACGAGCTGCAGGGCCTCGACCATGCCCTTCTTGGTCGTCATCAGGTGGACGTTGGCGTGCAGCCACTGGCGCAGGGCCTCGACCGGCGGGGCCTCGTTCGCCAGGCGCTCGGCCAGGGCGAAGAGCTGGTCCACTTCGCTGCGGTAGACGGCCTCGAACAGCGCCTCGCGCGTGGGGAAGTGCCGATAGAGCGTGCCGATCCCGACGCCGGCCTCGCGGGCGACGGCGTCGAGCGTGGCCCCTCGCCCGCCGGCGCCGAAGACGCGGGCGGCGGCGGCCACCAGCCGCTCGCGGTTGCGTAAGGAGTCGGCGCGCGTGCGCCGGCTCGGTTTTTCCTTCTCAGCACCCATCTTCTCGGTCGGGCTCTTTTCCCCTTGATAAACGGAGGAACCCTCCGTTAAAGTGTACTCATTCGATCAGGGACCGTCGACGTCCCCGACCGGTCCACAGCACCTCACACCTCAGATCCCTGACGAGATCCCCAGCGTCCGCGCCGGCCGCATGCGTGCCGCCGGCTTGCCCATCCCCTTACCCCGGAGCGGAGCCCGATGTCGCTCTCCATAAGCCTCACGATCAACGGCCAGCTGCGAGCCGTAGACCTCGACGACCCGCGCGTCACCCTGCTCGACCTGTTGCGCGAGCGGCTCCACCTGACCGGCGCCAAGAAGGGGTGCGACCGGGGCCAGTGCGGCGCCTGCACCGTTCTGGTCGACGGACGGCGCATCAATTCGTGCCTGTCGCTGGCCCTCAGCCTCGACGGTGCGGAGATCGTCACCATCGAAGGCCTCGCCGAGGGCGAACGGCTGCATCCGGTGCAGGCGGCCTTCATCGCCCACGACGCCTTCCAGTGCGGCTTCTGCACGCCCGGACAGATCATGAGCGCGGTGGGCCTGATCGCCGAGGGGCGCGCCGGCGAAGACCCCGAGCGCGTGCGCGAACTGATGAGCGGAAACATCTGCCGCTGCGGGGCCTACAAGGGCGTCACCGAAGCGGTGCTGGACGCGCAGAAGGTCCTGACGGACACGGCGCGGGAGGACGCGGCGTGAACCGCTTCGACTATGTGCGCCCCACGAGCCTCGCCGAGGCGATCGCCGCCGGGCGCGAAGGATCGGCCTTCCTAGCCGCCGGCACCAATCTGCTCGATCTGATGAAAGGCGGCGTCGAACGGCCCGAGCGCCTGGTCGACATCAGCCGCCTTCCGGGCCTCGACGCCATCGAATGGTCGGCGGACGGGGCCGTGCGGATCGGGACGCTCGTGCGCAACGCCGACCTCGCCTATGACGCGCGCTTCCAGAAGGCCTTCCCCGCCGTCGCCGAAGCCCTGCTCTCGGGCGCCTCGGCGCAGCTTCGCAACGCCGCCACCCTGGGCGGCAACCTGATGCAGCGGACCCGCTGCCCCTATTTCTACGACGTGGCGAGCGCCTGCAATCGCCGCGCGCCGGGATCGGGCTGCGACGCGATCGGCGGCGAGAACCGGCTGCACGCAGTGCTCGGCTGGAGCGAGCACTGCATCGCCACCCATCCCTCCGACCTGTGCGTGCCCCTGTCGGCCCTGGACGCCATGGTCGAGGTGGAAGGCCCGCATGGCCGGCGCGAGATCGCGTTCGAAGCCCTGCATCTTCTGCCCGGCGAGACGCCCGCGCGGGAAACCGCCCTCGCCCCCGGCGAACTGATCGTCGCCGTGCGGCTGCCCGCTGAGGCCGCCGCCTTCGCCGGCCACGCCCGCTATCTGAAGCTTCGCGAGCGCACCTCCTACGCCTTCGCTGTGGTCTCGGCCGCCGCGGCGCTGAGGCTCGAGGACGGCGTGATCCGGGAGGCGCGGCTGGCGCTGGGCGGAGTCGCGGCCAAGCCCTGGCGGGCGCGGGACGCCGAAGCCATGCTGGCGGGCGCTTCGCCCTCGCCTGAAGCGTTCGCGGGGGCGGCCGAGGCGGCGCTGGCCGACGCCAGGCCCTCCGGCGAGAACGGATTCAAGATCGAGCTGGCCCGCCGCATCCTCGTCCGCGCGCTGAGCCTCGCCCTGCAAGGAACGCCGGAACAGACGCCCGCCCTTCCGGCCTCGCCCTTCGCCCCGACCTCCGGAGCCTCTCATGTCGCTTGAGACCCCTTCGCCCACCGCCCCCTATCGCCGCCATGGCTCCAACGCGGGCCAGCCGCTGACCCGGCGCGACGGCGAGTTGAAGGTCACCGGGCGGGCGACCTACGCCGCCGACAACCACCCCGCCGGAATGCTCTACGCCGTGACGGCGGTGAGCCGGATCGCCCGGGGGCGCGTGACCTCGCTGAACGTCGAGGCCGCCAAGGCCCATCCCGGCGTGGTCGAGGTGATCACGCCGGCCAATCGCCCCCCGCTGGCGCACGATCCGGACGTGAAACTGGGCCCCTTCGGTTTTCGGATCGAGGTGCTGCAGGACGACAAGGTCCGCTATGTGAACCAGCCCATCGCCCTGGTCGTCGCCGAGAGCCTGGAGGCGGCCACGGAAGGCGCGGCGCTGCTCGATCCGCAGTACGAGGCCGAGCCGGCCCGCGCGGGCCTGGACGACGGCGAACGCTATGGGCCGGCGGCCGTCGGGGTCGGCGCCCCGCCGCGCACGGCCTATGGCGACATAGAGGCGGGCTTCGCCGCAGCCGAGCGGATCGTCGAGGCGGACTACACGACCGCGGCCCAGTACCACAACGCCATGGAGCCGCATGCGGTGGTGGCCGAATGGGACGGCGATCACGTGACGCTGGACATGCCCAATCAGGCCCTCGTCATGAGCCGGGAGGCCTATGGCGTGTGGTTCGGCGTGCCGGCGCAGAACGTGCTGATCCGCTCGCCCTTCCTGGGCGGGGGCTTCGGCTCCAAGGCGATCCTGAACGGGCCGCAGATCCTGGGCATCCTGGCCGCGCGACACCTGCAACGGCCGGTGAAGCTGGTCCTGACCCGCGCCCAGATGTACGGGCCGGTGGGGCATCGGGGCGCCACCTGGCAGAAGCTGCGTTTCGGCATGGACGGCGACGGGCGGCTGACGGCGCTGCACCATCATTCGATCTCGGCGACCTCCAGCTTCGACGACTTCCTGGAGCCGGCGGCCAACGCCTCGCTGCACCTCTACGAAAGTCCAGCGATCCTGGCCGAGACCGAGGGGCTGAGGCTCGACATCGGCACGCCCGGACCCATGCGCGCGCCGGGCGAAGCCTCCGGATCGGCGGCCCTGGAAGCGGCGCTCGACGAGGCGGCCGAGGCCTGCGGCATGGACCCGCTGGAGTTCCGCCAGGCCAACTACGCAGAGACCGAGCCGGGCACGGGACGACCCTATTCGTCCAAGGCCCTGCGCGAGTGCTACGCAGAGGGCGCCAAGCGCTTCGGATGGGCCGGCCGTCCGCTGGCTCCGCGCCAGATGCGCGACGAGAGCGGCATGCTGGTCGGCTGGGGCGTCGGCACCGCGCTCTTCCCCTGCCCGCACTTTCCCGCCGAGGCCCGCGCCACCCTGCGCGCCGACGGCACGGCCCTGGTTGAGACGGCGGGGGTCGACATGGGCCAGGGCGCCTGGACCGCGCTGGCCCAGATCGCGGCCGAGGCGCTGGGGCTCGATCCGGACAAGGTCGAGTTCCATTCAGGGGTCTCCAGCCTGCCGGACGCGGGCGTCGCGGGCGGTTCGGGCCATACGGCCAGCGCGGGTCTGGCGCTGCACAACGCGGGCGAAGACGCCATCGCGCGCCTCGCCGAACTGGCCAGCGCCGATCCGGCCTCGCCGCTGTTCGGAGCGGGCAATGTCGGCGTGATCGCCCGCAGCGGGCGGCTGCACAGGCGCGACGACGAAGCGCGCAGCGAAAGCTATGTGGACATCCTCGCCCGCGCCGGCCAGCCGGTGGTGGTCGGCACGGGTCGCATGGTGCGCGACGAAGAGGCGGTGCAGTCCTGGGCGATGAACTCGCACGGGGCGGTGTTCGCCGAGGTGAAGGTCGACCCCGATCTCGGGCAGGTCCGGGTGACGCGGCTGGTCGGCGCCTTCGCCGCCGGGCGGATCATCAATCCCCGCCTCGTGCGTAGCCAGTACTACGGCGGCATGATCTGGGGCGTTTCCTTCGCCCTCCAGGAAGGCGTGATCACCGATCAGCGGACAGGGCGGATCATGAACGCGGACCTGGCCGAATACCACGTGCCGGTGAACGCCGACACGCCGAGCCTGGAAGCCATCCTGATCCCTGAAGAGGACGCCTATGTGAACCCCCTTGGGGTCAAGGGGGTGGGCGAGATCGGTGTCGTGGGCACGGTCGGCGCCATCGCCAACGCCGTGTGGCACGCCACCGGACAACGGGTGCGGCGCTTTCCGATCCGCCTCGAAGACGTTCTGGCTGGCCTGGCCTAGCGCCTCCAGGGCGCGGGTCCTGGCGGCCCGCCCTATGGTCTCGACCGAGAGCCAGTTGGCGCGGGGCCTATCCGCGGGCCATGCGCCTCTTCACGCGGGCAGTCAGCACATGGGCCTTCAGGGGCGCCGCGAGCGCCACCGCTCCGGCGCCCCCCGGCGTCCGGCCTATACCTGCGCCAGACCGCCGTCGACGAAGACCTCGCCGCCGGTCATGAAGCTTGCGTCTTCCGAAGCGAGGAAGGCGGCGACAGCCCCGGTTTCACTCGGATCCCCCAGGCGGCCGATAGGGGTGCTCGCGCCGAGCGCCTCGAACGCCTCTTCGCCGACCACCTCCCGCGCGAGGTCGGTCTTGGTCGGGCCAGGCGAGAGAACGTTGACGCGAATGCCGGTGCCCTGCAGGTCCAAGGCCCAGCTGCGCGCCAGGTTGCGAATGGCGGCCTTGGTGGCGCTGTAGACGCTGAATTGCGGCGTTCCCATCACGCCCGTGCTCGAGCCGGTGAGGATGATCGACGACCCTCGCCCCATCAGGGGCAGCGCCTTCTGAACCGTGAACAGGAGCCCCTTCACGTTGACGTCGAAAATCGCGTCGTAGTGTTCGGGCGTGATCTCGCCCAGGGGGGCGAACCCGCCGGTCCCGGCGTTGGCGAAGACGATGTCAATCCGCCCGCGCTCAGCCTTCACGGTCTCGTAGAGGCGGTCGAGATCGCCGAGGTCGGTCACGGATCCAGCCACGGCCCGTGCATTTGGGCCGAGCGCCTCCAGCGCCGCATCCAATTGGGCCTGCCGCCTCCCGAAGATGTAGACGAAGGCGCCTTCCTCGACGAAGCGCTTGGCTGCTCCTAGGCCGATCCCGGTGCCGCCGCCCGTCACCACCGCCGTCTTGCCGTTCAACCTGTTCACGATGTGCTCCTTTGCTCAGGTTGAACTCAGCTGGCGGCGCGCACACCTATCGACAAGTATGCACCTTTTGGTAAGCGCCTGGAAATGTCGTCGAACCCGCTCATGTCCGCTTCGAACCCAGCCCGAGACTGCACGCCCAACCTGCCCGGCTTCACATGCGGGCTGGACGCGACGCTCAGGGTGATATCCGGCAAGTGGAAACCGCTGATCCTATACTTTCTCGCCCAGGGTGGCCCCATCCGGTACGGCGAGCTGCGCCGAGCCATCCGCGACGCCAGCGACAAGGTGCTGATCCAGCAGCTCAAGGAGCTCGAGGCGGACGGCCTGGTGAAGCGGACCGACTACAAGGAGGTGCCGCCGCGAGTGGACTATAGCCTCACGTCGCTGGGCCGAAGCCTGGCCGAGGCGCTCGTACCGCTGTGCGCCTGGGGCACGGACAACATAGCCGAGGTGAGCCGAGTGTACGCCCAGCGAGAGATGGCTCGCGCCAAGCCCCAGTGATCCGGGGCCTTCCCTGGCTTAATGGCCGCCTGGCGGCAATGCCATGGGCCAGCCGCGGCGCAAGAGCTCAAGGCCGGCGCGCGCGCCCTCTTTGTCCATGCTGTGTCCGGCCGCCTCTGCACCGACGGCGCCGTGCCTGAACCGCGACGGCTGCGCCCGCGAGCGCATCGATTTCGACGCAGGCGGGGGGCGCCCTGGACCTCGGCGACAGCCGTCAGCGCCCAGCGCTGCGTCTACGGAGATTTCCTGACCCTGGCCCGCGTGGAGCTGCTGGCGCGGGGGAGACGTAGTCGGCGTTGTGGCGGTCTGAACGCCCTCGATCAGGCCCGTCACGTCGCCTGGGCGGGCCCAGCGAAACCGGGGCCGCCGACCTCCACCGTCAGGCGGCTCAGGCGCTGAAGCTCGCCGACCCAGCCGTTCGGCCAGTTCGCTCCAGCGCCGCTGCGATCGGCGGCCAGCGTGGACGCGTGACGTTGAATCTGCATCGACAACTGTGCGGCGATCTCATGGGAGGGCAAGCCCAGAGCATGGTCTCCCCGGCGCGTGCGGAGCGCCTCGAACAGGAGCACATAGGCCACAGCGCCCAGCTCTTCCCCGCCCCGGCCCAGCAGCAGGACGTGGAGGGCGTCTTCGACCTGGCGACGGACGTCGTCCCCTTCGCCGCTGTGAGCCAGGGCGTAGAGCGCGCTCAGCACCAGCGCCAGGTCGGTCTTTCCCGGCGACGGCGACCCCGGCGGCAGGAAGGCGTAGTCGGCCTCGCCGAGCAGCAGCCCGGCCATGTTCCGCTCGGCGACAGCGCGTGCGACGCGCTCATTCAGGGTGGGCTGCGCCTGGGTCATCCCCCGCCTCCGGACAGCGGTCTCACACGAATCTGGCTTTGCGGCACCGGGTCGGTCACCACTTCCGGCACGCCGCCCGAGGTGACGCCCCCGGGCCTGTAGTTCGCATTGGAGCCTGACATCTCGGCGGTCGGCAGACGAACATTGTGTTCGAGAGGATCGGCGACGTCCACACGCATCAACCTCGTATCGCCGGACCAGCTGTCGATGCCAAGCTTCTCGCCGAGCGCCGCGGGATTGGGTCCGACCTCATCCAGCAGCCTGTCCATCTCGGCCCTGGAGGTCATGAACTGTCCGTCGGCCCGGCCTACGCGCGGGGCGTCCTTGACGTAGAGCAAGTACTGCTCCTCGGTCAGGAGAAACGAGCCGCCCTCCGCCAGTTCGTCCGCCATCTTGGGCGATATCCCGCGGGCGACGGCGCGTTCCAGGGCCGCCGCTCTTGCGGCCCGCATCGCGCGCATCGCGTCGGCCGGCGCGCCGAACACGGGCGCCGCACCCAGCGCGGCCAGGGTGCGGTCGAGCCAGCCAAGGCGGTCGCCGGTCAGCAGGTCGCGTCCGGTGAGAGCGTCGTGAAGTCCGCGTACGGCGCCGGCCAGCGTCTGGTCCAGGAGAAACAGCCCAATGATCGTCGCGGCGGCGATCAGGGCCGCCAGGGCGTTCTCGGCGGTGAGGCATTCACAGCCGGGCTGGAACGAGCAGTGGTGCGCCCATGCCGAACCCGCGCTGGCGAGGACCAGAAGGCCGAGCCACGCCGGGCTCGTCTTCGCCCCTGTTCGCAGGAGCCGCCTCACCCAGGCGGGCGGCGTCGGCGCCGCCTCGCCGGGCGGAACCTGCGGCCAGAAGATGAGCGTCGCGGCCGTCACCAGCACGATCGAGGCCGCGGCGGTCGGCATGGTGCGCAGGCCAAGCCCGTCGCGCAGCAAGAGAACGCAGCCCTGCGCCAGCCAGAAGGCCAGCACGTATGACGCGATCAGCCGCAAGCCTGCCGGCGCGTTCCGCACCAGCCGGTCCCAGCGAGCGACGAGTTCCCTCGCCGAGAGCATGCGCCGCCCCGTCAGGACCGCAGCTATGGCGAGGGCGAACGCCACGCCTCCCGCGAGGCTGGTGAAGAGGCCGGCGATCACCAGGGCGAACAGCGCCCCGCGCAGCAGGACCTGGACCTGCCAGGGCGGTTCGAGCGACCGCCCGGGGACGCCCCCGACCGCCACCGGGCGCAGATAGGTGAGCACTAGCTCAAGCCCCCAGCGGCCAAGCCCGGCGGCGAGCGCGATCCAGGTCAGGTCATGCAGAGCGTAGCCGAAATGGACGGTCTCATGCTCGCCGAAGCCCACGAGCCGGAGCGACACCTCCTGACCCCGCCACAGGAAGAGCGGGCGCAGGGCGACCATCGCCAGGCGTGTCCAGAGTTCGACGAAGGCGGCGGCGAACCCCGCCGCGACCAGCCCGTTCAGAACAGCGAGCCGGCCCCTGAAGGCGGCGACCAGCCGTCCGGCCTGGGGCGCTGTGACGATCAGCTGCGCCAGGAACAGCCAACTGACGAGGATGGCGCAGACGTAGGCCGGTCCAAGCGCGCCGAATTCGCCTCGCGCGTATCTCAGCGCATCGGCCACGACAAAGCCGGCCAGCGCCCAAAGACCCGCCTGCCCCGAGACAATGCCGATCGCAGCCAGCAGCGCCAGCATGTAGGGCGCGCCGGTGTAGACCGGATCGAGGCCACGGTCGGCGAAGCCGGCGAAGAGGCCGGCCGCGAGGGCGGCGGCGACGGCCGCAGGGCCTAGGCCCGGAACGCCCGCCAGGTAGGCGCCGTCGCCCAGGGCACCGCCCAGCCCAGGCGCCAGGCGCCCCAGGCTGCGCGGCGCGGCCCGCCATTGCAGCGCGGCGAGGCCCTTCAGAGCTCTCGGCGAGGCCCGGGCGAACAGCCGACGCCAACCGACGCCCCGTCGGAGCCCCTCATTGCTCAAGGCCGCCGCCTCCGCCCCGATTCACGGGATCACCGCCGCCGGCCATCAGCCACCGCCGCCCGCCAGGCTTTCCTTCAGCGCAGCGACGGTGTCGCCGTAGTCATAGGTTCCGAGCGTCACCCGCTGGAGATCGTCCGAGACGTTCGAATCGGCCACCACATAGAACGAGATCACCCGGCCACATCGGTCCGGCATGGGGTCATAGCGCCTCAGGAAGGCGTTGAAGGATTTCAGCCGATCGATGGCGAAGGTCGCGCAGAGCGCAAACACCGGGTCCTTGGGGGAGATCGGCGCTCCGGCAGCGTCCGCCACCTGGCCATAGGTGTTTGCATGATAGATGGCCGGATCGGTTCGCGTGAACGGGCCGTAGATCTTCGCCATCTCGGTCTCGACGCCACGACGCGACCCCGGGGCCTCGGTCGGCCAGTTGATGGTTTTGCTGAGGCGGACCGCCCGCAGCGCCCCAGGCGCACCGGCGAAGGAGACGTTCAGCTCTTCCTGCTGACCGAACTCGCCGCGGGTCACCAAGAAGAACGGCACGCTGTTGCGGCCGTACGGGTCGTCGCCCAACGGCACCTGTGATGTCTGAAGCTTGAAGGCCGGGCCAAGGCAATCGACGAGCGCAGTCACTTTTTCCGGAGTCATGCCAAGTTCCACGCCCCAGAAGTCCAGCGCCTGCGGCTCAGGAAAGGGCGGGCACGCAGAGCTGTTACTGTCGACGGGCTGCACTTCGGGCGTGCCGGCGGCGCCGGACTGGCCGGCGGGGGCCTGCGTGGCTGGCGCCGGAGCCGCCGCGGCGGGGGCCTGACCCGCTTGTCCCGCTTGACCCGGACTGCAGGCCACGAGGGGCAGACAGCAGGCGCCGAGCGCCGCAATTACGAATCGACGGAACGTCATGCCGGGGGAGGCGCGAAGACTCATGCGGGAACTCCGAGGAGGATGGCTCTGCCAGGGCCGGGCCACTGCGGACAGAAAAATGGGGGACGCCCTCGCGGGCAAGGCGCCGAAAGGATCTGCAGCGCCCGGCATGGCTCAACAGCCCGCGGCATAGGCGCGCTCCATCGCCCCCACGACCGTCGGATCGCCCGGATAGGTCGACGCATGCACCTGGGCCTGTAGGCAGCGGAGTTCTTCACGGCTCTTCTGTTGTCGACCGTCCACCTCGGCCATGGGATCATCGGCTGCGCGAGCAGGTCCGCTGTCCGCGGCGGCGAGGAGGGCCAGCCCGCCGACCAGCACCGAGCCCCAGAACTCCCGCGAAGCCCTGTCCTGGGCCATCTCAAGGTGGTCAAGGCGTGCGATGACGCGATCGGCCAGAGGCCCGAACATCTGGTCACCAGAGGCCTTTACAATAAGCAGGCGCTCGCGGGCCAACGCCCGCTCCTGGTTCATCCGCTCGCGCCAATACGACACATCCTGGCGCTCCTCGGCGTAATCCAGCGCCGCTTGGGTGTGGGCCAGCCCCAGGTGTACATTGGCGAGGAGGTCGCCTGCATCGGCGGCGTAGGTGACAAGAATCCCGCAGAACAGCTCGGCGTTCTCGTTCCGCGGACGCGCCGGCCCTTGAGCCTCGGGGTCCATCGACGACAGGCGCCCGCAGTCGCCGCGGCTCATCGCATCGATCACCCAGCGGCCGAGCAGGCCGGCTCCGCCGTTTTCGGCGGCGCGGTTGAAGATCTCGAGCGTGCCGTCGCCCCGCATCTCGTCCACGGGACGCAGTCGCCCGGACTCCACGGCCCGCAGCTCGCCAAGCAGCACGAGCGCGCCCACGTCGCCCCCCGACGCGAGCGGCGCAAGGAACGCCTCCGCCCGGTCACGATCGGCCCCCGCCCCGCCGGCCTCGCTCAGCTTGACGACGCCATAGCCGGAGCCGAGCCTCGCCGCGGTGGAGAATGCATCCATCGCCCGCGCCTGCGCGGCCGCGCCCTCGCCGTCATAGGCTAGGGCCAGATAGGCACGCCCCAGGTGCTCATGGGCCGAGGCGGATTGCGGGTTGAGCTGGACCGCCAGCTCGCAAGCCTGCACGGCCGAAGGATTGTCGACCTCTCCATACGGCCGAAAGACATCAGCGCCATCCAGCTCGGAGGCGGTGACCCTCACACACTCGGCCAGGGCCTCTGTGCTCGACAGCTTCGAGGCGGTGTCGGACCGCCCGCAGCTCAAGAGCGTAACTGAAGCTCCCACCAGCAGGGCGGCGCGCAGGGCGCGGCCGATCCTCAAGACTTTGGTCATCCCTGGCTGCACTGACGCCACCCCTCTTCCAGCCACGATGTGTCGCTCGTCGCCGATCCGCCCCATCTTCATTGTCGGGCGCTGCACGGCAAAGGCAAAGGAGATCGCGCGACGCGGGCATGGGCGCCCGGATTCAATGCAGTTCGCCCAGGAGGTGGTCCGCCTGTTCCGCCAGGCGTCCTCCCTCCTGCGTACGTGCGCTGGCGAGAACGCGCCGCGCCGCTTCGAATTCAGCCTGGCTTTCGGCAAGAGCGTTCATCTGCCGATACCGCACGCCCCAGTAGATATGCTTGCGCGCGACCTCAAGGCTCGCGGCCGCACTTCCGTTCCTGCTCGCGATCTCGAACAGGGCGTCGGTGGCGTGGACGGCGTTCTGCGCCTCCGCAGTGTCCGCCCGCCGCCGATCCACCTGCCATCCGCGGGCCAGTTCGTACACCTCGGCGGCGAAGCCTCCCTGCGCGGCCGAGTCGATGGCCCTGAGCCCCTCATAGCTTTCGCCGGTTCCGAAGCGGCGCAGCCGCCCATCGGGATGGGCCAGTCGAGCAAGCCCGCCGAGAAGCTGCTCGGAGGGTTCCTGGCCGATAGGGGCGGCTTCCGCCGCCTCCCCGCGCTCAGCGAGGATGTGCTGGCAAGCTTCGACCGCCGCCCTTGCCGCCTCCTCGCCGCCGCCCGACGGTGAACAGGTCGCCTTGCCCATGGCTTGCACCCTCGGTCGAGCTTCGCCGCCTTGGGCGGAGCTAGGGGCTTGCCCGCACGCCGCCAGCAGCGCGCATGCGAGAGCGCTGAACATCATCGGCACGCGGCCGCCTCGGGGTTCGTACCAGGCGCCGATCATGTGTCCCTCTGGGCTGCTCGACCATTTGTGCGAGGGCCAAGCTTGGTTAACAATTGATGGATCGCAAGTGGGGCCGGAGCTTACCCGTGTCGACTGAGGACAAAGACGCAGACCAGCCGCCGCCCGGCAGCGGACAAACCGCCAAGCCGCGCCGCTCCCGGCTCGGCCTGGCCGCCGCGGGCGCCGGGCTCGTGATCATCGGCCTCGTCATCGGACGCGGGATGGCCGGCCCGAGCGGCCAAGGCCAGGCTGCGGCGCCCGGCATGGAGGGCGCGGCGGGGTCGGGGGCCGGTCCAGGATGGCGAAACCCGCTGACGCCCGCTGAGCCGCCGTGCGTCCGCGTCACAGCCGAGGGGATCGGCGACGCCGTCTCGGCGGATTTCGCCAGCGCGCTCGCGGCCGCCGCCCCGGACTGGCGGGTGTCCACCACCGTCGATCCCGGGGCCTGCGAGCCCGACGTCTGGATCCAGGTGGTGGCCGATCGGTTCGAGCTGACGCGGGACGAGGGATTTGATCGCTATGTGACCCCCGGCTTCACCGGCGCCGTCGCCTCCTCGGCGCGAGGCGCAGGCGAGACCCTGCGGCTGGGCCTCGCCGTCGAAGCCAAGCTCGACGACCTGATCGAGAGCCTGGCGCAGAATACGGCCAACGAGCTGCGCAGCGCGCGTCCCTGGCGAAAGGCGCAGGAGCCCCGTCGCCCCGAGCCCGACGGCAAGTCGTGCGTCAAGCTGGTGAACGAGTCCGAGTATCGTGACGACGACGAGGCCCGCCGGCTGCTGCAGGCTGCGCGCCCCTGGTACATCGTCGGCGGGCCCACCCGGGAAGACTGCACCCCCGACGCCTGGATCGCGCACCACGCCACGACGATCGAAAGCGCAGCTGGGAGAGCCGGATCGGTCGTCGCCTTCGCCATGGCCACAAACCACAACTCCGCACCCGCCATCGCCCTTACATGGGCGGCCGATGAAGGGCGAGCCGGCGCGCAGGCCACAAATCAGTTGATGCAGGGCGCGCCCAGCCAACTCGAGTAGGTCCGATCCGTGAGGAACTCCGCCCTGCAGATGATCGCCTGACGCGCGGCAAGCGTCGCTGTTCACTTGCCGTTCAGCTTGGTGAAGATTTCGTAAGCGCGGGGCGCGAAGGCAAGGGGCTCAAGATGATGACGAGTTTTGTCACCCTTTGCGCGCGGCCCCGTCCGCCCATTCGTCGATCCAACACCACGGCTCGTCTTCACGAGGTTTGACACCATGGCTAATCGCTTCTGGACCGCGCTCCTGCCGGCGCTCGCCGCCGCCGCCCTGAGTGCGGGGAGCGCCGCAGCGGCGCCTGGCGCGGTTCCCGCCGCCGAGATTGGCGGCGCCAAGGTCGGCATGATCTATTCGGAGGTCCGCAAGCGGATCCTCGCGTCTGGCTACAAGCCCGTCGCCCGCCCGGCGGACGAGTTCTGCGGCTACAACGAGCCCTGCAAGCTTCCCGAGACTGAGGCTTGCGCCGGCACGGGCCAGGGACAGTGCAGCTACGCCTTTCGGAAGGGAAGCCGGCGCATCCAGGTCGACGGCGTCGGCGCCGAGGAAGGCGGGCCGCAAGATCAGAAGGTCATCCGCATCGAATTCGTCAACTGATGCGGTCGCTCCGCCCTCGTCAGGTCGTCCTGGCGCTCCTGGCGGCGGCTTCGTCGGCCGGCGCCGCGCAGGCGCAGCCGGCGGCGATCTCGCGGGAGGCCCTTGCCGGCGCCTGGACCCCGCAGGGCACGCGGTGCGCCGATGCGCAGTTCGTTACGGTCTATCTGCGCGACGGACGCACCTATTCGTCGATGACGTCCAAAGGACCGCGGACCGGCGGCGTCTTCATCGTGGCTGGAAACGTGCTGGAGGAACGGCTGAAGACGATGCCGGCCTTCCGCACCAATTCCCCCGCTCTGGCGCGCTATGAAGACCAGTATCTGATTGAGCGCCGCACGGTCTTGAAGGTCACCGCCGATCGCCTCGATCTGGGCTTCCCGGGCAATCGCAACCCGAACGTCACGACGCCGCCCCTGGGAAAGTGTCCTGAAGGCGCAGGCGTCGAGCCCTGGTTCCCGCGCGAGCCCTACGGCGGGTTCGCGCCGATGCGAAAGCTGCTTCCGCCCGCAAACTGAGTCCTGCGCTCGAAGAAGCCCCACACATCTGGATGATGACATGCACGGATCTGCGAAATTCAGCGCGCTCACCCTGGCGGCGACGCTCGCGCTGACGTTCGGGGCGGCCGGGCCCGCCGCGGCGCAGGCCGCCCCGCCGGTCCGGGTCGGCGACCTGTTCAGGCCGTCCGCTCCCCCGGCGGGCTGGACCTATCTTGGCTATGGCTGCAAGGAGACTTTCACCGTCTGCGCGCACGCGCTTCGGCGGGGCGCCGCCTTCCTCGTCGTCCAGACACGGCCGGTGAATCATCGCCCCGGACAGCCGCTCCTGAGCGAACGCGTCGTCCGCGTCACGCCCTACGCGGCCCGGGCCGGCGAGACGACGGGATGGAACTGCTACATTGACGAGCAGTGGCCGCTTCTCGTCTTCGTCCCGCCGCACCGCAGGTCAGCCCGGGCGATCGTGCTCGACAAGGCCGACAACTATGTTGAGGTCGAACGTCGGCTCACCCAGCCGAACTGGTGCGAGTTCGACGTCGTCGATTGAGGGGCCGCCGGCGTGCACGGCGGCGCGCAGCCCCTGCGCCGAGGTCGTCAGCCCGGCTTTCGGGTGCTGGCGTGCAGGATCGGCGCGGCGATCCGCCCGTTGGTGAGCTCGATGTTCTGCTGCGTCACCGTTCCGTTCGGCCCTAGCGAATAGTTCACCACCAGACGCCTGCCGCAGACGATCGAGGTCGCCGAGGCGCAGGCGAGCGCGCCTGGCGAGTTCAGTTCAAGCAGAGCCCCGTCCAGACCGGCGATCGAATAGCGGTAGCCGCCAGCGCCCTGCAGGGGCCCATACTTGGCTTCCGCGCGCTTGACGGCCGCGTCCAAGGCGGGCAGGCGCTCGACGGGCCCCGGATATTTGAGCGCATAGGATATTCTCACGGCCCTTTGATCATTGGGCGGGCCGGCGAGCAGCACTTCGATAAGCTCCCCGTACCCGGCGTGTTCACGGCTGGCGGATATGAGCCAGGTATCGATCCCGACCGGCCGGCTCGCCGGTTCCGGGAAATAGAAGGAGCCGTTGGCGTAGACGATGCTGACCCGGTAGCACTTGAGCAGCGCCTGAATCTGCGTGGCGGGCATGCCGATCTCGACGCCCGCCACATCGTCCGTCCCCCCGCCGCTGGGGAGGCCCTGGGCCTCGCAGCCATCGTCGTCGCGCGCCCACGCCGGGACTTCGACGTCGACGGTCTTGGGCGCGCCCGGCTTCGCCGCCTCCGCCCCGCCGGCGCGCGCGACGGCGTCAGGCGCTGGGCCAGGGCCGCTGGCAGGCGCGACGCGGCTCGCGTCGCCGCACCCAGCCAGCGCGATGCAGCCGCAGATCCAGGGGGCAAGGCGCTGAACCGCGGTCGTCCGCCGCCCGCGCCCGGGTTCGGGCGTCCTCATGGCGCGAAGGTCGGGCCGCCGGGCGCCGCCGCCTTGCGCTCGATTTCGGCGGCGTCGGACGCCGCCGCCTGCCGAATCTCCTGCCGCTCCTTAGCCTCGATGGGGCCGCCCGCAGCCGTGTCAATCATCTGCAGGCTCGCCCGATAGATGTTCGCCGCTTCGTCCACGGGCGGCGGCTTGAGCACCTTCTCCCTGGAATAGTCGCTGTTGTAGTCGCTGTAGTTGGGGACCTTGCTGAAGTGCGCCACCACGACGACCCCGCAGTCGGTGACCGAGGTCAGGCCGTGGCCGCGAAGGTAGGTCGACAGGGGGGAGTGCTGGGTGATCGGCGGGCCGCCCCCGGCGCGGCCGATGCAGTCAGAGGCCACCGGCTTCTGGCGCGCGAGGAGCTTGGCCGACAGGCGGCCGTTCTCGTAGATCAGGCCCTGTGACTGAAACTGCATCTCGCCCTTGGCGGGATCGCTTTCGTACCAGTACTCCAGGGGCAGCGGGGAGCGCCGGTCCAGGTACACCCACCCGACCGTGACCCCCTGGCTGTCCTGGAAAATGTAGGACGGTTGCCCGAACCGCTCCTTCAGGGCCGGAAGCAGCACGCCGAGCTTGCGTGGCTGGTTCTCGGGGGTGGGGCCGCTACGGTCGAAGAAGCGCTGTGCGCGGCTGACCTTCCACACCTGTCCGTTCGACAGGAAGGAGGCCGCAAGGGTGTCCGATGCGCCAAGATCATAGGGATATGCCGGGCGGTCCTTCGCCGGCGTGCAATCCAGGCAGAAGGTAAGGAGGCCCAGATAGGGCTTGCCCAGCCGGCGGGCGACCTGAGCCAGCTCATTAGCGTCAGGCGTCTCCCACTTGTAGTCATGGGAGGTGAACTCCTGCTTGCCGACGATCTTGACGGACTGCGCATTGGCTTCGCAGGCGCCGCGCAGGACTTCGTCGTAGGTCATGCCGAGGGCGACGCCCCGCACCTTCAGGAAGCTGCTCGAGGCGGCGGCGCCGGACCGGTCTCGCAGACAGGGCTCGGTCTGCAGCAACTTGGCGATCTCGGCCACCGTCGGCTCGGCCTTGCCCTGGCCCAGCCAGCGCGCATAGGCGTCCTTGACCGTCTCGTCCTTGGAGGCGGCGATCCGGATGCCGTGGCGCAGGCCGTCCAGCTTGGCCACCATCTCGGCAAGCTGTGTGCGATGTCTGGCCATGTCGGCGGCGCTTAGCGAACCAGCCTCGCCCCGCTCGAAGCGGGCGACGAACTCGGCCTGCTGAACCGTCCGGTCGATCTCCACGTCCAGGGCGTGTTGATTGCGCGCGATCATGCCCGCGAGCTGGTCGAGGCGGTCCGGATGGACGTTTGCCCGTTCGGCCGACACCTCCGCCATGCGCCGCTGTTGCGCCGCAAACTGTTCGAACTGGGGCCGCACCTGTGGCGACAACCCCTCTGCGATCTGATCGACACGGAGAAATCGAGGATCGTCCGGCGCCCGTCTGGCCTGGCTCTTCGCCGTCATCGGCGTGGCCCCGTCGGCGGCGCCCTGGCCGTCAGTCTTGCCGCAGCCCGAAAGAATCGCCGCCGCCGCCACAGCGGCCATCGCCGCCAATCGCCCCAGATTCATGCTTAAGCTTCCCCTCCGAACCCGATTGGTCTTGCTGAACGCCCGCGGCGACGCCCCCGCGCCTCAGAGGTCCAGGTCGGCCGCGCCGGCCGCGCCTGTTTCCCGCTGCGCCGCTTCATAGGCCTCGGCCGCCTGGGCCAGAACCCGAAAGTCGTAGACCGCCACCGTGAGACTATTCACCGGTCCCCTGAAGCCGATCAGATAGTTGACGGTCAGCGCGCACTCAGAGTGCAGCGTCATGTCCTCATGGACGTTGGACGCATTGGAGCAGGTCCAGAACGCCTTCCCGGCGCGGGCGGCTGTTTCGCCGCTGGCGAGATAGACGAGGCTGCCGCGGGACTGGTCGCCATACTCAAGCGCCTCGGTGTTCCGGAACGCAGACTGGAACGGGCCGTACTTGTTGAACACCGTCTGCTTCAGTTGCGCCAGGTCCGGCTGGTCAGGGCCGCCGAAGTTGAGACTGCGCTCGATGTAGACCGCCTGCTCGGCGCCGGGCGCGCCCACGAAACGAATGACGATATCTTCCTGCCGGTTGATGGCGCGCAGCACCTTCGCCGGGATCAGACGGCCAGGCCCGACGGTCAGGGTGGATTGCATCCGCATCCACTTGTAGGCGGGGTCTCGACAGCGCAGGAACGCGTCGACCTCCGCCAGGGGCATGCCGGGCCGCAGCCCAATGACGTCGTCGACCGGGCCTTGAGTTCTCGCACCTTCCGGAAGTCGGCAGTCGCCGCGAGCCGACGCTGAGGTCGGATCCGACGTCGGCCCGGACATAGCGCTGGGCGAACGCTCGGGCGAGGTGCGCGGCCCTCCCGCCGCCTCCGGCTGGGAACATCCGGCCGCCAGGAGGGCGAGGGCGGCGCAGGCGCCGGCCCATGGGCCCGGCCCGCGGGCGGTTCGCCCTCGGTCGTCCTGCGCGTTCATCTCATGCCACATGTGCGGCTCCTAGTTCAGCTGGCGGTAGGTCCAGCGCCCATCGTCCAGGAGGAAGCGCCCCTGCCCCGCGCCACCGCGGCCGACGAAGGCGTCGAGCGCCATCTGGGTCACAGGCGAGCTGCTGCTGGCCCCGAATTCGAAGTCGCAGACATAGCCGGCCTGCTCGGCCGACTTCTGGCACGCCACCTTGCGGAAATTCGTCAGCTCAAAGGAGACTTCGCACTGCTCAGATCCAGCCGCGCCGCAGAGTTGCAGGCACTGCATCGCCTGAAGCGGGTTGTCGTTTCGCACGAAGTCCCGGTTCCGGCAGGACTCGGCGAGCGCCGTCAGATTGGCGTTCACGTCCTTGAACCGGGCTTCGACGGCCTCGCGCATCTGGCGTTCGCTCGGTTCGGCGTTCCCCGCGCCGCACCCGGCCAGCATGGCCGCAACGGCGCTCGCCGCCAGCGCCGCAGGCGCCAAGCGAGGCCATCTCCGCTTGCCCGGAGTCTCACTCATGTCCCTTCCCCTTCCCCGCCGGACCCTGGATCAGTCCCGGCTCGGCGCGGGCGCGCCGGCCTGCGACTGAAGCTGGGCGAACAGCGGCCGGCTCCGTACGACGGCCCTAGACTGTTCGATTCCTCCGGCACGCGCATCGTGCCGATCAACCCAATTCGCGCGAGGCGTTAGATTTGGCGTCCAGGCGGCGCCGGCGCTCGCCCGGCGGCAGAGGTCGACTGGCCGACCGCCAGGGGCAACTATCAATTGGAGGGCGCCGGCAGGATCACCGGCTGCCTAGCCGAAGAACCTGCGCGGCGCGTTGAGGCGCCGCACCCCACGGCTGGCGGCACGGCCCGAAATCGCAATGTCGATCCATTGCCGACATCGGCGCTTGCCTTATGGTCCTCATCGGAGCGTGAGCACCCGTGGGGCGTGCGATGGAAAACGTGATCGTCTATCTGTTGGGGCCTCCTGGCGTCGGCAAGTACACGGTCGGCAAGCTCATCGCCGAACGCCTCTCGGCCAAGCTCCTGGACAACCACTTCTGGTGCAATCCGATCTTCGAGGTGGTCGAGCCCGACGGGCGCCCTCTCCCCGCAGGAGTGTGGGACAAGACCAACGACGTCATGGCGGCTGTTTTGGAAACGGTTGCGCGCTTCGGACCCGCAGGACGCAACTATGTCTTCACTCACGCGGTCTGGGACGCGGGCGGTCATCCGCTCGACTGGATCATAGCCGGCCAGATCCTCTGGGTCGCCGAAAGGCGGGCGGCAAGGTTGCTCGTCGTCCGCCTGGCGTGTGGCGAAGACCAGCTTCGGGAACGGATTTCCAGCGAGGAGCGCGGTCTGCGTTTCAAGACCAGGGATACGGAAATGGCTCTTGCGCTGGCTTCGCTCCCAGCCTTTCCCATCAACCACGACTGGCTCCTCGATCTGGACACCAGCGATCTCAGCGCGGCTGATACGGCCGCTCAGATCGAGGCGGAGCTCACCTCACGCCTGGGCGCCTAGGTTCTTCTCCCCCTCACGTCGCCTCAAAGCGTCCGCCGTCCTCGCCCCCCGGCAGGCGCGGCAGGACCGGAGGCCGCCAATAGCAGGCTTTGAGGTGGCGCCTGAAAGCCCGCCTTCCCGCGTAGACGGCGATGCGCAGCTTGTCCCAGAGCATCTCGGGGCTGGGCGGCAGCACCTGGGTCATGAACACCACCGACAGCCCGCCGCCCGGTCGGCCCAGAAGGTGGTGCTCGCCGCGCCACCCCAGCTGTATTCGGCCGCAACCGTGGGGACGCCGCTCCTGGAAGGACTGACCACCACGGCCCCGCCGAGCCCGGCCAGGCGGCGCGCCAGGCCGCGCAGGCGCGTATCGGACGCGCTATGCGCCTGTGCGGGCCAGATAAGCTATGTCGTTGGCGGTGTTGGCGCTGATGTCGGGCGCGCAGGCGGGGAAGACCTCGGTGGCGTGGATCGTGCCCATCACCTGCCGGCAGCGCGCAGGCACGCCGGCCGCGAGCAGCTTGCGGTAGAAGCTCACGCCTTCGTCCAGCAGCGGGTCGCACTCGTTCACGCTGATTACAGTTTGCGGCAGCCCGCGCAGATCCTCCTCGGTGGCGAAGGAAGGCCACGCGAGCGGGTCGCCCCGCTCCAGCGCCTCGATCCCATAGGCGAGCGGAATGCGGTTGTTGCCGACGCTGATGAAGATCCCCTCGTTGTGGATCGAGGACGGGTGATCCGGATGCGGCCAGCGCCCGCCGATGTACGGGCAGAGGGCGTAGACGCCGCGCACCAGTCCGATGTCGCCATCCTGTTTGAGCTTCATCGCCGTTGCGAGCGCGAGATTGCCGCCGCCGCTGTCGCCGGCGATGATGATGCGGGTGGGATCGACGCCCAGGTCTCGCGCGTTCGCGTGCGTCCACCTCAGACCGGAGACGCAATCGTTGAGGCCGGCGGGATAGGGCGCGACCTCCGGGGCCGACGAAGCGAGCATGCAATTGCGGAAATCGACCATGGCCACGGCGAGGCCTTGGGCGGCGAGAATGCGGCCCCAGGCCCGGTAGTTGTCGTCGAAGGCGGACAGGTAGGCCATGCCGCCGCCGTGGGTGTAGTAGACGCAAGGCAGAACGGCCTCGCCTTCGGGTCTGATGTACTGGATCTTGACGCTGTTGCCGTCGGGCGCCGATACGAACGTCTTGACCTCGACGACGAGGCCCTGCGAGGGCGCCGCCTCCTCGGTTCCGGTCGACCGGTAGAGCGCGGCCTCTATGGCGAGCGCCGCCTGCGCCTCGGGCGTGCGCATCGCCGCCAGCAGTTCCTCGCGGCTCGACAGATCGGAGGCGGCCGGCTGGGAGAAGTCGCCGAACACCGTCTTGATCCGAGGATCGATGCGCGGATCGTCGAGGAGCTTGGTCATGTCTCAACCTCTCGTCTGGGGTTTGTGGGGGGAAGGCGCCGACGCCTACCGGAACCGATAGCCGAGCGAGACGCCGATCTGGCGGCCCGGCCGGTAGTTGGCGTCGGCCAGGGAACCGAGCACGGCGGAGACGATCAGCACGTTGTTCTTGATCCGCTCGTCCGTGACGTTCGTGGCGAAGAGGGAGGCCGTCCAACGGCCGTCGTCGCTCTTGTAGGCCAGCGACAGGTCGAGCCGCCCGACCGCCTTCTGAGACGAGATCTCGGTGTTGAACTCGCTGAAGTACATGCGCGACTTCCAATCGTAGCGGGCCGCGACGGTTACGGTCCCTTCGGGCGCGGGCGTGTCGTAGTAGACCCCGGCGCTGCCGCTCCACTTGGGCGCCTGCGGCAGTCGGTTTCCGGCGAGGTTCATCAGGCCCAGGTACGGCCGTGCGGAGTCCTGAGTGAGGAAGTCGTCGAAGCGCGCGTCGGTGTAGGCGCCCGCCAGGTCGATGCGCAGCCTGTCGCCCGGCCGCAGGGCCAGCTCGACCTCCGCGCCGTCGATGGTCGCCTTGGCCGCGTTGGACAGCGTCGAGGCCGCGCCGATGACCTGGCTGACCTGCAGGTCGTCGTACTTCATGTGGAAGGCGGCGAGGTTGGCCTGCAGGCGCCCGTCCAGATAGGCGCCCTTCAGACCCGCCTCGTAGTTGGCGTTGATCTCAGGATCGACGGCGGGTCCGCGCGAGCCGACGCCGTAGCCGCCGCTCTTGAAGCCCGTCGCGTACTTCGCATAGCCGGTGACCCGGCTGCTGAACTCGTAGGTGAGGCCCGCCTCGTAGGTGAACTTGCTCCATGACTTCTGCTGCGAGCCGGCGCCCAGGAAGTTGTTGTATTCATCGACCTTCTTCTCGTCGTGCGAGTAGCGGCCCCCGACGAAGACCTTCGCGCCTGGCAGGATCTCGTACTGGGCGTGCGCGAAGGCCGCATAGGACTGCGTCTTGACCGTGCCGCCGAGGCTGACGGTCACCGGCACGAGGTCGCCGGTCGGCAGGACCCGCCCGTTGAACAGGGTGTCCACCGCCCCGTCCCCATTGAGATCCTGCCCCGTGGCGAGGCCTGCGATGGGCACGGCGACATTCTGCGTCTGGCGGGCGTCGAAGACGTTTGCGCCCACCACATAGGTGAAGTGGCGCGCCGGGTCGGAGGCGTAGAGCACCTCTGCAAAGTACTGCGTCGCCACATCCCGATAGCCGGTGTGCGTAAAGCCGAACGACGTGCCGTCGCCGTCCTGAAGCGTCTGGTTCTCGCTGTGCGCATAGGACAGCGTCGTCTTCAGGTCCCCTCCGCCCAGGGACGCATCGGCGACGAGGTTCACCATGGTCGCGTCGAGATCCTTGCGGCCGAGGTTGGCGTAGGCGATCCGCTTGGCGGGGTCGCCGGTCGGCAGGCCCTGGATGAACACCGGCAGCGGCTGGCCCGGGTCTGGAACGCCAAGCACGAAGGCGGCCGGCCCGTTGTCGTTCTCGCGCTGCAGTTCGGCCGACAAGCGGGCGCTGAAATCATCTGTGGGCCGCCACTCGAGCTGCGCGCGGATGGCCGAGGCGTCGAGGTCGTCCAGGCGGCGGGGCGCGGCCTCGGCGAAGCCGTCCTGCCCGTTCAGCGCCGGATTGCCGTTGCGGGTGAAGCCCTCATTCCAGTCCTGCATCACCGCCACCCGACCGAGCAGCTTGCCGTCGCTGGTGATTGGTCCGCTGACGAACCCCGACGAGCGGATCATCGCCGGATCGACGCCAACCGCGGCGTCGAATCCCGCCTCGAAACTGGCCGTCGGCGTCCTGGGGATCAGGTTGACCGCGCCGCCGGTCGCATTGCGGCCGAACAGCGTGCCCTGCGGCCCGCGCAGGACCTCCACCCGTTCGATGTCCAGGAAGGTCGCGACGGCGAGGCCCGCCTGGCCCAGGTAGACGCCGTCCACATGGACCGCCACCCCGGCGTCGGCCCCGGCGCCGACCTGTGAATTGCCAATCCCGCGGATGGCGATGTTCGCGTTTGTCGCGAAGCTGGAGATTTGGAGGTTGGGGCTGAGGGTGGAGACGTCCGTCAGCGAATAGACCTGCTGCTCGCGCAGACGCTCCCCGCCATAGGCCGAGACGGCCGACGGCACGTCGCGCAGCGCTTCAGTGCGCCGGGATGCGGTGACCACCACCTCTTCCAGGTCGGTCGGCTGCGCGCCTCGAGGCGCGACGTTTGCGGCGCCTTCCTGCGCCTGCACCCTGCCTGCGGCGATCACCGCCGCGAGCGATCCGCCGATCAGCCATGCCGAGCGTCGCATTTGCCCTCCCCAGGTGTTTGTGTTCATTTCGGGAGGACGTACGCGTTGGCGGCCCCGTGAACCATGACGCTGCAAAGCAATCTCAAGGTCACGAATTGCGTCACGAAGAGGCGGCGCAGCGAACTCTTGGGGGGCTTGTCCCGCGAACATGAGCAGCCGGGCGAACGCGGCTCGCTAGCCTTTACGCGCCCGTGTATTCCGTAGTGAATAGGGACGGGCTGATCATTCCGCACAGATGAAGTTGAGAGCCCGCTGGGGAGATTCGCCGTGAACAGGCTCAAGCCCGCTCCGCTGCGCCCAGGTCAGGAGGCGCTCCTGGTCCAGGCTCCGAGCTCCGTGGCGTGGGAGGCCTCCAACGAGGCTGAGCGCTGGCCGCCAGGCGCCATCTCGATGCGCTACGTCGAAGACTTCTTCGGCCCGACAACGGCCCGGAAGCTCTTGGGGGAAACGGGTCTGCAGCGCCCGCCGACGGGTCGCCCGCCCTTGGTCTCAAGCCGTGACTTCTGGCAACTCTGCCTCAAGAACATCAATGCTGGCGACGACGAAGGCCATGGATGCGCGCCGCGCAAGCTGCCGAAGTCGACCTGGCAGATGATCTTCTCGGGCGTCAATCAGATGGACGACGTGGGCGACGGCCTACGCCACTTCTGCGCCCTAGTGCAGGCGGCGCGGACCGGCGTGGTGGTCACGGTGGGCTACGGCCGCAATGGGGTTCATCTGAACTATAGCGCAGCTCCCGAGGTCCTCGAGCCGGTCCGTTTTGAGCGCTACCTCGAGCTCATCGCCCTGGTTTTCCATTGCGTGCTTCTGTGGGTCACCGGCCGCCACATCGTCCCCGTCCAGATCCGGCTGTCCTCGCTGCTCGACGAGGCCGACGGCAGCCTCCTGTCGGGGCTGTGCGCCTCCACGCTCCGGCAAGCTCACGGCTTCACCATGGTCTATGACCGGCGGGACATGAAGCTGCCGCTGGGGGTACGCAAGTATCAGCGCTGGAGCAGCGAGACCAACGCCTTCGAGGAACTCTACGTCGTCCTCGCCGCCGGGGGCGAGTCGCCCCCGCCTTCAGCCATCGTCGAGCGGGTTCGCCAGGTGGTCGCGAGCAACCCCCTGCCGCTGCAGGACCTGGCGCTCGCCATGGGCATGAGCTGCGCCACGCTCCAGCGGCGTCTGCGGGAAGCTGGCACCAGTTATCGCGAGATCGCTAGGGACGTGCGCCGAGACCGTCTCATCGCCCTGCTGGCCACCGACATCGACTTCGACCAGGTCGCCGAGGAACTCGGCGTTTCCGACCGACGCAGCCTCTGGCGGCTCTGCCAGGAATGCCTGGGCGTCTCGCCGAGCGAGTATCGCCGGACCCGCCGCGCGGATATACGTGAGGTGGCGGCCTGATCTGCGCTTGGGGCGTCGAACGGACGGCTCACCCCTCCCGCCGTCTGCGCTTGTTGCGGCGGCGGTCCCCGAGGGCGATCAACCTACTCATTCCGACCGGCCTGGGAACACGCCAGGCCGGTCGGGCATTCTTGGACACGCCTCGTCGAACTCAGGAGATCCCTCATGGATACGGCCAATGACCACGCGGTGAGGGTGCTCAACAGCCTCATCGAGACGACCCTGGACAGCGCCAACGGCTACAAGGAAGCTGCGGAAAATGCGCAGTCCTCGCAGTTCGGTTCGATGTTCGCCCAGCGGGCGGCCCGGCGGGCCGAGCTCGTCGCCCTGCTGCAGCAGGAAGTCCGCACCTTCGGAGGTTCCCCGGAGACCGACCAGTCCCTTCTCGGCAAGGCCCACAACAAGTTCGTCGAGCTGAAGACCGCAATCATGGGCGGAGACGATCGGGCCGTCGTGAACGAGGTCGAGCGCGGCGAGGATGTGATAAAGGCCAAGTACGAGGCCGTGCTCGACGACGCCGAGCTGCCCCCAACGGCGCGGGACCTCATCAACCGGGCTTACGGCGCGATCAAGGCGGACCACGACGAAGTGAGCCGCCTTAAGCGTCAGCTGAACTAGCGCCGCCGAGCCGCGCCGACCCGTGCCCACCGACCATCGCCTCGCAGAGGGCCGGACACGCGCCTTCTTGCGCGCCGTTTCGCTCGCGCCCGCGCACCATCTGAAGCTGGCGCGATGCGCATCCTTCTGACCGGCGCCACGGGTTTCATCGGCTCGGCGTTGCTGGCCCGACTTGCGGCGGACGGTCACGAGGTATGGGCGGTGACGCGCCGCAGAGGGATCGCCGCGCGCAGGCTCGCGCCCGCGCGCTGGCTGGAACTGGACGTGGCGCACGCTACTGACCCCGAAGTCTGGAGGCCTTGGCTCCGAGGCGTCGATGCGGTGGTCAACTGCGTCGGCGCCCTCCAAGACAGCGTGGTGGACAGCCTTTCCGGCGTGCATGTCGCCGGTCCGGCGGCGCTGTTCGCCGCCTGCGAGGCCGCCGGGGTTCGCCGCGTCATTCACTTCTCCGCGATGGGCGCCGACCGCGGCGCGGTCAGCGACTTCTCCCGCAGCAAGGCCGAGGGCGAGGCGGCGCTGCAGGCGCTCGACCTCGACTGGGTGATCCTGCGCCCCTCCGTCGTTTTGGGCCGCGCGGTATATGGAGCGAGCGCCCTCGTACGCGGCCTCGCCGCCCTTCCCATCATGCCGAAGATTCCCGACGCCGGAGCCCTGCAGGTCGTGCAGCTGCAGGACATCATCGAGACGGTGCGCTTTTTCCTGCAGCCGGAGGCGCCTGGGCAGGTGGCCTTGGAGATCGCCGGGCCCGAGCGCCTCAGCTTCGAGGAGGTGGTGGCGAGCTATCGCCGATGGCTGGGCTACCGGCCGGCTCTGCCCGCGTGGGGTGGCGCCTTGACGCCGCTGATCTACCGGCTCGGGGACTTCGCCGGCCTCCTGGGCTGGCGGCCGCCGGTCCGAACGAACGCCCGGCGTGAAATGACGCGCGGCGCCGTGGGTGATCCGGGCCCATGGACCGCCATGACGGGCATACGCCCGCGCTCGCTCACGGCCGCCCTCGCCGCCGAGCCAGCGTCGGTGCAGGAGAGATGGTTCGCCAACCTCTACCTTCTGAAGCCGGTGATCTTCGTGACCTTCGCGGGCTTCTGGCTGGCGACAGCCTTCGTCTCGCTGGGACCCGGCTACGGCCTGGGTCTGGAGATCATGCGCAAGTCGCCCGCGGCGCCGCTGGCCGAGGCGGGGGTCATCGCCGGGGGGCTTGCGGATCTGGCCATAGGGATGGCCATCGCTTTCCGGCGCACCACACGCGGGGGTCTGCTGGCGGCCCTGGCTCTCTCCCTCGGTTATCTTCTCATCGGCTCGGCGCTCCGGCCCGACCTGTGGCTCGAGCCGCTGGGGCCCATGACGAAGATCTTCCCCATCGCGGCCCTCAACCTGGTGGCGCTGGCGATCCTGGAGGACCGATGAGCGACTACATCGTCTTCAAGCTCGCCCACATCATCGGAGCGGCGGTGCTGCTCGGAACCGGTGCGGGCATCGCCTTCTTCATGCTGATGGCCCATCGGACGGGAGACGCCCGGACGGTCGCCGCCGTCGCGCGGATCGTCGTGATCGCCGACTACGTCTTCACCGCCACCGCCGTCGTGGCGCAGCCGATCACCGGATTGCTTCTGGCGCACGAGGCCGGCTATCCCCTCTCCTCAGGCTGGATCGTTGTTTCGATCGGCCTTTATCTCTGGACCGGGGCCTGGTGGCTGCCTGTGGTCTGGATGCAGGACCGGATGCGCAAGCTCGCGGCGGTCGCAGCCACGGCTGGCGATCCCCTGCCTCTGGCCTATCACGGGCTGTTCCGCCTGTGGTTCGCCTTTGGATTTCCGGCCTTCGCCGCCGTCATCGCAATCTTCTGGCTGATGATCGCCCGGCCTCAATTCGAGCTGTGGACGTTTGTCCCAGAGCTGTCGCGTTCGCCTTAGCCGCCAGCCGCAAATTAGCCCTCCCGCAGCGTCGTCCTTGCCGAGAGCATTCGCCGGCCCTCTGCGCCCGCCTGGGCTCGGCTTGGCGATGCATCGATTGGGGCCTTAGGGCGCGCGCTCGCCGCCGCGTCGATGGCCAGGGGCTCAAGTCGATAGAGCCTGTCCGGTGGACGGGCGACACCCTGAGATCAGCCTGAACGCGGCCTTCAACATCAGCATGTGCGCGGCGCGGTGCTATCCCCTTGTCTAACTCGACCGCACCGATGCGGGCTGCAGCGATGCGGAGGGGGCGGCGATAATGGGCCGCTCCAGCCCCTCAAGCCTCGCTCAGCATCGCCGCCAGGCCGACCGCGTCAGGCTCGCCGACAAGGCCGCCCGAAGGGTCGCCGGACGGCTTGAAAACCCGCCGCGACAAACAGGCGGCGAACGAAAAGTGCAACGAAGGGTGCAACAAGACTGCCACGAGCCCCCTCGAACAAAAAAGGACCGGGACAAGATCCCAGTCCTCGCAAGGCCTTGCGATGGTACCGCCTCCCCGGTTCGAACGGGGGACCTCCAGAGCCACAATCTGGCGCTCTAACCAACTGAGCTAAGGCGGCGCATCGCGAAGGGCCGGTAATAGTCGGGCCGCCCGCCGTGATCAAGCGCCCCGCGCAAACGAAAAGCCATTCGTCCCTGCGCCGCATCCGCTGGGCGTCAAAAAGAATGGGCCCCGGAGGCTTTCGCCGCCGGGGCCCGATCCTGTCTGGCGGCTAGGCCGTCACTTCGGAAGCACGAAGCGGAGCGGGATCCGCACCGTGCCGCCTTCGACGGGCGCGCCGTCGGCGGTCTTGGGTCGCATCCGGAACAGCCGGCTCATCCGCAGGGCGGCCGAACCGAAGTCCTGATCGCTCGGGTCCTCGGAGACCACCGAACAGTTCTCCAGCGTGCCCTTGGCCGTGACCGTGCAGCTGATCGTCGCGCGGCCTTCCACACCCATCCGCGAGGCCCGTTCCGGATAGTACCGGGCGATGTCCTCGCCGCTGGGCTTGCGGGCCCAGTCAGGGTTGGTGATGACCGACGGACGCGGCGGCTCGGGCGGCGGCGCGGCCGGCGGCTTCGGCTCCTCGATCCGCTTCTCCACCGGCGGAACCGGCAGGGGCGGGATCGAAGGGGCGTCGATCGGCGGCGTCACCGGAGGCCGCGGCTGCAGCTTGGGCGGCGGCGGCGGCGGCGCGTTGTCCGGCGGCGGCGGCGGCGGCGGGGGCGGTGGCGGCACCGGCTTGATGATCGCCACGTCCGTCACGTCGTCCGAGTACTCGCGGTACTTGGGCTCGAACTTCGACTTCCACAGGTACACGCCCAAGAGGACGTGGACGATGATGGAGGCGATGATCGCGATCGTGACGCCCTTGCTTCGCTTCTTCGGCGGATCGTCGAAGATGCTCCGCGTAGGGTGGGCGACGTCTTGCTGTTGAGTATCAGCCATTGGTCACCCCACCTACTGGTCTTCGCCGACCAGAGCGACGCTGTAGAACCCGTTGTCCTGGAGCATGTTCATCACACCCATGAACTCCCCGTAGAGGACGTCCTTGTCGGCGCGGATGAAGATGCGCTCCTTGGCCGGATTACGCGAGCCGATCGTGCTGCGGATGTCATCACCCAGAGCCGAAAGGTCGGTGGCGTTGTCCCCGATGTACAGGGCGCCGTTCGACTGGATCGAGATGTAGACCGGTTTCGGCGGGTTCGGAGACGCCTTGGCCACCGCGGGCGGAAGAGCGACCTGCACCGTCACGGAGGCGAGCGGAGCCGCCACCATGAAGATGATCAGGAGAACCAGCATCACGTCCACGAAGGGCGTAACGTTGATCTCGCTGTTCGCCTCGACCTCGTAGCGACCGCCTCCGGAGCCTGCGAGTTTGGCTCCCATCTGGCTCAGGCTCCTTTGTCGAGCTGCCGCGAAACCATGTTCATCAGTTCAGCCACAAAGCCTTCCGTCCGGGCGCCGAAGGCGGAGATCCGGGTTTGGAAGTAGTTGTAGAAGATAACCGACGGAATGGCGGCGAAGAGGCCGATACCGGTGGCGAGCAGCGCTTCGGCGATACCGGGCGCGACGACGGCCAGGTTCGTCGTGTTGGTGTTCGCGATCCCGATGAACGAGTTCATGATCCCGTACACCGTACCGAACAGACCGATGAACGGACCGGACGAGCCGACCGACGCCAGGAACTGCATGCCGCCCGACAGACGCTTGGACAGCGAGGCCTGAACGGCGCTCACCGCGGCCTGGGCGCGGTTGATGGTGGTGTCGCGGTGGTCGCCGTTGACGGCGAGACCGGCCTGCTTGGACAGTTCCACCTCCTGAGCGGCGGCGGCGGCCATGTCGGCCAGCGGGTTGCCGGCGAACTCTTCGGAGAGGGCGATACGGCCCACTTCGTTGATCGTCTTGGCGCTGCGGAAGGCCTCCACGAAGTTGTCGGCGGCGCGGTTGAGCGAGCCGAACTCGATCAGCTTGGTGATCAGCAGCATCCAGGAGAACACCGAGCAGAGCACCAGACCGATCATGACGATCTTCACGACCCATTGGGCGTCCATGAACATCTGCATGACGGTCAACTTGCCGGCATGTTCGATGGTCGCGGGAGCCTCGGGTTCGGCGGCCGGAGCGGCAGCCGCGGGCGCGGCGGCGTCAGCCGCAGGCGCGGCGTCGGCGGCAGGTGCGGCGGCGTCGGCCGCAGGCGCGGCCGGGGCGGCGGCGTCCTGAGCGAACGCCGGCGCGCTCGTCATCAGCGCGACCGCGCCGAGGAGAGCGATGAAAGGAGTCGTTCGTTTGTTGTCGAGCATCTGTCGCCAGTTCCTAATTGGTCTAGCACGTTTGGACCGAGGGTCGTCGCGCGAGAGCGTCTCCACCCTAGTTGAACAAGCCCGGCGCCGTGAACCGATTTCACTCGGGACGCGTCGCCAGAACCGCTGTCGCTGCGCCCGACCCGTAACGCGTTTCTCCAACAAGGCTGTGAAGATTGGCGTTTCGAAGGCGCAAGGCAGCTCCTCATTCGGGTGAAATTGGAGCCTTACCGCTAAGTTAGACGTGCGGCGACGGTCCTTTGGCAACCCCTCGGTCGGGCGTCAAGGGGGCACGCTGAGCAAGGAGGCAGCACGTCGCAAACCGAAAAATCGGTATTGTTGCGACGCAAAATCGCAAGGCCCGTTAATCTTAGGCGAATTTCCGCTCGACCCGGAAAATCGCGCTGCAACGCAGCAAAATCGACGGAACGCCGGTCTGCCGAAAGGGGGCGGCCAAGCTCAGATTTCCCGCGCCGGCGCCCGATTTTCGGTCGGCGTTGCGTCGATGGGCGGTGAAATGGGATTCGCGGTTGCTCAAGTCAAGCAAGGCCGGGGATCGCGCGCCACGCGGGCCCTCCAGTGTGTCTTGGATGCATCGCAACATCGTCACACGCATGACGCGCAACCCGGGCGCGGGACGCGCAAGGCTGCGGCTGAACCGCACAGAACCGCAGGCGTTCCGTGAAGAACGCCTCAGCCGCTGGATCCAAGGGAGGAGAAAGTGGTGCCTGGGGGCGGATTCGAACCACCGACACGCGGATTTTCAATCCGCTGCTCTACCAACTGAGCTACCCAGGCGCGCCGCAGCGTCGCGGGAGGCGTGTCTATAGAAGAGCGTTTCGGCGAAGTCCAGCGACGCCTTGCGCGGAAATCTCACTCCTCGGGCGCGTCCTCGCCGGGCCCGTCCTCGTCCTCCACCGCGGGCACGGCGTAGCCGCCGCTCAGCCAGCGCTGCAGGTCCACGTCCGCGCAGCGCTTGGAGCAGAACGGCCGGTATCCGGTCGCGGTCGGCTTGCCGCAGATCGGGCACTTGGGCGCGCTCATCGCACCTTGGCCTCCAGCCAGTCCCGGGACGCGCCCGGGTCGGCGGTGATCTCGAACCGCGCGCCGATACGTTCGGCCAGGCGCCGGGCCAGCGGCTCGGCCGCCGTCGCCACGGCCGGGGCGCAGCGGGCCGCGATGCGTCCGCCCGGCTGAGCCGCCGCTTCGGCCTCGATGCGCCGGATCAGCCGCAGGGCCAGCGTGCTGTCCGAAAGCCGGCCCCCTTCGCAGAGGATTTCCGCCACCGGCCGCGTTCGGCGGGGCACGGTCAGTTCGATCGTGCCGAACCTGCTCACCGGACCGATCGCCACGCCGGGATTGTCCGGCGCGAAGGCGGCGCGGGCGGCGGTCATCAGCGCCGTGCCGTCGTGTCCGCGGCCCGCCAGGTCGATCACCACCAGCCCGCCCAGGCCCTTGAGGCGGAGCAGGCGGGCGATCTCGCCCAGGGCGGTGAGATTGGCGTGGCGGGTCACGCGCTTGGCGTCCTGGCCCTTGCGCTCGCCCAGGTCGACGTCCACCGCCGTCAGCGCCCGGGTGGGCTCGATCGCCACGGAGCCGCCGCCCGGCAGCCGGTGCACGGTCTCCAGCGCTTCGGCCTCGGCTTCGTCGGCCGCCTGGCGGGCGATCGCCCCGGTCTCGACCTCGCCGCCCCGGGCGAAGGCCAGCAACTGCTCGCCCAGGTCCGGCGCCTTGGCGATCAGGGCCGGCGCCCCTTCCCCCGGCCCGAGCAGCTTCGCCGTCGCCAGCTTGCCGTCCCGCGCCTCGGCGCGAATCTCCACCTCCAGGGCCTGCCCCTGCTTCGGACGCTCCTCGGGCCGGAACGGCAGCACCGCCTCGGCCCCCTCCCCCAGGTCCAGGAAGGCCGTGCCCAGCGCCGGCTCCACCTGGCGCGCCCGCGCCCGCACCCGCGCCCCAAGGCGCAGCCGCGCGGGCATGTCCTCGCGCAGGATCAGCAGCCGCTCGGGCTGGTCGTTCAGGGTGACGACGCCGCGGGTCTCGCCGAGGCCGCGGTCCAGGAACAGTCGGCGCGCGCTCATGGCGCCCTGTACCCCACCCCGCCCAGAAGGCTGAGGGTCTCATAGAGCGGCAGGCCGACCACCGCCGGATAGGAGCCGCTGATGTCCATGACGAACCCGCCGGCGCGGCCTTGGATGGCGTAGCCGCCGGCCTTGCCAAGCCCCTCGCCGCCGGCGGCGTAGGCTTCGATCTCGGCCTCCGTCAGCCGCTTGACGTGCAGCCGCGTCTCGACGAGCCGCGCGGCGCTCCGTCCGCCGGGCGCCCGCACGGCGACGGCCGTCAGCACCCGGTGCGCCCGCCCCGACAGCAGCCCCAGGCACTCGCGCACCTGGTCCTCGGTCTCGGCCTTGGGCAGAACGCGCCGGCCCACGGCCACCACGGTGTCGGCCGCCAGCACCACGTCCAGCGGGTGAGCGGCGGCCACGGCCTGGGCCTTTTCGCGCGCCAGCCGCTCGGCCAGGCGCCTCGGCGTCTCCTTGGGGTGGGGGGTCTCGTCGATCTCGGCGGCGACCACGAGGTCGGGCGTCAACCCGACCTGGCGCAGGAGATCAAGCCGCCTGGGGCTTGCGGACGCCAACACCAGGCGCGGCGGCGGATGAGCCGGCAAGCGTCGGCCTTAGCGGACGCGGAAGGTGATGCGGCCCTTGGTCAGGTCGTAGGGCGTCATCTCCACGAGCACCTTGTCGCCGACCGCCACGCGGATGCGGTTCTTGCGCATCTTGCCGGCCGTGTGGGCGATGATCTCGTGGTCGTTCTCAAGCTTCACGCGAAACGTCGCGTTGGGCAGGACTTCGCTGACCGTGCCCGGAAACTCCAGCAGTTCTTCCTTCGCCATGCAGGCTCCATCTGTGGCTCACAATGCGCGGACGCCGCGTGGAATCAGGGCCGCGCGCGGCAAGCAGCATCGATTCTCTTACCGCATAGCGGTGGAAACCGTCGACGCGCTCGCGCGCTCCTCTACAGGGTTTGGCCACGCTCGGCCATATCCGCGGACAGACCGAATCGCTCGGCGATCCGCCGGGCGAGATCGTCGCGCGCCTGACGAAACGCCTCCAGCCGCGCCTCGCGCGAACCCTCCGTCAGCGTCGGATCGAACGTCGGCCAGTACTCGATCTCGGTCGCGCGGTTGCGGGTCAACTCCACGGCCCGGTGCTGCGCCTCCGGCGTCAAGGAGATGATCAGGTCGAACGAGTCGTCCTCGAGCTCGTCGAAGGTCTTGGGGCGATGGCCCTGGAGATCGCAGCCCACCTCCGCCATCACCGCGGCGGCGAACGGGTTGGCGGCCGCCTCCTTGTTCGGATCGCCCAGGTCCTCGTGCTTGAGGCCGCAACTGTCCACGAACACCCGGTCGCCCAAGGCGCGCCGCAGCAGCGCCTCGGCCATGGGCGAGCGCACGCGGTTGAAGTTGCAGGCGAAGAGCACCGCTCCCGGAAGGGGCGCGGGGGTGTCGGCGGTCATGTCGCCTCACCCGCGCCAGTGCAGCGCGCAGATCAAGGTGAACAGCCGCCGCGCCGTGTCGATGTCGGTGTCGATCTTGCCTTCCAGGCGGGTGCGCAACAGGTTCGACGCTTCGTTGTGCAGACCACGCCGGCCCATGTCCAAGGCCTCGATCTGCTGCGGCGTGGAATTGCGGATCGCCTGGTAATAGCTTTCGCAGATCAGGAAGTAGTCCTTGATGAGCGTCCTGAACGGCGACAGCGACAGGATGTGCCGCCGTTCGTAGCCCGGCCCGGTGACGTCCAGCACCAGCCGGTTCTCCATCAGCCCCATGTGCAGGTCGTAAGGCCCGCCGCTGGCGCCTTCCGGCTTGAAGTAGTTCTCCTCCAGGAGATCGAAGATCGCGATCTGGCGCTCCTGCTCCTGGTCGCGCGAAGCCGCGGCGAGCGACTCCTCGTCGATCTCGACGGATTGCAGGCGGTGGATCTTGCGGTCGTCGTCGGCCATGGCGGGATCTGGGGCGGAAGGCCCAAGGCGACGTTTAGGCAATCCCGCGCCGGTCGTCATCCTGCAGCGCGAGGAACTCGCGCCATGCGCGTCGCCGGTGGCTCCGGGGACACGGGGGGCCGGCGGGCCGCCCGGACGCACGAGGGCGCCCGGCGCGGGGGTCGCGCCGGGCGCCGCTTTCGGCCTGTCGGGCTCAATAGCCGTAGTTGGCGTACTGATAGCCGGCGGGGCGCACGTAGGCGTCATGGACATAGCCGACCCCGACGCCGTTCTGGCCCACCAGGATCCACTCGGTGCCGCGCACCCGGGCCAGGCCCTGGAAGCGCTCGCCCGGCCGCAGGGCGCCGACGCGGGCGCTGTTGGTGGTCGGCGCGCCGCGCAGGTTCACAGAGGTGGTGGCCACGAACGTCCCGCCGTCGCGGTGGAAGCTGGCGGGGGCGATCGCCGAATCGAGGGTGACGCCGCCGTGGGTGTAGGTGGCCGGGGCCGCCTGGTAGCCGCCGCCGTAGTAGGCGCCGCGCTGGGTGTCGGCCCGCTGCATGCGGCAGCCCACGTAGGAGCCCGCCGCCGCCCCGGCCACCGCGCCGATCGCCGTGCCCGTGCCGCGGTCGTTCTTGGCCAGGTTGCTGCCCGCCGCCGCGCCCAGCAGGGCGCCGATCAGCGCGCCGCCGACCTGCTTGTTGCCGGGGGCGTCGCAGCCGACCACGGGCTCCAGCCCCGTCGGGCCGCGGCCGTAGGTCTGGGCCGAAGCCGTGGAGACGGCCCCGACCGCGAGCGCGCCGGCCAGCGCCGTGGCCGCCGCGCCGCGCATCAGCTTGGAAGTCTTCTGGGTCCGCATGGTGCTCTCCGTCAGATGAATCTTGCCGCGAGGCCGATCACGACCTCGATGGGACCCACCTTAGGGGCGCCATGCTGAACGGGCGCCGGGATGCGATTGTCAGGAAGCGTTCAGCTTCGCCGGCGCGCCTCGCGGAAGGAAACGAGCCGCTGCTGGCTCTCGTCCCACAGGGCCAGGCGGGCGAATCCCAGGCTCTCGAGCAGCCCCACCCGGCTGACCTCGCGCAGTTCCGGATGGTCGCGCAGCACCCGCGACAGCCGATAGAAGGGGATGCGGCTCGACAGGTGGTGGACGTGATGGACGCCGATGTTGGCCGTGAACCAGCGCAGAACCGGGGGCAGGTCGTAGTGCGAACTGCCGCTCAGCGCCGCTTCCTCCCGCGTCCATTCGCCGTTGCGGCTCCACTGCGCGCCCTCGAACTGGTGCTGCACGTAGAACAGCCAGACCCCGATCGTGGCCGCCAGCAACAGGGTGGTCACGTTCACCACCAGCACCGGCGCGACGCCGAACACCAGAATCAGGCCGGCGAACAGGGCGGCGATGGACAAGGTCGTCCCGACGACGCTGATCCAGGGCCGCCAGCCGTGGCGCATCAGCCCCACCGGCAGCCGCTGCATCACGACGAACACGAAGGCCGGTCCCAGGCCGAACATCACCACCGGATTGCGGTAGAGCCAGTAGCCGAACCGGCGCAGCGGCGGCAGCGCCTTGTATTCCTCGACGGTCAGGGTCTCGATCGCGCCCAGCCCTCGCCGATCCAGGTTGCCCGAGGTCGCGTGGTGCATCGCATGGGTGCGCCGCCAGTAGTCGTAGGGGGTCAGGGTCAGCACCCCGATGATCCGCCCGGTCCAGTCGTTGGCGTGGCGGTGGCGGAAGAAGGCCCCGTGACCGCAGTCGTGCTGGATCATGAACAGCCGCACGAGAAATCCGGCCGCGGGCACGCTCAATAGCAGCGCCGCCCACCAGAAGCCCTGCCGGTGAAGCAGCCAGGCCGCCCCCCAGATCAGCGCCAGCGGCGCTGCGGTGATCAGGATTTCGACCACGCTGCGCCCGTGGCTGGGCTTGCGGTAGTCGGCCAGCCGGCGGCTCCAGGCCGCGGCGGAGGAATCAGAACGCTTCGATGTCATGACCGCCAGATGGCGCAGGATTGTGACGAAAAAAGCCGGAAGGCCGCATTAGGTTCATCATTGGCTCAGGCGAATCGCCGCAGAGCGCGCGTGGGCCGGCAGCCCTTCGGCGTCGGCAAGCGCCACCGTCGCCGGCCCCAGGGCGGCGAAGGCGGCCGCATCGCACTTCACGATCGAGGTGCGCTTGATGAAGTCATAGAGCGACAGCCCCGAGGAGAACCGCGCCGCCCGGCTGGTCGGCAGCACGTGGTTGGAGCCGGCCACATAGTCGCCGATCGCCTCCGGCGCGTGCCGCCCCAGGAAGATCGCGCCCGCATGGCGCACCCGTTCCGCCAGGGCGTCCGGCTCGTCGACGGCGAATTCCACGTGCTCGGGTGCGATGCGGTCCACCAGGCCCGGCGCGGCGTCCAGGGGAGCGATCACCACGGCCCCGTGGTCCCGCCAGGAGGCCGCCGCGTCGGCCCCGGTGGCCAGGGTCTCCAGTTGCGCTTCCACGGCCGCCACCACCTTGGCGGCGAAGGCCTCGTCGTCGGTGATCAGGATCGATTGGGCGGCGGGATCGTGCTCGGCCTGGGACAGAAGGTCCGCGGCGATCCAGTCGGGCGGGTTGGCGGCGTCGGCCACCACGACGATCTCAGAGGGTCCCGCCAGGGCGTCGATGCCGACCGCCCCGTACACCCGCCGCTTGGCCGCGGTGACGAAGGCGTTGCCCGGCCCAACGATCTTGTCCACGGGGCGGATCGGGCCCGCGCCGTAGGCCAGGGCCGCCACCGCCTGGGCGCCGCCCACCCGCCAGATCTCGGTCACGCCCGCCGCCTTGGCCGCCGCCAGCACAGCCGGCTGCAGGCGCCCGGGCGGCGTCACCATGGCGATCCGCTCCACCCCGGCCACCGCCGCAGGCACGGCGTTCATCAGCACCGTCGATGGATAGGCCGCGCGCCCGCCGGGCACATAGATCCCCACCGCTTCCAGCGCCGTCCAGCGCCAGCCCAGCTCCACCCCGGCCTGGTCGGTGAAGCGCATGTCCGCCGGCCGCTGGCGCTCGTGATAGGCGCGGATGCGCGCCGCCGCGAAATCGATCGCCGCGCGCACCTCGGCCGGACATTCGGCCGCGCCCGCCTCGATCTCCTCGGCCGACACGCGGAGGGTCGCCTCGGTGAGCTCAACCCGGTCGAACTCGGCGGCGAAGCGCAGCAGCGCCGCGAGCCCCTCCGCGCGCACCGCCGCGATCACCTCGCGCACGATCGCCTCGACCTCCTCGGGGGTCTCGCGCCGCTCGTCGACGAAGGCGTTGAACGCGGCCTCGAAGCCGGGATCGGAATGGCGGAACCTGCGCATGGCGCGCTCTTTAGCGAGCCTTGGCCCCTCGCGCCACGCCTATCGCCCCAGTGCGGCGTTGGCGATCGATGCGCCGGCGCGCTAGCCTTTGCGCATGGAGCCGACGCCCCCAGACACAGGAGATCTCCGCTGGCGGGCCGACCAGCTTCTGCAGGCCATGTTCGGCCACGACGAGTGCGGCCGCCTGACCGGCGCGGCGCCCCTGGTCCACATCCTGCGCACCGCGCGCGGGACCTGGGCCCGCGTCCATGCCGATCTGCCCGACGCGCTCGCCGAACGGGTGCAGGCCCTCGCCGCCGCCCCCCGCGGCCGCCCGCAGGCGTGGGCCCAGGACTACGCCCGCCTCGTCGAGCTGGTCGCCCCCCTGGCCGCCGTCGCCGCCGTCCGCGCCGGGCCGCTCTACGGCTTCCCGCCAGGCCTGCCGGAGCCCGACGGGTGCGCGACGCTCACGGCCGCAAACGTCGGCCTCCTGGCGGACGGCCTCGACGAATGGGCGCCGGATGTCCTGGCGGGCGCGATGATGGCCGCCGCGCTTGCCGAGGGCCGCGCCGCGGCGGTCTGCGCGAGCGTGCGCGCCTCGCCGGCCGTCCACTGCGCCGGCGTCGAGACCGCTCCGGGGCGGCGTGGCTGCGGCCATGGTCGCCGCGCGGTCGCCGCCTGGGCCGGCCTTGTGCGTCAGGCCGGCGCCGAGCCCCTTTACGGGACCACCTTCGACAACCTGCCCTCCCAGCGCCTCGCCGCCGGCCTGGGCCTGCCGCTCGTCGGCAGCGAATTCTCGATCTACGGGGCCGTGTGAGCCCGCTCGGGCGCCGCGAGGTCCACGGTCGCGCGGCGAAGCCGCCGGGACAGTCCTATTCGGCGTGCTTCGGCGTCCGCGGGGTCGGCCAGGGCTCGGAGATGTCGGCCAGCACCGCGTCGAGGCATTCCACCTCGCAGCGCAGGTCGCCCCCGCCGGCGAAGCTCAGCACCACGGCCCCGCCCGGCGCCTTCCCGGGTTCGAAGCTTACGGCCAGGAGCTCCACCACCGCCGAGGGCGCCTCGCGCCGCAGCCGGCGGGCCTGCACCCGCAGCACCGAGCCCAGTTGCAGGGCGCTGCGCACCCGTTCGCCGCCGCCCGCCTCCCAGCGATAGCGATTGAACTGGATCGTCAGCCGCCGCGCCTTCGGCTCGAAGCCGATGTCGCCGATCCGGGTCACGGCGTCCTGCAGGGCCGCCGAGACGACCGCCAGGTCGTCGGCGTCCTCGGCCAGGAGTTTCAGGCTCGCCGTCATGCCCCGTCTCACTCTTCCTCGGACTCGCCGCCCTTGATCCGGCGCACCGCAGCGCCGCAGGCGCCAAGCTTCTCCTCGAGCCGCTCGAAGCCCCGGTCCAGGTGATAGACCCGGTTTACGATGGTGTCGCCCCGCGCCGCCAGTCCCGCGATCACCAGGCTGACCGAGGCGCGCAGGTCGGTGGCCATCACCGGCGCCCCTTCCAGGGATCCGACCCCGCGCACCCGCGCCTCGCCCCCGCTCACCGAAATGTCGGCGCCCAGGCGCGCCAGCTCCGGCGCGTGCATGAAGCGGTTCTCGAAGATCGTCTCCCGGATCACGCTTTCGCCCTCGGCCAGGGTCATCAGCGCCATGAACTGGGCCTGCAGGTCGGTGGCGAAGCCGGGATAGGGGTCGGTCTCCACCTCCACCGCCTTCAGGCGCGCGCCGTTGCGCGTGATGGTCACGCCGTCGTCGTGGCGGGTCACCTCCACGCCGGCCTCGACCATCTTGTCGAGCAGGGCGGCGATGAAGTCGCTGCGCGTACGCGTCAGCCGCACCTGCCCGCCGGCCATGGCCGCGGCCAGGGCGTAGGTTCCGGTCTCGATCCGGTCGGGAATCACCGAATGGGTCGCTCCCGACAGCTTGGACACGCCCTCGATGCGGATCTCGGACGTCCCCGCGCCCTCGATCTTCGCGCCCATCTTGACCAGGCACTGCGCCAGGTCCTCGATTTCCGGCTCGCAGGCGGCGTTCTTCAGCACCGTCGCGCCGCTGGCCAGCACCGCCGTCAGCAGGGCGTGCTCGGTGGCGCCCACCGAAACGAACGGGAATTCGATCTCCGCCCCCGTCAGCCCGCGCGGCGCCTGGGCGTAGACGTAGCCCTCGTGCAGGTCGATCCGCGCGCCGAGCGCCTCCAGCGCCTTCAGGTGCAGGTCCACCGGCCGCGCCCCGATGGTGCAGCCGCCCGGCAGCGAGACCTTGGCCTGGCCGGTGCGGGCGATCAGCGGGCCCAGCACGTTGAAGGAGGCGCGCATCTGGCGCACTAGGTCATAGGGCGCGATGGCGCTGACGATCTCGGCCGTGTGCAGGGTGGTCTGCGCCCCGTCCGGCCCCTCCGATTCCACCACCTCGGCCCCCAGCCGCTGCAGCAGCTTGCCCAGGAAGCGGGTGTCGGCCAGCCGCGGCATGTTCGTCAGCCGTAGCGGTTCGTCGGTCAGCAGGCTCGCCGCCATCAGTTTGATCGCGGAGTTCTTGGCGCCGCTGATCGGGATCTCACCCTCCAGCCGCGCGCCGCCGGTGATGGCGATTCGGTCCAAACAAATCCCTCGGGAACTTGGGGCGCCCCGGACGGGGCGAACAGACCGCGTATCTACCCTGCGCCTGGGCCGGCGCAAAGACGATCAGCGTTCGGATGCGTCGTCGCCCGTCTGGTCGCCGTCGCCTTGCGCGGGAGACTTGGCCGCCTTCGGGGCCTTGCGGCGGCGCAGGTTGGCGCGCAGGGCCTGGGCCAGCTTGGCCTCCCTGTCGGCGGCCTCCCCGCCATGCCGCTCGTCCTTGCCGTCGGACTTCATGCCCTGGCCGTGCGACGACGCCGCGCGCCCGTCAAGTCCGACTTTCCGACTTTTAGGGCTTCACGGGCGCGCCGGCTTTGGCTATAGCGCCCGCCTCGCCTTTCGCCGCCGTAGCTCAGTGGTAGAGCGCATCCTTGGTAAGGCTGAGGTCGGCAGTTCAATCCTGCCCGGCGGCACCACTCCCCACCTGGGAGACCACGCGAGTCCCACGCTCCAGGACTCTGACGCCCCGCCGCGGGTCGAGGCGGTCAGTGCGGGCTCGTGACCTTCATGAGCACAAGGCCTGCGACGATCAGGGCGGCGGCCAGCACCCGTGCGGCGCTGACGGGCTCGTGCAGGACCAGGGTCCCGACCACGAAGGCGCCGACCGCTCCGATGCCCGTCCAGACGACGTAGGCCGTGCCGAGCGGCAGGACGCGCATGGAGACCGCCAGCAGGCCGAAGCTGGCGATCATGAATCCGAGGGTTCCTATCGACGGCCAGAAGCGGGTGAACCCGGCCGACTGCTTCATGAGATAGGCCCAGACCACCTCCAGCAGTCCGGCGACGATCAGAATTGCCCAGGCCATGGCGGCGTTCCCTCCTGGAGCGCCGGGCCGTCCCGGACTTGAAGCCTGCCGCGCAGGGAGGACGTTGCCTCTCGGGGCCTAGATACGGACCCGCGCGGCCGGTTCAAGCCTGCACGGGGTCCTCGGCCGGCGGACGGGCTACTGGGGGACCACGTCCCGGCCCGCTTCGGCTTCGTCGCGACTTCGGCGACGCTCGATCAGCCACACCAGCCAGATCGAGATCTCGTAGAGCAGGATGATCGGCACGGCGAGCATGCACTGGCTGATCGGGTCGGGCGGGGTCACGACCGCGGCCACCACGAACACCCCGACGATGGCGTAGCGCCGGCCCGCGCGCAGCATCTGGGCGTTCACCAGGCCGGCCATGCCGAGCAGCGTCAGGACCACAGGCAACTGGAAGCAAAGGCCGAACGCCAGCAGCAGCGTCGTGACGAGGGTCAGGTAGTCGGAGACCTTGGGCAGCAGCTCCACCGAGATCGCGCCCACGCCGGTGATCTGCTGCGACAGGGAGAACCACAGCACGAACGGCAGGATCACGAAGTAGACCAGGGCCGCGCCCAGCAGGAACAGGCTCGGCGAGGCCACCAGGAAGGGCAGGAAGGCCTTGCGCTCGCGCTTGTAGAGCCCGGGGGCGACGAAGCCGTAGACCTGCCACGCCAGCACCGGGAAGGTCACGATCACCGCGCCGAAACCGGCGAGCTTGAGCTTGGTGAAGAAGAACTCCAGGGGCGCGGTGAACACCAGCTTCAGCCCCTGCCCGGCCACGGCCGCAGGCGCGGTCTTGGCGCCCACGAGGGTCAGCAGCAGATCCGTCGCGCCGGAGATGTCGAAGGCCCCGCCGTGCGCGCCCTTGCGCACCTCCAGCAGCCGGGCGGCCACCTCGAAGGGGTGCAGCAGCAACAGGTAGATTTGGCTGGCGAAGGCGAAGCACAGGGCGAACCCGACCGCGATCGCCGCCACGCAGATGATCAGGCGCTGGCGCAGTTCGACCAGGTGGTCCAGCAGCGGCGCACGCGAGGCCTCGATCTCGGCCTCGTCGGGATCGAAGTCGCTCATCTCAGGCGTCCGCCTTCTTGGTCCGCGGCTTGCGCGCCGGCGCCTTGGCCGCGCCCGCCGCGCTCCGCTTCGGTGCGGAGGCCTTGGCTCCAGAGCTCTTGGCCGCCGAACTCTTGGTCGCCGAACCCTTGGCCGCCGGCTTCGTCGCCGCGGCGGCGCGCGGCTTTCGGGCGGCCTTGGGCGCGGGTTGCGGCTCCGTACCCGACGTCGCGGCCGCCGGATCGGGCTCCGACGCGGGCGGCGAGATCTGGTGGCTCATCGGCGGGTGGAACTGGGCCCCGGTGTCGGCCAGGCTCTGCTCGATCTCGCTGATGGCGCTGCGCACCGGCTCTTCGGCTCCGGACGCGGCGTCCGCCATGAACCGGCCCGAGCGCATCGCCTCCACCTCGCGGCGCAGTTCGTCGAGCTCCGATTGCCGGGCCATTTCGTCGAAGCTGGCGCGGAATTCGGCCGCCATGCCGCGCAGCCGCGCCACGAACTGGCCGACCTTGCGCATCAAGAGCGGCAGGTCCTTGGGCCCCACCACGATCAGCGCGACCACGGCGATGAGCAGGAGTTCGGAGGCGCCGATGTCCGGAAGCATGGCCGTGGCCTAGACGAAGCAGAGGGCGCCGATCAAGGCCGGCGCGACGTGAAACGGCGCGGGAGCGGGGTCAGCCGCGCGCCTCGTCCTTTTCCCGTTCGGCGGCGATCGTCTTGGCCCCGCCCTCGGCCGGCTTGTCCTCGTCCTTAAGGCCGTCGCGGAAGGCGCGGATGCCTTTGGCGGCGTCGCCCATCAGGCCGGACAGCTTGCCGCGGCCGCCGAACAGCAGCGCCACGACCACCAGCACGATCAGCCAATGCCAGATCGAAAATGAGCCCATGAACCCAGAACTCCGTTGCGGCCGCCGCCCGATCCCCGGGCGCGGCCAATCCGTTCGCCTCAATATAGGGCCTTCAGCCCCGATGCACCATGGAATGACGCCGATGCGGCGTCACGGCGCGTCTTCGCCGCCCAGATAGTCGGTGTGGAACTCCGGCGCCTCGTTCTCGTCGAAGGGATCCTCCTCCGGGTGCGCCGCGCTCGGGTCGGGCACCGAGAATCCCGGCGGCAGGTCCAGCGAAAGCAGGCCCGCGGCCTTCATCTCCGCCAGCCCCGGCAGGTCCGACAGGCTCGCCAGGCCGTAGTGCTCCAGAAAGGCGTCCGTGGTGCCGTAGGTCACCGGCCGCCCCGGCGTGCGCCGCCGCCCGCGCATGCGCACCAGGCCCAGTTCGAGCAGCACGTCCAGCGTCCCCTTGCTGGCCTGCACCCCGCGCACCGCTTCGATCTCCGCCCGCGTCACCGGCTGGTGGTAGGCGATGATCGCCAGGGTCTCCTGCGCCGCCTTGGAAAGCCGCCGCGGCTCCTCCCGCTCCTCGGTCATCAGGAACGCCAGGTCCGGCGCGGTCTGCAGGCGCCAGCGGTCGGCCACGCAGGCCAGTTCGACCCCGCGCCCCTCGTAGCGCCGCTTCAGGGCCATCAGCGCTTCGCCGATCTCCGCCGCCCCGTCCGGCAGCCGCTCGGCCAGTTCGGCGGCGCTGAGCGGGCCGGCGGCGGCGAACAACAGCGCCTCGATTCGGCGCTCGGTCTCGGCCAGGTCGCCCATCTAGAGCGCGAGCTCCGCCTGGCGCCGCTCAGCCTCGCGGCGCGCCCGCAGGTACACGTCGGCGAAGGCCTCCAGTTGCCGGGCCTCCAGGTGTCCCTCCTTCACCAGCTCCAGGCTCGCCGACAGGGTCGAGGCCAGGTACGAGGCCGGCGTCGGCCCCTCGCCGGCCGCGCCGTAGCGTGCGCCCCGCGGCGTCACGCCGGTCAACGGCGTCCATCGCTCCAGCTCCGGCAGCAGTTCGCGCAGCCGCTCGCGCGCCTCCTCCAGGGGATAGGCCTGCTGCGGGCGCGGCGCGTAGTGCCGGGCCTCCTCGCGTTTGCGCTGCGCCAGATAGGCGTCCATCAGGCCGTAGAGGTCCCCCTCCAGCCGGGTCGAGGGGATCACGCGGATCGCCTCCGGATCGCCCCGCACGAACACGTCGCGACCCAGTTGCGGCCTGTCCTTCAGCGCCTCGGCGGCGCGCCGCATGGCGTCCAGCTTGGCGAGGCGGAAAGCGAGCTGCGCGGCCATCTCCTCGGCCGGCGGCTCCTCGGCCTTCGGCCGCTCGGGCTTGGGCAGCAGCAGGCGCGACTTCAGGTAGGCCAGCCAGGCCGCCATCACCAGGTAGTCCGCCGCCAGGGAGAAGCGCAACCGCCGCGCCTGCTGCACGAACGCCAGGTACTGCTCGGCCAGCTTCAGCACCGACAGCTTCAGCAGGTCCACCTTCTGGCTGCGCGCCAGGGCCAGGAGCACGTGCAGCGGCCCCTCGTAGCCCTCGACGTCGACGATCAGGGCGTCGCCGTCTTCCGCCGCGGTGCGCGCGGCTTCGAAATCGAGGTTGGGTTGGAACGCGCCGCTCACGCCGCCCACCGCCCGTCGAACGCCGCCTCGAAACGCGCCCTCGCCTCCTCGGCGTCGAAAGGCTCCGGAGCCTTGGCCAGCCGCGCCAGCGCCGCACGGGCGCGCTGCGCGGCGCGTCCCGCCAGCGGCTTCATGCCGGCCATCACCGCCGTCATCTCGGCCATGTCGCCATTGCAGTGCAGGACCAGGTCGCAGCCGGCCGCCAGCGCCGCGCGCGCCCGTTGGGCGAAGTCGCCCTTCAGCGCCTTCATGGACAGGTCGTCCGTCATCAGCAGGCCGTCGAAGCCGATCGCCCCGCGGATCACCTGGCGGATCGCCGTGCGCGAGGTGGTGGCCGGGCGGCGCGGGTCGACCGCCGTGTAGACGACGTGGGCGCTCATCGCCATCGGCATGTCGGACAGCACGCGGAAGGGAGCGAAGTCGCGCCCATCCAGGTCTTCATAGGCGGCTTCCACCACCGGCAGCTCCAGATGGCTGTCGGCCCGGGCCCGGCCGTGTCCCGGTATGTGCTTGATCACCGGCAGCACCCCGCCCGCGATCAGCCCCTCGGCCGCCGCCCGGCCCAGCAGCGCGACCTCCTCGGGCGTCTCGCCATAGGCGCGGTCGCCGATGATGTCGTGGGCGCCCGGCCCGGGCACGTCGAGGACCGGCACGCAATCGACGTTGATTCCCAGGGCGGCCAGGTCGTGGGCCAGGAGCCGCGCGCCAAGCCGGGTGATCTCCCGCCGCAGCAGCGGGTCGTTGCCCGCGAGCGCGCCGTAGGCCCGGCCGGGGGGATAGCGCCGCCAGTGCGGCGGGCCCAGGCGCTGCACGCGCCCGCCCTCCTGGTCGATCAGCACCGGCGCGTCGGCGCGCCCCACGCAGGCCCGCAACTCGGCCACCAGCGCGCGGACCTGCTCGGGGCTTTCGACGTTCCGCTTGAAGAGGATGAAGCCCCAGGGGTCGGCTTCGCGGAAGAACGCCCGCTCCCCGTCGCTGAGGGCGGTCCCGGCGCAGCCGAGGATGCAGGCGCTGGCGCTCATTTCACGAAGCAGTTCTTCCCGGCCGCCTTGAGCGCGTCGCAGAAGGCCTTGGCCTCGGCCTTGGAGCCGAAGCCGGTCACCGTCGTGCGGTAGAGGGTCGAGCCGTTCACCTGCACCGGCTCCACGGTCTTGCCTTTGCCGGCGATGGCCCCGGGCGCGATCCGCGCCGCGTCGTTCCAGCCGGCGTCGGCCAGGGCCTTGGATGAGAAGGCGCCGATCTGGACCCCCGCCGCCCCGCCGGACACGACGGCGGGCTTGGGGGCCGCGGCGGCCGGCGCAGGGGTCTTGGGCGCCGGGGCGGCGGCCTTGGGGGCGGGCGCCGGCTGGGCCGGCTTCAGTTCGGCGGCCTTGGACGCCGGCTGGGCCGGCGGCAGCGGCGCAGGCGCCTGGGCCACCTGGGTGGAGGGCGCGGCGCGGGGGGCCGGCTCCTCCGGCGGCGGCGTGAAGGTGGGCTGGCCGGCGGCAGGCGCCTCGTCCTGGTAGATCTGCAGGCTGGCGGCCGGGTCGGTCGGCTGCTCGCCGGCCGGCGCGGGGGCCTTCATCTCGCCCACCGGCGCGCCGACCGCCTGGGGCGCCTCGCCCTCCTGGCGCACGCCAGAACGGTAGAAGAAGACGATGGCCGCGATCAGGATCAGCAGCACCACGCCGGAAACGATCAGGGTCATCGGCACGGGCCGCGAGCCGCGCACGGGCTGGCGGGCGTCGAAGGCCAGCGGCGCGTCGGCCGTGGGAGGCGTATAGGCGCCGCGATCAGAGTCGGACATCGCGCAAGCTCACCGGGAATCTGGGCGCGACCTAAGGCGAATCGCGCGGAGGAGAGGACAGTCTATCGAAGCGCGCCGCCCTTCGAACCGCCCCGTCCGGCCTAATTCCAGACGTCGAGGTGGAAAAGGCGGCGGTGCTCTTCGATGGCGAAGCGGTCGGTCATGCCGGCGATGTAGTCGCACACCACCCGGGCGCGCCCGGCCTCGTCGCGCTTCTGCGACCGCGCGAACCACTCGGTCGGCAGGACGTCGGGTTCGGCCATGAACAACTGGAACATCTCGGCAAGAATGCGGCGCGCCTGGCTGCGCGTCCGATTGACGCGCCAGTACCTGTACATGCGCTCCATCAGGAAGGCGCGCAGTTGCGCCAGGTCCTCCGCCATGTCCCGGGAGAAGGCCACCAGCGGCCGGCCAAGGTTGCGCACGTCCTCCGCCGAGCCGACCTTGGCCTCGTCCGCCCTCCGGCGGGTCTCGGCAAGCACGTCGTCGACCATCGCCCCGATCATCCGCCGGACCGCCTCCAGCCGCACGATCCTGGGCTCCAGGTCCGGATACTCCTTGTAGACCCCCGCCAGGATCGGGCCGATCAACGGCACGTCGAGCAGTTCCTTCAGGTGGAACAGCCCCGCCTGCACCCCGTCGTCGACGTCGTGGTTGTTGTAGGCGATGTCGTCGGCCAGCGCCGCCACCTGGGCCTCGGCGGAGGCCCAGCCCCCCAGGCCCAGCCGATACTCGGCGTCGAATTCGGCGATGGCGCTCCAGCTCGGGCGCTCCAGCTTCTCCACCACGGGACCGTTGTGCTTGATCACCCCTTCCAGGGTCTCCCACGTCAGGTTCAGGCCGTCGAAGCGGGGGTAGCGCCGCTCCAGCCGCGTCACGACCCGGAAGGTCTGGACGTTGTGGTCGAAGCCGCCGTAGTCGGCCATCTGCCGTTCCAGCTCGTCCTCGCCGGCGTGGCCGAACGGCGGATGGCCCAGGTCGTGGGCCAGGGCGATGGTCTCGGCCAGGTCCCCGTCCAGCCCGAGCGCCGTGGCCACCGAGCGGGCGATCTGCGCCACCTCCAGCGAATGGGTCAGGCGCGTGCGGAAATGGTCGCCCTCGTGCGCCACGAAGACCTGGGTCTTCTCCTTCAGCCGGCGGAAGGCCGTGCAATGGATGATCCGGTCCCGGTCGCGCGCGAACGGCGTGCGCGTGCGGCTCTCGTCTTCCTGCACCTTGCGGCCGCGCGACTTGGCGGGGTCTTCGGCGTAGGGGGCGCGGGGCGGTAGGGTCAGGGCCATGGGGACCTTCTGCTGCAACGCCTCTTGGTCGAAGCGCTCGAGGCCCTCATATAGAGGCAAGGTGAGAACTTCCTAAGCGCCCATGATCACCCAAGACCTGACCCTGTCTCCCGCCGCCGCCCGCCGCATCCAGGCCATCGGCCAGGCCGAAGGCCGGCCGCTGATGCTGCGCGTCGCGGTCGAAGGCGGCGGCTGCTCGGGCTTCCAGTACCAGTTCGACCTGGTCGAAGAGGCCCAGCCCGACGACCTTCGCGTGGAGCGCGACGGCGCGGCGGCCCTGGTCGACGAGATGAGCCTGGTCCTGCTCAAGGGCTCGGAGATCGACTTCGTCGACGAGCTGGCCGGCGCCGAGTTCCGCGTGAGGAACCCCAACGCCAAGTCCAGCTGCGGCTGCGGCGTCAGCTTCTCGATCTGATCGCGTGGGGCCGCGGCGCGGCTAGCGCCCGCGCATCTGCCGGATCGTCAGCATCTGGCCGCGCTCCTCGATCTCCATGGCCGCCTCGACGCCGGTCTCAAGGGCCGCATCCAGGGTGCGTTTGGTGATCCGCAGGGCGTCCGGGGCGGCTTTCAGCATCTTTTCGGCGAGGGCCGCGCCGTGGTCGTCCAGCGCCGCGTCCGGCACAACCGTCGAGACCAGGCCCGTGCGCCAGGCCTCCGCCGCGTCGATCGGATCGCCCGTGAACAGGGCTTCGCGGGCGCGGGAGATTCCCATGGTCCGCTGCAGGCGCCATCCCACTCCCAGCTCGGCGCCGGAGAGGCCGATCTTGATGAAGGCCGAATGGAACACGGCGCTCTCGCCGGCCACCACGATGTCGCTGGCCAGCGCCAGGGCCAGGCCGCCGCCCGCCGCCGCTCCCTTGACCAGGGCGATGATCGGCTGCGGACAGGCGCGCATGGCCTTGCCGACGTCGCGCAGCACCCAGTCGCCGTTCGGGCCGTCGCGAAGGGCCGTCGGCGTGCCGGCCGACTTCAGATCCGCCCCGGCGCTAAAGGCGCGCCCGGCCCCGCGCAGGATCACCACCCGCGCCCCGGTGTCCCGCCGCAGCCCCTCGAAGGCTGCGAGCAGCGCATCGGCCATCGGCTGGTCGACGGCGTTCAGACGGTCCGGCCGGTTCAGCGTGATCCGCCGCACCTCGCCCAGGGTTTCGATCTGCAGAATGTCCTCGGCCACGCGGCCCTCCCCTCGTTCTGGTTCGCCGCGACCTTGCCGCCCGGTCCCAGCGTCAATCAACCCGCATGGCTCGGCCGCGTTCGCGGCCGGCGGTCATGAGCGTCGGCGGGCGCGCCGGCCCTTTCCCTCGCCCCCCGAAGGCCGCTAGCTTCGCGGCCCTAAGGAGCCCCTCATGAGACTCGCCACCTGGAACGTGAACTCGGTCAACGCCCGGCTGGAGACCGTCCTGAAGTGGTTCGAGCAGGAGTCGCCCGACGTCGCCTGCCTGCAGGAGATCAAGTGCGTCGACGAGAAGTTTCCCGCCGAAGCCTTTGAAAGGCTTGGATACAACGTCGCCGTTCATGGCCAGAAGACCTATAATGGCGTGGCCCTGCTCTCGAAGACGCCGCTAGAAGACGTTCGCCGCGGCCTGCCGGGCGATCCGGCCGACGAACAGGCTCGCTACATCGAGGCGGTGGTCTCCGGGCCGCGTCCGGTGCGCGTCGCCGGCATCTACCTGCCCAACGGCAATCCGGTCGGCACCGACAAGTTCGCATACAAGCTCGCCTGGATGGACCGCCTCAGCGCACACGCGCGCGCGCTGCTGGCCCTCGAGGAGCCGCTGGCGATCATGGGCGACTACAACGTCATCCCCGAGGAAACCGACGTCGAGAACCCCGCCGCCTGGGCGGACGACGCCCTGTTCCAGCCGCAGAGCCGGGCCGCCTTCCGCGCTCTCAAGTGGCTGGGCTTCACCGACGCCTACATGCAGGTCGACGGTGCCCCCGGCGGCTACACCTTCTGGGACTATCAGGCCGGGGCCTGGCAGCGGAACAACGGCATCCGCATCGACCACGCCCTGCTCTCGCCCCAGGCCGCCGACCTGCTGCGCGGCTGCGTCATCCACCGCGACGCCCGCGGCTGGGAAAAGCCCTCGGACCACGTGCCCGTCGTCGTCGAGCTTGACCTCTAGGCCTCAGGTCCGGCTTCCCCCCGCCGGCGGCGCGCGTCCCTTCTGCACCTTCCTGCGGAAGAGCAGCTTGTCTATGCGCCGCTCGTCCATGTCGACGATCTCCACGCGCCAGCTTCCCATGTCGAACACCTCCCCTTCGCGGGGCAGGCGTCCGATGTGGTTCAGCACCAGCCCGGCGGCGGTCTGGAAGCCGGCCTCGTCGTCGAATTCCGACTCCAGCGCGCGATTCAGCTCCTCGATCTCGGTGCGCCCGTCGACGAGGAACGAGCCGTCCTCCCGCGTCAGCACGGCGGCGCTGTCGTCGGCGTGCCCCTCGGGGAAGTCGCCGGCGATCATCTCCAGCAGGTCCGTGGTGGTGACGACACCCTCCAGCGAACCGAACTCGTCCACCACCAGAGCCATGTGCAGGGGCGTCGACTTGAAGAGCTCCAGCGCCTTCAGCACGGTGGTCGTCTCGGGGATGAACAACGGCGTCTCGACCAGCGATGCCAGGTCGATCGGCGCATTGTCCAGCAGGCGGTCCAAGAGGTCTTTCTTATTCACGACGCCGACGGCTTCGTCGATGTCCTCGCCCCGGGCGACGACCAGGCGCGAGTGCGGGCTGGCGCGGATCTCGGCGCGCTGCTGCTCCTCCGGGTCGGACAGGGAGATCCAGTCCACATCGCGCCGCGGCGTCATGGCGGCCCGCACCTGGCGGTCGCCCAGGCGCATGACCTCGCCGATGATCACCTGCTCCTCCGGTTCGATCAGGCCTGCGCTGGTGCCTTCGGCCAGAACGGTCATCACCTCCTCCTGGGTGATCGCCTCGCCCTTCTCGTCGCGCACCCCCGCCAGCCGCAGCACCCCGGCGGTGGAGGCGGTCAGCAGGGTGACGAACGGGTGCAGCACCGTGGCGACCAGCGTCAGCGGCCGCGAGACGATGGCGGCGATGGCCTCCGGGAAGATCAGCGCAAAGCGCTTGGGAACGAGTTCGCCGACGATCAGCGAGACGTAGGTCAGCACGATCACCACCAGCCCCGTGGCGATGGCTTCGGACCAAGGGGCGATGAGCGGGAACCGCTCAAGGCTGGCGTCCAGTTCGGCGGCGATGGTCGCCTGGCCGTAGGCGCCGGCCAGGATGCCGATCAGGGTGATGCCCACCTGCACGGCCGACAGGAACCGGGTGGGGTTTTCGGCCAGCTTCAGCGCGGCGGCGGCGCCCTGGTCGCCGCGGTCAGCGCGGGCCTGGAGCTTGGGTTTGCGGGACGACACCACGGCCAGTTCGGACATGGCGAAGAGGCCGTTCAGCACCACGAGCAGCAGCACTACGGCGGAAGCAATGAGGATCATCACCCTAAGGTTTTCAGCGGGCCGCCGTTCGGCCACGCCGACGATGATAGGGGCATCCGCCCTGTCCGGCGAGCGGCGGATGCGGCGGCTTCTCCCCCCCTGCGAACAGCGCTAGCGTCCGGACATGAACGAGTTCGTCCGGCTCCTCCTGCTCGTGGCGCTCGCCGGGACGGCCCTCACCTTCCTCGGCAGCGCCGCGATCTGGTTCATGGACGAGGAGCGGCGCCTGCGCCGGGCGCTGCGGCGCGTGCTCAAGGGGCCGCCGGAAGCCGTAGTCTTCGCCCGGGGCCGCGGCCGTGCGGCGGGGTTCCAGTTCGCGTCTGGCCTGGCGGCGGTCGCCTGGGACAACGGCGCCTGGTGCCTCGTCTACCGGCTCGAGGAGCTGATGGGCGCCGAACTGATCGTCGACGGCCAGGTGGTCGCCCGCGCCTTCCGGGGCGAGCCGCGCCGGGCGCTGGACCAGATGGCCGGCGCCGTCGAGGACGTGCGTCTGCGGCTGATCTTCGACGACCCCCGCCATCCCGACTTCGAGCTGGAGCTCTGGACGCCGGGGGACCAGGCGGGCCGCGCGCCCCTCACGCCGGCCAAGGCCGTGCAGGAGGCCAACCGCTGGCTCGCCCGCGCCGAGGCGATCCTGCGCCGATCGGCTCCCGCCGCGCCGGCCGCCGCCCAGGTTCAGCCCGCCCGGTCCTCGCCCCCGGCCGCTCCGCCCCTCGCGGCGCGCCAGGACGTGGACGACGAGGATGACGCGCCGCCCTGGGACGACGACCTTCCCGACCGGGACGAAGCCATAACTTGACGCTGTAAATCTAACGGCGCACCCTGCTTCCTGGTTCGCGAAAGTCCCGGGGAGCGCCATGACCAACCTGATCGCCGCTGCGGCCTACTTCGTCCTCATCCATCTGTTGGTCTCCGGGACCCGGGTGCGCGACGCCCTTACCGGGCGGATCGGCGAGGGCCCCTACATGGGCCTGTTCTCCCTCGCCTCGATCGCCGGCCTCGTCTGGCTGATCTTCGCCTTCGGCCAGGCCCGCGCCGAGCCCGCCAACCTCGCCTACTGGACCGTCACGCCGGCGACGCGGCACGTCCAGATCGGCCTGCAGCTCATCGCCCTGCTGCTGATCTTGCCGGGCCTCACCACGCCCAATCCAACCAGCGTGCGCCAGGAGGGCGCGCTGCAGAATCCCTCGGTGGTCAGGGGCATGCTGCGCATCACCCGCCATCCTTTCCTCTGGGGCGTGGCGATCTGGGCGGCCGGCCACCTGCTGGTGAACGGCGAGCGCGCCAGCCTGGTCCTGTTCGGCTCCATGCTGGTCCTGGCGATCCTCGGCACGACGAGCATCGACGCCAAGCGCCAGCGCAAGCTGGGCGCAGAGTGGGAGGCCTTCGCCGCCCAGACCTCCAACATACCCTTCGCGGCGATCGTCTCCGGGCGCCAGAAGCTGCAGGTCGCCGAGATCGGCTGGTGGCGCCTGCTCCTGGCGCTGGTGGTCTGGCTGGTCCTGCTGGTCGCCCACCCATATGCGTTCGGCGTACCGGCCATGGGCTGATAGGCTGGCGCCATGCCCCGCTACGCCCCTTCCACCCAGCTCGAGACCCACGAGGTCTTCAATCAGCCCGCCGAGTTCGCCGGGCGCAACCTCTACGAGACCGACGCCTGCTTCCGCGAAGGCGTACGGCGCGAGGCCGGCGAATGGCTGGACGGCCCGATGCGCGCCCTGGGCGCGGCGGTCGGCTCCGAGCAGGTGCTCGAGTGGGGCGAGCAGGCCAACCGCTTCCCGCCCGAACTGACGGTCTTCGACCGCTACGGCCGCCGCATCGACGAGGCCCGCTTCCATCCCGCCTACCACTCGCTGATGGCGCTGGCGATGGAGCACAGGATCCACGACATCGCCTGGACCGCGGGGCGCGCCGGCGGCCACGTCGGCCACCTGGCCAGCCTGGCGCTGTTCACCCAGGCCGAGGCCGGGGTGATGTGTCCGATCAACATGACCTACGCCGCGGTCCCCGCCCTGCGCGCCCAGCCGGACGTCGCCGGGTCCTGGCTCGACCGGCTGCTGGGCGGCAGATACGACGCCGCGCTGCGGCCGATCGCCGAAAAGGCCGGCATCACCCTCGGCATGGCCATGACCGAGAAGCAGGGCGGCAGCGACGTGCGCGCCAACACCACCCGCGCCCACCGCCTGGAAGCCAGGGGCTCGCGGGCCTATCGCCTGGTGGGCCACAAGTGGTTCTGCTCGGCGCCGATGAGCGACGGCTTCCTTACGCTGGCCTACGCCGACGGCGGCCTTTCCTGCTTCCTGGTCCCGCGGATCACCCCCGACGGGGAGCGCAACGGCGTCCATGTGATGCGGCTGAAGGACAAGCTCGGCAACAAGTCCAACGCCTCCAGCGAGATCGAGTACCACGACGCCTACGCCGAGCTGCTGGGCGAGGAAGGCCAGGGCGTGAAGGTGATCATCGACATGGTCCACCACACGCGGCTGGGCACCATCGGCGGCACGCTCGGGATCATGCGCATGGCCCTGGCCCAGGCGGTGCATCAGGTCGCCGGCCGCCGGGCCTTCCAGAAGACGCTGATCGACCAGCCGGCGATGCGTGCGGTGATCGCTGATCTTGCGGTGGAGTACGAGGCCGCCGTCGTCCTCGGCATGCGCGTCGCCCGCGCCTTCGATCCGGACGACGAGCTCGGCCGCGCATTCGCCCGCCTGTCGGTGGCGCTCGGCAAGTACTGGCTGACCAAGCGCAATCCCAACTTCGTCTACGAGTGCATGGAGTGCCATGGCGGCGTCGGCTACGTCGAGGAGACGCCCATGCCGCGCCTCTTCCGCGAAAGCCCGCTGAATGCGATCTGGGAAGGGTCGGGCAACGTCATCGCCCTCGACATCCTGCGCACCCTCGCCCGTGAGCCCGCCGCCCTGGAGGCCTATGTCGCCGAGATCGGCGAGTCCCGCGGCGCCGACCGCCGGCTCGACGCCGCGGCCGACGCTCTGATGGACAGCCTGGCCCGCCTGCCCGCCGAGGCCGAGGCCCGCTACGCGGCCGAGCGCATGGCCCTGGTGCTTCAGGGCGCCCTGCTGGTTCGCAATGCGCCGCCGGCCGTCGCCGACGCCTTCTGCGCGACACGCCTCGGCGACGAAGGCGGCCGCTCCTTCGGCGTGCTGCCGCGGTCCGCGGACGTCGAGGCGATCGTGGCCCGGCAATCCGAAGTCGCCTAGGACGCCGCGATGTACGCGTTTCGGCCCGTCACGCCAGGAGACCTGGATCTTGTCTGCCGGCACAGGCACGAGATGTTCAAGGCGTCGGGCCGGTCGGACGAGGTTCTGGCGCCCATGACCGCCGCCTTCCGGCCGTGGCTGGAGCCGCGCCTGGCGAGCGGCGCCTACTTCGGCTGGATCGCCCTGGCGGACGACGCGCCGGTCGCCGGCCTGGGGATGATGGTGATCGACTGGCCGCCCCATCCTTCACATCCCGAGCAGGGGGAGCGCGGCTACGTCCTCAATGTGTTCGTCGAACCCGGGCATCGCGGGCGCGGCCTGGCCAAGGCGCTGATGGAACTGGCGACCGACGAGGCGCGCCACCGAGGGATCGCCTACATGGTCCTGCACGCCACCCAGATGGGCAGGCCCCTGTATGAAGGTCTGGGGTGGCGAGCGAGTTCGGAGATGACCCTCTCGCTCTGAGGGCGGCTGGACGAAAGGCTCGGCGCCGGCGAACCGAACGGGAGCAGCCGCAAAGCCCCCCTAGCCCAGGGCGAAATCCATCGCCGCCTCGGCGTGCGCCAGGGTGGTGTCGACCACCGGCAGGGTCAGCTCGTCAGGGGAGATCAGGAGCCCGATCTCGGTGCAGCCGAAGATGACGCCGTCGATCCCGCGAGCGCGGCCGATCATCTCCAGCACGGCGGCCTTCGACGGAGGGCGGATCAGGCCCTGGCACAGTTCGTCGTAGATGATCGCGTGCAGCGCCTGGCGGTCCGCCGCCTCCGGCACGACCGCGTCGATCCCGCGGGCGGCGAGACGATCGCGGTAGAAGTCCTTTTCCATGGTGAAGCGGGTCGCCAGCAGCAGGGGGCGGCGGGAGCCGACTGCTTGCAGCCGGTCCGCCGTCGCGTCGGCGATGTGCAGCACGGGGGCGTCCACCGCCGCCTGCACCGCATCGGCCACCAGGTGCATGGTGTTGGCGCAGATCAGGATCGCCTCGGCGCCGGCCGCCTGCAGCCGGCGGGCTTCCTCGGCCAGCATCAGCCCCGCCGCCTCCCATTCGCCCTTCGCCTGCATCTCGGCCAGCGGGGCGAAGTCGATGGAGACGATCACCAGGCGCGCCGAATGCAGCCCGCCCAGCCGCTCGCGCGCCAGCCGGTTCAGGTGGGCGTAGTAAAGCGCCGTGCTCTCGGCGCTCATGCCGCCGATCAGGCCAAGGGTGCGCATGGGTCAGGTCTCCTCGGCGCGGACCTTAGGCGCCGCGCCGAGGAGACGCCAGGGCCTAGCCGCGCCGTCCGCGTCCGCCGGGGCGGATCGGCGGCGCCACGCCTGCGTCCAGGCGGCCGCCCCTGCCGCGGGGCGGGCCGCCCCGCGGCGGCCCGCCCCACGCCGGGGTCTCCGTCCTGGCCTGTCGACGAGCGATGATCTCACGCGCGCGGTCGGCGGCTGAAGCCTGAGGCATGGCGGCCTCAAGGGCCATGAGGCGTCGGACGAAGGCCTTCGCCTGCGCCGCCCGCTCCGGCGGCGCGGGCGCGATGCGCACCGGGATGGACGCGCGGCCCATAGCCCAGGCGGCTTCGATCAGTTCGGACCATTCCGGGCCCAGCCGCGGCAGCGCCCAGGCCGTGGCCGCCTTTTTCGAGGCGACCTCGCCCGTCTCCAGCGACTGCAGCATCCGGCACCCCAGGGTGACGAAGAAGGCCCACAGCCAGTTGCGGTCGATCTCATAAGCCTCGTCCGCCCAGATCGGCGCCTTGCGGCGGATGACGCTGCGGATCTCCGCCTTCAAGGCCGCCGGCGTGACCGGCTCGATCAGGGCGCGGGGATCGGGTCCGGCGAGCACCACCCCCTTCTCCCGCGTCACCCAGCGCACGACCTCGGTGTTGTCGTGCTCCGAGCGCCAGAGCTCGTCGCCGCCGTTGTCGTTGAACAGCACCGGATAGCAGGTCGGACCAGCCAGCCCGGTGCCCCGGTCGATCCAGTCGGGAGCGCGCGGCGGCTCGCCTGGCGGATCGAGGGGCCGATCCGACTTGCGCCGCAGGACGGCGGCCGGAAAATACGACCCTTCAAGCCGTTCGCCCCAGAAGGTGGGACGGCCGTGAAGGGCCTTGTGCAGGGCTTCGAGCCCGGTCAGCTCTTCAGGGGAGACGTCGCGGCGCATGACCACGATGAAGTCGGCGTCGCTGGCCTCGTCAGCGTCGCCGACGGCGAACGAGCCCTGCAGATAGGCGCCGACGAAGTTGCCGCGCAGGACCTCGCGGGCGCCGGCGATGAGGTCCCTCAGAACCTCGTTGAGTTCGGAATAGGGGGTGGGCTGGCGCGCAGGCGCGCGCAGGCCTTTGAGTTTCGGCATGTGAGAACGATCCAATCAGGAAGGCGCGGCCGCCGCCTCAGAGGCGGGGCGCAGCAGTCAGCGTGCGGCGAGCTTCAGCTCAGCCGACCTGGCGCAACCGTCCCTGATTGATCGTACACACGAGGTGCAGGCTCCCGATTGAGGCCCGCAGACGCTACCACACGTTGCGGTCCTGGCAAGCCGGCTACAGCGCCGCCTCGACCGCGCGGATCACCTCGCCGTCCAGCGGTTCCGTGCGCGGCCCGAAGGCGCGGATCAACTGGCCGTCGCGGCCGATGAGGATCTTGTGGAAGTTCCAGACCGGAACCGCCGGCTCGCCCAGACGCGCCTCGGCCCACTTGTAGAAGGGATGGGCGCCATCGCCCTTCACCTCAACCTTGGCGGTCATCGGGAAGTCGACCGAGAAGCGCGTCTGGCAGAAGTCCTTGATCTCGGCTTCGGTCCCCGGCTCCTGGCCCATGAACTGGTTGCAGGGCGCCCCCAGCACCACCAGTCCCCTGTCCCGGTAGTCGGCGTAGAGCTTCTCCAGGCCTTCGTACTGCGGCGTCAGCCCGCACTTGGACGCGGTGTTCACGACCAGCACCACCTTGTCCTTGAAGGTGGACAGCGGCAGGTCGCCGCCGTCGATGGACTTGAACGCGTAGTCGTAGGCGGAACCGGCCATGTGCGAACCTCCGTGGGCGAGGCCAGCTTAGGCCCGTTCCGGAGCGGACGGAACCGGGCTCAGCCCGCCAGCCCCTGCTCAACCGCCAGGGCCAGGTCGAGGGCGCGGGTGGCCTCGGCGGCGGTGACGATGGGCCTGGGCGCCTCGCCTCGCACCGCGGCCAGGAAGCAGGCGACGCTGGTCGCCAGGGTGTCCTGCGCCGCCGGCGTCTCGGCGAAGCCGGGGTTGAGCGGATAACCGGTGGAGTTGTGGAAGTCGCGGGTGAGGAAGTCGATCTCCAGCTCGCCGGAGGGATAGACGATCTTCATCTTGCGCTTCCGCATCTGCGCCATGCGCGAGACGTCGAACTCCGCCGTGAAGCCGTCGTCGAAGGTGACCTCCGCCCGGGCGGTGTCCCAGGTCCCGCTGGCGGCGATGCGTCCCTCCCCTTCGGCCGTGACCGGCTCGGCGGCCGACAGGGACAGCGCCAAGTCGAGATCGTGGATCATCAGGTCGAGCACGACCGAGACGTCGAGGCTGCGCTCGGAGGGGGTGCCGTGCCGCACCGCCTCCAGCCGCAGGGGCTGCTCGGGGATGTCGAACAGGCCCATGGCCTGGAACAGCACCCGCTCCTGGTGGCCGCAGGCGACCACGAGCCCGCGGCGCGCGGCCTCGGCCTGGAGCGCCTCGGCGTCGGCGACGCTGACGGCGATCGGCTTTTCGATATAGACGTGACGGCCGGCCTTGATCGCGGCCAGGGCCTGTTCGGCATGGAACGGCGCGGGCGAGGCGATGGTCACCACGTCCACGGCCTCCAGGAAGGCGTCGAGGTCGGCGAACGCCCGCCCGCCGAGGGGCACGGCCAGGGCGGCGGCCCGCTCGGGATGCGGATCAAGCACCGCCGACAGGGTGACGCCGGGCAGGCTCGCGTACTTCCGCGCATGGTGTCCGCCGAAAACACCCGCGCCGATGACGCCGCCCCGCAAGGTCTCGACCATGAATCGCTCCGTTCCTGATGGGCGCCTTACATCCCCGAGCGCCTCGACGCCACCCGGGCGTGGCGAGTTAAACAATCGTTCAAGCCGAAATGCGGCACAGGAGGAGACCCCATGACCACCTCGCGCGAAATCCGGCTGAAGAGCCGGCCGGTGGGCCTGCCGGCCCCCGCAAACTTCGAGCTGGCCACCGTCGAACTGCCGGCGCCGGGGCCTGGCGAGGTCCAGGTGCGCAACACCTGGATGACGGTCGATCCCTACATGCGCGGGCGCATGAACGACGTGAAGAGCTACACCCCGCCCTTCCAGCTCGGCGAGGCGATGCAAGGCGGCGCCGTGGGCGAGGTCGTCGCCTCCAACGCCCCGTCGCTCAAGCCGGGCGACCTGGTGCAGAGCATGTTCGGCTGGCGCGAGGCGTTCAACGCCCCGGCTGCGGCGGTGCAGAAGCTGGAGACGCACGGACTGCCGCCCCAGGCGTTCCTTGGCGCGGCCGGCATGCCGGGCCTGACGGCCTACGTCGGCCTCCTGCGGATCGCGGCGCTGAAGGAAGGTGACGTGGTGTTCGTGTCCGCCGGCTCCGGCGCCGTCGGTTCGATGGTCTGCCAGATCGCCAAGCTGAAGGGACACAAGGTCATCGCCTCGGCCGGCGGGCCGGCGAAGACCGCCTTCCTTCGCGACGAGCTCGGCGTCGACATCGCCATCGACTACAAGGCCGAGCCGATCGGCGAAGCCCTCGCCAAGGCCGCGCCCGAAGGCGTCGACGTCTACTTCGAGAACGTCGGCGGCGAGCACCTGGAGGCGGCGCTGGCCTGCGCCAATCCGTTCGCCCGCTTCGCCCTGTGCGGCATGATCTCGATGTACAACGCGACAACTCCTCCCGCGGGACCCCGCAACATCGTGCTGGCGGTGGGCAAGAGCCTGCGGCTGGAGGGGTTCATCGTCTCCAACCACGCCGACATGGCCCCGGCCTTCCAGAAGGACCTGGCGGCCTGGCACGCGGCCGGCAAGCTCAAGTGGAAGGAGACCGTGTTCGAAGGGATCGAAAAGGCGCCGGACGCCTTCCTCGGCCTCTTCAAGGGCGAGAACTTCGGTAAGATGCTCGTGAAGCTCGCCTGAGCCTTCGCGCCGCCATTGGCCAGCCGGGCGCGGCGGGCTAAGATTCGCCATCCCCGAACCCGGAGCCTGCTTTGACGCGCCTGTTTAGCGCCTACGTGATTGTCGACTGGAGCGCGGCCGCCAAGCCGGCGACGGGCGCCGATTCGGTCTGGATCGGGGTGATGAAGCGCGACGTGCGCTTCCGCCTGACCTTCGAGGCCCACAACCCGGCGACCCGGGCCGAGGCCGAGAAGAAGCTGATGGCCGTGCTCGACGACCTGAAGAAGCGCGGCGAACGGGCGCTGGTGGGCTTTGACTTCCCCCTCGGCTTCCCGCGGGGCTTCTCCCAGGCGCTGAACCTGCCCGGCGAAGCGCCCTGGCGCGCGGTCTGGGACCAGCTCGACCGGATGGTCAAGGACAAGGCCGACAACACCAACAACCGCTTCGGCGTGGGCTCGGAGCTGAACCGGCGGCTTACGGGCGGCCCGTTCCCCTTCTGGGGCTGCCCGCCCAAGGACGCGCTCACCACCCTGCAGCCCAAGCGGCCGCGGGCCCATGGGCCCGACGACCTGCCCGAGTTCCGCCATGCCGACCTGGCGGCCAAGGGCGCGGCCTCGATCTGGAAGCTCTACTACAACGGCTCGGTCGGGGGGCAGGCGATCCTGGGCGTCCCGGCCGTGCGGCGGCTGAAGCTGGCGCGCGGCGAGGCGATGAAGGTCTGGCCGTTCGAAACCGGCTTCAAGGCCCTGGCGCCCGCCGACCTGGAGGGCGTGGAGGTCGTGGCCGCCGAGGTCTACCCCTCGCTGCTGAAGACCCAGGCCGGCGCCGGCGAGGTGAAGGACATGGCCCAGGTGCGCGCCCTGGCCGAGCACTTCGCCCGGCTCGACGAAGCCGGCAAGCTCGCTGACCTGTTCGCGGCGCCCAAGGGCCTGTCGCCCGAGGGCCTGGCCGAGGCCGAGCGCGAGGAAGGCTGGATCCTGGGCGCCTAGAGCGGGCGCAGGCTCAGCCGCCAGAACCGCGTCAGGAGCAGGCCGGCCGAGATCAGGCTGGCGGCTATCACCGCCCAGACAAGCCCCATGATGCCCAGCCCCTTGGGAATGGCGAGCCACCAGGCGAGCGGCATCATGATGACGATGTAGCTTGTCAGGTGCGTCAGCGTCGGGACCAGCACGTCGCCACGGGCCCGCAACGCCTGGGCGATGACGACCTGCAGGGCGTCGGCCAGGAAGAACAGGCACGACAGCACCAGGGCCGCGGCGGCCATGGCCATCACGGTGGCGTCCGTGGTGTAGGCGCGCACGATGACGCCGGCGGCCGGCCAGATCGCCAGGGAGATCAGCAGCCCGAAGACCGCGGTGACCGAAAAGCCGATGGCCCCGGCCCGGATCACCGCCTCGCGGTCGCGTCCGCCATAGGCGCGGCCGACCAGCACCGCCGTGGCGGTGGCCAGGCCCAGGGGCACCATGAACACCAGGGCCGCGACGTTGAGCACGACCGTCCAGGCCGCCACCGCCAGTCCGCCGATCCAGCCGGCGATCACGTTCAGCGAAGCGAAGGCGGCCACCTCGAAGAAGTTGGACGCCCCGGCGCCATAGCCGATCTGGCGCTGAGTGCGCTCGGCGGCGCGGTCGCGGGGCGGCCGGGTGAAGACGCCCAGGTCCCGGGCCTCCTTCATCGCGGCGATGTAGGCCAAGAGGCCGACCAGCAGGAAGGCGCGCGCGCCGAAGGTCGCCCAGGCGGCGCCGAGCGCCCCATGCGCCGGCAGGCCGAACGCCCCAGGCACCAGCAGCAGCAGGAGCACGACGTTGACGACGTTGGCCCCCCACATGATCAGCATCGCCGGGGTAGGCTTCGAAAGCGCCTCCAGCCAGAAGGTCGCGGCGCACGAGACCACGTAGGTCGGCAGCGACAGGGAGAAGATCACCACCACCGGCGCAGCGCCGGCTGCCAGGGCCGGCTCCAGCCCGATCATGTGCATGCCCGGCGGCCCGAGGATCGCCAGGACGGCCATCGAGGCCAGGCCGATCCAGGCGCCATAGACCATGCCCCGGCGCAGCACCGCCCCGGTCTCGGTCCGCCGCCCTTCGCCGATCGCCCGGGCGGTCATCACCTGCACGCCGGAGAGCAGGCCCACGGCCATGGTCAGCACCACCGAGGTGGGACCCCAGGCGAGCGCATGGAAGCCGAGTTGCTCGGCCGAATAGCGACCCACGACGATGGCGTCGGTCAGGCCCATGGTCATGATGCCCAGGCGCGCGAGCACCACCGGCCCGGAAAGCTTCAGGAGCTCACCGAGTTCAGTGCGGACGATGCTGGGGCGGCCTCCGCGGGGAGAGGACGCCTGGGCCGTGCTGGCCATGAGGGTCACCGATGTCAAAGAGGCCGGCGAAGGTGGCGCCGCCTCGCCGGTTCGGCAAGAACGGCGTTCGTTTCCGCTGTAACTTCCCGTTCAGGGTGACCGGCGGAGCACAGCCCCGCTAGACCGCCACCCGGGTCAGGTCGGCGCGCTCGCCCTTCAGCTTTTCGGCGACGAGGAACGCCAGTTCCAGCGCCTGTTCGCCGTTGAGCCGCGGGTCGCAGTGGGTGTGATAGCGGTCGGCGAGGTCGCCCTCGGACAGCGCACGGGCGCCGCCGAGGCACTCGGTGACGTTCTGCCCGGTCATCTCCAGGTGGACGCCGCCGGGATGCACGCCTTCGGCCTTGGCCACCTCGACGAAGGTCTTCACCTCCGAGAGGATGCGGTCGAACGGCCGCGTCTTGTAGCCGTTGGCGGCGGTGAGCGTGTTGCCGTGCATCGGGTCGGTGGCCCAGACCACGGCGCGGCCGGCGGCCTTGGTCGCGCGCATCAAGCGCGGCAGGCGGTCGGCGACCTTCTCGTGCCCGAAGCGGCCGTAGAGCGTCAGCCGGCCCGGCTCGTTCTTGGGGTTGAGCACATCGATCAGGCGCAGGAGGTCGTCGCCCTCCATGGTGGGACCGCACTTCAGGCCGATCGGGTTCTTGATCCCCCGGAAGTACTCCACGTGGGCCCCGTCGAGCTGGCGCGTGCGCTCGCCGATCCAGACCAGGTGGGCGGAGGTGTCGTACCATTCGCCCGAGGTGGAATCGACGCGGGTCATCGCCTCCTCGAAGCCCAGCAGCAGGGCTTCATGGCTGGTGAAGAACTCCACCCGGTGCAGATCCGAATGGGTCTCCGGCGTCACCCCGATGGCGGCCATGAAGGTGAGGGCTTCGCTGATCTTCTCGGACAGCTCGCGGTAGCGCGCGCCCTGCGGGCTGTCGGCGACGAAGCCCAGGGTCCAGCGGTGGATGTTATAGAGGTCGGCGTAGCCGCCCCCGGCGAAGGCCCGAAGCAGGTTCAGGGTGGCCGAGGACTGTGCATAGGCCTGCAGGAGCCGGTTCGGGTCGGGCGTGCGCGCCTCGGCCGTGAACTCCATGCCGTTGATGATGTCGCCGCGGTAGGACGGCAGGGTGACGTCGCCTTGCGTCTCCACGGGCGAGGAGCGCGGCTTGGCGAACTGGCCGGCCATGCGGCCGACCTTCACCACCGGCTTGCCGCCGGCGAAGGTGAGCACCACCGCCATCTGCAGGATCAGGCGGAAGGTGTCGCGGATGTTGTCGGCGTGGAATTCCTTGAAGCTCTCGGCGCAGTCGCCCCCCTGAAGGAGGAAGGCGCGTCCGGCGGAGACCTCGCCCAGCAGCGACTTCAGACGCCGCGCCTCGCCGGCGAACACCAGCGGCGGCATGCCACGCAGGGTGTTCTCCACCCGGCTCACCTCGGCGGGATCCGGATAGTCGGTGGGCATGTGCAGCCCCGGCTTGCTGCGCCAGGAAGCCGGCGTCCAATGTTCGCTCATCGTCTTTAACTCCGCGCGCGCCGTGACCCGGCGAGCAAAACCGGCGCCATCTACCCCGATATGGGGGCGGGCGTCGACGGTTGCGTGACCGAGGCGGCGCTGCGGCGCACGGCGCTCGCCGGCGGCTGGCGCTCGACGGCGAAGGCGAATGCGGCGACCACGCCGCCCAGACAGACCCACCACTCCTGCCAGACGCCGAAGCTGACGGCGGCGAACACCAGATAGGCGACGGCGCTCGCCGCGCCGGCGGCGACGCCCAGGTCCGGCGCCCTGCGGCTCATGCGCAGGAACACCGCCGCCCAGAAGGCGGCCGCGCAGACCGCGCCCACCAGCCCGAGCTCCAGCCAGATCTGCAGGGCCGCGTCGTGCGGATGAAGCTTGATCCCCGGCGCGAACATGCGGCTCGCGTCGATGCCCCAGCCTCGCAGCGGATGGTCGCCGATCCACCGCACCGCATGGCTCCAGTAGCCCATGCGCTGGGACCAGGAGAGCGGCGCCGCCGCCTCCAGTTTCTGGTAGAGGCCGCTGGCCTGGGCGGCGACGACGACGCTGGGCGCGCCAAGGAAGAACATGGCCGCCCCGGCCGCCAGGATGCGCGGCGCGATCCTCGGCCAGGCCATGACCATGCCCCCCGCCGCCGCGGCCAGGACGATCGCCAGCAGCGGGGCGTCGTAGCCGAAGACCACGCTGGCGGCGAGAAGGCCGCCCATCATCACCAGGCCCAGGACCTTCGGCGCGCCGACGCGCAGAGCCGCCAGGGCCGCCGGCGCGCAGAACAGCGCCAGGACGAAGGTGCCCTGGGCCACGTTCTTGGCGGCGAGGTCCGGACGGGTGGGATCGCCGATCAGCCGGCGCAGGGCCTGGTAGACCACCGCCCCGCTCGCGGCCTCGACGAACAGGACCGCGCCCAGGCCCGCCATGCCCCAGGCCAGGACGAACAGCGCCCGCCGCCGCCCAGCCGGATCGGCCTCGGCCGCGGCGCGGATGAGCGCCCAGACCAGGATGGCCTCGGCCAGCATCTTGACCGCGATCCATTCCTCGAACCGCTCGGGCCGGTGCGGCGTCCAGAAGATGGACACCACCGCCCAGGCGATCATGGCCAGGGCCGGCGCCATGGCCGGCAGGTGGCGCGCCTCGGCCTTCAGGGCGCCCAGCGCCAGCAGCCCGCCCAGGGCGGCGAGCGGGGCGAAGCCGAGCGGCGCCAGCCATCCCAGCAGGGGCGCCAGGGCCGCCACGAAGGTGAGGACGCCGCCGAACCAGGCCGCGCGGCGCGCGTCGATCCGAGGATCGAACGCGCTCGTCATGCGGCCGCGCCCAGCTCCTGCGGCAGGTACTTCTCACGCATGGTGACCAGTTCCTCGGCCAGCGTCGGGTGAACGGCGCAGGTCTGGTCCCACTGGGGCTTGGTGACGCCCATTTTGATGGCGATCGCGGCCATCTGGATGATCTCAGGGGCGTCTGGGCCGACGATGTGGCAACCCACCACCTTCTGGGTCTCGGCCTCCACCACGAGCTTGATCAGGCACCGCTCGCCCCCGCCGAAGAAGGTGTACTTCATCGGCCGGAAGCGGGAGAGGTAGATGTCGACCTTGCCGAGGGCGTGTCGCGCCTCGGCCTCGGTCATGCCCACCGCCCCCACAGGCGGCTGGGAGAACACCGCCGAGGCCACCAGCTCGTGGTCGAAGCTGGTCGGCTTGTTGTTGAACTCGGTGTCGGCGAAGGCGTGGCCCTCGCGGATCGCCACCGGGGTCAGGTTGATCCGGTCGGTGACGTCGCCCACGGCCCAGATCGAGGGCACGTTCGTTCGCGAATACTCGTCCACCACCACCGCCCCGTTCTCGGACAGTTTCACGCCCACGCTCTCGAGGCCCAGCCCCGCCGTGTAGGGCGCACGCCCCAGGGCGAACATGACGAGGTCGGACTCCAGCTTCGAGCCGTCGGCCATGTGGCTGACATGGCCGTTCGCGGTCTTTTCGATGCTCTCGTGCTGGCAGCCCAGGATCACCCGGATGCCGCGCCGCTCCATCTCCTCGGCGATGTGGGCCCGCACGTGGTCGTCGAAGCCGCGCAGCACGTTGGGCCCGCGGTGCACCAGGGTGGTCTGCACGCCCAGGCCGTTGAAGATGCCGGCGAACTCCAGGGCGATGAAGCCGCCGCCGGCCACCACGATGCTCTTGGGCAGGGTCTCCAGATGGAAGGCCTCCTCGGAGGTGATCGCGTGCTCCACCCCCGGCAGCTCCGGCTTCCACGGCCGGCCGCCGGTGGCGATCAGAATCCGCTGGGCGGTGATGCGGCGACCGGACTTCTCCAGCTCCACCGTGTGGGCGTCGACCACATGGGCCCGCTCGTGCGCCAGCTCGGCGCCGGCGTTCTGCAGGTTGGTCACGTAGATCCCCGACAGCCGCGCGATCTCCTTGTCCTTGGCGGCGAGGAAGGTCGGCCAGTCGAACCGCGCCTCGGATGGGCTCCAGCCGTAGCCCTCGGCGGTCTGGAACTGGTGCGAGAACTCCGAGGCGTAGACCATGAACTTCTTGGGCACGCAGCCGCGGATGACGCAGGTGCCGCCCACCCGGTACTCCTCGGCCACGGCCACGCGGGCCCCGCTCATCGCCGCCACCCGGGCCGCGCGCACGCCGCCGGAGCCGGCGCCGATGACAAAGAGATCGTAGTCGTAGTCCGCCACGCGGGCCTCCTTCAGGGTTCCAGCGTCACCACGCCCTCCGCCACGCCCACCAGGGCCTGGTCGGCCAGGTCGAGGAACAGTCCGTGATCCACCACGCCGGTCACGCTCTTCAGCGCAGCGGCGAGGGCCGAGGGCTCTTCGATGCGCCCGCACGGCGCATCATAGATGAGGTTGCCGTTGTCGGTTCGCACGGGGGCGCCGTCGCGGACCCGCAGGCGCGGGGCGACGCCGATGTCGCATTCGGCCAGGGCGTCGCAGATGCGCAGGGCCGTGGTCTCGTGCCCGAAGGCCACCACCTCGATCGGTAGGGGAAACCTCCCGAGGATGGGCACGCGCTTGGCCGCTTCGGCGATCACCACGCAGCGGCGCGAAGCCTCCCACACCAGCTTCTCGCGCAGCAGGGCCGCCCCGCCGCCCTTGATCAGCGACAGGCCGGGGCCGATCTCGTCGGCGCCATCGACGGTCAGGTCCAGTTCCCGCACTTCGCCCAGTTCGGCCAGGCGCAGGCCCAGGCTCGCGGCGAGGTCGGCCGTGGCCTGGGAGGTGGGAACGCCGGTGACGTCCAGCCCCCGCGCGGCGAGCGCCTTGACGAACCAGGCGGCGGTCGAGCCGGTGCCCAGGCCCACGACCATGCCGGACTCCACGAGGGCTGCGGCCGCTTCGCCCGCGGCCTTCTTCTGCGCTTCGGCGTCCATTCGTCCGTTCACCCCCGCTCGCACATGCCGCGCACCCTCGGCCAACGGCCGCAGATAGGCCATAGCCCGGTCGGGCGGGAACCTATTTCTTCGCCCTTCTGGCCTGTTTCATGGCGCGGAAGCGCGTCGCCCAGCCGGGCTTCTCCACCTGGGTCGAGCGTTCCAGAGCCAGGGCGTCGGGCGCCACGTCCCGGGTGATCACCGAGCCCGAGCCGGTGTAGGCCCCCGCTCCGATCGTCACCGGCGCCACCAGGGCGGTGTTGGACCCCACGAACGCGCCTTCGCCCACGTGGGTTTCGTGTTTGTCGAAGCCGTCGTAGTTGCAGAAGATCGTGCCGGCGCCGAGGTTGGCCCTGGCGCCGACCGTTCCGTCGCCGAGATAGGCCAGGTGGTTGGCCTTGGCGCCAGGCCCGACCTTCACCTTCTTGACCTCGACGAAGTTGCCGATGTGCGCCTCCTCGCCGATGTCCGCGCCGGGGCGCAGGCGCGCATAGGGCCCGACCAGGGCGTTCGCGCGCACGATTGCGCCTTCCAGGTGGGTGAACGCGCGGATCACAGCACCGGCCTCCACGGCGACCCCCGGCCCGAAGACGACGAACGGCTCGATCATCACGTCGGCGGCGATCTGCGTGTCCCAGGAGAAGTGGACCGTCTCCGGGGCGGCCATGCGCACGCCCTCGGCGAGGAAGCGGGCGCGGGCGCGCTTCTGGAACTCGGCTTCTGCGGCGGCGAGCTGGGCCGGGGTGTCGGCGCCCATCACCGCGGCCTCGGGGGCGAAGGCGGCGCGCACCACCGCCCCGTCGCCCACGGCCAGGCCGACGATGGCGGTGAGGAAGTACTCGCCCTTGGCGTTGTCGTTGGTGACCCGCGAGAGCCAGGCGAACAGGTCCGCGCGGCCGGCGCACAGCATGCCCGAGTAGCAGGCCTTCACCGCCCGCTCCTCCTCGTTGCAGTCCACCGGCTCCACGATCCGCAGGACGTGGCCGTTGGCCTGGATCAGGCGTCCGTAGAGCAACTGGTCGGCGGGCTCGAAGCCCAGCAGGGCCAGGCCCGCGCCCTCCCCGCGCATGGCGAACAGCGGCTCCAGGTCCGCTGCGGCCAGGAGCGGGCAGTCGGCGTTGGTCACCAGCACGTCCCCGTCGAAGTCGGCCAGGGCCTCACGCGCCGCCTGCACGGCGTGGCCGGTGCCCAGCGGCGGGTCCTGCACAACCACGCCGGCCTCGCCCAGCCGTGCGATCGCGGCGGCGCGCACCGGCGTGGGGCCGGCCCCGACGACGACCACCACCCGCGCGCAGCCGGCGGCCTGGACGGTGTCGATGATGCGGTCCAGCATCGAGCGGCCGCCCACCTTGTGCAGGACCTTTGGCGTCGCCGACTTCATCCGCGTGCCATGGCCGGCGGCGAGGATGACGGCGGCGCGGGGCCGGGCGGGGCTGGCGGTCATGGGCGGCCTTTCGGGTCGGGCTTCGAGTCAGGACGGCGTTGCAATCTTCCGGCGTTTAGCCGAAACGGCGAGCGCTTTCGACGGAGCTTGCATGACCGAGACGGACCTTTCGGCCCTGAAGGGGGCGGTCATCGCCTTCGACCTGGACGGGACCCTGGTGGACACCGCCCCTGACCTGATCGGCACCTTGAACGTGCTGCTGGCGGCCGAGGGCCTGCCGCCCCTGCCCGTGCTGGAGGCACGGCCATTCATCGGCTACGGCGCGCGCCGGCTCCTCGAGCGCGGCTTCGAGGCGGCGGGCGCGCATCTAGCGCCGGAGCGGCTGGACGTGCTGTTCGAGCGCTTCATCGAACACTACAACGCCAATATCGCCGCCGAGAGCCGCCCCTTCCCGGGCGTGATCGAGGCGCTGGACACCCTGAAGGGCGCCGGGGCGCGGCTGGTGGTCTGCACCAACAAGCGCACCGACCTGTCGACCAACCTGCTGGACGCCCTGGACATGAGCCGGCGCTTCGAGGCGATCGTCGGCGCCGACGCCGCCCCGGCGCGCAAGCCCGATCCCCGCCACCTGACCACCGCCATCGCCGCCGCCGGCGGCGCCCTGCCCCGGGCGGTGATGGTCGGCGATGCCGCCACCGACGCCGGCGCGGCCCGCGCGGCGGGCGCGGGGCTGGTCCTCGTCAGCTTCGGCTACACCGACATTCCGGCCGAGGAACTGGGGGCGGACGTGCTGATCCACCACTTCGACGATCTGGCCGAAGCCTGCGCGCGCCTGCTCCGCGCTTGACCCTTGCGGCGCGGGCGCCAGCGGGTTATAGGCGCACCCCTTCCGGCGGATGTGTAGCTCAGCGGGAGAGCACCTCGTTCACACCGAGGGGGTCACAGGTTCAATCCCTGTCGCATCCACCACTTTTCTCCAAGCCTTTCAAACGGTTGAGACTTCTCCCCATCGAGGGGGCGGAAGTGGCCATTTGTGACACCACGGTGTGTCACCACGGACACCTCGAACCGTCCGCAAACCGTTGTGGAAGAAGGGATTCTGGCCATCCGGCCTGTAGCACCGGCGTGTATCACCAAGCCCCTGCTTCGCAGTCGGCCACCACGTCGCCTAAACCGTCTCGGAACGGTCAGCCTTCACCGTCGAGACGGTCGCCATCGGCTCCACGACGCACATCCGGCCTCATGGTGCGGGGAACGATCTTCTATCTTCGGGTAAAGGTGCCCCAGCATCTCCAAGCTCGGCTCGGGCGAACGCATCTCTGTCGATCATTGGGCACCGGCAGGAGGTCGGTCGCGATTCGTCAGGCTCGATTGGTCGCCGCCGATTTCGAGCGGGCCTTTCAGGGCGATATTCAAGCGTTGCCGAAACGCCCCCAGATCGCTCAGGAGGCCCCGCGCCACGATTGGACGGACAATCCCGCCCCTGCCCCTCCGAGGCCGCCGGAGAAGACGCTGCGCGAGCTTCTGGCGATCTTCCTCGACGATCCAGTGAAGGAACGAGGACACAAGGTGCGGGCGATCTACAACCACACCATCCCCATCGTCGGCGAGGTGCTGGGGATGGATACGCCGCTGCGCTCCATCGACCGTGAAGCCTGCCGCCGCTTGCTGGACATGCTTCGGTGGCTACCAACCAACAGCAAGAAGCGGTTTCCGAAGCTGACCGCTGTTCAAGCGTCGGATATGGCGAAGGCCAAGAAGCTCACCTCGACGCTGGGCTACGCGGCCATCAACTCGTATCTGAAATGCCTGTCGGCCCTGATGAACTTCGCGTTGAACGAGGGCTACATCGACCGCAACCCCGCAAAGGGACTTCGCGTCGTCGATCCGAGACACCGCCGCGACCGGCGCCTCCCGTTCTCGAACGACCAGCTTCGAGCGATCTTCAACGCGCCGCTCTATCGCGGCTGTGTGGACGACGAATACGGCTACGCCGATGTCGGCCCTGCGCGCCCCCGCCGCGCGCGCTTCTGGGTGCCGCTGATCGCGCTCTTCAGCGGGATGCGAATGAACGAAATCTGCCAGCTTGATGTTGCCGACATCAGGCAGGTTGATGGTGTGGATTGCTTCCTCATCACGAGCCGGTCGAGCGGCGGCGGCGACGACAAGAAGGTGAAGACCTCGACGAGCGAGCGGTTCGTCCCCATCCATCCGCGTCTGACCGAGATCGGCTTCATGGACTTCGTGGATGAGCGTCGTCGAACTGGGTCGGTGAAGCTATTTCCCGAACTTCCGTTCTCGACCACGGGCTACTACTCCGACCCGTTCTCCAAGTGGTTTAGGCGGTTCATTCACAAGGCCAAGGCGAACGGCCCGAAGACCTGCTTTCACAGCTTCCGACACTGCTTTCGAGATGCCCTTCGGGAAGCGCGGATCGACCATGATGTCGCCCTCGCATTGGGTGGCTGGTCATCCGGCACCGGCACCGAGGGCACGCTTACCGCCGAGGCATATGGTCGAGGGTTCCGCTTGAAGACGCTGTTTGAGGCGATGGAGCGCGTGGACTACCCGAATCTCGACCTATCCCACCTCATGCCGAACCATAGCCCGCCACCGGCGGGCTAACGCCCGAGCCGAGCTTGGAGATGCTGGGGCACCTTTACCCGAAGATAGAAGATCGTTCCCCGCACCATGAGGCCGGATGTGCGTCGTGGAGCCGATGGCGACCGTCTCGACGGTGAAGGCTGACCGTTCCGAGACGGTTTAGGCGACGTGGTGGCCGACTGCGAAGCAGGGGCTTGGTGATACACGCCGGTGCTACAGGCCGGATGGCCAGAATCCCTTCTTCCACAACGGTTTGCGGACGGTTCGAGGTGTCCGTGGTGACACACCGTGGTGTCACAAATGGCCACTTCCGCCCCCTCGATGGGGAGAAGTCTCAACCGTTTGAAAGGCTTGGAGAAAAGTGGTGGATGCGACAGGGCCAAGGCAGAGCCGCGTTCATAACGGTCTTCCCACGATCCGATCTCATCGTCGCTGACCGTGGTGATCGAGGTGGTGTCGTCCGTCATGGCGCCTCCGGTGCTGATGGTGTGAGCCGGTAGCCATCGAGTTCGGAGCGGGTCAGGTCAACGGTGCGGGGACGGCTCTTCAACCGTCGTCAGGCCGTCAGTTCGCCAGCCAGAACATCGTCGCTTCGTTCTGGTCGTCGAAGTGGAACTCGGCGATCCCGCGTTCGGTGAGCACGCGACGGAACCACCTGTGCTGGGTGTGATGGCAGCACCAGTTCTCCGCTGCGATCCGACGCTGATCGTCGATCCGGTCATCGAAGTTGATGTTCAGGTCGATCCGGTGTGGTGCGACGAAGGGCGCGGAGGGCTTGTTCATCAGGCCGCCACCTCGTCGTCATGGCGGCGCCCGAAGAGGATCATCAGGACGCGCAGCGCAGTGATCCAGCGGCCCTCGGCGGTCAGTTGACGCACGACGGTCAGACCTGCGGAGTCGGACACACCGCCGCCCATGGCGATGTAATTCGGGCTGCGCGCGCAGTAGTGGGTCGAGAAGAAACGGGCGGATCGGGCGTAGCCTTTTCGCGCCAGCAGGTCGTAGATTTCGTCGTCCATAGGTCTCCCAGATAGGTCCGTTGATCGGGAGAAGATGTGCCCGATAGTCCTATTTATCTGGGCAGTTAGGTTTGCTGAGCACCGTCAAAAGATATGGATATTCGGCCCCCTGCCGTGGGATAAATAATGATCGAGGCGGCTCTGCCGCGACTACCACTTACATCTCTCAGGGGGCCGCCTCGGCGGTCATATATGCGGACCCGACCGCAACGCTGGTCCGCCGTGAGTTTGAAGCCCGAGGTCAGCGCAGGCGAAGAGAGCGCACATGGGAAGGGGATCGGTCCCCGCCGCCCAGACGATCAGAAATGGTCGGCGCGTATTGTGGTGTCGCGCAGGCAAAACAGAAGTCGTGGTCCCCCGAAGCCGAGTTGGAGCCACGGCGACATCGACGCGGTTTGAAGAGCGTCGATGTGCGTCAGCCCGCTTGGTAATCGGCGGCTGGCAACCGTTTCGATCCACATGGTGATGAAGCAAGCAGTCTGGCCCCGTCATGGGGGCGGCGGATGACCGCCAGTCAGCCCTTCACGGCGGAGTTGGTGATGAGCAATCCTGCGTGGTTCAAAGATGCGCTGGTTTGGGAAAAGAGCCGTGCGACCGGTTTCCTTCAGGCCCGAAAGAGGCACCTCAAAAAGCATGAAGACATCCTCGTCTTCAGCCCCGGCACTGTCGTGTCGGGGAAGGGCCACCAAACGGCCCGCAATATGACCTACAACCCGCAAGGGTTGGTCGAACTTGAAAGGCCGGTTCGCTCCCGCAACGGAAGCAAGACGGGCGGCGCCCAGTCCTATTTGGGCGGCCACAACACCCTGAGCCCCGTCTACCGGCCTTGCTACATCAAACCCAATGTCAACAGGAACGGCGAGGCCAACACTTTCAACGGCAAGGCCATCATGGGCGATGGCCGCAACCAAACGCATACGAACTTTCCGACTTCCATCCTGCGTTTCGCCTCGGAGACTATGCCGGTTCACCCGACGCAGAAGCCGCTCGAACTACAGTGATAGCGAATTCCGCGAGAATGACCCGAAGTGGGCCCGCACTCGGCGTGCCGGTGGGCCGAACCGGTGGCTACGAGACGAGACCTCAGGCGCGAACCGCGGGGCCAGACCAGTCCCGCTGCCCTCGCCGGCCCTCAGTCCAAAGGATGAAGGGAGCCAGCCCTTTCCCCTTTCCCCGATCTCGCTCCCGGCAGGCAGGTCGCGGCCTGCTCCGCTGTCCCCGATCTTTGCAAGCCACCCGTCTTCCAGCGCCGGCTTCTCGACGGCGGCATCGCCGGCTCGATCGATGTCCTACCGCCCCGAGCAGCCGGCGACTCCCAAAGAGGTCAGTCGACAGGAGTCCTCAACTCGGGCCCCGCGCCGCAGGATATGGATCGCCGGCCGTCAGCCCGGTGAGTTGGACCCTTCCCGGACGGAGGTCTTTCAGCGGGGACCTGACGGCAAGCTCGGCGCCGGGCGCGGCGTAGTAGGACACGCCCCGGCAACTGGCGCTGTAGGGGATCCAGGCGTCCGGCACCCGCGGGTCGTAGCGCCAGCGCTCCTTGCCGGTCCCCGCATCCAGGGCGATCAGGATGTTCTTGGCCGAGCACAGATAGAGGCTGTCGCCGACCTTCAGCGGCGTGGTCTCGGCCGCGTACATGCCCTTCGCCGTCTCGCTCGGCAGGTCGCCGGTGTGGGCCAGCCAGACGCGCTCGAGACCATCGACGTTCTGCGGCGTGATCTGGCTCAGCGGCGAGTAGCGGCGGGCGCTGTAGGCGCCGCCATAGGCGGGCCAGTCGGCGCCAGGCTGCATCGGCGAAGGCTCGCTCATGGCCAGGGTGGCCGGAGGCAGGGGGCGCGGGTCCATCTCCGGCTGGGCGACGGCCACCATCAGGCCTCCGCCCAGCAGCACCACGACGAAGGCCGCCGCGACGCCCAGGGCGCCGACCCGGTGCGGCCGGGCCGTCGTGAGCGCCGGCGTCGCCAGGAGCACCAGCACCATCAGGACCGACGGCGCGACCACCCGCGGCAGCAGGCCCCAGCCGTCCAGGCCGCTCTCCCAGACCGCCCAGGCGAGCGTGACGCCGTAGAGGATGAAGTAGGTCCAGGCGCCCAGGGGATTGCGCAGGATGAGCAGGACGCCGGAGGCGACGAGCGCCAGTCCGGCCAGGAGGTAGTAGAGCGATCCTCCGACGAGCGCGAGCCACGCCCCGCCCGCCGTCAGCACCAGGCCGATCAAGCCCAGCACCGCGCCGAGCAGCCGAACGGCCCATGCGGTCGCGCGGCCCCTCGCGCCGTTGTGTTGCGGCGCCATGCCCCAATCCTTCGTATGTGCCTGCGAGGCGACTAGAACAGTCCGCCGCCGGCTTGGTTCCACCAGGGGGAAGCTGCATCGCCGGCCATGCGGGAGAGCCGTCCGCGTGAGCGCCTAGCGCCCGGCGGCGGCCCGCGACTGGGCCTTGGCCGCGCTTTCGGACGGGATGGTGTCGCCCACGGCGCCGCCGGGCTCGCCATACTCCGGCGTCTGGCCGGCGGGACCTCCGCCGACCGAGGTCGGCTTGGGCATTTCACCGGAATCGGGATCGGCCAGCGACACCTCGCCCGCCGCCCCCTCCGCCCCTTCCGGGGGCGCGGCGTCGCACGCGCTAAGGCCGAGGGCGAAGGCGCCCAGCAGGACCGCTGCGGTCACGGTCGAATGACTTCGCTGCATGTGGATCTCCTTCCCGGAAAGCCGACCCTGGGGCCGGCAGGTCGAGCCGGCTAACGTCGCAGCCGCTCCCAGGTTGCCCCGCGGCGGGAACCTTGCCGTGCGGGCGCGGTTTGCCCCTGGACCCCGACAACGGTTGAAGGCGCATGTCCCGCCAGGACGCACTCGGCGCAGCGGCGCAAGCGATCTGGACCCCCTATTGCGGGGTCGCGCCCGGCCCGGGCGAGATCCTGGTGCGGTGGAATCTCGATCCCTGGCTGCTCGCCGTCGCGGCGGCGGCTGTGGCGTGCTGGATCTGGGCCCGCCGCCGCGTCGCTCTGGACGGCCGTCTGATCGGCTTGGCCGCCCTTGCCCTGGCGATCGGCTTCGTCTCCCCCCTATGCGCCCTGAGTTCGGCCCTGTTCAGCGCCCGGGTGGTCCATCACGCCCTGCTGGTGGCCGTGGCCGCCCCGCTGCTCGCCTTCGGCCTGCCCGCGAGCGGGCGGGGGCCCTCGCTGGCCGGAGCCGCCGGGCTGCATGCGGCCGTCTTCTGGCTCTGGCATGCGCCGGCGCCCTACGCCTGGGCCCTGGGCCACGACGGGGTCTACTGGCTGATGCAGGCCAGCCTCCTGGGGACGGCCCTCTTGATGTGGCGCGCAGTCCGCCGTTGCTGCGGCCTGGCCGCGGCGGCGGCGCTGCTGGCGACCATGGTGCAGATGGGCCTTCTGGGCGCGCTGATCACCTTCGCCCCCGCCCCGCTCTATGCGCCGCACCTGACCACCACCTGGGCCTGGGGCCTGAGCCCCCTGGCCGACCAGCAGCTGGCCGGACTGATCATGTGGGCGCCGATGGCCTTGGCCTATCTTCTGGCCGCCCTGGCCATCGTCGGCCGCAGCCTGTCGTCCCCCCGGGCCGAGGCGGCATGATCGTCGAGTCCGTCCGCCGCTGGGCCCGCGGCCACACCCGCGAACGCCGCTACTCGCCCGTCGGCGTGACGTTCCACTGGACCGTGGCGGCCCTGATCCTGTTCCAGCTCTGGTGGGGCTGGCGCACCGGCCGGCTGCCGGTGGGGGCCGACAAGCTCCAGGCCTACGAGATTCACGCCCACGTCGGCCTCTTGATCTTCGTGCTGACCCTCCTGCGGATGGGCTGGCGGCTGATGGTGCCCGGTCCCATCAACGACGCGGACAAGCCCGGCTGGCAGAGCACGGCGGCCCATGCGACCCACTACGCCCTCTACGCCGTCCTTCTGGCGCTGCCGATCAGCGGCTGGGCGATGATCTCGGCCACCGCGCCGGACCTGGAGCTCAAGCTTGGCGGGCTGGTCGCCTGGCCGCACCTGCCGCTGCAGGACCTGGCGCCGGAGACACGCTGGCGGATCGAGACCTGGGCCGAGGTCGTCCACGCCGCCGCCGTGGCGGCCCTGGTGGTGATCATCCCCTTGCACGTCGGCGCCGCCTTGAAGCACGAAGTCGTCGACCAGGACGACGTGCTCAGGGGGATGCTGCCGGGCCTGAGGCCCCTGCGCCGCCTGCTGCGGCGGGTGTGGAGCGCAGCTGCGCCGCATAGCGCGACACCGCCGCGGCCTGGGCCGGGCTCAGGCGGCGGCTGATTCCCAGCATGACGCCCTGCGGATCGTTGCGCCGGCGGCTCTCGCGCCAGTGCGTCATCTGCGCGGCCAGATAGCCGGCGGGCTGGCCGGCCAGGGGCGGGTTGCCCAGGCCCGTCCCCTGCCCCTCCGCGCCGTGGCAGTCTGCGCAGGCCGGTGCGCCCGCCTGCGCCAGGCCGGAATGGTAGATCAGCCGGCCCTGCGCCTCTGCTACGGCGGCGCCCTCGGCCGGCGACCAGGGCAGGCTCCCGTAGTATTCCGCCACCGCCTGCCGCTCCTGGCCGTTCAGGGCCTTGGCGATCGCTTCCATCTGCGGGTGGGCCCTGCGGCCGTCGGCGTAGTCCTGCAGCTGCTTGACCAGATAGCCGGCGGGAAGGCCGGCCAGACGCGGCGCAAGCTCGCCGTCGCCCTCGCCGCCCAGTCCATGGCAGACGACGCAGGCCCGCCGCGCGCCGGCGTCGCCGCCGCTCAGGGCGATCAGTTCGCCGGTGGCAGTAAACGGGTCGCGCACGCGCTCGGCCGTGCATCCGGCGAGCGCGAGAGCCAGCACCAAGGCCAGGCGAGGACGGGGCGCGGCGATGCGAAGGCTCCTCTCCAGGGTCTACGCCAAAGGAACCACCTGGGCCGAAAGGGGTTGCAGCCAGGGTTGAGGCCAGGGAGGAGAGATGCCGAGGCGCGCCGCAACGGCCTGGACCGCCGCGCTCGCGCCCTTCGTCCTGACGGGTTGCGATCAGGTCGCGACCCAGCCGCAGACCCTCGCCGCCGCGGATCCAGGACGCGGACGCCGCCTGATCGAGTCCGTCGGATGCGGCGCCTGCCACGACATCCCGGGGGTGCGCTGGCCGAAGAGCCGCGTGGCCCCGCCGCTGGACGGCTTCGCCCAGCGCACGCTGATCGCCGGCCGTTTCGCCAACCAGCCGGAGACTCTGGCGCTCTGGGTGCGCAACGCCCCGGCCCTGGCGCCCCAGACCGCCATGCCGCCGATGCCGCTCACCGAGCAGGAGGCCCGCGATGTCGCCGCCTACCTCTATACGCTCGACGCTCGCTGAGGCGCTGCGGGGCTGGCCGCCCCCGCCGCTGGACCCCGCCGGGCCGCACGCCGGCGCGGTGGCCGCGCTGAGCTGGACGCTGACCGGCATGGCGGTCGCCGTCGTGCTGATGGTGGTCGCGGCGCTCTCGGCCGCCCTTTTCGGCGGCCCCAGGTGGCGGGCGCGACTGTCCAACGAGCGCACGATCTGGCTGGCGGGCCTGGCGCTGCCGGTCGTCGTGCTGAGCGCCCTTCTGGTTTACGGCCTGACCGCGACCCACAGCCTGTCGGCTCCGCCTGCGCCCGGCGAAATGCGCATCCGGGTCACGGGCGAGATGTGGTGGTGGCGCGTGGCCTACCTAGACGCGCAGGGACGCGCCGCCGTCCATGACGCCAACGAGATCCACATTCCCGTCGGACGGCCCGTCACCCTGGAGCTTGAGGCGGCCGACGTGATCCACAGCTTCTGGGTCCCTCGGCTGAGCGGCAAGCTCGACATGATCCCCGGGCGCACGAACATCCTGCGCATCCAGGCCGACGCGCCGGGCGTCTACGCCGGCCAGTGCGCCGAGTACTGCGGCGGTCCCCACGCCTTGATGGGCTTCGTGGTGGTGGCCCACGAGCCGGAGTCGTTCAACCGCTGGCGCGCCGCGCGGCGTTCGCAGCCGGCGGCCGCCTCCCCCGCCGCGGAGCTCGCGATGCGCGGCGCCCGGCTGTTCCAGGACAGCGGCTGCGGCGCCTGCCACCGCATCCAGGGCACCCCCGCCAACGGCCTGGCCGGACCCGACCTGACCTTCGTGGGCTCACGCCGTTCTCTGGGCGCGGGCATCCTGCCCAACAATCAGGGGACGATCGCCGGCTGGATCGCCGACAGCCACGAGATCAAGCCCGGCAACCGCATGCCGCCCTACCGGATGCTCTCCGGCGGCGAACTCCGCGCCCTGGCCGCCTATCTCGGAAGCCTGAAATGACCTCCGAGACCGGATTCGACCCCGGCCTCTTCAGGCGGTTTCCGACGAAGGAGCCCAGCCCGCCCGAGGAGCTGGCCGAACTGGAGAGGGTCTGGGCCGCGCCGAAGGGCTGGGGCCGCCTGACGGTCGTCAACAACAACTACGTCGGCCTCTACTACGTGGGAGCGGCGTTCCTGTTCTTCTGCCTGGCGGGGGTGCTGGCCCTGCTGATGCGGGTGCAGCTCGCCCTGCCCCTGAACGGGGTGCTGCCGCAGGAGACCTACAACCAGGTCTTCACCATGCACGGCACGGTGATGATGTTCCTGTTCGCCGTGCCGGCCGTGGAAGCCCTCGGCGTGATGCTGCTGCCGCAGATGCTGGCGGCGCGGGACCTGCCCTTTCCCCGTCTGTCGGCCTACGCCTTCTGGGCCTATCTCGTCGGCGGCCTCTGCTTCTTCGCCTCGATCTTCTTCGGCCTGGCGCCGGACGGCGGCTGGTTCATGTATCCGCCGCTGACCAGCAAGACCTATTCGCCGGGGATCAACGCCGACTTCTGGCTGCTGGGCATCGGCTTCATCGAGATCAGCGCCATCGCCGGGGCGGTGGAGATCGTCGTCGGCGTGCTCAAGACCCGCTCGCCCGGGATGACGCTGGACAAGCTGCCGATGTTCGCCTGGGCCATGCTGGTGTTCGCCGCGATGATCATCATCGGCTTCCCGGCGGTGATCCTCGGCACGCTGCTGCTGGAGCTGGAGCGGGCGCTGAACTGGCCGTTCTTCGACCCCACCCGGGGCGGCGATCCGGTGCTGTGGCAGCACCTGTTCTGGTTCTTCGGCCATCCGGAGGTCTACATCATCTTCCTGCCGGCGGCCGGGCTGATGTCGATGATCGTGCCGACCATCGCCCAGACGCCGCTGGTGGGCTATCGCCTCGTGGTCCTGGCCCTTCTGGCGACGGGGTTCATCAGCTTCGGCGTGTGGGTCCACCACATGTTCGCCACCGGCCTGCCGACCATATCGATCAGCTTCTTCTCGGCGGCCAGCATGGCCGTCAGCGTGCCGGCCGGCGTGCAGGTGTTCGCCTGGATCGCCACCCTGGCGGCCGGCAAGGTGCGCTGGAGCACCCCGGCCCTGTTCGCCGTCGGCGCCATCGTCACCTTCGTCATGGGCGGCGTCACCGGGGTGATGGTGGCCATGGTCCCGTTCGACTGGCAGGCGCACGACACCTACTTCATCGTCGCCCACCTGCACTACGTGCTCATCGGCGGAATGGTCCTGCCGATGTTCGCCGCCTTCTACTACTGGACGCCGATGACCAGCCGCCGTCCGCTGTCCGAGCGGGTGGGCCGCTGGGTGTTCGGCCTGTTCTTCACCGGAGTTCACGTCACCTTCCTGCCCATGCACCTGACCGGGCTGATGGGCATGCCGCGGCGCGTCTACACCTATCTGCCCGGCCGCGACTGGGAGCTGCCGAACCTGATCTCGACCTTCGGCGCCCTGCTGATCGGCGCCGGCGTGCTCCTGTTCATCATCGACCTTCTCCGCAATTTCCGGTTCACGGCCGACGATGACGCCGGCAACGTCTTCGGCGGCGGCACCCTGGAGTGGCTGCCCACCGGGCTCTACTCCACCCGATCGATCCCCGTGATCCGCAGCGCCTATCCCCTGTGGGACGACCCCCAGATCTCCAAGGACGTCGCCGAGGGCCGCTATTTCCTGCCGCGCACGGCCACGGGCGAGCGCGAGACGATCATCACCAGCCCTCTGCGCGCCGAGCCGCAGTACCTGCAGCGGATGCCGGGCCCCTCGGCCTGGCACGTGCTGGCGGCGGTGTTCACGGCCGGGTTCTTCCTGCTGCTCACGGTGCAGGCCTATGGCGCAGGCGTCCTCAGCGGAGTGCTGGCGGTGGTCTGCGTCCTGCGCTGGCTCTGGGAGACCGACCGGCCGATGGCCGAGGAGAGCGTCGACATCGGCGCCGGGATCCGGATCCCCACCTACGCTTCCGGCCCGGCCAGCCACGGCTGGTGGGCGATGGTGGTGCTGCTGGTGGTCGCCGGCATGATCTTCGCGATGGCGGCCTTCAGCTACGTCTTCCTCTGGAGCCGGCGCCCCGACCTCTGGATCGCCCCGCCGCCGCACCTGTGGCTGGGGCTCGCCGTCGGCGGCTACGTGGCGGCCGGGGCCCTGGCGTGGACGTCGGCGAGGACGGTGCGCCGGGCCGGTCCTTGGCCCGCGACGGCGGCGATGGTCCTGGCGGCCGGAGCGGCGCTCTGCGCCTTCGCCGCCGACCTCGGCAGTTGGTGGCGCGCGGGCCTGCGGCCGGAGGCGAGCGGCCAGGGCGCCACCCTCTTCGCCCTGCTCAGCTTCCAGGGGGTTCTCCTGTCGGTGATCGTGCTGATGGCGGGGTTTCTCGCCGCGCGCACGGCCCGGGGCCTCGTCTCCCGCGCCCGCGTCAGCACCGTCGACCTCGTCGCGCTGTTCATCGGCTACGCCGCCGCTCAGGGCGCGACGGGCGCCCTGCTCGTGCGGCTGTTCCCGGGGGCGTGACGTGCGGCTTTGGGTCTACATGCTGGGCGGATTGGCGGTTTGGGCGGCGCACTTCGCCGGGGTCTACGCCATCGCCAGCGTCGCCGACGTGGTCCAGGACGCCGCAGCCCCGGCCGCGCGCGGACTCATCGCCGCTTTCACGGCGGCCTGTGCGGCGGCGGCGGCCGGCTTCGCCCTGGCCGGGCTCCGCCTGCGCCGGTCCGCCGGCGAAGATTCCCTGCGCCGCTTCGCCGGCCTGATCGCCGGCGCGGGCGGCGCCCTCGCCGTGGTGGCGGTGATCTGGCAGGGCCTGCCGGCCCTGATGGGGCGCTGACATGCTGCAGACCCTCCTGAACGGCGGCGGCAGCCTTCCCGTGGCCATCGGCATCTTCGCGGTCACCGCCTTCGTCGTCTGGCGGGCGGGCACCCGCCTGGCCGGCTACGCCGACCGCCTCGCCAAGGCGACGGGGCTGTCCGGGGCGCTGATCGGCCTGCTGGTGCTGGGCGGCGTGACCTCCCTGCCCGAGATCACCACCTCGGCGACCGCGGCGGCCGGCGGGGCCGGCGCACTGGCGGCGAACAACCTGATCGGCGGGGTGGCCCTGCAGCTCATGGCCCTGGCGATCGCCGACGCCGTGGTCGGCCGCGAGGCGCTGACCTCGATCGTCCCGCGGCCGGACGTGCTGGCCTACGCGGCCATGAACGTCGCGCTCCTGACGCTGATGGCCGGCCTCATCTCCGCCGGAGACGTGGAGATCGCCGGCTCCGGCCTGGGCGTGGGCGCGGTGCTGGTGGCCGGCGCCTACGTCGTCTGCCTGCTTTCGGCGCGCACCATCGGCCGCCGGGCGACCTGGCGTCCCGTCGATGCGCGTCCCGGACGCGACGCCGATGCGCCCCCGCCCCCAGAACAGGCTGCAGACGAAGGCGAATCCAGGCTCAGGCTCGCCCTGCTGATCGCTGGCTCCGGCGCGCTGATCACCGTCGGCGGCTTCCTGCTGGCGCGCTCGGGCGAACTGATCGCCGAGCGGTCGGGACTGGGGCAGAGCTTCTTCGGCGCGGTGTTCCTGGGCGGCGCGACGTCCCTGCCCGAGTTCTCCAGCGCCATCGCCGCCGTCCGCCTCGGCCGCCCGCAGATGGCGGTGGGCGACGTCCTGGGCGGCAACCTCTTCAACCTGTCGCTGATCCTGCTGGTCGACGCCGTCTATGGTCCGCCGGTGCTGGCCGAGCTGGGCGCCTTCAGCGTCGTCGCCGCCTGCCTGGGCGCGCTGCTCTGCGCGATCCTGATCGTCGGCATCGTCGAGCGCCGCGACCGCAGCATCTGGCGGCTGGGCTACGACAGCGCCGCCATGATCGCGGTCTACGCCGCCGGCCTGGTCCTGCTCTACAGCCTGCGCGGCGGCGGCTAGGCGCGCCTACGCCGCATCGGTCAGGGCGGCGTCCTTCGAGGTGGCCTCCAGGAGCCGCAGCACGCCCAGTTCGAATGCCCGCGGCGAGCCGCTCGGCTTCAGGTCCAGGCGTCCCTCGCCATAGGCCTCGAGGACCGCCGGGTGGATGTAGGCCCTGCGCGCCACGGCGGCGGTGTTGCCGAGGATCGCCGCCACCTCCCGCGCGCAGGCGGCGACGCTGCGCTTGGCGTGCGCGGCGCCGGCGTGCGGGCCGCACTCGACCAGGGCCCTCGCCGCCGCCACCGTGCCCGCCCAGGTCCGAAAGTCCTTGGCCGAGAAGTCCTCGCCCATCGCCTCGCGAATATAGGCGTTGACGTCGGCGGACTGCACGGCGTGGCGGTCGCCCGCCTCGTCCAGGTACTGGAACAGCCGCTGGCCCGGCAGGTCCTGGCAGGCGCGCACGATGCGGGCGAGGCGGCGGTCGTTGAACCCGGTCTGGTGGATCTTGCCGCTCTTGCCGCGGAACTCGAACACCGCGCGGCGCTCGCCGATCCGGGCGTGGCGGTCGCGAAGGGTGGTCAGGCCGAAGCTGCCGTTGACCTGGGCGTATTCGTCGTTGCCCACGCGGATCAGGGTGGCCTCCATCACCCGCACCACCGCCGCCAGCACCTTCTCCCGCGGCAGGCCGCGGCGGGCGAGGTCACGCTCGACGCGCCGACGCAGCCGCGGCAGGGCCCGCCCGAAGGCGAGCTGGCGGTCGTACTTGTCGGCGTCCCGCTGTTCGCGCCATCGCACGTGATAGCGGTACTGCTTGCGGCGGCGGGCGTCGCGGCCCACGGCCTGAATATGGCCGTCCGGGTCGGCGCAGATCCACACGTCGGTCCAGGCGGGGGGCAGCACCAGGGCGCGGATCCGCTCCAGCGTCGCCTCGTCGGTCACCGGCCGCCCGTCAGGCCCGACATAGTCGAAGCCCCCGCCGCGGGGGCGGCGCCGGATGCCGGGATCCTGGTCGGTCACATAGGCCAGCCCGGCGACGGGGGCGGGCTCCGGGCCAGGCGGCCGCACCTCGCCGCTCACAGCGACCTCCGTCGTGGCGCCGCAATCCGGCGAAGCATGGGGGCTCTCCCTGGCCGACATGGGGCGACGTGGGAAGCCAACTCCCCGGAGGTTCCGAGGTTCCCCGACCGATGCGCCCAGGCCCCACGAATATGACCACACAGTCACGTATATTGCCGCCATCCGGCGAGATTGGCCGAACCTGCCCGTTTGCCAAATCGACGCGCCGCGTATATTTGACCAAATAGTCACTATTTGGAAACGCCCATGAGCACGATCAAGGTGGAGGACGTCGCCTACGTCCGCTTCCGCGCGCCGGACCTCGGCCGGATGCGCGCGTTCCTCGAGGACTTCGGCCTGCCCGCCGGCGAGGCGGACGGCCGGCTCTACGCCCGCGGCCTGGACGGCGCGCCCTACGCCCACGTCACCGAGCCGGGCGAACCGGGCTTCGCCGCCCTGGGCCTGCGGGCGGCGTCGGTGAGCGATCTCGAGGTCCTCGCCGCGGCGGAAGGCGCGGAGGTCCGGCCGCTGGAGGCTCCAGGCGGCGGCCGTGTCGTCGCCCTCCATGACCCGGACGGCCATCTCGTCGAGGTCGTCGCCGGCCAGGGATGGGGCGCGGCCGGATCGCCTCCGGAGCGCGAACCGTGGAACACCGCGCGCGGCCATGATCGCCTGCGCCGCACCAAGCGGGTGGCGGCAGGCCCCGCCCACGTGGTGCGCCTGGGCCATTGCGTGCTGAACGTCTCGGACTTCCGCGCCTCCGAGCGCTGGTACAAGGACAGGTTCGGCTTCATCACCTCGGACGAGATCGCCCTGACGCCGGACGTCTCGATCGGCGCCTTCCTGCGGTGCGACCGGGGCGAGACGCCCACCGACCACCACACCCTGTTCCTGATGCAGGGGCCCAAGGGCCCGGGCTTCAACCACGCCGCCTTCGAGGTCGCCGACCTCGACGACCTGATGGCCGGCCACGAGCGGCTCAAGGCCGCCGGCCGCCACGCCGAGTGGGGCGTGGGCCGCCACATCCTGGGCAGCCAGGTCTTCGACTACTGGCGCGACCCGTGGGGCCACACCCTGGAGCATTGGACCGACGGCGACCTCTTCACCGCCGCCGACGGCTCCAACGTCGCCACCTTGAACGACCTTCTGGGCGTGCAGTGGGGTCCGCCCGCGCCGCCGACCATGGGCTGACGCCCCCGGAGACCGGACCAATGAGACTCGCCACCTTCCAGGCCGGCGCCGCGCCGGAGCTGGGCGTCGTCGTCGACGCCCGCATCGTCCCGCTGAACCGCGACAGCCGCCTGCCCGCCGACATGATCGGCCTGATCGCCGCTTGGCCCGACGCGGAGCCGCAGGTCCGCGCCGCGGCCCAGGCCGGCGCCGGCGCCCTGCCCCTCGACCAGGTGCGCCTGCGCGCGCCGATCCGCCGGCCCGGCAAGATCATGGCCATCGGCCTCAACTACGCCGACCATATCGCCGAGAGCAATCTGGGCACGCCCGAGCACCAAGTCTGGTTCTCCAAGGCGCCGACCGCGGCCAACGGGCCGTTTGACCCGATCGACGTGCCCAAGGTCTCCCAGGCCCTGGACTACGAGGCCGAGATGGTGGCGGTGATCGGCCGCGGCGGGCGGCACATCCCCAGGGACGGGGCCGCCGCCGCCGTGTTCGGCTATTGCGTGGGCAACGACGCCACCGAGCGAGCCTGGCAGCACCGCACGCCCCAGTGGGTGCTGGGCAAGTCCTTCGACACCCACGCTCCTTTCGGCCCCTGGATCACCACCGCCGACGAGGTCACCGATCCCCACGCCCTGGGCGTCCGCTGCTATGTCAACGGCGAGGAGCGGCAGAACTCCAACACCCGCCACCTGGTGTTCGACGTCTGGGACCAGGTCGCGCACCTGTCGCAGGCCATGACCCTGGAGCCCGGCGACCTGATCTTCACCGGCACCCCCGGGGGCGTCGGCGCGGCCATGAAGCCGATGCGGTTCCTGAAGGACGGCGACGTGGTCCGCGTCGAGATCGACGGCCTCGGCGCCATCGAAAACCCCTGCGCGCCGGAGCCGGACCGTGGCTGAGACCGAATTCGACTGCGACGTGCTGGTGGCGGGCCTTGGCCCCGTCGGCGCCATGCAGGCGGTGCTGCTCGCCCGCGCCGGCGTGCGCGTCATCGCCATCGACAAGGACACCGAGGTCTATCCCCTGCCCCGGGCGGCGCACTTCGACCACGAGATCATGCGCCTGTTCCAGCAGGTGGGCGTGGCCCAGGAGGTGGAAAGGCACGCCCGCGCCGCGCCGGCCTACGTGTTCCGCGCGGCCGACGGCCAGACGCTCCTGCAGACCGACCTGCCGGCCCTGGCGCCCAGCGGCTGGGCCACCGGCTACATGTTCCATCAGCCGGCGGTGGAGAACGCCCTGCGCGCGCAGCTCGTCGCCAGCCGGAACGCCGAGGTCCGCCTGGGCTGCAGGCTGGTCGACCTGACCCAGGACGCCGCCGGCGTCGACGCCGTCGTCGAGGGGCCGCAGGGGCGCGCCACCCTGCGCGCGCGCTATCTGGTCGGCTGCGACGGCGCCTCCAGCCGGGTGCGCGAGGCCATCGGCGGCGAGCTGGACGACTACAGGTTCGACGAGCCCTGGCTCGTGATCGACGCCCTGCTCGGCGAAGGAGCGACGCCGCCGCAGGTGAACCTTCAGATCTGCGACCCGGCCCGCCCGACCACCTGCGTGCTGATGGGGCCCGGCCGCCACCGCTGGGAGTTCATGCTGCTGCCCGGCGAGACGGCCGAACAGGTCCTGGACGACGCCTTCATCACCCCGCTGGTGGAGCGCTGGGGCTGCGGTCCCATGACCATCGAGCGCAAGGCCGTCTATCGGTTCCACGGCCTGGTGGCCAAGGCCTGGCGCGAGGGCCGCGTGCTGCTGGCGGGAGACTCGGCCCATCAGACGCCGCCCTTCGCCGGCCAGGGCATGTGCGCGGGCCTGCGCGACGCCGCCAACCTCGCCTGGAAGCTGAAGGCCGTCCTCGCCGGCGAGGCTGACGAGGCGCTTTTGGACACCTACCAGCCCGAGCGCGAGCCGCACGTCCGCACCTACATCGAACTCGCCATCGGCATGGGCCGCGTCGTCTGCACTCTCGATCGCGAGGCGGCCGCCCAGCGTGACGCGGCCATGCTGGCGCAGCGGGCCGCGGGCGTCGCGCCCCTGCCGCCGGCCAGTCCCGCCCCCTTCGCGAGCGGCTGCATCCTGGCCGGCTCGCCCGGCGCCGGCGGGGTGTTTCCGCAGCCGCTGGACGGCGAACGGCGGCTGGACGACCTGCTGGGCGAAGGCCCCTGGTTGATCGGACGCACCGCCCCGATCGCCGCCGGGATCGCGGCGTTCGGCCTGGACGATCCGGCCCTGGCGCCGTTCGCCGCCGCGGTTGGCGCGTGGCTGGACCGCCACCAGGCGCAGGCCGTGCTGGTGCGGCCCGACCGCTATGTCTTCGGGACGGGCGAGGCGGCCCAGCTCGCCGCCGCCTACCTCCAGGCCCTGCGCCCGGCGCGGGCGGCGGCTTAAGGTCCGCGGCCGGCGCGGCTTGACCTGCCGCGCCAGGCCTGCTGGCTGCCTTCGATGAGTGAGAAGGAATCGCGCCCCGTGAGCGGCAAACGTCTGGAGCGGGCGGAGCGGACCCGCGCGGCCCTGGTCGCGGCGGGCCGGCGGCTGTTCTGCGAGCGGCCCGCCGAGGCGGTGACGATCGACGACATCGTCCAGGCCGCGGATGTCGCCAAGGGCAGCTTCTACAACCACTTCGCCGACCGCGAGGCGCTGGTCCGGGCGGTTGCGGCGGAAATCCGGGCGGGGGTCGAGCGGGCCGTCGGCCGGGCCAATGCGGGCGTCGAGGATCCGGCCCGCCGCATGGCCCGGGCGATCTGCGTCTACCTGCGCTACGCGATCGACGACCCGGAGCGGGCCGGCGCCCTGGTGCGCATTCACAGCGGCCACACCTCGATGGAGACGCCCCTGAACAAGGGGCTGGTGGGCGACGTCGCCGACGGCCTCGCCCGCGGACGCTTCATGGTCGCCACCACCGAAACCGGCGTGCTCTACGTTCTTGGGGTCTGCCAGATCGCGCTGGTGCGCCTGGCCCAGGAGCCGACCCTGACCCTGGCCGTCAGCCTCGCCCAGCAGATGTGCGCGCTTCTGCTGCGGGGCCTGGGCGTGCCGGGCGCCGAAACGGAGGCGATCGCGGCCCAGTCCGCCGACGAGATCGTGCGCCAGGGCGCCTTCGCCGAGCGGCCGCCCCCCGGCCGGGGAACTTGATCGGACTCAATGCGCCGCCGCCGGCGGCGGCGCAGGCTTGATTGGAACGCATCCAAGGAGCCGCCCCATGTCCCGACCCACGCTCGCATCCGCCCTCGCCCTGGCCGCCGTCCTGGGCCTTTCCGGATGCGATCGCCAGACCGCCGAGACCGAGACGGCTCAGGCGCCGCCGCCTGGACTGGCGACCGAGACGCCTAGCCTGTGGCGCATCGAGGTTCTGGGCGACGGCGGAGCGGTGATCGACACGGTCGACATCTGCGCCGACAAGGCCGTGCGCGACGGCTTCGTGCGTCCCGCGCCGGAGGTCGACGGCCAACCCTGCGTGCGGATCGACGAGGCGGTTCAGACCGACCAGACCTATTCGGTGCGCTGTCGGGTCGACGACCAGCTCTACCGCGTCGGCGCCTCGATCACCGGCGACCAGGAGAAGGACTTCACGGTCGAGATGGCCGTCACCCGCCAGGACCAGAAGGGGCCGACCTTCGAGCAGACCCGTCGCTACCGGCTGCAGGGCGCCTGCCCCGCGGACTGGCGGATCGGGGATTCGGCCCGCCCGGGCTCGGGCGCCGTGACCGACGGCGTGACGGGCGAGACCCGCGCGGGCGACCAGGCCAAGGGCGGCGGCGAATAGGTCCCCCGCCCGGGCCTCACAGGCTGACGAGCCGCACCTCGGCCCGCGCCAGCCGGTCGTACAGCGCTCGGCGGCGGGCCAGCGGCCACCAGTCGTAAAGAAAGATCTGGATCGGGCGCCAATTGGCCACCCAGCCGAAGATGAGCAGGCTTTCGTGCAGGAACCGCCCCAGCCGCCCCTCCCCGGCCAGGGTCTCGGCGAAACCGGCCACCACCACGCTGATCGCCAGGACGGCGACGCCGATCAGCACCGAAGCCCGGCCGACGCGGAACAGCTCGCGCAGTTCGTTCCGCGTCGCCTGCGAGCGGTAGGCGAAGTAGTTATGGATCGCTCCGGCGATCTCGCCCGCCTCCTTCCGCTCCGCCTCCTCGCGCGGAAGATGCACAACGATCTCGATCGGTTGGGTGGTGGGCAGTTCGCGCGCCCATCCGACAACGTATTCCTCGACGGCCGAGTCCAGGTCGCGCTCGCGGAACGGCAGCGGATCCAGGGCGTGGAACAGCCGCCCGATCTCCCGGACCTTGATCTCGATCGGACGCCCGGAGGCGGCCTCCACCTGCATGGTCTGGTCCGGCGTAGTCATGCGCCCGCTCGTCCGTTTCGCCGGCGACGGCCCTCCGAGTCGGCCCGCCGATTCCCGCATGCGAGTTGAGCATCGTCAAACACCGGGGCCGCGGACGGGAGGAGACTGATTCAAAGAAGGAGCTTTCCCATGAGCACCCAATACAGGGCCACGTGAGATGGGCGCGAACATCCAGGCAGAAGGCGCCGGCAAGGTGCTCTTCGTGCTGGCCGACGGGGCGCGTGCGCGCTTCGTCGAACGGGCCGCCGGCCGCGACAGCTTCGTGACGGCCGACGAGATCGACGGGCGAGCCGCCCTGCGGCGGCTGCGCGACGAACTGAGGCGCAGCCCGCCTGTGCGGAGCTTCGAGAGCGCCAGTCCGCGGCGCCACAGCGTCGGGCGCGAGGACTTCTTCCGCCAGGCCAAGGAGGCCTTTGTCGAGGAAGTCGCCGCGAGGGCGGGCCGTCACCTGGACCGGCGCGGGCTGGACCAGGTGTTCGTCGCCGCGCCAGGGCGCCTGCTCGGCCTCCTGGAGCGCCGGCTCGGCGCGCAGGCGCGACTGGCGGGAACGCTCGAGCGCGACCTGACCAAGACGCCGGACTCGGCGCTGGCGAAGTGGCTCTCCTGATTCGGCGAATCAGCCTGAGCACAAAGTTTTCAATGGAGACAGAGGCATGCAGTTACCTCTTCAGATCACCTTCGAGGGCGGACTTGAGGCCAGCGAGGCGCTACGCACGCGGATCGAAAAAGAGGCCGCCAAGCTGGAGCGCTTCCACGATCGCATCACCTCGTGCCGCGTCGCGGTGATTGGCCGCGCCCATCGGCGCCGCCATGGGGACCTCTACGCCGTCCGCCTGCAGATCACGACCCCCGGCGACGGCGACGTGATGATCGACCGCAATCCGCCGGAGGATCACGCCCACGAAGACGCCTTCGTCGCCGTGCGGGACGCCTTCGCCGCGGCCCGCCGGCGCCTGCAGGATCGGCGTCGCAGGGACCAGGGACTGGTCAAGACCCACGAAGGCCCGCCCGCCGGCCGGGTCGTCCGCGTGTTTCCCGACGAAGGCTACGGCTTCATCGAGACCGCCGACGGGCGCGAAATCTACTTCCACCGGAACGCCGTGGTGAACGGCGGCTTCGCCCACATGCGCGCCGGGACCGAGGTGCGCTTCGCCGAGGCCCTGGGGGACAAGGGCGACCAAGCCTCCACCGTCCACGTCTGCGGCCGCGGCTAGGCGCCGTCAGACGCCGCTGCGGCGGGCGCGGGCCTGCCGCAGCGGCCCATGGCGGGGGATCGCCTCGAACGACAGCCGGTCGACCAGACCCCAACGCCCGTCCCTGACGCTGACCTGCGCGTCGAAGCCGAGCACGGCGGCCAGCCGGCCGAGTTCGCGGGCCTTGGCTTCGGCCTTGCCGCCCGAGAGGAACATCAGGCCGCAGCCGCTGAAGGGATCGCCGATCGACCACCCGCCCTCGACAGGATGCACCGTGATGTCGACCAGGCCCATGTCGCTCCCTCCGAACGCCTCATGTGGCGCCGCCTCGCGGCGACTGCGTTGACGGCCGTCAAGGCCGGCGACGGCGCGCCCGCTAGGGTCCCGGCCAGCCAGGAGGAAACCATGGCCGCCGCCCGCTTCATTCGAATCCCGCCCCTGGACCTGGGGGCGGAGTTGCGAACCCCCGCAAGCCCAAGGGGCGTCGTCATCTTCGCGCACGGCAGCGGCTCCAGCCGCTTCAGCCCCCGCAACCAGAGCGTGGCGCAGGCCCTCGTCGCGGCGGGATTTGCGACCCTGCTCCTGGACCTGCTCACCGAAGCCGAGGCGCAGGAGCGCGCCAATGTCTTCGACATAGACCAACTGGCCTGCCGGCTCGTGGATGCGATCGACTGGGTCGGCGCCCAGCCTGTCCTGGGCCGCCTGCCCGTCGGCCTGTTCGGCGCCAGCACGGGGGCCGCCGCGGCGCTGCAGGCGGCGGTCCGGCGGCCCCAGGCGGTGCGCACCGTCATCTCCCGCGGCGGCCGTCCGGATCTGGCCGGCGACAGCCTGGGCCGCGTCACCGCGCCGACGCTGCTGATCGTCGGCGAGCGCGACGAGCCTGTCCTCACCTGGAACCGCGAGGCCCTGAGCGCGCTGGCGGGCGAGGGCCGGCTGGAGGTGGTGGCCGGCGCCACCCACCTCTTCGAGGAGCCCGGCGCCCTGCAGGAGGTGATCGAACTCGCCTGCGCCTGGTGCGACGAGGTTCTGGCCCCGCCGCGTCCGCCCGCCGCCGAGCGCCCCGGCGCCCCTGCGCCGTCTCCAGCTTGACCGCAGTCAATGCCCGGCGCCGCCGCGCAGCCGATCGTCTCCCGCGGATGACCCGCCAGACAAGGGAGGACGCGATGGGCCGTGTGGCCGTGGTGACCGGCGGAACGAGAGGGATCGGCTACGCCGTGACCCAGCGCCTGAAGGCCGACGGAATGCAGGTGGCTGCGCTCTACGGCGGCAACGACGAGGCGGCCATGCGCTGCCGCGACGAGCTCGGCGTCCTCGTCCTGAAGTGCGACGTCGCCGAGAGCCTGGAGTGCCGCGCCGTGCTGGGCGAGATCGAGTCTCTGCTCGGGCCGGTGGAAGTGCTGGTCAACAACGCCGGCGTCACCCGCGACGCGTCCTTGCACAAGATGAACGACAACGACTGGGACCGCGTGATCCGCGTAGACCTGAACGGCCTCTACAACATGACCCGCCCCGTGATCGGCGGAATGCGCGACCGCGGCTTCGGCCGGATCGTCAACATCGCCTCGATCAACGGCCAGAAGGGCCAGTTCGGCCAGACCAACTATTCGGCGGCCAAGGCCGGGGTGATCGGCTTCACCAAGGCGCTGGCCCTGGAGACGGCCAGGAAGGGCGTCACCGTCAATGCGGTGGCGCCGGGCTACATCGACACCGACATGGTGGCGCACGTGCCCCAGGACGTGCTGGAGACGATCAAGGCCGACATTCCGGTGGGCCGTCTCGGGCGACCGGACGAAGTGGCCCGCTGCGTCGCCTTTCTCGCAGCCGACGAGCAGGGGTTCATCACCGGCTCGACCCTGACCGTGAACGGGGGCCAGTACATGGTCTGAACGACGGGGCGCCGGCCCGGGCCGGCGCCGGAGGGGCCGCCCTGGACCCTGCGACCCGATCGGCTATTTGGCCTTGATGCTGATGGTCTTGGCTTGCGCCTTGCCGTTCTTCGGCGCGACCAGCTTCAGGACCCCCTTGTCCATGGTCGCCGTGATCTTCTCGGCGTCCACGCTGCTGGGCAGGCCGACGGACCGCGAAAAGGCGCCGTAGACGCGTTCGGACACCCGGTAGTCCTTTTCAGACTTTTCGGTCTCGGACTTCTTCTCGCCGCTGACGGTGAGCAGGTTGTCCTCCACCGTGATCTTCAGGTCGTCCTGGGCGATGCCCGGCACTTCCATGGTGATCTCGAGGCCGTCGGCGGTGTCGCGCACGTCCATCCGCGGCGAGGCGCCGAACTCGGTCAGGTTCGACCAGCCGGCGCCGAGCTGTTCGAACAGCCGGTCGAACTCGCGGTGGATCGGCGAGAAGATGCTGGTCGCCGATTGCGACAGCGTGGGCAGGAACTGTCTGCCGAGGGGTTGGGCGGTCATCGGGCTTCTCCTTTGAAGGCCTGGCGCGTTGACGATGCTCGCCCCCCGCCCCCCGCTCATTGACGCCCGTCAACGCCGCGATGGACGCCTCAGTGGGAGACCAGGATCGGCGTCGGCAGGCGGCTCAGCATCCGCTGGCTGACGCCGCCGAGGACCAGTTCCTGTAACCGCGGTCGCCCGAACAGGCCCATCACCACCAGGTCGATGTCGTATTCGGCGACCTGCCGCTCCAGCACCTCGCCTGCGGACTCGTCGTGGCTGGGGTCAAGGATCAGGTTGGCGCTGCGGCCATGCCGTTCCAGGTGCCGCTGGAGCATGCCGTCCGGTCCGCCCTCGCCGCTCGGGGAGACCACCAGCACGTGCAGCTCCTCGGCCTCGGCGATCAGGGGCCAGGCGTCGCGCAGGGCGCGGGCCGCCTCGCGGCCGCCGTTCCAGGCCACCATGACGCGCTTGCCGATTGGCGGGGCATAGCCTTCGTCGGGAAGGATCAGCACCGGGCCGCCGCTGGCCATGGCGAGGTCGGCCGCCGAGATCCGGTGGTCGGTCAGGCAGGCCTTGGCGTGGCGCGGGGTGATGGTCAGGTCGTGCCGGCGGGCGCAGGCGATCAGTCCGTCGGGCGTGTCGCCGCTGATCTTGACGAACGCCGAGCGCGCGCCGGCGTCGCCGGCGGCGGCCTCGAAGCGCATCCGGGCGGCTTCGGCCGCCTCGTCCACGGCCTTGCCGTGGTCGCCCACGATCTGGGCGATGGTGTCGGGCGGCAGGAAGGCGAGGCCCTCGGCGGCCATGTACTGGCGCAGATAGTCGCTGGTCAGGAACAGGCCGGTCAGGTGAGCGTTCGACCGCCGGGCCAGGGCCGCGGCCGCCCTCATCCGCGCAACGCTCGCCGGCGTCTCATCGACCTGCACCAGAATGTCGCGAAATGTCATGACCGGGCCTCCTGAATGGCGGACACTTAGGCCGCCCAGCAGCGCCCTGGCCTTGACCCCGGTCAAGTCGGGTTCCGGTCCGGGCGAGCCGCCGCCGGCTTGACCGAGGTCAACGTCCGACCCGCATCGCGGCGGCAGTGTCCAACCCCTGGCATGGATGGCGCAGGACGATGAAGCTTTCCCAAGACTGGATGTGGGCCGACGCCCTGGGCATGCTGGCCCGCGCCGAGCAGATGCAGCGGCGCCTGTTCCAGCCCGGCGCGTCCGGCGGGCGGCAGCCGAGCTGGGAGCCCCCGGTCGACGTCCTTGAGACCCCCGAGGAGGTGCTGATCCTGGCCGCCCTGCCCGGCGTGGCGGCGGCGAAGATCGAGGCGGTGATCGACGGCCCGTGGCTGGTGATCAGCGGCGAGCGGACCATGCCGCCGGCCCTGCGCACCGCCGTGATCCATCGCATGGAACTGCCGCAGGGGCGCTTCGAGCGCCGGATCGCCCTCCCCTACGGCCGTTACGGCCAGGTCACCCGCCAAGTCGTCGACGGGTGCCTGATCGTCAGTCTGCGCAAGGCCTGAGGCTTACGATGACCGAGACCACAGTCCCACCCGAAGCGGCCGCGCCCGCCGAACAGGCCGCCGCCGAGCCGCCGGCCGACGCCCTGATCGTCATCCCGGTCCGGAACCTCGTGATGTTCCCCGAGATCGTCACCCCGGTGATGGTCGGCCGGCCGCGATCGGTCGCGGCCGCGCAGCAGGCGGTGCGCGACGAGCGGCAGGTGGTCGTGGTCCTGCAGCGCGATCCCGAGATCGCCGACCCCGGCCCGGGCGACGTCCATGACGTCGGGGTGGTGACCAACATCCTGCGTTACGTCACCAGTCCCGACGGCGGCCACCATCTGGTCTGCCAGGGCGTCGAGCGCTTCCGGATCACCGAGCTGATCGAGGGCGGGCCCTATCTCATGGCCCGCGGGGAGCGCCTGACCGAACCGGCCGACACGGGGCCGCAGGTGGAGGCGCGCGTCCTGAACGTCCGCCAGCAGGCGCTGGAGGTTCTGGACCTCGTGCCCCAGGCGCCGGATGAATTGCGCGCGGCGGTCCAGGCCATCGCCTCCCCAGGGGCCCTGGCCGACATGGCGGCGGCCTATCTGGACGTGAAGCCGGCCGAAAAGCAGCAGGTCCTGGAGACCCTCGGGCTGGTCGAGCGGCTCGACAAGGTGTCCGCCCTGCTGGCCGACCGGCTCCAGGTGCTGCGCCTCTCGGCCGAGATCGGCCGCCAGACCCAGGCCGCCTTCAGCCAGCGCCAGCGTGAGGCGGTGCTGCGCGAGCAGCTCGCGGCGATCCAGCGCGAGCTGGGCGAGGACGAGGGCGCGAGCCAGGACGTCGCCGAGATTACGGCGGCCATAGAGCGGCTCCAGATGCCGGAGGAGATCGCCGACCAGGCGCGCAAGGAGCTGCGCCGCCTGCAGCGCACGCCCGAAGCCTCCAGCGAATACGGCATGATCCGGACCTATCTGGACTGGCTGATCGAGCTGCCCTGGGCCGCGCCGGAGCCCAAGGAGATCGACATCGCCGAGGCGCGGCGCATCCTAGACGCCGACCACTACGGCCTGGAGAAGATCAAGAGCCGCATCATCGAGTTCCTGGCGGTCCGCAAGCTCGCGCCCCAGGGCAAGGCGCCGATCCTGTGCTTCGTCGGCCCGCCCGGCGTGGGCAAGACCTCGCTCGGCCAGTCGATCGCCAAGGCCATGGGCCGCAAGTTCGCCCGCATCAGCCTGGGCGGCGTACACGACGAGGCCGAGATCCGCGGCCACAGGCGCACCTATGTCGGGGCCCTGCCCGGCAACGTGATCCAGGCCATCCGCAAGGTCGGCGCGCGGGACTGCGTGCTGATGCTGGACGAGATCGACAAGATGGGCGCGGGCGTCCACGGCGATCCCTCCGCGGCGATGCTGGAGGTTCTCGACCCCGAGCAGAACTCGACCTTCCGCGACAACTACCTCGGCGTGCCGTTCGACCTCAGCCAGGTGGTGTTCATCGCCACCGCCAACATGCTGGACACCATTCCAGGGCCTCTGCGCGACCGGATGGAGGTGATCTCCCTGGCCGGCTACACCGCCGGAGAGAAGCTGGAGATCGCCAAGCGCTACCTGGTTCGCCGCCAGCTGGAGGCCAACGGCCTGACCCCAGGCGAGGTCGAGGTGGACGAAGACGCGCTCGACGAGATCATCGAGGCCTACACCCGCGAGGCGGGGGTGCGGAACCTGGAGCGCGAGATCGGCCGGGCGCTTCGCCACGTCGCCGTGCGGATCGCCGAGGGCAAGGCCGAGCACGTGCGCATCCGCCGGCAGGACATCGCCGAGATCCTGGGGCCGCCCCGGTTCGAGAGCGAGGTGGCCATGCGCACCAGCGTGCCGGGTGTGGCCACGGGCCTGGCCTGGACGCCGGTGGGCGGCGACATCCTGTTCATCGAGGCGGCCAAGTCGCCGGGCGCGGGACGGCTCATCCTGACCGGCCAGCTCGGCGAAGTGATGAAGGAAAGCGCCCAGGCCGCCCTCACCCTGGTCAAGAGCGAGGGCGTCAAGCTCGGCGTCGACCCGGCCCAGCTTCGCCGCTGCGACATCCACGTCCACGTGCCGGCGGGCGCCACGCCCAAGGACGGGCCGAGCGCGGGGGTGGCCATGTTCATCGCCCTCACCTCCCTGCTCACCGGCCGCACCGTGCGCAGCGACACGGCGATGACCGGCGAGATCAGCCTGCGCGGCCTGGTGCTGCCGGTCGGCGGGATCAAGGAAAAGGTAGTCGCCGCCGCCGCGGCTGGCCTCAAGCGGGTGATGCTGCCGGCGCGCAACCGGCGCGACTATGAGGACATCCCCAGGGAAGCGCGCGAGGCGCTGGAATTCATCTGGCTCGAACGGGTGAGCGACGCGGCTGAGGCCGCCCTGGAGCCGCTGCACGCGGAAGGCGGCGCGGGCGAAGCGGGAAGCTGAGCCTCAGTCCGTCTGGGGCCCCAGGATCGGCGCGCCGGCGTCCCCGCCCGCGCCGACGGTCTCCAGATAGTCGTCGAGGGTGAATCCGAGCTCGGCCAACGCGTCCTCCAGGTCTTCGCTGAACAGGGGGTGGCCCATCACATAGGCCGCGGCCTGGTCCGGCAGGATGCGCCGCGCGTCTTCGCGCGCCTCGGCCCAGTCCTCGAAGGTATAGTCGCCCCGACCGATCCAGCTCAGCGCGATCAGGTCCAGGCGCTCGTCCTCATTGAGCGCGCCGACGGCGGCGTTCAGCTCGTCGTCGATCGTGTCGTCGGCCTGGAACTCCAGCACGTCGACGTTGCGGTCGTCCGAGGCGTTGGAGGCCTCGTCCGGGTCCACCTCGGCCACCTTCGCCTCGTATTCCCTGGCCTTCAGCACAACGAAGAAGGCGGTGTCGGGATTGAGCGTCAGGTCGGGGTTAAGCGTCAGCTCCGGATTGGCTTCGGCCACGCGCGCCTCCATTGCAGGACGGGAAGTCTCGCCGCCCGCCGGCGGCGGGCATTGACCCCCGTCAAGAGCCCCCTCGTCTGGGGAACCCGCAAACCCGCGCGAGGCTCCCTTCAGCATCCGCACGCCGCCAGTCCGCCGCCACGTTCACCGTCCTGGAGATCGCGTTGTCGGCAAAGGGCTGCAGCGCCGCCTGCATGTCCAAGTGGACGGCGGGGACTGGGACTTGACCGGCGTCAACCACGCCCGCCGCGCCCCTGCCATTCTGCAACGGGCGCAGGGCGCCGCAGCCGCGAGGTGCGCGGAGGCCCACGGCGCCGCTACCTCGGATCGAACTCAGGAAGGCGACGGCATGACCCGGTATCTGGTAGCCTACTATTCCTGGACCGGCGCCACGGCCAAGGTCGCCAAGCTCCTCGCCCAGGAGCTGTCCGCCGATCTGGAGGAGATCCGCGACGCCAGACGCCGCGCCGGGCCGTTCGCCTTCGTCGGCGCGGTCTTTGAGTCCTTGGGCAAGCGGCCGGCGCGGATCCTGCCCGCCGTGCGCGATCCGGCCGACTACGACGTGGTGATTCTGGGCTGCCCGGTGTGGGCCCAGGACATCGCCTCGCCGATGCGCGCCTACGTCAGGGAGCAGGGCCGCAAGTTCAGGAAGGTCGCGCTCTTCTGCACCTTCGGCGGAGCAGGCGGCGAGGCGACCCTGGACAAGTTGTCCGCCCTATGCGGGCTGACGCCCCTCGCCCGCCTGGCGGTGGACGATCCCGCGCTGAAGTCCGAACGCTGGCGAGACATGGCCCAGGCCTTTTCCGGACAGCTCGTGGCCAAGGCGGCCGTGCCGGCGCAGGGCGTCGGCGTCTAGGCTGCGCGCAGGGCGCCCGGCCCGCCGTCGCGCGGGCGCAGGACAAGCCGGCGCGCGCTCAGCACGCGGATCTCGCCCAGCGCTTCGAGGCGGCCGAAAGTGCGGCTGAGCGTCTCCGGCGTTAGGCCCAGGAAGTCGGCGATATCCCGGCGGCTCATCGGCAGATCGAGGCGCCCGCCGACGGGATCGCACCCCTGTCGCATGGCCGCCCAGTCGAGGAACCACCGCACGCGCCGCTCGGCGCCGGTGTGGCAAAGGCCCATCAGGTGGGTGGCCAGGGCGGTCGCCATCTCGCAGGCCGCGTGAGCGAGCCCGGCCGCGGCGTCCGCGCTGCAGACCCCGCCGGAACCGCTCCCCTGGAAGCAGGTGAGTTCCACACGGGTCACGGCTTCGGCCGCGGCCCGGCGAACGACCTCGGACTCCACCCCGAACACGTCGCCCGGAAAGAGGAAGGCCAGGATCTGCCGACGGCCGTCCTCGCGGTTCACCTGCAGGCGCACGCAGCCCTGATCCACGCGATAGAAGGTCGAGATCGGCTCACCTTCGTCGTAGATGATCCTCCCCTTCGGCGCCGTCAGACGCCAGTGCTTCACGCCCTCGAAGTCGTCTCGCAGACCATACATCGCCGGCTCCGCCGAAGGTTTCGCAAAGGTTAACATACCCCATGCGCAGTTCGCATGCTGCGGGTATTCGACACCTTGACAGAGATCAAACTCGCCTTCCAGGCGAGTCGGAAGCGTTCAGGCTCTTGACCCCGTCAATGCCCCGGCCGTCCTGCGCTGACGTGCTCGCTGCGACGGCGACGGAGCACGATCATGTCCACCTTCGTCATGCTGATCCACCTGTCGCATCGGGGAGTGAAGGCGCCCGCTGGCCCGGAAGCCCTTGGCCGGGCCGTCAGCGAGCGCGTCGAGGCGGCGTCTTCCATGGTTCATCCTCCGATGACGACGCCGGCCATCGTGCGCTCGCGCCGCGTGGCGACGTTGACGCCTGTCGACGTCCCGCGCGGGGATCAGGGCTCCAGGACATAGCGCCCGGGCGCGGCGCCAAGGGGCGGCAGGTCCGCATCGGGCCGGCCCAGGGAAGGCGGGGCGACCCGTTCGGCCGAGGAGCGTTCGTCGAGCCAGTTCACCCACTCCGGCCACCACGAGCCGTCCATCCGGGGGGTCGAGGCCAGCCACTGATCGGGATCGACATAGTCGCCGCCCGCCTCGCTGCGGCTCACCCGGTAGTAGGCGCCCGGCTTGCCCGGCGGGCTGACCACGCTGGTGTTGTGGCCGCCGCCGGTCAGGACGAAGGTCGTGCTGGCCGAACCGAACAGCTCCACCTTGTAGACCGAGCGCCAGGGGGCGATGTGGTCGCGCTCGGCGCCGAGGGCGAAGATCGGGGTGTCGATGTCCTTCAGCGCCACGGCCCGGCCGTCCACCTGATAGTGGCCGTCGGCGAAGCTGTTCTCCAGGAACAGGCGGCGCAGGTATTCGGCGTGCATGCGCGCCGGCATCCGCGTCGGATCGGTCAGCCAGGCGTCGATGTCGCCGGGCGGCGCCGGCTCGCCCAGCAGGTAGCGCTCCACCAGCTTAGCGAACACCATCTCGTTGGCGCGCAGCGCATAGAAGGCGCTGGCCATCTGCCGGGCGTCCAGATAGCCCTGGACGTGCATCATGTCCTCGAGCCGGGCGAGCTGGCTTTCATCGATGAACATCATCAGCTCGCCGGCTTCCTCGAAATCGGTCTGCGCCGCCAGCAGCGTCACCGAGGCGAGCCGCCGGTCGCCGTCGCGGTCCATGGCGGCCGCCGCGATCGCCAGCACGGTGCCGCCGAGGCAGTAGCCGACGGCGTGCAGCTTCTCGCCAGGCACGATCCGCCCGACCACCTCCATCGCCGCCAGCACGCCCTTGACCCGATAGTCCTCGAAGGAGGTTTCGCGCATCTCCGCGCCGGGATTCCTCCAGGAGATGATGAAGACCGTGAACCCCTGCTCCACCAGGTGGCGCACCAGCGAATTGGGCGGGGTCAGGTCCAGGATGTAGTACTTCATGATCCAGGCGGGCGTGATCAGGATCGGCTCGCGCCGCACCGTGGGCGTCGTCGGCGCGTACTGGATCAGCTCCATCAGCTCGTTGCGGAACACCACCTGGCCGGGGGTGATCGCCACCGTCTCGCCGACACGGAAGGCTTCCAGCCCCTTCAGCTTCTCGCCTCGGGAGAGGCGCGACAGGTCTTCGGCCAGCAGTTTGGCGCCGGCTGCGAAGTTGCCGCCGCCGGTGCGCCAGGCGGCTTCGACCACCTGCGGATTGGTCCAGGGAAAGTTCACAGGCGCCAGCATGTTGAGGGCGAAGCGTCCGAGGAACTCGACCCGCCGCGCGTGGTGGGCCTCCATGCCCCGCACCTCGCTCGTAGCGGCCCGCCACTGGGCCTCGGCGGCGAGCTGGGCCTGCGCCAGCAGGTGGTAGGGCCCCGTGGTCCAGCCGGGATGGCGAAAGCGCCGGTCGGCGGGTTCGGGCCGAAAGGCCCAGTCGTCCTGCGCCGCGCCGGTCGGTGGCTGCCGCGCCAGCGCCAGGGCCGCCTGGCCGGCCCGCCGCCACAGCTCCAGCCGCCGGCCCGGCGCCTCCATCAGATGATGGGCCCAGTCTTCCCAGGCCTGCAGCGCCGCCCAGGCCGACTGGCCGCCCGTGGCGATGGCGTAGCGCCCGCGCAGGCGCCGGTCGAGTTCGCCCATCACCTCGGCGACGGCCCCGTCACCGGCGGCCGTGGGGCCTGCGGGGCGGTTCGACGCCTGTGCGGTCGGCTCATCGAACGGCATGCTCACCTCCTGGCCGCGGGGACGCCGCTCCAGCCCCTACTCGCGCTCTTCGTAGTCTTCGTCCGATAACAGGATGTCGTAGACCTGTGCGGCTGGGCCCGCGAGCGGCGCGCCGGCCTCGCCCAGCTCGTCCTGGCCGCTCGCCCAGCCGACGGCGGCGGCGAGGTCCCGGACGGTCGGGCCCACGGCGAGGATCGCGCTCAGCTTCCAGTCGACCAGATCCCCGCAATGATGGCGCACGTCGTCCGCGGTCGCGGCGGCTTCGGCGTCGGTCGCCGGGTCCGGAACGGCCATGGTCTGTCCTCCTGCGTCTGCGGGTCGCCTGGAGAACAACGCATGGGCCTGCGGCCGGTCGCCTTGACGCTGGTCAACATCGCCGTCTTGAGGGTTGATAGGTGTACGGGCCGCCCGCGCGGCGCCCGGCCCTTTCGCGAACCCCCGCGATGGCGCTCAGGATCGCTTCCAGCCTCCTGCTGACCGACCTCTACCAGCTCAACATGCTGGCGTATCTGGAGCACGGGCGCGCCAGCAGTCCGCCTGCACGCGCAGAAGCGCTGCTGCGCCGCAAGCACCGCCCGCACCTGCGCCTCAAGGGCGAGGCCTTCGTCGAGGCCTTCTTCAGCTTCCAGACCCGCTCGTCCACGAAGAAGACCCAGGACCTGTGCGTCTCGCGCCGCCCCACGGTCCCGGGACCGCCGGCGCAGGCGGCCGCGTCGCTGAGGAAGGCGACCTTGCCGGCCAGTTCCCGGGACGCTTCTGTGGCGATTGTCACGGGCACGACTGCAACCAAGCAAGGATCCCCGGCTTCCGTTGATCTGGAGCAAGGGTGCGCCTGTCCCGACGGTCCAGATTGGGGCGTAACGCCAATGGGAGGCGATGGTGAACGCCGCCGTTCGAGACGCCGTGCTTGACGCCCTCGGGCGCGCCGGAGCCGCCGATGGAGTCCGCGTCTCCATCCGCGACGGGATCGTCGTGCTGGACGGGGCCGCGGCCACTCCTGCGCAGGCCTTCGCCGCGCCGGCGGCCGCCTGCCGCACTCCTGGCGTCGCCGCCGTCGTCGACCGGATCGGACTTGAAGAGACCGGGACTCCGGCCGACCTTCTGGTGGCCCGCGCCGCCCTTACGGTGCTCGCCGACCTGCCCACACCGCTCCCCGTCCCGCTCGGCCTGTCCGTCCGCGAGGGCGTCGTCACCCTCCACGGCCAGGTCCCCGACGCGCGGGCCCGCCTTGTCGTCGAGCAGGAACTCCTGCAGCACCCGGACGTGGGCGACGTTCGCAACTTCCTGCATGCGGCCGAGCCCGGCGGCGAACCGGCCGAGCGGCTCCGCGGCCTCCTGCAGCGCGAGGGCGCCGCCATCGAGGCCCTTACGATCGAGGTGGACGACGACGCGGTGAAGCTCGGCGGCCGCGCCGAGGGGTGGTTTGACCGGGACGTGGCCGAACGCCTGGCCTGGACCCTGCCCGGCGTCCGCTCGGTGGCCAACTTCATCAGCCTTCCCGCGGACGCCGTGGTCCCGAGCGCCGCCAAGGACGACGACCTAGCCTGAACCGTCCGGCGCCGGCGGTGCGAACTCCGCGAGGATGTCGCAGACCGCCTGGTCCGTGAGCTGGCCGAAGTCGGCGTAGTAGTAGCCGATGGCCCCGAACGCCGGGTGGCTCTCCAGGCAGACGATCTCGTCGGCCTCCCCTTGCAGGGCGGCGATCACGTCTCGCGGGGCCACGGGCACGGCCAGCACCAGCCGGGCCGGGCGCCTCGCGCGCACGGCCCTCAGCGCCGCCCGCGTGGTCGCGCCGGTCGCCACGCCGTCATCGACCACGATGGCCACCTTGCCGGCCACCGCGGCGGCGGGCCGGCCGCCCAGATAGGCGGCGCGCCGCCGCTCGATCTCCTTCAGTTCGCGCTCGCGCACGGCCTCGAAAGCCGCCTCGTCGACGCCGAGCATGGCGATGACGTCGAGGTTGCGCACCGTGATCGGCTCGCCGCCGTCAGCCACGGCGCCCATCGCCAGCTCCTCCTGGTGCGGCGCGCCGATCTTGCGCACCAGCACTAGGTCGAGGGGCGCGCCCAGGGCCCTGGCGACCTCCGCCGCCACCGGCGCCCCACCGCGAGGCAGCGCCAGGACGACCACGTCCTCGCCCTTGTGGTGCGCCAGGGCCTCGGCCAGTCTTCGGCCGGCCTCGCCTCGATCCGTGAACGGCATGCCCGCACCTCATCCGCGCCTGCGTGCAAACCCTGGCGCCGGGCGCCCGCCGGCGCCTTGACGGGGGTCAAGGGAGCGCGAGCCCCTCCCCGCGCGTTGAAACTTGACCGTAGTCAACGCAGGGCGGCCAGGCTTCTGGCCCCCTTCGCCGCAACGAAGGAGCCGATCCATGGCGAAACCCCTCACGATGTTCTCTGCGCCGGTCGTGGCGCTCGGCCTCATGCTGGCGGCGACGCCTGCCGGCGCCGAGCCGGTGGACATGCCGCTGGACCAGCCGACCACCCTGAACGGGATCGAGGCGGCCTGCACCGGCGTCGGCCAGACGCGGGAGGACCCGCAGTGGTCGACCTATGGGGTCCGGATCGAGTTCTCCAACGCCCTCAGCGAATACCTCGGGTCGGGCGCGATCCGCCTGAGCGACCGCTCCGGGACCACCCTCCTGGAAGCCCGTTGCGACGCTCCCTGGATCCTGCTGCGCCTGCCGCCCGGCGCCTATCGCGTCGAGGGATGGATCCCGGGCGCGTCGGTCAAGCCGCGCAGCGCCCCGATCTCCCCGCCCCGTTCGGGCCAGACGCGCTTCGTCCTGCAGTTCCCCGACGCCTGACCCGCGCCCTTGACAACTGACCACCGCCGCTGGCTGTGAGCGGCCGCGCGCCTGCGTCGATAACCCTCCGAAAAGGGGCTAGCCTGCCCTTGCGTCCGCCGGTCCAGACTGGGCTTCGAAGACGGACTCGACCGCGCCGGCCCGGCCGCCGCGCGGCGCACAGGAGGAACTGGAACATGACCGAAGCGTGGATCATCGACGCGGCGCGCACGCCCCGCGGCATCGGCAAGGTGGGCAAGGGCGCCCTGGCCGATTTCCACCCGCAGCGCCTGGCCGCGACCGTCCTTCAGGCGATCGCCGAGCGGAACAACGTCAACACCGCCGAGGTGGACGACGTGATCTGGGGCACCTCGTCCCAGCGCGGCAAGCAGGGCAACGACCTGGGCCGCATGGCCGCCCTGGACGCCGGCTTCGACGTGCGCGCCAGCGGCATGACCCTCGACCGCTTCTGCGGCTCCGGCATCACCGCCGTGAACCTGGCCGCGGCCCAGATCATGTCCGGCATGGAGGACCTGGTCATCGCCGGCGGCACCGAGATGATGTCCTACACCGCCGCCAGCGCCCCGCAGAACGCCGCCTTCTTCGAGGGCCCGGCCCTGATGGACGCCGGCAACGACCACCTGCGCAAGCTGCATCCCCAGTCGCACCAGGGCGTCTGCGCCGACGCCATCGCGACCCTGGAGAACATCCCGCGCGAGGCCCTGGACGAGCTGGCCTACGTCAGCCAGCAGCGCGCCGACAAGGCGATCAGGGAAGGCCGCTTCGACCGCTCCCTGGTGCCGGTCTACCGCGAGGACGGCTCCCTGGCCCTGGACCGCGAAGAGTTCCCCCGGCCGCAGACGACACTCGAGGGCCTCGCCTCCCTGAAGCCGTCATTCGAGGCCATGGCCAACGTGCCGATGGACAACCAGGGCACGACCCTGGCCGGGCTGATCCAGCAGGTCTATCCGGACCTGAAGATCACCCACGTGCATCATGCCGGCAACTCCTCGGGCGTCGTCGACGGCGCGGCGGCCGTCCTGCTCGCCTCGCCCGAATACGCCAAGAAGAACGGCCTGAAGCCGCGGGCCCGCGTGGTGGCCATGGCCAACGTCGGCGACAGCCCCACCCTGATGCTGAACGCACCGGTTCCGGCGGCCCACAAGGTGCTGAAGAAGGCTGGGCTGACCCCTGACGACATCGACCTCTGGGAGATCAACGAGGCCTTCGCCGTGGTCGCCGAGAAGTTCATCCGCGACCTCAAGCTCGACCGCGAGAAGGTCAATGTGAACGGCGGCGCCATGGCCCTCGGCCACCCGATCGGCGCCACCGGCTCGATCCTGATCGGCACCATCGTCGACGAGCTCGAGCGCCGCGACCTGAAGCGCGGCCTGGTCACCATGTGCGCCGCCGGCGGGATGGCCCCGGCCATCATCGTCGAGCGCATCTAGCACGTCGAACGTCGCCTCGAACGGCGCGGGCCCCGGCTCGCGCCCGTGCGGGGCGGCTTGACGCGCCGAACGGGCGGCGCGTATCAGCCGCCGCCTCCCAGGAGGCGAACATGCGGCCCTACCGGCTGGCGATCTTCGATTTCGACGGCACGCTGGCCGATTCCTTTCCCTGGTTCCTCGGGGTGCTGGAGGATCTGGCCCGCGCCCACGGCTTCAAGGCGCCGAGCGCCGAGGAGCGCGAGACGCTCCGCGGCCTCCCCGCGCGCGAAATCGTGCGGCGCTTCGAGATTCCCGCCTGGCGGCTGCCGGCGGTGGCCGCCGACATGCGCGCGCGCAAGGTCCAGGCGGCGCAGTCGATCCGCCTGTTCGACGGCGTGCCGCAGGCGCTCTCCAACCTGAAAGACAGGGGCGTGGTCCTGGCCATCGTCAGCTCGGACTCCGAAGCCAGCATCCGCACCACCATGGGGCCGACGGCGGACCTGATCTCCCACTGGTCCTGCGGCGCGGACCTGTTCGGCAAGGCGGCCAAGTTCTCCCGCCTGCGCCGCAAGACCGGCGTCGCCGCCGCCGACACCATCTGCGTGGGGGACGAAGACCGCGACGCGCTCGCCGCGGGCCAGGCGCGCCTCGCCTTCGGCGCGGTGGCCTGGGGATTTGCGACCCGCCAAGCGTTGGCCGCCCGAAAGCCGGCGCTGGTGTTCGACGAAGTCGGAGACCTAGTTCGGATCGCCGGCTGAATCGCCCTGACCGGCCTGCGGGGTCGCCGCCCGCTCCTGGTCCTCGACCGGATTCATCGGCGGCTGGTGCTGTTCGGCAAGGTCGGCCAGCTCCTCGCGGCGCACGGCGCTTCGCACGTTCAGGCGGGTGAGCACCTCCACCCGCTCATAGCGTTCGCGGGCTTCCTCCAGGGCCGAGCGCCAGTCGCCCCGCGCCAGATTGTCTGTTTCGCCCGCGAAGACGATGCTGACCCCCTTGTCGGATATCTCGGCCACCACGAAGTTCGCGCCGGCCGGCGGCGTCGGACGCTGCTCGTCGAGCGAGGTGTAGCGGTAGATGGTCCCGGATTTCCCGGCGAAGTCGATCTGGCGGGTCAACGCACTCTCCCAGCCCTGAGGACAGCCAAGGAATCGCCCGACCCTTCAATCGTATGGGCCGCGTCCGTCGGCCGGCCCGCGCGAGGAGTCGGCCGATCGCGTCGCAGGCGATCCCGGTCCTGGGATAGCCGCCCGAGTGGGGCGAAAGATTGGCGCGGGCGCCACTTCCCCGGGGAGCAACGCCCCAGGGCGCCCCGCGTCGGGCATCACGGCCGGATGGAACAACCTCGGCCATAAGGCGTTCGGCTCGCGGCGGGGCTCTGCTAGGCTCCCCTTCCGGCCTCGACTCGACGGGCGACGTCCCGGTGTCGAAGCCTTGGCCCACGGACGGCGATGGAACATCCAGCAGAATTCCAGGTCGAGAACACGGCCGAAGGCCGCATCGCCCGACTGACGGGCGACTGGACCGCAGATTCCCTTGGCGGCGCCCCCGGCGACCTGGCCGCCCAACTGGACGGCGCGCCCGCCACCGTGATCGACCTGACGGACGTGCGCCGCCTGGACACCGCAGGGGCCTACGCCCTCGTGCGCGCCACGGGCGGCGAGTTCGACGCCGCCGAGGTCCGCAGCCGTCCGGAGACCCGGCGGCTCCTCGACCTCGTGGTTCGCGCGGCCAAGATAAAGCGCCCCCCGCCCCGGCCGCGCCAGGGCATCGAGGACCTGTTGATCCGCATCGGCCAGGGCGTGGTCAATCTCGGCCACGACGCCTTCGGCACCCTGGTCTTCGGCGGCCACCTGCTGGTGGTCACCATGCGCAACCTGATCAATCCCACGCGAATCCGCTGGGCGGCGTGCTTCTCCCTGGCCGAGCGCGCGGGCCTGGACGCCATCCCCATCGTCGCCACCACCGCCTTCTTCATCGGCGCGGTCGTCGGCCTCCTCGGCGCCAACATGCTGCGTCAGTTCGGCGCCCAGGTGTTCGCCGTCGAGCTGATCGGCATCGCGGTCCTGCGCGAGTTCAACATCATCATCACCGCCGTGCTCCTGGCCGGCCGCTCGGCCTCCAGCTTCGCGGCGGAGCTCGGCTCGATGAAGATGACCCAGGAGATCGACGCCATGCGCATCCTCGGCGTCGATCCGTTCGAGGCCCTGGTGTTCCCCCGCTTCCTGGCCCTGCTGGTCACCATCCCGCTGCTCACCTTCGTCGCCACGCTGGCCGGGCTGTTCGGCGGCCTCCTAGTCACCTGGACCGTGCTGGACCTCGGGCCGACCTTCTTCCTGCAAAGGATCGTCGACAACGTCGGCGCGACCCACTTCTGGATCGGCCTGTCCAAGGCGCCGGTCATGGCCATGGCCATCGCCGGCATCGGCTGCCGCCAGGGCATGGAAGTGGGCGGCGACATCGAGTCCCTGGGCCGGCGCGTGACCGCTGCGGTGGTGCACGCGATCTTCGCCATCATCGCCATCGATGCGGTCTTCGCCCTGATCTACATGGAGCTCGACCTTTGAGCGCCAGCAAGCAGGACATATTCGCCGGGGAAGGCCCGGCCGTGGAGGTCTCCGGCCTGCGCTCGCAGTTCGGCGAGCACGTGGTTCACGACGACCTGAGCCTGACCGTGCGCCGCGGCGAGGTCCTGGGCGTCGTCGGCGGCTCGGGCAGCGGCAAGTCGGTGCTGCTCAACACAATCATCGGCCTGAAGACCCCCGACGCCGGCACGGTCCGCGTCCTCGGCTACGACGTCCAGACCAGCACCCGCAAGCGCTGGTCGCGGGTCGAGCGGCGCTGGGGCGTTCTCTTCCAGAACGGCGCGCTGTTCTCGAACCTGAGCGTCAAGGAGAACGTCGCCACCCCGATGGTCGAGCACACCCGCATGTCCAAACAGGAGATCAGCGAGCTGGCCGACCTGAAGATCGCCCTGGTTGGCCTGCGGGCCGACGCGGCGGACCTCAAGCCCGCCGAGCTGTCCGGCGGCATGCGCAAGCGGGTCGCCCTCGCCCGGGCCCTGGCCCTCGATCCGGAACTGCTGTTCCTGGACGAACCCACCGCCGGTCTCGACCCGATCGGCGCAGCCGCGTTCGACGAACTGATCCGAGACCTGTCGGAGAGCCTGGAGCTGACGCTGTTCATGATCACCCACGACCTGGACACGCTCTATGCGATCACCGATCGCGTCGCCGTGCTGGCCGACAAGAAAGTGGTCGCCTGCGCGCCCGTGGAGGAGCTCGAGCGTTCCGACCACCCCTGGATCCGTGAATACTTCCTGGGACCCCGCGGCCGCGCCGCGTCGGCCGCCAGGATGCGCGCCGAGGAGGCCTGATGGAGCGCAACGCCAACTACGCCCTCGTGGGGCTGTCGACGGTCATCCTGTTCATCGGGCTGATCGTCTTCGCGTTCTGGCTGGTGCAGCTGCGCTTCGCCCAGGACTACGACGTCTATGACATCGTCTTCAACGGGCCCGTCCGCGGACTGTCCCAAGGCGGCGAGGTGCACTTCAACGGCATCAAGGTGGGCGAGGTCACGCGCATCGACCTGGACCCGACCAATCCCAGCCGGGTGATCGCCCGCGCCAGCATCACCTCCAACGTGCCGATCCGCGTCGATTCCTACGCCACCCTCGAGCCCCAGGGCGTCACCGGGGTGAACTATGTGCAGATCACCTCCGGCACCCCATCCAAGCCCCTGCTCAACGACGTCACGCCCAAGGGCGAGGTGCCGCAGATCCAGAGCCAGCGCAGCGCCCTGGCGGACCTGCTGGAAGGCGGCGGCACGGTCCTGACGCGAACGGTGGAGGCGCTCGACCGGATCAACCGCGTGCTTTCGGAGGAGAACATCAAGACCTTCAGCGCCGCCCTGGCCGACGCCCAGGCCGTGACCGCCGAGCTGCGCGAGCGCAAGGAGCTGATCGGCGACGCCCAGAAGGCGATCCAGGACATCGACGCCGCCGCCCAGCAGATCACCGCCCTGTCGCAGTCCACCCAGAACCTGGTCGAGGGCGACGGCAAGCGAACCATGACCAATCTGGCCGACGCCGCCGAGGAGGCCTCGGCCGCCGCCAAGGACCTGCGGGGCATGATCGGCAAGCTGGAGGGGCCGACCGCCGAGTTCGCCACCAACGGCCTGCCGCAGATCACCGACGCCGTCATGGCCCTGCAAACCACCGCCGTGTCGCTCGAGCGCCTGGCCAACGAACTGGAAGCCAACCCCCGCGGCCTGGTCAGCAAGGCGCCCGCCCGCGAAGTCGAGGTGAAGCCATGATCCGACTGAAGTCCGCGCTGCAGGCGGCGGGCCTGGCCAGCGCCGGCCTGCTGCTGGCCGCGTGCGTCACCGTCTTTCCCGAAACCAAGCCGGTGCAGCTCTATCGCTTCGGCCCGCCGCCGGCCGCCGAGGCCCAGGCGGAGCCGACGGCGGCGCCCGCCCCTGCGCCGGTCGCCGTCTACAAGGCCCGCACCGGATTCGCCCGTCCGGTGGCCACCGACCGGATCCTGACCATCACCGGGTCCGAGGCCGCCTACATCGCCGACGCCCGCTGGATCGCCCCGGCCAACGAGCTGTTCGACGAGGCCCTGGCCCAGGCCTTCGACGAGGCCGGCGGGCCGGCGCGCCTGGCCGTGCGCGGTCAGGCCAGCCGCGCGCAGTTCACCCTGCGGATGGATGTGCGCAACTTCGAAGCCGTCTACGACCGGGGCGGGCGCCAGCCGCCGGTCGTGCTGGTGCGGGTGCGCGCGGTGCTGATGCGCTCGCCGGACTCCAGCGTGGTGGTCGACCGCACCGTCGAGAAGCGGGTGCGCGCCGACACGAACCGCATCGGGGCGATCGTCCAGGCGTTCGAGGCGTCGGCCGGCGAGGCGATCACCGAGCTGGTCGCCCTGACCAACGCGGCGGCCGCGCAACCGGCGGCGGGAGCCTAGGCCTCCAGCCCGTGCTGCCGCTTGGCGGCGATCAGGGTGTTCTGCAGCAGGCAGGCGACGGTCATCAGTCCGACCCCGCCGGGCACCGGGGTGATCCAGCCGGCCACCTTCTGGGCCGCCTTGTAGTCGACGTCGCCGACCAGCTTGGTCTTGCCCTGCGCCGCCTTCTCCGGATTGTCGAAGGGCACGCGGTTGACCCCCACGTCGATCACGGCCGCGCCCGGCTTGATCCAGTCGGCCTGGATCAGGCGCGGACGGCCCACGGCGGCCACCAGGATGTCGGCCTCGCGACACACCTCGGCCAGGTCGCGGGTGCGCGAATGGGCGATGGTGACCGTGCAGTCGGCCTGCAGCAGCAGTTGCGCGATCGGCCGGCCCACCAGGATCGAGCGCCCCACCACCACGGCGCGCTTGCCGGAAAGCTCCCCCAGGGTCTCGCGCAGCAGGATCATGCACCCGAGCGGGGTGCAGGGAACCAGCCCCGCAACGCCCTGGGCCAGACGGCCGGCGTTGACCACGTGCAGGCCGTCGACGTCCTTCTCCGGATCGATGGCGGTGATCAGCGGCTTCTCGTCCAGGCCCTTGGGCAGGGGAAGCTGCAGCAGAATGCCATGGATTTTCGGATCGGCGTTCAGAGCCTGGATCAGGGCCAGGATCTCCTCCTGGGTCGCCGCCTGCGGCAGGCGGTGGGTCACCGAGTGCATGCCGGCCTCCAGGGACTTCTCGCCCTTTGAGCGCACATAGACCTGGCTGGCCGCGTCCTCGCCCACCAGGATCACCGCCAGGCCCGGCTGCAGGCCGTGCGTCTCCTTGAGGACGGCGACCTCGGCGGCGACCTCGCTCCTCAGCTTCTCGGCGTAGATCTTGCCGTCGATGATCTGGGCTTGGGACATGCAGGGAGCCTCCGGAACGCGCGCCCGCACTAGCCGTTCAGCCTTCGCCGCGCAACGCGTCAGGACCAGGGATGAACAGCTTCGCGAAAAACTTCACCCGGTTCGCCACCGTCATCTCGCGCTGGGCCGGCCGACCCTATGTGTTCGCCACATGCTGCGTTCTGGTGGTGGCCTGGGCGCTCTCGGGACCGGTGTTCGGCTTCTCCGACACCTGGCAGCTGGTGATCAACACCTCCACCACCATCATCACCTTCCTGATGGTGTTCCTGATCCAGAACACCCAGAACCGCGACAACAACGCCATCCAGGCCAAGCTCGACGAGCTGATCCGCGTAGGCCGGGCGCACAATAGCTTCATCGGCATCGAGAACCTGGGCGACGAAGAACTCGAGCAGATCCTGGCCGAATGCGACAGGCATGGCACGCGCCTTCGCGAGGAAGCGCGCAAGCAGGGCGGGCGGGGCGCCGCCGCGGCCCGCGCCGCGGCCCCGCGCAAGGGCCAGGGTTCGGGCGGCGCCAAGCCGCCGGCCCGGCGCAAATCCAACAAGGCGAAGGCCGCAAGCTAGGGCTTGGCGCGCCGCAGGAAGGCCCCCAGGGCCCAGGCGTGGGAATCGTGGCGCAGCCGCGCGATCGCCTCCAGCGGCGCCAGCCACTCCAGGGTGTGGTCGTCCTCGATCTTCAGGTGCGGGGCTTCCGTCTCGATCTCGACCACGAACAGCGTCTGGCGATTGTTGTAGGCCTTCCCGTCGGTGTTGACGAAGAACTGGTCGGCGCTGCCGTAAACGTCGCCGGCGCGCACCTTGAGCCCCGTTTCCTCGCCGAATTCGCGGACCACCGCCTGGGCGGCGTCTTCGCCGGCGTCGAGGGCTCCGCCCGGCAGGTCGATCCAGGGCGCATGGCCCGGCTTGGCCACCCGCACCACCGCCACCCGCCCGTCACGGACGGCCACGCCGAACGCCGCCGGCCGGTCGGCGTAGTCCCTGCCCGCCTCGGGTTGGCCGAACTGGGGGACGATCGCCATCAGTCCACTCCGTAAAGCGCGTCGAACGGATCGACGCGGCCGGCCTCGACATCGGCGACGCTCACCGCGGGCCAGCCGACCTTGGCGGCCGCCGAGGCGCGCCAGGCCTCGGTGATCGCATCGCGCAGTTCGCTGGCGCCGGCGGCCAGGCGGGCCGTCGCGAAGGCGCCGCCGCGGGGATCGTTCGGCGCCAGTCCGCCGGATTTCTCAAGCTGGTAGAGCGACTCGACCAGGGCTGCGGTTCCCGCGAGATAGGCGGCGGTCCGGACCTCGATCGGCCGCGCGTCCAGCGCTGGCGGCGCCATCGCCGCGCGCACCGCGTCCGGCTTGACCTGAGCGAACACCAGGTCGCCCTCGAACGGTCCGTGGATCTTGGCCTGAGTGTAGCCCTTTGGGTTCGGATAGTCGCCCCAGCCGTTGTAGTGCGCGGTGACGTGCAGCGGCTGCGCCCCGTCGCCCACCAGGTGCGACAGGTCGCCGATCGTGCGCAGGATCTGGGCTTCCCGCCGGCGCCGATCCTCGGCGTACCAGGCGCGGCGGCCCGGGTCGGCGGATCGCGCCTCGGCCGCGTTCAGGGCCCGCCAGTAGCCGAAGTCCTTGGCGAGCTGCTGCCAGCTCTCGATGATGGAGTACGGCAGGTAGCCGGCCTTCCAGCTGTCCGTCCCGGCGGCGCGCAGCGCGGTCTCGTAGTCGGCCCGGGTCGGCGGCAGGGCGCCAAGGGTGGGCCCGCCCAGGATGCGCCCGTCGTCCTCGACGTCCACGAAATGGCCCGGGTCGCGGTTCTGGTCGTGCACCTCGCCCGCGCCCTTGGACCGGTCGAGCTCACGCGACAGCTCGCCTACGTCCGACGCCGCCGTCGGCGTGCGCAGGAAGGCCGGCGTCTCCGCCGGCAGGGCCTCCATCGCCGCCTGGCCGATGATGCGGTGGCCCATGGCGCCCCAGGCGAGGGCGTGGCCGGGGACGAGCGCCAGCACGCAGAGCGCGGCGGCGGCGGGACGGATCAGGCGGTGCATTGGGACTCCTCAGGCGATGCCGAGAGCCGCCTCCACCCGCGCCACCCAGGCGAGGACCCGCGGATAGTCGGCTAGGTCGAAGCCGCCCTCGTGCGCCACCCGCGTATAGGCCACCAAGGCGACATCGGCGAGACTGAGCCGGCCGCCGACCAGGAAATCGTCCTGCGCGAGCGCGTCGTCCAGGCGCTTCAGGGCGCCCCTGCCCCGCTCCACCAGCTTGGGGTCCAGGTCGGCGACCGCCTTGCCCAGGTAGTGGACGTGGAACCGGGCGACGGCGACGTAGGGCTCGTGGCTGTACTGCTCCCAGAACATCCACTCCAGCATCCGGGCCCGCTCGTAGGCGTCGGCCGGGATGAGGTCCGATCCCTCGGCCAGGTGCAGAATGATGGCGTTCGACTGGGCGAGCGGCCGGCCGTCCCCCAGCACCACCAGCGGGACCTGCCCGGCCGGGTTCAGGGCCAGGAACTGCGGCGTGCGGGTCTCCGCCTTCAGCACGCTGGTCTCGATCCAGTCGTAGGGCCGTCCCAGGCGATCGGCCGTCCATTTCACCTTCAGGCAGTTGCCCGAGATCGAGTCGCCGTAAATCTGAAGCGCCATTCACCCTGCCCCAAAAAAGCCTCGGGAACGATTAGCTTCGCGGATTCAACGCGCAAGCGAATGAGTCTAACAGGCAGCTTAGCTTGGCTGACTCGTTTTGCTTGTCACGCTTGGCCAAGTCCCTCAAAACGCTTGGCGAAAACCAGTTCAACGACTGAGGAGACGCCCCCGTGCGACGCCCCCTCGCCGCCCTGGCAGCCGCCCTTCCCCTCATGATCGCAGGGAGCGCAGCCCAAGCCGCTCCCGCCGTGACCGACCCGATCGGCGACCTGATCGTGTCGCTGTTCGCCGGCTCGCCGCCCGGCACTCCGGACTGGAATCTGAAGGCCACCCTCTATCACGCCGGCGCCAAGGGCGTGGGCTCGCTCGACTCCCTGGGCTGCAAGGTCGTGGCCATGCGCACGGCCGCGGTGGACCGAAACCTGATCCCGCGGCGCACCGTGCTGTTCATCAAGGAGACGGTGGGCCTGCCCCTGCCCGGCGGCGGCGTGCACGACGGCTACTGGTACGCCTCCGACACCGGCGGGGCGATCAAGGGCGAGAAGATCGACCTCTACACCGGCCACGGGGCCGCCTCGATGGCCCCGATGCGCAAGCTGAACCTGGCGAAACTCACCGTCAGCAAGGTTGGCGAGTTTAAGGGCTGCCCGCCGGCCGAATAGGCCGCGCCGCCGTCAGGTCTCGACGAAGGCGCGCTCCAGCACATAGTCGCCCGGCTGGGCTATCGAGCCTTCGACATAGCCCATGGCCTCGAGCTGGGCCTTCAGGTCCGCCAGCACCGAAGGCCCCCCGCACAGCATGACGCGGTCCTCCGCCGGGTTGAACGGCGGCAGCCCCAGGTCGCGGAACATCTGGCCCGAGGCGATCAGGTCGGTGATCCGGCCCTGGGTCTTGAACGGCTCGCGGGTGACGGTGGGATAGTAGCGCAGCTTGGGGGCGACGATCTCGCCGAGGATCTCGTCGTTCGGCAGCTCGGTTTCGAACAGCTCGCGATAGTTCAGGTCCGCCACCTGCCGGACGGTGTGCGTCACCACCACCGTCTCGAAGCGCTCATAGACGTCCGGGTCGCGCGCCAGCGAGAGCCAGGGCGCCAGGCCGGTGCCGGTGCCCAGCATGTAGAGCCGCTTGCCCGGCTTCAGCCCGTCCAGCACCAAGGTGCCGGTCGGCTTCTTGCCGATCAGCACCTCGTCGCCGACCTTGATGTTCTGCAGCCGCGAGGTCAGCGGGCCGTTCTGCACCTTGATCGAATAGAACTCGAGCTCGTCGTGCCAGGCCGGGCTGGCGATCGAATAGGCCCGCACCAGCGGCTTGCCGTCCACCTCCAGTCCGACCATCACGAACTGGCCGCTCTGGAAACGCAGGCCGGGATCGCGGGTGGTGCGGAACGAGAACAGCTCGTCGGTCCAGTGCTGCACCCAGGTCACGCGCTCCACGAGGAAGGCGCCGCGGGCTTTGCTGGGGGCCGGAGCGGCCACGGTGGCGTCAGTCATGCTCAACTCGGGTTTCTGGCCAGGGCGATCGCAGCAAGCGCGATTCTACCCGGCGTTCCTTGAGATCGGACAAATCGGGAGGCGCTAGATGTCGCCGCCGACATTGGTGGCGGCTCCCGGCGCGCGGGCCAGATGTATGCCGCATTCAGTCTTTTCGGAACCCTTCCAGCGGCCGGCGCGCACGTCTTCGCCCTCCTCCACCGGCTGGGTGCACGGCCAGCAGCCGATCGAGGGGAATCCCTGGGCGACCAGCGGATGGGCCGGCAGCTCGTGGCGGGCGGCGTAGTCGTCGAGCTCGGCCTTGCCCCAGTTGGCCAGCGGATTGAACTTCACCTGCTCGCCGGCCTGCTCGACCACGGGCAGCGAGAGCCGGTCCCCGCCGTGGAAGCGCTTGCGCCCGGTGATCCAGGCGTCGAACTCCTCCAGCGCCCGGTCCAGCGGCAGCACCTTGCGCACGTGACAGCAGGCGTCGGTGTCGGTCTGCCACAGCTTGGCCTGCGGATCGGCCACGGCCAGGTCCTGATAGGCCGGGCGCAGGTCGCGCACGCCCGTCAGTCCCAGCCTGGCGGCCAGTTGCTTGCGATAGTCCAGGGTCTGGCCGAACAGCATTCCGGTGTCCAGGAACAGCACCGGAATGTCGGGCTTCACCTGCGCGGCCAGGTGCAACAGCACCGCCGATTCCGCGCCGAAGGAGGAGACCAGCGCCAGCTTGTCGCCGAAGGTTTCGACCGCCGCCTCCAGCACAGTGGCCGGATGGGCGTGGCGCAGCTCGGCGTCGAGCCGGGCGGCGGGCGAAAGCCGCTCCAGTTGATCGTAGGCCATGCTCATGTCCCCTGCCGCTCCACGAAGGCCGGCGCGCGGCCGTCGGTCGAGCGTTGATAGACGTGGCGGTAGCGCGAGGCGGCCCGCGCCCAATCCGCCGGCGAGGCGCCGTCGGCGGGTTCGAAGGCGTCGAAGCCGGTGCGCACCATGAAGCCGGCCTGCTCGCGCAGCACCTCGCCCGCCGCGCGGACCTCTCCTGTGAAGCCGAAGCGCTCGCGCAGCAGCCGCGCGGAGGTGTAGGCCCGCCCGTCGCGGTACTTGGGGAAGGCCAGCACCACCACGGCCAGGCGCGGCAGGTCATAGGCCAGGGCCTCGACCTCCTCCGCCGGCTCCAGCCGCACGCCCAGCGCCCGGCCCTCGCCCAGCAGCGCCTCGCCCTCGGTCTGGAAGCGGCCCAGCGAGATGATCACGTCCCCGGGCGGGACCGGCTGATCGTCGGCCACCGCGGTGAAGGCGTCCTCCACCTGAACCATCTGGCCGTCGACGAGCTTAATGAGCAGCGGCATAGACGGCCTCTTTGAACGGGGCGACGCCGGTGCGCCGGAAGGTGTCGAGGAAGCGCTCGCCGTCGGCGCGCTCGCGCATGTAGACCTCGACCAGGGTGTCCACCGCCTCGGCGACCTTGTCGGCCGGCAGCGCCGGTCCAAGGATCTGGCCGAGCGAGGCGTCCTCCGCCCCCGAGCCGCCGAGCGTGAGCTGGTAGAACTCCTCGCCCTTCTTATCGACGCCCAGGATGCCGATGTGGCCCACGTGGTGGTGGCCGCAGGCGTTGATGCAGCCGCTGATCTTGATCTTCAGCTCGCCGATGGCCTCGGCGCGGTCCTGGTCGGCGAACTTCTCGGCGATGTCCTGGGCGATCGGGATCGCCCGGGCGTTGGCCAGGGCGCAGTAGTCCAGCCCCGGGCAGGCGATGATGTCGCTGATCAGGTTGATGTTGGGCGAGCCCAGCCCCGCCTGCGCCAGCAGGGCGTAGACGGTCGGCACGTCGTCCTGCTTCACGTGCGGCAGCACCAGGTTCTGCTCGTGCGTCACCCGGATGTCGTCCTGGCCGTAGCGCTCGGCGATGTCGGCCAGCAGGTCCATCTGGTCGGCGCTGGCGTCGCCCGGCGTCTGCCCCACGGCTTTCAGCGACACCTCGACGATGGCGTAGCCCGGCTTCTTGTGAGCCTTGACGTTGTTGCGCGCGAACCGGGCGAAGGCGGGGTCCGACGCCTTGGCCGCCTCGAAGGCCGCGGACACCGGCGGAAGGGTCTCGAAGGTCTTCGGCGCGAAGGCGGCGCGGATGCGGGCCAGCTCCAGGTCCGGCACGTCGCCGGCCGGGCCGATCTTCTCCCATTCGGCCTCGACCTGGCGGGCGAACTCCTCCGCCCCCAGGGCCGCGACCAGGATCTTGATGCGCGCCTTGTAGATGTTGTCGCGCCGGCCGTGGCGGTTGTAGACGCGCAGCACCGCTTCCAGGTACGAGAACAGCCGGTTGGCCGGCAGGAACTCCCGGATAGTCGGCCCCACGTAGGGCGTACGCCCCATGCCGCCGCCGACGATCACCTCGAAGCCGAGCTGGCCGTCGCGGCCGCGCCTCACCATCAGCCCGATGTCGTGCACCTTGGCCGCCGTGCGGTCCTTGGCCGAGGCGGTGACCGCGATCTTGAACTTGCGCGGCAGGAAGGTGAATTCCGGGTGCAGGCTCGACCACTGGCGGATCGCTTCGGCCCAGACCCGCGGATCGTCCAGCTCCTCGGCCGTCGCCCCGGCGTAAGGGTCGGCCGTGGTGTTGCGGATGCAGTTGCCGCTGGTCTGGATGGCATGCATGTCCACGCTGGCCAGGGCGTCCAGGATGTCGGGCGCGTCCTTCAGCTTGATCCAGTGGAACTGCAGGTTGGTGCGCGTGGTGAAGTGGCCGTAGCCCTTGTCGTAGGTGCGCGCGATCCAGGCCAGCTTGCGAAGCTGGCGCGCGTTCATCGAACCGTAGGGGATGGCCACCCGCAGCATGTAGGCGTGAAGCTGCAGATACAGGCCGTTCATCAGCCTCAGGGTCTTGAACTGGTCTTCGCTCAGCTCGCCGGCGAGCCGGCGCTGCACCTGTTCGCGGAACTCGGCCGAGCGGTCGGCCAGGAACTGCTTGTCGAGGGAGTCGTAGAGATACATCGCGCCCTCACTTACGCCTGATGAGATTGACCCGGCCGGTGGACCGGGCCGCGCCGGCGGCGTGCTGCAGGGCTTCCACCACCGCCCCGCCTTCGGCCTGCTTGCCGTGATGCAGATGATTGGTCGGGCCGAGCGCGCGGATGCGCTCGCGGTAGCTGACCGGCGCCCAGTACCCTTCCGACTGGGTCAGATCGATCAGATAGGGCTCGATCACGACCGTGGGCTGGGCCTTGGCGTGGCCCTCGGCGGCTTCGGCGGCGTCGGCCTGGTCCTGGCCGAACAGCTGGGCGTCGGCGAAGCGCTCCACCCAGCGGCCGTCGGACCAGAAGACGACCTCGCCGTCGGTCAGGCGGTTGGCGGTCAGCGCCCTCATCACATCACTCCCCGGCCCGGCGCGCGGGCCTCGTTCACTGCTTGCACCCGTCCCTCGCCCGCCTGGGCGAGCGCCATGGCCTCGCCGACCATCAGCAGCGCCGGACCCGAGAGGCCAGCCGCCGCCTCGCCCAGCGTCGCCAGGGTGGTGACGATCCGCCGCTCGTCGGGACGGCTGGCGTTCTCGACGATCAGCGCCGGGGTGGCCGGCGCGCGGCCCGCCCCGATCAGGCGCGCAGCGATCTCGCCGGCGGTAGACAGGCCCATGTAGATGACGACGGTCTGGTTCGCCCGCGCCAGCGAGGCCCAGTCCAGGTCCGGCGCCTCGCCCTTCGCCGCGTGGCCGGTGACGAAGGTGACCGCCTGGGCCGAGCCGCGGTGGGTCAGCGGCGCGCCGGCGTCGGCCGACGCCGCCAGGGCGGTCGTGACCCCGGGCACCACGTGGCACGCCACGCCCGCGGCACGGCAGGCTTCGAGTTCCTCGCCGCCGCGGCCGAAGATGAACGGGTCGCCCCCCTTCAGCCGCACCACCTCCAGCCCCTCGAGGGCGAAGGCGACCAGCATGCGGTTGATCTCCTCCTGGGCGTAGGCGTGACGCGACTTGCGCTTGGCCACGCTGATCCGGCGGGCGCGGGCGGGGGCCAGGTCGAGGATTTCCTGCGAGACCAGGCCGTCGTGGACCACCACGTCGGCGCGGCCGAGCGCCTTCAGCGCCTTCAGCGTCAGGAGCTCCGGATCGCCGGGTCCTGCGCCCACCAGCCAGACCGAACCGGCGGGGCGGCCGCGTGCGCCGCCCAGGACGACCAGGCGATCCGACGTGTCCGACTTGCGTCCGCGTTGCGGCATGGCTTTAGCTTCTCTAAACGCTTACCTTGAAGGCCGTGGCGGGGCGGACTTGCGTCCGCCCCGCCGATCGCCCGCCGACGAAAAGGGCCGATACATCGGTGAGCGGTTGCAAACTGGGGCCCGGGTCGCCACTTCGCAACCCAAGGAGTTCTGCCGGGCTTGTCAGGAAAACTCATGGAACGAACCGCCGAGCGACGCCGACTTCCGCCGCTCAACGCCTTGCGGGCCTTTGAGGCCGCCGCCCGGCACCTCAACTTCAGCCGCGCCGCCGACGAGCTGTCGGTGACCCCCGGCGCCGTCAGCCAGCAAATCCAGAATCTGGAGGACTACGTCGGCGCGGCCCTGTTCAAGCGCACGCCCAAGGGCCTGCTCCTGACCGACGCGGCCCAGACCGCCCTGCCAGCCCTGCGCGAGGCGTTCGACCGCCTGGCCGAGGCCGCCTCCATGCTGACCGCCGCGGTGGACGGCCGCCGGCTGACCCTCACCGCCGCCCCCTCCTTCGCCGCCAAGTGGCTGGTGCCGCGCCTGGGCCGGTTCGAGCAGGCGCATCCGCAGGTGGACGTCTGGCTCTCGGCCGGCATCGAACTGGTGGACCTCGCCGCGGGCGAGGTGGACGTGGCGATCCGCTACGGCGCCGGCCGCTATCCGGGCCTGGAGGTGCAGCGCCTGATGAGCGAGACGGTGATCCCGGTGATCAGCCCGGCGCTCCTGGAGACCACGCCGCTGACCGGGCCGGCGGACCTCGTCAACCACGTGCTCCTGCACGACGGCTCGCCCGAGCCCGACGATTCCTGCCCCGACTGGACCATGTGGCTCGCCGCCCGCGGGGTGAAGGGCGTCGACGGCGCCCGCGGTCCGCGCTTCAATCAGTCGAGCCTGGTGATCGAGGCCGCCGCCAACGGCCGGGGCGTGGCGCTCGCCAAGCGCACCCTCGCCCAGGCGGACCTGGAGGCCGGCCGGCTGGTGGCGCCGCTGCAGATCGCCACCGCAGTCGACTTCGCCTATTACCTCGTCCATCCCAAAGCCAAGAGCCGCCTGCCGCAGGTCAAGGCGTTCATCGCCTGGATCACCGCGGAGGCCGAAGCGCACGAAGCGGCGCTGAAGGCCATCGACAACGGCGCCGGAATCTAGTTCCACCCCGCCATGACCATTCAGATCGACGACCGTGTCCGCCCGCAGGACTGCACCACCATGGCCGAGGTGCGCCAGGGCGTGGACGCGCTGGACCGGGCCCTGGTGGCCCTCCTGGCCGAGCGCCAGGGCTATATGGACGCCGCCGCCCGCATCAAGACCGATCGCGGCCGGGTTCGCGACCCCGCCCGCATCGAGGACGTGGTGGCCAAGGTGAAGGCGGCCGCCCGCGCGGCCGGCCTGTCCGAGGCGATCGCCGAGCCGGTCTGGCGCACCCTCGTGGACCGCTGCATCGCCTATGAATTCGCGATCTGGGATCAGACCCGCGGCGAGCGCAGGGACTGAAGCGCCCGCTCGTGGACGTAGGCGGCCACGTCCGACAGGGCGAGGTCCAGGGCGTCGCGCACCCCGTCCAGGGCGGCCGGGCCGTCCCGTTCGGCCCGCTCGCACGCCTCGCCCAATGAAAAGGCGCCGATCCCGCGCGCCGAGCCCTTGATGGTGTGCACCGCGTCGCGCCAGCCTTCGACGGCCGGGTCCAGCAGGCTCGACCAGATTTCGGCCTGTTCGCGGAACAGCGACAGCACCTCCTCGATCACCTCGCCGTCGCCCGCGGCGAAGTCCTCCAGATAGGCGAAATCCACTGCGCCGGTCAGATCGCGCCTGGCCATTTCACGTCCTCCGTACGGGGCTGAAATCGCGCCCTTGCCATCGTCTCGTTTTCGCGTATTTTCCGCGCCCTCGCCGCCGGGCCTCAACGGGTCCGGAGCCGGGACGGGTGTATAGCTCAGTTGGTAGAGCAGCTGACTCTTAATCAGCGGGTCCAAGGTTCGAATCCTTGTACACCCACCATTCTCTTCCGCCGCCGACGCGGCCCGAGGCCTTCCTGACAGACTAGGTGTGACGTGCAGGCGCGCTGCGCCGTCCGCCCGTCGTGCGCGGCGGCCTGGGACGCGGCCGCGCGCGGCCGCGTCCGGTGTCGCAAGCTCAGCTCGACTGGGTGGTGTCGGGCAGGCCCAGGATGCGCTTGGAGATGATGTTGTTCTGGATCTCGGCGGAGCCGCCGTAGATCGACATCGCCTTGCCCGAGAGCCAGCCGCGCACGGCCTCGATCTCCTCCTTCGCGAAGGCCTCGCCCTCCCAGCCCAGGCCCTGGGCGCCCATGATCTCCAGGGTCAGCTCGGCCCGGGTCTGGGCCACGTGGGTGGCCGAGTTCTTCAGCACCGAGGCCGCGTTGGTGGCGCCGGACGCCCCCTTGGCCTCGGCCGCGGCGCGGGCGAGGGTCAGGTTGTGGATGCGCGCGTCCATCAGGTGCTGGGTCAGGCGGGTGCGCAGGTCCGGGTCGGCGATGCGGCCCTTGCCGTCCACCTCGACGTAGCGCTTGGCGATCTCGTGCAGCGGGGTCTGACGGCCGCCGCCGGAGGCGCCGGTCTGGCTGGCCCGCTCGTGCTGCAGCAGGCGCTTGCCCACCGTCCAGCCCTCGTTGAGCTTGCCCAGCAGCGCGTCCTTGGGCGCCTTGGCGTCGGTGAAGAAGGTCTCGCAGAACGGCGAGGCGCCGGCGATCAGCTTGATCGGCCGGGTCTCGATCGCCGGCTGGTGCATGTCGATCAAAAGGAAGCTGATGCCGTCATGCTTCTTCACGGTCGGATCGGTCCGCACCAGGGCGCCGCACCAGTCCGAGTACTGCGCGCCGGAGGTCCAGATCTTCTGGCCGTTGATCACCCAGTGGTCGCCGGCGTCCTCGCACTTGGTCTGCAGGCTGGCCAGGTCCGAGCCGGCGTTCGGCTCGGAATAGCCGACGCACCATTGCACCTCGCCCCGCACGATCGGCGGGATGTGCTTCTGCTTCTGCGCCTCGGTGCCGTAGTCCAGGATGGTCGGCCCGATCATCGTCACGCCCATGCCGAACATCAGCGGGTTGAAGGCCCCGGCCTTGGCCATCTCCTGGGCCAGGGCGCGGGCTTGCGGGATCGACAGCCCGCCGCCGCCGTACTCCTTCGGCCAGGTGGGCGTGCCCCATCCCTTCTCGCCGATCGCCTTGCGCCAGGCCTTCAGGTCGGCGTTCGGCGTGGTGATCTCCGCCGAGGCCAGGACGGCTTGCCCCTTCAGGGACGCCGGGAAATTGGCCTCCAGCCAGGCCCGGACCTCCGCGCGGAAGTCCTCCAGCTCGATGTCGCCGCCGAAGTCCGCCATTCCGAATCCTCCAACACTATCGTCGTGCTTGCGCCCAGTATCCGACGGCGACGCCACGTCAGGTCAATCGGCTCGATCCAATTGGCCGCAGGCGCCCCTCTGCGTCGTCAGCGCAGGGACGCGTTGATCCGCTCCAGGGCCGCCGCGCCCGGCGAGAGCTCGGCCTCGGTCAGGGCGTTGAGCGGGGCCTCCACCGTGCCGAGGTTCTCGTGCAGATCCTGCGCCTCGGGATCGATGAACAGAAGCCCGGTCACGATCTCCCCCAGCGCCTGGCGCGCCTGCAGATAGGCCATCGCCCCCACCCGGTCCGAGGGGTCGTAGTGCTCGGCCAGCTTGTGCAGGCGCAGGATCGAACCGTCGTGCTGGGCCACCGGAACGGTCTCGCCCGGCCCGTAGTCCACCGTGATCGGCGAGCGCGGCAGCACCACGTCCAGCCGGTTCACCGCCTCGTTGTGCTCGCGCACATAGTCGTAGGACTTGGTCGAGCCCTGATGGTTGTTGAACTGCACGCAGGGGCTGACGCAGTCGATGAAGGCCGCGCCGCGGTGGCGCAGTCCCGCCTTGATCAGCGGCACGAGCTGGGCCTTGTCGCCGCTGAACGCCCGGGCGACGAAGGTGGCGCCCATCTGCAGGGCCAGACTCACCATGTCGATGCCGGCGTCGTGGTTCACCACCCCCTTCTTCGACTTCGAGCCCTTGTCGGAGGTGGCCGAGAACTGGCCCTTGGTCAGGCCGTACACGCCGTTGTTCTCGACGATGTAGAGCATGTTCACGCCGCGGCGGATCGAGTGGGCGAACTGGCCCAGGCCGATGGAGGCGGAGTCCCCGTCGCCGGAGACGCCCAGGTAGATCAGGTCGCGGTTGGCCAGGTTCGCCCCGGTCAGCACCGAGGGCATGCGGCCGTGCACCGTGTTGAAGCCGTGGGAATTGCCCAGGAAGTAGTCCGGCGTCTTGGAGGAGCAGCCGATGCCCGACAGCTTGGCCAGCCGGTGCGGCGGCAGGTCCAGCTCGTAGCAGGCCTGGATGATCGCCGCCGAGATGGAATCGTGCCCGCAGCCGGCGCACAGGGTCGAGACCGAGCCCTCGTAGTCGCGGCGGGTGTAGCCGAGGGCGTTCGGCTTCAGCCCTGGGTGATGCAGGCGCGGCTTGGTGATGTACGTCATTCGGCGGCCTCCGGCATCGGCTTGCGGTCGGCCATGTGGCGCTGGACCGCGTCGGCGATGAAGCGGGCGGTGATGGGGGTGCCGTCGTAGTGCAGCACGGCGGTCAGGCGGTTGGGATCGACCTCGCCCTCGTTGATCAGCAGGGTGCGAAGCTGGCCGTCGCGGTTCTGCTCGATGACGAACACCCGCTCGTGGGCGGCGATGAAGGCGAACACCTCGTCGGGGAACGGGAAGGCCCGCACACGCAGGGCGTCCAGGTGCAGGCCCCGTTGCTGCAGCACGTCCAGCGCCTCGTGCACGGCCGGGGTGGAGGAGCCGAAGTAGATCACCCCCTCCCCCGTCGCCCGCGCCGCGTCGCGCCGCACCGGCGCCGGGACCAGCGCGCGGGCGGTGTCGAACTTGCGCAGGAGCCGCTCCATGTTGCCCACGTAGACCGGCCCCTCCTCGCTGTAGCGGGCGTAGGGATTGCGCGAGGTGCCGCGGGTGAAATAGCCGCCTCGGGTCGGGTGGGTGCCCGGATAGGTGCGGTAGGGAATGCCGTCGCCGTCGACCTCCAGGTAGCGCCCGAAGTCGCGCCCCGCCTCCAGGTCCTCGTAGGTCATCACCTTGCCTCGGTCGAGGCGGCGCGCGTCGTCCCAGCGGAAGGGCTCGGTCAGCCACTCGTTCATGCCGATGTCCAGGTCGAGCATGACGAAGATCATCGTCTGCAGCCGGTCGGCGAGGTCGAAGGCCTGGGCGCCCATCTCGAAGCACTCGCCCGGGTCGGCGGGCAGCAGCAGCACGTGCTTGCTGTCGCCGTGGCCGGCGTAGGCGGCCGCCAGGAGGTCCGCCTGCTGGGTTCGGGTCGGCATGCCCGTGGAAGGACCGCCGCGCTGCACGTCGAAGATCACGCCCGGGATCTCGGCGAAATAGGACAGGCCGATGAACTCGGTCATCAGCGAGATCCCCGGCCCCGAGGTGGCGGTGAAGGCCCGCGCCCCGTTCCAGCCGGCGCCCACCACCATGCCGATCGAGGCGATCTCGTCCTCGGCCTGGACGATGGCGTAGCGCGCCTTGCCGGTCTGCGGATCGATGCGCAGCTCCTCGCAATAGCCGGTGAAGGCCTCGGCGAGGGAGGTGGACGGGGTGATCGGATACCAGGCGCAGACGGTGGCCCCGCCGTAGACGGCCCCCAGGGCCGCAGCCGCGTTGCCCTCCACGAAGATGCGATCGCCGACCTGGTCGGCCCGGCGCACCTGCAGGCCCAGGGGCTGCAGGTGCTCGGCCACGTAATCCCGGCCCATGTGCAGGGCTGCGACATTGGCCTTGATCAGGCGCTCGCGGCCGGCGAACTGTTCGGCGAACAGCTGCTCAAAGGCCTCGGTCTCAACGCCCAGCAGGGCCGCAAGGGCCCCGACATAGATGATGTTCTTGAAAAGCTGACGCTCGCGCGGGAGCTGGTAGGCGGCGTTGCACATGGCCGTCAGCGGCACGCCCACCACCGTCACGTCGTCGCGGAACATCGACGGCGCCAGCGGCTTGGTGGAATCGTAGAACAGGTAGCCGCCCGGCTCGATCTCGGCCACGTCCTGGGCCCAGGTCTGCGGGTTCATCGCCACCATCAGGTCCACGCCGCCGCGGCGGCCGAGCCGCCCGGCTTCGGTGACCCGCACCTCGTACCAGGTCGGCAGGCCCTGAATATTGGACGGGAAGATGTTGCGGGCGGCCACCGGCACGCCCATGCGCAGGATCGCCTTGGCGAACATGCCGTTGGCGCTGGCCGAGCCCGAGCCATTGACGTTGGCGAACTTGACGACGAAGTCGTTGACGGCCTCTAGCGGCATGATCCCCCCGCATGGGTCATTTCCAGCAGGAACTTCTGCATGTCCCACGCCCCCGTGGGGCACCGCTCCGCGCACAGGCCGCAGTGCAGGCAGACGTCCTCGTCCTTCACCATCACCCGCCCCGTGGCGAGGGGCCCGGAGACGTAGAGCGCCTGGTCCAGGTTCAGCGCGGGGGCTTTCAGGCGCCCCCGGAGGTCGTCCTCCTCTCCGTCCTCGGTGAAGGTGATGCAGTCCGTCGGGCAGATGTCGACGCAGGCGTCGCACTCGATGCAGGCCGGGGCGCTGAAGACCGTCTGCACGTCGCAGTTCAGGCAGCGCTGCGCCTCGCGGTAGGCGACCTCCCGGTCAAAGCCGAGCTCGACCTCCACCTTTACGTCGGTCAGCGCCACGGCCTTGTCGAGCATCGGCACGCGGAAGCGCGGATCGTTGGCCGGGGCGTTGTCGTAGCTCCACTCGTGGATGCCCATCTTCTGGCTGACCAGCGAATAGCCGGGCTCCGGCCGCTCCCTCAGGTCCTCGCCCCGGCAGAACTTGTCGATGGAGATCGCCGCGTCGTGGCCGTGGGCGACGGCCCAGATGATGTTCTTCGGGCCGAAGGCGGCGTCCCCGCCGAAGAACACCTTGGGCAGGCTCGACTGGAAGGTCGCAGCATCGACCCGCGGCATCTCCCATTCGTCGAAGTCGAGCCCGATGTCGCGCTCGATCCAGGGAAAGGCGTTCTCCTGGCCCACGGCGATCAGCACGTCGTCGCATGCGAAGTGCTCGTCGGGCTCGCCGGCGGGCACGAGGCGTCGGCGCCCGCGCGCGTCGTACTCGGCCAGCACCTTCTCGAAGGTCACGCCGGTCAGCCGCCCGCCCTCGTGGGTGAAGGCCTTGGGCACGAGGTAGTTGAGGATCGGGATGCCCTCGTGCAGGGCGTCCTCCTTCTCCCACGGGCTCGCCTTCATCTCCTCGAAGCCGGAGCGGACGATCACCTTGACGTCCTCGCCCCCCAGCCGGCGCGAGGTCCGGCAGCAGTCCATGGCGGTGTTGCCGCCGCCGAGCACGATCACCCGCCGGCCGACCCGCTCGACATGGCCGAAGGAGACGTTGGCCAGCCAGTCGATGCCGATGTGGATGTTGGCGGCGGCCTCCTGGCGGCCCGGCAGGTCCAGGTCGCGGCCGCGGGGCGCGCCGGTGCCGACGAACACCGCATCATAGCCCTCGTCGAGCAGGGCCTTGAGGCTGTCGACCCGCTCCCCCAGGCGCAGCTCCATCCCCAGGGCGGTGACGTAGCCGACCTCCTCGTCGATCACCTCCTCGGGCAGGCGGAAGCGCGGGATCTGGCTGCGGATCATGCCGCCGGCCTTGGCCTCGCCGTCGTAGAGGGTCAGCGAATAGCCCAGCGGCGCCAGGTCGCGGGCCACCGTCAGGGACGCCGGCCCCGCGCCCACCAGAGCGATGCGCCGGCCGTTGGGGGCCGCGGCGGGGGCGGGCATCCGCTCGGAGACCTCGCCCTTGTTGTCGGCGGCCACGCGCTTGAGCCGGCAGATCGCCACCGGCTCGTCCTCCACCCGGCCGCGCCGGCACGCCGGCTCGCACGGCCGGTCGCACGTCCGTCCCAGGATCCCGGGAAAGACGTTGGACTTCCAGTTGACCATGTAGGCGTCGGCGTAACGGCCCTCGGCGATCAGCCGGATGTATTCCGGGACAGGGGTGTGAGCGGGACAGGCCCACTGGCAATCGACGACCTTGTGAAAGTAGTCAGGCCCCTCGGTACTGGTGCGCTGCACTGCGGCTTCCTTCCTGCGACGCCGTTCTCCCGCGGTGACCGGGACCGGGTCCTTTGGACCGTCCCGTCCTGCCGCGACGCAGCGTTCTTGTTCGATCGTATGACCCTGTCGGACCGTCAGCCAATCCATTTCTTGGCTGAAACAGCATCCGTCGCACGGCTACGCGAACGCCGTTCACATAGGAAGCGAGCCCCGGCCGCTCAACACCGGGCCGACGGCCACGGCGCCGCGCGCCCGGCAAGGCTACGTCACGTAAGCGGCCGCCTTTTCGGTGGCGCCGGGGATCGCCCGGGCCTAGTTCAGGCCGACGCTGATCGGGAGGACCCATGGCAGACCTGGACCGCGACGACCTCGAACCGATCCTGGAGACCGTCCGCAAGCTCTGCGCGCGGTTCCCGGGCGAATACTGGCGCGAGCGCGACCGCGAACGGAGCTATCCCACCGCCTTCGTCCAGGCGCTCACCGAGGCGGGCCTGCTCGGCGTGCTGATCCCTGAGGCGTACGGCGGCAGCGGCCTGGGCCTGACCGCCGCCTGCGCCATCCTGGAGGAGATCCACGCCAGCGGCTGCAACGCCGCCGCCGTCCACGCCCAGATGTACACCATGGGCACGGTCCTGCGGCACGGCAGCGAGGCGCAGAAGGCGCAGTGGCTGCCCAAGATCGCTTCGGGCGAAGTGCGCCTGCAGGCCTTCGGCGTCACCGAGCCGACCGCCGGCACCGACACCACCTCGATCAGCACCCAGGCCGAGCGGTGGGGCGACCGCTATGTGGTGAACGGCCAGAAGGTCTGGATCAGCCGCGCCGAGCATTCCGACCTGATGGTGCTGCTCGCCCGCACCACGCCCCGCGACCAGGTGCAAAGGAAGGCCGACGGCATCTCGGTGTTCCTGCTCGACATGCGCGAGGCGGTCGGCCACGGCCTGACGGTCAAGCCGATCCGCACCATGTTCAACCACGCCACCACCGAGCTCTTCTTCGACAATCTGGAGATTCCGGCGTCCTGCCTGATCGGCGAGGAAGGCAAGGGCTTCCGGTACATCCTCGACGGCATGAACGCCGAGCGAATCCTGATCGCCTCGGAATGCATCGGCGACGGCCGCTGGTTCGTCGCCAAGGCCAGCGCCTACGCCAAGGAGCGGGTGGTGTTCGGCCGGCCCATCGGCCAGAACCAGGGCGTGCAGTTCCCGATCGCCCGCGCCTACGCCGAGGTCCGCGCGGCCAAGCTCATGACCCGCGAGGCGGCGGCCCGCTATGAGGCCGGCCAGCCCGCGGGCGAAGAAGCCAACCTCGCCAAGCTCCTGGCGTCGGAAGCCTCCTGGCGCGCCGCCGACATGTGCATCCAGACGCACGGCGGCTTCGGCTTCGCCGAGGAGTACGACGTGGAGCGCAAGTTCCGCGAGACCCGGCTCTACCAGGTCGCACCGATCTCCACGAACCTCATCCTGGCCTATGTGGCCGAGCACGTGCTGGGGCTGCCCCGCTCCTACTGAGCCGGTTGCTGAGGCGCCGGGTCCGCGGGCGCGCGCATCCGGCCCGCGTAGACGCCGATGCGTTCGTCCCCGCGCCACAGTTCGCTGCCGAACGAGGTGCTTCGGCGCGAGGCGCGCTCGGCCGCCTCCACGTCCGAGGGGCAGGTCCATTGCTCCATGTCCGCCGTCTCGCCGGACGACGACAGGATGATCAGGCGATAATCCATGGCGTCAGCTCCTTTCGCGGCCCCGGACTCCACGCTCCGGGCCTTGCGGGACTAACCGCGTCCGCCTCCGCCGGTTCCCGAGATTGTGAGGCCGCGCGGCGCTCGCCGCGGAACGCGCGCGGGCAGGGCCCGGTTCTGTCCAGAGGACCTGGGGAGGCCTTCCGAAGCCAACGACAGGAGAGCGACATGAAGGTAGCCGATTGCATGACCCGCGACGTCCAGATCGCCGATCCGGACATGACCATCCGCGAGGCGGCCCAGATCATGGCCCGCGTCGACGCCGGCGCCCTCCCCGTCGGCCAGAACGACCGGCTGGTGGGGATGATCACCGACCGCGACATCGCCATCCGCGCCGTCGCCGCCGGCGAGGGCCCCGACTGCCGGGTCAGCCAGGTGATGAGCGCCGACGTCTGCTACTGCTTCGACGACCAGGACCTCGCCGAGGTTCTGGCCAACATGGGCGACGAGCAGATCCGCCGCCTGCCGGTGGTCAGCCGCGACAAGCGCCTGGTGGGCATCATCTCCCTCGGCGACATCGCCCTGGAAGGCGCGGCCAACCAGACCGCCAGCGCCCTCAGCGGGATCTCACGGCCCGGCGGCGAGCACTCGCAGACGCGCCACTGACCCCTGCGCCGGGACTGCGGCGGGTCAGCCGTGGCCCGCCTGCACCCCGCTGAACAGCAGCCAGGCGTTGACCACATAGATCGCGACCAGCCCCACGCTGGCCCAGCTCACCGTGCCCAGCGGCCGGCCCGCGGGGCGATAGATCAGGCTGGCGACGATCACCCCGTTCATCGCCAGGGCGGCCAGGGCGGTGGCCGCGTGGGCGGTCGAGACGTGCCCCAGGAGCGGGCCGGCCGGGTAGGCCAGGTCGTCGAGCGCCAGCACCACCATATTGAAGAGGTTGCTGCCCAGCAGGTTGGCGATGGCCATGTCCAGGGCCCCGCGGCGCACCGCGAACAGCGTCACCACCAGTTCCGGCAGGGAGGTGGAGATGGCCAGGAACAGGGTGCCCACGAAGGTCCTGGACCAGCCCATGGTCTCGGCCAGGTCGAGCGCGGCGTATGGCAAGGCGATCCCCGCGGCGACCACGCAGGCGGCCGAGGCCGCATAGCCCGTGGCCGCGCGCCGGAGCGTGACCCCGGGAAAGCGCAGCGCGCTGGGCTCGGCCGGCTCCATCAGCCGCCGGCGCTCGAAGGTGAAGGTGGTGCGCACCGCCAGCAGGTAGACGAAGGCGATCACCACCGTGGCCGGACCGATCGGCGGCTGGGCCCCACCGCCGGCCGGCGGACCCGCCAGGACGCTGAGCCCGACCACGCCCAGCAGGATGCAGCTGTAGCCGGCGGTCAGCACGTGGCCTTCCGAGGCGCGGGTGAACATCCGCTGCGGGCGGTAGAAGAAGTCGATGGCGACGAACAGCAGGAGGTTGAAGACGCAGCTTCCGAGCGCGTCGCCCACCGCCAGGTTCGGCGCCGCGGCCGCCGTCACGGCGCTGAGGCCGGTCGCCAGCTCCGGCAGGGAGGTGACCGTCGCCATCAGGATCAGCCCGATCCAGCTTCCAGACAGCCCGGTCCGCTCGGCGATGATGTCGCCGAACCGCGACAGCCAGAAGCCGGCGACGGCGATCACGGCGCTCAGCAGCGCGAACGTCAGGGCGATCAGGGTCACGCCGGCGCCCCCCGCCCCCGCCCCTCCCGCGCCAGCTTCAGCAGCCGGACCCAGCCGCCGCCCGCCAGCGCCGCGCCCAGGGCGAGCGCAGCCAGCGGCGGCGGCGGCGGCGCGACGTCGAAGATGTCGGCCAGCACGGGCAGGTAGAGCACGGACGCCAGGATCGCGGAGGTGGCCCCCGCGATGGTCCAGAACACTAGGTGCCTTCGGTCGAACAGCTTGACGCTGACGCTGGCCGCGTCGGCGAACGCGAGCATCAGGATCGACAGCACCAGGGCGCCGTAGGCCGCGCCCCGGGCGACCGCCTCGCCGGCCGGCAACGCCCAGAGGTAGAGGCCGAACACTGCGGCCAGGATCACCGCTCCCTGCAGGGCGGCCATGGCGATCTGGGCGGCGCCGAACAGCGTCTCGCGCGGATCGCGCGGCGGCCTGCGCATGGCGTCGCGCTCGCTGGGCTCGGACTCGAACACCAGGGAGCACACCGGGTCGATCACCAGCTCCAGCAGCACCACGTGCATGGGCAGCAGCATCGGCGGCAGCCCCAGGACGATCGGCGCCAGGGCCAGCCCGGCGATGGGGATGTGGATGGCGGTGATGTAGGTCAGCGCCCGCCGCAGGTTCGAGAAGATGCGCCGGCCAAGCCTCACCCCGCCGACGATCGAGGCGAAGCTGTCGTCCAGCAGCACCAGGTCGGCGGCCTCGCGGGCCACGTCCGTCCCCCGCTGGCCCATGGCGATGCCGATGTGCGCGGCCTCGAGCGCCGGGGCGTCGTTCACCCCGTCGCCGGTCATCACGACGACCTCGCCCCCCGCCTTGAACGCCTCGACCAGCGCCAGCTTCTCGTCCGGCCGCACGCGGGCGAACACCCGGACCTCGCGCACCCGCTCGGCCAGCGCCTGCGGCGGCAGGGCGGCGATCTCCGGTCCGGAAAGCACGCCGCCGCCGACGTCGATTCCCGCCTGCCGGGCGATCTCCAGCGCCGTGGCCGGATAGTCGCCGGTGATCATCGCCACCGAAATGCCGGCCCGCCGGGCTTCGGCCAGGGCTTCGGGGACCTCGGGCCGGATCGGGTCGCGGAAAGCGACGAAGCCGCGGAAGGCGAAGGCCGCCTCCTCCGGCTGCGCGGGGAACCTCCGTTCGCAGGGGCTGTCGGCCGCCGCCAGCACCCGCAGCCCCTGGGCGGCCAGGTCGTCAAGCACCGGCTCCAGCCGCCGGATCTCCTCGGGCGGCAACCGGCACAGGCGGAAGATCGCCTCGGGCGCGCCCTTGGCCGCGGCGATCTCGCCGCCGTCCATCCGCCAGGCCTGGATCACCGCGGGCCGGTCGGGCCGCAGCGGCCAGGTTCGCGCCGGCCCCTCCTCGTCCATCGCCCCGTCCGCATCAGGGCTCTGCGCCAGCTCCAGCACGGCCCGGTCCATGGGATCGACCGACCGCGCCGCCGAGGCCAGCCTCGCCGCCTGCAGGAGGCGCGCCACGGCCGGCGGCGGCCCGCCCCCTTCGCCCTCGCCTTGGCCCTCTCCGAGGGCGTGCGCCTCGCCCTCGGCCCAGGCCAGCACCACCCGCATCCGGTTCTCGGTCAGGGTGCCGGTCTTGTCGACGCACAGGGTGGTCGCCCCGCCCAGGGCCTCGATCGCGGCCGCCCGCCTCACGAGCACCTTGTGCCGCGCCAGCCGCCAGGCCCCGAGGGCGAGGAAGACCGCCAGCACCATCGGGAACTCTTCCGGGATCAGGGAGATCGCCAGGGTGATCCCCGCCAGCATCCCGGCGAACCAGTCGCCCCGCAACACGCCGTAGGCGACCACGATCAGGGCCGAGAACGCGACGGCGAAAAGGCCGAACACCGCCACCAGGCGGCCCGAGGTACGCTGCAGCGGCGTCGGCTGGTCGGCGATGCTGGCCAGCGACGCCCCGATCTTGCCGAGCCCCGTGCGCGCGCCCGTCGCGGTCACCTCCACCACGCCATGGCCGCGCACCACCAGCGTCCCGGCAAATACGGTGAAGCCGTCCTCGCCGGCGTCCTCTCCCTCAGGCGCCGTCCGCTGGGGGACCTTCGCCACCGGGGCCGATTCGCCCGTAAGCAGGGATTCGTCGATGTTCAGCACGTCGCCGCCCACCAGCATCCCGTCGGCGGCCGCCCGTTCGCCTTCGCCCACCAGCATCAGGTCGCCGGGGACGACCTCGCGGGCCGGAAGGCGCACCTCCACCCCCTCGCGGATCACCCGGGCGTTGGGCTCGGCCAGGGCCCGCAGCGCCGCCAGCGCCCGCTCGCTGCGGGCCTCCTGGAAGATCACCAGGGCGATCGACACGCACGCGCCGACGGTCAGGAACAGCCCTTCGCCGAGGTCGCCCACCACAAGGTAGAGCGCCGCAGCGCCCAGCAGCAGCAGGAACATCGGCTCGTGCAGGGTGCCGCGCACGATAGCCCACAGGCTGCGCGTGCGCGGCTTGTGCAGCTCGTTCGGACCGAACGCCGCCAGCCGCCGCGCGGCCTCGGCCTCGCTCAGTCCAGTCCTTTGGGCGGGTCTCGCCATCGCGGGGTCAAGGTCTCCTCGGATCGGCGCATCCGCACCGTAGCGCGCCGGAGCGCCTGGCCGAACCCCCAAAGAGTGGCTCTTCGGGTCGCCGGCCTTGACCACGGTCAAAGGGTCCGCCCCTCCCGCTCGCGGGCCGAATGTTGAGATTCGTCAAAGCGCCGCTCAGGCGGACGGGTCTATTGACCATGTCGAGCATCGCGGCGAACCCGCATGCGGCGGCAAGCCGGCTTCGTCCCAGGGCGAAGCGGGCCTGACGCGAACTGAAACCGGCCTGTCGAAACCCCCCACCCGGCAGGCCGGGCCGGGCGCTCCGTCTCCGGGCGGAGCGCTCATTCTTCCCGCCCCCGCGATCGCGGCCTCGCCGCCTCAGGCGCGCGGCGTTGCGGTGTCCACCACCATCGAGATCAGGGCCTCGGCGTGGATCGGCTTGGTCAGGAAGGCGTCTGCGCCCGCCCGCTCCGCCGCCGCCCGGTGCTCGGGCATGGCGTTGGCCGTGAGCACGCAGATCGGCGAGGCGCGCAGACCGGCGCCGGCCTCGTGCGCGCGGATCCGGCGGATCGCCGTCAGCCCGTCCATCACCGGCATCTGCATGTCCATCAGGATCAGGTCGAAATCCCGCGCCTTGGCTGCGGCCAGGGCCTCCTCCCCGTTCTCCACGCAGGTCAGGTCCACCGGCAGCGCCTCCAGGATCAGCTCCACGGCGCGGCGGTTGATGACGTGGTCCTCGGCCAGCAGCACCTGCAGCCGGTCGCTGGTCCCCACCTGGCAGGACGGGGCCGTCTCCCCGGTCTCGACCGTCTGGTCTTCCAGCCTCACCAGGGGCAGCTCCACGCTGAAGGTCGATCCGCGGCCCGGCCTCGACGTGGCCGAGATGACGCCGCCCATCAGCTCGACCAGCGACTTGCAGATCGCCAGCCCCAGCCCCGTGCCGCCGAACCGGCGCGTGATCGAACCGTCGGCCTGTTCGAACCGCTCGAACAGGCTCGCGGCCACCGCGGGATCGAAGCCGATGCCGGTGTCCTGGACCACGAACCTCATGCGGCGCAGCCCGCCCTCCTCGCCAAGGTCGTGGACGGCGACGCGGATCTCCCCTTCGGCGGTGAACTTCACCGCGTTGCTGAGAAGGTTCGACAGCACCTGGCGGATGCGCAGGTCGTCGCCGCGGTAATGGCACCGCGCCATCGGCTCTATGTCGAGCGACAGCGCCACCCCCTTCTCGCCCGCGCTGGCCTGGAACAGGGCCACGGTGTCGCGGACCACCGCGCACAGGCTGAACGGCTCGGCGCGGATGCTCATGCGTCCCGCGTCCACCTTGGCCAGATCCAGGATGTCGCTGAGCAGGCCTTCCAGCGCCCGGCCCGACGCCTCGATCAGGTGCACCATCTCGGTCTGCCTGGCCGTGAGCTCGGTGCGGGCGAGCGCGCCGGCGACCCCAAGCACGCCGTTCAGGGGCGTGCGGATCTCGTGGCTCATGTTGGCCAGGAACGACGACTTGGCCAGGCTCGCCCGTTCGGCCTCCTCCCGCGCCTCGATCAGCCGCCGCTCCACGGCCTTGCGCTCGGACAGGTCCCTGACGATGGTCGTGAAGATGAAGCCGTCGCCGGTCTCGAGCCGGGCCAGCGACGCCTCGGCGGGAAACTCCTCGCCCGACTTGCGCAGGCCGACGATCTCCATCCGCTCGTGCATCCGCAGGCTTGGGCGCTGCCCCTGCGAGAAGCGGGCGACGTGACGGCTGTGCTCCTCGCGGAACCGGGGCGGCATCAGCAGCTCAACCCGCTGTCCGATCACATCCTCGGCCCGATGACCGAAGATGGTCTGGGCGCCGGCGCTGAACAGCAGGATCCTCCCCTCCGGATCGGCGACCACGATCGCCTCGGGAGAGATCCGCAGCATGCTCTCCAGCATCTCCTGGCTGCGCCGGGACGCGGCTTCGACGGCGCGCATCTGGGTCACGTCCTGGACCGCGCCGATCATTCGCACCGCCGATCCGTCCTCGGCGCGGACCACTTCGCCTTCCTCGTGCACCACGCGGATCGCGCCGTCGGAGCGGACGATGCGGTGGTCCATGGCGTAGGGCTCGACGCCCTCGACGGCGCGCCGCACCGCCTCGTCCACCGACTGGCGGTCGTCCGGATGCACCCGCTCCAGGAAGGCCGGGTAGGAGGGCTGAAAACTCCCCGGCGAGAGTCCGAAGATCTCGAAGATCTGGTCCGACCAGACGATCTCGCCGGTGGACACGTTCCATTCCCAGCTGCCGGTGTTGGCAAGCCGCTGCGCCCGCTCAAGGTGCTCAATCGTCCGGACCAGGTCCTGCCCGGTCCGCGCACGCGCGTCGCACATCCGATCCGACCTCCCCGTCCCCCCAGCCTCCGGCGGCATCGCGGTTCAGGGCCCCGCCGTGCGGCGCGCGGCGGACGGCGCCTGCCTCGTGCACGGCCCGGTCGCCGGCCGGGCGGCGGCTTCCGCGCCTTCCCGCCGCAAACAGCCAAAGCGTGTGCGCAATGCGCCGGGTCGCGGCATGGCGATCCCCCTTCTCGTTCACCTCAAATAGAATTGCGCGAGGTTAACGTTAGTATAATTAGGCATGCGAGTCGCAGCTTCTTCAATATCTTCTGAGAAAGGCCCTGCGCATCTTTATAACCATGGATATATCTTGCGGCGACTCCTCCCCCACAAGTCGAAATACACTGGATGCGCAAGCATGCAATTCCCGCCTGCGTTGAGCAGGTCGCCCCATACCTTAAGATATGTGTTGCCAATCCGCGGCCTTCTAGCTACAGGTGGATGAATTTCCCTAGTTTTTATATGGTCATTTTGATCACTCTCTCCGCCCTCGCCGCGCCGACGTCCTGATGAGCGACGTGTCCGCCCCTGTGATCGCCCGGGCCGATCCCGACGCGCCTGTCGGGACGATCCTCATCCTTGACGAAAAGCCGATCTGCCGCGAGGCGCTCGGCCGGTTCGTCGCCGAACTTGCGCCGGGCTCGAAACTCGCCTTCGCCGCGTCGGTCGCCGAGGCGATGACCCTGGTCGACGCCGACCCGCCGCGCGTGATGCTGATCGACCTGTTCACCACCAGCTACGACTTCGCGGCCATCCAGCGCCTGGTCGCCGCCGCCGCTCCCGCCCCCGCCGTGGCCCTCGATGATCGGATGAACCCGACCTTCGCGCGCCTGGCCAGGGACGCGGGCGCCTGGGGCTACCTGGCCAAGCAGCAGGACAGCGGGGCGATGCGTGCGGCCTTGAAGGCCGTGCTGGCGGGACGCCCGACCTTTCCGCCGGACATCGCGCCCTTCGGCCGCTCGATGCGCGGCCCGCCCGGCCTCACGGCCCGCCAGCTCGAGGTCCTGAAGAAGATGGCCGCCGGCAAGAGCAACAAGGAGATCGCCGAGGCGCTGGGGATCACGCCGGGGACGGTCAAGCTGCACATCCACGCCATCCTCAAGCTGACCGGCGCGCGCAACCGCACGGAGGCCGCGCTGATCGCCGGGCGCTTCATAGCCCCGACGCTCGGCTAGCGCCGCGCCCTATTCAACGACCACCTCGCGTTCGGCCACGCCGCTGTTGCCCGATCCGGCGTCGTGCGCGGTGACTATCAGCCGGTAGCGCCCGGGCGCCACGTCCGGATAGGCGATGCTGAAGGTCGAGGGCGAGCCGGCGTAGGTCAGCCGCACCCGTCCCGTGGCGCGGCCGTCCCGGATGAGGGTCGCGTCCACCTCGTAGCGCGAGGCGTCCCAAAGCCCGCCGGGCGTGATCGGGCAGCCGCACATCAAGGTCACCTTGGCGCTCAGCGACGCCTGTCCATGCCCCAGGGCGCTCCACTGCGGCTCGACCACCAGTCCGGGCATCTCCAGGATCCAGCCGTCGCCCTCCACGCCCCGCCCCGGCAGCAGCCACATCATCGAGGTGACGGTCACCACCGCGTCGGGCTTGCCCAGCGGACCGCGCGCCTCGGCGCGCACCAGGGTCGGCCGGTCCAGGTCCAGCACCGCCGAAAAGCCCGCCGCGTCCGGCGTCGAGACCGGGGTCCGCCGCACTTTCGGCTGCTCCACCAGGCGCGCGGTGTCGCCGGTGCCGCCGCGGGTCAGCCCCTTGGCCAGCACCGAGCCGCTCGCCGCGTCCTTCAGGGTGATCTCCACCCCGCCCATGGAATCGCCGATGAACTTGGCGTCTTTGGCGAGGGCCCGAACCGTCACCGGCGTCGGCTCGGCCCGCGCCGCCCCGGCCGCGAGCAACCCCGCAAGGATCAGGACGGCGGACATCGTGCGGCGGGCCATGGGACGCTCTCCTCTGCAGTTCCTTCGGGCGAACATCGGGCAAAACCCGGCGACGATCCACCTGGGCTCAGGCCAGCCCCAGCGCCCGGCTCACCGCACCCTGGTCGAAATAGGGCCGCTCGCAGACGATCCTGTCGCTGCCCGGCGCAAATTCGAAGCTCGCCGCCATGCGGACGCGAAAACTCCGGCCGGTCGGCTCGACCACCCGGCCCTTCAGCTTCAGCGGACCCAGATGCGTGCCGGTGAGCCAGAACTCCACCAGCACCGTGTCGCCGTCGTGGGCGATGGCGATGATCTCGTTGCCCTGGTCCGGGAAGGGCGTGCGCGATGCGGCGAAATAGCCGCGCACGGCCGCTTCGCCGTCGAACACGGCCCCCGAGCCATACATCTCGTAGCGGGGGTGCTCGAAGGTGGCGATCACGCCGTCCCAGTCGTGCACCGTCTCCAGCGCCATGTGGTCGCGCACCGTCTGCAGACGCGCCTCGGCCAATCCGTCCATCCTGGTCTCCCCCGTCTGTCTAGGCGCGAGCTTAGCGCCGCCCTGCCCTGCGGGAGAAGCCTCGCCGCTCACCAGCGGCGGACGCGGCCGATGTCGACGTGCACGAAGTTGGAGCCGGGATAGAAGCCCACGCCGCCCCGCTGCAAGCTGAGCGCCGCATCGCGCAGGCGGGACAGTTCGACGCCGGCGATGCGGATGTCCATGGCCTCGCCTTTCATGTGCAGGCTGCGCGTGGCCACGCCGTTCGACTGGGCGTGCAGGGCCGCGTTGGTCTTGGGCGAGCGGTAGCCGGAGATCACCTGGACGGTCTGCTTGGTGTCCAGCTTGTCGGTCAGGCTCGCCACGAGGTCCAGCAGGCCTGGCGCCATGTCGTACACCTCGCCCGTGCGGTGGTCGCGCAGCACCCGGTTCAGCGCCGCCATCGCGTCGGGCACGTACTTGCCGGCTTCCCAGTAGATCGCCTTCAGCGCTTCGCCGGTATGCAGGTTCACCAGCGACAGGGCGCGGGGCGCGGTCGCCGCGGCAAGGGCCGGTCCGGAAATGGCCGACAGGCCGGCGGCGCCCAGGGCGCCCTTCAACAGGTCGCGACGATGCATGGGTGGTGGGATCCCCCTCGACTTTCGCCCCCGCAGGCTCGGCTAATCTTGGCTATTCGCCGAGGCTGGCGCAATCGGTGTCGGGGCGCGACAAAGCCGCGCGCTGCTCGGGGTCGGCCGCGGCCAGCGCCTGGGCCAGCTTGGCGTCCCAGCCGTAGACGTCGGGACGGAAGCTCGCCTGTCCGTCCGCCTCGGCCGCCGCCGTCCAGTAGACGACATAGAGCGGGACCGGGGTCGCCAGATGGGTGCGCCGGGTCTCGCCGGCCGCGATCGCCGCCTCGACGTCCGCCGCCGAACCGCCCTGCCGCTCGAGCAGCAGGGCGGCGAGCTCACGCGGCTTCTCCAGCCGCATGCAGCCGTGGCTCAGCGCCCGGTCCGTGCGGCTGAACGCCGTCTTGCCGGGGGTGTCGTGCAGATAGACGCCGAAGGGGCTGGGCAGGTCGAACTTCACCACGCCCAGGGCGTTCTTCGGCCCCGGCTTCTGCACCAGGCGTCCGTCGACGAAGGTGAAGTCGTTGCGCGCTAGGTAGCCGCGGTCCCGCGCCGCCTTGGGCAGGATCTCCTTGGTGGCGATCGAGGTCGGCACGTTCCAGGGCGGGTTGAACAGAATGGATTCCACCTGCGAGGCGAACATCGGCGTGCGGTGCTCGGGATCGCCGACCACCACCTTCATCGCCAGCACCGGCGCGCCGGCGCGGAACAGCGTGGCCAGCTGGCCGCCGATGTCCACCTCCAGCCGCTCGGCCGGCAGCGGCCGCGGCAGCCAGCGCCAGCGCTCCATGTTCAGGCGGATCTGCTGCAGCCTGGCCTGAGCCGTCACGTTCAGCGCCGCCCGCGTCCTCGGCCCAACCACCCCGTCGGGCTCCAGTCCGTGGCGCGACTGGAAGCCCAACACCGCCGTCTGAAGGTCGGCGTCGAACAGCTCGGGCTCCGGCGCCGTGGCGCCGCCGAATCCTTCCCGCGCCAGGCGCAGCCGCAGCAGCGGAACCTGGGGATCCGTGTCGCCCTGGCGCAGCACGCCGCCCGGCGGCAACGGCTCCCAGCCGCCGGCGGCGACCAGTTCGGCATAGCGCCGGCAGGCCGAATCCAGGGCCTGGTATCGGGGGTCCTTCGGGGCGAGGCTGGCGATCCACGCGGCCAGGCGCCCGTCCAGCCGGGCCTGGTTCAGCTCCGCTTCCACCGCACGGACGGGCGGGCGAATGGACCACATCCCGTCGACGTCGGACGGCCGGATGCGCTGGCCCAGCTCGGTCCTGGCCTTGCGCAGCAGGGCGTCCCGCAGCCCGGCGTCGTCCAGCGCGCCAAGTCGTTCGGCCCCGCCATCGGCGCAGTCGGCCAGAGCCGGCAGAATCACCGCCCGCTCGGCCGGCGTGAAGGGCGCCGGCGCCTGGACGGCTGCGGTCTTGGCCGACGGGGTCTGGGCGGCCGCCGCCCCGACCAGGGCGGCCGTCATCGCCGCGGCCAGCGGCCACGACAGAAGGGCCTGCGCCCTTCGGCGCACAGGGCGCGGGCTGATAGGGTCGCTCATCCGCATCCTCATCGAAGGATACGGCCCAGCCGCCGCCGCGTTCCCGTCATCGCTCGGCTCAGTGCGACATCAGCACCGGCGCCTGGGGCGCGCGCAGCATGTGCTCGGTGGCGCCGCCCAGCACGAATTCGCGCAGGCGCGAGTGGCCGTAGGCGCCCATCACCAGAATGTCGGCGCCGGCGTCCTTCAGATGCTGGCCCAGCGCCTCGCCGATCCGGCGTCCCCGTGCATCGACCTCCACCGCCTCGGCCGAGACCCCGTGCAGCGTCAGGTGGCGCACAGCCTCGGCGCCGAGGCCGGCTCCGGCCAGGGGCTTTTCGTTGACCACGGTCAGCACCTGCACCTGGCGCGCCTGCACCAGCACCGGCAGCGCGTCGGCCAGGGCCCGGGCGGCGGCCCGCGAGCCGTCCCAGGCCACCACGACGGTACCCAGGCCCTCGGCGCAGGGCGTGGTCGTCTGCGGACCGATCACCAGCACCGGCCGGCCCGAGCCGAACACCGCCGCCTGGGCCACTTCCTGCTGGCCGTCGAACCGCTCGGCGAGGGGCACAACGCACAGGTCGCGGGTGCGCGCCCGCGCGGCCACGAGCTCGGGGATCTCGTAGAGGAAGGCGGTCTCGCTCAGGGTGTCCTGATACACGCCCGCCTTGCGCGCCGCCTCGGTGAACTGGGCCAGGGCCGCCTGGGCGCATTGACGGCTGCGGACGGCCTCCTTCTCGGCCAGTTCGCCCAGCCCGACCAGGAAGTCGGCCACCCGGTTGCTCTTCACCGGAAAGTCCGCCTGGACGGCCAGCGCCGTCAGCTTCCCTCCGAAGCACCCGGCCAGCCGCACGGCCGTCTCGATCATCGGCGCGGGCGTGGCCTCGGGATAGGTGTCCAGATGCAGGAGGATGTCGTTCAAGGCCATGTCGGGCGGCTCCGTCGGCAAGGTCGGGTCACATCTCGGCCGCCAGCCCCTGCGCCGCCTTGATCAAGGTCATGCGGCGCGTGGCCGAACCTCAGCGGAAGGCCGGGCCCGGCTTGACGCCAAGCTTCTTGAACACGATCGCCGCCGGGCAGAAGCCTGTAAAGGCGGCCTGGATCATGTTCAGCCCGGCGAAGACGGCCAGAAGCAGCCACCAGGGGCTGAAATAGTGCGCGAGCGCCACGCTGGTCAGGACGACGAACCCGGCGAAGATGAAGACGGCGCGATCAAGGGTCATGATGTGCTCCTAGGGCCTCAGGCCGCGGCCTGGGCGAGGGCCTGGCGCGTCCAGGCGACGATCTGGCTGGCGCTCATCGCGCCGGCCTGGCGGGCGATCACGCGCCCGTCGCGGAACAGGAACAGGGCCGGGATGCCGCTCACCCCCAGTTCGGAGGCGGCCTGCGGCTCGGCGTCGCTGTTCAGCTTCAACAGGCGCACCTGCGGCTCCAGTTGCGCCGCGGCGGCGGCGAACTGCGGCGCCATGGCCCGGCAGGGACCGCACCACGGCGCCCAGACGTCCAGCAGCACCGCCGCTCCGCTGGTGGATCGGGTGTGGGCCGCAAGCTGGGCGGCGCTGACCTCCAGGGGCTTGCCCTGGAACAGCCTGGCGCCGCAGCGGCCGCACTTGGCGGCCAGGGCGTCCTTGGCCTCGGGCGTGCGGTTCACGGCGCCGCACTCGGGGCAGACGAGCTGTCTCATCTCCCCGCCCCTCAGGCCTTGAGCTTGCGCGCGCCGAGCATGTCGAGCGCCAGCTTCTCGTAGAACGGCTCGCTCTGGCCGCGCTTGACCTTGCCCAGGAAGTACTTCTCGAAGCCCACCTTGGCCAGGTGCACCCACTTGCCGTCCGCCGACCAGTTGACGTTGCGCGGAGGGATCTGCGGCTGGGCGATGAAGGCCACCCCGCCGTCGCCGAAGTCGGCGAGGCAGATGGCGTTCCAGGTCGCCTCGTGGGTCGCGGCCTTGCCGTCCACCAGGGCGCTCAGGTTGTGGGCTATCGCGGTGACCATGCTCTCGATCATGAAGCCGGTCTTGGGCACGCCCACCGGCACCGGAGTCTTGCCCGTGGGCGCGATCGCCACGCACACGCCCAGGCCGAACACGTTGGGGAAGGTCGGGTTGCGCTGGTTCTTGTCGACCACGACGAAGCCGCGCGGATTGGTCAGTCCCTCGATCCCGCGCACCGCCTCCACGCCGCGGAACGCCGGCAGCATCATCGAGTAGGCGAAGGGCAGTTCGTGCGACGCCTTGGTCGAGCCGTCCTCGGCCACCTCCTCGACGTGCATCTTGCCCGCCTCGACCTTGGCCACCTTGGCGTTGGTGATCCACTTGATGTGGCGGTTGCGCATCTCGCTTTCGAGCAGGCCCTTGGTGTCCCCCACGCCGTCGAGGCCCAGGTGGCCGATGTAGGGCTCCGAGGTGACGAAGGTCATCGGCACCTTGTCGCGCACCTTGCGGCGGCGCAGCTCGGTGTCGAGGATCATGGCGAACTCATAGGCCGGGCCGAAGCAGGATGCGCCCTGCACCGCGCCGACGACGATCGGTCCGGGCTCCCGCGCAAAGGCGTCGAACGCCGCCCCCGCCCGCTCGGCGTGGTCCACGTGGCAGATTGACTGGGTGAAGCCGCCGTGCGGCCCCAGGCCCTCGATCTCGTCGAAGGCCAGATCCGGCCCGGTGGCGATCACCAGATAGTCGTAGGAGAGGCTCTGGCCGTCATTCAGCTCGACCCGGTTCTCCGCCGGATGCACCCGCTTGGCGCCGACGGGCGTAAAGTCGACGCCCTTCTTCTTCATGATCGGCGCAAGCTTGACCTCGATGGCCTCGCGCTTTCGCCAGTGCACCGCGACCCAGGGGTTGGACGGCACGAAGTGGAAGGTGTCGCCCTGATTGACGACCTTCACGTCTGCCTTGGAGCCGACTGCGTCCTTAATTTCAAAGGCCGCGATGGTCCCGCCTAGACCAGCTCCCAATACGGCGATGATAGGCTTTTCCATGTGATAATCCTAAGTGTTTCCGCCCCGGCCGCCTTGCGTTCGATCAAGGTGCGGCGCCCCGCACCGCCCTACGCAGAACAGCCTTGAACGCGCTTCGTATATCAATATATGCGCATATAATGATATTGCCAGATACCGGCGCCCTTCAAGCCCGATGAGGATGAGACCCATGTTCGGACGCTCCAAGACCGAAGACCTGACCCCCGCCCAGGTCAAAGGCATGCTCGACCGGCACGAGATTCTGCTGATCGACGTGCGCGAACCGGCCGAGTTCGCGGCCGAGCGGATCCATGGCGCGCTGAACTTTCCGCTCAGCACCTTCGATCCGGCCGCCCTGCCGCCCTGCGGCGAGCGCCGCATCGTCATGCAGTGCGGCTCGGGCAAGCGCTCGCTGATGGCGGCCGAGCGCTGCCGCGCCGCCGGCCTGGCGGTCGACGCCCACCTCGCCGGCGGCATCGGCGCCTGGCGCGCCGCGGGCCTGCCGACCATCACTCTGGACCTCGCCTCCGGCCAGGTCCGCGATCCCAGCTGAACGAGAAGCCCGAACGCCATGAGACGCCTTTATCGCAGCGGCGCCGCCCTCGCCTTGACCCTGGCCCTGGGGGCCTGCGGCGACGGACATGCGCCGGCCGACGTCAAGGCCGTCGCCGCCACCGGCGAGCGCCTGTCCGTCAAGGCCGCGACGGTCGCCGACCTGAAGCCGGTGGCCGCCGTGGTGACCACCCGCAACATGGGCGAGGCCCGCGCGCGCATCGGCGGCGTTCTGGTGAAGTTGAACGTGCGCGAAGGCGACATGGTCCGCCAGGGCCAGGTCCTGGCCGTCGTCGCCGACCAGCGCCTGGCCCACGAGACCGCCGCCTATTCGGCCCAGGCCGCCGCTGCCGAGGCCGAATCCGTGCGGGCCCAGGCCGACCTGGCGCGCTACCGCACGCTCTACGACAAGGGCTTCTACTCCAAGGCCGGGCTGGACCAGGTCGAGGCCGCCGCCCGCGCGGCCCAGGGATCGGCCGCCGCCGCCCGCGCCCAGCGCGCCGCCAGCGCCGAGTTGAACGCCCAGGGCGCCATCCTGGCCCCGTCCGCCGGCCGGGTGCTGCACGCCCAGGTGCCGGCCGGCTCGGTGGTCGTCGCCGGCCAGACGGTCGTCACCGTCACCGCCGGTCAGCCGCTGCTGCGCGTCGAACTGCCCGAGGCCCACGCCCGCGCCCTCAAGGTCGGCGACGCCGTCGCCCTGGACCCGCGCGACCTGCCTGGCGCCCCGGCCACGGGGACCATCGCCCAGCTCTACCCCGCCGTGAGCGCCGGCCGCGTCACCGCCGACATCACCGTGCCGGGCCTCGCCGCCGACCTCGTCGGCCAGCGCGCGCGCGTGCGCATCAAGGTCGGCGAGCGTCAGGCCATCGTCGTGCCGCGCCGCTTCATCGCCACCCGCTTCGGCGTCGACTACGCCCGGCTGGTCGATCGCGACGGCCAGGCCGTGGAGGTGGCCGTGCAGATCGCCCCCGGTCCGACCGCCCAGGACGTCGAGGTGCTCTCCGGCCTCGCCCAGGGCGACGTCATCGTGGCCGCGAGGGCCGCCCAATGAAGCTCGGTCTCTCCGGACGGCTGGCGCAGGCGACGATCGCCTCGCCGCTGACGCCCCTGTTCCTGATCGCCGCGATCCTCGTCGGCCTCCTGGCCCTCGCCTCGATCCCGCGCGAGGAGGAGCCGCAGATCAGCGTGCCGATGGTCGACATCATGGTCTCCGCCCCGGGCCTGTCGGCGGCCGACGCCACCGAACTGGTCGCCAAGCCGCTGGAGACGATCGTCAAGAGCATCGACGCCGTCGACCATGTCTACACCCAGGTCGTCGACGACCAGGTGCTGGTCACCGCCCGCTTCGACGTCGGCGAGGACCCCGAGGACGCCGCCGTGCGCGTGCACGAGAAGGTCCGCGCCAACATCGACAAGATTCCCGTCGGCATTCCCGAGCCGCAGATCGTCACCCGCGGCATCAACGACGTGCCTGCGGTGGTCCTGACCCTGTCGCCCAAGCCCGGCCAGGCCGCCCGCTGGTCGGACCAGGCGCTCTACGACATCGCGGTCAAGCTGCGCACCGAGGTGGCCAAGGTCGAGGACGTCGGCCTCACCTTCATCGTCGGCGGCCGCCCCGACGAGATCCGCATCGAGCCGGACCCCGCACGCCTGACCCTGCGCGGCGTGCCCCTGAGCTCGGTGATCCAGGCCGTCGAAGCGGCCAACCGCAGCTTCCCCGCCGGGACCATCCGCGACGCCGGCCAGGCCGTCGAGGTCGCCGCGGGCCGGCCCCTGCAGTCCGCCGCCCAGGTGGGGCTGCTCACCGCCAGCTCGATCTCCGGCGAGCCGGTCTACCTGAAGGACGTGGCCGACGTCGTCCAGGCGCCGCGCCAGGACCAGGCCCGCGTCTGGCGCTACGCCCGCGAGGGCGAAGGCTGGACCAAGACCCCCGCCGTCAGCCTCGCCATCGCCAAGCGCCAGGGCGCCAACGCCGTGGTGGTCTCCGAGGCCATCCACGAGCGGGTCGAACACCTGAAGGGCTCGCTGATCCCCGCCAGCCTGGACGTCACCGTCACCCGCGACTACGGCGAGACCGCCAACGAAAAGGCCAACGAGCTCCTGTTCCACCTGGGGCTCGCGACGGTCTCCATCGTCATTCTGATCGGCTTCGCCATCGGCTGGCGCGAGGCGGGCGTCACCGCCGTGGTCATCCCCACGACGATCCTGCTCACCCTCTTCGCCTCCAACCTGATGGGCTACACTATCAACCGGGTCAGCCTGTTCGCCCTGATCTTCTCGATCGGCATCCTGGTCGACGACGCCATCGTCATGATCGAGAACATCGCCCGCCACTGGGCGATGAGGGACGGCCGCACGCGCATGCAGGCGGCGGTCGAGGCCGTGGCCGAGGTGGGCAACCCCACCGTGGTCGCGACCCTCACCGTGGTCGCCGCCCTGCTGCCGATGCTGTTCGTTTCCGGCCTGATGGGCCCCTACATGGCGCCGATCCCGGTCAACGCCTCGGCGGCCATGGTCTTCTCTTTCTTCGTGGCCGTGGTGATCGCGCCCTGGCTGATGGTCCGCTTCGCGCGCAAGACCCTGGCCGCCGGCCATGGCCACGGGGACCACGACGAAGGCCCCCTCGGCCGCATCTACCGCCGGGTCGCCGGCCGCGTGATCGCCACCAGGAAGAGCGCCTGGACCTTCCTTCTGGCCGTCGGCGTGGCCACCCTCCTGGCCTGCGCCATGTTCGCCACCAAGACCGTGACGGTGAAACTGCTGCCGTTCGACAACAAGTCCGAGCTGCAGGTCGTCGCCGACATGCCCGAAGGCACGAGCCTGGAGACCACCGAACGGACCCTGGCGGCGGCGGCCGAGATCGCCCGCACCCTGCCCGAGGTGGTGTCGCTGGAGTCCTACGCGGGCACGGCCTCACCCTTCAATTTCAACGGCCTCGTTCGCCACTACTTCCTGCGCTCGCGTCCCGAGCAGGGGGACCTGGCCGTCACCCTCACGCCCAAGGGCGAGCGCAAGCGCGCCAGCCACGCCGTGGCGCTGGAGCTCCGCCGCCGACTGGCGGCCCTGCCCCTGCCCCCCGGCGCCTCGCTGAAGGTGGTCGAGGCCCCGCCGGGACCGCCGGTTATGGCGACCCTCCTGGCCGAGGTCTACGGCCCCGACGCCGAGACCCGGCGCGCCGTCGCCGCCGAGGTCAAGGCGCTGTTCAAGGCCGTGCCCTACATCGTCGACGTGGACGACAGCTACGGCGTCCCGCGGCCGCGCCTGCGGCTCACCCCTGATCGCGAGCAGGTCGAGTACTTCGGCCTGGCCGAAGGCGACATGTACGATTCCATCGGCGCGGTGCTGACCGGCACGACCATCGGCTACGCCCAGCGCGGCGGCGAGCGCACGCCGCTGGAGATCTCCGTCCGCCTGCCGCAGTCGGACCGGGCCTGGTCCGAGCGCCTGGCCTCCACGCCGGTCGCCGTCACCAACGTCGGCGACGCCCCGCGCCTGGTCGAACTGGGCGAGGTGGTCGAGGCCACCCGCGAGCCCGGCTCCTATCCGGTCTATCGCCGCGACGGCCGCGACGCCGAGATGGTCACCGCTGAACTCGCCGGCCAGTACGAGGCGCCGATCTACGGCATGCTCGCCGTCGACCAAGCCATCAAGGACCACGACTGGAAGGCCCTGCCCAAGCCGGACATCCGCCTGAACGGCCAGCCCGCCGACGAGAGCCGCCCGACGGTCCTGTGGGACGGGGAGTGGGAGATCACCTGGGTCACCTTCCGCGACATGGGCGCGGCCTTCGGCGTGGCGATCCTGGGCATCTACGTGCTGGTGGTCGCCCAGTTCAAAAGCTTCCGCCTGCCGCTGGTGATCCTGACGCCGATCCCCCTGACCCTGGTGGGCATCGTCATCGGCCACATCCTGTTCCGCGCGCCGTTCACCGCCACCTCGATGATCGGCTTCATCGCCCTGGCCGGGATCATCGTGCGCAACTCGATCCTGCTGGTGGACTTCATCCGCCACAGCCAGGGCGAGGGCAGAGCCCTGCGCGACGTCCTGCTGGAGGCCGGCGCGATCCGCTTCAAGCCGATCGCCCTCACCGCCCTGGCGGCGATGATCGGCGCGGCGGTGATCCTGTTCGACCCGATCTTCCAGGGGCTGGCGATTTCGCTGCTGTTCGGTCTGGCCTCATCGACCCTGCTGACCGTGCTCGTGATCCCGGCGATCTACGTCGTCCTGCGCGACGACGGTCGCCCCGCCAGCGCCTGATTTGCAGTTGTATTAGAGATACCTACAATACGAACATGAGTATGAGTCCCGCCGCCGTCCTTCCCGCCGCCGAGGAACTGGCCGATCTTCAGGCCAGCGCCGCCGCGGCGGCCCGGCTGATGAAGCTGATGTCCAACGAACAGCGGCTGATCCTGCTGTGCCGCCTGGGCCAGGGCGAGTGTTCCGTGGGCGATCTGGCCGTCCACGTGGGCCTGGCCCAGTCCGCCGCCTCCCAGCACCTGGCCAAGCTGCGCGCCGAAGGCGTGGTGGCCACCAGGCGGGAGGGCCAGACGGTCTATTACCGCCTCGCCGATCCCGCCGCCGTCCGGGTGATCGACACCCTTTGCGAGATCTATCGCGGCGGCGCGCACTGAAAACGCCGGGCGGCGCGAGGCTGCCCGGCGCTTGAACTTGAACTTCCAAGCCGTTCGAAGCGCCCAGGTTTTCGTCCGCCCGTAAGGTGGCCAGGCGACTGGCCTCAGGCCGCCGCCTCCAAGGCCGGCAGCACCCCGTCGAGGGTCAGCAGGGTCACGATGCCGTCGTCGGTCGTCAGCACCCCGCGAACGAAGTCCTCCACGCCCTCTGCGCCGACGTCGGGCGCCTGCTGCAGCATGTTCTCCGACACCGTCAGGATGTCGCAGACCTCGTCCACCAGCAGCCCTACCAGCCGCCCGCCGATATGGGCGACGATCACCACCGAGGAACTGTCCCGGGCGCAGGCCTGCAGCCCCAGCCGCAGGCCCAGGTCGACCACCGGCAGCACGGCGCCGCGAAGGTTGATCATGCCCAGCACGTAGGATGGCGCGTGCGGCAGCGGCGTAGAGGTGGTCCAGCCGCGGATCTCGCGAACCGCCATGATGTCGACGGCGAAATGCTGGCCGCAGATGGCGACCGTGACCAGTTCGGCCCCGGCCGCCGGCAAGGCGGCTTCACTGCCCGCCATCTAGAACTCCTCCCAGCCGTCGGCGGCGGTCTCGACATCGAGCTTGCGCGCCGTGGCCGCGCCCGATCGGGTCACCGCCGTCCGCGGCGCCGGCGCCGGAGCCCGCCGCGCGGCGCGCACCGCCGGCGCGCCGCCGCCCTGCGCCCGGTTCAGGCCCAGCCGGAATTCGCCCATCAGCCGCGCCAGCTCTTCGCCCTCCTGGGCCAGGGCGTGGCTGGCCGCGGTCGATTCCTCGACCATGGCGGCGTTCTGCTGGGTCATCTGGTCCATCTGGTTGACGGCCGTGTTGACCTGCTGCAGCCCCGTCGCCTGCTCCTGGGCGCTGGCGGCGATCTCGGTGACGAGTTCGGTGATCTGGGCCACCTGGCCGACGATCCGTTCCAGGGCCTCGCCGGTTTCGCCCACCAGCTTCACGCCCTGGCCGACCTGTTCGGTAGAGGCGTTGATCAGGGCCTTGATCTCCTTGGCGGCCTCGGCCGAGCGCTGGGCCAGCGCCCGCACCTCGGAGGCCACCACCGCAAAGCCGCGGCCGGCCTCTCCCGCCCGCGCCGCCTCGACCCCCGCGTTCAGGGCCAGAAGGTTGGTCTGGAAGGCGATCTCGTCGATCACCCCGATGATCTGGCTGATCTGCTTGGCCGACTGCTCGATCTCGCCCATGGCGGTCACGGCGTTGCGCACCACCGCGCCCGAGGCGTCGGCGTCGGCCCGGGCCGAGGTCACCGCGTTCTGGGCCTGGCGGGCGCCCTCGGCGGTGCGCCGCACGGTCGCCGTGATCTCGTCCAGCGCCGCGGCCGTCTCCTCCAGGCTCGCCGCCTGCTGTTCTGTGCGATGCGAGAGGTCGTCGGCCGCCGAGCTGATCTCGCCGGTGCCCGACTGGATGCCGCCGGCGGTGGCGTAGATCGTCTTCATCACCTCCTGCAGCCTGGTCATCGCCTGGTTGAAGTCGGTCTGCAGCTTGCGGTACTCGCCGGAGAGTTCAGCCTCGATCCGATAGGTCAGGTCGCCCGCCGCCAGCGCCGAGAGGCCGCTGGCCACTTCGCTCACCGCCTGTTCCTGGCGCGCCTGGGAGGCGGCCCGCTCGGCCTCGTTGCGCGCCCGCTCCTCTTCGATCGCGGTCACGTCGGTGGCGAACTTGACCACCTTGTAGGGCTTGCCGGACTTGTCGAAGAGCGGGTTGTAGGAGGCCTGGATCCAGACCTCGCGACCGCCCTTGCCCACCCGCATGAACTTCTCGGCGACGAACTTGCCGTCATTGAGCGTACGCCAGAAATCCCTGTACTCGCTGCTCTGCGCGAAGGCCGGGGGCACGAACATCGAATGGTTGCGGCCAACCACCTCGTCGGCGGTGTAGCCCAGCGTCTTCAGGAAGTTCTCGTTGGCGTTGACGATGGTGCCGTCGAGCTTGAATTCGATCACGGCCTGGGAGCGGTGGATGGCCGCCACCGTGGCCTCCAGTTCCATCAGCTTGTCGTCGCCAGCCGCCGCCCGGGCCCTGCCAAACAGTCCTGCCACCTTGAGATCCCCTCGTAAGAGCTAGGGCGCGAACAACATCCGCGGCGACTAAGCCTTGACATGCGCAGGGGCGGCTCCAGTTGGCCGATACTTCACCCGCGCGAGATCAGGGCTCAAATGATCGGATGAACCGCCCTCTGAACTCGCAAGAGAACGCGTCAGCTTTGGTCAACAAATGCCTAATTCGGAGATCGACGTTACCCGAGTTGGGTATATCTTTCGGGCGCAACCAGACGATGAGCCGGCAATGTACTCATCTTCCGGCTGCTATAACTGCGTCAATTCACATCCGCCAAGATATGGCGCGGGGCGCGCCACCACCTATGGTGCGCCTGGGAAAAAATTACAGCCGATGTGAATTTTCTACTCGGATGGCGTCCTGGCCGACCTCAACGCCGCCGGAACTCATGCCCCCGAAGGCGGCGCGACTACTCGCCTCGGCCGAGTCGATCCTTGGCGCGGGCGACCAGCGCCTGCACCCTGGCCACGTCCTCGCCCTCCAGGGCCAGGTCGTCGGCCGCGGCGTGGGCGAACAGGTCCTGGGCTTCCACCGAGGCGGCGATCAGCTCGAGCGCGGCCTCCTCGTCGGCCGCCGGCCAGCGGGACAGGTCCGCCCCCAGTTCCTCAAGCCGCGCCTTGAACTCCGCGATATCCATGCCAGACGCTCTTCTGCTTCCGGATCTTCTGCCTGATGGTCTCGCGGCCCCTTTTGAGCAGCGATCGCACCGATTGTTCGCTCGACCCGAGCCGCAGGGCGATGTCGCCGACGCCCAGGTCCTCGAAGTAGAACAACTCCATCGCCGTCCGCTGGTTGGCCGGCAGCCGGGCGACCAGGCCCCGCAGCCGCTCGCCGGCGTCCTGCGCCTCCAGCGCCGCCTCCTGGCCCGGCGACGGCGCCGCCGCCGCGCGGTCGGCGATGGCGACGATCACCTCCTCGGGCGCCGGCTCGGCCCGCCGCCGGCGGCGATGGTCGATCGCCTTGTTCACCGCCACCCGGTGCAGCCAGGTGGAGAACCGCGCCGCCCCCGGCGTCCAGTGCTCCCGCCCGCGCCAGACCGCCACGAAAGTCTCCTGCGCCACGTCCTCGGCCTCGTGGGAATCGCCCACGATGTTCGAGGCCAGCCGCAGCACCATGCGCATGTGCCGCTCGATCAGCCGCCCGAAGGCGGCCTCGTCGCCGGCGCGCGCCAGTTGAAACAGCGTTTCGTCGGAAGAGTCCTGAGCCAACTCGCTCATGTCGCCAGCACCGTCTGCGATTGTCTGCTGCAGACTTCGCAAGATGCGGACCAGACAATTCTGACTCTTCCGCAGAAAACTCGAGTCTTACATCACGCTTTACTGTGTTACGGGATCTTTTCTTTTCCTGAGCTCCACGCACATCGGCTGCAACGTGTCTATCACGCCCTGCACCGATTCTGATACGTTCGAAGCCTTGAGGACACGATTGATGGCCAGATGCAGGCGCCGATAGAAACGCCGAAGCGCCGCCCCGCCCTCTCCGGCGGCCGCGAAGTCGAGAACTGCGTCCAGCGAAACCAGGATCCGCCGGGCCGCGTCGGTGTGGCGGCACATTTGATCCAGCGCCCCTTGCTCATAGGCCGATTTTGCCGCCCTCAGGCGGCTCAGCATCTCCTCGTGAACGGCGCTCAGCACGTCCGCCGGATGGGTGTTCAGCTGCGCCGAGGCGCGGTAGGCCGAGAAGGCCCGGGCGTGGGGCGTGGGGCTAGCTGTCATCGCTGGAGTTCCCGTTGAGGATGGCTTCGATCTGCTGCTGCAGCAGTTGGGCGGCGGAGACCTCGGTCTCCATCGCCGCGTACTTGGCGATCAGTTTCTCGCGGTAGCTCTCCGCGTCGGTCCGGATCCTGTCGGCGCGGTCGGCGAGCTGGGTGTCGAGCTCGGTCAGGCTGTCGATCTGATCCTGGATCAGCCCGCCCGAGGTGTCGGCGTAGGCGGCCGCCAGGTTGACGACCTGGTCGGCGAAGCCGGGCGTGATGGCGATGTCGATCGAGACGTCGGCCGTGGCGGTCAGGGCGAACGACAGCCCCTCGTAGATCGTACCCTCCGCCCCGACGATCCGGTTGCCCGAGACGGTGAACAGCCCGTCCTGGCCGTCGACCGTGGCGCCGGTGATGACGCCGTCCTCGCCGACCGTCACGTCCAGCGTGAAGTCGTAGGCCCGGGTGGTGTCATTCTTCAGCAGCTTCAGGCGGCTGTCGGACGCCTCGTACGAGGTCTCGAAGAAGCTCTCCAGGTCGCCGAGGTTCGACAGAAGGGCGTTGTCCAGCGCCGTCTCGTCCGTCAGTTCCAGGTAGTTGCCGGAATCGAAGGTGATCCCGAGGTCGCTCAGGTCGTCGAACTCGCCGGCGGCCGAGGCGCTGGCGCCGGTCAGGACCGACGACAGGGCCCGCGTCAGGCTGCGCAGCAGGGTGTCGGCGAACAGCACGGCGTCGTCCGCCACCACCCCCTCCCCGTCCACCGTCTGCTGGGTGACCACGAAGTCGCGCAGGGCGTTGTAGGCGTCGATGAAGTCGGTGATCGCCGTCTTCACCGCTTCGTAGTCGGCCTCGACGTCCAGGGTGATGCCGGCGCCCTGCGCCGTGGTCGACAGCAGCGAGATGCTGAGCCCGTCCACCACGTCGGTGAGCTCGTTGGAGTCTGAGGTGACCTCGACCCCGTCGATGATCACGATCGCCGGCTGGGCCGCCTGCAACACCTGGGAAAAGCCGCCGCTCCCGTCCGTCAGGCCGATGGCGGCCAGCACGTCGTCGCCGCTGACGGCCGACGCGTTGATCTCGGTGTTCGTGTCCGCCGCCGAAAGCACCAGCTGATAGCTTCCCGAGGAGACCTGGATCAGCGTCGCGTTCACCCCGGTCTCTTCGGAAACCGCCGCGATCGCCTCGGCGAGGTCCGCCAGCGTCATGTCGGCGGTCACCTCGATCTCGACGGACGCCTCGCCGGTCCCCACGGCGAACACGCCCGACATCCCGAGCGCGGTCGTCTTGTCCTGCGCTGTGGCGGCGACCTTCATCGCCTTGGCGAGCTGCTCCACCTCGATCGCATAGGAGGCCGCCGCCGCCTCGGCGTCGGCGCTCACGGCGATCACGGAGGTCGCGTCCGATCCGTCCGAAGCCGTCAGATAGGCCTGCTTCTCGTCGAAGCTGTTGGACGCCCCGAGCGCGCTGTAGGCCGGGGCGGCCAGGCCCGACAGCGCCTCGCCGATGTCCGACAGCAGGCCCTGCAGCGTCTCGTAGGCGGCGATCTTCGCCTCGTTGGCGTCGATCTTGGCGTCGATCGTGTCGGCGCGGGTGGTCTTCTGGGCGACGGCCGCCTCGATCAGGGCGTCCGTGTCCAGGCCCGAGGCCGTCGAGGAGATGTAGCTCGTCGTTCCGGACGTCACGACGGAAGAGGTGGTGGTCATCGCTCCGGCCCCGGCAAAGGGCGGCGGGGAGGATCGCGCCTCCCCGCCCAGTGAAGGGCCGCGGCGCCCTGAACGCCGCGGCCCGCAGACGCGGCGCTACTGAAGAAGCTTCAGCAGCGACTGGTTCATGGAGTTGGCTTGGCCCAGCGCCGCGATGGCCGCGCTCGTCAGCGTCTGCACGTTGACGAAGTTGGTCTGCTCGGCGGCGATGTCCACGTCGGAGATCGCCGACTTGGCCGCTTCCAGGTTCTCCAGCGAAGTGTCGATGACGTCGCCGCGGTACTCGAACCGCGACAGCAGCGCCCCCACGTTGGCCCGCGCCTCGGACACCGCCGTGATGGCTGAATCGAGGTCGGCCATGGCGGTCGCCGCGGCCGAGGCCGAGGTGACGCTGGTGCCGTCGACGCCGAGCGTGGTGGCGTCGGCGCCATCCAGGTGGATCGACAGCGTGTCCGCGCTGTCGGTGCCGACCAGGAAGGCCACGCCGGCTGACGCCGAATAGGCGTCGGCGCCGTCCAACAGCTTGACGCCGTTGAAGTTGGCGGAGCCGGCGATGTCGTCGATCTCCTCCAGGAGCTGCTGATATTCAGCGTCGATGTAGGAGAGGTCGTCCGTGCTCGCCGTACCCGATTGGGCCTGGGCGGTCAGGGACTTCATCCGCTGAAGGATCTCGCTGATGTTCGACAGGGCGCCATCGGCGGTGTTCAGCACGGCGGTGCCGTTCTGGACGTTGGTCGCAGCCTGGGTCAGCACCGCGATGTCCGAGGCCATGGTCGTCGCGATGGCCAGGCCAGAGGCGTCGTCCTTGGCGCTCGTTATCCGCGAGCCGCTGGAGAGTTTCGCCAGGGACTCGCTCTGGGCCGTGGAGTTGATCTCCAGATAGCGCAGGGCCGAATTCGCGGCGAGGTTGGTCGAGATGACTGGCATGTTCTGATTCCGGTGTCTCTCAGGCGCCCGGCCGGGGACATCCTGGCCGGGGAAGCGAGGCCGGACTTCTGCGCGGCCGGGCTTCGTCAGGGTCAAACGGAGCCGGCGCGCCGGATGGGGCGGAAAATCGTCGGGCCGCGGCGCAAAAAAACTCCGCCCCATCTCCAGCCACCCCCTCGTTGAACGGGTGATCGGCGCCCTCCGCGCGCCGCCAGGATCACCGCGAGGGGCAAATGTCCGAAATCTCCGCCGCCACGAGCACGGCCGCGACCACCGCCACGACGTCCTCTTCCTCGGTGACGTCCAGCTTCGACAGCACCGAATTCCTCGGCCTGCTCATGACCCAGCTCACCAACCAGAACCCGCTGGATCCCACCGACCCCACCGAGTTCACGAGCCAGATCGTCTCCTACGCGAGCCTCGAGCAGCAGCTCAACACCAACGCCCAGCTCGAGAGCATGTCCTCGACCCTGTCGTCGATCCTGACGCAGGTGTCCCAGCTCGTCTCCGAAGAAGCGGCCTGAGCGGAGCGCGCGTCATGAGCCTGTCCTCCGCCCTCTCCTCTGCGGTTTCCGGCCTTTCCGCCCAGGGCGTGGCCCTGTCGGCGATCTCCGAGAACATCGCCAACTCCTCGACCACCGCCTACAAGACCAAGGAGACCAGCTTCCAGACCCTGCTGACCGGCTACTCGTCCTCGTCCAGCTCCAGCAGCGGCGTGGTCGCCAAGGCCATGCAGGCCATGGCCGCCAACGGCACGGTCACCTCCACGAGCGAAAGCACCAACCTGGCGATCACCGGCGCCGGCTTCTTCGTCGTGGCCGCCGACACCGCCGACCAGGCCGCCGCCTACGCCTACACCCGCGACGGCAGCTTCTCGGCCGACGCCGACGGCTATCTCGTCAACGACCAGGGCTACTATCTCCTGGGCTTCCCCACCGACGCGGACGGAAACATCACCGCGGCCAACACCTCCACCCTGACCAGCCTGGAGCCGATCAACGTCGATTCCATCAGCGGGGCGGCCAAGGCGACCACCACCGTGTCCATGTCGGCCAACCTGCCGGCCGACGCCGAGGTCGGCGACAGCTTCGCCTCGAGCATGGAGGTGATCGACAGCCTGGGGGTCAGCCACACCGTCAACCAGACCTGGACCAAGACGGCCGCCAACACCTGGACCCTGTCCCTGGACGATCCGTTCGCCACCGCCGGCGGCGATTCCGCCGTGGCCAGCGGCACGATCAGCCCCGCCACGGTCGACGTCACCTTCGACACCGACGGGGTGCTCGCCTCCACCAGCCCCTCGCCGGTCGAGCTGACCATCGGCGGCTTCACCACCGGGGCGGCGGACAACACCTTCACCCTCGACCTCGGCGAGGTCGGCGGCACCGACGGCCTCACGCAGAAGGCCTCCACCACCACCCCCGCCACCATCGAGAACACCCAGGTCGAGCAGGACGGCGCCCGCTACGGCCAGCTTTCCGGCCTGAGCATCGACTCCGACGGCCTGGTGACCGCCAGCTTCGACAACGGCCTCAGCGTGGCCATCGCCCGCATCCCGATCGCCACCTTCTCCAATCCGTCGGGGCTCACCCAGATCTCCGGCACCATCTACGACGAGAATCAGGCCGCCGGCCGCGTCACCCTGTCCATGCCCGGCTCGTCCGGCGCCGGCAGCCTCACGGCCAGCGCCCTGGAGGGCTCGACCACCGACACGGCCACCGAATTCAACAAGATGATCATCGCCCAGCAGGCCTATTCGGCCGCCTCCCAGGTGGTGAGCACGGTGGGCGACATGTTCGACACCCTCATCCAGGCGGTGCGGTGAGGCCATGGGCAAGATCGAAGTGCTCGCCGAGCGCGCGGCGCGGCGGCGCCGGCGCGCCGAGGTTCCCCTGATCGCTACCCCGGAGGAGGCCCGGGCGGTCGCCCGCGAGGTGGTCGAGCGCCTGTCCGCGGTCTCCGGCGACGAACGGCTGCTGCTGCTCGCCGCCCTGGGCGACCTCAGCCGCGGACTGTCGGATCGGCTGCAGCACCTGCAGCGGGAGATGGCCGCCGACCGGGCCGCCATCCTGGCGCTCAACAGCGGGCTTCAGGCCTGCGGCGGTTACGCCCGCGCCGCCCGGCGGGACTAGCGCCGTGTCGCTCACCTCGATCATCTCCTCGGCCTCGGCGGCGCTCACCAAGACCCAGGTCGCGATCGCGGTGTCCAACACCAACGTCGCCAACGCCGGCGACGCCTCCAACAGCCGCAAGACCTGGTCGGCCTCGGCCAACACCTCCGTGCTCGCCCTGTCCGAGGGCCAGATCGCGCGGACCACCAACGCCTATCTGTCCAGGACCGCCATCGCCAAGGCCGCCGAGTCCGGCTACGCGGGCGTGGTCGACCAGCACCTTCAGTCCTACGACGCGGCGCTCGGCTCGGCGGACGGCGGCGACGACGTCGCAAGTCTGCTGGACGCCTTCGACGCCGCCCTCGCCAGCCTTGCGGCCTCGCCCACCAGCAGCGCCGAAAAGGCTTCCGTCGTCGCCGCCCTGGACGATCTCGTCTCCGGGATCGGCGAGCTCTCGGACGAGATCCAGGCCCTGCGCACCGAGGCCAACCGCTCGATCGCCGACACCGTCGACGCGATCAACGCGGCGCTCTCGACGGTCGCCGATCTGAACGACCAGATCGCCCAGGGTGCGGCCACCGGCGGCGACGTCTCGGGCCTGGAGGACCAGCGCGACGCGGCGCTCGGCGAGCTCTCCGGCCTGATGGGGGTCAGCTACTACACCACCGCCGACAACCGGGTGGTTGTCTATGCGCCCAGCGGCGACCTGCTGGTCGGCTCCACAGCCGCCAGCCTGTCCTACGCCGCGTCGTCGACCCTCGACGCGGCCTCGGCCTACCCCGCCGACATCTCCGGCGTCTATCTGAACGGAAAGGACATGACCACCTCGCTCTCCGGCGGCGAACTCGGCGGCCTGATCGCATTGCGCGACGAGATCCTCCCGGCCGAGCAGGCCAGCCTCGACGCCCTCGCCGCCGACCTGATCGACCAGGTCAACACCATCGCCAATCAGGGAACCGCCTGGCCGGCGCCCAACGTCCTGACCAGCACGACCGCCGTCTCCGCCGGCGACGCCTTCAGCGCGTCCGGCTCGGTGCGGGTGGCGGTGCTCTCCGCCGACGGGACGGTCGTCTCCACCCAGGACCTCGACCTGTCGGCCTACGCCACCATGGCCGATCTGGTCGCCGCCCTGGACGGCGTCGATGGTCTCAGCGCCGCCATTTCCGCCGACGGCGAGCTGGTGCTCTCCGCCGACGACCCGTCCGCCGGCGTCGCCCTCGGCGCCCTCGACGGCGCGGTCGGCGCGGACGGCGAGGGCTTCTCCGCCTTCTTCGGCTTCAACGACCTGCTCACCGGCTCGAGCGCCGCCGACATCGCCGTTTCCGGCGCTCTCGGGAGCGACGCCTCGCGCCTGCCCGTGGGCGCTCTGTCCGACGAGACCGCCCTGGCCGCGGGCGACATCGGCCTCGCCTCGGGCGACCTCGCCACGCTCACCGCCCTTACTGCGGCCCTCCAAGGCGACAGCCTGAGCGGGGCCGCCACCCGCTTCGTCTCCGGCGCGGCGACCCTGGTCTCCAGCGCCGCGGCCGACGCCGAGAGCGCCCAGAGCGCCTACGACTACGCCCTGTCGCGCCTGCAGAACGAGACCGCGGTCAACCTCGACGAGGAGCTGGCGCTCCTCGCCCAATACCAGACCCAGTACGAGGCCAACGCCCAGATGATCTCCATGGCGCGCGAGCTGTTCGACGCCCTGGTCTCGATGGTGAGCTGAAGCCATGTCGGTCACCCGCATCGCCACCTTCGCCCACACCCAGAGCATGGTCTCCGCCAGCCTGAAGCTGCAGGCCCAGATGGCCAAGGTGCAGGAGCAGGAGGCTTCGGGCCTGAAGTCGACCTCCCTGGGCGGCCTCGGCACGGACGCCGCGCGCCTGCTGCGCCTGCAGTCGCAGTCCACCCGCCTGGCCGCCGAGAACGCCTCGGCGAGCGACGCCCTGAGCTTCGCCGAGGCCGCCTACGCCGCCATCGGCGACATATCCGACCTGGCCACCGGAATCCTGGCTCAGCTCGCCGCCCTCAACAGCGGCTCGGCCGAGGACGCCGACCTCGTCGCCTCCTACGCCAGCCAGTGGTTGGAGGACCTGGGCTCGATGCTCAACGCCGACCTTGGCGGCGTCTCGCTGTTCGCCGGCGAGGCGCTGGACCGCGCGGCGGTGGACTTCTCCGACGCCGACTACGATCCCACCCTGGATCCCGACGCCGCCGACTTCGCCTACTACCAGGGCTCCGATGAGGCGCGGACCTGGACCTCGGCGGACGGAACCGAGATCCCGATTTCCGTCAGCGCCGGCGACCCTGCGTTCGAGAAGCTGGCCCGGGCCCTGTCGCTGCTGGCGGCCTCGCCCGACGATGCGGCCACCTCGACGAAGGCCTATGACCTGGTGCAGGAGGCGGTCTCGGAGATCGGCGTGCTGCAGGAGACCGTTTCGGGCCGCGCCAGCGCCCTGCAGGACCGCGTCGACCGCAACACCGCCAAGATCGACATCCTCGACGGCCTGGCCGCGGACCTCAACGGCGTGGACCTGGCCGAGGCCGCGGTGCTGGTGGTCCAGCAGCAAACCCAGCTCGAGGCCCTCTACTCCACCATCTCCACCCTCTCGTCCCTTAGCCTGCTCAAGTACCTTTAGGGCGGAGCCGCAAGCTGACATGATCCGGGTCAAGGACGCCCGCGTCGGCGCCTCTACCTTGCGCATGGAGGCTCCCCATGAAACACGCCGTCATCGTCGCCCATCCGAAGGAAGACAGCCTGACCCTGGCGATCGCCAGGCGCTACGCCGCCGCCGTCCAGGCGCTCGGCCACAAGGCCGTCATCCGCGACCTCTACCGGCTGGACTTCGATCCGCGCCTGAAGGCCTCCGAACTCCCCGGCGCTCCCGGGTTCGGCCCGGCGCCCGATGTCGTCGCCGAGCGCGAGGCGATCGCCGACGCCCAGGTGTTCGCCTTCGTCTATCCCTTCTGGTTCAACGCCCCGCCGGCGATCCTGAAGGGCTACGTAGACCGCGTGTTCAGCATGGGTTTCGGCTACGAGCCGGTGTTCGGCGGCACCAGCAGCCTGCTCGATGGCCGGCGCCTGATCAGCTTCACCACCTCGGGCGCCCCCGAACGCTGGGTGCATTCCACCGGCGCCTACGAGGCGCTGATGACCCTGTTCGATCGCCACCTGGCCGCCGTCTGCGGGATGACCGTCGTGGATCACGTGCACGAGGGGGGCGTCGTGCCCGACATGACCGCCGAGTCGTTCGACGCGATCATGGCCCGCGTCGAGGCCACGGCGACCCAGCGGTTCTCGGCCGGCGCCGCCTCCGGATAACTACTTAGCGGGGTTCCACTTAAGCGTTCGGCCCGAATTTCTCGTCCGGGCCGAGGGGCCTAGGCATAGCGGGACAGCACCGGAGGTTCACCCCCATGTCCCTGGCCTACCCCCTGCAATCGTCCGCCGCCCGCCACGCCCGCGAAACCTGCGCCGACGCCATCGAGCGCCTGGGCCTGCGGATGAGCTTCGCCAAGGACGAGGAGATCTACGCCCAGGACGAGGAAGCCGACCTGATCTACCGCGTCGTCTCCGGCGTGGTGCGCACCTCGCGCCTGATGAGCGACGGCCGCCGGCAGGTGGGCGACTTCTACTATCCGGGCGACATCTTCGGCCTGGAGCCCGGCGACGAGCACCGCTACAGCGCCGAAGCCCTCAGCGACTGCGTGGTCCTGGTGCTCAAGCAGTCGGCCCTGCGCACCCAGTCCGACGACGAGGCTCTGGCCCGCGTGATCTGGGAAGCCACCGCCCGCGAGCTGGAACGCGCCCAGGAGCACGTCATGCTGCTCGGCCGCAAGAGCGCCTTCGAGAAGGTCGCCAGCTTCCTGTCCGACATCACCCGCCGCGGCCAGGGCCACGACGGCGACCTGCCGATGAGCCGGCAGGACATCGCCGACTACCTCGGCCTCACCATCGAGACCGTCTCGCGCACCATCTCCAAGCTGCAGAGCGCGGCGATCATCGAGTTCGAGGGCTGCCGCCACTTCCGCGTTCGCAACGACGCCGCCCTCGCCCGCCTGGCCGAATAGGCCGACGCCGCAAGCCGAGGGAGGCTCCGATGACCTACAGGACCGTCCTGACCCACGCCCAGCCCGAGGCCGAGGCGGCGCCCCGCCTGAAGTGCGCCGCCGAGGTGGCGGCCGATTTCGGGGCCCACCTGATCGGCCTGGGCGCCGAGGCCCTGCCCCCGCTCGGCTTCGCCGATCCCTACGGCTTCGCCAGCGGCGAGATGATCGTGGCCATGCGCTCGGCGATGGAGGTCAACCGCACCGCCGCCGAGGCCGCGTTCCGCGCCGCCGCCGGCAGCCTCTCCAGCGAGTGGCGGATTTCCCAGGACCTGCCGACCTCGGCCATGTGCCGCGCCGCCCGCGCGGCCGACCTCCTGGTGACGGGCGGCGCCCCGCGCGAGGCTCGCGACCTCTACCGCATCGTCGATTCCGGTGAACTGGCCATCAAGGCCGGCCGCCCGGTGCTGGTCGCCCCGCCCCACGGCGGTCGGCTGAGCGCCAAGGGCGTGGTGGTGGCCTGGAAGGACACCCGCGAAGCCCGCCGCGCCCTGGCCGACGCCATGCCCTTCCTGACCCGCGCCGAGCGCGTGACGGTTCTCGCCGCCACGACCGAGCTCGACAAGGCGCCGATCGAGTTCCAGGTGAAGGATGTCGCCGACGCCCTCTCCCGCCACGGCGTCAACGCCCGGCCGAAGGTGGTCGAGCCCGCGCACGAGGACGAGGTCTGCGGCGAGATCCTCTCCGAGGCGGTGGCCATCGACGCCGACCTGATCGTCGCCGGCGCCTACGGTCACAGCCGCCTGCAGGAATGGGTCCTGGGCGGCGTCACCCGCGACCTGGTGAACACCGCCGACCGTTTCGTGCTCCTCAGCCACTGAGGAGCGTTTTCCTCCCCGACTTCCATCCCCGCCCCTCCGGGCGGGGTTTCTTTTTCAGGGCGCCGGGGGGGATCAGCACGGCGGCGCCGGCGAAAGCGCCGGCCCGCAGGTCCGCCAGGGCGGAGTCGGCGTCCTTCAGCTCGTAGAGCTTCACCTGCGGCCGCACCCCCGCCGCCGCGGCCAGCGGCAGGTACTCCCGAGCGTCGCGCCGCGTCAGGTTCGCCACCGAGACCACCCTGCGCTCCTCCCAGAGCAGGCTGTAGGGGAAGCTCGGAATGTCGCTCATGTGGATGCCGCCGCACACCACCGTTCCGCCCTTGCGCACGGCCTTCAGCGCGGCGGGGACCAGCGCCCCCACCGGAGCGAAGATGATCGCCGCGTCCAGCGGCTCCGGCGGCGCCTCGTCCGAGCCGCCGGCCCAGACGCAGCCCAGCTCCCGCGCCAGCCCCTGCGCTGCGCCGTCGCCGGCCCGGGTGAAGGCGAACACCGCCTGGCCCTGGTGGATGGCGAGCTGCGCCAGAAGGTGCGCCGCCGCACCGAAGCCATAGAGCCCGAGCCGGCGCACGGGCCGGGCCTCCTCGGCCATTCGCCAGGCGCGATAGCCGATCAGGCCCGCGCACATCAGCGGCGCGGCCTCGGCGTCGGTGAGCCCCTCGGGCGCGGGAAACACGAAGTCCGCCCGGGCGACGACGGTGTCCGCATAGCCGCCGTCGCGGGTCCAGCCGGTGAAGCCGGGGTGGTCGCAGAGGTTCTCGGCCCCCTCGCGGCAGTAGGCGCAGGCGCCGCAGGTCTCCCCCAGCCAGGGCACGCCGACCCGGGCGCCGAGCTCGTGCCCGTCGACCCCCGGGCCCAGCGCGTCCACCACCCCGATGATCTCGTGCCCCGGCACGATGGGCGAGCGCCGCGGCGCCAGCTCCCCGTCCAGGATGTGCAGGTCCGTGCGGCAGACGCCGCAGGCCCTCACCCGCAGCCGCACCTCGCCCGGCCCCGGCGTCGGGTCGGCGCGCCGCTCGCCCCGCAGGGGCCGGCCCGGCGCGTCCAGGCACATGGCGAACATCCTGCTCTCCTCCGCATTCCTTTGTCGTCGATCAGGACTATAGGCTTCCCTGGCGTCCGCCGCTTTTGCGTTGGATCATGGCGGCGAACGGCCTGCGTCGACTTCTGTCCCCTCCTCCCAGGAACACGCCGATGACGACCCGCAACTTCCACGCCCTGTTCGAACCGCGCGCCATCGCCCTCATCGGCGCCAGCAACACCCCCGGCTCTGTGGGCGAGGTCCTGGCGCGCAACCTCCTGGAAAGCGGCTTCTCCGGGCCCGTGCTGCCGGTCAATCCGCACGCCAAGGCGGTCCGCTCGGCCCTGGCCTACGCGTCGGTCGCCGATCTGCCCGTCACGCCCGACCTGGCGGTGATCGCCACCCCGGCGCCCACCGTCCCCGGCATCGTCGCCGAGCTCGGCCGGCGCGGCTGCCGGGCCGCGGTCGTCATCAGCGCCGGCTTCTCGGACGGCGGCCTTCGCCAGGACCTGCTGGACGCGGCGCGCCCGCACCTGCTGCGGGTGGTCGGCCCCAACTGCCTCGGCTTCATCTCGCCGGCGCGGGGCATCAACGCCAGCTTCTCCCAGCTCACCCCGCGCCCGGGCGACATCGCCCTGGTCGCCCAGTCCGGCGCCATCGCCACCGCGGCCCTCGACTGGGCCCACGCCCGCGGCTTCGGCTTCTCCCACGTCGTCACCCTGGGCGACATGGCCGACGTCGATTTCGGCGACGTGCTCGACTACCTGGCCCTGGACCGCGCCACCAAGGCCATCGTGCTCTACGTCGAGAGCATCTACGACGCGCGCAAGTTCATGACCGCGGGCCGCATCGCCGCCCGCGCCAAGCCGGTGGTGGTCATCAAGTCCGGCCGCAGCGCGGCGGGGGCCAAGGCCGCCTTCTCCCACACCGGGGCCCTGGCCGGGTCCGACGCGGTCTACGACGCGGCGATCCGCCGGGCCGGGATGCTGCGGGTCACCGAGCTGCGCGAGCTGTTCGACGCGGTGAACACCCTGGGCGCCGGCGCCTGGGTCCGCGGCGAGCGCCTGGCGATCCTGACCAACGGCGGCGGCGCCGGGGTCATGGCCGTCGACGCCCTGGCCGGGCATGGCGGGCGCCTCGCCGACCTCGCGCCCGAGACGCTGGAGGCGCTCGACGCCGTCCTGCCCGCGACATGGTCGCACGCCAACCCCGTCGACATCATCGGCGACGCCCCGCCCGAACGCTACGCCGCCGCCCTGGAGGCCGTGCTCGCCGACCGCGGCGCCGAGGCCCTCCTGATTCTCAACTGCCCGACCGCCGTCGCCGACAGCCTGGAAGCCGCCCAGGCGGTGGTCCGGGTGCTGGAAAATCGCCCCAAGGGCCGCGTGCGCCGGCCGATCCTGACCTGCTGGCTCGGCGAGACCTCCGCCGCGCCGGCCCGCAAGCTATTGATCGAACGAGGATTTCCAAGCCACGAGACGCCGGACGAGGCGGTCCGCGCCTTCATGCACATGGTCGATCACCACCGCAACCAGGAGCTGCTGCTGCAGACCCCGCCGGCCAGCCCGCAGGCGGCCGACCGCAAGGCCGCGCGGCGGATCATCGATGCGGTGCTGGTCGAGGAGCGCGACACCCTGACCGCCCTCGAGGCCGAGGCCCTGCTGGCCGCCTACGGCGTGCCGGTGGTCCGCAACGCCGTCGCCGCCACGCCGAAGGAGGCGGCCGCCCTGGCCGCCACCATGGAGGGGCCCTTCGCCCTGAAGATCCGCTCGGCCGACATCAGCCACAAGTCCGACGTCGGCGGGGTGGTCCTGGGCCTGGCCGACCCCGCGGCCGTGGAGACCGCCGCCGAGGCGATGCTGGAGCGCGTGGGCCAGGCCCTGCCCCAGGCCCGGCTCGAGGGCTTCCTGATCCAGCCCATGGCCGAGCGGCCGCACGCCCGCGAGCTGATCGCAGGCCTGGCGGTGGACCCCACCTTCGGCCCCGTGGTCCTCTTCGGCGCTGGCGGCATCGCCGTGGAGGTCGCCGCCGACCGCTCCGTCGGTCTGCCGCCGCTCAACCGGGTCCTCGCCCGCGAGATGATCTCCCGCACCCGGGTGTCGCGGATGCTGCGCGCCTTCCGCGACCGCGGCGCCGTCGACGAGGACACCGTCGCCGAAGTGCTCGAGCGCCTGTCGATGATGGCCATCGAGATCCCCGAGATCGCCGAGCTCGACATCAACCCCCTGCTCGCCGACGAGAACGGCGTCCTGGCGCTCGACGCGCGGGTCCGCCTGGCCGCGCCAAGCGCCCGCTTCGCCATCCGCCCCTATCCGGCCGGACTGGAAAGCGAGCTTACCCTGGAGTCCGGCGAACGGCTGGTGATCCGGCCCATCCGTCCCCAGGACGCCCCGCTCCTGGAGCACCTGGTGGCCAACACCTCGGCCGAGGACGTGCGCCTGCGCTTCCACGGCGGGCTTCGCACCCTGCCCAACGCCCTGGCGGCCCGCCTCAGCCAGATCGACTACGACCGCGAACTGGCCATGGTCGCGGTCGACCAGGAGGGGGCGATCGTCGGCGTCTCGCGCCTGATCGCCGATCCCGAGGGCGAGGCCGCCGAATTCGCCTTGCTCGTCCGCACGGATCATCAGAAGCAGGGACTGGGCCGTGCGCTTCTCGGCAATATCGTCGACTACGCGCGCTCGCGCGGCCTGCGGCGCGTATGGGGCGATGTCATGAGCGACAACGAACGGATGCTGTCCCTGACGGACGCCCTGGGCTTCCGCCGGGAGCTGTCCGAGGACTTCCGGCTGGTGCGGGTGGCCGTGCCCCTGGAGCGGGAGATGGCCGCGTCGTGACGGCGTCCCCCCCGGACCAGCTGTTCCCAGAGGGCAAGCGCGCCCGTTCGCGCTTTCGCGGCTACGGCGTGGCCCTCGCGGCCACCGCCGCGGCGGCCCTGGTCCAGCTCCTGGTGGCGGCCTGGCTGGGCGAGGCGCCGCTGTATGTCTTCTTCATTCCCGCGGTGTTCGCCGCCTCGACCTGGGGCGGCCTGGGCCCGGGCCTGATCGCCGCCATGATCGGCGCGGCGTTCAGCCTTTGGACCGGCGGCGCCGGCGTGCTCTCCCAGCCCGTGGACGCCGTCCGGATCGCCGTCTATGCGGTCCTGGGCCTGGTCATGCCGATCGTCGGCGAGCGGGCTCTGCGCTCGGCCGCCCGGGTGGCCAACCTCCTGGACCACCTGCGCTCGCGCGAAGCGCACCTGCAGCTCATCCTCGACACCGTGCCCGACGCGATGATCGTCATCGACGAACGCGGCGTGATGCAGTCCTTCAGCGCCGCGGCCGAGCGCATGTTCGGCTGGCGCACCGACGAGGTGATCGGACGCAACGTCAGCATGCTGATGCCGTCGCCCTACCGCGAGGCCCACGACGGCTATCTCGACCGCTATCTGGAGACCGGCGTGCGGCGGATCATCGGCATCGGCCGGGTGGTGGTGGGCGAGCGGCGCGACGGCTCGACCTTCCCGATGGAGCTGGCGGTGGGCGAGCTGCGATCGGCCGATCACCGCTACTTCACCGGTTTCCTGCGCGACCTGTCCGAGCGCCAGGAGACCGAGCGGCGCATGCAGGACCTGCAGTCCGAACTGGTCCACGTCTCCCGCCTGACGGCGATGGGGGAGATGGCCTCGGCCCTGGCGCACGAGCTCAACCAGCCCCTGTCGGCCATCGCCAACTACATGAAGGGCAGCGTGCGCATCCTCGATCAGGCCCAGCCCGACGTGGGCAAGGTCCGCGCCGCCCTCGCCAGCGCCGGGGAACAGGCCCTGCGCGCCGGCCAGATCATCCGCCGCCTTCGCGACTTCGTCGCCAAGGGCGAGACCGAGCGGCGCATCGAGAGCCTGCCCCAGCTCATCGAGGAGGCCAGCGCCCTGGCCATGGTCGGCGCCAAGGAGCACGGCGTGCGCCTGCGCTTCGCCATCGACCCCGCGATCGACCGGGTGCTGGCCGACAAGGTGCAGATCCAGCAGGTGCTCCTCAACCTGCTGCGCAACGCCATCGACGCCATGGAGGAGGCGCCCCGCCGCGACCTGCTGGTCACCGCGACCCCCGTCGCCGACGACATGGTCGAGGTGGCCGTCGCCGACACCGGTCCCGGGATCAGCGATAAAATCGCCGAACAGCTCTTCCAGCCCTTCATCACCACCAAGCAACGCGGTATGGGCGTAGGACTTTCGATCTCGCGCACGATCATCGAAGCCCACGGGGGGCGCATCTGGGTCGAGGCGAATGAAGGCGGCGGCGCGGTGTTCCGGTTCACCCTCCGCGCCGTGCCCAAGGGGGAACTTGCGGCCAGTGACTGATCCGGTGGTGTACGTCATCGACGACGACGAGGCGATGCGCGAGTCCATCGCCTTCCTGCTCGACACCGCGGACCTTGGCGTTCGCACCTACGAATCTGCCACCGCCTTCCTGGAAGAGGCTGGGAGCCTGACCAGCGGCTGCATCGTCACCGACGTGCGCATGCCCGAGATGAGCGGGCTCGACCTGATTCAGCGTCTGAAGGACCGTAGCGTCGCCCTGCCGGTGATCGTCATCACCGGCCACGGCGACGTGCCCCTGGCGGTCCAGGCCATGAAGGCCGGCGTCGTGGACTTCCTGGAAAAGCCGTTCGACGACGAGGCCCTGCTCGGCTCGATCCGGGCGGCCCTGGCGGGCCCCACCGCCAAGGTCGGCGACGACGGCGAGGCGCGCCGCCTGGAGGCCCTGATCGGCGCCCTGTCCCCCCGCGAGCACGAGGTGCTCCTGGGCGTCGTCGCCGGCAAGGCCAACAAGGTGATCGCCCAGGACCTCGGCATCAGCCCGCGCACCGTCGAGGTCTACCGGGCCAACGTCATGACGAAGACGGGCGCCGCCAGCCTCTCCGAGCTCGTCCGCATGGCCCTTCTGGCGGGCGTGCGCGTCGGCTGAGCGATTGCGCTGGATCAAAGCGGCGGGTGCGGGCGGCCCCTATTCATCGTCCAATGCTGCAACCCTACACCCCGCGCCCGACCGTCGTGCTCGTCGATGACGACGCCGCCCTGCGTACGGCCCTCACCTTTTCCCTGGAGCTGGACGGCTACCAGGTCGAGGCCTGCGAAAGCGGCGAGGAACTGCTGCGCACGATCCTGCCGATCACCGACGCCTGCCTGGTGCTCGACTACAATCTCGACGGCATGAACGGCCTTGCGGCGTTGGCCGAACTGCGCGGCCGGGGCGTGAACCTGCCCGCCCTCTTGATCACCAGCCACCCGCGGCCGGCCGTGCGCCAGGCCGCCGCCGACATGCGGGCCAAGATCGTCGAGAAGCCGCTGCTGGGCGATGCGCTGATCGCCGAGATCCGCGCGGCCCTCGACCCCCATCCGGCCTAGCCCGCGACCGCGCCCAGCGCCTCCAGCCGGCGCAGCCAGCCCGCGCGCGTCTGCTCGCTGGCCGTCTCCACGCCGCCGATCACCGTGCTGTGGATCGGCTTGATGCCGCTGATCCACAGCAGGCCCCGGGTCAGGCTCTTCAGGCCGTAGCCGCCGAAGATCAGCCGGAAGGCCGCCGCCGGCATGCCCATCGTCACCACGATGCGCGCCGACTTGCCCTTCAGCAGCCCCTGCGGCCCCTGGCCCGAGGCGCTGCTCAGCGCCACGCCGTAGCGGAACACCTGCTCGAGAAACCCCTTCAGCAGTCCCGGCGGGCCGCCGATCCACAGGGGAAAGATGATCACCAGGTGGTTGGCCCACTTCAGCGCCGTCTGCGCCTCGGCGATCACCGGCGGCGCAGGGCCCATGAAGTCCTCCTGCGAGCGGATCAGCGGGAAGTCCAGCCGGCCCACGTCCAGCCGGCGCACCTCATGCCCCGCCCGGTGGGCGCCGCGTACATAGGCCTCGGCCAGGGCCGAGCACAGCCGCTCCGACCGGGCGTCCGGGTGGCCGTTGATCACTAGGATCCGATCGACCATCAGAGCGCCTTGGAATGCCGCTGGGCCTGGGGCGCGAAATAGGCGTCGAACGCCGCGCAGATCGAGCGCACGAGCAGGCGCCCGGTCTCGGTGACCGTCAGCTTCGCTCCGTCGATCCTCAGGAGGCCGTCCGCCACGAACGGCGCCAGCCGGCCGACCTCGTCCTGCAGGGCGCGCCAGTCGCGTCCATGGCGGGCGCTCACCGCGGCCAGGTCGACCCCCATGTCGCACATCAGCCGCTCGATGATCTCGCCGCGCCAGCGGTCCTCGTCGGTCAGGGCCACGCCGCGCGCGATCGGCGATTCGCCCGCGCCCACGGCCTTGCGCCAGGCCAGCTCCTGGGCGTGGTTCTGGACGAAGCCCTGCGGCAGGGAGCTGATCGCCGAGGCGCCGAAGCCCAGCAGGGTCGCGGCCGCGTCCACCGTATAGCCCTGGAAGTTCCGCTTCAGCCGCTTCTGCGCGTGGGCCACGGCCAGTTCGTCGCTCTCCAGGGCGAAGTGGTCCAGGCCGATCCGCACATAGCCCTCGCGGGCCAGCAGCTCGGCGGCGGCCTCGCTCTGTTCGAGCCGCTCGGCCGGGCCCGGAAGGGCCGCCTCGTCGATGAGCTGCTGATGCGACTTCATCCAGGGGACGTGGGCGTAGCCGAACAGGGCGATCCGCTCGGGGCGCAGGCTCACCACCTGGTGGATCGTCGACAGCGTGTTGGCCGTGGTCTGGTGCGGCAGGCCGTACATCAGGTCCAGGTTGATCGAGGCGACGCCCGCCGCGCGCAGCCAGCCGACGCAGCGGGCGATGTCCTCGAACCGCTCCTCGCGGTTCACCGCCTGCTGCACCCGCGGCGACAGGTTTTGCACCCCGAGGCTCGCGCGGTTCAGCCCGTGGAAGGCGGCGGCCTTGACCCAGGCTTCCGTCAGCACCGCCGGGTCCAGCTCGGCGGCGATCTCGGCGTCGGCCTCCAGCCGGAAGAGGTGGCGCAACGCCTCGAACAGAACCCGCAGGTCGTCGATCCCCAGCATGTTGGGCGTGCCCCCGCCCAGGTGCAGGGCGCTCGCCCTGAGCCGGCCCGGCAGGATCGGCTCCACCAGGGCCAGTTCCTGGACCAGCAGCGCCACATAGTCGCTGACGGCGTCGGCGCGGTTCACCGCCCGGGTGTTGCAGCCGCAGTACCAGCACAGCCGCGCGCACATCGGGATGTGCGCATAGAGCGAAACGGCCTCGTCGGTCGGCAGCTCGCTCAGCCAGCGCTGATAGGTCCGGGCGTCCACCTGCGGGGTGAACTGCACCGCCGTCGGGTAGCTGGTGTAGCGCGGCGCTCGGCCGTCGTACTTGTCGACCAGCGCCATCAAGGCGGTCGTATGCGGGTTGAGCGAGGCGGCGACGGACAAGGGCTGGCTCCAGAGTTTAAGCCAGTCTCCGCAGCGCGAAGGCGCGCGCCGTGATTCAGATCAAACCGGCGGCGCCGCCTCCCCCGCCACATGCACCCTGACGCCTGCGCCGGCCAGGGCTTCGGCCGCTGCGGGCGGCGGCGGGCGATCCACCACGAGGTCGTGCGCCTGATCCAGCCTGGCCATGAGGACGACGCCGGAGCGATCGAACTTGCTGGCGTCGGCCACCATCACCACGCGACGCGCCGCGCCGAGCAGGGCGCGCTTGAAGCCGGCTTCGTCGACATGGAAGTCCAGGAAGCCGCGTTGGGGATCGATCGCCCCGACCGACAGGAAGGCGATGTCGGGCACGAAGCTCTGGGCCGCGGCGATCGCTTCGGCGCCGTAGGCGGCGCGGTGGTCCACGTTCACCTCCCCGCCGGCGAAGAACAGGCGGTTGTTGTTGCGCCCGAGCACCTCGCGCGCCACCTCCAGAGAGTTGGTCACCACGGTCAGGCCGGTGGGGCGGGTCATCGCCCTGGCCGTCCAGTAGGTCGTGCTGCCGGAATCCATCAGCACCGTCATCCCGTCCTCGACCAGCGCCACGGCCGCGGCCGCGACGCGCCGCTTGGCCTCGGCGTTTTCGATCATGCGGAACTGGTAGGGGGCCTCGAACATGTTGTCCGGCAGACGCACGCCGCCGTGCACCTTGTAGACGCGCCCGCCCTTCTCAAGGCGGCGCACGTCGCGCCGGATCGTCTCCTCCGAGACGGCGAAGCGCTGGGCCAGTTCGCCGATCCCGCACCCGCCTCTGGTCTGCAGCAGGTCGAGGATCTCGGCCAGCCGATCTGCTTGTGTCATGTCCTCGCGCTGCGCTCCCTGATTGCGCGCGCTCTAGCCTAGCGGCGCGTGGCTCACAACACACCTCGAGACGAAACCCACATAATCCCACATAATTTATAGCCACTCCATCATATTGTCACACGACTGTCGTGCGCCCCCGGTACGCGGTCGCTCCGGTCTGGAGAGGCGATGTGAAGGAGAGCGCGATGAACAAGTGGATGATGGGGGCGGCCGTGGCGGCCCTGAGCCTGGCCGGCGCGCAGGCGCGGGCCGAAACCGCGGCGGACGCGGGGGACGCCACCGGAACGTCCGTGGAGGAACTGGTCGTCACCGGGGCCAAGGAGACCTACGCCAGTTCGGTGGTGCTGGAGCCGATGATCGAGCGGCAGTCGGCGCTGTCCAGCGTGAACGACGTGCTGAACGAACTTCCCGGCGTCCTGGTCACCGAGGGCGACACGTTCGGCTCGAGCGACTGGGCCACCTCGATCACCATGCGCGGCTTCGTCACCAACCGCGACACCCAGCAAATCGGCACGACGATCGACGGCCTGCCCAACGGCGGCTCCGGCTACGGCGGCGGCTCGCGGGCCAACCGCTATATCGACGTCATGGACCTGAAGACCGTCGAGGTGTCCCAGGGCACGGCGGACATCGGTTCACGCTCCAACGAAGCCCTCGGCGGCACGCTGAACTACCTCACCAACGACCCCGAACGCGAGCAGCGCGTGCGGGTGATGGCGGCCGGCGGCGACTACGACGCGCGCAAGTTCTACGTCCGCGTGGACACCGGCGAGATCGCGCCGGACACCTACGCCTGGATCAGCGCGTCCTCGTCGCGCAACAGCGACTGGATCGACGGTTCGGGCAAGACCACGCGCGACCACGCCGCGGCCAAGATCGTCAGCCGCATCGCCGGCGTCGACCTGACCGGCTACCTGTCCTACGACGACGCCGACGAGTCCGAATACAGCAGCATCTCCCCCGAGCAGTTCGCCGAGAATTCCGGCTGGGACCGCCTCACCGGGACCTGGACCGGGACCCCCTACATCGACCAGGCCTACCGCTCCGGCTCGCGGGCCTTGCGCGACAACACCTTCGCCTACCTCCGCGCGAAGTTCGACGTGGCCGAGGTCAAGGTCACGCTGACCGGCTACGGTCACATGATGAACGGCCGGGGCGACTGGCTGCCGCCTTACCTCGTCGACGTGACCAACAACGGCGCGGGCCCCAACACCGAGTTCCTGAGCGGCACCGCGATCACCGGCGGCTCGGCGCTCGGCAAGATCTATTTCGTCACCCCGACCGGGGCCACGGCGACGATGATCGCCGGCTGCACCGGCACGAACGGGATCCCCGCCGAATACGACCCGTCCTGCTATGCGTCCAACTCGCTGGCCGTTCAGTCCTATCGGCACACCCACTATCGAAACCGCCGCTACGGGGCGACGGCCGACTTCGAATGGGCGCACGTCTTCGGCGAGGTCGAGAACACCCTGCGCGGCGGCCTTTGGCTGGAGCACGGTGAAGCCAACGCCACCCGCGACTGGCACAGGCTGATCGACACCCGGATCGGCTACGCCTTCGACGACACCCCGTACTGGATCCAGTACTCCACCGACTACGAGACCAACGAGACGCTCTACTATCTCGAGGACGTGGCCACCTTCGGCCCGCTCACGGCGCGGTTCGGGGTCAAGCAGTTCTTCATCGACCAGAGCCGCCAGGGCCTGCTGGACAACAACACCAGCACCTCGCTGGACAGCCAGTCCGATCCGCTGATCTCGGCGGGGCTGGCCTACGACACGCCGGTCGAGGGCCTCAGCCTGTTCACCGGCTTCTCGCAGAACTTCGCCGCGGTCCCGCGCGGGGTGCTGGACGAGACCGATCCTGTGGCGTTGAGCCTGGTGCACAACGAGACCGCCGACAACGTCGAGCTGGGCGCGCGCCTGTCCCGCGGTCCCCTGGCCGCGAGCCTGACCCTCTACAGCATCAAGTTCGACAACCGGATCGTCTACGTGCCGTCGGGCTTCGTCACCGGCATCGACTATCTGTCGGAGGTGGACGGGGTCTATCAGAACCTCGGCGGGGTCGAGAGCAAGGGCTTCGAGGCCTCGGCCTCCTATGCCTTCGCCAACGGCCTTAGCCTGTCGGGCGCCTATACCTACAACGACGCCACCTATCTGGGCAGCGGCGACGCCGCGCGCGACGCCGAGCTGGGGATCGTCGAGGGCGCCCAGGTGGCCGGCTCGCCCAAACACATGCTGGTGTCCTCGCTCGACTGGCGCGGCGACATCTGGAAGGCGGGCGTGTCGGCCAAGTACATTGGCGAGCGCTTCCTGGACAAGGCCGGCGCGGTGGAGGCCGACAGCGTCACCCTCACCAACGCCTACGTCGGCGTCGCGGCCGAGGCGATCACCCCCCTGCTCAAGGGCTTCGACCTGACGCTGACGGTGAACAACCTGACCGACGAGAGCTATCTCGCCGGCGCCGATGGCTCCACCGCTTTCATCGGCGCGCCGCGCACGGTGACGATCTCGCTGACGGCGGACTTCTGATCCGAACCCCTTGGGATCAACCCGCCTATGGCGTGGACGCCGCGGTTACGAGCACCGCGGCGTCCATTCCCTTTCAGGTCCAGCGTTTCAGAGCGGCCGGTCGTCCGGATCGCCGGCGAGGATGCGCGCGGCGTCACCCGCCGGATCGTCGTACTGGCCGCTCTTGAGCGACCACCAGAAGGCCGCCAGCCCGCCGAGCGCGATCAGCACCGACAGGGGCGCCAGGACCAGCATGATGTTCATCGCCGTCTTCCCGCCAGGTTCATCCGCAGCGCATTCAGCGTCACCACGATCGAGGATCCGGACATCGCCAGGGCCGCGATCAGCGGATTGACGAAGCCCAGCATCGCCGCCGGCGCCGCCACCACATTATACGCGGCGGCGAAGCCGAAGTTCTCGAGCGCCCGGGCGCGGGCCGCCCGCGCCACGTCGATGGCGTCGACCACGGCCATCAGCCCCTCGCCCGAAAAGACGAGATCGGCCGCGTTCTGGCTCGCGTCCAGCGCCGTTCCCGGGGCCATGGCCGCATGCGCCTTGGCCAGGGCGGCGGTGTCGTTCAGGCCGTCGCCGACCATCAGCACCTTCCAGCCGGCCTCGGCGGCCGTCTCGATCTGCTGGGCCTTCTCGGCGGGGCTCAGGCCGGCGCGCCAGTCGTCGACCCCCGCCTCCCGCGCCGCCCGCTCCACCGGCCCGGCCACGTCGCCGGACAGGATCCGCACCGACAGCCCGCGGGCGCGCAGGGCCGCGACCGCTTCGGCCGCGTCCGCGCGCAGATGGTCGGAGAACCGCAGCCGCACCTTGGTGTCGTCCACGAAGCCGAACCACAGCTCGGTCTCGCTGGCGTCGGCGCTCGACACCCCGACGAAGGCCGCCCGGCCCAGCCGCGCGCGGCGGCCCTGCACCAGGCCTTCCACGCCCTGTCCTGCGAACTCGATGACCCCTTCGGCCGAAGGGCCGGGGCCCGCCTCGGCCGCCAGCGCCCGCGCCAGCGGGTGGGCCGAGGCGCGGGCCAGCGGCGCGGCCAGGGCCACCACGGCCGGCGGCGCATCGACCAGCCGCGGCCGGCCCTCGGTGAGGACGCCGGTCTTGTCCAGCACCACGTGGTCCACCTCGGCCAGGCGCTCCAGCGCCGCGCCGGATTTCACCAGCACGCCCTTGCGGAACAGCCGTCCGGAGGCGGTGATCTGCACCGCCGGCACCGCCAGGCCCAGGGCGCAGGGGCAGGTGATGATCAGCACCGTGGCCGCCCGCAGCAGCGCCTCGCGCGGGCCAAGCCCCAGGGCCCAGCCGCCGGCGAAGGTCAGGGCCGCCAGGGTGTGCACCACCGGCACGTAGATCGATGCGGCGCGGTCGGCCAGCTGCACGTAGCGCGACTTCGACTGGGCGCCGGCCTCCACCAGCCGGGCGATCGCCGCCAGGGCCGAGTCGTCCGAGCGGGCGGTCGCGCGCAGGCGCAGCGTCCCCGACAGGTTCACAGCCCCGGCCCGGCAGTCGGAGCCCGGTCCCACGGCCACGGGCGTCGTCTCGCCGGTCAGCAGCGCGTTGTCGAACGCCGAGGTTCCGGTCTCGACCACCCCGTCGACGGGGATGCGGTCGCCGGGGCGCACCACCAGCAGGTCGCCGGCGGCGACCTCGCTCAGAGGCACGCGCCGCTCGGCGCCGTCGCTCCCCACCACCACGGCGGCGGGCGCCTGCATGGCCAGCAGGTCGGCCGCGGCGCTGCGGGCGCGGGCCCGCAGGCGATGGTCCAGCCAGCGGCCGATCAGCAGCAGGAACAGCAGCGAGACCGCCGCGTCGAAATAGGCGTCGCGCCCACCCATGATGGTTTCGACGAAGCTGATCGTCAGGGTCAGCAGCACGCCGATGGAGATCGGCACGTCCATGTTGGCCCGCCCGCGGCGCAGCGAGCGCCAGGCGGATTCGAAGAACGGCATGCCGGCGTACATCGCGCACGGGGCGGCGATGATCGCCGACAGCCACAGCATCAGGGTGCGCGTGGCCGGGCCCAGCTCCTGGCCGAACAGGCCCGCCCACACCGGCACCGAGAACATCATCACGTTGCCGGCGCCGAATCCGGCCACGGCCATGGCCAGCAGCAGGCGGCGGCCTTCCTTGTCATGGGCCGCCTGCGCCTGGCCGGGATCATACGGAGTCGCCGGATAGCCGGCGTTCTCCAGCGTGCGGATCACCGCCGCCGGGTCGCCCGCGCCGTCGGCGAAGCCCACGACCAGCTTGCCGGTGGTCAGGTTCAGCCGCGCCTGGGTCACGCCCGGCAGCGCGGCGACCTCGCGCTCGATCTTGGCCAGGCAGTTGGCGCAGCGCGCGCCGCGGACCAGCAGCTCCAGGCTCTGGCCGCCCTCGGCCCGCGGCCGCAGGAAGCCGCTGAGGTCGCCGCCGGCCAGATCGTAGGTCAGCGCCACATCAGCCTCCGCTCGCCCTCGAAGCGGCGGCCGCCCGCGTCCACCGCGTCGAACGTCAGGTCCCAGGCCCCGCTCATGGCGCCGGCCCGCGCCGCGTAGACGCCGGGCGCGATCTCCTTGAAGGCCGGGTTGATCCGGCCGCTTTCGGTCGCCGGCCGCTCCAGCCTGCCGGTCACCTTCAGCCCCTCCACCGGGCCGTCCAGCCGGTCGCGGATCTCCACGACGACCTCCTCGCCCCGCACCCCGGCGACGGCCCGCCAGCCCAGACGTTCCTGCGCGGCCATCTGGGCGAGCCTGCGGTTGTAGGCGATCCCGTCTTCGTAGGGCGTCACAGACACCTGGCCGGGGAACGACTGGATCGCCAGGGTGATCATCACCGCATTCACCGCCGTGATGACGCCGAAGAAGCCGATCATGGCGACCAGCACGTGCCAGCCGCGGATTCGGAAGCCGGGGGTGGTGTCGGTCACGCTCATCGCTCGTTCGCAGCTCCGGAGAGGAAGGTGGTCTTGGTGGTCACGACCTGGCCGTCGACGCGCAACTCGAACGCCGCAGGCAGATTGGCCGCGCTCAGGCTGGCCTCGGGCGCCGTGACGAAGACGCGCACCGCCCGCACCTGGTTGGGCTCCAGGGTCACGGTCAGGGGGCCGGAGGTCGGCTCCTCGCCCGGCGTCTTCAGTTTGACGTCCTCGACCCCGGTGAAGCGGATCGTGGCCGTCCGCGGTTCGAACCCGCGGTTGGAGATCTTCAGCGTGTAGCCGTCGCGGATCGAGCCGTCGTGCAGCCGCACGAAGGTCGGGTTGCGGTCGCGCAGCACGTGCAGGTCGTATTCGGTGCGGTTCAGGAAGCCCCACAGCATCAGCGCCGAGACGACCGTCAGCGTCACCGCATAGTAGATCGTGCGCCCGCGGATCAGGCGGTACACCGCCGGCTGCTTGGCTTCGCGCTGCAGGACCGCCGCGTCGGTGTCATAGGCGATCAGCCCCTTGGGCCGGCCCACCTTCACCATCATCTCGTTGCAGGCGTCGATGCACAGGCCGCAGTTGATGCACTCCAGCTGCGCCCCGTCGCGGATGTCGATGCCCATGGGGCAGACGACCACGCACTGGTTGCAGTCGATGCAGTCGCCGCGGCCTTCCCAGCTCGCGCCCTTCTTGTGCGGGCCGCGGGGCTCGCCGCGGTCGCGGCGGTAGGTGACCTGCAGGCTGTCCTTGTCCAGCATCGCGCCCTGGATGCGCGGCCACGGGCACATGTAGGTGCAGACCTGCTCGCGCATGGTCCCCGCCAGCAGGTAGGTGGTCGCCGTCAGCACGGCGCAGGACACATAGGCCGTCATCGGCGCCTGGCCCACCCAGAACTGGCGGATCAGGGTCGGGGCGTCGTGGAAGTAGAAGATCCAGGCCCCGCCGGTGCCGAAGGCGATGGCCAGCCACACCGCGTGCTTGCCGCTCTTGCGCCACAGCTTGTCGAACGACATCGGCGCGGCGTCCAGGCGCATGCGCGCGTTGCGATCGCCTTCGAACAGCCGCTCCACATAGATGTAGAGGTCGGTCCAGACCGTCTGCGGGCAGGCGTACCCGCACCACAGCCGGCCGAACAGCGCCGTCGTTAGGAACAGCGCCAAGGCCGCCATCACCAGGAGCCCAGTGATGAAATAGACCTCCTGCGGCCAGAGCTGGATGAAGAAGAAGTAGAAGCGCCGGCCGGTGAAGTCGACCAGGACCGCCTGGTCCGGCAGAGCGCCGGGGCGCTCCCACCGGATCCAGGGGGTCACGTAGTAGATCCCGAGGGTCAGGATCAGCAGCGCCCATTTGATGTTGCGCCACTGGCCATGGACCAGCTTCGGATAGATCTGCTGGCGCGCCTTGTAGAGGCCGCCGCCTGGCCCGCCCTTGGCGCGGGTCTTGGCGGCGACCGAGACCGGACCATGCCCCTCTTCCTGGGCTGGCTTGGGCTTGGTCCGATCGATCACGACGGTCATGACGGTTACCTACTGGCCCCCGGCGTTGGCGTGGATATAGACGGCCAGGGCCTTGATGGTCTCCGGGTCGAACCGGGCGCCCCAGGCGGGCATGACGCCGCCGCGGCCGTACCAGATCTGGCCGTGGATGCTTTCGCGGTCCGAACCGTAGAGCCAGTCGGCGTCGGTCAGGTCGGGGGCGCCTTGCTTGACGTCGCCCTTGCCCTGCGGGCCGTGGCAGATCGCGCATTGCTGCTGGAACACGGGGGCCGCGCGGGCCACCGCGCCGGCGTCGGCCTTGCGGCGCGACAGCGCGACCACGTACTCGGTCATGTCGTCCACCTGCGCCGGCGTCAGCATCTGGTCCTTGCCGAAGGCCGGCATCTGCGAGAAGCGCGTGTCCGGGTGATCGGAGCGGATGCCCACCGTCAGGGTGCGCTGGATGTCCTCCAGCGTGCCGCCCCACAGCCACACGTCGTCGCGCAGGTTGGCGTAGCCCTTGGCGCCGGTGCCGCCTGCGCCGTGGCAGGTGGCGCAGTTGTCGCCGAAGATCGACTGGCCGACCTGCAGGGCGTAGGCCTGCAGCTCAGGGTCCCTTTCGATCTGCTCGAGGCTCGCGCTCTTGAGCTGGGCCGAGCCCGCCCCGCGCAGGGACTGCAGTTCGGCCAACTCCTGCACCACGTTGGCGCGGTCGGAATGGCCGCGGACCCCCTTGGTGTAGCCGCTGATCCCCGGCCAGGCCGGCATCAGCACCCAGTAGACGATGGAGGCGGCGACGGAGGCCCAGAACACCCACAGCCACCAGCGGGGGAGCGGGTTGTCCAGCTCGCGGATGCCGTCCCACTCGTGACCGGTGGTCTCGACGCCGGAGACTTCGTCGATCTTACGGTCCGACATGGTCATCCTCATGATCTTCGAGCGGAAGCTGCGCCATGCGGCGGAACGCTTCCTTGTTGGAGGGCCAGAGCGCGTAGACGCATCCGGCGACAAAGATGGCCGCGAAGTAGATCAGCCCCCCTTGTTGGGCGAACCGGGCCACGGTCTCGTATTCGAAGCCGCTCATCTCAGGTTCTCCGGCGCCTCGGCCTTGTAGGTGCTGAAATCGACCAGGGTGCCCAGCATCTGCAGGTAGGCGATCAGGGCGTCCATTTCGGTCAGGCGGTCGGGATCGCCGTCGAAGTCGCGCTGCAGCACCTTGTCGCCGTAGCGCTTCTTCAGGGCCGTGCCGCCCGAGGAGAACGGATCGGCCTGGGCTTCCAGGTCGGCCTGCACGTTGTCGATCATCTCCTGGGTGTAGGGCACGCCCAGGCGGGTCATGGTCGCCACCTTGGCCTGCAGGTCGCGGGCGTCGAGCTCGCGGCCGGCCATGAAGGCGTAGGGCGGCATCACCGATTCAGGCACCACCGAGCGCGGGTCGATCAGGTGGTCGCGGTGCCAGGCGTCCGAGTACTTGCCCCCCACCCGCGCCAGGTCCGGACCGGTGCGCTTGGAGCCCCACTGGAAGGGGTGGTCGTACATGCTCTCAGCGGCCAGGCTGTAGTGGCCGTAGCGCTCGACCTCGTCGCGCAGCGGACGGACCATCTGCGAGTGGCAGACGTAGCAGCCCTCGCGGATGTAGATGTCGCGTCCCGCCAGCTCCAGCGGGGTGTAGGGCCGCACGCCCTTCACCTTCTCCACCGTGCTTTCCAGGTAGAAGAGCGGGGAGATCTCGACCAGGCCGCCGATCGAGACGACCAGCAGGATCCCGATCACCAGGAGCAGCGAATGCCGCTCGAGCTTGCCGTGATGTTTCCACATGAGGAGGCCCTCCCTACTCGGCCGCGATGAGCGCGGGGGTGGGCTGGCCGGCGCCGGCGCCTTGAGCGACGCTGGGCATCCGGACGGTGCGCCACAGGTTGTAGGACATGATCACCGCACCGGAGAGGAACATGAGCCCCCCGAGCGTGCGGATGACGTTCTCGATGTGCTTGGCCGAGACCGTCTCGACGAAGCTGTTGGCCAGGAAGCCCTGCGGCGTGTACTCGCGCCACATCAGGCCTTCCATGATGCCGGAGACCCACATCGCGGCGATGTAGAGCAGGATGCCCGTCGTCGCGATCCAGAAGTGCCACTCCACCAGGGTGTTGGAGTAGAGTTTGTCCTTCTTCCAAAGCCACGGCACGAGGCAGTAGACCGCGCCGAAGCTGATGAAGCCGACCCAGCCCAGGGCGCCGGAGTGCACGTGGCCGATGGTCCAGTCGGTGTAGTGGCTGAGCGAGTTCACCGCCCGGATCGACATCAGCGGGCCTTCGAAGGTGCTCATGCCGTAGAAGGCGACCGAGACCACCATCATCCGGATCACCGGGTCGGTGCGCAGCTTGTCCCACGCCCCCGACAGGGTCATCAGCCCGTTGATCATGCCGCCCCAGGAGGGCATCCACAGCATGATCGAGAAGGTCATGCCCAGGGTCTGCGCCCACTGCGGCAGCGCCGTGTAGTGCAGGTGGTGCGGACCGGCCCAGATGTAGATGAAGATCAGCGCCCAGAAGTGCACGATCGACAGGCGGTAGGAGTAGACCGGCCGCTCGGCCCGCTTGGGCACGAAGTAGTACATCATCGCCAGGAAGCCGGCGGTCAGGAAGAAGCCGACGGCGTTGTGGCCGTACCACCACTGTGTCAGGGCGTCCTGCACCCCGGCGAACAGCGAGTAGGAGCGGTGGCTCAACCCGCCGACCGGCAGCGCCAGGTTGTTGACGATGTGCAGCATCGCGATGGTCACGATGAAGGCTAGGTAGAACCAGTTGGCCACGTAGATGTGGGGTTCCTTGCGCTTCCAGAGCGTGCCCAGGAAGACCAGCAGGTAGGCCACCCACACCACCGTCAGCCACAGATCGACGTACCATTCGGGCTCGGCGTATTCGCGCGACTGGGTGATCCCGGCCAGGTAGCCGGTCGCCGCCAGCACGATGAAGAGCTGGTAGCCCCAGAAGACGAACCAGTGCCACACCCCGCCGGCCAGGCGGGCGCGGCTGGTGCGCTGGACCACGTAGAAGGAGGTGGCGATCAGGGCGTTGCCGCCGAACGCGAAGATCACCCCCGAGGTGTGCAGCGGCCGCAGCCGGCCGAAGTTCAGCCAGCCGGCCTCTGGGAAGTAGAGCAGGTTCGGCCAGGACAGCTGGGCGGCGATCACCACCCCCACCAGCATGCCGACCACGCCCCAGAACATGGTCGCGATCACTCCGGCGCGGACCACGCCGTCGGCGTAGCGGTCCTGTGGGGAGTCGAGCCCGCCGGAGGAGATCCCCACGGTCAAGGCTGAAAAGGCGGCCACGAAGGCGCCCAGGAAGATGTAGCCGTGGAACCGGAACAGCGGATCCTCGGTGAAGGCCGTCGCCAGGAGCGCGCCCAGCGCGCAAACCCCTGTGAAGACGTAGAGCAGGACGGCGTCGAGCGGCGCGTCCCTCTTGGCGGCAATTTGAGTCATTTCGCCCCCGGGCGGATTCGTTGGCATCGGGGGGCTTCTTCGCGTGCGGCGCAGCAAGGGGCCTTGATCTGTGTCAAGGCGTTGATTTCCGGCGTGTCGCAGCCTGCCCTCAGATCGTAGTCATGGAGGCCGGCGTGGTGCGGGACGAGGACATGGGCAAGCTGCGGATGGCTGGCGCGGGCGCCGCCATCGTCGGATCGGCGGTCAGCGCCGAACTTGCTTGGCTGCATGCGCGCGAGTTGTCGGCCTTCGGCGTGATCTGCGGCGGGGCCACGCCGCACTGCGGCTGGTGCGTCTCGGCCGCGGGCCTGGCGGCCCTCGCCGCCGGCCTGCTCTACGCCCAGTGGCGCGCCGCCCGCCCCGCCCCCGTCGCGATCCGCTCCGACGACGCCTAGGCTTTCGCCGACGGCCGGACGCACGCCGCTTTCGCCGCGCCGCAACTGCTGCGACTGTGGCCTTGCAACAGCGGAGGTGTCTGCGTGAGCGTCTGCGTCCTGGGCGGAATCAATCTCGACCACGTTGTCCGCGTCACCGCCCTGCCCGCGCCGGGAGAGACGGCGGCCGGGCGCGACCTCGCCGTCACCCCCGGCGGCAAGGCGGCCAACCAGGCGGTGGCGGCCGCCCGCTTCGGCGCGCGCGCCCGCTTGCTCGGCGCGGTGGGACAGGACGCCGCGGGCGCCCAGATGCTCGCCTTTCTGGCCCGGGCAGGCGTCGACGCCTCCGGGGTCACGCGTCTCGAGGGCCAGACCACCGGCCAGGCCTTCATCACCATCGACCGAGCCGGCCGCAACACCATCGTCGTCGCCGCCGGCGCCAATGCGGCCTTCCTGGACGACCATGTCCGCGCCGCCGACCTGGGCGGCGCCCGGGTCCTCCTTACGCAACTGGAGGCGACCCTTCCCGCCGTCGAAGCTCTGTTCCGGGCTCCGGCCGCCGCCGATGCGGTCAAGATCCTCAACGCCGCCCCCGCCCTGGAGGAAGCCGCGCCCCTATTGCCCCTGGCCGACATTGTCGTGGTCAACGAGATCGAGCTCGCCCGCTTCGCCGGCCTCGAGGCGCCGCCGGCCGGCCTGGCGGCGGCCACCGCCGCGGCCCGCCGGCTGCTCGCCCGTCCCGACCAGACGGTGGTGGCCACCCTCGGCGCCGAAGGGGCCCTGGCCGTCACCGGCGGCGAAGCCATCCATGCGCCGGGCCGCCGCGCCGAGGCGGTGGACACCGTCGGCGCCGGCGACTGCTTCTGCGGCGTGCTCGCCGCGGCCCTGGCCGAGGGCCTGGGCCTCGAGCCCGCCCTCTCCTACGCCAACGCCGCCGCCTCCATCGCGGTCACCCGGCGCGGCGCGGCCGAATCCGCCCCCCGCCGCGCCGAGGTCGAGCGCCTTGTCGGCGTCGCGGCGGGCTGACCGGGCATGTGCTTCTCCGCCAGCGCCAGCTTCGTCGCGGCCGCAGTCACCGGGGCCGCGGGCCTGGCGTGTCTCGCCCGGGTCCGCCGCCCGGCCGAGATCCCGCTGGCCGCCACGCCCCTCATCTTCGCCATCCAGCAGGCGATCGAGGGCCTCATCTGGCTGCGGTTGGGGCACGATCCGGCCGCGCCGACGGCGGGGCTCGCCCTCGCCTTCCTGGTCTTCGCCCAGGTGGTCTGGCCGATCTACGCGCCGCTCGGCGTGCTGCTGGCCGAGCCCGAGCAGCGCCGCCGCCGGCTGATGACGCCGCTCGTGGCCGTGGGCGTCGCTCTGGGGATGTGGCTGCTGGCCGGCCTGCTGGCCCATGAACAGCGCGCCGTGCTGATGGAGCACCACGTCGCCTACGGCTGGGGCGGGCGCCCGACGCTGGTGGTGGCCGGCGCCTATCTCTCGGCCGTGGGGATCGCGCCGCTGATGTCCTCGCAGCGCGCGGTCATCGCCCTGGGCCTTGTCGTCCTGGCCGGCAGCGCCGTCGCCATCACCTTCTACTTCAACGCCTTCCAGTCGGTCTGGTGCTTCTTCGCGGCGCTGGCCAGCGCCGTCCTCGTCGCCCATTTTCACCGCCCGCTTCCGCGCATCGCGGCCGAGGCGACCCCCACCGCCCCGGCCTGAAACGCCAAGCCGGTTCGGTCATGCGCCGGCCGAGTTCGG
>NZ_JBKBSM010000004.1:0-306734 GCF_046291545.1 Phenylobacterium sp.
GCGGGTCGCTCGTCCACATCTCCGGCCAGGTGTCGATCGACGCCGCCGGCGGAGTGCGGGGCGTGGTCGGCGAGGACGTCGACCTGGAGGCGGCGCGGCGCGCCGCGCGCCTGTGCGGCGTCAATCTGCTCGCCCAGATGAAGGCCGCCGCCGACGGCGACCTCGACCGCGTGGCCCGTGTGGTCAAGCTTGGAGGCTTCGTTCAGGCCGGCCCCGCCTTCGTCGAGATCCCGCAGGTGGTGAACGGGGCGTCGGACCTGATGGTGGAGGCGTTCGGCGACGCCGGACGGCACGCGCGCTCGGCCGTAGGCGTCTACCGCCTGCCGATGAACTTCGCCGTCGAGGTCGATGCGGTGGTGGAACTGGCGTGAAGGCGCGGTTTGGCGAGGCCTGGGACCTTCTCTTCCACCCGCCGGTGGCGCATCGCGGCCTGTGGTCGAAGGACGGCGCGCCGGAGAACTCGCTCGCCGCCTTTCAGGCCGCCTGCGCGGCAGGCTATGGGGTCGAACTCGACGTCCACCTCTCCGCGGATGGCGAGGCGATGGTCTTCCACGACGAGAAGCTGGCGCGGATGACCGGGGCGGAGGGCCGCATCGGCGAGCGCACGGCGGCCGAACTGGGCGAGCTGCGCCTGGCGGGCACCGACGAGCCCATCCCGACCCTGCTGGAGGCCCTGGCCGTCATCGGCAAGCGCGGCATGGTGCATGTGGAGCTGAAGACCGCCTACGGGCAGGTGGGGCCGCTCGAGCAGCGGGTGCATGAGATCCTGATCGATCACGCCGGTCCCGCCTGCGTCATCGGCTTCAATCCCTATTCCCACGCCTGGTTCGCCGACCGCTTCCCCGGCGTGCTGCGCGGGCTGGACAGCTACAGCTACAGCGACAAGCCCGCGCCCCCGAAGAGCCTGTCCGAGGAGCAGCGCCGCTCCTTCGCCCGGCTGGAGCATGTGGAGATCGCGCGGCCGCACTTCCTCGCCCTCCATACCGAGATGCTGCCGGACGCGCGGGCGGCCGAACTGCGTGAAAGCGGCATGCCCGTCGTCTGCTGGACGGTGCGCGATCCGGCGGAATGGGAGCGGCTGCGGCCCCACTGCGACAACCTGATCTTCGAGGGCTTTGCGGCGTGACGCTGAAGCCGGCGGTTCGGATCCACCGGCGCATCGCCGAGATCGGCCGCGAAGCCTGGGACGCCTGCGCCACGAACCCGGCCTATGCAGGCAATCCCTTCGTCTCATACGACTTCCTCGACATCCTCGAGGCCTCTGGCTGCGCGGTCGAGCGCATGGGCTGGGGGCCGCAGCACCTGGCGGTGGAGGACGAGCGGGGGCGCGTGGGCGCGGTGGCGCCGCTCTATCTGAAGTCCCACAGCCAGGGCGAGTACATCTTCGACCACGCCTGGGCCGACGCCTATGAGCGGGCGGGCGGGCGCTACTATCCGAAGCTCCTCTCGGCCGCGCCGTTCACGCCGGCCACCGGCCCGCGCCTACTCGGGCGGCCGGACGTGCAGCCCGAAGAGGCCTGGCGCATGTTGCTTGGCGGCGCGCTGACGGTGTGTGAGCGCTACGGCGCCTCCTCGCTGCACGTGAACTTCCCGACCGAAGCGGAATGGCTCTGGATGGGCGGGCAGGGGCTCTCGCTGCGCCAGGGCCAACAGTACCACTGGCTCAACGCGGGCTACGGGGACTTCGAGGACTTCCTCGGGGCCCTGTCCTCTGGGCGGCGCAAGACCATCCGCCGGGAGCGGCGCGACGCCCAGGCGGGGCTCGAGATCCTGGCGATGACCGGCAAGGACCTGACAGAGGACTGCTGGGACGCCTTCTTCGCCTTCTACATGGACACCGGTTCGCGCAAGTGGGGCCGGCCCTACCTGAACCGTCTGTTCTTCTCGCTGCTGGGCGAGCGGATGGCTGATCGGGTCCTGCTTGTCATGGCCAGGCGCGACGGCCGGTACATCGCCGGCGCGCTGAACCTGATCGGGGAGGATTGCCTCTACGGGCGCAACTGGGGCTGCATCGAGGACGTGCCCTTCCTCCACTTCGAGCTCTGCTACTACCAGGCGATCGAATGGGCTATCGGCCGCGGGCTCGCCCGGGTGGAGGCCGGCGCCCAGGGCCAGCACAAGATCGCGCGCGGCTATCTGCCCGTGCCCGTCCGCTCCGCACACTACATCGCCGATCCCGCCCTTCGCGGGCCGGTGGAGCGTTTCGTCGAGCAGGAACGGGCGGCGGTCGACGGCGAAATGGAGTGGCTGGCGGAGGAGTATTCGCCCTTTCGCAAGGGGTGAGCCCCGCCAGCCGCCCGGCCTAGTAGCGCATCGAGAACCCGATTCCGTAGTAGCGGGGCTCGCCGGCGATGAAGGTGGCGATGCCGAAGGCGTCGCCGGTATTGCCGGCGTCCTTGATGTAGTCCTGGTCCAGGGCGTTGGTGACGAAGGCTTCCACCTTCCAGGGCGCCTCATCGCGCTGGTAGGCCACGCGCAGGTTGAGGAGTCCGTACGCCTTCTGCACCTCGTCCTGGATCCTGTCGCTGGTCTGGAACTGGGGCAGGTCGTTGTTGCTGTCGAAATAGACCTTCGACTGCCAGGTGTAGGTTGGCACGAACGCCAGTTCCCCGCCCGCCAGGCGCAGGGCCGCGCGAAGGCCGAGGGAGACCGAGTGGTCAGGCGAGAGTCGGAAGCTGTTGCCCTCGAACAGGCCGTTGCCGAACCGCGCGTGGCTGTAGCCATAGGTGCCGAAGATTTCGAACAACCCCGTCGGCCGATAGGTGAACTGGCCCTCGAAGCCGGTCGCGTCCGCTTCGCCGGCGTTGGTGGCGACGATCTGGCCGGCGCTGTTGATCACCGAGGTTTGGAAGTTCTCGTAGGTGTAGTGATAGACCGACCCCTCGAGAATCAGCCGGCGCGAGAGGAGTTCGCCCTTGGCGCCGATCTCATAGGAATCCACCTGTTCAGCCGGCAGCTCGGTGAAGCGGACGGAGCCGCCGGGCGTGGTCGGCGAGCCGACGCTCAGCACCTTGGGCCGGCGGCCCCGGGCGTAGGACCCGTAGAGGCTCAGGCCCTCGGCCGGCGCATAGCGGGCGACAAGGCGATAGGTGAGGCCCGAATCGGAGATGTCCTGGGACTGGACCGCCCCGCCGGCGGTGGGCTGGACGAACAGCCCCCGCGCCAGCACCGCCGTGCTTCCAGCCAGCACCGAGCCGCCGTTCACGAGATAGGCCTGATAGCCGCTGGTCTTGTCCTCTGAGGTGTAGCGGACGCCGGCGGTCAGTTCGACCTGATCGGTGAGCTTGAACGTGGCGTCGGCGAAGACGTCATAGGCGGTGGTTTCGCCGTAGTTGGCGTAGGTTTCCCGGTGAGCGGACTTAAGAGCGGCCGGAGCCAGGGCGTTGACCGTCGGCAGCGACAAGCCGTTGGGCGCGCGCAGCGCCCCACCTGCGTAGAGGGCGTAGATCTTCTCATTGAACTGCAGGGGCACCGCCTGGGAGCCGTCCTCGTGGAAATAGCTGATCCCGCCGAATGCGGTGATGCGGCCGCCCGCGTCGTAGTTCAGGCGCAGCTCCTGGCTCACCTGTTCGCCCTGCGCGTCTTCGGCGAACACGAAGAGCGGCAGCGAGAAGCCGTCGGGGTCGAACACTTCCAGGCTGTCGAATTCCCGATAGGCGCTGATCGAGGTCAGGGTGAGGTCGTCGGAGAACCGATAGGTGGCCAGTCCGGTCACGCCCCAGACCGTCCGGTCCAGCCCCAGGTCCTTGCCGCCCAGGAAGCCGTCGGAGGACGAGAGCGTTGCGCCGGAGTTGCGGCCCAGATCGCCGATGACCGCCCCGCTCGTCGGGTCCGTGGGGGCGAAGGTCAGCGACTTGAAGGAGGTGCCCGAGGGGGTGTCCTGCTCGTAGTTCACGATCAGGTCCGCGCTGAAGCGGTCGCTCGGACGCCACTTCATGGCCAGGCGGAAGGCCTGGGTGTCGGTGGAGTTGAAGTCCTCGCCGCCGAGGAGGTTGTCGACGAAACCGTCGCGCGCCTTGAGCCGACCGGCGAAGCGGACGGCGAAGCTGTCGCTCACCGGCACGTTCAGCATGCCCTCGAACATGGCGTAGCCGTAGTTGCCGACCTCCACCTTCGAAGCTGCGGCCAGGCGCGAGGGATCGGCCTTGGCCTGGACGAGGTTCACCGCGCCGATGAGCGCGCCGCGGCCATAGAGCGTCGACTGCGGCCCCTTGGCGACTTCCACCCGTTCGAGGTCGAACAACTCCACGTAGGAGCCGCGGGACTTCGAGATGGACACCCCGTCCTGGAACACAGAGACGCGCGGCTCATTGGTCGCCTCGCCGGAGTCCGAGGTGATGCCGCGCATCACGAAACCCGGATTGTTCGGCGATTGGTTCTGCACCTCGAAGCCCGGCACGAAGAGGGAGAGCTCCTCGAATTCCTGGACGCCGAGACGGTCGAGGGCGTCGTCGCCATAGGCGGTGATCGCGATCGGCACCTCGATCGACTTCTGCTCGCGCATCTGGGCCGTGATGATCAATTCCTCGACCTCGGCGCCATAGCCGGTCGCATCCTGCGCGTGGGCGACGCCGGCGATCGCCAGCGTCGCCAGGCTGGCGCCGAGAAAGAGTGCGAACTTGCTGGTCATTGTCCTATCCCCTCGCTGAGAACGCGGTGCGATAGGGGCGGGCGATGACGCTTCGGCGACGCTTACGCGAAGAGGCTGCGACTTGCGCACCTTTGTCGCCAACGCTGGTTTTCCAGTCGGGTTTTGCCGGAGCGGCCGAAAACGGCTCCCTTGCGAACCCTTGATAAATAAGGGATCAGGCAAGGGACATGAGCTCAGCAGATCTTCCTTCTCCCTGGCCCGACCAGGTGGTGCTCACCGGCGCCCATGCCCGCCTGGAGCCGTTGGATCCCGCGCATGCGCCGGATCTTGCCGAGGCTGTGGCCGACGGGGAGCTCTGGCGGCTCTGGTACACCTGGATCCCCGAGCCTGCGGGCATGGACGCCGAGATCGCCCGGCGGCTGGACCTGCGCGCCCGCGGGCAGATGTCGCCCTTTGCGGTGATCGACCTGCGCAGCGGCCGGGCGGTCGGCATGACCACCTACATGAACATCGATGCGGCGAACCGCCGGGTGGAGATCGGCAGCACCTGGTATCGCGCTTCGGTGCAGCGCACGGCGATCAACACCGAATGCAAGCGGATGCTGCTGGCGCACGCGTTCGAGGCGCTGGACTGCATCGCCGTCGAGTTCCGCACGCACTTCTTCAATCACCAGAGCCGCCGCGCCATCGAGCGCCTGGGGGCCAAGCTGGACGGCGTTCTGCGCAACCACGTGCGAAGCCGCGATGGCACGCTACGCGACACGTGCGTCTACTCGATCCTGGCTCACGAGTGGCCCACGGTGCGCAGCCATCTGGACTGGCGGCTGGCCTCCGGGCGCTGAGACGGGCGCGCCGTACGTTCCACCCACCTGCGGGATTTGATACGACGAGCGCGCACATCAGGGAGCACGCGATGAGCCTGGACGGGACCTACGACGACGCCAACATCTTCGCCAAGATCCTGCGCGGCGAGATGCCCTGCGCGCGGGTCTTCGAGGACGAGCACGTCTTTTCCTTCATGGACGTCTTTCCCCAGGCGCGCGGCCACACCCTGGTGATTCCCAAGCACACGCAGGCGCGCAATCTGCTGGAAGAGGAGCCGGAGCGGCTCAGCCACCTGATCCTGGGCGTGCAGCGCGTGGCCCGGGCGGTGCGGGCGGCGCTCAACCCCGACGGGATCATGATCAGCCAGTTCAACGGCGCGGTCTCCGGCCAGACCATCTATCACCTGCACGTCCACATCATCCCCCGCTGGGAGGGCGTGGCCCTCGGCCGTCACGGCGACGGAGGGATGGCCGACATGGATGAGCTGAAGCGGCTGGCTGACCAGATCAGCGACAAGATCGCCTGATCCCGCTCAGGCGCTGACGCGCCGCCGGGCGAGTTGCTGGACGGCCTTGTCGATCATCTCTTCCTGGCGGATGGGCTTGGCCAGATGGTCGTCCATGCCGGCGGCAAGGCAGCGTTCGACGTCCTCGGGCATGGCCGCGGCGGTCATCGCGATGATCGGCAGGTGCTCGCTCCCGCGGATCGCCCGGATTTCGCGGCAGGCCTGGACGCCGTCCATGCCCGGCATGTGGATGTCCATGAACACGAGGTCGTAGCCGTCCGAGCGCACGGCCTCGATGGCGGCGGCCGCGCTGTCCACCGTGGTCACCTCGAACCCGGCGGAAGCGAGCATCAGGTGGGCGACCTCGCGGTTGATCGGATGGTCGTCGACCACCAGCACGCGCGCGCCGTCGCCGCTCGACCCGGGCGCGCATGAGCCCTGGGCGTGACGCGCGCGCTCGGCCAGGTTTTCCGCCTGAGGCGCCGGGGCGAAGGGCGCTTCGAACCAGAATTCGGACCCCTCTCCCTCCTGGCTCGTCACGCCGATGCGTCCGCCCATCAGCTCGGCGAGGGACTTGGAAATGGCGAGGCCCAGGCCGGCGCCCTGGTAGCTGCGGGCGCTGCTGGCGTCGCCCTGAGCGAAGGGAAGGAAGATCTGGTCCAGCTTGTCCGCAGCGACGCCGACGCCGGTGTCACGGACCGAGAAACGCAGTCGCACGCGCCCGTCAGGCTCCTTGGCCAAGGTGCGCAGGGAGACGTCGATACGGCCAGCCTGGGTGAACTTGACTGCATTTCCAAGCAGGTTGAGCAGAATCTGCGCGATGCGCCGCTCGTCGCCGATCAGGCAGCGGCGCGAGGCCTCATCGACGTGGACGCCAAGAATGATCGGTCGGCCTTCCAGCACCGGGCGCACCATGTCCGCAGCCCGCGCGGCGACGTCCGCCGGGGAGAACGGCGCCTCGACGAGGCGCGCGCCTCCGGCCTCGCCCCGGGAGAAGTCGAGCACGTCGCTGATGAGGGCGAGGAGCACGTCGGCCGAGGCGTGCATGGCGCCGACCTGGTGGCGGACGATGGGCGGCAGGTCCATCCGCGAGGACAGAAGCTGGGCGTACCCGGCGATGCCGTTGAGCGGCGTGCGCATCTCGTGGCTCATGACCGCCAGGAAGCGCGAGCGGGTCCCGGCGGCGTGCTCGGCGTCGCGCCTTGCGGCACGGGCCTTGGTGAGGGCGCGGATCAGGCGGTCCTGTGAGCGTCGCCGTTCGGAGAGCAGGCTGGATAGGGTGAGGGCGGTGAACAGGAACGAGGCGACGAAGGCCTGCATCACCAGCGTGCGGGCGTTGAGGCTGAGCTCCATGTCCGTCGCGAAGGGCCCGAGGCCGGCGACGGTCGCCGCACCGGAGATGAGTGCGATCACGGCCACGCAGATCATGGCGTACGGGGGGCTGACCCGCGTCATCACCACCAGCCCGAGGGGGAACAGCAGGAAGGAGACCGGCAGGCGGGTGGGGACGAAGATCAAGGTCGTGGCCACCGCCAGCAGGACGAGCCAGAGCGTGCGCTCCACGGGACCTGCCGCGCCCGTCACGTCGAAGCGCCGGAAGCGGGCGAGGGTGAGGATCGCGGGCGCGGCGATCACCATGCCGAGGAAATCGCCCACCGCCCACGACCTCCACAGGCCGGCGAACGGCGGTCCGCCCATGAGGAAATGGGAGATGGCCGCACCGATCGAGCCGATGACGATGGCGGATGGCAAGGCGGCGAACAGGATCAGGTTCCACAGCCGCCGGGGCCGCGTCATGTCCAGGGCCGCGCCGCAGAAGCGGCGGATCAGGATCGCCGCGAGCACCGACTCCACGACGTCGCAGCCGGCCATCAGGGCCACTCTCTGCGGCGGCGCGCCGCTGCCGGCGGACGCGAGCATGTCGAAGCTGGTGAACAGCAGGGCCAGGGGAATGGCGGTGCGGGCCGGCAGCAGCAGGAAGGTCGCCGCCATGATCCCGTTGCCGAGCCAAAACAGGGCTAGGCCGCCCGAGCCCAGGGACCAGATCGTAGCCAGGCTGGTGGCGAAGGCGTAGGCCAGGATCAGCGACGGCACGAGCCACGGCGACCGCCGCGGCTGCGCCTTTCGGAACAGCCTGATCTTCCCCGTCATGCCCAATCCCACCCGAACCCGGCTGAAGCCGCGTCAGGAACAGCACCTACTGCGTCAATCGGCCGCGTGCAGCCAAAAAGTGCAGAAAATACCGGGGAGCGCGCCGAAACGCGCTCCCTGGGCTAGGCGAGGCGCAGCGAGCGCCCGGATCAGTCCGCCAGTTCGGCGGCGTCCTCCGCCGGATTCTCGACGATGGGGGCGCCGGGCTCGCGCTCGTCGTCCTCGATCTCGAAGCCGAGCTTGCCGTCCTTGAGGACCACCTTGACGTGGCCGCCCTTGACCAGCTTGCCGAACAGGATCTCGTCGGCCAGCGGCTTCTTGATGTGCTCCTGGATGACCCGGGCCAGCGGCCGGGCGCCGTAGAGCTCGTCGAAGCCGTTCTTGGCCAGCCAGTCGGTGGCCTCGTCGGACGCCTCGATGGTGACGTGGCGGTCGGCGAGCTGAGCCTCCAGCTGCATGACGAACTTCTGCACGACCTTGCGGATGATCTCCGGGGTCAGGGCGCGGAAGGCGACGATGGCGTCGAGCCGGTTGCGGAACTCCGGGGTGAAGACGCGCTTGATCGCCTCTTCGGCCTCGTGATCGGCCTTGCCGCGGCCGAAGCCGATGGAGTTGCGCTGGGCGTCGGCGGCCCCCGCGTTGGTGGTCATGATGAGGACCACGTTGCGGAAGTCGATCTTCTTGCCGTTGGAGTCGGTCAGCTGCCCGTGGTCCATCACCTGCAGGAGGATGTTGTAGACGTCCGGGTGCGCCTTCTCGATTTCGTCGAGCAGCACCACCGCGTGCGGATGCTGATCCACCGCGTCGGTCAGAAGCCCGCCCTGGTCGAAGCCCACATAGCCGGGAGGCGCGCCGATCAGGCGGCTGACCGTGTGGCGCTCCATGTACTCGCTCATGTCGAAGCGCAGGAGCTCGATGCCCAGCGTCGAGGCGAGCTGACGGGCGGTCTCGGTCTTGCCGGTGCCGGTCGGCCCCGAGAACAGGTAGCAGCCGATCGGCTTGTTCGGATCGCGCAGGCCCGCGCGCGCCATCTTCATGGCGGCGGAGAGCTGCTCGATCGCCTCGTCCTGGCCGTAGACCGCGCGCTTGAGGTCGGTCTCGAGCTGCTTGAGGGCCTCGGTGTCGGACTTGGACACCGACTTGGGCGGGATCCGCGCGATCTTGGCCACCACGGCCTCGATCTCCTTGAGGCCGATGGTCTTCTTGCGCCTGCCCTCCGGCAGCAGCATCTGGCTGGCGCCGGCTTCGTCGATGATGTCGATCGCCTTGTCCGGCAGCTTGCGGTCGGTGATGTACTTGGCCGACAGCTCCACCGCCGCCTTGATGGCGTCGTTGGTGTAGCGGAGCTTGTGGAACTCCTCGTAGTAGGTCTTCAGCCCCTTGAGGATCTTGATCGTGTCCTCGATGGTCGGCTCGTTCACGTCGATCTTCTGGAACCGGCGCACCAGGGCCCGATCCTTTTCGAAGTGCTGACGGAACTCCTTGTAGGTCGTCGAGCCCATGCAGCGCAGGGCGCCCGAGGCCAGGGCCGGCTTCAGCAGGTTGGAGGCGTCCATCGCCCCGCCGGACGTGGCGCCGGCGCCGATCACCGTATGGATCTCGTCGATGAACAGGATGGCGTCGGGGTGGTTCTCCAGCTCCTTGACGACCTGCTTCACGCGCTCTTCGAAGTCGCCCCGATACCGGGTGCCCGCCAGCAGCGCGCCCATGTCGAGCGAGAAGATGGTCGAGCCGGACAGCACGTCTGGCACCTGGCCGTTGACGATCTTGCGCGCCAGACCCTCGGCGATGGCGGTCTTGCCGACGCCCGGGTCGCCCACCAGCAGCGGGTTGTTCTTGGTGCGGCGGCACAGGATCTGGATGCAGCGCTCCACCTCGGCCGAGCGGCCGATCAGCGGGTCGACCTTGCCCTGCTTGGCCTTCTCGTTGAGGTTGATGCAGTAGGCCTCGAGCGCCTCGCCGCCGGTCTTGACCGAGGGCTTGTCCTCGTCCTCCGAGCCCTTGACGGACTTGGCTTCCGAGGCGCCGGCCTTCTTGGCGATGCCGTGGGCGATGTAGTTGACCGCGTCATAGCGGGTCATGTCCTGCTCTTGCAGGAAGTAGGCGGCGTGGCTCTCCCGTTCCGAGAAGATGGCCACCAGCACGTTCGCGCCGGTCACCTCCTCGCGGCCGGAGGACTGCACGTGGATGACGGCGCGCTGGATCACGCGCTGGAAGCCCGCCGTCGGCTTGGCGTCCTCGCCGTCGTCGACGATCAGCGAGCGCAGTTCGTTGTCGACATAGTTCGTCAGGGTGGTCCTGAGCGCCCCGAGGTCCACGTCGCAAGCGCGCATCACGCCGGCGGCGTCCTCGTCGTCGATCAGCGACAGGAGCAGGTGCTCGAGCGTGGCGTACTCGTGCTTACGCTGGTTGGCGTAGGCGACGGCGCGGTGCAGGGACTCTTCAAGGGGTCGCGAAAACGAGGGCAATCTAGGGCCTCTCAATCCTTTTCCATGGTGCATTGAAGGGGGTGTTGATGACGGCGCGCCGTATCAACGACCTGAGCGACTTTCGTTTCCGCCACCTCGTATGTGAACACGCCGCACACGCCGACCCCATGTTGGTGGACATGCAGCATGATCCGCGTCGCGTCTTCGCGCGATTTGTTGAAGTACTGCTCAAGCACGTAGACCACGAATTCCATCGGCGTGTAGTCGTCATTCAACAACAGCACGCGATACATCGACGGCTTCTGCGTCTTCGGCTTGGTCTGGGTGACCACCGCCGACCTGACGCCGGTCGCCTGATCACCTTGCTTACGCTCGGCCATCGAACAGGTCTCCTGGCAGGGCCTCGACCCCGCCTCTAGGGATTAGATATGGAAATAAGTCCGCTTTGGAAGGGTCGAAATCGTCGCGTGGGGTGAGAGTTCCGGCCCATGGTCGTTTTTAGCACACCCGCCAAGGGGTAGGGGAAGCCGGTTCAGGCGTCGGAGCGGGGCTTTGCGCGCAGGGCGCGGCCAGAAGTGACCGACTGGGCGCCGAATCGGGCGCGGATCGCGTCCATCGTCTTCTCCTCCACGAGCGCGCGGCGCTCATCGCCGGCGAAGAAGTCCTCCTCCACGGCGTCGGCGTCGACCAGCTCGGCGAGACCGACCCCGATCAGCCGGTAGCGGCGCGCGCCGACCTCGCCGGCGAGCAGCGTGCGGGCGACGGCGAACAGGGTCTTGGCGGTCTGGGTCGGCACCGGCAGCGCCCGGCGCCGGGTGAGAAGGCGGAAGTCGTCGGTCTTGAGCTTGAGGGTCACGACCCGGCCTGCGACCCCGGCCGCCCGCGCCTGGCGCGCCACCTTGTCGCAAAGTGGCGCCAGGCGGTCCTCGAGTTCGGCGAGGTCGGCGTGGTCCTCGTTGAAGGTGGTCTCCGAACTGATGCCCTTGCGCTCCTGGTCGGGATCGACCGGGCGGCTGTCGCGGCCCTGCGCCAGTCCGTGCAGGCGAAGGCCATGCGCGCCAAAGAGCTGGACGAGCCGCTTGGGCTCGCCGCGGGCCAGATCTCCGATGGTGAAGAAGCCTGCGGCCTCCAGCGATCGGACCATCGCCGGACCGACGCCCGGCAGCAGGCCCACGGGGCGCGGCGCGAGGAAGGCGGCGGCCTCGGCGGCGCCGATCACCGAATAGCCCCGCGGCTTGTCCAGGTCCGAGGCGATCTTGGCCAGGAACTTGTTGGGGGCGAGGCCGATGGAGACGGTGATGCCCACCTCGGCCTCGATGCGCGCCTGCAGACGCGCCAGTGTGACCGCCGGCCACGCCCCGTGCAGGCGCTCGGTGCCTGAAAGGTCCATCCAGGCCTCGTCGAGGGACAGCGGCTGGACGAGGGGCGTGAGCTCGCCGATCAGGGCCATGATGCGCCGGCTCTCGGCGCGGTACTTGGGAAAATCCGGCTTGATCACTACGGCCTGTGGGCAGGCGCGCAGGGCCTTGAACATGGGCATCGCCGAGCGGACCCCGGACATTCGGGCGATGTAGCAGCAGGTGGTGACCACCCCCCGCTTGCCGCCGCCCACGATCACGGGCACGTCGCGAAGCTCGGGCCGGTCGCGCTTTTCCACCGAGGCGTAGAAGGCGTCGCAGTCCATGTGGGCGATGGACAGGCGCGCCAGCTCCTCGTGCGCCACCATCCGCGGCGAGCCGCAGGCGGAGCATCGCCGCGCCGCCGCGCCCACGCGCAGGCAATCGCGGCAGAAGGCGCTCACGCCAGGGCCTCCTGCGGCCACAGCCAGGCGGCGCCCCGCACGCCGGAGGAATCGCCGTGGACCGCCGGACGGACCGCGATTTCGCACGCGTCCGCGAACACGTGCGGCGCGACGGCCGCCGGCAGGCGTTCATAGAGCTCGGCCACGTTCGACATGCCGCCGCCCAGCACCACCACGTCGGGATCCAGGATGTCGATCACCACCGCAAGCCCACGCGCCAGGCGGTCGACATAGCGGTCCAGGGCCTGAGAGGCGGCTGAGTCGCCGGTGCGCGCCGCCGCCGCCACGGCCTCGGCGGTCAGGCCGGCGCCGTGGTCGCGGGCGAGGCCCGGCCCCGACACCCAAAGCTCCAGGCACCCCTCACGTCCACACCAGCAGCGGGGGCCCGGACGCTCCTCCTCCCGCGGCCAGGGCAGGGGCATGTGGCCCCACTCGCCGGCGACGCCATTGCGTCCCTCGACCAGGCGGCCGTCCACGACCACTCCCGCGCCGCATCCGGTGCCGAGGATGGCGGCGAAGACCGTTCCCGCGCCTGCGCCCGCGCCGTCGAGCGCCTCGGACAGCGCCAGGCAGTTGGCGTCGTTGGCGTAGCGCACCGGCCGGCCGAGGGCGCGGGCGAGGTCGGCGGCGAACGGGCGACCGTTGAGCTGGGTGGAGTTGGCGTTCCGGATCAGGCCCGTGGCCGGCGAGGGCGAGCCCGGTCCGCCCACGCCGATCGCGCGCGCCCGCGCGCCCGCCTGCCGTTCGGCCTCCTCGACGAGGCCGCGGACGGTCTCCAGCCCGCCGTCGTAGTCCTTGGGCGTGGCCCCGCGAACGCGCGCCAGGATCCGGCCGTCGGCGCCCAGCGCCGCGGCCTCGATCTTGGTGCCGCCGAAGTCGACTCCGATGCGGATCATGGAAGGGGTTATACCCGATTTGTTCCGCGCAAGCCTGCGGATCAGGCGGCGCCGCGTTCGGCGCGGGCCAGGATTTCGGCGACCGCGTCGGCGAGCAGGCGCCAGTCGTCGATGCGCGGGTGACGCTCCGGCGCGCTGGGCGCCAGAGGGCGCAGGCGCTCGTCTGCGACCATCTGGAAGCGCGCCACGTGCGGCGCCGCCTCGGCGACCGAGTCGAGGTTCGGGATCAGGTCGTCGACGAAGGCGGCCGGGCCTGCGACCTGCGCCGCCAGGGCGGCGGCTAAGGGCCCCTTCGGGCCGCTGTTCAGGACAAGCGGATAGTCCAGGCCATGGCGTCCCAGCCAGCGGGCGCGGGCCAGGCGCGCCTGGGTGGGCGCATTGGTCAGGATGACCACGCCGGCGCGGCGCGAGAGGGCGCGAAGGGCCTCCGCGGCGCCAGGCGCCGGCTCCATCTCTCCACAGCCGTAGCGAAAGAAGTCGTCGTAGTGCCGGCGGCCCTCGGCGATGTCGAGGTGGGTCTCCGCGCCGGGTTCGTAGATGTTCTGGAACAGGGCGAAGCGCTCGACGCGGAACTCCAGCCCGCGCGCCTTCAGGAACTGGCCGAACCCCTGCATGAACAGGCCAAGCACCTCGTCCACATCGACGATGAGGAGCGGGCGGTTCGGATCGACCCCCAGACCCGTCAGATCTGGGGCTCGGATGTCGGGCGCGGGGACGACGGTGTCGGCCAAGGCGGGTCCTTCGCGGCTAACGCTGGTTTAAGGATATCCGTGCGATCACACCAAAAGAAGGTGGGGACGGCGCGCGATTCGCCGCCCGATCATAAGCATCGTCGGGACGACAATGGCCAAGAAGGTCCTCATCGTCGAGGATAACGAGCTGAACATGAAGCTCTTTCATGATCTGCTCGATGCGCAGGGTTATGAAACCCTGCAGACTCGCGAGGGGCTGCAGGCGCTTGCGCTGGCCCGCGAGCATCGTCCCGACCTGATTCTGATGGACATCCAGCTTCCCGAGATATCGGGCCTCGAAGTCACCAAGTGGCTGAAGGAGGACGACCAGCTCGCCTCCATTCCGGTCGTCGCGGTGACCGCCTTCGCCATGAAGGGCGACGAGGAGCGCATCCGCGAAGGCGGGTGCGAGGCTTATATTTCCAAGCCCATATCCGTTTCGCACTTCCTGGAAACCATCCGCCGCTTGTTGGACTAGCCCGTCATGTCCGCCCGTATCCTCGTCGTCGATGACATCGAAGCCAACGTCCGGTTGCTCGAGGCCAAGCTGACGGCCGAGTACTACGAGGTGCTGACGGCCAACGACGGGCCGACCGCCCTGGCCCTGGCCGCCAAGGAAAAGCCGGACATCGTCCTGCTGGACGTGATGATGCCGGGCATGGACGGCTTCCAGGTTTGCCGCCGGCTCAAGGACGATCCGGAGACGCGCCACGTGCCCGTCGTGCTGGTGACGGCGCTCGACGGCCGCGCCGACCGCATCGCCGGCCTCGAGGCCGGCGCCGACGAATTCCTGACCAAGCCCATCGACGACGTGATGCTGTTCGCCCGGGTGCGCAGCCTGACGCGCCTGAAGATGGTGATCGACGAACTGCGCGAACGCGAGGCCTCGGGCCGCCGGATGGGCGTGATCGCTGGCGCGGCCTCGCGGCTGGGCGGATCGGGCGGGCGGGTGCTGATCGTCGACGACAGCGAGCGCCAGGCGCAGCGCGTGAGCGCCGAGCTGGCGATCGAGCATCGGCCGGTGATCGAGAACGACGCCGAAAAGGCGCTGCTGACCGCCAAGGGGCCGGTGGACCTGGTGATCGTCAATGCGACGGCCCGCGGCTTTGACGGCCTGCGCTTCGCTGCGCAGTTGCGCACTGACGAGGCCACGCGCCACCTGCCTGTGCTCGCCATCGTCGACTTCGATGAGCGGCCGCGGCTGGTGAAGGCGCTGGAGATCGGCGTCAACGACATCCTGGCTAAGCCGATCGATCCCCAGGAGCTGGCCGCGCGGGCCCGCACCCAGATCCGCCGCAAGCGCTATACCGACTATCTGCGCGACAATCTCGACCAGTCGCTGGAGCTGGCGGTCACCGACCAGCTCACGGGCCTGCACAACCGCCGCTACATGACCGGCCAGCTCGAGGCGCTGGTGCGCCGGGCGACCCACGGCGGCGATCCGGTGGCGTGCCTGCTGATCGACATCGACCACTTCAAGAAGATCAACGACGGCTACGGCCATGACGTCGGCGACGAGGTGCTGCGCGAGTTCGCCGTGCGCCTGGCTTCCAACGTGCGCGCCATCGATCTGCCGTGCCGCTACGGCGGCGAGGAGTTCGTAGTGGTGATGCCGGACACGCGGCTGGAGGACGCCGAGCGGATCGCCGAGCGCATTCGTCTGCACGTCGCCGGCTCGCCCTTCCGTGTGATGGGCGGGGCCGAGCTGCTGACCGTGACCATTTCCATCGGCGTGGCCGCCACCAGTGGCCCCGAGGACAAGCCCGAGGCTCTGCTCAAGCGGGCCGACGAGGGGGTCTACGAAGCCAAGGCCGGCGGGCGAAACCGGGTGGTGGCGCGGGCGGCCTGACCTCCCGGCGCGCCATCGGCGTTCCTTCGTCCAAAGCGCTGCCGGCGTTCGACCTGATCTCGCATTTCGATGTAGTCTCGCCTCAAACGGGAGGGGAGGGCGTCATGCTGCGGCTGTCGGCCTGGTTGGCCATCGTGTTCGGATCGATGGGCGCGGTGCTGGAGGTGGTGCGCAACTGGGGCGACTGGCAATGGTGGCCGTTCTGGGTGGTCGACTATGTCGCCGCGGTCCTCCTGGTGAGTGGCGGGCTGGCCGTCGTCAGGCGTCGCAGCGAGCGCTTTCTGGCTGCAGGCTGGGGCTTTGGCTGCGCAATGTTCTGGATGTCGTTCTTCGGCCACTACGGCGACATGCTCAAAGCCGGCGCCCAGGTGTCGGCCCGTGAGCATCGCCTGACCGTCGCCATCGGCTTCATGTTCGGCCTGACGGTCGTGGGACTCGCAACCGCCCTGCTGGGACGACGCTCGGCGCAGGCGTGACACGCAAAGAAAAACGCCCGGTCGCAGGACCGGGCGTCTTCGTGTTTCGGAGATCCTCGGACGACGGTCGCCTTACTTGATCTTGCCTTCGCGGAATTCGACGTGCTTGCGCGCGATCGGGTCGTACTTCTTCAGCACGAGCTTGTCGGTCTTGGTGCGGGCGTTCTTCTTGGTCACGTAGAAGAAGCCGGTGTCCGCCGACGAATTCAGGCGGATCTTGATGGAAGCGGGCTTCGCCATGGTCGGTCCTCGCGGGCCGGCGAAGCGGAACGCGCCGGCAGGTGTTCGAAAGAGCCGCGGACAATACGAATCGCGGCCGCAAAGTCAATGCGGCAGGGGTCTTAGAGGTATTCCGTCGTGAAGTTCTCGCCGCGGCGGAAGCGCGCAAAGGGGCGGGGGCGGTTCGGCTCGTCCAGCCGCAGGGCCGCTTCCTTGACGACCATCCGGGTGATCGTCGGCAGGTTCAGGCCAAGGGCTTCTTCGAAGTCGACCCAGGCGATCTCCTCGAGTTCCCCGCAGTCGGGCTGGCGGTCGAGGCTGATCAGCCGCTCGGCGTCGGCCATCAGAAACCAGGTGTCGAACCGCTTGGCGACCATCGGCGGGGTGATCGCGCGGGCGATGATCTGAAGGGCGGCGAGATCGGGCAGGGCTCCCTGGCCGACGAACTCGCGCCAGGGGCCGGCGGCGGGGCGCGGCTCGGACGGGCGGGCGAGCAGCAGGCCGGCCTCCTCGAAGGTCTCTCGGATGGCCGCCAGGCCCAGGGCGCGGCCCCGCGGACCCTTGCCGTGGGCCGTGAACAGGGCGGCCGTGTCGGGATCAAGGTCGGTGGCGTGCGGGGCGCGGAAGTCGGCGCGGTCGACACGTCCGCCGGGGAAGACCCAGGCGTTGGGCATGAAGCTGTGGCCGCCATGGCGCTTGCCCATGAGCACTTGCGGCTTGGGACCGTCGCGCCGCACGATGAGGAGGGTGGCGGCGTCGCGGGGGCGGACGGCGCGGACGCCGGGCTTGCGAATGGGGCCTTCGGGGGCGCGGCGGGCGAGGACGGCGTCGGTCATGAAACAAGTGTATGACCTCGGCGGAGCCCCTGGAAAGGGCGCCCTTACGTCAATCAGCCGGGGCGAAGGCGGCGGAATAACACGGCCGTGACCGTGAAACCTGAGCCGTGTCGGCTAGGTTGATCCTGCGTCGCAAAACCCAAGGGAGCACATGCACCAGCACACGCCGCTCATCGCCACCATAGTCGCGGGTCTCGTGGGGGCCTTCATCCTCGGGGCGCTGGCCCAGCGGCTCCGGCTGTCGCCGCTGGTGGGCTACCTAATGGCCGGCGTGCTCGTGGGGCCGTTCACTCCTGGCTACGTGGCCGATCAGGCGCTGGCCAACCAGCTGGCCGAGCTTGGCGTGATCCTGCTGATGTTCGGGGTGGGTCTGCACTTCTCGCTCAAGGACCTCATGGCGGTGCGCGCCGTCGCGATCCCCGGGGCGGTCGTCCAGATGGTCGTGGCGACCCTGCTCGGCGCGGGACTGGGCGTTCTGCTGGGCTGGCCGATCGGGGGCGGCCTGGTGTTTGGCGTGTCGCTTTCCGTCGCCAGCACCGTGGTCCTGCTGCGGGCGCTGCAGGAGCGGCGGATCGTCCAGACGGAGCGCGGGAAGATCGCCGTCGGCTGGCTGATTGTCGAGGACCTGGCCATGGTGCTGGCGCTGGTCCTGCTGCCGGCGGTGGCCGGCGCGCTGCAGGGCGGTCCCGTCGCCGATCCATGGTCCGGCTGGGGACGGCCCCTGGCCCTGACCCTGGCCAAGGTCGCCGGCTTCGTCGCCTTCATGCTGATCGTCGGGCGCCGGGTCATTCCCTGGGTGCTGCACTACGTGGCTCACACCGGCTCGCGCGAGCTGTTCCGCCTGGCCGTGTTCGCGATCGCCCTGGGGGTCGCCTTCGGCGCCGCCGCGCTGTTCGGCGTCTCCTTCGCCCTGGGCGCCTTCTTCGCGGGAATGATCCTGGCGGAATCCGAATTGAGCCAGCGCGCCGCCGAGGAGACCCTGCCGCTGCGCGACGCCTTCGCGGTCCTGTTCTTCGTGTCGGTGGGCATGCTCTTCAATCCGGCGGTGGTGGTCGAGCAGCCGCTGGCCCTGGCGGCGACGCTGGCCATCGTGATCGTCGGCAAGTCGCTGGCGGCCCTGGCGATCCTGCGGCTGTTCGGACACCCGGCGGGCACGGGCCTCACGATCGCCGCCAGCCTCGCCCAGATTGGCGAGTTCTCGTTCATCTTGGCCGGGCTCGGCGTGGGCCTCGGGCTCCTGCCGCCGGAGGGGCGCGACCTGGTCCTGGCGGCCGCCATCCTTTCGATCATGCTGAACCCGCTGATCTTCGCCCTGATGGTGGGGCGCGCCAAGCCGGCCGCCGAGGCCAAGGCGCCGGCCCCGGTCGAAAGCGCGGCCGCGCCCGAAGGACACGCGATCGTCGTTGGGTATGGCCGGGTCGGGGCGCCCCTCGCCCGGTGGCTGATCATGGCCGGCGAGCGGGTGGTGGTGATCGACGATGACGACCGGGTCGCCGCCGAGGCGCAGGCGGCCGGCCTGACCACCATCTGGGGGAACGCGGCCGAGGGCCGGGCCCTGGAGGAGGCAGACGTGGCCCATGCGCGCAAGCTCTATCTGGCGATCCCGGACGGGTTCGAGGCGGGACAGGTGGTCGAGCAGGCGCGCCGCGCCAACGGCGCGCTGGAGATCGTCGCCCGCGCCCACTCGGTGGCCGAAGCCGAGCATCTGCAGGGCCTGGGCGCCGATCGCACCGTGCTCGGCGAGCGCGAGATCGCCCGAGGGATGTTCGAGGCCGTGCCCGACCCGCTGGCGGCGGCGTGAGCCGTACTAGCGGCGCTTGCCCCGACGCACGCCCTTCGGCGGGCCGCCGCGCCGGGCCTCGGCCCTGCGCCGCACGCCCAGGCGCGGCCGTGGGGCGGTGGGATCCGGCGGGGCGGGATCGCTCAGCATCTCGAACAGCAGGCCCCCTGTGAGCGGCGTGGCCTCGCGCAGGCGGACCTCGACGCTCATTCCGAGCGGCCAGCGCGCGCCGGTGCGTTCGCCGACCAGGGCATGGGCGCGGTCGTCGTGGACGAAGAACTCCCCGCCCAGATCGGAAACGGGCACGAGCCCGTCGGCGCCGGTGTCGGCCAGGCGCACGAAGAGGCCAAAGCGGGTGACGCCGGTGATCCGCCCGGCGAACTCGGCCCCCACGCGGTCGGCCAGGAAGCTCGCCACGTAGCGGTCGGTGGCGTCGCGTTCGGCGGCCATGGCCCGACGCTCGGCGTAGGTGATCCGCTCGGCCGTGTCCTTCATCTGGGCGATGTCCCGTTCGGACAGCCCGTCGTCGCCCAGGCGCAACGCGCGGATCAGGGCGCGGTGGACGACCAGGTCGGCATAGCGGCGGATCGGCGAGGTGAAGTGCGCATAGCGCAGCAGGTTCAGCCCGAAGTGGCCGATGTTCTCGGTGGAATAGTGAGCCTGCATCTGCGTGCGCAGGACGACCTCGTTGACGATGTCGGCGTGCGGCCCCTCGCGGGTCTGGTCGAGCAGGCGGTTGAAACGGTCGGTGCGAATGGCTTCGCCCTTGCTCCAGGCGATTCCGAGGGTGCCGAGGAACTCGGAGAGCGACTGGAGCTTCTCCTGGCTCGGCGCATCATGGACCCGATAGATCAGCGGCGTGCGCTTGGCTTCCAGGCTTTCGGCGGCGCAGACGTTGGCCTGGATCATGAACTCCTCGATCAGCCGATGCGCCTCCAGCGAGGCCCGAGGCGTGATGGAGGCGACCTGGCCGTCCTGACCGATGACGATCTTGCGCTCCAGGCTCTCGATGGCGAGGGGGGAACGTGCGTCCCGGCCCTTCTTCATCACGGCGTAGGCGTCCCAAAGGGGCTTGAGGATCGGGTCGAGCAGGGGCCCGGTCGTCTCGTCCGGCGCCCCGTCGACCGCGGCCTGCGCCTGTTCGTAGGCGAGCTTGGCGGCCGAGCGCATGAGCCCGCGAACGAACCTGTGGGAGCGCTTGCGGCCGTCGGCGCCGAACACCATCCGCACGGCCAGGCAGGCCCGGACCTCGCCGTAACGAAGAGAGCAGAGCCCGTTGGAAAGGTGCTCCGGCAGCATCGGCTCGACGCGATCGGGAAAATAGACGCTGTTGCCCTTGTCGCGCGCCGTGCGGTCGAGAGCCGAGCCGGAGGCCACGTAGGCGGCGACGTCGGCGATGGCGACCCAAACGATCCAGCCGCCGGGGTTCTTGGGGTCAGGGTCCGGCTCGGCGAATACGGCGTCGTCGTGGTCGCGCGCGTCCGCTGGATCGATGGTGATCAGCGGAACGTCCCGCAGGTCTTCGCGGCCGGCGAGGGTAGGCGGCTCGGCCGCTTCAGCCTCGGCCTGAGCCTCGGCGGGGAAGCCGGTGGGCACGCCGTGGGCGTAGATCGCGATGAGGGACGCGGCGCGCGGCTGGTCCTCGCGGCCCACGACCTCCAGGAGCTTGCCGTGGTGCGGTCCGTATCGGCGGTGGGCGGTTCCGACCTGTGCGACGACCAGATCGCCGTCCTTCAGGTCGGCGGCCTCGTGCTCGGGAAGCACCAGGCTTTCCTTGGAGCGGCGATCCACGGGCTCGACCCGCACCTCGCGGCGCATCTTGCGCACCACCCCGAGGATTCTGTGCGCGCTCTGACCCAGATGCTTGATGAGCCGGGCTTCGATTTCCCCGGTCTCCAGGGGCTCGAAGCGGACCAGCAGACGGTCGCCCAGGCCGGGAGCCCCCGCCGCGGCTTCGCGGCGCGCCGGCGCCAGGCGCACCAAGGGGGCGTCCTCGCCCTTGGTGAGGCGCACGAAGAGGTCCCCGTCCGGGTCCCGCTCGACGACGTCGACGACGCCCACGGGGGGGAGGGCGCCGGATTCGGCGTAGCCCTTGCGCCCGCGCTTGCCGAGGCGGCCGCTCTCCTCGAGCTCGCGGAGCATCTCGCGCAGGGCCTTGCGATCGGCGCCCTTCAGGCCGAAGGCGCGGGCGATCTCGGCCTTGTCCGTCTCACCGGCGTCGCGAATGAAGGCGAGCAGGGTTTCGCGGTCGGGCAGGCCCTGCGGCGGACGGGCGGAAGGCGTCTTCGTCGCGAAGCGTTCGGATTTGGGCGTACGGGCTTTGGCCATCGCCCTCTCTTAACGCGGAATGCGCGCAGAGGGACGGGCAAATGGAGGCGGCTCAGTCGTCCTCGTCGCGAAACGTCCGCATCAAGGTCAGGCCCTCCACGGTCGTGGCGCCTTCCGCCTTCACCACGGTGCGCACCGCGCCCTCGCCCGAGCGGGCGATCACCGCGGCCAGGCGCTCCGAGTGGGTGACGAGCCACACCTGCGTGCGACGTGCGGCCTCGACGATCATTTCGCCGAGAGGTTCCATCAGGTCGGGGTGCAGGCTCGTCTCCGGCTCGTTCAGCGCGATGAACGGCGGCAGGCGATAGCCCATGAGCGCCCCGGCCAGCGCCAGAAAACGCAGGGTGCCGTCGGAGAGTTCAGCCGCCTGGAACAGACGGTTGGGGAAGTCCGGGTAGGTCAGGGCGAAGCGGGCTTCGCCCTCGGCCTCGCTCACGAGCCGGGTCCCGGGGAAGGCGTGGTCGATCACCCGGTCCAGGTCGGCGGTGTCCTGGCGGATCTGGGAGAGCGTGGCGAAGACCGCCGCGAGGTTGGATCCGTCGGCGTCGAGGGTGGGCGAGGCGACGGCCACACAGGGGCGGCGCAGGGGAGAGGCAGGGTCCGTCCGCAGGTCGTGATAGAGCCGCCATTCCAGCAGCGTGCGGCGCACCTGGTCGAGCTCCGGGTGGTTGGCCGGGTCTTCCAGGCGGCCGAGGATCGTCTCCGAGGGCAGGACGTCGATGTCGAGATCGCCGGGGCGGCCGGAGCCGTCGCGGACCATGACGGACGCGCCCTTGCGGTCCACCAGCCGATGGGCGCGGGCGCGGGTGACGTAGCTCAGGCTTTCGGTCTTGACCTGGGGCTCTCCTGGAAAGGCGCCCGCCGTCGGCGCGGGAAAGCCCACGCTGACCTCGTACCTGAAATGGCCGGCGGCGCCCGCAGCGGCGAGATCCACCGACAGCTCCAGACCCGTCGGCTCGTCCCGGCGCCGCGGGCCGGCCCACAGGGCCGAGCGAAGGCCCTCGGCGGCCAGCTCGCGGCCCAGGCTGTTGTCCGCGGCCGCCCGGGCCAGGGCCAGAGAGCGGAACAGGTTGGACTTGCCGACTCCGTTGGCCCCGACAAACACGTCGAGCTGGGACACCGGATAGGAGATCCGACGAAGGGAACGATAGCCCCTGACCGTGAAGCCCTTCAGCGTCAGGGTCATGGCGCCGCCCCTAGGCGCTTGCGGCCTTCTTGGCCGGCGCCTTCTTCGCCTTCGGGGCGGCTTTCGCCTTGGCCTTGGCGGCTGGCTTGGCCGCCTTGGCGGGCTTCTTCTTAGCGCCGCCGGCCTTGGCTTCCCGTTCGGTGATCAGCTTGACGGCTTCCTCGAGGGTGATCGCCTGGGGATCGGTTCCCTTCGGCACGTTCGCGTTGGTGGAGCCATGCTTGATGTAGGGGCCGTAGCGGCCTGACAGCACGCGCACCGGCTGTCCGTCCCCCGGGTGCGCGCCGAGTTCCTTGAGCGCCGCCGCCTCGGCCCGCCGGCCCTTGCCGCCCGCACGCTTCTGGGCGAGCAGGTCCACCGCGCGGTTCAGCCCGACTTCGAACACCTCGTCAGCGTTGTCGAGATTGGCGTAGGTCCCGTTGTGCTGGACGAAGGGGCCGTAGCGGCCGATCCCGGCGAGAATCTTCTCCCCGTCTTCGGGATGGACGCCGACCTCCCGGGGCAGGCGCAGCAGTCGCAGCGCCTTTTCCAGGTCCATGGCCGCCGCCGGCCAGGCCTTGGGCAGGCTGGAGCGCTTGGGCTTTTCGCCCTCGCCGAGCTGCACATAGGGGCCGAAGCGTCCAGCCTTGAGGAAGACGGTCAGCCCGGTTTCCGGATCGACGCCCAGTTCGCGGTCGCCGTTCTGGGCTTCGGCCTCCTCGCCGTCCGGCGCCGCCAGCGGTCGGGTGTAGCGGCATTCGGGATAGTTGGAGCAGCCGATGAACGCGCCGAACTTGCCGGTCTTCAGCGACAGGCGGCCCGAGCCGCAGGTGGGGCAGACGCGCGGATCGACCCCGTCGCCCTTGTCGGGGAAGATGTGCGGACCCAGGGCCTCGTTCAGCGCCTCGAGCACATTGGTGACGCGCAGCTCGGCGATCCCGCCCACGGCGGCGTGGAAGTCGTTCCAGAACTCGCGCAGCAGCGCCTTCCAGTCGAGTTCGCCGGCGGAGACGAGGTCGAGCTTGCCTTCCAGATCGGCGGTGAAGTCGTACTCGACGTACTTCCTGAAGAACTCTTCCAGGAATGCGGTGACCAGCCGCCCCTTGTCCTCGGGAATGAAGCGGTTCTTCTCCATCCTGACATAGGCCCGGTCCCGCAGCACGGTCAGGATCGAGGCGTAGGTCGAGGGGCGGCCGATGCCGAGCTCCTCCATCTTCTTGACGAGGCTGGCTTCGGAGTAGCGGGGCGGCGGTTCGGTGAAGTGCTGGTCGGCGCGGGCGGCCAGGACGCGGGCGTCGGCGCCCTCTCGCACCTGGGGCAGGCGCCCGCCTTCCTCGTCGTCGGCGTCGTCGCGGCCCTCCTCGTAGACGGCGAGATAGCCGTCGAACAGGACGACCTGGCCGGTGGCCCGCAAGCCCGTGCGGCCGTCGGCGCTCTCCAGTTCGATGGTGGTCCGCTCGATACGGGCGGCTTCCATCTGGGACGCGATCATGCGCTTCCAGATCAGCTCGTAGAGGCGGCCAAGGTCCGGATCCAGGCGCAGCGACCCGGGATTGCGGGCCAGGCTCGTCGGACGGATCGCCTCGTGCGCCTCCTGGGCGTTCTTGGCCTTGGTCTTGTAGATGCGCGCGCCGTCGGGAACATAGTCCTTGCCGTAGAGCCCGGCGATGACCTGGCGGGCCTCGTCGATCGCCTCCGGCGCGGCCTGGACGCCGTCGGTCCGCATGTAGGTGATCAGGCCGACGGTCTCGCCGCCGATGTCCACGCCTTCATAGAGCTTCTGAGCCGCCTGCATGGTCCGCTGCGCGGAGAAGCCGAGCTTGCGGGCGGCTTCCTGCTGCAGGGTCGAGGTGGTGAAGGGCGGGGCGGGCGAGCGCTTGCCCGGCTTCTTCTCGACGGCGGCGACGCGAAAGCTCGCGGCCTTGACCGCGGCCTGGGCGGCCTGGGCGGCGGTCTCGTCGGCGAGGTCGAACTTGGTGAGTCGCTTGCCTTCGTGCTTGACCAGGCGCGCCAGGAACGGGTCGCCGCCGGCCGAGACGTCGGCTTCGACCGTCCAGTATTCCTGCGTCCTGAACCGTTCGATTTCGATCTCGCGATCGACGATCAGGCGTAGGGCCACCGACTGGACCCGCCCGGCCGAACGGGAGCCCGGAAGCTTGCGCCACAGCACAGGCGACAGCGTGAAGCCCACCAGATAGTCGAGCGCCCGCCGCGCCAGATAGGCGTCCACCAGTTCCATGTCGATCTGGCGCGGATGCTTCATCGCCTCGGTCACCGCCGACTTGGTGATGGCGTTGAAGACCACGCGTTCGACCTTGGCCGTCTTGAGGGCGCGCTTCTTCTGCAGCACCTCCAGCACGTGCCAGGAGATCGCTTCGCCCTCGCGGTCCGGGTCGGTGGCCAGGATCAGCCTGTCGGCGCCCTTGGCGGCTTCGGCGATATCGTTGAGACGCTTGGCCGCCTTGGCGTCGACGTCCCAGGACATAGCGAAGTCTTCGTCCGGGCGCACCGAGCCGTCCTTGGCCGGCAGGTCGCGGACATGGCCGTACGACGCCAGGACCGTGAAGTCCGAGCCCAGGTATTTGTTGATGGTCTTGGCCTTGGCGGGGCTTTCGACGACGACGACGTTCATGCGCTGTCTTTGGACAATCCGCGGGCGGATCGCCCGAAACGAGAGGGCGCGAAAGGTGTGGCGGGCGAGGCCCCCTGTCAACGGCGCATCCGATACCCGCGGTCGCTGAGTTCGCGCGCGGCGCGATCAGGGCTCGCCGCGAACCACCCACCCGCCCGGCAGCAGCTCAGCTCGGCCCGCAAGCGACAGCTCCACCAGCGCGGCGGCGACCGCGCCGGCGCTGGCGGATGTGGACCGGACGATCTCGTCGCGTGAGACCGGGGTGGGGGACAGGAGTTCGGCGATCCTGACCCCGAGGGCCGACGCCTCGCCCTCGTCCAGGTCGCGGGCGGTTGGCGGCGCGAGGTAGCGGCGCTCGCGCTCCCGCACGCCTGACAGCCCCTCAAGGGCCCGCAGGACATCCTCGACGCCCTCGCACAGGGCCGCGCCCTGGCGGATCAGGTCGTTCGTCCCCTTGGCGCGCGGGTCGAGGGGCGAGCCGGGCACCGCCAGCACCTCGCGGCCCTGCTCGGCGGCCAGGCGCGCGGTGATGAGGGAGCCGGACCGGATTTCGGCCTCGACGACGACGACGGCGCGGGACAGTCCGGAGATGATGCGGTTGCGCCGAGGAAAGTCGCGGGCCTGCGCCTTCCAGCCGGGCGCGCTTTCCGAGACCACGCACCCCATCTCGGCGATCCTCGCATGGAGCTCGCGGTGCTCGGGCGGATAGACGTCGGCGACGCCGCCGCCGAGCACGGCGATCGTGCCGTAGGGAAGGGCGCCCTCGTGCGCCGCGCCGTCGATGCCGCGCGCTAGACCGGAGACCACGACGTGGCCGGCCTGGCCGAGGTCGGCCGCGAGGCCCCGTGCGAAGCGCTGGCCGGCGGCCGAGGCGACGCGGGCGCCGACCACCGCGACGGCGGAGCGGTCGAGCAACTCGGCGCGGCCGAGCGCCCATATCACCGGGGGCGGGGGATCCAGCGCGGCGAGCGCCTGGGGAAACGCAGGCTCGCAGGCGCAGACCAGCGTCGCCCCGATCGCCTCGCCGGCGGAAAGCTCAGCCCGGACCTCGTCTTCGGAGGGGATCTTCAGCCCGGCCGTGCGCCCCCCGCGACGGGCGAGGTCGGGAATGGCGGCGAGGGCGCTCGAGGCGTCGCCGAACCGCGAGACGAGCTGGTCGAAGGTGACCGGCCCGACATTCTCCGTCCGCGCCAGGCGCAGCCACGCCAGGCGCTCGGCGTCGGACAGCGACGGTGTCACGCGGCCGGATCCGGGGCCGGTTCCTTCTTCTTGTCGCCGATGCGCGGCTCCTCGCCCTTGAGCAGACGCCGGATGTTGTCGATGTGACGAATGTAGATCAGCACCGCCATGAACACCGCCAGCACGGCGATCGGATGCGGCCGGTCGGTCATGAACACGAACACCGGCGCCAGGGCGGCCGCGGCGAGGGCGGCCAGCGAGGAGATCCGAAAGATCACGGCGAAAGCGATCCAGGCCAGGCCGGCCAGGATCCCGACGGGCCAGGCGGCGGCGAGCAGGGTGCCGAAGAAGGTGGCCACCCCGCGCCCGCCCTTGAAGCCGAGCCAGACCGGAAAGATGTGGCCCAGGAACGCCGCGCCGCCGGCCAGGGAGGTTAGCACGGCCTGGGCGGCCTCGCCGGCGTCGCGAGTGAACCACCAGGCCAGGAAGACGGCCAGGGCGCCCTTGCCGCCGTCGCCCAGGAGGGTGATGAGCGCTAGGTCCTTGCGGCCGGTGCGCAGGACATTGGTGGCCCCGATGTTGCCCGAGCCGATGTTGCGCACGTCCCCCGCGCCGCCCAGCTTGGTGGCGATGACGCCGAAGGGAATGGAGCCCAGCAGGTAGCCGCCCCCCAGGGCGACGGCCAGCTGGAGCTGGGTGAGGTTCTCGAACATAGGCGTGTCCCCCTGATGTGCGCCGAGTCCTAGCGCCTAGGCCGATCGGCCGCCAGCGCGCTTAGCGGGCGGAGGTCAGGCGCTGTGCACCACGCGGCCGTCCACCAACGTCATGCGCACCACCCCCTGCAGGCGGCGGCCGTCGAACGGCGAGTTCTTCGATTTGGAGATCAGGGCGGCGGCGTCGATCACCTGGGGCGCATCGAGGTCGCAGAGCACCAGGTCGGCGGGCGCGCCCTTGCTCAGCCGTCCGGCGTTGAGGCCGAGCAGGTCGGCCGGCCTCTGGGTGACGCAGCGGACGAGGTCGATGAGCGGGATGCGGCCGTCATGATGAAAGGCGAGGAGGGCGGGGAGCAGGGTCTGCAGACCGACGGCGCCGGGCGCGGCCTCGTCATAGGGCAGGCGCTTGTCCTCGGCCGGGGCAGGCGCATGGGCGGAGACGACGATGTCGATGAGGCCCGTCGCCAAGGCCTGGATGGTCGCCTGGCGGTCGCTCTCGCCGCGCACGGGCGGGTCCCACTTCAGGAAGGTTCGGTAGTCGCCGATGTCCAGTTCGTTGAAGGACAGGTGATTGATCGAGGTGGTGGCGACGACGCCAAGTCCCTTCGCCTTGGCCCGCTCCAGGCTTTCCAGGGCGCAGGCCGTCGTGATCTGGTCGACCAGCAGGCGGCCGCCGGTGAGTTCGGCCAGCGCCAGGTCGCGCTCGAGCATGATCTTCTCGGCCGCCGGCGGCACGCTCGGCAGGCCCATGCGCCCGGCGAACTCGCCTTCGGTCGCCGCGGCGCCGGCCCCCAGCCACGGGTCCGCCGGGCGGTGGGCGACCAGGGTATCGAAGCCCTTGGCGTAGGCCAGCACCCGCCGGAGGACCTTGGAGTTCACGATCGGCCGGTCGGCGTCGGTGACATAGAGGCAGCCGGCCTCGCGCATCAGGCCGATCTCGGCCATCCGCTCGCCCTTGGCGCCCTTGGTGGCCGCGCCGGCGGGGTAGACGTGCACCAGTTCGATGTCGCGGGCGCGGCGTAGGATGAAGTCCACCACAGAGGGCTCGTCCACCACGGGATCGGTGTCAGGCTGCAGCACGATTGAGGTGACGCCGCCGGCCGCGGCGGCGCGGGAGGCGGACTTCAGGGTCTCCTTTGTCTCGGCGCCCGGTTCACCCGACTTCACGCGGATGTCCACGAGGCCTGGGGACAGCATGGCGCCGCGGCCGTCGATCACCTCGACGTCGGCGCCCAGGGTTCCGAGGTCATGGCCTTGCGCGACCTCGGCGATCCGCCCGTCGCGCACCAGCAGCGTGCCCGGGCCGTCCCAGCCTGATGCCGGATCCACCAGGCGGACGTTCGTGAAGGCGACGGGGCGGGCGGTCATAGCTGGGCGCGTCCGATCCATTTCTCGACGAGCGGGGGCTCATAGGCGGCCAGCGTGTCCAGCATGGCGTCGGCGTCGTCGGTGACGACGAGCATGTCGCGGTGCGCCTCCTGCAGAAAGGCCTCCGCAACCGCGTGCCGGAAGAAGGCCGACAGGGCGTCGTAGTAGCCGGCCACGTTGAGCAGTCCGACGGGCTTGCGATGGAAGCCCAGCTGGCCCCAGGTCCAGACCTCGAAGACTTCCTCCATGGTGCCGATCCCCCCCGGAAGGGCGACGAAGGCGTCGGAAAGCTCGGCCAGCCGCGCCTTGCGCGTGTGCATGTCGGGCACGACCTCGAGGCGGCTGATCCGTGGGTGGCCGATCTCGCGCGCCATCAGCGCCTGCGGCATCACGCCGACCACCTCGCCGCCGGCCTCCAGGGCGGCGTCGGCCAAGGCGCCCATCAGGCCCACGTCGGCGCCTCCGTAGACGAGCCGCAGGCCGCGACGGGCGACCAGCTCGCCGAACGCGCGGGCGGCCTCCACGTAGGCCGGGCGCCGGCCAAAGTTGGCGCCGCAGAAGACGCAGACCGAGGTCAGCTCCGCCATCAGGCGTTTTCCAGGCGGGCGGCGAGCGAGGCCAGCACCGCCATGCGGGCCGCGACACCCATCTCAACCTGGTTCTGGATCAGGCTGACCGAAAGGTCGTCGGCCACGTCCGAATCGATCTCGACGCCGCGGTTCATCGGGCCCGGGTGCATCACCCGCACGTGCGGGGCGGCGTAGGCCAGCTTCTCGCGGTCCAGGCCGTAGAAGCGGAAATACTCACGCTGGGACGGCGCCATCACCCCGTCCATCCGCTCGAGCTGCAGGCGCAGCATCATGACAACGTCGCAGCCGGCGACGCCCTTGCGCATGTCATGGAAGACCTGCACGCCCCAGCGGTCGGCCTCCGACGGCATCAGGGTCGGCGGGCCGACCAGGCGGACCTCGGCGCCCATCATCTGCAGAAGGCCGACGTTCGAGCGCGCCACGCGGCTGTGCAGCACGTCGCCGCAGATCGCCACCTTCAGGCCCGCGATGCGGCCGAAGGCCCGACGCATCGACAGGGCGTCGAGGAGAGCCTGGGTGGGGTGTTCGTGCTGACCGTCGCCGGCGTTGACCACCGAGCAGGTGACCTTCTGCGACAGGAGGCTCGCGGCGCCGGAGGAGGCGTGGCGCACCACGAGCAGGTCCGGCTGCATGGCGTTCAGGGTCACGGCGGTGTCGATCAGGGTTTCCCCCTTGGAGATCGACGAGGACCGCGGGCTCATGTTGACCACATCCGCGCCCAGGCGCTTGCCGGCCAGCTCGAAGGAACTCTGGGTGCGGGTGGAGGCCTCGAAGAACAGGTTCATCAAGGTCCGACCCTTGAGCAGGTCGAGCTTCTTCGAGGTCTGGCGGTTGAGCGCCACGAAGCCGTCGGCGAGATTCAGGAGGTCGTTCACCTCCACCGGGTTGAGATCCACGACCGACAGGAAATGGCGCCGGGGGAACGGGAAGGTCCTGGCCAGGACCTCGGTCATTCCGGTGGGAAGCGCGCTCATCAAAGCGGCGTCATAGGCGGCTTTGCGCGGGGAGGGAAGGCCTCAGCCGCCGAGCGCGCGGAGGCGCTCCAGCGCCCCCTGCAGGATCCACCCGGCGGCCATGGAATCCACCAGCTCGGCGCGGCGGGCGCGGCTGGCGTCCATCTCTTCGATGAGCACCCGATTGACCGCCATGGTCGACATGCGCTCGTCCCAGAAGGCGATCGGAAGATCCGGCCGCAAGCGCAGGAGATTGCGGGCGAAAGCGCGGTTGGACTGGCATCGCGCGCCTTCGGTTCCATCCATGTTGACCGGCAGGCCGATGACAACCCCCGCGCACTGGCGCTCGTCCATCACCTTGAACAAGGCTTCGGCGTCCTGGGTGAACTTCGTCTTGCGGATCGTCCTGATCGGCGTGGCCACTGTGCGGGTGGCGTCGGACACCGCGAGCCCGATGGTCTTCTCCCCCAGATCCAGCCCCACGAGCGCGCCGAAGCGGGGGAGCAGCGGAGCGAGTTCAGTAAGCTGGACGACGGCCATGGCTCTTCCTTAGCCCGGGGACGCCCCGCCGCGAAGCCGGCCGCGGGGGAACTCCGAAAACGACCCTATTGGACTCGAAATAGGGAGCAATAGGGTATACCCTTCACGGGGAGGCGCAGATGACCCAGGAACTCTATTCGGTAGAACAGGTGGCCGAGCGGCTCGGCCTGCACGTGCGCACCGTGCGCGGCTACGTCCGAACGGGACGACTGAGAGCCCAGAAGATCGGGAAGCAGTACCGGATAACCCGTGGCGACCTGGAGGCCTTCCTTGGCCCTGGGGCGGCGGGCCTGGCCGCCGTCCGCGCTCCGGAAGCCTCCTGCATCGTCGAGGTGGAGGAACTGGACCGCGAGGCGGCGATCCGGCTGGCGAATCTGGCCATGGCGTCGGCCAACGCCCACAAGCCGGGGGAGGGCTCCCTGCGGGTCGAGACAATCTACGACCCGCCGCGCGAGCGCATGAAGATCGTCGTCATCGGCAAGGTGGCGGCGTGCGCCGACTTCTTGCGCCTGATCGGCGCGTGGACGGAGAGGCGCCGATGAACCCGGCCTACAAGTCGGAGGCCGGACGAAAGGCGGTGGCGGCGGCCTATGCGGACCTCCTTGCCCACTGGCCGGTCCCGTGTGAATCCCTTCGCGTTCCGACCCGCGCCGGAGAGACCTTCGTCATCGCCAGCGGGCCGGCGGCGGCGCCGCCGCTTGTCCTTCTGCACGGGGCGCAGACCAATGCCGCCAGCTGGATGTTCGAGGCGGCGGCCTGGTCGGCCGATTTCCGGGTGTTCGCTGTCGACGTGATCGGCGAGCCGGGGCTGAGCGCCCCGGTCCGCCTCGATCTCGAGGGCGAAGCCCATGCGCTCTGGCTCGACGACATCCTAGCCGGGCTCGCCGTCGCCCGCGCGGCGTTCGTCGGAGTCTCCCTTGGCGGCTGGCTCGCCCTCGACTACGCCATCCGCCGTCCAGGGCGCGTGGAGGCGCTGGTCCTCATCGCGCCGGCCGGAATCGGCCCGCAGGTCAACGTCCTGGCGAAATTCTGGCCACTGCTGCTGCTCGGTCCCTTGGGCCATCGCCGGCTGCGCGACAAGGTCCTGGGGCCGCCGCCGGCGAAGCTCGGCGCGGACCAGCAGCGTCTGCTTGATTTCCTTGGTCTCGCCATGCGGCACGTGCGGCCGCGGATCGTGAAGATCCCGATCGCATCGGGCGCGGCGCTCGCCGCGCTGTCGATGCCGATCCTGGCGGTGCTCGGCGGCCAGGATGTCCTGATCGACACCGCGTCGATCCGTCGCCGGCTGGCGGACCTGCCGACGGCGCAAGTCCTGTGGCTGGAGGACGCCGGCCATTTCATCACCGGGCAGGCCGAGGCGATCCATCGGTTCCTGAAGGCGGTCCGCACATGAGCCCCGAGCTGCTGGTCATGGGGGGACAGCGGGTGCTCGTCTGCCCGGCGCAGGGCTCGGTCCTGTGCGGCGAGGCCGACGCGCTCGACCTCATCGGCCTCGCCATGGCGCAGGGAGCCGGATGGGTCGCCGCGCCGGTCGAGCGCCTTGGGAACGACTTCTTTCGCCTGGAGAGCCGCGTCGCCGGCGAGATGATCCAGAAGTTCGTGAACTACCGCGTTCGCCTGGCGATTGTCGGCGACCTTTCTGCTCCGCTCGCACGGAGCGGCGCCCTGCGGGACTTCGTCCATGAATCCAACAAGGGGCGGCACGTCTGGTTCGTGGAGGATATGCAGGCCCTGGCCGCGCGGCTGGCCGAGGCGTCGGACGGCGACTAAAGCGCCTTTTCTCGGCCGGCGCTTGTCAAAGGCGGCCCCACACGGCTAACCCCTGCCTCGAAGTATGAGGAGGGCCCCATGGCCATCGACGCGGCGACCGTTCGCAAGGTCGCCAAACTTGCGCGCATCGCCGAGGCCGAGGACCGGCTCGAGCCGCTGGCGAAGGAACTGTCCGGCATCCTGAACTGGATCGAGCAACTGAACGAGGTCGACACCGACGGCGTCGAGCCGATGACCTCGGCGGTGGCCATGCCGCTGCCGATGCGCGAGGACGTGGTGACCGACGGCGGCGACGCGGCCCGGGTGCTGTCCAACGCGCCCAAGAGCGTCGACGGTTTCTTCGTGGTGCCGAAGGTGGTCGAGTAATGAGCAATCTCACGTCCCTGACCCTGAAGGTCGCCCTGGACGGCCTGGCCGACAAGTCGTTCTCGTCGGTGGAGCTCACCCAGGCCCACGTGGAGGCGGTGGAAGCCGCGCGCGCCCTCAACGCCTTCGTCCTGGAAACGCCGGACAAGGCGCTGGAGATGGCCAAGGCCGCCGACGAACGGCGCGCCCGCGGCGAAGCCGGCGCCTTGGAAGGCGCCCCCCTCGGCGTGAAGGACCTGTTCTGCACCGAAGGCGTGCGCTCGACGGCGTGCTCCAACATCCTCAAGCCGTTCGTGCCGACCTATGAATCCACCGTCACCGCCAACCTGTGGCGCGATGGGGCGGTGATGCTCGGAAAGCTGAACATGGACGAGTTCGCCATGGGCTCGTCCAACGAGACCTCGGCGTTCGGGCCGGTGGTGAACCCCTGGCGACGCCAGGGCGCGAACGCGCCGCTGACCCCGGGCGGGTCATCCGGCGGCTCGGCAGCCGCCGTCGCCGCCGAGCTCTGCCTGGGCGCCACGGCCACAGACACCGGGGGCTCGATCCGTCAGCCGGCGGCCTTCACCGGCACGGTGGGGATCAAGCCGACCTACGGGCGCTGTTCGCGCTGGGGCGTGGTCGCCTTCGCCTCTTCACTCGATCAGGCGGGGCCCATCGCGCGGACCGTCGAAGACGCGGCGATCCTGCTCAAGTCCATGGCCGGCCACGATCCGAAGGACTCCACGAGCCTCGACGTCGAGACCCCCGACTTCCCGAGCTTCGTCGGCAAGTCGGTGAAGGGCCTCAGGATCGGGGTGCCCAGGGAGTACCGCGTCGACGGCATGCCCGCCGAGATCGAGGCGCTCTGGGAAAAGGGCATCGCCTGGCTGAAGGACGCCGGCTGCGAGGTCGTGGAGGTTTCGCTTCCGCACACCAAGTACGCCCTGCCGGCCTACTACATCGTCGCGCCGGCCGAGGCCTCGTCGAACCTGGCCCGCTATGACGGCATGCGCTACGGCCTGCGGGTCGATGGCGCCAACCTGACCGAAACCTACGAGAACACCCGCGCCGAGGGCTTCGGGACCGAGGTGAAGCGGCGGATCCTGATCGGCACCTATGTGCTCTCGGCCGGCTACTACGACGCCTACTATCTCAAGGCGCTGAAGGTGCGCCGCCGGATCGCCGACGACTTTGAGCAGGCGTTCGGCAAGGTGGACGCCTTGCTGACGCCGACGGCGCCAAGCGCGGCGTTCGGCCTGGGCGAGAACGCCGACGATCCGATCGCCATGTACCTGAACGACATCTTCACCGTGACGGTGAACCTGGCGGGCCTGCCCGGCATGAGCCTGCCGGCCGGGGTTGACGCCAACGGCCTGCCGCTGGGCCTGCAACTGATCGGCCGGGCCCTGGACGAGGGCACCCTGTTCTCACTGGGCGGGGCGCTGGAAAAGGCCGCGGACTTCAAGGGCCGGCCGCAGCGCTGGTGGTGAGGCCGTGGGACGAAGGCCTGGGCGGCCTTCGTCCGGCCTTCGGGCTCAATGCTTGGCCAGGGCGTCCAGGTCGGCCTGGATGGCGGTCAGCTTCGCATCGTCAAGCACGCCTTCGGACATCGGCTCGACCTGGCGAAGGGTCATGCCCTTGAACATGTCGTAGGAGGGGTGCTCGGCGACGCCGGGGACGTGCTTGTCGAGGACGGCCTTGGTGGCGGGATTGTCCACCAGCTCGAAGATCGGGGTGGACTCGACGGAGGCCGCGGCGTGGGCGGCGGCCGGCGCGGGAGCGGGCGCCGATTCGTCGGCCATGGCGACGCCGGCGCCGAGGGCCAGCGAAAGGCCGGCGAGGCCGGCGAGGAGCGTTCTCTTCATGATGCGTTTCCTTGTTTCCCGGTGTCGGGCGGCGCCGAGGAAGCCTCTTCGCCGGGGCTCGCGCAAGGCTTTTCATCGGGGTGGCTTTCGCAACCGCGCGAGCCCATCTAGAAGGCGGACATGACTGAGAACACCAAGCTGATCCAGGGCCGCACCGGCCCGTGGGAAGTCGTCCTGGGCCTGGAGGTGCATGCCCAGGTGGCTTCGAACGCCAAGCTCTTCTCGGGCGCCGCCGTGGGCTTCGGCGCGGGACCGAACCAGCAGGTCAGCCTGGTGGACGCGGCCATGCCCGGCATGCTGCCGGTGATCAATCGACGCTGCGTGGAGCAGGCGGTGCGCACCGGCTTGGGCCTGAAGGCGCAGATCAACCTGAAGAGCCGCTTCGACCGGAAGAACTACTTCTATCCGGACCTGCCGCAGGGCTATCAGATCAGCCAGTTCAAGGACCCCATCGTCGGCGAGGGGGAGGTCATCGTCGAGCGCGACGACGGCACGACGTTCACTGTGCGGATCGAGCGCCTGCACCTGGAGCAGGACGCGGGCAAGAGCCTGCACGACCAGGACCCGAACGCCACCTACGTCGACCTGAACCGGGCGGGCACGGCGCTGATGGAGATCGTCTCGCGGCCGGACATGCGCTCGGCCGAGGAGGCGGCGGCCTATGTGAAGAAGCTGCGGACCATCCTTGTCTACCTCGGCACCTGCGACGGCGACATGGAGAAGGGCAATCTGCGCGCTGACGTGAACGTCTCCGTGCGCCGGCCCGGCGGCGAACTGGGCACGCGCTGCGAGATCAAGAACGTCAACTCCTACCGCTTCATCCAGCAGGCGATCGAGTACGAGGCCAGGCGTCAGATCGAGATCCTGGAGGACGGGGGCACGATCGACCAAGAGACCCGCCTGTTCGACCCGAACAAGGGCGAGACGCGGTCGATGCGCTCGAAGGAAGAGGCGCACGATTACCGCTACTTTCCCGATCCGGACCTTCTGCCGCTGGAGCTGGACCCCGCCTGGGTGAAGGCGATCGAGGCCTCGTTGCCGGAACTGCCGGACGCCAAGAAGGCGCGCCTGCAGAGCGAATACGGCCTGAGCGCCTATGACGCCGGCGTGCTGGTGTCCGACGCTGCGCGCGCCGATTTCTTCGAGGCCGCGGCTAAGGGGCGCGACGCCAAGCTGGTGGCCAACTGGGTGACCAACGACCTGGCGGCCAAGCTGACCGCGGGTGGCCACGACATCGGCGACAGCCCCATTTCGGCCGCCGAGATCGCCGAGCTGGTCGCATTGATCGAAGAGGACGTCATCTCCTCCAAGATCGCCAAGGACGTGTTCGAGCGGATGTGGGCCGGCGAGGGCCGCCCGCGGGAAATCGTCGAGAAGCAGGGCCTGCAGCAGGTGTCGGACACCGGCGCCCTGGAGAAGATCATCGAGGACCTGATCGCCGCCAACCCCGGCCAGGCCGCCGCGGTGAAGGACAAGCCGCAGGCCATCGGCTGGTTCGTCGGCCAGGTGATGAAGGCGACCGGCGGCAAGGCCAACCCGGGCGCGGTCAACCAGCTGCTGAAAGCCAAGCTCGGCGTCGACTAGGTCGTGCGAGGCCCTCCCGGCGCCGGGAGGGCCTCGTCTGCGCGAGCGCTTCGGCCTAGTTGTTGATGATCTCCATGATCAGGCCGGTGGCCAGGGCTACCAGCAGATAGTCGTCGCCCACCTGATGCCACGCGTAGCCCCGCGGCGGCGGGCGCAGGTGGTGGCTGCGGTAGTCGGTGATCACGTAGCCGCGATAGGTGGGCGGCAGGCGGCCGCCGCGGCGCCAGGCGACATACCCTGGGCGGTAGTAGGGATTGCCGTAGTAGCTGGCCGGCGGCGGGCCATAGTGCCATGCGTTGCGGTAGTAGTAGCCGTTGTAGCGCCTGCCGTCCCAGCGGCCGTGGTGGCGGCGGTCCCAGCGGTCCTCACGCCGATCCCACCGGTCCTCGCGACGGTCCCAGCGGTCTTCGCGCCGATCCCAGCGGTCCTCCCGGCGATCCCACCTCGGGTCGGCCTGGGCCGCGCTCGCCGACATGGCGATGGGTGCGGCGACCGCGGCGGCGACGGCGAGACTCATGACGAGACGTTTCATGGTCTTCTCCTGGTCTTGCCCGGCAGGCCGGGCTCATCCCCCGATCTCCCGCAAAGGATGAGAGCCGCCGCCTGAACTGACGCTGAATGCGGCAGTCATGTCCGGGGAGCGCCACATGTCCGCTCGGCGTCTCGCACGCCTGCGCCCGGGCGGCGAGGCTTGCGACAGCGAGGCGTCGCGGGGCTTAACCATATGTTCAGGCCGGATCGATTTCTCTTGCCCCATGGATGATTGCGCGCAGCTCCAGAACGGGGCGCGAGGCGATCGGAGAGGGGACTGAAGACGATGCCTGCGAGCATTGAAACGGGGAACGCCGAAGGCCTGCCGCTGCCGGATCCGAACGCGACCGGCGACGAGCTCTTCCGGCTGGGGCTGCTCTATTCGACGGGGCAGGGCGGTGCGCCGCTGGACTATGTGTCCGCGCACATGCTGTTCAACCTAGCCGCCATGCGCGGTTCCATGGAGGCGAAGGTCTACCGCAAGGAACTGAGCCAGGAGATGGCCTCCGAGGAGGTCGCCGAGGCCCAGCGCGCCGCGCGCGAATGGCTCGCCCACGGCTGAGGCGCCCCCCAGGGCCTCAGGGGTTCTGGTCGTTGAGCGCGTAGCTGAAGCCGAACTGAATCGGCGACAGGTCGCGGAAGTACTGCTGAACGAACAGCCCCGCATTGGCCACGCCGCTGCGGGGCACGTAGACGATATCGAAGCGGCGCAGCGGCACCAGGTCCTGCGTCGGGTTCGCGAGCCCCCTCAACAGATCCGTCCGGCGCATCATGCCGGTCCCGTCCGGCCCGCGGCGGATGATGATCACGCTGGAGCGGTCGGCGCTGGTCTTGAAGCCGCCGGCCTGGATGACGGCGCGCAGGGCGTCGGCGTCGCCGGCCATGTCGTAGATGCCGGGATTGCCCACCTCGCCGCCCACGAACACCTTCAACGGCGCGGCCTTGGCTGAGACATAGACCTCCGGACGCAGGAGCTCGCGCGAATAGGCGGCCGCGAGCGCCGCCTGGACTTCCTCCCCCGTACGGTCGGCCGCCATCACCGGGGCGATCAGGGGCAGGGCGATGCGTCCGTCGGGCTGAACAGTCACGGTCTTGGAGAGCTCAGGCGCGGAGGGCACCGTAACCTCCAGCTCGTCCCCCGGATAGAACCGGTACGGCGGCTCGTAGTCGCTCCAGGTGGCGTAGGGGATGTCGGTGAAGGCCGTCGCCTCCGCGCGCGGCCTCTCGCCGCCGGCGCATCCCGCCAGGGCGAGGCTCGCCGTCAGAATTGCAGGCAGGGCGCAGGCCACGACTCGACGCATGGCCGCCAGGATAGCGCGTATGCCTAATGCCGCGTTAACGGGTCTGTCCGCCGTCGACCGGCAGAACTGCCCCTGTGATGAAGCTGGCGAGCGGCGACAGGAGGAACGCCGCCGGCGCGCCGATCTCGTCCGGCCGGCCGAAGCGCTGCATCGGCACCTCGCGCCGAACCCAGCGGTTCCATGCCTCGGCCCGCTCGCCGCTCGACCGCTGTTCCCACTCTCCGCCGGGAAAGATGATGTTTCCTGGGGCTATGGCGTTGACCCGCACGCCCTTCGGACCGGCGATGCGCGCCAGTTCCTTGGCCAAGTGGTTCATGCCGGCCTTGGCGGTGCCGTAGGTGAGAGGCGTACCCAACGCCCCCAGGCCGGCGATCGAACTGATGAACAGGATCGACCCCGCGCCGCGCTGCTCCATTCGGCGGTAGGCGCCGCGCGCCAGCCGCCAGGCCGAGTCGAGGTTCTGGGCGAAGCCTGCATCCCAGGTGTCGTCGTCCACGCCTGCGCCCGGCGGGCAGGGATGAAGACCCACGTTGGCGACCGCTCCCCACAGCGGGCCGAGGGCCGTCTCGGCCTCGGAGAGGGCCTGTTCGATGGTGTCGGTCGCGCGCATGTCGCCGGCCATGGCCCACAGCGCGTCGTCGCCGTATCGGGCCGCCAGACGCGCTCGCGTGGCTTCCAGCGCGTCTGCGCCGCGCGCGGTAATCGCCACCCGCGCGCCTTCGGCTAGACAGGCCTCGACGATTCCCAGGCCTATGCCCCGGCTGGCGCCGGCGACGAAAATGGTCCTGCCCTTGAGCCCGAGATCCATGGCGTCCCTCCTTTTCAGGCTCCGTGATGCACAGGTGATGGAGGGGGAAGCAAGGCCGCACCCCCGCCGCTTCGCCCCCGCGCCGTGGTATGGGTAACGAGTCGTTAATCGGGCGGGGCGAGGGTCGCTCCATCGAGGCTCGATCGATCGGATTCCCATGGCCGCGCCCGGCGCTTGGACATTGAGGCGAGATGCGTCGTCCGGCTCGGCCTGGGCGAGCCGCCCGCGCTATGCGCCGGCGGACTTCGTCACGCTGCTGTGGCGCGAGCGGTTCCTGATGGCCGCGGTTTTCGCGGTGCTGTTCGTCCTGGGCATGGCCGCTGCCTTCAGCATGAAGACCACCTATCCGGCCTACGCCAGCGTCCTGGTGCGCCTTGGACAGGAGTACGTCTACGAACCCCGCGCCGGCGACGCCGCCCGCGGCGCCGTGCCCGACAGCGACCAGGTGATCCAGTCTGAGACCGAAATCCTCGGCAGCGCCCAGCTCAAGGACAAGGTGATCCAGCGCCTGGGGCTGGCCCGCATCTATCCGGAGCTCGCCAAGAAGTACGCGACAGCCAAGCCGGACGAGCAGCGCGAGATCATGGGCGCGGCGCAGCGGGCGCTGGAACAGAACCTGGCGATCGAGACCGCGCCCGACACGCCGATCATCCGGGTCGGCTTCAAGCATAGGGATCCGCAGTCCGCGGCCCTGGTGCTGAACACGCTGCTGGAGGAATACCTGATCTTCCGGCAGGGGATCCTGGGCGACAGCTCCTCGCCGGTGCTCGAGCAGCAGCGGCTGGCGTTCGAGAGCCGGCTGGCCGCGGCCGACGCGGCCTACGAGGACTTCCTCAACATGAACCGCATCGGCGACTTCGTGGCCGAAAAGGCCTCGCTGTCGCAGCTCCAGGCGCAGATCGAGCAGCAGAAATTCCAGGTGGAAGCCCAGCTTCAGGACCGGACCGGGCGGCTTTCCGCCCTTGATCGGCAGTTCGCCCAGGTCTCGCCGGAAGTCGGCCTCTACAGGGACGTGAACCCCGCCGGCGCGGACAAGCTGGTCGAGCTGAAGGTGCAGAGGGAGGACCTCCTGTCCCGCTACAAGCCCGACGCGCGGCCCGTACAGGAGCTCGACGCGCAGATCGCCCACATGGAGCGGGCGGTGGCCGAGGGGCGGACCCGGGGCGACAGCGCCCGGCGCTTCGGGGTCAATCCGGTCTACCAAACCCTGCAGACCGAGAAGATCCAACTGGCTTCGGAGGTGGCGGCCCTGCGCCAGCAGCAGGCCGCCCTGGCGGGGCAGCTCGAGCAGGTGCTGCAACGGCGCCTGCGCCTGGCCGAACTCGAGCCGAGGTTCCAGGCGCTCAGCCTCGACCGCGACGTGCTCCAGGCCAACGTGCGCGATTTCGCCGTCAAGGAAGAGCAGAGCCGTGCCGCCCAGCAGATCGCGGCCCAGACCAACGACAACATCCGCATCGTCGCGCGGGCCTTGCCGCCCACCAAGGGATCGAGCCTGAAGAAGCCTGTCGCCATGCTGGCGCTGCTGTTCGCCGGCTTCACGGCGCTCTGCGTGGGCCTGGTCCGGATGTACCTGCGGCCGGGGCTGCCCACCCCGCGCGCGGCGGCCCGCACCCTGGACCTGCCCGTGCTGGCCTCCGCACGGCTGAAGCAGGCGTGAGCGCGCGGTTCGCGGGATCGCCGGATGCGCTAGCCTGCGCGTCTTAGGCGTGTGGCGATTCGAGGCATGGTGGACTTAAGCGTCGAGGCAACCGAGCTTTGGGCGTCGCTCGGCGCCCGGCGGCCGGGCCGTGGGCGCACGCTCCAGTTCGTCGCGGCGCGGCGGGGAGAGGGCGTCTCGACCCTGGCGCGGGAATTCGCCCTGGTCGCCGCCCGACGCGGCGGGCTCTCCGTCTGGCTGGTCGACCTGGACCTGATGGCCGGTCCTCAGTATGCGGCCGTCCAGGCCGGCGCGAAGCGCTATGGCGACCTGGGGCCGGCCCTGGCCGCAAGTCCCGACGGCTCCATGTTCTTCGCGGTCGAGCCGCCGACCCTGAACGCGGAGGGACGCGCGACCCCCGCGGCGAGCTATCTGCACGCCCATCAGGTCGGCGACGCCCGATGGTGGGTGACGCGCTTCCGCCGGGAGGCGCTGAGCGGCGAGCAGGGCGTGCGCATCCTGCCAGAGCGGGACTACTGGAATGCGCTGCGCCAGCACGTCGACCTGATCGTCGTTGACTGTCCGTCGGCCGACCGCTCGCAGGCGGCGCTGACGGTGGCGCCCTCCATGGACCAGACCGTGCTGGTGGTGGCGGCCGACGAGCCCGACGTGCGCGCGCCGGCGGTGCTGCGCGACAGTCTCGTGGCGGCGGGGGCCGAGATCGCGGGCCTGTTCTTCAACCGCAGCGCCATCGACGAACCGGCGTTCCTGAAGGCCATCCTGCCATGACCCAGGCGGCCCTGGGACGCCCCGCGGCGCCCACGGCCCGGCGCGTCACGGCCTGGGATGTGGCCGCCTGCAGCGCGGCGGCCCTGCTGTTCCTGATCTACAGCCAGTTCTGGGTCTTCCCCCTGTTCGGCGAGACGATGAGCCTCGCCACGGGCGGGATCGTCCGGATGCTGTATCTGCCCGCCTATGCGGCAGGCTTCGTGCTGCTGGCGCTGTCGCCGCGGGAGACCTGGACCGCGTCGCTTCGTCAGCCCTTCCTGCTGATCCTCCTCGCGATCGCCGCCGCCTCGGTGTTCTGGTCCATCTCCCCGGACCAGACGGTGCGGCGCATCATCGCCATCGCCTGCACGACCCTGGGCGCTGTGGTGATGGCCGCGCGCTGGCGATGGGCGCCCCTGAGCGAACTGCTCGGCGCCTGTTTCGCCCTGCTGGCCGTAGGGTCGCTGCTGGTCTGCGTGGCCGCGCCTTCGATCGGCGTGATGAGCGAGCTGTTCCCCGGCGCCTGGCGCGGCCTGTGGCCGGAAAAGAACGCCCTTGGCGGCAACATGGCCCTGGGCTTCGTGGTGCTGGCGGCCGCCGGCGCCCTCAACCCGCGGCGGGCGAAGCTGTGGTGGGGCTTCGCCGCGCTCTGTCTGCTGCTGGTGCTGATGTCGACGTCGAAGACGTCCCTGGTCTCGCTGCTCGTCGGCCTGGCGGTCCTGGTGTTTGTCGCCCTGGCCCGGCGCGGCCCGGCCAGCGGGGTGGCGATGGTTTGGCTGGGCGTGGTCGGGGCCTTGGCGGCCGCGGGCGTCTTGCTGTTCGCCGCCGACGCGGTGTTTGACCTCCTGGGCAAGGACGCGACGCTGACCGGGCGCACGAAGATCTGGGCCGCGGCCATGCGCCAGATCGAGCAGCGGCCCTGGACCGGGTTTGGCTACGGCTCGGTGTGGGACGAGACCGGGGCCTGGGGGCCATTGCCCTGGATCGTCAAACAGGCCGGTTTCCGGCCGCAGCACGCGCACAATGCGTGGATCGAGCAATGGCTCGGCCTGGGGGTGTTCGGCCTGGCGGCCTTCGCCCTGATGTACCTTCAGGCCTTGGCCCTGGCGGCCGTGGCGATCTTCCGCGACCGTGGCGCCCTGCTGGCCGTGCCGTTCCTGGCGGTCTACAGCCTGATGACCCTGACCGAGAGCGTGGCGGTGACCTACCACGACTTCCGCTGGGTCCTGTTCGTGATCGTCGCCGTAAAGCTGGCCTGGCCGAACGAGCGGATCGCGCCCTGAGTCTCAAAGGCCGAGCCGGCGCGCCCCGTCGGCGACGGTGACCACCTCAAATCCGTGGGCGAGCGCCTCGTCCGTGAGGCGGCCGAGCGCATCGGGCGTGCAGCCCCAGGGCGACGGATCGGGCCGCACGTCGTGGGTGAAGAGGATCACCCAGGCGCCCTGCGCCTTGGCCTCGGCCAGCCAGCGGCGGGCGACGTTCTCGCCGGTCTCGCCCTCGATCCCCACGGCCGGGCACTGGTTGAGATCCGTTCCGCGGTTGATCACCCCGGGATGAAGCGCACGCAGCAGGGCGAAGCGGTCCCCAAGGGCGGCCTTGGGGCCGAACCCGACGTCGCCGTAGGGATAGGCGAAGGTCGTCGGCGGCTGCAGGCCCCAGGCGCGGAACGCCTCGGCGTTGCGTTCGACGTCCTGGACGGCCGCCGCGCCGTCCGCCCGTCCGCAATCCAGGTGCGAATAGGTGTGGCACGCCAGCTCATGCCCAGCCGCGGCGAGGGCTCGGTAGTCGTCCGGCCGGGCGCAGACGCCCATGGGCGCCTGCTGGCCGGCCAGGGCCGCGGAGACAAAATAGCACCCGCGCACGCCCCGGGCCTCCAGGATCGCCGCGCCGGCCTGAGCCGCCGTCAGCGGGGCGTCGTCGAAGGCGAACGAGACCATCGGCATCTTCGGGCCGGCCTGAAGCGGGCGTCGATGGGCAAGCCGGACGAGCCGGCGTCTCAGCTTGCCCTTGAGGCTGCGGTCGGGCTGGTAGGCGTCGGCGTAGCCCTGGGCCATCAGACCGCCTCCGCATAGAGGGCGGCGCGGTAAAGGCGCATGGCGAACGCGCGGGACGCCAGCGGGGCCCGCTCGAGCAGGGCGAACGCCTTGAGCGCCGGCCGCCAGAGTCCCCGGAGTGGAATCCGCTTCAGGATCATTGCGGCGCGATAGCTGGGATAGCCGGCGACGACCTGCGGATGGGCGGCGACGACGCGGGCGAAGTTGGCCGCGGACTGCTCGTACTTGGCCGCCATGGCCGGCGCCGTGTCGAGCCCGAGGTGGGTGGCGGGATTGTCGATGTGACGGATCGGCCAGCGGCGCGCCACCCGCATGCCCCACTCGACGTCCTCCCAGCCCCAGCCGGCGAAGCCCTCGTCGAAGGTCTCGGCCGCGAACACGTCGCGCCGGACCAGAAGGTTGGAGGTAAAGACATGCTTCTCCGGCGAAAGGTTGCGCGCGTCGGCGGGCAGGCAGTCGCTGTGCGTGGCCATCGCCCGGTGCAGGGCGTGCTCACGCCGGGGCGGAGCCTGCTTCAGCGAGAAGCCGCCAAAGGCGACGGCGGCGTTCTCTTCCATGGCGAGCCGGAGCCAGACCTGAAGGAAATCCGCGGAATCCGGCAGCATGTCGCTGTCCAGAAAGAGGAAATGGCCGCCCCTTGCATGACTGACGAGACGGTTGCGGCCCTTTGAGCGGCCTTCATTTCGATCCAGGGTGACCAAGCGCGCCGGCAGGGCCAGCCCGCTCACGACCGCGCCGACGTCCTCGGACAGCGCCGCATCCGCGCTGCCGTCGTCGAGGATGACGATCTCCGCCTCGGCAGGTCCGGCGTCCAGGGCCTGCAACAGGCGGCGCGGATCATCGCCCTTGAAGGGAATGAGCACCGACAGGGCCGGTCGGGCGTGGGCCCAGGCGCGGTTGTCGAGGATGTGTTCGGCCGATGGCGTCATGCGTGGACCTGCGACAGCCGGGCTTTCACCAGCGCCAGGGCGCGGCTGCGAAGGCCGCCCGCGTCGAGGACGGCGATCACCAGACCATAGACGCAGGCGCCCACGCCCGCCTTCAATGTCAGTTCGGCCAATCCGCCCCACGAGGGCATGCGCAGGACGACCAGCGCCATAATGGCGCTCGCCGCAGAGGCTTGGGCTAGCGCCGTCCACGGGATCGGCAGGGCCATGGCGCGCCGGCCGAGCAGGACGGAGGCCAGGAGCCCCAGCCCGTAGCTGGCGAGAGTGGCGTAGAGCGCGCCGTCCAGACCGAAGCGGGGGATCAGGACCAGGTTCAGGCCGAGGTTCGCCGCGGCGGGTACGCTCATGGCCCCCAGCAGAAGGCCCGTCCGTCGCCCGAGGGTGAACGCCTGGTGGAAGTAGTAGGTGGTGAGCCCCGCCAGCAGGCCGCTGGCGGCGATCCAGGGCGTGACGTGCGCGGCGCGCGCGCTGAGCGCCGGGCCGATCATCAGCTCCGACAGCGGCGAGGCGACGAGGCCCACCCCGACGGCCGCGGGCAAGGTCAACAGAAGCATGACCGCGGCCTGTTCCCGGGCGGCCGGGATCAGGGACGCGCGTCCGCCGCGCTCCAGGGCCATGACGAGCGCCGGGCCGCCAGCCGCGCCGAGCCAGATGAAGAGCACGTCGAGAGTTCGGTTCGCCAGGCTGTAGCCCGCGTGGTAGACGCCCACCGCTTCGGCGTCCAGGAGGGCGGCCAGCAGGAAGCGGTCGGTGCTGGACAGGACCAGCGCCAGGATCAGCGACAGGGCGACGGGCACGCCGAAGGCGGCGTGGGGGCGCAGCCGGCCGGCTTCGAACCGTCCCGGCCCCGCAAGGCGAAGTTCCGCCGGCCAACGCCAGACCAGGCAGGCCGCGGCGGCGAGTCCGAAGCCGATCAGCGGCGAAGCGCCGCCGAACCCGGCGAGGGCGAAGCCAGCGCCGAGGACGAAACCTCCGAGGGTCTGGGCGATGTCGAGGCTGGCTGCGCCGGCCACCTCGCCGGCGGCCCGCTGGCGCTCCTGCACCAGCTTGACGAAGGTGCGGGGCACGACCGAGACGAGGCCGGCGAGCACCGCGATCTTCAGGCCGGCGCCCATCGGCCACAGCAGGGCGACGCCGGCGACCAGCGGCAACACCAGAAGCAGCATCAGCCACGTGCGGAAGACGGTGGCGGCGTGGTCGGCGGTGCGTCCCTCGACCTCCGCCGAGGCCCAGAGCCGCGCCATGGCCGCCTCGTTCCACGTGAACAGCGCCGTGTGGGCGAGGCTCATCACCGCAAAGCCCAGGGCGTAGTCGCCGAACTGGCCGGGAGTGAGCAAGCGCGTGAACGTGACGATCGTGAGCAGGCCCACGACCCCCTGGACGATATTGACCGGCAGGTAGCCGAGCACCCCGCGCCAGAACATCCGTGGCCTTTCCTTGGCGGGCGCGCGCCCGTTCACTGCCCCTCAGGATGGCGGCGGACCCGTTTCAAGTTCCTGAAGCCAGCGAACGGGGCGCCTACCGCACCGCCTTGGAGTCGCCGAGCAGGCAGGGCAGGGTCATGGCCATGATGTAGAGGTCGAGCCAGAACGACTGACGCTCGATGTACTCGACGTCCAGGGCCACGCGCCGGCGCACCGCCTCGGGCGTGTCGACCGGCCCGCGGGAGCCGTGGATGGCGGCCCAGCCGGTCATGCCCGGCTTCATGCGGTGGCGATGGGCGTACTCGGCGACAAGACGGGCGGACTCGACGTCGCCGGTCATCATGCCGATGGCGTGGGGGCGCGGCCCCACGAGCGACATCTCGCCCTTGAGCACGTTCAGGAGTTGCGGCAGCTCGTCCAGGCTTGTGCGGCGGATGAAGCGGCCAACGCGGGTCACGCGGTCATCTTCGGCGCTGACCTGGCGCGTCGCCTTCAGGTCCTGGTCGGCGACCCGCATCGAGCGGAACTTCCAGACCACGATCTCTTCGTTGTTGAAGCCGTGCCGACGCTGGCGGAAGAGGATGGGGCCGGGGCTGTCGAGCCTCACGGCGAGGGCGATGCCCAGCATCACCGGCGTCGTGAGCACTAGGGCGATCACGCCGACGACGAGGTCCTGCATTCGCTTCACCAGGGCCCGTGCGTGGTCCATCGGCGGCCCGGAGATGTACGCCAGGGGGACGTCGGCGACCCGCGAGATCGCCGCCGCCTCGTCTCCGGACGGCTCTCCGTCCAGCAGCAGCGAGATCTCGTTCGGCAGGATGCGCAGCCGCTCGATCAGTTCGCGCACCCTGGGCCGGGCGGCGGCCGGCACGGTGATCACGATGCGGTCGACGTAGGGCATGATGCGATGGTCGAGCAGGGCGCGGGTGTTTCCGAGGACCGGCACGCCGCGGACTGAGCCCGGCACCCGGCCGAGCCGATCGTCGAACACGCCAAGGACGTTGACCTCGCGGCTCGCCAGCACGGCCTCGATCAGGCGTTCGGCCGCGCCCGTGGCGCCGACGATGACGATGTTGGGCACCAGCCGTCCATTGGCGCGCCAGCGGCGAACCAGGGCGAACCAGATCAGGTGCAGGCTGGTGATCATGGCCAGGGCGGCCGGGGCCCAGAGCAGGACGGCGTCAGCCAGTTCCTGGATGGGCGTGGACGGCGCCAGCGCCAGGTATCCGCAGGCGTGACCGACGATCACGGCGACCAGGACGCGGGACAGATGTTGAGCGAGGCTTTCGCGGCGCCCGAAATCGTAGGTCTTGAAGATCCCGAGGCAGGCCAGGACGCCAAGGCCGGTCGCAAGGAACGCAAGCCCCTGGACCGGGGAAGCGGCCTGCGACGCCAGAAGACTGAAACCGGCCAGGACGAGCGCGGCCGCATCGCCGAGTTGGAACAGGCGCGCGACCAGGCGGCCGTGCAGCCGCTCACGCGCCGGGGTCAGGCGCTCGGGACGGAAGGGGCCGCGCCGGTCCGCCGCCGATCCGGACGCCGCCCCTGGCGCGACGCCGGGCGGCTGGGCGGTACGAGTGGTCGGAGCCTCGCTGACGGGGGCGTTGAGCTTGGCGACTGGGGTCATCGACTCGGTGAACTGGCCTCGGCGACGGCACAATGCGTGTTCGGTCTGATTGTCCGGTTAATGCCCGTGGCGGCGCCGTGACGTCTGAACGCCTGGCTGCAGGTTCTCGTGTGAGTTGACGACAGAAGACAGTCCGATCCCGCAGGACAACAGTGCCTCTGCGGCGAGACGACGCCGCCGGACCCTGGCAGGGGGAGGTTCTGGTGAGCGAGATTCGATGGTCTCGGCTGGGTATGCTGGCCGTTTCAACAGCGTTGTGGGGCGTGGCGGCCTGGCTTGTCGCCGCGGTGTTGAAATTGAAGACCTAGGTGCAGGCGCGTGAACTTCGCTCCGCCGGGTCTATCGGGCCCAGAGACTGTATATCCACAGGCATAGGGATGTGAACAGCAGCGTCCAGATAAGGATGCGCAGGACGTTCCATGGCTGGGTGCGCCGAGCCACGGCAGGAGTCTTCGCGTAAAGATCGAACTTGGGCATGCTCGCCACCTACGATCCGCACGAAAGAAACTCTATCTTTTCAGGATGTAAGCTTCGTAAACGCGGCGCAGCTTCAGGAGCTGGCGGTTTCCGGAGCCGCAGGCGCGGGCCCGGCGGCGCGACGCTCGGCGCCGCGGCGCTCGACGGGACGGGCGTCGGGGGCGCGGGAGATCGAGCGCAGGGGTTCGATGAACGTCGGCGCCAGCACGGCGCAGGCGCCGAGGGCGTTGGCGAGGATGTCGCCGATGTCTGCGTCCCGCCCGCTCAGCGCCTGGGCGAGTTCGACGCCTGCGCCGGCAAGGATCGCCATGAAGGTCAGGTCGATCCGCCGCCGGTGCGGCAGGGCCAGGAACAGCAGGACGGTCAGCCCGTAGAAGGCGACGAAGTGGGCGGCCTTGTCCCAGGGGATCAGCGCTTCCTCGACGCCCTGGAAGGGACCGACCATGCCGATGGCGCAAACCGTTCCGCCCGCCACGAGCGCCACGCGGGCGAGGATATGAGGGGCGGGCAGGGGCATGGTTGACGTCTCCCCCGCCACCGATAGGAGCCACGCGTGAAGACTTCGTTGCCCAGAGACGCCGGGCCGGTCTCAGGCCGCGAACTGGCCGAGTAGCTTGGCGACGCCAGTCCAGAGGGCGACGTTCAAGATCAACGCCAGGGCCAGACGCCAGTTGAACAGTCCCGCGAAAGAACTGCTGCGCTGCAGCAGCTTCCCGCTGCGCCGCATGCGGGTATCAGTGTAGGACAGCGATACCATCGCCGACATCTCCTCCTTCGAAACCGAAACGTCTAGCGCCCGATTTCGTGCCACTGCCCCAGCGCGTTAACGATTGAAGCCAAAGTAGGCCTAATTTTGTCTGAGCCTTGTTCCTTTCGTCACTATGCGTCGCCTGCGCCGCATCGCCGCAGGCGCGGCGGCCGCTGCCCCATGGCGAAAGCCCTCGGGAGAGACCGCCCGTCTGGCGTTTGTCGTTAACTCTCGCTAGGTTGGCCCTGAGGGCCGGTTCGGCGCCAGCTCCGACCGATGGACCAGGGGGCGCGTAGGGTGCGACCAATAGTGTTAGCGGCTGTGGGGGGCGTGGGCCTCTGCGCTGCATTCGCCACCGTCGCCTGGTCGCAGGGCTCTGCTTCGCTGCCGGCGTCGCTCGACCGCGCAGCGCTGGTGTCCTGGCTCAAGGCCAACACCGACCTGGATCCGACCAACGTCATCTCCGTCAGTCCGGCCAACATCATCGGCGTGATGGCGGTCAATCGCGTCGAGGGTGGGTCCGGCCGGGTGTTCCGAGCGCAGATCCGCTCGGAGGTGATCAGCGCCCAGACGATCCGCGAGGCCGGCAACAGCTCCTGGGCGGCCGATGTCGAGGTGGATTGCCAGACCCGCAAGGGGAAGGTGAACCGTATCCTCGATTTTCCCCAACGCAACCTGGTGGGGCAGGCGAGGGAGGCTGGCGGCTCGGCGGAGTGGGTGTCGCCGCCCCCGGGAACCCACCTCTACACCGTTGTCGCGGCGGTCTGCGACGCCAACTTCCAGCGTCCGCTCGCGGCCGGCCAACAGGTCGCGGCCGCGCCCCAGCGACCATCCGCCAGACCGCCGGCGTCGCCTGCCCAGTCGCCTGCCCAGGCGCCGGCGGCGATCGCGACGGCCCCGCGGGCGCCGGCGCCTGCCGCCCAGGCCGCGGCTCCGGGCGCTCCCGCCGTCTCCCGGGCGCCCGCGCCGGCCCAGGCGCCGCCGCGTCCGGCCTCTTCCGGCCGGCGCTCGTCGGTCGCTGTGCAGATCGCCGCCGCCGATTCGGAAGCCAAGGCCGTGCGAGCTCTGCGATCGGCGCAATCGACCTTCGCAGCCCAGCTCAGCGGGACGGCGATCTCCACCGTGCCGGTGGAGTCCGGCGGCCGCACGCTCTATCGCGCCCTGGTGCACGGCTTTGCGTCGACGTCGGACGCGGAGGCCTTCTGCGCAGCCTACAAGGCGACGGGACGCGATTGCTTCCTGCGTTCGGCTGTGCCGGGGAATGCACGGGCGGTCGCAGCACGCTGATCAGCATACGCCGTTGCTCCGGCGGGGCAGTTTCGGCTATGGAGGCTCCTCCTGGGCCCGGGCGGCCGGCGCGTCGCGGCGCGCCGAGTCGACACGGGGCGACGGAGCGGGAGACAACCCGCTGAACAAACGACGCTGGTGACGTGGCCGAGTGGCTGAAGGCGGCGGTTTGCTAAACCGTTGTACGGTGTAAAGCCGTACCGAGGGTTCGAATCCCTCCGTCACCGCCATTCCCGCGCGCAGTCGGGACCTTCTGCCTCCGCAAGTCCAGCGACGGGTGCGCCGCCCGCCGGCGGCTCTACCTTTAAGCGAACGCAGTCTGTTAACCCTACTGGCGCATGCTATGCCATCTTCCTCTTCGGGAGCGGGCCATGGCGGGCGAACGAGCGAGCAGGGACAAGAGTCGCGACAAGGCGATCGACGAGGCGCTGCGGGAAATGTACCGCGCGGTCGAGCAGCGCCCCCTACCTGATCGGCTCCGATCCCTGGTCGAGCAACTGGACGGCGAAGGCCGGCCGGCGGCCAAGACCGCCCGCAGGCGCGGCTGAACCCCGATTCACGCGCCGTCGGCGCGGCCCTTGTCGGCGTCCTCGGGCGCTTCTTCCATCTCCTTCAAGAGCCGGGCGCGGGCGCGGTTGACGCGGCTTTTCACCGTGCCCAGGGCGCAGCCGCAGATCTCTGCGGCTTCCTCGTAGCTGAGGCCGGCCGCGCCGACGAGGATCAGGGCTTCGCGATAGTCTGCGGGCAGGCGGTCGAGTGCGCGCCGCAGGGCGCTGACGGCGACGGTCCACTCCTGTGAAGCCGGGGAGGTGAGGGCGCCGGCGTAGGCGCCGTCCTGGTCGCGCACCTCGCGCTGACGGCGCGTGGCGTGGGTGTAGTAGGTGTTGCGCAGGATGGTGAACAGCCATGCGCGCAGGTTCGTCCCCGGCTCGAACCGATCCCGCGCCGCCCACGCCTTGGTCAGGGTCTCCTGGACCATGTCGTCGGCGTCCGACCCATTCTGGCAGAGGGACCAGGCGAACGCTCGCAGCGTCGGGATCATGTCGACGATGTTGTCACGCCACTCGGCAGGAGTGGTCATGGCGTCTCCCGTCCTTTGCGAACGCCCGCCCCGCGAAGCCGACATGGAACGCCCCGCCCGATCAACTGTTCCGTCAGCAAGCGTCAGCAGTCGCAGGCGCTCAGGTTGGATCGGGCGAAGGGGACAACTATGTCGCTGAGGGCCTGACGCGCGCCGCGGCTCACCCCAGCGGCCGCCTGTTGCAGACTTAGGGTGGAGACAGACGATGGCGCCGCTTTCACGGGACAGGGTCGGGGACGCGGCGCGGCCGCAGGCGGCGAGCGCGATGTCTCCCGTCGAGCGCTACCTGGCGGTCCGCCGGGTGTCCGAGACCCTGGCGCTGCCGCTCTCGGCCGAGGATCAGTCCGCCCAGTCGATGCCGGACGCCAGTCCGACCAAGTGGCACCTGGCGCACACGACCTGGTTCTTCGAGACCTTCATCCTGCTGCCGCGCCTGCCGGGATATCGCGTCTTCGATCCGCGCTTCGCCTATCTGTTCAACTCCTACTATGAGACGCTGGGCCCCCGCCAGCCGCGGCCGGAGCGAGGGCTGCTCACCCGTCCGAGCGCATCCGACGTCATGGCCTATCGCGGCCATGTCGACGAAGCCATGCAGCGGATGCTGTCCAGCAACGCCGCCTCGGTCGCCGAGCTCCTGGACCTGGGCCTCGCCCACGAAGAGCAGCACCAGGAACTGATCCTGATGGACGTGCTGCACCTCTTCGCCCAGTCGCCGCTGAAGCCGGCCTACGCGCCAGCCTCGGCCGCACACGCGGCGCCCGACCCCGGTGCGATGGGGTTCGTCGATTTCGAAGGCGGGCTCGTGGCCATCGGCCATGACGGCGAGGGCTTCGCCTTCGACAACGAAGGCCCGCGCCATTCGGTCTATCTGGAGCCCTACCGCCTGGCCGACCGGCTTGTCACCAACGCCGAGTGGCTGCGGTTCATCGAGGACGGCGGCTATGCGAACCCTCAGTACTGGCTGGCGGACGGATGGGCGCGGGCGCAGGCCGAGGGTTGGACCGCCCCGGCCTATTGGCGGCGGGGCGACGACGGCGCCTGGCGCTCCATGACCCTCCATGGGCTGCGGCCGCTGGATCCGCACGCGCCGGTCTGCCATGTCAGCTACTACGAGGCCGACGCCTACGCCGCCTGGGCCGGCCGGCGGCTGCCGAGCGAAGCGGAGTGGGAGCACGCCGCCGAGGGCCTGCCGATCCGCGGCACGTTCACGGTCAAGGGCCGCCTCTCCGGACCGTCGGCGCTGCCGAGCGGCGGGCTGCGCCAGATGTTCGGCGAGGTCTGGGAATGGACCCGCAGCGCCTATTCGCCCTATCCGGGGTTCCGCGCCGCCGAGGGCGCCGTCGGCGAGTACAACGGCAAGTTCATGGCCGGCCAGATGGTGCTGCGGGGCGGCGCCTGCGTGACCCCGGACGGGCATGTCCGCGCGACCTATCGCAACTTCTTCCACCCGCACCAGCGCTGGATGTTCTCCGGCGTCCGCCTGGCCGAGGACGCGCAGCGCAAGCGCCATCCGGTTCATTCGTCGGAGTTTGCGCGGGACGTCGTGTCCGGGTTGTCGCATCCGACGAAGACGCTATCGCCCAAGTACTTCTACGACGCGGAGGGCTCGCGCCTGTTCGAGGCGATTTGTGAGACGGCCGAGTACTATCCCACCCGCACCGAGGTCGCCTTGCTGCGGCGCATCGCCGAAGATCTCTCCGCCGAGATCGCTGAAGCCGCGGCGCTGGTGGAGTTCGGCAGCGGGGCCAGCGTCAAGACCCGCGTCCTTCTGGACGCCGCACCGCAGATCGCGGTCTATGCGCCCATCGACATCAGCCCCGACGCCCTGGCCGAGGCCGAGCGCGCGATCCGCCGCGACTATCCCGCCCTGGAGGTCGCGTCGCTGGCGGAGGACTTCACGAAGGCGCTGGGGCTCCCGGGCGCCGTGGCCGGCCGTCCGGTCGTCGGCTTCTTCCCTGGCTCGACGATCGGGAACTTCACGCCGGAAGAGGCCCGCGCCTTCCTCGCCTCGGCCCGCCGCCTGTTGGGCAAGGACTCAAGCTTCATCGTCGGTATCGATCTCGTGAAGGACCCGGCTGTGCTCGAGGCGGCCTATGACGACGCCGCGGGCGTCACCGCCGCCTTCAACAAGAACCTGCTGGTGCGCATGAACCGTGAGCTTGGCGGCGACTTCGAACCCGGCCGCTTCAGGCACCAAGCCGTGTGGAACGCGGCCGAGCGGCGCATCGAGATGCATCTGGTGAGCCGGACCGACCAGGTCGTCCACGTCGCCGGGCGCGCCTTCCGTTTCGCCGCAGGGGAAAGCCTGCACACGGAGAACTCCTACAAGTTCACCCTGGAGGGCTTTTCGGCGCTGGCGGGAGAAGCGGGCTGGCAGGTGCGCCGCACGTGGTCCAGCGAGGACCCGGCGTTCGCGGTCGTGCTGCTGTCAGCGTAGGGAAAGGGGGGCCGGGCCGGCATCGCCGACCCGGCCGGATAGTCAGCTTTCCAGGTCGTTCCCGCGCCGGCCTCCGCCGCGGGACGCTTCACCGCCCTTGCGGCCGGCCGAGGCCGCGAGATCCCGGTCCTTGGCGAAGCTGCGCTTCTCGCCCGGCACGCTGGCGCCGCCCTTGCGCGCAATCTCGCGGCGGCGCTCGGGATTCATGGCGGCGAACCCACGACGGGCCCTCGGCTTGGAATTGGTTTCGACACTTGCCATCAGTTTCTCCTCGCGGCTGGAGACGTCGCCGCACGGCGCGGGCGTCGGTCCGATCGCCTGCCGCCCCGAAGGCGAATCGGACACGAGCGCGAGGTCTCGCGGCGGCTGTACAGCTAGGCAAACCCGCGAAGCATGCTGACGGTTGCGCAGCGTCAGGTTTATTCCCGTCTGAGGGCTTCGATCGGGTCCAGCCGCGCCGCGCGCCAGGAGGGATAGGCGCCAAAGACTAGGCCCACGAGCACGGAGAAACCGAGGGACAATGGTCCCGCCCACGACGGCACCGCGGCGGGCCACGAGCCGATCCGGGCGATGACCACCGCGCCGATCACCCCGATCGTCAAGCCGACTACGCCGCCGGCGAGGGACAGCGCCACCGACTCCAGGGCGAACTGGATGAGGACGTGCGAGCGCTTGGCGCCCAGGGCCATGCGCAGGCCGATCTCCCGTGTCCGTTCGGTCACCGCGACCAGCATGATGTTCATGATCCCGACGCCGCCCACGACCAGGGAGACCGCGGCCACGGCGGCCAGCAGGATCGTGAACGTCGCCACGGCGGCCTGCGAAGCCTGGAGGATCGACGCCATGTTCTGGGTCGAGAAGTCGTCGTCGTCCCCTGGGCGGATGCGGTGCTGCTGGCGCAGGACGTCTGAGACGTCCTCCTGCACCCGGTCGAGAACGTCTTCGGAGGCGGCCTTGACGTAGATGGTCTGGACCTCGTCGCCGCGGAGGCGCCGGCCGACGATCCGCGAGCGCACGGCCTGCAGCGGCCCCAGCACGATGTCATCCTGATCCTGGCCGAAGCTTGACTGCCCTTTGGATTCCAGGACGCCGATCACCTCGAACGGGACGGATCGCACCCGAACCCGCCGCCCGATCGGATCGGCCTCGCCCCACAGCTCGCGCGCCACCGTGGGGCCGATCACCACCACCTTGCGGCCCTGGCGGGCTTCGCGGTCGTCGAACATCCGACCCTGGGCGACCACCAGGTCTCGCGCGATCAGGTAGTCGGGGGTGACGCCCTCGATACGGGTGTTCCAGTTGGCGCCGTCGGCTACGAGCTGAGCCTGACCGCGCACCGCCGGGGCCACGGCCGCGACACCGTCGACCTGCTGGAGGAGGGCCTGAGCGTCGCGGTCGGTCAGGGAGTTGCTGGATCCTGCGGCCTGCATCACGAACCCGCCGCCGCCGCCACGGGTGGAAGCCGGAGAGACGATGATCAGGTTGGAGCCCAGGCCGGCGATCGTGCTGGTGACCCGTTGCTGGGCCCCAAGCCCGATGGAGGTCATCATGACCACGGCGGCGACGCCGATCACCACCCCAAGGGAGGTGAGGCCGCTGCGCAGGGGATGGGCGACGATGGCGCCGGTCGCGAAGCGGACGAGCTCGATCGCCTTCACGCCGCCGCTCCCCGGTCATCGCTGATGATCAGGCCGTCCCGGAAGGAGACGCGCCGAGCCGCCTCGGCGGCCACCTCGGGGTCATGGGTGACGATGACCAGCGTCAGGCCCTCGCGATTGAGCTCCTTGAAGAGCGCCATGACCTCTTCTCCCGTGTGGGTGTCGAGGGCGCCGGTAGGCTCGTCCGCCAGCAGGAGGTCCGGCGCGTTCGCCAGGGCCCGGGCGATGGCCACACGTTGCTGCTGACCGCCGGAGAGCTGCGTGGGCTTGTGTCCCATGCGAGTCCCCAGTCCGACGCGCTCGAGGAGGTCCGCGGCCCTGGCCCGCCGATCGGCCGGCTCGAGCCCGGCGTAGATCATCGGCAGCTCGACGTTCTGCAGGGCGGTCAGCCTCGGCAGGAGCTGGAAGGACTGGAAGATGAAGCCGATCCGGCGGCGCCGGAACTCTGCGAGTTGGTCGTCGTCGAAGCGGCCCACGTCCTCGCCCTCGAACAGATAGGAGCCGCTCGTGGGCCGATCGAGGCCGCCCAGGATGTTCATCAGGGACGATTTGCCCGAGCCGGACGGGCCGATCACCGCGACGCTCTCGCCACGGTCGATGCTCATGCTCACCCCGGCGAGGGCGGCGACCTCCTCCTCGCCCATGACGTAGACCTTTCGCAGGTCTCGGATCTCGATCACCGGCCTACATCCGCACGCGAACGGGCGCCCCGCCGCCGGGGCCGCCCATGGGGGAGCGCGCCTGCACCTTGGCCTTGGGGCCGCCGCCGGTGATCACAAGGTCGCCAGGCTGCAATGCGCCGCGGATCTGGGTGGAGGAGCCGTCGGTGGCGCCGACCTGCACCGGCACAGGGACCGGCTTGCCGTCACGAAGCACGTAGACGACCCCGCCTGTGAAGCCGTCGGCCCCGGCTCGCCCTTCGGCCAGGGTGGCCTTCAGGGCCGACAGCTTGGCTTTCTGCTCCGGCTTCAGGTAAGGTTCGAGCTGGGCGAGCGCCGACTCCATGTTCCGGCGCATGGCTGCACGCATGGCCTCGCGATCGCCGCCTTCCGCAAGGCTCGAAGCCATCTTGGCCCGCAGGTCAGCCTGAATCACGCTCCAGCGCTCGCGCTGGCTCGCGTCGAGATCCAGCTCCTCCGCCACGCGAGGCCCCCCCATGCGCACGCGGCCGCCGCCCGCGCCCGGGGAGTTGCGCGGCGGTCCGCCGAAGCCGGGCGGCCCCGAAGCGGCCTGCAGGTTGGCGCTCGCCGGCTTCCAGCGCAGCGCTGCAGCGGGCACCTTCAGCACGTTGGGCCGCTGCTCGATGATGATGTCGGCGTTGGCCGTCATGCCCGGCAGGAGGCGTCCGCGGGGATTGTCGGCCTCGGCCATCACCGTATAGGCGACGACATTGGATTCGGTGACGGGCTGCTTGCGCACCTGGGTCACCACGCCCTGGAAGTTGTCATCCGGAAAGGCGTCGACGGTGAAGCGCACCGCCTGGCCCTCGGCGACCTGGCCGATATCGGCCTCGTCGACGGAGATCTTCACCTGCACCTTCGAGAGATCCTGGGCGATGCGGAACAGGACCGGCGCCTGCAGGCTTGCGGCCACCGTCTGGCCGGGCTCGATCTGGCGGTCGACCACCACGCCGTCGATCGGCGAGACGATCACGGTGCGGGTCAGGTCAACCTCCTGGCTGCGCAGGGAGGCGCGGGACTGGGCGATGCGGGCGCGGGCGGCTTCGACGGCTGCGGCGTTGCGCTTGTAGGCGGCTTCGGCCAGGTCCAGCGTGGACGGCGAGTAGTAGCCCTGTTCGACCAGGACCTTCTTGCGCCTGAAGTCAGCCTCGGCGGCGGCGAGCTCGGCCCGCGCCTGGTTGAGGGTCGCCTCGCCCGCGGCGATGTCGGCCCGCCCCTGGGCGACGCGGGATTCGAAGGTCTGCGGGTCGAGGATGGCGAGCACCTGGCCCTTCTTGACCTCGTCGTTGAAGTCGACGCGCACCTCGCGGATCTGACCGGAGATCTGGGAGCCCACCTCGACCGTGACCAGCGCCTCCAGGGCGCCGGACGCCGATACGGCCTTTGTGATGGGGCCGCGGGTCACCGCTTCTGTGCGGTAGGGGTCCTTGGGCGGGCCGCCGCGCATCTGGAACACGACGAAGCCGGCGGCGACTACGAGCAGCACGGCGGCCCCGCCCCAGAGCATCGGGGCCGTGCGGCGACGGCGCTTCACGGGACGGGAGGGCGTTGGGGTCATCGATGCTGTTCTTCGGGGTATGTCGAGGCGAGGGACAGTCTGGCGTTCGCGTCTGAACCGCAGCTGACGGCTGCGGCTGGAATCGCCTCTACATCTGCGAACCGCGTTACAGGCCTATTGCAGAGCCGCTCGGCAGTCTTGCGCACCGGCAACATCGGGGCGCTAGATCGGGAGCTGCACCCGGGCCGTCAATCCGCCGGCGGAGCGGTTGAACAGGGTCACATCCCCGCCATGGCCGCGCGCCACCGAGCGCACGACCGCCAGGCCCAGGCCGATGCCGCCCGTCTGCCGGCTGCGAGACGGCTCGCGGCGATAGAAGGGATCGAACACCCGCTCGTGGTCCTCCGCCGGGATGCCCGGGCCGTCGTCAGCGATCTCGACGATGGCGTAGTGGTTCTCACGATACACCCGGGTGCGGGCGCGGCCGCCGAACTTGACCGCGTTGTCGAGGAGGTTGGTGAACAGCCGCCGAAGCGCCAGGGGATCGCCTTCGATCACCACCTTCTCGCCGCGCTCGATCTCGGTCTCCGCGCCCGTCTCGGCCATTTCGTCACAGAGGCTCTCCAGCAGCGACGAGAGCTCCAGCGGCGTGCGTTCGCTCGGCCGGGTGGCGTCGCGCACGAAGGTCAGCGCCGCCGAGATCATCTCCTCCATCTGGTCCAGGTCGCCCGCCATCTTGCCCCGCAGGTCTTCAGGGGCGTTCTCGATGCGGAACCGCAGCCGGGTGAGGGGCGTGCGCAGGTCATGAGCGATGGCCCCGACCATGGCCGTACGGTCGTCCACATAGCGACGCAGGCGTTCCTGCATGTCGTTGAAGGCGCGGACGGCCACGTCGATCTCGCTGGAACCGCGCATGGTGAGCGGCGGCGCTCGGGGGTCGCGCCCGAGGCGCTCGGCGGCCTCGGCGAACAGTTTGATGGGCGCCGAAAGCCGACGTGAGAAGAGATAGGCGACGGGGGCCATGGCCAGGGCGGACAGGAAGAACCAGAGCGCCACGCGCTGCTGCCAGCTCGACAGCCCGAAGCCGCGGACCGGCCGCACGATTCGCCAACTGCCGTCGTCCTGCTGGACGCCCACCTCGAAGGGCGTGACCAGGAAATGCTCGTCGCGGTCGCCGCCTTCGCGCTCGATGCGGTCGCGCACCAGGCGGAACACCCGCCGGTCGGAGAACGGCCCCTTGTCCGACGAGATCACCACGCGGTCGACGGGCACGTCGATCGCCTCGGCCAGGGCGCGGCAGATCATCGGCGCCAGGCGGCTGTCGGACTTGGGCGAGGGCGCGCGGGCACTCCGCCTGACCTCCAGCGGACGGCGCTCGACGAACTCCATGTGCCCGCCGTTGTAGGTCCGGACGATCTCGTCCAGCCGGTAGAAGTCGGGCACCGGCGGCGGCAGGTTGAAGAGCAGCAGCAGGCTGATCGCCTGCGCCGCGATCAGGCTGAGGATGATCAGCGCCAGGAGCTGGCCGAAGAGGGACGCCGTGGGCCGTGCGGCGCCGGCCGACTTCATGTGCGCTTCACCTTGGCGGTGAACATGTAGCCTTCGTTTCGGATGGTGCGGATCAGGTCCTGGCCGCCGCCGCCGTCGTCCAGCTTGCGCCGCAGCCGGCTGATCTGCACGTCAATGGCCCGGTCGAAGGCGTCCGAATCCGGCCCGCGCGCGAAGTCGAGGAGTTGGTCCCGGGTGAGCACGCGCTGGGGCCGCTCCACAAAGGCGCGCAGCAGGGAGAACTCCCCGCTGGAGAGGTTGACCACCACCCCCTGCGGCGAGCGCAGCTCGCGGCGCACGAGGTCCAGACGCCAGCCGGCGAACTCGCAGCCGGCGCCGATGCCGTTGGCCCCGCCGCGCAGCTCGGCCCGACGCAGGACGGCGCGCACTCGGGCCAGGAGCTCACGCGGGTTGCAGGGCTTGGCCAGATAGTCGTCGGCGCCGAGTTCCAGCCCGACAATGCGGTCTGTGTCCTCGCCCATGGCCGAGAGCATGATGATCGGCGGCCCGCCCGAGGCGGCCATGCGCCGGCAGATCGCCAGGCCGTCCTCGCCTGGGAGCATGACGTCGAGCACCACGAGATCCACAGGACCGCGTTCGAGCGCCAGCTCCATCTCCCGCGCGTCGGCCGCCGTTTCGACCTGATAGCCGTGCCGGCCCAGGAAGTCGGAGACCACGTCGCGGATGCCCGGGTCGTCGTCGACCATCAGGATGCGGGCGTTCTCGGCGGCCTGGTCCGTGCGTGTGTCCATGCGCACCATTTTCAGGTCCCCGAATGACAGTGGGATTTCACCGCTGAAACCGCGCTTCAGCCGTCGGCGAGAACGTCGTCGGCGACGAAGGGATTGGTGCGCCGTTCATGGCCGAAGGTCGACATCGGACCGTGGCCGGGAACGAACTGCACATCCTCGCCAAGCGGCCAGAGCTTGCCCGTGATCGCCGAGATCAGCGCCTTGTAGTCCCCGCGGGGAAAGTCCGTGCGGCCGATGGAGCCCTGAAACAGGACGTCGCCCACCTGGGCGAAGCGCGCGCCGCGGTGGAAGAACACGACATGGCCGGGCGTATGGCCGGGACAGTGCAGGACCTCGAACTCGGTCTCTCCAAGCGTCACCTTGTCGCCGTCCTCGAGCCAGCGATCCGGGGTGAACGAACGCGCCTCCGTCATGCCCCAGCGGGCGCCGTCGTCCGTGATCTTGTCGATCCAGAAGGCGTCCTCGCGGTGCGGGCCTTCGATCGGCGCGCCGGTGGCCGCCTTCAGGGCTTCGGCTCCCCCGGCGTGATCGAGGTGGCCGTGGGTGATCCAGATCTTCTCCAGGGTCAGTCCCTGGTCTGCGAGCGCCTTCAGGAGGCGCGGGACTTCGCCGCCGGGGTCGATCACCGCGGCCTTCCCGGTCTTGGCGCACCAGACGATCGTGCAGTTCTGCTGCAGCGGCGTGACGGGCGCGATCAGCGCGCGGATGGGGGGCTCGGCGGACACGGCCTCTCCTCGGTTGGCGGGTCCGCCTAACATCGGCGCTTGGGCCGCACAAGAAAAGGGCCCGGGGCATGCGCCCCGGGCCCTGCGTCAATTTCGTCCGAGCCGTGCTCAGCGGGCGCCGGGGGGCGGCGCGCCCGGCATCGGCGGCACCGATTCCGGCGGCGCGTCGGGCGACAGCTCTGGCACCTCGACCACGCCGCGAGCCAGGTGGCTGTTGCGGTAGCCGTAGAGGAAATAGACCACCAGGCCGACGATCGCCCAGCCGGCGAACATCAACTGCGTTTCTGCCGACAGGCTGAAGAACAGATAGATGCAGCCCACCGCCGCCAGGGGCGCGACGACCGTCACCGCGGGGGTGCGGAACGGACGCTTGCGGTCCGGATCGGTGCGCCGCAGCACCAGCACGGCGATCGCCACCATGGCGAAGGCGAAGAGGGTGCCGGAGTTCGAGATGTCCGCCAGAACGCCCACCGGGAAGAACGCCGAGAACAGCGCGACGAACACGCCGGTGATGATGGTGATCACGTGCGGCGTATGGAACTTTGGATGCACGGCCGACAGCCTGCTGGGCAGCAGGCCGTCGCGGCTCATCACGAAGAAGATGCGGGTCTGGCCGAACATCATCATCAGGATGACCGAGGGCAGGGCGAGGCCGGCGGCCAGGCCGATCAGGTTGCCGATCTGGGGCCAGCCGATGTTGCGCAGCGTCCAGGCGAGCGCCTCCTTGGAGCACACCACCTTGCTCTCGCCGATCGCCTGGCAGGCGGCCGACAACGCCGGGCTGCCGGGGCGCAGGCCCTGGCCCGCAGAGTCGACGATCGGCTGGGCGCCCACGGTGCCGATCACGCCCGAGGCCACCAGGATGTAGAAGATGGTGCAGATCCCGAGCGAGCCGATCAGGCCGATGGGCATGTTCCGCTGCGGGTTCTTCGTCTCCTCGGCTGCGGTGGAGACGGCGTCGAAGCCGACATAGGCGAAGAAGATCGAAGCCGCGGCCGCGGACACGCCGCCGAAGCCCAGGGGCATGAACGGGTTGAAGTTCTCCATGTTCATCACCGGGAACGCCAGGATGATGAACAGGGTCAGGGCCGCGACTTTGACCGCCACCAGGATGGCGTTGACGGTCGCCGACTCCCGCGTGCCGATCACCAGAAGGGCGGTGACCACCAGGGCGATGCCCGCCGCAGGCAGGTTCACCAGGCCGCCGTCGAGGGGGCCGCGCACCAGCGTGTTGGGTATGTCGATGTGCAGAGCATTCTCGAGCAGGCCGACCACATAGCCCGACCAGCCGACGGAAACGGCGCCGGCGGCGACGGCGTATTCCAGGATCAGAGCCCAGCCCACCATCCAGGCCAGCATCTCGCCCATTACGGCGTAGCTGTAGGTGTAGGCCGATCCCGACACCGGGACCATGGACGACATCTCCGCATAACAGAGCGCGGCCACGGCGCAGACGAACCCGGCGATGATGAAAGCCAGGATCATGCCCGGGCCGGCCTTCTGCGCCGCCTCCGCGGTCAGCACGAAGATCCCGGTGCCGATGATCGCGCCGATGCCGAGCATGGTGAGCTGGAATGCACCCAACGATCGGTGCAGCGACTTCTTCTCCGCGGTCGCAAGGATCGCGTCGAGCGGCTTAACGCGCCACATATTACCTCCTGAGAGAGCGACCCCCATGCCGCTCAGAGCTGGCGCGGAGCGTTGCGTGGTTGTCATGCTGCGGTCAAGCGACAAGCGCCGCCGCACCGAGCGCCAGCTTGGCTGCGCCTCGGCGCGCGGCTAGACCGCCCAGATGCTGCCCATTCACGACATTCTGCCGAAGCTTCAGGCGGCGATGGCCGAGCGGACTTCGGCCGTGCTCGTGGCGCCGCCCGGAGCCGGCAAGACCACGGTCGTGCCTCTGGCGCTGCTGGAGGCGCCCTGGCGGGCGGAGGGGCGGATCATCGTGCTCGAGCCGCGGCGGCTGGCCGCCCGCGCCGCCGCCGAGCGGATGGCCGCGACCCTGGGCGAGAGCGTGGGCGAGACCGTGGGCTACCGCGTGCGCATGCAGTCCCGGGTCTCGGCCCGCACGCGGATCGAGGTGGTCACCGAGGGCGTCTTCACCCGGATGATCCTCGCCGATCCGGGGCTTGCAGGCGTCGCCGCGGTGATCTTCGACGAGTTTCATGAGCGCAGCCTGGACGCCGACCTGGGCCTCGCCCTCGCGCGGGACGCCCAGCAGCTCCTACGCGACGACCTGCGCATCCTGGTGATGTCCGCGACGCTGGACGGGGCGGCGGTGGCGCGGCTTCTGGACGGGGCGCCGGTGATCGAGAGCCAGGGCCGGGCCTTTCCCGTGGAGACGCGCTATCTCGGGCGCGACGAGCGCCAGCGCCTGGAGGAGCGGGTGGTCCGCGCCGTCGAGCGCGGGCTGGCCGAAGAAACCGGCGGCGTTCTGGTGTTCCTGCCTGGCCAGGGCGAGATACGGCGCGTGGAGGACCTCCTTCGTGAGCGGGTTCGCCGCCCGGAGGTCGACGTCGATCCGCTCTACGGCGCCTTGGACCCGCGCGATCAGGACCGGGCGATCGCGCCCGCGCCGTCCGGACGGCGCAAGGTGGTGCTGGCCACGTCGATCGCCGAAACCAGCCTGACGATCGAGGGCGTGCGTGTGGTGGTCGACTGCGGCCTGTCCAGGGTCCCGAGGTTCGATCCGGCCAGCGGCCTTGTCCGCCTCGCCACAGTGCGCGTCAGCCGCGCCGCCGCAGATCAGCGCCGGGGCCGGGCGGGACGGACCCAGCCGGGCGTCTGCTACCGCCTGTGGGACGAGGCCGAGACCCGGGCCCTGCCGGCCTTCGCCGACCCCGAGATCCTGGACGCCGACCTCTCCAGCCTGGCTCTGGACCTGGCCCGCTGGGGCGCGCGCGATCCCTCGGCCCTGGCTTTTCTCGATCCGCCGCCTGGGGCCGCTTTCGCCGAAGCCAGGTCGCTGCTTGCCCGGCTGGGGGCGTTGAGCGAGGACGGATTGCTCACCGCGCACGGCGAGCGGCTCAGCGAGTTCCCCTTGCCGCCGCGCCTGGCCCACATGGTGCTGCGCGCCGCCGAAGGGGGCCAGGCGCCCAGGGCGGCGCGGATCGCCGCCCTCGTCACCGAGCGGGGCCTGGGCGGCCGTGACGTCGACCTGCGCCATCGGCTGGAGTCGCTGGAGCGCGACCGCAGCCCAAGGGGCCGGGACGCCCGGGGGCTCGCCGACCGTTGGGCGCGACTGGCCGGGACCGCGGGACGCGACGAGCCGCTCGACGACGGCCTGCTGCTCGCCTTCGCCTATCCTGAGCGTGTCGCTCGCGCCCGAGGGGCGGCCGGCGAGTTCCAGCTCGTCAGCGGGCGAGGGGCCTTCCTGGAGCCGACCGACGCCCTGGCGCGCGAGCGCTGGCTGGCGGTCGCCGAACTGGGGGGCGGCGAGCGGCGCGACCGCATCCTCCTAGCCGCGCCGGTCGACGAGGCCGAGCTTCTGCGGGCTTTCCACGATGTTCTGGAGCACGAGGACCGGCTGGAGGAGAGCGGAGCGGGGCGGCTGCGCGCCAAACGGCTGACCCGCCTGGGCCGCATCGTTGTGCGGGAGACGATCGACGAAAACCCCGATCCGGAGCTGATCGTCGGCGCTCTGCTCGACCGCGTACGGCTCGACGGACTCGACGCCCTGTCGTGGGGCGCCGCGACGGCGGCCCTGCGCCAGCGGGCGGTGTTCCTGCGCGGTCTGGGCGAGGGCGACTGGCCCGACCTGTCGGACGAGGCGCTGCTCACGCGCTTGGAGGAGTGGCTCGCGCCGCTGCTCGCCAATGCGCGCTCCCTCAAGGCGCTGACGCCCGAGGCGCTGGACGGGGCCGTTCGCGCCCTGGTTCCGTGGGAGCAGCTGCGCAGGATGGACGCCGCCCTGCCCACCCACTGGACCGCGCCTACCGGCTCGCGCCTGGCCATCGACTATTCCGCGGAGGGCGGGCCTCGTGTGGACGTTCGGGTGCAGGAGGTGTTCGGGCTCGCCGACCACCCGTGCATCGCGCACGGCAAGGTTCCGCTGACCCTGGCGCTGCTGTCGCCGGCGCATCGGCCAATCCAGATGACGAAGGACCTGCCGGGGTTCTGGCGCGGCTCGTGGAAGGACGTCCGGGCCGAGATGCGCGGCCGCTACCCCAAGCACCCGTGGCCGGAGGATCCCGCGCTCGCCGCGCCGACGACCCGAGCCAAGCCCCGCGGGACGTGACGCCGGGTCGCAGGACGCCGAGTTACGGAGAGGAAACCACCGCGTGCTAAGGGAATCGCGAGGGGCGTCGAACGACGGGTGCATCATGCGCACGCCCTTCCGCCTGCCCGCATCGGGCGCGCTCTGCGGCCTCCTGCTCGCCTTCCTTCATACGCCGCCAGCCACCGCCCAATCCCTGGAACGCGGCGTCCTGGAGGAGATCAACTTCGCCCGGACGCGACCTCAGGCCTATGCCGAGGCCCTGCGGCGCGAGGCGGCGGAACTGGCGGGGAGGCACGGCTATCTGAGTTACGCCCACATCGATCCGGACGCCTTCGCCGAGGCGCTGGATTTTCTGGCGCGCCAGACGCCGCTGCCGCCGTTGAGGCTGGACGCCAGACTCTCGGCCGCCGCCCTTGACCACGCGCTTGCCCAGGGCGCTTCCGGCCAGATCGGTCATGCGGGGCCTGGAGGGGAGGGCCTGGGCCAGCGTCTCCAGCGGCACGGCGTCGGGGCCGGGCTGATGGCGGAAAACATCTCCTATGGCTTCGCCGATCCACGGACCGTCGTGGCGCAACTGGTCATTGACAGCGGGGTCGCTGGCCGCGGCCATCGCCGGAACATCTTCGGCCATGGCTACCAGGCCGCAGGCGTGGGGTGCGGGACGCACCGGGTCTACACCGCGATGTGCGTGATCGATTTCGCGGGGGCCATGGCCGCCCGCTGACAAAAAAACTGCACAGGATGTCGGATGATCGGCGCTTCGGCCGTCCTTGGCCTGTCAGATCAGGAGATGACCCATGGCGTACGTCGACGGATTCCTTCTCGCCGTTCCTAAAGCCAAGCTTGGCGACTACGAGGCGCTCGCCCGCACCGCCAGCATCGTCTGGAAGGAGTACGGCGCCCTGGCCTATGTCGAATGCGTGGGCGACGACGTGCCTTATGGCGAACTCACGTCCTTCCCCCGCGCGGTCCAGGCGCAGGACGACGAAGTCGTGGTGTTCTCCTGGATCGTCTACGCCTCCCGCGAGGCCCGAGACGAGATCAACGCCAAGGTCATGGCCGATCCGCGCCTGCACCCGTCCCCCGAAAACGTGCCCTTCGACGGCAAGCGGATGATCTTCGGCGGCTTCAAGCCGTTCATCGAGGCCTAAGGTCCGCCCCGCAGACGCGCTGTTCGTGTCCAAGGCTCGGGGCGGGCGCCTCGCAGGACCAGGAGCGCGTTATGCCGAAGTTCGAGCTCTCGGGCGTCACGATCGCCATCGGGATCGCCGTGGGGGTGGCCATCGGGCTGGTCATCAACAGCGTCGTCGCCGGCATCGGCATCGGCCTGGCGATCGTCCTCGCCTTTGCGATCTCCAAGGGGCGGTCCTAGCGGAGGCGCGCCCCTAGAACACGCCCATCGCGAGGCCCGCCGCAAGGGCGGCGCCGAGTTCGCCGCAGCGGTCGAGCGCCGCCTGGTCGATGGTCTTGGGCGCAAGGATCGCCTCGGGGGTCTGGGCCGCGGTGTTCACGACGATCGGATCAGCGACCTGCTTCAGCCGCCAGCCGGTGGCGATCCGGGCGATCTGGCGCACGGCGCCGTCCCCGTCCGAGCCGGCGCACACCATGATCGCGTAGGGCCGGCCGTTCAGGCGCTCCAGCACAGGATAGTAGGTGCGGTCGAAGAACTCCTTCATCTGGCCGCTGATCGCCGCCAGGTTCTCGGGGCAGACGAAGACGTAGCCGTCGGCGGCCGCCAGGTCTTCGGCCTGGGCGGCCTCGGCCGTCAGCAGGCGAACCTTGACCTCGCCCAGCTCGCGGGCGGCCAGCGCCGCGGCCTCGGCCATCTGACGCGAACCGCCGGTTCGGGAGTGCCAGACGATGAGGAGCGTCTTCATCAGGCGGCCTCAGGCCGTGGCGGCGTAGATCATGACGCCGGTGGCGACCGAGAGGTTCAGGCTGTCGGCGCGGCCGCGCATGGGAATCTTGACGTTGACGTCGCAGAGCGAAGCCATGTCCTGCGGCAGGCCCTGCTGCTCGTTCCCCATCAGGATCAGGGCGGGCTTGCGATAGGTCGCCTCATGGTGGGCCACTGTGGCGGTCAGCAGCGTGCCGACCACCGATCCCGGCCACGTCCTGCGCCATGCGGCGAAGGCGGCTTCCTCGGCGCGGACGACGGGCACGGCGAAGATCGACCCCATGGTGGCGCGCACCGCTTCTACCGAATAGGGATCGCAGCACTCGCCGACCAGGATCACCGCCCCGCATCCGGCCGCGTCGGCCGTGCGCACGATGGTCCCCAGGTTGCCCGGGTCGCGCACGCGGTGAAGGGCGACGAAGCAGTCGGCCGCCTCGGGGCGAAGGGCTTCGAGCGGCGTGAACACCTGGTCGAACACAGCCACGACCGCTTGGGGATTGTCGCGCCGCGAGACCTTGGCGAGGATCTCCTGGGTGACCTCGATCACCTCGCCGCGGGCGGCGAGGGTCGTGGCGACGGCTTTCTTGAGCAGCGGATGATCGGCCGCCTCGCGTCCATAGAGCAGCACCTTGGGCGCTCGTCCCAGTTCGACCGCCTCGGTGACGATCTTCAGGCCTTCGGCGACGAACCGGCCGGAAACCTCACGCTCCTTGCGAAGGTGGAGCGCACGCACCGCCTTCACCGTGGGATTGGTCAGGGAGGTGACGAGGCGGGCGTTCATGCCGTCCACCGCGCAAAGAACGACAGGCCGATCTCCCGCTCGCCACCGTCCTCCACCAGGGCCAGCTCGCCCCACTCGACGGCGCCCCCGCGTCCGTTCAGCCGGTCGGCGAGCAGCCCCGCCAGGGCCGCCCCGGAAATCCGCGCCGCATAGGCGTTGAGGATCAGGAAGGACGCCCGTTCGGACAGGAGTTCGGCGCAAAGGGCGGAAAGCTCGGGCAGATCCTCGAACAGCCGCCAGACCTCGCCCGTCGGACCCCGCCCGTACTTCGGGGGATCGAGGATGATGCCTTCATAGCGCGAGCCGCGCCTGGCCTCGCGCTGGACATAGCGGCGCGCGTCCTCGCAGATCCAGCGGATCGGTCGGTCCTCGAGGCCGGAGAGCGCAGCGTTCTCCCGCGCCCAGCCGATGGCCTTCTTGCTGGCGTCCACATGGGTGACCGCCGCGCCGGCCGCCGCGCAGACCAGGCTCGCAACGCCGGTGTAGCCGAAGAGGTTGAGCACCTTCGGGGTGTCGGTGAGGCCGCGCAGGCGGCCCTCGAGCCACGCCCAGTTCGCCGCCTGCTCCGGAAAGAACGCCAGGTGGCGGAAGGCGGTGAATCGCCCGTTGAAGCGCACATCGCCCCAGGCGAGGGGCCAGGCTTCCACCGGCCTGCCCGAGAATCGCCAGCGACCCGCATCCTCCTCGTCCGCCGGATCGAACACCGCATCGGCCTGTTCCCAGACCGAGGGCGGCAACCGCGGACTCCACAGGCACTGAGGCTCGGGCCGGACGACGGTGAAGCGGCCGTAGCGTTCCAGTTTCCGTCCGCCGCCCGAATCGAGCAGGGCGTAGTCGGACCACGCACGGGTGCGCATGACCTCTGGGGCTTGGGCGACAACGGGACGGCCTGCGCTCATGGCCGGTGCTTTAGACGCCGCAAGGCGCGCGCGTCCAGTCCAGGCCAGGCGCGCAGGCCTGCGCGACAAGGCGCCCCAGGGACCAATCGGGTGTTACGGTCTTGCAACAGCGGGCGATTTGCCGTCCCCTAACAACGTTCAGCTGGGAGGGAAATGACGTTTTGACGGCAGTAGCGACGACCCCACGGCGTTCGGCCCGCAAGCCCAAGGGCGATGGCCACCTTCGCCGCGCCGAGATCCTGGAAGCGGCGGAACGGATCTTTGTAGCCGAGGGCTACGAGGGGGCCACGATCAGGAAGATCGCCGACGAGGTCGGCGTCTCCTCGACCGCGCTCTACATGCATTTCCAGGACAAGGGCTGCATCCTCCTGGAGATCTGCGAAGCGACGATCAAGCAGCTCCTGGAGCGCAACACCGAACTGTCGGCCTTGCCGTTGGACGCAGTCACCCGCGTGCGCATGATGCTGGAGTCTTACATGCGCTGGGGCTTCGAACATTCCAACGCCTACCAGCTCGTGTTCTCGGGCGGTCCGACCATCAGCAGCGTCTGGCATGAGGGCACCGCCGACCTGGGCGCACGCTGCTATGAGATCTTCAGCGGCGTCGTGCGGGAGATCGCCGCGTCCGGACGGCTGCGCACCGGCACGGCCGACAGCGCGGCCCAGGCGCTCTGGGGCGCCTGCCACGGAGTGGTGCAGCTCGTCATCTCCCGCCCGGCGTTCGAATGGGCCGGGCAGCAGGAGCTGATCGACGTGACGCTGGACGGACTGCTCCACGGCCTGATCGCCGATTGAACGCCGCCCAGGGGAGGGGCGATGGCCTTTGCGCGCTGGGTGTTCAGGGTGGCGGCCATCTACGGCGTGATCGTCCTGGCCCCCCTCTATTTCCTCGAAGCGCAGGTGAGCGCGGTCTCTCCGGTCAATCATCCGGAGAACTACTACGGCTTCATCGGTGCGGCGCTGGCCTTCCAGGCCCTGTTCTTCGTGATCTCCACCGATCCCGGCCGATACCGGGCGGCGATCATCCCCTCGATCCTCGAGAAGGTCTCGTTCGGCGGGGCGGTGATTCCGCTTTGGCTCGCCGGCCGTGTCCCCGGCGTAGTGGCGGCGTTCAGCGCCGTCGACCTGATCTGGGCCGTGCTGTTCACCGCAAGCTGGGTGAGGACCCGGCCAGCGTCCTGACGCCTACTGGCTGGACGAGGCGGTCTGAACGTCGGGCGTGAAGCCGTAGCTGCCCCGGGCGAGGTCCTGGCTGAGCGTGATCTTGGCCGCCCCGCCATTCAGTCGCGCACGATAGACCTGCTGTCCTTCCATCACCCGCATCACGTAGTTGCGCGTTTCCGAGAAGGGAATGCACTCGATGAAGTCGATGGGGTCGGTGCCGGACCCCCGCGGATCGCCGCAGAAGCTCGACCATTGGGGCGGACGCCCGGGCCCGGCGTTGTAGGCGGCGACCCCCATGACGTAGGAGCCGCTGAACCGGTCGACCATCTGGCCCAGGTATGTCGAGCCCAGGCGCATGTTGTAGTCCGGGTCGTCCAGACGGTGGGCGGCGTAGTCCACGCCCAGGCCGCGCGCGACGAGCTGCGCGGTGGCCGGCATGAGCTGCATCATCCCGCGGGCGCCGGCGCCGGAGCGGACCATGGGATCGAAGCCGCTCTCCTGGCGGGTGATGCCGAGGATGAGGGCGGGCTCCGGCGCCCGGGCCAGCTGCGGGGCGTCGCGCAGAGGATAGCCGCGCTCAGGCAAGATGAAGCCCCGCTGAGCGGCGGCGCGGACCACCTTCATCGAGGCGTCCTGGTCGCCGTAACTGCGCGCAAGGTCCACCAGGAGGGCCTCCTCCTCGGCGCTCGGCAGCACGTCGTCGAGGGCGAGGACGAACACGCGGAAGAGGTTCTTCTCGCCCATGTCGTAGAGCATGCGCGCGGCCCGCACCGTTTCGCGCGATTCGAACCGGGCGCGGTCGGCCGGCGTGATGACCGGATCCCTGCCCAGGACCAATCGGCCGTCGCCGACCTTTTCCCCGGCGAGTTGACCGTAAAAGGTGGTGTTGTGCCGCGCAGCGGCGGAATAGAAGGCCTGTGCGGCGGCCGCGTCGCCGCGAGCCTCGGCGGCGCGGCCGCGCCCCAAGAGCGCCCCGCCGCGGGGGGTGGGCGGGGAGCCGATCCGCTCGATGGCCGCGAAATGGCGATCGGCCGCAGCCGGATTGTTCAGCCGCGTCAGGGCGATCCAGCCGGCGTAGAACTCGGCCTCCGCGGCGTCGGCGCCCTCGGTGAGGCCGGTGTTGGCCGAGGCCTTGTAGGCGCCTTGGGCGTCGCCGTTGCGCAGCGCCTTGAGCGTGAGTTGATAGCGCTCGTTCCAGATCCGGTCCGCCGCCTCCTCGGTGGCGATCTCGGTCGGCAGCTTGTCGACCATCTGCAGGGCCAGGGTGTCGAGGCCGCGGCGGCGCAGATAGCTGGCCTTTTCGAACGCCACGCCAGGGCTGTCCGCCACGCTGGGGGGCAGGGCGGCGGCCAGGTCGTTGGCGTTGGCCGCATTGGAGCGCAGGGCGATGCGGGCCTCGGCGGCCGCGCGCTGGTCGGCCGGCAGGAGCGCCAGCATGTCCCTGGCTGCGGGGCCCTGCGGTCCATAGAGCAGGATGTCCGCCCGGCGGACGTGGTCTTCGGGCGTCAGCAGCGAGCCGAACCTGGCGAGCATGGCGCGCTGGGCGTCGACCTCGAAAGAGCGGTTCCTCCAGACGTTGCGGATCAGCCGCGCAGCGTCGTCCGCGCGCCCAAGGGCCTGATACGCCGACGCCAGGGCCATCGCGCCTTCGGCCGTGGCGGGCTCGGCCCCGCCGAACCATTCGACCATCCGCGCCGGCGGCATGCCGGAGGTCGCCACGAGGCGCTCCGCCACGGCCTGGCGCTTGGCCCCGCGAGGCCAGCCCGAGAGATCGCCGCGGGCCCGTTCGACCTCAAAGAAACTCAGCGATTCGCCAGAGGTGTCGGTGAGCGCCCAGATGGCGATCTTCTTGGCGACGGGATCGTTCAGGCCGGAGATAGCGGACTGGGCGCCGGCGATGTCGCCGCGGCGCGCCGACTCCAGGGCCTGACGCAGAAGCTGGCTTTCGGCGTCGTTCAGACGCTGATAGGTCGCGGTCGGCGGGGTCTCCACGCGGGGCTGCGCAGCCGGCGCAGGCCTGGGCGAAGGCGAATCGACCGTCTGCGCATCGGCCACGCTGGCGAGCAGGAGAACGGCGACGGAGCTCAGGAGCGCTTTGCGGGCCTTTGGAATCAAAATCGATCTCCGGGCGCTGCTGCGGAAAATGTGACGTTGCGGCGTCGGGGCTGGCCGCCATATTGTCCGCCCAAATCTTTAGGCCGCAATAACAAGCGGCAGTCTTCTTGGCTTTTCGTTGACCATGTCAGATCCCCTGTTCAAGGGCGTGATGCCCGCCCTGGTGACGCCGTTCCGCGACGGCGCAGTCGATGAGGCGGCGTTCGTCTCCCTCGTCGAGCGGCAGATCGCGGGCGGCGTTCACGGGCTCGTGCCCGTGGGCACCACCGGCGAGACCGCCACCCTCAGCCATGACGAGCATCGCCGCGTGGTGGAGCTCTGCGTCGAGACGGCGGGTGGGCGCGTGCCGGTGATCGCCGGCGCAGGGTCCAACTCCACCGAAGAGGCGATCGAGCTCGTCCGTCACGCAAAGACCATCGGCGCGGACGCGGCCCTGGTGGTGACGCCCTATTACAACCGGCCCAGCCAGGAGGGGCTCTACGCCCACTACGCGGCGATCAACGAGGCCGTTCAGTTGCCGGTGCTCGTCTACAACGTGCCTTCGCGCTGCGGCGTGGACATCTCCAACGAGACGCTCGCGCGGCTCGCCAAGCTGCCGAACATCGTCGGGATCAAGGACGCCACCGGCGACCTGCCGCGGGCCAGCCAGCAGCGCCTGATGTGCGGGACGGGCTGGGTGATGCTGTCCGGCGACGATCCCAGCGCCCTGGGCTACATGGCGCACGGAGGCCACGGCTGCATCTCGGTCACCGCCAACGTCGCGCCGGACCTGTGCGCGGCCTTCTACAACGCCGCGCTCGCGGACGACTGGAAGACGGCGCTCTACTGGCAGGACCGGCTGATCGGTCTGCACAAGGCCCTGTTCGCCGACGCCTCGCCGTCGCCCACCAAGTTCGCGCTTGCGCACCTGGGGCTCTGCCTCGAGGACGCCCGGTTGCCGATCATTTCCTGCTCGGAAGCCGCCCGCGCCGAGGTGCTGGCCGCCATGCGCGAGGCGGGCGTGATCTGATGGCCGGCAAGGTCATCGCCGAGAACCGGCGCGCGCGGTTCGACTACTTCCTTGAGGACACCTTCGAGGCCGGTCTGGCGCTGACCGGCACCGAGGTGAAGAGCCTGCGCAACGGGCGGGCCAACATCGCGGAGTCATACGCCGGGGTGGAGGGGGACGAGATCTGGCTGATCAACGCCGACATCCCGCCCTACGTCCAGGCCAACCGCTTCAACCACGAGCCGCGCCGCCCCCGAAAGCTGCTGCTGCACCGCAAGCAGATCAACCGGCTGATCGGCGCGGTCCAGCGGGAAGGGCGCACCATCGTGCCGACGCGCCTCTATTGGAACGACAAGGGCGTGGCCAAGCTGGAGCTGGCCCTGGCCAAGGGCAAGAAGGCGCACGACAAGCGAGAGGCCACCGCCGAGCGGGACTGGCAGCGGGACAAGGCGCGCCTGCTTCGGGACAAGGGATGACGCCGGAGGAGGTCGAGGCCATTGAACGGGCCACGATCGCCGCGGTCTCGCCACGCGCGGTGCGCGAGATCGGCGGCTGGATCGTCGCGCTCGACGCCGGCACGATCCGTCGAGCCGCCAGCGCCGCGCCGCTGCGCCATGACCTGATCGCCGATCCCGCCGTCCTGGACGCGATCGAGGCCGCGTTCGCGTCCGAAGGCCTGAGGCCGGCGGTGAGGCTTTGTGACGCCCCGGCCCTGGAGAGCGTCCGCGCAGAGCTGCTCCGCCGAGGCTACCGGTCCGAACAGCCGACCCTGGTGAAGACCGCCGCCGTCGCGGACATGCGAGCGGTCAGCAGGGCCGCGCCCGCCGACATGCTCCACCGCCCCGATGAGGCCTGGGCGAGCGTGTTCACGGGCGAGGGGTTTGATCCGATCGACGGGGCCCATCGCGTGGCGGCGCTCAGCCGCTCGGCGGACGCGGCCTACGGCGCCGTGCGCGAGGGCGGGACGACGCTGGCGGTCGGCGTGGCCGCGTTCGGCCATGGCTGGGCGAGCGTCCACGGCATGCGCACCAGCAAGGCCCGCCGAGGCGAGGGGCTGGCGGGTCGGGTGCTGGCGGGACTGGCCGAGGCCTGCGCCGCGCGCGACGTGGCTAAGGTGTTCCTGCAGGTGGAGGAGGCGAACGCACCGGCGCGCGCGCTCTATCGGCGCGCCGGCTTTCGGCCGGTATGGCGCTATTTCTACTGGAGCAAGGGTTAGGCGCTCGGCCCGTCCAGGAGTTCGCGCGCACGCTGGAACACGGCCTCGAACATCGCCGGCGTGAGGCGGCCAGTGTTCGTGTTGAGCCTTGAGCAGTGATAGCTGTTGATCACCACATAGGCCCCCGCCGCGAACTCGGAGCCGTGGCCGGCGATCCCGGCGGAAGCCTTCAGCCCCATGGCGCGCAGCACGTTGCGCCGCGCCACGTCGCCGAGCGTGACGATGACCTTGAGCCGGGGAAGGGCGGCGAGCCGGGCCGTCAGGAAGGGGCGGCAGTTGGCCTCTTCCGAGGATTCGGGCTTGTTGCCTGGCGGCGCGCAGCGCACCGCATTGGTGATCATGCAGTCGACCAGCCGCAGGCCGTCGTCCGGCCGCGCCTCGTAGCGGCCTTCGGCGAAGCCGCTCTTGATCAGCGTCTCGTAGAGCAGGACGCCGGCGAAATCGCCGGTGAACGGCCGCCCTGTCCGGTTGGCGCCAGTGCGGCCAGGCGCGAGACCGGCGACCAGCAGGCGCGCTTCAGGATCGCCGAACGACGGCGCCGGGCCGTTGAACCAGTCGGGGTGGGCGGCGCGGTTCGCCTCGCGGTAGGCCACGAGCCGGGGGCAGATCGGGCAGTCGCGGTGAGGCTCCGCGGACGCCGCTTCAGGCGTCGGCATCCGCTTGGTTCTCGCGATCCGTGTGGGTCCGGCTCTCCTGGATGAAGCGCGGCAGGCGCGAAGGCCGGCCGATGATGTCGGCCAGGTCCGCGAGGTCCACGAAATTATCCGCCTGGCGGCGCAAGTCGTCGGAGGCCATCGGCGGCTGCGACTTGACTGTCGAGACCACGGTCACCCGCGCGCCCTTGCGCTGAACGGCTTCGACCAGACACCGGAAATCGCCGTCGCCGGAGAACAGCACCAGATGGTCGGCGTGGTCGCTCATCGTCATCATGTCGACGGCGATCTCCACGTCCATGTCGCCCCGCCAGCGCTTGCGGCCCTGGGCGTCGGTGTATTCCCGGGCCGGCTTGGTCACCAGGCGGAAGCCGTTGTAGTCGAGCCAGTCGACCAGCGGGCGGATGGGGGAATACTCCTGGTCCTCGACGAGGGCGGTGTAATAGTAGGCCCGGATCAGCACCCCGCGCTTGCGGAATTCCTCCAGCAACTTGCGGTAGTCGATGTCGAACCCCAGCCCCTTCGCGGCGGAATAGAGGTTCGCCCCGTCGATGAAGAGGGCCAGCCTGTCCGTGGGGTAGAAAGTCATAAGGTTGGAAATTCCTTCAATGGCCGGGGCGGCGGATCTGGACGAAGCGGTCATCGTCGCCTTGGGCAGCAATCTTGCCGGCGGCTATGCGTCGTCCGAAGCCCTTCTCGAAGCAGCGCTCGCGGGTTTCGCCCAGGCGGGATTGCCTGTGGTAAGTCGTTCGAGCTGGTGGGTTTCCACCGCCTGGCCCGATCCTCTGAAGCCTGAGTATCGCAATGGAGTCGTGCTTGTCGAGGCGCCGCTAGGTCCGGAAGAGACGATTCGAACGTTGTTCAACATTGAGGCGCAGTTCGGTCGCCGACGCGGCGCGGCGAACGATTCGCGCACGCTGGACCTGGATCTGATCGCCTTCGGCCGCCAGGTGCGCACGACGCCCGAGCTCACCCTGCCGCACCCGCGCGCCCACGAGCGGCTGTTCGTGATGGGCCCGCTCGCCCAGGTGGCGCCCGGCTGGCGCCATCCGGTGCTGGGCGCGACCGCCGCCGAACTCGCCGCGCGGGCGAGCGTGGGACGCGACGCCCATCCGGCCTGAGGCGGCATTGTCGCGTTGCACAATGAGGGCGGAGCCTCTATTTTACAGAGTTCTACCCCGCTTCTGAGAGACTCCATGGCTCGCGTCACCGTCGAAGACTGCATCGAAAAGGTCCCGAACCGCTTCAGCCTCGTGCTGCTGGCGGCGCACCGCGCGCGCGGCATTTCCGCCGGCGCCCAGCTCCTGGTCGACCGCGACAACGACAAGAACCCGGTCGTGGCGCTTCGCGAGATCGCCGACGACGTGGTGGACAGCGAGGAACTGCGGGAAAGCCTGATCGGCACCCTGCAGCGGGTCGACGAGCGCTCCGAAGCCGAGGAAGAGGCCGAGACCCTGGCGCTGCTGGCCGACCCCACGCACATGCAGATGAGCGAGCTTGAGCTGGTGCGCGCCCTGCAAAGCGACCGCGACGGCGGCCAGGAGGAGCGCTACTGAGCCCCGAAGGCGCAGACCCTCTGGCTCTTGAGGCGGCGCCGAAGGCCGCCGCCGTTCCCTCCGTCGCGCCCACCGCGCCGCGACGCCCGAAGATGCTTCGCCAGTACGAGCTGATCGAAAAGGTCTGCTCGTACGATCCCACAGCCGACGAGGCGCTGCTGAACCGCGCCTATGTCTACGCCATGCGCATGCATGGTTCGCAGAAGCGCGCCTCGGGCGATCCTTACTTCGCCCATCCTATCGAGGTCGCCGGCATCCTCACGGACTATCGGCTGGACACCGCGACGATCGTCACGGCGCTGCTGCACGACGTGATCGAGGATTGCCCCGTCACGCCGCAGGACATCGAGGACCTGTTCGGCCCGGAGATCAGCGAGCTGGTCCAGGGCGTCACCAAGCTCTCCAAGCTGGAACTCTCCAGCGAGCTGACGCGCCAGGCCGAAAACCTTCGCAAGTTCATCCTGGCGATCTCCAAGGACGTGCGCGTCCTGATGGTGAAGCTGGCCGACCGGCTGCACAACATGCGCACGCTGGAGTTCATCCCCAATCCGGCCAAGCGCGAGCGGATCGCCCGCGAGACCCTGGACATCTACGCGCCGCTGGCTCGCTCCATCGGTTGCCACCGCATCTGCTCGGAGCTGGAGGAGCTGGCGTTCGAGCACCTGAACCCGGTTGCGCGGGACGCGATCCGCCGCAGGCTCGAGGCCCTGCGCCACGATCAGGGCGGGGCGGTGTCGCTGGTCTCCCAGGAGATCGCCGCGCGGCTCGAAGCGGCCGGAATCCCGGCCCGGGTCTTCGGCCGCGAGAAGCATCCCTATTCGATCTGGCGCAAGCTGCAGCGCAAGTCGATCGGCTTTTCCCAGCTTTCGGACATCTACGCCTTCCGCGTGATCGTCGACACGGAGGACGCCTGCTATCGGGCCCTGGGGGTGATCCACCGCGCCTGGCCGAGCGTGCCCGAGCGCTTCAAGGACTTCATCTCCACACCCAAGCGGAACAACTACCGCTCCCTGCACACCACCGTCGTGGGGCCCAAGGGCATGCGGATCGAGATGCAGATCCGCACCGAGACCATGGACCGGGTCGCTGAGGACGGCGTGGCCGCCCACTGGCGCTACAAGGACCAGTCTTACGGTTTCGACGCCGAAGCCCAGGCCGCAGCCGGCGGGCGCGACCCGCTGGTGAACCTGCGTCACCTCGTCCAGGTGCTGGAGCACGGCGGGGACGCCGAGGAACTGATGGAGCACGCCAAGCTCGAGATGTTCCTCGACCAGGTGTTCGTCTTCACGCCGAAGGGGCGGCTCGTGAGCCTTCCGCGCGGCGCCATGCCGCTGGACTTCGCCTACGCCGTCCACACCGACGTGGGCGACACCTGCATCGGGGTGAAGATCAACGGCGAGCTGAAGCCGATGCGCACCCAGTTGTCCAACGGGGACGTCGTGGAGGTGATCCGCGGCCCCAAGCCCGTGGTGCCGCCCGACTGGCGCTCGCTGACGGTCACCGGTCGTGCGCGCTCGGCGATCCGCCGCCACATCCGTCAGACCGAGAAGGAAGAGTTCGTCCGCCTCGGCCGGGCCACCGTGGACCAGACCTTCGAGCGCGCCGGCAAGAACCGGCAGAACGTGTCCCTGCGCCCGGCCCTGGACCGCTTCGCCGTCGGCAGCGAGGACGAGCTGTTCGAGGCCGTCGGCCGCGGCCGCGTCTCGCCCGCACAGCTTCTGGACATCGCCTTCCCGGGCCTGAACACCGCCGAGCGCGAGGCTGCGGCGGCGCTGCGGCGGATCGAGGACGGCAAGGGCGCGCGCCTCTATGTGCGCGGAAGCGGACTGACCCCCGGCGTTTCCCTGCATTTCGCCGAGTGCTGCAGCCCGGTGCCCGGCGACCGTATCGTCGGCATCCTGGAACGCGACGGCTCGGGCCTGACCGTTCACACGATCGACTGCGAACGCCTGGCCGAGTTCGAGGACGACGAAGACGTCTGGCGCGACCTGCAGTGGACGCCCGAGGCGGAGCGCAACACCGTCGCCCGCGCGCGTCTGACCGCCACGATCAAGAACGCCCCGGGGGTGCTGGGCCAGGTCTGCACCATCATCGGCGAGGCCGGCGGCAACATCGCAAACCTGCGCATGCACCATCGTCAGCAGGACTTCTTCGACGTCGACTTCGAAATCGACGTGAAGGACGCCAAGCACCTGACGCACATCGCCGCCGCCCTGCGGGCCAACCCCAGCGTCGAGACCGTGGACCGGGCCAAGGCCTAGATCCGCCTGTCGTTGCGGCGCCTTGCCATCGCAGCGCGAAACGTCCGACCCTGCGCTCGACCCAAAGAGACAGCAGGCGAGGAAAAGCACATGTCCATTGATTTCGAGATTCCGCCCGAGGCGAAGGCCATCCGTGAACGGGTGCGCCAGTGGGTGCAGGACGAATGCATTCCGGCCGAGCAGCGCCTGATCGCCGGCGCCGACTACAAGACCACCCTGGACGAGCTGCGCGCCAAGGCGCGGGCCCAAGGCCTGTGGTGTCCCTTCATTCCCAAGGAATACGGCGGCATGGGGCTGGGACCGCTGGCCAACGCCCTGGTGCAGATGGAGCTCGGCCAGAGCCACCTGGGCGCGCTGTCGATGAACACCCAGGGTCCCGACGACGCCACCATGATGACCCTGCTGGCGCACGGGACCGAGTTCCAGAAGGAAAAGTACCTCAAGCCGCTGCTGAACGGCGAAAAGCGCATCTGCTATTCGATGACCGAGAAAGCCGCCGGCGCGGACGCCACCGGCATGCAGACCCGCGCAGTTAAGGACGGCAACGAGAACTACATCCTGAACGGGGAGAAGTGGTTCTCCTCGGCCGCGAGCGTCGCCGACATCGCCCTGGTCATGGCCATGACCGATCCCGACGCGCCGCGCCACCAGCGCTACTCCACCTTCATCGTCGAGCTGCCGAACCCCGGCTATCGGATCATACGCGACATCGACACCATGGCCGCGGAGGGGCCGCTGTCGCACATCATGGGCGGCGGCCATTCCGAGATCGAGATCAAGGATCTGGTCGTGCCGGCCGAGAACCTGCTGGGCGGGGAGGGCAACGGCTTCAACATGGGCCAGCATCGCCTGGCCTATGGGCGCCTGCGGCACGGGATGCACAACGTCGCCATGGCCCAGCGGGCGCTCGACCTGGCGACCGCTCACGTCACGAAGCGCGAGACCTTCGGCAAGAAGCTGTCGGAACGCCAAGGCGTTCAGTGGATGCTCGCCGACTGCGCCAGCGAGCTCTACATGGCCCGGCTGATGCTGCTGCACATCGCCTACAAGGCCGAGAAGGGGCTGGACCTGCGCCAGGAGAACTCCATCGCCAAGGTGTTCCTGGCGCACATGGTGCACAAGGTGGTGGACACGGCGATCCAGTTGCACGGCGCCCTGGGCTACTCGATGGATACCCCGCTGGCCCGTTGGTACACGCACATCCGCTCGCAACGGCTCGTCGACGGGCCGGACGAGGTGCATCGCTGGACCGTCGGCCGCAACGTCATCAAGGCCTACGAGCGCGACGGCACGACCGCGGCGGCGGCCGGCGGGGACCTGATCTAGCGGCGCGCGAACTCGGCCATCCGCTGCATGGCTTCGGTCACGGTCGCCAGGTTGCGGGCGTAGCTGATGCGGATGGTCGAACGGCCGCGTTCCCGGTCGAAGTCCACGCCGGGGGTGACGGCCACGCCGGTGGCGTCCAACAGATCGCGGCAGAAGCGAACGCTGTCGTCCGTCAGATGGCTGACGTCGGCGTAGACGTAGAAGGCGCCGTCCGGCGGGGCGAAGCTCGTCACGCCAAGCGCCGGAAGGCCGGCGATCACGACGTCGCGGTTCTGCCGATAGCGGGCGACGTGTCCGTCAAGCTCTTCGGATGCGTCGAAGGCCGCCGTCGCGGCGATCTGCGAGATCGTCGGCGGCGATATGAAGAGGTTCTGCGCCAGCTTTTCGATGGGACGCACGAAGGCGGGCGGGGCGATCATCCAGCCGATCCGCCAACCCGTCATGGAAAAATACTTCGAGAAGCTGTTGATGACGATGGCGTTTTCGTCATAGGCCGCCGCCGTCACCGCCGGCGTGGCGTACTCCAGGCCATGATAGATCTCGTCGGAGATCAGGGTGATTCCGGCGGCGGAGCAGTAGTCGGCCAGCGCCTTCATCGCCGCATGGTCGATGATGGAGCCCGTAGGGTTCGAGGGGCTGGCGACCATCACGCCGGCCAGGGGGCCGGCGGCTTCCAGAAGCTGCGGCGTGACCTGGTAGTGGGTGTCGGGCCCGACCGGGATCGGCACGACCTCGACGTCCACGGCGCCCAGCACATTGCGGTAGCAGGGATAGGCCGGGGCGGCGATCGCCACCCGCGCGCCGGCGTCGAAGGCGGCGAGGAACGTCAAGACGAAGGCCGCCGAGGAGCCCGTGGTCGCGATGATCCGCTCGGCCGGCACGGAGACGCCGTAGCGGTCGGCGTAGAAGCGGCTGATGCGGTTGCGCAGGCCGGGCACGCCGTTGGCGTCGGTATAGGCCAGCAGATCCTCTTCCAGAGCCCTGGCGGCGGCGGCGCGGGCCAGGGCGGGCGCGCGCGTGGACGGCTGGCCGACCTCCATGTGGAACACGCGCCGTCCGGCGCGCTCCATCTCGAACGCGGCCTTGCTCATCTCCATGACGACGAATGGCGGGATGTCGCCGCGGCGGGACAGACGCATGGGAAGCACTCTTTGAGCTCAGGGAACGATAAGGCCAAAGCCGCGGGCGCGAGGATCCGGAGCGACGACGGGGGTGCGGCCGACCACCTGCACCGCCTCGATGTCGCCGCTGAAGTCCTGGGTTTCGATCCTGTAGCCGCGCGGGATCAGGGTGTGGGCGAGATCGGCCGGCGCCATGGCGTAGGGTTCGAAGAAGACCACGTTCTCGGGGACGAGCTGATGGTGGAAGCGCATGGCGGCCACCGCCCGATCCAAGGGCATGCCGAAGTCGTAGACGTTTGCGAGGACCTGGAAGACCGAGGTGAAGATGCGCGAGCCGCCGGGGGTGCCGATCACCATGGCTGGCGCGCCGTCCTTGACGAGGATCGTCGGCGTCATCGAGGAAAGCGGGCGCTTGCCGGGGGCGATGGCGTTGGCCTCTCCGCCGACGACGCCGTACATGTTGGGCGCGCCTGGCTTGGCCGAGAAGTCGTCCATCTCGTCATTCAGCAGGAAGCCGGCGCCCTCGACCACCACTCCCGACCCGTACCAGCCGTTCAGAGTGTAAGTGTTGGACACCGCATTTCCCCAGCGGTCGACGATCGAAAAGTGAGTGGTTTGCGGCTTTTCGAGACCCGGCTTCACCGACCTCAGCCGCGATGGACGCTTGGGGTCGATCTCGCGGGCGCGTCGCGCGAGGTAGGCGGGATCGAGCAGACGCGAGGTGGGCACGTCCACGAAGTCCGGGTCCCCGAGATAGACGGCGCGATCGGCGAAGACCCGCTTCTCGATCTCGGCCACCAGATGCACGTACTGATCTGAATTGAGTTCCACGCCTTCGAACAGGGGCGCAGCGTTCGCCTTCATGGTCAGCATCTGCAGGAGGGCGATGCCGCCCGAGCTCGGCGGCGGGGCCGTCACCACCTGAAATCCGTTCCATTCGGCGACGATCGGATCGCGCCACACCGCCTTGTACGCCGCCAAGTCCGCCTTCGTGATCAAGCCGGGCCGCTCACCCCGCTGCATCTGGGCGACCAGCAGGTCAGCGGTCTCGCCGGTGTAGAACTCATCTGCTCCGTTCTTGGCGATGCGCTCCAGCGTGGCGGCCAGCTCAGGCTGCCTGAAGGTCTGGCCGGCGCGCATGGCGCCGAAATAGCGGGCGAAGTTCGTGCGTCCCTCGAAGGCGCCTTGGGTCCCGTCGCGCACGGCGATCAACTGCGGGGAGACGACGAAGCCGCGGCGCGCATAGCGGATGGCCGGCGACAGCACGCGCTTCCAGGGCAGCTTGCCGAAACGGGCGTGGGCCTCGGCCAGGCCGCGAACAGTGCCGGGCACGCCTGCGGCCAGGTTGCCGACGATGGACAGGTCCGGCACGACCTCGCCCTCGGCGTCCAGGTACATCTCGGCGCTCGCCTTGCCAGGCGCGCGTTCACGGTAGTCGAGGAAGTAGGGCTTGCCGTCGACATAAAGCGTCATGAAGCCGCCGCCGCCCAGATTGCCCGCCTCGGGATAGGTCACGGCCAGGGCGAAGGCCGTGGCGACCGCGGCGTCCACGGCGTTGCCGCCGGCCTTCAGGACATCCCGGGCCGCCTCTGCGCCGTAGCGGTCGGGCGAGGCCACGGCGCCGGCGTCCAGCACGGCGGGCGCGGGCGCTTCGCGCGCCAGGCTTGCCGCGGGCGCGGTGAAGAAGAGGAGGGCGACGAAGGCGAGGCGCAGGATGGTGGTCACGTGATCCGTCCGATTTGAACGAAGCGGGACCTTAGCGGTCCAGCGCTGCGAGCACACCCCTGGCGGCTGCGACGCCCGTCGCAAAGCACGCCTGCAGCAGATAGCCGCCGGTGGGCGCTTCCCAGTCCAGCATCTCGCCGGCGACGAAGACCTCGGGGCGGGCCTTCAGCGCCAAGGTCTCGTCGACGGCCGTCCAGGCGACGCCGCCGGCGCTGGAGATCGCGCGTTCCAGGGACTGGACGCCGATCAGGTCCAGGGGAGCGGCCTTGACCAGCCCGGCCAGCGCCTGCTCTTCGGCAGGCAGGCCAAGCCCATGCGCTTCACGCAGAAGGTTCACGGCGACGGGGCTTAGCTTGAGGGCGCGCCGGAGGTGGCTGGAGAGCGTCTGTCCCCGGCGCGGCTTGGCCAGCCTGGCGGCCAGATCATCTCTCGAAAGGTCCGGCCGCAGGTCGACGACCAGGCGGGCCGCGCCCTCGTCGGCGATCGCCTGCCGCAGCGCGCCCGAGAGGGCGTAGACCGGCCCGCCCTCCAGCCCATAGGCCGTGACCATCGCATCCCCGCGCGCCGTGCGCCCCTGGAAGGTGAGGGCGACGCCCTTCAGCGGCTGGCCGGCGAAGCGTTGCCGGAAGATATCGCTCCAGGCGACGTCGAAGCCGCAGTTGGAGGGGCGGAACGGTGCGACCGGCGCGCCGATCGCCTCCAGCAAGGGAGTCCACCCGCCGTCGGCGCCCAGCCGCGGCCAGCTCGCACCGCCCAGGGCCAGGATCGCGGCGCGCGGCCTCACCACCTCCCGCGCCCCGTCAGGGGCGTCGAAGACGAGCGCCCCGTCCGAAGACCAACCTGCCCACGACCGTCGGGTGCGAAGGTCCACGCCCTGCTGCGCCAGCCGTGCGAGCCAGGCGCGCAGAAGGGGCGAGGCCTTCATCGACCTTGGGAACACCCGCCCGCCCGAACCGACGAAGGTCGGCTGGCTCAGCCCCTCGGCCCAGGCGACCAGCGCGGCGGGTGGAAACGTCTCCAGGCAAGGCCTCAGGCGAGTGCTCGCCTCGCCATATCGGGCGGCGAAGGCCTCGAACGGCTCGGAATGGGTGAGATTGAGCCCGCCGCGGCCGGCCATGAGGAACTTCCGCCCAGCGCTCGGCATCCGCTCATAGACGCCGACCGAATGACCGGCGGCGGACAGGACTTCGGCGGCCATCAAGCCGGCCGGACCTGCGCCGACGATGGCGACCTCGGGATTGCTCACGCCGCCCGGCTCAGAGTTCGGCCTGACCGCTCAAGACCGGCACGCAACCGCCGCCGACGGTGGCCCGCACCCCGTCGGCCTGACGGGTCGCGGTGGCCGTGAGCCGGCTCGGGCGCCCCATCTCCACGCCCTGGACGATCTCGAAGGTCGCGCGCTCCTCTTCGCCCAGCGACAGGAGCAGGGCGGCCAGGGTCGCATTGGCGCTGCCGGTGGCGGGGTCTTCGAAGGTGCCGGTCAGCGGCGCGAACATGCGCGCGCGCAGCCGGCCCGGCGCCTCGCGAGCATAGAGATGCAGGGACATGCGCTGGTCGTCCATGGCGGGCGCCTCGGCAAGCGCCCGGCGGAATGCGGTGACGTCGGGCGCGGCGCGGGACAATGCGTCCAGGGTCACCTCCGCAAACGCGAAATCGACGCCGACCGAGGCGCAGACCGGCCGGTGCGCACCGGTCACGATATCCGCGGCGGTCAGGCTGGCGCAGGCGGCGACCGCCTCCACGGGAAGCTCCTGACCGATCACGAGCGGACGAGGCGCCGAGATGACCGCGCCCGCGGCCGTCGCCTGCACCTCGACAAGTCCTGCGGGGACCTCGAAGGAGAGCACGCCGTCGCGCCCCAGTCCGCGCTGGGCCAACACCCAGCCCGTGCCGATCATGGGGTGGCCGGCGAAGGGCATCTCGGCCGTGGTGTTGAAGATGCGGACCCGGGCCGTGTTGGCCGGATCCGCCGGCGGCAGCACGAAGGTCGTCTCGCTGAGGTTCATCTCGTTGGCCAGGTGGAGCATGTCCGCGTCCGACAGTCCGCGGGCGTCCGTGAAGACGGCGAGGGGGTTGCCCCCGAAGCGGCGGTCGGTGAACACGTCGACGGTGACGAAGGGAAAGGCCGGCATGACGACTCTCAGGGCTGGTGGAGCCCGCTCCTTGACATGAATTCGGGAGTTGGCAAAGTGGCAAAATGGAACTCGCCGACATCCTCCGCGCCCTCGCCAGCGACAAGCGCCTGCAGATCCTCGACTGGCTGAAGGACCCCGTCGCCAACTTCCCGCCGCAGGTGGACGGCGACCTCCTGCAGGATGGGGTTTGCGCGCTCTTCATCGCTGAGAAGCTTGGGATTTCCCAGCCGACCCTCAGCGAGCACATGAAGGTGCTGACCAGCGCCGGACTGGTGAGCGCCAAGCGCATCAAGCAATGGACCTTCTATCGCCGCGATGAGGCGCAGCTTGCGGCCGTTAAGCGCGCCATCGCCGCCCAGGTTTGATCCTCGACTTTCTCCGCCACCGTGCCTGATGACAGCCGCGGTCGGGTTCGCTAATCCGCGTCAGGTCAGGAGAGCGCCCATGAACACCGACGAAGTCCTCGAGGAATTTCGCGCCGCCGGCGCGCTGAGAGAGGGGCACTTCGTGCTGTCCTCCGGGCTGCACTCGGGCGTCTTCCTGCAGAAGAACCTGGTGTTCCAGTATCCGGACCGCACCGAGCGCCTCTGCCGGGCGCTGGCGGCCAAGATCCGCGAGAAGGTGGGAGAGGTGGACGTCTGCGTCTCCCCCGCCGTCGGCGGCATCATCCCGGGCTACGAAACCGCCCGGCACCTCGGCGTGCCGTCGATCTACGTCGAGCGCGAGGGCGGCGTCTTCAAGTTCCGCCGGGCCTTTTCGATCAAGCCGGGGGCGCGCATCGCCATGGTGGAAGACATCGTCTCCACCGGCCTGTCCTCGCGCGAGTGCGTGGATGCGATCAAGGCGGCGGGCGGGAACGTCGTCTGCGCCGCCTGCCTGGTCGACCGCTCGGGCGGCCGGGCCGACCCCGGAGCCCCGTTCATCGCCCTGGCTCGGCTGGACGTGCCGGCCTATCCCGCCGATCAACTGCCGCCCGAACTCGCGGCGATCCCGGTGGAAGATCCCGGCAGCAGGAGGCTCTCGGCGTGAAGCGGCTGCGCCTGGGCGTCAACATCGACCACGTGGCCACCATCCGCAATGCGCGGGGGGAGAGCTATCCCGACCCCGTACGCGCTGCGGAGATGGCGCTGATGGCCGGGGCGGACGGGATCACGGCGCACCTGCGCGAGGACCGCCGGCACATCTCCGACGCCGACATCGACGCCCTGGCGGTGATCCTGCGTCGGCGGGGACGGCCGCTGAACCTCGAAATGGCGGTCACCGCCGAAATGGAGACCATCGCGCTCGCGCACCGGCCGCACGCCGCCTGCCTGGTGCCCGAGCGCCGCGAGGAGGTGACCACGGAGGGCGGCCTGGACGTGGTCAAGGGCCACAACGCCATCGCCCCGGTCGTCGGACGGCTGTCGGCGGCGGGCGTCCGCGTGTCCCTGTTCATCGATCCGGACCTGACCCAGGTGGCGGCGGCGAAGACGGCGGGGGCGGCGGTCGTCGAGCTGCACACCGGCGCCTACTGCGAAGCCGTCCGCCACCGCTCGCCCGAAGCGCAGACGAGGCTGGAAGCGCTGAAGACCGCCGCCGCCGAGGCCGCGCGCCTGGGCCTGGAGGTCCACGCCGGCCACGGCATCGACTATGAGACGGTCAAGCCGGTGGCGGCCATTCCTGAGCTGATGGAGCTCAACATCGGCCACTTCCTGATCGGCGAAGCGATCTTCATCGGCCTGCCCGCGGCGATACAGCGGATGCGCGCGCTGATGGATGAAGCCCGGGCGGAGCAGGCGGCGTGATCATCGGCATCGGCTCGGACCTGTCCGATATCCGCCGCATCGAGAACAGCCTCAGGCGCTTCGGCGACCGTTTCCGTCACCGGGTGTTCACCGAGATCGAGCGCACTCGTTCGGACCGAAAGAACGATCCGGCGGCCAGTTACGCCAAGCGCTTCGCGGCCAAGGAAGCCTGCGCCAAGGCGCTGGGCACGGGCATGCGGGCCGGGGTCTTCTGGCGCGACATGGGTGTGGTGAACCGGCGCTCGGGCCAGCCGACCATGGCCCTGACCGGCGGCGCGCTGGCGCGACTGAACGCCATCACCCCGGCCGGCATGCGCCCGGTGATCCACCTGTCGCTGACCGACGACCACCCTTACGCCCAGGCGTTCGTGATCATCGAGGCCCTGCCGGCGGAGGGCTGATCAGACCGCCGTCCGCATGCTTCGGCGCAGCATCGGCCAGAACAGGTTCACCGCCAGGCCGCTCATCACCAGCCCGGCCGCCGCGATCTTCCAGAGGGGCAGGGGTTCGCCGAGGACCAGGGTGGAAGCGCCCATGCCGAAGATCGGGATCAGCAGGGCCATGGGCGTGATGGTCGCGGCTGGATGGCGCGAGAGCAGCCAGCTCCAGGCCGCATAGCCGAACAGGCTGTTGCCCACCGCCTGCCAGATCACCGCCGCCCATGTTCCCGCATCGGCGTCGCGCACACCCGCCAGGATGGCCGGCCAGCCTTCGACGCTAAGCGCCAGGATGGCGAGCGGCGGAACGGCGAAGATGCTGGACCAGACTACGTAGGCGACGGCGTTCACCGGCCCGGCCGCCCGCGAGACGGTGTTGCCGCCGGCCCAACTGAGCGCCGCGCCGAGCACCATCGCCAGGCCCAGCGGCGTCACATCGCCCCCGGTGTGGCTGAAGATCACGATGAGGCCCAGCGCGGCCAGGCCAAGGGCGGCGAGCTGGAAGGGACGCACCTGCTCGCCCGTCAGCCGCATCGACAGGCCGATAGTGAAGAACACCTGCATCTGCACGACCAGCGAGGCCAGGCCCGGCGAGATGTGGCCCTTCATCGCCAGGAACAGCAGGCCGAACTGGCCGGCGCCGATCAGCAGTCCGTAGCCGGCGAGATTGCGCCACGACGCCGGCGGCCGCTTCAGCACGAACACCGCCGGAAGGACCACGCAGGCGAATCGGAGCGCCGCCAGCGTCAGCGGCGGCAGATGCTCCAGCGCCACCTTGATCACGACGAAGTTGGTGCCCCAGACCGCCACCACGGCCAGTGCGAGCGCGACATGCGGCCAGGGCAAGGAAGGTCTGGTCATGCGCCGCGAATAGACCTTGAGCGTGCGCCCTGTCACCATCGGCGGCGACGAACCGCCCCATGACGCAGAGTTCACGGGCGCAAAGCTTGCTCCGCGCCGGTCCAGCGTCTAGCTAACGCCCGTTCCGGCGTATCCGGAGTTTCCAAGGCAGCTTCATGTCCGACCAAGCGCAGAGCGCCGAGCCAACCCAGAAGTCCGGCGCGGTCTCGGAGATCGTCGAGATCGTCAAGACCGTCGTCTATGCGCTGTTGATCGCGCTGTTCCTGCGGGTGCTGCTGTTCCAGCCGTTCACGATCCCCTCGGCCTCCATGGAGCCGACGCTTCTGGAAGGCGACTACATCATCGTCTCAAAATACGCGTACGGCTGGTCCCATCACTCGATCCCGTTCAGCCCGCCGCTGTTCCGGGGCCGCGTGTTCGAGCGAGCGCCGCACCGGGGCGACATCGTCGTCTTCAAGCTGCCGCGGGACGGGCGCACCGACTACATCAAGCGCCTCATCGGCCTGCCGGGCGACCGCGTCCAGGTGAAGGGCGGCGCGGTCTTCATCAACGGCAAGGAAGTCCCGCGCGAGCCCCTGTCGCCGCAAATGGTCGACACCGGCTATGGCTTCTCCAGGGAGGTCGAGCGTTTCCGCGAGACCCTACCCAACGGCCGCTCCTACGTGACCTACGATTTCGGCCCGGACGGGGAGGTCGACGACACTGACGTCTATGTGGTGCCCGAGGGCTACTACTTTTTCATGGGCGACAATCGCGACAACTCCCTGGACAGCCGGGTCCCCTCGGCGGTCGGCGTCGGCTACGTGCCGGCCGAGAACCTGGTGGGCAAGGCCGAGATCATCCTGTTGTCCTGGGACAAGGACGTTTCGGTCTTCAAGCCCTGGACCTGGTTCACCGACGCCCGGCCCGGCCGGTTCTTCAACCTGCTGAAATGAACAGGCGCCAAGCCGCAGTCGCCGAGCTGGAAACCCTGATCGGCCGGCCGTTCGGCGATCCAGCGCTGCTTGAGCAGGCGCTCACGCACGCCAGCGTCGGCGAGGGGGCGGTCAAGGTCGCCCACAACGAGCAGTTGGAGTTCCTGGGCGACCGGGTCCTGAATCTGCTGGCCGCCGAGGCGTTGATGCGTCGGCACGGCGAAGCCCGCGAGGGCGAGCTCTCGCGGATGGTGGCCGCGCTCGTGAACTACCAGACCTGCGCCCGGGTGGCCCGCCGCATCGGCCTGCCCGCGGCGATGCGGCTGTCGGCCAGCGCCAGCAAGATCGGAGCGCGTGACAACGACTCCATCCTGGGCGACGCCGCCGAGGCGCTGATCGGGGCGATCTACCAGGACGCGGGCCTTGACGCCGCGCGCGAGTTCTTCGCCCGTTTCTGGGACGAGGAGATCGAGCGCCTCGATGCGCCTAGGGTGAAGGACTCCAAGACCGCCCTTCAGGAATGGGCCCAGGGACGCGGCTTGCCGCTGCCGGCCTACCGGATCGTGGGGCGCGAGGGGCCCGACCACGCGCCCGACTTCACGGTCGAAGTCGCGATCGAGGGGTTTGCGCCGGTCTCGGCGCGCGGACGGTCAAAGCAGGAGGCGGAAAAATCCGCCGCCAGGCTCATGTTGCAGCAACGGGAGAGCGGACTTTGACGCGCGCAGGTTTCGTCGCCGTGATCGGCGCCCCCAATGCGGGCAAATCCACCCTGACCAACCGCCTGGTCGGGGCGAAGGTGTCGATCGTCACCCAAAAGGTGCAGACGACCCGCTTTCCGGTGCGCGGGGTCGCCATCGCGGGAGAAGCTCAGATCGTGCTGGTGGACACGCCCGGCATCTTCGCTCCCCGGCGGCGCCTGGACCGCGCGATGGTCAGGTCAGCCTGGACCGGGGCAGAAGACGCGGACGCGGTGCTCCACCTGGTCGACGCCGCCGCCGAACTCGCCGCAGCGGAGCCCGGCGCCAAGAGCGCGGACAAGCGCGCCGCCCACGACGTCCAGACCATCGTCGAGGGCCTGAAGGCCAGCGGCCGGCAGGCGATCCTGGCGCTCAACAAGATCGATGGCGTCAAGCGAGAGCGCCTGCTCGAGCTGGCGAAAACCCTTTTCGACACTGGGGCCTATTCCGAGGTCTTCATGATTTCCGCGGCCGACGGCTCTGGGGTCGAGGACTTGAAGCGTCGGCTGGCGGAGCTGATGCCGGAAGGCCCTTGGCTCTATCCGGAAGACCAGACCGCCGACCTGCCCGCGCGGTTGCTCGCCGCGGAGATCACGCGCGAGAAGCTCTACCTGCGGGTCCACGAGGAGCTGCCCTACGCCGCGGCCGTGGAAACGACCGCGTTCGAGGAGCGCAAGGACGGCTCGGTCCGCATCGAACAGTCCATCTATGTGGAGCGTGAGAGCCAGCGGCCGATCATCCTCGGCAAGAACGGCCAGACGCTGAAGTGGATCGGCCAGCACGCCCGCGAGGAGCTGGAGGGGCTGCTGGAGCGCAAGGTGCACCTGTTCCTGCACGTCAAAGTCGACGAGCGTTGGCAGGACCGCCGCGAGCTCTACGGGGACGTGGGGCTGGACTTCGACGCCTGACCCCGTGAGCCTCTGAGCCATGGAATTCGAGGACGACGCCTTCGTGCTCTCGGCCCGCGCCTTCGGCGAGACGGGAGCCATCGTCGAACTCCTGACCGAACGGCACGGCAAGTATGCGGCGCATGTGGCGGGCGGCGCCTCGCGCAAGCTGCGCCCCTTCCTACAGGCCGGCGCCCGGGCGCTGGTCCGCTACCGGGCGCGGGTTTCCGACCAGCTCGGTTCGGCCAGCCTCGAGCCGGTGGGTGAGGGGCCTTCGGCGCTGTTCGACGATGCGTTGGCCCTGGCGGGGCTCTCGGCCGCGGCGGCGGTGGCGGCGGGGGCCCTGCCGGAGCGCGAGCCGCATCCGGGGGCTTTTCTTGCGTTCGAAGCCCTGCAGAGCGCCTTGCCCCATCCAGACATCTGGCCGGCGGTGTACGTGCGCTTCGAGGCGGGCCTGCTCCAGGACCTCGGCTTTGGACTCGATCTCAGCCGGTGCGCGGCGACGGGAGCGGTGGACGATCTGATCTATGTGAGCCCGCGCACCGGCCGCGCCGTCAGCCGGCAGGCGGGCGAACCCTACAAGGACCGGCTCCTGCCCTTGCCGCCGTTCATGCTGGGGGCGCAGGCGCGGCTCGCGCCCGGCGACGTGCGCGCGGGGCTCGACCTCACCGCCCACTTCCTCGAGGCCTTCGTCTTCGCGCCCCTAAACCGGCCGCTGCCGCCGGCGCGGCTGTGGCTTCTGGACCGGCTTTCGGAGTCTGGCTGGCTCTAGCTCGCCTGCCGGGTCAGGGCGCGGGCCGCCGCTTCCTCCAGCGCGCGGCCGGCAAGTTCGGGAGAGGCGACCTCGGCCACGCCGATGTCGAACTCGACGACGAACGGCGCCTTGCCCTCGCCGGATTCGAAGGCCGTGCAGCCGATCACCGCGCCGATCCGCTCACCGGCGGCCCGCGCCGCGGCCTGCGCCGTCGCGGGCAGGGCGAGGGCGAAGACCTCGGGCCCCAGTCGCGCGGCCGTGTCCTCGACCCGAACGAGCCGGCCGATCATCGAACCGATCTGCGGCACGGCGCGCTCCAGCCATCCGCCGGCGCGGGCGATGGCGACATCAGGCCGGTCGGCCACCCGCAGCACGCAGACCGACAGCGCGCGGTTGCGCTGGCGCGAGGCCTGGGCGAGGCGGATGAGGTGGTGGGCGAAGAGGTCGCGGGTGAACAGGCCGGTCGCCGCGTCCATCAGGCCGGAGTTCCGCGCCTTCTCGAGGGCCTTGCGGATGCCGGTCTGGCGGCGATAGCTGCGGGCGAGCTCGATGACGCGCCGCGCCGTCTCGCGCTCGGGCGTTTCGGGGGAGGCCACGTCCGAGATGCCCCGATGATAGGCCTCCGCCGTGGTCACGTAGGATTCCTCGCGCATGTAGAGCAGCGCGGGCACGTGGTAGAGGCGAGTGTTGCGGCGCATTCCGGCGGCGATCGACAGCGCCTCCTGGGAATTGTCGCCCGCCCAGAGGACGACGGCGTCGAACGGCCGCTCGTGCAGGTAGTCGAACGCCGTGTAAGCCGTGAAGGCGCCGACGATCTCGGCGCCGCTGCGGGCGAGGGCGTTCGAAAGGGCCAGGAACTGAGGCGCCGGCTCGCCGATGGCCAGGACGCGGAACGGCGCCTGGTCGAACTCCGGCGGATCCAGTTGGCGGCCGCGCTCGGCGAGGGTTTCCGCGCGCAGCTCGAACTCCTCTTCCGCCACGGCCAGACGCACCAGGCTCTCCAGCCTGAGCACCGCCTGCGAGGGATGCAGCGGCGGCGCAAGCATGAGATCGTAGCCGTGCGGCCCGTCGCCCTGCGGCTCGCCGATGGCCAGGACCGGCAGGCGGCGGGGCGAACAGACTTCCTTCAGCCGGCGCACGAGTCCGACCGGGTCTTCCCCGGCGCTGGACAGGTCGATGATCGCCGCCTCGATCTTCATGTCAGCGAGCGCCGCCGCGGCGGCATAGGGCCCGCGGGCGGTGATGGTGCGCCAGCCGAGGCGATCCAGCCCCTCGGCGAGGGGGCCGGCCAGCGCATCGTCGCGCGCGACGATCAGAACGCGCGCTTGGATCCCTGCCATTCCTTCACCCTTGACGCACGCCCCTGCTGTCTCCACGCCTCTCGGCGACAGAGAATCGCCATGCAGCTTATACGGCGGCGCAGGCGCGGGACAGGCATGGGAGGTCGATAGGCGGGGATGGATCAGACTCTGGCGGGGCGGGTGGCGCTGGTGACCGGCGCATCGGGCGGCCTGGGCGCGCATTTCGCCGAGCGGTTGGCGGCGGAGGGTGCGACGGTGGCTCTGGCGGCGCGGCGGGTGGCGATGGTCGAGGCGCGGGCCGAGGCGATCCGCGCCGCAGGCGGAAAGGCGCTCGCGCTGTCCCTCGACGTGGCCGACCCCCAAGCGATCGGTCCGGCCATGGACCGGATCGAGGCTGAACTCGGCCCCCTGGCGATCCTCGTCAACAACGCCGGTGTCGGCGGCCAGGGCCTGGCCTTGGACATTTCGGTCGAGGACTGGGACCAGACCTTCAACGTCAATGTGCGCGGCGTCTTCCTCTGCGCCCGCGAGGCCGCCCGCCGCATGATGGCCTCGGGCGTCGCAGAGCGCGGCGAGGCGCGGATCATCAACATCGCCTCGATCCACACCTTCGAGCCCAAGGGCGGCCTGGGCGCCTACTGCGCCTCCAAGGCGGCGGTCGGCATGCTGACAAAGGTGTTGGCCCGCGAGTGGGCGCGGCCCCAGATCGCCGTGAACGCCATCTGTCCCGGCTACATCGAGACCGACATCAACGCCGACTGGTTCAGGACCGAAGGGGGGCAGAAGCAGTTGAAGGGCTTTCCGCGCCGCCGGCTGGCCGAAGCAAGCGACCTGGACGCCGCCCTCCTGATGCTGGCGGGTCCCGCCGCGCGGGCCATCACCGGCACGCTGATCACCATCGACGACGGCCAGTCGCTCCCGTGAGGCTTGGCTGAGAGGCTTGGCTGACCGGGCGTCAGGCCCGTTAGATGCATCTACATCGTTGGAGTCCGGGAGGAAGAGCATGCGCCAGGGACCGTTGAGCGGGCTGAAGGTCGTGGAGTTCGCGGGCATCGGCCCGGGGCCGTTCTGCGGCATGCTGCTGTCCGATCTGGGGGCCGACGTGGTCCGCATCGACCGCAAGGGCGGCGGCCGCGGTTCGCCCGCCGACATCACCAGCCGGGGCCGGCGGTCGGTGGCGCTGGACCTGAAGAATCCCGCCTCGGTGGAGACCTGCCTGAAGCTCATGGAGAAGGCCGACGCGGTCTTCGAGGGGTTTCGACCGGGCGTAATGGAGCGGCTGGGGCTGGGCCCCGAGGTGGCGCTTAAGCGCAATCCCAAGCTCGTCTACGGGCGCATGACCGGCTGGGGCCAGTTCGGCCCGTACGCCCAGGCGGCCGGACACGACATGAACTACATCGCCATCACCGGCGCGCTGCACGCGATCGGAACCAAGGACAAACCTGTGCCGCCCTTGAACCTGGTGGGCGATTTCGGCGGCGGCGCCCTCTACCTGGCGTTCGGCCTGCTGGCGGGGGTGATCCAGGCCCGTGAGACGGGCAAGGGACAGGTCGTCGATTGCGCCATGAGCGACGGGGCGGCGTCCTTGATGGCCATGTTCTACGGCTTCAAAGCGTCGGGGATGTGGAAGGAGGAGCGCCGCGCCAACATGCTCGACGGCGGCGCCCACTTCTACGACACCTACCAGTGCAAGGACGGCAAGTGGGTCTCGATCGGCTCGATTGAACCTCAGTTTTACGCCCTGTTGCTGGAGAAGACGGGCATCAAGGATCCGGCCTTCGCCGCCCAGATGGATCGGGGGCAGTGGGACAGCCTTCGCACCAAGCTGGCCGAGGTGATCGCCACCAAGACCCAGGCCGAGTGGACCGAGATCATGGGAGCGACCGACGTCTGCTTCGCCCCGGTGCTCGACCTCGACGAGGCGCCGCGCCACCCGCACAACGTGGCCAGGGAGACCTTCGTGGAGGTCGCGGGCGTGGTTCAGCCGGCGCCGGCGCCCCGGTTCTCGGCCACGCCGGGCAGAATTCAGGGACCGCCGCCGGCGATCGGCGCGCACGACGTCGACGCCCTCACCGAGTGGGGTTTCTCGAAGGCCGACATCGAGAGCCTGCAGGCCTCCGGCGCCCTGGCCGCTCCCGCGACGGCCTGAGCCGCGACCTGACAGGCGCGTTCAGCCGGGGTTCAGGCGCGGGAAGCGATCCTGCGTGCAGGCTGATCGTTGCGATCTCCCGTCCCTCGAAGCGACGGTCGGCTCGATGGACTGGCACGCCCATCGGCGGCGCGTCGCCCGTTCCGGGTGGCGCGCCGCGTCCATTTGGAGTCCAAGCTTGCGTCTCGGACGCGAGTTGCCCAGGGTCCTGCAATGCTGAGCCCGCGGATTCGCCAGCGACTGAGCGAAGTAGACTGGGACCCGACGCACTGGCTGCGCCGCGCCCTGCAGATCCTCGGCAAGGCGCTCGCGCGTCTGTGGGGTCGCGATGTCATGCTCTACGTGGGCGGCGTCTCGTTCTTCATTATGCTGGCGGTGTTTCCTGCGCTGGCGATCCTGATCGGGGTCTACAGTCTCCTGGCCAACCCGGCCCACGCGACCGCGGAGGCCGAGGCCGTGACCCGGCTCATGCCCGCCGGGGCGCAGTCGCTTTTTGAAGGCGAACTGACCCGCCTGGCGCACGCGCCCACCCAGGCGGTTTCCGCGCAGAGCGGCGTCGCCCTGGTGATCGGGGGCTACGCCGCCTTTCGCGGCTTCAAGGCCCTGCTCGCGGGCCTCTCGTTCATTCACGACGAGGTGCGTCCGCGCGGATTCGTAGGTTTCAATCTCCTGGCCCTTGGGGTGCTGGTGGCCGCCTTCGCCCTGGTGTCCCTGGCCTCGGCCCTGTTCCTCGGCCTGCGGCTGATCGCGGCGACTTTCGATCTTCGTCCCCTGGCGGGCGTCTCCTGGCTCTACAGCGAGTGGACCTGGACAAGCGCCAGCCTGACCCTGGCGATGAGCCTCATCTACCGCTTCGCCATGTCGAGCTCGCCGGTGGCGTGGCGCGCCTCCATAGCCGGCGGCGTCTGTGCGGCCTTTATGTGCCTGGGCGCATCCTGGGCCAGCGCCTTCTATGTCGAACAGATCGCCCACCTTGGCGCCACCTACGGCTCGGTCTCCGCCGTCGTGGTGTTCCTGATCTGGCTGTCCTGGAACGTGAACGCAGTCTTCTTCGGAGGCGCCTTGGCGACCGAGATCGAACTGGCGCTGAACGCCGCGCGGCGCCCGGCGGCGGTCCCGGCCGAGCCGGAGGCGGCGGCGCCTCAGAAGCCTAGGCTGGTTTCGCGATCAGGAAGGTGAGCAGCGCCCCCTCGGCGCCCTGTTCGAGGATCTCCGCGCCGATCCCGCCGGCGAAGTGCGGCACGTCGATGCGCGCCAGCGGATCGTCCGCCAGGAGCCGCACCCGCGCGCCCGGCCGGGCGGCCTCCAGCGCGCGCCTCAGGCGCAGGGTGGGAACAGGGCAGCGGTGGCCGCGGGCGTCCACCAGGATCTCGTCGTCGCTCATATCCGCCGCTTAGGCCATTCCGGTCAGATTGGCGATGCGGCTTCAAGGACCGCTCCCTCGGGAATCCAGGTCGGCGGATGGGCGCCGAGGCGCGAGACGGGCAGGGACCAGCCGGGCGGCGTGCGCGACATCTGCAGCGGCGGGCGAAGCCGGCGCATCGGTCCGAACCCGGTCTGCGGGACCTCGATCATCCAGGCGGAGAGCTCCTCCGACGAGAGGGGCTCGGCGTGCTCGAGCCTGGCGGGCGCGCGGCCAAGGCCCTGCACCCACATGGCCGTCCGTGTCAGCGACACCCGCACCAGATAGCTCCCGCCGAAGCGCGCCCGGCGCCCCAACGCGATCATTGCGCCGAGCGCGGCCAGGAACCCCGTCGTGTAGTCGGTGACGGCGCCGGGCTGCAGCTGGGGGCCGCGCTCGCCGCCGAACACGTCGTCGCCGTGGGACCACGCCATGCCGCTGACGGTCTGCGCCAACTGCTCCCAGCCGGGACGCCCGCGCCACGGCCCTTCATGGCCGTAGGCGTTGATCGCCACATAGACGAGGCCTGGACGGACGCGGGCGAGATCCAGCGGGCCAAGACCCAGCCGATCCATGCCGCCGGCGCGGTAGCCCTGGCTGAACACATCGGCGTCCCGCACAAGCTCGAGCAAGCGTGCGTGATCCCGGGGATCACGCAGGTCCAGGAACGTCGCCCGTTTGCCGGGATTGGTGTCCGAGACGAACCATTCGGTCGACGGCAGATTGGGAGAGGAGACGTAGAGCGTGTCCGCCCCGTGCTGAGCGAGGGTGCGCGCGCACGTCGGGCCGGCGAGCACCCGGGTTAGATCCAGAACGCGCAGGCCGTGCAGGGGCGCCGCGCCGCCCGCCGGAAACGGCTCCGGCGGGCTGTCGCCGATCCGCACGATCTCGATCACCGGCTGGGCTGCCAGCAGCCGGCCCTGTTCGGTCTGGCCCCATTCGGCGGCCCGCCGCGCGCGGGCGCCGCAAAGCCCCGCTTCGGCGATCGCATCCTCCAGGCCCTGGCCGGTCCAGCGCCGGACCTCGGCGGCCACGGCGTCCCGGTCGGCGGGCGATCCGAGCAGGGCGTGCAGCCTGGCGGCGCTATCGGGGAAGCTCGGGTGCAGGAACACCCATTCGCCGTCGGAGGCCTGGAAGAAGCCCATGGCCGGAGTGCCGCGGCCGCCTCCCGCGTCGTCGGGGCGCATCGGCGGCGCGCGGGTCGGGTCGGCGAAGCTCTGGTGCGCGAAGCTGACGAGGGCCGCGGCCGCTTCCCGGGTGGCGACGCGGACCTCCTGCGCCTCACCGGTGCGCTGGGTCCACAGGTCCGCCGCCTCAACGCCGATGGCGCCCAGGGCGGCCGCGGCGGCTTCCTCTGCGAAAGCGGCGGTCTTCAGCGCGTTGGCGCCGGATTCCACCCTCAGCCATGACGGCCGAATGCGGCCCGACAGGCGCATCAGGTCTTCAAGCGCAGTGTCGGTCACGGACATGAGCGGCTCCTCGATACACAGCCGCCACTATGGACGAGGCTCCCGTGCTTGACATCCTGCCGCACCCGAATGCGGGCCTCCGTAACCCCTCCTCAAGGATGGTTTTCTAGGATCGCCAAAGACTTGGGCGTGGCCGACCGATGAAATCCCTCTCCAGAAGGTTCCTTTTTGGCGTCGGCCTGATGTCCCTGGCGGTGACCGTGCTCGCCTCGGTGGGCGCCTTCGTGGTCTTCCAGCAGGAACTGTCCAAACGGCAGATCGCCTATCTCGGCGAGTACGTGCGCGAGCGCAGCCGCAACGTTGACCGCCGGTTCTCCAACCTGAGCGCGCTTCACCGGCGTGCGGCGATTGAGCTTGAGCGTCGTGTCGCACACCTGTCCGACGCCGAGGCCCGCGCCCTGGCGGATCAGTACTTCCCGATGCGCTCCGACGGCACGCGCCGCAGCCGGCCCGAATACTTCGACGGCCGCAAGGAGCCGGGCGGCGGTTTCACCTATGGCATGGGGGCGTTCATCGGCCGCGCCGAGCAGACCCCGATGCACGAGCTCAAGGCGCTCGTCGCCGCGTTCCCCCTCGTGTCCAGCTTCGGCCAGGCGGCGTGGCATGACTATGACAACTTCTATTTCTTCACCCCCGCCACCCGGCTGGTGATGTTCGGACCAGACCGCCCGGATCGGCTGATGTTCTACCGTCAGCACGCGCCGCCGGAACTGGACGTGAGCAAGGAGGAGATGGCCCAGCTCACCTTGCCGCAGAACGACCCGACCCGCCGGACCCGCTGCACCAATCTCCAGCGCCTCGTGCAGGACAACGTCGGCGAGCGCCTGGCCACCGGCTGCATCACCCCGGCCTATGTTCAGGGGCGCTACATTGGCTCATTCGGCTCGACGATCGAGCTTTCCGGCTTCTTTCTCGACGCCGTGCAGAACCCCCTGCCGGGGGCGTCCAGCCTGATCGTCACGGACAAGGGCCAACTGATCGCCTATCCAGGCATCGGCGCTCCTGGCAGGCTCTCCAGGAGCGGTCCGGCGGAGGCGACGATCGCCGAGTTGGAGCGCCGCCTGGACCTTCAGCACGTGGTGCGGCAGATCGCGGCGGAGCGGAAGCCGTACGGGGTGGTGCAGGCGCGCGGCGGCAAGGACATCATCGCCTACGGTCGCCTTGAGGGGCCCAACTGGTACCTCCTGATGAGCTACCCGCGGGCGGCCGTCGCAGCCTCGGCGGCGCGTTCGGCCTCCTGGGTCCTGATCCTGGGCGTCCTTGCGTGCATCGTGCAGGCGATGCTGGTCATGGGCATGGCCCGGCGGGCGATCGTCGCGCCGGTGCAACGGCTGGCGGCGACCTGCGAGCCGGAGCGGTTTGGCGCAGAGCAGCGCCCCGACGTGATCGACATCGAGCAGCGCCAGGACGAGATCGGGGTGCTGGCCACGGCGCTTCGCACCGAGCGCGAGAAAGTCGAGACCGTCATGGCCTCCCTGGAAGACCGGGTGCATGAGCGGACCGCGGAACTCGAGCGCGCCAACGCCGAGAAATCCCGCTTCCTCGCCAATATGAGCCACGAGTTGAGAACCCCGCTCAATGGGGTGATCGCCATTTCCGAAACCCTGGCGCGCGAACAGGCGACGACGCGAGGCCGCGAACTCGCCGAGCTGATCGCCTCGTCTGGCCGGCTCCTGGAACGCGTGCTCACCGACATTCTGGACTTCTCGAAGATCGAGGCTGGAGAAATCACCCTCAGCCGCGACGAGTTCGACATGGCCGCGCTCGTCGAGCGTATCGCCGAACTGCACCGGGCGGCGGCCGAGGCCAAGGGACTGGCCCTGGAATGGCGTGTCGAGCCGGACGCCGAGGGGGCGTTCGTCGGCGACGCCGTGCGCCTGACGCAGGTGCTTTCGAACCTGTTGAGCAATGCGGTGAAGTTCACCGAGGCTGGCGTGGTGCGCCTGGCCGTGCAGGGCGACGGCGAGGGCGTCCGCATCGCCGTGAGCGACACCGGCATCGGCTTCGATGACGCGGTCAAGGCGCGGCTGTTCCGCCGTTTCGAGCAGGCCGACGCCTCAATACGCCGGCGCTTCGGCGGCACGGGGCTGGGACTGGCGATCAGCCGCTCGCTGATCGAGTTGATGGGCGGGACAATCCAGGTGACCTCGCGCCCCAACGAGGGGTCGGAGTTCATCGTCCGCCTTCCTCTCCAACGCGGGGAGGAGGCCAAGCCGGCCCGCGACACCGACCAGGGCCCGGCCATCGACGCCGCAGGCCTGCGCGTCCTGCTCGCCGAGGACCACCCCACCAACCAGAAGGTGGTCCAGCTGATCCTGCAGTCCATCGGGGTCGAGCCGGAGATCGTCGAGAACGGCCGTCAGGCGCTGGACCGTCTCGCGGTCGAGCCGTTCGACATCGTCCTGATGGACATGCAGATGCCCGAGCTCGACGGGCTCGCGGCGACCGCGGAGCTGCGCCGCATCGAGGCGGCGCGGGGGCTGCCCCGCACCCCGGTGATCATGCTGACGGCCAACGCCCTCGACGAACACGTTCGGGCGAGCCTCGAGGCCGGCGCCGACCGCCACCTGTCAAAGCCCATCCGGGCGTCCAGCCTGATCGAGGCCATCATCGAGGCCAGGCAGGCGGCCGCAGCCGAGGCGCCGCCGCACCAGCAGACCCGGATCGCCTGACGCCGGACCGACGCAGGGGCTGGTCTCGGCCTGCGGCTCGTGCGTTAAGAGCTGAGTCATGGCGCCGGCAGGCACAAGTTGAACGACCCATCCAAGAGCTCGCCGGGCGCTCCCGCAGTACGGCGCCTCGGACTCCTGCGCGTGCTCGTCGGCGCGCTGGCGATTCTCGCTGTCATGGTGGTCGCCATCTACCTGGCTCGCCGCATCATTGCGCGCGAAGTGCTGGTCGGGTGGCTGGAGTCCCGCGGGGTGCGCGCCGATGTGGACGTCGAGCGCTTCGAGGTGGACGGCGTCACCGCGTCCATCCGGGTGGGGCCGCCCGAGGCGCCGGAGCTCAGCGTCGAGCGGGTGGAGGTCGTCTATTCGGCGCGGGGCTTCTGGTCGGCGCGCCCGCTGGGGGTGGATGTCAGTTCCGTGCGGCTCGTGAGGCCCGTCGTTCGCGCCAGCCTGCGCAACGGCGTCCTCAGCCTGGGTTCCCTCGATCCGATCGTCGACGAATTCCGCAGGCGGCCACCCGAACCGGATGCGACCAAGCCCCTTATCCTGGTCGAGGGCGGGCGCGCACGCGTGGAGACCGACTACGGCCTCCTGGCCCTTCAGGCCGACGCCCGCATCGCCGACGCCAAGCTGATGTCGCTGGACGCGCGGCTCGGCCCCACAGAGCTGAGCGGCGAGGGCGTGAAGTCGCAGATCGCCGCCGGCGCCCTCTCGCTGCGGACCACGGGCGATCGCATCGCCATCAGCCTGCGCTTGCGCGCGCCGGCGGTGGCGGCGGACGCCGGCGCGGCGGAACGGGTTGACCTCTCGCTGGCGGGTCTTGCGCCCTATCCCGACTTCGAGGGGAAGCGGGGAGACGGGGGAGTGACCGCCACCCTGGCCGCGTCCGCGCAGACCTTGCGCTCAGGGCGCAGCGAGGCGGGCGAGGCTGCGCTCACCGCCCGGTTCGAGGGGCGCGCCACCGGCTGGGCCGATACGCTGGCGCTGGCCGGACCGATCCGCGCGAGTCTGCGGGCCGGCGAGGTCAGGGCGCCTGACGCGCATGCGTCCGAACTCGACGCGGGGTTCGCCGGCCAGGTCCGCTGGTCGGCCAAGGACTGGCGGGTCCAGGGCGCCGCGTCCGGCGGGCTGCGTGGCGGCTGGAGCGCGCTCGGCGCGCCCGCGGCCCAGGACGCGGCCGAACTCGCCGCTCTCAAGCGGGCGGCCGCTGACTTCGCCCTCAGCGCCCCGGCCGTCGCCATCGCCGCCGGCCCGCAAACCCTTCGCGTCGGATTGCCCGCGCCCATCCAGGCGAGAGGCCGAAACGGCGTGCGGGCCGTGCTCTCGGCCAAGGCCGGCGAGCCGCTCTACGGTGACGGATCCGGCGCGTTCCGGCTTCACCTGACCGGCGGCGAAGCGCCTGAGGTCGACCTCGCCGTCGGCCGCTACACCCTGACGGAGGAAGGTCTCGACGCGGCCGTGGCGGCGAACGCCGACGGGTCGTTCGGGCCGATGCGAGAGGCGATCGTTGCGACCTCTGGGACGCTGGCGGTTCAGGGCGGCGCCGTCAGCTTCGTTCAGGCCGGCTGCCATCCGGCGCGAGTCTCGCGAATCGAACTCGGCGAGACCGACATCACCGGCGTGGAGGGGCGCATCTGCGCCGGGGAGGGGCCGCTGTTCTCACTGGACCAGGGCCGCTGGCGAGCCCGCGCGAGGCTTGACGGCCTCCGCGCCGAGGCGCCGTTCCTGGAGACCCGGATCGAGGAGGCCGCCGCACGGCTGGCCGCGGACGGCGCCGGGCAGGACTTGAAGCTGACCACGCAGGTCGCCCAGGCCCGGCTGATCGACACGGCGTCCGAGACGCGCTTTCAACCCGTGCAGGCGGCGGGGAACGCTAGCCTCGCCGGCGAGCGCTGGACGGGCCGTTTCGACCTGTCCGACAGCGCCGGCCGCGCTCTGGGCGTCGCCCGCCTGGAGCACGACATGCGCGCCCAGCGCGGCGGCGTCGTTCTCGACACCGGAGAGCTCGTGTTCGCCCAGGGCGCGCTGCAGCCCGGCGACCTGTCGCCGATGGCCTCGGCGCTGGGCCCGCCGGTCGATGGCCGGGCGCGCTTCGAGGGCGGCATGGAGTGGTCGGGGGAAACCCTGAGCAGTTCTGGCGTCCTTAAGGTGCCCTCGCTGGCCTTCCGCAGCGCGGCCGGCCCCGTCGTCGGCTTGTCGGGAACGATCCGGTTCACGAGCCTGGTTCCCCTCGAGACCGCTCCAGGCCAGCAACTGCGCGTCGAATCGGTGGAGAGCCTCGCGCCTCTGACCCACGTCGCCCTCGACTTCCAGCTCGTCGACGAACTCCTCAAGGTCCAGGCCGGCTCGCTGGAAGTGGGGGGCGGGCGACTGGAACTGGAGCCCCTGACCGCGCCCCTGAGCGGCGCGGCCTTTGAAGGCGTGGTGCTGGTCGAGGGCGTGCAGCTGTCGGACCTCGTCGCCCGTTCGCCGTTCGCCGACCGGGTGTCCCTGGACGCCAAGGTCAGCGGGCGCCTGCCGTTCGTGCTGGGCCCCGAAGGCGTTCGCTTCATAGAAGGCCAATTGCACGCCGTTCAGCCTGGCCGCCTGTCGATCCGCCGCGAGGCTCTGAGCAACGTGGCGGCCGAGGGCGGCGAGGCGGCGGTCGCCGACGGGCCGGCGGCCGCCCTCGCAGCGCCCCAGGAGACCAACACGGTTACGGAGTTCGCCTTCCAGGCGCTTGAGAACCTCGCGTTCGAGAGCCTTTCGGCCGAGGTCAACAGCCTGCCAGAGGGCCGTCTTGGCGTGCTGTTCAAGATCCAGGGAGCGCACGAGCCGCCGCAGGAGCAGAGCCTGGAACTCGGAATCGGCGACCTGCTTCGCAAGGACCTGCTGCAGCGCCGCCTGCCGCTGCCGTCGCACACCAAGGTCAACTTGACCCTCGACACCACGCTCAACCTGGATCAACTCCTCAAGGACTTCGCCGAGACTCAACGGGCCGGTTCAGGCGCCGTTCAGCCCTGAGGCGCGACAACCGACACATCCACCCCCATGGAAGGGCGAGGCAGATGAATTTGACGCGGAGATCGCTGGGCGTGGGCCTGGCCGCAGGCGGCGCGGGCGTGACGCTTGCGGGATGCACCCACACCATCAAGCTCGATGTGCAGCCGATCACCATCTACGCCAAGCTGGACGCCGACGTGCGCGTGCGCCTCGACGAGGACGTCAAGGCGCTGATCCAGCAGAACCCAAACCTGTTCTAAGGACCCTGCTGATGACCAGGAACACCCTCACCGCCATGCTGGCCGGCGCGATCGGCGCCCTGGCCCTGGCCGGGACCGCCGCCGCTGATCCGGCCCAGTCCAAGGCCCTTGTGGACGCCGCCAAGACCCGCGGAGAGGTCGGCGAGCAGTACGACGGCTATCTCGGCTTCGTCACCAGCGTGTCGGACCCCGCGCTCAAGGCCGCCGTCGCCGAGATCAACGCCGGACGCGCCCAGCTCTATCGCCAGGCGGCCGCGCGCAACAACGTCACCCCCGAAGCGGCCGGCGTCTCGGCCTTCAAGACGCTCGTCGAGGCCAAGATCGCGCCGGGCGAGTACTACAAGATGCCCGAGGGCGCCTGGGTGAAGAAGTAGGGCTCAGCCCGAAAAGTAGGGCGCCAGGTTGCGCCGGACGCGCTCCAGGATGGGCTCGTCCGGCGAGGGCGGCGCGAAGGCCTGGCCGGTGATCATCTCGAAGGCGCGCACATAGACCCCGGCGGTCTCCAGGATCAGGTCGGCGGGGATCGGCGGGATGGGGTCCTTGTAGGGGTCGCAGCGCTCGGCCACCCAGTTGCGCACGAAGTCCTTGTCGAAGCTCTCCGGCCTTTCGCCCGCCGCAAAGCGCTCGGCGTAGCTCGCGGCGATCCAGTAGCGGCTGGAATCGGGGGTGTGGATTTCGTCAGCCAGCAGGATGCGCCCGTCCTTGTCTACGCCGAACTCGTACTTGGTGTCGGCCAGGATCAGCCCCCGTTCGGCGGCCATGGCCTGACCTCTGGCGAACAGGGCCAGGGCGTAGTGCGACAGGGTCTTCCACTGTTCAGGGGTGAGCAGGCCCTGATCGATGATCTGGACAGGGGACAGCGGCTCGTCGTGGCCGCCGTCGAACGCCTTGGTCGTCGGCGTGATGATCGCCTCCGGCAACCGTTCGTTGGGCTTCAGGCCGTCGGGCAGGCGCACGCCGTACATCTCGCGCTCGCCCCTTCGGTACATCGTCAGGATCGAGGTGGCGGTCGTTCCGGCGAGATAGCCGCGGACCACGATCTCCACGGGCAGAATGTCGAGCCGGCGGCCGACGACGACGTTCGGGTCGGGGTAGTCCAGCACGTGGTTGGGGCAGATGTCGGCCGTCGCCTCGAACCAGAAGCGGGCCGTCTGCGTCAGCACCTGCCCCTTGAACGGGATGGCCGCCAGGATCCGGTCGAAGGCGCTGAGGCGGTCGGTGGCGATGATGATCCGCCGCCCGTCCGGCAGGTCGTAGTTGTCGCGAACCTTGCCGTGGTAGGCGCCCGGCAGTTCCGGGATCGTCGCATCGTCGAGCACCTGGTGGGCGTGGGCCCGCAGGACCGCCATGTCCATGTTCATTGGTCACCGTCTAAGGGCAGGAGCCGCCCCTCTACACGATGAGGGCCCGCGCGTCTGCCGTGCGCGGTTCAGGAGAGCGGGGCCACCAGCAGGATCGCCCCCCCGATCGCGACTACGTCTTCCAGAAGGGCGATCGGGCGGTCGCGCCCTCCGGCCGCCGCCGTCAACCGGGTGCGGGCTTCATAGCCCCCGAGCGTGCCGACGACCGCCCCGGCGGCGCCTGCGATGGCCCCGCCGGCCAGGGCGCCCCCGGTGGCGCCCAAGGCGGCTCCGGACAGGGCGCCGGAGGCGATGCGGGCGCCGAACGGCAGCGCGGACTTGCGGCTTGGGGTCCTACGCAGCTGGTCCGCCACCAGTTCGACCAAGGCGAGCACCACCAGCACATAGGCGGTGATCTTCAGGCCGAGGAAGGCGAGGGGCGTGCCGGCCAGCGACATCCACCCGAGCGCCGCCGAGGCGCTGACGGCTGCCGGCGCGGTCATTGTGCGCAGTCCCGCGATCACCCCGATCAGAAGCGCCGCCAGATAGATCGTCATCTGCAGCCAGTCCCCGAAGCGCCGCTTCCCCTCAGCGCCCCAGTCTCGCCTGGGCGACGCCCCGTCGCCTCACCCTACGCTGGAGCGGCCGGCTGGCAAGGGAAACGCGCGCGGGTGGCGGACGGGGTGGGATTCGAACCCACGGTGGGCGTGAACCCACGGCGGTTTTCAAGACCGCTGCCTTAAACCACTCGGCCACCCGTCCGGATCGGCGGCTATAGCAGGGCCGCGCGCGCCGCTCCACAGGGCAGGCGGGCGGGCCGGAGGACCGGCGGTTAACCATCCGGCTTAACCGGCTCCAAACCTTCTGTTCACCATGATGGCGGTTTCACGCACGCCGTTCCGGGGGAGGGGCTGACATGCCCGCGTTCGCACGCTCGCTCAGCGCCTGTCGCAGCCTCGCTTTGCTGGCGCTGGCCGCCGCTACGCTCGCCGCCTGCGCCACCCCGCAGCCACGATACTCGGCGCGCACGCCCGATGCAGGCCACGCCGGCATGCCCTCGGGCGCCGGGGGAACCTACAAGGTGGGCAAGCCCTATCAGGTCGGCGGCATCTGGTACGTGCCCCGCGAGGACAAGAACTACGACGTGCGGGGCGTCGCCTCGTGGTACGGCGACCAATTCCACATGAAGCGCACCGCCAACGGCGAGGTGTTCGACAAGAACGCCCTGTCCGCGGCCCACCCGACGCTGCCCCTGCCCAGCATCGTGGAGGTGACCAATCTTGAGAACGGCCGCTCGCTGCGGGTGCGGGTGAACGACCGCGGCCCCTTCGTCGGCGGCCGGGTGATCGACATGTCGCACGCGGCCGCTCGCGAACTCGGATTCGACCGCCAGGGCCTGGCCAAGGTCCGGGTTCGCTACGTGGGACCCGCTCCCCTCGGGGACTACCGGATCGCTGCGGCCCCGCCGCCGCCCGCCTCACCCCCGCCCGCGCAGCCCGCCCCCACGGCGCCGGCGACGGCGACGGTGAGCGTGGCCCAGGCGCCGCTCCCGCCGGTCGGCGCCGACGAGGCCCGCGGCGAGGAGGGCGACGTCACCTGGACCGCGCCGGCGCCTGCCGCGGTGGCCACGGCCGCGCTCGAGCCGCTCGTCTCGGCGCCGCCGCCGATCAATCCGCCGGACCCGCAGGTCGCGCGGCTGGCGCCCTCCGCTCCGCTCGGCCTCATCGCGCCGGCCTCGGGGAGCGGCTTCCGCATCCAGGCCGGGGCGTTCAGCCAATCGGCCAATGCGGAGCGCGCGGTCCAGATCCTGAACCGCGCGGGCGCGGCGGCGGAGATCGAACGGGTCGATCGCGACGGCGGCTCAATCTACCGGGTGATCGTGCTGGCCTCCGGCGACGAGAGCGCGGCCTTCGCCCTTCGCGACCAGCTCGCCGGCTATGGCTTTTCGGACGCCCAGGTGATCCGGCCGTTCTGACGCGGGCGCCGCCTCTGGACATCGCCGCCGAACGGGCCAATTTGAGCCCGTGGCGCGCGGGCGGTTCATCACTTTCGAGGGCGGAGAGGGGGCGGGAAAATCCACCCAGCTTCGCCTGCTGGTCGATCGGCTGAAGGCCGAGGGCCACGAGGTCGTCGCCACGCGCGAGCCGGGCGGCTCTCCCGGCGCTGAGGCCATCCGCAACCTGTTGGTGAACGGCGCGGCGGACCGCTGGTCCCCGGTCACCGAGACGCTTCTGATGTACGCGGCGCGGCGCGACCATATCGAGCGCGTCATTCGCCCGGCGCTCGAACGGGGCGCCTGGGTGGTCTGCGACCGCTTCGCCGATTCGACGCGGGCCTACCAGGGTGCGGCCGGCGGAACCAACGCCGTCCTGATCGCGGCCCTGGAGGATCATGTGCTGGAGGGGGTCCGCCCCGACCTGACCCTCATCCTCGACCTGCCGGTCGCGGTCGGGCTTCAGCGCGCCGGCGCCCGCGCCGGCGGCGAGACCCGCTTTGAATCCAAGGGCGCGGCGTTCCACGAGCGCCTGCGCCAGGCGTTCCTGGCGATCGCCCGGGCCGAGCCCGACCGTTGCGTGGTCATCGACGCCGCGGCGGATCTCGACACGGTGTCCGCGGCGATCCAGGCCGCGGTCGGGGCGAATCCCGATGGCTGAGCGCGCCGCCATCGCGCACCCGCGCGAGACCTTCGAGCTGATGGGGCACGATGGCGCTCAGATCGCCTTCGAGGACGCCCGCGGCCGGGGGCGCCTGCATCACGCCTGGCTGCTGAACGGCCCGGAGGGCGTGGGCAAGGCCACCTTCGCCTATCGTGCAGCCCGCCGGCTCCTGGGCGCTCCGCCGGCCGGGGAGGGCGCCCTCGGCGCTGATCCCGCCCATCCGGTCTGCCGCCAGATCATCGCCCGGTCCCACCCCGATCTGATGGTGCTCGAGCGCATCGGCGAGGACGGCAAGGCGCGCAAGGTGATCCCGGTCGACGAAGCCCGCGGGCTGTCGGAGTTTTTCTCCAAGTCGCCGGCCGTCGCCGCGCACCGCGTGGCGATCATCGACGCGGCCGACGACCTGAACGTCAACGCCGCGAACGCGGTGCTGAAGACGCTGGAGGAGCCGCCGCCGCGGGGCGTGCTGCTGCTCATCTCCCATTCCCCGGGGCGGCTGCTGCCGACGATCAGGTCCCGTTGCCGCCGGCTCGGCTTCCATCCCCTGCCGGAGGACGTCACCAGCGACTTCGTGCGCGCGCGCACCGGTGTGACCGTCGAGGACTCCCTGCGGCTGGCGCGAATGAGCGGGGGCGCGCCGGGACGGGCCCTCACCCTGGCGGGCGCCCAGGCCGTCGCGATCGACGATGCGGCCCGACAGATCCTGCAGGATCTGCCGAGGCTCGACGAGGCCGCGGCCCTGGCGCTCGCGGACCGTTTTCGCGGTGGCGAGGGCCAGGCCCAGTTCAACCTCCTGTTCGAACGCCTGGCCGACCGCCTGCACCAGCAGCTGGCCGAGCACGCGCGGGAAGGCGCCGGAGCGCTTGATCGCTGGGCCGCGGCGTGGGAGACGCTGCAGCGCCTGCCCCGCGAGGTGGAAGCCGTCAATCTCGATCGCGCCGACGCCTTCTTCACCGCCTTGTCCGAGTTGCGCCTCGCCGCGCGCGCCTGAAGCTCCCCGCCGCCATGCTGATCGACAGCCACGTCAATCTCCACGCGCACCAGTTCGACGCGGATCGGGACGAGGTGATCCACCGCGCCCGTGAAGCGGGCGTCGAACTGATGGTCAACATCTGCGACCGGGTCTCCAACTTCCCCGCCGTGCGCGCAGTGGCCGAAGCCGCCGACATCTGGTGCACCGTCGGAACGCATCCGCATGAAGCCAAGGAAGATCCTGCGCTTACGCCCGAGACCTTGTGCGCACTGGCTGGCGATCCGAAGGTCGTCGGAATTGGGGAGACCGGCCTCGACTTTCACTATGACCTCAGCCCCAGGGACGTGCAGGCGAAGGTCTTCCGCGCCCATGTGGAGGCCGCACGGCGCATGGGCCTGCCGCTGGTGGTCCACACCCGCGAGGCCGACGAGGTGATGGGCGACATCCTGGAGGAGGAGTACGCCCGCGCACCCTTTCGCATGCTGATGCACTGCTACACCTCCGGGGCGGAACTGGCCGCCCGCGCCGCCGCTCTTGGCGCCTGGTTCTCGGTGTCCGGCATCGCGACCTTCCGCACGGCGGAGGATGTACGGGCGATCATCCGGGACATGCCTGCCGACCGGATCATCGTGGAGACCGACTGCCCCTACCTGGCGCCCGTGCCCTATCGCGGCCGGCGCAACGAGCCGGCCTACCTGCCGCACGTTCTGGCCAAGCTCGCAGAGCTGCGCGGCTGGAGCCTCTCGGAGGCCGAGGGCCGCACGCAGCAGGCCTTCTTCGACCTCTTCGACCGGATACCGCGCCCATGACCGGGACCCTGGAGGTGACGATCCTGGGCTGCGGCTCCTCGGGCGGCGTGCCTCGGGCCGACGGCGACTGGGGAGCGTGCGACCCCGCCGATCCCCGGAACTTTCGCTCGCGCTGCTCGATGCTCGTGCGGCGCCGGGGCGCGTCGCCGGACGCGGAGACCACCATCATCGTCGACACTTCGCCGGACTTTCGGCTGCAGGCCGCCTCGGCGGGCGTCGCGCGGCTCGACGCGGTGCTGCTCACCCACGACCATGCCGACCAGATCCACGGGATCGACGACGTGCGCGCCTTCTTCATCCGCCAGCGCGCGCGCATTCCCCTGTGGTCCGACGAGGCGACGGAAGCCTCGCTCATGCGCCGCTTCGGCTACATCTTCGAGGCCGAGGGCGGCTATCCGGCGATCTGCGCCCATCACCGGCTGCCGGAGCACGGGCAAGCCTGGAGCATCGATGGTCCCTCCGGCGCCATCCCGGTGACGACGTTCGACCAGGACCACGGCGGCGTCCGCTCGGTCGGCTACCGCTTCGGCGGGGTGGCCTACTCCAGCGACGTCGTCGACCTCGACGATGCGGCCTTCGCCGCCCTCGAGAACCTGGACGTCTGGATCGTGGACGCCCTGCGCTGGCGGGCGCATCCCACCCACGCCCACGTGGACAAGGCCCTGGAGTGGATCGCACGGGCCAGACCCCGGCGGGCGATCCTGACCAACATGCACATCGACCTGGACTACGCCGAGCTGGCCGCCAAGCTGCCTCCCGGCGTGGAGCCGGCCGTCGACGGACTTCGCTTCGAACACGAGCTTCCCGCTTGAACACCCATGCTTCGCGCCCCCTTCGCCTGGGGTTCCTGGCCTCGCGCAACGGCTCGAGCCTGCGCGCCATCGTAGACGCCGCCAGGCTCGGCCGGCTGGACGTCGATCCGCGCATCGTCATCAGCAACAACAGCACCGCCGCGGCCCTGACCTTCGCTGCGGAGAAGGGCCTGGCGCACGCGTGCATTCCGACGCGCAGCGATCCGGCGGCGGCGGACCAGGCGCTGGTGCGGGCCCTGGAGGCCGCCGGAGTCGAACTCGTGGTGCTGTCGGGATACCTGCGGCGGCTCGGCCCCGCGACCCTCGCCCGCTACCGCAACCGGGTGCTCAACATCCATCCAGGCCCGCTGCCCCGCTTCGGCGGGGAGGGGATGTACGGCCGGCGGGTGCACGAGGCGGTGATCGCCTCCGGGGCGGCGGAAAGCGGGATCGCCATCCATCTGGTCGACGAAGAGTACGACCGGGGGCCGATCGTGGCCGCCCGCGCCGTGCCGCTGGAGCCCGGCGAGACCGTCGACAGCCTGGAAGCCCGCATCACCGCCCTCGAACCGGCCTTCTTCGTCGAGACCCTGCGGCGTATCGCCCAGGGCGAACTGAAGTTGCCGCCGGCCTAGGCCGTCGCGACGGCGCGAGCCGGCGTCGGCAGGGCGTATTCGGCGGCGCGCGCCCGCTTCTCACCTGCCGCGATCTCCTTCATCAGGTCGGCGCAGTAGAGGTTGAAGTCCACCTGGATCGTATGCCGCTTGGCCTTGTAGTAGTGGCCAAGGTGGATCTCTTCATCCTCGGCGATCACCCGGCGCATTTCCTCCGGCGAGGGCGGCCGGTACCGGCCGGTGAGGTAGGCCGCCGCCAGCTTGGACTGCTGCTCGGCGAAGTTCACCAGCGTCGGCAGCGGCTGAGCCAGCGCCATGTAGAAGAGGTTCGGCACGTCCGGATTCATCATCCGCTTGAAGAGCGGCAGCCGATGTTCCTCGTCCGGAACCAGCGCCGGGTCGTCGAAGAACGGAAAACGCATGTCGTAGCCGGTGGCGAAGATGATCGCGTCGACGTCCTCGACGCTGTCGTCGGCGAAGCGCACGCGCGTGCCCTCCAGCGCCTTGATGGCGGGCTTGAACTTCACGTCGCCGCAGCCCGCCCGTGTCAGGAACTCGCCGCTGACCGAGGGGTGGGCCTCCAGCGGCTCGTGGTCAGGTTTGGGCAGGCCGTAGTCCTCCATGTTGCCGATGGCTTTCTTGATGGCGCTGCGGGCCAGTCTTTGCCCCAGCTTGCGCGGCATCCAGGCCGGCATGGCGGATTTGTCGGCTGGTCGGCCGTTCATGTACTTGGGCAGCACCCAGACGCCGCGGCGGGCGGACACCCACAGGTTCTTGGCGATCGGCCGCTGGGAGAGTTCGGACGCAATGTCCATCGCCGAGTTGCCCATGCCGACGACGACCACGTTCTTGCCGCGCATGTCCACCGGGTCGAAAGGGGTGCGGTAGGCATGGCTGTGGAAGGCCGGGTTGTCGAACTCGCCGGGGTATTCGGGGATCCTCGGGCTCCAGTGGTGGCCGTTGCAGACGAACAGCACGTCGTAGGTGCGGGTCTCGCCGCTCGAGAGCGCGACCTCCCAGAGGCCCTCGCTCGTACGGCGCGCCTTTTCGACCACAGTGTTGAAGGTGATCGTCTCGCGCAGCCCGAAGTGATCCACATAGGCCTTGAAGTACTCGAAGAGTTGGCTGTGGTGCGGAAAGTCCGGCCAGTCCGCGGGCACGGGAAAGTCCTCGAACGCCAGGCGCCACTTGGAGGTGTCGATGTGCAGGCTCTCGTAGCAGGCCGACATCCCGTTGGGGTTCTTGTAGTACCAGTTGCCGCCGATCTCGTCGGACATCTCGAAGCAGTCGTACGGCACGCCCACATCCTTCAGCCGCTTGGCGGTCGTGAACCCGGAGCAGCCGGCGCCGATGATGCAGGCCTTGGGCAGGGCGGCGGCCATCTTGAACTCCCTAGCTTATCGTTGTTCAGCGAGCCTAGGCGCCGTCGACCGCCGCGCCAAGATCACCTGACGGCAGGTCCCGCAGGCTCCTTGCCGCCGGTCAGATCGGCCAGGATCGGACAGTCGGGCCGGTCGTCGCCGGCGCAGCAGCGGGAGAGTTCGCGCAGGGTGTCGGCCATGGCCGTCATCTCGGCGATCCGGGCGTCAAGGTCGGCCAGATGGCGGTCGGCGATCGCCTTGACCTCACGGCTGGGACGGTTCCTGTCCCGCCAAAGGGACAACAGATGCGTGATCTCGGCGATGGAGAACCCAAGGCCACGTGCGCGCTTGATGAAGCGGAGCTCGTTGATCTCGCGCGTCCCATATTCGCGATAGTTGCCTTCGCTCCGCCCGGCGGGTCGAACCAGGCCGATCTCGTCGTAGTAGCGGATCATCTTGGCGGTGACGCCGGTCGCGGCGGCGGCCTGGCCGATGTTCATGCGGCGCTCCCGATTGGCGGCTTGAAGGCCCGCAGGCGCAGGGCGTTGCCGACGACGCTGACGCTGGAGAGCGCCATCGCCCCCGCGGCGAACACCGGCGACAGCGCAATCCCGAAGACCGGATAGAGCGCCCCCGCGGCCAGCGGTATGAGCAGGATGTTGTAGCCGAAAGCCCAGCCGAGGTTCTGCGCGATGTTCCGCATCACCGAGCGACTGAGGGCGACCGCGGTAGCGACGGCCTGGGGATCGTCGCGCATCAGCACCACCTCGGCGCTCTCGATCGCGACATCCGTGCCAGCGCCCATGGCGACCCCGACGTCGGCGGCGGCGAGGGCCGGCGCGTCGTTGACCCCGTCGCCCACGAAGGCCACCGCTCCGTAGCGTCGGCGCAGGTCCTCCAGCGCCTCGACCTTTCCGGCTGGAAGGATCTCGGCGACCACCTCGTCGAGCCCGAGGCGCCCGGCGACCGCGTGGGCGGTGGCGGCGTTGTCGCCGGTGAGCATGGCGATCTTCAGACCCTGGGCGCGCAGCGACTCCAGCGCTTGGCCCGCCGTGGGCTTGATCGGGTCGGCGACCGCCAGGGCGGCGGCGGGCCGCCCGTCCACCGCCAGGTACAGGGGCGTCCTGGCCTGATCCGCCCACGCCTTGCCGGCCTCGAGAAGAGCACCGAGGTCGACCCCTAGGTCGCGCATGAACCGCTCCCCGCCGATGTCGACGCGGCGGCCGCCGACCCGAGCTCGGGCGCCGGCGCCGACCACGGCGTCGAATCCCTCGGCCTCGAGCCGCTTCAGCCCCCGTTCCTCGGCGGCCTCGAGGATGGCCCGGGCGATCGGGTGTTCCGACCGCGCCTCGACTGCGGCGGCCAGGGCCAGGGCCTCGCCGGCCTCGAACCCGTCGGCCGGCAGCAGGTCGGTCAGGGCAGGGCGTCCCGCGGTGAGCGTGCCGGTCTTGTCGAACGCCACCACCTTTACGTCTCGCAGGGCCTGGAGCGCCGCCCCCCGACGGAACAGCACGCCAAGCTCCGCCGCCCGGCCGGTCCCGGCCATGATCGAGGTGGGCGTGGCCAGGCCCATCGCGCAGGGGCAGGCGATGATCAGCACCGCCACGGCGTTCACCAGGGCGAAGGTGAGCGCGGGCTCGGGGCCAAAGACCAGCCAGGTGCCGAAGGTCAGGATCGCAGCGGCGATGACTGCGGGCACGAACCAGCCCGTGACCTTGTCCACGAGGGCCTGAACCGGCAGCTTGCCGGCTTGGGCCTGCTCCACCATGCGGATAATTTGGGCCAGCACGGTGTCCGAGCCGACCTTTTCGGCGCGGAAGCGGAACGCGCCGGTCGTGTTGAGCGTGCCGCCGGTGACCGGCGCGCCCGGCGCCTTCTCCACCGGAACCGGCTCGCCGGTGATCATCGACTCGTCGATGAACGACCGCCCCTCCACCACCTGGCCGTCCACCGCCACCCGCTCTCCAGGCCGTACGGCGATCAGGTCGCCGGCTCGCAGGTCGTCGATCCCGACATCCTGCTCGCCAGCCTCGCGCACCACCCGGGCGGTGCGGGGCTGCAGGGTCATCAGCCGGCGGATCGCCGCCCCCGTGCGCCCGCGGGCCTGAGCCTCGATGAGGCGGCCCACCAGGATCAGGGTGGCGATCACGGCGGCCGCCTCGAAATAGACATGGCGCGCCGCGGCCGGGAACAGCTCGGGCGCGAACGTCACCGCGGTGGAATAGGCGAACGCCGCGCCTGCCCCCATCGCCACCAGGGAGTTCATCTCAGGCGCGCCCCTAAGCAGGTTCGGAACGCCGATGCGGAAGAAGCGCAGGCCGGGCCAGAACAACACCAGGCCGGCCAGGACAAAGCTGGCCACGCGCCACCCGGTCTCGCCCAGGGCCGACGTCACCGCGTGATGCACGCCCGGCGACAGGTGGCCGCCCATCTCCACAGCCAGAAGCGGCAGGGTCGCCGCGGCGGCGATGACCGTGTCGCGTTTTAGGGCGCGGATGTCCTTCGCCCGCTCGGCTTCGGTCTCGGCGCCGTGATCATGGCCGCTGTGGCGGTGCGCGCCGACGTCAGGCAGGTCGGCGCGGTAGCCGAGTCCGCGGATGGCCGCGACGACCGCTTGCGGCTCGCCATGACCTGAGAACTCCACATGCGCCCGCTCGGTCGCCAGGTTGACCGAGGCGTCCGCCACCCCCGGCACGGCCTTGATGGCCCGCTCGACCCGCGACACGCAACCGGCGCAGGTCATCCCCCGTACCGGTATATCGAGGCTGTGCGTGGACATGGCGAACCTCCTGACGATCGTCGCCGCATTCACATGGGGATTCCCATCATGGGAAGGTCAAGGCCGGAATCCGCGCTTGACCTTCCAGCCGTGGGAAGCCGCATGAGTGGCCGCGCAAGAGTAGGGACGCGTGACATGAACGACATCGACCGGCGGCGGTTGCTGGCCATGGCCTCGGCGCTCGGAGGCGCGTCGGCGATATCGGGCCTGCTTCCGGCGTGGGCCCGCGCCGGGACGCGGGGCGCGGCCGAGGCGCTGAACGGACCCGACATCGCGTTGACGGTGGACCACGCTGCGGTGCGCATCGATGGCCGGCCGGGCCACGGCGTCGCCGTCAACGGCTCCGTGCCCGGCCCGCTGATCAGGCTGAAGCAGGGTCAGGCGGCTCGGATCGCTGTCACCAATCGCCTGCACGAGGACACCTCGATCCACTGGCACGGACTCCTGGTGCCCCACCAGATGGACGGCGTTCCCGGCCTCAGCTTCCCCGGAATCCGGCCCGGGGAAACCTTCGTCTACGAGTTTCCCGTCGTGCAGGCGGGGACCTACTGGTACCACAGCCATTCCGGCCTGCAGGAACAGCAGGGCCACTATGGCCCGATCATCATCGAGCCGGCGTCGGCCGATCCGGTGGCGGCCGAGCGCGAGCACGTCGTCGTTCTTTCCGACTACGCCTTCATGCATCCGCACGAGATCATGCGGAAGCTCAAGGCCGAACCCGGCTACTTCAACCGCCAAAAGCAGACGCTCTCCGGGCTCCTGGCCGGCCGCGACCAGGACCTGGACGAGCGCATCGCCTGGGCCGGCATGCGCATGGATCCGACCGACATCCTGGATGTCACCGGCGCGGTCTACACCTATCTCGTCAACGGCCACGGCCCCGCAGACAACTGGACGGGCCTGTTCGCGCCGGGGGAGCGGGTGCGCCTGCGCATCATCAACGCCGCGGCGATGACGATCTTCAACGTGCGGATTCCGGGCCTCGCCCTTACCGTCGTCCAGGCAGATGGGCAGAACGTTCAGCCGGTCGAAATCGAAGAATTCCAAATATCTCCGGCCGAAACCTACGACGTTGTGGTAACCCCGGAAGACCGCGCCTATACGCTGGTGGCCGAGGCCGCAGACCGCTCTGGCCTGGGCCGCGCCACCCTTGCGCCGCGCCCCGGCATGGCCGCCGCCACGCCGCCGTTGCGATCACGCCCAGTGCTGACCATGCGCGACATGGGAATGGACCACTCGGGAATGGACCACTCGGGGATGGATCACGCAGGCATGGGCCACGCCGCCATGACGGCCCCGGCCGCAGGCGAGGCGAAGATTCCGCGAGGTCCCGGCGTGCAGATGCTCGCCGCCATGCCCGCGGACCGCACAGGCGAGCCGGGGCAGGGGCTTCAGGACGCCAATCACCGGGTCCTGGTCTATCGGGACCTCGTCGCCCTGGAGCCCAATCCCGATCCCCGGCCGCCTGCTCGCGAGGTGGAGATCCACCTCACCGGCAACATGGAGCGGTTCATGTGGGGCTTCGACGGCGAGAGCTTCGGGCCGCTCACCAAACCCATTCCGTTCCGGCGCGACGAACGTGTGCGGGTGATCCTCGTCAACGACTCGATGATGGCCCATCCCATCCACCTGCACGGTCACTTCTTCGAAGTGGTCACGGGGCGTCCCGGCCGCCATCCGCGGAAGCACACGGTGACGGTCGCCCCCGGGGGCAAGGTGGCGTTCGACCTGACGGCGGACGCGCCGGGGGACTGGGCCTTCCACTGCCACCTTCTCTACCACATGCACGCCGGCATGATGAACGTGGTGACGGTTCGCCCGATGGATGGAGACGCCCGGTGAAGCCTCTGATGCTAGGCGCCTTTCTCGTGCTGTCTTCCGGCGGCGCCGCCCTCGCGCAGCACGACCATTCCGGCCACGCCCCAGCGGCGCCCGCCGATCCGCACGCCGGTCACGGGCCCACCCAGGCGCCGGCGGATCCGCACGCCGCACACGCCATGCACGGTCTGCCTGCGTCGGCGCCCGAGGCCTCCGGCGTTCCGCAGCCGCCCCGCGACCATGCGGCTGACGCCTTCTTCCCGTCCGAGGAGATGGCGCGGGCCCGCGCACAGCTGCGCCGCGAGCACGGCGGCGCATCGGCCTGGAGCGTACGCCTGGACCGGGGCGAGGCCCGCCTGGGCGGGGAGGGGGACGCCTACGCCTGGAATGGCGAAGCCTGGATCGGGGGCGACATCCATCGCCTGGCCCTCAAGACCGAAGGCGAGGGGGCTTTCGACGGCGACCTGCGCGAGGCCGAGGTCCAGGCGTTGCTGTCGCGCGCGGTCAGCCCGTATTTCGACCTGCAGCTCGGCGTTCGTCAGGACTTTCAGCCTCGGCCGAGGCGCACCTGGCTGGCGGCGGGCGTCGAAGGCGTCGCGCCCTACTGGTTCGACGTCTCGGCGGCGGTGTTCCTCTCCGATCGCGGTGAAGTCACGGCGCGCCTTGAGGGCGACTACGACTTGCGCATCACCCAGCGGCTGGTTCTCCAGCCGGCCGCCGAGGTCAACTGGGCCGCCGAGGACGCGCCGGACCTGCAGCGCGGCGCAGGCGTCACGGACGCCGAGCTCGGCCTGCGCCTGCGCTATCACCTCGCCAGGGAACTCGCGCCCTATGTCGGCGTCGTCCACACCCGCAGGTTCGGCGAAACGGCCGATCTGGCCCGTCGGGCGGGGGAAGCTCGCCACGACACCGCCGTCGCGGTGGGGGTGCGCGCCTGGTTCTAGGCGGTACGATTTGAGGCGGGTCAAGGCCCACCCGGGGCCTGCGGGTGCTAAGAAGGCTGCTCACGTCAACCGAAGGAGCCGCCCATGGCCGAGTTCCCGCCGAACTCCGGAGACCTGGAGATCGTCCTGGCGAGCGACCTGGGATGCCGATGCGACAGGGCGCTGGACAGGGCCCGCGCCCTGGCCGCGGCCTGGCGCGCCCGTCTTCGCCTTGTCATCGCGGTGGAGGACGACTTCCACGATCCCTCGTGGCGCTCGGCGCGCCATCACCTGATCGAGCAGGCCGGCGCCGATCTTGCGGCCGAGTTCCAGGACGACGCCATCGACTGGACCCTGGACGTAGCCGCCGGCGATCCCGCCGAAGTCGTCATGGCCGCCGCCGCCCAGTCCGGCGCGCGGCTCATCGTGACCGGCGTGGCGCGCAATGAACTGATGGGACGCAACGATCCCGGGCGAATGGCGAGGACGCTGATGCGCCGCGCCCCCGCGCCGGTGCTGGTCGTCAAACGCAGGCCGCATGACCCTTATCGCAGGATGATGGCGCCGACGGACTTCTCCAGGGCTTCCGAACTCGCGGCCGCCGAGGCCATGCGCCTGTTTCCGGATGCGACTTTGACGCTGCTGCACGGCTATCGCGTGCCGTTCTCCGGGTTCATCAGCGAACCGGCGAACCAGGACGAGATGCGGGAGGAAGCGCTGGAAAATCTGGCCGAGTTCCGCAAGCGGCTTCAGGTCCGCGCGGGCGGCCGAGAGCCGCTGACGGCGCTTGTGGAATACGGCTCGGTGGAAGAGCTCGAAGCCGACTACGTGCGCAGCCATGCGCCGGACCTAGTGGTGCTCGGCGCGAAGCGGACCGGACGTTTCGGCGGCCAGGGCGCGGCGGATCGCTTGCTGCTCGGGGCCCGCTGCGACGTGCTGATCGTGCCGGAAGCCAGCCAGGCCGCAGAGGCGGCCTGACCACGCCGGGAGCTCCCATATTTCCGATAATCTTCCTTAGGCGATGATTTGGCGCGGCCGGACGGCGGCGACCTCTTGCGGCGTCCCCGCCTGCGCTTCTCAGCGGTTCGACACCTGCGCCACCGTGGAGAGCTTCGCGGCCCCGGCGGCAAGGATGTGAAATCCCGACAACCGGCCGAACGTCACCGGCCCTTCGGCGCCCTCGAACACGAGGTCCCGGCCGGCGGCCAAGGCGAAGCGAAATCCCGGCTTCGGATTGAAGAGCGGCCGGACGGGCCCAAGATCATACTTGAGGTGGTGCGAGATGTCCCAGTGGTGGGGCGCGTCCTCCGCCCGCACCACGAACCAGCAATGGCCAGGCTGGGATTGGACCGTGCCCTCCTTGAAGAACACCCCGGAAACATAGGCGGCCTCGACGCCCGCCGCGCGCATGGCCGCCACGGCGTAGCTGTGGGTGTCCACGCAGGTCCCCAGATGCGTGTCGCACCAGAGCGCGCCCATCTCGTCGCTGTCGTCGCCGAGCCCGACGTCCCGCACCCCATAGGCGAAGCGTGACTCGACGTGCCGCACGATCCGGGTGACCCGCTCGGCCGGTGCGAGGCGCTGTGGCGCGGTTTCCGCCATGAGGGCCACGAGGTCGTCAGACGGGGTCTCATGGCGCCCGCGGTCGCCCGCGAAGATCCATTCGGGGAAGTCGCCGGGGGCTTCCTCCACTTCGAAGCGAACCTGTGGCCGGGCCCCTGCTCTCGCGGCCAGGCGCAGGGCCTGCTGCCCGCGCCCCTGAGCCGTCACGACGCTGACAATTGCGGCCTCCTCCACCTCGAAGCCCTTGAACCGCTGTTCGGGCGTATCGAATGGCAGGGCCAGAAGCAGCTCGCAGGATTGGTCCATCGGCTTTTCGGTGGACAGGCGGATCGTGGCCATGGCGCCTCCTTGGTCCGCCACTGGCTAGGTCCGATCGGTGACGCGCCTGCGACGACGAAGCGGCCTAAGCGCCGACAACTGCGCGCCACGCCACATAGACGGCCACCAGCAGGACCAGGCCTGCGAAGAGGCTCCGGGCCAGCCGCGCCCGCGCCGCCAGCCGGCGCGCGCCCTTGAGACCGAGCCAGCCACCGACAGCTCCCCCGGCGACGAACAGCCCGGCCGCCGGCCAGTTCACCAGGCCCGAGACCGCATAGTTGACGGACGTGGCGGCGCCGAAGATCGCCACGGACAGAAGCGAAGACGCTGAGGCGTTGGCCAGGGTCATCCCTGCCGCGCTCATCAGACCGGGCACGATCAGGAAGCCGCCCCCGATCCCGAAGAAGCCGGCGGCGAAGCCGGTGAGCAGGCCCATGGGGGCCAGGCGCGCGACCAGCGGCCAGGTGATGTGCACCGCCGGGTCCCCCTCGCCCTTCGGCTTCCGCAGCATCGACAGCGCGATCGCCGCCATCGCGAAGGCGAAGAACAGGAGCAGACGCTGGCCGTCGACCGCCTTGGCCAGGCTGGACCCCGCGAACGAGCCCAGCAGTCCGGCCGCGGCGAAGACGCTCGCACACGGCCACTTCACTCGCCCGCTGCGGCTGTGGCCCAGAAGGTTGATCGCCGCGTTGACCGCGACCGCCGCCGCCGAGGTGCCGATCGCCACATGGGTGTCGCCGATCCCGACAACATAGAGCAGCAACGGGGTCGCCAGCACCGAGCCGCCCCCGCCGAACAGCGCCAGAAGAAGGCCGACGACTGCGCCGCTGCCAATGGCCAGCATCATCGATGCGGAGGTCAGGTCCACGGCTCAGCGCCCTTCGCGGCGGCGCTGCATGACCCCCGCGAGCGCCTCGACCAGGCTAAGCGCGTCCGGATCTGCGATGCCGTAGAAGATCGTCTGGCCCTGGCGGCGCGTGGAGACGATGCGGTCGCTCCTCAGCCGCGCCAGATGCTGCGACAGGGCCGATTGGGAGAGCCCCACCCGCTCCGCGAGCTGGCCTACCGAGAGTTCGCCGGTCCGCAGCGCGCAAAGCACCAGCAGCCGATGCTCGTTGGCCAGCACGCGCAGCAGGTCGGCGGCGGCGCGGGCGTCGGCCTCAAGTTCGCGGACAAGGTGGTTCGGCGTTCTCATAACAGCAATATATATGTATTTGCTAATTTAGCAATAATGCATATATTGGCCTCGAAAGGAGCCTCATATGCCTGTGCAGCAACAAGCCTTCTTCCACGAGGCCACGTCCACGGTGACCTACCTCGTGTGGGACGAGCGCACGAAGGAAGCGGCCGTGATCGACCCAGCGCTCGACTACGAGCCCAAGGCGGCGATCGTCTCGACCGAGTCGGCGGACGCGATTCTCAAGGCGATCACAGACCGCGGCCTGAAGCTCCGCTACGTCCTGGAGACCCACGCCCACGCCGACCACCTCACGGCGGCCCAGCACATTCGCAAGGCCACGGGGGCCGAGGTGGTGATCGGCGAGCACATCACCCAGGTCCAGGCCCACTTCGCGCCCGTCTTCGGGGCGGACGACGTCACGCCGGACGGCTCGGCCTTCGACCGTCTGGTCGCCGACGGGGACGAGTTGCCCCTCGGCGACGCCAAGGTCCGCGTGATGCACACCCCCGGGCACACCGCGGCGTGCGTCACCTACCTGATCGACGACGCCGCCTACGTCGGCGACACCCTGTTCATGCCCGACTACGGCACGGCGCGGACCGATTTCCCCGGGGGCGACGCCCATGCGCTCTACCGCTCCATTCACAGGATTCTGGAGCTTCCCCCGCAGACCCGGATCTTCGTGGGGCACGACTATCTGCCGGAGGGCCGCAAGGCCTTCGCCTGGGAGACCACGGTGGCTGAAGAGCGGACCCGCAACATTCACGTCCACGACGGCGTGAGCGAAGCGCAGTTCGTGGAGCATCGCCAGGCTCGCGACGCGACGCTGGCCCCGCCAGTGCTGATCCTGCCGTCGCTGCAGGTGAACATCCGCGCCGGCGCCCTGCCCCCGCCCACGGCCGAAGGCAAGGTCTTCCTCAAGCTGCCGGTGACGAGGGCCTGACCGCCGCCTTGCTTTCCGTGGTGGCAGGCGCCCTCCTGTACGGCCCCAAGGGAGGATGCGGTCATGGCGAAGGTGGTGAAGATCGGCGGCGCGGGCGGCTTCCTGGGGGACTCCTCCGTGGCCGCGCCGCAGCTCCTTCGGGCCGGCGGGCTGGACTACATCATCCTCGACTACCTGGCCGAAGCGACCATGGCCGCCCTCGGCCGGATGAAATTGGCCAATCCGTCCGAAGGTTACGCCCGCGACTTCACTGAGTGGGTGTGGAAGGGCAACCTGCGGGAGCTGAAGACCCGTGGGGTGCGCATCGTCACCAACGCCGGCGGGGTCAATCCGCAGGCCTGCCGCGCCCGCATGGAGGCCCTCGCCCGCGACGCCGGCCTTGAGTTCAAGATCGCGGTCGTGGAAGGCGACGACCTGACGCCGCGCCTTGACGAACTCGCCGGCCGCGGCCTCACCGAGATGTTCACTGGCGCGCCGTTTCCCGACCCTGCCCGGGTGTTCACCGCCAACGCCTATCTGGGCGGGCGGCCGATTGCGGCGGCCCTGGCCGCCGGCGCGGACATGGTCATCACGGGCCGAGTGGTGGACAGCGCCCTCACCCTCGGGCCGCTCATGCACGAGTTCGGCTGGAGCGACGCCGACCTCGACCGCCTGGCCGCAGGCTCCCTCGCCGGCCATGTCATCGAATGCGGCGCCCAGGCCACCGGCGGCCTCTTCACCGACTGGCAGGATGTGCCGGACTGGGCCCACATCGGCTACCCGATCATCGAGTGCCTTGCGGACGGCACGTTCACGGTGACGAAGCCGGCCGGCACGGGCGGCCTAGTCTCCCCGGCGGCGGTGGCGGAGCAGATCCTCTATGAAGTGGGCGATCCGCAGGCCTACGCCCTGCCCGATGTCGTTTGCGACTTCAGCGCCGTGACGGTGCAGCAGGCCGGCCCGGACCGCGTGCTTGTCGCCGGCGCCAGGGGATATCCGCCGAGCGGCTGCTACAAGGTCTGCGTCACCTTCAACGACGGGGCCCGCTTCCTGGGCGCCATGCCCGTGGTCGGCCGCGACGCGGCCGCCAAGGCCGAGCGTCAGGCGCAGGCGGTGCTGGAGCGGGTCGGCGAGCTGCTGCGCGACCGCAACCTGCCGCCGTTCCGCGACACGCGCGTGGAGATCCTGGGGGCGGAGGCCAGCTATGGCGCCAATGCTCGACCGGACGCCCGGGCCACGCGCGAAGTCGTGGCGCGTGTCGGCGCAGAGCATGAGGACGCCGCCGCCCTGCAGTTGATGATGCGCGAGTTCGCCTCGCCCACCACCTCGATGAGCGTCGGCTCCACCGGCTGGTTCGGCGGCCAGCCGACGATCTCCCCGGTCAGCCGCGTGTTCTCGGTCCTGATCCCGCGCCAGGACGTTCCGGTGGTCGTCGACCTTGGCGGGGAGCGGATCGAGGCCAGCGCGGAAGCGCCAGCGGCGACCTTCGATCCAGAGCAGGTGGAGCGGCCGAAGTCGCCCCCCGCCCCCGAGCCCCGGAGCGCGATGACCAAGGTTCGCCTCATCGAGCTCGCCTGGGCCCGGTCCGGCGACAAGGGCGATGCGTTCAACGTCGGGGTGATCGCCCGCAAGCCGGAGTTCCTGCCCTGGATCCGCGCGGGCCTCACCGAGGCGCGGGTGAAGGACTGGTTCGCCCACGAGTTCGAAGGGGCCGCCGCGCCCAAGGTCGTCCGCTACGAGGCGCCGGGCCTGAACGCCCTGAACTTCCATTGCATTCAGTCGCTCGGGGGAGGCCAGTTCGCCAGCCTTCGCCTGGATCCCCTGGCCAAGGGCAAGGCGCAGCAGCTTCTCGACATCGACATCGAGGCGCCCGCCGACCTCCTCGGCTGACGCGCCGGGCGACGTGAAATTCTCGTCATGCAGGCGGTCCGCCCTCGTTCGGCCGCAAGCGTCGCCCTATGTTCTGCGGACGTTGCAAGAGCTCGGGAGCCCCCACATGCGCGTCCTGCCCCTCGCCACCGCCCTCGCCGCCCTGTCGCTCGCCACGGGCGCTTCGGCCGAGACCTTTTCCAGCCACACGGCGCCGGAAGTCAGCGTCGCCCTGAGCCCCAAGCTGGAGAAGCTCGCCCAGGAAAAATACGGCCTGCGCGACGTCAACGAGCTCGCCCAGGAGCTCCAGCACGACGTGCAGCGCGAGCTGGCGCGCACCGGCGTGCTGGCGGGCGGCCGCGCCGAACTGGTCCTGGTCGATGCGCAGCCGAACCGGCCGACCTTCAAGCAGCTCGGCGACACGCCGGGCCTGTCGTTCCACAGCTTCGGCGTCGGCGGAGCCCGGATCGAAGGCAAGCTGATCGCCCTGGACGGGACGGTCACGCCGGTCAGCTACAGCTGGTACGAGAGCGACATCCGCAATGCGCGGATGAACACCACCTGGGCCGACGCAAACTGGACGATCGACCGGTTTGCCCGCCGCCTCGCCCGCGGCGAGGTTCTCGCCAGCCGATAACGCCGATAGGCCTTGCCCAGGCGGGCGGCGCGCTGTCTGATCCGCGCCGCTCATTTGGGGAATGTTCATGACGACCGAGCGGCGCTCGAATTTCACCTTGGCGGCCCTGGCCGCGCCGTGCCTGCCGCTCGCCGGGCTTGGCCTGCCGCTCGTCGTCTACCTGCCTGAGTTCTACGCCAGCGAACTTGGCCTCAGCCTCACGGCCGTGGGCACGGCCTTCATGGCGGTGCGGCTGCTGGACATGGGATTCGATCCCTTCATCGGGGCGGTGATGGACCGCACCCGCAGCCGCTTCGGGCGCTTCAAGCTGTGGTTCGCGATCGGCGCGCCGATCCTGATGCTGGCCTCCTACATGCTGTTCATGGCCAAGCCGGGTGTGACCGAGCTCTATCTCTGGTTCTGGCTCCTCGTGGTTTACGCCGGCTTCTCCATCGCCACTCTGGCTCAGCTCGCCTGGGCCGCGGTGCTCTCGCCGAACTATGACCAGCGATCGCGGATCTACGCCTTCTGGCAGGCCGGCAACGTCGTCGGCATGATCCTGGTGCTCACCCTGCCGGCCCTGCTCCCGCTCATGGGGATCAAGGGGCACGCGGCTGGCGTTGCCGCCATGGGCTGGTTCATCGTGGCCCTGATGCCCCTGACGGTCGGCCTGGCCCTCTGGCGCGTGCCCGAGCCGCGCATCACGGCGAAGGCCGAGCACGCGGGCGTCAAGGAGTACCTGAGCCTGCTGCGCCGGCCTTCGGTCGTGCGGATTCTGGTGGCGGACCTGCTGATCGGCACCGGGCCGGCGATCACCGGCGCCTTGTTCTTCTTCTTCTTCGAGCGGGTGAAGGGCTTCGACAAGGGCATGGCCAGCGGCCTGCTCCTCATCTACTTCATCGGCGGTCTGTTGGGGGCGCCGCTGTGGACCTGGCTGTCCTACAGGGTCGGCAAGCACCGGGCCCTGGCGATTTCCGGGGTGGTCTATGCGGCCCTGACGATGGCCTCGCTGGCCATCCCGGTCGGCAACTTCCCAATCGCCGCCCTCCTGATGTTCCTCATCGGGGTGCCCTATGCGGCGGGCGCGTTCCTGCTCCGGGCGATGATGGCCGACATCGGCGACGAAGAGCGGCTGGAGAGCGGCGTCGACCGCACCGGCCTGCTCTACGCCCTGCTGGCGGGCACTGTGAAGATCGGCGCCGCGGCGGCCGTCGGCGTCACCTTCCCGCTGCTTCAGGCGTTGGGCTTCGATCCGACGTCCGAGGGCGTGGACAGCGGCCTCGCGGGCCTGGCGCTGCTGTTCGCGGCCATTCCCGCCGGCATGTCCTTGCTGGCGAGCTGGATCGTGCTGGGCTTCCCGCTCACCGCCGAGCGCCACGCCGAAATCCGCGCCGCCCTGGCTGAACGGGACCTGGCCGACGCCGCCCCCGAGATGTCCGCCGACCCGCTGATCAGCGAGGAGATCCATGTCGCAGCCCGACCGGCGGAATAGCGTCGCACCCTCGCTCGAGGCGGCCAGGCCCATAGATCGCCTGCTGGCGATCATGGCGCGGCTGCGCGACCCGCAGACGGGCTGCGCATGGGACCTGGAGCAGACCTTCGCCTCCATCGCCCCCTATACCGTCGAGGAGGCCTATGAGGTCGCCGACGCGATCGAACGCGGCGACCTGGCGGACCTGAAGGAGGAACTCGGCGACCTGCTGCTGCAGGTGGTCTTCCATTCCAGGATGGCGGAGGAGGACGGCCACTTCGCCTTCGACGATGTGGCGAACGCGATTTCCGCCAAGATGATCCGCCGCCATCCTCACGTGTTCGGAGACGCGGACTATCGCTCCAGCGCCGAGCAGACCGAGGCCTGGGAGGAAACCAAGGCCGCCGAGCGGGCGGACAAGGGGCGCAACGCCAGCCTGCTGGACGACGTGCCCGCGGGCCTGCCGGCCCTGACCCGCGCCGTGAAGCTGACCAAGCGCGCCGCACGCGTCGGCTTCGATTGGCCGCACGTCGATTTCGTGCTCGCCAAGCTCGAGGAGGAGATCGGCGAGCTGCGCGCCGAGATCGCCGCAGGCGATGCGGCGCTGGCTCGCGAGGAACTGGGCGACGTCCTCTTCGTCATGGCCAACCTCGCCCGCAAGCTCGACATCGAGCCGGAGGACGCCCTGCGCTCCACCAACGCCAAGTTCGCCCGCCGCTTCCGCTTCATTGAGGCCGCCCTGGCCGAACGCGGCAAGACGCCGGAGCAGTCCGACCTGGACGAGATGGACGCCCTGTGGGACGCCGCCAAGGCGGCGGAGAAGGCCTAGGCCGGCCGGTCGTCGGCCTGGATGATCTGCTGCGCGGTCGCCCGGGCGATGAGTTCGCCGTCGGGGCGGCAGAAATCGACTTCGACGGACACCATGCGCCGGGTGCGCGCCACGACGCGGCCAGCGATCTCGAGCGGATAGGCCCTCCCGACGCGGAAGAACTGGACCGACAGGAGGGTCGTGCGGAACGTCTCCTCCTCCCCCATCACAGTCATGGTCGCGAAGGCGGCCGACTGGTCCGCGAGGGCGGCGAGATGGCCGCCGAACAACGATCCGTCAGGGCCGATCACTGTCGGATCCGGCGACCAGGTCTTGCGCGACCAGCCCTCGCCCCAGTCGTCGAGCAGCCCCATGCGCAAGGTCTGGGTGACCAGGGGGACCTCGGCCGTTCCGGCCTTCAGGGCGTCCAACCGTTCGATCCACCAATTCATGCCGTCCTCCTGTTGGCGACGACTTTCCGAGCTAAGCTCAGGTTTCGGTACTCGCATTTGGGAGGTCTGACAGGCGGTGGTGAAAAGCTCGGCGGAACCCAGGCGAAAGCCCCGGCAGGCGCGCTCCGTGGCGACGGAAGCGGCGGTGCTGGATGCGGCTGCTCAGATTCTGGAAGACGAGGGCGAGGCTGCGTTCAACACGAACCGGATCGCCGAACGCGCCGGCGTCAGCATCGGATCGCTCTACCAGTACTTCCCCAACAAGCAGGCGATCCTGCTCGCCCTGTCGCGGCGGGAGGTGATCGCCATGCGGGCGCAGATGGCGGCGGAGATCCAGGGCGCCGCCGACCCGGTGCGCGCGGTCATCCATCACCAGATTCACGCCTTCGCGGGCCGACCGGCCCTGCGGCGAGCGGTGGTGCGCGCCGCCATGGCCGAGGAGAGCGCGCACGCCCTTGGCGCGGAGACGGATCGAACCCGTTCGCTGCTGCCGCCGATCCCGGGGCTTGGCGGCCTTGAGGCCTACGCCCTCAGCCGCGCGATCATCGGCGCGATCCGCGCCGCGGTGCTGGAGGGCCACCCGGCCCTCTACACCCAGGCCTTCGAAGATGCGCTGATGACGCTGGTGGACGGCGCCCGCGCCGCCGCAGCCGCCCGGTCAGCCGCCGCGTAGCTCCGCGGCGGGAAAGAGCTGCTCGAACTGGCCGAGCGCCTGAGGCGTCAGCCGCACGGCCAGACGCACGCCGCCGTCCTCCTCCGGTTCGCGTTCGATGACCCGGCCGTGCCGGTAGAGCCAGGCGATCGCCGCCCCCTCCCCGGCCGGCACGTGAGCCTCCACCGGCGGCGCCTCGTCGACGAGCCCGGCGACGGCCTCGAGAAGGGCTGCGCAGCCTTCGCCGGTCTGCGCAGACACCAGCACGGCGGCAGGGTGGGCCCGGCGTGCGTCGCCCTCGAGCAGCGCCCGCTCGTCGGGCCCGACCTGGTCGATCTTGTTCCAGACTTCCAGGACGTTGCGGTCCTCGATGTCCACGCCCAGGCGTTCGAGCACCTTGCGCACGTCCTTGGCCTGGGCGTCGGTCTCCTCGCTCGCGATGTCGCGAACGTGCAGGATCACGTCGGCCTCCTTGACCTCCTCGAGGGTCGCGCGGAACGCCTCGACCAGCTCGTGCGGCAGATCCGAGATGAAGCCCACGGTGTCGGACAGGATCGCCGGCCGGCCGTCCGGGAGCTTCAGCATCCGAAGGGTCGGGTCGAGGGTGGCGAACAGCATGTCCTGAGCCACCACCTCGGCCGACGTCAGCCGATTGAAAAGCGTCGACTTGCCGGCGTTCGTGTACCCAACGAGGGCGACAGCCGGGTAAGGATGGCGTTGTCGCGCGCCGCGCTGGAGTGTGCGGGTGCGCCTGACTTCCACCAGATCGCGCTTGAGCTTGCCGATCTTCTCGGCGAGCAGGCGCCGGTCGGTCTCGATCTGGGTTTCCCCCGGACCACCCATGACGCCGAAGCCGCCACGCTGCCGCTCCAGGTGGGTCCAGGTGCGCACCAGGCGCGAGCGCTCGTAGGACAGGCGCGCCAGCTCTACCTGCAGGCGGCCTTCCCGGGTGCGCGCGCGCCGGGCGAAGATCTCCAGGATCAGGCCCGTACGGTCGATCACCTTGGCCTTCCAGGCGCGCTCCAGGTTCCGCTGCTGCACCGGCGTCAGCGAATCGTCGACCACCACCACGTCCGCCTCGAGGGCTTCGACCAGTTCGCCGACCTCGGCGGTCTTGCCCTTGCCGAACAGGGTGGCGGGCGTCAGCCGGCGCAGGGGGGCGATCCGCCGGTCGGCGATCACCAGGTCGAGCGCCAGGGCCAGGCCCACGGCTTCTTCGAGTCGTGCAGCGGCGGTCCGGGAAGAGGCGCGCTCCTCCCGGTCCGGATGGATCACGATGGCGCGCTGCGGCGGCGCCTCGCGTTCGATGAGCTTTGAGGTCAATCCGCCTCGTCTTCCGCCGGCTCGTACAGCTGGACGGGCTGGGCCGGCATAATCGTGGAAATGGCGTGCTTGTAGACAAGCTGCGATTGGCCGTCACGGCGCAGCAGCACGCAGAAATTGTCGAACCAGCTCACCACGCCCTGCAGCTTCACGCCGTTGACGAGGAAGATGGTCAGCGGCGTCTTCGACTTGCGCACGCTGTTCAGGAAGGTGTCCTGCAGGTTCTGTTTCTTGTCGCTCATTGGCTTTTCGCCCTTTGTTTTCGATCGGAGGGCGCAGACCGCCCTCCACACACGCGAGTGAACGCTAGACCGCCTTTGATGACCGGCGCAATCGCAGCGCGCCGGTCAGACCGCCGTGGCCTTCGCGCGCTCGATATAGAGGCTGCGAAGCCGCATCGCCACCGGTCCGACGGCGCCATCGCCCACAGGCTTGCCGTCGATGGAGGTGATCGGCGTCACGAGGGAGCCAGCGCCAGTGATGAACGCTTCCCGGGCCTGACGCGCCTCCTCGGGGGTGAAGGCGCGTTCTTCGACCTTCAGTCCGGCTGCGGCGATCACGTCCATGAGCGTGCGACGGGTGACGCCCCGCAGGATGTTCGCGTTGGTGTCGCGGGTGCGCAGCACCCCGTCCGCATCGAGGATCCAGGCGTTGGAGGAGGCCCCCTCGGTCACCAGGCCAAGGTCGTCCACGAACCAGGCCTCCACCGCGCCACGTTCGCGGGCCGCCTGCTTGGCGAGCACGTTGGGGAGCAATCCCACCGTCTTGATGTCGCAGCGCCCCCAGCGGTTCTCCGGCGTGGTGACGACGGCGCAGCCCTTGGCCGCTTTCGCGTCGGCGGCGGCGCGGTCGACCGCCTTGCAGGTGATCACCACGGCCGGCGGCGCCCCGCAGACAGGAAAGGCGTGGTCGCGCGGCGCGACGCCCCGGCTGACCTGGAGGTAGACGAGCCCCTCGCGTAGGCGATTGCGGCGCACCGTCTCGCGCAGGACCAGGGTCAGCGCCCGACGGCTCATCGGCATGGGGATGCGCAGCTCGCCCAGGCTGCGTTCCAGCCGCGCGAAGTGCCCCTCGGCGTCGGCCATCTTACCGTCGAACAGCGCCCACACCTCGTAGACCGCATCGGCCAGCTGATAGCCGCGGTCCTCGATGTGCACGGCCGCTTGGGCGTGCGGGACGAACCGGCCGTTCACATAGGCGATGCGTCCCATCAGCCCACATCCTCTTCAAGGGCCCTGGCGCCCGACAGTCCCAGGGATTTCAGCTTCCGGTGAAGGGCCGAGCGCTCCATGCCGATGAAGGCGGCGGTGCGCGAGATGTTGCCCGAGAAGCGCAGCATCTGGGCGTTCAGATACTCGCGCTCGAACACCTCGCGGGCCTCGCGCAACGGCAGGGCGATGATGCGCTCGGCCCCAAGGGTCGACCCCTGTTCCGAGGGCGCGGCTTCCTGGGGCAGCATGTCGGCGGTGATGGGCTCGGCCGGATCCCCCGAAGCCAGGATCAGCATGCGCTCCACGTTGTTGCGCAGTTGCCGCAGGTTGCCGGGCCAGGCGCGCACCTGGAACGCCGCCAGCGCGTCGTCCGCCAGCTTGCGGCGCATCATGCCCGTGGCGTCGCAAATGCGCTGGATGAAGTAGTCGACCAGCTCGGGAATGTCCTCCCGGCGCTCGGCCAGCCCAGGAACCATCACAGGCACGACGTTCAGCCGGTGGAACAGATCCTCGCGGAAACGTCCCGCCTCGATCTCCGCCCGAAGGTCGCGCGACGTGGACGAGATCACCCGCACGTCGACCTGCACGTCGGAGTCGCCCCCCACCCGCCGAAAGCGCTGATCCACCAGCACCCGCAGGATGCGGCTCTGGGTTTCGCGGGGCATGTCCGCCACTTCGTCGAGGTAGAGGGTGCCGCCGTGAGCCCGTTCGAACACCCCGATCTTGGCCGGACGCCCGCCAGCGCCCTCTTCGCCGAACAGCTCCACGTCCATGCGCTCCGGCGTCATGCCGGCGGCGCTGATGGCCACGAACTCGCCGTTCCCGCGGGGGCTGTCCTGGTGGATCAGGCGCGCCACCGTCTCCTTACCGGAGCCGGGGGGGCCGGAGATCAGCACCCGGCTGTTGGCCGAGGCGAGCTTGCTGATCATCTGACGCATGTGCTGGGCGGCCATCGAGCGGCCCAGCAGCCCCTCTGGCTCGATCGCCTGGGTGCGCAGCCGGCGGTTCTCGCGCCGCAGGTTGGCGGCCTCCAGCGCCCGCTCGACGACCAGCAGCAGCCGATCCGACTTGAAGGGCTTCTCCAGGAACTCGTAAGCGCCGCGCTTGATCGCCGAGACCGCCGTCTCGATGTTGCCGTGGCCGGAAATCATGATCACCGGCAGGTCGGCGTCGAGCTGCTTGACGAGGTCCAGTAGCTCGAGGCCGTCCATCCCGCCGCCCTGCATCCAGATGTCCAGGATCAGCAGCGAGGGCTTGCGCGCGCGGATCGCGGCCAGGGCCTGCTCGGAATCGGCCGCCGTGCGCACGGCGTAGCCTTCGTCCGACAGGATTCCCGCCACGAGCTCGCGGATGTCCGCCTCGTCGTCGACCACAAGGATGTCAGCCGCCATCACTCACCTCAGACAGTCTCGGCCGCGCGCATCGCGGCCGTGGCTCGCGCCGTCGCCGGCGCCCGCAAGATCGCCCGGGCCCCCTGCCCGCCACGAGCGTCAGTCAGGACCAGTTCCCCCCCATGGTCCTCCATGATCCGTTTGACGATCGCCAGGCCCAGGCCCGTGCCCTTCTCCCGCGTCGTCACATAGGGTTCGGTCAGGCGGTCGCGGTCCTTTGGGGGCAGGCCCACGCCATTGTCCTCGATTTCGAAGGCGACGCCCTCGGGCTCCACCACCAGCTGGGCGATGATCGCTCCCTTGAGCTTGGGTTCGCCCTCGCGGCGGGCGGCGATGGCCTCGGCCGCATTCTTCAGCACATTGGTCAGGGCCTGCGACAGCATCCGCCCGTCGGCCACGATCGTGGCCTGCGGCAGCGGCTCGATCAGGTCCACCCTGATGTCGGGGGACGCCACCCGGCGGGCGAACACGGCCGCCCGGAGCAGTTCGGCCGCGTCCTGTTCGGTGAAGACCGGCGCGGGCATGCGTGCGAACGCGGAGAACTCGTCCACCATCCGCCCGATGTCGCCCACCTGCCGCACGATGGTGTCGGTGCAGCGGTCGAAGGTCTCCAGGTCGCCGCTCGCCACGTTCCTGCGGAACTTGCGCCGCAGCCGCTCGGCAGAAAGCTGGATCGGAGTCAGCGGATTCTTGATCTCGTGGGCGATGCGGCGCGCCACGTCCTTCCAGGCGGCGTTGCGCTGGGCGGCGACCAGCCGGGTGATGTCGTCGAAGGTCAGCACCAGACCGCCCTCGCTCTGGCTGGCGCGAACGCGCAGACGGTGTGTCTCGCGGTCGCGCACCACGTCCACCTCCTCCTCCGCCTCGCCCATCGCCGCGGCCTGGGCGGCCACGCCGGCCAGCTCGGGGGCGAGGTCCGCCAGGGGCCGGCCCCGCCCATGGTCCTGGGGCAGGTGCAGGAGGGCGGCGGCGGCGCGGTTCGCCGCGGACACGCGCCCGTCGCGGTCCAGCCCGATCACTCCGGCGCTCACTTCGGCAAGCACCGTTTCGATGAACTGGCGCCGGCTCTCGGCCTCCTCGCGCGCGCGGCTCAGGGCCGCCTGCTGCACCTGAAGGTCGTTGGTCATGCTGTTGAAGGCGTGGCTCAGCACGGCGATCTCCGGCGGGTCGTGCTCGGCGTCCACCCTGGCGGTCAGGTCGCCCGTCGCGACCCGGCCGGCCGCCTGCACGAGGCGCGCGACCGGCGCCGAAATGGCGTTGGCCGCCGACATTCCCAGAAGCACCGCGCCGACCAGCACCAGGAACGCGGTCTCGAAGTAGCTGAGGGCGAAAACCGCCTGGATCCGCGCCCGGCTCTTGGCCGCCTCCCGGTAGGCGACCAGGGAGTCCTGGGCGTCCGAAAGGTGCGTGATGATTCCCTTTTCCACCGGCCAGACCACATAGAGATAGGCGTCCGGATAGGCGTTCAGCTTGTAGAGCGCCCGCATCAGGTCGGAGGAGTCGAAGGCCGGCACCGAGATGTCGCCTTCGTCCGCCGCAGCGAAACTGGACTCGGGCGGCAGCACGAAGGCCGGCGCATCGGCGGTTTCCGCCCGCGACAGCACCCGGCCCTCCCGGTCGATCAGGTAGGCGGCGGGGAAGGCGTGATAGGACGCCAGATAGGCCAGGAAGTGGCTGAAGGTCACGGGACTGGACCCCAGGGCCGGTGCGGCCTGGTTGAGGTCCTTGGCCATCAGGGTCACGTGTTCCTGGATGTAGGTCTTCTGGTCCTCGACATAGGAGCGCGCCACGGTCGCCGAGTTCTCGACCACGGTCTGCACCCGCTGGCTGAACCAGTTCTCGACGCCGCGATTGACCAGGACCCCGTAGAAGAAGGCCACCACCACGGCGGGCGCCACGGCCGCCAGGGCGAACAGGGTGACGAACCGAAGGTGCAACCGCGCGCCCGCGTCGCGCGAGCGCGCCCGCAGCAGGGCGCGCAGGCGAAGCGCCGTCAGCCCGGCGAGACCGCCGATCAGGATCAGGTTGAGGCCGAGAACCGTCAGGATCAGGTGGCTGGCCGGCCCCAGCGGGCCCGTCTCCGGCGGAGACGACGCCATGAGGATCGCCAGCGCCGTCAGGCCGGCGGCGAGGGCGTATCCGCCGCCGACCACATAGCGTGACTGTAGCGCCCGCCACAGGCCCGTGGCCGGCGCATCATCAGGTCCGCCATCGGGAGCCAGCGACGCCATGGTTCGCTCAGCCTAGGCGCAACTGTGCCCCAAACTCAACAGCATTGTTGCGCCAAGGCTTCAGCGGCGGCCGCGACTCATCTCCACGCCGAGGTCCTGGATCTTCTTGCGCAGGGTGTTGCGGTTGAGCCCGAGAATCTCAGCTGCGCGCACCTGGTTGCCGCGGGTCGCGGCCAGGGTGAGCTGGATCAGGGGACGCTCGACCTCCTCAAGGACGCGGTCGTAGAGCCCGGCGGGCGGCAGCCCGTCCGGTTGCTCGGCGAAGTGCCCCGAGAGGTGCCGCTCGACCAGGGTGGAAAGGGTCACCGGCCCTTCCTGACCCGGCGCGGCGGGTGTGTGATCCTGCAACTCGCGCTCGACGATCCGAGCGGTGATGAGCTCCTCGGCGTAGAGGGCGCAGATCCGGCGGATCAGGTTCTCCAGCTCGCGGACGTTGCCCGGCCAGGGATGCATTTTCAGCCGTTCCAGCGCGCTGGAATCGATCGTCTTGGCGGGCAGGCCCTCGCGGTTGGCGCGCAGCAGGAAGGCGCGCGCCAGGTCCGGAATGTCCTCCACCCGGTCGCGCAGCGGCGGCAGCCGGATCGGGGCGACGTTCAGGCGGAAGAACAGGTCCTCGCGGAACAGCCCGTGCTGGATCAATCCCCTCAGGTCGCGGTTTGTCGCCGCGATGATGCGCACGTTGGGCCGGCGGCCGGTCTTGGGGTTGATGGCCTGTTCGGAGCCGTCGATGACCCGAAGCAGTCGGGTCTGGGCGTCCAGCGGCATGTCGCCGATCTCGTCCAGGAACAGGGTGCCCCCGTCCGCTTCGATCAGCTTTCCGGGGTCGCCGTCCTCGCGCCCGAACAGTTCGGCCTCCACCCGCTCGCGCGGTACGGCGGCGAGGTTGATCACCACGAACTTGCCGTCGCGGCGGCGTCCCATGTCGTGCAGGGCGCGGGCGACCAGCTCCTTGCCGGTGCCCGACTCCCCGAGGATCAGCACCGTGAGGTCCGCGCCGACAAGCCGGGCGATGGTGCGGTAGACGTCCTGCATCGGTCCCGAGCGGCCGATCAGCGGCAGCCGCTCGTCGCGCAGGGCCCGGGCCTGGGCTTTGGACGCCTCGGCGTCGGCCGGCCGGGCGAGCGCGCGGCGGGCCACCGAGGTCATGTCGTCCAGGTCGAAGGGCTTGGGCACGTAGTCGAAGGCGCCGATCTCGGCCGCGTTGACCGCCGTCAGCAGCGTATTCTGCGCGCTCATCACGATGACCGGCAGCTTCGGCCGTTCCTTGCGGATGCGCGGCAGCACGTCGAAGACGTTCTCGTCGGGCATCACGACGTCGGTGACGACGAGGTCCCCCTCCCCGTCCGACACCCACTTCAGCAGGGTCGAGGCGTTGCCGGTGGCCCGCACCTGATAGCCGAGCCGGGTGAAGGCTTGGCTCAGCACGAGGCGGATCGAGGAATCGTCGTCGGCGATCAGGATCTTCTTGGTCGCGGCGTTCATGCCGTCAGGTCCTCTTCGGATGCGATGGGCAGCAGGACGCGGAACACGGTCCGCCCTGGCTCGGATTCGAAATCGATCAGTCCGCCGTGGGCGGCGACGAGCTTGGCGACGAGCGCCAGGCCGAGGCCCGCCCCGTAGGTCTTGGTCGTCACGAAAGGCTGGAACAGGCTGTCGCGCAGGTGGGCCGGCACGCCGGGGCCATTGTCCACGACGCGGACTTCCAGGGGCGCCCCGCGCAGGTTCTGCCCCTTGGCGGCGCGAACCCGCACGCCGTGGCGATAGGCGGTGTAGATCGAGATCGCGCCCCGGCCGTCGCCGCGGGAATGGGCCGCCTCGGCGGCGTTCTTCACCAGATTCAGGAAGATCTGGATGAGCTGGTCTTCGTCGCCCAGGGTGGGTGGCAGCGAAGGATCGTACTGCTCGCGCAGCGACAGGCCGTCGGCGACGCCGTTAGCGGCCAGGGCGCGGACGCGGTCGAGCACCTGGTGGATGTTGACCGGGGTGCGGCTCGGCGGCGCGTCGTCGCTGAAGGCTTCCATCCGGTCCACCAGGCGGCGCACCCGGTCGGTCTCGTCGACAATCAGTTGCGCCAGCGGCGCATCCTCGGCCTTGGCGCCCGACTTCAGCAGCTGGGCGGCGCCGCGGATGCCGGCGAGCGGGTTCTTGATCTCGTGAGCGAGGATCCGGCCGAGCCCGACGATGGAGCGCAGGTTGTCCGCCCGCTCGGCGCCCAGATTGCCCGACTTCAGATGCAGGCTCAGCAGGATCGAGCCGTCGCCAAGCGGCGCGGCCGCCCCGTCGGCCTCGAAGGGCGGAAGGCCGAAGAGGCTGATCTCGACCCCCCGCTCTCGCACGGGACCGCCCTCCTCCACCGCCCGGTTGATCAGGGAGACCAGGGCCGAACCGGGCGGCAGGGCCGCCAGGAACCGTCCGCGGGCCAGGAGCCCGAGCCCCTGGCCGAAGAGGGCCTCGGCGGACTCGTTCACCGCCACCAGCGCCCCGTCCGCGCTGACCACCATGGCCGGCTCGGGACTGAGGTCGAAGGCCGCCGCCTTCAGTCCGTTCAGGTCTATCCCCGACTTGCTTGTCTTTGTCTGGCCGCTCATGCCGCCGCTCTCATCTGAGGATCGCGCCAGAGCGCGACCAGGCTGCGTTCGACCTCCGAGGGTTCCTCCATTCGGCACAGGGCGGAGCGCGCCATGCGCCTGGCCTCGGCCTGCGTGGGCCAGGGCGCGTTTTCGATGTAGGCGGCCAGATGCTTGCGGAAGATCCGCAGCCCGAGCCGATCGCCGTAGAAGGCGAGGCTGTCGTGGAAGTGATCGAGCACGATGGCTAGGCGCGCCTCCGCCCCCGGCTCTTTGAACCCTGCGCCGTCGAGCGCCGCGTCGATCTGGGCGCCGATCCAAGGCTTTCCGTAGACGCCACGGCCAATCATCACGCCGTCCGCGCCCGAAGCCTGCAGGGCCCGGCGGGCCGTTTCGGCGTCGACGATGTCGCCGTTGACGATCACGGGGATCGACACCGCTTCCTTCACGGCCCGGACCGCGGCCCAGTCGGCCTCGCCCTTGTAGAACTGGCAGCGGGTTCGCCCGTGAACGGTCACGGCGGCGACTCCCAGCGCCTGCGCCCGCGCCGCGAATTCCGGGGCGTTCCTCGACGCATCGTCCCAGCCCAGGCGCATCTTCACCGTGACCGGCGCGTCCACCGCCTCGACCGCCGCCGCCACCAGGCGTTCGGCCAGGTCCAGGTCGCGCATCAGCGCCGAGCCGCACAGGGCGCCGGTGACTTCCCGCGCCGGGCAACCGAAATTCAGGTCGATGATGTGGGCCCCGGCCCGCGCCGCCAGCCGCGCCCCTTCGGCGACATGGGCGGGATCGCGGCCGACCAGTTGCACCACCATCAGCGGCAGGCCCTCGCCCACGGCGGCGCGCCGCACCACGTCGGGCCGGCCGCGGGAGAACTCCGCGCAAGCCACCATCTCAGTGGCCACATACGCCGCCCCGAGGCGGCTGGCCGCCCTGCGGAACGGCAGGTCGGAAACGCCGGTCATGGGCGCGATCCACGCCCGTCCGGGAACCTCGACCTTGCCTACACCGAGCGTTGTGCTCATTTTGTAATCACCCCAACCGCCAGCTTTTTAGGCAATTTGTGCGGCGCCGTAAAGCCTGGACAACTGAACCCCGCAAACTAAACAGCGGCCATGGATTTCTCGGCCATCATCGTCGCCGCCGGCAGCGGAACCCGGGCCGGCCCCGGCGTCCCCAAGGCATGGAGGACGCTGGGGGGCAGGCCCGTCGTGCGCTGGTCGCTGGAGGCCATGAGCGCGGCCGGCGCAAGGCGAATTGTCCTTGTCGCAGCGGCGGATCGCCTGAATGCCGCCGAAGCTGTCACCGAGGGACTGCCCCAGACCATCTGCGTCGCAGGGGGAGCGAGCCGGGCCCTCTCCGTCCAGGCCGGCCTCGCCGCCCTCGACACCGATCCCGACGCCATCGTGCTGATCCACGATGCGGCGCGGCCCTTTGTCGCAACGGGTCACGTCCAGGCGCTCATCGCCGCGCTCGACCGCGCCGACGGCGCCGTGCCCGTCCTGCCGGTGGCCGACACGCTGAAACGGGGCGAGGCGGTCGTGCAGGCCACGGTTCCGCGCGAGGGGCTCTGGCGCGCCCAGACCCCGCAGGCCTTTCGCCTCGGCCCCCTGCGCGCCGCCTACGCCGCCTGGCCTGGCGATCTGGAACCCACCGACGACGCCGCGGTGCTCGAGCGCGCCGGCGGCGGGGTCGCCCTGGCGCCGGGCGATCCGATGCTGATGAAGCTCACCTATCCGGAGGACTTCGCCATGGCCGAGCGGCTGGCGGGCGCGATGCGCATCACGCGGGTCGGCCAGGGCGTGGACGCCCATCGCTGGGGCCCCGGCGAGGCGGTCTGGCTCTGCGGCGTGCGCATCGACCACGACCAGACCCTGGTGGGCCACTCCGACGCCGACGCAGGCCTGCATGCTCTGACCGACGCCATCCTGGGGGCGATCGGCGAAGGCGACATCGGCGAACACTTTCCGCCGTCGGATCCGCAGTGGAAGGGCGCGTCTTCAGACCGCTTCCTTAAGCACGCCGTCGACCTGGCCGTTGCGCGCGGCGGGCGCATCATCAACGCGGATGTGACCCTGGTCTGCGAGCGCCCGAAGATCCGCCCGCATCGCCAGGCCATGCGCGCCCGCCTCGCCGAACTGCTCGGCGTGCCGGAGGACCGGGTCAGCGTGAAAGCCACCACGACCGAGGGCATGGGCTTCACCGGGCGCCAGGAAGGCCTTCTTGCGCAGGCCGTGGTGGCCGTGGAGACGCCGGCCTAGGGCAGCCAGGTCCACCGCTCCTTCTGACGGCGATAGATCGCGCCGACGATGTTCACGTAGTCGTCCGTCCAGGGCTTCACGCCGCCGGCGTCGGCGGCGTCCCATCGCGCGTCGTGCTCAAACGGCGCCAGGGCCTCAGACGATCGGCCGACCAACACGACGTCTTCGGAGGACTGCCAGAGCGCCGGGGTCCCGGGCGGAATCGTGTGGCGCTGGACCAGGGCGGCGCCGCCGGCGGCCTCGGCCGCGGCGATCGCCGGCGAGAGCAGTTCCATGTGCCGGTTCGACAGGTGCAGAATCAGAAGGCCGTCCGGCTTCAGATGGCTCAGATATCCGGCCACAGCCTCGGCGGTCAGCAGGTGCGCCGGCACGCTGTCGGACGAGAACGCGTCGATCAGCAACACGTCGAAGCTCTCCGGCGGCTGCTTGGCGAGGGTCAGGCGGGCGTCGCCCACCACATACCGTACCTCCCCCTGGGCGCAGGCCGTGGTGTAGCTGAAGTGCGCGGGGTCGGAGGAAATCCGCACAACCAGCGGATCAATCTCGAAAAAGGTCAGCCGATCGCCCGCCCGCACATAGGCGGACACTGCGCCGGTCCCCAGGCCCACCGCCGCCGCGTTCATAACCGCGCGCTCGGCCCGCACCGCCGAGAACACCTGGCCGATCGGGGTCTCCGGCGCATAGTAGGTCAGCGGCCGGCACCGGTAGCGCGGATCCAGCGCCTGGGCGCCATGCAGGGTGGTGCCGTGGGAGAGCATGCGCACCTGTCCGCCCATCGCCGGCGACGGCATTTCCGACTGGCGCACTACGCCGAAGAAGCTGCGCCAACTGTGCCGTGCGTCCACCCGGTCGCCCACCGTCGCGGTGACCACGGCCAGCACCGCGATCACGCAGAGGAAGCTCAGGGCCCTGCCCCGCACGATGAACGCCATCACCGAGACCGCGGCGAGCAACAGGCGTGTGGTCGTCCCGACGCCGTGGAACGTGGTCCAGATCGGCGCCGCCACCCCTGCGAAGACCCCGACCGCGATCGAGGACCACCTCCAGGGCTCCATCCCGCCCTTGCCCCAGGGCCGCGCCAGACAGGAGAGCACCAGCACCAGCGGGTATTCCCACACGTTGTCGAAGACGAGGGGAGCCAGGAGCGCATTGAAGGCCCCGCCCAGCACCCCGCCGACGGACATCCACAGATAGAACTCGGTCAGGCGCGAGGGCTCCGGCCGGCGGGCCACCAGGGCCTGGTGACACATCAGCGCGGTCAGGAAGAAGGCCGACAGGTGCAGGAAGAGCACGAGCACGATGTCCGTGCCGGCGAACGGCAGCACCAGGAGGCAGCCGGCCAGGGCCGCCGCCTGGAACATCAGTACGGCGTCCCGGGAGATCAGGGGCTTGTCCTGGAACGCCAGGACGAAGGTGAGGAGATAGAGCGCCAGCGGCGCGACCCAGAACAGCGGCGCGGACACCACGTCCATCGTGATGTGGGTCGTGACGCCGAGCATCAGGCTCGAGGGGATCGCCGCCAGGACCACCCACAGCCCGCGATCGCGCCATGAGACCGGCGCGGCTATGACGACGGGCGACGGCGCGGAGTCCCCGGCCCGCGCGCGCGCCACAAAGGTCCCAAGGGCGGCGATCAGCAGCACGAAACCCGCGTAGCCGAACGTCCAGCCGAGAGTCTGGGCGCCGAGAGCCTGGGTCGGCTCGACGACGGCGGGATAGGCCAGCAGCGCCAGGAAGCTGCCGAGGTTGCTCGCGGCGTAGAGACTGTAGGGCTCCTTGCCCTGGATCCGGCCCGAGGTGCGCGCGTGCCAGGCCTGAACCAGCGGCGCGGTCGCCGAGAGGGCGGCGAACGGCGCGCCGACCGAGACCGCCAGCACGCCAAGCAGCCACAGCGCCGGATGGGCCGAGGCCGGCTCGCCCAGCAGGTCGGTCACCCGCAACGGCAGAACGGCCGCCGCGCCGAGCAGCACGACGCCGTGCACGATCGCCTGCGTTCTGAGGGCCGGAATTCGCTGCAGAAGGTGGGCGTAGCCGTAGCCGATCAAGAGGCACGCCTGAAAGAACACCATGCTGGTGTTCCAGACCGACGGTGAACCGCCCAGCAGGGGCAGCACCATCTTGGCCACCATCGGCTGGACCAGGAACACCAGGGCCGCGCTGGCGAAGATCGTCACGGCGAACAGCGCCGAAGCGCCGCCCGGAGCAGTCCTCTCGCTGACGTCCGAGGTGGTCATGGTCGCGATTCGGCTTGAATTGGCGGTCGGCGCAATGTTGTGGTCTCGCCTCCCTGTTGCCTAGACCCCGGAGCCGCGGCGATGTTTTCCCTCGAAATCGAGACCCTGGCGCGCCTTTTGATCGACGAGGCTCGCAGCCGCTCGCTCCGGATCGTCACCGCGGAAAGCTGCACGGGCGGGCTGGTGGCGGGGGCCATCTGCTCCATCGCCGGCGCGTCCGACGTCTTCGAGCGCGGCTACGTCGTCTACACCAACCGCGCCAAACAGGAGCTGCTCGGCGTTCCCGGCGACCTGATCGCCGACCTCGGCGCGGTGTCCGAGCCCGTGGCCAGAATGATGGCGGAAGGCGCCCTGGAGAACTCCAACGCCCACGTCGCCGTGGCGATCACCGGCATCGCCGGTCCCGGCGGCGGGACGTCGATGAAGCCCGTCGGCACCGTGCACATCGCCACCGCCCGCGCCAACCAGGGGCTGATGCATCGCGGCGAGCTGTTCGAATACGAGACGCGGTCGGAGATCCAGCTGGCGGCCGTGCAGTCCGCCCTGGAAATGCTGCGGGAGCGGATGCGCTGAACCCGGCAGGCGGATTCAGAAGCGCCCCGCCAGGCGATCCTGGACCACGCTCCAGAGCTGCTCGATCTCGGCCGTCGCCGGCGTCGGCGGGCTCAGCTCCTCGACGGACATGCCTGCGCTGAGCGCCTCCTGGTAGGCCATGCGGGCGCGGATCGTGACCGGCGCGATCGGCACGTGCAACAGCTTCAGCGCGTCGAGGGCCTTGCGCACCAGCGGCGGCTCGGCCCCCGTGCGGGAGAACGGCGCCTGGTTGAGGACGATCAGGCCCGGCCGACCCAGGCGATGCAGAATCTCAACCGTCCGCACCGCCGCCACCAGGTCCAGATAGGTCGGGCGCACGACCACGACCGACAGCTCCGACAGGACGATGGCGTGGCACACCTCCGTCTCGGGGCCGGCGGGCGTGTCGATGATCAGATAGTCGAACCCGTCGCGCAGGGCCGCGACCTTCAGGGCGAACAACTTGGGCCCGGCGGTCTCCACCACCTGCGGACCCTCCGCCTGACGCAGCTTCAGCACGTCGGAAGCCGATCGCTGGGGGTCGGCGTCGGCGAGCATGACCCGACGCCCGCGCAGGTGCGCCGCCAACGCCAGGTGCGTCGCCAGCGTCGTCTTCCCCGACCCGCCCTTGCGCGCGATCATGGCGATCGTCCGCATCCGCCTGCCCGATCCTCAACCATAAATGGGCACACAGATGAAAAAGAATGGCAGATTGCGGCCGCCCTCGCCGCAATCACAATTGGCGTCGATCAACAATCGCACGTATTCGCATATAATATCTTCGCGTCATTATCTTGACGAGCCGGCTCAGATTTCAGGCGATCCGCGCGAGTACTCAGTTCAACTGAGAGGCGAGATGCAACTCAATCGTCAAGGAAAGTCCTGTCAAATTCAGGATTTGCCGGGAATCGCCATCGGCGCGGGGCCATACAGAGCCGCCGCCCGATCTTCGAAACAGCGCATCAGCCGATCGACCGCCGTATGGAAATTCGCCGCCAGCAACGCTTCCAGCAGGCGCGACTTGAAGGTGAAATCGATGTCGAAGTCCACGCGGGTGCCGCCGGTGGCCGTCTCATGGAAGCGCCAGCGGTTCTCCAGCTTGCGGAACGGTCCGGAAATCAGACTCACGTCCACCTGCCGCGCCCTAGCGTCCCTGCGGACGCGGGTGGCGAAACGCTCCTTCAGCAGCGAGAAGCCCACCTGAACCTCTGCGTCCAGCCCGTCCACGCCCTCCCCGAGTTCCTGGGCGTTCCAGGTGCGCATGGACTGGATCCACGGCACGAACTGCGGATAGGCGGCCACGTCGCCGACGAGCTGGAACAGATCGTCGGGCCTGTAGGGCAGTTCCTTGGTCAGGTGGTGTCGCAAGGTCGAACTAGGCGGCGGCCTCGCGCGCCCGCCGGGCGGCCTGCAGCTTGGCGAAATCCTCGCCGGCGTGGTGGGACGAGCGCGTAAGCGGGCTCGCCGACACCATCAGGAATCCCTTGGCCCGTGCGATCTCCTCGTAGGCCTTGAACTCCTCCGGCGTCACGAAGCGGTCCACGGCGGCGTGCTTGCGGGTAGGCTGCAGGTATTGGCCGATCGTCAGGAAATCGACGCCAGCCGATCGCATGTCGTCCATCACCTGCATGACCTCTTCCTTGGTCTCGCCAAGCCCGACCATCAGGCCGGACTTGGTGAACATCTGGGCGTCGCGCTCCTTCACCCGCTCCAGGAGCCGCAGCGAATGGTAGTAGCGCGCTCCTGGCCGGATCGACAGGTAGAGCCGCGGAACGGTCTCGAGATTGTGGTTGAACACGTCGGGCCGCGAATCGATCACCTGCTCGGCGGCGGCGACGGGCTTGCGCAGGAAGTCCGGCGTGAGGATCTCCACGGTCGTCTCCGGCGCGGCGGCCCGGATGGCCCTGACCACCTGCGCGAAGTGTTCGGCCCCGCCGTCGGCCAGGTCGTCGCGATCCACCGAGGTGATGACGACGTGCTTCAGCCCCATCTTCGCGACCGCATCCGCCACCCGGGACGGCTCGGTAGGGTCCAGGGCCGCCGGCTTTCCGGTGGTGACGTTGCAGAAGGCGCAGGCGCGGGTGCAGACCTCGCCCATGATCATCATCGTCGCGTGGTTCTGGGTCCAGCACTCGCCGATGTTGGGACAGGCGGCCTCCTCGCACACCGTCGTCAAGCCGTGGGTCTTCACGACGGCGCGGGTGGCGGCGTAGCCTTCGGAGCCCGGCGCGCGGACGCGAAGCCAGGGCGGCTTGCGCAGCATGGGCGTGTCGGGCCGGTTCTGCTTTTCCGGGTGGCGCGGCCGGCCGGAGCCGAGGGTGTCGATGACGACGGTCATGCCGCCTAGATCGTCCGTCGCGCGGCTGCGATCAAGGCGCGAATGCGCACGCTTGCGCTCTGCGCCTTCGGCGCGGTCAGATTTGGCCATGAACCGGGCGTTCCCAATCGCCGCCGCACTTCTGCTGCTCGCGGGCTGCGAGCGGCCTGCATCGCGCTCGCCCTTCTTCGAAAGCCAGGCGCCGCCAGGATTGCCTGCGGCCGACCTCGCGCCGGAGGGCTGGGCCTGGGGCGCCGTGCAGGTGGGCGAGGATCCGCCCCAGCGCTACGGGGTCGCCAGCCCGGACGTCGTGCCTCAGGGCCAGGCCGTCATCGTCCCCGCCTACGGCGAGACCGCGGAGGCCTGGTTCTCGGCCGTCCGCACGCTCAATGGCGCCGGCCTTACGGTCTGGGTGCTGGATCGCGCCGGTCAGGGCGGCTCCGGGCGGTTCGCCTCTCCCCGGGACCTTGGCCACGTTTCGAGCTTTGAGCCGGACGTACGGGCGCTGGAAGCCCTCGTCGGCGCGGTCGTACGGCCGTCGCCGGACCAGCCGCTCACTCTGCTGGCGCGCGGTGACGGCGCGGCCGTCGCGATCGCCACGGCCGAGCGAGGGCTTCCGGCCGACCGCATCGTGCTGTGGGCTCCGCACCTGGCCAGCCGCACCGCCGCGCCGAGCCCCAGAGCCACGCTGGAGCGCTGGATGGGGCTGGACCGCCGCCCGCCCCGCGACTGGAAGCCGTGGGCCCGAGAAGACGCCACAAAGTCGGACCCCGTGGGCGCGGGCTGGCAACTGGTCAATCCCGACCTGCGGATGTCGGGACCGAGCCGGGGGTGGGTCGAAGCGCACCAGGCCGCAAGCGCCGAGGCCCTGGCCGCGGCGTCGAGTCTGTCGCTGCCGGTGCTTCAGCTCGGACGAGCGGTGGGAGGGGATCTGTGCCCACGGATCGCGCGTTGTCGTCAGGAGCAGACCGGCTCAAGCGCACTGGATCGCGCCAGCGCCGCGCGCGCCACGGCCGCCTTCGCCCTGGAACGATCCGCCATGGGCGAGGCCCCGACTTTGCGCTAAGAGCTCACGCCCTGTAACCGATCTTTTCAACACCGGAGCCCGACGATACGCTCCGGCCAAGAAGAATGGCGTAACATTCGGGGAGGCATTCGCCTTTGTCGCGTCCCTTTGATTCGAATCCGAGCGCGGGTTCCTTGTTCGACGCCCTGCTTGAGGCGCGTGCTGTTTACGGCGCCAAGAAGTTGATCCTCGAGGATCAGGAGCGGAACCCGCTCGGCTACACCGATGTCATCCGCGCGTCATTTGCGCTCGGCCGGAAGATCGCCGAACTGACGGCGCCGGGGGAACGGGTCGGCGTCATGCTGCCGGCCAGCGCCGGGGTCGTGGTCACCTTCTTCGCCCTGCACGCCTTCGGCCGTGTGCCGACCATGCTCAACTTCACGGCCGGCATCCGCAACCTGAAAGCCGCTTGCGAGCTCGCGGGCGTGAAGCGGGTGCTGACCTCGCACCGCTTCATCGAGCAGGGAAAGCTTCACGACCTCACCGACGCCCTGGAGCAGACCTGTACGGTCACCTACCTGGAGGACGTGCGCGAGAAGGTCGGTCTCGCCGACAAGCTCTTCGCCGCCGCCGCCGGCATGTTCCCCAAGCGGTTCCGCACCGAGGCCAAGGCCGACGACCCGGGCGTCATCCTGTTCACGTCCGGCAGCTTCGGCGCGCCGCGCGGCGTCCTGCTGACCCAGGGCAACCTGATCGCCAACGTCCGCCAGATCGCCGCCCACATCGACCTCGACCCGGACTGGGTCATGTTCAATCCGCTGCCGACCTTCCACTGCTTCGGCCTGACCGGCGGGGTCCTGCTGCCGCTGCTGACCGGCATGAAGGCCTTCCAGTACCCCTCGCCCCTGCACACCAAGCAGATCCCGCCCCTGGTCAAGGATTCCGGGGCCTCGATCCTGCTCGCCACCGACACCTTCGTGAACCAGTACGCCCGCGCCGCCGACCCGGGGGAGCTGTCGGGCCTGAAGTTCATCGTGTGCGGGGCCGAGAAGGTGCGCGAGGAGACCCACAACCTGATCGCCGAACGCTTCGGCGCGGTGCCCGTGCTTGAGGGCTACGGCGCCACGGAAGCCGCGCCGGTGATCGCCGTGAACAAGCCCACCGACAATCGCCGCGGCACGGTCGGCGGCCTCCTCCCCGGCATCGAGACCCGCCTGGAGCCGGTCGAGGGCATTCCCGGCGGCGGACGCCTCTTCGTTCGCGGTCCCAACGTCATGGCGGGCTACCTCGCCGCCGACGGTTCCATCGAGGCGCCTGTCGACGGCTGGCACGACACCGGCGACGTGGTCGACGTCAGCGAGGACGGCTGGGTGAAAATCCGCGGCCGGGTCAAGCGCTTCGCCAAGGTGGGCGGGGAGATGGTCTCGCTGACCGCCGCCGAGGATCTCGCCAGCGCAGTCTGGCCCGACTCCCGCCACGCCGTGATCGCCATGCCCGACGCCAAGAAGGGCGAACGGCTCGTGCTCGTCACCGACCAGCGTGACGCCGCCGCGGCCCCGATGGTGGCTCACGCCCAGTCGATTGGAGCGCCCGAGCTGGCCGTCCCGCGGAAGATCATCAAGGTCCCCGAAGTGCCCGTGCTGGGCACCGGCAAGACCGACTACGTGGCGATCCAGCGCATGGCCGAGGCGGACGGGCGCTCGCGCGCGGCCTGATGCAGCCGCGCAACGGCCGCAGAGTTTAGGCGCGGGCGCCCTCGCACCGACTCATTCGACTGCCCACATGGGGGTGACGCAAGGAGCCCCATGGACGCGCTGTTTTCCAGTACCGCCGAGTTCATCAGCCGTCATCATGCTTGGGCAGGCCCGATCCTGGGCGCAGTGACGCTGTTGGAGTCCCTGGTCCTCGTCGGCGCCTTCGTCCCGGCGACCGCCCTGATGGTCATGGCCGGCGGCCTGATGGCGGCAGGCGCTCTCGATCCGGTGTCGGTGATCATCTGGTGTGTCGTCGGCGCGGTGCTGGGCGACGGCTTGTCCTACATGCTCGGCCGCAAACTGGGCCCTGGCGCCCTGCGCGCCCGCATCCTGCGGCCCCACCGCCGCAAGGTGGCGCGCACGCGCCTCCTGACGCGGCGCTACGGGGTGGCCTCCATCTTCATCGGGCGGTTCTTCGGTCCGGTGCGGGCGTTCGTGCCGCTCATCGCCGGCATGCTGAAGATGAAATCGCGGACGTTCCAGTTGGCCAATGCGGCGTCGGCCATCGTCTGGGTGCCTGCGGTGATCGCGCCAGGCTATCTGGCCGCCAAGGGGCTGGCGGAGCTCGAAGCGCTGGGCGAGGCCGATGTCCTGACCCTCGCGCTCGTGGGCGGCGCCCTGAGCCTGGTCGGCGCCTTCGCGGTCTGGGGCGTGGTCAAGGCGAGAATGGCCCGGGCGTTCTCAGCCGAAGCCGACGCCCGCGCGGCCCGGGAAAGCCTCTGAGGCGGCTCGGCCGCGACTCACCACACCTTCCACCAAGGCTCCGACCCGAGCGCCGGGTCGCCTGGCCGCACCTCCTGCTTGCCCCAAGAGAAGACCAGCAGCGCCTTGTGCGCCCGGATCATGGTGGCGCCGACCACCCGATCCTGAACGTGCAACGGCTTGCCCGACTTGGCGTCGTAGGCGAACAGCAGGAACTCGGCGACGCCGCTGCGGTCGCGACGGGCGTAGAGTGACAGTTCGGGCACCGTGAAGGCGCTGAGGGCCGCGATGTTCGGCAGGGTCACCGAGGGAATGCCGATCAGGTGGCTCATCTCGTCTATGGACAGGGCCGCCTTGCGGACCTCGAGCACGACATCCGCCTCCTCCGGCTTCTGAGCCAGGGCATAGCCGCGGTTGGCCAGGGTCGAGCGGAGGGCGCTGATCGCATACTGCCCTTCCTCGCCGCCGAACCCCGCCGGCAGGACGAACACCCGCGAGCCCGCGGGCAGCGGGATCTCGATCTTCTTGGCCGCCTGTTCGGCCGCGTGGGCGACCAGCAGCTGTTCGGTCGCCGTGCGACCGGGGGTGGTCTGGGTGGCGGTGGCGCACCCGGCGAGCAGCAGCACGGCGGCGAACGCGGCCGTGCGCCGACGGTCTGGGGAGGATCCGGTCAGCACGGCGTGGACCTTTCACGCGTCTTGGGCGAATTGAGGGCGCATGCACGCCCCGGCAGGCGGCGATCAGATGTGCAGGACGCGTCCGTAGGCGTCCAGAGCCGCCTCGTGCATGGCCTCGCTCATCGTCGGGTGCGGATAGACGGTGGCCTGGATTTCGGCCTCGGTCGCCTCCATGGTGATCGCCAGGGCGAACCCCTGGATCATCTCGGTGACCTCGCCGCCGATCATGTGCGCGCCGACCAGGGCGCCGGTCGCGCCATCGAACACCGTCTTGACGAAACCCTCAGTTTCACCCGCAGCGATCGCCTTGCCGTTCACCCGGAAGGGGAAGCGTCCGACCTTGACGTCGAGCCCCTTTTCCTTGGCCTGAGCCTCCGTCAGCCCCACCGAGGCGATCTGCGGACTGGCGTACGTGCATCCGGGGATCGGCGAGGACAGGTTCGTCGGCTTCAGCCCGGCGATGTGTTCGATGCAGTGCACGCCCTCGTGGCTGGCCTTGTGCGCCAGCCATGGCGGCCCCGCGACGTCGCCGATGGCGTAGAGGCCGGGAACGCCGGTCGCGCCATGGGCGTCGGTGACGACGTGGGTCTTTTCGATCTTGGCGCCGAGCGCTTCCAGCCCCAGGTCCTCGACATTACCGACGATGCCGACGGCGACGATCGCCACGTCGGCCGAGAGCGTCTCGGCCTTGCCGCCTGCCTCGATCGCCAGGCTGACGCCGGTCTTGGTCTTGCTCAGCTTCTGTACGCTCGCCCCGACGCGGAACCGGATTCCCCGCCGCTCGAACGCCTTGTGCGCAGCCTTTGAGACTTCCTCGTCTTCGACGGGCAGGATGCGCGGCAGCGCCTCCACGACTGTAACTTCCGAGCCTAACGCCCTGTAGAAGCTCGCGAACTCAATTCCGATGGCGCCGGAGCCTACGACCACAAGCGACTTCGGCGCCGCCTTTGGCGCCAGCGCTTCGCGATAGGTCCACACCCGTTCGCCGTCCGGCTCCAGGCCGATCGCAGGGATCGTCCGCGCCCGTGCGCCGGTGGCGAGGATTACGTGCTTGGCCTGGATCGCGCGCGATCCGCCCGCCTTCAGCGCCACCACCACCTTCGGCGCGCCTTGACCCCTCTCGAGCCTGGCCTGGCCTTCGATGACCTCGATCTTGTGCTTCTTCATCAGGAAGGCGACGCCGGAGTTCAACTGGGCGGCAACCTTGCGCGAGCGCTCGATCACCTTGCCGAAGTCGAAACTGGCCTTCTCGACCTTCAGGCCGTAGTCGGCCAGATGGCTGAGCTGCTCGAACACCTCGCCGGACTTCAGCAGGGCCTTGGTGGGGATGCACCCCCAGTTCAGGCACACCCCGCCCAGCAGCTCGCGTTCGACGATCGCAGTCTTCAGGCCGAGCTGCGCCGCGCGGATCGCCGTGACGTAGCCGCCCGGACCCGCGCCGATGACGATGACGTCGAAATCCATGAGCACTCCTTCAGACGATCATCGTGATCGGGTCTTCCACCAGGGCCTTGAACGCCTGCAGCCAGCGCGCGCCCGTCGCCCCGTCCACCACCCGGTGGTCGCACGTCAAGGTGACGCTCATCACGGTGGCGATCTCGATCCGGTCGCTGCGAACGACAGGCCGCTTCTCGCCCGCCCCAACCGAAAGGATGCAGCCCTGCGGCTCGTTGATGATGGAGGCGAACGACTTGATGCCGAACATGCCGAGATTCGAGACGGAGAACGTGCCGCCCTGGAACTCCTCGGGCTTGAGCTTGCGCGAGCGGGCCCGTTCGGCGAGGTCCTTGGCCTCCATGGCGATCTGGGCCAGCCCCTTGGTCTCGGCGGCCCGGATGATCGGGGTGATCAGCCCGCCCTCGACCGCCACGGCCATGGCGATGTCGGCATGGTGGTGCATGGCGATCCCCTCGGGGGAATAGGAGGCGTTGGCCTCTGGCACCTGCTTGAGGGCGATGGCGGCCGCCTTGATCACCAGGTCGTTGACGCTGACCTTCACGCCCTGCTTCTCCAGCATGGCGTTGATGCGACCACGGCCTTCCAGCAGCCGGTCGATCTCCAGATCGACGTTCAGCGGGAAGTGCGGCACGTCGCGGAAGCTGTCGGTCATCCGCCGCGCGACGGTCCTGCGCATGCCGTCGAGCGGGATCAGATCGTAGGAGCCCTCAGGGATCCCCATCTGCTGCAGCGACAGCACCGGCCGGGGCGCCGTCGCGGGTGCGACCGCCGACGCGGGGGCCGCTGCGCCCGGACGGGCCGCCTCGACGTCGCGCTTGATGATCCGCCCGTGCGGGCCGGAGCCCTGGATCGCCGCCAGGTCCAGGCCCTTCTGCTCGGCTATGCGTCGCGCCAGAGGCGAGGCGAAAATCCGTGTCCCCTCACGCTTGGCCGGCTTCGGAGCCGGGGCCGCGGCTTCCGCCGGCTCGGCCGCGGGCCGGGCGGGCTCCGGCTTGGGCGCCTGGGCCTCGGCCTTGACGGGCGTCGCGCCGGAGTCGCTCGCGGGCGGCACGCCGGCGCCCTCCCCCGACAGGCGGGCGATGGGCGTGTTGACCTTCACCCCTTCGGTGCCTTCGGCGATCAGAATCTCCTCGACCACCCCCTCGTCGACCGCCTCGACCTCCATCGTCGCCTTGTCGGTCTCGATCTCGGCGATCACGTCCCCCGAGGACACCGTGTCGCCCGCCTTCACATGCCACTTGGCGAGCGTGCCCTCCTCCATCGTCGGAGACAGTGCGGGCATCAGTACGTCGATCGACATGGATCCGTTTCCGTCAGGCGTTCAGGCGGCGGCGCGGAGCCGCCGGGCTCATCGATAGGCGACCGCTTTGGCCGCAGCCACGATCTGCTCGACCGACGGCAGGGCCAGGGCCTCCAGGTTCGCCGCATAGGGCAAGGGCGTGTCGGCCTGGTGGACCCGAGCCGGCGGAGCGTCGAGATAGTCGAACGCGTGCTCCAGCACCCGCGCCACCACCTCCGCGCCCACGCCCATGGGGCCCCAGCCCTCCTCGACCGTGACCAGGCGGTTGGTCTTCTTCACGCTCTCGACGATCGTCTCGTGGTCCAGCGGGCGCAGGGTGCGCAGGTCGATCACCTCGGCTTCCAGCCCCTCGGCGGCGAGTTGCTCGGCCGCCTTGAGCGCCAGACCCACCATCCGCGAATGGGCGGTGATGGTCACGTGGCTCCCCTGCCGGCGCACCTTGGCCTTGCCGATCGGAACGATCCAGTCCTCCACCTCCGGGATCTCGAACTCCACCCCGTAGAGCATCTCGTGCTCCAGGAAGACGACCGGGTTCGGATCGCGGATCGCCGCCTTCAGCAACCCCTTGGCGTCGGCCGCATCGTAGGGGGCGACCACCTTCAAGCCCGGCACCTGGGCGTACCAGGCCGAGTAGTCCTGGCTGTGCTGGGCGGCCACCCGGGCCGCTGCGCCGTTCGGCCCGCGAAACACCACGGAGCAACGAATCTGGCCGCCGGACATGTAGAGCGTCTTGGCCGCAGAATTGATGATCTGGTCGATCGCCTGCATGGCGAAATTCCAGGTCATGAACTCCACGATCGGCTTCAGGCCGGCCATGGCAGCGCCTACGCCCAGGCCGGCGAAGCCATGCTCGGTGATCGGGGTGTCGACCACGCGGCGGTCTCCGAACTCCTGCAGCAGGTCGCGGCTGACCTTGTAGGCGCCCTGGTACTGGGCCACCTCTTCGCCCATCAGGAACACCGACTCGTCGCGGCGCATCTCCTCGGCCATGGCGTCGCGCAGGGCGTCGCGCACGGTGATCTTCACGAGCTTGGCGTCGGCCGGGATCTCCGGATCCTGCGGCGACGCGGCCGCGACGGGCGCAGGCCCCTGCCCTTGCGGCTTCGGCGCGGCGGCCTCGGGCGGCGACTTCTCCGGATCGCCTGCGGACTGGGCCGGCGGCGGCGCGGGCCTGGCGCTCGCCGCGTCCCCCGACAGGCGGGCGATGGGCGTGTTGACCTTCACCCCTTCGGTGCCTTCGGCGATCAGGATCTCCTCGACCACCCCCTCGTCGACCGCCTCGACCTCCATCGTCGCCTTGTCGGTCTCGATCTCGGCGATCACGTCCCCCGAGGACACCGTGTCGCCCGCCTTCACATGCCACTTGGCGAGCGTGCCCTCCTCCATCGTCGGAGACAGCGCGGGCATCAGCACATCGGTCACTGGGCGGCCTCCAGATAGACGTCCGTGTGAAGTTCGTCGGGCGCCGGCTCGGGGCTGGTGCGCGCGAATTCGGCGGCGTCGGCGACCACCTTCTTCACCTCGGCGTCGATGGCCTTCAGCGCCGCCTCGTCGGCGAAGCCCTCGGCGATCAGCCGTTCCTGCAGGTGGTCGATCGGGTCCCGTGTCTTGCGCACCTCGTCCACCTCTTCCCGAGTCCGGTACTTGGCCGGATCGCTCATCGAGTGGCCACGGTAGCGATAGGTCTTCATCTCCAGGATGTAGGGGCCTTCGCCCGAGCGCGCATGCTCGGCGGCTCGGGTCGCGGCCGCGCGCACGGCGCCCACGTCCATGCCGTCGACCTCCTCGCCGGGAATCCGGAACGAGGCGCCGCGCTTGTAGAGGTGGGTCTCCGACGAGGACCGCTCGATCGAGGTGCCCATGGCGTACTGGTTGTTCTCGATGATGTAGACGGCCGGCAGGCTCCACAGCTCGGCCATGTTGAAGCTCTCGTAGACCTGCCCCTGATTGGCCGCGCCGTCGCCGAAATAGACGAAGGCGACCTTGCCGTTCTGGCGGTAGCGGTTGGCGAAGGCCAGGCCCGTGCCCAGGCTGACCTGGGCGCCGACGATACCGTGGCCGCCGTAGAAATCGGCCTCGGTCGAGAACATGTGCATCGAACCGCCCTTGCCCTTGGACGAGCCGCCCGATCGGCCGGTCAGCTCGGCCATGACCTCACGCGGATCCATGCCGCAGGCCAGCATGTGGCCGTGGTCGCGGTAGCCGGTGATCACCTGATCCCCTGGCTCCTTGACCGACTGCACGCCGACCGCGATCGCCTCCTGGCCGATGTAGAGGTGGCAGAAGCCCCCGATCAGCCCCATCCCGTAGAGCTGGCCCGCCCGCTCCTCGAAACGGCGGATGAGCAGCATGCTGCGGTAGGCTTCGATCAGCTCGGCCTTGCCCCACTCGGCGTGAGCGCCGGTGTCGGCCTTCTTCTTTCGGGACGCATCCTGCCCGCGCGCCATACGCTTCTCCGTGAATGTCGCCGCCGCGGCTTCGTCTGGGTCGCACGACCTGTCAAACGAACGAAGCGGCTTAGCGCTTCAGGCGGATCACATAGTCTTTCGGATCGCTGAAGCCTAGCAGAGACCGCGCGCGTTCCTCCAGCAGATCGGCCGAAAGGCTCGTGTCGCGCAACAGATGGGCGCGCGCCTCGAGATCGCGGCGCTCGGCCTGCAGCAAGGCCAGTTCGCGGGTCTTGGCGGCCAAGGCTTCGTCGCGCTGATGGGTCGACAGGATTCCCCGCTCGCCCGTGAAGGCGTGGAACCCGAAATAGAAGATCAGGAACGCCAGGGCGGCGGTCGGCGCATATGGACGAAGACGGGCGAGCAAGGGCGAATCGCGGCTCCTGGGCCGGTCCATGTCGCGCCCCCATGCTTAATTTTGCGTTGCGGATCCGAGGCCTGCAGGCGCACAGTGACCTCATGCAAAGAGCCCGCCCTCCCAATTGACGCGCGCCTAGCTTCGGCTGGATCAGGCGCATGGCCGCATGGGCCGCGCCGCCGCTCGCGCGTGCGCCCTGGTTACTCGTCGCCGCCCTGACGTTCGTCGGCTTCGCCGACGAGTGGTTCACCTTCTTCCCGGCCGGCGCCCTGGAGCCGATGGCCCGGGACCTGGGGCTGGCTTACGCCCACGCCGGCGCGGTTCTGGTCGCCCTCTCCGCCGGCGGCCTCGTCGGCTTCACCTTCGAAATCGCCGCCGACTACGTGAGCCGCCGGCTTCTGGCGGCCGCCGGGGCGCTTGCCTACGGCGCAGCGATGATCGCGTTCGGCCTGGCCGATTCCCTGTGGGTGCTGCTGGGGGCCGCCTTCGTCTGGGGCGCGGCCAGCGACGCCTTCACCCACGGCTGCGAGGTCGCCCTGGTGGACCTCTCCGGCGAGGACCTCGCCCGGAGTCTCGGCCGCATGAACGCGTGGTCGGCGGTCGGCGACCTGCTGGCGCCGACGAGCTTCGCCCTGGCGCTCGCCCTGGGGTGGGGCTGGCGCACGCCGTTCGTCGTCGGAGGGGCGCTGATGCTGGCCTACGCCGCCTGGCTCGCGGCCCAGCGGTTCCCCGCCCCGAATCCGCCCGAAGCGCACCCCAACCCGTTGAGCGGCGTCTGGGCCGTCGTGCGAGACGGCCGCGTCCTGCTGCTGGGAACCTTGATGGGCCTGTTCGCGCTGCTCGACGAGCCGCTGCTGGGCTTCACCATCGCCTATCTGGAGAGCGTGGCCGGGTTCGGCGCCGCAGCCGCGACAGCCCTCGCACTCGGCGCCGTCGGCGGCGCAGTCGGCGGCTATCTGGCGGCCGATCGCGTGGGGCGCGACCTCTCCCTGCCTGCCGTGCTCGGCGCGACGGCCGTGGCCATGGCGGCGTTCCTGCCGTTGATGGCGTTCGCCGCCTGGCCCGCCGCGATCCTGGCGGCCGGGGCCGGCTTCGGTGCGGCGAGCGCGATCTTCTATACGCGCCTGCAAGAGGCGGTGATGACGCTCCGGCCGGGCCAGGCCGGCTCGACCGGCGCGATCGTCTCGGTCATCGGCCTGCCCGGTGCAGCCTTCCCGGCGCTCGCCGGCGCGGCGGCGGACGCCTGGGGGCTCGCCGCCGCCATCGCCACCTACGCCGTCGTGCCGGTGGCGGTGCTGGCGCTGGTGCTCGCCTTTCGGCGCTCTATCAGAGGCGCTTGAGCGCCTTGGCGCCGGGATAGATCGCCTGATCGCCCAGTTCTTCCTCGATGCGCAGCAACTGGTTGTACTTCGCCGTGCGGTCGGACCGGGCGAGCGAACCGGTCTTGATCTGGCCGCAGTTCGTCGCCACCGCGAGGTCGGCGATCGTGGAGTCCTCGGTCTCGCCGGAGCGATGGCTCATCACCGCCGTATAGCCGGCGCGGTGGGCCATATCGACGGCGTCCAGGGTCTCCGAAAGGGTGCCGATCTGGTTGACCTTCACGAGGATGGAGTTGGCCAGGCCACGCCCGATCCCGTCGGCCAGGCGCGCCGGATTGGTGACGAACAGGTCGTCGCCGACCAGTTGCACCTTGCCGCCGAGGGCGTCGGTGAGCAGCTTCCAGCCGTCGAAGTCGTCCTCTGCGCAGCCGTCCTCGATCGTCACGATGGGGAACTTGCCCACGAGGCCGGCCAGGTAGTCGACCATCCCCGCCGGATCGAAGGTTTTGCCCTCGCCTTCCATCACGTACTTGCCGTTCTTGAAGAACTCGGTGGAGGCCACGTCCAGGCCCAGGTGGAAATGTTCGCCGGCCTTGTAGCCGGCCGCCTCGCCCGCCTTGACGATGAAGGCGAGCGCTTCCTCGGCGCTGGCCAGGTTCGGCGCGAAGCCGCCCTCGTCGCCGACGTTGGTGTTGTGGCCGGCGTCCTTCAGAGCCTTCTTCAGGCCGTGGAAGATCTCCGCGCCCATCCGCAGGCCCTCGGCGAAGGTCGGAGCTCCGGTCGGCAGGATCATGAACTCCTGGATGTCGATCGGGTTGTCCGCGTGGGCGCCGCCGTTGATGATGTTCATCATCGGCACGGGAAGCGCCCGGGCCGAGACGCCGCCCACGTACTTGTAGAGCGGAAGGGCGGCGCTGCCGGCCGCCGCCTTGGCGGTGGCCAGGCTCACGCCCAGGATGGCGTTGGCGCCCAGCCGGCTCTTGTTGGGCGTGCCGTCAAGCTCGATCAGCAGGGAATCGATCCGGCGCTGGTCCTCGGCGTCCATACCCGACAGGGCGTCGAAGATCTCGCCGTTCACCGCTTCGACGGCCTGGCGCACGCCCTTGCCCAGATAGTGGGTCTTGTCGCCGTCGCGCTTCTCGACGGCCTCGTGCGCGCCGGTCGAAGCCCCCGAGGGCACCGCGGCCCGGCCGAGGGAGCCGTCCTCGAGCACCACGTCCACCTCGACCGTCGGATTGCCGCGGCTGTCGAGGATTTCGCGGGCGGTGATGTCGACGATCTCGGTCATGGAGGGTCCTGTCTGGGATGAGGTCCTTGAGGCGCGCAGGCTTTACCCCGCCCCCGCTCGGCTTCGCAACCTCGGCGCCGACTCGCGGGCATTGACTTCCGTGGCGCGCCCCCGGCCCGCTGCCGGCTTCCAGGGAGGCAAGCTCATGCTGAACACCGAGATCATCGACGGCGTCGCCGTGCTGACGATGAACCGCCCCGAGGCCATGAACGCCCTTTCGAAGGCGCTGCGCGAGTCTCTGGCCAAGGCCTTTCCCGTGCTCGACGCCGACCCGAAGGTGCGCGTGGTCGTCCTGACCGGCGCCGGAGAGCGGGCCTTCACCGCCGGCCTCGACCTGAAGGAGCTCGGCGCAGACCCGGCCGCTCTGTCGGCCGCCAATCCGGCCGCCAATCCGGCCGGCGCCGTAGCCGACCCGGTGGGGGCCCTGCTCGCCTGCCGCAAGCCGGTGATCGGGGCGATCAACGGGGTCGCCATCACCGGCGGATTTGAACTGGCTCTCGCCTGCGACGTGCTGGTCTGCTCGACCAACGCCCGCTTCGCCGACACCCACGGACGCGTGGGAATCACGCCGGGCTGGGGCCTGTCCCAGCGGCTGTCACGGGTGATCGGGCCCTATCGGGCCAAGGAACTCTCGCTCACCGGCAACTTCCTGGACGCCCGCACCGCCTGCGACTGGGGTCTGGTCAACCGCGTGGTCGAACCCGAGGACCTGATGCCCACCGCCCTCGCCCTGGCCCGCGACATGAGCCAGATCGACGCGAGCATGCTCGCCGACCTGAAGGCCATGATCGACGACGGCTACGCCCTGCCCCTCGGCGAAGGCCTGAAGCTGGAGGACGAGCGCTCGCGGCGGCGAAACGCCCAGGTCCGCCCCGAGCAGGTGGAGGCGCGCCGGGCCGGCGTTCTGGCCCGCGGCCGCAGCCAGTAGGCGCAAACGAACGCACCCGCCCGGTCGGCCCGGGCGGGTGCGCAAATCTTCAGACCTCCGGCGGCGCGGCGCGCCGCGGGCGGCTTAGTCTTCCTTCGGCGTCAGGACCTGGCGGCCCTTGTACATCCCGGTCTTGAGGTCGACGTGATGCGGCCGCTTCAGCTCGCCCGTCTCCTTGTCCTCGACGTAGGAGTTGGCGCCCAGGGCATGGTGCGACCGGCGCATGTTGCGACGCGAGGGCGAGACTTTTCTTTTAGGAACGGCCACGGGAGAATCTCTCAGGCGTAGAAAATGGAGACGGCGGCCGCGCAGGCCGCCGACGTGAGCGCGGGTGTATGCCGCAAACGCAGCGCCGGATCAAGCATCGCCATGCGTTCCGTCGCCGCCGCGCCCCCTTATCGGGTCGAGGGACGCGCAGGAACCGGTCCAGCGCCCAATCCCGCCCCGCGCTTGACGGGCGCGGCCGGTCACTCCCGCCGGTTCGGCGCCCGACGCAGATTGGTTACAGTGACGGTGTGAGAATCCGTCTTCCGCAGGCAACGACCGGCCGCGCCGGGTGGTGTAACCAGGCCGGCCCCGCGCGCGTATTCGGTCCTGAGGAGCCTGAGTGACCGCCGTCGAAGACCGACTGAAGTCCCTGATGCTCCGCGGCCTGGATGGCGATGCGGCGGCTCAGCGCGACTTGTTGAGCGAACTTGCGGGCCTGCTTCGCCGCTACTACGGCCGGCGTCTCGGCGACGGAGCGGCCGACCTGGAGGACCTGGTGCAGGAGACCTTGATCGCCGTGCACACCCGCCGCGCCAGCTACGACCGCGCACAACCGTTCACGGCCTGGGCCTATGCGGTCGCCCGCTACAAGCTGATCGATCACTATCGCCGGCGCCGGGTGCGCGCCTCCGCGCCGCTGGAAGACGCCGACGCCCTGTTCGCCCCGGACGAATCGGAAGCCGCCACGGCCAGCCGCGACGTGGAGCGCCTGCTTTCCGCACTGCCGCCCAAGCAGCGGGAGGCGATCCGTCTCACCCGACTGCAGGGCCTATCCGTCGCCGAGGCCGCGGAGGTCAGCGGCCAGTCGGAATCCGCAGTCAAGGTGGGCGTGCACCGCGGGCTGAAGACCCTGATGGCGCGGCTGCGCGGGAGGGACGACCTGTGAACACCGACGACCTCATCGGCGCCCTGGCCGCGGGCGTGCGTCCCACGCCCCCTGGATCGGCGATGCGATGGCTGGTCCTGGCCATGGCCCTGGGCGGAGCCGCCGCCCTCGTCGGCGTTCTGGCGGTGCTGGGGCCCCGCGCCGACCTTCCCCAGGCCGTCGCCACCGGCGCTTTCTGGATAAAGGCGGCCTACACGGCCGCTCTCGCTTTCTGCGGCCTTTTCGTGCTGCATCGCCTGTCCCGGCCTGGCGCGTCCGCAGGCTGGGCGTGGCTGACGCTCGCGGCAGTGACGCTGGTCGTGTTCGCCCTGGCCTCGGCCGAACTGATGCAGGCCGCTCCGCACGCGCGCACGCGCATGGTCATGGGCCACAGCGCCATGCTCTGTCCCGGCCGCATCCTCGCCTTCGCAACGCCGGTCTACGCCGCCCTGGTCTGGGCCTTCCGTAACCTGGCGCCCACGCGACTGGCCCTGGCCGGGTTTGCGGGGGGACTGGTCTCCGGCGCCGTGGGGGCGACCGCCTATGGACTGGCCTGCACCGAGCACACGGCCGCCTTCCTGGCGGTCTGGTACACGATCGGCGTCCTGGCGGCGGGCGCCGTCGGCGCGCTCCTCGGCCCGCGGCTGCTGCGCTGGTAGCCTCAGACGAGGCGGCTGCGCTCCTTCGCCGCCCCGATGAAGCTGGCGAACAGCGGATGCGGGTCGAACGGCCGGCTCTTCAGCTCGGGGTGGTACTGTACGCCCACGAACCAGGGATGATCCCGCCGCTCGCAGATTTCCGGCAGCACGCCATCCGGCGACAGGCCGGAGAACACCAGGCCGCTGTCCTCGATCGCCTTGCGGTAGCCGATGTTGACCTCGTAGCGATGGCGATGCCGCTCGCTAATGTTCACCGCCCCATAGATCTCGGCCACCTTCGATCCGGGCTCCAGCACCGCCTCGTAGGCGCCCAGGCGCATGGTGCCGCCCAGATTGTCGCCCTCCCGGCGCACCTCGCGTGAGTTGCCCCGGGTCCATTCGGTCATCAGGCCGACGATGGGCTCCGAGGTCGGGCCGAATTCGGTGGAGGACGCGGCCTTGATGCCGGCCAGGTTCCGGGCCGCCTCGATCATGGCCATCTGCATGCCGAAGCAGATCCCGAAATAGGGGATGTCGTGCTCCCGGGCGAAGCGGACCGCGCGGATCATGCCCTCCGAGCCGCGCTCGCCGAAGGCGCCGGGCACCAGCACCCCGTGCACCCCGGTCAGCCGCTCGCCGATCAGCTCCTCGTCGCGCTCGAAGGCCTCGCCCTCGATCCAGTCGAACTTGACCCGGACGGTGTTGGCGACGCCGCCGTGCACCAGCGCTTCGACCAGCGACTTGTAGGCGTCGGTCAGGCCCGTGTACTTGCCGACGATGGCGATGTTCACTTCCCCGTCCGGGTTGGACAGGGTGTGCGAGATCGACTCCCACCGCGACAGATCCGGCGCCGGCGCGTCGTCCAGGCCGAACACGTCCAGCACCTCGGCGTCCAGGCCCTGGGCGTGATAGTCGAGCGGAACGGCGTAGATGTTCGCCGAGTCCATCGCCTGGATCACGGCGGTTTCCCGCACGTTGCAGAACTGGGCGATCTTGCGCCGCTCGCCGGGCGGGATCGGCTGCTCGCAGCGGCACAGCAGGATGTCCGGCTGGATGCCGATCGAGCGCAGTTCCTTGACCGAGTGCTGCGTCGGCTTCGTCTTCATCTCGCCCGCCGTCTTGATGAACGGCAGCAGCGTCAGATGGATGTAGCAGGCGTGCCCGCGCGGAAGCTCCTGCCCGAGCTGGCGGATCGCCTCGAAGAACGGCAGCCCCTCGATGTCTCCGACCGTGCCGCCGATCTCGACGAGCACGAAGTCGACACCCTCCCCCGGATCGGACAGGACGAAGCGTTTGATCTCGTCGGTGACGTGCGGGATGACCTGGACGGTCGCGCCCAGATAGTCGCCGCGGCGCTCCTTCTCGATGATCGTCTTGTAGATCTGGCCGGTGGTGATGTTGTCGGCCTTGGTGGCGTTCACCCCCGTGAAGCGCTCGTAGTGCCCAAGGTCCAGGTCGGTCTCTGCGCCGTCGTCAGTGACGAAGACCTCGCCGTGCTGATAGGGGCTCATCGTCCCCGGATCGACGTTCAGATAAGGGTCCAGCTTGCGCAGGCGGACCTTGTAGCCGCGCGCCTGCAGCAGCGCGCCGAGGGCGGCGGACGCGAGACCTTTTCCAAGGGAGGAGACCACGCCTCCGGTGATGAAGATGTACCGGGCCATGGGCGTTCAGAGTAGCCCTGATTCGCCGCCTGCGCCCTGCGGCGATTCGCCGGGAGCTGTGGACGGTCGTGACGGCGCGGGGACGCGGACGGGCAAAACGCAGGTCTCCTCGGACCGCGCCAGCGGTCCGGACATGTAACGCCGCAATGCGGCCGGATCAGGGGTTGGTCGGGGCGGGCGCGGAGCCTTCGGTCTCGCCCAGCAGCGGATTGCGCAGCTGCGGGGTGGGCGCTTCGATGGGCGCGGCCGATCCGTCCGCCGGGGCGGTCTGCGGCGACGTCGGCCCCTCGGGCGCCGGAGCGGCCTGGCGGTTGAGCTGGCTGGGGTCGAGCGAGTCGATCTTCACCCGGTCCACCACGGACTCCGCACCGCGCTCGCGGCCGGCGAGCGCCGTGAGCGCCAGGCTCAGGGCGAAGAAGACCGAGGCCAGGATCCACGTGGTGCGGGTCAGAAGGTCGCCCGCGCCCCGCGCCGTCATGAACCCGGAGGGTCCGCCCCCCATGCCCAGGGCCCCGCCTTCCGAGCGCTGGATCAGCACCACCCCGATCAGGGCGATGCAGACAATGATGTGGAAGGTGAGCAGGATGCCGAGCAGCATGGGGCCGTCCAGTGGGTTCGGGCGGACACAGCCCGCCGAAATGAAGCGGGCGCTCTACCACCGAGACGCCCCGAAGGCCATAGCTAGGGCGTCAAAGCCTTCAGGCAAGTCCATGATTCTCGGCGCCGACCCACCGCCCGTCCTTGAGACCGCGCGCCTGCGGCTCGAGCCTCTGACGCAGGCGGATGCGGCCGATCTGTTTCCGATCATGAGCGACGCCGAGGTCATGGCCCACTGGGACGTCGGCGAAGTCGACGATCCCGAACTGGTCGACCGGATCGTCGCCAGCCAGGTTGCGGCGATGGCCGACGGGCGCGCGCTCTACTGGGCGATCCGGCTGCTGGAGGACGGCGGCTTCGCCGGCTGTTGCGACCTGTCCGAAATCGACCGCTGGCACCGGCGCGCCGAGGTGGGCTTCATGCTCGGTCGCGGGGCCTGGGGCTACGGCTACGCCCAGGAGGCCATGCAGGCCGTAGTCGCCCTCGCCGCGGCGGCCGGCGTACGCAAGCTCTCGGCGCGAACGCACCTGGGCAACCGCAGGTCCGAGGCGGTGCTTGAGCGGCTCGGCTTCAAGCCCGAGGGCCTGCTGCGCGGCCACGTCCTGCGCGATGGCGAGCGCCGCGACTGCCGCCTGTTCGGCCTGCTGCTATAGGCCGCGATTCACAGCTGATTAAGCCTGGCGCCGCACGCTCCCAGCGCAAGTTGCAGGGGTGAATCATGCTGTCGACGATCAAGGCGCGGATGCGAGCATCCTGGAGCGTCGGCTTCCTGGCGATCATAGCCGTGGTGGCCGTCAGTCTCATGGCCCTGACGAGCATTCACGACCAATCGCTCGCGGCCAGCGCCCGCTGGCTGCCGGCGCTGCGCGAACTCGAGGCGGTCCAGGCGGTCCTGGACGGGCACGAGACCGACGCGCCGGCCACGCTCGACGCCCGGATCAAGCCGCGGCTCGAGCACCTGGCCGACGTCCTGAAGGGCGACCCCCTCCATGCCGAGGCGGCGACGCTGCAGAGCGACTGGCAGGCGTTCGCCGAAGGCGACTCGGCGCGGCTGGCGGCGGTTCAGGAGCGGCTTGGAACCCTTGCAGTTCAAACGGAGACCCGGGCGGAGACCGATGCAAAGGCGGCCGACGCGCTCTACCGCCGGATCTTCGGCGCGGCCCTGATCGCCGGAGCCCTGATGGCGGCCGGCGTCTTGGTCGGCGCGCTGTTCTTCGAGCGTCTCGTCGTGGTGCCGCTGCACCGCCTGGCCGAGACCATGCGTCGAATGGCGGGCGGCGACTATTCGGCGGAGGTCGCCGACGCCGATCGCCGTGACGAGGTCGGCGCCATGGCCAGGAGCGTCATCATCTTCAAGGACAACGGCCAGGAGCGCGCCAAGCTGGAGGCGGAAGCCGCGCGCTTTCAGGAGAACCTCGACCGCCGACTCAAGGAGACCGAGGCTGCGTTCGAGCTCGCCGGCCGCGAGCAGAAGCGGGTCGTCGACGCCCTCGCCCACCGGTTCCTGCGTCTGGCGGAGGGCGACCTTTCGACGCGCTTCAGCGACGACGTCGCCGCGGAGTACGCCGACCTGAAGCGCGACTTCAACAGCGCCATAGCCCAACTGGAGTCGGCGATCGGCGCGGTCGTCTCGGCGACGGGGGGCATCCGCTCCGGGGCCGGCGAGATCGCCCAGGCCTCCGACGAGATCGCCCGCCGCAGCGAGCAGCAGGCCGCCAGCCTGGAGGAGACGGCCGCAGCCCTGGAAGAGATCGCCGCCACGGTCAAACGCACCGCCGCCGGCGCCCAGCAGGCGGCCGGCGCCGTGCAGTCCGCCCGCCGCGACGCCGAGGAGTCCGGACACGTGGTCGCCCAGGCGGTGGAAGCCATGGGCCAGATCGAGCACTCCTCGCACCAGATCGGCCGGATCATCGGCGTGATCGACGAGATCGCCTTCCAGACCAACCTTCTGGCCCTGAACGCCGGGGTCGAGGCCGCGCGCGCAGGCGAGTCCGGCCGCGGCTTCGCCGTCGTCGCCTCGGAAGTCCGCGCCCTGGCCCAGCGCTCGGCCGAGGCCGCCAAGGAGATCAAGGACCTCATCAGCGCCTCTTCAGAGCAGGTGGAGGCCGGCGTGGAGCTGGTGGGCAAGACCGGCGAGGCGCTGCAGCGGATCGTCGGGCAGGTTGCGGAGATTCATGACCTCGTCTCCGAGATCAGCCGCTCGGCCCAGGAACAGGCGGTCGGCGTCGATCAGGTCAGCACCGCCGTCACCCAGATGGATCGGGTCGTCCAGCAGAACGCCGCCGTCGTCCAGCAATCGACGGCCGCGACCCACGCCCTGAACACCGAGGCGGTGCAGTTGGCCACCCTCGTCGGCCGCTTCAAGACCGAGGTCCAGGCGGCCGAGGGCCACCCGGTTCACGCGGCCCAGGCGCGGATCGAGCGTTTCGCCGCGCCCCGCGCCCGATCGGCCTAGACCGCGCCGACGATGCCCAGGAAGTCGGCGGCCTTCAGCGATGCGCCGCCCACGAGCGCGCCTCCCACCTCTGCGGCGGCGAGAATCTCTGCCGCGTTCGCAGGCTTCACCGATCCGCCGTAGAGGATCGGCTGGGCGGCGCCGTGGTCGCCGAACATCGCCACCAGGGTTTCCCGGATCGCGCGATGGACCTCCTCGATCTCGGCGATGCTCGGCGTCAGGCCCGAACCGATCGCCCAGACCGGCTCGTAGGCCACCGCAAAGGCGGAGCCGGCCATCTCCGGCGGCAGCGAGCCCTTCACCTGACCGGTGACGACAGTCAGCGCCTTGCCCGCCTTGCGCTCCTCCAGGGTTTCCCCCACACAGACGATCGGCTCCAGGCCGCCTCGCAGGGCCGCCCGCGCCTTGGCCGCCACCGCCGCATCGTCCTCGCCATGGCCGGCGCGCCGTTCGGAGTGGCCCACGATCACCAGCCGGGCGCCCGCGTCGGCAAGCATTTCGGCGGAGATGTCCCCGGTGAAGGCCCCCGAAGCCTCGGCATGGCAGTCCTGGCCGCCGACCAGCACCGGGCTTCCCGCCAGGGCCGCGCTCATGCGCTCGATCAGGGTCGCCGGCGGGCAAAGCGCCACGCGCGCCCGGCTCTCGCCGGCGCCCGCGGCCACCACCTTGGCTTCGCTCAGCGCGGCGGCCAGGCCGTTCATCTTCCAGTTTCCGGCGATCAGGGGGATGGGAGCGGTCATCAAGCCTCACTTTCGTACGGTTCCCGGGCCGGTTAAGGCGCCCGACGGCGTCTGTCACGTGCTTGCAGGGGCGAAGGGGCCTCCACTATACCCGCCAGACGTTCGCACCCCGGAAAGGGTCCCATGCTCTCCGCCATCCGCGCATTCGCGAAATCCTGGGTCGCCCTGATCCTGATCGGCCTCCTGATCGTCAGCTTCGCCGTCCTCGGCCTGAGCGACGTGTTCCGGGGAGGACTCAGCGATTGGGTGATCAAGGCCGGGCCGCGCACGGTCGGCGCGGCGGAGTACCGCCAGGCGTTCGACAACTTCCGCCAACAGGCCGAGCAGCAGTACGGCCAGCCGATCACCACCCAGGAGGCGGCCGAAGCCGGCCTCGACGATCGCCTGCTGAACGAGCTGGCCACCCAGGAAGCTTTCGCCGCGGCCCTGCAGTCGGCGGGGGTCCAGCCGTCCGACAAGCTCGTGGCCGAGCAGCTGCGGCGCATCCCGGCCTTCTTCAACTCCGTCAGTGGACAGTTCGACAAGGACCTCTACCGCCAGCGCCTGGCCGAGAACGGCATGACCGAAGCGAGCTTCGAGCAGCGTGTGCGCGACGACATCGCCCAGAACCAGTTCGCCACCGCCCTGGCCAACGGCTTCACCGCTCCGCGCGCCTACACCGCCCTCGGCGCCATCTACGGCCTCGAGGCCCGCGACATCACCAGCTTCTCGATCACGCCACAGATGGTCGGCGAGCCGGCGGCGCCCACCGACGCCCAGCTGCAGGCCTTCATGAAGGAGAACGCCGCGCGCCTGACTCGGCCCGAGCAGCGCATCCTGACCGTCGTCCGCTTCAGCCCCGACCAGGTCAGCGCCAACCTGCCGGTCAGCGAAGAGGACGTGAAGAAGCGTTTCGAGTTCCGAAAGGACACGCTATCGACGCCGGAGACCCGCTCGCTGGTCCAGATCCCCGTGAAGGACGCCGCCGCGGCCGGCGCGGTCGCCGCCCGGCTCGCCAAGGGCGAGGCGCCGCAGGCCGTCGCCAAGTCCCTCGGGGTCGATCCGGTGATCTACGAGGACAAGCCGCAGACGGCCATTGTCGACCACAAGGTGGCCGCCGCCGCCTTCGCCCTGCCGGAAGGCCAGGTGAGCGGACCCATCCAGGGCGATCTTGGCTTGGCCGTGGTCAAGGTCGAAAAGGTCACTCCCGGCCATGAGGTCACGCTCGAGGAGGTTCGCCCGCAAATCGAGGCAGAGCTGCGCAAGGACGCGGCCGCCGAGAAGGTCTACGCCCTCAGCCAGGCCTACGAGGACGCGCACGCCGAAGGCGCCAGCCTTACCGAAGCGGCCCAGAAGGCCGGCGTCCCGGCCGTGACCGTGGGGCCCGTCACCGCCGAAGGGCGTGGTCCCCAGGGCGAACCGGTGAACGGCGTGACCGCCAAGATCTTGCAGACCGCGTTCGGCCTGGCCCAGGGCGGTGAAAGCGACATCGAGGAAGGCGGCGACGGCACCTACTACGCGGTCCGGGTCGAGCGGGTCATCCCCGCCGCCCTGCCGCCGCTCGCCGAGGTGAAGCCCCAGCTCACCCGCGCCTGGATGCTGCGCGAAATGGTCAAGCGGATGGAGACCCGCGCCGGCGAGCTGGCCGAGCGCCTGCGCAAGGGCGAAAGCCCCGAGAAGGTCGCCGCCTCGATCGGTTCGCGGGTGGTGCGCACGGTCGGGGTCGATCGCGCATCCGCCCAGTCCAACCAGTCGCTGTCCCCGGACGCCCTGAACAAGGCTTTCGCCGCCAAGCCGGGCGAGGTCTTCACCGCCCAGGGCGTGCAGTTCGAGTTCGTCGTCGGCAAGCTGGAGGCGATCCGCCAGCCGAGTGGCCCGAACCTGGCCCGCCTGACGGAGGAGAGCCGTCCGCAGGTCACGACCAGCCTCTTCCGTGAACTCGGCGAGGCCACCCAGCGCGGCGCCCGCACCCTGATGAAGATCCGGGTGGACGAGGACCGCGCCCGCGTCGCCCTCGGCCTCGAGCCCGAATCCGACGCCGCCTCGGCCAAGACAACGCCCGAGGCGAAGGCCCCTGCGGAGAAGGCGAAGTGAACCTGGAGCCCGCCTTCACCGCGTTCGAGGCCCGTTACCGCTCGGGCGCGCCCCAGGTGATCTGGACGCGCCTGATCGACGACCTGGAAACCCCCGTCTCGGCCTATCTGAAGCTGGGGCACGGCCGTCCCTACGCCTTCCTGTTCGAGTCGGTGGAAGGCGGCGCCTGGAGGGGGCGCTATTCGGTCATCACCCTCAACCCCGACCTCGTCTGGCGCTGTCGCGGCGACCAGGCCGAGATCGCCGAGGGCGACGCCATCGCCGCGGGACGGTTCACCCCCCAGGCGGGCGGGGCGCTGGACTCGCTGCGCGACCTCGTCGCGGCCTCCCGCATCGACATGCCCAAGGGCCTGCCGCCCATGGCGGCAGGCGTGTTCGGCGCCATCGGCTACGACATGATCCGGCTCGTCGAGCGTCTGCCCCACGTCAATCCCGATCCGCTGGGACTGCCCGACGGGCTGATGACCCGCCCATCGATCGTGGCCGTGTTCGATTCCATCGCCCAGGAGATCCTGCTGGCCACGACGGTGCGTCCATCCGCCGCCTCGCCCAAGGAAGCCTACGACGCTGCGGCCGCCCGCCTCGCCGCCGTGCGAGCGGACCTGCGCAAGCCCACGCCCCCGCTCACCGGCGCCGGCGAGCCCGAGCCGGACCGCTTCACCACGCCGGTGAGCCGCGAGGCCTATCGGGAGATCGTCGAGAAGGCCAAGGGCTACATCCGCGCCGGCGACATCTTTCAGGTGGTGCCCAGCCACCGCTTCCGTGCGCCCTTCGCCCACGACCCCTTCGCGCTCTACCGCTCGCTGCGGCGCATGAATCCCTCGCCGTTCCTCTTCTTCCTCAACTTCGGCGATTTCCAGCTGGCCGGCTCCAGCCCGGAGATCCTCGTCCGGTTGCGTGACGGCAAGATCACCATCCGCCCCATCGCCGGCACGCGGCCCCGCGGCGCAACGCCCGAGGAAGACCTGGCGCTGGAGGCCGAGCTCAAGGCCGATCCGAAGGAGCACGCCGAGCACCTCATGCTCCTTGACCTCGGCCGCAACGACGTCGGCCGCGTGGCCATGCTCAAGCACGCCGGCGCGAACGAACCGCGCGACAGGCCCAGGGGGCCGCGCGTGCGCGTCACCGACAGCTTCTTCATCGAGCGATACAGTCACGTGATGCACCTGGTCTCCAATGTCGAGGGCGACGCGCCGGAAGGCCTGGATCCGGTCGACGTGCTGATGGCCGCCCTGCCCGCCGGCACGCTCTCGGGCGCGCCCAAGGTCCGGGCCATGGAGATCATCGACGAGCTGGAGATCGAAAAGCGCGGCATCACCTACGCCGGCGCCGTCGGCTACTTCGGCGCCGACGGATCGGTCGACACCTGCATCGTCCTGCGCACCGCGGCTATCAAGGACGGCATGATCTACGTCCAGGCCGGCGGCGGCGTGGTGGCCGACAGCGACCCGGACGCCGAGTACGACGAGACCCTGCACAAGGCGCGCGCCATCCGGCAGGCGACCGAGGAGGCCTGGCGCTTCGTCTGAGGCCTATCGGCTCTCGGATTTCACGGCATGCGACAGGGTCGTCGGAGGCGCGATGATCATCGCCGTGGCCAGCATCAATGCGCTGATCGCCATGAGGGCGGCCGCTCCCAGCGCAGGCCAGGCGGTCGCCTTCGCCTGCGGCCGCCGCAGGAGCGCGCGGGCGCGGGCGAGTTCCTGGCGATCGAGAGCCGAGTCGGGGACAGGCATGCGTGCAGGATCGCTCCATCGCCGCGCGCATGCAATGCGCCAGGCCGGGGCTTCCCCTTTGGCTGGCCTCGCTTTAGAGAACCGCCATGATCCTGGTGATCGATAACTACGACAGCTTCACCTACAACCTCGTCCACTACCTGAACGAGCTTGGGGCGGAGACCGACGTCTATCGCAACGATGCGATCAGCGTTCAGGACGCGCTCGGCCTGAAGCCCGAAGGCGTGTTGCTGTCCCCCGGCCCTTGCACGCCCAATGAGGCGGGCATCTGCCTGCCGCTGCTGCGCGCGGCCCCCGACGACCTGCCGATCCTGGGCGTGTGCCTCGGACACCAGGCGATCGGCCAGGCTTACGGCGGCGAGGTGATCCGCGCCCGCAATCTGATGCACGGCAAGACGAGCCCGATCCACCACACCGGCAAGGGCGTCTTCAAGGGCCTGCCCAATCCTTTCACCGCCACCCGCTACCACAGCCTGTCGGTGGCGCGCGAAGGCCTGCCGGAGGTCCTGGAGGTCACCGCCTGGACCGACGACGGCGAGATCATGGGCTTTCAGCACAAGACCCGCCCCGTGTTCGGCGTACAGTTCCACCCGGAATCCATCGCCACCGAAGGCGGCCACCAACTGCTGGCCAACTTCCTCGAATTCGCCGGCGTTCGTCGCCTGACCGACGCCTAAGGCGATGTCCGAAGCCTTCAAACCCCTGCTCGGCCGCCTCGCCGACGGCGCCACCCTGTCCGACGCGGACGCGGAGGCCTTCTTCGCCGCCTGCCTGCGGGGCGAGCCGACCCCGGCGCAGGTGGCCGCCGCGGTCACCGCCATGCGCATGCGCGGCGAGACGGTGGGAGAGATCACCGCCTGCGCCAAGGCCATGCTCGGCGCCGCCATCCTCCTGGATCATCCGCACGAGGTGATCGACGTCTGCGGCACCGGCGGCGACGGCCTGCACACCTACAACATCTCAACCGCGGTCGGGTTCGTGGCCGCCGGCGGCGGGCTCAAGGTGGCAAAGCACGGCAACCGCGCCCTCTCTTCCAAGTCCGGCACGGCCGACGTCCTCACCGCCCTGGGCGTCAATATCGACGCCACGCCCGACCAGCAGCGCAGGGCGCTCGACGAGGCCGGCATCTGCTTCCTCTTCGCCCAGGCCCATCACGGCGCCATGCGCCATGTTTCGCCGATCCGCGCCGAGCTCGGCTTCCGCACGGTGTTCAATCTCCTGGGCCCGCTGTCCAATCCCGCCCGCGCCAAACGCCAGCTCCTCGGGGTCTTTTCCGAGCGCTGGGTGGAGCCGCTGGCGCACGTGCTCGGCGCCCTTGGTTCGGAACGCGCGTGGGTCGTCCACGGCGCCGGCATGGATGAGATGAGCACCACGGGCGAGACCCAGGTCGCCGAATGGCGCGAGGGCCAGGTGCGCCTGTTCCGCATCACGCCCGAGGCCGTGGACCTGCCGCGGGCCGATCTCGCCGACCTGAAGGGCGGCGATCCTGCCGTCAACGCGGCGGCCCTGCGCGAGTTGCTGGACGGCCGCCCCGGCCCCTATCGCGACATCGTGCTCCTGAACGCCGCCGCCGCCTTCCTGGTCGGCGACAAGGTCGAGACCCTGCGCGAGGGGGTGGCCCTTGGCGCGCGCGTCATCGACGAGGGCCTGGCCCGGACCGCATTGCACCGACTGGCCGAGGCGACCAACGGATGAGCGACATCCTCCAGCGCATCGCGGCCTACAAGCGCGAGGAAGTCGCCGAGCGCAAGGCCAAGCGGACGACGGCCGCGCTGGAGGCCGCCGCCCGCGCCGCCTCGCCGGTGCGCGGCTTCCGCGCCGCCCTTGAACGCGACCACGGCCCCGGCCGCCTCGCCCTGATCGCGGAGATCAAGAAGGCCTCGCCGTCGAAGGGCCTGATCCGGGCCGATTTCGACCCGCCCGCCCTCGCCCGCGCCTATGAGGCCGGCGGCGCATCGTGCCTGTCGGTCCTGACCGACACCCCGAGCTTCCAGGGCGCGGACGCCTTTCTGACCGCCGCACGGGCGGCCACCGCCTTGCCGGCGATTCGCAAGGAGTTCTTGGTCGACCCCTGGCAGGTGGCCGAATCGCGGGCCCTCGGCGCCGACGCCATCCTCGTGATCCTGGCCATGGTCGACGACGGCCTGGCCGCCGAACTGATGGCCGAGGCCGCCCGCCTCGGCATGGACGCCCTGGTCGAGGTCCACGACGCCGCGGAGATGGACCGCGCCGGCCGCCTCGGCGCCGACCTTGTGGGCGTCAACAACCGCGACCTGCGCACCTTCGAGGTGGACCTGTCGATCACCGAGCGCCTGGCCGCCGCAGCCCCCGCCGACGCCTTGCTCGTCACCGAGAGCGGCATTTTCACCCACGACGACGTCGTGCGCCTCGAGAAGTGCGGCGCCAAGGCCATGCTCGTCGGCGAGAGCCTGATGCGCCAGGCCGACGTGACCGCCGCCGCCCGGGCCCTCACCGGCGCCTGAGCCGTCTCCGAGTCGCCCCTCCAGGGCGGTTGCGGGCCCCTCCGGCGTCACATTTGATGCGCAAAATCAACGCGGTCGCGGTAACTTGACATTAAGCTAGAACACCTAGAGAACATCGTCAGCGTTTGCGCTTTGTTCTTCGAGGGCTCGACAGCCATGCTCACCCGCAAGCAACACGAACTGCTCATGTTCATTCACGAGCGGATCAAGGAAACCGGCGTCTCGCCGTCGTTCGACGAGATGAAGGAGGCGTTGGACCTCGCCTCCAAGTCCGGCATCCACCGGCTGATCACGGCGCTCGAGGAGCGCGGCTTTTTGCGCCGCCTGCCCCATCGCGCCCGGGCGCTCGAGGTCGTCAAGCTGCCGCAGCAGGCCACGACCGCCGCGCCGCCCAAGGGACGCGCGCCCTTCAAGCCGCAGCTCGTCGAGCCGGGTGAGGCGCCGCCCACGGTGGGCGCGGCCAACGACACCCGCGAGATCCCGGTGCTTGGCCGCATCGCCGCCGGAACCCCCATCGAAGCTATCCAGCAGGAGCGCGATCGGCTCACCGTGCCGGAGAGCATCCTTGGCGCGGGCGAGCACTTCGTGCTGGAGGTTCAGGGCGACTCGATGATCAACGCCGGCATTCTGGACGGCGACTACGTCGTCATCCGTCGCACCGATTCGGCCAACTCCGGCGACATCGTCGTCGCCCTGGTCATGGGCGAGGAAGCCACCCTCAAGCGGCTGCGGCGCAAGGGGGCCTCGATCGCGCTGGAGGCGGCCAACCCCGCTTACGAGACCCGCATCTTCGGTCCGGACCAGGTGTCCGTGCAGGGCCGGCTGGTGGGCCTGATCCGCCGCTATCACTAAGGCGCCTGGGCCAGCGTCCACGGCCGTTGGCCCCGCAGGTCCTGGGCCCACAACGCGCGCCAGGCGCCGTCCGGACGGCGGTAGAGCTCCACAGCCCCGCCGCGGCGGAATGACCGTTCGTCGAGAACGATGGCGCCCGGACAGGCGCCGCGGGGAGCCCGGGCCCGCACCAGGACCACTTCGGCGCCGGCGCAAAGCTGCGCCATCTGTTCGTCCGTAGGATCACGCAGGCTCCAACTCGTCGCCACCGGCGCCAGGCCCGCGCCCTTTATCGGGCGGCACTCCCAGCGTCCGCAGGACAGGCGACCTTGGCGGGCCGCCGCCCCTTCCGCCTCCGGCGCGACGTCCAGGCCCCGCCGCTGGGCCCACACTTCCGCCGCAAAGCGCTTCACATCCGGCCGAACCAGCACCGCCTCGCGGCCGTGCCGGACCGCCATGGCCGCCCCGTCGGCCGCGGCCCAGGCGTCGGGCGCCGGTCCGCGGGGTGTCAGGCTCACCGCCAGGGCGAGCGGCAAGCCGGCCCAGCGCAATCGGCCGCGCCACAGGCACAGCCAGAGAATGCCGAGAAAGGCCGCCGCCAGGGTCCAGTTGGGCGCGCTCGGCACGAGCAGCATGGCGTGGGGCGCGGCGGCCGCCTTGGCGGCGATCCAGGTCATGGCGCCGATCGCCCAGCCGGCCACGGTCAACGGCCCCTCGCCCAGCCCAAGCGGCGTCAGCGCCGCGCCGAGCGCCAGCGCCGGCATCATGACGAAGGACGAGATGGGCGCCACCGCCAGGTTCGCCAGCAGCCCGAAGCTCGCGACCCGGTTGAAGTGCTGAATGGCGAAGGGGCCGGTCGCCAGTCCGGCGACGAAGCTCGCCGCCAGGCTCGCGGCGACCCAGCCGCCGGCCCCCTGGATCAGCCGGATCGGCCAGGGGGTGTTGATCTCCCGCACCGGCCGCAGCCAGGCCTCGGCCAGCGCCACCAACGCCGCGGTTGCGGAGAACGACATCTGAAAGCCGGGTTCGGTCACCGCCTCGGGCTGCAGCACAAGGATCACCAGGGCCGCCACGGCCAGGGCGTGCAGGCTGATCGCCCGCCGATCGGCAAGCATGGCGCCGAACGCCACCCCCGCTGTGATCGCAGCCCGTTCCGCAGGGGGCGGCGCGCCGGAGACGAGGAGGTAGCCCGCGACCGCCGCCAGCCCCGCCGCGGCCGCCAGCTTCTTGCCTGGGGCCCGCAGCCCCGCCCAAGGCCACGCCGCGATCCCCAGCCGCACGGCCGCGAACACGAAGCCGCCGACGATGGCCATGTGCAGGCCCGAAATCGAGATGATGTGCGCCAGCCCGGCGGCGCGCATGTCCTCCACCTGCTGGCGCGGCACATAGGCGTCGTGCCCGGTCACCATCGCCGCCGCCAGGCCGCCCTGCTCAGGGCCGAGCGTCGCGACGATACGCTGCGCCAGGGCCCATCGCATGGCGTTCACGTCCATGACCAGGCGCAACCCGCCCGGCGGCCGCGGCAGGTGCGTCGGGGCGGGCGGGCTCAGCGCCAGTCCCACGCCGCCGATCCCCTCGAAGAAGGCGTCGCGGGCGAAGTCGTAGGCCCCCGGGGCGGCCGGCGGCGGCGGCGGATTGAGTAGTGCGGTCAGCCTCACCGCACGGCCGGGCGCCGGCGGCGCGACCCCGTCGCGAAGCGTCACCCGCACCCGGATCGGAGTCGCCGTCGGGGCCAGCCCGGCGACCCGGACGGGCGCCAGCACGATGCGCGCACCGCTTCGGCCGGGGCTGGCGACATCCACCACCCACCCCTCGACGGCGGTCACGCCCAGTTCGGCTGGAACGATCGGCGCGCGGACCCGCTCGGTCCGCAGCTTGCCGGCGGCGAACCCGGCCAGGGCGAACGCCGCCAGCACCCCAAGGGCCGTCACGGCGCGCGCCTGCGACCATCTTCGCACCGCAAGGACAAGCCCGAGGGCGAGGGCCAGCGACGCCCAGGCCAGCGCCGCCAGCGGCTCACGCGGCAGGACGAAATAGATCGCCGCTCCCGCGCCCAGCGCCACCGGCGTCCACAAGGTCCAGCGATCCGCCTGCAGCGCCGCCTGGCGCGCCAGCCAGCCGGCGGGGCGCGGCGGGCTAGGAGCGTCGGGAACGGGCATGCTAAGAGGCGCCGCGCCGTACAGTTGGACGGCGCTCCTCTCAACCAGCTCGAGTTCGATGTCCGACCGCCCCGTCGTCACCCGTATCGCCCCCTCGCCCACCGGCATGATGCACATCGGCACGGCCCGCACGGCGCTGTTCAACTGGCTATATGCTCGCCATACGGGTGGAAAGTTCCTTCTGCGCATCGAGGACACCGATCGCGAGCGCTCCACCGCCGAGGCCGTCCAGGTCATCTTCGACGGCCTGAAGTGGCTGGGGCTCGAGCCCGACGCCGAACCGGTGTTCCAGGCCGAGCGCTCGGTGCGCCATCGCGAGGCGGCCCTGGAACTGCTGGCACGCGGCGGCGCCTACCGCTGCTACATGACTCCAGAGGAGCTGGAGGTCGAACGCGAAGCCGCGCGCGCGGAAGGCCGCGTGATCCGCTCGCCCTGGCGTGACCGCGAGGGCAACTACGACGAGAGCCAGCCCTACGTTGTCCGCCTGAAGAGCCCCCTGGAAGGCGAAACCCTGATCGACGACCAGGTGAAGGGCGCCGTGCGCTTCCACAACAAGGACCTCGACGACCTGATCCTGCTGCGTTCGGACGGCACGCCGACCTACAACCTCGCCGTCGTGGTGGACGACCACGACATGGGCGTCACCCATGTCATCCGCGGCGACGACCACCTCAGCAACGCCGCCCGCCAGACGCTGATCTATCAGGGCCTGGGTTGGGACACGCCGGTCTGGGCCCACCTGCCGATGATTCACGGCCCGGACGGCAAGAAGCTCTCAAAGCGTCACGGCGCCCAGGCGGTCAGCGAGTTCGACGACATGGGCTACCTGCCAGAGGCGATGCGCAACTACCTAGCCAAGCTCGGCTGGGGCCACGGCGACGACGAGATCTTCGACGACGCCCAGGCCCAGGCCTGGTTCGACATCAAGGACGTGGTCGGCGCGCCCGCCCGGCTGGACTGGGACAAGCTCAACCACATCAATAACCACTACCTGCGCCAGGCTGACGTCGACCGCCTTGTCGACCTCGCGGCGAAGATCCACGAAAGCCGGGACCGGCGGATTGGGCAGGCGCAGCGCGAAATCCTGGCCCGCACCATTCCGCTGGTGCGCGACGGCGCCAAGACCCTCCTCGATCTCGCCGACCTGACGGTCTTCGCCCTGCGGGAACGTCCGCTTGAGCTCTCCGACAAGGCCAGGGGCATGCTGAACGAGGAGACCCGGGCGCGCCTTTCGCGCTTGCGAAATGGATTTTCCGCCGCAGGCGACTGGTCCGTCCCCGCCCTGGAGGCCGCCCTGCGCGCCTTCGCCGAGGCCGAAGGCGTGGGCCTGGGCAAGTTCGGTCCGGCGCTCCGCGCCTGCCTGTCCGGCGGCTCTCCGGCGCCCGACCTGGCCGGCGCCCTCGTCGCGATCGGCCGCGACGAAAGCCTCGCGCGCATCGACGATGCGCTTTCACACGCTGCGTAAACCGCTATAACCCAACGCCAACTGGCGTTTGAAATTTCGATAGATGAAAGGGGATGGCATGGCCGATACGGCGAAAATGAGCGTCGGCTCCAAGACCGTCGAACTGCCTGTTTTGAAGGGCACGGCGGGGCCCGAGGTCGTGGACGTGCGGAAGCTCTACGCCGAAGCCGATGTCTTCACCTACGACCCGGGGTTCACCTCGACCGCCAGCTGCGAGAGCAAGATCACCTTCATCGACGGCGATGCGGGCGTTTTGCTGCACCGCGGTTATCCGATCGACCAGCTGGCCGAGAACTCCACGTTCCTTGAGGTCTGCTACCTGCTGCTGAACGGCGAGCTGCCGAACGCCCAGGAGCTCTCGACCTTCGAGAACACCATCACCTATCACACGATGCTGCACGAGCAGTTCGACCGCTTCTTCATGGGCTTCCGGCGCGACGCGCACCCCATGGCGATCATGGTCGGCGCCGTGGGCGCCCTCAGCGCCTTCTACCACGACAGCACGAACATCGACGATCCGAAGCAGCGGATGATCTCGTCGCATCGCCTGATCGCCAAGATGCCGACGATCGCGGCCCGGGCGTTCAAGTACTTCCGCGGCCAGCCCTTCGTTTATCCGCGCAACGACCTCTCCTACTCGGAGAACTTCCTGCGCATGTGCTTCTCGGTCCCGGCCGAGGACTGGAAGCCCAACCCGGTGCTGACCAAGGCGATGGACCGGATCTTCATCCTCCATGCCGACCACGAGCAGAACGCCTCCACCTCGACGGTCCGCCTCGCCGGCTCGTCGGGCGCCAATCCGTTCGCCTGCATCGCCGCCGGCATCGCCTGCCTCTGGGGCCCCAGCCACGGCGGGGCCAACGAGGAGGCGCTCAACATGCTGGCCGAGATCGGCACGGTCGACCGCATCCCTGAATACGTCCAGGGCGTGAAGGACCGCCGCTATCGCCTCATGGGCTTCGGCCACCGGGTCTACAAGAACTACGACCCGCGCGCGAAGGTGATGCAGCAGACCTGCCACGAAGTGCTGGCCGAGGTCGGCCACTCGGACGACCCGCTGCTGAAGGTGGCGATGGAGCTCGAGAAGATCGCGCTTAACGACCCCTATTTCATCGAGCGCAAGCTGTATCCGAACGTCGACTTCTACTCGGGCATCACCCTGCGCGCCCTCGGCTTCCCGCCGGAGATGTTCACGGTGCTGTTCGCCCTGGCCCGCACCGTGGGCTGGATCTCCCAGTGGAAGGAGATGATCGAGGACCCGTCCCAGAAGATCGGCCGTCCGCGCCAGATCTATACGGGCGCGGCCCAGCGCGACTACGTGCCGGTGGACAAGCGCTAGGCCCCAATCCGGTCCCGCCGCAATTGCCGACCCCGCCCGGTCACGCCGGGCGGGGTTTTTCAAGTCGGCCGCCCAAAACGAACCACGTTCTTTGAAATTGCGCCGACGGGGATCGGGCGTAGGGTGAAACGCCGGGCGTCGGCCCGGTTGCGAAGCTCACAGGAGGCGGCCATGCCCATCATGGTCAAGTACGCCGCGCCGCACATCACCCGCGACGTCTACGAGTCGATCCGCCAGGCCCTCGACTGGGATCACCATCCGCCGGAAGGCGCGTTGCTGCACGTCGTGGCCTTCGACGAGGCGGGCGGCCTGGAGTCCTTCGACATCTGGGAGTCGCAGCGGCACCTGGACGCCTACGCCGCCGACCGCCTCGCCGGAGTGCTCAAGGATCTCGGGCTGCCGGAAGCCACGCCGGAGCATTTCGAGATCGCAGTCGCGGCCGCTTCACCGGAGATGGCGCAGTTCGTCCTGCCAGCGTTCCAGCAGGGCTCGCCGGCGGCTTTCGGCTCGTCAGAGTCCCGGTCGTTCCAGCCCCCGCACGTGCCGGAGCGGCCGATCTAGCCGCGCCTGGCCGCGGGGGGGCGGTGGTCGCCTATGCGCCGGGGCCCCGTTCGGCGAGCACCTTCAGCACGGCCGCGGCCGCAGCTTCCGAGGGATCAGGACCGCCCCGCCCCATCTTGACCAACGCGGCGTCCTGGGCGGCGACCTGGCGGGCGCGCAATTCGGCGTCGTCGAGCCGCGCGGCGAGGGCCGCGGCGAGAGCCTCCCCGTTGCAGCGATCCTGCACGAACTCTGGGGCGACGAAATCCTGGGCCGCGATGTTGAACAGGGTGATGTAGGGGGTGCGGATCAGCCGCTGCATGATGGCGTAGGTAAGCCGCCCCAGCCGATAGCCGACCACCATCGGGCATCCGGCGATCGCCAGCTCGGTGGTCACCGTGCCCGAACAGGCCAGGGCGACGGTGGCGGCCTTCATGGCGTCCAACTTGGCTTCCTCGCCCTCCAGCACGTGGGCGCGATAGGGCCAGCCGGCGACCGCCGAGCGCACGGCGTCGAGCACTGTGGGCGCGGCAGGCACCAGAATCTCCAGATCCGGCCGCTCGGCCTTCAGCCGGCTCACCGCGGCCTCGAACGCCGGCAGCACGTTCTTGATCTCGCCCGGCCGGCTTCCCGGCAGCACCAGAAGGATCTGCGCGTCCTCGGCGAGGCCCAGCCGCCTGCGCAGGCGCTGGGGGTCGGCGCCGTCGAAGTCCAGCGCGAGCGCGGCGTTGCCGACGAAGGTGACCTTCAGCCCCTCCTTCTCGAAGAAGGGCGCATCGAACACGTGGATGGCGAGCAGGTGGTCAACCGCGCGGGCCAGGGTCTTCGCCCGTCCCGGCCGAGACGCCCAGACCTGGGGCCCCACGTACTTGATCAGCGGCAGCGTCGGGTCCTGCCGGCGCAGCGCCTGCGCCACCCGCAGGGTGAAGCCCCAGGAATCGATCAGCACCGCCACGTCCGGCCGTTCGCGCGCCGCCAGGGCTGCGGTGTCGGCCACGCGGCGCACCACCTTGCGATAGGCCATCAGCCCTTCGAGCAGACCAAGGATCGAGAGCTCGGAAATGTCGAAGGGGCTTTCGACCCCTTCCCGCGCCATCTGTTCGCCGCCCACGCCCACGAAGCGGACGGCGCCCGGCCCGAGCCGCGCCTTCAGCGCCCGAGCCAGACCCGCGCCCCGGTCGTCGCCGGAGGCCTCGGCCGCCACCAGCATGACGCAGAGCGGCTTCGTCATGGGCTCGGAGGCTCGACGCCGACGACGAACAGACCGAGTTCGTCGGCCAGCTCGATCACGGCCTCACGATCCAGCACCAGCATGCCGCCCGCCACGCCAGCGATGCCTGCAAGGCCGGCCTTGGCCGCCTGCTGGACGGTGTTCAGCCCGATGGTCGGCAGATCCACCCTCGTCTCCTGGATGGGCTTGGGCGCCTTGGCCAGCACCCCGCGCGGGGCGCCGGGAGCGCCACGGATCGCGCCCGGCAGGTCGCACACCCGCCGAAGCATGGCGTCGGTCCCCTCCTGGGCCTCCACCGCCAGCACCAGTCCGTCGCAGACCACCGCCCCCTGGCCGATGTCGAGCCGGCCGATCTCGCGGGCGACGTGCAGGGCCCGCTCGATGTCGGTCTGATGATCCGGCCCGGGCGCATGGCGGCCCAGGGCGCCGGCTGCGAGGGCCAGATCGCCGATCGCCTCATGGGCGCCCTCGACCGTGAAGCCCTCCTTCTCGAACTCGCCGACCAGCATGCGCAACAGGGCGTCGTCGCCCTTGCGGGCTGCGGCGATCACCGCGGGCAGCAGCGCCAAGCCCCGCAGGTCCGGCTTCAGCGCCGAGAAGTCCGGCCGCGCCACGTTGCCCGCGAGGCAGACGGCCTGGCAGCCGGCGCGCTTGAGCGTGCGGAAGCATTTGCCAAGCTCCGCCAGCCCGACCTCGGCGCCGGGAAACGGGTCCAACTCGGCGCCCGCGATTCCCTTCAGGCGGATCACGAAATAGGGCCGCCCAGAGTTCTCGCAGGCCGTGGCGATCTCCACGGGAAGCGACCCGCCGCCGGCGATCAGTCCAAGCTTGCGCATGGCCGCGTCAGACTTCGCGCTGCGGCAGGCACAGGGGGCGGCTGCCGTCGGCGCGGATGAAATCGATGATCTCCATCACTTCGGCGCAGTCCGAATAGGTCTCGACCGTGTCGTCGATCCGCTCCTGGAAGGTGCCCTCGTCGGCGAACAGCAGGCGATAGGCCGCGCGCATCGTATTGATGGTCTCGCGCGAAAAATTGCGGCGTTTGAGGCCGACCAGGTTCAGCCCCTCGAGGTGGGCGTGGTTGCCCCACACCGAGCCGTAGGGAATGACGTCCTTCACCACGGCGGCGAGCCCCCCGATCATGGCGTGCCGGCCCACCCGCGTGAACTGGTGCACGGCCGCCAGTCCGCCGACGATGACGAAGTCGCCGATCTGGCAATGGCCGCCCAGGGTCGCCTGCTTGGTCAGGATCACGTTGTCGCCGACGACGCAGTCGTGCCCCACATGGGACTCGATCATGTAGAAGCCGTCGGAGCCCACGCGCGTCACCCCGCCGCCGGCCACCGTGCCGGTGTTCATCGTGGCGTGTTCGCGGATGACGTTGTTGTCGCCGATGACGAGGCGCGTGTCCTCGCCGAGGTAGGCGGTGTGCTGCGGCGGCCCGCCGAGAACGGCGAACGGATAGACGAGGTTGCCCTCCCCGATCTCGCAGCGCCCGTCGATCACGACGTGGGACATCAGGCGCGTACCGGCGCCGATGCGGGCCTTCTCGCCGACCAGGCAGTAGGGGCCGATGCTGACGCCGTCCGCCAGTTCCGCGCCCGGTTCGACGATGGCCGTCGGATGGATGGTCGCGCTCACTGGGTCTCCACCACCATGGCGGCGAACTCGGCCTCGGCGGCCACCTTGTCGCCGACCAGGGCCTTGCCGCGGAACTTGAAGACGTCGCCGCGGGCGCGCACCACCTCGACCGGCATGCGCACCACGTCCCCCGGCCGCACTGGATGGCGGAAGCGGCAGTTGTCCAGCGACATGAACAGAATCGTCTTGCCGGCCACGTCCACGTCCAGCGACTTGGACATCAGCACCGCCCCGGTCTGCGCCAGGGCCTCGACGATCAGAACGCCGGGCATCACCGGAAAGCCCGGAAAATGGCCCTGGAAGAACGGCTCGTTGAAGGTCACGCACTTGATGCCGACAATCGACTGGCTCGGCCGATACTCCTCGGCCCGGTCCACCAGCAGGAACGGGTAGCGGTGCGGGATCCGCGCCAGGATCTCCAGGATTTCGATGGCGTCTGGCGCCTCGTTGACGGGGGCCTTGCGGCTCATTCCTCAGAACCCTCCCTGCGGCGCCGGGCCATCTTGGTCACCCAGGCCGTCTCGCGCAGCCATTCCCGCAGCGGCCGGGCGGGATAGCCGCTCCAGGTTTCGCCAGGCGGAATGTCCCGCAGAACGCCGGCCGAGGCGCCCACACGCGCGCCTGATCCGATATTGACGTGGTCGGCCACGCCCGCGCGGCCGCCGAACTGGACGCCGTCGCCGATGGTGACGCTGCCCGAGATTCCGGTATAGGCCGCCGCGGCGCAGTTGCGGCCCATTTGGACGTTGTGGGCGATGTGCACGATGTTGTCGATCTTGCTGTTCTCCCCGACCACCGTGTCCTCCCAGGCCCCGCGATCGACGCAGCTTGTGGCGCCGATCGTCACGCCATCCTGCAGGATCACCCGGCCGAGCTGAGGTATGTCGATCAGTCCCTTGGGGCCCGGCGTCGCGCCGAAGCCGGCCTCGCCGATCGCGGCGTTGGCCAGGATCTTCACCCGGTCGCCGATCAGGGCGAAGCCGATGCTGGCGTTGGCCGAGATCGCGCAATCGCGGCCGATGGCCACGCCCGGACCGATCACCACTCCCGCCCCGACGGTGGTGCCGGCGCCGATGCGCACCCCCGCCCCAATCACCACGTTGGGCGCGAGGCGCACCCCCTCCTCCAGAACGGCCTCCGGGGAGATCGCCGGACCCGGCTCCAGCAGCCGCGGCCTGTGCAGGCGCTGGGCGGCCATGGCGTAGGCCGCCTGCGGCAAGGGCGTCACCAGGGCGGCGCAGCCCGCGGGCACGGCGTCGGCGGCCTTGGCGGTGACGAAGCACGCCCCGGCCGACGTCTCGGCCAACAGAGGCGCCAGGCGCTTGTCGGACAGGAAGGTGACCGTGTCGGCGGTGGCCTTGGCGAGGATCGCCACGCCTTGAACGAGGCGTCCGCCGGACTGTGGGTCAGCCAGCTCGGCGCCCGTCAGCTCGGCCAGTTCGGCCAGGCTGACAGGACCAAGATTCTCGAAGAAGCGCGGATCGGGCATGCAGTTCCCTGGGCGCGACCCGCGCGCCGGATCAGCGAGTCGTCGCAGGCTTAGTCTGCGGGGCCGCGGCGGCCTGGTCCAGACGCTCGCGATCGAAGGCGAACTGCACGATCTTGCCGTTCAGCCCGGTCACCACCTGCGGGGTGATGTCCATGGCCGGATTGGCGATCACCAGCGCATCGCGCGAGATCAGCATGCTGCACTGCTTCTGCTGGTAGACCTGCCGGATCACCGGATCCAGCTCCTGGCCCACCCGCGCCAGCGCCTTCTGCTGGGTCGCCTGCACCTCGCGGTCGCGCAGGGCCGCCTTGCGCTGCAGGGCGTTGGCGCGGACCTGCAGGGCCGCGGCGCGCTGCTCGTAGGTGTTCTGGTCGACGCTTGCGCGCTGACCGTCCAGAGTCTTGGCCTCGTTGTCGATGGCGGTCTTCTCGGCGCCCAGCTCGGAGTTCACCTGGGTGATGATCTGCTCCATGCGGGTGCTGACGTACTTGCCCACGCTCGAGCCGGCGATGGCGCCCTCAATGGACAACACGCAGACGCCCGGCAGGGCGGGCCCGTGGGTGACCGGCGGCGCGGCGGGGGCGGCGGCCTGCTGGGCCATCGCCGTCGAGCCCACGGAGAACGAGAGGGCCGCGACAAGCGTCGCCGCGACGAGCGGTTTGTTGGACATGAGATTCTAGAACCTGGTTGAAGTGGAGAACTTGAAGGATTCGGTCTTGTCGTAGTCCTCTTTGGCCAAAACTTGGCTGAAATCGAAACGGATCGGCCCCATCGGCGATCGCCAGTGGATGCTGATGCCCGCCGAGGCCCGCAGCGAGAAGTCGTCGCGGATGCCCGGATCGATCGTGCCGTCGGCGGCGAGCTTGTCCTGGTCGTCCAGAATGCCGACCGCCCCGAAGTCGGAGAACAGCGAAGCCTTGATGCCGTATTGCTCGGGCAGGAAGGTCGGCACGGTCAGTTCCACCGAACCGATGGCGTACGCCTTGCCGCCCAGGGCGTCGGAGCGTCCAAAGTTGGTGTCGCGCGGGCCGAGGCCGGCCGTCTCGAAGCCGCGGAAGGAGTTGCCGCCCTTGTAGAACCGGTCGTTGACGCGGATCACGTCGCCGTTCCAGCCCTCGATATAGCCGCCCGATCCGACGACGCTGAGGATGAAGTCCTTGTTGAACCCGTGGTACCAGCCTGCGCTGCCCTCGGTCCGCAGGTAGTTCACGTCGCCGCCCAGCCCCGCCAGGTCCTGGCTGAACTCGGTGTAGAAGCCGCGGGTGGGGTTGATCGGGTCGTTGCGGCGGTCCAGGCGCCAGCTGTAGCCGACCAGCGAGGTGAGGTAGGAGCCGCGCTGGGCGCAGAGCGCCAGAGACACCAGCAGCGCGCTCGGATCGCAGTAGGAGTCGTCGATCTCGACGTCGTCGGACCGCAGCGTATAGCGCAGGCCCATCCGCGAATTGAGCGTCAGCGGGAAGCCCAGCCGCACCCCGGTGCCGAGGGTGCTAGTCTTGTAGGCCGAATAATCCGTCAGGTCGTAGACGTAGTAGTAGAGGTCGTAGCCGGCCTGGAGATCGCGGCCCGCAAAGCGCGGCTCGGTGAACGAGAAGTCGACCTGCTTGCGCAGCGAACCCACCGAAATCCGCGCCCGGACGTTCTGGCCGCGGCCGCGGAAGTTGCGCTCGGTCACGCCGAGGTCGAGCACGACCTGGTCGACGGAGCTGTAGCCGGCGCTGAACGAGAGCTCGCCGGTGGGCTGCTCCTCGACCTTCACCTGCAGGCCGGTTCGGTCCGGGGCGCTGCCCTGAGTCTCCTCGATCGTCACGTCCTTGAAGAAGCCGAGGGCGCGGATCTGATTGCGCGACCGGTCCACCAGAGCGCGGTTGTAGGCGTCCCCCTCCACCACGTTCATCTCGCGGCGGATCACGTAGTCGAGGGTGCGGGTGTTGCCGACGATGTCGATCCGGTCGACGTAGACGCGCGGTCCTTCGCGGACCTGGAAGGTCACGTCGACAGTCTTGGTTTCCTTGTTGGCCGTGTAGCGCGGCCGCACATCGACGAAGGCGAAGCCCGCCGCGCCGGCCGCAAAGGTCAGGGCGTCGGTGGCCTGCTCGATCTTCTCGTCCTGGTAGGTCTCGCCCGAGCGGATCGGCAAGAGCTGCTGCAGCACGTCCTTGTTGAGCTTCTGCAGTTCGGTCTCGACCTTGACCTCGCCGAACTTGTACTCCGGCCCCTCGTCCAGGCTGTAGGTCACCACGAAGCCGTTCTTGTCCGGCGCCAGCTCGGCGACGCCGGAAACGACGCGGAAGTCATAGAAGCCGCGGTTGCGATAGTACTCGCGCAGCTTCTCCTTGTCGTATTCCAGCCGGTCGGGATCGTAGTTGGCGTTGCTGGAGAAGAACTTGTACCAGGTGCTCTGCTCGGTCACGACCACGTCGCGAAGGTCGTTGTCCGAGAACTCCCGGTTGCCGAGGAAGTTGACCCGCAGCACGCCGCTCTTGGGCCCTTCGTCGATCTTGAAGATCAGGTCCACGCGCTTCTGCGGCAGCTCGACGATCTGGGGTTCGACCGAGGCCGAGATGCGGCCGGATCGGCGATAAAGCTCGATGATCCGCTGGACGTCCTGCTGCACCTTGGAGCGGGTGAAGATGCCGCGCGGGCGCACCGTCACCTCGTCGCGCAGCTTGTCCTCCTTCATCCCCTTGTTGCCCTCGAAGATCACCCGATTGATGATCGGGTTCTCCACGACGGTGACCGTCAGGTCGCCGTTCAGGAACGAGACCTGGACGTCGGAGAAGAGGTCCGTGCGGTAGAGCGCCTTCAGCGCCAGGTCGAGCCGCTGGGGGTCCACCGTGTCGCCCGGCTGGATCGGCAGGTAGGAGATGACCGTGCTCTGCTCGATCCGCTCGTTGCCCACCACCAGGATGCGGTTGACCACGCCGCCCTGCTCGGCTGGAGCCTGGGCCAGGGCGAGTTGCGGCGCAGCCAGCGCCGTCGTGCCCAGCAGAAGGGCGAGTCCAGTGGCGAGCGCGGCGCGTCGGGCGCGAGGTCTTTGCATCGGGTCTGCCGTACGGAAAAGGGCGGGCTTCAGGACAGGAGGCCGCCGAGGATTTTGAACACGCGCAGTTGTTGCAGATCGTTCCAGGTGGCGAACAACATCAATCCCACCAACAGCGCAAGGCCCAGCCTATAGCCCGCCGCCTGCACTTCCGCCTTCAGCGGGCGGCGCGCGACGGCCTCATAGGCGTAGAACAGCAGGTGTCCGCCATCGAGGACCGGCACCGGCAACAGGTTCATGAAGCCGATTCCCACCGAGAGGACAGCGGCGAGATTGAGCAGGGCCACGCCGCTGCCCAGCAGCACCTGGCCGATGTCGCTGGCGCCCTCGGCGCCGGCCTGCGCGGCCTTGCCGGAGACCTGGGCTATCCGCAACGGCCCGCCGAGCTGATCGGCGGTCTCCCGCCCGCTCACCAGCCGGCCGAGATAGTAGACCGTCGTGTCCAGGATGTTCCAGGTCATGGCGGCCCCGCCGCCGATGGCCTGGATGGGGTTGTAGCGGCGCACCTCGCGGTCGTTGAAGCTCTCCCGCGCCTCCAGGCCCAGCACGCCCACGCGCTGCTCGCCGCCCATTTCGTCGCTTACGACGCGCCGCTCGGGAGTCGCGGTCAGGGTCAGGGTGCGACCGCCGCGGTCGACCACGAAATCGATCTGCGCGCCCGCCCGCAGGAACACGATCTGGCGCAGTTCCAGGAAGCTCTCGATCCGCCGCCCGTCGGCCTCGATCACCCGGTCGCCGACCTGGAAGCCGGCGTGCTCGGCCGGGCTGCCGGGGACCACCCCGTCGACCCGCGCCGGATAGATCGTCTTGCCGAAGGCCATCAACAGGACGGCGAACAGGGCCACGGCCAGGAAGAAATTGGCGAAGGGCCCGGCCGCGGCGATCACCGCGCGCTGCCAGATCGGCTTGAAGTGATAGTAGCGGGCGGCGGCGCCGGTTCCTTCCCGCGCCTCGATCTCGCGGCGCATGACCTCCAGGTCTTCGCCGTCCGGAACGCTGGCGGCGTTGGCGTCGCCGGCGAACCGGACGTAGCCGCCCAGCGGCATCCACCCCACGCGCCATTCCACGCCGGACTTGTCGGTCCAGCGGGCGATCGCCCGCCCGAAGCCGATGGAGAAGCGGTCCACCGCCACGCCGAAGCTTCGCGCCGCCAGGAAGTGCCCCAGCTCATGCACCGTGACGACCAGGGTCAGCACCAGCAGGAAGGGGATGATGTAGGTCAGGGCGCTCTGTACGAAGCCGAGCATGCGACGGGGGCTCCTTTAGGCTGTCCGCGAGCGTAGGGGGCCCGCTACGAGGCCGCTTGCAACGCGGCGCGCCGTCGCATCGGTGTCCTTGGCCCGTTCCAAGGCGTCGCCGCCTCCGTCGAGAGCGCCGTCCGCATCGAGTCGCTCAAGCGTCTCGGCGACGGTCGCGGCAATATCGAGAAAGCCGATCCTGCGGTCAAGGAACGCGGCCACCGCCACCTCGTTGGCCGCGTTCATCGCGGCCGGGGCCATGCCTCCAGACCTAAGCGCCTGCTTGGCCACCTCCAGCGCCGGGAACCGCTCCGGGTCCGGCGCCTCGAAGGTCAGCGGCCCCGTTCGGGTGAGGTCGAGCTTCGGCGCGTCCCAGGGCAGACGGTCAGGCCAGGCGAAGGCGCAGGCGATGGGCGTGCGCATGTCCGGCGGGCCGAGCTGGGCCAGCGTCGAGCCGTCTGCGTACTCCACCATGCTGTGGATGATCGACTGCGGATGGATCAAGACGTCGACGCGCTCCGGCGGCATGGCGAACAGGTAGCTGGCCTCGATCACCTCCAGGCCCTTGTTCATCATGGTTGCTGAATCGACCGAAATCTTGGCGCCCATCGACCAATTCGGATGAGCGAGGGCCTGCTCGCGCGTGGCTGCGCTCATCGCCTGCCGCGTCCAGGTCCGGAAGGGCCCGCCGGAGGCCGTCAGGATCAGCCGCGAGATGTGCTGGACGTTCTCCCGTTCGAAGACCTGGAAGATCGCCGAATGCTCGGAATCGACCGGGATCACCGCCCCGCCGGCGAGCTTGGCGGCGCGCAGCAGCGCGGGCCCGGCGCAGACCAGGCTCTCCTTGTTCGCCAGGGCCACGATCGCGCCGGTGCGGGCGGCGGCCAGGGTCGGCGCCAGGCCCGCGAAGCCGACGATGGCGGACATCACCCACTGGGCTTCCATGGCCGCGGCCTCGACCACGGCGGATGCGCCGGCCGCCGCGCGAATTCCGGAGCCGGACAGGCGTTCGCGCAGGTCCGGCAGGGCCGTCTCGTCCTCGACGACGGCGACCTTCGGCCGCCACTTCAGCGCCTGTTGGGCGAGCAGTTCGGAGTTGCGGCCAGCCACCAGGGCGGCGACTTCGACCTCTTCCCCGACCTTGTCCAGAAGGTCCAGGGTGGACAGGCCGACCGAGCCGGTGGACCCCAGGATGCTGACGGTGCGCGGCAGGCTCAATGGTCCCATCCCAGGTGATTCACGAGACGCGCCGCCGCCACGACGACGGCGGCGAACATCAGTCCGTCGACCCGGTCCAGGAGTCCCCCGTGGCCGGGGATCAGGTCGCCGGAATCCTTCACGCCGAAGCGCCGCTTCAGCATCGATTCCCACAGGTCGCCGGCCATGGTCGCAAGGCCCCCCACGAGCCCGATGACCCCGGCGGCGACCGGATTGAGACGAAACGGAGGCGCAAACGTCATCAGGGCGCCGGCCAGCACGGCTCCTGCAAGGCCGCCGAAGAAGCCGGACCAGGTCTTGTTGGGCGAGAACCGGGGCCACAGCTTGGGCCCCTTCAGCGCACTGCCGACGCCGAACGCCGCGATGTCCGCGGCCCAGGTGATCGCAAACAGCATCAGCGTCCACCACGCGCCCTGGGGCATGGTGCGGATCCACATCAGGCACAGGCACGGCACGCCGATGTAGATGACGCCGAACGCCGCGTCCGCGGGGCGCTCGGCCACGCCGCGGGCCACCAGGGCGGCTGCGGCGGCCCCGGCGATCACCGCCCCCCATGCGAGGGGCAAGGCGCCGCCGTGGGCCAGGAACAGGCCGATCAGCACAGCCACCGTGATCGCGGCGGCGACGCGACTGGGCGCGCGCGGCGCGCTCATCCCGCCCCACTCCAGGGCGAGCAGGGCGACGCCTACGGAGATCAGGAGGAGGAACGCCCAGTCGCCAATCCACAGCGCCGCCAGGACGGCCGGGATCAGCACGATGGCGGATGCGACGCGGACCCCGAGGTTCGACCAGTCGAAACGCTTAGCCTGCGGCAAGTACGTCATCGGCGACGGCTCCGCCGTATCGCCGCTCACGCGTGTGGAACTCGTCGATGGCGGCCTTCAGATGCTCGGGCCCATAGTCCGGCCAGAGCACGTCCTGGAAGACGAACTCCGCATAGGCCGCTTCCCAGAGCATGAAGTTCGACAGGCGCTGCTCGCCGGAGGGCCGAACGATCAGGTCGGGGGCCGGCACGCCAGCCGTCCCCAGGTAGCTGGCGAACAGGCCCTCGTTCACCGCATCGGGGGAGATCCGTCCCGCCACCGCGTCGCGGGCGATGCGCTGGGCGGCGTCGGCGATATCGGCCTGGCCGCCGTAGTTGAAGGCGATCTGCAGAAAGAACCGGTCGTTGGCTGCGGTACGGGCCTCCGCCTCGGCGCAGATGTCGACCAGCTCCTGCGACAGCCCCTCACGCCGGCCGATGATCCGCACGCGCACGCCGTCGCGTTCCAGGCGGCCGAGCTCGGCCTCGAAATAGCGCTTGGGCAGGGCCATCAGTTCGGCCACTTCGCTGGCCGGGCGGCTCCAGTTCTCGGTGGAGAAACCGAACACGGTCAGCCAGCGGATGTTGAGATCGGCGGCGGAGGCCACCGTCTTCTTCAGGGACTCCACGCCGGCGCGGTGGCCCAGGGTCCGCGGCAGCCCGCGGCGCTTGGCCCACCGCCCGTTGCCGTCCATGACGATGGCCACGTGCAGCGGCGCCGGCGCCTCGGCGGCGGCCGCCGCGCTGGTCGACGGCTGGGGTTTGGCGAGGGCCATGGGAATCCTGAGCGTCCTCTGACTGACCAATGCGGACGGCTAGACCTGCATGATCTCTTGTTCTTTGGTTTTCAAGGCTTCGTCCACCCGCTTGATCGCCTCGTCGGTGATCTTCTGGACCTCGCCCTCCATGCGCTTGTGTTCGTCCTGGGCGATGACGCCGTCCTTCTCCGCCTTCCGGAGGTCGTCCATGGCGTCGCGGCGCACGTTGCGCACGGCGATCCGCTGCTGCTCGGCGTACTTGCCGGCGAGCTTGGCCAGATCACGGCGGCGCTCTTCGGTGAGCGGCGGGATCGGGATGCGCAGGTTCTGCCCCTCGACCACCGGGTTGAGCCCCAGGCCGGAGGCGCGGATCGCCTTCTCCACCGACACCACCACGCCGCGGTCCCAGACGCTGACGTTGATGGAGCGGGGCTCCGGCACGCTCACGGCGGCCACCTGGTTCAGCGGCACGGTCGAGCCGTAGGCCTCCACGTGGATCTGGTCGAGCAGGCTTGCCGATGCCCGTCCGGTGCGCAGGCTGGCGAACTCTTCCTTCAGAGCCGTGATCGCCTTGTCCATGCGATCCCGGTATTTCGAAAGCACCGGCTTTTCTGCGGTGGCCATGGGCGCTTCTCCAATCTGCAGTTCGGTCGTTCAGGCGATGGTCGTGAAGACGCCCTCGCCCTTCAGCACCTTCAGGAAGTTTCCTCGTTCCCGGATCGAGAAGACCACGATCGGGATCTGGTTGTCTCGCATCAGGGCGATGGCCGAGGCGTCCATCACCCGCAGGTCCTTCGCTAGAACCTCCTGGTAGCTCAGGCCCTCGTACCGCTGGGCTTCCGGCACCTTCTTGGGGTCGGCGGTATAGACCCCGTCCACGCTGGTGCCCTTGAACAGGGCGTCGCAGCCCATCTCGGCCGCGCGCAGGGCGGCGGGCGTGTCGGTGGTGAAGAACGGGGCCCCCAGGCCGGCGGCGAAGATCACCACCCGGCCCTTTTCCAGGTGGCGGATGGCGCGGCGGCGGATGTAGGGCTCGCAGACCGCGTCCATGGGGATCGCCGACTGCACGCGGGTGAAGACCCCGATCTTCTCCAGGGCGCCCTGCAGGGCCAGGGCGTTCATCACCGTGGCCAGCATGCCCATATAGTCGGCGCTGGCCCGCTCCATACCCTTGCCGGCCAGCGACACGCCGCGGAAGATGTTGCCTCCGCCGATCACGAGGCACAGCTCGACGCCGTGGCTGACCACCTCGGCGATGTCCTGGGCCACCGCATCCAGGGTCTTGGAGTCGATGCCGAAGGCGGCGTCGCCCATCAGGACCTCCCCGGAGACCTTCAAGAGGATCTTGCGGTAGCGGAGGTTCGGGGCGGGCTCGGGCATCGCGACGGTTTCCGATTCTGGCGGGGCAAGATAGCGCAAGGGCGCGGCGCGCGTCGAACGCGCCGCGCCCCCGTAGGTCGATCGGCCCCTTAGGCCTGGCCCGACATCTGCGCGACTTCCGTCGCGAAGTCCGGAGCCTCGCTCTTCTCCACGCCTTCGCCCAGGACGAAGCGCACGAAGCCCTTCACGGACACCGGCGCGCCCACCGCCTTGGCGGTCTCGGCCACCAGCTGCTCGATGGTCTGGTCGGGGTTCATGACGAAGGGCTGCTGCAGCAGGACCACTTCTTCCTGCCACTTGCGGATCCGGCCCTCGACCATCTTTTCGGCGATCTCGCGGGGCTTGCCCGATTCCATCGCCGTCTGGGTCTGGATCTCGCGCTCCTTGGCCACGACCGCCGGGTCGAGTTCGGCGCTGGTCAGGGCCAGCGGCGGAGTCGGCGTGCCCGCCACGTGCATGGCGATCTTGCGGCCCACGTCCTTCAGCGCCTCGGCGTCACCGGTGCTCTCCAGGGCGACCAGCACCGCCAGCTTGGCGACATCGTCGCCCTGCTTGTTGTGCAGGTAGAGCGCGACAGCGCCGGACTCGACGCTCAGGCGCGCCGAACGGCGCAGGCGCATGTTCTCGCCGATGGTCGCGATCAGATTGGTGATCACGTCGGAGACCACGTCGCCCTTGGCGGTCTTGGCGGCCAGGATGGCGTCTACGTCGCCGTCGACCGTGAGCGCCACGTCGGCGAACTCACGGGCCGCGGTCTGGAACGTCTCGTTCTTGGAGACGAAGTCGGTCTCGGCGTTCAGTTCGACCAGCACGCCGGTCTTGCCGTCCGCGCTGGTCTTGCCGGCCACCAGCCCTTCGGCGGCGGCGCGGTCGGCCTTCTTGGCGGCCTTGCTGAGGCCCTTGGTGCGCAGCCAGTCGATGGCCGCTTCCATGTCCCCGGCGGTTTCCTGCAGCGCCTTCTTGCAGTCCATCATGCCAGCGCCGGATTTCTCGCGCAGGTCTTTGACCAGCGCAGCGGTGACTTCCGCCATGGTCAGCTCCTTCAATCTTGAATGTTGGGCGGGCCCCCTAGATGGGGCCTCGCCATCACGTTTTCACGACGGGCCGGCGGACCGGCTCAGCCGGCGGCCTGCTCCTGGGCTTCGGCCTCGGCGGCCGGCGCCTCAGGGGCCAGCTCGCGCGCCAGGGTCGGCTCGATCGGCGCCTCCGAAGCGCCAAGGTCGACGCCCGAGGCCGCCTGGCCGGCGGCGAGGCCGTCGAGGATCGAATCGGCCATCAGGTCGCAGTAGAGCTGGATGGCGCGGGCCGCGTCGTCGTTGCCCGGAATCGGATAGGTGATGCCGTCCGGATCGCAGTTGGTGTCCAGGATCGCGATGACCGGGATGTTCAGCTTGCGCGCCTCCTGGATCGCGATCGCTTCCTTGTTGGTGTCGATCACGAACATCAGGTCGGGGATGCCGCCCATGTCCTTGATCCCGCCCAGCGACAGCTCCAGCTTGTCGCGCTCGCGGGTCAGTTGCAGCAGCTCCTTCTTGGACCGGCCTTGGCCTTCGCCATCGAGCAGGCCTTCCAGGTCGCGCAGGCGGCTGATCGACTGCGACACGGTGCGCCAGTTGGTCAGGGTGCCGCCGAGCCAGCGGTGGTTCACATAGTACTGGGCGCAGCGCTTGGCGGCGATGGCCACCGGCTCGGAGGCCTGGCGCTTGGTGCCGACGAACAGCACGCGCCCGCCGCCGGCGGCCACTTCGCGGGCCTTGACCAGCGCCTGGTGCAGCAGCGGGATCGACTGCGACAGGTCGATGATATGGATGTTCGAGCGGCTGCCGAAGATGTAGCGGTCCATCTTCGGGTTCCAGCGGTGCGTCTGGTGGCCGAAGTGGGCGCCAGCTTCCAGGAGCTGACGCATGGAGAAGTCGGGAAGCGCCATGGCTTATGGTCCTTTTTCCGGTTGGCCTCCGCAGGCAAACCCTCCGATTGGAGGACCGGAATGGATACGACGGGATGTCTCCCCGCACGTCGCCAAACGCCTGCGTGTGGAATGGGCGCGCATCTAGGCGAAAAGCGCGCCGAATGCAAGCTTCACCCGCCATGGGAGAACGCGCTGGCCTTGCGCTCCGCCGCCGAATAAACCCATGCGAGCAAGGAGGCTTCTATGCATCACGCGTCTTACCCGATCGTGCTCGCCCTCACTCTGGCGGCCGGGCCGGCCCTGGCGGAGGGGCCGGGCCTCGGCGCGTTCGGTTCCCGGTCTCCGGGCCTGGGAGCGCCGGGCCAGCCTTCGCCGGGGCTCGGCGCCGGCGCGCGAGCTCCCCTGACGCCGTCCGCGCCTCCGGCCCCGCGCCCCGCCTACGCGCCGGTCGCACCGTTCGCGCCGATGGGGAAGATCGGCAAGATCGCCGAGCCCGAACCCGCTCGCCCCTTCAAGCCCTTCGAAGGGCGCTCGACCTACCAGGGCCCGGCGGCGACCGGCGGTCAAAGCGCGCCGAAGCCGAAAGGCTACATCAGCCCCTACTGACCCGGGGGCGCTAGAGGTCCTCGACGAAGACGACGCCCGGCGCCGTCTTCAGCGCCCCGCGGACCGAGGCGTCCAGCGTGTAGCGGCCCGGCAGGCGCACCTCCACCTCGCGGCCGCCCTGCACCCCGGCGACCAGCACGATCTCGCCGCCGCGGGGGCCCGACACCCCCTCCAGCCGCCGCTTGATCGCCTCGATCTCGGCGCTGCGCGGGGACAGGTGCACCCGCAGCCCCGCCACGGCGTTCTGGATCAGCCGGTCCACCGGCTCGGCGTCGTCGCCGAAGAAACGCACCTCGCCGTCGCGCGCCTTGGCCCGCACCCGGATGGCCACCGACTTGCCGGGCTCCAGGATGTCGCGGCACTTGCGCAGCGCTTCCGGCGGGAACAGCACCTCATACTCCCCGGTTGGATCGGAGAAGGTGACGAAGGCGAACTTCTCACCGCTCGACTGGGAGGCCCGCTCCTGCTTGCGACGCACCACCCCGGCCATGCGCAGCGCCTCGGCGCCGGCTTCGGCCTTGGCGACCGCCTCGGTGTAGAGGTCGGTCCGCTTGCGTCGCAGGGCCTCGACCATGTCGTCCAGGGGGTGGCCGGACAGGTAGAAGCCCACGGCCGCCAGTTCCTCGTCCAGACGCTGCACGGGGTTCCACGGCTCGACCTTGGGCAGCCGCGGGCGCGCCGCCTCGGCCTGGTCGCCGCCGAACAGGTTGGCCTGGGCCGAGGCGCGCTCGGCCGCCACGCTCTGACAGTAGGCGATCAGCGCGTCCGCCGCCGCCACGATCTGGGCCCGGTTGGGATGGATGGCGTCGAAGGCGCCGGCCCGCGCCAGGGTCTCCAGCACCCGCTTGTTCACCAGCTTGGGGTCGACCCGCTCGACCAGGTCGAACAGGTCGCGGAACGGCCCGCCCGCCCGGCGCACCTCGACCAGATGCTCCATGGCCTGCAGGCCGACGTTGCGCACCCCGCCCAGGGCGTACAGCACCTCGCCGTTCGCCACCTCGAAATCGGCGCCCGAACGATTGACGCACGGGGGCTGCACCTTCACCCCGAAGCGCTTGGCGTCCTGGTAGAACACCGCCAGCTTGTCGGTGTTGGAGATGTCCAGGCTCATCGAGGCGGCGAAGAACTCGACCGGCGCATTGGCCTTGAGCCAGGCGGTCTGGTAGCTGACGACGGCGTAGGCGGCCGCGTGGCTCTTGTTGAAGCCGTAGCCGGCGAACTTGTCGACCAGGTCGAAGATGGCGCCGGCCTGCTCGGCGCTCACCCCCTTCGCGCTCGCCCCGGAGATGAAGCGGGCGCGCTGCTGCTCCATCTCCTCTTTCTTCTTCTTGCCCATCGCCCGGCGCAGCAGGTCGGCTTCGCCCAGGGAGTAGCCGGCCAGGATTTGGGCGATCTGCATCACCTGCTCCTGGTAGACGATGATGCCGTAGGTCTCCTTCAGCACCGGCGCCAGCGACGGGTGCAGGGTGTCGATCGGCTTGCGCCCGAACTTGCAGTCGATGAAGGCCGGGATGTTGTCCATCGGGCCGGGGCGGTAGAGCGCGCCGACGGCGGTCACGTCCTCGATCGAGCCGGGCCGCAGCTGGCGCAGGGTGTCGCGCATACCCTGCCCTTCCAGCTGGAACACCCCCACCGTCTGGGCCTGGGACATCAGCTCGTAGGTCTTGGCGTCGTCCAGCGGCAACTCGGACATCACGACCCCGGCCCCGCGCTGGTCCAGGTATTTCAGCGCACGGTCGATCACCGTCAGGGTCTTAAGGCCCAGGAAGTCGAACTTCACCAGGCCGGCGCTCTCCACCCACTTCATGTTGAACTGGGTGGCCGGCAGCTCCGAGCGCGGATCGCGGTACAGCGGCGTCAGCTCGGTGAGCGGCCGGTCGCCGATCACCACCCCGGCCGCGTGGGTCGAGGCGTTGCGGTAGAGGCCCTCGAGTTGCAGGGCGATGTCCAGCAGGCGCGCCACCGCCTCGTCGTCCCGCCGCGCCTGCTGCAGCCGCGGCTCGATCTCGATGGCCTTGGCCAGCGTCACCGGATTGGCCGGGTTCGCCGGGACCATCTTGGCCAGGCGGTCCACCAGCCCCAGCGGCAGTTGCAGCACCCGCCCCACGTCCCGCAGCACGGCGCGCGCCTGCAGGGTGCCGAAGGTGATGATCTGGGCCACCCGGTCGCGCCCGTAGCGCTGCTGCACATAGGCGATCACCTCCTCCCGCCGCTCCTGGCAGAAGTCGATGTCGAAGTCGGGCATGGACACCCGCTCGGGGTTCAGGAACCGTTCGAACAGCAGGCCGTAGCGCAGAGGATCAAGGTCGGTGATCGTCAGCGACCAGGCCACCAGCGAACCCGCGCCCGAGCCCCGCCCCGGCCCCACCGGAATTCCACGCGCCTTGGCCCACTTGATGAAGTCCGAAACGATCAGGAAGTATCCGGAAAAGCCCATCTGGCAGATGACGCCGATCTCGCGCTCCAGCCGGGCCTCGTAGTCCTCGACCGGAGCCGCGGCGGCGCGCAGCTTGGACAGCCTCGCCTTCAGCCCCTCGCGCGCCTGGTGCGCCAGTTCCTCGTCTTCGCTGCGCCCTCCCTCGGTGGGGAAGCTCGGCAGGATCGGGTCGCGCTTCTTGACCATGAAGGCGCAGCGCCGGGCGATGTCGAGGGTATGGTCGCAGGCCTCGGGCAGGTCGGCGAACAGCGCCCGCATGTCCGCGGCCGGCTTGAACCAGTGCTCGGCCGTCACCCGCCGCCGCTCGTCCTGGCCGATGAAGGCGCCGTCGGCGATGCACAGCAGCGCGTCGTGGGCGGCGTGCAGGTCGGCCGTGGCGAAATAGGCGTCGTTGGTCGCCACCAGCGGCGCGTCATGCTCATAGGCCCATGCCACCAGCTCAGGCTCGGCCGCCGCCTGCGCGGGCAGGCCGTGGCGCTGAAGCTCCACGTAGAAGCGGTCGCCGAACACCCGAGCCATTTCGGCGAGGGCCGCGCGCCCCTCGGCGACCTTGCCGGCGGCGAACAGCGGATCCACCGGACCATCCGTGCCGCCCGACAGCAGGATCAGGCCCTCGTTGTGGGCGACCACCCGCTGCCAATCGACGCTCGGCTCGGCGGCGCCGTCGGATTCCACGAAGGCGGCCGACGACAGGGCCGACAGGTTCAGGTAGCCGGCCTCGTTCTGCGCCAGCAGCACGATCGTGGGGGTGCGCGCCCAGCGCTCCGGCGGCCCCTCGCCGATGCCGGTCACCGGCAGCGCGCAACCGATGATCGGCTGCACGCCCACGTCCTTGGTGACGACGGAAAACTCGAGGGCGCCGAAAAGATTGGCTCGGTCGGTCAGGGCCACCGCCGGCATCTCGGCCTTGGCCGCGAGCTTGCCCACGGCGTCCGCCTTGATGGCGCCTTCCAGCAGCGAATAGGCCGAGCGCACGCGCAGGTGGACAAAACCTTCCGCGCCCGCGCTCATCGCACCCCTCCCGCCTGCTCGACGGCCGGTCAGGCCGCCAGTTGCGCCACCGCGCACATCATCCAAACGAAGCCCGCGACGGAGACAAATGCCAGCGATTCCCGCGCCAGACGAACCATGTGCCGCACCCCTTGCTGAAGTTCTTGGAATGTTCTTATTCTGGTTTTGTTCTCACCGTCAAGCCCCTGGAGCCATGCCGTGGACCAACGCATAAGCCTGATCACCCTGGGCGTGGACGACCTCGCCAGAGCCCGCCGCTTCTACGAGGGCGGCCTGGGCTGGACGCCGATCCAGGCGCTCGACGACGTATGCTTCTACCAGTTGCCCGGTCTCGCCCTCGCGCTGTTCGGCCGCCAGGCGCTGGCTGAGGACGCCCACCGCTCCGTTGACGGCGGCTTCAGCGGCGTGACCATCGCCATAAACGAGCGCTCGCCCGACGCCGTCGACCGCGTCTTCGCCCAAGCCCTCGACGCCGGCGCCAGCGCACTGAAGCGGCCCGAAGCAGTGTTCTGGGGCGGCTATTGCGGCTACTTCGCCGATCCCGACGGACACGTCTGGGAGGTGGCGCACAATCCCGGCTGCACCATCCACCCCGACGGCCGCACGACGTTCGGGACGACCGCGAGCTAGAAGCGCTGCGGTTCCAGATGGCCGTCCTTCAGGGCGAACACCCGGTCCATGTGACGCGCCAGTTCGAAATTGTGGGTGGCGACCATGGCGGCCACTCCCTCCTCCCGAGCAAGGGCGTAGAGGCTCTCGAACACCCCAGCCGAGGTGTGCGGATCCAGATTGCCCGTGGGCTCGTCCGCCAGCAGCAGGCGCGGGCGGTTGGAGAGCGCCCGGGCGATCGCCACCCGCTGCTGTTCCCCGCCGGAGAGCTGCGCGGGCTGGTGCTCCATGCGTTGCGATAGGCCGAGCTCCGTCAGCAGGACCGCCGCCCGCTCCCGCGCCGTCCGCCGCGAGGCGCCGGCGATCATCTGCGGCAGGGCCACGTTGTCGAGCGCCGAAAACTCCGGAAGCAGATGATGGAACTGGTAGACGAAGCCGATCGTCGCCAGGCGCACCTGGGTGCGGGCCCGATCCGACAGGTCCGAGCAGTCCCGCCCCTCGATCAGGATCCGCCCGCCGTTGGGATGCTCCAGAAGGCCCGCGGCGTGCAGCAGGGAGGACTTGCCCGATCCCGACGGGCCCACGAGGCCCACGATCTCGCCGGGCTCGACGTCGAGGTCGACGCCGCGAAGGACGGTCAGCGGCCCCGCCCCCGTCGTATAGGTCCGCTCCAGTCCGCGGATGGAGAGAACCGGGTCACTCATAGCGGAGCGCCTCCACCGGATCGAGGCGCGAGGCCCGCCACGCCGGCGGCAGGGTCGCCAGGAAGGACATCACCAGCGCAAAGCCGACGATCACCACCACCTCGCTCCAGTCCACCTTGGCCGGAACGTGCGACAGGAAGTACACGTCAGAATTGAACACCTGGGCGCCGGTGACGTACTCCACGGCCCGCTGGATCGGCTCGATGAAGATGCAGAACAGCACCCCCAGGAGGAACCCGGCCAGGGTGCCGAGCGCCCCCACCGCCGCTCCGGCCATGAAGAAGATGCGCATCACCGCCCCCTGCCCGGCCCCCATGGTGCGCAGGATGGCGATGTCGCGGCCCTTGTTCTTCACCAGCATGACGAGGCCGGAGATGATGTTCATGGCCGCGATCGCCACCAGCATCATCAGGATGAGCCGCATGACGTTGCGCTCGACCTTCAGCGCTCCCCAGAAGGCCGCGTTCTTCTCGGTCCAGTCGGTGACGATCGCGGCCGGCCCGGCCGCCCGGGCCACGTCGGCCTTCATCGCCAGCGCGCGGTCAGCGTCGTTCACCCGGATCTCGATGAAATCGATGGCGGTGTCGCGGCCGAAGAACAGTTGGGCCTGGTCCAGGGGCATGTAGATGAAGGCCTGATCGTACTCGCTCATGCCGACGCTGAAGGTCGCCGCCACGGTGTAGGTCTTGCGTTGCGGCGTGGCGCCGAACGCCGTCGCCCCGCCGGTGGGCGAGATCAGGGTCAGGGGATCGCCGGGGCGGAGGCCGAGATTCTGGGCCAGGCGCTCGCCGACGACGATCAGGTCGCCGCCATATTCGCCGGCGCCGAAGCCCTCGAGGGATCCTTCGACGATGTTGTCGGAGATGATGTGAGTGGCCGCGAGATCGGCGGGCGTCACCCCGCGCACGATCGCCCCCGAGATCTGCCCCATGCCGAGGGCCATCGCCTGGGCCTCGACCACCGGCGTCACCTGCACCACCCCGGGGATTTCGGCGGTCTCCCGCACGATCCGCGCCCGGTCCGGCGTGGCCAGGATTCCGCCGGAGATGTAGAGATGGCCGTTGAAGCCCAGCATCCGGTCCAGGAGCTCGGCGCGGAAGCCGTTCATCACCGACATCACGATGATCAGCACCGCCACGGCCAGCATGATGCCGATGAACGAGATGATGGAGATAAGGGCCACGCCGCCCTGGCTGCGCTTGGCGCGCAGATAGCGCCCCGCCAGCATCCGCTCCCACAGCCCGAACGGCGCCGCGCGCCCGCCTGCCCTGCTCACGCGGTCAGCTTCCTCGCCCATGCGCGCCGGGGACGGTGTCGAGCATTCTCAGGCATGTGTCGGCGTTCCTGCCCATCAGACGCGCCAGATAGCGCCCCCCCGGACTCCTTGGCAATGTCGCGGGCGAAATCATGGCGGCGCAAAAAAAGGGCCGCCCGCGGTCGGGCGGGCGGCCACAAGGTCATCGGGGAAAACGCCACGGGACGGACCATCACTCGGCCCGTCGCGGTGCATCAGAGGTAACGCACGTTACGGCCGGCGCCTCGCCGCGCCGGCGCCTCGGGGCGAGCCGCGGCGGAATCGCTCAAGATTCGGGCGCGCCGCCGCCGGGGGCTGCGAAGGGAACAGGCGCTTCAGCGTCCCGAAGGCAGGCTCGGCATCGGCACCAGCTTGAAGTAGATCGTCAGCCAGACGAGCACGAACAGCACCGCCGACACCCAGGTCGTGGTGATGAACTTGCGTTTCAGCTTCGGATCCACGGGCGCGCCGGGATCGCCCCCGTCGCCCCTGTCGATGCCCGCCTCATGGTGGCTCTGCACGCCGATCGGCAGCACCGCGAAAAGGACGGTCCACCACAGGACGAGGTAGGTGGCGACCGCGGTGAAGGGCGTCATCAGTGCGCGCCCTTGGGCGTTTCCATCAGTTCGACCAGCACCCCGCCCATGTTCTTGGGATGCACGAAGATCACCGGCGTGCCGTGGGCGCCGATGCGCGGCTCGCCCGTGCCCAGCACCGTCGCCCCCTTGGCGCGCATGTCGTCACGCGCGGCGATGATGTCCTCGACCTCGAAACAGATGTGGTGCTGGCCGCCCGAGGGGTTCTTGGCGAGAAACCCGTGGATCGGCGACCCCTCGCCGTACGGCTCGATCAGCTCGATCTGGCTGTTGGGCAGGTTCACGAAGCACACCCACACGCCCTGCTCGGGCATGGCGAACTTCTCGCCGATGGAGGTGGCGCCGAGCACGTCGCGATAGAGCTTCACCGACTCGTCGATGGAGGGCGTGGCGACGCCGACATGGTTCAGTTTGCCGATCATGGCCTGCCTATACGCCTGCAACGGTCCGGCCGCCAGATCACCCGACGGCATCGGCCCGCGCGTCCGATCGCCGCGCGGGGGGCTAGATCCTCAGGACGATCGTCTCGACCACGGGGCGCCGGCCCCAGATCCGCTGGCTCGCCTTCTTCACCGCCCGGGACAGGGCCGTCTCGATCGCGTCGTCGTCGTCACGCTGATCCCCCGACAGTCGCTTCAGGGCCGCTTCGGCCTCGTCCGCCAGCTCGTCCAGGACCTCATCGAGCGTCTCGCCCTCTTCGGTGGGCAGGCCCAGAGCGCGCACGTCCGGTCCGGAGACGATCCGGTTTCGCCCGTCCATCGCCACGGCCACCGTCAGCATGCCGTTATAGGCGGCGTGGCGGCGCTCGCGCAGGGCTTCGCCGTTCTCCGGCGTCAGCACGCCGGCGTCCACGAACAGCCGGCCGGCCGGCACTTCGTCGATGATCTCCGCACGGCCAGGCGCCAGGCGCACCATATCCCCGTTGCGGGGCGTCACCTGCTGGGGCACCTGCAGGTCGCGGGCGAAGGCGGCGTGCTCCAGCAGATGGCGGCGCTCGCCGTGGGTGGGCACGGCGATTTCTGGCCGCGCCCAGCGATACATCTGCGCCAGCTCGTCCCGGCAAGGATGGCCCGACACGTGGATGCCCGGATGATCGCGGTCGGTGTAGAGCCGCACGCCGCGGTCGGCGAGGCGGTTCTGCAGGTTGCGGATCGCCACCTCGTTGCCCGGAATGACCCGAGAGGAGAAGACGCAGGCGTCGCCCGCCCCCAGTTTCACGTGCGGATGCGTGCCGTCGGCGATCCGCGCCAGCGCCGCCCGCGGCTCGCCCTGGCTGCCGGTGCACAGATAGAGCACCCCGTCGGCGGGCAGATGGTTGGCCTCCCCCTCGGAGACGAAGGGCTTGATGTCGGCCATCAGCCCCACCGACTTGGCCGCGGCGGCCATGCGCAGCATCGAGCGGCCCACCAGGCACACCCGCCGTCCGGCCGCCTCGGCGGCCCGGATCACCGAATCCATCCGAGCCACGTTCGAGGCGAAGCAGGAGACCGCCACCTTGCCCTTGAGCCCGGCGATCAGTTCGCCGAGGGCGACCCGAACGTCGGCCTCCGAGCCGGCCACGCCGTCGACGAAGACGTTGGTGGAATCGCACACCATCGCCAGCACGCCCTCGTCGCCCAGGCGGCGGATGGCGTCCTCGTCGGTGACGCCGCCCAGCAGGGGGTCGGGGTCGATCTTCCAGTCGCCGGTGTGCAGCACCGCCCCCAGCGGCGTTCGGATCGCCAGGCCGTTCGGCTCGGGGATGGAGTGCGTGAGGGTGATCAGCTCCAGTTCGAACGGCCCGAGAGTCAGGGAGCCGCCGAGCGGCACCTCGTTGATCGGCGCCTCGTCCTCCAGCCCCGCATCACGCAGCTTCTCGCGCAGCACGAAGGCGGTGAAGGGCGTGGCGTAGAGCGGCGCGCGCAGCTGCGGCCACAGCCAGGCGACGGCGCCGATGTGGTCCTCGTGCGCATGGGTGAGCACGATCCCCAGGACGTCCTTGGCGTGCGCGGCGATGAACTCGGGGTCCGGCAGGATCACCTCGACCCCGGGGGTGGTCTGGTCGCCGAAGGTCACGCCCAGGTCGACGACGATCCACTTGCGCGCATGCGGCGGGCCGAAACCGTAGAGGTTGAAGTTCATGCCGATCTCGTTCGACCCGCCCAGCGGCAGGAAGACGAGTTCGTCGGCGGCGCCGGCCTTGGCCATCAGCCGTGGCCCGTGTTGCGGCGGTGGATCTCGAGCAGGCCCCGGATCGTCAGGTCCGGGTCGAAATGGTCGATGGCCATGGTGGCTCCGTGGAACAGCGAGGCGACGCCGCCGGTGGCCACGACCGTCATGGGCGCGCCCCACTCGGCCTTCAGCCTGGCGATCAGCCCCTCGATCAAGGCGATATAACCCCAGAAGACGCCCGATTGCATCGCCCCCACGGTGTCTTTACCCAGCACCCGCTGCGGCCGCTGTATCGCCACCCGCGGCAGCTTGGCCGCCGCCTGGTGCAGCGCTTCCATCGACAGGTTGATGCCGGGCGCGATCACTCCGCCCTCGAAGCCGCCGTCCTCGGCGATGACGTCGAAGGTCGTCGCCGTACCGGAATCGATGACGATCAGGGTGCCCGGATAGACGACATGCGCGCCGATGGCGTTGACCAGGCGGTCCGCGCCGGCCTCGCTCGGCTTGTCGATGCGCACCGCGATGCCGAGGTCGGCGTTCTCGCCCACCACCAGCGGCTCCACATGCAGATAGCGCCGCGACAGGTTCCGCAGGTTGAAGATCGACTGCGGAACCACGCTGGAAATGATGCAGGCCTTCAGGCCGCTCAACTGCAGCCCGGCCATGGACAGCAGTTGCGACAGCCACACCGCGTACTCGTCCGCCGTGCGGCTGGCGTCGGTCGCCGAGCGCCACTGGGCGATCCACTCGGAGCCGTCGTGCACGCCGAACAGCGTGTTGGTGTTGCCCTGTTCGATGGCCAGCAGCATCAGCCTTCTCCGAAGAACACGTCGCCGGCGGTGATCCGCGCCACCGTTCCGTCGCTGAGGCGCAGCTTCAGCGCCCCGTCCAAGTCCAGCCCCTCCGCCAGCCCCGACAGGGTGGCGCTGGGCAGCCGCGCCACGCACGGCTCGCCGAGCCCCACGGCCCGCTCGGTCCAGGCCGCGGCGATAGGGCCGAATCCATCGCGCTCCCACGCCAGCCGCCAGCGCTCGAAGGCCGCCGCCAGCACCTCCAGCGCGTCGAGCGGCGTGGGCGGCGGGCTCGCCATATGCTCCGAAAAGGCGGTGGCCGGGCGCTCCACGTCTTGCGGCGCGTGGGCGAGGTTGACCCCGATCCCGACGGCCATCCACAGCCGCCCATCGGCGCGTGCGCCGCTCTCGACCAGAATCCCGACGGCCTTGCGGCCGTAGACCAGCAGATCGTTGGGCCACTTGATCCGCGCCGCCCCCGCGCCCAGGCACGTCTGCGCAAGGTCGGCGGCCGCCAGGGCGGCGATGAAGCTCACCTGCGCCGCTTCCGCCGCAGGCTTGTCCGTCACGAAGAGCAGGGTCGCGGCGAGATTTCCGGACTCCGTCGACCAGGCGCGCCCGCGCCGGCCGCGGCCGGCGGTCTGGCGCCGAGCCGTGATCCAGACCGGGCCGGCGTCCCCGGCCTCAGCGCGGCGCCGCGCCTCCGCATTGGTGGAGTCGAGTTCCTCGTAGGCCTCGACCGGCGGATGATTCACGTCAGGCCAGGCCGAGGGCGGCCGCTGCAGCCTGGGCCAGCGGGTCGAGCCAGGTCAGGGCGGCGAGGACGACGGGGAAGCTGAAGAGCGCCAGTACGATGGCGATGAGCCGCGCTTCCGGCGCCGGCGCGTCGGTGGCGCCGGGGGCCGCGTCGAACCACATCACCTTGATCAGGCGCAGGTAGTAGAACGCCGCCACCACGCTGCCGACCAGGCCGATCACGGCCGCGACGCCCAGGCCGGCGCCGATGGCCGCCTTGAACACATAGACCTTGGCCCAGAAGCCGGAGAACGGCGGCAGGCCGAGCGCCGACAGCGAGAACGCCGTCATCGCCAGCGCCAGGCCCGGGCGTTCCTTGAACAGGCCCGCCATGTCCTCGATCGTCTCCATCGGCCGGCCCTGGCGCGACAGCGCCGAGAGGCAGGCGAAGAAGCCCGTCACGTCGATCATGTAGAGCACCATGAACACCAGCATGGCCTGGACGCCCTGGGTGTCGCCGGCGGCGAGACCGAGCACGGCGTAGCCGACGTTGGCGATCGACGAATAGGCCCACAGGCGCTTCAGGTTCTTCTGCGCCAGGCCGGCGAAGGCGCCGACGCCGATCGACAGGAGCGCGATCGCCACCAGGATCTGGCGCCACTGGTCGGCCGCGCCGGCGAAACCCTCGGCCAGCAGGCGGGCGAAAAGCACCATGGCCGCCAGCTTCGGCGCGGCGGCGAAGAAGGCCACGACGGGGGTCGGCGCGCCCTCGTAGACGTCCGGCGTCCACATGTGGAACGGCGCGGCCGAGACCTTGAAGGCCAGGCCGCACATCAGGAACACCAGGCCGAACAGCACGCCCGTGCCGGCGCCGGCCTGCACCGCCACGGCGATATCCTCGAACCGGGTGGAGCCGGCGAAGCCGTAGACCAGGGAGGCGCCGTAGAGCAGCAGGCCGGAGGACAGCGCCCCCAGCACGAAATACTTCAGCCCGGCCTCGGAGGCCTTGGCGTCGTCGCGATACATGGCCGCCAGCACGTAGAGCGCCAGGGAGTGCAGTTCGACGCCGACATAGAGCGAGATCAGGTCCCCGGCCGAGGCCATCATTCCCATGCCCAGCGCGGCCAGGATGATCAGCACCGGGAACTCGAAATTGCGGACCCCGCGACGCTCGAACCAGCGCTGGCCGAGGGGAATGGCCACGGCGCTGGCCAGGTAGATCGCCACCTTGGCGAAGGTCGAAGCCGCATCGACCACTAGGCCGCCCGCGAAGGCGCGGCCGAACGGGCCCACGGCCGCTGCCGCGGCGGCTGCGACCAGCACGCCCACGGCGGCCAGGGTGAACACCGCGCCTGCGCGCGGCTGGAAGGCGCCCCAGACGAGCAGAACCATCGCCGAGGCGGCGAGGATCAGTTCGGGGACCGCAAGGCCGAGGGAAGCTTGGAACGTCATGAGCCTAGAGGTCCCTCACCCGCCGATGGCGGCGCGGTACGCCGTCACCAGCTGGGCGACCGAGCTTTCGGTCAGGTTGGTCACGAGGCCGGGCTGAACGCCCAGCACCAGGGTCGAGATGATCAGCGGGGCGAAGATCGCCACCTCGCGCCAGTCCAGGTCGGTGATCTGGGCCAGGGCCGGGTTGGTCAGTTCGCCGAAGACCACGCGCCGATAGAGCGTCAGGGCGTAGACCGCGGAGAAGATCACGCCGCTGGCCGCGAACAGCGCCGTCCAGGTGGAATACTGGTAGGCGCCGGTCATGGTCAGGATTTCCCCGACGAAGCCCGAGGTCCCCGGCAGGCCGACATTGCCCATGGTGAACAGCATGAAAACCGCCGCGTACCACGGCATGCGGTTCACCAGCCCGCCGTAGAAGGCGATCTCGCGGGTGTGCATGCGGTCGTAGACGACGCCGACGCAGAGGAACAGCGCCCCGGAGATCACCCCGTGGCTGATCATCTGGAAGATGGCGCCCTGCTGGCCCTCCAGGCTCCCCGCAAAGATGCCCATGGTCACAAAGCCCATGTGCGCCACCGACGAGTAGGCGATCAGCTTCTTGATGTCCGTCTGCCGGAACGCCACCAGCGAGGTGTAGATGATGGCGATCACCGACAGGGCGAAGACCAGCGGCGTGAAGAACTCGGAGGCCTGCGGGAACATCGGCAGGGAGAAGCGCAGAAAGCCGTAGCCGCCCATCTTCAGGAGGATGCCCGCCAGGATCACGGAACCGGCGGTCGGGGCTTCCACGTGGGCGTCGGGAAGCCAGGTGTGCACCGGCCACATCGGCATCTTCACCGCGAAGGAGGCGAAGAAGGCCAGCCACAGCCAGGTCTGCAGGTTCGGGTCGAACCGATAGGTCATCAGTTCTGGGATCGAGGCGGTGCCGGCGACGCCGATCATGGCCAGGATGGCGGCCAGCATCAGCACCGAGCCCAGCAGGGTGTAGAGGAAGAACTTGAAGGCCGCGTAGACCCGGTTCTTGCCGCCCCAGATGCCGATGATCAGGAACATCGGCACCAGGCCGAATTCGAAGAAGATGTAGAACAGCACCAGGTCCAGCGCGCAGAACACGCCGATCACCAGGGTCTCCAGGACCAGGAAGGCGATCATGTACTCGAGCACGCGCTTCTCGATCGACTTCCAGGACGCCGCAATGCAGAGCGGCATCAGGAAAGCGGTGAGCAGCACGAACAGGACCGAGATTCCGTCCACGCCCATGCGGTAGTGGAGGCCGCCGAACCAGGCGACGTCCTCGACGAACTGGAAGCCTGGGTCGTTGGGGTCGAACTGGGCCGTCAGCAACACCGACAGAGCCAGGGTGGCGAGAGTCGCGACGAAGGCGATCCACTTGGCCGCCTCGACGGTCCTGGCGTCGTCCGGACGCCCGAACGCGCGCAGCAAAAGGATCCCAGCCACCCCGACGAGGGGGGCGTAGGTGGTGAGCGACAGGATGCCGGTCATAGGTCCCCCCTCCCCTTAAGCCGCCCACGCCCAGAGGGCGTAGGACAGCAGGCCCGCGACGCCCAGCAGCATCACGAAGGCGTAGTGATAGACGTAGCCGGTCTGCAGCTTGCCGGTGCGGCGGCCCACGGCGTAGGAGACGGCGGAGACGCCATCCGGTCCCAGGCCGTCGATGATCTTCTGGTCGCCGCCCTTCCAGAACAGGTCTCCGAGGCCGCGGGCGGCGCGCACGAAGGTCGCCTCGTAGAGCTCGTCGAAAAACCACTTGTTGTAGAAGAAGGTGTAGAGCGGCCCGCCGCGGGCGGCCAGGCGCGCGCCCAGCCCTTCCTTCACCAGGTACATGTAGACCGCGACCAGCAGCCCCAGGACCGAGGCGACCAGGGGCGCCAGGACCACCCACGTCGGCGCCTCGTGATGCTCCATCACGTGGTTCGCCGGGCCGTTGAAGATCGCCCCGCGCCAGAACTCGACCTGCTCGTGGCCGATGAACTGCTCCTTGAAGACGAAGCCGGCGGCGATCGCGCCGACGGACAGCACCGCCAGCGGCAGCAGCATCACCCACGGGCTCTCGTGCGGCTTGTGGTCGTGACCGTGCCCATGATCGTCCGGCAGCGGCTCGTCGTGAGTCTCGAGCTGCGCCGCGGTGGCGTGGTCGTCATGACCGTGCGCGGCATGCCCGTGCGCGTCATGACCGTGAGTGTCATGCCCGTGATCGCCGTGGCCCCAGCGGGCATGACCGTTGAAGGTGAAGAAGGCCAGCCGCCAGGAGTAGAAGGCCGTCAATCCGGCCACCAGCACCCCGATCACGAAGGCGAAGTAGGCCGTGCCGGTCTGCGCGCCCGCCGTATAGGCGGCGTGGATGATGGCGTCCTTCGAATAGAAGCCGGCGAAGCCCCAGTCGACGTAGGGAATGCCCAGGCCGGTGATGGCGATCGTGCCGATCGTCATGGCGGCGTAGGTCGCCGGCAGGAACTTGGCCAGGTCGCCGTAGCGCCGCATGTCCTGCTCGTGGTGCATGCCGTGGATCACCGAGCCGGCGCCCAGGAACAGCAGCGCCTTGAAGAAGGCGTGGGTGAACAGGTGGAACATGGCCGCCTGGTAGGCGCCCACGCCGGCGGCGAAGAACATGTAGCCGAGCTGCGAGCAGGTCGAATAGGCGATCACCCGCTTGATGTCGTTCTGCGTCAGGCCGACCGTCGCGGCGAACAGGGCCGTGACCGCGCCGATCACGGTGACGATCTGCTTCGTCACCGGGGCGTACTCGAACATCGGCGAGAGCAGGCAGACCATGTAGACGCCGGCCGTCACCATGGTCGCCGCGTGGATCAGGGCGGAAACGGGCGTGGGCCCTTCCATGGCGTCCGGCAGCCAGGTGTGCAGGAAGAACTGCGCCGACTTGCCCATGGCGCCGACGAACAGCAGGGCGCAGGCCAGGTCGACCAGGTGATAGTCCTGGCCGGCGAAGTGCCACACCCGCGCCGCGCCGGCCGCGACCTGCGGGAAGATTTGGGCGAACTGGATCGTGCCGAAGGCCCAGAACACCGTCATGATCCCGAGCGCAAAGCCGAAGTCGCCGACCCGGTTGACCACGAAGGCCTTGATCGAGGCGGCGTTGGCCGTGGGCTTCTTGAACCAGAAGCCGATCAGCAGGTAGCTGGCCAGCCCCACCCCTTCCCAGCCGAAGAAGAGCTGCATGAAGTCGGCGGCGGTCACCAGCGCCAGCATGGCGAAGGTGAACAGCGACAGGTAGGCGAAGAAGCGCGGCCGGGAGTCGTCCTCGGCCATGTAGCCCCAGCTATAGATGTGCACGAGCGCCGAGACGGTGGTCACCACCACCAGCATCACCGCCGACAGGCCGTCGATGCGGACCGCCCAGTTCGACTGGAAGTCGCCGACGCTGATGAACGGCGCCAAGGTGACGGTGAACGGCTCCAGGCCGCCCCATGTCCACTGGCTGAAGATGGTCCAGGACAGCAGGCAGGCAAGGATCAACAGGCCGGTGGTCACCGCCTGGGAGGCGATGTCGCCGATCCGGCGGCCGAACAGGCCGGCGATGACCGCGCCCGCCAGCGGCGAGAAGACGAGAAGCGTGACGATGGACTGAGGAGTCATGGTTGCTGCGCTCAGCCCTTCATCATCGAGGCGTCGTCGACGGAGATGTCGCCGCGGTTACGGAAGAAGGTGACCAGGATCGCCAGGCCCACCGCCGCCTCGGCGGCGGCCACGGTCAGCACGAACATGGCGTAGATCTGCCCCACCACGTCGTGGAGATAGACCGAGAAGGCCACCAGGTTGATGTTCACCGCCAGCAGGATCAGTTCGATCGACATCAGGATGACGATGATGTTCTTGCGGTTCACGAAGATGCCGAACACGCCGATCGTGAACAGGATCGCGGCGACCGCGAGATAGTGCTCGAGCCCGATGGTCATTCGCCGATCCCCTCGCCTGGCTTGATCGTCACCACGCGCATGCCGGTCTTCGGCGAGCGCGCGACCTGGTCGGCGATGTTCTGGCGGCGCACGCCCGGCTTGTGGCGCAGCGTCAGCACGATGGCCCCGATCATCGCCACCAGCAGCACCAGGCCCGCGGCCTGGAAGAAGTAGACGTAGTCGGTGTAGAGCACCCGGCCGATCGCTTCGGCGTTGGTGACGTCCCCCGTCGGCGCCACGGGACCGGCCGACCTGCCGGCCGCGCCGCCGCTCGCCACCGTGGTGGAGACCACGATCATCTCGATCGCCAGCACCCCGGCCACCAGGCCGCCCAGCGGCATGTAGCGGGCGAAGCCCTGGCGCAGGGCGGCGAAGTCCACGTCGAGCATCATCACGACGAAGAGGAAGAGCACCGCCACCGCGCCGACGTAGACCACCACCAGCAGCATCGCCAGGAACTCCGCGCCGAGCAGCACGAAGAGGCCCGCGGCCGAGAAGAAGGCCAGGATCAGGAACAGCACCGAGTGCACTGGGTTCTTCGCCGACACCACGGCGAAGCCTGCCGCGACGGTGATCGTCGCCAGCAGGTAGAAAGCGATCGCCTGCAAGGCCATCGGCGGATCAAGCTCCCCTCAAAGAGACGCCGCGACAGGACTGGCCAAGCCAGTCCCGGCGCGGGTCAAAAGCCTTCCGGAATCGCGCGCACGTCTTAGCGATACGGCGCGTCGAGTTCCAGATTCTTCGCGATTTCCCGCTCCCAACGGTCCCCGTTTTCGAGCAGGCGTTCCTTGTCGTAGTAGAGTTCCTCACGGGTCTCGGTGGCGAACTCGGTGTTCGGCCCCTCGACGATGGCGTCCACCGGGCAGGCCTCCTGGCACAGGCCGCAGTAGATGCACTTGACCATGTCGATGTCGTAGCGGGTCGTGCGGCGGCTGCCGTCCGCCCGCGGCTCGGCCTCGATGGTGATGGCCTGGGCCGGGCAGATCGCCTCGCACAGCTTGCAGGCGATGCAGCGCTCCTCTCCGTTCGGATAGCGCCGCAGGGCGTGCTCGCCGCGGAACCGGGGCGACTGCGGCCCCCGTTCGTTGGGATAGATCACCGTGGCCTTGGGCCGCAGCATGTACTTCCACGCCAGGCCGAAGGCGCCGGCGAAGTCCATCAGGGCCGCGCCCCGGATGGCTTGTCCGATCCGTTGCATCATTGCGCTTCAGCCTTCGTCTTGTCGCAGGTGTAGTCCTGGATGTCGCGAGCGTCGCCGCCACGCACGAGGGTCAGGCGGCCGCCGCGGGCCGCGCAGGCGTCGGTCGCCCGCTTCAGGTCGTCATAGGTCGCATAGCCCCCGGCGCTATGGACGCCGCCGGCGCAACCGGCCAGGGCCAGGGTGGCGGACAGGATCATCAGCGCCCCCCTCATGCCGCCGCCGGCCCGAAGACCCGCCAGGCCGACACCAGGACCACGGCCACCAGCGAGGTCGGCAGGAACACCTTCCAGCCCAGGCGCATCAGCTGGTCGTAGCGGTAGCGCGGCACGATCGCCTTCACCATGGCGAACATGAAGAAGAAGAAGATGACCTTCAGGAAGAACCACATGAACCCGTAGAAGCTCTGCGCCGTCGGCGCCCAGCTCTCCACGAACGCCAGGTGCACCGGCGCCTGCCATCCCCCGAAGAACAGGATGGTGATCAGGGCGCACATCAGCACGATGTTCGCGTACTCGCCGATCATGAAGAGCAGGTACGGAGTGGAGGAGTACTCCACCTGGTAGCCGGCCACGAGTTCGGATTCGGCCTCCGGCAGGTCGAAGGGCGGCCGGTTCGTCTCGGCCAGGGCCGAGATGAAGAAGACCACCATCATCGGGATCATCACCAGGGCCATCGGCAGGTTGTGCAGCCCGCCGCCCAGGACGTTCCAGTTCCAGAAGCCGCCGGCCTGCTGGGCGACGATCGTCTGCAGGTTCATCGAGCCGGCCAGCAGGATCACCGTGATGATCACGAAACCGATCGACACCTCATAGGAGACCATCTGCGCCGCCGAGCGCAGGCTGCCGAGGAACGGGTACTTCGAGTTGGACGCCCAGCCGCCCATGATGATCCCGTAGACGCCGAGCGAGGAAATGGCGAACAGGTAGAGCACGCCGACATTGATGTCCGAGACCACCCAGCCCGGGGCCAGCGGGATCACCGCCCAGGCGGCGAAGGCCAGGGTGAAGCTGATCAGCGGCGCCAGCAGGAAGACCACCTTGTCCGCGCCGTCGGGGATGACGATCTCCTTCAGCACGAACTTCAGGAAGTCGGCGAAGGACTGCAGCAGGCCGAAGGGGCCCACGATGTTGGGGCCTTTGCGCATCTGCACGCCGGCCCAGATCTTCCGGTCGGCCAGCAGCAGGAAGGCCAGCGACAGCAGAATCCAGATCATCACGGCCAGGATCTGGCCGACCGCGATCAGGGTCCAGCCGCCCGGCGTGGCCCAGAAGTTGGTGGAAGCGTCCATACCCTACTCCGCCGCGATCTTGATCTGCCCGGACGCCAGAGCCTGGCATTCGGCCATCGTCACGCTCGCCCGCGCGACGGGGTTGGTCAGATAGAAGGCTTTGATCGGACTGAGGAACGGCGCCTCGGAGGTCGGCCCGGCCGCGCCCAGCGCCGCCAGGTCCAACCCCGCCCCGCCGCCGGCCGGCGCATAGTCGATCTGGCCGAAGGTCGGATGGTCCGCGAAGAGCTTCGCCCGAAGCTGGTCGAGCGTGTCATAGGGCAGCTTGGTCCCTACGCGCTCCGACAGCGCTCGCAGGACCGCCCAGTCCTCGCGCGCCTCGCCCTTCGGGAACACGGCGCGCTGGCCCATCTGGACCCGGCCCTCGGTGTTCACATAGAGCCCGTTCTTCTCTGTGTAGGCAGCGCCAGGCAGGATCACGTCGGCCTTGTGCGCCCCCGCGTCCCCGTGCGTGCCCAGGTAGACCACGAAGGCGTCCGAGGCCGTCGCGTCGATCTCGTCCGCCCCCAGCAGGAACAGCACGTCCAGGGCGCCCGGGGCGACCATTTCGCCAGCGCTCTTGCCGCCCTCGCCGGGGATGAAGCCCATGTCCAGGCCGCCGACCCGCGCGGCTGCGGTGTGCAGCACGTTCCAGGTGGCGCCGAACGCCTTGGCCGCGCCGGCCGCCGCCTTGAGCACGGCCGCCCCGTCCGGGCGCGCCAGGGCGCCCATGCCGACGATCACCGCCGGACGCTCGGCCGCCTTGAAGGCCTTGGCGAAGTCGCCGCGGGACTTGGCCAGCCCCTCCAGCGTCGCCGCGCCGCCGCCGAGATACTCGTAGGCGTAGGTCAGGTCGGCCTGCTCGCCGATGACGCCGACCTTCAGGGCGCCCGCCAGCCAGCGCTTGCGCAGGCGCGCGTTGAGCACCGGCGCCTCAAGGCGCGGATTGGTCCCGACGAGAAGGATCGCGTCGGCGTCCTCGATCCCGGCCAGGGTCGAGTTGAACAGCCAGCTCTCCCGAGGCCCGGCGCCGAGGACGAGCCCGTCCTGGCGGCAGTCGATGTTCCTGACGCCCAGGCCGCCGAAGAGGTCCAGCGCCGCCTTCATCGACTCTGCGTCCTGCAGGTCGCCGGCGATCACCCCGATCCGCTCGGGCGCAGCGGCCTTCAGCCTGGCGGCGACCGCGTCGAGGGCTTCGGCCCAGGTGGCCGCGCGCAGCTTTCCGCCTTCGCGCACGTACGGCCGGTCCAGGCGCTGACGCCCCAGGCCGTCGACGGCGTAGCGCGTCTTGTCGCTGATCCACTCTTCGTTGATGTCGTCGTTGATGCGCGGCAGCACGCGCAGCACCGCCGGCCCGCGGGAATCCACCCGGATCGCAGATCCCAGCGCGTCCATCACGTCGACGCTCTCGGTCTTCTTCAGCTCCCAGGGACGGGCGTTGAAGGCGTAGGGCTTGGACGTCAGCGCGCCGACCGGGCACAGGTCGATCACGTTGGCCGACAGCTCGCTCGTCACCGCAGCGCCGAGATAGGTCGTGATTTCAACGTCTTCGCCGCGAGAGATAAGACCGATCTCGGGCGCGCCGGCCACTTCGGTGATGAACCGAACGCACCGGGTGCACTGGATGCAGCGGGTCATGACCGTCTTGATCAGCGGACCCATGTACTTTTCTTCGACCGCGCGCTTGTTCTCCGCATAGCGGGAATCGTCGCGGCCATAGCCCATGGCCTGGTCCTGGAGGTCGCACTCGCCGCCCTGGTCGCAGATCGGGCAGTCCAGGGGATGGTTGATGAGCAGGAACTCCATCACCCCTTCGCGCGCCTTCTTCACCATCGGCGTGTTGGTGAAGATCTCCTGGCCGTCGGCGGCCGGCAGGGCGCAGGAGGCCTGCGGCTTCGGCGGCCCAGGCTTCACCTCGACCAGGCACATGCGGCAGTTGCCGGCGATGGACAGGCGCTCGTGGTAGCAGAACCGCGGGATCTCCTCCCCGGCCAGTTCCGCCACCTGCAGGACGTTCATGCCGGGCTCGAACTCGACCTCGACCCCGTTGACCTTGGCTTTCGGCATCCCGGTTACTCCGCCGCTTCCAGCTTGGCGCCCTGAACATGGGGCCGACCGGCACGGTACTGGGTGATGCGCTCCTCCACCTCGTGGCGGAAGTGGCGGAACAGGCCCTGGATCGGCCAGGCGGCCGCATCGCCCAGGCCGCAGATGGTGTGGCCCTCGACCTGGCTGGCGACGTCCAGCAGCAGGTCGATCTCGTGCATCTCGGCTTCGCCGGTGACCATCCGCTCCATCACCCGCCACATCCAGCCGGTGCCTTCGCGGCAGGGCGTGCACTGGCCGCAGCTCTCGTGCTTGTAGAAGTAGGAGAGCCTGGCGATCGCCTTCACGATGTCGGTGGACTGGTCCATCACGATCACCGCCGCCGTGCCCAGGCCCGACTTCAGCGCCGAGAGGCTGTCGAAGTCCATCAGGGCCGTCTCGGCCTCGTGCGCCGGGATCATCCGCACGGACGAGCCGCCCGGGATCACGGCCTTCAGGTTGCCCCAGCCGCCGCGCACGCCGCCGCAGTGATCCTCCAGGAGCTGCTTGAGCGGGATCGACATGGCCTCTTCGACCACGCACGGGCGGTTCACGTGGCCGGAGATGGCCATCAGCTTGACGCCAGTGTTGTTCGGCCGCCCAAAGCCGGCGAACCACTCGGCGCCCCGCCGCAGGATCGAGCCGACCACCGCGATGGACTCGACGTTGTTGATCGTCGTTGGGCAGCCGTAGATGCCCGCGCCCGCCGGGAACGGCGGCTTCAGCCGGGGCTGGCCCTTCTTGCCCTCCAGGCTTTCCATCAGGGCGGTCTCGTCGCCGCAGATGTAGGCCCCGCCGCCGTGGGTGACGTGCAGGTCGAAGTCCCAGCCGTGGACGTTGCCCTTGCCGATCAGCTTGGCCGCGTAGGCCTGGGCGATCGCCGCCTCCAGGCGCTCGCGCTCATGCACGTACTCGCCGCGGATGTAGATGTAGCAGGTGTGCGCCCGGATCGCGTAGCTGGCGATCAGGCAGCCCTCGATCAGCAGGTGCGGGTCGTTGCGCAGGATCTCGCGGTCCTTGCAGGTGCCCGGCTCGGACTCGTCGGCGTTGACGACCAGGTAGTGCGGCCGCTCGCTCTCCTGCTTGGGCATGAAGGTCCACTTCAGCCCGGTCGAGAAGCCGGCGCCGCCGCGCCCCCGCAGGCCCGACGCCTTGATCTGGTCGCAGATCCACTCGGGCGTCTGCTGCAGGATCTCCCGCGTCAGGTGCCAGGCGCCCCGCGCCTTGGCGCCCTCCAGACCGAAGTCGTGCAGGCCATAGAGGTTGGTGAAGATGCGGTCCTTGTCTTCAAGCACGCCGGTCACGCCGCGGGCTCCTTCTTGGGCTTCGGCGCGGCGTTCGGCAGCTTCTTGATCGCCTTGGAGCGCGAGCCGTCATAGAGCGAGGGGTCGCTGAGCGTCGCCGGCCCCCCTTCCGGCGCGGCGCCCTGGCGGCCGATGGCCGACCCCGGCTTCGGCGATTTGCCGGCGGCGAAGTCGTCGAGCAGCGCCTCGAAGCTCTCCGCCGTCAGATCCTCGTAGTAATAGTCGTTGATGGCTGCCATGGGCGCGTTGGAGCAGGCCCCCATGCACTCCACCTCCTGCCAGTAGAACTTGCCGTCGGCGCTCAGGTGGTCCTTCGGCCCGATCTTCTTCTTGCAGACGGACATCAGGTCGCCCGAGCCCCGCAGCATGCATGGGGTCGTGCCGCACACCTGCACCAGGGCCACCGAACCGACCGGCTCCAGCATGAACATGGTGTAGAAGGTGGCGACCTCCAGCACGCGGATCTGGGCCATGCCCAGCATCTCGGCCACCACGCGGATGGCCGGTTCGCTGACCCACCCCTCCTGCTTCTGGACGAGCCACAGCAAGGGGATGACGGCGGACTGCTGGCGGCCCTCGGGGAACTTGGCGATCCACCACATGGCCGTTTTCAGGCTCTCCGGTGAAAAGGCGAAGCTCTCCGGCTGGGTCGGCGAAAGGCGACGGACGCTCACGAGGCCCTCACTTCACGAAATCGACGCGGACGATCTTCCCGTCCGCGATGGTGTAGATCGGCGCGACCTCGAAGCTTTCGCCGCCGGGGGCGCGCGAGACCTTCTCGTGGTCGATCACGTTCGCACCCACGACGATCCGGTTCACCAGTTCGGCGCGATTGTGCGGGAAGTCGGCGAACAGCTTGGCGTGCCGCTCACGGATCGAGGCGAGGCCGCGATTCGTCACCTCGCCGTTGTAGCCGGCGAGCACGGCGTCCTCGGCGTAGCAGGCGCAGAAGGCGTCGAGGTCTTGCGAGTTGTAGGCCGCGAGCTGCGCCGCAACGATCTCCGCTGCGCCGCTCACCGGTCGATCTCCCCGAACACGATGTCCAGCGAGCCGAGGATGGCGGACACGTCGGCCAGCATGTGGCCGCGGTTCATCCAGTCCATCGCCATGAGGTGCGGATAGCCCGGCGCGCGGATCTTGCAGCGGTACGGCTTGTTGGTGCCGTCGGAGACCAGGTAGACGCCGAACTCGCCCTTGGGGGCCTCGACGCAGGCGTACACCTCGCCTTCGGGCGTGTGGAACCCTTCGGTGTAGAGCTTGAAGTGGTGGATGAGCGCCTCCATCGAGCGCTTCATGTCACCCCGGCGCGGCGGCGCGTACTTGTTGTCCTCGGTCAGCACCGGGCCCGGGGTCTTGCGCAGGCGCTCGCAGCACTGGCGGATGATCCGGGTGGACTGGCGCATCTCCTCCATGCGGCAGAGATAGCGGTCGTAGCAGTCGCCGTTGACGCCCAGCGGAATCTCGAACTCCAGGTCCGAATAGCACTCGTAGGGCTGGTTGCGCCGCAGGTCCCAGGCGATGCCGGAACCCCGAACCATCACGCCGGAGAAGCCCCAGGCGAAGGCCTGCTCCTTGGACACCACGCCGATGTCGACGTTGCGCTGCTTGAAGATCCGGTTGTCGGTGATCAGGCCTTCGATGTCGTCGCAGACCTTGGGGAAGTGCTCGGCCCAGGCGTCGATGTCCTCGATGAGCTGCGGCGGCAGGTCCTGGTGGACGCCTCCCGGACGGAAGTACTTGGCGTGGAGCCGAGCCCCCGAGGCGCGCTCGTAGAAGATCATCAGCTTCTCGCGCTCTTCGAAGCCCCACAGGGGCGGCGTGAGCGCGCCGACGTCCATCGCCTGGGTCGTCACGTTCAGGAGGTGGTTCAGGATCCGGCCGATCTCGGAATAGAGCACCCGGATCAGCTGTCCGCGGATCGGAACCTCCAGCCCCACCAGCTTCTCGATGGCCAGGCAGAAGGCGTGCTCCTGGTTCATCGGCGCCACGTAGTCGAGGCGGTCGAAGTAGCCGATGTTCTGGAGGTAGGTCCGGTACTCCATCAGCTTTTCGGTGCCGCGGTGGAGCAGACCGATGTGCGGGTCGACGCGCTCGACCACCTCGCCGTCCAGCTCCAGCACCAGGCGCAGCACGCCGTGGGCCGCGGGGTGCTGCGGGCCGAAATTGATGTTGAACTTGCGGACCTTGGTCTCGCCGCTGGCGACCTCCTGGGCGTGGCCGGCGGTGACGTCGGTGGATTCCCCCGACGTGAAATTGGCGGCGTTGTCGTCCATCACTTGGTCTCCGCCTTCTCGTCGCCGGGCAGCACGTAGTCGGCGCCTTCCCAAGGCGAGAGGAAGTCCCAGTTGCGGAACTCGACCGCCTTCACAGGCTCGTAGACCACGCGCTTGAGCTCGTCGTCGTAGCGCAGCTCGACATAGCCCGTCATCGGGAAGTCCTTGCGCAGCGGGTGGCCGTGGAAGCCGTAGTCGGTGAGGATCCGACGTAGGTCCGGGTGCCCCGAGAAGAACACCCCGTACATGTCGAAGACCTCGCGCTCGTACCAGTCGGCGCAGGGGAACACCCCGGTGACGCTCGGCACGGCCGCGTCCTCGTCCACCGCCAGCTTCACCCGCACGCGCAGGTTCCGGGGCATGGACAGCAGGTGGTAGACCACGTCGAAGCGATGGCGGCGCTCCGGATAGTCCACGCCGGTCAGGTCGATGAGCTGGGTGAACTTCAGGTCCGCGGCGTCGCGCAGCCAGGTCAGGGCCTCGACCACGTGGTCGGCGGTGGTGATCAGCGTCAGCTCTTCGAAGGCCACGTGGTGGCCGAGGAACCCATGCCCGTCGGCGACGATCTTCTGGCCCAGGGCGTCGAAGTCCACGTCGGGGGTGAACCAGTGGCTCATCGTTCGATCGTCCCCGTGCGGCGGATCTTCTTCTGCAGTTGCAGCACGCCGTAGACCAGGGCCTCGGCGGTGGGCGGGCAACCGGGCACGTAGATGTCGACCGGCACGATCCGGTCGCAGCCGCGCACCACGGAATAGCTGAAGTAGTAGTAGCCGCCGCCGTTGGCGCAGGAGCCCATCGAGATCACGTACCGCGGGTCCGGCATCTGGTCGTAGACCTTTCGCAGGGCCGGGGCCATCTTGTTGCACAGGGTGCCGGCGACGATCATCACGTCCGACTGGCGCGGGCTGGCGCGCGGCGCGAAGCCATAGCGCTCGAGGTCGTAGCGCGGCATCGACGCCTGCATCATCTCCACAGCGCAGCAGGCCAGGCCGAAGGTCATCCACATCAGCGAGCCGGTGCGGGCCCAGGTGATGAGGTCGTCGGCGGCGGCGGTGATGAAGCCCTTGTCCGCGAGCTGGTCGGTGACGCCGTCGAAGAACGGATCATGGACCTTGGGATCGTAGCCCTCGACGCTGGAGCGGGCGGCCGAGCCGGCCGGAACGATCACTCCCATTCCAGGGCTCCCTTCTTCCATTCGTAGATGAAGCCGACGGTGAGCACGCCCAGGAACGTCATCATCGACCAGAAGGCGAACTGCGACACCTCGGCCGGCAGCTTCATCAGCGCAACAGCCCAGGGGAACAGGAACGCGACCTCGAGGTCGAAGATGATGAACAGGATCGAGACTAGATAGAACCGGACGTCGAACTTCATGCGGGCGTCGTCGAAGGCGTTGAAGCCGCATTCGTAGGACGACAGCTTTTCGGGGTCGGGCGCCTTGGGAGCCAGGACGGCGGCCGCCAGGACGAAAGCCAGCCCCAGAGCCCCCGCGATCCCAAGGAAGATCACGATCGGCAGGTACTGCAGGAGAAACGCGTTCATGGAGTCCTCGAAGGAGTCGCGCGCCCTTCTAGACCAGCAATGCGCGGGGTTCAAACACCCCGGACAATGATGCGAAGCGCTCGCAAATACTTCCGCTGCGCCGCCCCGTCCGCAGAACGATGATCGGAAAGCCGGCGCCGCGGCGCCGCGGGATTCGGCGGCGCCGAACGGCCTTCATCGGCGGGGCGAACCCCTCTAGTCTCGTTCCGAGGGGGAGTTGCGATTGACCCGAAAAACCGCCGTGCACCGGGCTCTGGATGCGATCGAGCGCCTGGGGGATCGGCTGCCCGATCCGGTGTTCATCTTCTTCTGGATCATCGGCGCCCTGGTGGCGGCCAGCATGATCTGCGCCTGGGCCGGGGTCAGCGCGATCAATCCCGTGAACGGCGAGGTGCTGCAGGCCAAGAGCCTGGTTGCGCCCGACAACGTGCGCACGCTGCTGGTGGAGATGCCGAAGACGCTGACCGGCTTCGCTCCGCTCGGCTATGTGCTGCTGATCATGCTGGGCGCCGGCGTGGCCGAGCGGACCGGCCTTCTGTCGGCGGCGATCCGGGTGATGATGCGGGCGAGCCCGCCCCGCCTCGTCACCCCGATGGTGATCCTCCTGGGCCTGCTTTCCAACCATGCGGCCGATTCCGGCTTCGTCATCCTCCTGCCCCTGGCCGGCGCCGCCTTCGCCGCCGTGGGCCGGCACCCCATCGCCGGCATCGCTGCGGCCTTCGCCGGCGTGGTGGGCAGTTTCGCCGGCAATCCCCTCCCCGGCCAGTTCGACGCCCTGATCCTGGGGCTCAGCGAGCCGGCGGCGCGGCTGATCGACGCGGACTGGACTGCGAACCTCGCCGGCGACTGGTGGTTCACCGCCGCCGGGGCTGTGGTCTTCGTTCCCGTCGCCTGGTGGGTGACCGTGCGCATCGTCGAACCGCGCCTGGGACCGTGGGAGCCGGCGGGCGGCCTGCCCGCCCACGACGCGCCCCTCCTGCCCGAAGAGCGGCGCGGCCTGGTCTGGGCCGGCCTGGCCGCCCTGACGGTAGTGGCGCTGTGGGCGGCGCTCACGCTTGCCCCCGGCGCGCCGCTGGTCGACCACGAGGCCGAGGGCCCGGCGCGCTGGACGCCGTTCTTCCGCTCCCTGGTGGCGGGCTTCTTCGTGCTCTTCCTGGCCGGGGGCGTCGCCTACGGCCGGGCCAACGGCACGATCCGCAGCGACCGCGACGTCGTGCGCCTGGCGTCCGAGTCGATGGCGGCGATGGCGCCCTATATCGTGCTGGCGTTCGCCGCGGCCCACTTCATAGCCATGTTCACCTGGTCGAACCTCGGCGTGATCCTGGCGATCCACGGTGCGGACGCCCTGCGCGCCTCCGGCCTTCCTATCCCGGTGCTGATGATGGCCATCGTTCTGCTGACGGCGGGGCTCGACATGCTGATCGGCTCGGCGTCGGCCAAGTGGGCGGCCCTGGCGCCGGTGCTCGTCCCGATGCTGATGCTGGTGGGGGTCAGTCCGGAAATGACGACCGCTGCGTACCGCATGGGCGATTCCACGGTGAACATGGCCTCGCCGCTGATGCCATACTTCGGCCTGGTGCTGGGGTTCTGCCAGCGCTGGCGGCCCGGCTTCGGCGTCGGCGGCCTGATCAGCGCCATGCTGCCGTACTCGGCGGCGATGATGGCCGCAGGCATGCTCATGACCGGCGCCTGGGCGATGCTCGAGCTGCCGACCGGACCCGGCGCGCCTGTGCATTATTCGCACCCGGGCGAACTGGCCGGTTGACACGATTCCGGTGCGAACCTATCAAGCGCGCCTCGCGTTGCGCGAGACCCACGCGGGTGTAGCTCAGTTGGTTAGAGCGCCGGCCTGTCACGCCGGAGGTCGCGGGTTCGAGCCCCGTCACTCGCGCCATTTTCCCAGTCTTCCGAAATACCCGCCCCGGTCGCGCAGGAACCCTTCTCTAGCGCCCGGACGTTGCACCCCTGTCGCCGGCGCCGGACACTGGCGCGGCTGTCTGGAGGTGCATGTGACGGGAATGAGCTTTCGAAGACTGGCCGCGTCCGCGGCGATGGCGGCCATCGCCCTCGCCGGATGCCAGACCACCTCGACTGGGACCGGCGCGACGGCTCCCTCGACGTCATCGTCGCAGCTGGTCGATCCCAAGGACGATTTCGGCGACGCGATGATGCAGCCCTTCACGGACTTCAACATCACCCGCGACCCGATTCCTCCGCAGCTCGAGGCGGCGGCACGCCGCCCGTACGCGCCGCCGGCGGACCTGTCATGCCCGGCCCTGGCCGCAGACATCAGGCGCCTCGACAGCGCGCTCGGCCCGGATCTCGACGCGGCTGACGGCGACGAGGGCGACGATGCGGCGGTGAACGACATGGTGACCGGCGCGCTCCGCAGCCTGACGACGGGCTGGATTCCCTTCCGCGGCGTCATACGGAAGATGACCGGCGCCGAGGCGCACGAGGAAAAGGCCCGCGAGGCGATTCTCTCGGGCGCCGTGCGTCGCGCCTATCTGAAGGGACTGGGCGAGCGCGGCGAGTGCGCCTCCCCCGCCGCCCCACGCAGGGCCAATCCGGCCGCGGGCTAAGACCTCAGCGTGCGGCCCGCACCGTCACGCCGTCGCGCACCTTGTCGGACGGGAAGACCACCACGACGTCCCCGGGGGCGAGCCCCTCCAGCACCTCGGCGTCCCGATCAGTGATGGCGCCGACCGAGATGCGGCGCAGGCGGGCCTTGCCGCCCTCGACCCGGAACACCGCCCAGCCGCCGTCCGCCCGGGCGAGCGCGCCGAGCGGGGCCTTCACCGCGTCCGGCGCCTGGCGCAGAAACACGCGGCCCCACACGCGATAGCCCGGCGCCAGTTGCGCCCACTTCGCCGGCGGATCGGTGAACTGCAGCAGCACCAGGACCCGCTGCTCCTCGACGCCGAGGGCCGAGACCTTGGTGAAGCCCAGCGGCTCGACCCGGCGCACCTGGGCCGTCAGGGTCCCCGGCCCGCCCCAGTCGTAGATCTCTGCGGCCATGCCTTCGCGGATGCGCACCGCGTCCTGCGACAGGAACTCGATCGCCGCCTCCAGTCCGCCGGCGTCGGCGATCTCCAGCAACGGCTCGCCCATCGCGACGGTCCGCTCGCTGGGCTCGATGATCCGGGTCACATAGCCGGAGACGGGCGCCAGCACCTCCACCGTCGTCCCGCCCCGCGCCTCCGGCCCGGTCAGGGCGGCGCGCGCGGCCGCCAGCTCGGCTCGCCGCAGGGCCACGTCGGCCCGCGCCGCCTCGCTTGCGGCGCGCGCGGTGCGCGCCGAGGTCTCCGCCGCCTCCAGCGCCTGCGCGGAGGCGAAGCCGCGCTCGGTCAGCGCCTGCAGGCGCCGAAGATCGGATTCGGCCCGCCGCAGCTCGGCGCCGGTCTGCTCGGCGTAGGCGCGGGACGCCTCGACCGCTGCGGCGGCGGCCGACACCGCGGCCTCGGCCTGGCCCCGGGTGCGGGGATCCTGCAGGTCGGCCGGCAGGGGCTCGATGCGGGCCACGAGCGTCCGCCCCGCAACCATCCGATCCCCCACATGATGCTCGATGCGCGCGAGGCGGCCGGACACGGGCGCCGACACCAGATAGGCCTCGCGCACCCGCGCCTTGCCCTGGTCCTCCACCCGCTCGGCGATGGGGCCGCGTCCGATCCGCGCCACCTCGACCGTCACCGGCCGGGGCAGAAAGAGCCACGCCAGCGCTGCGACCGCCAGGACGCCCGCTCCGCCGAAAACCAGCCAACGCCTGCGACGCCCTGCCATGTCTACTCCCTCGTCTTCAGTACGGACACGAGATCGAGGCCCCAGACCCGCCGTCCGACCGCCGCCCCGGCCGCGGCCACGGCGAGCGCGTAGGCGGTCAGCGAAATGCCGTAGCTGCGCGCCGTTATCACCAGAGGGATCCGTAGCTCCTCGCGCGAATAGGCCAGGGTGAATCCATGGGCGAGCGCCTGGCCGCCCAGCAGACCCAGCGGGATAGCGACGACGGCGAGGAACGCGAGCTCCCCCAGAAGGATGTAGGCGCACTCCGACTGGCCGAAGCCGAGCACCCGCAGGGTCGCCAGGTCGCGTCCGCGTTCGGACAAGGCGATCCGCGCGGTGTTGTAGGCCACGCCGAAGGCGATCGCCGAAGCGAAGCCCACATAGAAGGTGATCATCACCCGGAACGCTTCGGTCATCACCTGTCGCCAGCTGGCGACAGTGTCGTCGCGCGAGGAGGCGCCGATGATCCGCGGAACGGCTTCCAGCGCCCGGTAGAACGCCGCCCGCTGGTCCGGCGCCACGAGCAACTGGGCTCCGCTGACGACGTCGCCGTCGGCCATGACGCGGTTGAGCTCAGCCCTATCCATGTAGATCGCAAAGCCGCTGAAGTCCTGGGCCAGGGCCGTGACCGGCAGGTCCACGGCCGGGGCACGCCCGTCGACTATCTCCACCCGCACCATCTGGCCGGGGGCGACGCCCAGGCGCTCGCCCAGCGCCTGACTGAGGATCACGCTGCGCCCGAGCAAGGGCAGCGGCCTCCCCGCGCCGTCGAGGGGCCGGCTCAACTGGGCCCGCGGCTCCAGTCCCGTGACCGATGTCCGCTCCTGGCGGCCGTTGGCCTTGATCACCGCGCCGACGACGCGAACCGGCTCGGCGGCGAACACGCCGGGCAGGCGGAGCGCCTCGCGCACGGCGTAGGCTTCACGGATCTCGCCGAAGCCAATGGAGTCGCTCCAGCGCTGCACCTGGTAGTAGGCCTGCTCGATCACGCGGTCGATGCTGCCGAACAGGAACTGCGTGCCCACCAGCATCGAGAGGCTGGCCGCGAGGCCCGCCGCCGTCAGCCCCGCTCGCACCGGAAAGCGCTCGATGTTGCGCACGATCATCCGGCTCGATTGGTCGACCGTTCCGCCAGGCGCCAGGCGGTCCAGCACGCCCCTCCTGTAGGCCGCCGGCCGCGGCGGCTGCATGGCCACCGCCGGCGACAGGGCCGCCGCACGGCGCGCCGCCTGCAGCGAACCTGCACAGGCGGCGGCCACCGAGGCCAGGGACGCCGCCGCAAAGGCGGTCCAATGAAATGAGGCGACCAGCGTCGGGAAGCGGAAGTAGGCGCGGTACTGCTCAATGATCGCCGCTCCCAGAGCCGCGCCCGCCAGGCCGCCGCCCGCCACGCCGACGAGGCCGATCGCCAGGGCGAACTTCAGATAGGGCGCCGACACCTCGGCGTCGCCGTAGCCGAAGGCCTTGAGCAGGCCGATTTGCTCGCGCTCGACGTCCACCAGCCGCGCCACCACCATGTGCACGAGCGCGGCGGCGACCGCCAGGAAGACGGGCGGAAGGATGGAGGCCGAGGTCGACAGCTCCTTGAACTCGGCCTCCAGGAACCGGTGCGACACCTGGTCCTCGCGGGTGTAGGCCGACCGGCCGCCGTAGGGCTTCAGGAGACGGTCCATCGCTTGGATCGCGGCGGGCGCCGAGGCCCCGGCCGCAAGCTGCAGCGCGGCCTCGTTGAAGGCGCCGCTCATGCCGGAGGCGAGCTCCACCGTCGCGCGCGGCGCCCAGAGGACGGCCTGGTGCGCGTCATCCGGCATGAACGATTCCGGACTCGGGACATAGATGTGCTCGGCCGAGAGCACTGCGCCCACCACGGTGAAGGTGAAGGCGCGGCCGCCGATGACGGCCTTGAGTTTCGAGCCTGGCTCGATGTCCGCGGCGTCCAGGAACGTCTTGAGCGCCACCACCTCGTCCCGGCGGCCGGGGTGCGGCAGGCGTCCCTGCACCAGGCGCACGCGGTTGAGGGCGAGCGTGTCCTCGGCCGGCAGGGAGATGAGCCGCACGGTCGCCGGACGCACCAGCCCCTCGGCCTGCAGCAGGCCCGACTCGACCAGGCGCACGTCCACCCCGGCCACGCCGTCTATGGCCGCCAACTCCCTGGCCAGGGAGAGCGGCGCCCGCTTGGCCTCGGCGAACACGTCGGCGAAGCGGGTCTGGGCGTAGAACAGCGCCTGGGCTTCGCGCAGGGCGCGCTGGGCCGAGAACGCCATGACCGACACCGACACCCCGCAGGCGATCAGGAGGGCGATCGCCGCCACCTGCCATTTCAGCCGCCACAGGTCGCGCAGCAGCTTGCGGTCGAGCGAGCGCATCACCAGCGCATTTCCCGAGGCGCCAGCCGCGCGGCGTTGGCGCTGAGCTCGGTGATGTGACCGTCGCGAAAACGGATGACCCGGTCGCCGATCAGGGCGATGTCGGTGTTGTGCGACACGATCATGGTCGTCGCGCCGACGTCGTCGGCCACCTTGACGATGGCCTCGAGCACCTGGATTCCGCTCTCAGAGTCCAGCGACCCGGTCGGCTCGTCGCACAGCAGCACCTTCGGTCGCTTGGCGATTGCGCGCGCCACCGCCACCCGCTGCTGCTGTCCCCCGGAAAGCTGGGCCGGAAAGTGGTCCATCCGGTCGGCCAGGCCCACCATGGCCAGGGCGTCTTCGGGCGCCATGGGGTCGCGGGAGACCTCCGTGATCAGCATCACGTTCTCCCGCGCCGTCAGGCTCGGCACGAGGTTGAAGAACTGGAAGATGAAGCCCACCGCCGCGCGACGGTAGGCGGTGAGGCCGCGCTCGGTTTCCGCGGTCAGCTCGCGCCCCTCGAAACGGACCGAGCCGGCGCTGGCGCGGTCGAGCCCGCCCAGAATGTTCAGCAGGGTCGACTTGCCCGAACCGGAAGGCCCGAGCAGAACCAGGATCTCGCCCTTGCGGATGTCCAGATCGAGGCCGCGCAGGGCGTGCACCTGGCCCGCGCTGGTCTCATAGACCTTGGTCAGCCCTCGGATCGCGAAGGCGGGCTGCGGATCCGCGGGCGCCGATGATGAACTGGCCTCTGCGCCCACGGCGATCGACCGCTATCCGCCCCTGGCCGGGCGCCTGGGGGGCTCCGAGGGCGCGGGCGGCGCGTGCAGGCGCCGAACGGTCAGCTCGTCTACCTCCAGGCGCCTGACCCTGAGCCGTCCGATCGCCATCCGGCCCACCGCAAGCCTTCCGATGGCCAGCGCCCCAAGGGCGATGGCCCCGATCGCCAGAGCCCCCAGCGCGCCGGCCCCCGCAGCGGCGACCGGCGCGGCCGCCGGCCTGAGGGAGATCGGCGCCCCCGCCCCGCCTGCGGCGGCGCCGGTCTTGTCATCGTGGTGAGTCATCCGGACCTCCATGCCGCGCGCTCCCGCCGCGGCTTCAGGTTGACCGGAGAAAGCTCCGGCCGGCTTTGACCCGGGTCAAGGCCGGCGGCCGTCAGCCGACCAGTTCGGCCTTTCGCTGGAACTCGAAGTCGTTCGGATTCGGAGCGAGGGTGGCGCGCCAGTAGTCGACGAGGGCGAACGGCCAGTTCTGGGTGACCCGGCCGCTCTCGTTCTTGTACCAGCTCGTCACCTGCGGCGCGCCCCAGGCCATCAGCTTGTTGCCCGCATCCACCCTGGCGTTGAAGGCGTCGTGAACGGCCTGCTTCGGCTCCAGGGCCGCCGCCCCCGTCTCCGCCAGCAGCTTCAGGCAGCCGACGATGTAGCGGACGCTGCATTCGGAGAAGAAGATGATCGAGCCGTTGACGACGATGTTGGTGTTCGGGCCGTAGATCATGAAGAAGTTCGGGAAGCCCGGCGTGGTCATGCCCAGATAGGCCCGCGGCTCGCCGGCCCACGTTTCGTGCAGGTCCTTGCCGCCGCGGCCCTTGATCTTCATCGGCCAAAGGAAGCGGCTGGCGTGGAAGCCGGTCCCGTAGATGATCACGTCGACCTCGTGCAGCACGCCGTCGGCGGTGCGCACGCCCTTCGGGGTGATCTCGGTGATGGCGGAGGTCGTCAGCTCGACGTTGTCGCGCTTCAGGGCCTTGATCCACACGCCGTTGTCGAACAGGGCGCGCTTGCCCCCCAGCGGATAGGACGGGACGATCTTCTCCACCAGGTCCGGCCGGTCCTGCGCCTGCGCCGCCAGGGCCGCGGCAAGCATTTCGCGGAACATGGCGTTCTCGGCGCTCACCGCCGTCGGCGGGCCGGACCAGTCCGGATCGGCCTTGACCGCGGGCAGGAAGCCGTCGGTCGCCATCCAGAACAGGTAGAACCGATACCACTTGTCGTACATCGGCGCGTGCTCGAGCAGCCACTTCATCCCCTCGGGGACGTACTCGTGATAGTGCTCGGCCGGGAACGCCCAGGGCGGCGTGCGCTGGAAGACCGTCAGGTGCGCCACCTTCGGCGCGATCTCAGGCACGAACTGGAAGGCGCTGGCGCCGGTGCCGATCACGGCCACCCGCTTGCCGGCCAGGTCCACGTCGTGACGCCATTCGGCCGAGTGGAAGGCGACGCCTTCGAAACTTTCCCGCCCCTTGATGTCGGGGATTCGCGGGCGGTTGAGCTGCCCCACGGCCGTGACCACGGCGTTGGCCTCGACCGTCTCCTCGCGGCCGTCCTTGCCGCGCAGGAGCACCTTCCAGACGGCGGCCGCCTCGTCCCAGGCCATCTCGACCACGGTGGTCTCGAAGCGGATGTGCTTGCGCAGGCCGTAGCGCTCGGCCACGCCGCGGAAATAGTCCAGCAGCACAGGCTGGGTGGAGAAGTGCTGCGGCCACATGTGGTTGGGCTCGAAGGAATAGGAGTACATGTGGTTCGAGCTGTCGACCCGACATCCGGGATAGGTGTTCTCGAACCAGGTGCCGCCCACGTCGGCGTTCTTCTCGACGATCTCGAAGGGCGTGCCGGCCTGTGAAAGGCGGATGCCGGTCAGCAGGCCGCTCATGCCCGCCCCGACGACCAGCACCTTCATCCGGCGCGCGGCCTCCTTCAGCCGCGGCGCGTCGAACTGTGGATCCTTCGTGCTCTGGCCGGTGATCGCCAGCTCATCCATGAGGAAGTCGCTGTAACCCTCTGGAATGTCGGAGCCTGTCACGAAGTTGATCATCCGCCGCACGAGCTCGGGCGGCAGGTCCGCCCTGGGCTTGACCTCGCCCCTCTGGAAGGCGCTCAACAGGTCCTTCGCCGCGGCGCGGATCTTCGCCTGCTCCTCGGCCGACACCCCGATCTCGTTGCGGTCCAGGGGGTTGTACTGCGGCCGCCACTCGGGGCGCAGGAATCGGTCGTCCCCGGTGAGATGGACGAGAGACATGACGAGCGCCGGAAGATGCGCCGCCTCTAGCGCCTCGTCGAGCGTGGCCTGGACCTGGGTCATCGGGTTTCCTGCCTCAGTTATCGTTGTTCTGCGGGCAGGATACGCAACTTGCCGCTGGGGACGGAAGCCTCCCCTGCACACATTGCCGCGCGGTTCCCCGGCGTCAGGCGGCCGCGATCCCCTGGGCCGCGCGAATCTGCGCCCACACCTCCGGCGGCAGGTGCAGGCCCGAGGCCGCGGCGTTGGATTGCAGATGGGCCAGGCGCGTGGTCCCGGTGACCGCGCAGGAGACGCCGGGATGGGCCAGCACATAGGCCAGGGCCGCCTGGGCGCCCGTCATCCCCGGCGTGTGCTCCAGAAACCCGAAGCAGGCGCCGCGGGCGATGTCGGACCTGTGGTTCTTCAGGGCGCGCAGGGCGTACCAGACGTCCTGCGGGCCTCGGATCTTCATCGCCTTGCGGCCGGGGTGCCCCATGCCCAGCGCCATGCCGGCCAGCACGCCCTTCCCTGCCGCGGCGGCTCGCTGGATCAGCGGCTCGCGCTCCGGCCGCATGACGTTGAAGTCGACCATGACCACGTCGAACAGGGGCAAGGCGAGCACCGCCTCGATGACGGCGGGATCGAAACTGTTCACCCCGAAGGCGCGCACCAGCCCCCGCGTGCGCAGGCGCTCCAGGGCCTCGATCAGCTCGTCGGTCAGTTCGGCCTGCGCCGGTCCGTGAAGCTGCAGCAGGGGCAGATGGTCGATCCCGAGCCTGCGCACGCTCGCCTCGGCGCTCTGCGTGACGGCGGCGGGCGTGAAGTCGCGGGCCATCCGCCCGCCGCCGGCGTGGCGCGTGCCGGCCTTCGTGGCGATCACCAGGTCTTGGAGCGACCGCCCCTTGAGCGCGCGGCCCAGGCGGGGCTCGGCCTCGCCCCGCGAATAGCCGGCGCCGGTGTCGAAGAAGGTGATCCCGGCGTCTAGGGCCGCATGGACAAGTCCAAGGGCCTGGCGTTCGGGGAAGCGCCGCAGCCCCCAGTAGCTGGCGGCGCCGAAACCGATCTCCGAGACGGTGAGCCCGGTGGCGCCGAGCGGCCTGTAGAGCATGCGCCTCGTCCGGGCTGGACGTTCGATCGAACGGTGGTGGGCGGCGAGGGGTTCGAACCCCCGACCCCCTGGGTGTAAACCAGGTGCTCTGACCAGCTGAGCTAGCCGCCCGTCGTCGCGTATTTAGACCAGATCGGCGTTTCGCCAACGCCTCATGAAAAAGGGCGGCCGCGCATCCGCAGCCGCCCCATCCAAATCGCTGTGTCGCTAGCTCGGAAGGTCTTAGCCGTTCAGCGCGCTCTTCAGCCCTTCGCCGACGCGGAACCGCGCCGTGGAGGACGCCGGGCGCTTCACGGTCTCGCCCGTGCGCGGGTTGCGGGCCGTGCCCGCCGCGCGCTTCACCGGCACGAAGCTGCCGAAACCGACGAGCCGGACTTCCTGCCCCGATTTGAGGGACTCCGTGACGGAATCGATGAACGCTTCCAGAGCATCCTTCGCCTGCGCCTTGTTGAGGCCCGCCTTGTCGGCGATCGCCGTCACGAGTTCGGCCTTGGTCATTTGTTGTATCTCCAGCCCATTTTGGCAAATGGCGTCGCGCGCCCCCCATAGGCGACGCTGCTTCGCTTCGCGCGATTATGCGGGCTTCGCGGTTCGCGTCAAACGACAGCGGCGCGGGAATGCCCCGCGCCGCTGATTTTTAACGTGGAAGGCGCCCAATTTAGTGCGTGACGACGGACTCCACGCCGTCGTCGTCCGCCGCCACTGGTCCGGAGGCGTCCGATTCCGACCACTCGATCGGCTCGGGCGTCCGCGTGAGCGCGCGGGCGATCACCTCGTCCATGGTCGAGACCGGGACGATCTGCAGAGCCGACTTCACGTTGTCCGGGATGTCGGCCAGATCCTTCTCGTTCTCCTGCGGGATCAGCACGGTCTTGACGCCGGAGCGCAGCGCCGCCAGCAGCTTCTCCTTCAGGCCGCCGATGGCGGTCACCCGTCCGCGCAGGGTCACCTCGCCGGTCATGGCGATCTCCTTGCGGACCGGAATGCCCGTCAGCACCGAGACGATCGCCGTGGCCATGGCCGCCCCTGCGGAGGGGCCGTCCTTGGGCGTCGCGCCGTCCGGCACGTGGATGTGCACGTCCGTCCGCTCGAACACCGGCGGCTCGATGCCGAACTTCGTGGCCCGCGAGCGCACGAAGCTGTTCGCCGCCGAGATCGACTCCTTCATCACGTCCTTCAGGTTCCCCGTGATGGACATGCGGCCCTTGCCCGGCATCTTGACCGCCTCGATGGTGAGGATGTCGCCGCCGAACTCGGTCCAGGCCAGGCCGGTGATGATGCCCACCTGGTCCTCGGCGTCGGTCTCGCCGTAGCGGAACCGCCGCACGCCGGCGTACTTGGCCAGGCGCTCGTCGTCGATGGTGATCGACTTGAGGTTCTCCCGGGCCAGGTCCCGCACCGTCTTGCGCGCCAGATTGCCCAGCTCGCGCTCAAGCGAGCGCACGCCAGCCTCCCGCGTGTAGTAGCGGATCAGGTCGCGGATCGCCTGGTCGGGAACGATGAACTCGTCCGGCTTCAGGCCGTGGTCCTTGGCCAGCTTGGGCAGCACGTGCCGCTTGGCGATCTCGACCTTCTCGTCCTCGGTGTAGCCGGGGATGCGGATGATCTCCATGCGGTCCAGCAGCGGCTGGGCCATGTTCAGGCTGTTGGCCGTGGTGACGAACATCACCTGCGACAGGTCGTAGTCGACCTCCAGATAGTGGTCGGCGAAGGTCCCGTTCTGCGCCGGGTCCAGCACCTCCAGGAGCGCCGAGGACGGATCGCCGCGCCAGTCCGATCCCATCTTGTCGATCTCGTCCAGCAGGAAGAAGGCGTTGGTGGTCTTCGCCTTCTTCATCGACTGGATGATCTTGCCGGGCATGGAGCCGATGTAGGTGCGCCGGTGGCCGCGGATCTCGGCCTCGTCACGCACCCCGCCCAGGGACACCCGCACGAACTCGCGGCCTGTGGCCTTGGCGATCGAGCGGCCGAGGGAGGTCTTGCCGACGCCGGGCGGGCCGACGAGGCACAGGATGGGGCCCTTCAGCGAACCGGTCCGGGCCTGGACGGCCAGGTACTCCAGGATGCGCTCCTTCACCTTCTCCAGGCCGTAGTGATCCTCTTCCAGGATCGCCTCGGCCTTGGCCAGGTCGATGGGCTTCTGGCGCGCCTTGCCCCACGGGATCGACAGCAGCCAGTCTAGGTAGTTGCGCACCACCGTGGATTCGGCCGACATCGGGCTCATGTTGCGCAGCTTCTTCAGCTCGGCTTCCGCCTTGCTGCGCGCTTCCTTGGACAGCTTGGTCTTCTTGATCCGCTTCTCGAGCTCGATCAGTTCGTCGCGCGCGTCGTCCTGCTCGCCCAGCTCGCGCTGGATCGCCTTCATCTGCTCGTTCAGGTAGTACTCGCGCTGCGTCTTCTCCATCTGGCGCTTCACGCGCGAACGGATCTTCTTCTCCGTCTGCATGACGCTGATCTCGCCCTCCATCAGGGCGTAGACCTTCTCCAGGCGCTTCACGACGTTGAAGATCTCGAGCAGGTTCTGCTTCTCGCTGATCTTCACCGACAGGTGCGAGGCGATGCGGTCGGCCAGCTCGCCGGGATTGTCCACCTGCGGCATGGCGGCCAGCGCTTCCGGCGGCACCTTCTTGTTGAGCTTCACGTAGTTTTCGAACTGCTCGACCACCGCGCGCGACAGCGCCTCGGCTTCCGCAGACGCGCCGGCGTCCTCGGAAATGAAGGCGATCTCCGCCTCGTAGTAGTCCTCGCGGTCGGTGAAGCGCGACACCGCGGCGCGCGCCTTGCCTTCCACGAGCACCTTCACGGTGCCGTCGGGCAGCTTCAGCAGTTGCAGGACGGTGGCCACGACGCCGACGCCGTAGATGGCCTCGGGCGCCGGATCATCGTCGTCCTTGTCCTTCTGGGTGGCGAGGAGAATCTCCTTGCCCTCGTTGCGCATCGCTTCTTCAAGCGCGCGCACCGATTTGTCGCGACCGACGAACAGCGGAACCGGCTGATGCGGGAACACCACGATGTCGCGCAAGGGCAGGATCGGAAGGGTCTTGATCTCGGACATGATGCTTCAAACTCCTGACCGGCCTCATTGGGGAGGCGAGGCTCGGCCGCAGGAACGCCGTCACTCAAACGATGCGCCTGAGTCGCGCGTCCCGTCCGCCGGACTTCGGCGGATCCGTTGGTCATTTATGTGGACGTTTCGACCCCGCATTCAAGCTGGGCCGGAGCACCGGGCGGTGGATTGGGCCTCGGCGCGGCCTCCGGTCGCATGCGAAAAGGGCCCCCAGGCGCAAGCCTGGAGGCCCCGATCGTCGACTGTCGGGCGGCTTTAGGCCGCGCCGCCCTTGTCGCGGCGTTCGGCGTAGATGATCAGCGGCTGGGCGCGGCCATCGACGACCTCGGCGTTGACCACCACTTCCTCGACCCCGTCGTAGGTCGGCAGCTCGTACATGGTGTCGAGCAGGATGCCTTCCAGGATGGAGCGCAGGCCGCGCGCACCGGTCTTGCGGGCGATGGCCTTGCGGGCCACGGCGCGCAGGGCGTCGTCGGTGAAGGTCAGCCCCACGTTCTCCATGTCGAACAGGCGCTGGTACTGCTTGACGAAGGCGTTCTTCGGCTCGGTGAGGATCTTCACCAGCGCCGTTTCGTCCAGGTCGTCCAGGGTCGCGATCACCGGCAGGCGGCCGATGAATTCGGGGATCAGGCCGAAGCGCAGCAGGTCGTCCGGCTCCACCTGGCGGAACACCTCGCCCGTGCGGCGCTCGTCCGGATCGGCCACCTTCGCGCCGAAGCCGATCGAGGTGCCCTGCCCCCGCGCGGAGATGATCTTCTCAAGGCCGGCGAAGGCGCCGCCGCAGATGAACAGGATGTTGGTCGTGTCGACCTGCAGGAACTCCTGCTGCGGATGCTTGCGCCCGCCCTGCGGCGGCACGGAGGCGACAGTGCCCTCCATGATCTTCAGCAGCGCCTGCTGCACGCCCTCGCCCGACACGTCGCGGGTGATCGAGGGGTTGTCGGACTTGCGGCTGATCTTGTCGACTTCGTCGATGTAGACGATGCCGCGCTGCGCACGCTCGACGTTGTAGTCGGCGGCCTGCAGCAGCTTCAGGATGATGTTCTCGACGTCCTCGCCGACATAGCCGGCCTCGGTCAGGGTCGTGGCGTCGGCCACGGTGAAGGGCACGTCGATGATTCGGGCCAGGGTCTGCGCCAGCAGCGTCTTGCCGGTGCCGGTCGGGCCGATCAGCAGGATGTTGGCCTTGCCCAGTTCGACGTCGTTGTTCTTCGTCGCGTGGTTCAGCCGCTTGTAGTGGTTGTGGACCGCAACCGAGAGCACCTTCTTCGCATGGTCCTGGCCGATCACGTAATCGTCGAGGACTTCGCGGATCTCCTTGGGAGTCGGCACGCCGTCCTTGGACTTCACGAAGGAGATCTTGTGCTCCTCGCGGATGATGTCCATGCACAGCTCGACGCACTCGTCGCAGATGAACACCGTCGGGCCGGCGATGAGCTTGCGGACTTCATGCTGGCTCTTGCCGCAGAAGGAGCAATACAGCGTGCTCTTGGAATCCCCGCTCGCGGCCTTGGTCATGATCTATTTCTCACTCTGTGGACGCCGCCGGTCCGATCCGACGCAGGTCCGCCCCCGAGGCGTTCCCGAACATATCAATGCAGGATACGCGCCGCAGGTTGTCTAATCCTTGACATTCCCCGATCCGCGCCACGATCACAACCCTTGGATCGCTCAATCGATGCGTGATCGTGACACGCCCGCACCGCAGGCTTGTTCGAGATATAGATGGTGTCGCCCCGATACGGCACAAGATTGCGTCCCCGGATTGGGTCGTGCGATCCACAGCCCGCTGTCAGGGGTGAGCGGGCGGGGCCGCGGGGATCGCAATGCGCAAGAGGGTGCTACGCCGGGGCGTTCGTGAGCGCGGCGGCCACATGAACGAGCCGGCGCTGCTGGGCGGGGTGGTGGCGTTCGACTTCGACGGCACCCTCACCGTCCGCGACAGTTTCACGGCCTTTCTGCGCTGGCGCGCGGGCGGGCTGCGCTATGCGCTGGGCCTTGCGCGGCTTGCCCCGGCGGCCGTGGCCTACCTGTTCCACCGCAGCCGGGGCCGGATCAAGGCCGCCGCCGTCCGCGAGTTCCTCAAGGGCGTTCCGCGGGCCCAGATCGAGGACGAGGCGCGGCGCTTCGCCGAGGAATCGGCCGTCGGACTCCTGCGGCCCGACGCCCTGCGCGTCTGGCGCGAGTGGCGCGCGCGCGAAGCCAAGCTGGTGATCGTGTCCGCCTCGCCCGACCTGGTGGTGGCGCCCTTCGCCCGCGGCCTTGCGGCCCATGCCCTGATCGCCACGCGCCTCGTCTATGACGCCGAGGACCGGATCGTCGGCACGTTCGATGGGGCGAATTGCCGCGGCGCGGAAAAGGTCCGCCGTCTGCACGAGGTCTTCGGCCCCGACCTGCGCCTGAAGGCGGCCTACGGCGACACCTCCGGCGACCGCGAGATGCTCGAGCTGGCTGAAGAGAAGGGCTATCGCGTCTTCAAGGAAAGACCCTGAGGTCAGCCGCGCTCCAGGCGCGGGACGCCCTGCAGGTCCAGGCCGATCACGCCGCGGCCCAACCGCTGGAGGCGCACCGGCGCCGCGCGCTCCTCCAGCCGTCGCCGAAGCAGGATCAGGCGCGCCTCCAGATTGTCCTTCAGATCCGGCAGCTTCAGGCTTGGCGCAAGGCGCAGCTCGCGATTGGTGAACTCGCGCCGGCCGCTTGCGGCGTGGGCCTCCAGAAGATGCGCCAGCAGCCGGCCGGGCACGCCCTTGATCAGATAGTCCCCGTCGATGAACACGCTGCCGTCGAAGTCGTAGCAGCGCACGACGAACGTGCGCCCGGCCAGACTCTCCGCAGCCGGGGCCGGCTCGGCGGCGCTCGAGGTGCGGCTCTCCAGCTCCGCCAGGCGCAGGCCGGCGGCGACCTGACCGGCCACCAGCGCCAGCGCGTTCTCGTCATCGGCCGAGAACGCGAACCGCTCCACCGATTCCATGAAGAGCACCCCGAAGAAGGTCTCGCGGGTAGCCATCGGCACGGCCAGTTGGCTTTGCGCCTCGCCAAGGGCGGGAAAGGGAATCGCCCGCTCGCTGTCGGCCTTGGCCACGGCCTTCACCGCGGCGACGAAGCGCCGGCCCCGGCTCATGTCGCTCAGCCGCACCGGCCGACGCGTGGCTGCGGCGACGCCGATGGCGCCGTCGCCGAAGGCGATCTGCGAGCCGACGCCGGCGGTCGCATAGCCTCGGCTCGCCAGGGTCGTCAGGTGGTCGCCGCTTTCGTCTGGCGTCAGCACCATGGCGTTCGGGAACCCGAACAGCTCGACCAGCCCATCGAGGGCGCGGTCGAGCATGGCGTCCGGATCGGCTTCCGCCGCGATCTCGGCCACCAGGCGCGCGGCCGCCCCCAGCCGGTCCACGCTCCTGCGCGGGGTCGGCGGCGGCGCGATGTCGGGCGGGTTCGGCGTCGCCTGGACATCGACCACCCGGTAGATGTCGGCGCTGCGCAGCGCCATCACCGCGCCCACGCCGTGCTGGCCCTCGCTGGCGCGCAACTGGGCGGCCATCCGCTCGAACAGGTCGCCCTCGGCCACGGCCGCCTCGTATCGGAGATCAAGGGCGTACTGGTCGCCGGTCAGGGCGTCGACCACCAGCACCGTCGCGCGTCCGGTGTCGCGCACATTGGCGGCAGTCTTGGAGAAGAACTGGTTGGACAGGGCCACGTGGTCGTCGTCCACCAGATGTACGTGCGACAGATAGGAGATGTTCGGCTCGCCCGAGGCGTCCGCCGTGGCGATGATCGAGGGGATCACCCCCTCGAAGCAGTTGCGGATCGCCCGGAGCTTCACCGTCACAGGGCGCTCTCCAGCCGCGCTCCTGCGTTGGGCCCCGGCGTCTGCCGGAACGCCTGGCGCGGCCTGAAGCTCACGCAGACCAGGTCCTCCAGGCAAAGCCAGCAGGCGATCTGCCGCTCCTGCACCCCGAGCCCCATGAGTTCGCGCGTCATCCGCTCGCAATAGGCGCGCGCCCGCGCGAGGTCGTCCGCGCCCGCCGCGCGCGCTGCGACGACATCGCCCTTCATCTGAAACGTCTGGTAGTCGTGAGGCCGGCAGAACGTGAACGCCATCGCCGCGTCGGAGACCATCGCCGCCACGGCCTGCGGCCACTGGGCGCGAGAGACGATCAGCTCCACCAGGCCGCCGCCGACGCGCCGCGCGCCGAGGGCGCGGGCCAGCACGGGCCGTCCGTCCCCCGAGACGGCCGCCGCCACCATCATCACCGGGCCTTCCAGAAAGGCGTTGAGGGTTTCGTCGACCATGTTCTCCCCGGCGCAGAGCAACCTACGCGGATAGGAATCTCTTAGGAACACCCTGGCCGGCTTAGGAACCATTTAGGAAGCCGGCGGTCCACAGGACGCCTAGACACCCGCGCCATCGACCGGCCGCTGTGGCCGGCGCCCACCGGGACGAGCACCATGCAAGACACCGACGCCTGCGCCCTGCCGCACGGCCGCTGGGACATCTACGGCCCCATTCACAAGGGCCTGCGCCTGGCTTCCACCGAACTGATGATCCGCCTGGGACGCGCGGACGGCCAGGACGCCGCCGCCGTACGGTCGGTGCTCGGCGACCTTCGCGAACACCTGCGCATCGCCGCCGGCCACCTGGACCACGAGGAGACCTTCATCCATCCGCTGCTTGCCGAGCGCCAGGGCGCGGCCGCCGAGCGCCTTGCCGAGCAGCACGAGGACCATCGCCGGGGCTTCGGCCGGCTGGAGCGCATGATCCAGACGGTGGAGACCGCCGGAAGCCAGGAACGCCCTGCCCGCCTGCGCGAGCTGTATCTCGCATTCTCACGCTTCGTGGCCGACGACCTCGCGCACATGCACGAGGAGGAGACCATCACCTGGCCCCTGCTTTGCGCCCTCTTCACCGACGAAGAGCTCGCGGCCCTGGAGATGCGCATCATCGCCTCCATCGATCCGGCGACGAACATGGCGATCATGCGGCGCATGATCCCGGCGATGACGCGCCAGGAGCGCGCGGCCCTGCTGGGCGGAATGCAGGCCTCGGCGCCCCCGGAGGTGTTCCGCGGCGTCATGGAAGGGGCGGCCCGCACCACCCTCACGGCCGCCGACTTCGCGGACCTGGAATCGCGGCTGTCCGTGGCCGCCTGAGGACTGGGCGCCGGCGCGCAGGGGTCTATCGTCGGCGCATGAAGCACGCCGGCGCCCACGCCCTCGAGCAGTTGTCGTCCCTGATCGCCCAGCTGCGCGGGCTGGAGGGGCTGGTCGAGCGCAGGCCGGGCGTCTTCTACCGCAAGGGCCGGGCCTTCCTGCATTTCCACGAGGACCCCTGCGGCCTCTTCGCCGACCTTCGCGGGCCCGCGGATCCCGATTTCGTGCGCTTCGACGTCTCGGGTCCTGACGGTAGGTCGTCCCTGCTCAGCGCGGCCAGGGCGCGCCTCTAGCCCGTGGGACGGGCCGCCCAGGGCTCGGTGCGTCCGATCACGGACAAGGGCGCGCCGTCCCGGATCGCGCGCAGGACGCCCGTGGAGATCTCGGCGTGCGTGAGCCACCGCGCAGCGCCGCCCTCGATCTCGAATCCCAGGATGACCTGGCTTAGCCGGCAGTCCGGCAGCCCCCTCGACACGTCCGCCGCGATCCGCAGGCGGTCGGGCCGCGCCGGGTCGGCGACGCCGCTGCCCAGCACCTGCACATAGAGCCCGGCCTCGCCGGGCGCGCCGACCGCCTCGGCCAGCCGCCGCGGCGCCTCGATCTTCAGGGTGTGGAACCAGGCGACGGCCAGGCCGATCCGCCCGTTCGCCGCCTCGGCCGCGCGCAGGGCCGCATCGAACGCGGCGAGGTTCTGGTAGTCGCAGTCGAAGCCGTCCACCGGCGCGCCTGGGTCCTTGACGAAGGACTCAGCGCCTCGGGCCAGGACGCTGACCCGCCAGCCGTCTAGGGCCAGGCCCCGGACCGCGCCGGCGAGCATGCCGGTGCCGCCGACCACGAGAGCGTGGCCGGCCATGGCGTCAGGCGGTCTCGCCTTCCTCGCGGCGTTCGTAGACGTGGTCGACCAGGCCCCAGGCCTTCGCCTCTTCGGCGGTCATGAAGTAGTCGCGGTCGAGGGTTTTCTCGACCTCTTCCACCGTCTGGCCGGTGTGCTTGGCGTAGATCTCGTTCAGACGGCGCTTGGTCTTGATGATGTCCTCGGCGTGGCGCTCGATGTCCGAGGCCTTGCCCGAGAAGCCGCCCGACGGCTGGTGGACCATGATGCGGGCGTTCGGCAGCGAGACCCGCATGCCCTTCTCGCCGGCCATCAGCAGGAACGAGCCCATCGAGGCGGCCATGCCCATGCACACCGTCGAGACCGGGCTCTTGATGTACTGCATGGTGTCGTAGATCGCGAGGCCCGACGTCACCACCCCGCCCGGGGAGTTGATGTACATCGAGATTTCCTTCTTGGGGTTCTCGGACTCCAGATAGAGGAGCTGAGAGCAGATCAGGGCCGACATGCCGTCTTCGACGGGGCCGTTCAGGAAGATGATCCGCTCCTTCAGGAGGCGCGAGAAGATGTCGAACGCGCGCTCCCCGCGGCTGGTCTGCTCGACCACCATGGGAACGAGGTTGAGCGCGGTCGTCTGCGGGTCACGCATGTTGCAAGAACCTTTTCGATGCGGGCGGGATGAGTCCCGCCCGTGTTCCCCCTTGATATCGCGTGCGGGCCGCCTGCGTGCAAGGCGGCCCGGCGTCGCTGGCCCGCCGCATCAGTCCGCGGCGTAGCCCTCCGGCATCTCGTCTTCCTTCAGAAGCTCCTCCTTGGAGACCTCCTGATCCTCGACCTTGGCCTTGGAGACGATCAGGTCGACGACCTTGTCCTCGAAGATCGGGGCGCGCAGCTGCGCCTGGAAATTGGGGTTCTGGCGCAGCAAGTCGAAGATCTGCTGGGCCTGGGCCCCATAGCGCATTGCCTCCTGGCGCATGGCCTCGCCCAGTTCCTGGTCGGTGACGACCACGTTGTTGGCCCGGCCGATCTCGGCGAGCACCAGCCCCAGGCGCACGCGGCGCTCGGCGATCTTGCGGTACTCGGTCTGGAGCTGCTCGTCGGACTTGTCGGCGTCTTCCGGCGGCAGGCCGCCGCGTTCCTTGTCGGCCTGAACCTGCTGCCAGATCACGCCGAACTCGGCTTCCACCATCTTCGGCGGCAGCGGGAAGTCGTGCTTGGTGTCGAGCTCGTCCAGCAGGGCGCGCTTGAGCTTGAAGCGCGAGGCGCCGGCGTACTGCTCCTCGAGGTTCTTGCGCAGCAGGTCCTTCAGCGCGTCCAGGCTTTCCAGGCCCAGGCGCTTGGCCAGCTCGTCGTCCACGACGGCGTCGACCGGCGCCTTCACTTCCTTGACGGTGACTTCGAACTCCGCGTCCTTCCCGGCCAGGTTCTTGGCCTGGTAGTCCTCGGGGAACTTGACGTTCACGGTGACGGTGGAGTCCGGTTTGGCGCCGACCAGTTGCTCCTCGAAGCCCGGGATGAACTGGCCCGAGCCGAGCGTCAGGGGCGTGTCGGTGGCCGAGCCGCCTTCGAAGGCGACGCCGTCGACGCGGCCGACGAAGTCGATGATCACCTGGTCGCCGTCCTTGGCCTTCACGCTCTTGCCGGTGCGCGGTTCATAGGTGCGCGCCTGCTTGGCCAGACCCTCGGCGGCCTCCTGCACTTCCTCGTCGGTCGGCTTGTAGACCGGGCGCGACAGCGACAGGGTGGCCGGGTCGACCGGGGTGAACTCCGGCATCAGCTCGACCGACATCTCGTAGGACAGGTCGGCCTTGCCCTCGATCACCCTCTCGATGTCGCCCTCGGGCTTCAGCTCGGGTTCGCCGGCCGGACGCAGGTTGTTGTCGGCGATGACCTTCTGCGTGGACTCGTTGAGCGCTTCCTGCACCACTTCGCTCATCAGGGCCTTGCCGTGCACCCGGCGCACGTGGGCGGGCGGCACCTTGCCGGGGCGGAAGCCCTTGATGTTGAGCTGCGGGGTGATCTCGGCGATCCGCGCGTCGAGGCGCTGGGCCAGCTCGGCCACGGGAACGGTCACGCCATAGACGCGGCTCAGGCCTTCACCGGACTTTTCAACGATCTGCATCGACATTCTTGAGTTCTTCGGACGCGGCGCGCAGCGCGCGCTTCGGATCCGCCTTTGCATGAAATGGTAAGCGCCGCCGGGGCCGCCGGCGGTGGGCGGGCTCTTATGTCACGCCGCCTTCACGCGTCCAAGCCCAAAGGTGGGGCCAGCACCTTGCCCGGATTGAGCACCCCCCTGGGGTCGAGCGCGGCCTTGAGCGTGCGCATAAGGGCGATCTCTTCGGGCGAGCGCGAGCGGTCCAGATAAGCCCGCTTCTGCAGGCCGATGCCGTGCTCGGCCGAGATGGATCCCCCCGCTTCGGCCAGGCGGTCATAGACCATGTCCTCGACCGCCTCGCGCGCCTCACGGTCGCCGACGCCGACGATCAGGTGCAGGTTTCCGTCGCCCAGATGGCCGAACACCACGAGGCTGGCGGCGGGCCACTTCGCCACCAGCGCCTCGCGCAGGCCCGCGAGATAGGCCTGCATCGCCGAGAGCTTCAGGCTGACGTCGAAGGTGAAGATCGGTCCGTTGCGCGCCACCTGGGCCACGTCGTCCCTCAGCGCCCACATCCGCCGGCGTTCGGCCTCGGACTTGGCGAGCGCGGCGTCCTCAACGAGGCCCTCCTCCAGAGCCCCGGCCAGCGCATCCTCGAGCCGCGCGGCGTCCGTCTCCTGGTCGCCGCCCATGGTCTCCACCAGGACGTAGAAGGCCGAGCCGTGCGGCAGCACCGGCGCGCCGGCCGCCGGCGGGGTGGTGACCAGCTCGTAGAACTCGGGCCACATCACCTCGAAGGCCGACAGTCCGCCGGCCAGTTCCCGCTCCAGGCGCCGAAGAAGCGCGGGCAGCGCCTCGAAACGGCTCACCGCCAGGAACGCGGTGTTCTGGCTGGCTGGCGCCGGGCGCAGCCGCAGCACCGCGCGTGTCACCACCCCGAGCGTGCCCTCCGAGCCGATGAACAGCTGCTTCAGGTCGTAGCCGGTGTTGTTCTTGATCAACGGGTTCAGGGCCGAGACCACGGTCCCGTCCGCCAGCACCGCCTCCAGCCCCAGCACCATCTCGCGCATCATGCCGTAGCGCAGCACCCGGTTGCCGCCGGCGTTCGTGGAGACGGTCCCGCCGATGGTGGCCGACCCGCGCGAGCCGAGGTCCAGCGGCAGCAGCAGCCCCTGCGCCTCCGCCGCCTCGGCGGCCGCCTGCAGCGGCGCGCCGGCCTGGACGGTCATGGTGGCGCCGTCCCGGTCGATCTCCTCGATCCTGTTCATGCGCTCCAGGGACAGGGCGATCGCGTCCTGCGCATAGATCCCGTCCACAAGGCCTGTGCGCCCGCCCCAGGGGACGACCGCTGCGCCCGCCGCGTTCGCCAAGCGCAGCACCGTCGAGACGTCCTCGGTCGATGCGGGCCGCACCACCGCCGCCGGGGCGCCTGGCCGGGTCCAGGGGGTGAAGGCCGCGGCCTCGGCGTCCGCGCCCGTCAGGACCGCGCCGGGGCCGAGGGCCGTTTTCAGTTGATCGATGAGCTCTTGCATCGGCGCATCCTCCCGATGGGAAGACTATGGCCGATCGGCCGGCCTCGCACGCTTGATCGGCGTCAATCGGCGGGCTGGTGCGGGTGAGAGGACTCGAACCTCCACGCCTTGCGGCGCTGGAACCTAAATCCAGTGCGTCTACCAGTTCCGCCACACCCGCACTGGCCACGCCTTTCGGACCGAAGCGCTCCGGCGTCAAGCGTGTTCCCGGATGACATCCGGCCCGCGCCGCGCCAGAACGCGGCCATGCTTCGCCGCGTGCTGTTCGTCCATTCCAACTTCCCGGCCCAGTTCCGCGACCTCGCCAGCGACCTCGTCGCCCGCGGCGTCGAGTGCGCCGCCATTGGCGCGCGCACCGCCCCCGGACTGCCCGGGGTGAAGCTGATGACCTGGGCCAACGAAAAGGGCTCGACGCCGGGGATCCTGCCCCTCGCCACCCGGGCGGAGGCCGATTTCATCCGCGGCCGGGCCGCCTTGGACGCGGCCTTCGCGCTGAAGGCCGAGGGGTTCGTGCCGGACCTGATCGTCGGCCATCCCGGCTGGGGCGAGACGGTGTTCCTGGGCGAACCCTTCCCGCAGGCGCGGCGCATCCTCTTCTCGGAATACTTCTACAAGGGGCGCGGCGGCGACATCGACTTCGACGAGGAGTTCATCCCCACGACGCTGGAGTCCATCCTGGGCGGCACGGCCAAGAACGCGGTCCTGTCGCTGGCGCTGACCCAGGCCGACGCCATCGTCTGCCCCACCCGCTTTCAGGCCGACACCCATCCCAGCGTTTTCCAGCGGCGCATCCGCCTGATCCACGAAGGCGTGGACACCAACGCCATCCGTCCGGCGCCGCCCAGACCCCTGGTTCTCCCCGACGGGCTGCGGATCGAGCCCGGCGCGCCCCTGATCACGCATGTGAACCGGCACCTGGAGCCGCTGCGCGGACTGCACGTCTTCCTGAGGGCCCTGCCCCGCCTGCAGGCCGAAGTCCCTGACGCCCAGGTGCTGATCGTCGGCTCGGAGAGCGAGCGTGGCTACGGCGGCTCGCCCCCCGGCGGAGGCAGTTGGAAGGCCGCCTGCCTGGCCGGCGTCGAGGACCGGCTGGACATGTCGCGGGTGCGTTTCCTCGGCCGCCTGCCGCACGCCCAGATGCTGGCGGCGCTGCGCGCGTCGACGGCGCACGTCTACTACAGCTACCCCTTCGTCCTTTCCTGGTCCCTGCTAGAGGCGATGGCCAGCGGTTGCTACGTCATCGGCTCCGACACAGCGCCGGTCCGCGACGCCTTGGCGGACGGCGTCAACGGCCGGCTGCTCGACTTCTTCGACGTGGACGGCCTCTCGGAGGCGCTGATCGACGCCTGCCGGCGCCCGGCCGCCTTCGGCGAGCTGCGCGCGGCCGCCCGGGCGACGGCCGTCGAGCGCTTCGACGCCGCGGCCGGACGCCGAGCCTGGCTCTCCCTCATCGACGAGGTGACGGCGGGCTCCTAGGCGTGCGCCAGCATCGGCCAGAGCGACAGCACCAGCAACGCGGCCATCAGCAGGTTGAACGCCCGCAGCGTCCCCGGCCTGTCCAGAAACCGGCGCAGCCCCACCCCGAATCCGGTCCATAGCCCGACGCATGGCAGGTTCACGGCCGTGAACACCAGGCCCATCAGAACCAGGTTTGCGACATAGCCCGACTGGGGCGTGTAGGCGGCCACGCCGCTGACCGCCATCGCCCAGGCCTTGGGATTGACCCACTGGAAGCCCGCGGCCTGCAGGAAGGTCATCGGCCGCGCGCCGGCCGACGCCGCGCTCAGGCCCTTGGCGGTCGCGAGCTTCCAGGCCAGCCACAGCAGATAGGCGCAGCCGGCCACCTTGAGCAGGTCGTGCAGCACCGGATAGGCGGCGAACAGCCCTCCCAGGCCGAACCCCACGGCCAGGATCAGCACCAGGAAGCCCAGGGAGACGCCCATCAGGTGGGGCACGGTTCGCCGAAGGCCGAAGTTTGCGCCCGAGGCCATCAGCATGGTGTTGTTCGGCCCCGGGGTGATGGAGGAGACGAAGGCGAAAAGAGTGAGCGCCGCCAGAAGGTCAGGCGTGAACGACGTGGGCGGGGTGGTCATCGGAGGCTCCGCTGGAAGGTCCGGCGGCGGCGGAGGTCCTCAACCGGTCCCCTTTCCGTCGCCGGAAAGGGTGGGTCGGCTTGGTCCTGGACTTCAGGCCCTCAGCGTCCGCGCCCTCTCCGCAGGTCGGCAGCGATCATCCCCCAGGCGGCTTGGGCCTGGCGGGCGGCGGCTGCGATTGCGGCGGCTACGGAAGTGCGGGTCATGGTCGTGTCCGGTCGACGCGCTTTGCGTCGCAGCCGCAGCTAGCATGAAGCGGCAAGCTGCGCCATAGGTTGTCTAGAGGGGCCCCGCCCCGTGCAGGCGCCGAAGAATCGCCGGCGTCAGGCCCGGCAGGTCCTCGGCGATCAGCCCCGGCCCGTGAAGCTCAGCCGCCTCGGCGTGGATCCAGGCCCCCGCGCAGGCCGCCTCGAAGCTCTCCATGCCCTGGGCGATCAGCCCGGCGACGAGCCCCGCCAGCACGTCCCCGGAGCCGGCCGTGGCCAGCCAGGGCGAACCGTTGGTGTTGACGGCCGCGCGACCGTCCGGCGCGGCGATCACCGTATCAGCGCCCTTCAGCAGGACCACCGCCCCGGCGCGGGTCGCCGCGGCCCGCGCCGCGGAGATCCGCTCGGCCGAGCTCTTCAGGAGCCCCGGGAACAGCCTGTCGAACTCCCCCGGATGCGGGGTCAGCACGTCGTCCCGGTCCAGCACCGAGAACAGCTCCTCTGGGTCCTCGCGAAACACCGTGATCGCGTCGGCGTCGATCACCAGCGCCGCGCCGGTGCGGGCCAGCGCCAGCACGTTGAGGAGCGTGGTCTCGCTGACGCCGGCCGCGGGACCGACCACCGCGCAGTCCACGTCGCCCGCCGCCGCCTCCAGCTCAGCGTCCGTCTCGAAGGGGCGCAGCATCACCGCTTCCAGGTGGGCGGCGTTCACGGCCAGCGCCTCCGGCGGCGAAAGCACGGTCACGACCCCCGCCCCCGCCCTTAGACCGGCGCGTGCCGCCAGCCGGGCCGCCCCCGTGTTCCAGGCCGCCCCGGACACCACGATCATGCGGCCGCGCGCGTGCTTGTGAGAGGCCGCGGTCGGCCAGGGGAAGCGCGCCAGCCACAGCTCCGGCGTGTTCTCGAAAAGGGAGCCGCCGGATTCGGCCAGGCCGATGTCGGCGACCAGCACCTCGCCGCATCGCTCCCGGGCGGGCTCCAGCACGTGGGCCGGCTTCTTGGCGTGGAAGGTGACGGTCAGGCCCGCGACCACCGAGGCCGCCGCCGGCTCGGCCAGGTCGCCGAACAGGCCGCTCGGCACGTCCACGGCCACGACACGCTCCGGATGCTCGGAGATTCTCAGGGCCGCCGCCGCTGCTGCGCCCTCCAGCGGTCGCGACAGCCCGGCGCCGAACATGGCGTCCACCACCAGGGCCCGTTCGTCGATGGCGCCTGCATCCAGGGGGCCGGTTTCGCCATCCCACAGCGCCGCCGCGGCGCGGGCGTCCGCCGTGGTGGGCGCGGCCAGCGCCTGCACGGCGACCGGCCAGCCCTCGGCCTTCAGCAGGCGCGCGACGACGTAGCCGTCGCCGCCATTGTTGCCGGGTCCGCAGAGCACGACGACGGGGCGCGGAGCGAAACGCTCGACCACCGCCTCGGCGACGGCCGCCCCCGCCCGCTCCATGAGCACCGTCCCCGGGGTTCCGGCGGCGATCGCCGCGCGGTCGGCGGCGGCGATCTCCGTCACCGTCAGGATCCTGCGCGCCGTCACCTGGCCCTCCGGTTCTCAGAGCACGGTGGTGGAGGCTTCGGGGCCCTTGGCGACCAGCCTCAGCACGCGGCCGTCCGTTTCCAGGACCGTGATCGAGGCGTGGTCGGGGCGGAAGCTGATGACCCGGTCCTCGCCGGCCAGGGTCGAGAGCACCGCGTTGATGGCGACGAAATGGCTGAACACGGCGGTGTCGCCGCGGGCGACCAGGGACTGGGCGATCGCGCGCCGCCAGGCGTCATAGTCCAGGTCGCCTTCGATCTCCCGCCAGAGGCCGCCGAACGCCTTGCGCAGCCAGGCGCCGCGAGCGTCGTGGGCGACGCCCGCCGGGGTCGGAATCTCTCCGACCGCCGGGTCGATCGTCGGCTCCACCCCCAGGGCCTCGGCCAGGGGCTGAGCGGTCTCGCGGCAGCGTCGAAGGGGCGAGCTCACCACCAGTCTCGGCCGCTCCGGCGCCGGCAGGGCCAGGAGCTGGTCCCGGGCCGCGCGCGCCTGCGCCTGCCCGGTCTCGTCGAGGCCCGGATCGACGTCGGCGTGCGCATCGCCCCATGCGGCGGCGGGTTTGCCGTGGCGGATGAGATAGAGGCGCGGCATGAGCGGGTCCGGAACTGAAGCTGCGCCGCGCGCCAGATGGGCGGCGCGGCCGGGGCGACCGCGAACGGCCGAGGCGTATGGGCCATGCGGCGACCGCGTTGTCACCCCCCTTTTCAGCCCCGCGGATCGGTCCGCAACCCGCGCGAACCGCCGCAATCTTCAGCAGCACGGCCGCCGGGAAGGCTGCGGGCGCCCGGCCGAGACGCACGCGGCGGGCCGATTGCGGGCCCATCCGCCCCCTCGCTTGCGCCGTGCGCCCCCGTCAGGCGCTCTGACGGCGCGATCGCGAGGCTTTCGCGACTGCGTTCCGGGGCGAATTCCGCGATGATCGTTTTTTGCGCGACCGCTGCTCAGTTCTTGGGCGCCGATGGAAAGGCGCCGCGTCGCAGCGGATCGCCCGCCCGCGCCCCCTTGCGCGGCGCCGCGTCGGCGTGCTCCGTCGCGGCGGTCGCACAGGACGGCCCGATAAGTACAAGCTGAGCCATGAAAAAAGTCGAAGCCATCATCAAGCCCTTCAAGCTGGACGAAGTGAAGGAGGCTCTGCAGGAGCTGGGCGTCCAGGGCATGACGGTGATGGAAGCCAAGGGCTACGGCCGCCAGAAGGGGCACACCGAGCTCTACCGCGGCGCCGAGTACGTGGTCGACTTCCTGCCCAAAATCAAAATCGAGGTGGTGATCGCTGACGATCAGCTCGACCCCGTCCTCGAAGCCATCACCGGCGCCGCCCGCACGGGGCGCATCGGCGACGGCAAGATCTTCGTGTCCGAAATCACCGACGTCCTGCGTATCCGGACCGGCGAGAGCGGCGCGCAAGCGATCTGAAGAACTTCACCGAGTTTCCGAAGGGGATAACAATATGGCCACAGCAAAAGACATCCTGAACCTGATCAAGGAAAAGGAAGTCAAATACGTCGACGTCCGCTTCACCGACATGCGCGGCAAGATGCAGCACGTCACCTTCGACATCGACCTGGTCGACGACGACTTCCTGACCGACGGCACCATGTTCGACGGCTCCTCGATCGCCGGCTGGAAGGCGATCAACGAGTCCGACATGAAGCTGCGTCCGGACCTCGACAGCGCCTACATCGATCCCTTCTACCAGCAGACCACGCTCTGCCTGTTCTGCGACGTCCTGAACCCCGACACCAACACGCCGTACAACCGCGACCCGCGCTCGATCGCCAAGGCCGCCCTGAACTACGTGCGCTCGGCGGGCGTGGGCGACACCGTCTACTTCGGCCCCGAGGCCGAGTTCTTCATCTTCGACGACGTGCGCTGGTCCACCCAGCCGCACAACACCGGCTACACCTACGACTCCGTCGAGCTGCCGGTGAACTCGGCCAAGGAATACGCCGAGGGCAACATGGGCCACCGCCCGGGCCCGAAGGGCGGCTACTTCCCGGTCAACCCGGTGGACTCCGGCCAGGACCTGCGCGGCGAAATGCTGGCGGTGATGGGCGAACTGGGCATGCAGCCCGAAAAGCACCACCATGAGGTGGCGCCGGCCCAGCACGAACTCGGCCTGAAGTTCTCCGACCTGCTGACGATGGCCGACCGCCTGCAGCTCTACAAGTACGTGATCCACAACGTGGCTGCGGCCTACGGCAAGACCGCCACCTTTATGGCCAAGCCGATGTTCGCCGACAACGGCTCGGGCATGCACGTGCACCAGTCGATCTGGAAGGACGGCAAGCCGATGTTCGCCGGCGACAAGTACGCCGGGCTGTCGGACATGTGCCTCTACTACATCGGCGGCATCATCAAGCACGCCAAGGCCATCAACGCCTTCTCCAACTCCACCACCAACAGCTACAAGCGCCTGGTGCCCGGCTACGAAGCCCCGGTGAAGCTGGCCTACTCGGCCCGCAACCGCTCGGCCTCGATCCGCATCCCGCACGTGGACAGCCCCAAGGCCAAGCGGATCGAAGCCCGCTTCCCCGACCCGATGGGCAACCCCTACCTGACCTTCGTGGCCCTGCTGATGGCCGGCCTCGACGGGATCGAGAACAAGATCGATCCGGGTCCGGCGATGGACAAGAACCTCTATGACCTGCCGCCCCGCGAGCAGAAGAAGGTTCCGGAAGTCTGCGGCAGCCTGCGCGAAGCCCTGGAGAGCCTCGACAAGGACCGCGCCTTCCTCAAGAAGGGCGGCGTCATGGATGACGACTTCATCGACAGCTACATCGAGCTGAAGATGGAGGAAGTGATGCGGCTGCAACTGCACCCGCACCCGGTCGAATTCGACATGTACTTCAAGTGCTGATCGCCAGCGTTTGAAGTCGGGCGAGAAGGGCCGCGGAGCGATCCGCGGCCCTTTTCACATCCTGCCCGCCGGATCAGCCGCCAGACGCGCGGTCCAGTCGGCGAAGCGCCCCGTCCACCTCGACGGACACGTCGATGTCGATCCCCGTCCTGTCCCGTCGCCAGGAACGTGCGTCGGATATCACCTGGGCCACGTCGCGCACGTAGGCCGCGACGGCCGCCGAAGCGGCCTCCAGCCCCGTGACGCTGACGACGTACGGCGGCTCGACGTCCACCCCGCCTCCCCAGATCATCGATTCGATCAGGGCGTCGGGACTGCGTCTGTGATGGACGCAGGCGCCCAGCGCTCGCAGGAGGTCGTCGTAGAAGTCGCCCACCGTCCGCCACTGCGTGGCGTCCAGTTCGATTCGGCGCACGACCGTCTCCTGGCGGCGGCCTGCAGCCGCCGCCACGGTTCAGAGCTTCTGCGCGATGAACCAGTAGACGGCGAACATCACCGCGCCCGGCGCGGCGTAGCAGCCCGCGAACAGCCACGGCGACGGGTTTTCGGGCAGGACCGATGAGATCGCCGACCCGATCAAGACGGTCAGGAAGATCGCCGCCGCCGTGCCGACGATGTTCACGGCTTCCCGGGGCAGGCTTCGGAACAGCGACGCGGGGCCGCGGTTGCTGATGTCAGACATATCCTTCCTCCACGACGGACGGCTGCGCATTTCGTGTGTCGCCGCCGCAATGGCGTCGCCCGGCGCTGTTCCGCACGTCTGAAGTCAAGCTCATGCGAAATCGGGCGCCTGGCAAGTGATCCGTGAGGCTCGGACGCGGATTTCGCGATCGGCGCCTCAAGCGGCGTCAGCCGCCCCAGTCACGGCCACGCTTGCCCTGGCGGCCGTCGCGCCGCATACGGCGGCGATCCGAATCACACCAATTTGCCGCCCATGCCCAAGGCCTCCGCGCAAGCCTCCCTGTTCGACGACGCCCTGAACCCCGCCCCGGCCTCGCCGCTGGCGCAGGCCCATGAGCCGCGCCCGGAACCGGCGCCGAAGCCGTCCGGCGGCTACTCGGCCAAGGACATTGAGGTTCTGGAAGGCCTGGAGCCCGTGCGCAAGCGTCCGGGCATGTACATCGGGGGCACCGACGAGCGGGCCCTGCACCACCTGTTCGCCGAGGTGCTGGACAACGCCATGGACGAGGCCGTCGCGGGCCACGCCAAGGTGATCGAGGTGCGGCTCGACGCGGACGGGACGCTCAGCGTCAAGGACGACGGGCGCGGCATTCCCGTCGACCCCCACCCCAAGCATCCGGGCAAGTCTGCGCTGGAAGTCATCATGACCGTCCTGCACTCGGGCGGGAAATTCTCGGGCAAGGCCTACGAGACCTCCGGCGGCCTGCACGGCGTCGGCGTCTCGGTGGTCAACGCCCTGTCGGAAAAGGTCGAGGTCACCGCCTGGAAGGACGGCTTCGAGTGGCGCCAGGCCTTCGCCCGCGGCAAGCCCCTGGGAAGCATCGAAAAGCTCTCCCCCACCCGCAAGCACGGCACGGCGATCTCCTTCAGGCCCGACCCGGAGATCTTCGGCGAGAACGTCGCGTTCAAGCCGGCGCGGCTCTACCGCATGGCCCGCTCCAAGGCCTACCTGTTCGGGGGCGTGGAGATCCGCTGGTCCTGCGCGCCCGAGCGCATCCACGACCAGACCCCGGCCGAGGCGGTGTTCCGCTTCCCCAACGGCCTGGCCGACTTCCTGGCCGAACGGGTCAAGGACGTGGAGACCGTGACGCCGGAACCCTTCGCCGGCCGCTACGAGCGTCCCGGCGAGACCGGCAAGGTCGAATGGGCCGTCACCTGGACCGGCGCCGGCTTCGGCGAGGCCGACGGCTTCATGCAGTCCTACTGCAACACCGTCCCCACCCCGGAGGGCGGCACCCACGAGGCCGGCCTGCGCGCGGCTCTGACCCGGGGCCTGAAGCAGTACGCCGACCTGACCGGCGAAAAGCGCGGGGGCCTGATCACCGCCGACGACGTGATCGCCCAGGCCGGCGCCCTGGTCAGCGTGTTCATCGCCAATCCGGAGTTCCAGGGCCAGACCAAGGAGAAACTCTCCTCGTCCGACGCCCAGCGGCTGGTGGAAGCAGCGCTGCGCGATCCCTTCGACCATTGGCTGACGGCCCAGCCCAAGGCGGCGAGCGCCCTCCTGCAGTTCGTCATCGACCGCGCCGAGGAACGCCTGAAGCGGCGGCGCGAGAAGGAGGTCGCCCGCGCCTCCGCCACCCGCAAGCTGCGCCTGCCCGGCAAGCTGGCCGACTGCTCGGGCCAGGCGATCGACGGCGCGGAGATCTTCCTGGTGGAAGGCGACTCGGCCGGCGGCTCGGCCAAACAGGCGCGGGACCGGCGCACCCAGGCGATCCTTCCGCTGCGCGGCAAGATCCTGAACGTCGCCTCCGCCTCCTCCGACAAGACCGGCGGCAACAAGGAACTCAGCGACCTGATGCTGGCCCTGGGCGTCCAGGGCGGCTCGAAGTTCAAGGAAGAGGACCTGCGCTACGAGCGCGTGGTGATCATGACCGACGCCGACGTCGACGGCGCGCACATCGCCAGCCTGCTGATCACCTTCTTCTATCGCACCATGCCCGACCTCATTCGGGCGGGCCGCCTGTTCCTCGCCCTGCCCCCGCTCTACCGCCTCAGCCATGGGGGCAAGGTGGTCTACGCCCGCGACGACGCCCACCGCGACGAGCTCCTGGCCAGCGAGTTCAAGGGCAAGAAGCCCGAGATCAGCCGCTTCAAGGGCCTCGGCGAAATGATGCCGGCCCAGCTCAAGGAAACGACGATGGATCCGTCCAAGCGGATCCTGGCCCGGGTGACCCTGCCCCGCTCCGAAGAGGCGGTGGCCGATCTGGTGGAAGCGCTGATGGGCCGCAAGCCGGAGCTGCGCTTCCGCTTCATCCAGGAGAACGCCGAGTTCGCGGCGGCCGACCTCGACGTCTGAAAACGCCCGCCGGTTCGGCGGAACGCGTCCTATCGCGGCCGCGGGCCTGCGACGCGTTGACTTGAAGGCCTTAAGCCGTATGTTCCGCGGCGCGCGACGATCGCCGTGCGCGCCGCCGCGGATCGCATGCCTTCCTTTGGGCGGACCGACCGCCTCTATTGCCGCTGATGACTGAATTTTCCGATCTGGGCCTTTCGCCCGCGACGCTCCAGGCTGTCGCCGACACCGGGTACACCACCGCCACTCCGATCCAGGCGCAGGCGATCCCCGTCGCCTTGGCCGGGCGCGACGTCCTGGGCATCGCCCAGACGGGCACCGGCAAGACCGCCGCCTTCACCCTGCCGATGATCGACCGGCTCGCCGCCGGGCGCTCCAAGGCGCGCATGCCGCGCTCGCTGGTCATCGCCCCCACCCGCGAACTGGCCGACCAGGTCGCCTCCTCGTTCGAGAAGTACGCAAAGGGCCAGAAGCTGACCTGGGCGCTGCTGATCGGCGGCGTGTCGTTCGGAGACCAGGAAGCCAAGCTCGATCGCGGCGTCGATGTCCTCATCGCCACGCCCGGGCGCCTGCTCGATCACTTCGAGCGGGGCAAGCTGCTGCTCACCGGCGTGCAGATCCTGGTGGTGGACGAAGCCGACCGCATGCTCGACATGGGCTTCATCCCGGACATCGAGCGCATCTTCAAGCTGACGCCGCCCAAGAAGCAGACCCTGTTCTTCTCGGCGACCATGCCGCCGGAAATCACCCGGCTCACCAAGCAGTTCCTGAACGATCCCACGCGGATCGAGGTGGCGCGGCCGGCGACCACCGCCGAGACCATCAGCCAGTACGTCGTGCCGACCCCGGTCGCCGACGGCAAGGCCAAGCGTGCGGTGCTGCGGGCGCTGATCGAGCGCAGCGACGTGGTCAACGGCATCGTCTTCTGCAACCGCAAGTCCGAGGTCGATATCGTCGCCAAGTCGCTGAAGAAGCATGGCTTCGACGCGGCGGCCATCCACGGCGACCTGGATCAGGCGACGCGCATGCGCACCCTGGACTCCTTCCGCAAGGGCGATCTGAAGCTGCTGGTGGCGTCCGACGTCGCCGCCCGCGGGCTGGACATTCCCGCGGTGGGCCATGTGTTCAACTTCGACGTGCCGCACCACGCCGACGACTATGTCCACCGCATCGGCCGCACCGGCCGCGCCGGGCGCACCGGCGAGGCGTACATGATCACCACGCCTGCCGACGCCCGCAACCTCGACAAGGTGCTCAAGCTCATCGGCAAGACGCCTGAGACCTTGGCGCTGGACCTCGACTGGGAGGCCCTGAAGGACCAGGGCGCCCGTGAGCGCCGCAGTCCCCGCGGACGCAGCGCCGGGCGCGGTGAAGAGCGCTCCAGCCGCAGCGAAGAGCGCGCGCCTCGTCGGCCTCGGCGTGAGCCCGCTGAATCGCAGGCGACGCCCGCGCCGCCTCCCGCCCCCACAGCCGCAGAGCCTGCCGCAGAGCCGGCCCCAAGGCCCGCGCCGAAGCCGGCCCGCGGCCGCACGCGCGCCGCCGAGGACCGCCCGCGCGAGGGAACTCCTCGCGAAGCCCGCCCGCGCGAAGACGCCGACCGCGACCGCGTCGTCGGCTTCGGCTCGGACGTCCCGGCCTTCCTGCTGCGCCCGACGCCGAGCATCCCTTCGGAGAAGGAATAGGCTTCTTTCTTCGGGCTTTAACCGCTCATTTGACTCTGCGGCCTATTGTCTCGCGCATGGTCGGTCGCGGCGGAGAACCCGTCGCCCGACTCTGGGTGGGGAAGAGCGCAGATGTCCGGAGATTTCGAGGTCAGGATGCGTGGGCCTGGCGCCTACGCCTTGGCTCGTCAGGCTGTTGACCAGATGGAGAAGCACGGGGTCTGGCCGACGGCTCTCAATTTCGAGATCTGGACCCACTACGTGGCCGATCCCGACAGCGCCCTGGGCCGCGAGGTGGCCCGGCTGCTGACCAGCGGGGAAGCCTTCACCGACAAGGTCAGCGACGAACTGGCGGCGCTCTACCTGCCCAAGGTGCGTCTCAACGAACAGATTCGCGACGCCGGCGATCAGCTGAGCCGCGAACTCGCCTCGGTCTCCCTGGCGATCCAGTCGGCCCAGAAGTCGAGCGAGGCCTATGGCCAGACGCTGGCCAGCGCCAGCCAGAGCCTCGACGGACAAGGCGACGTCTCGGCGCTGCGGGCCACGGTCGACAACCTCGCCAGCGCCACGCGCCGCGTGCAGCGCGAGAACAAGTCCCTGGAGAAGCGCCTGGCCGAGTCCAGCGCCGAGGTCGCCAAGCTGCGCGAGCACCTGGAGCAGGTGCGCCGCGACGCCACCACCGACGGCCTGACCAACCTCGCCAACCGCAAGTCCTTCGACGATGAGCTGGCTCGGGCCTGCGCCGAGGCCGACGCCAGCGGCGAGACCATCACCCTGGCCCTGATCGACATCGACCACTTCAAGAACTTCAACGACACCTGGGGCCACCAGACCGGGGACCAGGTGATTCGCTATGTCGCCAGCGTCATCGGCCGCGTGGGCGCCCCGCCCCGCTTCGCCGCCCGCTACGGCGGCGAGGAATTCGCCCTGATCTTCCCGGGCGAATCCGCCGACATGGCCACCGCCACCCTTGAGGAGATTCGCGAAGAGGTGTCCTCGCGGATGCTCAAGCGCCGCTCCACCAATGAGGATCTTGGCGCGATCACCGTTTCGGCGGGGCTGGCCGAACGGCGGCCCGGCGAGAACGGCCACAGCGTCATGGAGCGGGCCGACGCGGCGCTCTATGCGTCCAAGCGCGGCGGGCGCAATCGGGTGACCAACGCCGAGCCGGTGGCGAACGCGGCCTGAGCCGCTGAGATTTCCCTAGGCTGACGCCGGGGCATTCCCCCTTAAGATCGCGCCAAGCGATCTGAACGGGAGGACGCCTTGAGCTATCAGAAGATCAAGACGCACGTCGCCGACGGCATTGGTGTGATCACCCTGTCGGACCCGGCGACCCTGAACGCGGCGGGCCTCGACCTGATGGACGAGCTCGCCCATGCCTGCGCCGTCTACGCCGTGCCCGACAGCGGGGTCCGGGCCCTGGTGCTGACGGGCGAAGGCCGCGGCTTCTGCTCGGGGGCCAACCTGTCGGGCCGCGCCGCCCCCGGCGGCTCCAGCGCGCCCACCCCGGGCGGGCCGGATTCCGGCTCGGCCCTTGCGACGGTCTACAACCCGTTCGTCTCCATGCTGCGCGAATATCCGGTGCCGGTCGTGACCGCGGTCAACGGCGTCGCCGCCGGCGTGGGCTGCTCCCTCGCGCTGATGGGCGACATCATCGTCGCCGCCGAGAGCGCCTATTTCCTGCAGGCCTTCCGCCGCATCGGCCTGGTGCCGGACGGCGGCTCGACCTATCTGCTGCCGCGCTTGATCGGCAAGGCCAGGGCCATGGAGATGATGCTGCTGGGCGACAAGGTGCCGGCCGCGACGGCGCTGGACTGGGGGCTGATCAACCGCTGCGTGCCCGACGCAGAGCTGATGGGCGCCGCCATGGAGATCGCCAAGGCGCTGGCCACCGGCCCGAAGTCCCTGGCCGCCACCCGCAAGCTCGTCTGGGACAGCCTGGACGCGGACTGGGCCGAGCAGCTCTGGGCCGAACGCATGGGCCAGCGCGACGCCGGCCGGACCGAAGATTCCCGCGAAGGGGTGATGGCCTTCCTGGAGAAGCGGCCGGCGGCCTTCAAGGGCCGCTAGCCCCGCCCCGGGGCGCGGGTCAGCTGTCCAGCTTCGCCGGCTGGATGGTGACGCTCTCGCCGCAGCCGCAGGCGTCGGTCTCGTTCGGGTTCCTGAAGACGAACTTGGCCGCCAGGCGCGTGGTCTCGTAATCGATCTCGGTTCCCAGCAGGAACAGGACGGCCTTGGGCTCGATCAGGATCCGGACGCCCTTGTCCTCGACCACTTCGTCCAGCGGGTCGGCGGTCTCCGCGTACTCCAGGACGTATTCCTGGCCGGCGCAGCCGCCGTTCTTCACCCCGACACGCAGGCCGGCGTAGGGCTTCTCGGCCTTGTCCATGATCTCGCGCACGCGCTCGGCGGCGCGCTCGGTCAGGGTGACCACCTTGGGCCGGGGGCGGCGGGCGCGGGGTTGGGGGACGGCGTGAAGGTCGGACATGGCTCAGAACATGTTCAGTTGCAGCTTGGCCTCGTCGCTCATGCGCGAGGGATCCCAGGGGGGATCGAAGACGAGCTCGACCGTGCAGGATTTGATTCCGGGGATCTCCATGACAGCGTCCTGAACCCAGCCGGGCATTTCGCCGGCCACGGGGCACCCCGGCGCGGTCAGGGTCATGGCGATCGCCACGTCCTTGTCGTCGGAAACGTCGACCTTGTAGATCAGGCCAAGCTCGTAGATGTCGACGGGGATCTCGGGATCGAACACCGTCTTCAGCTTGTCGATGAGCTGATCGGTGATCTGATCGAGCTCCGCCTGCGACAGGGCGGCGGGAGCGTTCGTCTCGATGTGGGCGGCGTCATCCATGGCGTCTACGCAAAAAAGGCCTGGGTTCGGTTGAGCGCGTCCACGAAGGCGTCGGCCTCCGCGTCCGTATTATATAGGGCGAAGGATGCGCGGGCGCTCGACGTCACGCCGAAACGCCGCAGCAGGGGCTCGGCGCAGTGGGTCCCCGCGCGCACGGCCACGCCGTAGCGGTCCAGGATCTGCGCCACGTCATGGGCGTGGGCGCCATCGACGGTGAAGGCCATCACGGCCCCCTTCCCCGGCGCTTCGCCGATCACCTTCAGCCAGTTGGCGCCCGACAGCCCCGCGCGCACCCGGGCGTAGAGCTGGGCCTCGTGCGCGGCGATCGCGTCCCGGTCCAGACCCGACAGCCAGTCGATCGCCGCCCCCAGTCCGATCGCCTCCAGGATCGGCGGCGTGCCGGCCTCGAACCGGTGCGGCGGGTCGGCGTAGGTCACCGTCTCGAGGCTCACCTGGGCGATCATCTCGCCCCCGCCCTGGTAGGGCGGCAGGGCGGCCAGCCGCTCGGCCTTGCCGTAGAGCACGCCCACCCCGGTCGGCCCGTAGAGCTTGTGCGCGGAAAAGACGTAGAAGTCGGCGTCCAGCGCCTTCACGTCGACCGGCGTGTGCACCACGCCCTGGCAGCCGTCGATCAGGCTCAGCGCCCCGGCCGCCCGGGCCGCGGCGATGATCTCGGCGACCGGATTGATCGTGCCCAGCACGTTGGACATGTGCGTGACGGCGACGACGCGCGTGCGCGGGCCGAGAAGGTCGTGGAACGCGGCCAGGTCCAGGCGGCCGTCATCGGTCACCGGGATGAATTTCAGGACCACGCCCAGGCGCTCGCGCAGGAAGTGCCAGGGCACGATGTTGGCATGGTGCTCCATCTCCGAGAGCACCACCTCATCCCCCGCCTTCAGGGTCGAAAGCCCCAGGCCGGCGGCGACCAGGTTGATCGCCTCGGTGCCGCCCTTGGTGAAGACGATCTCCTCGGTCGACGCGTTGATGAAACGCGCCACGCTCGCCCGCGCCTGCTCGTAGGCTTCGGTCGTCTCGTTGGCCAGGGTGTGCAGGCCGCGGTGGACGTTGGCGTAGGAATGCTCCATCGCCCGGGTCATGGCCTCGATCACCGCCCGCGGCTTCTGGGCGCTGGCCGCGCTGTCCAGATAGACCAGCGGCTTGCCGTTGATCTGGCGCTTCAGGATCGGGAACTCGGCGCGGATCGCTTCGACGTCAAAGGCCATGCACGCCTCCGAGCCGCTCGGCCGCCCAGGCGCGCGCCGCCTCCCGGACGGCCCCGTCGGTGATCCGGTCGACCACTTCGCCGATGAAGGCCTGGGTCAGCATGGCCCGGGCCTCGGGCTCGGGGATGCCGCGCTGGCGGGCGTAGAACAGGGCTTCCTCGTCCAGGGCCCCGACGGTGTTCCCGTGGGCGCAGGCGACGTCGTCGGCGTAGATCTCCAGCTCCGGTTTGGCGTCCACCTCGGCGCGATCCGAGAGGATCAGGGCGTGATGGCCCATGCGCGCATCGGTCTGGTCCGCCCCTTCAGCGACCACGATCCGGCCCTGGAAGACGCCCCGAGCCTGGTCGGCGACCACGCCCTTGGTCAACTGGTCGGTGGTTCCGCCGACGCCGGCGTGGACCACCGCGCTGGTCAGGTCGGCATGGCGCTGGCCCGCCAGCAGATAGACCCCGTCCATTCGGGCGCGGGCCCCGGCGCCCGGATGAGTTACGCGGGTTTCCAGACGCTGGCGGCGCGCTCCGCCCGTCAGGCAGGTCTGGCTGAAGACGCCGCCGGCCGCCAGCACCACCGTGGCGGTGACCACGCGGACGGCCTCTGCGGCGTCGTCGGCGATGACGAGGCGCTCCAGCACCCCGCCCTCGGCGATCTCGACATCCAGCCCCACGTCGTAGACATAGCCCTCGGCCAGCCCCTCGTGGCTCTCGAGCAGGGTGAGCCGCGCGCCCTGCCCCACCCGCACCTTCACCCCAGCCGCCTGCGCGGTCTCGGCCGTGGCCGCCACCAGGCGCAGCCGCACCGTCCGCACGGCGCCGGCGGGCAGGATCAGCAGGTTCGCATCGCCCCGCGCGACGCCGTTCACCAAGGCGAATTCGGCTTCGCCAAGGCCGCCGAACGGCCCTGCGCCGATGTCGCCGTCGAAGGCCGGCGCCGGGGGCGGCAGGGTGCGGATGAGCCCCCTCAGGTCCGTCCAGCGCCAGTCCTCGTCGCGCCGGCTCGGCAGGCGCGCGACGTCGCGCTCGCGAAGGGCGGCCGCCAGGCTCAAGCCGCCCTCGCGTACTTGTCGTAGCCTTCGCGCTCCAGCTCATGGGCCAGTTCGGGCCCGCCGGAGGCGACGATCCGGCCCGCCGTCATCACGTGCACGCGGTCCGGTTTGATGTAGTCCAGGAGGCGCTGGTAGTGGGTGATCACCAGCATGCCGCGCTCCGGCGAGCGCAGGGCGTTGACCCCGTCGGAGACGATGCGCAGCGCGTCGATGTCCAGGCCGGAGTCGGTCTCGTCCAGGATGAGGAACTTCGGCGAAAGCATCGCCATCTGAAAGATTTCCATGCGCTTTTTCTCGCCGCCCGAGAAGCCGACGTTCAGCGCGCGCTTGAGCATGTCGAAGTCGATCTTCAGCGCCGCGGCCTTCTCGCGGGCGAGCTTCAGGAACTCCGGCGCGGTGACCTCCGGCTCGCCTCGCGCCTTGCGTTGGGCGTTCAGCGCCGTGCGGATGAAGGTCAGGGCCGGAACCCCCGGAATCTCCAGCGGATACTGGAACGACAGGAACAGCCCGCGCGCGGCCCGCTCGTTGGGCTCCAGCGCCAGCAGGTCCTCGCCCATCAGCGTGGCCGCGCCCTCGGAGACCTCATAGCCTTCGCGGCCGGTCAGCACGTAGGACAGGGTCGACTTGCCCGCCCCGTTGGGCCCCATGATCGCATGCACCTCGCCGGCCGGCACCTCCAGGGACAGCCCCTTGAGGATCGGCTTGTCGCCCACCGAGACGTGCAGGTTTTCGATCTTCAGCATTCAGCGGGTCTCGTCGGCGAGGAACTGGGCGATCACGAGCACGGCGTCGGCGACGGTGTCGACGCTCTGATGCTTGCGCGGCGCGGCGGTGGGGGTCGAGGCGCTGCGCTTGTCGGCCGAGCGCACCTCTATGCCGCCCCCCTCGAAATAGGCCTGGATCCGATAGTCCGGGTGATCGAGCATCACCGTGAAGCGCGTCGCCGACATCTGCAGGCTGACGCCTTTCTCGCCCAGGAACGCCTGGTCCGCGGCCAGCAGGTCGTAGAGTTCCTGCGCGCGGGCCAGGTCTGCTTCCTGCTGCTGGCGCTCGGCGTCTTCGCGGGCGCGGCGCTCGGCCTCCCGGCGCGCGTGTTCGGCTTCGAAGGCCTGCCTCAGGGACATCGGCTTCATCCTCGTAGTGGCGGCGTCATGGCTCATCCGACGGAGCCCTCCAGGGAAATGGCGACGAGCTTCTGCGCCTCGACGGCGAACTCCATAGGCAATTCCTGGAGCACGTCCTTGACGAAACCATTGACCAGCAGCTGCACCGCCTCCTCCTGCGACAGGCCCCGCTGCATCACGTAGAAGAGCTGGTCCTCGGACAGCCGCGTGGTGGTGGCCTCGTGCTCGAACACCGCCTGGCCGTTGCGCGCCTCGATGTAGGGGACCGTGTGGGCCGCGCACGTCTTGCCGATCAGCAGGCTGTCGCACTGGGTGAAGTTGCGCGCGCCCTTGGCCTTGGGGTGGGCCGAGACCAGGCCGCGGTAGGTGTTGGACGAGCGTCCGGCGGAAATCCCCTTGGAGATGATCCGCGAGCGGGTGTTGCGGCCCAGGTGGATCATCTTGGTGCCGGTGTCGGCCTGCTGCCGGCCGTTGGTGATGGCGATCGAGTAGAACTCGCCGACGCTGTCGTCGCCCCGCAGCACGCACGAGGGATACTTCCAGGTGATCGCCGAACCGGTCTCCACCTGGGTCCACGACACCTTGGAGCGGTCGCCCCGGCAGTCCGCCCGCTTGGTCACGAAGTTGTAGATGCCGCCTTTGCCGGTCTCCGCATCGCCCGGATACCAGTTCTGGACGGTGGAGTACTTGATCTCAGCATCGTCCAGGGCGACCAGCTCGACCACCGCCGCGTGCAGCTGGATCTCGTCGCGCATCGGCGCGGTGCAGCCTTCGAGATAGGAGACGTACGCCCCCTTGTCGGCGATGATCAGGGTGCGCTCGAACTGGCCGCTCTCGGCCGCATTGATGCGGAAATAGGTCGACAGCTCCATCGGGCAGCGCACGCCCGGCGGCACGTAGACGAAGCTGCCGTCGGAGAAGACCGCGCTGTTCAGGCAGGCGAAGTAGTTGTCCGACACCGGCACGACCGAGCCCAGGTACTTCTTCACCAGCTCGGGATGCTCGCGGATCGCCTCGCTGATCGGGCAGAAGATGACGCCGGCCGCGGCCAGCTCCTTCTTGAAGGTGGTGACCACCGAGACCGAGTCGAAGACGGCGTCCACGGCGTAGCGCGGCGCGCCCACGACGCCGGCCAGGACCTCCTGCTCCTTCAGCGGGATGCCCAGCTTGGCGTAGGTCTCCAGGAGCTCGGGATCGACCTCGTCCAGGCTCTTGGGCCCGGTCTTCTCCTTGGGCGCGGCGTAGTAGTAGGCGTCCTGGTAGTCGATCTTGGGGAACGCCACCTTGGCCCAGGCCGGCTCGTCCATCGCCAGCCAGCGCTCGAAGGCCTCCAGCCGCCAGGCCAGCATCCATTCCGGCTCGTTCTTCTTGGCCGAGATGAAGCGCACGATGTCGGCGTTCAGCCCCTTGGGCGCGAACTCCTGGTCGATGGCGGTGACGAAGCCGTGCTTGTACTTCTCCAGCGCCTCGACGTGTTCGACGGTCTGTTTGACGGCGGCCATGCGCTACTACCTCAAGCGGCCGGCGCGCGACGGCGCGCGGCATAGCGGTCGTGGACCTGGCTCCAGGCCTCCACGAACCGGTTCCAGTCATCTTCGGCGCTCGCCCAGCCGCCGCTGACGCGGATCGCGCAGCCGGCGAGTTCGCCCTGGCCCATCGCCCCAAGGACGTGGCTCGGCTTGACCTTGCCGGACGAGCAGGCCGATCCGGCGCTGACCATCACCCCGGCCAGGTCCAGGGCCATCACCTGCAGTTCGGAGGCGTGTCCCGGCGAGGCCACGCACAGCGTGTTGCAGAGCCGGGGCGCGTCCGCGCCCATGACCACCGCGCCGGCCGCGCGAAGGCGCGCCTCGGCGGCGTCGCGCCAGCCGGCCTGGGCCTGAAGGGCGGCCAATCCCTCGCGGGCGGCCCGCGCCGCTGCGCCGAAGCCGGCGACACCCGGGGTGTTCTCGGTGCCGGCCCGCCGGCCGCGCTCCTGGCCGCCGCCGTGCAGGCGCCGCGACAGGGTCGCGCGGGGGCCGAAGGTGAGCGCGCCCACCCCTTGAGGGCCGCCCAGCTTGTGGGCCGAGACGCTGAGCGTGTCGGCGCCCATCCCGCGGCTGTCGATCTCGATTTTGCCGGCCGCCTGGACGGCGTCGACGTGCAGCCAGCCGCCAGCCCCGCGCACCAGGGCGGCCGCGGCCGCGACCGGCTGGATCACGCCGGTTTCGTTGTTGGCGGCCATCAGGGCGACGAACGGCTTGCCGTCCGTCTCGTCCCAGCGCGCCAGCCGCGCCTCCAGCCAGGCCAGATCCGCCACGCCCTGGGCGTCGACCGGCAGGACCTCGACCTCAGCGCCCGAGGCGCGGGCCCCTTCCAGCACGCTGTCGTGCTCCACGGCGCTGACGATCAGGCGCCGCGCGCCGGCCGCGACCGCGCTTTCAATGGCCAGGGCGTTGGCCTCGGTGCCGCCGCTGGTGAACACCACGGTGGACGCCGGCGCCCCGATCAGGGCGGCGACCTCGCCGCGCGCCTCCTCGATGATCGCCCGCGCGGCGCGGCCGGCGGCGTGAACGGACGAGGGGTTGCCCCCGACCTGCAGCGCGCGCGCAACCGCCGCGGCCGCCTGCGGCCGGACGGGAGCGGTGGCGTTGTAGTCGAGGTAGACCGCGCTCATGCGGCCTCCTGCCGGTCGGCGGCCAGGCGGCCGGACACCACGTCGGCCAGGGTCACCGATTGCAGATAGTCGTGGATGCGCCGGCCCATCTGTTCCCAAAGGTCGTGGGTCAGGCAGCGCTCGCCCTTCATCATGCAGCCCTTGCGGCTGCCCTGCCCGCCGCAGCGGGTGGCCCGCAGCGGCTCGTCCACGGCCAGGACGATGTCGGCGATGTTGGTCTCTTCGGCGGCCCGGGCCAGCCGATAGCCGCCGCCGGGCCCGCGCGAACTCTGCACGAGGCCCTTGCGGCGCAGCCGGGCGAACAGCTGCTCCAGATAGGACAGGGAGATCTCCTGGCGCACGGCGATCTCGGCCAGCGACACCGCGCGTTCGCTCTCGCGCCGCGCGAGGTCGGCCATGGCCATTACGGCGTAGCGTCCTTTTGTGCTGAGGCGCATCTGGCGAACCCGGTTGCAGTTTTCCCGCGCATCCGGTTTCGCTTGTGCTACAAGCCGCCGCTTCGCGCGCGGGGCTCTGGACCGAAACGACCGGATGGTCGCGACTTAGGAAGACCAAGCGCGCTAGTCAAGTATTCTGCGCGCTCCAAGAGAGGTTGGCATGCCAGAAGTGGTTCTGACCGGCGCCGCCGGGCGGATCGAAGGTCGATACTCGCAGGGCAAGAGCGAGACGGCGCCCATTGCGCTGATCCTGCACCCCCATCCCAAGGCCGGCGGCCAGATGAACAATCCGGTGGCGGTTCAGCTGTTCCACCTGTTCATGAAGCGCGGCTTCTCGGTGCTGCGGTTCAATTTCCGCGGCGTCGGCCGCAGCCAGGGCGAGTTCGACGCCGGCGTGGGCGAACTGGCCGACGCGGCGACGGCGCTCGACTGGCTGCAGGCGACCAATCCCACCGCGGCGCAGTGCTGGGTGGCCGGCTACGACTTCGGCGCCTGGATCGGCATGCAGCTGCTCATGCGCCGGCCGGAGACCGACGGCTTCATCTCGGTCTCGCCGCCCACCAACATGTACGATTTCAGCTTCCTGGCCCCCTGCCCGGCCTCGGGCCTGATCCTGCACGGCGCCGCCGACACGGTGGTGCCGCCGGTGGAGGTCGACCGCGTGGTCTCCAAGCTGCGCACCCAGAAGGGCATCGTCATCGACCACGAGCTGGTCGAGGGCGCCAACCACTTCTGGACCGAGCATCTGCCGGAAGTGGAACGGCGGGTCGGCGCCTATCTCGACAAGCGCCTGGCCGCCGAACTCTAGGCTTCGGCCGGGCGGGCGATGCGCCCGCCGCTCATCGGGGCGGCCACGCCGGTCGTCCTGGGATAGGAGATCGGCAGCCCCCTGGCGGTGCGCGCCGCAAGGTAGGCGAAGGCCTCGGCCTCGATGGAATCGCCGCGCCAGCCGACCTCCTCGGCCGAGCGCACCGGCATGGACAGCCGCGCGGCCAGGGCTTTCATGATCTCCGGATTGCGCCGTCCGCCGCCGCAGACGATCACCTCGCGCGGATGCGCGCCGACCAGGTCGAAGCCGCGCCGCACGCCCTCGGCGGTGAAGGCCACCAGGGTGGCGGCGGCGTCCTCCAGCTTCAGCGGCTCCAGCGGCTCCAGCGAGAAGTCATAGCGGTCCAGGGACTTGGGCGGCGGCGCCTCGAAGTAGGGATGCGCCAGAAGGGCGTGCAGCACCGCTTCGTCCACCAGGCCCACGCTGGCGTAGCGGCCCATGTCGTCGAAGCGGCCGGCGCCGCGCCCCTGCATCAGCAGGTCGATCATGCCGTTGCCGGGGCCGGTGTCGAAGGCGGCGAAGTCCTCGCCTCCGAACCAGAACGTGACGTTGGCCACGCCTCCCACGTTCAGCACCGCCAACGGCGGCGCCATGTCCGAGGCCTGCGCCCGGGCCACATGGTACGCCGGCGCCAGCGGCGCGCCCTCCCCGCCGGCGGCCACGTCGGCCGTGCGAAAGTCGTAGGCCACCGGGACCGTGACGGCGTCCGCCAGCCACTGGGCGTCGGCCAGCTGCACCGTGCGGCCGACCCGCCCCTCCTGCGGACGCTCGTGCAGCACCGTCTGGCCATGCATGCCGATCAGGTCGAAGTCGCTCCAGGCCAGGTCGTGCGCCTTCAGGAAGGCCTCGCCGGCGGCGAAGTGCTCTTCTGCGCCCGCCAGGGCGGCGCGGTCGAAGATGTCCGGCCGCGGCTCTCCCCGCCGCCAGTTCAGGGCCGCCTCGGTGGCCTCAAGCATCAGCTCGCGCACGCTCTCGCTGAGCTTGCGCTCGCCGGCCGGGCCGAAGCCCTGGATGACTTCGCCATCGGTGTCGAGCACCGCCATGTCCACGGCGTCGAGGGAGGTGCCGGTCATGAATCCGAGAACACGCATTCGCCTTGACTGCCACGGCCCCGCCTATGTAGCTAGCGGCATGATCGAGCCCCGCGCCCTCGCCGCCCGCTATTACCGCCTGCCCTAGAGCAGGCGCGGCTCGATCCTTTGCGCCACCCCCCGGTCGGCGCCGTTCCCGTGAATCTGGTCCCGGCCCCTTTTTCCGGAGACCGTCACATGCCCCTCGATAATCCGCCCAGCCGCATGCTAGAGGCCGCCCCGTCGCCGCCGGAGCCCCGTCCCATGTCCGCTGAACAGCCCTTCCGATCCGAGTTCCTGCGCACCATGCAGGCCCGCGGCTACATCCATCAGATCACCCACCCGGCCGAACTCGACGAAGCCTGCGCCGGCGGGATCATCACCGCCTACATCGGGTTCGACGCGACCGCGGCCAGCCTGCACGTGGGCCACCTGATCCAGATCATGATGCTGCGGCGCCTGCAGCAGGCCGGCCACAAGCCCATCGTTCTGATGGGCGGCGGCACCACCAAGGTGGGCGACCCCACCGACAAGGAGGGCCAGCGCCCGCTGCTGACCGAGGCGCAGATCCAGGCCAACATCGACTCGATCAAGGCCACCTTCGCCCGCTTCCTGACGTTCGGCGACGGCCCCTCCGACGCGGTGATGGTCAACAACGCCGACTGGCTCGACCGCTTCGGCTATGTCGAGTTCCTGCGCGAGTACGGGGTCCACTTCACGGTCAACCGCATGCTGGCCTTCGACAGCGTCAAGACGCGGCTCGAGCGCGAGCAGCCGATGACCTTCCTCGAGTTCAACTACATGCTCATGCAGTCGGTCGATTTCCTTGAACTGGAACGCAAGTTCGGCTGCGTGCTGCAGATGGGCGGCTCGGACCAGTGGGGCAATATCGTCAACGGCGTGGAGCTCATCCGCCGCGTCGACCACAAGCCGGCCTTCGGCCTCACCACGCCGCTGCTCTCCACCGCCTCCGGCCAGAAGATGGGCAAGACCGTGGGCGGGGCCGTGTGGCTGAACGCGGACATGCGCAGCCCTTACGACTACTGGCAGTTCTGGCGGAACACCGAGGACGCCGACGTCGGCCGCTTCATGCGCCTGTTCACCGACATGCCGCTGGAGGAGATCGCCGGCTACGAGGCCCTGGAGGGCGCGCAGATCAACGAGGCCAAGAAGGTGCTGGCGAACGCCGCCACGACCCTGCTGCACGGCGCCGAGGCGGCCCACGCGGCGGCCGAGGCGGCGCATGCGGCGTTCGAGGAAGGCCGGCTGTCGGCCGACCTGCCGACCCACGAGGTGCCGGCCGCCGACCTGGAGGCCGGCCTCACCCTTGCCGCCCTCGTGGCGGACGCGGGGCTCGCCGCCTCGCGGTCCGAGGCGCGCCGCCTCGCCCAGGGCGGTGGCCTTCGCGTCAACGACGCGCAGGAGTCCGACGCCAATCGGACGATCACCTCGGCCGACCTGCGCGACGGCGTGATCAAGCTCGCCGCGGGCAAGAAGAAGCTGGTGCTGGTCAAGCCGGTCTGAAGCCTTGGCGCGCCCGCTTGCCCCCGGCGGCGGGCGCGCCTAACTCCCCTTCGATCTGGTGGGAGCCAAGCATGAGCGAACTGGCGGAAGGCGCTGCGGCGCCCGATTTCGAGATGGCGGGCGAAGGCGGGCCCATCCGGCTGTCGGATTTTTCCGGCAGGCCGCTGGTCCTCTACTTTTACCCCAAGGACGACACCGCCGGCTGCACCCGCGAGGCGCAGGATTTCTCGGCGGCCGTGGACGATTTCCAAAGGGCCGGCGTGGCGGTGGTGGGCGTCTCCAAGGATTCCCTCGCCCGTCACAAAAAATTCTCCGAGAAGTACGACCTGCGGATTCAGCTCGGATCCGACCCCGAAGGCACGGTGATCGAGCGCTACGGCGCCTGGGTGGAAAAGACCCTGTACGGACGGAAGTACATGGGAATCGACCGCTCCACCTTCCTGATCGATTCGCAGGGCCGTATTCGCCGCATCTGGCGGAAGGTGAAGGTGCCGGGACACGTAGAACAGGTGCTTCAGGCTGCCCGCGAGTTGTAATTTTCACCGAGCGGGCGAATGGCAAGCATCCGCCAGGAACTCGAACCTGCGCCGATTGTTGTAGAAATGACGCTGCCCTGAAGGATTTCAGGATCGTCCTTCGGGGAGACGTTCACGCGGCTGGCCGCGACGTTCATGTCGCGTTAATCAATCGCGCGAACACTGTGCAAACGAGCCTTGCGCCTGAGTGCGGCGTTTAAGGCCCTTGCCTGTTTGAAAAAAGTCATTGCATATCGCTGCACCCGTTGTGCAGTTGGGAAGCGATACGCATGACACGCTTTGCGCGCCTACGTCGTTCGCTTGAGGACCTCTTCCCGGAGCGGCACCTCTACGTTCGATCTGGCGGCGAAATGCGCGCCTTTGTGCTCAGCACCAGCCGGCAGATGGCCATAGCGGCCTGCGTCGCGGGCGCAGCCCTGTGGATGGGCGTCAGCACCGCCTCAATGCTGGTCAACGTGATGTCGCTCTCCAAGGGCGACCAGGAAGTCGCCCGGACCCAGGCCAAGTACGAGCGTTGGATCGCCGACCGCCAGGCGCGGCTGAACAGCGCCGTGGCGCAGCTGAACGCGACCAACGGCGGCATCGACGAACTCGCCGCCAGCGTCGAGAAGCGCCACGCGGCCCTGGCCCTGTTGCTCACCGACTTCAAGGATGACCCGGGGGCCGCCAAGGCCTTGGCGCCGGCCCTCAACAAGGCGGTCGCCGCGACGGAGGGCGCCGATCCCGTGCGCCGCGTCGAGAATGTGCGCGCCAGCCAGGAGCGCCTGATCGCCGCCGCCGATTCCTACGCCAAGAGCCGGGCCGACCGGCTGCGGCTGGCGTTCCGCCTGGCCGGCCTGTCGCCGCAGACCTACATGCCGCGCGGCGGCGCCCTGGGCGGCCCGCTCATCGAGGCCAAGGACCCCCGGGCTCTCGCCGCCGTGCTCGACGTGAACGAGAGCTTCGCCGAGCGGATTCAGCACGCGGCTCTGAGCCTGTCGGAAGCCAAAGCCATGGCTGAGGCCGCCGAAAGCCTGCCGTTCGCCAAGCCGACGGCCGCCGGCGCCAAGTCCAGCGGCTTCGGCGTGCGCTTCGATCCCTTCACCCACCGTCCGGCCTTCCACTCGGGCCTGGACTTCTCCGGCGGCTTCATGACCCCGGTCCTGTCCACGGGCCCCGGGGTCGTATCCTTCACCGGGGTGCGCTCCGGCTACGGCAACACGGTCGAGATCGACCATGGCCGGGGAATGAAGACCCGCTACGCCCACCTGCAGTCGATCGCCGTGCGTCCCGGCCAGCGTGTGGCCGTGGGCCAGCGGGTCGGCGCCATGGGCTCCACCGGACGTTCGACCGGCGTTCATTTGCATTACGAGATCTGGGTCAACGGTCGCGCCCAGAATCCCGACCGTTTCGTGAGGGCCGGCGAGTATGTTCAGCAAAGCAGCTAAGGGCGCGGACAAGGGCGAGGCCCTGCCCGTCCCTGCCGATCCGGCCCGCAAGACCCCCAAGGTCGCCTCCCTCGTCGCCGAGCACATGACGCTTGAGGGGACCATCGCCGGCGACGGCGAACTGCACCTGGACGGCGTCGTCCGCGGCGACGTGCGCGTGAACAAGCTGACCATAGGCGACACCGGCCACGTGGAAGGCGCGATCGTCGCCGAGACGGTGGAGATCCGGGGCCGGGTGATCGGGACCATCAGCGCCAAGCAGGTGCGCCTCTACGGCACCGCCTACGTCGACGGCGACGTCACCCACGAGCAGCTGTCGATCGAGAACGGCGCCTTCTTCCAGGGCCGCAGCCTGAAGTTCCAACGCCCGGCGGCCTCGCCCGGCCCGGCGGCGCCGGCCGAGACGCTGCTGGCCATCGCCGAACCCGTCAAGCAGGTGCAGCCCGCGGGCTGACCCGCCCGCCGGCCGGCCGGCCCGCTCAGCCCTCGCGGGTCGCGCCCACGCGCTGGGCGAGCGAGGCGCCCATGAACGCATCGAGATCGCCGTCCAGAACGCCCTGCGTGTCGGAGGTCTCCACGTTGGTGCGCAGGTCCTTCACCATCTGGTACGGCTGCAGCACGTAGGATCGGATCTGGTGGCCCCAGCCGATGTCGGTCTTCTGGTCTTCCAGCGCCTGCTGAGCGGCCTCGCGCTTCTGCAGTTCCAGCTCGTAGAGCCGCGCGCGCAGCATCTTCCAGGCCTCGTCGCGGTTCTGGTGCTGCGAGCGGCCGGCCTGGCAGGCGACCACCACGCCGGTGGGGATGTGCGTCAGGCGCACCGCCGAATCGGTCTTGTTGATGTGCTGGCCGCCCGCGCCGGAGGCGCGATAGGTGTCCGTGCGCACGTCCGCAGGGTTGATCTCGATCTCGATGGCGTCGTCCACCACCGGATAGACCCAGACCGAGGCGAAGCTCGTATGCCGCTTGGCCGCGGCGTCGAATGGCGAGATGCGCACCAGGCGATGCACGCCGGCTTCGGTCTTCAGCCAGCCGTAGGCGTTGGGCCCCTTCACCTGCAGGGTGACCGACTTGATCCCGGCCTGTTCCCCGGGCGTCTCTTCCAGGAACTCCACGCTCATGCCGTGCGCATTGGCCCAGCGCGTGTACATGCGCAGCAGCATGCCGGCCCAGTCGTTGGACTCGGTGCCGCCGGCGCCGGAGTTGATTTCGACGAACGCGTCGTTGCCGTCGGCTTCGCCGGACAGCAGGGCTTCGAGCTCGGCGCGGGCGGCGCGCTCCTTCAGCCCCTTGAGCTGCTCGCGAGCCTCGTCGAGCGAGGCCTCGTCGCCCTCTTCATCGGCAAGTTCGGCGTAGCCGAGGGCGTCGGCGAGGTCGCGCTCGAGCGACTGCACCGCCTCGACCTGGCTAGCCAGGCGCTGCCGCTCGCGCATGAGCGCCTGGGCGGCGGCGGCGTCGTCCCAAAGCGTCGGGTCCTCGACCCGCGCATTCAGTTCGTCTAGGCGGCGAAGGGCAGGTTCCCAGTCAAAGACGCCTCCTGAGCAGCGCGATCGACTGCTCGATGTCGGCCTTGGCGGCCTCGACATCCGGTCTCATGAATACTCCTCAGACTTCCTGGGCGACCCAGGGGGGCGCCAGATAGCGCGCCGCGCCGGTCAATACAATCCGCTCATCTCGTCGGTCTGCTTCTTGGGCTGGACCGCGGCCGCGCCGGACGGCGCTCCGGTGACCTGCCCGTCGGGCCAGACCTCGGTGTAGGGCTGCGGCCCGGCCGGCGCCAGGACGGGCGCCACCTCCCGCGGCTCGGTTCCCGGCCGGAAGGCCTCGCGGATGCCGCGGACCGTGGCGAACTTCGCGTTCTTCGGCGCCTTGAACTCGGTCTTCGGCAGGCCCTTGGTGGCTTCCTGCATGAAGTCGATGAAGATCGGGACCGCGGCGGTGGTTCCCGTCTCGCCCTCGCCGAGCTTCCGGTTGTCGTCGAAGCCGACGAAGATGCCGGCCACGATCTGCGGCGAGAAGCCGACGAACCAGGCGCTGCGGTACTCGTTGGTGGTGCCGGTCTTGCCGCCCACCGGCCGGCCCAGCACGCTGGCCGACGCCGCCGTGCCCCGCTGGACGACGCCCTGCAGCATCGAGGTGATCTGATAGGCGGTGATCGGATCCATCACCTGCTCGCCGCCCGGCGGGATCCGCGGGCTCTCCTCGCCCGAGAAGCCGGCGTCGCAGCGGGGGCAGTCGCGGCGGTCGGCGCGGAAGATCACCTCGCCTTCGCGGTCCTCGACCAGTTCGATGAGGTGCGGCTCGATGCGGCGTCCGCCGTTGACGAAGGAAGCGTAGGCGGCCGTCAGCCGGAAGGGAGTCGTCTCCCCCGCCCCCAGCGACATCGACAGGACCGGCGCCATGTCGTCGGTCACCCCGAGCTTGATCGCCATGTCGCGGATCTTGCGCATGCCCACCGCCCGCGCCAGGCGGACCGTCATGGTGTTGCGCGACAGCTCCAGCCCCCGGCGCAGCGTCAGCGCGCCATAGAACTTGCGATTGTAGTTCTCCGGCGTCCACACCTCGCCGGGCTTGGCCCCGGGCAGGGAGATCGGCGAGTCCATCACCACGCTGGCCGGCGTGTAGCCGTTCTCCAGCGCCGTGGCGTAGACGATCGGCTTGAAGGCGGAGCCGGGCTGACGCATCGCCTGGGTCGCGCGGTTGAAGCTGGACAGCGAGAAGGAATAGCCGCCCACCATCGCCAGCACCCGGCCCGAATGCGGCTCGATCGCCACCAGCGCCCCGTTGACGATCGGCACCTGGCGCAGGTTGTAGGCGCCCTTGCCGTCCGGCTCGACGAAGATCAGGTCGCCCACCGACAGGCCGCGGCCGGCGCGCGCCCAGGCCACGTCCGCGCTGACGATCGTGCCGGTCTCGCCGCTGTCGGCCAGTTGCACCCGCACCGGCCCCTGCGCCTCGGTGACCACCGCCGCGCGCCAGCCGCGCCGCTCGGACGGCGGCGAGTTCTGCTTGGCGACCTCTTCCCAGCCCGGGGCGATGTTCACCCGCCCCCAGGCGCCACGCCAGCCGTGGCGGCGGTCGTAGCGCTCCAGGCCGCGCATCAGCGCCACCCGCGCGGCCGTCTGCAGCCGCGGGTCCAGGGTGGTGCGCATGTAGTAGCCGCCCTCGTTCAGGCGCTGGCCCAGCGTCGCCAGGCCGCGGCGGCGGACTTCCTCGACGAAATAGTCGGCGTCTCGGTACTTGGCCCTGGTCGGCGCCTGCTGGACCTTCAGGTCCTCGCGCTTGGCCGCCTCGGCGTCGGCGCGGCTCACCCAGCCGATGTCGGCCATCTGGTCGAGCACCCAGTTGCGGCGGGCGATGGCGGCGGCCTTGCGGCGGATCGGGTGGTAGTTGTCCGGCCCCTTGGGAAGCGAGGCCAGGTAGGCGCTTTCGGCGAGGGTCAGGTCCGAGATCGACTTGCCGAAATAGTTGTAGGCCGCCGCCCCGACCCCATAGGAGCGGTACCCGAGCCAGATCTCGTTCAGGTACAGTTCCAGGATCTGCGGCTTGTCGAGCGTCTGCTCCAGCCGCTGGGCGAGAATGGCTTCCTTCAGCTTGCGCCCGATGGTCGCGTCGCTGGTCAGAAGGACGTTCTTGGCCACCTGCTGGGTGATGGTCGAACCGCCCTCCAGGCGCCGGCCCCGCGCCGCATTCATCACGTTCTTGATCATCGCCCGGCCAAGGCCCATCGGGTCGACGCCGCCGTGATGGAAGAAGTTGCGGTCCTCGGCCGCCATGAACGCCTGCACCAACTGCGGCGGCATGGCGTCATAGGGCACGTAGATGCGCCGCTCGCGGGAGAACTCGCCGATCAGGGTGCCGTCCCAGGCGTAGGCGCGGGTGGCGGTCGGCGGGCGATAGTCCACCAGGTCGCCCGCGTCCGGCATGTCGTGGAATAGCCAGGCGGCGTAGATGGCCACGGCGAATCCGGCCACGGCGATGGCGCTCAGCGCGGCCACGCCGAGGATCGCGACCCATCGTTCGGGGGGTTTCAAGACTGGCAAACCTCCGAGCGCGCCTTCGCCCTCAGGCGAGGTCTAGAGCGCGTCCCGCGAAAGTGGAAGCCGGTTTTGCGGCCTCAGGCGCCGCACATCGCCGCGAGGCCGGGAGCCCCGATCGGGATGCGCAGCGCGGGTCTGAAGCGCCGCCTCGCGGGCCGCCCAGGCTCAGCGGGCCGCCAGCCTCGTCTGATGGCTGAAGTAGTCGTCGATGGAATCGCCCACGGCGTCCATGAACTGGGCGCGCCGGGCCGGGTCGCGCAGCAGCGCCTCGTCGTCCTTGTTGTTGACGAAGCCCATCTCCAGCAGCACCGCGGGCACATCGGGGGCGAGCAGGACCACAAGACCGGCTTCCCGGTGGCTGCGGCGCAGCAGCTGCACCTCGTCGTCGATGCGCTCCAGCAGCGCCTCGGCGAACATCGCCGAGCGGTTCTTGGTGGCGCGCTGGGTCAGGTCCAGCAGGATGTCGCTCACCCCGCCGCCGGCGAGGCTAGCCTTCATGAACCAGTCGTCGCGATTGACGAACTGGGCGGAGCGGCCGGCGGCCTTCTCCGACAGCGTATAGACGCTGGCGCCGCGCAGGTCGGTCGTGGGGCCGGAATCGGCGTGCAGCGAGATGAACAGGTCCGCGTCGGCGCGGCGCGCGATCTGCACCCGGCTTTCCAGCGGCACATAGACGTCGCTGTCGCGCGTCATCACCACCTTGTAGCGGCCGCTTTTCTCGAGTCGGGCCTTGAGGGCCCGCGCCGCGGCTAGGTTGATGTCCTTTTCGTTGCTGGCCGCGCCCCGGGCGCCGGGGTCCTTGCCGCCGTGGCCCGCGTCGATGACGATCACGCGCTTCAGCGACAGCGGCGGCGCCTTGACCGGGGCCGAGGTCAGCCGAACCTGGCCGTCCTTGACCGGGGCCTTGGCGGCCACGTCGATCACGTAGCGGTAGTAGTCCACGCCGTCCGCCGGCGGCAGCAGGAAGCGGCGCTTGATCGAGGCCTCGGCCGACAGGTCGACGTTGAGCCGCGCGCCGCCCGGCGCGTCCTCCAGCGTCCAGCTTTTGACGAGCCCGTGGCCGGAGCCCTGCAGGCCGCCCTCCACGTCCACGCCGGCGAGCGACATGACGAGGCGCCGGTCGGCCCCGTCGGCCGCGACCTTGCCGCTGGCCGAGCGCTCCAGGTCGATGACGATGCGGGTTTCGTTGCGGTCACCGCCCAGGCGCACCTTCAGCACGCCAGCGTTCGCCACCGCCGCCTGCGACACCGCGACGGCCGCCAGGCACGACAAGGCGCCCGCCGCAACCACCGCCGCGCGCACGCTCCGTCGCCTGATAATGCCGCCCAGCCGCGCCAACATGCGCTTTGAGACCCGTGTTTCGAGTACAGTAACCTTGAACGAATATACGGCAGCGCCGGGTGCACAAACGGTTAAACCGCCCACGCGAACGAGAGCCGCTTTTCTTTTTCCGCCTTGTGTTGCAAAGTCGCGCCGCGCGAGAAGAGCCCCGCCTGCCGGGGTCGGTTCCGCGCGACATTCGCTCGCGCCGGGTTGGACCGATTTCGGTGACGGCGCATCATCATCCGATCCGCGCCCCCTGGCGCGCCTGGGAACACATCATGGGCCTCGCCGCTCAAGCCCCATTCCGGCTTTGGACCGCCCGCGCCGTCGCCTTCGACGGCGCGACCGGCGGAGCGGCGTGCGCCCCACACACAGAGCGGCAGCGCCTGGGCCACGTGTCCGTGGCGCGCCGCGGAGATCCGCTTAATGTCAAAGAAGATGCTAATCGACGCCGCACACGCCGAAGAGACGCGCGTGGTGGTGGTCGACGGGAACCGCGTTGAAGACTTCGATTTCGAGAGCCAGAGCCGAAAGCAACTCCGGGGCAACATCTACCTCGCGAAGGTCACCCGCGTAGAGCCGAGCCTGCAGGCGGCGTTCGTGGAGTACGGCGGCAACCGCCACGGATTCCTGGCCTTCAACGAAATCCATCCGGACTACTACCAGATCCCGGTCGCCGACCGCGAAGCGCTGCTGCGCGAGGAGGCCGAGGAGGATGACGAACCGCCGGTCGCCCGCGAGGTGGACGCCGACGACGAGGACGCTGTCTCCGACGACGAAGACGACGTCATGGAGGAGGAAGTCGCTCGGCGCCGCCGGCGGCTGATGCGGCGCTACAAGATCCAGGAGGTGATCCGCCGGCGGCAGATCATGCTGGTGCAGGTCGTCAAGGAAGAGCGCGGCAACAAGGGCGCGGCCCTGACCACCTACCTGTCGCTGGCCGGCCGCTACGGCGTGCTGATGCCCAACACGGCCCGGGGCGGCGGCATCAGCCGCAAAATCACCACGGCCACCGACCGCAAGCGCCTCAAGGGCGTGGTGCAGAGCCTGGACGTGCCCCAGGGCATGGGCCTGATTGTGCGCACGGCGGGCGCCAAGCGCACCAAGGCCGAGATCAAGCGCGACTACGAGTACCTCCTGCGCCTGTGGGAGAACATCCGCGAGACGACGCTGCACTCGATCGCGCCGGCGCTGATCTACGAGGAGGAAGACCTCGTCAAGCGCACCATCCGCGACCTCTACGACAAGGACATCGACGAGGTCTGGGTCGAGGGCGAGGCCGGCTTCAAGGAAGCCCGCGACTTCATGCGCATGCTGATGCCCTCGCAGGCCAAGAAGGTGATGCCCTACCGCGAGCCGGCGCCGCTGTTCGTGAAGCACAAGGTGGAAGACCACCTGGCGCAGATCTACACGCCGGTCGTGCCGCTCCGCTCGGGCGGCTATCTGGTGATCAACCAGACCGAGGCCCTGGTCGCCATCGACGTGAACTCCGGCCGCGCCACCCGCGAGCGGAACATCGAGGCCACCGCGCTGAAGACCAACCTGGAGGCGGCCGAGGAGGCCGCGCGCCAGCTTCGCCTGCGCGACCTCGCCGGCCTGATCGTCATCGACTTCATCGACATGGACGAGGCCAAGAACAACCGGGCCGTCGAGAAGAAGCTGAAGGACTGCCTGAAGGACGACCGCGCCCGGGTGCAGATGGGCAAGATCAGCGCCTTCGGGCTGATGGAGATCAGCCGCCAGCGCCGCCGCACCGGCGTCCTGGAAGGCACGACCCACGTCTGCGAGCACTGCGCCGGCACCGGCCGCGTGCGCTCGGTGGAATCCAGCGCCCTGGCCGCCCTGCGCGCCGTCGAGATCGAAGCCCTGAAGGGCGGCGGCGAGGCGACGCTGAAGGTCCCCCGCGCCGTGGGGCTCTACATCCTCAACGAAAAGCGCGGCCACCTGGCCCGAATCCACGAGAAGCTGGGCCTGTTCCTCACCGTCCAGATCGACGACGCCCTGCCCCACGCCGAGCACGAGATCGAACGGACGTCCAGCGAGACCCGCGCCGACCACGCCCAGATCGCCTACGCCTCCGGCGCGGTTCCCGCCTATGAGCCCATCGCCGAGGACTTCGAGGAGGTCGAGGACGAGGCGGAGGAACTCGAAGACGAGGAAGAGGACGAGGCCGTCGAGGAGGGCGCCGTCGCCGAGTCCGAGGACGAGAGCGAGGAACGCGGCGGCCGCGGCCGCCGTCGCCGCCGCCGCGGTCGCCGCGACGAGCCGCGCGAGGCCGAACCGCGCCCCGCCGCCGAAGCCCGCGAGAGCGACGAGGAGGGCGGCGCTGGCGGCCGCCGCCGCCGCCGCGGCCGCCGGGGCGGTCGGCGGATGCGCGACGAATCGCGGCCGCAGGACGTCTTCTCCTGGGTCCGCCCCTGGGTGCCCTACGGCGACAACCCGTTCATCTGGTACGACCCGGCCGAGGACATGCGCCTGCCCACGGCGCCGGCCGAACCGGCCGCGTCCGCTCCGGCGGCCGTGGCTGAGCCGGCCCCTGCGCCGGTAGTCGCCCCGTCCGTCGCCCACGGCGAGGAAGAGGACGTCTGGGTCGAACTGCCCGCCGTCGAGGACAAGCCGAAGAAGCCGCGCCGCACCCGCAGCCGTGGCCGCAAGGCCGACGCCGCCGCGGCGCCAGCCGGCGAACCGGCGGCCGAGGAGGCGGTCCCCGCCGAAGTGCAGGCCGAAGCCCCGCAAGCGGCGCCGGAGCCCGCCGCCGAGCCTGAAGCCGCGCCCGCCAAGCCGGCCCGCACGCGCAAGCGCAAGACCAAGGCCGAGCTAGCCGCCGAAACCGCCGCCGCAGAGGCTGCGGAGACTGCGGAAGCCGCCGAGCCGGCGGCGCCCTCGCCGGCCGAGCCTGAACCGGCTCCCGCCCCCGAGGCGGAGCCGGTCATGGTCGAAGCCGAGCCGGCGCCGCGCGAGCCGGATCCGGCCGAGATCACCTCGCCGCCGCCGGCGCCGCGGCGAGGCTGGTGGCGCAGGGGCTGAGGCGCTAGGGTATGCGGACTGGGCACGGGGGGCGCGTTCGGAGTTCTGGTATGACGTCCTTCGCCCGGTCCGCGTCCCGCAAGGCCCTGGCTGCGCTGCTCGCCCTCGGCGTGGCGGCGGCTCCGGTCGCCGCCAGCGCGCAGGAAGGCATGTCGCTGATCCGCGACACCGAGATCGAGGCGATCCTGCGCAAGGACTCCGAGCCGCTCTTCGCCGCTGCCGGCGTCGAATCCAAGAACATCGAGATCCTGCTGATCGGGTCCAAGGACCTGAACGCCTTCGCCGCCCCTGGTACGATGGGCGTCTACACCGGCCTGATCCTGGAGACGGAGAACCCGAACCAGCTTCAGGGCGTCATCGCCCACGAAGTCGGCCACCTCGCCGGGGGGCACAGCGCCCGCTCCGGCGAGATGGGCCGGGCGGGCATGGTGCCGTTCCTGCTGACCATGGGCCTTGGGGTGCTGGCCGCCGTGGCCGGCTCGGGCGAAGCCGCGGCGGGCCTGATGGGCAGCGCCAACTACTTCGGAACCATCGGCGCCCTCGGCTACAGCCGCGAGCAGGAATCCCGCGCCGACCAGGCGGGCGCCGCCAACCTGGAGCGCGCGGGCCTGTCGGGCCGCGGCCTCGTCGAGTTCTTCGACAACTTCCGCTATCAGGAGGTCTTCCAGGAGGCGCGGCGCTACGCCTATTTCCGCAGCCACCCGCTCTCCTCCGACCGGATCGAGGCGCTGCGGGCCAAGGTCGAGACCCTGCCCCACTACGACGCGGTCGATCCCCCCGAGGCGATCACGGAACACGAGATCATGAAGGCCAAGCTGGAGGGGTTCATCAATCCCCAGAAGGCGATGGTCGACTATGCCGAGACCGACACCTCCTACCCGGCCCGCTACGCCCGGGCGATCGCCTACTACCAGCTCAAGGAGCCGGAGAAGGCGCTGAAGAAGATCGACGAGCTCCTCGCCGAACAGCCGGAAAACCCCTACCTGTGGGAGCTCAAGGGCCAGATCCTGTTCGAGTACGGCCGCGCGGCCGAGGCCGAGGCGCCGCAGCGCAAGTCGGTCGAGCTGATGCCCGAGGCCCCGCTGCTTCGCATCAACCTGGGGCAGACCCTGATCGCCCTGGACGACAAGGCCAAGACCGAGGAAGGCGTCGCCGAGCTGCGCAAGGCCCTCACCCAGGAGGACGACAACGCGGTCGCCTGGCGCCTTCTGGCCACGGCCTACGACAAGCTCGGCGAGGACGGCCGCGCGCGGCTGGCCACCGCCGAGTACAACTTCGCCATCGGCGATTCCCGTCAGGCCCGCGTGTTCGCCATGCGCGCCCGCGAGTTGCTGGAGCGCGATTCGCCCGAGTGGCGGCGCGCCACCGACATCGTCCTGACCTCGGAGCCCTCCAAGGAGGACCTCCGCGATCTCGCCCGCGAGGGCTCCATCCGCCGCGGCTCCATCCGCTGAGCCGCGCTCAAGCCACAAGAGACATGCTTCCCAGCCTACGTCACATCGCGCTCGGCGCGACCGCCCTCCTCGCCTTGACCGGCTGCCAGAAGCTGGACGACGCCGCCTTCGGCCAGCGCGTGCGCGCCTATCTGCTTGAACACCCCGAGGTCATCCAGGAGGCGGTCGAGAAGCTGCAGGAGAAGCAGCAGGCGGAGGCCGCCAAGTCCGCCCAGGCCAACCTCGCCAAGTACCGCAAGCAGCTGGAGCAGGATCCCCGCGACTTCGTCGCCAATCCGGACGGCGGCGTCACGGTGGTGGAGTTCTTCGACTACCGCTGCGGCTACTGCAAGCTGGCCGCGCCGGAGGTCCTGCAACTGATCGAGGAGAACCCGGACGTCCGCTTCGTGTTCAAGGAGTTCCCGATCTTCGGCGGCGAATCGGACCTGGCCGCCCAGGTGATCCTCTCCCCCGCGGCCAAGCCCAAGACCAAGGAGATCTACGCCCGCTTCATGGCCGAGAAGGCCCTCGACGAGGCGGCCATCGACCGCATCCTGCGGGAGGTCGGCGTCGACCCGGCCGTGGCCAAGGCCGGCGGCAAGTCCGACGAGGTCCAGAAGCAGCTCCAGGACGTGCACGAACTCGCCGGGCAGCTTCACATCAACGGCACGCCAGCCTTCGTCGTCGGCGACACCATCGTCTCCGGGGCAGACATGGCCGCCCTGCGCCGCGCCATCGCCGAGGCCCGCTCCAAGACCATGAAGACCGGCTGAGCGGCGCAACTATTCGGCCGCAGTTCCGCCGCGTCAGGCTTTTCGAAACGGCCGGCTCGTGCCTAGGCTCTTGCGACAACACCGCAGGCGGCCGCGGCGGGAGGCGACATGGCCGAACGAGTTCTGGTGATCGGCGCCGGCATCGCCGGCCTGTGCGTGGCCCTGGCCCTGGCGCCCACGGGCCGCGAAGTGGTTCTGCTGGAACGCGATCCCGAGCCGCCGGACGGGAGCGCCGACACCGCCTTCGCCGAGTGGGAGCGCCGCGGCGTGGGGCACCTGCGCCACAGCCATGCGTTCCTGGCGCGGTTGCGCACCATCATTCGCGACGGCCACCCCGAGCTCCTGGCCGACCTGCGCGCCGCCGGCTGCCGAGAGCTCGGCCTGGACGGCATGCTCACCGAACTGCACAGACAGACCTACGCCCCCCGGCCCGAGGACGGCGACCTCGTCGTGCTGACCAGCCGGCGCACCACCCTGGAACTCGTCATCCGCCGGTATGTCGAACGGCTGCCGGGCGTGGAGATCCGGCCCGAGACCTTCGTGCGCCGGCTCCTGGTGGAGCGCCCAGACCTGGGCCCGCCGGTCGTCGCCGGCGTCTCCGTCGACACGGCCGAAGGGCCGCGCCACCTGCTGGCCGATCTGGTGGTCGACGCGGGCGGACGCACCTCCTCCGGGATCGAGCAACTCGTCGAAGAAGGCGTGCGTGTCCGCGAGGAGGCCGAGCCGTCGCGGATACTCTACTTCACCCGCCACTACCGGCTCCTGCCCGGCCAGGCCGAGCCGCCCCGCGGGTCGCCGCCCGCCAACGGCGACCTCGGTTTCCTGAAGTACGGCGTCTTCCCCGGCGACAACGGCCACTTCTCGATCACCCTGTGCCTGCCTGAGATCGAGATGGAGCTGCGCAAGGCGGTGGTGCGGCCCGAGACCTTCGATGCGATCTGCCGCCAGCTGCCCGGCCCTTCCCTGTGGGTCGACCCCGCGCGGGCGGAGGGAATCAGCCGGGTCTTCGGCATGGGGGACCTGCAGAGCCGCTGGCGCGACCTGGTGCACGAGGGCGAGCCCGCCGTGCTCGGCTATTTTCCCGTGGGCGACAGCCTTGTGCGCACCAACCCGCTCTACGGCCGCGGCTGTTCGTTCGCGGCGGTGACGGCCTACGGACTTCGCGACGCCCTTGAGGCCGCGGACAGCCCGGCCGAGCGCCTGCGCCTGTTTCACAGGAAGGTCCACGCCGAGCTTCGCCCCTACTACGTCTCGATGCGCGACCAGGACCGTTCGTCCATCCGCCGCGCCCGCCACACCCTCACGCCCGGCTACCGGCCCGATCTGCGCGCGCGCCTGATCAAGAGCTTCGTGGAGGACGGGATCAACATCGCCGTGCGCTCCGACCCCGAGGTCCTGCGCGAGGCGCTGCGCGGCTTCCACATGCTGGAGCCGCCCTCGGCCTGGCTCAGGCGGCCGAACAACCTCGTCAGGGTTCTGGGCTTCTGGGCGCGGGGCAAGCGGCGCAACGCGGCGGCCTATCCCCCCAGGCTGGGCCCGGACAGAGCGCCGCTGATGCAGGCTCTCGGCCTGTCGCCGCAGGCGGACATCGACCGCCTTCGCGCGGAAACCGCCTAGATCAGCCCCGCCAGCGGCGAGGACGGATCGGCGTACATCCGCTTGGGCATGCGGCCGGCGAGGAACGCCTCGCGCCCGGCGATCACCGCATGCTTCATCGCCCGCGCCATGCGTATCGGGTCCTTGGCCTCGGCGATGGCGGTGTTCATCAGCACCGCGTCGCAGCCGAGCTCCATGGCCACCGTCGCGTCCGAGGCCGTGCCGACGCCGGCGTCGACCAGCACCGGCACCTTGGCCTGTTCGATGATCAGCCCCAGGTTCAACAGGTTCTGGATGCCGCGGCCCGAGCCGATCGGCGCGCCCAGCGGCATGATCGCCGCCGCGCCCGCGTCCTCCAGCTTCTTGGCGTAGACCGGGTCGTCGGTGCAGTAGACCATCACCTGGAAGCCGTCGGCGATCAGCAGCTTCAGCGCCCGCAGCGTCTCCTCCATGTCGGGCAGCAGGTGCTTGGTGTTGGACAGGACCTCCAGCTTCACCAAGTCCCAGCCGCCGGCCTCCCGCGCCAGGCGCAGGGTGCGCACCGCCTCTTCTCCGGTGAAGCAGCCGGCCGTGTTCGGCAGGAAGGTGAAGCGGTCCGGCTTCACGTGGTCGACCAGCATCGGCTGGGTGGGATCCGACAGGTTCACCCGCCGCAGGGCCACGGTCACGATCTCCGCGCCCGCGGCCTCCGCCGCCGCTGCGTTCTGGGCGTAGTCCTTGTACTTGCCGGTGCCCACGATCAGCCGTGAGCGGAAGGTGCGGCCCGCGACGGACCAGGTGTCTTCGGCGTGGATCGCGCCATCCATGTCAGCCGCCTCCGATGAAATGAACGATCTCGATGCGGTCGCCCTCGGCGATCGCCGTCTCCGCATAGGCCGAACGCGGCACGATCTCCAGGTTGCGTTCCACCGCCACCTTGCGCGCGTCCAGCCCCAGCGTCTCCACCAGGGCGGCCACGTTCGAAAGCGCTGAAAAGCTGCGCTCCTCGCCGTTGATGGTCAGCTTCATGCCGGCCCTTCCTGTCCGCTCTTGGCCCGAGTGCTTGTGACCCCCGCCGCGGCCCGGTACAAGACCCCGGAATCGACCACGGGGCCGAATGTCGAAACCGATCTATGTGCTGAGCGGGCCGAACCTCAACCTCCTCGGCGTCCGCGAGCCTGAGATTTACGGAAAAGAGACCCTCGACGACGTCCGCAGGGCCTGCGAGCGGCGCGCGCAGTCCCTTGGGCGCACGGTCGTGTTCCGCCAGTCCAACCACGAGGGCCAGCTCATCGACTGGGTGCAGGAGGCGCGCGAGGCCGCCTGCGCCCTGGTGATCAACCCTGCCGGATACGGCCACACCTCCGTGGCCCTGTTGGACGCTCTGAAGACGCTCTCCATCCCGATCGTGGAGTGCCACCTGTCGAACCCGGCGGCGCGCGAAGAGTTCCGCCGTCACACCTATGTGTCGCTCGCGGCGACCGGCGTCGTGTCCGGCTTCGGCGTCGCAAGTTATGAACTGGCCGTCGAGGCCGCCGCGGGCCGCGCCCGCTAGGCCCCCGCGCTTAAACGAGGATTCTTCCATGGCGAGCACGCCCAAGGCCCCCGCCGACCCGATCGATGCGCGTCTGGTCCGCAAACTGGCCGACATCCTCACCGACACCGGCCTGTCCGAGATCGAGGTCGAGCGCGACGGCCTGAAGATCCGGGTCGCCAAGACCCTGGTCGCGGCCGCGGCCGCCCAGGCCCCGGTCTATGCGCCCGCTCCGGTCGCGGCGGTCGCGCCGGCGGCGGAGAGCGGCCATCCGGCCCCCGCGGCCGAGGCCCAGCGCAAGGGCGACGTTGTCAATTCGCCGATGGTCGGCACCGTCTACCTGCAGCCGCAGCCCGGCGCTCCGGCCTTCATCCAGGTCGGCGACACCGTCCAGGCGGGCCAGACCCTGATGATCGTCGAGGCCATGAAGACCATGAACCCGATCCCCGCGCCGCGGGCGGGCAAGGTGGTGGAGATCCTCGTCGGCGACGCCCAGCCCGTCGAATTCGGCGAAGCGCTCGTCGTCATCGAGTAGGACGATGTTCGACAAAATCCTCATCGCCAACCGCGGCGAGATCGCGCTTCGGGTCCATCGCGCGTGCAAGGAGATGGGCATCGCCACCGTCGCGGTGCACTCCGAGGCCGACGCCGGCGCCATGTGGGTCCGCCTGGCCGACGAAAGCGTCTGCATCGGCCCGGCCCCCGCCGCCAAGAGCTACCTGAACATCCCCTCGATCATCGCCGCGGCGGAGATCACCGGCGCCCAGGCCATCCATCCCGGCTACGGCTTCCTGTCCGAGAACGCCCGGTTCGCGGAGATCGTCGGCGCCCACGGCTTCACCTTCATCGGTCCGCGTCCCGAGCACATCCGCATGATGGGCGACAAGATCACCGCCAAGCAGGCGGTGAAGGAGGCCGGCATCCCCGTGGTCCCGGGCTCCGACGGCGCGGTGACCACCGAGGAGGAAGCCTTCGAAGCCGCTAAGTCCATCGGCTTTCCGGTCCTGATCAAGGCCGCCGCCGGCGGCGGCGGTCGCGGCATGAAGGTGGCCAAGACCGAGGAGGATCTCGCCGAGGCGGTCTCCACGGCCCGCGCTGAGGCGCGCGCCGCCTTCGGCGACGATGCGGTCTACATGGAGCGCTACCTGCAGACCCCGCGGCACATCGAGATCCAGGTGATCGCCGACGCCTTCGGCAACGTCTGCCATCTGGGCGAGCGCGACTGTTCGCTCCAGCGCCGCCACCAGAAGCTCCTCGAGGAAGCGCCCTCTCCTGCGATCGACTCCGTGGCCCGCGCCCGGATCGGCGAGATCGTCGTCGAGGCGGTGCGCCGCATCGGCTACCTCGGCGTCGGCACCATCGAGTTCCTGTACGAGAACGGCGAGTTCTTCTTCATCGAGATGAACACCCGTCTTCAGGTGGAGCATCCGGTCACCGAGGCCATCACCGGCATCGACCTGGTCCGCGAGCAGATCCGCATCGCCGCGGGCCTGCCGCTGTCGTTCGCCCAGAAGGACGTGGTCTTCGAGGGGCACGCGATCGAGTGCCGGATCAACGCCGAGAACCCGCGCACCTTCACCCCCTCGCCCGGACTCGTCACCGACTTCCACGCCCCCGGGGGCCTGGGCGTGCGGCTCGATAGCGCGCTCTACGCCGGCTATTCCATCCCGCCGTACTACGACAGCCTGGCCGGCAAGCTGATCGTCCACGGCCGCGATCGCGACGAGTGCATCGCCCGGCTCAACCGCTGCCTGGGCGAAATGGTGGTCGGCGGCATCGAGACGACGATCCCGCTGTTCCAGGACCTGCTGGTCAACCCGGACATCCTGGCCGGCCGCTATGACATCCACTGGCTGGAACGCTGGATGAAGGCCCAGGCGGCCGAAGGCGCGGCCTGAGCCGCCTTACTGGGCCAGGAACCATCGCCCGTTCTGCCGGGCCAGGCGGACAGGCTGGCAGTCGCCTGGCGGAAGGGTGACGATCTCGGTGCGCCCTTCCAGCTGGACGAGAACGATCCCCTCTCCGGCGAGACCTCCGGAGAGCGTCGGCCGGTAGCAGGCCGGCGAGACCGCCGGCGCCAGCGCCAGGGCCTCGTCCCGATCGAGCTGGAAGCTCGTGCGCGTCGGCACGCCCGACAGGACCTGCGGCGGCGGCGGCGGGTTGGCCGCCCACGCGAACGCCGTCACCCCGAGGATCACTCCGGGCATTTCGAGGAACAGGCGTCGGCGCAAGAGGTTGAAGCGGTCCAGCTTGTACTCGAACCCGACCTGCGGGCCGAGTGCGCGCAGGTCGGCGGCGAACGCCGTGTAGACTTCCAGCGCCCCAGGATCGCCGCGCTCGGCGGCCGTCCGAAGGTCGCGATGCCGATCCGTCACCTCGCGAAAGGTCGTCGCCCCGGCGGGCAGACGAGGCCGCAGACGCCCGGCGATCCGCTTGGGGGCCGCCTCGCCCCTGCGCTCGGCTTCGGCCAGCTGGGCGATCGTGATCGAGTCGGCCACCACCACCTGCAGCGCCAGCCACAAGAGGCGCCCCAGCAGCAGGTAGGCCGCCAGGGCGCCGCCGACGGCCACCCACAGGCGCCAACCGACCTCCAGCGCGCCGAATCCCGTCAGCGGGCTCCCGGCCAGCACGGCCACGGCCGTGGTCACCAGCCCGCCGATCAGCCACTTGGCGGTCTCCCGCAGGTTGGCGGTCGCGCCGCGGAACGCCTCGTCCTGGCCGTCGGGCGCGGCCTCGGTCATCTGGGCTCCGCCTCATCCTCGCCGGGCCGCGCCCATACGACCGCCGGCGCGGCCTGGCCCATGCGCGCATGCAGCCGGTCGGTCAGCAGCTCCACCGCCGCCGCGCTGGCGAAGGGCGCCAGGATCTGGCTCGCGGCGACTTGCCCGACCAGCCGCCACGGGAGCTTCAACGCCGCCTCGACCACGACCTCGACGTCCTCCAGGCCAAGGGTCCTGGCGGCCGTCAGATCCAGCACCTCGAGCGCCTGCATCTCGTGGTCGAACTCGCCGCCAGGGCCGGGCCACACCCCGGTCGGCGTCTCCGTGATCAGGTAGGTGATGATCGGCCGATGCGTCGGGTCCTCCGGCAGCTTCGCCGGGCTCGGAAGCGGCTCCCGGCCGGGGGACGTCTGGGTGTCCGGTTCTCGCTCGCGCTCCGGCGGCCTGGGCCTGGGCGGCGCCGGTCGCTCCGCAGCCGGCAGGCGAAGGTCGATGTCGATCCGGGTGTGATCGGCCTCGATCCAAACCACGCCGTGCGAGTCGGGATATGCCTGCCTGATGATCGACATCGCGCCCTCCCGTCCTCAACCCTGGCGCCGAAGCCCGGCCGACGCAACCGGGCGTAGATTCGGCGTGCGGCGTGCCCGCTCCGACGTTCCGCGGTAAAACGGCTCCATGCGTCCGTTCGGCACCCGCGAGCTGCTCGACTGCTACGCCCGCGGCGTCTTTCCCATGGCCGACGCCCGGGACGACGACCGGGTGTTCCTGATCGACCCGGAGCGGCGCGGCGTCCTGCCGCTCGATGCGTTCCACATCCCCCGGCGTCTCGCCCGCACGGTGCGGTCGGACCGCTTCGCCGTCCGTTGCGACACCGCCTTCGCCGACGTCGTCGCCGCCTGCGCCGCAGAGGCGCCCGGGCGCCTGGAGACCTGGATCAACCGGCCGATCGAGCGGCTCTACGGCGCGCTGTTCAACGAGGGCCACGCCCACAGCGTCGAATGCTGGCGCGAGGGCCAGCTCGTCGGCGGCCTCTACGGGGTGTCCCTGGACGGCGCCTTCTTCGGGGAGAGCATGTTTTCCCGAGAGCGGGATGCGAGCAAGGTGGCGCTGGTGCACCTGGTCGCCCGGCTCATCTCGACGGGCTTCACCCTCCTGGACGCCCAGTTCATGACCGAGCACCTCGCCCGCTTCGGCGCCCAGGAGATCGGTCGCGCCGAATACCATCGCAGGCTCGGCGCCGCCCTGGGCGCGCGGGCCGACTTCTCGGCCGCGCCGGCCTACGACGGCGCCGCCGCCCTGCAGGTGATCAGCCAGGCGTCGTAGACCGGGTGCTCCAGCGGGTTAAGGCCCGGCGAGGAGGCGTACATCCAGCCCCGAAAGGCCTGCCGCGCCGCCGGAGTGGGCTTGCCGGGCGCCGCCTTGGGCTGGCTCTCGATGGTCAGGTAGGCGATCGCGTCGGGCGTCGCCTCCTCTTCAGTCGAGCGCTCGCAGGCCCGGACCGTGAAGACCAGGCTCTTGTAGCGCACGGGCTTGCCCACGGCGGCCTCGAAGCGGACCGTCTCGGCGGTGATCTTGTCCAGCGCCTGCAGGACGGCGACGTCGTAGCGCGCGCGCTTGGCCGGCGGCTCCGGCTTTGGCGGAGGCTCGGGGGCGGCGGCCTTGGGCTCGGCCGCCGGGGGCGCTTCCGCCACGGCCGGCGGTATCTCCTCCTCCGGCGGGAGCACGACGGGCGGTGTCGGCGCCGGCTGGGCCGGAGCCGGGTCGGACGGCTGCGCACCGGGCGCCGGCGCGGCCGGCTGAGCGGCGGTCTGGGCGAGCGCGCCGCCGGCTGCGATAAGCGCCAGAACGGCCGCCGCCGCGCCGCGGAGCGGGGTTCTGCGATCGGCGAAGGGCGCGAGCCGTGCCATGCGGCCTATTCCGGCGTCCAGGCCTCGTAGTCGCCGGTGGCGCGCTGGCGCTCGCCGCCGCGGGTAAGCGAGCCCTTCGGCCGCCAGGCGTGAACCGTGCCGGTCAGGTTCGGCAGGTGGTCCTTCTCGTACGCCCGCCGCGGCAGCGGCTCGCGGGTCGGCGGTTCGTCGAAGGTGTAGCGCAGCCAGCCGTGCCAGTCGGCCGGCACCTTCGAGGCTTCGGCGTAGCCGTTGTAGATCACCCAGCGGCGCTTGCGTCCGTCGTAGCTGTCGCTCGCGTCGCGCGCCTCGTAGTACTTGTTCCCGTAGTCGTCGGAGCCGACGAGGACGCCGCGGCGGCCGATATGGAAACGCGCGCCGAACGCTGCGCCGTTCCACCAGGTGAAGATCGATTTCAGCACTTTGCGGTAAACCCCGACCAGCAGGAAACGGCGCGGACTATAGGCGCCGCCACCCATGCGGTCCAGCGGCCTCGGCGACGCATCCGTCGCCGGCGCTTTTCGCCCGTTTCCCAACAACTCTTGCGCGACGAAGGCCCGAATCCTTTAGGCTCCCTACGCGTTTATCTGGGGCGGTGCTGCGAGTCGGACGGTGAGAATCGAGCGTCGAATTCTCGAACGCGCAAACGATGCGCTGGAGGTGCTGGCGCCCTCTGCGTGGACGGACGCGCGGGTCGAGGCGTGGGTCGACTGGGGGGACGGCGCGGCCGACCTGCCCGAGGCGATGTTCCGTTTCGCCGAACAGCTCATCCAGGCCCCCGCCGCCCAGGGCCTGTTCGCCAATCCGCGGGAGCGCGCCGCCTTCCGGCGCGACCTCGGCGCGGCCATGCTCTCAGGCGCGATCGCCATCGGCCGTCCGGTCCCCGCAGGGCCGGCGCCGCAGGTGGTGTCGATGAACGAGCCGGGCTTTGCGCCGGCCCTGGCGCGCTTGCGGGCGCAGCGGCGCGGGCGGATCGCCGCCGAGGCCGCCGCCGCCGAGCTGGGCGCGCGCCTGCAGGCGGTGATGGACGCAGTCCTCCGCTGCGAGGGCGACCGCGACGCCTGCGCCGACATCCGCCGCAACGCCAGCCTGGCCCGCGCCGCCGAGGCCGCACGCGCCGCCGGGGCCCGCGACGTCATGATCCTGGAGGCGATCGCCCGCGCCAAGGCCGGCGACGCCGACGCCCGCACCGAAGCCCCTCCCTTCGACGCCGAACCCAACCTCATCGCCGTCTGCGCCCGCAACGCCTTCGGCGGCGAGCTCGGCCGCGCCGTGGCCCTGTCGGCGTGGGAGACGGGCGGGGTGAGCGCGGTGTTCTCGTCCCAGGACGCCCATCGGCTCGCCTCCGCCGGAGGGGCCGCCCGCGGCGCCATCGACCTGATGGCGTTCGGCGCCGGGGACGCCTTCGACGGGGCCGGGTTCGAGACCGCCGTCCGCCTCGTGGCCACCGCCCTGCGCGCGCAGGGCCGGCCGATCGCGGTGGCCCTGGGCGGACTTTCCGATTGGCTGGCGGCCCAGGGCCTCGCCTATGACGCCGAAGCTGCGCGCCTGGCCGCCCGGGGCCTGCACGCCCGCGCCGAAGCCGTCCTGCGCGGCCTGGGCGCTGAAGGCGGCCTTGCGGTGCTCGAGGACCCGGAACTCGAACTCATGCTCGGCGGCGCCGCCCTGTCGGCCGAGCCCTGGCGCGGCCCGGTCGTCCAGGCCGAGACCGAGGACGGCCGCATCGTGCGGGTGCTGTCGGAAAGCTCGCTCCAGGCCTTCGCCCATCTGGGCGTCGATACGGCCGCCGCCAGGGCCTATCTGCTGGGCGCCGGCGACCTCTCCCAGGCCCCGGGCGTCAATCACCGCGAGCTCCTGGCCCGCGGCTTCACCGAGCACGAGATCTCCGCCGTCGAGGCCGCCCTGCCCTTCGCCGCGCGGCTGTCCGACGCCTTCGCCCCCGACGTGATCGGCGAGGGCTTCCTGCGCGACGTGCTGGGCCTCGGCGAGGACGACCTTCACGCGCCGGGCTTCGACGTCCTGGCCGCCGCCGGCTTCGAGCCGGGCGCCGTCGCCGCCGCCGAGGCCCACCTCGTCGGCCGCTCCAGCCTGGCCGATGCGCCGTTCCTGACCCCCGAGCAGCGGCGGATCCTGCAGACCGGCGACGACCTCGGCCCCGGCCCCTACCTCGCCATGCTGGCGACCCTGCAGCCCACCCTCGCCTGGCCGGCCAGCGCCGACTTCACCCTGCCGTGGGACGCCGCCCCCGACGAGGCGCTGCAACTCCTCGCCGACGCGGCGGAGGCCGGTGTCGGCGCCGTGCGCGTCCGCCGCGGCTCGCCGCCGGCCGACCTGGCCCTCGACCTGCCCCGCGCCCCTGAAGCGCCCGCCCGCCCGCTGCGCGAACCGCCCCCCGCCGCGGCGCCTGCTGCGGCCGAGCGGATCGTGGAGCGGATCGTCGAGCGCGAGCGCACGCGCCGAAAGCTGCCCGATCGCCGCAAGGGCTACATCCAGAAGGCCGCCGTCGGCGGCCACAAGGTCTATCTGCACACCGGCGAGTACGACGACGGCGAGCTCGGCGAGATCTTCATCGACATGCACAAGGAAGGCGCCGCCTTCCGCTCGCTGATGAACAACTTCGCCATCGCGATCTCCATCGGCCTGCAGTACGGGGTCCCGCTGGACGAGTTCGTCGACGCCTTCGTGTTCACCCGCTTCGAGCCGGCGGGTCCGGTGACGGGCAACGACTCGGTCAAGTCGGCCACCTCGATCCTGGACTACATCTTCCGCGAGCTCGGCGTGTCCTATCTCGGCCGCGACGATCTCGCCAACGGCGACCCAGCCCAGCTGAACGCCGACGGCCTGGGCCGCGGCAAGGCCGACGACGGCGACGATACAGAAGAGCTGCAGCCGGCCTCGCGGTTCATCTCCCGCGGCTTTTCCCGCGGCGCGGCGCCGGACAACCTCGTCATGCTGGCCCCCGTCGCGCGGCGCGGCAATGGGCCCTCCCCGCGCGAAGCGGCGGACGTCTGCGCCGAGTGCGGCGACGTGGCCGTCGTGCGCAAGGGCGTGAGCCTGATCTGCGAGACCTGCGGCGCGCGGGCGGACCGGCGCGACGGCGGCGATGCGACCGGCTGACCGGGCGTCTGGCCCCAAGCTTGCAGGCGAAGGACAGCTATGGATGCGCTCCGGGAGACGTTCGCCGTGATGAAGCCCTTCGCCCTCGCCTGCCTCGTGGCCGCGCTCGCCGCCGCAGCGCCCGCCGCCGCCCAGAACGCGGGACAGATCGCCCGGGCCCGCCAGGGCGCGAGCTGCCCCAAGTGCAATCTCTTCCAGGCCGACTTCGCCGGCCTGAACGTGGCCGGCCGCAACTTCTCCGGCGCCCGGCTCCGCCAGGCCGACATGTCCGCGGCGGTGATGAACCGCACCAGCTTCGCCGGCGCCGACCTGCGCGACGTCAACGCCTTCGGCGCGGTGTTCTCCAGCTCCAACTTCTCCGGCGCGGACCTCACCCACGCCACCTTCGTCGGGGCCTATCTGCAGGGCTCCAACTTCCGCGGCGCCGTCCTCGAGGGGACCAACTTCGGCGGCGCCGAGATGGATCGGGCCACGGGCCTGACCCAGGCCCAGCTCAATCGCGCCTGCGGAGACGACAGCACCCGCCTCCCGCCTGGGTTGCGCATTCCCCGCTGCTAAGCTGCTGACAATTACCGCGAATTAAGTGGCGTGCGCGGACCTCAACGCGCAAACCGGGTTCACATGCTTTCAGCTTGCGGCTCCTGATGACCCGATTGACCCGACTGGCTCTCTCCCTCGCCGCCCTCGCCCTGGCCGCGCCCGGCGCCGCCAGGGCCATGGTCGGCGGCGACAAGGAGATCGCGCGGATGGTCTCGTTCGGCGGTTCCTGTGCGAAATGCGAGCTTTCCGGGCGCAAGCTCACCGGCGCGCACTTCATGGGCGCCGACTTCCAGGGCGCTTCCCTGGTCGGCGCCGATCTGCGGGACGCCCGCTTCTTCGGCTCCAACTTCAGCGGCGCGGACATGTCCCGCGCCGACCTCAGCGACAGCCAGATCATGGGCGCCGACTTCTCCGGCGCCCGGCTCGAGAACGCCAAGCTGCGTTCGGTTGAGGCCAAGGGCGCCGATTTCGGCTCCGCCCGCATGGACGGGATCGACGCCTCAGACCTGGACGGCCCCGGCTCCAACTTCGAACGCGCCGAAATCCGCAAGGGCGACTTCAGCGACGCCAACCTGACCGCGGTGAACCTCGGGCGGGCCGACGTGCGGGGCGCGCGCTTCCGCGACGCCGACTTCCAGGGCGCGAACCTCGGCCGCGCCGACGCCCGCGGCGCCGACTTCTCGGACGCCAACCTGCAGGGGGCGAACCTGTCGCACGGGCGGTTCGACGGGGCCCGGTTCCGTGACGCCTCCTTCGCCTCCGCCTCGCTCACCGGCGCCAGCTTCAAGGGGGCCGACTTCAAGGACGCCGACCTGAGGCGGGCCTCCCTGGCGGGGGTCGACCTGTCGGGCGTGCGGGGGCTCAGCCAGGACCAGATCGACCAGGCTTGCCTCGACAAGGGCACTCGCCTTCCCGCCGGCCTCGTCAACCGTGGATGCGTCGGTCCGCGCAGCCGTGGCCGCATCCCCGCGCCGCCCGCGCCGCCTGCGCCGCCCGCCGCCCCCCGTTACCTGGTCGCGGTGGACTAGAGGCGCGCGCCGGCAAGGCGCGCGGCCCCCCTAGACCTTCACCTGCGGCGCAAGCCGGATGTGCAGCTCCTTGAGCTGCTTCTCCGCCACCTCGGACGGGGCGTTCATCATCAGGTCCTGGCCCTGCTGGTTCAGCGGGAAGGCGATCACCTCGCGGATCGCCGTCTCGCCCGCCAGCAGCATGACGATCCGGTCGATGCCGGGCGCAAGACCCCCGTGCGGCGGGGCGCCATGGCGGAACGCGTTCAGCATGCCGCCGAACTGGTCCTCCACCACGTTCGCGCCGTAGCCGGCGATCTCGAAGGCCTTGAGCATCACCTCCGGCAGGTGGTTCCGGATCGCGCCCGAGCACAGCTCATAGCCGTTGCAGACGATGTCGTACTGGAAGGCGCGGATGCTCAGCGGGTCCTGGGTGTTCAGGGCTTCGAGCCCGCCTTGCGGCATCGAGAAGGGGTTGTGCGAGAAATCGACGCGCTTCTCGTCCTCGTTCCACTCGAACATCGGGAAGTCGACGATCCAGCAGAAGCGGAACTGGTCCTCGTCCACCAGCCCAAGATCGGTGGCGACCTTGGTGCGCGCAGCGCCGGCGAACTTGACGAACGCCTTGGGATCGCCGGCCACGAAGAAGGCCGCGTCGCCCTTGCCCATGCCGAGCTCGGCCATCAGCGCTTCGGTCGGCTCCGGCCCGAGGTTCTTGGCGATCGGCCCGCCCCAGCCGCCCTGGTCCTCGCTCCAGAAGATGTAGCCGAGGCCAGGCTGGCCCTCGCCCTGGGCCCAGGAGTTCATGCGGTCGCAGAAGGCGCGGCTGCCGCCCTTGGGGGCCGGCACGCCCCAGACGGCGTTCTTCTCGTCCTGCAGGATGCGCGCGAAGAGGCCGAAGCCGCCGCCGCGGAACCGCTCGGAGACGTCCTGCATGACGATCGGGTTGCGCAGGTCCGGCTTGTCCGTCCCGTAGCGCTGCATCGACTGCAGATAGGTGAGCCGCTCGAAGCCCTTGTGCTCGATGGTCCGGCCGAAGTCGTCGACGTAGCTCATCGGCTGGTCGATCGGCGACACGCGCTTGCCCTGGCCGAACTCGGTGAAGACGCCGTGCATCACCGGCTCGATGGCGGCGAATACGTCCTCCTGGGTGACGAAGCTCATCTCCACGTCGAGCTGGTAGAACTCCAGCGAACGGTCGGCGCGCAAGTCCTCGTCCCGGAAGCACGGGGCGATCTGGAAATAGCGGTCGAAGCCGGCCACCATCAGCAGCTGCTTGAACTGCTGCGGCGCCTGCGGCAGCGCATAGAACTTGCCGGGGTGCAGGCGCGAGGGGACCAGGAAGTCCCGCGCGCCCTCGGGCGAGGACGCCGTCAGGATCGGCGTCTGGAACTCGATGAATCCCTGGGCGATCATCCGCCGCCGGATCGAGGCGATGACGTTCGAGCGCAGCACGATATTGCGGTGAAGGGTCTCGCGGCGCAGGTCCAGGAACCGGTTCTTCAGCCGGATTTCCTCGGGGTATTCCGGCTCGCCGAACACCGGCAGGGGCAGCTCGGCGGCTTCGGACAGCACCTCGACGGCGCGCACCCGCACCTCGACCTCGCCGGTGGGCAGGTTGGGGTTCACGGTCTCGGGCGAGCGCGCCACCACCTCGCCGTCCACGCGGATCACGCTTTCGGCGCGCAGGCGCTCGATCACGTTGAAGCCCGGAGTCTCCGGGTCGATCACCAGCTGGGTCAGGCCGTAGTGGTCGCGCAGGTCGATGAAGACCAACCCGCCATGGTCGCGCTTGCGGTGGATCCAGCCGGAAACGCGGACGGTCGAGCCCGTGTCGGCGGCGCGGAGCGCGCCGCAGGTGTGGGTGCGGTAGGCGTGCATGGGCGTTCGCGAAACTTCAGGAAAATTGAGGCGCGGAAGGGCGCATGTAGCCTGACTCTTGTCAAGGCGCGGGGGGCGCCCCGGGCGGGATCGAGGCAAGTCGATAGGCGTCCATCACCCCCTCGACCTCCTGGAAGCTCACCTCGTCGCTGAGGGCTGGGGTCCACATCTTGAAGCCGTTCGTCGAAAGTAACGGATTTGCGGGCCGGCCGAACGTCAGGGCGCCGTAGCGCGGGCCCTGACCGGTCAGCCTCAGTTCGCCGCCGAGCGGCTGCGTCAGGAGCCGCTCGTTCCTGAGCCGTCGCAATAGCAGGGCCCTCTGGTTGCTCAAGCCGTAGACGGTCTTCTTGCGCGCCCACGCGTCAACGGCGAAGCGGCCGACGATCAAGTAGAGGCCAAGGGCGACGAACGGCAGGCCGAACAGCGGAAAGATCAGGACGAGCGGCGTCGCAGACGCCGCAGGCGCAAGCCTCAGGACCGTGGCTTCCCAGAAGAAACCGTGGCTTCCCAGAAGAACATGAACCCGCCCCAAATGATGCTGAGCGGGATAAGCCAGGCGTCGATCGGGCGCAGAATCCACCCGCCCCGCGGCCGCCCGGTCCAGACGATCCGCTCCCCGCTCTGCAGGTAGGGCTGGAAGGCGGCCGCGATCAGCGGGTCGATCATGATCATGCCTCGCCTACTTTTTCGGATCGACCAGGGCCTGGTAGACTAGGGTGCGGGTCAGTTCGCTCAGGTCGTCGCCGCCCGTCCCGCCGAAGCGCTGGATCATGCCCACGAACACGACGTCGTTCGTCGGGTCGGCCCAGAACCAGGTGCCGGCCGCCCCGCCCCAGCTCAGGGTTCCCTTGCCCACCAGGGTTCCGGCCTTGCGGGGGTCGTTCACGACCGCGAAATCCAGGCCGAAGCCCACAGCCTCGTTGAAGCCGGCGGCGTTGGAGCCGTTGAAGGTCACCAGCGCCTTCTCCGGAATGGCGTTGGTCCCCATCAGCTCCACGGAGGCCGGCGAAAGGATCCGCACGCCGTCCAGCTCGCCGCCGTTGACGATCATCTGCGCGAAGCGGGCGTAGTCGCTGGTAGTGGACAACAGCCCGCCGCCGCCGGATTCCAGGGGCTGGGGCTTGGTGTAGTCCGGCAGCTCGAAATCGAAGATCGCCTTGGCTTCCTCGATCTGGCCAGTGTCCTTGTTTCCGGCGTAGACGGCGGCCAGCCGGCCCGCCTTGTCCTGCGGCACGACGAAGCCGGTGTCGTTCATCTTCAGCGGCTTGAAGATCCGCTCGTCCATGAACTGGCCAAGCGGCATGCCGGAGAGCTTTTCGACGATGTAGCCCTGCAGGTCGACGGCGACGCTGTAGTACCAGGTCTCGCCCGGCTGGAACATCAGGGGGATGCCCGCCACCTTGCGCACCATCTCGTCCAGGCCGTTGGAGGACAAGACGTTCTGCTCGCGGAACATGACGTCCACCGGATGCTTGTCCGACAGGCCGTAGCCGAAGCCGGCCGTGTGGCTCATCAGCTCGCGCATGGTCGGCGCACGTTCGACCGGAACCAGCGTCTGCTTGCCGTCCGCGTCGATCTTCATGACCTTGAGGTCCTTGAACTCCGGGATGTAGCGCGTCACCGGATCGTCAAGGCGCCACTTGCCTTCCTCGAACAGGATCATCATCGCCACGCCGGTGATCGGCTTGGACATCGAATAGATGCGGAAGATCTCGTCCTTGGGCATCGGCTGGCCGGTGGCCTGGCTCGCCTTGCCGTAGGTATTGAAGGAAACCACCTGGCCGTGGCGGGCCAAGAGGGTGGTCATGCCGGCCACCCGGCCGTCGTCCACCACCTTCTGCATCGCCGCATCCAGCCGCTTCAGCCGCTCGGACGAAAAGCCGACGCTTTCGGGGCTCGCCGCCTGGGCCAGGGCCGCCGGTTCGCGCGCCAGGACGGCGGCGGGCGGACACAGGGCCGTGGTCGCGGCCAGGGCGGCGGCGACCAGCCGCGCACGCAGGAACTTCATGTGGACAGACCCCCGGACAACCTCGCGACTCCGGCGCGAGCTTCAGCCGAGCTTAGCGTCCGCCCCGCGCGCGGCAAGCACGTCCGCGGCTACTTGGGGCGGAACCGCTTGCTGGTCGGGAAGCCCTTGGGCGCCAGCTTGCCGGCCGCCGCGCGCTTGCCGAGCCATTCGCGCCACTCGGGCCAGGCGCGGGTGCGGCCGGCGCCGTCGATCCAGGTCGCGCCCTCGGCGGCGGCGAAGATCGTCGCGTCGCGCAGGCCGCCCTCGCGGTAGGCCTGCAGCTTCACGCCCTTGCCCCGCGGCATCTCCGGCAACTCGGCGGCCTCGAACACCAGGATCTTGCCGTTGTCGCCGATCACCGCCACGTGGTCGCCGGTGATCGGCATGGCGAAGGCCGCCCCCTTCTTGTCGACGGTCAGCACCTGCTTGCCGGCGCGGCGGAAGGCGATCGCCTCCTCCTCCGGCAGGATGAAGCCGTAGCCGGCGCGGGAGGCGACGAAGCGCTTGGTCCCGGGCCGGTGCGGGAAGACGTCGACGATCTCGACCTTGTCGTCCAGGTCCAGCATCAGCCGCAGCGGCTCGCCGTGGCCGCGCGCCGACGGCAGCTTGTCGCAGCCCAGGGTGAAGAAGCGCCCGTCGGAGGCGAAGATCAGCAGCTTGTCCGTCGTCTCCGCCGGCACGATGAAGCCGAGCTTGTCCCCCTCCTTGAACTTCAGCTCCGAGGGATCGTCCACCTTGCCGCGGGCGGCGCGGATCCAGCCGCGCTCGGACAGGATCACGGTGATCGGCTCGCGAGGGATCATCGCTTCGATCGCCGCCTCGGCGTCCACCTGCGGCGCCTCGGCGAACTGGCTGCGGCGGGCGCCCAGGGCCGTGTCCGGCCCCAGCACCTTGCGCACGGCTTTCAGGCCCACGCCGACCAGCTTCCACTGCTGGGTCTCGGAGGCCAGCATCTTCAACAGGCCGTCGCGTTCTTCCGACAGCTCGCCGTGCTCGCGGCGAATCTCCATCTCCTCCAGCTTGGCGAGCTGGCGCAGGCGGGTGTTGAGGATGGCCTCGGCCTGGATCTCCGAGAGTCCGAACGCGGCGATCAGCTTCGCCTTCGGCTCGTCCTCGTAGCGGACGATGCGGATCACCTCGTCCAGGTTCAGGTAGGCGATCAGCAGGCCGTCCAGGATGTGCAGCCTGGCCTCGATCTTCTCCAGCCGATGGCGCGCCCTGCGCACCAGCACCTCGCGGCGGTGGTCCAGGAACGCCTTGAGCGCCTGCTTCAGCCCCATCACCCCCGGCGTGCCGCGCGCGTCCAGCACATTCATGTTCACCGAGAAGCGGGTCTCCAGGTCGGAGAGCTTGAAGAGGCTCTCCATTAGGACTTCGGGCTCGACGTTGCGGCTCTTCGGCTCCAGCACCAGGCGCACGTCTTCGGCGCTCTCGTCGCGCACGTCGCCCAGCAGCGGGGCCTTCTTGGCCTCGATCAGCCCGGCCAGTTGCTCGACCAGGTCGGCTTTCTTCACCTGGTAGGGAATCTCGGTGACGACGATCTGGTAGGTCCCCCGCCCGGTCTCCTCCTTCTCCCAGCGGGCCCGGGTGCGCACGCCGCCGCGCCCGGTCTCGTAGGTCTCGAGCAGCGAGGCGGCGGACTCCACGATCACGCCGCCCGTGGGGAAGTCCGGCCCCTTCACGTGCGCCATCAGGTCGGCGGTGGTGCAGTCGGGCTTGTCCAGGATCAGCAGGCAGCCGTCGATCAGCTCGGCGGCGTTATGCGGCGGGATCGAGGTGGCCATGCCCACGGCGATGCCGGTGGCGCCGTTGGCCAGGAGGTTGGGGAAGCCAGTGGGCAGGACGACCGGCTCGGTGTCCTCGCCGTCGTAGGTGGGCTTGAAGTCGACCGCGTCCTCGTCGATGCCGTCCAGCAGCAGCTTGGCGGCCTCGGTCAGCCGGCACTCGGTGTAGCGCATGGCCGCGGCGTTATCGCCGTCGATGTTGCCGAAGTTGCCCTGCCCGTCCACCAGCGGGTAGCGCTGGGCGAAGGACTGGGCCATCCGCACGAGGGTGTCGTAGATCGCCTGGTCGCCGTGCGGGTGATAGCCGCCCATCACTTCCCCGACCACCTTGGCGCACTTGCGCGCGGCGGTTTCCGGGTTCAGCCGCATCTCGTTCATCGCGTAGAGCACGCGCCGCTGCACGGGTTTGAGCCCATCGCGCACGTCCGGCAGCGCCCGCCCGGTGATGACCGAGAGCGAGTAGGCCAGGTAGCGCCGCGACAGGGCCTCGGCGAGCGGCTCTTCGATGATGCGGTCGCCGTCCCCGTCGGACGGCGGCGGAGTGTGCTTGGTCATGTCAGGCAGGTCTCAGAATCAGCTCGCATTAGGCCCTCCCCGCCGTGGCGGCGAAAGGGGCTCACAGTCGCACCCGCGCGTCGGGTCTTCGCTTCGTTCCGGCCGGGCCGGCGGTCCAGGCTAAGCCGCCAGCTTGGCCAGTTCCCCCAGGATGCGTTCGGCGGCGTTCAGGCGCTCGGTGGGGGTCTCCCACTCGCCCTTCACCACCACCTTGTTGTCGGGCCGGACCCGCCACACGGCCGCATGGCGCTGGACGTAGCCGACCAGCCCCACGGGGTTCCTGAACTCGTCTCCGCGGAAGCTGACCACCGCGCCCTTCGGCCCGACGTCGATCTTGGCCACGTTGGCCTCGCGGCAGAGCCCCTTGATCGCCACCACCTTCAGCAGTTGGCCCGCCTCCGGCGGCAGCGGCCCGAACCGGTCGATGAGCTCCGCCGCCAGGGCCTCGCGGTCCGCCGCCTTCTCGGCGTCGGACAGGCGGCGATAGAGCGCCAGGCGCACGTTCAGGTCCGGCACGTAGTCCTCGGGGATCAGCACGGCCGCGCCGGTGTTGATCTGCGGCGACCAGCCACGGTCCACCAGGCCCTCGCCGCCGCGTTCCTTCAGCTCGGCGACGGCGTCCTCCAGCATCTGCTGGTAGAGCTCCACCCCGATCTCCCGGATGTGCCCCGACTGCTCCTCGCCCAGGAGGTTGCCGCCGCCGCGGATGTCGAGGTCGTGGCTGGCGAGCTGGAAGCCGGCGCCCAGGCTGTCGAGCGACTGCAGCACCTTCAGCCGCTTTTCCGCCGACAGGGTGATCGGCTTCTCCACCGGCGTGGTGAGATAGGCGTAGGCCCGCGCCTTGGCCCGCCCGACGCGGCCGCGTAGCTGGTACATCTGGGCCAGGCCGAACATGTCGGCCCGGTGGATGATCATGGTGTTGGCCGTGGGGATGTCGAGGCCGCTCTCGACGATCGTGGTCGACAGCAGCACGTCGTACTGCCCGTCGTAGAAGGCGCTCATCACCTCCTCGAGCTGGGTCGCCGACATCTGGCCGTGGCCCACGACGAACTTCACCTCCGGCGCCTGTTCGCGCAGGAACCGCTCGAGCTCGGGCAGGTAGTTGATCCGCGGCGTCACGAAATAGCTCTGGCCGCCGCGGTACTTCTCGCGCAGCAGCGCCTCGCGGATCGCCACCGGGTCCCAGGGCGTGACGTAGGTGCGCACCGCCAGCCGGTCGACCGGCGGCGTGGCGATGATCGACATCTCCCGGATGCCCGACAGCGACATCTGCAGGGTCCGCGGGATCGGCGTGGCCGTCAGCGTCAGCATGTGCACGTCGGCGCGGAGCTCCTTGAGCTTCTCCTTGTGCTTGACGCCGAAGTGCTGCTCCTCGTCGACGATCACCAGCCCGAGGTTCTTGAACTCCACCTGCTTGGACAGCACCGCGTGGGTGCCGACGACGATCTCGACCTCGCCCTTCTTCAGCCCCTCGCGGGTCTCGGCCGCCTCCTTGGCGGGCACCAGCCGCGAAAGGCGACGCACTCGCACCGGCCAGCCCTGGAAGCGCTGCTCGAAGGTCTTGAAATGCTGGCGCGCCAGGAGCGTCGTCGGGCAGACGATGGCCACCTGCTGGCCGCTCATCGCCACCACGAAGGCCGCGCGCAGGGCCACCTCGGTCTTGCCGAAGCCGACGTCGCCGCAGATCAGCCGATCCATGGGCTTGCCGGCCGTCAGGTCCTCCAGCACGTCGCCGATGGCGTTGAGCTGGTCCTCGGTCTCCTCGTAGGGGAAGCGCGCGCAGAACTCGTCGAACACCCCGTGCGGCGGATCCACCGGCGCGGTGGTCTTGGTGGCCCGCTCCGCGGCGATGCGGATCAGGCCCTCGGCCATCTCGCGCAGGCGCGCCTTGGCACGGGCCTTGCGGCCCTGCCACGCCGCCCCGCCAAGGCGGTCCAGCACCACGCCTTCGGAGTCCGAGCCGTAGCGCGTCAGAAGGTCGATGTTCTCGACCGGCAGATAGAGCTTGGCCTCGCCGCCGTATTGCAGCTCCAGGCAGTCGTGCGGCGCGTCCTGCACCTCCAAGGTCTTCAGGCCCTCGTAGCGGCCGATGCCGTGGTCGATGTGCACGACGAGGTCGCCCGGGGTCAGCGAGGACGCCTCGGCCAGGAAGTTGGACGCGCGCCGCCGCCGCCGCGGGCGGGCCAGCCTGTCGCCCAGAATGTCCGTTTCGGAGATGACCGCCAGGTCGGGGGTCTCGAAGCCGGAGTCCAGCGGCAGCACCACCCGCTGCGGGACCTTCGGATCGTTGGCCTTGGCCGCCTGCCAGTAGGGGGCGAAGGGCAGCCGCTTCAGCCCGTGGTCGGCCAGCATCGAGCCCAGCCGTTCCGACGATCCCTCCGACCAGGAGGCGAACAGCACGCGCTTGCCCTTGGCCGCCAGCGCCGCGGCGTGGGCGGCGGTCGCCTCGAACAGGTTCACGCTGTCCTGGGCGCGCTCGGCGGCGAAGGTGCGGCCCATGCGCGCGCCCATGTCGACCGCCGTCTCGCTCTCGATCTCCTGGAACGCCGAGAAGCGGCGCGTCGGCCGATGGGCGATCCGCGCCGTCCACTCGGCGGCCGGCAGGTGCAGCCGCTCGGGCTCGAGGGGATGATAGTGCACCCGCCGCTCGGCCTGGGCGCGGGCCTCGAAGGCGTCCGCGATCTGGCTCCAGCGCTCTTCGCGGGCGTCCTCCACCAGGTGGTCGAGGCCGATCACCGTATGCGGCGGCAGGTAGTCGAACAGCGTCTCAAGCTGCGGGTAGAACAGCGGCAGCCAGTGCTCCATGCCGGCCCGCCGGCCGCCTTCGCTGACCGCCGCATAGAGCGGATCGTCGCCGGGCGCGCCGAAGGTCTCCAGATAGCCGGTGCGGAATCGCGACACCGCCTCGGCGTCCAGCAGCGCCTCGCTCACCGGCAGCAGCTCGACCTCCTTGAGCTGCTTGGTCGAGCGCTGGGTCTCCGGATCGAAGGCGCGGATCGATTCCAGGGTGTCGCCGAACAGGTCGAGCCGCACCGGTTCCTCGGCGCTCGGCGGAAACACGTCGATCACCCCGCCGCGGATGGCGAACTCGCCCCGCTCCGAGACGGTGGACGCCCGCGAGTAGCCGTTGACCGCGAAATAGCGCTCCAGGTCGGCGATCTCGACGACGTTGCCGACCCGGGCGGAGTAGCTCGCGTCCTTGATCGCCGACCGCGGCGGCGTGCGCTGCATCAGCGCCGGGACGGTGGTGGCCAGCAGCACCGGCCGGCCCGGCTCCAGTCCCTGCGCCAGACGCGCCAGGGTGGTCATCCGCCGGGCCGCGACGCCCGGCGAGGGGCCGACGCGGTCGTAGGGCAGGCAGTCCCACGACGGGAACTGCAGCACCTCGATCTCTGGAGCGAAGAAAGCGAAGGCGTCGACGAAGGCCGACAGGCGCGATCCATCCCGCGCCACGAACACCGACAGGCCGCCCCGCCCGCGGGCGATGTCGCCCATCACCAGGGCGTCGAACCCCTCCGGCGCGCCGATCAGGTCGAGGCGGCCGTCGTCCTGGACGATCCGCTTCATCTGCGCGCCCTGCGCCGGGCGCGCGTCGTCAGCCGCCACGGCCGGGCTCCCTTGCGCTGTAAGCTTGGTCTCGGAACGCCTTCAGCATCCGCATGATTTCGCCATCCATCTCAGGCGGCGTGGGATCCCGCTCGACGATCCAGTTGTACAGATCGTGGTCCGGCGCCTCCATCAGGCGCTCAAACTCCTCGATCTGACTTGGGTTCAGGAGATGGGCGTGCGTGTCCGCAAACGGCCCCAGAATGAGGTCCGCTTCCCTGAAGCCGCGGTGCCAGGCCCGGAACTTCAGCCGTCGGAGGCGTGCGTCGTCGGTCGTCATGAAGGCGCGGCGGATATAGGCCGCCTTTGCGCCGAGCGCCACCCCGCGCGAGGCGGGCGCCCAATCGCCGCCGGATCGGCGATAAGCTGGACCCATGCGGCCCGAGATTCTGTTTCCGCTCTATGCGCCCATCACCTCGCTGAAGGGGGTGGGGCCGCGCGTGGCGCCGGTGCTGGAGAAGCTGGCCGGACCGATCGTGCGCGACGTGCTGTTCCTGAAGCCCCACGGCCTGATCCGCCGCCGCCAGGCCACCGTCGCCGACGCCGTCGAAGGCGAGGTGCAGATCTTCACGGTCGAGATCGAGGCCTATCAGCGGCCGCGCACGCCGGCCCAGCCCTGGAAGGTACGCGCCTTCGACGGGACGGGGTTCCTCACGCTGGTCTACTTCGGCGGCTATGGCGGCCAGCTCGAAGCGCGCCATCCCGTCGGCGCCCGCCGTCTGGTGTCCGGCAAGGTCGAGCGGTTCGGCTCGGAGTGGCAGATCGCCCACCCCGACCACCTCGTCCCGCCCGATCAGGCCGACGCCATTCCCCTGCTGGAGGCGGTCTACCCTGCCTCGGCCGGCCTGCCCGCCCGCAGCGTGCGCCGGTTTGCGCACGAGGCCCTGGAACGTGCGCCCGAACTTCCTGAGTGGCAGGACCCGGCGTGGCTCCAGCGCGAGCGCTTCCCCGCATGGCGCGAGGCCCTCGCCCGTCTGCACGGCCCCCTCGGCGAGGCCGATCTCTCCCCCCTCGCCCCGCACCAGCGGCGCCTGGCCTACGACGAGCTCCTCGCCCACCAGCTCGCCATGGCCCAGCGCAAGGCCGAGCGCCGCGCCGAACCGGCGGCGCCGGCCCCGGCGAGCCGGATCGCCGAGACCATCCGCGCGGACCTGCCGTTCCGCCTCACCGGCGCCCAGGACCGGGCGCTGGGCGAGATCCGCGGCGATCTCGCCTCGGGGGAGCGCATGAGCCGGCTGCTGCAGGGCGACGTCGGCTCGGGCAAGACGGTCGTCGCCATGCTGGCCATGGCCGACGTGGTGGCCGCCGGCGGACAGGCGGTGCTGATGGCGCCCACCGAGATCCTCGCCCGCCAGCACTTCGAAACCCTCTGCGCGCCGCTGGAGAGCCATGGCGTCGCCGCCATCCTGCTCACCGGCCGCGACAAGGGCGCCGGCCGGGCGGACAAGCTGCGCGGCCTGGCGTCGGGCGCGATCCAGGTCGCTGTGGGCACCCACGCCCTCTTCCAGGACGACGTGCACTTCCAGCGCCTGCAGCTCGCCGTGGTCGACGAGCAGCACCGCTTCGGCGTCAACGAGCGCCAGCGCCTGCAGGCCAAGGGCCGGGCGGTCCATCTGCTGGCCATGTCCGCCACGCCGATCCCGCGCACCCTGGAGCTGACCCTCTACGGCGATCTCGACGTCTCGCGGATCGACGAAAAGCCCCCCGGCCGCACGCCGGTGGCCACCCGGGCCGTGCCCATGCCCCGGGTCGAGGAGGTCGAGGCGCGCCTGCGCAAGGCCGTGGCCGAGGGCGCCCAGGCCTTCTGGATCTGTCCGCTCGTGGGAGAGTCCGAAGCCGTCGACCTCAAGGCCGCCGAGGTCCGCGACGCCGAGCTGCGCGAGCGCATCGGCCCCTCGGTCGGCCTGATCCACGGCAAGATGCCGCCGGCCCAGAAGGACGCTGTGATGGCCGAGTTCGCCGACGGGGTCATCAAGGTGCTGGTGGCCACGACGGTGGTCGAGGTCGGGGTCAATGTGCCCAACGCCACCATCATGGTCATCGAGCAGGCCGAGCGCTTCGGCCTGGCGCAGCTTCACCAGCTCCGCGGCCGGGTCGGCCGCGGCCGGCGGGAGAGCGCCTGCGTGCTGCTCTACGACCCGCCGCTCTCCGAGGTCGCCCAGCGCCGGCTCGACATCCTGCGCCGCACCGACGACGGATTCGTCATCGCCGAAACCGACCTGGAGCTGCGCGGGGGCGGCGACGCCCTGGGGCTTCGGCAGTCGGGCTTTCCTGACTACGTCTTCGTCGATCCCTTCGCCCACCGCGACCTGATCGCCGCGGCCGGGGACGACGCCCGCCTGATCGTCGCTCGCGATCCTCAGCTCACCAGCGCCCGCGGGCAGGCCCTGCGGATCCTGCAGGAGCTGTTCGACTGGCGGCCGGGCGCAAAGCTCAGCGACGCGGGCTGAGCCCTCAGCTCACCTTGACCATGCGCTTGCCGCGGTTCTCGCCGTGCAGCAGGCCCACGAGCGCGGCCGGCGTATTCTCCAGCCCCTCGATGACGTCCTCCTGGACCTTCAGCCTACCGCTCTCCACCCAAGACTTCAGCTCCGCCAGCGCCGCCTCGCGCTTGTCGTAGAAGTCCGAGACGATGAAGCCCTGCAGGGTCAGGCGCTTGGTGACGATCAGTCCCGGAACCCCCCGCGGGCCGTGGGCCGGCGCCGCGCCGTCGTACTGCGAGACCGCCCCGCAGCAGGCGATGCGGCCATGGACGTTCATGGCGAACAGGCAGGTCTCGAAGATGTCGCCGCCGACGTTGTCGAAATAGACGTCGATCCCGGCCGGGCAGGCCGCGCGCAGCTCCTGGCGCAGCGCGCCGGCCTTGTAGTCGACGGCGGCGTCGAAGCCGAGCTCGCCGGTCAGCCAGGCCCCCTTCTCGGCGCCCCCGGCGACGCCGACCACCCGGCAGCCCTTGATCTTGGCGATCTGGCCGACGATCGAGCCCACGGAGCCGGCCGCGGCCGAGACCACCACCGTCTCCCCCGGCTTGGGCCGGCCGCATTCCAGGAGGCCGAAATAGGCGGTGAGCCCGGCCACGCCGTAGACGCTGAGCAGATGCGTCAGCGGCTCCATCGCCGGCAGCTTGGCCAAGCCCTTGGCCGGCAGCGCCGCATAGTCGCGCCAGCCCATGTCGGCGAACACAAGGTCTCCAGGCGACAGCCCGGGGGCGCGGCTCTCCACCACCTCGGCCAAGGCGCCGCCGGCCATCACCTGCCCGGCCGACAGGGCCGAGCGGTAGGTGGCGCCCTGCATCCAGGCGCGGTTGGCCGCGTCCAGCGAGATGTAGCGGGCCTTCAGCAGCACCTCGCCCTCCCCCGGGCTCGGCCGCTCGGTCTCGGTCAGGCGGAAGTGCTCGGGGCCCAGGCGTCCCTGCGGAATGGACTCCAGCACGATCTGTCGGTTCGTCCCGGCCATGCGCTCGCTCCCTCGGGTGTAGGCTCGTTCCTGCTTGCCCCGACCATGGCCCGCTCCAGGCCCGTCCGCCAAGCGTTCAGTCGATGCGGCGCAGGGGCGTGTTGGTGATGTCGACGACCTCGATCTCCGAGGGCTTGGCCGCCTCGAACTCCGGCTCGGCCATCAGGGCGGCCAGCCTGGCTTTGGCGTCCGCCTCAAGATCCGCATAGAACAGATTGTATCCAGGCACTTTTCGGCGATCGGACCAGGAGCCGGTCGGCTTCAGGGCCGTGGACTTGGGCCGGGTCACCCGCAGGACGCCGTCCTCGCAGTGGGCGGCCACCTGGCGGGTCAGGAACGGCGGCCGCGCACCCCACTCCAGCCCGGTCGCGTTGGCCGCTCCCTGGTTCAGCCGCGGCGGCGCCGGCGCGTCGCTCACCGCGCCAAGCAGGGGGTTGAAGCACAAGGGCTCGCGGCCGTTCAGGTTGTCGAGCTGCCCGCCCGGCCCCCAGACGAGCGAACGGTCCAGCACGTTGCGCACCGCCTCCAGGTCGCCCTGCCCGGCCGACACCCAGGCCGCCAGGCACGCCGGCTCGGCTCGGCGGTCGCAGGGCTTCAACGGCGGCGCATCGGCCGGCACGGCGGTCTCGATCAGGTAGGCCGCGGCGATCAGCCGGCTCATCCGGGCATGCGGGACCACCTCCTCGGCCAGGAGGCGGGCGCCCAGGGTGCCGCCCTGCTCGACCCCGACGATGATGAAGGGCCGGCCCTTGTTGTACTCGTCGCGATACTGGCGGAAGGCGGCGGCGACGTCCTCATAGGCGAAGCGCCGGGCGTCGCGCGCATCGTCGCGCAGGGTCAGCAGACTGTAGAGGCTCGCCTGCCGATAGCGCGGCGCGAAGATCCGCCCGACCCGCACGAAGGGCCCGGCGTAGTTCGGCGCCATGGTCCGGCGGAACAGCCGCTCGGCCCGCGCATCGTTGATCGGCCCGTTCCAGTCGCCGCCGCCGTCGAAGGTGGTGGGCGCGATGAAGAAGATGTCCGCCGGCGGGTCGGAGGCCTTCCAGGCGTTGCGCGGATTGGGCGCCAGGTACCAGGCCGAGCCTTCGGCGTAGTCCGGCGCCGGCGGCGGGTTATAGGTCTGGAACGGCACTTTCGGGTCCAGCCCGGTCCGCTGGATGTCGTCGCGCCAGACGAAGCTGGCGACCACGATCAGCGCCGTGAACGCCGCCAGGCCCGCGACGAGCCAACGCTTGAACCCCTTGGGCCTCTCCGCCATGGCCCCTGCCTACACGAAGCGCGAGGCCGCCAGCAACACCCTCTAGCGATACGGGTCGGGCTGGGACAGGAAGCGGGTCACGTAGTCGGAGATGCCCTCCTCCAGCGGCGTGAAGGGCTTGGCGTAGCCGGCCTCCCGCAGGCGGCCCATCTGGGCCTCGGTGAAGTACTGGTACTTGTCGCGGATCGCCGGCGGCATCGGCGTGTAGTCGATCTGGGCGTTCTTGCCGGCCGCCTCGAACACCGCGCGGGCCATGTCCTCGAAGGTCCGCGCCTGGCCCGAGCCCAGGTTGTAGATCCCGTTGACCTGCGGGCTGGCCACCAGCCACTCCACCACCTCGGCGACGTCTCGCACATAGACGAAGTCGCGCTTCTGGCCGCCGTCCGGCACGTCGTCGCGGTAGGACTTGAAGAGCTGCACCGACTGACCGTCGCGCACGTGCGGCCAGATCTGCGAGGCCACCGACTTCATCGAGTGCTTGTGCTCTTCGTTGGGGCCGTAGACGTTGAAGAACTTCAACCCCACCCATTGCGGCGGCGCATAGTCGCGCGCGGCCTGGCGCGCGGCGAACAGGTCGAACAGCGCCTTGGACCAGCCGTAGGTGTTCAGCGGCCGCAGCTTCATCAGCGCGTCGTAGCTGTCGTCGTCGGCGAAGCCCTGGGCGCCGTCGCCGTAGGTGGCCGCCGAGGAGGCGTAGATGAAGCGCCGCTGGTGGTCGGCGCACCAGCGGAACAGGTCGCGGCTGAGGCCGAAGTTCTGCTGAACGATCTTGTCGGCGTCAGGCTCGGTGGTCGAGGAGATGGCGGCCATGTGGATCACCACCTCCACCTCGCGCCAGCGCTTCTCCAGCCACTCGAACATGGCGTCCGGCGCGACGAAGTCGCCGATCGGATGCTTGGCGATGTTGCGCCACTTGCCGAGTTCGGCCTCCCGCAGCCGGTCGCAGACCACCACGTCGAGGCTGCGGTCCTCGGCCAGCTTGGCCACGATGTTGGAGCCGATGAAACCGGCCCCGCCGGTGACGAAGGCGATGCGGCGGTTCATGATCCGGCCGTCTCCTTGTTGCTCGACAGCTTGGCGATCGCCGCCGTCGTCGAATAGCCCTCCACCACGGGGGCCAGTTTCACGTCCCCGCCCCAGGCGCGCACCTCGCGCGCGCCCACCACCTGATCTTCGGTGTAGTCGGCGCCCTTCACCAGGACGTCCGGCCGGGCGATCTCGATCAGCTTGAGCGGAGTGTCCTCGTCGAACGGCACGACCAGGTCCACCGAGCCGAGCCCCGCCAACACCAGGGCGCGGCTCTCCAGATCGTTGACCGGACGGCCCTCGCCCTTCAGCGCGCGCACCGAAGCATCGCTGTTCAGGCCGACCACCAGCCGGTCGCACCAGGCCCGCGCCTGGCTGAGGTAGGCCACATGCCCGCGGTGAAGGATGTCGAAGCAGCCGTTGGTGAAGCCCACCTTCAGCCCCTTGGCCCGCCAGCGCGCCACCTCCTCGGCCAGCCGCTGGGGCGTGGCGATCTTGGCCTCCGCGGGCGCGAGGTGGGCGCTGATGGCCGCCTCGATCAGTTCCTCCGGAGAGACGGTGGCGGTGCCGATCTTGCCCACCGCAACGCCGGAGGCGAGCTGGGCGAACTGCACCGCCGCCTCGATCGGCGCGTCGGCCGCGAGCGCCAGGCCGAGAGCCGCCAGGGTCGTGTCCCCCGCCCCGGAGGCGTCGAACACCTCGCGCGGCACGCCGGCGAAATGGCGCACGGGCTCGCCGCGGACCGCCAGGGAGATGCCCTTGGCCGCGCGCGTCACCAGCACGGCGCGCGCCTCGCACAGCTCCAGCGCCCGGGCCAGGGCCGCCTCGATCTCGGCGTCGGTCGAGACCGGCATGTCCGTGGCGTAGGCCAGTTCGGCGGCGTTGGGCTTGATGATGTCCACGGCGCCGTAGCGGGCGAAGCTACGCGCCTTGGAATCGACGATCACCCGGGCCCCCTGCCGGGAGGCTTCGTGGCAGGCCTCGATCACCGCCGGCGTGACCACGCCCTTGCCGTAGTCGGAGATCAGGATCACGCCGGCGCCCTTGGCGACGTCGCGGATGGTCCGCACCAGCCGGTGCTCGACCTCGCCGGTCGCCGCGTGGCTCTCTTCCAGGTCCACCCGCAGGAGCTGCTGGCCGCCCGACACGAAGCGGGTCTTCAGCGTCGTCGGGCGGGTCGGGTCGTTGACCAGGAACCCCTCGACGCCGCTTTCGCCCCCCACCAGGCGCAGGGCCTCGTGGCCCTCGGCGTCGCCGCCGATCAGCCCCACCAAGGCGACGGAACCGCCCAGGGCGGCGACGTTGCGCGCGACGTTCCCCGCCGCGCCCAGCATCACCAGCTCGCGGGCGCGGGCCAGGACGGGGATCGGGGCCTCGGGCGAAACCCGGGTGACCTCGCCGTAGACGAAGCGGTCGACCATCAGGTCGCCGACGCAGGCCACGCGGGCGCCGGAGACGGCGGCCAGCACCTGCTGCAGAGCCGAAAGATCCATGGATCAGCCTGTCGCGCGCGTCGCCGCGCCGGTCAAGCGGCCTGCATGCGCCGCTTGGCGAGCGCATCGTAGTCGAGAAGCTCGCGCACCAGGGGCTCGAACTCGTTCATCGGCACCATGTTGGGCCCGTCGGAGGGCGCGTTGTCCGGATCGGGGTGCGTCTCCATGAAGACCGCGCCGACTCCCACGGCCACGGCCGCGCGCGCCAGCACCGGAACGAATTCGCGCTGGCCGCCGGACGAGGTCCCCTGCCCCCCCGGCTGTTGCACCGAGTGGGTCGCGTCGAACACCACCGGGCAGCCGATCTGGCTCATGATCGGCAGGGCCCGCATGTCGGAGACCAGAGTGTTGTAACCGAAGCTCACGCCGCGCTCGCAGGCCATGGCGTTGGGATTGCCGGCGCCGGTGATCTTGGCGATGACGTTCTTCATGTCCCAGGGCGCCAGGAACTGGCCCTTCTTGACGTTGATCGCCCGGCCGGTGCGCGCGGCGGCGACCAGGAGGTCGGTCTGGCGGCAGAGGAAGGCGGGAATCTGCAGCACGTCGATGACGTCGGCCACGAGGGCGCAGTGCTCGATCTCATGGACATCCGTCAGGGTCGGCAGCCCGACGCTTTCGCGGATTTCGGCGAAGACCGGCAAGGCCTTATCCAGGCCCATGCCGCGCTGGGCGTTGGCCGAGGTGCGGTTAGCCTTGTCGTAGGAGGTCTTGTAGATCAGGCCGATCCCCAGCCGCGCGGCGACTTCCTTGAGCGCATGCGCGGTTTCCAGCGCGTGCTGGCGGCTCTCCATCTGACAGGGGCCGGCGATGAGCGACAGGCGTTCGGCGTTGCCGATCCGGACCGGCGCGCCGGTCGGCGCCTTGATCTCGATAACGGCGTTGGGCTGGGTCACGGCGATCTTCCGACAGTTGGGCGGTGTTGCGCTTAAGTGGCGCGGACCTGTGGCGCGGACAAGGCCGAAACGGACGGGCCAGTGCGGCGGTGTCGCCCAGTCCCAAGGCGACGGATTTGCCCGACGTACGGAGATCGCCCACGGCCGTCGTCCTGGTTTCGGCCAGGGGCCGAGGACCGGGGCCCAGGCGTGAGGCGGCCGGCGGGAACGCTTGAGAATGTGAGACGGCGGGGCTTGTGACCCGGGGCGCGGACAAGC
>NZ_JBKBSM010000013.1:0-57783 GCF_046291545.1 Phenylobacterium sp.
GGTGCGGCGGCGGGGCGGGGTCCCGCGGCGGCGTGGAGGGGACCACAGCCGCCGCGGGGAGGCGCGCGGGGAGGTCCGACCCGCGCACCCGAACCAGCGTCGCTGAGACGACGATCTCCTGCGGCGCGACCGCCGGCGACGCCTGGCTCCACCCCTGCAGGGCCAGGCCGATGGCCGCCCCGTTGATCAGGATGGAGGCGCAGGCCGCTCCGAGCGTGCGGGCGGGGACCGTCATGGCCTCTAGAAGGTCTTGGCCAGGGTCAGCTTGAAGGTCCGCCCCTCGGCGTCCAATGCGGCCAGGTGGCGGCGGAAGGCCTTGTCGAACAGGTTGTCCACCGCCGCCCGGACCTCCAGCCCGTCCAGCGCCCCCGCCTGGGGCTTCCAGGTGAGGAAGAAATTATGCACCCCATAGCCCGCCGTGCGTTCGCTGGCCGTCGAGACCTCGTCCTGGTCGGCGGCGAACTCTCCGCGCCAGCCGGCGGTCAGGTTGAGGTCGTCGAAGCGGTAGCCGACGGTCAGGTCCAGCTCGTCGGCGGCGATGGTGTTGAGCGGGACGCCGGTGGTGCGGTTCTCGCCTTCGGGGAAGCTCAGGCCGGCGCGGACGAACAGCCCGCGGGAGGCGTATTCGGCCTCGATCTCGACCCCCTGGAAGCGCGACTCGCCGATGTTGATGAAGTAGGGGCTGGTGGAGGCGCCGCGGACGATCAGGTTGCTGACGTCGTTGCGATAGGCCGTGGTCTTGACCCGCAGCGCATCGCCCCGGGCGATCAGGCCGTCGAACGCCAGGCTGACGCCGAACTCGTAGTTGTCCGACTCCTCGGGCTCCAGGTTCAGGGCGAAGTTGGAGGCCGTGGCGCTGGTGCGGCTGTAGATCTCGTCCAGCACCGGCAAGCGCGCGGTGTGGGCGACCGAGCCGAAGACCGACAGATGGTCGTTGACGGCGAAGATGGCGGCGATCTTCGGCGAGACCGCATCGTCCTCCACCACCTGGGTGGTGGTCACGCCCAGGCCCGGCTCCAGGCGGGTGCGGTCGTAGCGCACGCCTGGGATCACCGTCAGGCGCTCGGTCCACATCAGTTCGAGCTGGGCGAAGGCGCCGTACTTGGTCATGTCGCCTTCGGGGTGGGTCGTGGCGCCGTGGTTGACCGAGCCGCTGGTGGTCACGCGCGGATTGCGCCGCTCCTGGCGGCTGGCCTGGACGCCGACGGTGAGGAAGCCGGTCCAGTCTTCGCCCCAGTCGAACCGGGTGGCGTTCTCCAGCCGGCCCTGCCAGGTCCGGTAGGAGAACTCCGAATAGGTGACGCCGGAGAGGAAGGTGGTCTCGCGCTGCTCGACCGTGGAGTCGACGTAGGAGACCTGGGCCTTGAGGTCGAACAGGTTCGATCCGCCGAAGTCGTTCTCGTAGCCGAAGGTGGCGGTGGTGTCGTCGACCTTGCGGCGCACCGGCGTCGTGCCGAAGCCCTCCGACTGGTCGTAGATCTGGGTGCTGTCGGAGAGCCAGTTCTGGTAGCTGGCCCAGAGGTTGTGGCCCCTGTCGCCCCCCACGTAGTAGCGCGCCTTCAGCAGCCAGGAGCTGGAGGTGACGTTGGAAGGCACGACCTCCTCGCCGTCGCCGTTCTCATAGTGGTCGGCCTCGCGGGCGTTGTAGGCGGCCAGGAGGTCGAGGTTGTCCAGCGGGCGCAGGGCCAGGATGGCCGATCCGAGCCGGCCGTTGGCGTTGGTCTCGTAGCCGGCCTTCAGACGCAGGGCGAAGCGGTCGTCGCCGGCGAGGAAGTCGGAGGCGTCCTTGGTGGTGAAGTTGACTACGCCCGCCAGGGCGCCCGCCCCATAGAGGGTGGAGGAGGCGGGGCCGCGCAGCACCTCGGCGCGCTTGTAGAGCTCCGGCTCGCTGAAGAAGGCGCCCATCCGGTACTGTTCGAAGAACTTGGTCGCCCCGTCGATCTGCATGAGGATGCGGCTGTCGGAGTCGGCGAGGCCGGTGCCAAGGCCGCGGATGTTGAAGCCCTGGCCCAGGGCGCTGACGCCGCCCATGGCGCTGACGCCGGGAACGCCCTCGATGATCTCGGACATGGTGGAGGCCTGGGTCTGGTCGATGTCTTCCTGGTCCAGGACCGTCACCGCCTGGGGCGTGTCGGCGGCCACCTTCTCGGCGCCGGCGGAAACGACGATCCGATCCAGCGAGAGCTGGGCGGCCTGCGCCTGATCGACGCCCTGGGCGGCGGCCGCGCCGGCCGTCGCCAGGAGCGAAGCCCCCGCCAAGAGAGCCGCGCGGCCCGTGGTCCTGAAACGCCCCATGGAAGACTCCAGTGATAAGAGTGCGACGCAGTCGCAATATTGATCCCCAGCTCGCCGCAAGGCCGAGCATGGCGGTTGCATGACGCAGCCCGCGACTAAATGCAAGTGACTCGCAATTGCGATACGTGTGTGCGGCCGAGGCGCCTAGCGGAATCCCGCAGGGGCTTCAGGTCAGACTGAGATCCACGCGCAGGGCCGCCGCCAGGGTGGCCGCGCGCTTGGCCGTCTGTTCCCCCAGCAGCATGTCGGCGAAGCCGGGATCGGCGGTCAGCTTCAGGGTCTCGCCCTCGATCGCCAGGGTGGTCCGCCCCAGCAGGGCGGCGTTGCGGCCGGACAGGTCGCAGCCGAGCCGGATGGCCGAGCCCAGGGCGCGGGCGCGTTGGCGGCGTTCGGCGGAGAGGATCTTGCCGATCGTCTCGGGCTCCGGCGTCGTCAGGGAGCCGGAATGGCGCGCGAAGGCGGCGCTGGCCAGATAGGCGCGCTCGGCGTGGTTCATCCCCGCGATCGGCGCGCGCAGCACCTGGTCGAAGACCAGGGTGGCGCGATGGTCGGGGTGCAGGCGCGAGCCCAGGTCCGCCAGGCGGCAGGCGGCGGCCAGGAGGATCGGGTCGCGCCGGCCGAAGAGCGGAGGCAGGTGCGCGAAAGAGGGCGCCAGCCAGCGCTCGAGGGCCGGCGCCAGCTCCGGCGACAGGCCGCGGCCCCCGTGCAGGGCTTCGCAGCCTTCGAGCAGCGGTTCGCGCTCACGCACCTCCGGGGGCATGGCGTCGAGCAGCAGGCCCTCGCGCAGGCCGTAGGCGCTGACCACGATGCGTTCCAGCCGCAGATGATCGATCAAGGCTTCCAGCGCCAGGGCGGCGTAGGGGAGGGTCTCCATGCGCTTCTTGGAGAGGCCTTCGATGCCTTCCAGCGAGTGGCGCGACTGGCGCGCGACGAAGCGGGCGACGTCGATGGCGTCGGCGCGGCTGATCTCGTACTGGTGAGCGACGCGCAGCGGATAGCCGGCCATCGCCATGTGCAGCAGAGCCAGGTTGCGCCAGGCGCCGCCGACGGCGTGGAACTCGTTGGCGCGGAACCGCTTGGCGACCCGTTCCAGGCGCTCGTCAATGGCGCGGCGCACGCGGTCCACGACCAGCGGCTTGGGGGCGCCCAGGGCGAAGGGGCCGAGCGGCAGGGTCACGCCCTCGCCCGGGCCGAGGGCCTCCAGGCGCACCAGCTCCAGGCTCGCCCCGCCCATGTCGCCCACCACGCCCTGAGCGTCGGGCTGGCCGGCGATGACGCCGAGGGCGGCGAAACGCGCCTCTTCCTTGCCGGAGAGCAGGCGAACGGTCAGGCCGATCTCCTGGCGGACGCGGCGCAGGAAGTCGGGGCCGTCCTTGGCCTCGCGCACGGCCGCGGTGGCGACGACATGCATGTCGGGCGCTGGCCAGCCGTCGAGCACCGCGCGGAACCGGCGCAGGGCGGCGATGGCCACCTCCACGCCCTCCGGCGAGAGCCGTCCGGTCGAGGGCAGGTCGCGGCCCAGACCGGCCAGGGCCTTCTCATTGAAGACGGTCCAGAGCGCTCGGCCGTCGATGCGGTAGATCACCAGGCGCACGGAGTTGGAGCCGATGTCGATGACCGCGGCCTGTCGGTTGCGCTCGACGACGTCCGGCTCGACGGCCGGGGGCCTATCCGCGTGTCGCCACATGGTCGATCGCGCGCGGCATGTCCTTCACCCGCTGTCCCCGTCCCGACAGGCTGGGGTTGGTCATGAAGTATTCGTGCGCCGAGAAGGCGCTGGGATGATCCCAGGAGGGCTCGCGGGTGTAGCGGCCCTCCGCGTCCAGGGTCCAGCTCTGGGCCTCGTCCTTCAGGTTGGCGACCATGATCTGCTGGAGGACCTGCTGGTGGACGGTGGGGTTCTCCACCGGGGTCAGGGCCTCGACCCGGCGGTCCAGGTTGCGCGGCATCCAGTCGGCCGACGAGATGAACACCCGCGCCTCGGACGAGGGCATGGGCGCGCCGTTGGCGAAGGCGACGATGCGCGAGTGCTCCAGGAAGCGGCCGACGATGCTCTTGACCCGGATGTTCTCCGAAAGGCCGGGGATGCCGGGGCGCAGGCAGCAGATGCCGCGGATGACGAGGTCGATGGATACGCCCGTCTGGCTGGCCCGGTAGAGGGCGTCGATGATCACCGGATCGACCAGGGCGTTCAGCTTGGCCCAGATGGCCGCCGGCCTGCCGGCCCTGGCGTTGGCCATTTCGATCTCGATGAGGTTGAGCAGGTCCTGCTTCATCGTCACCGGCGAGAAGGAGAGCTTCTCCAGGGTCTCGGGGCGGGCGTAGCCGGTGATGTAGTTGAAGAGCCGCGCCGAATCGCGGCCAAGGGCCGGGTCCGTGGTGAACAGCGACAGGTCCGTATAGATCCGCGCCGTCACCGGGTGGTAGTTGCCGGTGCCGAAGTGGCAGTAGGTGCGAAGGGCGTCGCCCTCGCGGCGCACGACCATCGAGAGCTTGGCGTGGGTCTTGTACTCCACGAAGCCGAAGACGACGTGGACCCCGGCGCGCTCAAGGTCGCGGGCCCACTTCAGGTTGGCCTCCTCGTCGAAGCGGGCCTTGATCTCGACCAGGGCGGTGACGTTCTTGCCGTTCTCGGCGGCCTCGATGAGGGCCGCCACGATCGGGCTGTCCGAGGAGGTCCGGTAGAGCGTCTGCTTGATCGCCAGGACGTTCGGGTCGCGGGCCGCCTGGCGCAGGAACTGGACCACCACGTCGAAGCTCTCGAACGGGTGATGGACCAGGATGTCCTTCTCGCGGATCGCGGCGAAGCAGTCGCCGGCGTGGTCGCGGATCCGCTCGGGAAAGCGCGGCTGGAACGGTTTGAACTTCAGGTCCGGGCGGTCGGCGGGGATGATCTGGGACAGCTCGTCCAGGCCCAGGAGCCCGTCGATCAGGATCACGTCGGCGGGCTGGGCGTGCAGGTTGCCGACGATGAACGCCCGCAGCTCCTCGGGCATGGCCGCCTCGATCTCGACCCGAACGACCGAGCCCAGCCGCCGCTGCTTCAGGCGGGCTTCGAACTCGCGCACGAGGTCCTCGGCCTCTTCCTCGATCTCCACGTCCGAATCGCGGATCAGCCGGAAGACGCCCTGCGCCTCCACCTGGCAGCCCGGGAACAGGTGGTCCAGGAACAGGGCCACCAGCCCCTCCAGCGACACGAACCGGCGCTCCACCTTGCCTCGCCGACCGGTCCGCACGGCCGGCAGCTCCCAGAAGCGGGCCACCTGCGCAGGGATCGGCACCAGGGCGTAGAGCAGCTTGCCGTCGGACAGGCGCCGCAGCTTCAGGACCAGCGAGAACGCCAGGTTCGGGATGAAGGGGAAGGGGTGAGCCGGGTCGATCGCCAGCGGCGTCAGCACCGGGAACAGCCGGCTGAGGAACGCCTCCTCCAGGGCGGGCCGGGCGGTCTGGGGCACCTCGGCGGCTGGCAGCAGATGCAGGCCCTGGCCGGCGAGTTCGACGCAGATCTCGCGCCAGCGGGTCTGCTGATCGGTCATCAGCAGGGCGGCTTCGGCGTTCACCCGCTCGAGCTGTTCGGCCGGCGTCAGCCCGTCCTGGCTGACCACGCGCACGCCTTCGCGGACCTGGGCCTTAAGCCCCGCCACGCGGACCATGTAGAATTCGTCGAGGTTGTTGGCGCAGATGGACAGGAAGCGCAGGCGCTCCAGCAGCGGATGGCGCGGGTTCTTGCTCTCGTCCAGGACGCGCCGGTTGAACGCCAGCCACGAGAGCTCGCGGTTGAAGAAGCGGTCGGGGGACGCGGCCAGCTCGGCGTCCCACGCCAGTGGCTGGCGCAGGGCCTCGGCCGCCTCGGCGCCGGCGGGCGCAGCATAGGTCATGGGCGCGGGCTCCCGGTCTGACGGCGGGCGTCCGTTCTGGCGCCCGCGTCCAAGGGAGACAAGGCTTCACTCGAAAAGGTCAAGATTCTCCGCCTCATCTTCAAGAATCTGTCGCGCAAGCATCCGTGAAATGGGGCGCTGCTCGTCGTCGGCGGCCTCGTCGATGCGGCGCACGAGGTCGCGGGCGTAGGGGATCGACCGCTGCATGCGGCGCAGCAGAAAGGGATAGACGTCCCGCGGGGGGCGGATGTTCCGCTCGCGGAAGAACTTGCGCAGCACCCCTTCCAGCACTTCGTCGTCCGGCTCCTCGATCTCCACCACCGGCAAGGCGTTGAGGCGCGAGCGCAGGTCGGGCAGGGCGGCGGGCCAGGCGGCCGGGGCGGTGCGTGCGGTGAGCAGGAGGCCCCCGCCTTCGCGCCCGGCCATGTTGATCAGGTGGAACAGGGCCTCTTCGTCGACGCCGCGGTCCACGTCCTCCAGCAGAGCCGGCCGGCCGGCCGCGGCCCCGACATCCGGCGCCTCGCGGTCCAGGACCACCGCGTCGTGGGCGGCGGCCCAGCCCTGCGCCAGATGGGTCTTGCCGACGCCCTCGGGGCCGACCAGGGCGAGGCAGCCCAGGTGCCAGTTGGGCCAGGCGTCGAGGCGCTCGACCGCGTGGGCGTTGGACGGGCCCACCACGAAATCCTCACGCCGGAACGAAGCCGAACGCCTGAGCCTCAGGCGAAGCTGCCGCGCCATGCCTCTGATCCGATGCGTACCATTGAGTTCAGTTTACCACGGCGGCGCTCTTGGTCGACGCGGACAAGCGACGGCCCTGGGGACAGCCGGCGGATGGCGTCGCGCCGGCTGTTGAAAAGGCGCCTACTCGGCGGCGCGGGGCGGCAGGCGGTCGCGATGCGAAAGCAGGCTCCAGCCCTCGGGGCGCAGGAGCTCGATCGGCGAGAAGCGGATCTTGTAGTCCATCTTGTCGCTGCCCCGGACCCAGTAGCCCAGGTAGACGTAGGGCAGGTTCGTCAGGCAGGCCTGGATCACGTGGTCCAGGATGACGAAGGAGCCGAGGCTGCGGCGCGTGGCGGCGGGGTCGTAGAAGCTGTAGACCAGCGACAGGCCGTCGTGCATCAGGTCGACCAGGGCGCAGGCGACCAGGTCGCCCGGGCCGCCGTCCCTGGAGCGCTGGCGGTACTCGATGACGTGGGTGCGGACCGCCGTGTCCTCGACCATGGCGACATAGTCCGGCCAGGTCATCTCGGCCATGCCGCCGTCGGCGTGCCGGGTGAGCAGGTAGCGGCGCAGCAGGTCGAACTGCTCCATCGTCGCCTCGGCCTCCACCAGATGGCGCTCGATGTCCTCGTTGCGCGACAGGGTGCGCCGCTCGGACCGGGAGAAGACGTAGTCCCGGGCGGGGATGCGGGCGGAGATGCAGGCCTGGCAGGATTCGCAGGCCGGCCGGTAGGCGATGTTCTGGGAGCGGCGGAAGCCGACCTGGGTGAGCGAATCGTTCACCGAGGCGCCGTCGGAGAGCGGCAGGTGCGCGAACACCTTGCGCTCATGTCGATCCGGCAGGTACGGACACGGCGCGGGCGCGGTCAGAAAGAACCGGAGCTGTCGCGTCGGAAAGTGTTGCGTCACGGACCTGCGGTCACCCTCGAACCAATGCGCTCTGCCGCGATTAGGCGTCATGCACGCCGGTTGCGCAAGCGCCGTGACGTCACAGGCCTCACAAGCCGTGATCCGGCGGAAGAACAGGCGCCTCGCGCAGCAGCACGATGGCGATGCGCCGGTTGCCCGGCAGGGTCGGGTCGTCCGGATAGAGGGGCTCGGAGTTGGCCTTGCCCGAGACCTGGTAGATCCGATCGGCGTCGACGCCGGCCGCCTGAAGCACCTTGCGCGAGTTGTCCGCCCGGCCGGCCGAGAGCGGCCAGTCCCCGTCGGCGCGCGCGCCGTTCAGGCTGGTGGAGGTATGGCCGGAGATGCTGATCCGGTTGGGCAGCTGATTGATCACCTTGGCGACCGCCCGCAAGAGCAGGCGCGCGCGCTCGTTGGGCTGGCTGGCGCCCTCGGCGAACATCGAGCGGCCCTCCTGGTCGACGAGCTGGATGCGCAGCCCCTCCGGGGTCTGGTCGATCAGGATGTTCTTCGACAGCTCGGCGAGTTCGGGCATGTCCTGCAGCGCCTGGCGCAGGGACTGGGCGGCCGATTCGAACGCCGCCTGCTCGCGCTTCTGAAGGGCTTCGCGCAGGGCGTCGGTGCTGGTCTCGTTGAGGGCCGAGGAGGAGGCGTCCTGGGTCTTGCCCTCGCTGGGATCGACGACCTCGGGCTGCATCTCCTCGATGATGTCCATGGAGCCGGCGGCCTTGGCCCCGTCCTGGCCCAGCGCCGTGCCGGCCAGGATGCCCCCGGCCCCGGAGGTGGTTTCCGACACGCTGGCTGGGGCGAAATAGTCGGCGATGCCGCGCTTCTGTTCGGGGCTGGTGGTGTTGATCAGCCACATCAGCAGGAAGAAGGCCATCATGGCGGTCACGAAGTCGGCGTAGGCGACCTTCCAAGCCCCGCCGTGGTGGCCATGGCCGCCGCCCTTCTTGACCTTCTTGATGACGATCGGGGCTTCGCTGCTGAGCGCCATGCTTGACTCGGTGTTAAGGCTGATGCGCCGCGCAAGTTGCGCGCGGCCTCGTTAAGATGCGGTTGCGGTAGGACGATCGGAGAAGCGTATGAAAGTGGCGTTCGCGGGCCTGGGCGTTATGGGCTTTCCCATGGCCGGCCACCTGGCCAAGGCCGGGCACGACATGGCGGTGTTCAACCGCAGTCCGCAGAAGGCCGAGCGGTGGGCGGCGGCCCACGGCGGGCGGGCTGGGCGCACCGCCGCCGAGGCGGCCGAGGGCGCGCAGATGCTGATCCTCTGCGTCGGGAACGACGAGGACGTGCGCGCGGTGGTCGCCGCGGCGCTGCCGGTGCTGGCCCCCGGGGCGGTGATCGTCGACCACACGACCACCTCCGCGCGGCTGGCGCGGGAGATGGCCGCGTTGGCGGCGCAGTCCGGATGCGCCTTCGTGGACGCGCCGGTCTCCGGCGGCCAGGCCGGGGCGGAGAACGGCCAGCTCACCATCATGTGCGGCGGCGAGGCCGAGGCCTTCGACCAGGCGGCGGGGGTGATCGGCGCCTACGCCAAGGCGATCCGGCGGATGGGCGAGGCCGGCGCCGGCCAGCTCACCAAGATGGTCAACCAGATCTGCATCGCCGGCCTGGTCCAGGGCCTGGCCGAAGCCCTGCACTTCGCTCGGCGCGCCGGGCTCGATCCCGCCGAGGTCTATGAGGCGATCTCCAAGGGCGCGGCCCAGTCCTGGCAGATGGACAACCGCTGGAAGACCATGGCCGAGGGCAAGTTCGACTTCGGCTTCGCCGTGGACTGGATGCGCAAGGACCTTGGCCTGGTGCTGGAAGAGGCCCAGGCGAACGGCGCCAGGCTCGACGTGACCGCGATGGTCGACGGCTTCTACGCCGAGGTGCAGGCGATGGGCGGGAACCGCTGGGACACCTCCAGCCTCGTCGCACGCCTGGAGCGGCCATGATCGAGGTCCGTCCCGTCCGCCTGCCCGGGGACATCGACGCCGTCGAGGCGTTGGACGCCGGCGTCGAGACCGACGCCGTGCTGGCCGCCATCCCGGGGGAGAACGGCTTCGAGTTCATCCTGATGGGCGACCGCGTCACCAAGCGCTTCCCGCTGGAGGCGGTGTTCGCCGAGGACCGCCGGTGGGACACCGCCTGGGTGGCGATCGAGGACGACGCGATCTGCGGCTTCGCCGCCTGCGCGTTCGAGCCGTGGAACCGGCGCCTGGTGCTCTGGCACATGTACGTCGACGCCCCCTCGCGCCGCCGCGGCGTTGGCTGGCGGCTGATGGAGCAGGTGCAGGCCGAAGCCAACCAGCGCGGGGCGCTGCACATCTGGCTGGAGACCAGCAACCGCAACCTGCCGGGCATCGAGGCCTACAAGGCCATGGGCTTCATGATCACCGGGCTCGACCTGACGATCTACGACGGCACCGACGCCGAGGGCGAGTTCGCGGTGTTCCTGTCGAAGATGCTGGACTGACCGCCTCAGCCGAGCGCCAGCAGCGCCGGCAGGATTCGGGTCTCCAGCAGCGGGGCGAGGGCGACCGGATAGGGCGGCGCAGGGTCGATCCACCGCATGTCGGCGATCTCGGCGGCCGCGCGCGGCGCGCCGGCGATCTCGGCGAGGTGGACGTGGCCCACCACCCGGCGGCCGGGCTCGTTGGCGGCCTCCGCCTCGAAGCGCCCGAAGGGCGTGGCGGCGGCGAGACGCACCCCCAGCTCCTCGCCAAGTTCGCGGGACAAGGCCTGCAGGTCGTCTTCACCGGGCTCGCGCTTGCCGCCGGGCAGCATGAAGCGGCCGGTTCCGGCCTTGCGCACGGCGAGAATCCGGCCATCGCCGTCGCGGATCAGGGCGGTGACGACCTCGATCGGGGCCACGGCCGCCGCGTCAGGCGCCCAGCAGGCGGGCCGCCCGGGGCGCGAAATAGGTGATGATCCCGGCCGCGCCGGCGCGCTTGAAGGCGCCGAGGCTCTCCAGGATCGAGCGTTCCTCGTCCAGCCAGCCGTTCTGAGCGGCGGCCATGATCATCGCGTACTCGCCGGAGACCTGGAAGGCGAAGGTCGGCATGGAGAACGTCTCGACCACGCGGCGGACGATGTCGAGGTAGGGCATGCCCGGCTTGACCATGACCATGTCCGCGCCCTCGGCGATGTCGAGGGCCACCTCGCGCAGGGCCTCCTCGGAGTTGGCCGGGTCCATCTGATAGGTCTTCTTGTCGCCGGGATTGTCGACCGAGCCGGTCCCGAGCTTGCCCGAGCCGATCGCCTCGCGGTACGGCCCGTAGAAGGCCGAGGCGTATTTGGCCGCGTAGGACATGATCATAACGTCTTGAAGTCCGGCGCTTTCCAGCTCGCGCCGCAGGACGCCGCAGCGGCCGTCCATCATGTCCGAGGGAGCCAGGATGTCGGCGCCGGCCCGGGCCTGCATCAGGCCCTGTTCGACCAGCCGCTCGATGGTGGCGTCGTTGAGGATCCGGCCCTCTTCCAGCACGCCGTCGTGGCCATGGTCGGTGAAGGGGTCGAGGGCCACGTCGCACATGACGCCGACCTCGGGGGCGGCGTCCTTCATGGCCTTGACGGCGCGGGCGACGAGGCCGTCCGGATCGGCGGCGGCCGAACCGAGGGCGTCCTTCCTGGCGCCGTCGATGTGGGGGAAGACCGCGATGGCGGGGATGCCGAGGGACCTGGCCTCGACCGCGGCCTTGGCGGCCTCGGCCACCGACAGGCGCTCGACGCCGGGCATGGAGCCCACCGGCACGCGGCCCTCGCCTTCGTGGACCACCATCGACCAGATCAGATCGCCCGGGGTCAGGACGGTCTCGCGGACGAGGCGGCGGATCCAGTCGGCCTGGCGCAGGCGGCGCAGGCGCAGGGCGGGGTAGGCGGCGAGGGGCGGCTGGCTCATGGCCGCGGGTGGTGGCCGATCCCTCGCTCCGATGCAAGCCTGATGAAGCCGAACGCCGGGGCCGCGATCAGCCACACGGCGGTCAGGAACGACAGCACCAGCGAGGCCACGACGAAGCCCACGATGGTCCCGTCGATCGACAGGCGCGACAGGTCGATCTGGATCGTGTCGAAGCTGTCCCAGCCGTTGGCCCGGGTGAACTCCATCAAGGCGGCCAGGCCGTTGACCAGAGCGGCCAGGAAGCAGATCCCCGCCGCCAGGGTCATGGCGAAGGCCACCCAGAAGATTCGGATCTGGAAGTCGTGGTGGCTTCGCAGGGTGGGCGTGGCCTCGTCGCGCTGGGCGTAGGCGATGATCACGGCGATCAGCGCCGGGACGCCGGCGAAGAACACCGCCGCGAACAGCAGGCCGTAGTTGACGAGGGCCAGATTGCGGGCGGTGTCGCTCGCGCGGTCGTCGCTAGAGGCCAAGGTCATTCGTCCTGCTCCGTGCGACCTGTCGTGGTTGACATGGTGCGCCAGCAAAGACAGTTCCTCAAGATGTGTCGGCAAGTCCCTGAAACGGGCGAGCCAAGGACGGGAGCTTCATGGACTTCACGCTCAGCGACGACCAGCGGGCCATCGCCGACGCCGCCAGCGCTTTCGCCGCGGCCGAGCTCGCCCCGCATTCGGCCCGGTGGGACGAGGAAAAGCACTTTCCGGTCGAGGTGCTGCGCAAGGCCGCCGAGCTGGGATTCGCCGGCATCTACGTGGGCGAGGACGTGGGCGGCTCGGGCCTGGGCCGGCTCGACGCGGCGATCATCTTCGAGGCCCTGTCGCACGGCGACGTGGCGACGGCGGCCTTCCTGTCGATCCACAACATGGCCTCCTGGATGATCGACCGGTTCGGCTCGGACCAGCTTCGCCGGCGCTATCTGCCGCGGCTGACCAGCATGGAGCTGGTCGCCAGCTACTGCCTGACAGAGCCGGGCTCGGGCTCCGACGCGGCGGCCCTGCGGACGACGGCGCGCCGGGACGGCGACGCCTATGTCGTCAACGGCTCCAAGGCCTTCATTTCCGGGGCCGGGACCTCGGACGTCTATGTCGTCATGGTCCGCACCGGCGGGGAGGGCGCCAAGGGCGTCTCGGCCCTGGTGGTCGAGAAGGACTCCCCCGGCCTGTCGTTCGGCGCCCAGGAGCGCAAGATGGGCTGGAACGCCCAGCCGACGGCCCAGGTCAACTTCGACAACGTCCGCGTGCCGGTCGCCAACCGCATCGGCGAGGAGGGCGAGGGCTTCCGCTTCGCCATGATGGGGCTCGACGGCGGGCGGCTGAACATCGCGGCCTGCTCCCTGGGCGGGGCGGCCTTCGCCCTGGAGACGGCGCAGGCCTATCTGGGCGAGCGTCGGCAGTTCGGCCGCCCGCTGGCCGACTTCCAGGCCCTGCAGTTCAAGATCGCCGACATGGCCACCGAGCTCGAGGCCGCGCGGCTGATGGTGCGGCGGGGCGCCGACGCCCTGGACCGGCGCGATCCCCAGGCGACCCGGCTCTGCGCCATGGCCAAGCGCTTCGCCACCGACGCCGGCTTCTTCGTCGCCAACGAGGCGCTGCAGCTTCACGGCGGCTACGGCTATCTGCGGGACTACCCATTGGAGCGGATCGTGCGCGACCTGCGCGTGCACCAGATCCTGGAAGGAACGAACGAGATCATGCGAGTCATCATCGCCCGCGAGCTCTTGCGCCCATGAGCGAGGGCGACGTCCTGACCGGCGTGGAGGGCCGCGTCGGCCGCATCACGCTGAACCGGCCCAAGGCGCTGCACGCCCTGACCACCGGCATGTGCATGGCGATGACCGAGGCGCTGCTGGCCTGGCGCGACGATGCGCAGGTCGAGCTGGTGCTGCTGGACCACGCCGGCGAGCGCGGCTTCTGCGCCGGGGGCGACATCCGCATGCTGGCCGAAAGCGGCGCGGGCGACGGCTACCTGGCGCGCCAGTTCTTCTTCATCGAGTACCGGCTGAACCACCTGCTCTTCGAGTACCCGAAGCCGGTCGTGGCGATCATGGACGGGGTGACCATGGGCGGCGGCGTGGGCCTGTCGGCGCCCGCGCGCTACCGGGTCGCCACAGAGCGGACCACCTACGCCATGCCGGAGACGGGGATCGGCCTGTTCCCGGACGTGGGCGGCGGCTGGTTCCTGCCGCGGATGCCCGGCCATGCGGGCCTGTGGCTGGCGCTGACCGGCGCGCGGATCAAGGCCGCCGACTGCGAACTGCTGGGGATCGCCACCGACTATGTGGAGAGCGCGCGCATCGAGGCGCTGAAGGCGGCGATCATCGCCGATCCGGGCGCGGTGGAGACCCTGCTCACCGAGTTCGAGGGCGACGCCGGCCGGCCGCCCTTCGCCGAGCACCAGGACCAGGTGGACCACCTGTTCGGCAAGGACAGCGTCGAGGCGATCGTGGCCGCGCTGAAGGCGGACGGCACGGACTGGGCCAAGGCGCAGCTCGAGGTGCTCGCCACCAAGTCTCCGCAGACCCTGAAGGTCGCCTTCCGGCAACTGAAGCTCGGCGGCGCGGCCAAGACCTTCGCCGAGAACATGAAGATGGAATACCGCATCGGCGCGCGGGTGGTGCAGATGCCCGATTTCCTGGAAGGTGTCCGGGCTGTCATTGTCGACAAGGACAACAGCCCTAAATGGAATCCGCCGACCCTGTCCGGAGTCGGCGAGGCGATGCTCGACACCATCTTCGCCCCGCTGCCCGCGGCCGAGGAATGGTCGCCTCTGGTTTGACGGACGCGAACAAGGGGCCGGCGGAGTCCGCGCCTCATCTGGGAGGTAGACCATGTCCAAGAGCCTGATGCTTGCCGCAGCGGTGCTTGCGCTTTCCGCCGGCGGCGCGTTCGCCCAGCACGATCACCACGCCGCGGCCGGCGACGCCGTCGCCAGGGCCGTCGCCGACGAGCACCGTCCCGCCGAGGACAAAGCCCGCGACGCCGACCGCAAGCCGGCCGAAATGCTGGCCTTCGCCGAGGTGCATCCCGGCGAGGTGGTGGGCGACTTCCTGCCCGGCGGCGGCTATTTCACCCGCATCTTCTCCAAGGCCGTGGGCGCCGACGGCAAGGTCTACGCCATCATCAGCGAGGCCCAGGCCAAGGCCGAGAAGCCGCCGGCCGTCAACGCCATCGCCGCCGATCCCGCCTACGGCAACGTCGAGGTGGTGGCCGCCCAGTTCCAGAGCCTCAGCCTGCCGCAGAAGGCGGACCTGATCTGGACCTCGCAGAACTATCACGACCTGCACCTGTCGCGCCTGAACCTTGACGTGGCGGCGGTGAACAAGGCGGTGTTCGAGGCGCTGAAGCCCGGCGGCTACTACGTGGTGCTCGACCATGCCGCGGCGCCGGGCTCGCCGGTCGGCGTGGCCGACACCCTGCACCGGATCGACCCGGCCATCGTGCGCAAGGAACTGGAGGCGGCGGGCTTCGTCTTCGTCGCCGAGGACCACGCCCTGCGCAATCCGCAGGACGACCACAGCAAGGGGGTGTTCGACCCTTCGATCCGCGGCCGCACGGACCAGTTCATCTACAAGTTCAAGAAGCCCGAGTGAGCTGAGCCCATGACCAGGATCGCCTTCATCGGTCTCGGCAACATGGGCGGCGGCATGGCCGCCAACCAGGCCAAGGCCGGCCACGCCGTCGCCGCCTTCGACCTGTCCGCGGCGGCCCTGGAGAAGGCGAGGGCGGCCGGCTGCACGCCGGCCGCCTCGGTCGCCGAGGCCGTCGCCGACGCCGAGGCGGTGATCACCATGCTGCCGGCCGGCCCCCACGTGCGCCAGGTCTACGGCGAGCAGGTGCTGGCCGCCGCCCCCAGGAGCGCGCTCCTGATCGACTGCTCGACCATCGACGTGGACAGCGCCCGGGCGGTCGCCGCCCAGGCCAAGGCCGCGGGGTTCCGCTTCGCCGACGCCCCGGTCTCCGGCGGCACGGCCGCGGCCGACGCCGGCGCGCTGGCCTTCATGGTGGGCTGCGACGAAGCCGACTTCGGCGCCGTGGAGGCGGTGATCCAGCCGATGGCGCGGGTGGTGTTCCGCGCCGGCGACCACGGCGCGGGCCAGGCGGCCAAGATCTGCAACAACATGCTGCTGGGCATCTCCATGATCGGCACGTGCGAGGCGATCGCCCTGGCCGAGAAGCTGGGCCTGGATCCGGCGCGCTTCTTCGAGATCTCGGCCCAGTCCTCGGGCCAGTGCTGGAGCCTGACGAGCTATTGCCCCTGGCCCGGGCCGGTGCCGGCGGCGCCGTCCAACCGCGGCTACGAGGGCGGCTTTGCGACGGCGATGATGCTGAAGGACCTCAAGCTCGCCCAGGAGGCGGCGGCCAAGGCGGGCGCGGCCACGCCGATGGGCGCCCAGGCCGAGGGGCTCTACGCCCTGTTCGAGCGGATGGGCGGCGGAGGCCGCGACTTTTCGGCGATTCTGCAAATGCTTCGCGGGAACCCGCAGGGGTAGGCGCGCGCCGTGTCGCACCCAGATTAAGTTTGATGCAGATCAAGCATCCGCGGCGAGGCGTCTTGTAGACAAGACCTGACGAGGGCGCCAAAAAGCCGTCGCAGACAAAGGGGCCCGCCGCTTTGCGGCCGGGATTTGGTTCGATGGATTATAAGGCCGCCTTCCGCAACGCCTTGGACAAGGTTCATGCCGAGGGCCGCTATCGCGTCTTCGCCGATCTGAAGCGTCATCGCGGGGCCTTCCCCCGCGCGACCTGGACGCAGGCCGACGGCAGCCAGAGCGAAGTGGTTGTCTGGTGCTCCAACGACTACCTCGGCCAGGGGCAGAACCCCGTCGTCCTGGACGCCATGCACCAGGCCATCGAAGAGGCCGGCGCCGGTTCGGGCGGCACCCGCAACATCTCGGGCACCACGCACTATCACGTCGAACTCGAGCGCGAGCTGGCCGACCTGCACGGCAAGCCCTCGGCGCTGCTGTTCACCTCGGGCTATGTGTCGAACGAGGCGTCGCTGTCGACGCTCTACAAGATCCTGCCCGGCCTGATCATCTTCTCGGACGAGCTGAACCATAACTCGATGATCTCCGGCATCCGCGCCGGGGGCCGCGAGCAGCGCCGCGTGTTCCGCCACAACGACCTGGAACACCTGGAAAGCCTGCTGGCGGCCGCCCCGGCCGATGCGCCCAAGCTGATCGCCTTCGAAAGCGTCTATTCCATGGACGGCGACATCGCCGACATGAAGGGCACCGTGGCGCTGGCCAAGAAGTACGGCGCCATGACCTACCTCGACGAGGTGCACGCCGTCGGCATGTACGGCCCCCGCGGCGCGGGCGTGGCCGAGCGCGACGGGGTGATGGACCAGATCGACATCATCGAAGGAACGCTGGGCAAGGCGTTCGGCGTCATGGGCGGCTACATCGCCGCCGACCCGCTGATCATCGACGCCATCCGCAGCTACGCCGACGGCTTCATCTTCACCACCTCGCTGCCGCCGGCCCTGGCCGCGGGCGCGGTGGCCTCGATCCGCTGGCTCAAGGCGCACAACGAGGTTCGCATCGCCCACCAGGAACGCGCCGCGGCGCTGAAGGCGCGGCTGATCCGCGCCGGCCTGCCGGTGATGCCGTCGGTCAGCCACATCGTGCCGGTGCTCGTGGGCGACCCGGTCCACTGCAAGATGATCTCGGACATCCTGCTGAGCGACTACGGGGTCTATGTGCAGCCGATCAACTATCCGACGGTGCCCCGCGGCACCGAGCGGCTGCGGTTCACGCCCTCGCCGGCGCACACCGACGCAATGATGGACGATCTGGCCGACGCGCTGGAAACGCTCTGGGCCCACTGCAACATCAAGCGCGTGGGCGGCTACGCGGCCTGAGTTCAGCTGCGGCGGCGAACGCCGCGGCCCAGGCCGATCTTCTTGGCGAAGTCCGAGCGGCGGGCCGCGTAGGCGGGCGCCACCATCGGATAGTCGGGCGGCAGGTTCCAGCGCCTGCGGTACTCCTCGGGGCTCATGTCGTAGCGCGAGCGCAGGTAGCGCTTGAGCATCTTCAGCCGCTTACCGTCCTCCAGGCAGACGATATAGTCGTGCTGCACCGAGCGGCTGATCGGCACGGCCGGGCGGGGCCTTTCCTCCGGCGGAGGCGGCGCGACGCTGCTGTTCAGGCCCGACAAGGTGTCGTGCACGGAGCGGATCAGTTCGGGAAGCGATTCGGGGGCGACCGCGTTGCGGCTGACGTAGGCGGCCACGATCTCGGAGACGAGACGAAGCTGCTCCTCGCCCGAAGGCCCTTCGGGTTCGGCGTCAGCACCCATGCAATCCCCCTTTGGACCAGACTCGACAGCAACTCGCCCGATGCGAACGCCCGGGCGCGGCGCCAAGCTTCAACGCAATCGGCGCGGCATCGTTCCCACCGATTAGTCGGCGGATTGGATCGCGCGGCCGTTGGGGGTAAAGAGCCGGCCACTGAGCCCGTCCCTCGACCGTCCGAAAGGCCCGCCCGTGACCATCCACACCTCCGCCGCGCCGTCGCCCGACGCCTTCTTCTCCGCCGGCCTGGCCGATACGGACCGCGAACTGGCCGACGTGCTGGCCCGCGAACTGTCCCGCCAGCAGGACCAGATCGAGCTGATCGCCTCCGAGAACATCGTCTCGCGCGCCGTGCTGGAGGCGCAGGGCTCGGTGCTGACCAACAAGTACGCCGAGGGCTATCCGGGCAAGCGCTACTACGGCGGCTGCGAGGTGGTGGACGTGGCCGAGACGCTCGCCATCGAACGGGCCAAGCAGCTCTTCGGCTGCGAGTTCGCCAACGTGCAGCCGCACTCGGGCAGCCAGGCCAACCAGGCGGTGTTCATGGCCACCATGCAGCCCGGCGACACCTTCATGGGCATGAACCTGGCGGCCGGCGGCCACCTGACCCACGGCATGGCGCTCAACCAGTCCGGCAAGTGGTTCCGCCCCGTGGCCTACACCGTGCGCACCCAGGATCACCTGATCGACTATGATCAGGCCGCAGAAATCGCCCTTGCCGAAAAGCCCAAGGTGATCATCGCCGGCGGCTCGGCCTACAGCCGCCACATCGACTTCGCCCGCTTCCGCGAGATCGCCGACAGCGTCGGCGCCATCCTGATGGCCGACGTGGCGCATTACGCCGGCCTCATCGTGGCCGGCGTCTACCCCAGCCCGTTCCCGCACGCGGACGTGGTCACCACCACCACCCACAAGACCCTGCGCGGGCCCCGCGGCGGCATGGTGCTGACCAACTCCAAGAAGCTCGCCAAGAAGATTGACTCGGCGGTCTTCCCCGGCCTGCAGGGCGGGCCGCTGATGCACGTCATCGCCGCCAAGGCCGTGGCCTTCGGCGAGGCCCTTCGCCCCGAATTCAAGGTCTATGCGCGCCAGGTGGCGGAGAACGCCAAGGTGCTCGCCGAGGCCCTGGCCGCGGGCGGGCTGAAGATCGTCTCGGGCGGCACCGACAGCCACCTGATGCTGGTGGACCTGACGCCCAAGGGCGTCACCGGCGCCGACGCCGAAGCCGCGCTGGAGCGCGCCCACATCACCTGCAACAAGAACGGCATCCCGTTCGACCCGCTGCCGCCGATGCAGACTTCGGGGCTGCGGGTCGGCACGCCGGCCGGCACCACCCGGGGCTTCGGCGCGGCCGAGTTCAAGCGGATCGGCGAACTCATCGCCGAGGTGGTCGACGGCCTGGCCAAGGGTGGCGACAATTCGTCCGTCGAGGCCAAGGTGCGCGAGGAAGTCCTGGCGCTCACCAAACGCTTCCCCATCTACAGCTAATCGTAGATCGTAGGCCGCAGGGGGCTACATCATGCGCTGCCCGTTCTGCGGCCACGCCGAAAGCCAGGTGAAGGACAGCCGCCCGTCGGAGGACGGGGCGGCGATCCGCAGGCGTCGCCTGTGCCCTGAATGCGGGGGCCGCTTCACCACCTTCGAGCGTGTTCAGCTGCGCGAGCTCACCATCGTCAAGCGCTCGGGCCGGCGCACGCCGTTCGACCGCGAGAAGCTCGCCCGCTCCATCGCCATCGCCATCCGCAAGCGCGCCATCGAGCCGGAGCGTGTGGAGCGGATGATCTCCTCGATCGTGCGCCAGCTCGAGAGCATGGGCGAGACCGAGCTGCCGTCCAGCGCGGTCGGCGAGATGGTGATGAAGCAGCTCAAGGCGCTCGATGACGTGGCCTATGTCCGCTACGCCTCGGTCTACCGCGACTTCAAGGAAACCCGCGACTTCGCCCGCTTCCTGGGCCAGGAGGGGCTGAGCGAGGGTGCGGAGGATGACGACTGAGGCCGCGGGGGCGGGCGCGAGCGTCACCCTGAAGCTCGCCACATCGCTGGATGGCCGCATCGCCACGGCCGCGGGCGAAAGCCGCTGGATCACGGGCTCCCAGGCGCGCGAGGCGGTCCACCGCCTTCGCGCCGAGCACGACGCGGTGCTGGTGGGCGTGGAGACGGCGCTCGCCGACGACCCCGAGCTGACGGTGCGCCTTGAGGACTACACGGGGCCGCAGCCGGCCCGGGTGGTGCTGGACAGCCGTCAGCGGCTGGCCGAGACCTGCCGCCTGGCCGCGAGCGCCCGGGAGATTCCCACCTATGTGGTGAGCGTGGAGCCGCCCCAGGCGCGGCTGACCGCTGCGGGCGTGCGCGTGGTCGAGGTCGAGGCGACCGAAGGCGGGCGGGCCGACCTGGAATCGGTGGTCGCCGCCCTGGCCGCGCTGGGCCTCAGGCGGCTGTTCGTCGAGGGCGGCGGGCAGGTGGCGGCGAGCTTCCTGCGCTGCGGCCTGGTGGACCGGCTGGAGTGGTTCCGCGCGCCGGTGGTGATCGGCGGGGAGGGGCGCCCGGCCGTCGGCGCCCTGGCGCTGTCCGCCCTGGCCGAGGCGCCGCGCTTCGCAAGGCTTGACGTCCGCAGCGTCGGCGACGACCTGTGGGAACGCTACGAGAGGATCTGAATGTTCACCGGCATCGTCACCGACGTGGGGCGCGTCCGCGCCGTGCGCGACACCAACCGCGACCGGCGTTTCGAGATCGAGACGCGCTTCGACCTGTCCACCGTCGACCTGGGCGCGTCCATCGCCCACGCCGGCTGCTGTCTGACCGTGGTGGAAAAGGGCGAGGGCTGGTTCGCCGTGGAGGTGTCGGGCGAGACCCTGTCGAAGACCACCCTGGGCCATTGGGAGGAGGGCCGCCCGGTCAACCTCGAGCGCGCGGCGCGGGTCGGCGACGAGCTTGGCGGCCACATCGTCTCCGGCCATGTGGACGGGGTGGGCGAGGTGATCTCGGTGGAGAGCGAGGGCGGCTCGCACCGGGTGCAGATCCGCGCGCCGCGTCCGCTGCACCGCTTCATAGCGCCCAAGGGTTCGATCGCCGTGGAGGGCGTGTCCCTGACGGTCAACGAGGTCGAGGACGACGTCTTTGGCGTGAACCTCATCCCGCACACCTGGGACGTCACCACCCTGGGGACGCTGAAGGCCGGTTCAAAGGTGAACCTGGAGATCGACATGCTGGCGCGCTATCTCGCCCGCTGGCGCGAAACGGCCTAAAGCGGTGCGCTCAACCGCGGCCAGAGGACCCTTGCGATGCTAGAAGACAAGATCCGCATCCTGATCGTGGAGGCGCGGTTCTATTCCGGCCTGGCCGACGAGCTGCTGGCCGGCGCGTCCGAGGCCATCGAAGCCTTCGACGCCGAATACGACGTGATCAGCGTGCCCGGCGCCCTGGAGATTCCGGCGGCCATCGCCCTCGCCGACGAGGGCGGCCATCGCCCGGCCGGCCAGCGCTACGACGGCTATGTCGCCCTGGGCACGGTGATCCGCGGGGAGACCTACCATTTCGAGGTGGTGTCCAACGAGTCCGCCCGCGGGCTCATGGACCTGTCGATCGGCAAGCGCCTGGCGATCGGCAACGGCATCCTGACCGTCGAGGACGAGGCCCAGGCCTGGGCCCGCGCCCGGCGCAGCGAGGGCGACAAGGGCGGCGGCGCGGCCCGTGCGGCCCTGGAGATGGTGGCGATGAAGCGGCGGCTGCTGGGCGGGGCGCGATGAGCTCCAAGGCCGCCCGTTCCGTCGCGCGCCTGGCCGCCGTTCAGGCCCTCTACCAGATGGAGGTCTCGAGCGCCGGCGTTGAGGCGGTGATCCGCGAGTTCTCCGAGCACCGCTTCGACCGCGCGGTCGAGGGCGACGGGGAGGGGGAGACCCTGGCCCAGGCCGACGAGGGCTTCTTCGCCGAGCTCGTGCGCGGCGTGGTCGCCCACCAGCGCGAGGTCGACGAGGCGGTGGTCAAGCGGCTGGCGACGGGCTGGCGGCTGGAGCGGCTGGACGCCACGGTGCGGGCGATCCTGCGCGCCGGCGCCTTCGAGCTGGAGCATCGGCCGGACGTCCCCACCGAAGTGGTGATCAACGAGTACGTGGAACTGGCCAAGTCCTTCTTCGAGGGGCCGGAGCCCGGCTTCGTGAACGGCGCCCTGGACGGCGTGGCGCAGGATGTCCGGGCCTGAGGACACGCCCCCGGCGGCCGGCGGCGGGCCGGCCGAGGACGCGCCGCCCGACGAATTCGAGCAGATCGCCCGGCTCTATCGGCCTCTGACCCGCGGCGCGCCCGAAGCGCTGGACCTGCTGGACGACGCCGCGGTCATCCCGCAGCGGCCGGGCTACGACCTGGTGGTGACCAAGGACGCGGTGGTCGAGGGCGTCCACTTCCCCCGCGGAGAAGGACCGGACCTCATCGCGCGCAAGCTCCTGCGGGTGAACCTGTCGGACCTGGCGGCCAAGGGCGCCGAGCCCTGGGGCTACTTCCTGTCGATCAGCTGGCCGCGCGGGACCGGCTGGAGCGCCCGCCAGGCCTTCGCCCGCGGCCTCGCCGAGGACGGCGAGGCCTTTGGCCTGTCGCTCCTGGGCGGCGACACCACCAGCACCGACGGGCCCCTGAGCGCCAGCGCCACGCTGCTGGGATGGGTCCCGGCCGGCCGCATGGTCCGCCGCGGCGGGGCCCGGCCGGGGGACCTGCTGATGGCGTCCGGCCCGATCGGCGACGGCTGGCTGGGCCTGAAGGCGGCGCTCGGCGAGATCGCCGACCGCGAAGGGCTCCTGGCGGCGCGTTATCGGCTGCCCACGCCACGGATCGACCTGCGCGCGGCGCTGCTTGCGCACGCGAGCGCCGCCGCCGACGTTTCCGACGGGCTGATCGCCGACGCCGGCCACATCGCCCGCGCCAGCGGCGTGGGGCTGAGGATCGACCTCGACCGCGTGCCGCTGTCGAAGCCCGCCCGCGCCTGGCTCGCCGACCAGCCCGACCGGGCGCGCGCGCTGGCGCAGCTGGCCAGCGGCGGCGACGACTACCAGGTGGTCTGCACCGCGCCGCCGGCGGCCGCGGGGGCCCTCGGACTTCCCGTCATCGGCGAGGTGGTGGCCGAACCGGGCGTCTTGGTCCTCGCCGACGGGCGGGCGGTTGCGGTCGGCGCGGGCGGATGGCGCCACGGCTGAACCTGCGCAAGGTTGCGGAAACCCTGTGGCGCTATGAGAGGGGCATGAACCGCCGCGCCGTGCTCCTGTCCGCCGCCTTCACCCTCGTCGCAGGCGATGCGCTCGCCTCGGGCAAGCCCAAGGAAGAGAAGGCGGCGCCGGCCGCCCAGTATGTCGAACTGCTGCCGGTGGCCCTGCCGATCGTCGCCTATGGCGAGGTGGTCAACTACATCTTCGTCTACGTCCGCATCGACCTGGCGGCCAATGTCGACGCCACGCGGATGCGCGCCAAGGAGCCGGTCTTCCGCGACGCCCTGGTGCGGGCCGGCCATCGGACGCCGTTCAACTCGGCCACGAGCTACACCGCCATCGACGAGGCCAAGCTGAAGGCGGCCATGCTGCGCGAAGCCGGCGCCATCGCCGGCAAGGGCGCGGTCAAGGGCGTGACGGTGATCTCGCAGTCGCCCAAGCGGCGCACCGGCTTTCCCAAGCCCAAGCCGGCCTGAACGGCCGAGCCCCCCCCTCGCATCGCGGGCCGTTGCGTGGTCCCGCCGTATTTGGCAAGGTCTCGCGGCATTAGGGGGGCGCTGATCCCAGCGTCCCATTGGGGAAACCTGGGATTGGAACGCCGCAATAAAGTCAGAACGGCGCTGATCCCTGTGCGCAGTCGCAAAGGGGCGCTTCAAACATGGGTCTTTCGTCGCTTACGCTGGTGATCCTCGCCGGCCTGCTGGCGGTGGTGTACGGCGTCGTACAATCCGCCTCCCTCTTGAGGGCTTCGGCAGGCAACGCGCGGATGCAGGAAATCGCCGCGGCCATCCAGGAAGGCGCTCAGGCCTACCTGAACAAGCAATACACAGCCATCGGGATCGTCGGCGCGGTCATTCTGGTCGCCGTCTTCTTCCTGATCGGTCTCAACGCGGCGATCGGCTTCGCCATCGGGGCGACGCTTTCAGGCCTGGCCGGCTTCGCCGGCATGCTGATCTCGGTGCGGGCCAACGTGCGCACCGCCCAGGCGGCGTCCGAAGGCCTGGCCAAGGGCCTGTCGATGGCGTTCCGCGCTGGCGCGGTCACCGGCATGCTGGTGGCGGGTTTCGCGCTGCTGGGCGTGGCCGGTTACTACGCGGTGCTGACCGGGCCGATGGGTTTTGAGAACACCAGCCGCGACGTGGTCGACTCCATGGTCGCCCTGGGCTTCGGCGCCTCGCTGATCTCGATTTTCGCCCGCCTGGGCGGGGGCATCTTCACCAAGGGCGCCGACGTGGGCGGCGACATGGTCGGCAAGGTCGAGGCCGGCATTCCCGAGGACGACCCGCGCAACGCCGCCACCATCGCCGACAACGTCGGCGACAACGTGGGCGACTGCGCCGGCATGGCCGCCGACCTGTTCGAGACCTACGCGGTGACCACGGTGGCCACCATGGTGCTGGCGGCGATCTTCTTCCGCGGCCTTCCGATCGTGGACTCCATGATGCTGCTGCCGCTGGCGATCTGCGGCGTGTGCATCATCACCTCGATCATCGGCACCTTCTTCGTGCGCCTGGGCAAGTCCAACAACATCATGGGCGCGCTCTACCAGGGCCTGATCGTCACCGGCGTGCTGTCGATCGGCGCCATCTACTGGGTGGTCAACGCCCTGGTGACCGAGCCGCTCACCGTCAACGGCCGCACCTTCGACGCCATAAGCCTGTTCTACTGCGGCGTGGCGGGCCTGGTCGTGACGGCCCTGATCGTGGTCATCACCGAGTACTACACCGGCACCGGCTTCCGGCCGGTGAAGTCGGTGGCCAAGGCCTCGGTCTCCGGCCACGGCACCAACGTCATCCAGGGCCTGGCCATGTCCCTGGAATCGACGGCGGCCCCGGCGCTGGTGATCATCGCCGGCATCATCGTCACCTACGGCCTGGCGGGCCTGTTCGGCATCGCCATCGCCACCACCGCCATGCTGTCGCTGGCCGGGGTGATCGTCGCCCTGGACGCCTTCGGCCCGGTCACGGACAACGCCGGCGGCATCGCCGAGATGGCCGGCCTTCCGCCCGAGGTCCGCGTCTCCACCGACGCCCTCGACGCGGTCGGCAACACCACCAAGGCGGTGACCAAGGGCTACGCCATCGGCTCGGCGGGCCTGGGCGCCCTGGTGCTGTTCGCCGCCTACACCGAGGACCTGAAGTTCTTCTCGGCCAACGCCGCGCCCGGCTCGTTCTTCGAGGGCCTGGGCACGGTCGCCTTCGACCTGTCGAACCCCTACGTGGTGGTCGGCCTGCTGTTCGGCGGCCTGCTGCCGTTCCTGTTCGGCGGCATGTCGATGACCGCCGTGGGCCGCGCCGCCGAATCGGTGGTGGCCGAGGTGCGTCGCCAGTTCAAGGAGAACCCCGGCATCATGACCGGCGAGGTCAAGCCGGAGTACGGCCGGGCGGTCAGCATCCTGACCGGCGCGGCGATCCGCGAGATGATCGTGCCGAGCCTGCTGCCGGTGGCCTCCCCCGTGGTGCTGTTCTTCGTGATCAACGCCATCGCCGGCAAGGTGAACGCCTTCGCCTCCCTGGGCGCCATGCTGATGGGGGTGATCGTGACGGGCCTGTTCGTCGCCATCTCGATGACCTCGGGCGGCGGCGCCTGGGACAACGCCAAGAAGCTGATCGAAGAGGGCCACTACGGCGGCAAGGGCTCCGACGCCCACAAGGCCGCTGTGACCGGCGACACCGTCGGCGACCCCTACAAGGACACGGCCGGTCCCGCCGTGAACCCGATGATCAAGATCACCAACATCGTGGCCCTGCTGCTGCTGGCGGTCCTGGCCCACGGCGCGGTCGGCTGATCGCCCGCCAAGGCGGAATGCAGAACGCCCCGGAGAGCGATCTCCGGGGCGTTTTTCTGTGCGCGGGCGACAGGTCCGCCGGGGCCCGGCGGAAGGCCCGGAACGTCAGCGACGGTCGCCGGGCCGGTTGCCGGGAACGGTCTCGTCCTCGTCGCGGGGCAGCAGGCCGCCGCGGCCGACGTTGCCGAGCAGCTGCTCCAGGATCGTCATCTCGCGGCCGCGGGTCGGGGTCTCGCGCCCGTTGAAGGCGATGACCTTGCCGTCCTGCAGGGTCAGGATGTCGACGTTGGTTACGGCCTCGCTCTCCTTGTCGAAGGTGATGGCGGTCACGTCGCGGCTGGCGACCTGCGGGCGGCGGAACGCCACGCGCTCCTTCACCTGGCTGACGTAGAACCAGACGTTGGGATCGAAGGTCGAGGTCGCCGAGGGCGAGCCCAGGCGCGAGCGCACCGTGGACTTGGTGTCGGTCCCGACCTTGACGTCGTGGGGGCTCGCCTCGATCGCCTGGAAGCCGGAATAGCTGGTGATCGGAGCGCACGCGCCCGCGGACAGCAGGCCCGCGGTCAGAGCGGCGAAGGCGACGCGACGAAACATTGGCGATCCGGACCCGTTCAAACTTGCAGTCTTTGACCTATCGCCCGCGGCCCCTTAGTTCAATGGCGTGCATCGATGCGGACGCGGCGCGCGGCGACGGCCGCCGCCGTCTAGTAGGGCAGCAGGGCGAAAACGAGGCCAAGATGATCCTGGAGCGACTGTTCCGCCCCCGTCCGGCCCAGGCGGCCGCCAAGGCGCTCTACGCCTCTGCCGTGGCCCAGGCGCGGGATCCGGCCCTCTACGGCCCCCTGGGCGCCCCCGACACGGTGGAAGGGCGATTCGAACTCTACACCCTGCACGTCATGCTGCTGCTGGACCGCCTGCGCGGCCAGGGCGAGGCGGCGGCGGAGACGGCTCAGGCCCTGTTCGACGCCTACGTGCGCGCCCTGGACGACGCCCTGCGGGAAATGGGCGTGGGGGACCTCTCCGTCGGCAAGAAGATGCGCAAGCTGGGCGAGGCCTTCTACGGCCGGGCCAGGTCCTATGAGGCCGCCTTCGCCGCCCTTCCGGACGGCGAGCCGCTGACCGCGCTGATGCAGCGCACCGTCTATGCGGACGCCGATGCGACGCGGGCGCCGGATCTGGCCGCCTATGTCGTGCGCCAGCGCGCGCACCTTGCGGACGAGCCGCTGGAGAAGGTGCGCGCGGGCGAGGTGCGGTGGGCGCGGCCGTGAGCGATCATCCCTGGGGCCGGCCGCTGCCCCTGAGCGCGCTGGCGCGCGGGCCGCTGCGCCTGCGCCTGGCTCCCGATGCGGCGACGCGGGCGGCGCTCGCGCGCGACCTTGGGCTGGAGAGCCTGCCGGAGCTGGTCGCCGAGCTGAACGTGCGTCCCTGGCTGGACGGCGCGGAGCTCAAGGGGCGGATCGAAGCCCGGGTCGAGCAGCTCTGCAGCGTCACCCTGGAGGCTTTCGAACAGCCGCTGGCGGCGAACTTCGAGGTGCGCGTGCTGCCCGCCTCCAGCCCCAATGCGGTCGACGACCAGGCCGAGGGCGGCGGCGAGCTGACGCTCGATCCCGACGCCCCCGACCCGCCGGACCTGCTGGAGGGCGAGGACATCGATCTGACGGCCTATGTGGTCGAACACCTGGCGCTGGAAATCGACCCGTTCCCGCGCAAGCCTGGGGCGCAGTTCGACTATGTTCCGCCCACGGAGGAGGTCTCGCCCTTCGCCGTGCTGAAGCAGCTCAAGGACAAGAAGGACTAGGCCCGCCTCGCCTGCGAGAGGGGGCCGGACCGCCATGCTTTGCATCGCCGGGGCTGGGCTGTATCGTCCGCGGACTCAGGCGGCGGGCTGAAGGTTTGGGGGGCTTTTTGGACGACGCCGTGAACAAGACCGTTGTCATTTCCGTAGATGCGATGGGCGGCGACCACGGGCCGCCGGTGGTCGTGCCGGGCGTCGCCCTGGCCGCCAGCCGCGCGCAGAACGGCCTGAGGTTCATCCTCCATGGCGACCAGGCCCAGCTCGCGCCGGCGCTGGAGCGGACGCCGGGGCTGAAGGGGCGCGTCGAGGTCCGGCACACCGACACCGTCGTGGCCATGGACGAGAAGCCCGCTCAGGCGCTGCGCCGCTCCCGCGGGACCAGCATGTGGAACGCCGTCGAATCCGTGAAGTCCGGCGAGGCCCACGCCGCGATCTCCGCCGGCAACACCGGCGCGCTGATGGCGATCTCCAAGCTTCAGCTGCGGATGAGCGTCGACATCGAACGCCCGCCCCTGGTGGCCACCTGGCCCACGGCCAAGGGCGTCAGCACGGTGCTGGACGTGGGCGCGAACGTCGATTGCGACGCCGAGCGTCTTCTGGAGTTCGCGATCCTGGGGGAGGCTTTCCACCGGGCGGCGCACGGGGTGGCGCGGCCGAGCGTGGGCCTGCTCAATGTCGGCTCCGAGGACATGAAGGGACACGAGGAGGTCCGCCAGGCGCACCGAATCCTGCGCGAGGGCCGGTTCGACATCAACTACCACGGCTTCGTCGAGGGCGACGACCTGACCTCCGGCGTGGTCGATGTGGTGGTCACCGACGGCTTCACCGGCAATGTGGCCCTGAAGACGGCCGAAGGCGTGGCCCGGTTCATCACCGCCGAACTGCGCGCGGCCCTGACCTCCACGCCCCTGGCGACGGCGGGCGCGTTCCTGGCGCAGGGCGCGCTGCGGGCCTTCCGCGAGAAGATGAGCCCGGACCCGGCGGCGCCGCTTTTGGGCCTCAATGGCGTGGTGGTGAAGAGCCACGGCGGCGCCACCGACAAGGACTTCGCCGCGGCGATCCGCGTGGCCTGCACTCTGGCGAGAAGCGACTACGCAGCCGAGATCGAACGCAATATGAGGAAGCTGGTCGCCGCGGTGGGCGAGTCGTGCCCGCCAGCCGCCGATGGAGCCGGATGAAGTGAGCCAGGTTTTGCGTAGCGTCGTCACGGGGGTCGGCGGCCATCTCCCGGCGAACGTGGTCACCAATGACGATCTCGCCAAGGTCGTAGACACCAGCGACGAGTGGATCGTCGAGCGGACCGGCATCCGCAAGCGCCACAAGGTCGCCGACGACGAACCGGTGTCCGATCTGGCCGTGGTCGCCGCCCAGAAGGCCCTGGCGGCCGCCGGCCGCACGGCTGCGGACGTGGACATGATCATCGTCGCCACCACGACCGGCGACCTGACCTTCCCGGCCACCGCCGCGATCGTGCAGCGCAAGCTGGGCGCGCCGGTGGGCGTCGCTTTCGACGTGCAGGCGGTGTGCTCGGGCTTCGTCTACGCCCTGTCGGTGGCCGACGGCTTCGTCGCCCGCGGCCGTTCCAAGTGCGCCCTGGTGATCGGGGCCGAGGCCATGACGCGGCTGATGGACTGGACCGACCGGGGCACCTGCGTGCTGTTCGGCGACGGCGCCGGGGCGGTGGTGCTGGAGCCGATGGCGGGGGAGGGCTCCACCGCCGACCGCGGCCTGCTCGGCTTCGCCCTGCGCGCCGACGGCGCCAAACAGGACCTGCTCTATGTCGACGGCGGCGTGTCGACCACCGGCGAGGTGGGCAAGCTGCGCATGCAGGGCAACCAGGTGTTCCGCCATGCGGTGGTGAACATCTCCGAGGCGGTGACGGCCGCCGCCGCCGACGCCGGCGTCGAGGTCGCCAGCGTCGACTGGTTCATTCCGCACCAGGCCAACCAGCGCATCCTGGAGGGCGTCGCGCGCCGTCTGGGCATCGACGAGGCCAAGGTGATCTCCACGGTGGCCGAGCACGCCAACACCTCGGCCGCGTCCATTCCCCTGGCGCTCGCCAAGGGGATCGAGGATGGCCGCGTCAAACCGGGACAGCTTCTTCTGCTCGAAGCCATGGGCGGCGGCCTGACCTGGGGCGCCTGCGTGCTGCGCCTTTGAGCTTGCGCCTAATTCAGGGCTAGAAGGCTTTGACCTGACGCAATTATCGCGTCATGACGGATTGCCGACAAAATCCGGGGCAGGGGGATGATGAAAGGCGCTACCGTTACCAGGGCCGACCTGTGCGAGGCGGTCCACGAAGAAGTTGGACTGACCCGTCAGGACTGTGCGGAGTTGGTCGAACGAACGCTCGAACTGATGGCCTTGGCGCTGGAGAAGGGGGAGCAGGTGAAGCTGTCGGGCTTCGGCGTCTTCCAGGTTCGCTCCAAGCGCGCACGCATGGGCCGCAATCCCAAGACCGGCGAGACGGCGGCGATCGACCCCAGGCGGGTGATCGGCTTCCGCGCCTCCCAGGTCATGAAGGCGCGCGTCGACCGCGCGCTGTCCGGCGAGGACTAGGGCGTGGCGAAGGGCCCGGAAGCCTTTCGCACGATTTCGGAAGCGGCCGACGAACTTGACGTGCCGCAGCATGTGCTGCGGTTCTGGGAGACCAAGTTCTCGTTCATCCGGCCGATGAAGCGCGCCGGCGGGCGCCGGTTCTACCGCCCGCAGGACATTGCGGTCCTGCGCGGCGTGCGCCGGCTGCTGCACGACGAAGGTTACACCATCAAGGGCGTGCAGAAGCTGCACCGCGAGCAGGGGATCAGGCGTCTGCTGGCCGCCGGGCAGGAGGACGGCCCGGCCGCGCCGGAACGTCAGGCCGCCACGATCCTGGGCATGCCGGCCGGCGATCTGGACGCCGACGGGCGCCTGCGTCTCACCGCCGCGCTGGAGGATCTGGAGGCCGCCAAGCGGCGCCTGGACGCGCTTCTGCGGCGGGACTGAAGCCGGGTTTTTTGCGATTGCCCGTGCGCGGGGCGCCGCCTATAAGGCGCGCCTTGCCGATGTCGGAGCGTAGCGCAGCCTGGTAGCGCACTTGACTGGGGGTCAAGGGGTCGTGGGTTCGAATCCCGCCGCTCCGACCATCGGCGGAAGCGGCCTCAGCGGCCCCGGTTCATCCACTTGAGCAGCGGCACGAGCGGGATGAACCAGCAGGTTCCCACCACCACGAAATAGACGAGCTGCAGGGCCCGGTTCTGCGGCACCAGGTCGGCGACCGAGATCGCGGCGATCACGTAGGCGAACAGGAACGCCAGGATCGCGATCATGCCGAACAGCTTGCGGATGCGCGCGCTCACGTAAGGCTCCCCTGCGCCCCCGAGGCGGGGCGAGGGGGCTCTATAGCGGCCGGCGGCCGGGCCGTCACCGTCGGCGCACGGCTCCCAGGATCGCCAGCAGCAGGATCGCGCCGATCGTGGAGATGACCAGACTGCCCAGGAAGCCGCCGAAGCGGATGCCGAGGAGCCCGGCCAGGAACCCGCCCAGCAGGGCCCCGACCAGCCCGACGATCAGGTTGGTCCAAAGGCCGTGATCCCGCTTCATGATCTTCTCCGCGATCCATCCGGCCAGCAGACCGATGATGATCGCGCCGATGAGTCCGACGCCGCTCATGATTCCCGCCCTCCAGCTGCAATCGGAAGATGAATGCGGCCAAGGTTTGCGGGTTCCGCGCCGGCCGGCGGTGGACCTTCGGGGCGGATTGGGCTAGCCCACGCCAAACTTAGGCCGCGAAGAGGCGCGATTGCCGGCGCGATGACCTCATTCCTGCGTTCCGACCGGTCCCGACCGGTCGCGGTCTGGCTTTTCGCCGTGGCCGCCCTTGTCCTGGCCATGGTGGTGGTGGGCGGTGCGACACGCCTGACCGACTCCGGCCTTTCGATCACCGAGTGGAAGCCGGTGACCGGTGCGATTCCGCCCATGTCCCAGGACGACTGGGCGGCCGAGTTCGCTCGCTACAAGGAGATCCCGCAGTACCAGCTCCTGAACCGCGGCATGAGCCTTGCGGAGTTCAAGACCATCTACTGGTGGGAGTGGTCGCACCGGCTGCTCGGGCGGCTGGTGGGGCTGGCCTTCGCCGCTCCGTTCGCCTGGTTCCTGATCCGGCGGGAGATACCGCGCCGCCTGGTCGGGCGCTGCGTGGTCCTCTTCCTGCTCGGCGGGCTGCAGGGCGCGGTCGGCTGGTGGATGGTGGCGAGCGGCCTGTCGGAGCGGGTCTCGGTGGCGCCGGAACGTCTGGCGATCCACCTGGGCCTGGCCTTCGCCCTGCTGGCGGCGCTGGTGTGGACGGCCCTCGACGCCTGGAGCGGACAGGCGCGCCAGACCCTGCCGAGCCCGTGGATGCGGCGCTCGGCCTTGCTGATCGTGCTGGTCTATCTGCAGATCCTGCTGGGCGCCCTGGTGGCGGGGAACGACGCGGGCCTGGTCTATCGCGACTGGCCGCTGATGAACGGGGCGCTCTTCCCCCGCGACTACGGCGGCGAGACCCTCTGGGCGACCCTCGCCCACAGCCAGGCCGCCGTGCAGTTGCACCACCGGATCCTGGCCTATGTCCTGACCGTCGTGGCCGTGGTCATGGCGGCGGGCGCCCGGCGGGCGACCTATCTGGCGCCGGACGCCAAGGCGCTGGCCCAGGCCACCGGAGGCGCGGTCGTCTTCCAGGCCGTGCTCGGGATCGCCACCCTGATGCTGGGCGTGCCGATCTGGCTGGGCGTCCTGCACCAGTTGACGGCCGCCCTGGTCCTGGCCCTGGCGGTGGCCTTCGCCTGGCGGGTCCGTCGGGTCTGACGCAGGCTAGGCCCTGAAGCTCGCCCAGGGGCCGGTGATCGCCACGGTGATCCCCGGCCAGTAGATGTTCACGAACACGGTCTGGCCGTCGGGGCTGAAGCAGACGCCGGCCAGCTCCGAATTGCCGGTGAAGACGTTGCGCGCGATCGTGTAGACGCGCCCCTCCGGCGTGATCCCCTTCAGGTGGTTGCGCTTCACGTCGGAGTAGCGGTCCTCGCAGGCGAAGATGTGGCCCCAGGGGCTGATCGCGAGGTTGTCGGCGTAGTCCATCACCCGCTCGTCCGACGGTTCGACGAAGAGCTGCAGGCGCCCCGGCGCGTCCGCCTCGCCGGCCTGGCCTTCGTGCGGGCTGGGCGCGTAGCGCAGGATCTGGCCATGGCCCTGCGGGCCGCTGGACGTGCAGGTGAAATAGATGCCGTCCTTGCCGAGGAACACGCCTTCGCCGCGGCCGACGAAGGCCGCCCCGGCCTTCTGCCCGCGCAGGCGCAGGTCGTCCTGTCCGGGAGTGTCGATCCCCTCGAGGTCGATCCAGACCACGTCCTTCCACTGGCCCGGGGTCCAGGCCACCGGCGCGCCCTTGAAGTTGCGTGCATCGCCGCCCTCGGGCGCGTCCCTGAAGCCCAGGGCCTGGAGCCGTCCGCCCTTGGCCAGGTTGCGCCGGTCGTCGGGCAGGTAGCGGTAGAAGAGCCCGCGCTGGTCGAAGGCGTCCTCGGTCAGATAGACCACGCCGCTGGACGGGTCGACGCAGGCGGCCTCGTGCTGGAAGCGGCCCATGCCCTTCAGCGGGACCGGCTGGACCAGGCCCTTCGCGCGGGAGGGCACCTCGAACACATAGCCGTGGTCCCGGTTGGAGCCCTGGCCGACGCCGAGGGTGGTCTCCTCGCAGGACAGCCACGAGCCCCAGGGCGTCGGCCCGCCTGCGCAGTTGATCGCCGTGCCCATCAGGCTGAGGTGCTGATCGACGAGCCGATGCGCGGCGGTGTCGTAGACCAGGGTGGTGGTCCCGCCGGGCAGGGGAAAGCCGTCGTCGTCCAGGGCGTAGGCGAGCCGGCGGTCGACCTTGTCGGCGAAGCGGCGGCCGAGCCCGAAGGCGCCGTAGTGCTTGTCGCCGATCTTGAGCTCGTGGTTGCGGACCAGGGCCACGCGCGAGCCGCCGAGCGGGAAGCAGGCCATGCCGTCGGCCTTGTAGGGCGCCACCAGGCCGTCGCTCATCGTCTCGCCGGCCTGGGAGACGATGCGGTAGGAGAAGCCCTCCGGCAGGTCGAGCATGCCGAGGGGATCCTCCTTCAGGGGGCCGTAGCCATGGACTTCGTTGTGGTAGGTCTGCGGCTCGGCGGACTGTCCGCGGGCCTTGAGGGCGTAGCCGGCGAAGGCGGCGCTGACGGCGGCGCCGGCGAGAAAGGTGCGACGGGAGGAAATCATCGGGCGGAGCCTTGCCGGAGGGGAACGAAGCTGTCGAGGCTTAGAGCACTCCTCCGTGACGGCGAAATGTCGCGGTATCCAGATACCACAACGCGCAATCCCTTTGCCGGCAAGGCTTTGGCGGCGCCTGTGAGGAATTTCGGTTGACAGCTCGCCGTGCCGGCCTTAACAGCCGCGCCTCACGCCGGATCACGGGCGCCCGCCTTTTGATCCGCCAAGTTTACGGACCCGCTCCCATGATGAAGACCACGGCTTCCCTGAAGCCCGCCGAGGTCGAGAAGAAGTGGATCGTGATCGACGCCAAGGACGCCGTCGTCGGCCGCCTCGCGTCGTTCATCGCCATGCGTCTTCGCGGCAAGCATCGGCCCGACTACACGCCCCACGTGGACTGCGGCGACTTCGTCGTCGTCGTGAACGCCGACAAGGTGAAGTTCACCGGCCGCAAGCTGCAGCAGAAGACCTACTACTGGCACACCGGCTATCCGGGCGGCATCAAGGAGCGGACCGCGGACAAGATCCTCGGCGGCCGTTTCCCCGAGCGCGTCTTGGAAAAGGCCGTCGAACGCATGCTGCCCAAGGAAAGCCCGCTGGCCCGCAAGCAGATGACGCACCTGCGCATCTACGCCAGCGCCGAGCACCCGCACGAGGCGCAGAACCCCGAGACCATCGCGTTCGCCGACATGAACGCCAAGAACGTGCGGAGCGCCTAAGGCATGTCTGAAGCTCAAGGTTTTGAGGCCCTGCAAAGCCTCTCCTCGAACCCGGAAGCCGCGCCCGCGGAGCCGAAGATCGACCAGTACGGCCGCGCCTACGCCACCGGCAAGCGCAAGAACGCGGTGGCCCGCGTGTGGATCAAGCCCGGCAAGGGCCAGATCACCATCAACGGCCGGGACCAGGAGGTCTACTTCGCCCGCCCGGTGCTGCGCATGATGATCGCCCAGCCGCTGCAGGTGACCGACCGCCTGGGCCAGTTCGACGTCATCGTCTCGGTGGAGGGCTCGGGCCTCTCCGGCCAGGCCGGCGCCATCCGCCACGGCCTGTCCAAGGCCCTGACCTACTATGAGCCGGCCCTGCGCCCGGTCCTGAAGCCGCACGGCTTCCTGACCCGCGACAGCCGCGTGGTCGAGCGGAAGAAGTACGGCAAGGCCAAGGCCCGACGCAGCTTCCAGTTCTCGAAGCGCTGATCGCGCGCGAGACATCGCGTGTTCGAAAGGGCGCTTCGGGCAACCGAGGCGCCCTTTCTCTTTTCCGCTCCTGCATCTTGGACGCTTTCCATGGCTCACACGGTATTCATCGACGGCGAGGCGGGCACCACGGGCCTGCAGATCCGCGACCGGCTGGCCGGCCGCACCGACCTTGAGATCCTGTCGATCGACCCGGAGCGGCGTAAGGACGCCGAGGCCCGGCGCGAGCTCTTGAACGCCGCCGACGCGGTGGTGCTCTGCCTGCCCGACGACGCCTCGCGCGAGGCGGTGTCGATGATCTCGTCGAACGCCGTGAAGGTGGTGGACGCCTCCACCGCCTTCCGCACCGCGCCGGGCTGGACCTACGGGTTCGCCGAGATGTCGCGGACCCAGCGCCGGGACATCGCCGCCGCCACCCGGGTCGCCAATCCGGGGTGCTATCCCACCGGCTTCATCGCCCTGGTGCGGCCGCTGGTGGACGCCGGGCTGCTGCCGGCCGACTTCCCGGTCACCGTGAACGCCGTCTCGGGCTATTCGGGCGGCGGCAAGGGGCTGATCGCCGAGTTCGAGCAGGGGCCGCCTGCGGGCACGCAGGACGCCTTCCGCGCCTATGGCCTGACCCTGGCGCACAAGCACCTGCCCGAGATGCAGATCCACACGGGCCTGGCCCATCCGCCGCTGTTCGCCCCCGCCGTCGGCCGCTACGCCCAGGGGATGCTGGTGGAGGTTCCGCTGCAGCTGTGGGCGCTTCCCGGCAGGCCGGCCCCGGCGGACCTGCACGCGGCGCTGGAGGCGGCCTACGCCGGCGAACGGTTCGTGGAGGTGGCCAGCGCCGCCGAATGCGCCGACCTGCAGAAGGCCCGCGCAGGGGCCGCCGGCTATGTCGCAGCCCTCGATCCGGAGGCGCTGAACGGGAGCAACCGCATGCGGCTGTTCGTGTTCTCCGGGGCCGACGGCGCCCAGGCGCGGCTGGTGGCGCTGCTGGACAATCTCGGCAAGGGCGCCTCGGGCGCGGCGGTCCAGAACCTCAACATCATGCTGGGCCTGGACGAAGCCGCCGGGGTCGAGCTTCAGGCTTGAAGCGGCTTGATGCGGCGCGCCCGCGGCGGGACAGTCCGCCCATGGCCAAGGCGCGCCCCCGATGCGAACCGCCCGCCGCCGCTCGGAAAGGGGCGGCGTGATCGTGCGGCGCGCCCTGCCTGGCGACGCCGAGGCGCTGGCGCGGCTGCACCGGCTGACGGTGCGGCGCAGCCTGGCCTTCCTGCCGGACCTGCACACGCCGCAGGAGGACCTCTGGTTCTTCGCCCACGAACTCCTGCCCAAGCGGGACGTGCGCGTCGCCGAGATCGACGGCGAGGCGCGCGCCTATGTCGCCTTCCGCCCAGGCTGGATCGACCACCTGTTCGTCCATCCCGATCATCAGGGGCGGGGCCTCGGGCCCCGGCTCCTGCGGCTGGCCCTGGCGGACGGGACCGAGCGGCGGCTCTGGACCTTCCAGAAGAACCTGCGCGCCCGGGCCTTCTACGAAGCCAGGGGCTTCGTGCTGGAAGCGCTCACCGACGGCGCCGGCAACGAGGAGCGCGAGCCCGACGCCCTCTATGTCTGGCGCGCCCCGGCGGGGGAAAATTCGCCCCGGTGATGTAACCGCAGGGCCGCCGGCGCCGTATCTAGGGGCATGAACGCCACGACGGACCGTCTCGACCGCCGCCGGTTCCTGATGGGATCGGCCCTCGCCATCGCCGGCGCCCCCGGCTTCGCCCGCGCCGCGGGACCCTACGAGGATAGTCCCTGGCGGCGCCTGTCCGATGCGGAGTGGAAGAAGCGCCTGTCGGGGCCCGCCTATCAGGTGCTGCGCCATGAAGCCACCGAGCGGCCCTTCACCAGCCCGCTCCTGAAGGAGCATCGCAAGGGCGTCTTCGCCTGCGCCGGATGCGACCTGCCGCTCTTCCGGTCGGACTGGAAGTTCGAAAGCGGCACCGGCTGGCCGAGCTTCTACACGGCGATCAAGGGAGCGCTCGGCAAGAAGACCGACTTCAAGATCGGCGTGCCGCGCACCGAGTATCACTGCGCCCGCTGCCTGGGCCACCAGGGGCACGTCTTCGAAGACGGCCCCCGGCCCACGGGCCTGCGCTACTGCAACAACGGCGTGGCGCTGAAGTTCGCGCCGGCCTGACGGGGCTCAGGACTTCACCTTCACATAGCTGCCTGGCGCGTCCTCGATCGGGTTGAACTTGCCATGGGCGGGATCGCGGGCCGGGACCATCTTGCCCGAGCGGGACTTCAGCCACTCGGCCCAGTGCGGCCACCATGAGCCCGGGGTCTCCACCGCGCCGGCCTGCCATTCCTCGAGGGTGGGGGGCAGCTCCGAATTGGTCCAGTGCTGGTACTTCTTCGCGGCCGGCGCGTTGATGACGCCGGCGATGTGGCCCGAGCCCGACATGGTGAAGGTGACCGGACCGCCGAACAGGCGCGCGCCCTTGTAGACCGAACGGGCCGGGGCGATGTGGTCTTCCTTCGACGACTGCACGTAGATCGGCGTCTTGACCTTTGAGAGGTCCAGCTTGACGCCGCCGAGCTCCAGCTCGCCCTTCGCCAGGGCGTTCTCCCCGTAGAACTTGCGCAGATAGAACAGGTGCAGGGTCTTGGGCATCCGCGTCTGGTCGGAGTTCCAGAACAGAAGGTCGAACGGCCGTGGCTCCTTGCCCATCAGGTAGTTGGAGACGAAGAACGACCAGATCAGGTCGTTGGAGCGCAGCACGTTGAAGGTGTCGGCCATGGCCTGGCCGGAGAGCACCCCGCCGCCCTCGTCCATCTTGCCTTCAAGCGTCTTCAGCCAGTCCTCGTTGGTGAAGAGCAGGAGGTCGCCGGCCTCGGTGAAATCCTGCTGGGCGGCGAAGAAGGTCGCCGATCCGATCCGCTTGTCGCCGATGGCGGCCATGTGGGCGAGGGTGGACGACAACAGGGTGCCGCCGATGCAGTAGCCGACGGTGTTCACCGTCTCCACGTCGCACTGCTTCATCACCGCGGTCGAGGCCGCGTAGATGCCCTCGACCATGTAGTCCTCGAAGGTCTTGGTCGCGAGCGCCGCGTCCGGGTTGACCCAGGAGACGACGAAGACCGTGATCCCCTGGCTGGTGAGCCAGCGGATCATCGAGTTTTCCGGGCGCAGGTCGAGGATGTAGAACTTGTTGATCCAGGGCGGGAAGATCAGCAGCGGAATCTCGTGCACCTGCTCGGTGGTCGGATCGAACTGCAGGAGCTGGATGATGTCGTTCTGGAAGATCACCTTGCCCGGCGCCGTGGCGACGTTCTCGCCGATCCTGAACATCTCGTAGTCGGTCTGGCTGATCGCCAGTTGCCCGCCGCCGCGTTCCAGGTCGGCGGCGAAGTTCTCCATGCCGCGCACCAGGCTCTCGCCGTGGCTGTCCATCACCGCCTTCAGGGCGGCGGGATTGGAGACCAGGAAGTTCGACGGCGAGAACGCGTCGGTCAGCATCTTCATGAAGAACTCGACCCGCCGCTTGGCCATGGGATCGACGTCCTGCACGTCGGCCACCAGGCCGTTCAGCCAGTTGGCCGTCAGCAGGTAGGACTGCTTGATGGTGTCGAAGATCGGGTTCTCGGCCCATTCGGGATCGTTGAAGCGCTTGTCGCCCTTTTCGGGGCGCACCACCGGATCGACCGTCTCGCCGTCCATCGCCCGGCGGGCGGCGGACTGCCACAGTTCCATGTAGCGGCTGAACAGGTCGGCCTGGGCGCGCATCAGCCGGTCCGGCTGGGCGGCCAGCCGGCCCATCACCTCGGTCAGCGCCGGGGCGACGTGGAAGGGATCCGGCGACAGGCCCGAGGGGCGGTCGGCCTGGCGTAGGGCCGCCTCGGCGATCGCGCCCTGGGCGGTCAGGGCCGCCCGCGCCAGATTGGCGCTGAGCTTTTCGATGACCTCGCGCTGGGGACCGGAGAGCGGCGAGGCCGCCGCCGCGCCTGGTGCGCCGGGCGCCGCTGGCGCCGGCTCGGCCCGGGCGGGTTCGGCGACCGCAGGGGCAGGGGGCGCCGCCGCGGCGGCCGCCTTGTCCTTGGTCTTGGCCTTGCCGGCGGCCTTGGCGGACTTCTTGCCGTCCTTCGCCTTGCCGGACTTGGCCTTTTCGCCCCCGGCGGACGCCGGCGAGGGCGCCTTCATCGGCCGCGACGGCTGCTCACTCATACGACCTTCCTCCCGGGACAAGACGTCACGCTCTTTCGTTGGCGGCGATCATCGCATAAGAGCCGTTGTAATGAACGCCCGGCGAGACCGATTTGTGAAGCCTTCACGGCGCCTTGGGGGCCGACAGCCGAACCTGCGCGCCGGCGCGGCCGTCGGCGCGGCGGCTTTGCTGGCCGGGTGCGCGGGCGGCGTGTCCAATCCGTTCGCCGCCGCGCCGGTCGATCCGGCCTCGCCGATCGCCGCCGAAGTGGCCCGGACCGCCACGACCGAAAAGACCTATCCCTCCTTCCAGGACATCCCCAAGCGGCCGACCGACCAGCGGCCCCTGAAGGCCTGGGGCCAGGCGGCCGCCGAGGTGGTCGCCGCCCGCGAGAAGCTCGAACGCGAGACCGCGCCCGGCAACTGGAGCCTGGGCGGCACCGAAGCCTTCGCCGACCAGGCCGCCGCGGCGGCCGGGCGCGAGCGCGCGCCCAACGCCGGCGCAGACACCGAAGCCTTCGCCCGAGCCGCCCGCGAGCGAGCTACACCGCCTCCGTCGCCGAGATAACGGCCCGCGGAGGCGCAAAATCCCAGGAACCTGCTTGGCGGACTCCGAGGCGGAGTCTATCCATGCGCGACTTCAGCTCCCTTTCGCCGCCAGGCGCGGCCAGAGCTCCACATGACCCCCGAATTCCACCGTATCCGACGCCTTCCCCCCTACGTCCTCGAGGAGGTGAACCGCATCAAGGCGCGCATGCGCGCCGAGGGCGTCGACATCATCGACTTCGGCATGGGCAACCCCGACATGCCGACGCCCAAGCACATCGTCGACAAGCTGATCGAGACCGCCCGCGATCCCAAGGCCGGACGCTATTCCGCCTCCAAGGGCATCATCGGCCTGCGCCGGGCGATGGCCGGCTACTACGAGCGGCGCTTCGGCGTGAAGCTGAACCCGGACACCGAGGTGATCGCCACCCTCGGCTCGAAGGAAGGCTTCGCCAATCTGGCCCAGGCCCTGACGGCGCCGGGCGACGTGATCATCTGCCCGAACCCGGCCTATCCGATCCACGCCTACGGCTTCATCATGGCCGGCGGGGTCATCCGCCATGTGCCGGCCCTGTCGCCGGAGGAGTACCTGTCGGGCATCAGCCGGGCGGTGAAGCACTCGGCCCCGCCGCCGAGCGTGCTGATCGTCTCCTATCCGTCGAACCCGACGGCCCAGTGCGTCGACCTGGACTTCTACCGCGAAGTGCTGTCGCTGGCGCGCAAGCACGACCTTCTGGTGATCTCCGACATCGCCTATTCGGAGATCTACTTCGACGACAACCCGCCGCCCTCGATCCTGCAGATCGAAGGCGCCAAGGACATCGCGGTCGAGGTCAATTCGCTGTCGAAGACCTACGCCATGGCCGGCTGGCGCGTCGGCATGGTGGTCGGCAACGAGCGGATGTGCTCGGCGCTGGCGCGGGTGAAGTCCTATCTGGACTACGGCGCCTACACGCCGATCCAGGTGGCCGCGGCCGCCGCGCTGAACGGCCCGCAGGACTGCGTCGCCGAGATCCGTAGCATCTACAAGGCCCGGCGCGACACTCTGGTCGGCGCCATGAAGCGCGCGGGCTGGGACATCCCCGCGCCGCCGGCCTCGATGTTCGCCTGGGCCCCCGTGCCCGAGCAGTTCAAGGAAGCCGGCTCGATGCTGTTCGCCAAGCTGCTGGTCGAGGAGGCGGGCGTGGCCGTCGCCCCGGGCGTCGGCTTCGGCGAGTATGGCGAAGGCTATGTCCGCGTCGGCCTGGTGGAGAACGAGCACCGGATCCGCCAGGCGGCGCGCAACGTGAAGAAGTTCCTGGCCAACGCCGACGAGATCCTCGGGCGGGCCCACAACACCCTGGCGGCGCAATGAGCGGAGACGTGTTTCGGATCGGCGTGGCGGGCCTTGGCACCGTCGGCGCCGGGCTTCTCAACTTCCTGGCCGAGAATCCAGATTTCGCCCCGGCCGGAGGCCGGGCCGTAGTGTCTGGGGTGTCCGCGCGCTCGCGCTCGCGCCCGCGGCCGTTCGACATCTCCAACCTGCCGTGGTTCGACGATCCGGTGGCGCTGGCGATCTCGCCGGACACCGACGTCTTCGTCGAGCTGATCGGCGGCTCGGACGGTCCGGCCAAGGCCGCGGTCGAGGCGGCCCTGCGGGCGGGAAAGCCGGTGGTGACGGCGAACAAGGCGCTGATCGCCGAGCACGGCGCCGAACTCGCCGCCCTGGCCGAGGCCAAGGGCGCGCCGCTACTGTTCGAGGCGGCCGTGATGGGCGGCACCCCGGCGGTGAAGATGCTGCGCGAGGCGATGGTCGGCGACCGGGTGCGCTCGGTGGCCGGCATCCTCAACGGCACCTGCAACTACATCCTGACCGAGATGGAGGCCGGCGAGCGGGCTTTCGCCGACGTCCTCGCCGAGGCCCAGCGGCTGGGCTACGCCGAGGCCGAGCCGACCATGGACGTGGGCGGCTTCGACGCGGCCCACAAGATCTCGATCCTGGCGGCCCTGGCCTTCGGCTGCGCGCCCAACTACGCCGCCGCCGAGATCGAGGGCATCGACCAGGTCGAACTCCTGGACATCAAGCTCGCCAAGGACCTGGGCTACCGGATCAAGCTGGTGGCCTCCGCCGACCGCTCCGAGGACGGGGTGCTGGTGCGGGTGCATCCGTCCCTGGCCCCGCTCAGCCATCCGCTGGCCCAGGCGGGCGGGGCGCTGAACGCCCTGTTCATCGAGGGCGAGCGCATCGGCCGCATCTTCATCCAGGGGCCCGGCGCGGGCTCGGGCCCGACCGCCGCGGCCGTGGCCGCCGACATCGCCGACGTGATGACGCGGGCCGTGCGGCCGGTGTTCCAGCGGCCGGCCCAGAAGCTGCAGCCGTTCGTGCCGGTGGATCCCAGCAAGAGCCAGACCCGCGCCTACCTGCGCCTGATGGTCAAGGACGAGCCGGGCGTGATCGCCGCGGTGTCCGAGACCCTGGCCGAGGCGGGGGTCTCGATCGAGAGCTTCCTGCAGAAGCCGGTGGAGAACGCCGACGGGGTGCCGATCGTCCTGACCACCCATGCGGTGGCCGAGTCCGTGCTGATGGCGGCGATCTTGCAGATCGAGAAGCTGCCGGCGGTGATCGCCCCGCCGCGGCTGTTGCGCATCGCGCGTATCTGAGAATCCTTCGATAATCCCGCGCTTGGGCGGCGCGGACGACAACGTTCGGGAGAGGTTGATGAGTGGAGAGGTGTTGGACCGCGGTCTGGTGCTGGACGCGGTTCGGGTGACGGAGATCGCCGCCATCGCCGCCTGGAGCCTTGTGGGACGCGGCGACGAGAAGGCGGCGGACCAGGCGGCCGTCGACGCCATGCGCACGGCGCTCAACGACCTGGCCATCGACGGCGAGATCGTCATCGGCGAGGGCGAGCGCGACGAGGCGCCCATGCTCTACATCGGCGAGAAGGTCGGCACGGGCAAGGGCCCCAAGATCGACATCGCCCTGGACCCCCTGGAAGGCACGACGCTGACGGCCAAGGCGATGGCCAACGCCCTGGCGGTGATGGCCTGGGCGCCCAAGGGCACGCTGCTCAACGCCCCCGACACCTACATGGACAAGATCGCCTGCGGACCGGGCTATCCGGCCGGGGTGATCGACCTGGACGCCTCGCCCGCCGACAACGTCAAGGCGATGGCCAAGGCCAAGGGCGTCCCGCCCGAGGAGATCACGGTCTGCGTGCTGGACCGGCCGCGCCACGCCGACATCATCGCCAGCGTCCGTTCGGTGGGCGCGCGGGTCTATCTGATCACCGACGGCGACGTGGCCGGCGTGATCAACACCGCCGATCCCGAGACCGGCGTCGACCTCTACATCGGCCAGGGCGGCGCGCCCGAGGGCGTGCTGGCCTGCGCCGCGCTCAAGTGCGTGGGCGGCCAGTTCCAGGGCCGCCTCGTGTTCCGCAACGCCGACGAGCGCGCCCGCGCAAAGCGGGTGGGCATCACCGACCTCGACAAGAAGTACGACCTGCACGAGATGGTCCGGGCGGACGCGATCTTCGCGGCCACCGGCGTCACCAAGGGCGCGCTGCTCGACGGGGTGCGGCTGTCGGGCGGCTTCGTCCACACCCACACCCTGGTGATGAATTCGTCCACAGGGACGGTCCGCGAAGTGCGGATGCGTCGCAAGGCCTGAGGATGGCGCCGGCCGTCGCCAGGCGCGGGCAGGGGGCCTAAGCATGGCCGACGGCTCGTCCCTGGCCGGCTATCTGGGCGTGACGCGCTCGCTCACCGGCCGCCGCTGGCGCGAGCGGGCGGCCGATCCGGACGTCGTCCGCCGCCACCGCCTGTCGCTGGGCCTGTCCGAGCCGCTGGCCCGCGCCCTGGCCGCGCGCGGCGTCGGCCCCGACGCGGGCGAATCCTATCTGAACCCGACGCTCAAGGCGCAGTTTCCCGACCCGTCGAGCTTTCTCGACATGGACCGGGCCGCCGAGATTCTGGTCGACGCCGTCGAGCGCGGGCGGCCGATGAGCGTCTTCGCCGACTATGACGTCGACGGGGCCTCCAGCGCCGCCCAGCTCGTGCGCTGGTTCCGGGCCATGGGCCGCGACCTGCCGATCTACGTGCCGGACCGGATCACCGAGGGGTACGGGCCGTCGCCCGCCGCCTTCCGCCGCCTGAAGGAGGCCGGGGCCGAACTGGTCGTGACGGTGGACTGCGGCGCCGCCGCCTGCGAGGCCCTGGAGTACGCGGCCCAGATCGGGCTGGAGGTGGTGGTCATCGACCATCACCTGATGCGCGACGACGTGCCGCCGGCCGCGGCGCTGGTCAATCCCAACCGCCCCGGGTGCGCCTCGGGGCAGGGCTGCCTGGCCGCGGCCGGGGTGACCTTCGTGCTCCTGGCGGCCCTGAACCGCGAAGCCCGCCGCCGGGGGCTGTTCGCCGACCGCGCCGAGCCGGACCTGCGCCAGTGGCTGGACCTGGCCGCCCTCGGCGCCATCTGCGACGTGACCCAGCTCGTCGGCTTCAACCGAGCGCTCACCGCCCAGGGGCTGCGCGTGATGTCGTCCTGGCGCAATCCGGGCCTGAAGGCGCTGCTGGAGGTGGCCGCGAGCCAGGGGCCGGCCTCGACCTTCCATGCCGGCTTCATCCTGGGGCCGCGCATCAACGCCGGCGGGCGGATCGGCCGCGCCGATCTCGGCGCCCGCCTTCTGTCCACCGACGATCCACAGGAAGCCCACAAGCTGGCCCTGGAGCTCGACGCCCTCAACGCCTCGCGCAAGGAGGTGGAGCGGGAGGTCTTCGAAGAGGCCGTGCGCCGCATCGAGCACCAGAGCAACCGCGCCGAGGCCCCGCTGACCCTGGTCTCGGCCGACGACTGGCATCCCGGCGTCATCGGCATCGTCGCCGGGCGGCTGCGCGAGCGCTACCGCAAGCCGGCCATCGTGGTGGGGATCGACCGGGCGGCGAACGTGGCCAAGGGGTCGGGCCGCTCGCAGCCGGGGGTGAACCTGGGCCGCGCCGTGCAGGGCGCCTTCGAGGCCGGCCTGCTGCTGGCCGGCGGCGGCCACGCCATGGCCGCCGGCCTGACTGCGCGGCCCGACGCCCTGACCGAGCTCGACGCCTTCCTGTGCGAGGCCCTGGCCCAGGAGACCGAGAGCGCGGCGGCCGAGGACGCCTTGGACATCGACGCCCTGATCACCGCCCGCGGCGCCGACCGCGTCCTGCTGACGGACTTCCAGCGCCTGGCGCCCTTCGGCCCCGGCAACCCCGAGCCGCTGTTCGCCGCCGCCGACGTGCGCGTGGAACGCCCGATGGCCCTGCGCGGGGGGCATGTCCGCCTGACCCTGGCGGACGCCTCGGGCGGCAGGCTGAAGGCGGTGGCCTGGCGCTGCGAGGACACCGAGCTCGGCCGCAGACTGCTTTCGGAGGGCGGCGCCGTCCACGTGGCCGGCCGCCTGAAGGCCGACGACTGGAAGGGCCGCGAGGGCGTGGAGTTCGAGATCGAGGACGTCGCCGACCCCCGGCGGCAGGCCGTCTAGCTTCATCCCCAGGAAGCGTCGCATTTCTGACGTTTCGCGGGGTTGCGCCCCAGGGGGAAGGCGGATATAGAGCCGCCCTCGCGTCCGCGGTCCCTTCGTCTATCGGTTAGGACGTCAGGTTTTCAACCTGAAAAGAGGGGTTCGACTCCCCTAGGGACTGCCACGCAGACCTCGCCCAAGGCGCGAGAAAATGCGGCAAACGCCTGCCTGCATTGAAAAACCCCCATTGACGCACGTTAACTTACGAGAACAGTGTTATAGCTGGCCCGGGTCTATCGGATCGGGGGAGGCCGGGCCAGAGGGGCAGATGTCTGGTTACGACTTTGATGGGGCTGGCATGCACGGAGAATCCGTGCGGATCAGCGGGCGCGTTAAGTGGTTCGACGCTGGGAAGGGCTACGGCTTCATCGTTCCCGATGACCCCAGCCAGACCGACTTGAAGGACGTGCTCTTGCATGTCACGTCCCTGCGCAACGCCGGGCGTGAGAGCGCGCTCGAAGGGGCGATCATCGTCTGCGACGTGATCCGCCGACCCAAGGGCTGGCAGGTCGCCGAGGTCGTCGACCTCGACGAGAGCGCCGCCCCGCCGCCCAGCGAGCGGCGACGACAGGACGACCATGGCGGATTCCGGCGCGAGCGGGACGGCTTCGACCGCGGATTCCAGGCGCGCCCGCCGCGCCGGCCGATGACCCCCCGCGGGCCGCTGGAGCGGGCCAAGGTCAAGTGGTTCAACCGGGCCAAGGGCTACGGCTTCGTCGTGCGCGACGGCGAGCCCGGGGACATCTTCGTTCACATCGAGACCCTGCGGCGCTCGGGCATCGAGGACCTGCAGCCGGGCGACGACGTGATGGTGCGCTTCGCCGAAGGCCCCAAGGGCCTGGTGGTGGCCGAGATCGAAGCCAACGCCTGAAGGGGCTCGCTCGGCGGCGCGCTCGCGGCTAAGAGGGGGCATGGCTGATCGGCCCCCGGAAAGACCCATGCGTGGACCCCTGTTCCCCCGCCGCGCCGTGCTGGCGCTCGGCGCCGCCGCGGCGCTGGCCTCCGGCGCCTGCGCCTCGGCCGCGCCGGCCAAGCTTGAGCCGCTCGAGGTCGTCACCGACAAGGGGCGCACCCGGTTCATGGTCGAGGTGGTCGACAACGACGCCACCCGCGCCCGGGGGCTGATGTATCGCACCTCGCTCGCGCCGGACCGCGGCATGCTGTTCGACTTCAAGACGCCGCGCGACGCCGCGTTCTGGATGCGCAACACCTACATCCCGCTCGACATCGTCTACATCAAGGCCGACGGCCGCGTGCTTTCCATCGTGCGCAACGCCCGTCCCAAGGACGAGACGCCGCTGCCCTCCGGCGGTCCCGTCCTGGGGGTGCTGGAGATCCCCGGCGGCCGGGCGGCCGAGATCGGGCTGTTGCCCGGCGACCGCGTGCTGCATCGGATCTTCCCGCGTGACTGACGACGAAACGATTCCCCCGCCGCCCGAGGGCTATGTGATGACCCGCGAGCGGGGGCCGTACTCCACCCACAACGGGCCGCAGTTCCACAGGCGCAGCGCCGACGACGAGCCGGTGAGCCACGCCTTCTACGCCCTGAAGCGCCACACCAACGGCCTGGGCCTGGTGCACGGCGGCATGCTGAGCTCGTTCATCGACGGGCTGTTCGGCGCGGCGGTGTGGCGCGCCTCGGGCAAGAAGGGCGTGACCATCAACCTGTCGGTCAATTTCCTGCACATGGCGCGGGCCGGCGAATGGGTGATGGGGGAGGCCAGGGTCACCCGCGTGACCCGCGAGGTCGCCTTCGTGGAGGGGCGCGCCTATGTCGGCGGCCGCGACGTCGTGCGCGCCACCGGCGTGTTCAAGCTGATGCACCAGCGCGCCTGAGCGCGGGGGCGGCAAGCCGCGCGTTGCGGCGCGGGCGCTTGCGTGGCAAGAGACGGCCTCCGCTGGCGCTCGATCGGGGCGTAGCGCAGCCTGGTAGCGCATCTGCTTTGGGAGCAGAGGGTCGCGTGTTCGAATCACGCCGCCCCGACCAGCGCGCCAGCGAGGTCTTAAGGGATCAAGGCATGCTCGCGCGCATCTATCGTCCGTCCAAGAACGCCATGCAGTCCGGCAAGGCGAAGACCCACGACTGGGTTCTGGAGTTCGAACCCAGATCGGCGCGCGCGCCCGACGCCCTGATGGGCTGGACGGTGACGAACGACACCGACGGCCAGATCCGCCTGTCCTTCGAGACCAAGGAGGAGGCGATCGCCTACGCCCAGCACCACGGGATCTCCTTCCAGCTCCAGGACCCCAAGCCCGCCAAGCGCATCATCAAGGCCTATGCGGACAACTTCGCCTTCGGCCGCAAGATCCCCTGGACGCACTGACGTCCACGCCGCGCCCGTAGCTCAACCGGATAGAGCATCCGCCTTCTAAGCGGACGGTTGCAGGTTCGAGTCCTGCCGGGCGCGCCAGGGGCGCGTCCCCGTTGACTTCCGTAGCGCCTAGCGCCTCAACTCCTTTCATAACGCGTTATAAGGGAGGAGCGCATGAGCGCCTGGACGTTTGCGGACGTATGGGAGGCGATCGCCGCCCGCCAGCCGGACCGGCCGGCGCAGATCCAGGGCGGGCGGGTGCTCACCTGGGGCCAGTTCGACGCCCGCGCCGACGCCCTGGCGGCGGCCCTGGTGGAGGCCGGGCTCGGACGCCAGGCCAAGGTGGCGGCGTACCTCTACAACGGGCCGGAGTACCTGGAAGCCTACTACGCGGCCTTCAAGGCGGGGCTGGCGCCGGTCAACACCAACTATCGCTACGGGCCCGAAGAGCTCTTCTACCTGTTCGACAACGCCGACGCCGAGGCTGTGGTCTTCCACGCCAGCTTCGCCGAGACCCTGGCGCCGATCCGCCCGCGCCTGTCCAGGGTGAAGGCGTGGGTGGCGGTCGCCGAGCCCGGCTGCGCCGCGCCGGACTGGGCCTTGGACTACGAGACCCTCGTCGCCCGCCCCGCGCCCAGCCGTCCCTTCCGCGCCCCCTGGGGCCGCTCGCCCGACGATCTGCTGCTGCTCTACACCGGCGGCACCACGGGGATGCCCAAAGGGGTGATGTGGCGCCAGGACGACCTGTTCAACGTCATCGGCGCCGGCGGCTATGCGGCGTTCGGCGTCGAGCCGATCACCAGCGTCGAGGCGGCGGCCGACCGGCTCGATCCGGCGGGGCCGAGCCCCTGGACCTCCCTCGTGGCGCCGCCGCTGATGCACGGCACCGGCCAGTTCTCGGCCTTCATCACCCTGAACCTCGGCGGCACGGTGGCCACGCTGCCCTCCCGCCAGTTCAGCGCCATCGAGCTGTGGAACGAGGCCGAGCGCCTGCGCGCCGACGGGATCGTCATCGTGGGCCTCGCCTTCTCCGCGCCGATGCTCGAAGCGCTGGAGGCCAATCCGGGGCGCTGGGACCTGTCGTGCGTGCGCTCGATGAGCTCGTCCGGCTCGATGTGGAGCCAGGACAACAAGAAGGGGCTCCTGTCCTACTGCGCCAACGCCATGATCTTCGACAGCCTGGGCTCGTCGGAAGCGGTCGGGCTGGGCGCCTCGGCCTCGGCGCCGGGGGCGGAGGCCCAGACCGCGGCCTTCATGCTCGGCCCGACCTGCGCGGTCTTCACCGAGGACGGCCGGCGCGTGGAGCCCGGCTCGGGCGAGCGGGGGCAGGTGGCGGTCTCCGGCTTTCTGCCGGTGGGCTACTACAAGGACCCGGAAAAGAGCGCCAAGACCTTCAGGGAGATCGAGGGCGTGCGCTGGTCGATCCCGGGCGACTGGGCGGAGGTCAATCCCGACGGCTCGCTCAAGCTCCTCGGCCGCGGGTCCCAGTGCATCAACACCGGCGGCGAGAAGGTCTTCCCCGAGGAGGTGGAGGAGGCGCTGAAGACCCATCCCGCGGTGCGCGACGCCGTGGTCGTCGGCGTGCCCGACAAGCGCTTCGGCGAGCGGATCTGCGCGGTGGTGGAGCTGCAGGCCGGCGCCGAGGGCCTCGAGCTCTCCGAAGCCGCCGAGCACGTCAAGGCGCACCTGGCCCACTACAAGGCGCCGCGCGAACTGGTGGTGGTCGACGCGGTCGGCCGCGCGCCCAATGGCAAGGTCGACTACAAGGCGGTCAAGGCGCGGGCCCTGGAGGCGCTGGGAACCCCGGCCTGACGAGCAGGACGTTCGCCGCCGAACCGGGCTGCGGTTCGGCGGCGCTCGGCGTCAGGCGCGGGCCATGTTGATGACGTGCGCCTGGGTGAATTCGGCCAGGCCCGCTTCCCCGAGCTCGGTCCCGATGCCCGACATCTTCGCCCCGCCGAACGGCACGTTGGGGGCGAGGTCGGCGTGCTTGTTGATCCAGACCGTGCCGGTGTCCATCCGGGTGGCCAGCTCGTAGGCGGCGTCCAGGTCGTTGGACCAGATCGAGCCGCCCAGGCCGTAGGACGAATTGTTGGCCCGGCGCAGGGCGTCCTCGCCGTCCTTGATCTTGATGAGCGGCAGGACCGGGCCGAACTGCTCCTCGTCGACCAGGCGCGAGCCGTCGTCGATGTCGCGCACGATGGTCGGGCGGATGAAGTAGCCCTTGCCCTCGTGGGGGACGCCGCCGGCGATGATCTTGCCGTCCTTGCGGCCCGCCTCGATGTAGCCGAGCACCTTTTCGTACTGGGCCTTGTTCTGCAGCGGCCCCATCTGCACGCCTTGCTGCAGACCCTCGCCGACCACGGCGGCCTCGGCCAGCTTGGCCAGCTCGTCGCACATGGCGTCGTAGATGCTCTCGTGGACGTAGACCCGCTTCATGGCGATGCAGACCTGGCCCGAGTTCTGGAAGGCGGCGTTGAAGATCTTCGGCGCGGTCTCGACCGGGTTCACGTCGCCCAGGACGATGCCGGCGTCATTGCCGCCGAGCTCCAGGGTGATGCGCTTCAGGGCCTCGGCGGCGCCGGCCATCACCTTCTTGCCGGTCTCGGTGGAGCCGGTGAAGGAGACCTTGCGGATGTCCGGATGCTTGGTGATCTCCCCGCCCAGGTCGTTGGCGTCGGCGATCACGTTAAGCACGCCGGGGGGCAAGAGGTCCTTGACCAGCTCGGCGATCTTCAGGGTGGACAGAGGCGTGGTGGCGGCCGGCTTCAGCACCACCGTGTTGCCGGCCAGGAGGGCCGCCGGCACCTTGAAGGCCATCAGGATCAGCGGGAAGTTCCAGGGCACGATCGCGCCGACCACGCCGAGCGGGCGGCGGCGCACCTCCACCTTCTTCTGCGGGCTGTCCTCGATCACCTGCGCGGGCAGGTCGAGGCTGGCGAAGTAGCGGAAGAAGGCCGAGGCGCCGAAGGCTTCGCCCATGGCGTCCTGCAGGGGCTTGCCCTGCTCCTGGGTGAGGATGCGGCCGAGGTCCGCGACATTGGCCTGGATCACGTCGGCGATGGCCACCAGGGCCTTGCGGCGCTCGTCGATCGGGGTGGCGGCCCAGGCGGGGAAGGCGGCCTTGGCCGCGGCGACCGCCTGGTCGAGCTGGGCCTTGGAGGCGCGGGGACAGGCGCTCAGCACCTCTTCCGTCGCCGGATTGAGGACGTCCATGGTGGCGTCGCCGTCGACCAGTTGGCCGTTGATCAAAAGCTTGAAAGGACCCATCGCGCTCGCTCCCGAATGATTTGAGCGCAACAAGGCTCGCCTGACGTGACGGTGGTCAAGGGGAAAGCGGCCGCCGCTCGGCGTCCAGGCGGACCACCTCGTCGGCGCGCGCCGGCATTTCGGCCAGGATGTGCCGGGTAAGGCGCTCGTAGTGGGCGATGAACTCGGCGACCTGGTCGTCGTCCATCGAGAGCGCGAGATCCCGGCCTTCGCGGGCCAGGCGCTCGCGCAGCTTACGCTCCTGCTCGCGCCGCCAGGCCAGCACCGTCTCGAATCCCGGCGGCGCCAGGAGGATCAGCAGCCCGATGCGGTCGAACAGGGCGCGGTAGGGGCCCTCGAGCTGGGCGTTGGCGTAGGCGCGCCAGACCCCTTGCGGGTCGCGCTCGCGCTCCAGCGCATTGACGGGCCGGCGCAAGGCCTCGGGCGCCTGGGGGCGGGCGCCGACGCACCAGCCTTCGAAGAGGACGACGTCGACGGGCGCGCGCACCTCGTCCCATTCGGCCTCGGGCCGGCGCGTGTCGGCGGCCTTGTCGAAGCGGGGGAGGGCCACGGCGCCTGGGCGGGCCAGGGCCTCCATCAGGCGCACGCCCAGATCCACGTCGTGCGTGCCGGGAGGCCCGCGGACGGCGAACAGCGGGTGCGTCCGCTCGGCCAGGCGACGGCGCTCCTCCCGGGTCAGATAGAGGTCGTCGATCGACAGGCAGGCGGCGGACAGGCCGTGGTCGGCCAGCAGACGGGCGAGCACCGCCGTGGCGGTGGACTTGCCGCTGGCCTGGGGACCGCAGATCCCGACCACAAAGCCGGGTCCCCGGCCCCGGGCCGCCGCCGCGATCCGTCCGGCGAGGGGACGCCAGACGCGCTCCACGGTCTCGGCGAAGGCCGGCGGCAGGCGCTCGGCGGCAATGAAGGCGGCGAGCCAGTCGGGCGGCGGCCGGCTCATCGGCCCGGCCTCATCGGGCGGCGTCGAAGGCGGCGATGCCGCCGCGCAGGTCGGCGATCAGGTCGTCGGGATCTTCCAGCCCGACGTGCAGGCGCACGAGCGGCCCGCCATGGTCGCGCCGGAACGCCCGCGCGCCGAGTTGCGGCTCGCAGGAGATGGCCAGGCTTTCGAAGCCGCCCCAGGAGAACCCCAGGCCGAAGAGCTGCAGCGCGTCCAGCAGGGCGTCGACGGCCCGCTGCGGGGCCGGGTCGGCCAGGGCGAAGGCGAACAGTCCGCAGGCCCCTGTGAAGTCGCGCGTCCAGATCGCGTGCCCCGGATCGCCGGGCAGGGCCGGATGCAGGAGGCGGGCGACCTGCGGCTGGGCGGCGAGCCAGCCAGCCACCTTCAGGCCGCTTGCGCCGTGGCGCGCCAGGCGCGTGGGCAGGGTCCGCAGGCCCCGCAGCATCTGGTAGGCCTCCTCGCCGCTCACCGCCCAGCCCAGGTCGAGCACGCCGTCGTCGAGCCGGGCCGCGACCTTGGGGTCGGCGGTGGCGGCCGAGCCCATGAAGACGTCGGAATGGCCGCCGACGTACTTGGTCAGCGCCTGGACGCTGATGTCGACGCCATGGGCCAGCGGCTTGAACAGATATCCCGCGCCCCAGGTGTTGTCGGCCAGGGTGAGGACGTCCCGCTCACGGGCCAGGCGCGCGATCGCCGGGACGTCCTGCATCTCGAAGGTCAGGGAGCCGGGCGATTCGAGGACGATCAGCCGGGTGGCGGGGTTCGCCATGCGAAGCAGGTCCTCGGCGCACAGGCGGGGGTCGTAGTAGCGGACGGCGACGCCGTACCGGGCCAGCACGCGGTCGCAGAAGCGGCGGGTGGGCTTGTAGACGCTGTCCACCACCAGCACCTCGTCGCCGGCCTTCAGCACGGCCAGCATGGCGCCGGCGAGGGCGGCGAGGCCGGAGGGATAGAGGGTCGTGGCCCGCGCGCCCTCCAGCTCGTTCAACGCCTCGACCAGGGCGGCCTGGGCCGAGAGGCCCTGGCGGCCGTAGGTGACGTGGTTGGCGTCGTCGTAGAGCGCCGCCGCATTGGGCAGCAGCACGGTCGAGCCCTTCTGAACGGCGGGGCCGACGGTCTTCACCAGGGGGCGTTCGGTCGATCCGGCGTGGATCAGGCGGGTTTCTTCTGACATGCGGGTTGCGGGCCGGAGCGAACGGGGGCGAAACTGTGCTTCACAGTTAGACCCTCCCCAACCCCGGCGATCAAGGAGCCCGGCATGATCAGACGCCTCGCGGCGGTTCTGCCCCTCGCGCTTTCCCTCAGCGCCTGCGGCGACCGGACCGAGAAGGCGGCCGATCCTGCGCCGGCCGCCCCGCCGCCGGTGGCGGCCACCACCACCACGCCCGAGTACAAGGCCACGCCCAGCCCCACCCTCGAGGCCGTGAAGTCGCGGGGATACCTGACCTGCGGAGTCCACCCGGGCCTGCCGGGCTTCGCCTATCCGGACGTGAAGGGCGTCTGGCAGGGGTTCGACGTCGACATCTGCCGGGCCGTGGCGGCCGCGACGCTGGGCGACGCCAAGAAGGTCCGCTTCACGGTGATCGACAACAAGGACCGGTTCGGGGCCTTGCAGTCGGGGCGGATCGACGTCCTGTCGCGCAACACCTCCTGGACCCTGGCGCGGGACGCGGGGCTGGGCCTGGACTTCGCAGGCACCACCTATTTCGACGGCCAGGGCTTCATGGCCCCCCGCGCGCTCAACCTGACCTCGGCCGACGAGCTCAACGGCGCGCGCATCTGCGTGCAGACCGGCACGGCGAGCGAGACCAACCTGGCCGACTACTTCAGCGCCCGCGGCCTGACCTACACCCCGGTTCCGGCGGCGTCGGAGGAGGAGGCGCGCAACGCCTACCAGGCCGAGAAGTGCGACGCCTTCTCGGCGGACGTATCGGCCCTGGCGGCCTCGCGCTCGGTGCTGAACAGCCCCAACGCCCACGTGATCCTGCCGACGGTGATCTCCAAGGAGCCGCTAGGGCCGGTGGTGCGCCAGGACGACCCGGCCTGGAGCGACATCGTGCGCTGGACCGTCTACGCCCTGATCCTCGCCGAGGAGCTGGGCGTCAATTCCAAGACCGCGGAGGGCTCGCTGGAGACGGCTTCGGACCCGCGCACCCGCCGTCTGCTCGGTCTGGAGGACGACTACGGCTCGCTGCTCAGCCTGAAGAAGGACTGGGCCTACCAGGCGATCCGGCAGGTCGGCTCCTATGACGAGATCTTCCGGCGCAACATCGGGGCGGACTCCGGCCTGAAGCTGGAGCGGGGGATGAACGCCCTGTGGACCGCGCCGAAGCCGGGCCTCCTCTACGCCCCGCCGATCCGCTGAAGCCGCTCAGGCGCCGGTGACCACCGGGGTGTCGGGATGGGCGCCCCACTCGCTCCACGAGCCGTCGTAGACCGGCACGCGGTCGAGGCCGAGGCGCGCCAGGGCCAGGGCCAGCACCGAGGCGGTCACCCCCGAGCCGCAGGTGGTGACGATCGGGCGCGACAGGTCCACGCCCGCGGCCTCGAAGACGCCGCGCAGCTCCGCCGCCGGCTTCAGGCCCCCGTCCGGTCCCACCACCGCGCCGAAGGGCAGGTTGCAGGCGCCGGGCATGTGGCCGCCGCGCAGGCCCGGGCGCGGTTCGGGCGCCTCGCCGCGGAAGCGGGCGGCGGGCCTGGCGTCAACCAGCTGGGCGGAGCCGTCGTCGAGGATGGCCCGGACCTCCTCCAGCGACCGCACCAGGCCGGAGTCCGGCAGGGCGGAAAAGGCGCGGGGGCGCGGCGCCGGCGGGCCGGCCTCCAGCGGACGGCCCTCGCTGCGCCAGCGCGGCAGCCCGCCGTCCAGCACGCGGACATGGGCGAAGCCCATCGCCCGCAGCGTCCACCAGGCGCGGGGGGCCGAGAACAGGCCGTGGGCGTCGTAGACCACGACCTGCAGCTCGGGCGACAGGCCAAGCGCTCCGGCCGCCTCTGCGAACGCCTGCGGCGTCGGCAGCATGTGCGGCAGGTCGACGGTGGTGTCGGCGACGGCGTCGATGTCGAAGAACACTGCGCCGGGAATGTGGGCGGCCTCGAACTCGGCGCGGCCGGAGCGGTTCTCGGCCGGCATGAACCAGGTGGCGTCGACGACCGCCACGTCCGGCGAGCCCAGGCGTTCGCCCAGCCAGGCGGTGGAGACGACCGGGTCGCTCATCGCAGCCAGCCGGGCAGGGGCAGGCCGCGCTCCTTCAGGAATTCCGGATTGTAGATCTTGCTCTGGTAGCGCTGGCCGTAGTCGCAGAGGACCGTGACGATGGTGTGCCCGGGGCCGAGGTCCTTGGCCAGGCGGATGGCGCCCGCCACGTTGACCCCCGTGGAGCCGCCCATCACCAGGCCCTCGTGTTCGACGAGGTCGTAGATCGCCAGCAGCATCTCCTCGTCGCTGATGCGGTAGGCGCGGTCCACCGACAGGCCCTCGAGGTTGGCGGTGATGCGGCCCTGGCCGATGCCTTCGGAGATCGACGAGCCCTCGGCCTTCAGCTCCCCGGTGGTGTAGTACGAATAGAGCGCCGCGCCGTAGGGGTCGGCCAGGCCGATGGCGACGTCCGGCTTGCGCTCGCGCAGGGCCTGGGCGACGCCGGCCAGGGTGCCGCCCGAGCCGACGGCGCAGATGAAGCCGTCGACCCTGCCGCCGGTCTGCTCCCAGATCTCCGGTCCGGTGGTCTCGACGTGCGCCTGGCGGTTGGCGACGTTGTCGAACTGGTTGGCCCAGATGGCGCCGTTCGGCTCCTTGGCGGCGAGCTCCTCGGCCAGCCGGCCGGAATAGCGCACGTAGTTGTTGGGGTTGGCGTAGGGGACCGCGTCCACCTCGACCAGTTCGGCGCCGTAGATGCGGATGGCGTCCTTCTTCTCCTGGCTCTGGGTGCGCGGGATGACGATGGTCGCCTTGTAGCCCTTGGCCATGCCGACCATGGCCAGGCCGATGCCGGTGTTGCCCGCCGTGCCCTCGACGATCCGGCCGCCGGGCTTCAGGAGGCCGCGCGCCTCGGCGTCGCGGATGATGAACAGGGCGGCGCGGTCTTTGACCGACTGTCCGGGGTTGAGGAACTCGGCCTTGCCCAGGATTTCGCATCCCGTGGCTTCGCTGGCCCGGTTGAGGCGGATCAGCGGGGTGTTGCCGATGGCGTCGAGAACGCTGCGAGCGATGGTCATGGCCAGCTACTTAAGCAACGCTTCGCGCTACGGCCAGGGGGCCCCCGTTCCGGGGGGCCGTTCAGGCGCGGCCGAGGGAGAGCTGGACGACGTTGGTGCGCTCGGTGCGGAAGCCCGCCTCGCAATAGGAGAGGTAGAACTTCCATAGCCGGCGGAAGCGCTCGTCGAAGCCCATGCGGCGGATGTCGTCCCAGGCGCCCTCGAAGCGGCGGCCCCACTCGGCCAGGGTGTCGGCGTAGTTCTGGCCAAAGCGGCTGATCCCGCGCCAGGACAGGCCGGCCTTCTCGGTCTCCTCCTTCAGGCGCTTCTCCGAGGGCAGCATGCCGCCCGGGAAGATGTACTTCTGGATGAAGTCCGCGCGCCGCCGGTAGCCGGCGAAGAACTCGTCCTTGATGGTGATGATTTGCAGGCCCGCGCGGCCGCCGCCGACCAGGGCCTCGCGCACCTTGGCGAAATAGGCCGGCCAGTGGCGCTCGCCCACCGCCTCGAACATCTCGATGGAGGCCACCCGGTCGTACTGGCCCTGGACGTCGCGGTAGTCGACCAGCCGGATCTCGGCGCGCTCGGCCAGGCCCTGTTCGAACATGCGCCGCGCGGCGAAGTCGTACTGTTCCTTGGAGATGGTGATGCCGGTGACCCGCGCGCCCAGGTCGCGGGCGGCGAACTCGGCGAAGCCGCCCCAGCCGCAGCCGATCTCCAGCACATGATGCTCGGGGCGCAGGTCCATGCTCTGGGCCAGGGCGCGGTACTTGTTGCGCTGCGCCTCGGTCAGCGCCTGTCCCGGCCGCTCATAGCGGGCCGAGGAGTAGGTCATGGTGGGGTCGAGCCAGCGCGAATAGAAGGCGTTGCCCAGGTCGTAGTGCGCATGGATGTTGCGGCGCGAGCCTTTGCGCGAATTGTCGTTCATGAGATGGCCGGCGAGGTTCACCAGCCAGGCCAGGGGGCTGCCCAGGGCCACCCGCTGGATGCCGTCGAAGTTCAGGCTCATCGCCGACAGCAGGGCCGAAAGGTCCGGCGTGTCCCATTCGCCGGCCATGTAGCCCTCGGCGAAGCCGATGTCGCCGGCCGCCATCACCCGGTTCATGAAGCGGTAGTCGTGGACGATCAGGCGCGCCTCGGGGCCTGCTTCGCCGCCGGTGATGCGCATCTGCCGGCCGCTCGGCAGCTCGAACGTGACCACGCCGCAGGTCCAGCCGCGGGCGATCAGGCTCAGCGCCGTGCGAAAGGCCGATGGCGCGCGGGCCAGTTCCGGCGCCAGGGTCAGGACGTTCGACGCCGGTCCGACTTCGGCGACTGACGGTTCATGCGCCAGAGTCATGGTCGCACTCCCTCATGTGTCGGCTTCACCATAACACCGTTCTCTCTCGTTTCGCGAATCGCCATGCAGGTTCGAATACGTGCGACGCGGGCGTAGGGATGCCGGCGGCGCGAAAAACCTTGACTTTGGGCTGGATTGATGTTCTCTTTTTGTTCATGTTCAGCCCAGACGACATGGCCGATCTTCAGCAACGGGCGCTGAAGGAGCTGGTCGAGCTGGGGCTGGAAGTCTCCCGCGAGCTCAAGGCCAAGGTCGCCCTGGTCGCCAGCGTCGAGGACGCCGAG
>NZ_JBKBSM010000014.1:0-50454 GCF_046291545.1 Phenylobacterium sp.
GGCCAGCGCCGTCCTCGTCGCCCATTTTCACCGCCCGCTTCCGCGCATCGCGGCCGAGGCGACCCCCACCGCCCCGGCCTGAAACGCCAAGCCGGTTCGGTCATGCGCCGGCCGAGTTCGGACGCGCCGGCGGACCACCTCCGCCTCACTGGCGAGTTTGCCCGCCTCAACCCAAGATCGTATGCTCGCCCTGAACTTGCGCCGAGGTCTTGCGATGAGCCGTGCTTCCTCTGCGACCTCGCGAGCCTTCGGTCCGGCGCGGGTCCTGCCTGCTCTGCAGTGGTTCGTCGTGGCCGTCGCCGTCTGCATCGTCCCCGCCACCGTGGCCTTCGGTGCATGGAGCGAGGTCGAGGCGCTCCGGGCGGAATGGACGATCGATGGACCGCCGTGCCCGGTGATCGCTCAGCTCACCCCGGCCCTGATCGGCAGCAAGCCTCCCAGAACCTTCCGCTATGGCTCGGCGGCGTTCACCCGTTCCTTCGGCGCCGTCTACTGCGCCGCCATCCCCGAACTCGGCCTTTGGAAGCGCGAGAGCTACCGCGTCTGCCAGTTCAACAACCCCGGGGCGGTCACGGTGGATCTCGGCGGGGAGCGCACGATCTTCCGTCCTCCGCCAGGGCGCCGGGCCACCGTGACCGTGCGCAACGGCCGGGCGAGCTGCGTCGTCGGCGGCTGGTTCAACTACTGAGTTCAGGCCGCAAAGGCCGTTGAGGCGCCGCTGCGTCAGGCGTCTAAGGTGCGCCCCGCCCGCTTCGCCGCGGGCGGGGATGAAGAGCATCAGGCAGGGGAGGCGCGCAGGTGAACGATTTGACGCCCGTGATCATCGGGGTTGGCGAGGCTTCGGAGCGCATCGGCGCTCCTGGCTATGAGGCCCTCTCTCCGGTGGAGCTGGCCGCCCGCGCCGCCCGCGCCGCCTGCGAGGACGCCGGCGCCGACGTCATCCCCCACATCGACGTCATGGCGGCCATCCGCCAGTTCGAGATTTCCGGGCCCCAGGCCGTCGCCCCGTTCGGCCGGTCCGACAACTTCCCGCGCTCGGTCGCCGTGCGCCTCGGCGCCCAGCCGGCCCGCGCCATCCTCGAGCCCGTCGGCGGCCAGGGCCCGCAGCACCTGGTCAACGAGTTCGCCCAGGCGATCGGCAGGGGCGAGATGGGCATGGCGCTGATCTTCGGGTCTGAAGCCATTTCCACGATCCGCGACCTGATGACCCGGGGCGAGACCCGCGACTGGAGCGAGTCGGTCGGCGGCCAGCTCGAGGACCGCGGCTACGCGGTCGACGGCCTGAATTCCGAGGAACTCGCCGCCCACGGCGCGCGCACCCCGATCCAGCTCTACGCCCTGTTCGAGAACGCCCGCCGCGCAAAGACGGGCCTGGACCGCTCGGCCTACGCCCTGGAGATGGGCCGCCTGTTCGCCCCCTTCACCAAGGTCGCCGCCGCCAATCCCCACGCCATGTCGCAGGAGGTGTTCGACGCCGAGGGCCTGGCCGCCGTCACGCCCAAGAACCGCCTCGTGGCCGACCCCTTCCCCCGGCGCATGGTCGCCCGCGACCAGGCCAACCAGGGCGCGGCGGTGCTCATCGCCTCCCTGGGCAAGGCCCGCGAGCTTGGCGTGCCGGAGGACCGCATCGTCTATCTCCACGGCGGCGCGGACGTGGCCGAACGCAAGCCCTTCGAGCGCCGGGACATGGCGGCCTACCCGGCCGCGGGCCTGGCCTCGCGCCGGGCGCTCGAGGTCGCCGGCCGCGGCGTCGGCGACATCGCCCTGTTCGACCTCTACAGCTGCTTCCCCGTGGCGGTGTTCGACGTCCGCGAGGAGCTGGGGATCTCCGCCGACGATCCACGCCCGCTCACCGTCACCGGCGGCCTGCCGTTCTTCGGCGGCGCGGGCAACAACTACTCCATGCACGCCATCGCCAGCATGGTCCGCGCCCTGCGCGCGCGGCCGGGCGACTTCGGCTTCGTCGGCGCCAACGGCGGCTTCCTGTCCAAGTATTCGGTGGGCGTCTATTCCACCGCCCCCAGCGACTGGAAGGGCTTCGACAGCAAGGACCTGCAGGCCGAGGTCGACGCCTGGCCCGCGCCAGCCTACGCCCCCAGGGAGGCCATGGAGGGCGTGGTCGAGACCTACACCATCGACTACGGCCGCGGCGATCCGCTCGGCGTGCTCGTCTGCCGCACGCCGGCCGGCGAGCGCTTCGTGGCCATGACCGACCCGGCCGATCCCGCGGTCGTGCAGCGGATGATCGCCGAGGAGCCCCTAGGCGCCGCCGTCGTCTGCCGCGCGGACGAGCGCGGCCGCCGCGTGGTCGCCCGCTTCACGCCCAGGGCCTGACGACCGCCGCCCGCACGCTCCCCCTCCGGGAAGCTGACGGCGAAGCCGCAGAAGGCGCGGCGCCGAACGCGCGGCCTACTTCATCCCGCGCCGGGCCAGGGCGAACAGCGCCACCAGCACCGCCTCGACCACCATCGGCGGACCCTGCTCGGGGGTGAAGCCGCGGTCGACCACCGTCACCACCCGTCCGGCCAGCGCCAGTGCGACCAGCAGCAGCGGCGTGGTCATCAGCCGGGCCTCGGCCCTGGCCGCCGCGGCCAGGGCGAACAGGCCCGCCGCGCCGAAGAAGGCGGCGATGTCCGCCCGGATCGTGGCGATTCCCAGCGCCCCTTGCGCGTCCAGGCCCAGCCGCGCGGCCGGCTGCAGCGGGTTGAGCCAGAACTGCGCCGCCAGGAGCAGCGCCGCCGCCCCCGCCAGCCCCACCAGAACTCTCAGCAGCAGGCGCATGGCCGCCTCCCCCTTTCCATTGATTATGGCGCGCTATATGCCATTATCTCGACAACCACAACGATGCCCGCGGAGGACGCCCTGTGACCCTGACCTACGAGCTCTACTGGTCCTTCCGCTCGCCCTACTCCTACATGATCACCCAACGGCTGGTGGACCTGGAGGCGGCCTACGACGTCAAGGGCGTGATCCGGCCGGTCTATCCCCTGGCGGTGCGCACGCCCGAGTTCTTCGAGACGCGCGATCCCCTGTGGTTCACCTACTTCATGACCGACATCCACCGCGAGGCGGCGTTCCTGGGCCTGCCCTTCCGCTGGCCGCGGCCCGATCCGGTCTACATGGACATGGCCACCCGCACTTATCCCAAGGAGCAGCCCTACATCCATCGCCTGACGCGGCTGGGCGTGCTCGCCGCCGAGCGCGGCCGCGGCCTGCCCTACCTGGCCGAGGTCAGCCGGGTGATCTGGGGCGGCGAGGTCGACGACTGGCCGCAGGGCGACCACCTGGACCGGGCCGCCGTCCGCGCCGGTCTCGACCCGGCCGAGCTCAACGCCGCCGTCGAGGCCGAGGCCGATCGGCTGCATGCGGTGATCGAGGAGAGCCAGGTCGCCCAGCGCGCCGCCGGCCACTACGGCGTGCCGATGATCGCCTTCAACGGCGAGCCCTTCTTCGGCCAGGACCGCTTCGACCAGTTCAAGTGGCGCCTGGAGCAGCAGGGCCTGAAGCCGCGGGCGGGCTAGGCCCGGCTTCCTCCCAAGCTAACTATCGACATACTGCATGTCATTTCATATGCTGCCTTAAGGACAACACATCCGCGAGTGGCGGGGCGGGAGGACGCGATGAAGCTCTGGGCTTGGGTGGGCGGCGTGGCGGCCGTCCTGGTGGTGCTCGTCGGCGCCGCGGCGATGAACAAGACCTTCGTCCTGTCCACCATCGCCCGGATGCGCCTGCCGCACGTAGAGCCGAACCGCCCGGTCGTCTGGCAGCCCGGCCCTGCGGCCCCCGCCGCCGGTGAGCGGCAGCCCAACGTCGTTTTCATCCTCGTCGACGACATGGGCTACAACGACATCACCCTGAACGGCGGCGGTGTGGCGAACGGAGCGGTCCCCACTCCCAACATCGATTCCATCGCCCGCGACGGGGTGGTCTTCGGCCGCGGCTACGCCGGCAACGCCACCTGCGCCCCCTCGCGCGCGGCGGTCATGACCGGCCGCTACGCCACCCGCTTCGGCTTCGAGTTCACCCCCGCGCCGGTCGCCTTCGAGCGCATGGTCGGCACCGAGGCCGAGCCGGGCTCGATCGTCAAACCCAAGTTCTTCAAGGAGCGGGTCAAGGACGTGCCGCCGATGGAGCAGCTCGCCGTCCCGTCGAGCGAGATCACCATCGCCGAGCTCCTGAAGACCCGCGGCTACCACACCCTGCACTTCGGCAAATGGCACCTCGGCGCGGCCCCCGGCTCGCGCCCCGAGCAGCAGGGCTTTGACGAGAGCCTCGGCTTCACCGCCGGCGCCTCGATGTTCCTGCCGGAGAAGGACCCGGGCGTGGTCAACGCCAAGCAGGACTGGGACCCGATCGACCGCTTCCTGTGGCCGAACCTGCCCTACATGGTCCAGTACAACGGCTCGGAGATGTTCGCCCCCAAGGGCTACATGACCGACTACCTGGCCGACGAGGCGGTCAAGGCGATCGCCGCCAACAAGAACCGGCCGTTCTTCATGTTCTTCGCGCCCAATGCGATCCACACGCCGCTGCAGGCGACCAAGGCCGACTATGACGCCCTTTCCCAGATCCAGGACCATCGCCTGCGGGTCTACGGCGCCATGGTCCGCAACCTCGACCGCAACATCGGCAAGATCCTTCAGGCGCTGAAGGACCAGGGGCTGGACGACAACACCCTCGTCATCTTCACCAGCGACAACGGCGGCGCCGGCTACATCGGCCTGCCCGACATCAACAAGCCGTTCCGCGGCTGGAAGTCGACCTTCTTCGAAGGCGGCGTGCGCGCGCCCTTCTTCATGCGCTGGCCCGCGGCGATCCCCGCCGGCTCGCGCCTGGACGCCCCGGTCGGCCACGTGGACATCTTCTCCACCGTCGCCGCGGCGGCGGGGGCGGCCAAGCCGTCCGACCGGGTGATCGACGGCGTCGACCTCATGCCCTACGTCACCGGCAAGGCCGAGGGCCGGCCCCACCAGACCCTGTTCTGGCGTTCCGGCCAGTACAAGGTCGTGCTCGACGGCGACTGGAAGCTGCAGAGCAACGAGGCCCGCAACAAGGTCTGGCTCTACGACCTCGCCGCCGATCCCACCGAGCAGCACGACCTGTCCAAGGCCGAACCCGAGCGGGTGAAAGCCATGCTCGCCATGCTCGAAGCCCAGGACAAGGCCAGCGTGGAGCCTCTGTGGCCCTCGCTGCTGCAGGGCCCGGTGTTCATCGACCATCCCTCGGGCGTGCCGCAGAAGGCGGGCGAGGAATACATCCTGTGGGACAACTAGCTCTCCTGCCCCCCTCGACCAACGCCGACTACCGGGGCGCGGCGGTCTCGGCCCACGTGCTGGCCGTGGCCGCCGTCCTCACCATCATCCCGGGGCTGATCCACAGCTTCGCCCCCAGCGGCGGGGCCGAGGGGATCGCCGGGCTCCAGCTGGGGGCTCAGCGCGAGCTGGTGGTGAGCGTGTTCGCCTGGATGGGGGCGGCCCAGATCGCCTACGGCCTTGCCATGCTCGCCGCGGCCCTGCGCTATCGCCCGCTGGTGCCGATGTTCTTCGTCCTGATCCTGGTCGAGCGCGGCCTGATGGCCCTGCAGGGCTGGGTGCTCAAGGCGCCGGCGAGCGGGCATCACCCGCCCGAGCACTACGCCAGCCTCGCGGTCCTGCCGATCGCGGCGGTGTTCCTGGTCCTGTCCCTGCGGGCGCGGGCGGGCGCCTAGCGCCCCCCGGCGCCGCGCCCGCCCCGCCTAGAACAGCGCCTCGCAGCCGGTGCCGGCCAGCGTCCGGTCGACCTTGGCCTTGGCCTGGCCGTCGAGCGCCGCGTAGTCCCGCCGCAGCCAGGCCAGGCACTTGCCCTGGTAGGCGAAGGGCTGCTGGCTCCAGGCGTGGCCGTCGACCTCGGTCTCCACCGTCTCGGCGCCGCGCTCGAGGGCCGCGGCGTTGGCCAGCAGCACCGGCGGGTACACCCGGCCGATCTCCCTCAGCACTCCTTTCAGGCTCGCAGGAAGCGCGCCAGCGTCCAGCCAGTCGCCCTCCCCCGGCTCCAGGCCGGACAGGTCTTCCACGGTCATCGTCCAGGCCGCCACCCGCGGCGCCCGCTCCAGCGTCACCGCCGTGGAGGTCGGATCGAAGTGGGCGAGCTGGGTCAACTGGCCGAAGGCGGCGAAATCGCAGGCCCCGGGCCGCCCGCCCATCAGGAACGGATGGTGGCGCAGATGCTCCTCGAAGGCGTCGCAGAAGCGCTCGTAGCTGGCCTCGATCACCGGCCCGGTGGTGGCGTTCGAGCCGACGTAGCGCAGCCGCGGGATCTGCCGCCCGGCGAACATCTCCCCGGCCCTGGCCAGCTCGGCGTCAGAGGCCGGCCCCCGGGCCCAGTTCGGCAGCACCCGCGAGGCCTTGGCCACGTCCGCCGCATAGGCCCAGCGGTAGTGGAACATGGCCTTGGTCAGCCACTCGTCGCCATAGTCCTCGATCAGGGCGTCGATGAAGGCCAGGGCCGGATCGTCCGGCACGACGCTGCGGCCCTCGTACTCGGCCTCGAACCGGCGGATCAGCGGCGTGGAGTCGGTGACCGCCTCCAAAGTCCCGTCCGCCCCGCGCAGGTAGAAGGTCGGCAGCAGCTGCACCTTGGGCCGCGGCAGGTCCGTGCGCCCATAGGCGCCCAGGATCAGCTTGTAGGGAATGCGCCGATAGCGCAGCACCGCCAGCATCTTGCGGGTGTAGGGCGAGCCCGGCGCCCCGGTCAGGGCCAGGCGGTGCTCGTCGCGCACGGCGGCGGTCTTCGCGTCGGCGGCCATCGGTTCCTCCCGTTGTGGACGGCGCCTCTGCCGGGCCCGCCTGGCGGCGGCCATGTCCGCCGCGGACTTGAGCTTCATCTTATTGCGCGGTCGATGTCAATTTCTCGCCCCCTGCCTGGTGAGCGGACCGCCGAAAAAGAAAACGGCCCGCCGGGCGGCGGGCCGTTCCCTAGAAGTCTCGAACGTCGAAGGCCTTAGAAGGTCTTCTTGACGCTCACGTACCAGTAGCGGCCGTAGGGCTGGTAGAGCTCGGCCAGGTAGCCTTCCGACGACAGCGGCGGCTTCTCGTCGGTCAGGTTGCGCACCCCGACGCGCAGGCGGGTGTCGGCCGCCAGGCCCTCGGTGAACTCGTACTGGCCGTAGAGGTTGGCGGTGATCTGCGAGTCGATCACCCAGGCCTCGCCGTTGGCGTCGATCAGGTCGGTGTCTTCCACGTCGCCGATGTACTGCGTGAAGGCGCCCACCTGCCACTGGTCGTAGGACCAGGTGGCCGAGGCCGACCACTTCCATTCCGGACGACCGTCCTGGCGCACCAGGTCGCCGCCGCCGGTGATCGTGGTCCCCGAGTTGATCTCCCCGGAGTCACGCGCCGCGAGCAGGGCGGCGATGTCCGGCGAGGGGCTGCGGTAGAACTTGATCAGGTGCGCGGCGTTCACGTTCACGCTGAAGTCGCCGTAGGGGGTGCCGTTCAGGTCCCACATCACGCCGATGTCCAGACCGCGGGCTTCCTGCGGCAGCAGGTTGCGGTACTGGTCGTTGACGTAGAGCACCTGGCCGACCGGATCCAGGCCCGTGCCGGCGAAGGCCGCCACGTCGTCCGGGGTCGGGGCGGCGCGGATCACGTTCGGGTTGCTCGAGCCCTGGGTGCGCAGCAGGTAGTCCAGGATCAGGGCGTTGCCTTCGCCGAACAGGCCCACGATCCCTTCCTGCTTCACGCGCCAGTAGTCGACGGTGAAGGTGAAGTGGCCGTAGTCGGCCGGGATGAAGGTCGGCTCGAAGACCAGGCCCATGCCCCAGGTTTCGGACTCTTCCGGCTGCAGATCCGGATTGCCCGAGCGCCGCGCCGTGGTGGCGCCCGACCGCGAGCAGTCGTCGAACGAGGCGATGCGGCCGGCGCGCAGGTCGGCCTCGCAGCGCACCCAGTCGGTGCGGGTGTTCGAACGCGTCACCAGGGTGGCGTTCACCTGCTCCAGGTTCGGGGCCTTGAAGCCCTGGGCCCAGGAGCCGCGGAACCGCAGGCCCTCGACCACGTCCCAGGCCAGCGCCACCTTGGGCTTGGCCACCGAGCCGGCGTCGCTGAAGTCCTCGTAGCGGCCGGCGAGCTGCATCTCCAGGCCGCGCACGAACGGAATGTTCATGTCCTCGGAGATCACCGGCACCGCGAACTCGACGTAGGCCGAGGTCACGTTGCGCGAGCCCTTGGTGTCGGGCGAGGGGCTGGTGCCGATCAGGTCGCCCGTATAGGCGGTCCCCGTCACCGAGTCGGTGAAGTTGATCGTGCCGTCCACGCGCGGGTCGCGGTCGTCCTTCTGGGTCTCACGACGGTACTCGACGCCGGCGGCGAAGCCCACGTCGCCGCCCGGCAGGGCGAACAGGTCCGAACGCGACACCTTGAAGTCGGCCAGGGCCAGGCTGCTGGTGCTGCGGCGGGTGGTCGTGATCCGGATGGCGTCGATCGCCGCCTGGCTGGACGCTGTGGTGTCGGCCAGGCTCGGGTCCGACAGGTTGGCCCCGTTGAAGGGGTTGTAGGCGTCCGGCGTCGACAGGCCGAGCTGGGCCTGCAGCAGGGTGGCGCTGATGCCGTCGGAGACGTCGACCGCCTCGGCGTGCGAGTAGAGCAGCGCGGTTTCCCACCTGAAGCCGAACTTCTCGCCGCGCAGCCCCACCAGTCCGCGCCACTGGGTGTTCTCGACGTCGACGTTGTTCGGGCCGACGTCGGAGAAGTTGTAGGTGCGCAGGATCACCGGCACGCCGGCGGCCGAGATGTTCAGGCCCGCCAGGCGGTTCGGGTTGGTCTGGCCGTTGGCGAAGACCGCCGGGCCGAAGGGGTTCCAGTAGTTCGAGGCCGGGATGGTGATCGGCATCGACGACAGGGTGCCGGTCGAGCTCTGCACGGCGTGCGAGTCGGCGGTGTAGTAGCCGAGTTCGCCGAAGCCGGTGATCTCGTCGGTCAGGTCGTAGTTGCCGGTCAGGAACAGGTTCAGGCGCTCGACCGAGGGCACCACGGTGGTGTCGTAGGCCTTCGGGGCGTCGAAGCGCAGGTTGCGGTCGGCGCCGCTGGTGGCGATCGAGCCGTCGTCGAGGCAGTAGCCGTTGCCCAGGTTGAGCTGGCAGCCGGCGAAGGTGGACGGCTGGACGTGGAAGTAGCCGGCGCTGGAGGTCAGGGCCGTGCCGTTGGCGCGAACCGTGGTCCCCGCCTGCGCCTGCAGATAGGCCCAGGGAGTGACGGTGCTGCGGCCGTCCAGGCTGGAGGCGCCGTCGAAGCGGGTGCCGGCGAACAGCGGACGCCGGTCGCTCGAGGCGGTGTAGTCCTGGTCGCCGGCGGTCAGCTCGGAACGGTCGGTGTAGGCGGCGAACAGGGTGACGTTGCCGCGGCCGTTCTCGAAGTTGTGGCCGAGGGTGGCCGAGATCTGCGCCTCGGTCAGGCCGGTGCCTTCGGCGCCGCCGTACTGGGCCTCCAGGCTGATGCCGTCGAAGCGGTCCTGCAGCACGGTGTTGACCACGCCGGCCACCGCGTCGGAGCCGTACAGGGCCGCGCCGCCGTCACGCAGCACTTCCAGGCGCTTCACGCCGCTCACCGGGATGGCGTTGGTGTTGTAGGTCAGCACCGGCACCAGGTTTTCGTCGGCGCGGCTGGTCGGGTGGGCCACCACGCGGCGGCCGTTCAGCAGGACCAGAGTGTTGCCGACGCCCAGGTTGCGCAGATTCACCGAACCGACGTCGCCGCGGGCGCTGTTCGAGGAGTTCGGCAGGTAGGCCGAGTTGAATGACACGTCGCCCATCTGCGGGATCGAGCGGAACAGGTCGTCGCCCGAAGTGGCGGCGATGGATTCCAGCTGGTCCTGGGTCATCACGGTGACGGGGACCGCCTCGGTGACCTTGGAGCCTTCGATCTGCGAGCCGACGACGACCAGCTCTTCGATGGTCTCCGCCTCGGCGTCCTGCGCCAGGGCTTGTCCTGCCCACCCCGCGGCGAAGCAAATCGCCGAAGTGGTGAACAAGATCTTACGCCACGACTTGTCGTGCATCATCGTTACTACCCCCTGTTACACGCACATGGCCGGGAGGGTCCACGCACGCAAGAATCCAAGTCTCAATCGAGCCAAACACACAGAAATCGCGTCTGCGTCACGTTCTCTTTGCGGGAATGTTGAAAATATAACACCGGGTGTGGCTTCCTGATCGCAACGTGTCCCGCAGCCCACAACCCTGGGCCGCGGGACGCCGTCTACGCCTACTTGCTGGCGGCCGGCCCGTACTGAAGCGCGTTGAACAGGAACTTGAAGGCCGCGTGCGACTGCGCCCGCTGGGCCACCTCCGGTCCCATCAGGAACAGCTTGCCCTCGCCCACGTCCAGATCGACCACCGCCGAGGCGCCGGCCAGCTTCTCCTGGCCCAGCGCCCAGCCGCTGCGCAGCACGTCGCCGGCCGGATACCAGGCCGCCGCCGTCCCCTGCCCCGGCTTGAAGGCCGGGCTGCGGTCGAAGAACACGTCCATGCTCTTCGGGGCGCCGAACGCCACCGGCTGGCTGTTGTCGACGCTCACCTCCAGCAGCGAGCCGGGGATGTAGAAGGCCGTGCGCTCCAGCGGCTTGCCGGCGGCGTCGGTCAGGGCGTCGGCCATCGGCGCGCCCAGGGCGCCGGCCAGCTCGGTGGACGAGCCTATCGCCACCACCGAGCCCCCGCCCTTCACGAACGCGGCGATCTGGGGAAGCGTCTTGTCGGCGGTGATCAGGCCGAGCCACGGGCGGAACTCGTCGGGGATGTCCTCGGCCTTCGGCTGCGGGCGTCCGTCGTCCAGCACGTTGTCGGTGAACACCAGGACGTCGAAGTCCCGGCCCAGGTCGCCGGCGTCCAGGCGCTGCGGATAGACGACCTGGAAGTCGAATTCGAACTGCTCCAGCAGCCAGCGCGTCCAGCCCGAGGTCATCACCCCGCCGTACTTGTCGACCAGTCCCACGCGCACGGGCTTGAGCTTGATGGACTCGCCGGCCGGCGCCTTGGCCAGGGCGTAGGCGTCCACCCCCAGCTCCTTGGCCGCCTTCGCCACGATCGCGCGGCTCTCGGCCGTGGCCGGGATCCACAGGGCGCCGGGCGCGAAGTCGCGTCCGGCCGCGCTCACCGCCGGCTTGACCCAAAAGACGCCCTGCCCGGCCTTCAGCAGGCGGTTGGACAGCACGAAGCTGTCGTTGAGCTCGTGGCTGACCAGGAACCCGGCCTTGCCGGCGCCGATCACCTTGCCCGGCGGCGGCGCCATCACCTCGGCCACCGGCTCGAACGGCCCGTCGAAGCCGTCCAGGATGCGGTCGAACTCAACGCCCATCTGCAGCGCCAGCGTATAGCCGGTGGAGTCGTAGGGCGGGATCGGCGGCCCGCCCGGATAGGCGAAGTCGTGCGGGTGGTCCTGCGGCTCGAACATGTCCAGGACGTGCGGGCGATAGGCCTGGTCGGCCTTCACCACGTAGGAGCCCGCCGGATAGGTCTTGCCGCCGACCTTGAAGGCCTTGGTCGCCCGCTCCACGTCCACGCCCGTCTTGATCAGGGCGTTGAGGAACTTCACCGCCGTAGGCAGGTCGGCCTGGTCGGCCGGAAGGATGTAGCCGCGGGCGTCCCGCTGCGCCGGATCGCGCAGCACCTTGTCGTAGAGCTCCGGCTCCACGCCCATGAATCGGCCCGAGCCCACCAGCGGCTTGCCCTTGGCCGCCGCCTCCAGCGCCTCGATGCGCTTGGGCGTGATGGTCCAGGAGTCGCGGCCGCCCCGCTCGATGGAGTTGGTCCCCATCCGCCAGATGTTGAACAGCAGCCGCTCGCGGTTGCGCGAGGCGTAGTCTAGGACCGCGCGGTTGATCGACAGCGAATAGTCGATCGACTGGCGGAACTTCCACGTCTGCGGCGCGACCGGCGCGGGCAGGTCGTTGCGCGGCAGCTGGTTCTTCGGAACCAGCGGGATCTGCATCGGCGTCGGGTGGCCGATGATCTCGGTGAGCAGCCCGACCGCGTTGTGGAAATAGGTGATCGAGCGCTCCATCCCGTTGTTCCAGGTGGAGTAGGTCGCCCCGCTGCGCATGGTCGAGCCGGGCTTGCCCTCGGCGATCAGGCGGCTGTGCATGGCCGCGCCAACCTCGGCCAGCGAGCTCATCACCAGCGGGTCGTAGTTGTAGTTGAAGGGGTCGCGGAAGGGCGGCATGAACACCACGGTCCCGGCAGGCCCGGTCTGGTGGTGGTTGTAGATGATCTGCGGAAACCACTCGCGGAAGAACATCCGGTTGACGTTCGTGGTCTCCTTCATCGCCGACATGTAGTAGTCGCGATTGTTATCGTGGCCGATGTACTTCTGGTACAGCCGCGGCAGGTGGTCGTACTCGCGCTTCAGCGGGTCCTCGTTGCGCATGTACCAGTCGCTGACCAGCCCCATGCCGTCGGGATTGACCTCGGCGAACAGGATGATCACGTCGTCCAGGATGCGCAGCGTCTCGGCGTCGTCCCGGGTCAGCATCTCGTGCAGGGCCGCCAGCAGCGCCTGGGGCGGCACGGTCTCGGTGGCGTGCAGGCCGCCGTCGATCCAGACCACGGCCTTGCCTTCCGCGGCCAGGGCCTTGGCTTCGTCCTCGCCGACGCCCTTGGCCTTGGCCAGCTTGCGGGAGATCTCCTTGTAGCGCTCGAGCCTGGCGAGGTTCGCCGGCGAGGAGACGATGGCCACGTACTCGCGCCGGCCCTCCTCGGTCTCGCCGATGTCCACCAGCTTCATGCGGTCGGACTGCTGGGCCAGGGTCTTCAGATAGGCCTCGGCCTGGGTGTAGTCGGCCAGGAAGTAGTCCTCGCCGATGTCGTGGCCGAAGGCCTCCTTCGGCGAGGTGATCCCCTTCACCTCGGCCTGCGCCGCCGGCGCCGCCATCGCGGCGGTCGCCAGCATCAGCGCCAGTCCGGCGCTCCTGAGCGATTTCAACACGTTCGTTCCCCGCCTTTCATCTGTTTGCGGCCCGCCCGGCGAAGGCCGCGGCCGCTGGTGCGCCACCCGGCCGCGCCAGGGTGGCGTCGCATGTCTTCGAACCTCGACCGCCCCTAGTAGAAGCTGACGTTGTCCACCTCGAGCCACAGGGTCTCGCCGGGACCGCGGGTCCCGCCGAACTCCACCTGCTGCAGGTCCTTGGCCGTCCACGGGCCCTTGGCGCCGCCACGGCCCTCGCCCGGCTTCAGCGCCGAGAACGGAACCTCGATCGTCTTCCATTCGGGGCCTGCGGTGATCTCCTGGGTCCAGCCGCCGCCGACCGTGTTCACATCGAACTCATAGGCGCCGCCGTCGCCGCGCACCTCGAAGCGCACGCCCTTGAAGGCGCTGGCGTCCACCGGCTCCACCGAGCCGCGGCTCAGGGGGATGATCACGCCGGCGTGGGTGTCGTCCTTTTCGGCCATCCGGGCGGACAGGCTCAGGATGCGCCCCTCGCCGCCGTCGCGCGCGATGGTCTGGCTGATCTGCACCGAGCGGTCGAGGCCGCCGTCCATGTTGTCCAGCCGCAGGGTGTCCAGGCTGGAGCGCGCCGCTTCGAAGTCGTCGATCTTGGCCTTCGCAGGGATCGCCGGCATGGCGACGGCGCTGTTGGCCGCCGGCAGGCTCACCCCCGGACCGAACACCAGCTTGCCGTCGATGAACACCTCATGGGTGTTGCGCACGTCGGAGATGTTCACCCACGGTTCGCCCTTGATCAGCACCAGGTCGGCGCGCTTGCCCGGCTCGATGGTGCCTCGATCCTCGATCACGCCGATGGCCCGGGCGCTGTTGGCGGTGCCGGCCATCAGCGCGGCCTTGGGCGACAGCCCGGCCTTCACCAGAAGCTCCATCTCGTGCAGCGTCGACACCCCGTGCGGCGTGCCCGGCATCCCCGCGTCGGTGCCCAGCGCCACCAGCACGCCGGCGTCGTGCAGCGCTTTGACGTTGTGCAGGGCGTAGCCGAACTTGCGGATGGACTGCTGGTGGATCGGGTTGTCCGGCTGCAGGGCGCGGCCGTCCTTGCCGGGCTCGTAGACGGCCAGGGTCGGCGCATAGGCCGTGCCGCCCGCCTTCATCAGCTCGATCGTCTCCTGGTCGACCTCACGGTCCTGCAGGCTGTGGGCGATCACGTCCACCTTGGCCCGGGCGGCGATCTTGCCGCGGTCCACCGTCACCGTGTGGGTCAGCACCTTCAGCCCGTGCTTGTGCGCCTCGTCCACCAGGGCCGACAGGGTCTCCAGGTTCATGCTGGTGTTGTCCGAGGCCACCCCGTAGCGCCAGCCGTCGGCGAAAGCCTTGATCAGGTCGGGCTTGTAGGGGAGCAGGCCCTGCACCTCGGTGCGGGCGGCCTGGGGCGTGTTGACCCAGCGCGTGGTGTTCTCGTCGGCCCAGTCGGCGCCGTGGCCGCCCGGCGTCGACATCCGCGCCGTGAAGTTCACGTGCGGCGAGGCCAGGCCCGCCACCCAGCGCCGCCGCGGCTCGAAGCTCTCCGGCTGTTCGTGGAAGTCGTCGACCGTGGTCACGCCGGCGCGCACATAGGCGCTGGCGATCGCCGGGGTCAGGTTCGGCTCGCCGCCCGGCGTCCAGTGGGTGTGCAGGTCGAAGAAGCCTGGCGTCAGCGCCAGCCCCTTGGCCTGGATCACCTTGGCCCCCTTCGGCGCCTTGACCTTCGGCCCCACCTCGGCGATGCGGCCGTCGCGGATCACCACATTGGCCACGTGCGGCTCGTCGCCGGTGCCGTCGAACACCGTCGCGCCCATGATCGCCACGACGGGGCCCTGCGCCTGCGCCGCGCCCGCCAGGGCCAGCGCCAAAGCCATGCCCGCGGCCCATCCGCCGATTTTGCGATCCATCACCCCACCTACTCTGAACAACGCCGCGATTCCCCAGCGGCCGGAACGAGACACACAATCACGTCCGGCAAGGAAACTCAAAATCAGCCTGGCGCAATGTAACGTCAGGCTGCGCGCGAAATCTGCACGTAGCGCCTCAAAGACGTTCAGAGTCGTAATCTATACTTGAGTTCGCCGAACGCCGGCCAGTCTTTGAACGATGTTCGGATAGGTCGCGAACCCGCTCACCGGCTCCGCGAATACAGCTCCGCGATCGTCGCCACAGCCGCCTCCGCCGACGCCCGGTCCGGCGTCTCGTTCGCGTCGCCGTAGCCGGCGCCCTCGTCCGGCCCGGTGTCCTGGATGATGACGCCGTCGCTGCGCGAAAGCATGGTCACGTTCTTGTAGAAGACCCCGTAGTTCACCTCCGCCTGCGGGATCAGCCAGGCGATCTGACCGCGCACCGGGGTGATGCTCTCGTCCTTCCAGAGCGCCCGCGCGCCATAGCCGGTGCAGTTGACGAGGGTCTTCTCCTTCAGGGCCGCCAGGTCGGCGGGCGCGTGGAACTCCCGCGTCTCGATGCGCCCGCCGGCCAAGAGGAAGTCGTTCATCAGCCGGCGGCCGAGGGCGGCGACGTTGAACTGCAGCGAGGTGTTGCGCTGGACATAGGGAGCGGCGAACGGATGGGTCCCGGCCGCCAGCAGCTGCGAGCGCGGCGTCAGGTCCCGCACCCGCTCCTGATAGCTGGCGAAGCCGATCGGATCGTGCTCCTGCCGCCGGGCCCGCATCTCCTGCGGCGAGAGATCGGAGACGGTGTAGCGGTCGCTCCAGACCACCGGGTCGCCTGGCAGGCCCAGATAGGTCTGGTAGGCGGCGAAGGAGGTGCGGCACATCTCCTCCCACAGCGCCGGAAACTCGGGGCCCGCCGCCTTGGCGAGCGCGATGCGCGAATCCGGCGACCAGGTGCCGGTCGCCCGCGCCGAGCGGGTCTGCGGGATCAGCTCCTTGGCGTAGATGGTGGTCTTCACCCCCGCCTGCTGCAGCAGCAGGGCCGAGGTCAGGCCGAGCGCCCCGCAGCCGATCACCCCGACCTCCCGCTCGCCCGCCGCCAGGGCCTTCTTCACCGCGATGCTCGACGAGCCCCACGACAGCGACCAGCCGCTGCCGCCGTGGCCGTAGTTGTGCACGACCGTCTTGTCGCCCACCTGCTCCACGTCCAGCCGCGGGCCCTGCGCGCGGAACGGGCGCAGGCATACGGTGATCTTCATGATGCGGTCGGCGTGGGCCCGCACCGGCGCCAACGGCGGCACGGCGTCCATCGACGCAAGGCCAGCCAGCGCCGTCCCTGGGCGCGCGGCGGCGCAGCCGCCCAGGCCCAGGAGCCCGAGTCCTCCGGCGGCCGCCGAACCGCGCAGGAACCTGCGCCGCGCTTCCAGCCTCACGATCTCGCCTGACATACCGCTCTCCCCGCTTCGACTGCGGCGGATGTTGCGCAGCCGCTCCGCCCCGCGCGAGGCCAATCGCCGCCGGACCCCGGCCGCAGGGTTCCGGCGCCGCTTTCTTGGCCGCCGCTGACCGCCCGCGGTTCACGTCGCGAGAGCTTGAACCATGCCGGCGCGCCCCCGAGAGTGCCGGCAGGGAGACCCAGGACATGAAAATCGACCTCGTCAGCCCGGCGAGCTTCGCCGCCGGCCAGCCGCACGACCAATACGCCTGGCTGCGGACCAATGCGCCCGTCCATTGGCACGCCGAGCCCGACGGCCCCGGCTTCTGGGCGGTCACGCGCTACGAGGACGTCTGGGCCGTGGACCGCGACTTCCAGACCTTCTCCTCCGAGCCCACCGTCATGATGACCGACCCGCCGGCCGAGCAGGCCCAGGCCTTCGGCGAGCACAAGATGATGCTGATGATGGATCCGCCCGGGCACACCGCCTACCGCAAGCTGATCCGCGGCGAGTTCACCCAGCCGGCCTCGGCCCTGCGCGGCGAGCGCATCGCCGAGCTCGCCCGCCGGATCGTCGATGCGGTGGCCGCCCGCGGCGAGTGCGACTTCGTCGCCGAGGTCGCCGGAGAGATGCCCTCCTATGTCATCGCCGAGCTCATGGGCCTGCCCCTTGAGGACGGGCGCGAGCTCTACAAGCTGACCGAGACCATCCACACCGCGCCCGAGGCCCTGCCGCCCGGGGCGGGGACGATGGCCGTGATGAAGATGTTCGAGTACGGCTCCAGGGTGATCGCCGAGAAGCGCGCCAGGCCCGCTGACGACCTCGCCAGCCGCCTGCTCGCCGCCGAGGTCGACGGCAAGCGCCTCGACGACATGGAGTTCCTGCTGTTCTTCCTGCTGCTGGTCGACGCCGGCGGCGACACCACCCGCAATCTGCTCTCCGCCGGCATGCTCGCCCTGCTGGACCATCCCGATCAGCTCGCCTGGCTGAAGGCCGACCTCGACGCACGTCTGCCCGCCGCCCGCGAGGAATTGCTGCGCTGGGCGAGCCCGGTGATCTACATGCGCCGCACCGCCACCCGCGACGTCGAGCTGAACGGCGCGCGCATCGCCAAGGGCGACAAGGTCATCATGTACTTCGGCTCGGCCAACCGCGATCCGGCGAGGTTCGACCACGCCGATCGCCTGGACCTGTCGCGCCAGGACAATCCGCACATCGCCTTTGGCACCGGCCCGCACGGGTGCCTCGGCCAGCACATCGCCCGCATCGAGATCGACGCCATGCTGCGCGAGGTCCTGATCCGAATGGACGATTTCGCCCTGGCGGGCGAGCCGCAATGGCTCACGTCCAACTTCATCTCCGGGCCGAGGACCATGCCGGTGCGATTCAGGGCGGCTTAGGACGCTCCAGGCCCTCGGAGCAGCCGCCTGGCGCGGGGTCGCTCGGCGATTGACGCATTTACATAGCTAGCTATATAGATAGCTATGCAGATTGGAGGGCTGAGCCGATGGTCACAGACACCCTTTCCGAACTGGGCGTGACGTTCCTGGGAAGCCGGCTGAAGCGCTTGGGCGACCGCCTGCAGACCGACGCGGCGGCGGTCCTCCAGGCGATCGACGCCCCGGTCCAGCCGGGGCAGCAGCCGTTCCTGGCGACCCTGCGCCGCGAAGGCCCGCGGACCGTGGGCGCGATCGCCCAGCACCTGCGCATGAGCCAGCCGACCGCCACCCGCGCCGTTCAGGCGCTCATTGACCAGGGCCTTGTCGAGGTCAGCCGGGAAGGCCGCGACCAGCGGCAGAAGATGCTGTCGCTCACGCCGGCGGGCGAAGCCCTCATGGACCGCCTCGAACGGGAGCTCTGGCCCAGGGTCGAGGCCGCCGCGATCTCACTCTGTGGCGGCCGTCACCGCGAACTGATGGCGGCCATCGCCGCCGTCGAGGCGGAGTTGGACCGCCGCTCCCTGGCGGACAGGATCCTGGCGCCCGACCTGATTGTCCGCGACTTCTCGGACGACCTCGCCGAGCCCTTCTACCGGATCAACGCCGAGTGGATCGAGGAGATGTTCACGCTGGAGGCCAACGACATCGACCTCTTGTCCAATCCCCGGGAGCGGATCGTCGACAAAGGCGGCGCCATCCTCTTCGCCGAGACGCCGGATCTTGGCGTGGTCGGCGCATGCGCGATCCTGAAAGCGGAAGGCGGATGGTACGAGCTGACGAAGATGGGCGTGCTGAAGTCCGCGCGGGGACGAAAGGTCGGCGAATTTCTCCTGGCCAAGGCGATCGAGCGCGCGCGGGCGATGGGCGCGGCCGACAGCCTCTATCTGCTGACCAACACCAAGTGCGCCGCCGCCATCCACCTCTACGAAAAGCTGGGCTTCGCCCACGACGCCGAGGTGATGCGCCTCTTCGGCTCACGCTACGCGCGTTGCGACGTGGCCATGCGCTTCAGCCCTGAACCCGGTTCCGCCCGGACCGACCCTCCGCAGGAGGGCTAGGGGCGCCTCTCGCCGAGGAGGACCTACCCCGCCTCCACCTCGAACTTCAGGCCCGCCTTGCCGGTCAGCCGCGCGATCAGCTTGTTCCCCATGGCCGCGCCCGGGGTCCAGATGCCGCCGGGAACCTCGGCGGCGTCCTTCACCAGGCAGACGGCCGCCTCGGCGATCATCTTGGAGGTGGAGCCGTAGCCGGGGTCCTTGTCGCCGCTCACCGAAACCTTCACCTGGCGTCCATCCGGGGCGATCCCGACGAACAGCACGTCATAGAACCCGGCCTCGCGTTCTTCCTTGCTGGGCCCTTCTCCGGGCTTGGGCGCGTTCTCGCCGCCCAGCATCGAGGAGCCCATCTGGGCCACCGCCTTGGCCATGGCCTCGCCCTGCTCGCCGGGGCCGGTGAGCATCATCTCGTCGTAGACGAAGTCCTTGCCCCAGGCGTGGCCGAGCAGCGCGTTGGCCCGGTGCACGTTGCGGGTGTTGATCGGCGCCATCACGAACGGGGCGGTCCAGACGCCGAGGTCGGCGTCCAGTTCCGGCGTCATGCCCGGCGGCTGGGCCGGTCCCTCGAAGCCCGGCGTCAGGGCGAAGGGGTTCATCAGGAGCGCCACCACGCCCGGGTCCTTGGCCGCCGCGGCCATCGTCGCCTTCAGGCTCGCGGCCGTGCCGCCGGAAAAGCCGCCCTGCATCTTGCGCACGCGGCCCTTGGCCCGCGGCACGGGGGCGCCGAGCCTGGCCTTGGCGGTCTCCTGCAGGAAGAACACGCCGAGCTCGAACGGAATCGAATCGAAGCCGCAGGAGAAGACGATGCGCGCGCCGGTCTCCTTGGCCTTGGCGCCGTAGGCGTCGATCATCTGGCGCATCCAGGCCGGCTCGCCGCACAGATCCAGGTAGTCGGTCCCCGCCGCGACGCAGGCCGCCACTAGGCCCTCGCCATAGAGCTGGTAGGGCCCCACCGTCGTCAGCACCGCCTTGGTGCGCTCGGCCATGGCCTTCAGCGAGGCCGGATCGTCGGCGTCGGCGACCACCAGAGGCGTCTCCTTCGGCGCGCCGATCTCGTCGCGCACCGCCGCCAGCTTCTCGGCGCTGCGGCCGGCCATCGCCCATTTCACCGCCCCGCCCACGCCATAGGCCTTGGCCAGGTACTCGGCCACCAGCCGGCCGGTGAAGCCGCTCGCGCCATAGACGATGATGTCGAATTCGGCCTTGGGGTTCATGGCGCGCGTCTCCCGTTTCGCGGCCGAGGCGACCGCGTTCGCGGCATAGCTATACCGCGTAAATTTATTTCGCCAAGCTTGAGCGGTGACATGGAGGCGAACGCTTCCCATATGCGCCGGATGATCCCCTTTTCCGTCCTCGACCTGTCCCCGATCCTTCAGGGAAGCGATGCGGCCCAGTCGTTCCGCAACACCCTGGACCTCGCCCGTCACGCCGAGCGCTGGGGCTTCAAGCGCTTCTGGCTGGCCGAGCATCACAACATGCCGGGGGTCGCCAGCGCCGCCACCGCCGTAGTGATCGGCCACGTGGCCGCCGGCACCACCACCATCCGGGTCGGCGCCGGCGGGATCATGCTGCCCAACCACGCGCCCATGGTGATCGCCGAACAGTTCGGCACCCTGGCCTCGCTGTTCCCCGGGCGCATCGACCTGGGCCTGGGCCGCGCGCCGGGCACGGACCAGCTCACCGCCCACGCCCTGCGCCGCCACCTGGCCTCCGACGTCGACCGCTTCCCCCAGGACGTGATCGAGCTGATGGGCTTCTTCGAGCCGGAGCAGCCGGGCCAGGCCATCCGCGCCGTGCCGGGCGCCGGCCTCGACGTGCCGATCTGGATCCTGGGCTCCAGCCTCTTCGGCGCCCAGCTCGCCGCCGCCCTGGGCCTGCCCTTCGCTTTCGCCTCGCACTTCGCGCCGGCGCAGATGGAGCCGGCCATCCGCATCTATCGCGACCGCTTCACGCCCTCCGAACGCCTGGCCGAGCCGTATGTGATGCTCGGCTACAACGTGATCGCCGCCGACACCGACCAGGAGGCGCGGCTGCTGCGCAGCTCGGTCCTGCAGGCGATCGTCAATCTGCGCGCCGGGCGACCCTCGCCCCTTCCCCCGCCCGATCCCGATTTCGAGGCGCGCCTGTCGCCGCCCGAGCGGGAGATGATCGCCCACATGCAGTCGTGCTCGGCCGTGGGTTCGCCCCAGACGGTCAAGACCGAGATGGCCGCCTTCATCGCCCGCACCGGCGCCGACGAGCTGATCGTCACCGCCCAGATCTTCGACCACGCCGCGCGCCTGCGCTCGCTTCAGATCGCCGCCGAGGCGCGCGAAGCCCTGGCGCAGGAGGCGCAGGCCGCGCCTGCGCGCTAAATCGCAATCCGCCGAAGCGGACACCGGTTCGGCGAAAAGACTACGTTCCAACTCAAGGAGATTGAGCCTGGCGATGCAGGTCGGCGTGATTCAGCCTGATCGGATCAGGCTCCTGGCCTCCCGCACGGCGCGCCGCTAGGCTCGCGCCGAGAGGGGGATCCGTCCATGACCGTTGAACAGGCCGCGCCCCGGCCCGCGGGCCGGGCCGGCGTGGTGGCGCTGTGCTTCGCCGTGGCGCTGCTGGAAGGCTACGACATCCAGGCCGTCGGCGTCGCCGCGCCCAAGCTGATTCCCGCCCTGGGCCTGAGCGCTTCGCAGGCCGGATTCGCCTTCGGCGGCGGCATGGCCGGCCTGATGGCGGGCGCCTTCCTGGGCGGCTGGCTGGTCGATCGGGTCGGGCGGCGCCTGGTGCTGGCCGCGGCGGTGGCAATCTTCGGCCTGTTCACCCTGGCGACGATGGTGGCGCCGGACTTTACGAGCCTGCTCGGCGCGCGGCTCGCCACCGGCCTTGGCCTCGGCATGGCCATGCCCACCCTGGTCGCCATCGCCATCGACCTCAGCCCGCCGGAACGGCGCACGGCCACCGTAGCGGCGATGTTCTGCGGGATGCCGGTGGGCGGGGCGCTCAGCGCCGTCTTCGCCGCCTTCGCCTTCGAGCACCTGGGCTGGCGGGCCATCTTCCTGGCCGGGGGCCTGGCGCCGCTGGCGCTGGTTCCCCTCCTGCTTCGCCTGCCGCAGACCCGCGCCGCCCGGTCGGGCCCCGCCGCTGGCCCCGGCGCCCTGTTCGCCGAGGGGCGCACGGCCACGACCCTGCTCCTGTGGGCCGCCTTCGGCCTGACCCTGGTGGTGCTCTACCTGCTGCTCAACTGGCTGCCGACCCTGGTGACGTCCCGCGGGCTCGGCGCAGGCGCCGGCGCTCAGGCCGCCCTCGCCTTCAACCTCGCCGGGGTCGCAGGCACCCTGGCCGTCGGCGCGATGGTCGACCGCCAGGGGGCGAAGCTCGCCTTCGCCCTGGCCTACGCCGGCCTGCTCGCTGCGATCCTCGGCCTGGCCGTCGCCGGCGAGCTTGGGCCGATCCTCGCCTGCGCCGCGGCGGCCGGCTTCTGCCTGATGGGCGCGCAGTTCAGCCTCTATGGCGTCGCCCCGATGTTCTATCCACCGGCCGTGCGCGGGCTGGGCGCCGGCGCGGCCGTGGGCGTCGGCCGCTTCGGCTCGATCACCGGCCCGATCCTCGCCGGCGAGCTCCTGGCCCTGGGTTTCGGCGCCGGCGGGGTGGCGGCCGCCATGGCGCCCGTCGTCGCGGCCGCGGGCGCGGCCGCCCTGGCTGCGGCCTGGCGCGGGCGGATGTTCAGCGCCTGAGCCCCCGCGCCTGAAGCCCCGCGCCGAAGCCGCGTCAGGCGTGGATGTCCACGTCCTTGGTCTCGCGCAGGAACAGCAGGCCGACCACGGCGGTCACCGCCGCGATCGTCACCGGGTACCACAGGCCGAAATAGATGTTGCCCGTGGCCGCCACCATGGCGAAGGCGGTGGTGGGCAGAAAGCCGCCGAACCAGCCGTTGCCGATGTGGTAGGGCAGGCTCATCGAGGTGTAGCGGATGTTGGTGGGGAAGAGCTCCACCAGCATCGCCGCGATCGGGCCGTAGACCATGGTCACCAGGATCACCAGCGCCGTCAGCACGGCGATCGCCAGGGGATAGTTCACCCTGGCCGGATCGGCCGCGGACGGATAGCCCGCCGCCTTCAGGGCCGCGCCCACCTCGCGCTCCCAGGCCTTGGCCGCCGCGGCGAAGCTCGGCTTGTCCAGCGCCTCTCCGCGGAACGACTGCACCGCCCGCTCCCCGATGTGGATCTCCGCCACCGCGCCGGCCGCCGCCGCCCGCGTCTCATAGGGCACGCCGGCCTTGGCCAGATAGGCTTTGGCCAGGTCGCAGGAGGTGTTGAACACGGTCTTGCCGATCGGGTCGAACTGGAAGGCGCAGTCCTCGGGATCGGCGATCACCGTCACCGGCGCATTGCGTGCGGCCGCCGCAAGCTGCGGGTTCACCGCCACGGTCAGCGTCTTGAACAGCGGGAAATAGGCCAGGGCGGCGATCAGGCAGCCGGCCATTATGATCGGCTTGCGCCCGATGCGGTCGGACAGCCAGCCGAACACCACGAAGAACGGCGTGCCGATCAGCAGGCTCGCCGCGATCAGGATGTTGGCCAGGGCCCCGTCCACCTTCAGCGTCTTCTCCAGGAAGAACAGGGCGTAGAACTGGCCCGTGTACCAGACCACCGCCTGGCCGGCGGTGAGCCCCACCAGCGCCAGCAGCACCAGCTTCAGGTTGCTCCAGCGGGCGAAGGAATCGGCCAGCGGCCGCTTGGAGGCCTTGCCCTCGGCGACCATGCGCTGGAAGGCCGGGCTCTCGTTGAGCTGCAGCCGGATCCACAGCGAAGCGATCAGCAGCAGGATCGAGACCAGGAACGGGATACGCCAGCCCCAGGCCCTGAACGCCTCTTCGCCCATGGTCGTGCGGGCGGCCAGGATGACGATCAGGCTCAGGAACAGGCCGAGGGTGGCGGTCGTCTGGATCCAGCTCGTGTAGAAGCCGCGTTTCCCGTGGGGGGCGTGCTCGGCCACATAGGTCGCCGCTCCGCCGTATTCGCCCCCCAGCGCCAGCCCCTGCACCAGGCGCATGACCACCAGGATGATCGGCGCGGCCACGCCGATCTGGGCGTAGGACGGCAGGAGCCCGACCACGAAGGTCGACAGCCCCATCAGCAGCATGGTCACCAGGAAGGTGTTCTTGCGGCCCCAAAGGTCGCCCAGCCGGCCGAACACCAGGGCCCCGAACGGTCGCACCGCAAAGCCCGCGGCGAAGGCCAGGAGGGCGAAGATGTAGCCGGTGGTCTCGTTCACCCCGGAGAAGAAGTGCTGGGTGATGAATCCAGCGAGCGAGCCGTAGAGGTAGAAGTCGTACCACTCGAAGACCGTGCCGACCGACGAGGCCCCGATCACCAGCCGGTCGCGCCGGTCGACCAGATGCTCCGCCCCCTCCCCGTGCGCCGCACCCTCCGCCATGCCCGCTCCCCCTGTCGTTCTTGGCCGACAGACTGGCGCAAAGCCCGCGCCGAAGGGAACAGGTTTCTGGCCGCGCCGCCCGTGGCGGCGGGGATTCAGTCGTTGGCGGCCTTGACGCCGTAGGCGCGCATGAACATCTCCACGGCCTCGTCCACCTCCTGGCGGATCCGCTCGGGCGTGGGCTGTTCGATCAGCCCAAGGGTGCGCTTGAAGTGCAGGTTTCCCTTCACAAGGGCCGAGAACTGGCGCGCGGCGATGTTCGCGTCGGGGATGTCGAGCTGCCCCTGCGCCTTGGCCCGGGCGAAGAATTCTGTCAGCCGCTGTTCGCCCTGCTGGGGTCCGGCCTCCATGAAGAGCCGCGCCAGGCCCGGCGACCGCGGCCCCTCCTCGACCAGCAGCTGCAGCATGCGGACGCTGGAATCGTCGAGCAGCATGTCCATCAGCTTCACGCCGAGGTTGGTGAGGGCGCGGCGCACGTCGGTGTCGTCGACCTGCGCGTCGATCGCGTCCTGCACTTGGCAGCACTGGTCGGAGACGATCGCGCGGAACAGGTCTTCCTTGCTCTTGAAGTAGGCGTAGAGCGTGGCCTTCGAGCCGCCCAGCCGCTGGGCGATCATCGACATCGAGGCGGCCGCGTAGCCCTCCTCGAAGAACACCGATTTCGCAACCTGGATTATGCGGTCCCGCCGCTGGTCGCGAATGGCTTGTGAAATGGTCTGTGCTGGAGCCTGTATCATCAATTGAACCGTACCGTACGGTTTTTAGTTGACACAAGGGCGCCCCTGCGTCAAGAGATTCAGAACCGTACGGTACGGTTCAACTTTTTGTCGTCGAGTCTTGTCGATGAGCCCAATCCTCCTCCCCTTGCGCCGCAGCGCGGCGATGGCTGCTGCTGCGGCGCTGCTCTCCGGCTGCGCCACGGTCCCCGATCTGCCGCAGGGCGCTGCGCTGCCTGCGCCGGAAAGCCTGGCCGCGTCCCGGAGCTTCTCGGCGGCTGACGCCGACTGGCCGGCGGACGCCTGGTGGCGCGCCTATGGCGATCCCCAGCTCGACGCCCTGATCGGCGAGGCGCTGGCCGGCTCGCCGGATCTGGCCTCGGCCGAGGCCCGGGTGCGCAAGGCCGAGGCCCTGGCGGGCCAGGCCCGCGCCGCCCTGCTGCCGAGCCTGACCCTGAACGGCCAGGTGCAGTCGATGAAGCAGAGTTACAACAACGGCTTCCCCGCCGCCTTCGTGCCGCACGGCTACAAGGACAGCACCCGCGCCACCGTCGATTTCGCCTATGAGTTCGACTTCTTCGGCAAGAACCGCGCCTCGCTCGCCGCCGCCCTCGGCGAAGCCGACGCGGCCCGGGCCGACCAGGCCGCCGCCCGCCTGACCCTGTCCACGGCGGTGGCCGGCGCCTACGCCGACCTCGCCCAGCTCTACGCCGATCAGGACGCCGCCCTGGACGCCCGGCGCATTCGCGAGGCCAGCGCCGGCCTGATCGCCGAACGCGCGCAGAACGGGCTCGAGAACCAGGGCGCGGTCGCCCAGGCGCAGGCCGGCGCCGCCAGCGCCCGGGCCGAGGCCGCCGCGATCGCCGAGTCCATCGACCTCACCCGCAACCGGATCGCCGCCCTGATGGGCGCCGGGCCCGATCGGGGCCTGGCCATCCAGCGCCCGCCGGCGGCGACGCTCAAGGCCTTCGGCCTGCCCGACGACCTGCGCGCCAACCTGCTCGGCCGCCGGCCGGACGTGACCGCCGCCCGTCTCCGCGCGGAGGCCGCGGCCCAGCGGGTCAAGGCGGCCAAGGCCGACTTCTATCCGGACGTCCAACTCGCCGCCTATCTGGGCCGCCAGTCGCTGGGGCTCGACCTCTTCACCAAGGGCGGCTCGGTGATCGGCGCCGTCGGCCCCGCCCTCAGCCTCCCGATCTTCGAGGGCGGGCGGCTGCGGGCCGCCTATCGGGGCGCGGACGCCGACTACGACGCGGCGGTGGCGGCCTACCAGGGAACCATCGTCCAGGCCCTGCAGGACGTGGCCGACGTGGCGGTCAGCGCCAAGGCGCTTGAGACCCGCCTGTCCGAAAGCCGTGCGGCCCTGGACAGCGCCCAGCGCGCCTACGACGTCGCCCTGGCCCGCTACAAGGGGGGCCTTGCCACCTACCTCGACGTGCTGACCGCCGAGGACGCTCTCATCGCCAACCGGCGCGCGGTGGCCGATCTGGAAACCCGCGCCTTCTCCCTCGACGTGGCCCTCGCACGGGCCCTGGGCGGCGGCTTCGCCGCAGCCTGACTCCTGTTTGTTTCCAAGGACATCTCCCCATGTTCGACACCGAAGAACCCGCGCGCCCGGCCGCCGAGTCCCAGCACCCCGAGCCTGCGGCCGCCCAGGCCGCAGGCTCGGCGGGCGGCGCCCCCGCCCCTTCCCGCCGCCGCGCGCCGTCCCGCCGGCGCCTGTTCCTGATGCTCGGCGGAGCGGTCGCCGTCGGCGCCGTCGCCTACGGCGCCTGGTGGGCCCTGGTCGGCTCGCGCCACGTCAGCACCGACAACGCCTATGTCCAGGCCTCCAGCGCCCAGATCACCCCACTGGTCTCCGCCGCCATCGTCCGGGTGCCGGTGATGGACACGAGCCAGGTCAAGGCCGGCGACGTGCTGGTGGTGCTCGACGATTCCGACGCCCGCCTGGCCCTGGCCGAGGCCGAGGCCGCCCTCGCCCAGGCCGAGCGCCGGGTCCGCGGCTACTACGCCAATGACGAGGCGCTGAAGTCTCAGGTGGCCGCCCGCGCCGCCGAGGTCGCCAGCGCCCGCAGCGCCCTGGAGCGCGCCCGCGCCGAGTACGCGCGCCGCCAGGCCCTGGCCCAGTCCGGCGCCGTCTCCGGCGAGGAGCTGACCAGCGCACAGACGGGGCTGCAGGCGGCCCAGGCGGCCCTGGCTTCGGCCCAGGCCCAGGTGAAGGCCGCCGAGGGCTCGCGGGACGTCAACGCCGCCCTCATCGACGGCGGCGGCGTCGACGCCAATCCCGAGGTCGCCCAGGCCCGCGCCCGCGTGCAGCAGGCCCGCCTGGATCTGGAGCGCACGGTGATCCGCGCACCGATCGACGGCGTGGTGGCCAACAACGTCGCCCAGGTCGGCCAGCGGGTTCAGGTCGGCTCGCCGCTGATGGCGGTGGTCCCGGTCCAGAGCGCCTATGTGAACGCCAACTTCAAGGAAGTGCAGCTTCGCAAGGTGCGGATCGGCCAGCCTGTGGAGCTGGAGGCCGACCTCTACGGCGACTCCGTCAAGTACCACGGCAAGGTCGTCGGCCTGGCCGGCGGCACCGGCGCGGCCTTCTCCCTGATCCCGGCCCAGAACGCCACCGGCAACTGGATCAAGGTGGTCCAGCGCGTCCCCGTGCGCATCGCCCTGGATCCGGCCGAGCTGAAGGCCAATCCGCTCCGCGTGGGCCTCAGCATGAAGGCCACCATCGACGTCGGCTGAGGCCGCTCAAGGACGCTCCCACATGTCCTCCGTAGATTCTGCGGCTGCGGCGGCCCCGTCCGCCCAGCCGAAATACCTCAGCGGCGGCGCGCTCTGGGGCGCGGCCATGCTGCTGGCCGCCTCGAACTTCCTGGCGATCCTCGACATGACGATCGCCAACGTCAGCGTGCCGAACATCTCTGGAGGCCTCGGCGCCTCCTCCAGCCAGGGCACCTGGATCATCACCTCCTACGCGGTGGCCGAGGCGATCACCGTGCCCCTGACCGGCTGGCTGGCCGGCCGGTTCGGCGCGGTGCGCACCTTCGTCACGGCGATCATCGGCTTCGCGGTCTGTTCCTTCCTCTGCGGCCTGGCGCCGAGCCTTGGCGTGCTGGTCTTCTTCCGCGTGCTGCAGGGCATCTGCGGCGGCCCGCTGATGCCGCTCTCCCAGACGCTGATGATGACCATCTTCCCGCCGGACAAGCGGGGGGCGGCCATGGGTCTTTGGGGCGTCACCACCCTGGTGGCGCCGATCGCCGGCCCGGTCCTGGGCGGCACGCTCTGCGACAACTTCGGCTGGCCCTCGATCTTCTGGGTCAACGTGCCCATCGCCCTGATCGTGGCGCCGGTGGTCTGGCGGGCGCTTAAGGCCTACGAGACCCCCGTGCGCAAGGCGCGGGTCGACGGAGTCGGCCTTGGCCTGCTGGTCCTGTGGGTCGGCGCGCTGCAGCTCATGCTCGACCTGGGCAAGGAGCACGACTGGTTCGAGAGCGGCATGATCGTGGTGCTGGGCCTCGTCGCCCTGGTCGGCTTCGCGGCTTTCCTGATCTGGGAGCTGACCGAGGCCGAGCCGGTGGTGAACCTGCGGGTCTTCCGCCATCCCGGCTTCGCCACCGCCACGGTGATCCTGTCGCTGGTCTATGGCGCGTTCTTCGCCACCAATGTGCTCACTCCGCTCTGGCTGCAGACCAACATGGGCTACACGGCCACCTGGGCGGGCTACGTCACCGGCATGTTCGGGGTGCTGGCGGTGGTCAGCGCCCCCATCGCCTCCCAGCTCGCCGGCCGGGGCGATCCGCGGCGGCTGATTTTCCTGGGGGTGAGCTGGCTGACCCTGATCACCTTCGCCCGCTCCTTCGCAACCGACGACATGACCTACTGGCAGATCGCCCACTGGCTGCTGCTGGCCGGCGCGGGCATGCCGATGTTCTTCATGCCCATCAACCTGGTGGCCCTGGGCAGCGTCGATCCGGAGGAGACGGCCTCGGCCGCCGGCCTGTTCAACTTCATCCGCACCATCTCCGGCGCGTTCGCCACCTCGCTGGTCACCACGCTCTGGGAGAACGGGGCCCAGCGCAACCACGCAGAGCTGTCCGGCGTGCTCAACGGGGCGCAGTCGACCATGGACAGCCTGACCGCCGGAGGACAGTCCGCCGGCCAGGCGCTGGCCACCTTGAACCAGATGGTCCAGACCCAGGCCGTGACCATCGCCACCAACCAGGTGTTCCTGGGCTGCGCCATCGTCTTCGGCATCGCCGCGGCGGGCATCTGGCTGACCCCGCGGCCGCGCACCGGGGTCGACGCCTCGGCCGCGCACTGAGCGCCGTCCCGGGAGCCCCCCGCGGGCTCCCGGGCGGCCCCCCCCCCCGCCTTGACCGGCCCGCGAAACTTAAAACATGTTCTTCCTTTGAACGGCGCGCCGGACAGCCGAAGGAGGACGACATGGCCTATCGCGACATTCTCTACGAGGTCGAGGATAGGGTCCTGACCATCACCCTGAACCGGCCGGACAAGCTGAACGCCTACACCGCCGTCATGGGCCAGGAGCTCGAGGACGCCTTCCGCCGGGCCGACGAGGACGACGAGGTCCGCGCGATCATCGTCACCGGCGCCGGCCGCGGCTTCTGCGCCGGCGCGGACATCTCCGACGGGGCCGGGGCGTTCGACGCCAGCGAGGGCAAGTCGGTGGCCTTTGGCGATCCGGCCGCCGGCGGAACCCGCCGCGCCGGCGGCGGCTTCGTCGGGGCCATCTACACCTGCCGCAAGCCCTCCATCGCCGCTCTGAACGGCCCGGCCGTGGGCGTGGGCCTGACGCTGACCTTGCCCATGGACATCCGCCTGGCCGCCGAAGGCGCGAAGCTGGGCTTCGTCTTCGCCCGCCGCGGCCTGGTGCCCGAGGCAGGCAGCGCCTGGTTCCTGCCGCGGCTGGTGGGCCTGCCCCAGGCCCTGGACTGGTGCCTCAGCGGCCGCCTGTTCGGCGCCGAGGAGGCGGCCGCCGGGGGCCTGGTCAAGGAGGTGCTCGCCCCTGACGCCCTGATGGGCCGCGCCCGCCAGATCGCCCGCGAGATCGCCGAGGAGACCGCGCCGGTCTCCATCGCCCTCACCCGCCAGATGCTGTGGCGCCTCTCTTCCGCCCCCGATCCCTGGTCGACCCTGGCGGTGGACGGCGGCCTGGCCATGGACCTCGGCGCCGGGCCCGACGTAAAGGAGGGCGTCGCCGCCTTCCTCGAGCGGCGCAAGCCCAGGTTCACCGGAAAGGTCTCGCGCGACATGCCAGCCCGCTGGAGCCCCTCTTGAGCCTGGCGCGGACCGCCCCCGCGCCGGCCGGTCGGCGCGAAGCGGCCAAGACCGAACGGCGCCGCCGCATCATCGCCGCGGCGCGGGATCTGATCCGCGAGACCGGCGACGCGGGCCTGTCGATGCGCGCCATCGCCGCCCGCGCCGGCGTCAGCCTCGCCACCCCCTACAACCTCTTCGGCTCCAAGCGCGCCATCGTCCTGGCGATCCTGGAGGACGTGCGCGAGTTCCACGAGCGCTTCTCGCGGCTGCCGCCGAGCGACGCTCTCGGCCGCCTGTTCGAGGCCCTGGCGATCTCGATCGGCTACTACGCCGAGGATCCGGACTTCTACCACACCCTTTGGAGCGCGCTTCTGGACACCAGCGGCAAGGAGCTGCGCACGGTGATCCTCAATCCGCAGAGCCACGCCTTCTGGGCGGCTCTGATCGCCGAGGCGGGAAAGGACGGCGCCTTCGCCGAGGGGATCGACCCGGACCTCCTCCTGCGCAACCTCAACCTCACCTTCGAGGCGGTGATGCTGAACTGGGTCCACGGGGCGATCGGGGCCGAGGAGCTGGAGCCCTCGGTCTCCTACGGCTACGCCCTGGCCCTGCGCGGCGCCGCCTCCCCGGCCTACGCCGCGCGGCTGGACCACGAGGTCCGCCGCCGCCAGGCGCGCCTGCGCCAGGCGATTGCGAAAAAAACCGCCGCGTGCACCGAGCCTTAAGCGTAATCGCGGCAGGCTGAGGCCAGGACAAAACGTCCGTGTGGCCGCCGGTTGCGGCCGGTCTTGAAACGGGCCCCGGCGGCATGCCTGCGAACAGCGTCAACACCAACTTCGGCGCACAGATCGCCCTGCAGGCGCTCAATGCGACGAACCGTGAGCTGGCCGAGGTCCGCAACCGCATCAGCACCGGGCTGAAGATCGCCAGCGCCAAGGACAATCCCGCCGTCTGGGCCATCGCCCAGAACGCTCGGGCCGAGTCCCAGAGCCTGGAGGCCGTGAAGGCCTCGCTCAAGCGCGGCCAGTCGATCGCCGACGTGGCGGTCTCGGCCGGCCAGACCATCTCCGACATCCTCGTCCAGATGAAGGAAAAGGCGGTGGCCGCCACCGAGGCGGGGCTGACCACCGCCTCGCGCCAGGCCCTCAGCGACGAATACGTGGCCCTGCGCCGCCAGATCGACACCATCGCCGCCGGCGCCAGCTTCGACGGGGTGAACCTGATCTCGGCGGGCGGGACGGGCCAGATCCGCGCCCTGGCCAACAGCGACGCCTCCTCGACCATCGATGTCGACCATATCGACCTGTCGACCACCGGCTCGGCGGTCGGCGCGGTCCTGGCCGACCTCACCGGCGCCGTCGGCCAGGCGGACCTGGCCGACCTCGACTCGGCGATCCAGAAGGTGTCCTCGGCGCTCTCGGTCCTTGGCGTGGGCGGCAAGGCCCTGGACCGGCACCTGGGCTTCGTCGAGGCCCTTCAGGATTCCATCGACGCCGGCGTCGGCAACCTCGTGGACGCCGACATCGCCGCCGAGTCCGCGCGCCTCCAGGCCCTGCAGGTGAAGCAGCAGCTTGCGATCCAGGCGCTGACCATCGCCAACAACGCCCCCTCGATCCTGCTCAGCCTGTTCCGCTGAGCCGGCCCTCAGCCGCGGCGTTCGGCGTAGACCGGCTTGCGCTTTTCCAGGAACGCGCGCACCCCCTCGCCGAAGTCGCCGTCCTGGCTGCACAGGATCTGGTTGCGATCCTCCATGGCGATGGCCGCCTCCAGCCCCTGGGCGTCGATGGCGTGGTTCAGGCACTCCTTGGTCAGGCGCAGACCCAGCGGGGTGGCGTGCAGCATGTCCTCGGCGAAGGCGGCGGCCTCGTCCTTCACCTGCTCGGGCTCGACCACGCAGCTCACCAGCCCGAGCTCCCGGGCCCGGTCGGCGGTGATGAAGCGCCCCGTCAGCATGTATTCGGCGGCCACCGAGCTGCCCACCATCCGGGGCAGGAAGTAGCTGACCCCGATGTCGCAGGCCGATAGGCCGATGCAGATGAAGGCGGCGTTCATCCGCGTCCGCGGCGTGGCGATGCGCACGTCCGAGGCCAAGGCCAGGGCGAATCCGCCGCCCGAGGCCGCCCCGTCCACACAGGCGATGATCGGTTGCGGACAGCGGCGCATGGCGATGACGATCTCGCTGATCTCGCGCTGGCCGGTCAGCCCCGCCCCCACCGAGCGGTCGGCGTTGTCGCCGCGGTGCTCCTTCAGGTCCAGGCCTGCGCAGAACGCGGCGCCGGCCCCCGACAGCACCACCACCCGCACGTCCCGCCGCCAGTAGAGGCCCACGAAGAAGTCGCGCAGTTCGTTGACCAGCTTGCGGTTCAGGGCGTTCAGCCGCTCAGGCCGGTTCATCGTCGCCCAGATGACGTCGCCCGCGTGGACCAGGTTCAGGTGCTCGTACATCGGCGTTCTCCCTTGGCCGCGGCGGTGCAGGGCGCCCTGGCGGCATGATTGACAGGCGGTATGGCCCTCCCGACGATCCGGCGCTCCGGCAGGCGCCGGGCCGAACGGCGGGAGGAGATGGAATGGGCGAGGACGGACTTCCGGTCACCGAGGTCGCGCCGAAGCAGCGCTTCGACGAAGCCGCCCTCGAGGCCTTCCTGCGGCGCACGGTCGAGGGCTTCGCCGGCGAGATGCGCGTGCGCCAGTTCCAGGGCGGGGCCTCCAACCCCACCTTCCTGGTCAGCGCCGGCGAGCGCCGCTACGTCCTGCGCAAAAAGCCGCCGGGCCAGCTCCTGGCCAGCGCCCACCAGGTCGACCGCGAATACCGGATCATGAAGGCGCTGGAGGGGACCGGCGTGCCGGTGCCGCACATGCGCGTGCTCTGCGACGACCCCTCGGTGATCGGCACCGCCTTCTACGTCATGGACTTCCTGCCCGGGCGGATCTTTCGCGACGCGGCCCTGCCCGACCAGGCGCCGGCCGAACGCGCCGCCATCTACGACGAGCTCAACGCGACCCTGGCCAAGCTGCACAAGGTCGACTTCAACGCCGTGGGCCTGTCCGACTTCGGCCGCGCCGGCGGCTATTTCGAACGCCAGCTCGCCCGCTGGATCAAGCAGTACCGGGGCGCGGAGACCGAGCACATCCCCGAGATGGAGGCGCTGATCGCCGAACTGCCGGCCCGCCTGCCCGCCGACGATTCGGTCTCGATCGCGCACGGCGACTACCGGCTCGAGAACGTCATGTTCCATCCCACCGAGCCGCGGCTGATCGCCGTGCTCGACTGGGAGCTGTCGACCATCGGCCATCCGCTGGCCGACATCGCCTACAACGCCTTCCTCTGGCGCTCCGACAGCCCCTCCTGGGGCACGCTGCAGGGCGTCGACTTCGCCGCCAGCGGCATCCCGACCGAAGCCGACTACGTCGCCCGCTACCTGGAGCGCGTCGGCCGCGGACCGGTGGAGGACTGGGCCTTCTACGTCTCCTTCTCCGTGTTCCGCCTGGCCTCGATCTCCCAGGGCGTATACCGCCGCGTGCTCGACGGGGTGGCCGCCAGCACCCGCGAGGCCGTCAACGGGACCCCGCATCTCGCCCGCCAGGCCCTGGAGATCCTGCACGGCCGCCTCTGACCGGCTCAGAGCGACTTCAGCCACGGGATCAGCCGGGCGTTCACCTCGTCCGGCCGCTCCTGCTGGGTCCAGTGGCCGCAGCCCTCCAGCACGTCGGCCACTTGCAGGTTCGGCACGAAGCGCCGCATCACCTCGATCGGGTCGGGCCCGCCCAGCATGTTGAACGCCAGGTCCCGCGTGCCGGAGACGAAGAACGCCGGCTGTTCGATCCGGCGGTCCTTGAACCCCTGCAGCCAGGCGAAGTCGCGCTCGTGGTTGCGGTATCGGTTGATCGGGCCCCGCAGGCCCGAGGCCTTGAACTCGCCCACGTAGTAGTCGAGGTCCGCCGGCGTCAGCCACGCCGGGAACGGGTCCGGGTCGATCAGCCCGTCGAGCAGTCTGGCGTCGGCGGTCTTGTCCGAAGGCCAGCTTCCCGCCGGGGCGTCGCCGCTGATCGCATAGTAGAACTTGCGCAGGAAGCCGCGCACGTCGGCTTCGGCCTCCGCCTCGGCCACGCCCTCCTTCTGGAAATAGGCCTGGTAGAAGAACCGGTTCTTGGCCGTGAACAGCTCGGTGAAGATCTCCGAGAAGGGCCGCGAGCCCACGCCCATGTAGGGCACCGACAGGGCCCCCACCGCGCGGAACCGGTCCGGCCGGGTCAGGGCCGAGTTCCAGACGATCGGCGCGCCCCAGTCATGGCCCAAGAGGATCGCCGGCTGGCCCGGCGAAAGGGCGTCCGCCACCCCGGCCACGTCGGCGACCATGTGCTGCATGGCGTAGGCCTCGACCGGCCGGGGCTTGTCCGAGCCGCCGTAGCCGCGCACGTCGATGGCGCAGGCGGTGAACCCCGCGTCCGCCACCGGCTCGAGCTGGTGGCGCCAGGAGAACCACGACTCCGGAAAGCCGTGGACCATGATCACCAGGGGCCCCTCGCCCTGCACCGCCGCGCGCAGCCGCACCTCGCCGGCGTCGATGATCCGGAACTCCCGCATGGCCTGCCTCCCGTTTTGCGGGATCGTCGGCCAGGGCGCCGCGGCGCGCAAGGCGCCGGGACGTCAGCCGCCGAGGGGCTTGGGCCAGTTCAGGTAGATCGGGTTGCCGATCAGCACGAGCCGGCCCTGGGCGTCGCGCACGTCGGCGCGCACCCAGTGGCGCGCCCCGTCCCCGGCCAGGTCGAAGGCCAGCGTCTGATGCGCCTCCATGGACAGGGCGGCCGAAAGCGCCGCGTCGCGCGCCCCGTCGACGATCAGTTCGACCCGCCCCCCGGGCACGTCGGCCACTTCGACAGCCAGGCGCACCCGCTCGCCGGCGGGCGCGGCCAGGTCGCCGCCCATCACCGCCCCGGCGCCGCCGGCCCTGGCGGACAGGTCGAGGCGCCGCTCGCCCGACCCCTGCACGTCGATGAACACCCGCCCTGCGCGGATCGCGGCCAGCAGGTCCGGGGTGGAGAGCGCTCGGGCGTGGACGACGGTCGTCGGCCGGCCGATGGCGCCGGGCCGCTCGAGGCCCAGGCCGGCGTCATGGTTGTCGCTGCCGCCGATGGCCGTAATGCGATGGCCCTCGTTGAGCCGCGCCTGCCAGAAGGCGATCCCCTGCAACGGCCCCTCGGCGGAGCGCGTCGAGGCGATCGTGCCGCCGTTCACCACCTCCACCGCCTGCACCCGGTCATAGTCGACGTCGCTGGCGGTCCAGCCGCAGCCCATGCAGAGTTCGCCGGATGGCAGGCCCGGGTGGTTGATGGACAGCAGCCCCCCCGCCCGCTCGACGGCGTCCTGCAGGTCGCGCGCGGCCAGCCCGCCGCCCTCGCCCAAGCGGAAGTCGATGTATCCCGTGGGGCCGAAGACGTTGGCGTGGCCCTGGAACGTGGTGATCTCGCGGCCCGGGATCAGCAACAGCCGGTCAAAGGCCGGCTGCAGCTCGCGCATCGCCTCGAACTGGGAGGTGGTGTTGTGGTCGGTGATGGCGATGAAGTCGAGGCCGCGCGCCGCCGCCGCTTCCACCGTGCGGTAGACCGGGCACGGAACCTTGGCCCCGGACTGGCTGAGGCAGGCGCCGTCGCTGTGGGCCGTATGCATGTGCAGGTCCCCGCGATACCAGGCCGGGCCGTCCTTCAGCGGCGCATCGGCGAAGCCGGCGGCCGGCCCCTGGCGATCCAGGAAGACCCGCGCCTCATACCGCGCGCCTTGGCCTTCGCGGATGTTGGGCACGCCGATCAGCACGGCCCAGCGGCCGGGGCTGATCGGCCCGGGCAGGTAGCCGGGGCTGGCCTCCTCCGCCGAGACCGTGAACCCCCGCCGCGTTCCCCCGCTCCAGCCGCGAAAGCCGTCCGGGCCCAGGAGGCCGAGGTCGATCACCGTCTTCTGGTCGCGCCCCTCATAGTCGAACTCCACGGTCAGCCGTCGCACGCCGGGGGGAACCTGGAAGGTCAGCTCGCGATAGGTCTGGTGGTCGGCCCGGCTGATCTGGCCGGCGATCACCGCGTCCGGCTCCCGGGCTTCGGCCGCCAGCGGCGCAAGCGCCCACAGCCAGGCGAGAAGGATCATCAAGGATCGCATGGGCGCGCTCCAGAAAAAGAAAGGACGGCCGGAGCCACCGGCCGCCCAGTCGGAGGGGACGGTGGAAGGCCTCAGAATCTGTACATCAGCGCCACGCGGAAGGCCCGGCCGAGCTCCGGGCGGCCGATGCCGTAGAGCGCGCCGGCCTCGCCGGACACGATCTGGCCGGCGCGGGGGTTGCCTTCGGTCAGGCCGATCTCGTTCGTCAGGTTGGTGCCGTAGGCGTAGGCCGTGAGCTGGTCGTTGATGTCCCAGCGGACCGTGGCGTTCAGCAGGGTGTAGGCCGGCAGCTTGGAGGTGTTGGCCGCGTCCGAATAGCGCTCGCCGTAGCGCTGCACGTCGAGTTCGGCGCGGACCCGCCCGTCCAGCAGGTTGACCCCCGGCGTCAGGCGATAGGAGTACTCGGGCACCCGGATCAGCCGGTTGCCGGTGAAGTCACGCTGCACCGGTCCGGTGGAGGCGTTCTCCAGGAAGGTGTAGTCGCCGAACTCCGGGTTCTGCAGGGTGCCGTTGAAGGCCAGGTCGAACCAGTCGGTCGGCCGCACCACGCCTTCCAGCTCCAGGCCCACCGTTTTGGTGTCGGTGATCACCGACTGGCTGACGTAGCCGCCGGTGGACGGGTCGAACACCAGGGTGCCGAAGCCGAGGGAGTCGTAGGCGGTGTAGAAGGCCGTGGCGTAGAGGTCGACCATCGGCATGGACAGCTTGTAGCCCGCCTCGGCCAGGTCCATCGTCTGCACCCGCCCCGAGGTGTTGCCGGCGTTGGTGATGTAGTCGCCCAGGGACGGCAGCCGGAAGGCCGAGGTCCAGCGGGCGAACACGCCCATGTGCGGGGCGAACTGCCAGTCGGCGCCCAGGGTCCAGCCCATGTGGTCGAAGCTGCGGTCCAGCTCGGTGAACACGCCCGAGCCGGTCAGAAAGGTGTCGTCGGCCAGGCTCGCCGACTGGTTCAGGTTGACCGTCGCCGTGCCTTCGCTACGCCCGGTGAACTCGATCCGCTCCCAGCGCACGCCGGCGTCGATGCGGAAGCTGTCGGTGAGCGACCACTCGTCGGTCAGGTAGACGGCGTAGGTGGTGGATTCGCCTTCGCCGTTGGCGAACTCCGCGCCGTAGCGCGAGACGCCGTTCTCGGTGGCCGAGTAGATCACCTCGCCCGCGGCGTTGACGGCCACCAGATCCAGCCGGCGGGCGTTGTCCTGCACGTCGAGCAGCACGTTGGCCGAGTAGCGGTGGAAGCTCTCTTCCACCTTGGCCGCATAGAGGCCCAGGGCCACATCGTGCGTCTGGCCGCCGATCTCGAACTTGCGCAGGAGGCGGAAGTTGTCGACGAGCTCGTCGAGGGGCACGTCGACCCAACGCAGGGAGCCATCCAGCACCAGGCCGTTGCCGTTCTGCCCGGCGGTGTCGAACACCTGGTCCGGCGAGGTGGCGTAGCGCAGCTGCACGTCCGTGGCCCCCGGGACCGCCGCCAGGAGCTGGGCCCGATAGGCGTTGATCCGCGCAGACCCCAGCAGCGGCGTGTTGGGGAACAGGCCGATGCGTTGCGACTTGGACGTGCGGTAGCGCAGGACGTTCTCGACCTTCCAGCCGCCGCCGAGGTCATAGTCGAAGTTGGCCGTGGCCTGGGTCAGCTTGACGTCGGTGCCCTTGGTCAGATCCCAGTCGAAGGGCGCGTTGCGGCCGCGCAGGGTCAGCTTGGCCGTTTCCGGCCCCGCCAGGGTGCCGTAGTTGGCGTCGAAGCCGGGGACTTCGTCCGGCTCGCTGCCGGAGAACTTCAGCGGGATGCCGGCGAACAGGATGACGCTGTCGTCCAGGCGCTTGATGTTGAAGTCGAAACTGCCGCGCTCGAAGTCCCGGCCGATGGAGACGCGGATCTGGCCGCCCTTGTCGGCGGTGAAGCCGGGATCGCGGACGCCGTCGCTCTCGCGGTAGAAACCGCCGATCGCCATGCGCCAGTCGCCGACCTTGCCGCCGTACCAGCCGTCGACGCGGGCCATGCCGTAGTCGCCCGCCTGCACCTTCACCAGGCCCTCGGGGGTCTCGCCGCCCTTGCGCGTGATGAAGTTGATGGTGCCGCCCGGGGCGTAGGAGGCGAAGATCGAGGACGGGCCGCCGCGCACCACCTCCATGCGCTCGATCGTCTCGTCCAGACGGAACGACTGGTCGGCGTTCAGGTAGCCGAGGCCGGAGTCATGCTGCACCGGCGCGCCGTCCTCGTAGAGCGCCACCGCCGAGAAGCCTTCCTGCGGGATGCCGCGGGCGCGGATGTTGGCGCTGGCCTCGCCGCCGGAGGCCTCGACCCAGAAGCCGGGCACCGACTTCAGGGCGTCGGCCACGCCCATGGGGTTTCGCATGCGCAGCGTCTCGGCGTTCAGGGCGGTGACCGCATAGCTGGTCTCCAGCCGCGAGCGTGCGTCGAGGCCGGCGCGTCCGGTGACGACCAGCTCCTCAACGGTCGCGGCGTCGGCGCCCAAAGGGCCGCGGGCCTGCTGCTGGCGAAGGGTGATCGCGCCGGCGTCGGCCGAGGCGATCTCCAGGTCGGTGTTGGCGATCAGCATGCGCAGGGCCTGCTCGCGGCCGTAGCGCCCGCGCACCGCCGGCGCCGCCCGGCCCTTCGCCGCTTCGTAGGGGAACATCAGTTGCACGCCGGCCTGGCGCGAGAAGGCGTTCAGCGAGCTGGCCGCATCCCCCGCCGGGATGTCGAAGTCGATCTGGGCGGCGGGCGCCTGGGCGTGGGCCAGCAGCGGCGCGGCGCTGGCGGCCAGGGCGGTGGTCAGGAACAGGCTGCAGGCGCCGAGGCGCCGCGCCCAGGTCTTGGTGAGCATCTAAGGTATCCCCCGATCGCGCGGCCGTTGCGGCCGCCTCACCGGGTCAGACGGACGAGGCCGGCGAAACCGCTATCGGCCCCGCGTCAAAATTCGCTCGGAGCCGCTTTCGACCACGACGATGCCGAAGGAGGCGTTCAGGGCGGCCAGGAACCCGTCGACGTCGTTTGTCATGAACCGTCCGCCCAGGCGCGTGGCGCCCAGCGCAGGGTCGCGCACCACCAGCTTGGCCGGCAGATAGCGGTTGTACTCCTCGATCGCCGCGGAAAGCGGCTGGCCGTCGAACACGATCTCCCCCCGCCGCCAGGCCTGCGCCGCCTGGGCGGCCTGTTCGGAGACGGGCTGGTCGACCACGCCCGAGGGTCCGGCGGCGACGATGCGCCTGGCGTCGGACGGCCCGTCGACCCGGACCTCCCGCGCCAGGTGGTCGGCGCTGGTCACCGCCGCCTGGCCGGCGAGCACCAGCAGGTCGAGCCGGCTCGAGCGCAGCCGCGCGTTGAAGCTGCCGCCGGCCAGCCGCGCGACCGTGGCGGCGGCGAACAGCAGGAAGGGCCGCGCGTCGTCCGGCGAGACGGTGAAGGCCGCCTCCCCCCGCTCCAGCCACACCCGCCGGGCTTCGCGGGTGAAGCGCCAGGACAGCTTGCTGTCGGTGTTCAGCTCGACCGAACTGCCGTCCGGCAAGCGCAGGGCGCGGCGCTCGCCCACCTCGGTGGTCAGCCGCGGGCGCAGCAGCTCCGGCCCCAGGTAGGCCGCCGCGGCGAGCCCCGCGGCCAGGCTCGCCCCGCCGCCGATCAACAGCCGGCGATTGATCGAGGACTTTGGCGGACGGACCGCCACACCGGCGCTGCGGACGTCGTCGAGCAGCTCCCAGGCGCCGGCCACTTCCGCGAAGGCGGCGGCCCGCCGAGGATCGCCCGCCCGCCAGGCTTCGAAGGCGGCCGGATCGGCGGAACCGCTGTCGAGACGCGCGAGCCAGTCCGCCGCCTGGGCGATCAGCTCCTTCCGACCTTCTGTGCGCCCCGAACCCATTTCGCCGAACTGATCTCTGCCTGCGCGCCGTCCCTTTGGGCCCGTTCCTCTGTCAGAAGCCGCAGCCCCTTGGCCAGATGTTTCTCCACCGTAGAGACGGACAAGCCCAGCCGAACCGCTATCTCCCCCGGCGAAAGCCCCTGGAGCTTGCGCAGGATCAGCACCCGGCGGCACTGGGGCGGCAGCGCGCCCAGGGCCCTGATCGCATGGCGCAGGTCGTCGCGCGCTGCGAGCCGGCTCTCCGGATCGGGCGCGTCGTCGGCGATCGCCTCCGGATCGAGGGCGTCGATCTGGCGGATCGAGACCACCCGGGCCTTGCGGAAACGTTCCACCGCCAGGTTGCGGATGACCCGCAGGACGAACCGCTCCGGCGCCTCCAGCCGGCGCCAGTCGCAGCCGAGCACCCGGCCGTAGGCCTCCTGCACGAGGTCGTCGGCCTCCGATTCGTCGCCGACGAGGCGTCGGGCATAGGCGCGGAAGACGGCCCGGTGCGGCAGGACCGCCGCCAGGAACCATCGATCCGCCTCTCTCAGCCAAGCCATCGCGTCCCCCGTGCGGGCCCGTCGATAGCTCCCCTCGGTGACGGTTCGCGGACAGTCACGCGTCAGGCGCGCGACACGCGCGCCGGCGGTCCTAGAACGCGTTTCAACTTCTTGACGCCGCGCCCGCGCCTGTCAGCATGGCCGTGGGAGGACCACGCATGAGCCAGACCGCCGAAGCCGCGGCCGACGTCGTCTACGCCTTCGATGGGCGCGTGGCGACCATCACCCTGAACCGGCCCCACCGCCGCAACGCCCTGAACTACAAGGCCTACGACGAGTTGGAGGCGGCCTTCCGGCAGGCCAGCCGCGACCCGGAGGTCCGCTGCGTGGTGGTCACCGGCGCCGACCCCGCCTTCTGCTCGGGCGACGACGTCGGCGAGATCATGGCCGGACCCAAGGCCGTCTCCCGCGCCGACGAGGCGCCGATCGTACGCCATTCGGCGACCCCGGCGGCGATGGCGGCGCTGGAGTGCGAAAAGCCGGTGATCGCGGCGGTGAACGGCGCGGCGGTGGGCTGGGGGATGGAGCTGGCTCTGTTCGCCGACATCCGCATCGCCTCGGAGAAGGCCCGCTTCGCCGAACTCTTCATCAAGCGCGGCCTCGTATGCGACGTCGGCGGCTTCTACCGCCTGCCCGCCATCGTCGGCCCGGCCAAGGCGGCCGAACTCCTGTTCACCGGCGATGTGATCGACGCCGCCGAGGCCCTGCGCATCGGCCTCGTCACCGAGGTCGTCCCGCACGGGGAAGTGCTCGCCCGCGCCCACGCTCTGGCCGCCCGCATCGCCGCCAACCCGCCGCTCGCCCTGCGTTTCATGAAGGAGGGGCTGAACCGCTCGGCCTACGGCGACCCGCGCGAGATCGGCGCCTGGGCGATCGAGACCATCCGCAAGCTGATGCGCACCGAGGACCACAAGGAGGGCGTCGCCAGCTTCCTGGAAAAGCGCGAGCCGGTGTTCAGGGGCCGCTGAGGCTCAGGCGCCCTTCAGGCCCAGCTTCACCACGGCGGCGTTGAAGGCCGCCATCTCCTCCATGGAGCCGACCGTCACGCGCGAGCGGTTCGGCCACACCGGCCAGGAGCGCCCGATGGCCACCCCCTCGGCGGCGAAGGCCTTCTGCACCTCCTTGGCCGGCGCGCCCCAGTCGACCATGAACATGTTGGCGTGGCTGGGCAGGTAGGGGATCGACCGCTCGTCCAGCAGGGCGAAGCTGGAGGCGCGGGCCGCCTGCATCTGCGCGCGCCGCGCCTTGATCAGGTCGGCCTGCAGCAGGCTCGTGGTCGCCGCCGCCAGCGAGGGATTGGGCAGGGCGTAGGTCGCCATCATCCCGTCGTAGCGCAGCAGCCGCGCGCCGAACGCCGGCTTGGCGATCGTCAGGCCCATGCGCATCCCGGCCATGCCGAACAGCTTGGAGAACGTGCGCAGGACGATCACGTCCTTGCCCTGGGCCGCCAGATAGGCTGCGCTCGGCGCCTCGGAGAAGTGGATGTAGGCCTCGTCCACCAGCACGATCGAGCCGGCCGGCTTGTTCGCGACCAGCCACTCGATGTCCGCCAGGCTGGTGAGCGTGCCGGTCGGGTTGTTCGGCGTGCAGACGTAATAGACCCCCGCGTTCGGGTCGGCGGCCAGCATCGCGCGCACGTCGTGGGCGTGGTCGGCGGTGAGCGGGACCTTGGAGACCTTCACCTTCAGCCAGGCGGCGACGCTGCCGGCCAGTTCGAAGGTCGGGTCGGCGATCACCAGCCCGCGCTCGGGCGAGCAGAACGAGACGATCACCCGGGCCAATGGATCGCTCGATCCCGGCCAGGGCATGACGTGGTCGGCCGGAACGGTCTCGACCTGGGCGACGGCCTTGAGGAACGCGTCCCGCTCGGACCCGGTGTAGCGGTTGCCGGTCGCGATGGCGGCGGCGGCGTCCCTGACCGCCGGCTCGAAGGGGCCGGTCCAGCACTCGTTGGCGTCGATGCGCACCTTGGCCGCGCCCTGGGCGCTGGCGGGCCGCACCGTGGCGGCCAGCGCCGGCGCGGCCGCCAGCAGGCCGGCGATGCGCGCCAGGCTTCGTCGCGACCAGCCGCGTCCCGTCAGGTCGGCTTCGGCCTCCCGCGACAGGCGGCGGTCGGTGGGAACGATGTCATCCAGGCTCATGGGCCCCTCCCGGCTTTGTAGGCAGCCTAGGCCCGATGCGCGCGCGGGGTAAGCGGCGAGCGCGCCGTCGCCCGAACCGCGCCAGGACCGCGCCCGCCCAGCCGCCCCAGGAGGCGCCGGCGCCTCCGCCGCGGTCAGGTCTCCGGCGCGGGGCCGCGCAGGCGGCGGCGGCGCGGCGGCCGGTCGAGCGGCCCCGTCACGGTGGGCGGCTCCGGCGGGGGCGGCAGGCTGGCCCCCAGGCTCAGGGCGCGGGCGGCCAGCATCAGGTCGGCCTTCACCGCCGGGAAATCGGCCTGCACCGCCCAGGCTCGCACCGCCACCTGCACATAGGTCTCGCTGATCGCCACGATCTCGACGATCGGCTCGGGGCTGCGCAGCACCCGCGGATTGGCCAGGGCGCGCGCCTTCAGCCCCTCCAGCACCGCCCCCACGTCCGCATCGACGTCCAGGCGCACCACCACGTCGGCCCGGCGCTGGGGGTGGAAGCTGTTGTTGACGATGACGTCGCCGAACACCTTGCCGTTGGGCAGCACCACCTTGACGTTGTCGAAGGTGGCCAGCTCGGTCACGAACAGGTCCAGCGCCCGCACCACGCCCGTCCGGCCGGCGATCTCGACCACGTCGCCCACGCGATAGGGCCGGAACAGCAGCAGCATCACCCCGGCGGCGACGTTGCTCAGCGCTCCCTGCAGGGCCAGGCCGATCGCCAGGGACGCCGCGCCCAGCACCGCCAGGATCGAGGTCGCCTGCACCCCCACCTGCTGCAGCACCGCGATCAGCCCGACGACGATCACGCCGTAGCGCGCAAGCGAGCCGCCGAAGGTCTGCAGGGTCACGTCCGGCGGACCCAGCCGGTTCACCCGCCCCAGCACCCGGCGCACCAGCCGGTCGGCCCAGCGCGAGGCCCAGAAGGTGACCGCCAGGATGACGGCGGCCACCACCAGGTTCACCGCCAGGTCCCCGGCCGCGGCTGCGAACCGGTGCAGCAGGGTCTCGTCCGCCCCCAGCGCCCGGCGCAGCTGCGAACTCAGCTCGGGATCCAGCGTCTGCATGGTCAGGAGGTGCCCTCGCCCACCCCTTCGCCGGCCTCGGACAGGGTCGATCGGATCTCCACCCCCTTCGCCAGGGTGCGGCTCACCGGGCACTTCTCGGCGATCGCGAACAGGCGCTGGCGCTCCTCCTCGGACAGGTCGCCGTCCAGCCGGATCTCCCGGGTGAAGACGTCCTGCGCCGCTCCCTCCGCGAGGCGCTCGGCGTGGTGGGCGACCACCTCCACGTGCTCCAGCGGCCAGCCCTTGTGGCGGGCGTAGAGGCGGATCGTCATGGAGGTGCAGGCGGCCAGGCCCGCCAGCAGGAGCTCGTAGGGATCGAACCCCTCGCCGAGGCCGCCGACGTCCTCGGGCTCGTCGGCCCGGATGTGGAGGTGGCGGGCGCGGACGTCCTGGCCGAACGGGCCAAGGCCGTTCTCGGCCACGGTTACGGTGCGCTGATGCATGGTCATGTCCTGTCGAAAGGGCCTAGGCGCGGCGCACCAGGGCCAGGAATTCCTCGCGGGTTCGCGGGTCGTCGCGGATGACGCCGAGCAGGCGGCTGGTGGTGAGCACCGACCCCGGCGTGTTCACCCCGCGCAGGGTCATGCAGCTGTGCTCGGCCTCGATCACCACGCCCACGCCCAGGGGGTCGAGGATGTCCTGGATCGCCTGGGCGATTTCGGCCGTCAGCTTCTCCTGGATCTGCAGGCGCCGGGCGAAGCCGTGGACCACGCGGGCGAGCTTGGAGATCCCGACCACCCGGTCCCGCGGCAGATAGGCCACGTGCGCCTTGCCGACGACCGGCAGCATGTGGTGCTCGCAGAAGGAGACCACGCGGATGTCGGACAGCACCACCAGCTCGTCATAGCCGGCCACCTCCTCGAAGGTCCGGCTCAGATAGTCCCGCGGGTCTTCGCCGTAGCCGCCGAACAGTTCGCGATAGGAGCGCGCCACCCGGGCCGGCGTGTCGAGCAGCCCCTCCCGCTCCGGGTCGTCGCCCGCCCACTCGATCAGCACGCGCACGGCCGCTTCGGCTTCGGACTGGGTGGGCTTGGCCATGGGCGGGCTCCTCGAACGTGTCGGTCACAGCGATATAGCGCGGGTTGCGCACGCGCCCACGCCCTTGCTGCAACATGGTTGTCAGGTCCGACGCCGGCGCGCCAGCTTCGCCACGCCTGCGCAAGGCTCAGTCCTATTTCGGTCCGCTCTCGGCGCTAGTCCGAAGCGGCCGGGGGGCGGACGGGACAGACCATGACAAAGCCCTCGACCCTGCGCACGCCGCTCTTCGCCTTCCTCGCCGCAGCCGCGCTTGCGGCGCCGGCCGCCGCCCAGCAGGCGTCCCAGGATGCGATGCTGCAGGCGCGCCCCTATGCGGTCACCGCCGACCAGGCCCAGCAGATCGTCGCCGAACGCCTGATGCAGGCCAGCCTCGCCAGCGACCTGAAGGACCTTCACGCCCGCCTCGACCTCGACCCCGCCCAGGAACGGCGCTGGCGGGCGTTCGTCGACGCCAGCTTCGCCCCGCTCCAGGCGCCTTCCGCCCTGCTCACCCTCGCCGCCGACGCCGGGCCGCTGGAGCGGGCCGAGGCCAAGAGCGAGGCCTTCCACGACGCCTGGCGGCGCCAGCGCCGCGCCGTCGGGGCCATGAAGGCGCTCTATGGCAGCCTGTCGGCCGAGCAGCGCAGGGTCCTGGACGCGGGCCTCGACAGCCTCTCCTCCACCGTGATCGTGCCCGTGGGATGACGGCGGCGCCCGCGGAACAATTCAACGAAGACACCCTTACGTTACAGGCCGGCCATCAGCAGGTCGCCTTTGCACGCCAGAATAGGTCCATGAGCGCTCCCTCCCCCACGCTGTCCGGACTCGCCGTGGCCGCCCTGCTCGCGGCCTTCGCCCCCGGCCCGGCCGCGGCGGACGAGACCGTCGCCACCGCGCAGACCCAGGATCCCGACGCCGCCATGGCGCAGATCCGGCAATGGATCGCCGCCTCCGAGCCGGTCGAGCTGGAGGAGCCCGACGCCGACGGCGTCATCCTGCGCGACGAGGCCCCGCGCCAGATTCACGGCGAGGCCGGCGTGGCCGTCGGCACGGGCGGCTACCGTAGCGCCTATGTCGCCGGCGTGATCCCGCTCAGCCGCAACGCCACCCTGGGCCTGGCCGTCAGCGAGACGAAGTCCGACGGGCCCGGCTGGTATCCCGCGCCCTACTACGGCGCCGGCGCCCGGCGGTCCTACGCGATGAGCCTTGCGCTCGGCGACGCTGCGGCGGGCTCAGGCGCCTGCAGCCCCTACGGCCACGCCGCCGCCGCCTTCGGCCCGACGCCCTCGTTCGGCTGGAGCGATCCGGGCGCCCAGGCCCTGGCGCGCACCTCCTGCCGCACGGCGCTTGAACAGGACACGGACTGGCGCGACTGAGCGCCGACGGGACGGGGGCGCCTCCCACCAGCCCGGGAGGCGGCTCTCGATCATCTGCGACGCACCTTCCCCGTCGCGATGATGTTGAAAGGGGGCGACGGCGCGTCCGTCGCCCCCTCTTTTTGTCTCCCGGCCTGCCGGGCCGCGGGTCTCAGTACTTGATGCGCAGCGTCGCCCCGTAGGTGCGCGGCGCCGCCGGGAACGCGGCGATGCTGCCGCTCTGGTAGGTCGCGTCGTAGGCCACCTGGTAGTAGCGCTCGTCGGTCAGGTTCTGACCCCACACCTCGAAGCTCCAGCGCTCGCTCTGCGGACCGACGGCGACGCGCCCGTTCCAGAGCGTCAGCGCCTCCTGCACCTTCAGCGGATTGAGGTCCGAGCCGGTGTTGTAGCTGGAGGTGTACTTGGCCGACAGGCTGGCCCGGCCCACCAGTTCGGCGGTGATCGGGCGCTCGTAGGACGCCGCCAGCGAGCCCGACCATAGGGGCGCGAACGACAGCCGCGTGCCCGGCAGCGCCGAGTCCGCCCCCAGCACCGAGGCGCTGTCCTCGCTGTACTGGGTCTCGGCGTAGGTCACGCCGCCCTGCAGGCTCAGGCCCTTCATCGGCAGGAACACGAAGTCGGCGTCCACCCCGCGCGAGACCACCTCGGGCACCGAGGTGACCGTGAAGGTCAGGCCGTTGTAGGCGTTCAGCTGGAAGTCGGTGAACGACTGGTAGAAGACCGTGCCGTTCAGCAGCAGCCGGCGGTCGAACAGCGTCGACTTCACGCCCAGCTCGTAGGAATCGGCGAACTCCGGATCGAAGCCGGTGTCGGTGATCGGCTGCAGCGAGGTCGAGCTGGTGCGCGAGAAGGAATAGGCCAGCCGATCCAGGTTGAAGCCCCCGGCCTTGTAGCCCCGCGCATAGGAGACATAGGCCATCACCTGCGGATTGAACCGGTAGGCGGCCTTCAGCGTGCCGGTCAGCGCCTGCTCGCTGTTGGTCTGGTGCGTGGTCAGGTCCGTGAAATAGGGGTTCTGGAACGTCTGGCAGGCGGCCGAGACGACGGCGGCCGGCGCCGAGGCGTTGGCCGCGATGGCGGCGCAGCCGGCCCCGCCGTCGGTGTTGTCGTAGTGGGCGTCCAGGCCCTTGGTGTTCCAGGTGTAGCGCAGGCCCGCGGTCAGCTCGAGCTTGGGGGTGATCCGCCAGGACTCGTTGGTGAAGACGGCGAAGCTCTGCTCCTCCTGCTCGTAGAGGTCCTTCTGGCCCTGGCCGGTGGCGAAGGCGTCGCCGGCGCTGAGGCCCGACAGGCCGGCGAGGTAGGTGGAGCTGGCCCCGCTGGTGAGCAGCCGGCTCAGGTACGTCTCGAAGTCCTCGCCGTAGCGCGTGCCCGTCCGCGAGGTCAGGCTCTGGTGGCTGAAGAAGGCGCCGACCAGCCAGTCCAGGCTCTCTCCGCCCCCGGCCAGCCGCAGCTCCTGGGAGAAGTCTTCGAATTGCGCGCCCGACCAGCCGATGTCCGACCAGATGATGTCGGCGGTGGAGACGTCGGAATCGGCCGCGCCCTTGGAGCGGTAGGTGCGGAAGGCGGTGATCGAGGTCAGCTTGGCCGGCCCCAGGTCCCAGTTCACCTCCGCCGAGACCCCGCCGTCGTCGATGCGCTTGCGCGTGTCGCGGTTCAGGTAGGCGGTGTAGTCCTCGAAGGCCGCCGGGCTCGCCACCGAGCCGGGGAACAGGGCGGCGATCAGGTCGGTGCGGGCGCCGTTGACCACCTGCAGCGAGGCGCAGCAGCGCTCGTCGCGGTGCGTGTAGTCGATGCTGAACGCGACATCGAGGTCGCTGATCGGCGTCCACAGGAGCTGGCCGCGGGCGGTGAAGTAGTTCTGGTCGAAGTCGGTGTCGTAGTCCCGCGGGCCGTCGCCGGTGACCACGTCGACATAGCCGTCGCGCTCGCGACGGGCGACGAACAGGCGTCCGGCGAGCTGGTCCTCCACGATGGGGCCGGTGACCGAGGCCGACAGGCCGTAGCCGTTGAGGTTGCTGAGGGTCAGCTCGCCCTCGGCGCCGAAGGTGAAGGAGGGCCGTTTGGTGACCACGTTGATCACACCGGCCGTGGCGTTCTTGCCGAACAGGGTGCCTTGCGGCCCCTTCAGCACCTCGATCCGCTCCAGTTCGCCCAGGTCGCCGAAGCCGACCCCGTTGCGCGGCCGGTAGACCCCGTCGATCACCACGCCCACCGAGGACTCCAGGCCGAGGTTGTCGCCCACGGTGCCGACGCCGCGGATGCGCGCCGTGGTCGAGGTGGTGCTGGAGGTGGAGGTGACGGTCATGCCCGGCGTCAGCACCGTCAGGTCCTTGATGTCGCGCACCCCGGCCTCGCGCAGGGTGCGCGCGCCGACGGCGGTGACCACGATCGGCACGTCCTGCAGGCTCTGCTCGCGCTTCTGGGCGGTGACGACGATCTCGTCGACGGTGGCCGCCTCGCCTCCGCCCGCGGCCTGCGCGTGCGCGGACGTGGCGATGATGACGGCGCCGAGCGCGACGCCGCCGGTCAGATAGGTCCTGGGCAATGGAGACTCCCCTCTTTGCTTTTGGTCGCCGAAGTGGCGGCGCAGGAGAGCAAACCGGAGACGCGGCCAAAGCAGGGCCGTTCATGTATCCGCATGACGGTCCAGAAGTGTCGGTGAAATCTTCATCTTGCGCCGCTCGGCGGCGTTTCCGTCTATGACTTGGCGCCTTCGTCCGGCGCCCAAAGACGGCGGCTCCGTTACATGGACGCTTCGCGCTTCGGTGGCCACGGGATGAAGCCCGAGGTGGTCCGAAGGTAGCGGGCGTACTCGGGCCGGGTCTGGCGCAGGCGCTCTTCCAGCATCGGCGCGCCGCTCCAGCGGGTCAGCGTCCAGGTCAGAAGGATCGGCCCGGGCAGCGCCCACACCCCCAGGGGCGTCTCGGCGGCGATCAGGAAGAGGCCCCACCACACGCAGGCGTCGCCGAAATAGTTGGGATGGCGGGTGTACTTCCAAAGGCCGGTGTCGAGCACCTTGCCCCTGTTGGCCGGGTCGGCGCGGAAGCGGGCGAGCTGCGCGTCGCCGATCGTCTCGAAGGCCACGCCGAACAGGGCCAGGGCCGCGCCCGTCCAGGCCAGGGGCCCGAGGGCGGCGCCCGCATCGAGTTGGCCGAGCTGCACCGGCAGGCAGACGATCAGCAGCAGCGGCGCCTGCAGGGCGAACACCAGCAGCAGCGAGGCGGTGGGAAAGCTCCAGCCCCACCGGTCCTTGGCGTCCTTGATCAGGCTCTCGTAGCGGCTGTCCGGCCCATGGGCGCGCCAGCGCAGCAAGAGGTGGCCGCCGAGCCTCGCCGCCCACAGGGCGCACAGGCCCAGGAGCAGCAGCCGCCGCGGGGTCGCCTCGCCCACCTGGACGAAGGTGGCCAGGGCCATGGCCCCCATGCCGAAGGCCCAGACGCTGTCGACGAAGGTCACGTCCCTCAGCGCAAGGGCCAGGAGCCACAGCGCAAGGAAGCCGGCCGCCAGCAGCGCGGCGTTGACGGCCAGGATCGAGGCGGCGGCGGAAAGGTCCATGGCGCGCGTTTCCTGCAAGGCGGACGACCTTAGGCCATACGAGGCCGGGGCCGTCCTGGACGCAGGGCCGCGCGGACGGACCGCGCGCGCGGCGCTAGGCGGCGGCCTTGGGCGCGGTCTGCGCCAGGATCGCCATCACCGCCTCGACCTCGTTCTTCTCCTGCTCGATCGCGGCCAGGCGGGTGTTGAGCTTCTCCATCGCCCGGGCGACGTGGTCGGAGCCTTCGGCGCGGTCCTGCAGCGTCAGAATCTCCTCGATGTCGTCCAGCGCCAGGCCGGCGCGGCGGAACTGGGCGATCACCTGCAGGCGGGTGCGTGCGCGCCGGTCGTAGCGGCGGCGGTTCAGCCGGTCGCGGCGGGCCTCCACCAGGCCCCGCTCCTCGTAGAAGCGGATGGCCCGGGCCGAGAGGCCGAAGAGCTGGCCAAGCTCGGTGATCGTGGCCAGGCCGGTGGTGGTTTCGTTGAGAGCTAGCATCACACGAACTCCATGAGGATGTCGTCAGCGGCGACGGAGTCGCCGGGTTTGGGACCGACGGACTTGATGGTTCCGTCGTGTTCGGCGCGGATGATGTTCTGCATTTTCATGGCCTCGATG
>NZ_JBKBSM010000005.1:2500-232033 GCF_046291545.1 Phenylobacterium sp.
CGCCGTCGAGCACGACCAGCGCGCCCACCCGCCGGGCGTGCAGCAGGGCGGCGACGGCGGCGACGGTGTCGTTCGGCGTCACCGTGAACACCAGGTCGCCCTTGGTCTTCAGGATCTGGGAAACCAGCATCGATCAACTCCTCCCTATCCCCGAATAGCAGCGTTACGCAGGAAGAAGGGGAAATCAATGCACTAGGCCGTGCGCGCCTCAGGCGCGGCGCAGGATCCGCGCCGCCGGCCCTATAAGAAGAAGACCCGCGGCGTAGCCTGTCAGGTGCGCCTCCCAGGCCACCGGCGTCTCGCCGACCCCAGGCGCATAGCCGAGCAGGCCCACGATCAGGTTCACGATCAGCCAGGCCGCGGCCATGCCGATCACCGTGCGGCTGAAGAAGGGGCCGAGCTGTCCGCGGCCGGCCAACAGCCGCGAGACCGCGCCCATCAGGCCCGACACCGCCCCGGAGGCGCCTACGAGCACCACCGCCTCCCCGGGGTGGAGCAGGGCGTAGGTCCAGCTCGAGAACGCGCCGCACACTAGATAGAAGAGGAAGAAGGCGAGCACGCCGCCAGCCCTCGGCCCGAACAGCCGCGCCACCGGCGAGCCGAAGGCCAGCAGCCCGGCCGCGTTCAGCAGGGCGTGCCCCCAGCTCCCGTGGAGAAAGAGCGCCGAGACGAGCCCCACCCGCTCTCCGGCCGCAAAGCCCGCCGGCGAGAACCCGTAGCGCGCGAACAGCCAGTCCTGCGGCGCCAGCCCCTGCAGGGCGTAGCCGCCGACGATGGCCGCCACCAGGGCGAGCACCGGCCAGGGGGCGTTGAAGATCGGTTCGCGCTCGGCGGTCAAGGCGGGCTCCTGCGGGCAGGGATGGCGAGAATGGTCGCAGCCGCCCCGGCCTTAACCAAATCGCGAGAGTTGTCAGCGCTTAGTAGGCCTTGTCCGGCTTCGGCGCGACGCCGCCGTGCGTCGGGCGAGGCCTTTTCGCCTGCGACGCGCGGAGTCCACAAGTCCGATGACCGTCCCAATTCGCATCCTTGCTCTTCGGGCAGGCGCGTCCTTCACCTTGTCGCTGGCGCTGGCCGCGGGCGCTCAGGCGCAGAGCATGTCGGCCAATTCGGCGTCCTTCAACGCCGGATACGGCCGTGTCGCCGGCGAGGAGAACCGTCCGGTCGACGTCTCCACCCGCGACGCCAACGGCAACCGCGTCATCGTCGACGGCCTGATCCTCACCGGCGAGGACCAGTCCAGCTTCTCGCGCGCCTGGGGCGCGGCGGACGCCTACGCCGGGGTCGGCGCCCAGGGCGGCGCCAGCGCCATCGGCAACAACCTGGTGGTGATCACCCAGGGCAGCAACAACACCGTCATCGTCGACTCCACCCAGATCAACAACGGGAACGTCTCTGCGTCGACGAACGTGAATTCGGGGGTCGGGAATGAAGAATAACCGGATGGCCAGGACGGCGGCCCTGGTTAGCGCCGCCGCCATGGCGCTGGCGGGCTGCGCCACCCCGGTGGCCGGCCCGGGCGGCAACTACGCCCGAAGCATCGGCAGCGCGCCGGTGACGGCCAACCCCACGCCCTATTCCGCCGCCCTGGTCTGCCTGGCCGGCTACGCCCGGGCCAACCACGTGGCCGCGCCGCGGATCGCGGTGGGCCGCATCGCCGACTACACCGGCAAGGCCGAGGCCGACGGCAGCGGGCGCAAGGTCACCCAGGGCGCCTCGCTGATGGCCATGTCGGCCTTCGCCAAGGCCGGCGTGCCGCTGGTGGAGCGGTTCGACACCAGCGTCTCGGAACTGGAGCTCAAGTACGCCAACAACAAGCTGATCTCCGACGCCCCCAATCCCCAGCCGAACATGCCGGCCGAGTACCGCCGGATCCTGGCGGGCCAGGTGCCGGGTTCGGACTTCTACATCGCCGGCGGCATCACCGAGCTGAACTTCAACATCCGCTCCTCCGGCTTCGACCTGGCCGGCGGCGACCTGGACGCCGAGGACCTGAAGGGCACCGCGGGTGGGCGTCTCTTCATCATGAACGTGGGCCTGGACCTGCGCCTGGTGAACACCCGGACGCTGGAGGTGGTCGACGTCATCTCCTACCAGAAGCAGGTGATCGGCCGCGAAGTCGGCGTCGGCTTCTTCGACTTCCTGAACGGCAACGTGTTCGACGTCTCCGCCGGCACCGGCGCCCTGGAGCCGATGCAACTGGCGGTGCGCTCGCTCGTGGAGCGCGCGGTCGTGGAAATGACCGCCAACCTCTACGGCATGCCCGGCCCGGACGGCTGCCTCAGCTACGACCCGCTCGCGACGAGCACGGTGGGCCTGACCGGCGCCTATGTGCCGGCCTACAACAACCTGGACACCAACAATGCGAAGACCCGCGAAGACCCTTCTCGCTGGAACGCTCGCCGCGACGCTTCAGTGCGGGGCCGCTACTAGCCAGGAAGCGCCGGACTTCGTCCTGAACGACCAGGTCCAGGTCGGCGACGTCCTGTCCAACCAGAGCCTCGACGTGGTCGAGGTGCTGGAGTCCACCACCGCCGTCACCACGGCGACGGGCAACGCCTACGCGTTCGGGACCGACGGGGCGAACGCCGACGTCCGCTCCAACCAGACCCTGCAGGGGGACGTCAGCGCCGACACGCGGCTGGACGTCGGCCTCTACGGCGGCCCGTCCACCAGCCTGACCACGGCGGCCACCGGCAACACGGGCGACGCCTCGGTGTCCGGCGCGGCGTCCATGACCGGCGTCTTCACCCAGAACACCGGCCCCGTGACCATCTACGGCCACAGCCACATCGAGGCGCCGGACGCCGAGATGGGCGACGTCAACGCCACCGTGCAGGCGATCGGCAACAGCCAGGGCTTCGCCCCCAGCTACGCCTCCACCGGCGTCCGCGTGAACCAGACCAACACGGCCGAGGTCTCCTCCGACGGCGGCGGCGTCATCGGCCACACCACCGGCACCAGCGTGTTCGCCGCCACCACGACCGCCAACAACGTCACCAGCACCGGGTCGATGAGCGCCGCCGAGCGGATGATCGTCAACCAGCGCAACGCCTCGGGCGTGACCCAGGCAGCCCAGTTCACCGCCTTCGGCAACTCCTATCTGGCCACCACCGCGGCCACCGCCAGCGGCAACAACGTCTCGGCCGTGAACGACGGGCCGCTGCTGGACCTGACCAACAGCCAGACGAACGAGGCCTACACACGGGCCCAGGCGGAGAACTCCAGCTACCTGTTCAGCAACACCCACGTCAGCGCCTACGCGCTCGGCAACTCGGTGCTGGCCGGAGACCTGAACGGCGAGCTGGTGCTGGACAACACCCAGGTGAACGACGGCGGCGGCGTGGAGTCCGTCGCGGCCTTCACCGGAAGCCAGGGCTACGACGCCACCGTCTCCTCCACCGCCATGGGCAACGCCGCCACCGGCTACGCCTGCGGCCAATGCTCTGGCATGGACGTGGAGAGCCGGCAGACCAACAACGTCGACGTCGGCGCCTCCAGCACCGTGACGGTCAACGGCTACGCCCGCTCGGTGAACGGCGTCGCCACGGCCGTCGGCAACACCGCCACCTATTACATGACGCGGCCCGGCTCCTGAGCCGCGGCGCGCCGCCGACACCCCGGCCGCGCGCCATCAAGCCGCCTTGCGATAGCCACGCCGTGCGACGATGGTGCGCGCTTGTCGGAAACCTCCAGGACCTGTCGATGAATCGTACCCAGCGCGCGGCGGCCGGATTCGCCGCGGCTCTTGCCGTCTGCGTGGCGTTCGCCGCCCACGGCGCCCCGCGCCTGCCCAAGCTTTCCCTGCCGAGCCTGGGCGCCGCGCCGGCCGCCGCCCAGCTTCCCCCGGGCCAATGGCCGCAGGCGGTTTCCGACATCGCCGCCGACCCCGACATCCGCTTCGGCGCCCTGCCCAACGGCATGCGCTACGCCATCCGCCGCCAAGCCACGCCGCCGGGACAGGCGGCGCTGCGCCTGCGCATCGACGCCGGCTCGCTGATGGAGGCCGACGACCAGCAGGGTCTCGCCCACTTCCTCGAGCACATGGCGTTCAACGGCTCCAAGGCCGTGCCGGAAGGCGACATGGTCAAGATCCTGGAGCGCCTGGGCCTGGCGTTCGGCGCCGACACCAACGCCTCCACCAGCTTTGACGAGACCGTCTACAAGCTCGACCTGCCGCGCACGGACGACGAGACCGTGGACACCAGCCTGATGCTGCTGCGCGAGACCGCCGGCAACCTCCTGATCGAACAGGGCGCGGTGGACCGCGAGCGGGGCGTCGTGCTGTCCGAGGAGCGCGCCCGCGATACGCCGGCCTATCGCGTCTACAAGCAGCGCCAGGCCTTCCTGCTGCGCGGCCAGTTGCCGCCCGAGCGCCTGCCGATCGGCAAGGTCGAGGTGCTGGAGTCGGCGCCCGCCGCCCGCATCACCGACTTCTACAAGGCCTATTACCGGCCCGAGCGCGCGGTGCTGGTCGCCGTCGGCGACTTCGACGTCGACGCCATGGAAGCCAAGATCCGCAAGACCTTCGGCGACTGGCAGGGCGCCGGATCGGCGGGCGGCGATCCCGAGCTGGGGCCCGTCGCCCCGCGCAAGGCCGAAGCGGAGCTGGTGGTGGAGGCCGGCGCGCCGCCCTCGCTGCAGCTCGCCTGGGTGGGCCCGCCGGACCGCGCAGCCGACACCGCCGCCAAGCGCCGCCGGGACCTGATTGAACGCCTCGGCTTTTCGGTGCTGAACCGCCGCTTCTCCAGCCTGGGTCGTGCGGCCGAACCGCCGTTCCTGGGCGCGGCCGCGTTCAAGGGCGACGAATACGACGCCGCCCGCGTGACCATGATCACCGTCAACGTCCAGCAGGACCGCTGGCGCCAGGCGCTGCAGGCGATCGACCAGGAACAGCGCCGCGCGGTGCGCTACGGCGTTCGCCAGGACGAACTGGATCGCGAGGTCGAGGAACTGCGGGCCGCGCTGCGGGCCGAGGCCGCCGGTGCGGCGACCCGCCGGCCCGCCGCGATCGCCGGCGAGATCGTCGCCTCCCTCGACGAGGACGAGGTGGTCACCAGTCCCGCCCAGGACCTGGCCTTCTTCGAGGAGACCGTGAAGGGCCTCAGGGCCGAGCAGGTTTCGGCGGCGCTGAAGGAGGCCTTCGACGGCGACGGCCCCCTGCTGTTCATGACTTCGCCGGCGGCGATCGAAGGCGGCGAGCGCACCGTGCTCGGCGCGCTCGAGGAATCCCGCAAGGTCGCCGTCGCCCCGCCGGCCGCCCCCAGCCAGCTCGAGTGGCCCTACGCCAGCTTCGGCGCGCCCGGCAAGGTGGCCGAGGAGCGCGAAGTCGCCGACATGGACGCCGTACTCGTGCGCTTCGAGAACGGGGTGCGCCTGACGGTCAAGCCGACTCACTTCCGCGACGACGAGGTGCTGGTGCGGGTGAATGTAGCCGACGGCATGCTAGACCTTCCGCCCGGGCGCCAGAGCATGGCCTGGGCCTCCGGCGCCTTCACCGAAGGCGGCCTCGGCAAGATCAGCGCCGAGGACATGGAGCGCGTGCTGGCGTCGAAGGTCTACGGCGCGCGCTTCGGCGTCACCGACAACGCGTTCGTCATGTCCGGCTCGACGCGGCCGGAGCATCTGGACACCCAACTGGAGGTCCTGGCCGCCTACCTGGCCGAGCCGGGCTGGCGGCCGCAGGCGTTTCAGCGGATCAAGACCGCCGGCGCCACGATCCACGACCAGTACGAGGCCACCGACAGCGGCGTGCTGGCCCGCGACCTCGCCGGCCTGCTGCATGGCCGGGACCGCCGCTGGACCTTCCCCAGCCGCACCGAGATCGCCCAGGCGAGCCTGGACGACCTGAAGGCGCAGATCGCCGGCCCCCTGTCCGACGGGCCGATCGAGGTGGTGGTGGTCGGGGACGTCACGGTGGAGAAGGCGATCGAGGCCGTGGCGCGCACCTTCGGCGCCCTGCCCCCGCGGCCGCAGCACCAGCCGCCGCCGGCCGCCCAAAGCCAGGTCGGCTTCCCCGCAGGGGCCGCCGCGCCGGTGGCGCTGATCCACAAGGGCCGCAAGGACCAGGCGATCGGCTACATCGCCTGGCCGACCACCGACTTCTTCACCGACCCCCAGGGCGCGCGCGACACCGCCGTGATGGCCGAGGTCATGCGCCTGCGCCTGACCGATGAACTGCGCGAGGCGCAGGGGGCGACCTACTCGCCCTCAGTGAACTACAGCCACAGCCTGGTGTGGCCGGGGTGGGGCTATGTGGCCGCCAGCGTCGAGGTGCCTCCGGAGAGACTGCCCGCCTTCTTCGCCGACGCGCGCAAGATCGCGGCCGACCTCGCCGCCAAGGAGGTGAGCGCCGACGAACTGGAGCGCGCCAAGGCGCCGCGGATGGAACGGATCGAAAAGGCCCGGCAGACCAACGAGTACTGGCTCTCCGAGCTTTCCGGCGCGCAGGACGATCCGCGCCGGCTGGACGCGATCCGCGCCGCCCTTCCGGGAACCGAGCGGGTGAGCGCCGCCGACGTGCGAAAGGCCGCCCAGGCCTGGCTGCGTGAGGATCGGGCCTGGACCCTCGAGGTCCGCCCCGAGCGCTAGGCGGTCGGCGCGGGCGCGCCGATGGCCTTGGCCAGCACGGTGAAGCGAAGGGGCGGATCGGTCACGGTCGGAAACGGCCGGGTCTCGCCGGTCTCGGCGTAGCCGCGGCGCAGGTAGTAGGCGACGAGCTCCGTGCGGCGGTCGATTACGGTCATCTCGATGGACGTCGCGCCGAACGTCTCGGCCGCCAGGCGCTCGGCCTCGGCGATCAGGCGGCGGCCGAATCCGCCGGCCTGGCGGGCCGGGTCGACGGCGAGCATGCCAAGATAGGCGCGACCTCCGCCCCTGTCGGAGACCTGCACGCAGCCGGCGAGCGCGCCGTCGAGCCTGAGCAGCAGGATGCGTTCGCACGGATCGGCCACCGCCGCGGCCAGGGACTCAAGGCTCGTGCGCTGGCCCTGGAGGAGGTCGGCTTCGTGGGTCCAGCCCGCACGGGCCGCATCGCCCCTGTAGGCGCTCTCTACGAGGGCGTGCAGGGCGGGAAGGTCGGCGGGGCCCGCCAGATCGACGATGACGGAAGGCTGCGGCATGGCTTTGCGTATAGGGCCGGCTGCGCGCCGGCCCAAGCCACGGAAGTCCCGGCTAGTAGGCGATCCCGCCGACGCCGCCGTCGAGGCTCATGCTGGAGGCGTAGGTCTCGGACGCCTCCTCCTCCTCTCGATAAGCGGTGTAGGTCTCGGTCGTGGTGATCGTCAGGATCTTCACGCCGGCGCCGAAGCGGCGAAGCAGCGAGCGTTCGTTGCAGTCGCGGGCGGGCTTCTGGCGGCGGCATTCCACCTTGCCGCCCGGAGCGTGATAGAGGGCGTCGCCCTTGGCGCAGGCCAGGGTCTGGCCGCCGGAGAAGTCGATCTTGCCGTCGAAGTCGGCGATGGTCGCCTGCAGCCAGGTCCCGGCGATGCAGCGATAGAGCTCGCCGTCATAGCCGTCGGCGACGTCGCGGTCGGGCCGGACCTGAGAGGCGGGGTGCGGAACCTGGCGGTCGTCGATGCAGACGGCCTGAATGACGACGCGGCGGGTGCGCGAACGGCTGGCCTGGTAGGCCACCTTCTTCATGCGCTTGCCGCCTTCGACGTTGAGCTGGACGAGGCCGGTCGGCGTGGGCGGCGAATAGTAGCCGCCGCCGCCGCCGCCGCCGAAGACCACCACGCCCGCCGCCGCACCGGCGCCCGCGCGGGTGCTGGCCAGGGCCGAGGCGTTGGCGTTGACCACTACGGTGGAGGCGACGTTGACGTTCACCCCCGGCACATTGACCGAGTGACAGCACGTGGGCGGCGTCGGCGTCGTGCAGCACGGGGGCGGCGTGGGCGTGGTGCAGCACTGCGGCGGCGTGGGGGGGGTGCAGCATTGCGCCAGGGCCGTCGCCGGCAGGCCGGCGCCGAACAGAAGGAAGCCCAAGCCCAGCAACAAGCCCAGCAGGGTCGAACGCGCCTTCATGGACAGCCCTCTCCTCAAGGTCGGCCTTTCAAAACCCACCGGGGGCGGCGCGCGAACGCCGCCTCCGAAAATCGGCGCCGCCCCTGTCCCGAACGGGGACGCAAGGCGGCTGGCCCGAAAGCTTCTGCAAGCCCCGTGCGGCCGCTCAGGGCCGCGTCGGACGCCGCGCAGGCGATGTCGATGTTCCATTCGAGCACACACAAGTTGATAGACTATTGGCGTGCGCGGGCCCTGGACGGGCGCCTGCCGACCCGCGCCAGCATCGATCCAGCCGATTTCGCGCCCCTGGCGCCGCAGACCTTCGTCGTCGGCCGGGTGTGTTCCGGGATCTATCCGGTGCGCCTGGCCGGCGCATTCGTCCGCGACCTGCACCAGCGCGACCTGCGCCGGCAGAACGCCCTGTCGCTGTTCAGCCACGCCGACCGACTGGGGCTGCAGGCGGCCCTGGAGATGGCCCGGCGCAAGCCCGAGCCGATCGTCGCCACCGTCGGGGTCCGCACCGACGCCGGCGCCATCGGCATGGAGATTCTGTTCGCCCCGCTCGCCGGGGCCGAGGACGGGCCCGACCGGTTCCTCGGGCTCTACCAGCCGCTGTCCATGGTGGCGCGCCTGCGGGGCCAGCCCGCCCGCGAGTTCAACGTGCAGATCATCCGCAGCGCCGGCCCCGCCAACGAACTGGCCCCTCGGATCCGCCTGGCCGCGCTGGACGGCCGCCGCATCGCCTGATCGGCGGCCGGCGGCGCAGCGCAGCGATCAGGGTGCGCTGGCCGCGTCCAGGGCGGCGAGGTCCTCGCCGGAAAGCTTGAGCTCGGCCGCGCCGGTCAGTTCCTGAAGCTGGGCGACGGTGGTGGCGCTGGCGATCGGCCCCGTGAGGCCCGGCTGGGCCATCACCCAGGCCAGGGCGACCTGGGCGGGCGAAGCGCCACGCCGCCCCGAAACCTCATCCAGGGCGCCGAGGATGCGCCGGCCGCGGTCGTTCAGATAGTTGGACATCCGGCCCCCGCGCGGGCTCTTCCCGAAGTCGGCCTCCGATCGATACTTGCCGGTCAGGAAGCCCGACGCCAGGCCGTAGAACGGAATGACGCCCACCTCCTGCTCGACGCACAGCGCCTGCAGGCCGGATTCGAAGCCGGCGCGGTCGTAGAGGTTGTAGAGCGGCTGCAGGGATTCATAGCGCGGCCAGCCGTTGGCCCCGCTGATCTCCAGCGCCGACTTCAGCCTCGCGGGCTCGAAGTTGGAGGCGCCGATCACCCGCACCTTGCCGGCCTTGACCAGGCGGTCGAAGGCCTCGGCCGTCTCCTCCTGGGGGGTGTCGGGATCGTCGCGGTGGGCCTGGTAGAGGTCGATGTAGTCGGTCTGCAGGCGCTTGAGGGAGGCCTCGACCGCCTCGGTCATATAGCGGGCGGACAGGCCCTTCATGCCCTCCCCCATCTCCATGCCGAACTTGGTGGCCAGAACCACCTTGTCGCGCTTGCCGCTGGCCTTGAGCCACTTGCCGATGACGGTCTCGGAGGCGCCGCCCCCGGCGGGCGCCCAGCGGGAGTAGACGTCGGCGGTGTCAACGCAGTTGAAGCCGGCGTCCACGAAGGCGTCCAGGATGGCGAAGGAGGTCGCCTCGTCCGCCGTCCAGCCGAACACGTTGCCGCCCAGCACCAGCGGCGCGATCCGAAGGTCCGAACGACCCAGCCTGCGCAGTTCCATGAACGCCTCCCTTGAAATGTCCTGAATGAATGCGAGCCGCGCGCGGCGGCTCGCTCAAGACAATAGGCGCCCGACCGCGCCTTAGGGAGGGGCCTCAGGCCGCCGCGGCCCCGCCTTCGTAGACCGGGGCGTCGTCGGCCGGCAGGGCCGGCTTGCCCAGGATCATGTCCGACGCCTTTTCGGCGATCATGATCGTCGGGGCGTTGGTGTTGCCGCCCACCAGGGTCGGCATGACCGAGGCGTCGATCACGCGCAGGCCCGCGACGCCGCGGACCTTCAGCTCGGCGTCGACCACGGCCATGGGGTCGCCCTCGACGCCCATCTTGCAGGTGCCGACGGGGTGATAGATCGTTTCGGCGGTGCGGCGGATCCAGGCGTCGATCTCGTCGTCGGTCTGCACGTCCTTGCCCGGCGAGAACTCGACCGAGCGGTAGGGCGCAAGGGCCGGCTGCTCGGCGACCTTGCGCATCATCTTCACGCCCTCGCGCATCGCCCGCTTGTCCTCCTCGGCGGAGAGATAGTTCGCGAAGATCGCCGGATCGTCGTTCGCATCGGCCGAGCGCAGGCCGATGCGGCCGCGGCTTTCGGGGCGGAGCTGGCAGACGTGGAAGGTGAAACCGTCCTTCTCCACCGCCACCTTGCCGTGGTCCTGCATGATCGCCAGAACGGTGTGGATCTGCAGGTCCGGCCGGTCGAGGTCCGGACGCGACTTCAGGAAGGCGCCGGATTCCAGGAAGTTCTGCCGGCCGATCCCCTGCTTGAAGAGCAGGTAGTTGAGCCCGACGAACAGCGTCTTGATGCCCTTGCGCTGCGAATAGATCGTGATCGGCTGCGGGCATTCCCAGGACAGGGTGCAATCCAGGTGGTCCTGGAGGTTCTGCCCCACGCCCTTCAGCGCATGGACCACCGGCACGCCATGCCTGGCCAGTTCCTCGGGATCGCCGACGCCCGAGAGCTGCAGGATGTGCGGCGACTGGACCGCGCCGGCGCAGAGCAGGACCTCCTTGCCCGCATGGACGACCTTTTTCTGCTGCGTCTTGTCGTCGATGTACTCGACGCCGACGGCCTTGCCGTTTTCGATGACGATGCGGCTGGTGCGCGCGCCGGTCAGGCAGGTGAGGTTCGGGCGGCTGAGCGCCGGATGCAGGTAGCCCTTGGCCGCGCTCCAGCGTTCGCCGTCGTGGATCGTCATCTGATAGGGCCCCCAGCCTTCCTGCTGGTAGCCGTTGAAGTCCTTGGTGACCGGATGGCCCGCCTGGGCGCCGGCCTCGATGGCGGCCTTGTAGATCGGGTTGGGCGTCGAGGCCTTGGAGACCTTCAGCGGGCCGTCGCCGCCGTGCCAGGCGTCGCCGCCGCCCTCAAGGGATTCCGACCGCTTGAAGTAGGGCAGGACGTCCTTGTAGGCCCAGCCGGCCAGGCCCATCTGGCGCCACTGGTCGTAGTCGCGGGCGTGGCCGCGGATGTAGATCATCCCGTTGATCGAGGACGAGCCGCCCCAGCCCTTGCCGCGGGGCCACCAGAGCTTGCGGTTCTCCAGGTTCGGCTCCGGCTCGGTCCAGAAGCCCCAGTTGTAGACGCCCTTGTTGGGCAACAGCTGCCCGACGCCGGCGGGCATGCGCACGAGCAGGGAGTTGTCCTTGCCGCCGGCCTCCAGCAGCAGCACCTTCGACTTGCCGTCCTCGGTGAGGCGATTGGCCAGGACGCAGCCCGCAGAGCCTGCGCCGATGATGATGTAGTCGTAGCGATCCATGCGCGGCCCCTGCCCTGAACGTTGTTTAGATGCCGGCGACCTTACAAATCCGGCGTGGCGAGACAAGGCCGCCGGGGCCCAGGCGCGGCAAAAAATGACGCCGGCGTCAGCTAAGTGACGCCGGCCGGAGCGCGCTCAGCGCCCCTTCCACTGGGGCGCGCGCTTCTGGGCGAAGGCGAGCGGGCCCTCCTTGAAATCTTCCGAGGAGAACAGTGCGCGAACCGCCGGGTACTTCATCTGGCCCTCGATGGCCGCCTGCAGGCTGGGCTCGTCCAGGCCCTTGTAGACCGCCTGCTTCGAGGCGCGGATCGACATCGGCGACAGTTCGCAGATCTGGGCCGCCCAGCGCTTGGCCGCGGCCATCAGCTCGGCGGCGGGGACCACCTCATTGACGAAGCCCAGGTTCAGGCCCTCGGCCGCGCTGACCCGCCGGCCGGTCAGGATCATGCCCATGGCCTGCTTCTGGCCGATCATCCGCGGCAGGCGGTGCAGCCCGCCGGCCAGGGCCGCCAGGCCCACCCGCGGCTCAGGCAGGGCGAAGGTGGCCGCTTCGGACGCCACGATCAGGTCGCAGGCGAGCGCGATCTCGAAGCCTCCGCCCATGGCCACTCCGTTCACGGCCGCGATCAGCGGCTTGTCGAGGTCGAAGCGCGAGGTGAGGCCGGCGAAGCCCGAGGGCGGGCTGCCCATCTTGCCGCCGCCGGCCTGGTGCTTCAGGTCGTTGCCGGCGGAGAAGGCGCGGTCCCCGGCCCCGGTGACGATCCCCACCCACTGGTCCGGATCGGCGGCAAAGGCGTTGAAGGCCTCGTCCAGCTCGAAGTGGGCCGGCGAGTGCAGCGCGTTCATCACCTCGGGCCGATTGAGCGTGAAGATGGTGACCGGCCCCTCGCGGTCGACCTTGATGAATTCGTAGGCCATCGGCGTTCCTCCCTGGCGTTTGCAGGGACAGTCCAAGGGCGCCGCTGCGTCCGTCAAGCCGGTCCGGCGTGGGTCAGGCGCCGACCAGGCCCCGGCGGTGGCGCTTCCAGTTCTCGACGTAGTGCAGGGCCGAGCCGGCGAGCACCTGGGCCTGCTGGGGGCTGACCTCGCGCACCACCTTGCCGGGAGCGCCCATGACCAGGGAGTTGTCGGGGATCTCCTTGCCCTCGGTGATCAGGCAGTTGGCGCCGATCAGACAGTTCTTCCCGATCTTCGCGCCGTTGAGGATGATCGAGCCGATGCCCACGAGCGAATTGTCGCCGATCGTGCAGCCGTGCAGCATCACCATGTGACCGACTGTCACGTTCGAGCCGATGGTGAGCGGCGAGCCGGCGTCGGTGTGAAGTACAGAGCCGTCCTGGACGTTCGAATTCTCGCCGATGACGATAGGGTCATTGTCTCCGCGCAGGGTCGCGCCAAACCAGACCGAGGCGTTCTTCTTTAGAATCACACGCCCGATCACGGCGGCGTTGGGCGCAATCCAGTATTCGTCCTCGCTGGGCAATTCCGGGGCGACGCCGCCCAAGTTATAGACACTCATCCGTACACCCCGTTTCTTGAAACCTAGCGTGTAGTTAACCGTTCATAAAGCTGGGTAGGATCATTGTAGTCGGGCGATTCGACGGGGCGAAAGCCCTCTCGCGTCTCGCCGCGGGCCGGCGACCGGTTCGCGGTCTCCCGAATGAACGGAGACCTAAGTGCCGCGTGTTGCGCTTCGGCGGGACAGCCCGCCTGGATCACGAACCGCAAGCGAGCCGCCGGGCCGCAATCCCCGGCAACTGTCGAATCCCAATTTCTCCGAAGGGCGGTCCGATCCGGACTCGCCCTTTTTTCATGCCCCCATGGAGGCTTTGATGACGAGCAAGCGAGCCCTGAAGCGACAGCTGCGCGAAGGCGCGTTCGACGCCGGCCAGTTCGAGGACGACGCCAAAGTCCGCCGCCTGCCCGTCGACCGGGGCTGGTCTCCGCTCGCCCATTCCAACGACGACCGCGAGCAGGGCTATCTGAAGACGATCAAGGCCAAGTCCCCCGGCCAGCAGCAGCTGATGGAGGCCGCCGACCGCAAGAATCTCGTCCTGGCGCTGGGCCCCGCCGGCACCGGCAAGACCTACATCGCCATCGCCAAGGCGGTGGAGGCCCTGGAGGCCGGCCGCGTGGGACGGATCGTGCTGTCGCGCCCGGCCGTGGAGGCCGGGGAATCGATCGGCTTCCTGCCCGGCGAGATGGAGGACAAGCTCGCGCCCTACCTGCGCCCGCTCTACGACGCCCTGTCCGATCGCCTGTCGATGAAGCGGGTCCGCGCCCTGATGGCCGAGGGCGCGATCGAGATCGCCCCGGTCGGCTTCATGCGCGGGCGCACGCTCAACAACGCCTTCGTGGTGATCGACGAGGCGCAGAACTGCACCTACGTGCAGCTGAAGATGCTGCTGACCCGGCTCGGCTGGCACTCCACCATGGTGGTCACCGGGGACCCGGCCCAGTCGGACCTGCTGCCTGAACTGTCGGGGCTGGGGCCGGTGGCGGCCAAGCTGGAGGCGGTCGAGAACGTCGCGGTGGTCCGCTTGGCGGACCGCGACATCGTGCGCCATCCGCTCGTCGCCGAAATGCTGGGCGTCCTTTAGGAACAGCGGCGCGCCGGAGGCGGTCGGGGCGCGATCAGGGCGCCGGCTCGCGCGGAGCGTCCGTCCCAGAGGTGTCGCGCGGATCCGGACCGGACGCCTCCCGCGCCAGTTCCTGCACCAGTTCGACCAAGCACCTGCGCACGGCTTCGCCGCGGATGGCGGCATAGGCCTGCACCAGTTCGGCCGCGCCTGGCGTGCCCAGGCCGGCCTGCGGGTCGGGCGCGCCCGCCTTCGGAGCGCCGATGCCGGCGATCAGCTCGGCCAGAGGCGTGCCAAGGGCGTCGGCGATCAGGGCCAGCCGTGAAAAACTGACCCGGTTGGCCCCACGCTCGTACTTCTGGATCTGCTGGAACGTGACGCCCACGGCCTCGGCGAGCCGCTCCTGCGACATGCTCCGGGCCTTGCGGAACCGCCTGATGCGCGCCCCGAGGGCCACGTCCAAGCGGTGAGCCCCCGCCTCGCCGCCCGCTGTCGCCATGCCTAAGCCCACCTTTCCGATGGAGTGTGCACGCGAACGGCTGGGGAGTGGAGTCCCCGGAGCGCCCAAGGCGGGCGCCGTGGGTCAGCGGCCGGGAAGGTCCTCGGCAAGGATCGCCATCTCGAACATGAACGAGCCGTCCTCGTCCTCGTCCTCGAAGACCACGCCGACGAACTCCTCGCCGATGTACACCTCGGCGGAGTCCTTCTGCTTGGGCCGCGGGACAAGGTTGATGCGCGCGTTGGCGAAGGTGCCGCGCAGGTGACCTTCGATCTTGCGTATCATCTTCTCGTCCACGACGGCGCTCCTTGATTCAACGGCGCGAACCTAGAGGGCGATCGCCCTCAGTGGAAGCCGTGTTCTCGCCCGAAGCGCCAGGCCGCGGCCCGGCTTCCGCTCAGATGACGTAGTCGTCCAGTCCCTGGGGCAGGGTCTGGTCCATGGTGCGCGCCGGCTCGTCGCAGGTCGGGCAGTTGACCAGCCGCGCAGGGACGCCGGCGGCGGTGCAGCCGGGGGGAACCGGCTTCAGGACCACCGAGCCCGACGCGACCTTGGCGTGATCACCGATGGTGATGTTGCCGAGGATCTTGGCCCCGGCGCCGAGCAGGACCCCGTTGCCGATCTTCGGGTGGCGGTCGCCGCGTTCGGCCCCGGTGCCGCCCAGGGTCACGCCCTGGAGCATGGAGACGTCGTCGCCGATCACCGCGGTCTCGCCGACGACGATGCCGGTGCCGTGGTCGACGAACACGCCGGAGCCGATGCGGGTGGCCGGGTGGATGTCCACCTGGAAGATCTCGGACGTGCGGCTCTGAAGATAGAAGGCCATGGTCTCGCGCCCCTCCTCCCAAAGCCAGTGGGCCACGCGCTGGGTCTGCAGCGCCAAGAAGCCCTTGAAGAACAGGAACGGCTGGACGTAGCCCTTGCAGGCCGGATCCCGTTCGAAGACCGCCCGAAGGTCGGCTTCGGCCGTGTCCACCAGCCTGGGCCGCTCGGCGTAGGCTTCCTCGGCGATCTCGCGCAGGCTCATGGCCCGCAGCTCCTGGTCGCCGAGCTTGCGCGCCAGCTGGTAGGACAGGGCGTCGCCCAAGGTGGCGTGGCTGAGGATCACCGCGTTCAGCAGCGAGGCGAGACCGGGCTCGCTCTTGGCCGCGCGCTCGGCCTCGTTGCGCAACGACGCCCAGACAGGCGGCGGCGCACTGGGATCGATGACCTCAAGGCGCTGGCTCATAGGTTCCTCCCGCCCCATGGCGATCTCCTTACCCTAGCATGGCGCGCGCAAGCGCGGCCGGCAAAGCCCCTTCACGAGCCATATGGTAGCCCCGCAGCAGCATCGCCACCGTAAGCATGTCTTTCAGATGACCGGCCATAGCGGCCTCGAGCGCCTCGCGGAAGGGAACCCGCTCCAGCGCCAGGAGCTCGGTCTCGTCCGGATCGGGCTCCAGGGGTGTAAGGCTGGTGGCCAGATAGCCAATGGCGCGCTCGTCGGTGACGGAGTTGGAAAGCTGGGTCTGCAGGATCACCTGCCAGTGCGCCGCGGCCAGCCCTGCCTCTTCCCGCAGCTCGCGCTTGGCGCCCTCCAGGGGGTCGGCATCGAGCGGGCCGCCGCCCTCCGGGAGCTCCCAGCTATAGTCCTGCGCCGGAAAGCGGCTCTGGCCGACGAGCACGATCGAGCCGTCGTCATGGACGGGCAGGACAGCCAGGGCGAGGTTCTTGAAGCCGACGAGGCCGTAGAGCGCCGGCTGGCCGGTCGGGGCGCGCGCCTGATGCTCGGTCACCCGGATCCAGGGATTGTCGTAGACGACCTTCGCCTCGCCCCGCTCCCACGGCGCGCCGTGCGTCTTCAGCCACCCCGGTTTTTGCGACATGTTCTCAACTGACCTTGCGGAACGCTCGGGCGCTCCCATAAAGGAGAGACCTTAACCGCTCTTGCCGAAGAGGCGCCCCCCGTGCAGTCCACCCTTCCGCCTGAACCGCAGTTCGGCGCTCCGGTCCCGCAGACGCCCATCCCCCACGTGCTGGAGTTCCTCGCCCGGCGCAGGTCGACGTCGGCGGTGATGCTGGCCGAACCGCCGCCCAGCCAGGACGAACTGTCCGCCCTTCTGCGCCTTGCGGCCCGCACCCCCGACCACGGCAAGCTCTCGCCCTGGCGGTTCATTGTCCTCGATCCGGCCAACAAGGGCGCCTACGCCGACCGCCTGGAGGCGCTGGCCCGCTCCCGGGGGGACGAGCGCGCCGCGGCCAAGCTCGCCAAGCTCAAGGCGCCGCCGCTCGGCGTCGCGGTCGTCTCCCGCACGGTCGGCGGCGAAATCCCCGAATGGGAGCAGGTTCTCTCCGCCGGCGCCGTCTGCACCACCCTGCTCTATGCGGCCCAGGCGCTCGGCTACGGCGCCAACTGGATCACCGACTGGTACGCCTACGATGAAGAGGCCAAGGCGATCCTGGGCCTGCAGCCCGAAGAGAAGGTCGCCGGATTCATCTTCATGGGAACCGCAAAGGAGGCGCCCCTGGAGCGCGAGCGCCCGGTGGTGAACAGCCTCGTCACCGCCTGGAGACCGTGAGCGCCCATGGAGCCCTGGCCGACGCGGAGTCCAGACACACGACGGCCGGACGGCGCTTCGCGCGCCGCCCGGCCTGAGGTGACACGCCCGAGGAGAGTTTGGGCAGTTTGGATATAGGCCATTTTCAGGGTTTTCGCTAGCGCGCGAACGCTTTGGCGGCGCTCGGCCACACCGCCTCAAGCAAGCTCAGCAAGCGGCATTGCTCAGCTTTTCCACCCGAACAGGTCGCGGCGAGCGCGACAATACAGTGTTGCCGCGAACCGCGCCGCCGTCGCCAAGTATTCGGGCCTTCACCGAAACGTGCGAATCCGCGAGGCCGCTTGCAACCGTGGGCGTGCGCGCCGGCCAGCGCCGCTCGCCCGAGGGGCGATCAGCCCCGGCCGCGATACGGGGCGACGCCCTGGTCGGGCACCCATAGTCCGTCCGGCGTGGGTCCGGACTGCCAGAAGACGTCGATGGGAATTCCCCCACGGGGATACCAGTAGCCGCCGATCCTGAGCCAGTGCGGCTGGGCCACCTCGACGATCCTGCGGCCGATCGCGACCGTGCAGTCCTCGTGGAAGGCGCCGTGGTTGCGGAAGGATCCGAGATAGAGCTTCAGCGACTTGGACTCGATCAGCCACCCGGCGGGAGCGTAGTCGATCACCAGGTGCGCGAAGTCGGGCTGCCCCGTCACCGGGCACAGCGAGGTGAACTCCGGCGCGATGAAGCGCGCCAGATAGAGGGTGTCGGCCTGGGGATTGGGCACGCGCTCGAGCACGGCGTCCTCGGGGCTGGCGAAGCCGCGCACGTCCTGGCCGAGCTGGGTGAGGGAGGTCTCCTGCATCCGCGGGCTTTAGACGCCCCTGGCCGGGCGGGCAACCGAGACAAGCCGGCCGCCGGCGGCTATCAGAAGGTCCACAACGCCAGGGAGGAGACCAGGATATGGCCGGCGACGATTTCAAGGGGTTCGTGGTGGTGGTGACCGGCGCCTCGACGGGGCTGGGACGGGCGATCGCCGTGGAAGTCGCCAGCCGCGGGGCCGAGGCGGTGATCGTGAACTACGCCCGCAGCGCCGACGACGCCGCCGAGACCGCCCGCCAGGTCGAGGCGCACGGCTCGCGCGCGATCCTGGTGCAGGGCGACGTCGCCTCCGATGAGGACTGCCGCAAGATCGCGGCGGCGGCCGAGCCGTTCGGCCGGATCGACGCCCTGTTCAACAACGCCGGAACGACGACCTTCGCGCCGAACCACGCAGACCTGGACGCGGTGTCCGGCGAGGACTTCCTGCGCCTCTATGGCGTGAATGTCGTCGGCGCCTTCCAGATGGTGCGCGCCGCCCGAGCCCTGCTGGAGGCCGCACCGCAACCGGGCGCGGTGGTCAACACCGCCTCGATCGCCGGGGTGACGGGAATCGGCTCCTCGGTGCCCTACGCCGCCTCCAAAGGCGCGCTCGTCACCATGACGCTGTCGCTCGCGCGGGCGCTGGCGCCGCGCATCCGGATGAACGCGATTTGCCCGGGCTTCATCGACACCCCCTGGTTCGGCAAAGGCATGCCCGCCGAGCGGGTGGAGCGGCTGAGGGAATCGACGGCGGCCTCGACGCCGCTGAAGGTCGCCTCGACGGCCGAGGACGTGGCCGCCGCCACCGTGTTTCTCGCCTCCCCCGCCTCGCGCCACATCACCGGCGAGACCCTGCTGGTGGACGCCGGAACCCACCTGAATCTCTCCCCGCTGGGCGCGCGTTAACGATATGTGGCGCCGAAGGCACATGGCGGCGCCTATCATTTCAGCGGCCACCCACGTTAACGCTCAAGAATCGATCAGCGTCTAGCAAGGCCTCATGGCTGGAACTGCCCGCGTTGATCTGTCCGTCCACACCGTGGCGTGCTCGCTCGACGGTCGGGCTTAGTCCTGGTCGGAGAACAAGGGGATAAACGATGAAATCAGTTAAGATCGCGCTTCTGGCCGCGGCCGCCACGGTCGCCATGGGAGGCGCCGCTTTCGCCCAGGACGAAGGCCCGAGCGTTTCCTTCAACATTGGCGCGGCCTCTGACTACGTGTTCCGCGGCGTCAGCCAGACCGATGAGAACGCCCAGATCTACGGCGGCGCCGACCTGAGCTCCGGCATCTTCTACGCGGGCGTGTGGGCGTCGAACGTCGATTTCGGCGATTCGACGGACGCCGAAGTCGACGCCTATGTCGGCATCACGCCGACCGCCGGTCCGGTGTCGCTGGACTTCGCGGCGATCTACTACGGCTACGTCAACGCCCCGAGCGGTTCGAACTACGGCTACTGGGAGTTCAAGGCCGCCGGTTCGGTGCCCGCCGGCCCCGCCGAGATCGGCGCGGCCATGTACTATTCGCCGGAGTTCTTCGGCGAGACGGGCGAAGCCCTCTATTATGAAGTGAACGCCTCGACCTCGCTGACCGACAAGATCAGCGTGAGCGGCGCCATCGGCCACCAGGATGTCGATCAAGGCATCGACTACAACACCTGGAACCTGGGCGTCGGCCTGGCCGTGAACGACCACATCGGCTTCGACCTGCGTTACCACGACACCGACGAGGAAGACCTCCTGGGCGAGATCGGCGAAGGCCGCGTCGTCCTGGGCGTGAAGGCCTCGTTCTAAGGTCCTTCAGGGCTTCGTGTTACAGAGCCGCCGCCTTCGGGCGGCGGCTTTTCTAATTGCGACGCTCGCGGCAGGTCATCGGAGGTCTCCGCGGCGAAGCAGGGCGCAAAAAAGTCGCTTTTATTGCGATCTATGTGGAGCCAATCGTCGAGGTTCCGAGTTTAATTGGACGGTCGCACTCGCACGTCTATGTTGGCGACTCGACGGAAGAGCGGAGCGCGGCCCATGGAGCGAATGGCTTTCCGAGCCCAGACCATTGTCGCCGACGTGGTCATCGCAGCCATAGCCTTCCTTCTCGCCTACTACTTTTCCCCGACGCGCATCCCCGACCTGAGCGCGCACGTGGGGTCCTCGCTCAACGTGGTGCAGCTGACGCTGCTCTACGCCGCCTTCGCGGGGGCGTTCACGGCCCTGTTCTGGCGCGAGCTGTCCCCGTGGCGCTACGCCTCGGTGCCGGACGCCATGGTCCTGGCGCGCATCGCCGTGCTCACCGCCGGCTCGTTCCTGCTGGCCGACTGGGCCCTGGAGCGGGCTAGCGCCCTGCCCCGCTCGGCCCTGGTGATGGCCCCGCTCTTCCAGGCGGTCGGCTCCATGGGGCTGCGCGTGGCGCGCCGGGCCCTGCATGAACATGCCCTCGACAGCTTCGCGCCGCTGAAGACGGTCACCGACCGGATCGCCCAGGCGCCCTCGCTGCTGCTGATCGGCCCGCCGTCCCTGGCCGACACCTATCTGCGCGACGCCGCCCGCAGCCACAACCGCAACTACACGCCGGTGGGCATCGTCGGCACCGACCCGCGGGACGTGGGCCAGCAGGTGCGCGGCGTCTGCATCATCGAAAGCCTGGAGAATCTCGACCAGGCCCTGGCCGACCTGCGCCGCTGGAACCGCTATCCGCGGGCCGTGCTGTTCCTGGAAGAGCCGGCGCGGCTGCGGGGCCTGACCGCCGACCAGCTCGGCCGCCTGAAGACGGACGGCATCCGGCTTCTGCGCCTGCCGAGCATCGTCGACCTGAAGCAGCACGACAGCGTCACCCTGGTCCCCATGCGGGAGATCAGCGTCGAGGAACTGCTGGCGCGCGACCCGATCGAACTGGACCGCACCGCGATCGGCGGGCTGATCCGCAATCGCCGGGTGCTGATCACCGGCGCCGGCGGCAGCATCGGCGCGGAACTGTGCCGGCAGGTGGCCAAGTTCCAGTGCGCTCACATCACCCTGCTGGACTATTCGGAGACCGCCCTCTTCGAGATCGACCGGGAGCTGGGCGAGACCTATCCGACGATGTCGCGGCGGGCCGTGCTGTGCGACGTGCGCAACGCCTCGCGCCTGGCCAACGCCTTCATGGAGGAGCGCCCGGACCTTGTGTTCCACGCCGCGGCCCTCAAGCATGTCTCCATGGTCGAACGCCATCCGTGCGAAGGCGTGATGACCAACGTCATCGGCACCTGGAACGTCGCCGAGGCGGCCCGGGTCAGCGGCGCCGCCCAGATGGTGCTGATCTCCACCGACAAGGCCGTGGACCCGAGCAACGTCATGGGCGCCACCAAGCGCCTGGCCGAAGCGGTGATCGCCGGCCAGCAGACCGGCGAAGGGACGCGGTTCTCGGCCGTGCGGTTCGGCAACGTGCTCGCCTCCGCGGGATCGGTGGTGCCGATCTTCAAGTCGCAGATCGAACGCGGCGGGCCGGTGACGGTCACCCACCAGGACATGGAACGCTTCTTCATGACCATCCCCGAGGCGGCGCAGCTGGTGCTGCACGCCACGGCGGCGTCGGCGGAGGGAGAAGCCACGCACTCGCGCCTGTTCCTGCTGGAGATGGGCAAGCCGGTGCGGATCATGGACCTGGCCCGGCAGATGATCGCCCTGTCCGGCCGCGTGCCCGGCCGCGACATTGAGATCGAGATCACCGGCCTTCGCCCGGGCGAGAAGCTCACCGAGTCGCTGCTGGACGAGACCGAGCGCTCGATCCCCTGCGCGTCGAAGGTGATGGAGGTGATCTCCAACTCCGCCCTGCGGATCACGCCGAGCCATCTGCTCGATCTGGAGACCCTGGCGGAAAAGGGCGACACGGCGGCGGTGCGCCGCGCCCTGTTCGACCTGGTGGCTCAGATCCGCGGCGAACGTCCGAGCACGGCGCCGGCCCTCCGCGTGGTGGCCAACCGCTCCTGATCTATCGTCCGCGTCGCTGCGCCGCGCCCCAATTTGGGGCGCCCTCCCTTTGCGCGAACACGCCTGCGCCCCCATCCTGCACTTGTGTTTCGCCTCTCAAGCGAGCGGCGGGGCGCAAGGCGAGTGATCGACCCAAGATCAGTTAGACGACGCCCAGGCCCGGTGCGAGGCCCCGATCCGCCATGACCGGCGGGCCGGCGCCCTGCACCGACGCCCGGCGAAGTGCGGGACAGCGGCATTGAGTCTTGAACCAGACCACCTGGAGGCCAGACGCCGGGAGTCGCGGCCGCGCCCGCCCTGGTGGCGGCGCATATCCTACGCGCGCCTGGCGGCGATCGTCTTCTGCCTGCTGGTCTGGATCGCCGTGGCGCGTGCGTGCATGCGCTATTTCTGAAGCCGCCGCCTATTCGGCGGCGACCACCGTGCGCACCGCCTTCAGCCGCCGGGCGAGCGCCTCGTGCTGGCGCATGAGTTCGGCCGGCAGCCGGTCGCCGAACTTCTCGTAGGCCTCGGCGATCAGGGCCGCCTCCTCGCGCCAGACGTCCGCGTCCACCGTCAGCAGCAGTTCCAGGTCGGAAGCGGCGAGGTCCAGGCCGCTCACGTCCAGCGAGGACGCGGCGGGCAGACGGCCGATCGGCGTATCCACCGCCGAGGCGCGGCCCTCGAGCCGGTCGACGATCCACTTCAGCACACGGCTGTTGTCGCCGAAGCCCGGCCAGACGTAGCGGCCGCGGCCGTCCTTGCGGAACCAGTTGACGAAATAGATGCGCGGCAGCTTCTCCGAATCCGCGCGCTCGCCCATCGACAGCCAGTGGGCGAAGTAGTCGCCCATGTTGTAGCCGCAGAACGGCAGCATGGCGAAGGGATCGCGGCGAAGCTCGCCGATCTTGTTCTCGGCCGCGGCGGTGCCTTCCGACGCGACGTTGGAGGCCATGAACACCCCGTGGGCCCAGTCGAACGCCTCTGTCACCAGCGGCACGGCGCTGGCGCGACGGCCGCCGAAGAGGATCGCCGAGATCGGCACGCCGCGCGGGTCCTCCCACTCGTCGGCGATCACCGGGCACTGCGCCGCCGGAACGGTGAAGCGCGCGTTCGGATGCGCCGCGGGCTGGCCGCTCTCGGGGGTCCAGGGCTGGCCGCGCCAGTCGGTCAAGCTGGCCGGCGGGGTCTTGGTCAGGCCCTCCCACCAGACGTCGCCGTCATCGGTCAGGGCCACGTTGGTGTAGACGCAGTTGGCGTGCAGGGCGGCGACGGCGTTGCGGTTGGTCTCCTCGCCCGTGCCGGGCGCGACGCCGAAGAATCCGGCCTCGGGATTGACCGCGTAGAGACGTCCGTCCTCGCCGAAGCGCATCCAGCAGATGTCGTCGCCGATGGTCTCGGCCTTCCAGCCGGCCAGGGTCGGCTGCAGCATCGCCATGTTGGTCTTGCCGCAAGCGCTCGGGAAGGCGGCGGCGACGTAGTGCACCTCGCCCTGCGGCGAGGTGAGCTTGAGGATCAGCATGTGCTCGGCCAGCCAGCCCTCGTCGCGCGCCATCACCGAGGCGATACGCAGGGCGAAGCATTTCTTGCCGAGAAGGGCGTTGCCGCCGTAGCCGGAGCCGTACGACCAGATCTCGCGGGTCTCGGGGAAGTGGACGATGTACTTCTCGTCGTTGCACGGCCAGGCCACGTCCGCCTCGCCTTCGGCCAGCGGCGCGCCCACCGAGTGGACCGCCGGTACGAAGAAGCCGTCCTCGCCCAGTTGCTCCAGCGCCGCCTTGCCCATGCGGGTCATGACCCGCATCGAGATGGCCACATAGGCGCTGTCGGTGATCTCGACGCCGATGGCGCTGATCTTTGAGCCGAGCGGGCCCATGCAGAAGGGCACCACGTACATGGTGCGGCCGCGCATGCAGCCGTCGAACAGGCCGTTGAGCGTCGCACGCATCTCGGCCGGGTCGGTCCAGTTGTTGGTCGGCCCGGCGTCGGCCGGGTCCTGCGAGCAGATGAAGGTGCGGCTCTCCACCCGCGCCACATCGCGCGGGTCGGAAGCGGCGTAGAACGAGTTGGGGCGCTTGTCCGGGTTCAGCGCCTTGAGCGTGCCGGCGGCCACGAGCTCCGACGTGAGTTCGGCCCATTCCGCGTCCGAGCCGTCGCACCAGCGGACGCGGTCCGGCTTCGTCAGGGCGGCGATCTCCGCGACCCAGGCCTTCAGCGCCTCGTGGTTGGTAGGGGCGGGCTCAAGGCCGGGCGGGGAAATCGTTTGGCTCATCGTCTGCTCCTCGTCCGCGACGACGCCGGCATGCCGCTCTCGCAGCCTGGTCAGCGCCTTTGTCTCGAATGAACAATAGTCCTGTGTTCTATGGCCCGGCTGCAAGCCCCGCGCCAGACTCACGTTGCGGAATGACAACGCGTGCGGAGGGTTTTGGTGCTCAGGATTCCGGCGAAACCTGGGCCGGCGCGCCTATTCGGCGGCCTGCATCGCCCGTGACGCCTCGGCCCGGTGCCAGCGCCAGGCGGAGTCGATGATGTCGTCCAGGTTGAACCTGGGGGTCCAGCCCAGGATCTCGCGGGCCTTGCGATTGTCGGCCACGAGCACCGGGGCGTCCCCTTCGCGCCGCGGCGCGCGCTCGACCTCGAAGGCGATGTTGCTGGAGCGCTGTATCGAAGCGATCAGCTGGCGCACGCTGGTGCCGGCGCCTGTGCCAAGATTGAACGCGTCGGTCGGGCCGCCCGCCAGGAGGCGCTTGAGCGCCAGGACGTGGGCGTCGGCCAGGTCCAGCACATGGATGTAGTCGCGCACGGCGGTGCCGTCCGGGGTCGGATAGTCCTCGCCCATCAGGCGGAAGTTGGCGCCAAGGCCCATGGCGGCCCGGATCGCCAGGGGGATGGCGTGGGTCTCCGGTTCGTGGCGCTCGCCGATCCGGCCCTGGGGATCGGCGCCGGCGGCGTTGAAATAGCGCAGGCTGATCGAGCGGAAGCCGGCGTAGCGGTCCAGGTCGCGCAGCACCTGCTCCACCATCAGCTTGGTGCGGCCGTAGGGATTGAGCGGCGCCTGGGGATGGGTCTCGTCCAGCGGGACGCGCTCGGGCGCCCCGTAGGTGGCGCAGGTCGAGGAGAAGACAAGGGCGTTGACCCCCGCCCGCCGAGCGGCCTCGATCAGGCAGATCGCGCCGGCGACGTTGTTGTCGTAGAAGCGGCCCGGCTCCTTCACCGATTCCCCGACCTCGATCAGGGCGGCGAAGTGCAGGACGGCCACGGGCTTGTACTCGGCGAACACCGCGTCCAGGCGGGCCGGATTGCGGATATCGCCGACCTCAAGCGGGCCCCACTTCACGAACTCTGCGTGGCCGTTGGAGAGATTGTCGTAGACCACCGGCTGAAAGCCGGCTTCGGCGAGCCGCAGGCAGACGTGCGAGCCCACATACCCCGCGCCACCTGTCACAAGTACCGTCTGCATCGTCTTCCGCCCGCGCCTGACCCGGGCTTTATCGCCCGTCGTCTCGCCCACGTGCAAGCCATGGGCCAGGGTTTTGGATCACGCTTTTGGGGGACGCCGGGCGCCCGCCGGTCAGTCGATCAGGACCCGCACGCCTGCGACGATGGCCGCCCACATCGCCATGTTGACGCCGAGCGCCAGCATGAGCCGCCAGTTCGGACGAACCCCCTTGGCGGAGGCGCGATCGGCGCGGGTCATGCCCGAAACGCTGGGTACGGCGTGGTCCATAGAACTCTTCCATCTGCTTGCAGCAAGCAGCCGAAGAGCACCCTGGGCGGGGGATGCCTAAGAATGGATTGACGCGGCCGAGATTCTGATACTCGCGGCTAAGATTCGCCGCGCGACGCGGCGTCCGCGGCCCCTAGCCCCTCTGCCGCCGAACTTCCTGGATCACCTCGAACAGCCGCTCGGCGCTGCGATCCCAGGTGTACTTGGCCGCTTGCCGGCGTCCGGCCTGCACCCTCGCCGCCCGCTCCCCCGGCTCGAACGCCAGGCGGCGTATGGCCGCCGCCCAGGCTGTGGCGTCATGCGGCGGGGCGTAGGCGGCGGCGTCCCCGCACACCTCGGGCACCGCGCCGCAGGGGGCGACGACGGCCGGGCAGCCGCTGGCCATGGCCTCCAGGGGCGGCAGGCCGAAGCCTTCGGTGGTGGAGGGAAAGGCCAGGCAGACGGCGCGATCGAAAAGGGCCGCGAGCTCAGCGTCGCTGACGCGCCCGGCGAATATGACGTTGGGCGGCACGACGTGTCCGGCGGCGGCGAATTCCGAAGCCTCGCCCCGGCCCACGAAGACCAGCCTGAAGTCCGCCAGCTCCGGCCGGGCGAACGCCTCGAACAGGACCCCGACGTTCTTGTAGGCCTGCAGGCTCGCGAAGGCGACGGCGAAGCCGGTCCCCTCCAGGCCCAGCCGGTCGATGACCGCCCCATCCGGTTCGGCGGCGGCCACGTGGTCGACCCCGTTGTAGATCACCGTGGTCTTGGCCGGATCGGCCACCCCGTAGCGGTCCAGGTCCTGCTTGGAGAACTCCGAGACCGTCAGCACCCGCGCGGCCCTGCGGCCGATGATCGGCAGGGCGAACTGGTAGTAGGCGGCGAAGCTCTTGGGATAGGAGTTCGGCGAGCGGAACGTCTGGGCGTCGTGGATCATCGCGATCGAGCGGCGCTTGGAAAGCGGCGCGAGGTTGCAGAGGTTCACGAGCAGGTCCCCGCCGCTCAGCCGGGGCAGGTCGAACTGCTCCCAGAGCTGCCAGGTGAAACAGCCGCCCACCTTCACCCTGAACCGCTTCAAGGGCGGCGGCGGGTCAGCGTCGCGGGGGCACATGAGCACCCAATCGACGTCCCGTTCCAGGTCGCGCTGCTCCAACAGGCGGTCCAGGGCGACGATCAGCTCCAGGGCGACGCGATGCACCCCGGTCTTGGTCGCTCCCGACAGGAACTTGCCATTGAAGACCACGCGCTCGCCGCTCAATGAACCCTCGATGTGCCCCTGCCACATGCACGCCGCACGGATGCACGGCGCTTGGCTTCGCTGCCGATCCTGCTGAGACTGAATCGCGCGCGTAGTCGGAGTGAAGCCGCGACCGCGGCATTGTCATAGCGCAGTCGCTAAGATTCACCAAACAGGTCCGTGCGGCGCCGCCAAGGCGGATCGGCGGCGATTGCGGGCCCGGATTTTACTGTGTCTTCAAGAATTAATGGGCTTTTCCATCAAACTCGAAACGCAGACCGATCATCGGACAGGTCGTCAACGGCCTGCGGCGGGCGCAGAGGGGACGCGATATGAAAGTGGCCGTGGGAATCGCCACTGTGGGCCGCAAGGAGATCGTCTCGAAGCTCCTTGAGGAACTGGCGGCGCAGACGCGCCTGCCCGACCTCGTCCTCCTGAGCCCGGGCGGCGACGGCGACCTGGAGCCCGGCGCGGAACTCGGCAAGCCCTATCCCGTCCAGGTGGTGCGCGGGGACCGCGGACTGCCCGCCCAGCGCAACACCATCCTCCGGGCCGCCGGCTCGGCCGACATCATCCTGTTCTTCGACGACGACTTCGTCCCCGCCGCCGACTACATCGCCCAGTGCGTGGGGGTGTTCGAGCGCGATCCCGAGGTGGTCGTGGTGACCGGAACGGTCATCGCCGACGGCATCAAGACGTCGGGCATCGCCTTGGAGGAAGCCAAGGCGCTGATCGCCGCGGACCTTCGCCCTGAGAGCGAGTCCCTGAGCGAGACCTACGGCGGCTACGGCTGCAACATGGCCATGCGGGCCGCGCCGATCTACGCCCACGACCTCAGGTTCGACGAGGCCCTGCCCCTTTACGGCTGGCTGGAGGATCTCGACTTCAGCCGCCAGATCGCGCGCTACGGCAAGGTCGTGCGCACCAACCTGTGCCGCGGCGTCCACATGGGCACCAAGCAGGGGCGCAACTCCGGCGTGCGCTTCGGCTATTCGCAGATCGCCAACCCGGTCCACATGGTCCGCAAGGGCACCCTATCCAAGCGCTACGCCTGGAAGATGATGAGCCGCAACATGATGGCCAACGTCGGCCGCTGCTTCGCGCCCGAGCCCTGGGTGGACCGTCGCGGCAGGCTCTGGGGCAACGTGCTGGCGGCCGGCGACCTGATCTTCGGCCGCCTGGATCCGCGGAAGATCCTGGAGTTCAAATAGCCGTCCCCCGGCGCCGCGGAGATCGCCGATGAGCATCGTCGTGGAGCTGTGGACCTGGTCGCTCGACGACGCGGACCTGTTCGACCGCGTCGAGGCCCACCTCGACGAGGAAGAGCGCTCCAGGGCCGCGCGCTTCGTCCATGAGCGGCATCAGCGGCGCTTCGCCGTGGGCCGCGGCCGTCTGCGCGAGATCCTCGCCGGCTACCTGGGCGCCGAGCCCGCCGCCCTGACCTTCACCTACGGCGATAACGGAAAGCCCGAGCTCTTCAATGCGGGCGACCTGAGGTTCAACCTCAGTCATACTGAGGGTCTGGCGGCCCTGGGAATCGCCCGGGGGGTGGAGATCGGCGTCGACGTGGAGGGCCTGCGTCCGGTGGAGAAGGACATGCCGGACCACTACTTCTCGGCCCCGGAGCGCACGGCGCTGGCGCACCTGCCCGAGGACCAGTGGCTGGCCGGCTTCCATCGGTGCTGGACGCGCAAGGAGGCGATGGTGAAGGCGCTCGGGGACGGCCTGTCGATCCCGCTGGATTCGTTCGCCGTGAGCCTCGCGCCAGGGGAGCCTGCGCGCCTGCTCTGGCGCCAGGGGGACGACGGGGCGCCGAGCCGCTGGGCGCTGGCCCACTTCGACCCCGCGCCCGACGCCGTCGGCGCCGTGGCGGTCGAGAGCCGCGGGGCCCGGCTGGATCTGCACTGGCGCTCGCGCGCCTGACGCGGCGCGGCGCCGCGCTTGCAGCGAAGCCCGCTGAGATCAGTCAGAATAGGACATCGGAAGCCTCATGCTAAAGACGCACGCCCGCAAGGTTGCGCGCGCCCTTGGAGCCAGCATGGCCGGCGCCAGCAAGCCGATGAAGGTCGCCGCGGGCCGGCTGCGCCAGCACCTGCCCCTGCGGCTCGAGTTCAAGGGGGCGTTCCCGACCTATGAAGCCGCTCTGGCCAGCCAGCCCGCGGGCCGGATGGTGGGATACGACCACGACGAGGTCGCCGAGGTCTCATTCGAGCGGATGTGCGAGGTCACCGTCTGGGATTATCCGGTCATGCTCTGGCTTCAGCGGCTGATGCCGCAGGCCAGGACGCTGATCGACGCCGGGGGCCATATGGGGACCAAGTACCGGGCGTTCAGCAAGGTCCTGGACCTGAGCGACGCGCCGGATTGGGTGGTCTACGACCTGCCGGCGATCGTGCGGGCCGGCGAGAAGCGGGCGAAGGCCGACGGCCTGCCGATCGGGTTCGAACACGACATCACGCGCCTGCCCCCGGCCGAGATCCTGCTGGCCTCGGGCCTGCTGCAGTACTATCCGCACGAGACCTCGCGCCTGGTCGGCGAACTGCCCGAGAAGCCGCGCCACCTGATCCTGAACAAGGTGGCGGTGCGCGACGGCGCTCCCATCGTCACCCTGTCCCGCATCGGGCCGTCGTGGGTGCCCTACCAGATCCGCCAGTTGAAGGGCTTCATCGCCGGCATCGAGACGGCGGGCTACCGGCAACTGGACCAGTGGGACATTCCCTCGCTCAGTCACGTGATCCCCACCCACCCCGAGCTTGGGCCCTCGCGAAGCATGGGGTTCGTGTTCGAGGCGATCTAGAACCTTACGACCGGCGCGGCGGGACGGCCGCGTCCCCCCAGGCGGTGACAGACGTCGATGACGAACACCTCGCCGTCGACGTCCATGTGGTGGCAGCCGCGCAGGTCGGGCGAGCCCTCCGGGGTGATGCGGTGGACGAGCCGCTCGGTGTACCGGTCCAGGCTAAGGTCGGAGATCTCCATGATGTTCAGGCCGTAGCCATAGACGCCGTGGGTGTTGATCTGGGCCGGGCGGAACAGCCTGCCGCCGCGGGCGAAGATCCGTCCGCCGTTGCGCGCCAGTTCGCTGCCGATGACGACCGGGTTGGCTTCATGCGCAGTCACTGACTTCAGGTCGGGGCCATCCACCTTGAAGACGTGCAGTTCGGCGCAGTGGTCGGGGTAGAGCTTGTCCGCGAGATTGGTGAACAGCCACCAGCCCTCCCCGTCGAAGTGCAGCAGGCTGTCCGCCGGCGAGCGGCCCTCCAGCGCGGTGGCGTGAAGCTCCCACTTCAGCGGAAAGTCGACGCAGCGCCAGACTTCCACCCGGTCCGCCTGGTGGCGTTCGGGCATCATGTAGATCTGGTCGCCGTGGCTGAAGATGAAGGGGTAGGACAGGTGGTGCTCCAGGTCGAGCGCATCGCCGAGGAAGCGCAGCCCGTCGTCCTCCAGACGGCCTACCGAGATGCGGCCAAGCCTCGTGCGGTACGAGAAGTTCTCGAAGAAGACGTAGAGCCCGTCATCGCGCCGCCAGAGGAACGGGTCGGCCCACAGCTCGCCGAGGAATGGATCGATCTTGCGGGTGTCGTCGATCGAGACGAAGGGCGCGCCGCCCCGGCCCACATGGATCGCCCACATGTCCGAACGCAGCCCCAGCCGCGCCCAGGCCTCCATCGCCGCGCGCCGGGCGAGTTCGCGCATCACGCCGACGCCGTATCCGATCGCAGCCCCCGCGCCGGGGCGACGGGCTGGCCCCGCGGCGTAGACGGGCGCTGCGGCGTCGAGGCTGCGCTCCGCCGACAGCCGGCGCAGTTCCTTGACCATGAGGCTCACCGCCCGGACCTTCAGGTAGGCGGCGTTGCGGGCCCCGCTGAACTTGGTGTTGAACGCGGTCCTGGCGGCCAGCCGGGCCTCGCCGTCGCGTCGACGGATCACCGAGACCGGCGTCAGCTCGGCCCGGCCGAAAGCTTCCCAGAACCCCGTCACGTCAGCCTTCACAGCGTCGATAAGACAGAAGTCAAAGGTCCAGCCCCCATAGGGAACCGCGTCGCGCAGAGCCTCCGCGCCGGAGGCGTCCACGGCCTCGATCACCAGGTCCAGCGCCAGCGCGGCGGGGTCGGACAGCGCGTCGGCGAAGGCGATGTGCGGGACGTCGCGGCCGAAGTCGTCATATCCAGGCGCGGCGGGGGCGCGGCCGAACACCTTGCGGTCCAGCCGCCGGATGAGGCCGTAGGCGCCGCCCGCTTCGGACGCCGGCGCGGTTTCGGCGACGATGACTGCGGCGAGCTGCAGGCGGTCATCCTCGCTGATCCGCTTCAGAAGCTGGCGCTCCCACGGCTCCGCCGAATGCGGCGCCGCGGTGATGATCCCGACGCGGAGCGGATTCACGACGCCGCTCGCGCCCGCTCTAAGTGCCCCAGACACACGAACACGTTCCTTCCCGATCACGCCTAGCCGGCGCGCCCCTCGAGCCGTCGCAGCGGCTCCCATCTTCTATAGGTCAAACAACGCCAGGCCCATTCAAGGGGGCCGAAGCGGAACCGCCTTAGCCAAATCGTCGAAAGGGCCACCAGCAGCAGCCAGACGAGCGCGACCACCCCCATGATCTGCGCCAGCGACAAGGCGCCGTAAAGCCCAAGACCATGGCCGTAGAAGACCGTGGTGCCGATCAAGGAGCAGGCGATGTAGTTGGTGAGGGCCATCCGGCCGGCGTTGGCGAGCGGGCGCAACCTCAGACCGGCGCGAGCCGCGCCCATGACGACGGCGGCGTAGACGAAGGCCTGCACGAAATGGGCGCCTATGCGCAGGGTGGCCCAGACGACGGTCTCACCGGTCGCCGCCGAGCCGGCGGCGGAGGCGCAGCGCAGCGCCACGACGGCCGCCGCGCCGGCGATGATCGCCGCCAGATAGGCGCGGACGGGCCATTGGGCCGACAGAAAGCCCTGTCGATAGAGCCCCAGGCCCGCAAGCATGATCGCCACGACCCTTGGCGCGTCGACGACTAGGTGGACCACCATGATGCGGCTGAAGGTGTCCGCCCGCGCGGCGAGCTGGGCGCCCCAGCCCCCCAGATAGGCCGCACGCGCCAGCGCGTCGGCCACGTCGGGCGGCGGCGCCGGCTGGGTTCCGAAGATCGCCGCCGACAGCAGCCCCGGTGCCGGCGAGAATTCCGCCGCCATGCGCAGCGCCAGGAAGCCCAGCGCCGCGAGATAGAGGGTGCGCGGCGAGGCCCGCACGAACTGGACGGCGACCAGGCCGGCGACCGCATAGAGCGCCAGCACGTCGCCGAACCAGATCAGGTAGCCGTGGACGAGGCCGATCGCGAAGAGCGCGGCCAGGCGGCGATAGATCAGCACCCCGGAGCGGCCGGCCGCGCGCGCGCGGTCGCAGAAGATCGCGAGGCCGCATCCAAAGAGCGCCGTGAAGATCGTGAAGAACTTTTCATCGATCAGCAGCCGGTGCGCACGCCCGATCGCCGCGTCCAGCGGATTCCCCCAGGCTTCCGGGGAGAAGTAGTAGGACGGCGGGACGGCCATCGCCTTGATGTTAACGGCGAAGATCATCAGCACGGCGACGCCGCGAAGCACGTCGATGGCCTCGATGCGCTCCGTGACGGGCGCCGCGTTCATGGGTTGAGGCCGCCCCACCGACAGGTTTCTTCGAGCGTTCTGGAGATCAGTCGCGCGCGGGCGCACGACCGGAGAGCTCCGCTTGGACGACCTCGGCCATAGTCTTCAGGCCGTTCGCCGTGAACGCATCCTCGTGCCAGCCTTCGATGGGGACGATCGGCGTCGCCGGGTCGACGATCCCGCCCCAGCCGAAGTGGTGGCGAACGCTACGCTCGTCCGAGGTCTCGCTCTTGAACAGCACGACCTTGCCGGCATAAGGCCCGGGACGATAGTTGCGGGCCGCCTCGACCAGCACGTCGGTCACGTCGCCGTTGGCGACGTCCTCCTCGCTGCGGCCTTCCCACCCGGCGAACTTGACCATGAAATTCAAGGTGAAGTCGTAGGAGCGCAGCAGCGCGCTGAGCGGCGCCTTGCCCGTCGCCGTGCGCGAAACAAGGTGGAAGGCCCGGCGGGCCTTGTCGATGACGCGCCACCATTCGAACTGCCAGCGCGGGCGGCTGCGATAGTAGCCCGGCTTCCAGGAATCGATCAGGCCGACGAAGGCGACGGTCTCGCCCTGGGCCGTGAGCTGCCGGGCGGCCTCCAGAGCGACCGTGCCGTTCACGCACAGGCCGAGGAGCGCGTAGGGACCCTGCGGCTGGGCCGCGCGGATCTCGGCCACGCAGCCGCCGACGATCTCCTCGAAGGTCCGGCCGGCGAACTTCTCGGCGGTAGGGTCCGTGATCTGGACGTCCATGACGGACCGCTGGCCGTTCATCGTATGGCCGAGGCGATAGAAGAGCATCGGGTGGTTGATCCCGATCAGCGCCGGGGCGGCGCCGGACAGGCCGTAGTCGATGATGCTCCAGTCCTTCGCCTGGGGCGCGGCCACGGCGCCGATGTCCAGGCTGGCCGCCGGATCGGCCGCGGCGGCCCGGGTGAAGCCCCCCAGCGTCGGCGACTTGAACAGGACCGAGATTGGCGGGCGATAGCCGAGGATCGGGGCGATCCGGGCCAGCATGCGCGCCGCAAGCAGCGAATGCCCGCCCAGTTCGAAGAAGTTCGATTCCGACCGGACTTCCGTCACGCCGAGCACGTCGCGCCAGACATGGGCGATGCGCATTTCGGCGTCCGCCACCGCGGGATGCTGGCCGCCCGGCGCCGCGGCAGGCGCGGCCTGCCGGGGGACGCTGCGCACGGCCGGGGACGGCAGCGCGGCCTTGTCCACCGCGCCGTCGGCCCGGCGCGGCAGCGACAGGACCACGCTGACCATCTGCGGCGCCGCCCGTTCGGACAGGTTGGCGAAGGCGTGCTCGAGCACCGCCTCCGGCAGGGCTTCTAGGGCGCCGGCGTAGTCGCGCCGCGGCGTCACCGCCGCCAGCCTGCGCCCGTCACGTTCGAAGATCGCAGCCTCCTCGACCGCCGGGTGGGCGCGCAGCACGGCCTCGGCGGCGGCGAAGTCCCCCGCGCCGGGCGCGGCCGCGGGCGGAGGGGGCAGATTGCGCGCGGCCGGCTGAGGCAGTTTGTCGAAAGTCAGTTCGGGGGACGCAAGGCAGGTCTCGAACGTGGCGCGCCACAGGTCGAGCAGGTCCTGCGCGGTCGAGCGCTCGAACAGGTCGGCGTTGTACTCAAGGCTCATCCGCCAACCGTCCTGCCGGCGGATCATCTGGAAGTTCAGGTCGTAGAGCGCGCCCGGCGACGGCGAGGGCACCCCCTTCAGGGTCAGGTCGCCGTAGACCGCGTCCTCCAGGAAAGCCTGCTGGATGATGACGTTGATCGAGATCAGCGGGGTGCGGCTGAGGTCGCGAGGCGGATTGAGCAGTTCCACCAGCTTGTGGAACGGCATCCGCTGATTGATCAGCGCGTCCTGCACCGTGGCGTGAGCCTGCGACGCCAGCGACTTCAAGGACGCAGTGTCGGCCACGTCCATGCGCAGGACGAGGTTGTTGATGAACACCCCGATCAGGTTCTCGAGGTCCACGTCCGGGCGCCCGGCCACCTGGGTGCCGAACACCACGTCCCGGACGCCGCCGGAGAACCGATGCAGGGTGGCGGCGATGATCGCGCTGCCCAGGCTGAAGGTGGTGCTGCCGAGTTCGCGGGCGCGCCCATCGAACAGATCGCTCACTTCCGGCGACAGCAGGGCCGAGACGATCTCGCCGCGCGTGGTGCGCTCCGCCGCCCGCGGATGGTCGGGCTGAATCTCGAAATAGGGCAGGTTCTGCAGGCGCTTCAGCCAATAGGCCTGCTCGGCCTCGAAGCCGGCGCTGGCGTAGTATTCGTCCAGCCAGAGCGCATAGTCGGCGTACTGCAGCGGCAGGTCCGGAAGGTCGGGGACGCGCCCCGCCTCCACGGCGTCGATCGTGGTCCCAAGATCGCGGCCGAGCACGCGGATCGACCATCCGTCGAACACCGACTGGTGGATCACGATGAGCAGAAGGGCGCGGCCGGGCTCAATCTCGAACAGGGTCGCGCGCACCAGGGGCGCCTGGGTCAGGTCGAAGGGGCGGCGGGCCTCGCGTCGGCAGAGCTCCATGACCTGAGCGTCGAAGCCTTCGCCCGCCAGATGGCCAACATCGACGACGTCCAGCTTGAACTCCGCCTCCGGCAGGGGCTGCTGGGCGGGCCCGCTGTCGAGCTCAACAAAGCGCGTGCGGAACGATTCGTGCCGCTCGATCATCATGCGGAACGCCCGCTCGATGCTGTCGCGCGAGAACCGCCCGGTGAGTTCCCAGCGGATCGCGACGTTCAGCGCCGGGTTGCCCGGCTCGAGCTGATCCAGGAACCAGCAACGCTGCTGGGGCGGCGTGCAGGGGAACACGTCGAGCGTGGGTTCCTCCACCGCGACCTGGCTGATGTCTTCTGCCACTAACGCCACGCTATTCACCCTCTTTGCCGCCTCGCGCCGCCGCGGAAGTCCCGCAGGGACGGGCCTGACGCGAGCGGCGAACCGGCCTGGCCCGAATCCTTGACCGCGCTCAGCTCGGCGATGGTCGGATGCTTGAGCAGGTCCTTCGCCTCGAAGCCCAGCCCCTGCTGGATCATCCGCGCAGCGATGCGGAAGACGTGCAGGGAGTCCGCGCCCAGGGCGAAGATGTTGTCGTGTATGCCGACGGCTTCGACCTTGAGCACGTCTCGCCAGATGGCCGCAAGCTGTTCTTCGAAGGCGTTGCGCGGGGCCACGATCTCGCGGGCGGCGTCAGCGGCCGCGACGTCGGGCGCCGGCAAGGCCTTGCGGTCGAGCTTGCCGTTCTGGGTGAGCGGGAGCGCGTCCAGCTTCACCCACAGGGTCGGCACCATGTACTCCGGCAGGGCGCCGGAGAGGCCATCGGCCAGGCTCGCGGGGTTGGCCGCGCCGCCGGCGGGAACATAGTAGCCGACCAGCCGGCCGGTGCCGTCCGGGCCCTGGTGGACCGCCGCGGCGGCCTCGGCCACGCCGGGCTGGCGGCGCAGCATGGTCTCGACCTCTTCCAGCTCGATGCGGAAGCCGCGCACCTTCACCTGGTGGTCGCGACGACCCAGATGCTGGATGCGGCCGTCGGCGAGGCGACGGGCCATGTCGCCGGTGCGGTAGAGGCGCTGCGGAACGCCGGCCTCCAGTTCCAGGGTGACGAACGCCGCCGAGGTGAGGTCGGGTCGGTCGAAGTAGCCGTTGGCCAGGCCGTCGCCGCCGATCAGCAACTCGCCGGTGATGCCGGGCGCAGCCAGGCGGTCGGACTTGTCGACGACGTAGAGCTGGGTGTTGCCGATCGGCTCGCCGATGGTCACCGGGCCTTCAGGGGCCACGCGGCCGGCGGACGACCAGATCGTGGTCTCGGTCGGGCCGTAGACGTTCCAGAGGTCGCCGCCGGTGGCGATCAGGGCGTCGGCCAGGTCCCGCGGCAGCGCCTCGCCGCCGCAGAGCATCTTCTGGCCGGGACGGGCCATGAAGCCGGCCTCCAGCAGGATGCGCCACAGGGAGGGCGTGGCCTGGATCATGGTGGCGTTGGCCGCCTCGATCTTCTGCACCAGTGCGAAGCCGTCGCGCACCTCGTCGCGGGCGCAGATCACCACCTTGCCGCCGCGGATCAGCGGCAGGAACAGCTCGAGCCCAGCGATGTCGAAGGAGATGGTCGTCACCGCCATCACCACGTCGTCGGCGGTGAAGCCGGGCGTCTGCGCCATGGTCGACAGGAAGTTCACCAGCGCCCGGTGCGACACCTCCACGCCCTTGGGCGTGCCGGTGGAGCCGGAGGTGAAGATCACATAGGCGGCCGCCTCGGTGTCGCGGGCCAGCGGGGACGGCGCCGTGGCGTCCAGCTTGGCGATGGCCGCGGCGTCCTTTTCCAGATGCACCACCTGCGCGCCGGCCGGGGCCAGGGCGGCCATGGCGTCATCGCTGCAGATGACGGCCGAGACCTTGGCGGCTTCGAGCACCTGGGTCAGGCGCGCGGCCGGCTGGGTCGGGTCGACGGGCACATAGGCCAGGCCCGCCTTCATCACCGCGATCAGGGCGGTCAGCATGTCGAGCGAGCGCTCGACCGCCACGGCCACCCGTGCGCCCGGCGTCGGCGCCAGGCCGCGCAGATGCTGCGCCAGCCGGTTCGAGGAGGCGTCCAGCGAAGCGTAAGTGATCTCGACGTTGTCGAAGGCCGCCGCGACCTTGCGCGGCGTGCGGGCCGCCTGCTCGGCGATCAGCTCGTGCAGGAAGCGGTCCTTGGGATAGGCGAAGGCCGTCTCGTTCAGGCCGTGCAGCAGCCACTGGCGCTGTGCGGCGTCCAGCAGCGGCAGGTCGCGGATCGCGGCCGAGGAGTCCTCGGCGATCGCAGCGAGCAGGGTGCGGAAGTGGCCGACCCAGCGGGCGATGGTCTCTTCGTCGAAGAGGTCGGTGGCGTAGTCGAGCTCCAGGCGCAGGCCGTCCTTCGACTCGATCACGTTGAAGAAGATGTCGAAGTTGGTGAAGGCCTTGGGGTTCGGCGTCAGCCGCGCGTCCAGGCCGGCGAACTTCACGCCGTCGCTCAGCTTCTCCAGGTTGAACTGGATCTCGGTGAGCGGCAGTCGGTTGGGATCGCGGCGCAGGCCGAGCTTGCGCACCAGGGTGCCGAAGGTGAAGTCCTGGCGGTCGAAGGCTTCCAGGGTGTGGGCCTGGACCGCCTTGAGATGGCTGGCGAAGGGCGCGGCCGGGTCAAAGGGCGCGCGCAGGGGCAGGAAGTTCACCGCGTGACCCGCGAGCACCTGGTCGCCCAGAAGGCTCTGGCCGGCCGTCGGCACCGCCAGCACGATGTCCTCCTGGCCCGAGAGCCGGCCGAACAGCACCTGCAGGGTGGCGAAGAGCGTGGAGAACAGGGTCGCGCCCTGCTTGCCGCCGGCCTTCTTCACCGCCCGGTAGAGATCGGCGTCGATGCGGTCGACGTACGTGGCGCCGCGGAACGTCTTCTGCGCCGGGCGCGGACGGTCGGTGGGAAGCTCGGCCAGCGGCGCGGGGGTCTCGTGGAGCTTGAGCCAGTAGGCCTCGACCTCGGGGGCGCCGCCAGCCTTGGCCGCCTTGTCCGCCGCATAGCGCGAATAGGGCAGCGTCGCCGGCAGGCTGGCCGTGCGGCCCTCGACCCGGGCGCTGTAGAACGCCGCGAGATCCTCGACGATGATGTTCAGCGTCCAGCCGTCGCACACGATGTGGTGGCCCGTCAGGACGAGCTGGGCGGACGTGGGGCCCAGCCGCACCAGGGCCGCGCGCACCAGCGGGCCGTCGACGAGGTCGAAGGGCGTGCAGGCGTCCAGTTGCAGGAAGTCCGCCAGGGAGGCCTGGGGATCGGCCTCGCCGGAGAGGTCATGGACCGGCAGGTCGATCGAGAGCTGCGGAGCGAAGACCATCTTCTCGCCGGTGCGGGCGAAGGTGGCGCGCAGGATGTCGTGGCGCGCGACCACGTCGTTCAGCGCCCCCTTGAGGGCGGCTTCGTCCAGCGCCCCCTCAAGCCGAAGGCTGAGGGACTCGTTGAAGGCGCAGGACGCCCCCTCCCCCATCTGGGCGGCCATCCAGATCTCGGTCTGCGGCTCGGTGAGCGGCGCTTCAGCCAGGCCGGCGGCCGTCGCGGCGGGCGCGCTCGCGGCGAGCGCGTCGGGCGCGGACACCGGCGGCAGGATGCCCACGCCCTGCAGGGCGTCCAGGGCGTCGGTGAAGACCTTGTAGATCCTGTCGATGTCGGCGTCCGAATGGGCCGTGGTCAGGAAGCAGGGGAAGCCTTCCAGCACATGCACGCCGTTGAGGCGGGCGTAGGCGTAGAACAGCGACCCCAGGCGGTCCTCGTCGCCGAAGTTCAGGATGAACCAGCTCGAATAGGTCTCGGCGCGGGACTTCAGGCCGCGCCGGGCGAAGTCGGCGTTGAGCCGTTCCACCAGTGCGGCGGTGCGCCGGGCGAGGGTTTCCTGGAGCGCCGGCCCGTGCTCGTTCATGTGGCGCAGGCAGGCGCGGACCGCCGCCAGCACCAGCGGGTGGCGCACGAAGGTGCCGGCGAAGAACGTCGGGGCGACTTCGGGGACGGAGTCGTCGCCGAAGCTCCACTGGCCGCCGTCCAGGGCGTCCATGAAGCGCGCCGAGCCGGCCAGGATGCCCACGGGCATGCCGCCGCCCAGCACCTTGCCGTAGGTGGCGAGGTCGGCCTTGATGCCGAACACGTGCTGCACGCCGCCCGGATGGACACGGAAGCCGGTGACCACCTCGTCGAACACGAAGGCGACGCCTTCCTTGGCGGTGATCTCGCGCAGCCCCTTCAGGAACTCGACCGGGCGCAGCTCCGGATGGCGGCTCTGGATCGGCTCGACGATGACCGCGGCCAGGTCCTTGGCGTTCTCGCGCACCCACTCCAGGCTTTCGGGCCGGCCGTAGGGCAGCACCACCATGTTGGAGACGGCTTCGTTGGGAATGCCCGGGGCCACCGGCAGGGCGCGGGTCGAGGCCTTGCCCCCGGCGCGCACCAGCACTTCGTCGAACTGGCCGTGGTAGTCGTTATTGAAGCAGACGATCCGCGACTTGCCGGTGACCGTGCGGGCGACGCGCATGGCGGCCATCACCGCCTCGGAGCCGGTGTTGCAGAAGGTGACCCGCTCCATGCCGACCATGTCGGCGATCAGCTTGGCCGTCTCGCCGGCCAGCGGAGACTGCGGCCCGATCGGGAAGCCGAGCTTGAGCTGCGCCTCGACCGCCTCGACCACGAAGTCCGGGCTGTGGCCGAAGGCGGTCTGGCCGAAGCCGTTGACGAGGTCGACGTACTCGTTGCCGTCCACGTCCCAGAGCTTGGAGCCCTTGGCGCGCTCGACCACCAGCGGATAGACGAGGTCCTTCCACTCCTGGCGGAAGCCGTTGGCGGCGCGCGGGTCGGCCAGCACCGGGCGGTTGGCGGCCGTATAGGCCTTCGAGCCCGGAGTCTTGTCGTTGTAGGCCTTGACGACGTCGGCGATGAACGCGGCCTGGGCGTTGGAGAGTTCGGCGCGCTGCGCGCCGGCCCCCGAGCGGTAGACCTTGAAGCGGCCGCCGGTCTCTTCCTCCTCGGTCCCGGGCGCCAGCTTCAGCGGCGGCGGACCGGCGTCCGGGGCCGGACGCAGCACGGCGACCGGCACCGGCGGCGCGGCGGCCGGGGCGGCGGGCGCGGCGGCGGGCGCGGCGGGCGTGGCGGCGACCCCGCCCTGCAGGGCGGCGATCTGGCTGGTGAAGAGCTGCTGCATCGCCAGGGCCTGGGCGTGGAACAGCGAAGTCACGTCGCCCGCCGGGGCGATCGGGGCCGCGGGCGCGGGCGAGAAGGCCACCACAGGGGCGGGCGCGGCGGCGGCCGCAGGCTGGGCGGCGGCGACCGGCGCGGGGGCCGCCGCGGGCGCGGCCTCGGCCGGCAGCGTCTGGTCCAGGTGCGCCGCCAGGGCGTCGATGGAAGGGATGTCCCCGAGCAGCTGGCGGAAGGTGATCTGGATGCCGTATTTGCCCTGCAGCTTCTGGGCGACCTGTCCGAGGAACAGCGAGTCGAAGCCGAGTTCGATGAAGGTCGCCCCGAAGTCCTCCGGCGCGACGGTCTCGCCCGAAAGGTCTTCGAGAATGGCGACGATGTCGCCGCACAGCGCAGGCTTTCTATCCACGGTCATTACAGCTTCTCTGACAACGGGAACCACGGCGGCCGCAGGCTGGGCCTGGGCGGCGACGGCGATGGGAGCGGCGGCCTCGGCGGACGCCTTGGGCGCCTCGATCCAGTGGCTTTCGCGTTCGAAGGGATAGGTGGGCAGGGACGTACGCCGCCCCTCCACCTTGCGGCTGGGCGCCCAGTCGGCGAGGGCGCCGACGGACCAGAGGCGGCCCACGCCTTCGCCGAACACGATCTCGTCGGGGGTCGCCCGCTCGTGGTCGGGCAGGCTGGCCACCACCGCGGCGGTCGCGCCGCGGGCCAGGCCCTGGGCGGCGAAGGTCGCCAGGGTGCGTCCCGGGCCGCACTCGATCAGCACCGGCGGATCGCCGGCGGCCACGGTGGCCAGGCCCTCGCCGAAGCGGACGCAGGCGCGAAGGTGGCGCGCCCAGTACTGAGGATCAGTCGCCTCGGCCTCGGTGATCCAGTTGCCCGTCACGCACGAGGCGAAGCGGCGGCTGGGCGGGTTGAGCCGCACGGCGGCCAGCTCGGCCGCGAAAGGCGCGACGGCCGCGTCCATCATCGCCGAATGGAAGGCGTGGGAGGTGACCAGCTTGCGGCTGGCGGTTCCCTTGGCTTCAAGCGCAGCGGCGAAGGCTTCGACGCCCTCGTGCGGCCCGGCCACGACGCTAAGGTTCGGCGCATTGACCGCCGCGATGTCGAGCCCTTCGGGCAGTTGCGCCCGCACCTCGGCCTCGGACAGGCGGACGGACAGCATGGCGCCGGCGGGGCGTTCCTGCATGAGGCGGCCGCGCAGGGCGATCAGGCGCAGCGCGTCCGGGAAGGACATGACGTCGGCCAGGCAGGCGGCGACGAACTCGCCCACGCTGTGGCCGATCATCCCGTCAGGCTCGACGCCGCGGGACATCCAAAGGCGCGCGGCGGCGTACTCGATCAGGAACAGCGCCGGCTGGGTGAAGCGGGTCTCGCGGATCGGATGATTGGCCGCATCGCCCCGCGCCTCGCCATAGAGGATCTCGCGGATGTCGAGGCCGAGCGGGCCCTTCAGGATCTCGGCGCCCTGATCGACGAGCTTACGGAACAGAGGCTCGCTGTCGTAGAGCCCGCGGCCCATGTCCGGGTACTGGGCCCCCTGCCCCGGGAACATGAAGACCACCCGCGGCGGATCGTTGGCCGCAGTTTCAGCGCGTACGTCGCCCCGCAGGCGCGCGATCAGCTCCTCGCGGTCGCGTCCCGCCACGGCGGCCCGCCTGGCGAAGGCGCGCCGGCCTTCCTGCAGGGTGAAGGCGACGTCGGCGATCGGCGTCGCGGAGTCGGCTTCCAGGTAGTCGGCCAGTTGCAGGCGGGCGCGCTTGAGCGCCTCTTCGGAGCGGGCGGACAGCGGCAGGATGTGCGTACCCTCCCCCTGCGCCATGGACTGGCGATAGGCGCGCGGCGCCTCCTCCAGCAGGATGTGAACGTTGGTGCCGCCCACGCCGAAGGAGCTGACGCCCGCCCGACGCACGCCGCCTTCCGCAGGCCAGGGCTTGGGCTCCAGCGGCGCATAGAAGGGGCTGTTCGCCAGGTCGATCCGGGGATTGGGCGCCTTGTAGTTGGTGAGCGGCGGAATCTCTTCGCGGTCCAGGCACAGGACGGCCTTGATGAAGCTGGTCACGCCGGCGGCGGCGTCCAGGTGGCCGACGTTGGCCTTGATCGAGCCCAGGGCCGTCACGCCGCGGGCCTGCGGGTCCGGCTCGAAGGCGCGCATCAGGCCCTCGAACTCGATCGGATCACCCAGGGGGGTCGCCGTGCCATGGCACTCGACGAAGCCCACCGTGGCCGGATCCACGTCGGCGGCGAGGAAGGCCTGGCTGATGGCGGAAGCCTGGCCGCGGACGCTGGGCGCGGTGAAGCCCACCTTATCGCCCCCGTCGTTGTTCACGCCGACGCCGCGGATCACCGCATAGATGTGGTCGCCGTCGGCGATGGCGTCTTCCAGGCGCTTCAGCAGCACGGCGCCGACGCCGGAGCCGAAGACGGTGCCGCAGGCCTCGGCGTCGAACGGCCGGCACGTGCCGTCGCGCGAAGCCAGACCGCCGTCCTGGGCCAGGTAGCCCCGCTTCTGCGGCAGGGTGACGGAAACGCCGCCGGCGATGGCCATGTCACTCTGATAGAGCTGCAGGCTCTGCACCGCCTGGGCGATGGCCAGCAGCGAGGTGGAGCAGGCGGTTGAAACGTTGATCGCCGGACCGCGCAGGTCGAGCTTGTAGGCCACGCGCGTCGACAGGAAGTCGGGCATGGCGCCGAGGGCCTCGGCGTAGGACCCGACCTGGTTGTTGCTCGTGAAGTTGAGCACCGCCTCGCGATCGGACACGACGTTGCGCAGGAAGTAGGTGCTCATGCTGGCCCCGGCGAACACGCCGATCGAGCCCTGGTAGGCGGCCGGGTCGTAGCCGGCGTCCTCCAGGACCTGCCAGGACGTCTCCAGGAAGAGCCGGTGCTGAGGGTCGGTCAGCGCCGCCTCGCGCGGGTACATGCCGAAGAAGGCGGCGTCGAACTTGTCGGCGTTCTCCAGCACCGAACGCGCCTTGACGTATTCCTTCGACGCCCGGACCTCAGGGCTGAAGTCGTCTTCCAGTTCCTCGTCGCTGAAGCGGGAGATCGAGACCTTTCCGGCGCGCACGTTGCGCCAGAGGGCGTCGACGCCTTCCGCGCCCGGGAACCGGCCGGCCATGCCCACAACGGCGATGGCGTCGGGGGCGTTCAGCTCTTCGTAGACGTCGTCCTTGCTCATCGCCCCGCTCGCGCCCTCATGTTCCGTGCACGCGCCAGCGCTTCGCTGCGCCGGTCCGCCTTTTCCCGGCCGCTAGCAACTCCCGTGCCCGGCTCGGCGTCGCGGCCGCCGGCGTTCAGATAGGCGGCCAGTTCACGGATCTTGGGGCGCTCGAAAAGGGTCACGAGCGTCACGTCCGAGCCCAGTCGGCCCTGGATCTGGGCGTGGACGCGCACAAGCTGCATGGACGTGCCGCCCAGGTCGAAGAAGTTCTCGTCGACGCCGACGGCGGGCAACTTCAGGACATCGCTCCAGATTTCCGCGATCACCCGTTCCGTCTCGGAAACGGCCGCCGCGCCCGAGGCGGTGTCCTTTTTTGGGGCGCCGGCCCGGGACGGCGGGCGCGGCAGGGCCTTGCGGTCGACCTTGCCCGCCTCGGTCAGCGGGAAGGCGTCCATCACCATCAGATCGGCCGGCTGCATGTGCGTCGGCAGGGTCTGGCGCAGGCTCTCCGCCACCGCCTCGACGAAGGCCGGCCGGTCGGCGGCCTCCAGCGGCGCGTTGGGCTTCAGATAGGCCGCCAGGCGCGGCGCGCCGGGCTCGTCCTCCCGCAGGACCACGATGGCGTCCGCCAGGCGCGGATCGTCGCGGATGATGTTCTCGATCTCGTCGAGCTCGACCCGCTTGTTGTTGATCTTCACCTGCCGGTCGTTTCGCCCGACGAACTCTATGGCGCCGTCGGGCCGGCGGCGGACGAGGTCCCCGGTCAGGTACATCCGCGCATCGGCGTCGTCGCTGAAGGGATCGCGCACGAACCTCTCGGCGGTCAGGTCGGGCCGGCCGAAGTAGCCGACGGCGAGACCATCGCCCCCGGTGCACAGCTGCCCCACCTCGCCCTCGGCCACCGGCCGCAGGTCCTCGTCCAGGACATAGACCCGCGTGTCCGGAACCTCATAGCCGATCGGGATCGAGCCCCCGGTCCATCCTTCGCGGGGCACCTCGAACCAGGCGGTGACGATGCCGTTCTCGGTCGGTCCGTAGGCGTTCACCACGCGGGTCGTCGGCAGGGCGGCCACGGCCTTGTTGGCGTGCGGCGGCGACAGCACGTCGCCGCCGGCGAAGACGCACCTCAGCGGCGCCAGGGCCTCGAGCTTGTGGTCGACCATCAGGTGGAAGATGCCCGTGGTCAGCGACGTCCAGGTGGCGCCGTAGTGACCGATCGCCCAGGCGATGCGATCCAGGGCGGGGGTCGGATCGGGCAGGATGGCGATGGTTCCGCCGTTGGCCAGCGCCCCCCAGATCTCAAGCTGGCTGGGATCGAACGAGGGCGCGGTCACGTGCAGCGTGACGCAGTCGGCGTCGAAGCCGGCCAGGGCGTTGCGCCAGACGGCCCGGACGACGCCGCGGTGGGCGCCGAGCACACCCTTGGGCCGGCCCGTCGAGCCGGAGGTGAAGATCAGATAGGCCGGGTCGCCCGCGACGCCGGCCGGCGGCAGCGCTCCGCCGTCCTCCAGCCGCGCCGCGTCGGCGATCTCGCCTTCGAGGGACAGGACCCTGCCCGCGTAGCCCTCGATCGGCGTATGCCGCGGCAGTTCCGCGGCCTGGGCGAGCACGAGACGCGGCGACGCGTCCTCGACCATCATCCGCACGCGGTCCGCCGGATAGGCGGGGTCGAGCGGCGTGAAATAGGCGCCGAGCTTCAGCGCCGCCAGGATGGCCGTGATGGCCTCCGGCGCACGGTGGCTCAGCAGGGCGACGCGGTCGCCGGCCTGCACGCCATGCGCCCGCAGCCGGCGGGCCAGCGCGTTGGACCTGCGATCCAGCTCGGCATAGGTCAGGTTTCCGGTCTCGGAAACGACGGCCGCCTTCTGAGGGGTGGCGGCCGCATGTTCGGCGAACAGACCATGCAAGGTTGCGTCGCGCGGATAGGCGCCGACGCGAGCAGGCGTCTGGCCCGATGAAGCTTGTCCCAGTTCCACAGTCCCACACCACACGCGCCGGCGGAACCGGCGGAAAGTTCTCGAGGTTTATGGCGCCGCTCCCCCAAGCGACATGAGCTATGTTACTCCGGATTACTTTCTGAGTGGTGCTCGTTCGCGCAATAAGAGAGCGCGTTTGAACTTTTTTCGAATCGAGTCCTACCGGGCGCGCCCGCACCCCTGGGTGGAAGGCGCGGCGCACAGGCGCTCAGGGATTTGAAGGCGCGCCGGCGCCCCCCAGGCCGAACGCCGGGACGGTTAGTCCGCGGGCCGCGAGCGCGCCTCAAGCGAGGTGCTCGCCATGGCATGTTCCGGTCGCGCCGACGCCGCGCCGGCCGGCGCGGAGGACGCCGCCGCCAGGGCCGCCTGCCCACGCGGCGCCCAGGCCATCGCCAAGCCGGCCAGGAAGGCGAACATCACGCCAGGGTCGGGGTTGGCCCCCGAGACCATGGCCGGCGCCAGGCCGACGATGGCCGCCCAGCCGGCCGCGGCGCCCACCGCCTCGGTGCGGTTGCCCGTGAGCTGGTAGGTCGACAGCTTGTGCAGCGGCAGGACCTTGTAGAGGAACAGGCCGAAGGCGATGAGGCCGGGCAGGCCCGTCGCGCCGGCGACGGCGCTGACCAGGCTCGAGGAGCGGAAGCTGCCCACGCCGACCCCGACGCCCTTTGAGAAAGTGAAGGCTTCCCACGCCTTTTCGACCCAGAAGCCGCGCTGGATCCCCGAGAAGGACTTCTGCTTGTTGATCGTCATTTCGGCGAGCATGCGGCTGAACAGTTCGGCCACCGCCGGCAGGGCCACGCAGACAGTGAGCACAGCGACCGCCGCGATCAGAGCGAAGCAGGCGAGGATGAAGCCCTTCCGCTGCGCCATTGGCGAGGGGAAATAGATCGTCCGGGCGCCGAGGATCAGGCCGTAGACGCCCAGCCCGAAGTAGGCCGACGAGGAGGTGGTGAAGAACAGGGCCACCGCCAGGGCCAGGCTGGTCCAGCCGGTCAGCCGCTCCTCGATCCCCCGCAGCCACATCTCCGTGGTGAAGACCAGGAGCGCCAGGCCGTAGGCGGAATAGCTGGAGGTCTCGGCGAAGGTGCCCTGGATCCGGCGAAGCCCGCCGAAGGTCTGGTCGACGATCGAGTAGTTGGCGTTGCGCACCACGTCCAGGATCGGCAGGCCGGCCGTGGCGAACACCACGTCGAGCACCCCGAACACCACGTGGGCGATCCCCAGGTAGATCAGCGTCATGGCCACCAGGCGCGAGCGGCGCTCCTGGCGGGCGATGAACGCCGTGGCCAGGACCACGAAGAAGGTGCCGAGCAGGTAGGTCGACTGGGTGATGTTCTGCGACGAGGGCGCCAGGGGCACGACGGCGAACGCAGCGGCCGAAATCACCTTGGTCGGAGGCAGTTCGATCTGGTGATAGAACAGCCGCGGGAACACATAGGCGCTCAGAAAGCCGTAGAAGGCGAACAGGCCGAACAGCAGGCTGTCCTTGAGCGAGCGCTCCATGCCGTTGGAGAGCAGGTCGGGCGAGACCGCCATGCGGGCGGCCAGGAACGCCAAGGCGAAGACGGCGGGCTGGATGGACGAGCCGCCGAGCGCGGTCATATTCACCGCCGAGGCCGCGCCGAAGATCGTCGCCACCACGACGACGAGCAGCATCACCGTCATCTGCTTCCGGAAGGCGATCAAGCCGGCCAGCAGGACGATCGCGCCGATATAGGTCGGTTCCACGGCAAATCCCAAACGAGCGGCTCGCCGCCCGGCGAGCGCGCGGACCTTATGGCGCCATTTGATTTACGTGTCTTTACGCGGCGCTGGCCGCGGGCCTAGCCCTCCGGCTGGTCCGAAGGCCGGCCTTCCCGCAACCGGCGCAGGCGGTTGAAGCCGCTGAGCACTGCGCCCTCGTAGGCGCCGTAGCCATGGGGCGTGAAGCGACGGGCCGCCACCGCATAGACCGCCGCGCCGATCATGACGGCGGAGGCCACGAGCGCCCAGCCGGACAGGCCGATGCGCGGCGTCAGCAGGACCCACGGACCGACGAAGGCCGTCATCATGGCCGCGTTGAGGCTGAGGCGCCCTACGAGGCCGAGGTAGGCCATGATCGGCATGCCGCTGGAGCGCGCCACGGCCGGTAGCACGTAGATCTGGGTCACGATCGCGACAGCCACCATGGAGAAGGCCAGGGGCAGCAGTCCGTAGGGAGCCACGAGGAAGGCCGCCGCGGCGCTCAGGACAGCGCCGAACAGGGCCGTGGCGGCCATGGTGCCGGTGCGGTTCTGCAGCGCGAACACCACCTCGCAGAGATAGGCGGGAATGCCGACCAGGCGGGCGACGGCCAGGATCAGGACGATCGAGGCGGCGTTGTGCCATTCCGGATCGAAGACGAGCGGGAACACCGGCCCCGCGATCAGGGCCGCGCCGGCCATAAGCGCGAAGAATCCGACGCCGAACACCTCCAGCAATTGTAGCGACGTGCGGCCGAAGGCGGCGCGATCATGCTGCAGCGGCGGCAGGCTGACCCACATCATGGCGCGGAACGGCTGGAACAGGACGTCGCTGGCCATGGTCAGGAGGCGCGACACCAGGCGGAAGAGACCGGCGTCCGCCGTCCCCAGGCCCGCGCCGATCAGCACGTCCACCGCGGCGACCGATCCCAGGCCGATGAAGCGCGTGGCGATGATGTTGCGGGCGAAGGCGAGCGCCTTCGCCGCCTCGTCGAAGTGGAAGGCGATGCGCGGACTCCAGCGGCTCGTCACCGCATAGCTGAGCATGATCACGCCTTCCCGCGTAATCCGCTGGAACACCAGGGCCAGCACGCCGGCGCCGCTCATGAGCGCGGTGAGCGCCACGCCCAGGGCCACCGTCTCGGTGACCAGGCTGGCGACCGCGACCTTCTTGATCTCCCCATGCTTCATGATCACGCTTTCCATCAGCGTGTTCATCGACAGCAGGTAGAAGGCCGGGATCAACAGCATCAGCATACGGCCGATGCTCTCGCTGTGGACAATGTGCGGGATAGCGAGCCCGACCACGATGGCGAGCACCGAGGCCAGCGAGGCCGTCAAGAGATTGACGAAGAACACCGTCGGCGCGGCGTTGTCGGACTCGCGCGCCTTGATCACATATTCGTAGGTCCCCTGGCCGACGAAGACCGACAGGGCGCCGAAGATCGAGGTGGCGATCGCGAACTCCCCGAACTCAGCCGGGCCGATCCGGACAGACGTGGCCAGAAAAAGGACGCCCCCCGCGATCTGGGCCCACACGCGGGAGAACGCGTAGAGCGTCGGACCAGCGGCCGAACGTCTCGGGGGAGGCTGCGCCATCAATCTAAAGTCTCACTGGTGTTGCGGCCCCGGCGTGGCCCCGAACCCGATGGGACCTGTGCCGGCACGAGGCGCGCCGAGCAAGTTCCGTGCAAGCCCCGCAGAGGGCCGTGGGACCCCGGGACGATCCGGCCCCGGCCGCCCCCGCCCCTTTGAAAGACCGGCGCGGCGGGGCGGAGCGCGCCTTCCGCCAGGATCGCACAGCGTTGTATAAGCTGAATAACCGGCGGCCGCTGTCGCAAAATGTTTCAATCTTGAAGGCAACTGACAATAGTCAATCGCCGCGCACTCGCCTAGGGAAGATCGTCTGGCGCCGGCGCAAGCGAGCCCCTCGCGTGATCGCCGGCCATCGGAGAGCTTCGGCGAATGCGAGTGGTGATTCTCGGCGACACGGCGCTGGCCGACGGAGGCGCGGAAACGCTTTCCGTGCTGATGTCGCAACTGCTCGTCGCGCGGGGAATTCCGGTCACCTACATAGCTGGTGACGACGCCCCCGACTCCGGCCTCGGCTCGGCGGGGGTGGACGTGCGCGCGATCGGGGTCGGCCGCGTCAATCCGCGCGCCGCGCTCGGCTCGCTGACCGCGGCCATCTACAATCCCCGGGTCAAGTCGTACGTGGCCCGTTTCCTGGCCGAGAACGACGGGCCGGACGTCGTCTACCACGTGCATGCCTGGTCCAAGGCGCTGAGCCCGTCTGTGTTCGAGGCGCTCGCGCCGGTGGCCGACCGGGTCTTCATCCACACCCACGACTTCTTCCTGACCTGCCCGAACGCCAACTACTTCAACTTCCGCACCCAGCGGCCCTGCGGCCAGACGCCGATGACGCTGCGCTGCATCGCCACGGCCTGTTCCAAGCGCAACTACGCCGACAAGGCCTGGCGAGTCACCCGCGGCTTCGTGCTCGACAGCCTGGTGGACCGGGCCGCGCCCTGGCGGCTGCTGATGATTCACGAGCGGATGCGCGACAGGTTCGAGGCGTCGGGCTTTGCGCACGACCGGCTGACGGCGGTGCCCAACCCGTCCGAGCCCCTGGCCGCCGCCCCAGTGAACGCCGCATCCAACCGGCGGTTTCTCTTCGTCGGCAGGCTGTCGCGCGAAAAGGGTCCGGACCTCGCCTGCGCCGCCGCCACGGCGGCCGGGGTGGACCTGACCGTGGTCGGCGACGGCGAGATGCGACGGGACCTGGAAGCGGCCTATCCCAACGTGCGCTTCGCTGGCTGGATGACCAAGGCCCAGATGGCGCCGATCGCCGCCGAGTCCCGCGCGCTGCTGCTATCGAGCCGATCGCCCGAGCCGTTCGGCCTTGCGGTTCCCGAAGCCCTGGGCTGCGGCTTGCCGGTGCTGGCGGCCGAGACCGCCTTCCTTGCGGAGGACCTCGTGCGGCACGGCTGCGGCGAAAGCCTCAACGCCCTGGATACGCCGGCCTTCGCCGCCCGCATCGCCGCGCTCGCGGCTGACGACGTCCGCACGGAGGACATGAGCCGCCGGGCGCTGGGCGCCTTCCGCTCCCTCTCGCCCTCTCCCGAGGCCTGGATCGACCGCATCATCGACGAGTACGACGCGGCGCTCGGGACCGAGGTCCGCCGCGCCGTCAACGACTAGTTCAGCGGTGGCGGCGCACTATCGCGCCCGCTCACCGAGGAACCAGGGAATTAGATGCGGGTCGCGATCATCCACTATTGGCTCGTCGGCATGCGCGGCGGCGAGCGGGTCCTTGAGCGGCTGCTTTCGCTCTACCCCCAGGCGGACATCTTCACCCACGTCTACGACCCCAGCTCGGTGTCCGACGTCATCCGGCGCCACAAGGTGGTGACCTCGTTCATCCAGGACCTGCCGTTCGCCACCCGCCTCTACCAGCGCTACCTGCCCCTGATGCCGCGGGCGCTGGAGAGCTTCGACCTGACCGGCTACGACCTCGTCATCAGCAGCGAGTCGGGCCCGGCGAAGGGGGTGATCCCGCCGCCGACCAGCAAGCACGTCTGCTACTGCCACTCGCCGATGCGCTACCTGTGGGACCATCACGCCCAATACGGCGCCTCGGCCGGCGCGCTGGCGAAGCTCGGCATGGGGCTGTTCTTCAACGGACTGCGCATCTGGGACGTGACCTCCTCGGCGCGCGTGGACGCCTTCGCGGCGAACTCGAATTTCGTGCGCCAGCGGATCGAAAAGTACTATCGGCGCGAGGCCGAGGTGATCCATCCGCCGGTCGACGTCTCCCTCTTCAAGCCCCGCGAGGACGTCGAGGACCGCTATCTCTGGGTCGGCCAGCTCACCAGCTACAAGCGGCCGGACCTCGCCGTCGACGCCTTCAACCGGCTCAAGCTGCCGCTGCTCGTGGTCGGGGCCGGGGAGATGGAAGCGGACCTGCGCCGCAAGGCGGGTCCCAACATCACCTTCGTCCAGCGGATGGGGTTCGACGACCTGCGGGCGGCCTACGCCCGCGCCCGGGCGCTGGTGTTCACCCCCGAGGAGGACTTCGGCATCGTGCCCGTGGAGGCCATCGCCTCGGGGCGGCCGGTGCTGGCCTATGGCCGGGGCGGCGCGCTGGACACGGTCAGCGAAGGGGTGTCCGGCCTGTTCTTTCAGGAGCCGACGGTCGATTCGCTGATCGAGGGTGTGGAGCGACTCGAGCAATGGCTGCCCGAGTTCGACCAGGAAGCCTCGCGCGCCACGGCGGCCCGCTTCGCCCCCGAACATTTCGACCGCGCTTTCCAGGATCTGGTGCAGCGCGCCTGAGCGCTCGCCCGCCGCCCGGGCCGCCTCTCCGTCGCGCTCGCCGCAGCGTTGTTTCGTCTTGCTCCTGCCAGCAGCGGCGAAGACACTCCCGCTTGTTCGACGCCCTGCCGGCGCCATTCCCTAGGCACGATCAGACGGACCGATGCTGCTCGACATTAAGGACATTGGCGTCGACGAGATCGAGGCGGACCTGTGCATCGTGGGCGGGGGCGCCGCCGGGCTCACGCTTGCTGCGGCCCTGGCGGAGAGCGGCGTGCGAATCGTCGTGCTGGAAGCCGGCGGACTCCGCGAATCGGCCGCGGCTTCCGACGCCTATCGCGGCGAGGTCTGCGGGAACGCGGCGCATCCTGAACCCCACCTCTATCGCCTCAGGGCCCTGGGGGGTTCGAGCCGCGCCTGGGGCGGCGGCTGCGTGCCGCTCGACCCCATCGATTTCGAAGAGCGCCCCTGGGTGCCCGGCCCCGGCTGGCCCTATGGGCTCGACACGCTGCTGCCCTACTACCGCCAGGCGCAGGAGGCCTGCGAAGCCGGGGCCTTCGACTACGAGGCGCCGACGCCGCTGATCCGCGACCTGGAGGGCCGGCGCTTCCGCACGGTGCTGGAGCGCTTCAGCCGACCGACAGACTTCGGCCGTCGCTGGGCGCCGCTCCTGAAGCGGTCGGGGAACCTGCAGGTGGTGCTGAACGCGAGCGCGACCAACATCCGCCTCGACGAGTCCGGCGCGCAGGTCGCCGCCATCGAGGTCGCCGCGCCGGACGGCCGCAGGCTGCGCGTCAGGGCGCGGCGATTCGTGCTGGCGATGGGCGGGCTAGAGACGACCCGGCTCCTGCTCGCCTCCGACCAGGAGCGCGCTGGCGGCCTAGGAAATCACAGCGGCTGGCTGGGGCGCGGCTACATGTGCCACCTGGCGGCCATCGTCGGCTCGGTGACCTTCAACGGCGGCGCCCAGGCGGTGGCGTTCGGCCACAGCCGCGACCCCACGGGCGTCTATTTCCGCCGGCGCCTGCTGCTGCGCCCCGAAGTCCAACGCGAGCGGAAGCTTCTGAACCTGGCCTTCCGGCTGCAGCCGCAGGACCCAGGCGATCCATCGCACGGCGATCCGATCCTTTCGGCCCTGCACCTCTACAAGAGCGTCGTCGAGCCGCGCTACGACCGAAACTATCGCGAGGTGACGCGCACCGAACGGCGCACCTCGCGCCATCTGCAGAACCTGGCGCGGCGGCCGGGACGGCTGGCCCGCGCAGCGGCGACGATCGTGCGCGAGCGCTTCCTGGAGAGCCGCCGGGCGCCATCGGTGGCCTTTCCCGCCGCCAACAACTGCTACGCCCTGGAGTTCCACGGGGAGCAGGCGCCGAATCCGGACAGCCGCGTCGGGCTTTCCACGGCCAAGGACGCTTTCGGCATGCCGCGCCTGCGGGTGCACTGGCGCCCCCACCCGCTGGACACCGAGACCGTGCTGCAGGCGTACCGGATGCTGTCGGAGGAATTGCAGCGCACCGGCGCGGGGCGGCTGAACGCCACAGACGACCAGCTGCTCGACCAGATCTCGACGGCCGGCGCCTATGGCGGCCACCACATCGGATCCACCCGCATGTCGCTCGATCCGAAACAGGGCGTCGTGGACCCCGATTGCCGGGTCCATGGGATCGGAAACCTGTTCGTGGCGTCGTCGTCGGTGATGCCCACGTCCGGTCAGGCCAACCCGACGCTGACCATCGTGGCCCTGGCCTACAAGCTTGCGGCGTATCTGACGACGCTGCCCATGGGCGTCTGACTCGAATCAGAACGGGCCGGCCGCCGCGGGGAGGCCGGCCCGTCCAGGGGTTCGGCGAGGTTCAGTAGGAGCCGGAGCGCAGCAGGACCGCCGGGATCGTCCGCAGCAGGATCATCAGGTTGCAGCCCAGCGAACGGCGCTGGACGTAGAGCACGTCCAGGGCGACGCGGCGGCGATAGTCCACGTGGTTGCGCCCGCTGACCTGCCACATGCCGGTCATGCCCGGACGAACGGCCCGGTAGTAGCGGAACCAGCGGCCGTAGCGGCAAATTTCGGCGTCGGTGATCGGACGCGGGCCGACCACGCTCATCTCGCCACGGAGCACGTTGAACAGCTGCGGCAGCTCGTCCAGGCTCGACTTGCGCAGGAATTCGCCGAGCGGCGTGATGCGCGGGTCCTTGCGCAGCTTGTGGTCGGCTTCCCACTCGCGGCGGGCCTCAGGACTGGTGCGCAGCAGCTCCTCGAGCCGGCGGTCGGCGTCCACCACCATGGTGCGGAACTTCAGGCAGCGGAAGGTGCGCCCCTGGAAGCCCACTCGACGCTGGGCGAAGAAGATGGGGCCGCCGTCCTGCAACCAGACCACCAGGCCCACCAGCACCATGAGCGGCGCGAAGAAGATCAGTGCAGCGACCGCTACGGCCAGATCCAACAGACGCAGCAGCACGCTTTCCTGCGGCTCGCGCCGATGGCTGCCCGACGGAGCGAACAACGCACGGATTCGATCGAGGGTCTCGCCATTGAGCGTCTTCACCTGCTCTTCAGGCGCATCGATATGATACACGTCACGAACCCCTTATCCCGTTCCTGACCCGGGACTTACACAAAGCGTGCCTGCGCGCCCCCGCTGCGCAGGATCAGGCTGATCTCCCCATTTCTTCTGGCTTGCGCGCCTCGGGCCACGTCCGTGACGAACGACGGCAGAAGCGCGCTAAGCGCATAGAGTCGCAAGCGAAAACGCCACGCACCCACGACATTAACCACTTGACGCCGAACCGGGGGCGTAAGCGCAACACGCTTCCCCCCAAACGCGAAAATCCCTGCCCCGGGTGTCGTGCGAGAACCGTTCGACGCCTCCGGCGGCGAACGGACCGCCCCTTATCGGGACGGCCGACGCCTGCTGAGCGGGTGAGCCATCGACAACTGCAGCCCGAGCGCGAAGGCCCAGAATGCGCTGAGCGACGGAACCTGCAAGGCGAAGTCGCTCATGCCGTGAATCAGGAAAAGCGCATCGATGAGGAGGAGCGCTCTCAACCATGATCTCGACTCCTGCCGTTGTCTAAGGCCCGCCCATGTCATGGCGATGACGAGGGCGAGGCAGAGGAACATCGGCGCGGCGCCGATCATTCCGGCCTCTTCCAGCCATTGCAAGACGACGTTGTGGGCGGCCCTCAGTTTCCAGAGCACGTCGTGGCTGGAGGGCGTCATGATCTGCTGGTTGACGAGGTCGAAGGTCCCCAGCCCCCAGCCGAACAGGGGCGAGGCCAGGAACATGTCCCAGTGCAGGGCGAACATCTGGCCGCGTTCGGCCAGGTCGGCGGCGAAGCGGTCGAAGCGGGTGACCGCCACGGCCCCGGCGCCGGCGAGCAGCACGCCCAGATAGGCGAACCAGGTCGCCGCCATCGCCGCGCCGGCCCGCCCCTTGAGGCCGCCGGTCACGCCCTCCCAGATCAGATAGACGATCATCAGCCCGCCCGTGGTCGCGATCGCCGCCCGCGACGCCGTCAGGAGCAGGCAGCCGGCGAACAGGATCGCCGCCGCGGCGCGGGGCGCGGCTTCGACGAACAGGGCCATCGCCGAGCGCGGCGCCCGATCCGGTCCCCTCGGCTTGAGCGCCTGGATCAGCCAGGAGACGCCCAGGAGCGTCAGGGCGCCGAACAAGGTGCCGCTGCTGTTGGCGCTGAGAAAGCCGCCCATCAGGCGGCGCGCCTGCCAGGTGTGGGTCCCGTCGGCGAGGAAGGCGACCAGCGCGAGGAATCCGTACACGGCGCCAAGGACGATCAGCGCCCGCAAGGTGGCCCTGGCGAAGTTCGGGCGCGCGCCCTGGATGAATCCCACCAGGAACAGGCAGGCCAGGCCGCACAGCTTCACCATCTCGATGAGGGTGGCGCTGCGGTCCAGGGTGGCCGCCCCCAGGGCGTCGATCCAGCCCCAGACCGGCGGCGGACCGCCGGGAATCCATGGGGTGAGCGACCAGGTCGCGACCAGCAGGGTCAAGGCGAACAGGATCGCCGGCCAGGTGAGCACCGCGCCCTCGGCGATCGCCCGGCGCCCCCGCGGAGAGAGGGCCAGCCAGCCCCCGAGCAGAGCCGCCTCGGCCGCCGCCAGGGTCAGCGGCGCGGCTCCGTGGTTGCCGCCGTAGAGGGCGCAGGCGACGAACAGGCCGGTGGCCGGGATCGCCAGGACGGCGACCTCGCGCCAGTTGAGCGGCGACCGCCTGCGGGCGGGAATCCAGCCGCCCGGGGCGGCGGAGCCGGCGGACCTAGCTGTAGTAGGTCCGGTACTGCTCGTAATAGTATCCCGGGTCGCCATAGCCGTGTTTGACCTGCTGCCTCATGTCGACCTGGGTGAAGCCGATGCCGACGATGTCGGCGCCGGAAGCCTCCAGCAACTTGAGGCTGGAACGGACGGCTTTCTCGGGAGTCTTGCGCCACCGCAACAGGAATACAACCGCGTCGGACTTGGGGGCCAGGACCCGCGCGTCGGCGACGGCCAGCACCGGCGGGGCGTCGAGGACGATCAGGTCGAAGCGCTCCTTCAGCTGGGCCAGAAGGGTGTCCATCGCCGGGCTGCCGAACATGTCCTTGGGCGTGAAGCCGGTGCGCGCCAGGGGCAGGAACCAGGTGCCGGTGGCCTCCTCGCGGATCAGCGCCTCGTCGAGACTGACCTGGCCGTTCAGCAGCTCCAGCAGCCCCTGTTCCGGCTCGAAGCCCAGGGCGCGGTTGATGTTCCGGCGGCGGATGTCGCAGTCCACGACGACGACGCGCTGGCCCATCTGCGAAGAGATGCGCGCGATGCACACCGAGGCCGTGGTCTTGCCCTCGCTGGGCAGCGAGGAAGTGACGGTCACGACCTTCACCGGGCGGCCGACGCGGCTGGTGAGGATCGAGGCCCGTAGCGAGCGGACGGATTCGGCGAAACTCGAGAGCGGGTTGTCCAGCAGATAGTCGAATGGCCAGGTCTGCTTGGCGCCGGGGCCAGCCACCGACGTCAGCTCGGGAACGCAGCCCAGATAAGGCATGCCGAGTTTCTGCTCGATGTCCTCGGCGGTGGAGAAGGCCACGTCCCAGGTCTCGGCGAGGATCACGGCGAAGAGGCCCGCGGCCACGGCGACGACGAAGCCGAGCATCAGGTTCAGGCGCACGTTGGGCGAGCTCTGCCCCGTGGGGATCTTGGCCCGTGAGACGATCCGCGCGTCGGACTGGCTCAGCCCCTCCTGCGAGCTCGTTTCCTTGAAGCGGTTCAGATAGCTCTCGTAGAGGCTGCGGGCGGACTCGGCGTTGCGCTCGAGTTCGTTGAGCCGGACCGAGGCGGAATTGTTGCTGGCCAGGGCGCCGCGGGCCTGGCTGACGCTGCCGGCGAGCGAGGCTGCGCGCTGCTCGGCCACCTCGACCTCGGCCCGCAGGTTGGAGACGACCCGCTGGATCTCGGCCTGGATCTGGGCGTCGATGTCCTCCAGCTCGCGCTGCGCCTTCAGCATCTCCGGGTGGCGCGGGCCATAGCGGCCCGACAGGTCCGCCACGCGGCCACTGACCTGGGCCCGCTGGGCCCGCAGGGAGGTGATCACCGCCGAGCCCAGCACTTCGCCGAGGTCGTCGCCGCTGGAGCCGGCGCCAAGCTGACGCATGGCGGTGTTCAGGCGGGCGCGCTTTTCGGCCACCTCGGCCTGGGCCGCGGCCAGGCCCTGGTTGTAGGAGGAGATCTCCTGTTCCGTCAGGGTCGCCCCGGAGGCGCTGAGCAGGTTGTTGGCGGCCTTGTAGCTGGCCACGGCGGCCTCGGCGCGCAGCACGTCCCCGCGCAGCCCTTCCAGGCGCGTGTTGAGCCACTGGTTGGCCTGACGGGTCGCCTCGAACTTGGCCTCGAGCTGGTCGAGCAGGTACTTCTCGGCGAAGGTGTTGGCGATCAGGGCCGCCTTCGCCGGCTCGGGCGAGGTGAACCCGACGTTCATCACATAGGTGAGGCCGACCCGGCGCACCGACAGGCGCCTCAGGACCTCGTCGACCACCTGTTCGTGGACGATCTGCTTTTCGACGGGGGACTGCGCCTTGGCCTCGTTCGGGGACACGCCGCTCAGCACGCCCTTCACGCCGCCGATCAGGCGCTGCAGGGCGCTGGGCTTGGCGAGGGTCCAGTTGAACTCGGGATCCTGGTCGAGGTTCAGGGTCTCGACGACCCGCTCGGCCAGTTGCCGCGAGCGCAGGATCTCGACCTCGGTGTCGACGGTGCTGGAATCCGCCGGCAGGCCCGACAGCACGGCCGCGTTCTCGACGACGGTCTCCTGGCGCGTGTCCAGCATCACGTTGGCGGTGGCCGTGTACATCGGCGTGGCCTGGATCGTGGCCAGGAACACGGCCACGAAGATCAGCAGGCCGACGGCCGCGAAAAGCCGCATCCGGCGGCGGAACACCGCCACCATCCGCCGGATATCAAGCACTTGAGTCGCCTGAGGCGTGACCTTCCAGTCATCCACCGCGCCAGCGTTCGCCAAGGTTCCCAGCCGCTGCTTGAGTTCAATCGGGGCGTTGTCGTCGGGCATGGGCGTCACTTTGGTTCCACGCCTGGGAAGGGCGCGTTATGCGCCCCCCCTGTCGCATGAGGTTCCTATCGCTGGAGAACTAACGACAGGGCCACTTTCTGAACCGTGAATTCGCGACCGCGATCAAGGCCTTCGGAGCCCTGGTCGAAGTAGCTGTACGTCAGCCCGACACCGACGTAGCGGTTCAGCAGATAGGTGCCGCTGAGGGCGCCCAGCCACCGGTCGTCCTTGCGGTCGACGCCCTCGAAGTCGTCAGATGCATAGGACACCTGTCCGGTGAGGATCACGTTGCGCATGAACTCGTGGTCGACCTGCAGGCTCGCCGTGGTCGACAGGAAGCCGCCCGCCCCGATCACGACCGAATCCTCGACCACGCGGCTGACGTTTCCGGTGACCGTGGTCAGTTGGGTCGGAAACCACTCCAGCTTCATGCGCGCGCCGAAGCCGTCGATGTCCTGGAAGCGGACGTCCTCGAAGTCCTGCGACAGATAGCCGACGGCGGCGTCGCCGCGCACCAGGCGGGAGACCTCGAAGTCGGCGCCGGCGAGCACCTCGTAGCCGTCCGAATCGCGGGCCGCCACCAGCGGCGTCGAGGCGATGTCGTAGGCGCGCGTGTTGTGAGACACTTGGACGAACACGGCGGTGTCAGGGCTGACGGCGTAGTCGACGCGGCCGCTGATCTCCATCACTTCGCGGTCGCGGTTGTCCTGGTCGATCACCACGCTCGGCGAGGTCGCGGTGCCGATGGTGCGCCCATCGTCATAGTCGTACTTGTCGTAGGCGAAGTCGCCGCCCACCCGGATCCGGTTGAAGGTCTTGCGGGCGCCGATGCGGGCGCGGTCGAGGTCGTACTCGATCGGCGCCTCGGCGGCGTCCGGCGTGTTCTGGGCCACCCGCGGCTCGGTGAGCCGGGCGTGGCTGCCCTCCAGGTTGACCTCGAAGAAGCGCTGGATGTCCACCCGGCCGCGAGCGCCGAGCTCGAAGTCGTCGGCGTTCTCTTCGTCGAAGTCGGCGTAGCGCGTGAACGAGCCGCGCGCATAGGCCTGCAGCGAGTGACGGCTCCAGTTGGAGATCAGGTTCACGCTCGGCGAGAGGCGCCAGATCGTGTCGCTCTGCTCGTTGGTCTCGGTGGCGTAGATGTTGTCGTTCGACTCCACCGCCGCCTCGAGCCGCGGATAGATCAGGAACGATCCGGCGCGCAGCCCCAGGGCCTCATACTCGGGATGCGGGCGCTCCCGGACGCTGACGTTCCGGTTGCGGGCGAACAGATCGGCGGCGCTCGTATTCAGGCCTCCGCTAATCGATTCGTCTTGCGCGTGCGCAACCCCCGCGAGCAGGGCGAACGGCGACGCTGCGATGCACAGCAGGACCTTCCCGAGCTTCATTCTCGACTCCAATCTGGCGCGGCTTGTCGTGCGTCGCGCTCTATCCCCAGGCCGACGTGTATCTCAGCGTGACTCTGGACGCCAGACTAGTTGGAACGATAGTCCGAGGTAGGATCGCTCGGCGGCGTCACGGTGTCCGGATCGCCGATCGGGACCGAACCGCCGTCGCTCGGCGGCGTCACGTCGGTCGGATCCGTCGGGGTGGTCGGGGTCGTCGGCGTCACCGGCGGATCGGTCGGATCAGTCGGCGGCGTGACGGCGCTGAAGCGCATGGCGCTGCCGCTGTTCGGCGGGGTCATACGGGTCGGCGCGGTGATGGCGATCGGGCCGCCGGCGGTGTTGGTCGAGGCGGGCGTCGTCTGCACGATGCTCTTCAGCAGCGAGGACAGAGACGCGAGGGCCGCGCCCGCGGGCGTGCAGGTCTGTTCCTTGTCCTTGGGATTGATGCAATCCAGGAAGCCTTCGGACTTGAGCCGCGCCGTCGCCATCTCCAGCGCCGCGTCGGCCACGGTCGGCGTCGCGCCGCTGTTGCGGATCACCGCCTGCACCGCCAACTGGATGCGCAGCTTGGCTTCAGCTTCCGGCAGGCCGCGCGTCTCGGTCTGGGCCGACATGACCGACTTCACGATCGACTCGGCCAGCTTGGCGGCGATCGCCTGTTCGGCCGATGTGAGCGACACCGTCGCGGGCGTGGCGGCCACGATGGCGGGCGTCGCCAGGGTCGCACCGGCCAGAACTCCACCCAGGAGCCCCGCCATCATCCATCTGCTCATCTTCGTTGCCTTCAACTGGAGTTGCGAAGTGTCGGTACGCAAAAAGCCTCAACTGGCCATACTAGCCGTTCGCGCGCCCGCCCCCCAAAGTCATGCACGCAATGGGCGAATTCGTCCCATTAAGCGTCAACGAGTCCGGCGAAGGGCCGCCTTGGCGTCAGCATCAGCAAGCGCCATGCCACCCACCAGCCGCCCCTGAAGGTCGACGATGCCCTGCACCAGCCTGCCCGCTTCCTCGGGCTTGCGCCAGCGCATGGTCTCAAGTTCGACGAGCGCCTGGTCCTGCAACGCCCTAGGCAGCTCCGGCCAGGCTTCGAGCGCGAACTTGACCCGCGCGCGGGAGACGTCCGGCCCCAGCGGCGAAACCTTATAGGACCGCGAGATGTTGCGCAGCGCCTCGGGCGTGACCCTGCGGTGGCGCCAGGTCTCCACATAGGCCAGGCGCACCCAGGCCGACGCTTGCGCTGGAGACTGCGCCAGCGTCATGCGCGCTTCCCGTTCCGCCTCGTCGAGATCCTCACTTCCGAGAATGGCCTTCATGTGGGCCGCCGCCCGCGCGTCATGCACGCCGGCCAGGGGCGACACCGCCGCAAGCCCGCCCAGGGGCCGGGCCACGGCCCAGGCGCCGAGGCCCGCCGCGAGCGCCGTCGCGGCCGCCAGCGCCGCCGCCAGCGCAACGCGCGGCTGAACGCTTGGGCGCACAGTGCGCGCCGTGGCGGAAGCTGCAGCGGGCGAAACCTCGCTCATGCGGGGAGACTAACCCGATTTTGCACCGGACGAGCGTGGATCTTTGGCCGGCGGTAAGATTCTTGCCAAAGCGCCCGCCGATCCCGGGCTGTCAGGCGCGGACGCGGGCCCAGCGCTGGCTTCCCGGCACCTGCCGCCGCTCCCAGCGATAGTTCAGGTCGTACCAGCGGGAGACCCAGGGCGAACGGTTGTCGAGCACGTACTCGCCTGCGGGCGTGGCGATCAGCAGCACCGCGTGGACTTCGCGGCGCGGCGTCCGGCCGATGGCGATCGACAGCGCCCCCTCCGGCACCCCCAGGGCGATCAGTTCGCGCCGCTTGGCCAGGACGTAGTCCTCGCAGTCGCCCTCGGTCTTCTTGCGGCGCAGGAACGGGGCCGACCAGAAGTCGCGCCGGCCGTACTGCACGGCGTCGGCGACGGAGGTGATCTCCTCGTTGACGCGCAGGTTGATCTCGGCGACCTCGCGCCACTGTTCGCTGGTCAGGTCCGCCACGGCCCAGGAGACGGAAAGGCGCTCATCGCCGGGCTGGGCCTCGGCCTTGCTGCTGAAGACCAGATCCCAGTAGCTGGTGTTGATCGCCGCCTGGGCTTCGTCGTTCCCAGGGACGCCGAACTCCGAGCAATCCGCCCCGAAGCGATGGCAGTAGTCGAAATAGCCGAAGGGCGGCTCGACCGCCTCGCCGACGGGCATGAAGGACGATCTTACGCGTGCGGCGCTGGCCGGCGCGGCCAGGGCGGCCACGCAAGCGCCGGCGGCCAGGACGGCCGCAATCCGTACTCCGAGCCGTCGAGCCCAGACGCCCATTCACTCACTCCGCCGATTCCCGCCCGAGTCTAAGCAGGAACCCCTTCATCATAGTAAACACACCTTCGCGGTCTCGTGACAGACGACCCGGGGGGCGGCGGATCAAAACTTGCAGGACGCGACGGAAGCAGGCGCCGGGGCCGCAAACCCCGGCCGGCGAGGTTGTCGGGCGGGGCCGAGCGTCCCAAAATGAGGCTCCCGCCGTGTTCAGGTGTCGTTCAACGACGGCCGGCTTCTGTTGGGCCGCCGAAGCGAAGGAGAATCGTGTGAAGAGGTTTGGCAGCTTGATCGTCGGCTTGGCGGCCTGTGCGGCGCTCCTCATCGGCGCCCCGGCTGCGTTCGCCCAGGCCCCGTCCGCGACGGAGCTGGCGCCCGAGGCGCCGCAGCGCGTCCTGCCCGACTACCACATGGGCGCGGGGGACAAGATCCGCGTCATCGTCTACGGCGAGGAAGCGCTCAGCAACGAGTACTTCGTCAGCAGCGCCGGCAACGTCTCCATGCCCCTCATCGGCGAGGTCGCGGCCGTGGGCCGCACCGTCGGCGAATTCCAGGAGGCGGTCGCCGCACGGCTGCGGGACGGATACCTGAAGGAGCCGCGCGTCAGCGTCGAGGTCCTGAACTATCGCCCCTTCTATATCCTGGGCGAGGTGAACCGGCCGGGCGAGTATCCCTACACCTCGGCCCTCACCGTCATGAACGCCGTGGCCACGGCGCAGGGCTTCACCTATCGCGCCGACCAGAAGAAGGTCTACGTGCGCCGCGCGGACGAAACGAAGGAAGAGGTCTATCCCCTCACCTCCACCACGCCGGTGGCGCCGGGCGACACGATCCGGATCGGCGAGCGCTTCTTCTAGGAGGCGGCCAGCACCCCAAACGAAAGGGCCGCCGCGGCGACGCGACGGCCCTTCTTCTTTTCTTGGTTGGGCGTTCCTCCCAGCCGGGACCCCCGGCCTAGAACTCCTCCCAGCCGTCCTCCTGCGGCTCGGCGCGGGTGGCCAGCGCCGTGGCGCCGGCGGTCGCCGGGGCGGCCGGGCGGGAGTGCGCCTGGGCCGGAGCCGGGGCCGGAGAGTCGCGGCGCGGGGCCGGCTTGGCCGCGGCCATCGTCTGGACGCCGCTCACCTTGAAGCGGGCGACCAGGCGGGCCAGCTCGGCGGCCTCTTCAGCCAGGGCGCGACTGGCGGCGGTCGACTGCTCGACCATCGCCGCGTTCTGCTGGGTGACATGGTCCATCTGGTTGACGGCGGTGTTCACCTGCTGCAGGCCCAGCGCCTCCTCCTTGGCCGAGGCGGCGATCTCGCCGACGACGTTGGAGATCTCGGCGACCTGCGAGACGATGCGCTGCAGGGCCTTGCCGGTCTCGCCGACCAGTTCCACCCCCTGGGCGACCTGCTCCGACGAGGCCGAGATCAGACCCTTGATCTCTTTGGCCGCTTCGGCCGACCGCTGGGCGAGCGCGCGCACTTCGGAGGCGACGACCGCGAAGCCGCGGCCCGATTCGCCGGCCCGGGCCGCCTCGACGCCGGCGTTGAGCGCCAGCAGGTTGGTCTGGAAGGCGATTTCATCCACCACGCCGATGATCTGGCTGATCTGGCGCGAGGACTGGTCGATCTGCGTCATCGCCGTCACGGCCCGGGCGACGATGTCGCCCGAACGCTCAGCGTCGGCCTTGGCCGAGCCGACGGCCTCGCGGCCATGGCTGGAGCCCTCGGCCGTCTTCTGTACGGTGGCGGTGATCTCGTCGAGCGCCGCGGCGGTCTCTTCCAGCGTCGCGGCCTGGTGCTCGGTGCGGCGAGACAGGTCGTCGGCGGCGTGGCTGATCTCGCCCGTGCCGGACTGGATGGTGGCGGTGGAAGTGGAGATGGCGCGCATCACCTCCTCCAGCTTGCCCATGGCGCCGTTGAAGTCGTCGCGCAGCTTCAGGTAGTCGCCGGGGAAGGCCTGATCGAGGCGATAGGTGAGATCGCCCGAGGCCAGTCGGTCCAGGCCCTCGGCCAGGGAGTTCACCACCAGCGCCTGTTCTTCGGCGACGGCGGCGGCGGCTTCGGCGGCCTTGCGGCGGGTCTCCTCGGCGGCGGCGCTGGTCGCGTCCTGCTCGCGCTTGAGCCGCTCGAGGTTGAGCTGGTTGTCGCGGAAGACGGTCAGGGAGCTGACGATCGCCCCCAGTTCGTCGCCGCGGGCGAGCGGGGCGAGATCCACGCCGTTGTCGCCGCGGGCCAGGCGCTCGGTGGCGCTGGCGATGCGCTGCACGGCCCGGCGCATGGTGAACACCGTCATCACCGCCAGGCTGCCGGCGGCGAACAGGGTGATCAGCGCGCCGACGACCGTCATCATCTGGCCCATCCGGGCCCGGGCGGCGCTTTCGGCGGCGCGGGTGTCGGTGGCTTTCTGCGACGTCTGCACGATTGCGTGCAGGTTGTTCGCCATCTTCACATAGGTTTCTTCGAAGGGTGCGGCGAAGCCGGCGGCGGTGCCGAAGTCCACCGTGATCATGGCCACGATCACGTCGAGGGCCTCACGGGTCTCCTTCAGGTCTTTCACCAGCTTGTCGAAGGCCGGCCGCTGCTCGGCGGGCGCTGCGGCGCGGGCGACTTCCACTTCCTTTCGGATGGCGTCCACCTCGGCCAGCATTTGCTGGGCTTCACCCTCGATCTTGTCCACTTCGATCGAGGCGCCCTGGTGGGTCAGCAGGTAGTAGAGCTGACCGTGAACGGCGGTGATTCGCTCCGAAATGCGCTGCATCCGCAGGCTGTTCGGCATATCGACCTGCACCACCTGGCGCAGCTCACGCGCCTGTCCCTGCTGAAGGACGATCGCCCCCACCGCGAGGAAAGCCAGCATGATCAAGGCGAAAGCCGGCGCAAAGCCGATTTTCACGATCAGCGGCAAGTCGACGAGCCTGACCCGCTTCACTCCCAACCCCCATTGAGTTCCGCCACCCGCACGGTGAGCGCGTGTACATCATGAACGGGGGTTACTAACGGTTTCTGACCGAGACGCAGGGATGCGTTTGCGCCGGCCGGGCCGCGCCCATGTAGAGTCTAGAATGACAGGGACGATATTGGGTGCGGCATTCTGTCAGGTCAGGTGAACTGTCGGCCTAGACCGCTGGATCTATTGCAGCGCATCACGATCTTTTAACCTGCATCCCTGATGTTCACCACACTTCGGTTCCAGAAGGAGTGGGGAGATGAATAAGTTCATCGCAGTGTTTGGGGGGGCGGCTCTCAGCCTCTCGCTCGTGGGCGCGTCGTCCGCGGGCAGCTTTGAAGAAAGCATGAGCAAGTGCCTGACCAAGCACGCGAATACTCGCGATGCTGCGACGGTGATGCTCGAGTGCACGGCTGCCGACGGCAAGCTGTCCAACTGCTCGGTCGTCAGCGACAGCTCCGGCGGCAAGGGCTTCGATAAGGCCGCGCTCTGCGTCGCCGAAGCTCTGCCGATGGGCTCCAAGACCGGTCAGGTCAAGGTGCCGATGCGCTTCCCGGGCAGCTAAGGCCGCCTGAGACAGAGTTTCGATTTGAGACGAAAACGCCCCCGTGCTTCGGGCGGGGGCGTTATTCGCCGTTTCGGATGGTGCGGACGGCGGGACTCGAACCCGCACCCCCGAAGGAAGCAGATTTTAAGTCTGCCGCGTCTACCGGTTTCGCCACGTCCGCTCGGGGCTTGTCCTGCCACAGGGGCCCCGCGGCGGCGAGCCTGAAGTTTCCCGCGATCCATGCAGATGGTTGACGCCAGCCGCGGCGTCTGGCCTCGACGGGGCCTGTTCAACCTCGCCCGGATGCGTCCATGGATCTGCCGCTCGACATCGACACCGTCAAAGGCTTCCTCGATCCGGCGGAGGGCCGCGCCCTGCAGCAGGCGGCCATCGCCACGGCGGCGCTGGGGCCGGCCCTGGAGATCGGCGCCTATTGCGGCAAGTCGGCGGTCTACATCGGCGCGGCCTGCAAGCAGGCCGGATCCATGCTCTTCTCGCTGGACCACCACCGCGGCTCCGAAGAGAACCAGCCGGGCTGGGAATATCACGATCCCGAACTCTGGGACGAGGACGCCGGCGCGCTGGACACCCTGCCCCACCTGCGCCGGACCCTGCGCCGCGCCGGGCTCGAGGAGGTGGTGACGCCGATCGTCGGCCGCTCGGCCGACGTGGCGCGCGTCTGGGGCGCGCGCCTGGGCCTGCTGTTCATCGACGGCGGCCACACGATGGGGGCGGCGCTCGGCGACTATCGCGGATGGACGCCGCACCTGGCGCAGGGGGGCGTGCTGGCGATCCACGACGTCTTCCCCGACCCAGCGGACGGCGGACGCCCGCCCTTCGAGATTTATCAGCGCGCGCTGGCGAGCGACCTGTTCGAGGAGACCCTCGCGGTCAAGAGCCTGCGCCTGCTTCGGCGGCTCTAGGGCCTACCGCCGCGCGGGCTCGGCCCGGCCGCCGGTCCTCACGCCCGCAGGGATCGAACCGGGAAGGCTGCGCCGCAGCAGCCCGTCCAGGCCGCGGCGCACGTACGGCTCCAGCCTCAGGATCGTCGCCGTCAGGGCCAGGGCGAACCAGACCCCCGCGGCCAGGGCGAACCAGCGGCTGCCGAACCTCGCGTACACCGCCGACATGAAGGCCCAGCCGATCACCTGGTGGCTGAGGTAGAGCGGATAGGTGAGTTCCCCCAGGCGGGCGAAGGCAGCCTCCAACCCCAACCGCCGGATCATCACCGACGCCCCGGGCAGGATCGACAGCGCAAACAGGCCCATGCAGGCCGCCCACACGCTCATGGCGGCGGCGCTGGAAGCGCCTTCCGGCCCGGCGGAGATGCGGATCTCGGCCAAGGCGCCAGTTGCAAAGAGCGCGACCAGCAGCCAGCGGCGCAGACTTGCCCGGTCCGAGATCAGCAGGAAGAGCATGACGCCCAGGGCGAACTGCACGCCGTTGCGAAGCTCCAGGAGCCGCAGGGGCCAGAACTCCAGCGCCCAGCGCACGGCCTCGCCGGGCGCGCCCGGCGCCAGGGCGGCGAGGCACGCGGCGGTCGAGACGAGTCCCATGACCGTGGCGAAGCCTTCCAGCCAATGGGCCCGACGCGCCAGGATCAGCAGGAAGACAGCGCCGTAGAACATCACCTCCAGGCAGAGGGTCCAGTAGACCCCGTCGACCCACGGCCCCTTGGGGAACAGCACCAGCGAGCGCGCGAGCAGCGGCGCGAGGTCGCCTGGCGAGGCCCCGGCCATCCACAGCGCCACCGCCGTCATCGGCGCAGCGATCCAGAGCGCCGGCAGCAGGCGCAGCGCCCGGCTGCGGAAGAATTGGGCGGGCCCGGCCCCGCCCATCGAATAGGCGATCACGAATCCCGAAATGACGAAGAACACCTCGACGCCGACCCAGCCCAGGCTGGCGAACTGAGCCAGTTCGGGAAACCGCGGCATCGGTCCGAAGCCCGCTTCGGCGGCGTAGGGGCCGCCCCACGACAGGTATCCGAAGTGGAAGAACACCACCAATCCGGCCGCGATGAACCGCAGGAGGTCCAGTCCGTGGTAACGCTCGCGCTCGCCGCCGTGCATCGGCCCTCGCATCCGTCTGGTGGGCGCGGCGCAGACGCCGGGCTCCAGAGGTCCTGGGCTGCAAGGGGGGCGCCAGCCGGGCGGCGCGGGGATATGCCTCGGCGGACGCGGTCAGTCGGACGTGGTCAGGACGTCGAAGGCGGGCGTGACCTGGTTGACCGCGTCGAAGGCCAGGATGGCGGCCGCCTGGGTCCAGGTCGGCCGCTCCTCGGGCCAGAAGATCTGCTCCTCGAACTGGTAGCCCATCCAGAAAGCGCCGTCCGCGCCCCGATGGGCGAACTGCCAGTCGAGCATGGTCGCGGCGGCGCGGTGGGAGCCGAGGGCGCTCAGGGCCATGGCGAGCTCGCAGCTTTCGGCCACCGTCACCCAGGGCTGGTCGTCCACGCAGCGGCAGCCGAGGCCGGGTTTCACGAACACCCGCCAGCGCGTCTCCAGCCGCGCCAGGCCTGCGGCCGGGGAGAAGACGCCGCCCAGCATGGGATAGTACCAGTCCATGGCGAAGGCCGAGCCGCCGCTGCGGGCGCGGCCGAAGCGCTCGGGTTCGCAAAGGATCGCGCGGCGCAGGCGCCGCTGGGCTGCCTCCCACCCGGGCTGAGGATCGCCGACCAGGTCGGCGAGCTTCAGGGCGCAGTCCAGGCTCTTGTAGATGGAGCTGTTGCCGGCGAGCAGCGCGTCGTCCACGCCCGTGCCGTGGCCTTCCGCCGACCAGGAGACGTCTCCCGCCGGATGCTGCAGGCCGAGCACGAAGTCGATCGCCGCTCGCACCATCGGCCAGTGACGGCGGGCCACGGACGCATCGCCGGTCAGCCGCACATGGTGCCAGAGCGCCGTGGCCGGATAGGCCGCGAAGTTGGTGTCCCTGAAGGCGGGCGCCGGCTCCCGCGACAGGCGCAGGCGGTCGGCCATGGGCAAGGCGTTGCCGTATTCGCCGAGCCAGGATCCGTCGGGCAGCTGGGCCTCGCTGAGATGATTGAAGCCACGCTCGACCGCCTCGTCCTCGCCCATGGCGGCGAGCGCCATCAGGCACTCGGCATGGTTCCACGGGTCCCAGGGGCCGCCCTCGAACCACGGGATCGCGCCGCCCGGGGTCTGGGCGCAGAGCATCACTTCGGCGGCGCCCCTGAGCGACTTGAGCGTCGCGGATCGGCCGTGGCGCTGAAGGACGAAGCTCACGCCGCGGCCCGCCCGGCTTCCGTCTTCTCGAAGTAGAACGCCACGCTCTTGCCCATGAACGGATCGCAGACCGCCTCGAGGGCGCGCGTCAACCAGGGGCGCTTCATGAGGTCCCAGACCAGCAGGCGATGATAGAGCCTGACCAGCGGATGATCGTCCCGGCGGCGCCAGAACGCGCACTTGAGCCACCAGTACGGCGCGTGCAGCGCGTGGGCGTAGTGCTTGCCGTGATAACTGAAGCCGAGGCGGCGAATCTCGCCCTCCAGTCCGGCCTCGTCGAAGATCCGCACGTGACCGCCCGGCTGGTCGGCGTAGCCTCCCGGGCCGTCGGCCAGGCGCCAGCAGATGCGTTCGGGCCAGGCGCGGGGCACCGTGGGCGTGAACCGCCCGCCCGGCTTCAGCACCCGGCGGATCTCCGCCAGCACGGCGGGGTAGTCCGCCAGATGCTCCAGCACCTCCGAGCAGATCACCGCCTCGAAGGTGGCGTCGGCGAACGGCAGGCGGTAGGCGTCGCCCTTCATGAAGCTGGTGGCCCCGCCGCCCTCGCCCAGAACCGACAGGCCCGCGCGGGCCTTGGCCAGCGAGGGCTCGTCCATGTCCAGACCCACGACGTTCACCCCGCCCAGCAGATGGACGCCGTGGCAGTGGCGGCCTTCGCCGCAGCCGAGGTCCAGCACCCAGTCCCCGGGCTTCAGCCCCAGGCGCTCCAGACGCGCGGTCAGCATGCGGACCGTGCGACCGCCCGGCGCAGCACCGCCTCATAGGCCTCGGCGGCGCGGTCCCAGTTGAAGGCCTGGCGCGCACGGCGGCGGCCCGCCTCGCTGAGCGCCGCCCGCTTGGCCGGGTCCGCCAGGAGCTGGGCGATGGCGTCGGCCAGGGCGTCCACGTCGCCGCGGCGGACGATCACGCCGCCGTCCCCCACCACCTCGGGCAGGGCGCCGCCGTCGGTCGCCACCACCGGCGCCCCGCAGCTCATGGCTTCCGCCGCCGGCAGGCCGAACCCCTCGTAGAGGGAGGGCGTCACGCAGATCGTCGCCTTGGCGTATTCCTCCACCACCTGCTGGCGGGTCAGGCCGCTGACGAACTGCACCCGATCGGTCAGGTCCAGCACGCGCAAGAGGTCCCGTGTCGGCCCCTCGCGCAGCCTGCCGATCACCACCAGCTCCAGGTCCGGCCGCTGGATCAGGAGCCGCGCATAGGCCTGGATCAGCACCGCCAGGCCCTTGAGCGGCACGTCGGCGCTGGCCGTGGTCAGGAGCCGGTTGCTGCGGCGGCGGATGTCCGGCTGCGGCTTGAACACCTCCTGGTCGACGCCCAGCGGGATGACGTTCATCGCCGCCGCGCCGACCTTCAGGCATTCGGCGACGTCGCGGCCGCTGGCCTCGGAGACGACGATCACGTCCTTCAGCCGGGGCGCGACCTTCTCCTGCATCTTCAGGAAGCCGTACCAGCGCCGCGACAGCAGGCGCATGCCCCAGCGCGGCTCGGCCTTCAGCGCCAGCTCCAGGTCCCGCCGGATCGGATGGTGGATCACCTCGACCACCGGAAGGCCCGCACGCTCGATGGCCAGGAGTCCGCTGGACAGGGACTGGTTGTCCAGCACCACGTCGTAGTCGCCGCGGTGCGCCTTCAGCCAGCGGGCGGCGCGGCGGCCGAAGCTCCACGGCTCCATGAACTTGCCCGACAGGTGCGCCAGGTACTCGCCGGTGTCGGCCCAGCTCAGGAGATGGCGCCAGCGCAGGGCGCGGTGGCCGTTGTGCGGCTGGGCGTAGAGGTCCAGCGACGGGATCTTCACCAGGCGGACGCGGTGCGAGAGTTCCGGGTAGGGGGGGCCGGACAGCACGTCCACCTTGTGTCCGCGCCTGGCCAGGGCGTCGGCGGCCTGGGACAGGTAGACTCCCTGCCCGCCGACCTTGGGATCGGAGCGATAGGACAGGAAGGCGATGCGCAGCGGCGCCTCCGGGGCGCGAGCCTTTGGCGCCTGCGGGCGCGGGTCGTCTCTTACGCGGGCGTCCAGCATTCGCCGACCTTTAACGTGATCCCTGGCGCGGCCAAGGTGCGCGCCCAAACTCTCAGCCCTGCTTTGCACGTCTGTGTCGCCGCACGGCATAGACGAAATAAAATGGCGCTCCCAACGCCAAAATCCAGGTGCGCCGGTTTCGGCCTCAGCCTTCGACCCGCGTGATGTTGGCGATCCCGGCCGCCTGGAGGGCGGCGATCAGTTCGTGCACGGTGGCCTCGACCTCGTCCGGGTCGCGGCCGCGCAGCACCAGGTTGGAGCCGTACCCGCCGGCTTCATAGAAGGGGTAGCTGCCCAGGGACATGGCCGGGTGGGCCTTGGCCACGGCCTCCAGCGGGGCGGCGATCGCCCCTTCGCCCGACCCTTCGACCCGCACCGTGCGCGCCACCACCACCGCGCCGCCCTTCAGCCGGGGACCCACATCCTGCAGCATGCCGCGCATGATCTGCGGCACCCCGGCCAGCACGAAGACATTGCCGATGGTGAAGCCCGGCGGGCCCTGCACCGGATTGTTCACCAGCTCACCGCCGTCCGGCACCCGCGCCATGCGCCGGCGCGCCGCGTTCAGTTCGTCGCCCCAGCGGGCCGTCATCATGGCCAGGATGTCGGGGTGCTCGTGAAGCTCGACGCCGAAGGCGGCGGCCACGGCGTCGGCGGTGATGTCGTCGTGCGTAGGCCCAATGCCGCCGGTGGTGATGACATAGTCGTAGCGGGTGCGCAGGGCGTTCAGCGCCGCCACGATCTCCTCGTGCACGTCGGGCACGGTGCGCGCCTCGCACAGGTCGATCCCGTGCGCCCCGAGATAGCGGGCGATGTCGCGCAGGTTGGTGTCCTGGGTGCGGCCCGAGAGGATCTCGTCGCCGATGATCAGCACCGCGGCCGTGACCGCACCTTCCGCCCTATCCATCCGCGCCGGCCTTCCCTACATCGTCGAGCTTTCCTTCATCGGACTAACCCGCTCCATGGACTTCCCGCAACCGCTCGTGCGCGGCCGTCTCGTTCGGCGCTACAAGCGCTTCCTCGCCGACGTGGTGCTGGACGACGGGACCGAGCTGACCGCGCACTGCCCCAATCCCGGCGCGATGCTGGGGCTGAACGCGCCCGGGCTCGGCGTCTGGCTGTCGAAATCCCCCGATCCGAAGCGCAAGCTGGCCTATACCCTGGAGCTGGTGGAGGCGGACGGCGGCCTCGTCGGCGTCAACACCATGCACCCCAACCGCCTGGTCGCCGAGGCCCTGGCGGCGGACGCGATCCCCGAGCTTTCCGGCTACGCCCACGTGCGCCGCGAGGTGAAGTACGGCGAGGCCAGCCGCGTCGACTTCCTGCTGCAGGGCGAGGACCGGCCGGCCTGCTGGCTCGAGATCAACAATGTCCAGCCTTTTTACAACGCGCGCCTGAAGCCCGATCACAAGGTGTGGTTGGAGGTAAAAAACTGCCATTTAATGCGGACACCGGGACTCGCAGAGTTTCCCGATTGCGTGGCCGCAAGGTCTACAAAGCACCTTGGCGAACTTGAGCAAATGGTTCGCGAGGGTGACCGCGCCGTCGTCTTGTTCGTGGTCCAGCGTACTGATTGCAGCCGCTTCAAAGCCGCAGCGGACTGCGATCCGACTTTCGCCGCAGCCCTCGAAAGGGTCACTGCCAATGGCGTTGAGCTTTACGTCTATGGCTGTGAGATCAGCGCAGGTGGCATTAAACTGTCGAACCGAATTAGTTGACCTAACTCACGTCATCCAGCCATCCAGAAACCGATGACGAGAAACGCTCGATGATGTCAGCCCGTCCACACAGGCTCGGAGTGGTCAGGTACGAGTAGGTTTGATTGACCGCCTGCCGTAGCTCGCTCGCCGTGAGTTCCATTGCGAACACATCGAGGAACTCGTGAATGTCCACCACGGCGATGTCTCGCTCGTAAGGCAGGAGGAATTTGATCATCTCGGCGGGAGCGGCCAAGTCGTCGTCATCTCGGACGTTAGAAGCGATGATGGTGTATTTGCTGAGCCCCACCCCATCCATTTTCTTCTTGAAATCACCCACCCGGTTTTTCCAATCGGGGCGGACGGTGACCTCGTATGCGCGCACAAGTTCGCCGTCGCGAAATTCCTCAATGTCACCAGCAGTCGTGTCAAACTTGTCAGACGCATGGACATGATGCGTGCGGATTTCGAGACCGTGCCTCGCACGATGTTCCGATAGCAGGGCCGCAACAAGGAACTGTTGGATGTTCCCTTCCGATGGGATGGCGACGAGCGAATAGAACAACGCTCGCGCTCTGGCGTAGGTCAGAACATCGTCGCCCACAGGTGGCAGCGGCGCCACGATCTTCCTGCTCTCCGCGAACCTTGCCGCCATATATTCAGCAGCCCTCTGACGGTCCTGCTTCGGCATAGTAGAGAGCGCGGTTGCGAACGCTCCGAACCGACTGTCGCCCTTCAGGCGCGCGGCGGTGACGTTGCCCTTCCAGCCGAGGTTCTCGCCGAACGCCGTGATGGCGTTGTGCAAGGTGATGTTTCTCAGACCTAATTCGGTCGCCAGCCTCTTGTCGCCGTACTGACCTCGGATGCCGGTCGGGATGCTGTTGCAATCCCAATTCTCATCAACCGTCGAATAGAACATGAGGAATAGCGACGCTAAGCGCACGCTGTTCGACGAATGGGTTAGCTGAGCATCGACAGCCGCCCTCGCCCCCGCGCTCGGCAGTGCGGAGAGCTTCTCGCCCTCAATGAATTTGTCGATCCACGTCAGGATTTGATCGACAGTGATCTCAACGAGCGTATTGCGCGCCATCAGGCAGCTTCAAACAATGGAAGCCGCCCACTCGGCTCCACATGCGTTGCCGAATTCGCGCCCTTCCCTTCCATCTGGGCGCGCAGTGACTCGCCGAGCACCCGCGCCAAAAGAGGCGGAACCGCATCGCCTATCTGGGTGTATTGCGACGAGCGAGAACCGGCGAACCACATGCCCGCAGGGAAGGTCTGGATGAGGGCCGATTCCTCAAGGGTAAGGCGCCGAGCACCGGGCACGATACCATCACGAGGCGTTCCGCCCTCCATCAGGTGCGCTGTGTACTCTGGGGCGATGTCTAACGTATCCACCCAATGCGTCTTGTATCCACCAGCGGATGCGAGAAGCGTGTGACAGGGACCGCTTAGGTCAATGGGCCGTCCGCCGCCGTTGTAGACGTGCCCCGCGTAGGGACTGCGACGCGGGTCGGGAAATTTCGCGTAGATCACCGGGCACTCGGGCGGCTCACCCAAAGGCTTGTCTTTGGAGATGATGGTCCCCGAAGCAACGTGAGGCTGGTCAGCCTCCGGTCCGTGCGTGGGGCGCGGAAACCAGAAGCGGTCTTCCCGCATACCAACGATGATGAGTCTCTTACGCTTCTGCGGAACGCCATAGTCCGCCGCAGCGACGACCTTCCACGAGACGTTGTATCCCTCTGCCTCAAACGTGTTGATCAATTCGGCGAGGTAATCGAGCCGCTTACTCATCGCGAGGCCCGGAACATTCTCCGCTAAGAACCCGGCGGGTCGCGCCTCTCGCAGCGCACGAATGAACTCGGGAAACATGTTGCGCGCGTCGCCCGTGCCGCGCCGGAGGCCACCTGTAGAGAACGGCTGACAAGGCGGCCCACCAAACACGATGTCCACCTTGCCGCGATAGCGTGCGAAATCTATGGCGCGAACATCAGAGCAGAAGTGCTCGGTGTCTCCGGTGTGGGCTGCATAGGTCGCAACCGCGTCCTTGTTTTTCTCGACGCTGGCAACGGGATGAAACCCCGCCGCCTTCATCCCCAGCGTCAGGCCGCCGGGACCAGAAAAGAGATCAAGTGCCTGCATATACCGTCGTCCTGCCCGCCGATTCGCATCGCGCGGTGATTGTCGGGCTAACCGTACCGGCGCGGCAATCAGCATTCACCAGTCACCCACTGGCAGTGCCTCACCCGGCGAACCAGAATCGTCATTTGGGTGAGGCTCGAATGCGTACACCAAAATAGAACATATGAGAAACGTCACGCCCACCTCATACCGGCGAGCAATCGGCCATCACGCCTTCGCAATTCGGTAGAAGCTCGCCCGGCTGATGTTGGTGAGCTTCATGATCTCCGCAGGCTTGCAGCCCGCCGCGACCAGACGGTGAACCTCGGCGGCCTTGGCGCGGGCGGTCGGCGCCCGGCCCTTGAACTTGCCCTCGGCCTTCGCCTTGGCGATCCCGGCACGCTGGCGTTCCAGCATGATCTCGCGCTCGAAGGAAGCCACGGCGCCCATGAGCGTGAGCAACAGCTTCCCGGTCGCGCTGTTCGTGTCGATGTTCATCGACAGCAGCCGAACCCGGACACCGCGCTGCGTCAATTCCTCGACGATGCGGAGCAGTTCGGTCGTGCTGCGCGCAAGCCTGTCGGGCTTTGTGCAGACGAACTCATCGCCGTCACGGAGGAACTGAAGCGCGGCCTGAAGCTGCGGGCGGGCCGCGTCAACGCTCGAAACCTGTTCGGAGAAAATGCGGGTGCAGCCCGCCGCCTTCAGTTCCGCAATCTGGTCATCAAGACCCGCGTGCTGATCGGCGGTCGATGTGCGTCCGTATCCAATCACGGCGCCGGAATGTGTATTCTCAGTGGACATAAAGACTTTGTGAGACGGATTGTCTCAAAAGTCAAGTCATGGGTCATGTGAGACAGATTGCCGGTGTCGCGTGAGACCATGGTCAGTGAGAGCTTGGCGACGGCTCGGCACGCCAGTTCATTGCGGCCTAAGCTGTGCTATGGAGCCGTCGAGCCGTGGGGTGGTGAGTATGCGTTTGAAGTCATTTTTTGTCGCAGCCATCGCGGCGATTGCGATCCCCATTGCCGCGTCGGCTGAGCCCTACGTTGTTGTGGGCGGGAATTTGGAGCAGGTGCGGGTCTTGGATCGCGGCACGATCCGAGCGAGCGGAACAACCCGCCTTGCGTGGATATATATCATTTGCGCGGACCCGCTTCCCGATAGGGGTGTCTATTGGACGGTGCGAAACGAGTATGATTGCTCGATTGAGCGGTATCGAACGGTCTTCGTGCAAGTAAAAGACGAAGCCGGATATGCAGTTCGCGATAGTGGAACCCAAACTACCCCATGGTTTGAAGTGACCCCGCAGTCGGCAGGTGCGGGAGAACTTAAGGACGTTTGCTCCTCTACGCCTGTCGGGACTGTAATGGCCACACCTTCAAGCGTCGCAGATTTGGTCACTTGGTGGCGCCAGAGGATGAAAACTTTGGAATATCGTTCCATGGTAAATCGTTGATCGAATTTAGCTTTGGAACCGAGCCCTCAAGGGCGTTTCGCCAATGCGTCTCGGGCTCGGTCGTTCGCTTTGCTGAGGGTGTCGCCATAGACGCGCCGGGCCTCGGCCTCCTTCCGATCCGCAGCCTTTAGGCGACGAGAGCGTTCCTGACCGGGAGGCAGTGAGCGAGCGGAAGACTTTGCGTCCGCCGCCTTCTCCTGCTTGGAGCGAAGCGTCCGAAGGGCATCCGCAGACCGCTGATTCTGCTTCCACACTTCAGCGGCGGCGCCCGAGCCGGTGATCTCCCAAAGTCGCATCCAGACGGCACCTCAGAACCGAAGGCTGCGAAGTCGCGCCAACTCGACGGGATCGCCAGCCGAGCCAGCAAAGATGTCGTCGATCACCGCTTGAGCGGCGGCGTGCGACCGACGCATGTGCGCCAGATATGTCGTCACGTTCGGCAGTGAGAGCGGTGATCTTGGACGACAGCACATCGCCCTTCCCTTCCGCGTAGCGGTCGAACTTCCGACCATCGTTGAGAGTGACGACGGTGATGCCCGCGAGCGCGATGCCAAGTAGCTGGTGGGTCGCCTGCGTCACGTCCTGACGGCTGAGACGATCCATGGAGTCGATCAGCAGATAACTGCCGCGTTCTATCTCCCCGCTCTCGACCCGATCAATGAAGCTCTTGAGTGCGCCCTTGGCACGGTTGGCACCGGTGTAGGCGGACACGCCGTGGTCCTGAAGCGTGGTGTCGAGAGTCAGCCCGTTCTCGTCAGCGTACGCGAAGGCAGCGGATAGCTGACGACGCAACGTGTCGCCTTCCGCCTGAGCCCGGCTCGAAAATCTCGCATACGAATAGGCAATCGCCATCGGTCACCCTCTACAGGGGCGGTGTAAATGCGCGGCTAATTGAAGAACGTCCACCTGATGCGCACGCCGGGCCTCGCCGAGTTCCCTGATTGCGTGGCGGCGCGCTCGACGCGGCATCTGCGCGAGCTCGCGGCGATGGTCGCCGCCGGTGACAGGGCCGTTGCGCTGTTCGTGGTGCAGCGGGTCGACTGCGACCGCTTCTCGGCCTGCAAGGAGCTGGACCCCGCCTTCGCCCTGGGCCTTGGCGAGGCCGCGGAGGCGGGCGTCGAGGTCCTGGTCTACGCCTGCGACGTGGCGATCACGGGCGTACGTCTCGCCCGGCGGATCGCCCTGGCGGCATGATCTCGGTCAATCCGAGAAACCGAGTGCGGCGCTAGGTTATGAAACGAATCCTGTAGCCGGAGCGCGACGCGTGAATTCAAACATCGAGGCCCGCCGCCGGGCCCTGGCGCCGGGAACGGCGGTGGGGGTCGACGAGGCGATGATCGGCGAGGTGGTTCGCGCCTTCTATGGGCGTGTGCGCCGCGACGGCGTGCTGGGGCCGATCTTCGAGGCGGCGATCGACGACTGGGACGCCCACCTTTCGAAGCTGTGCGACTTCTGGTCCTCGGTGCTGCTGATGACCGGCCGCTTCAAGGGCTCGCCGATGCAGGCGCACGCCGCCTTGCCCGACATCCGCAAGAACCACTTCGCCCGCTGGCTGCATCTGTTCGAGACAACCGTCCGCGAGCTCTGCCCCGCCCCGGCGGCGGACCTGTTCTGCGCCCGGGCCGAAATGATCGCCCAGTCGCTGCAGCTCGGCATCGCGGTGAACCGCAACGAATTGCCGCCGGCGATCGAGCGGGCGGCCAGCAGGCGGCGCTGAAGCCGCATGCGAAACGGCGGCCCCGGTCCCCAGGGCCGCCGCATCGTTGTCTGCGTGTCCGAGATTCAGGCCGCCTTCTTCCAGTTGGGAGCCAGCTCGTTGTGCGGCGGGCAAGGAGCGATGTCGCCCACCGGCAGGCCGACCAGGTCGTTGGCGAACCCGTGGTTGACGTCGCGGTGATGGGCTTCGTCGGCGCGCACCACCAGAACCACGTCGCGCAGGGTCGCCTCCGGGGGCAGGTTCCAGTAGCGGATGGCGATCTGAGGCGCGGGCACGTTTTCGGACCGCCCTTCGTCGATTTCGGCCAAGTAATGGGTGTAGCTGATCACGGCCTCTTCCTCGAAGTAGCCGACCAGTCTGTGCGCCGTCTTCGGAGCCAGGACGTAGAGGCCGAAGAAGAAGATGTAGAACAGCCATTGCGCCGCGATCACCATGAATCGCTCGAAGGCCGTCGGCTTGCAGACTTCGATGAAGGTCATCAGGTGCATGCGCTCATTCTCGGCCTCGTCCATCAGCGTGCGGATCCAGCCGCGATCGTCCTGCATCCGGCGCAAGCACTTCAGGTGGTTCAGGGTCGCGCCCACCATGCCGGGCACCGCCGCGACTGTCTCCAGCACGACGGCGCGGTGGCCGTAGCGCTTTGCGAAAAAGGTGTCGGCGAACAGCCGCAGGAACTTCGTCACGCCCAGGGCGAAGCGGTCGGACCCGCCCTTGGGCCGATGATGGACGCTGAGGTCGACGAGGGGGGCTTTGGCGGCGGACATTGGAAACTCCAGGAGTGACTGGAGAGGGGATTAGCCCCCAGGCCGCGGCCGGAAAATTCCGAACGTCCACCTAGGGAACGCCCCTTAAGCCAGAACGCCGCACCCCAGCGCCGCGGGCGCACCGTTGAAGTTCCGTGCTAGGATTGCGACATAGGAGCCGACACATCGTCCCGCCCGGGCACATGGGCGGGTCTGGAGCCGACATGAACGACGCCCTGACGCTGGAATCCGAGAGCCGGCAAGGCCGCATCAAGATCCACGGGCCGGAGGATTTCGAAGGCATGCGCAAGGCCGGCAGGCTGGCCGCCGCATGCCTCGACATGCTGACCCCGCACGTGGTCCCGGGCGTCGTCACCGACGAACTCGACCGCCTGGCCCGCGAGTTCATCCTCGACCACGGGGCGCTGCCGGCCTGCCTGGGCTATCGCGGCTACACCAAGACGGTCTGCATCTCGCCGAACCACATCGTCTGCCACGGCATTCCGGGCGAGCGGGTGCTGCGCGAAGGCGACATCGCGAACATCGACGTCACGGTCATCCTGGACGGCTGGCACGGGGACACCTCGCGCATGTACGGCGTGGGTGCGGTGGCGCCGCGCGCGCGCCGGCTGATCGACGTGACCTACGAGGCGCTGGAGCGCGGGATCGCGGCCGTCAGGCCGGGCGCCACCACCGGCGACATCGGCCAGGCCATCCAGTCCTATGTGGAGAGCCAGCGCTGCTCGGTGGTCCGCGACTTCTGCGGCCACGGGCTGGGCCGGGTGTTCCACGACGCGCCCAACATCCTCCACTTCGGCCAGAAGGGAACGGGCGAGGTCCTGCGCGAAGGGATGTTCTTCACCATCGAGCCGATGGTGAACCTGGGCAAATACGCCGTGAAGGTGCTCTCCGACGGCTGGACGGCGGTGACCCGGGACAAGTCGCTGTCCGCCCAGTGCGAGCACTCGATCGGCGTGACCGCGACGGGCGCGGAGATCTTCACCCTGTCGCCCGCCGGCCTCTACAAGCCGCCGATCATCGCCGGCTGAGCCGGGCCTGAGTCTCCAGCATCTGCATCAGCTTGAGGGTGGTGTTCCAGTTGCGGGCCGTGCCCGGCGAGCCGAGCTTCTGCTCGATCAGGCGGGGCGTCAGCTTCGAGGTCCCCGCCCCGCCCGGATAGTAGAGATAGGCGCAGCGGCCGACGGCGGCGACCCGTTCGCCGTCCCGGCCCGCCGCTTCCAGGGCCGCTGGTCCCGCCGGATCGGCAGCCGCCTTGAGGGGCGTGACCATCAGCCGGCTCGGCGCGTCCCGCGCGACCTCGTCGAAGGGGTTCGCAGCGATGATCTGCGACCATTCCTCGGCGCCGCGCACGAAGACGGCGCTGGCGAGGCCGAGCCGCGCGGCGGCCTCGGCCTCCAACCGCGTCTCCAGATCGCCCGCCTCGCCCTCGCCGTGGAAGACGACGCTGCCGGCCGCCTGCAGGGTCGTCGCGGGACCGAGGCCCAGGTCGTCGAAGAGGGCCTTCAGCGCGGTCATGGCCACACGGTTTCCCCCGCCGACATTGACGGCCCTGAACAGGGCGATGCGCGCGCTCATCCCGGATTTCGCCTTGCCAACTCGGAACACATGGGGAACATCTATGCCATCTGGAGATCGCGCGAGGCAAGGGCGTGGCGGACGTCGGCGAAGTTTCGGACCTTTCGGCGCTCTGGGGCGCGCAGGCCCGGCGCAAGGCGCCTGAGCCCCGCCCGCACCACCTGGGGCACCGCGAACGCCTGCGCGAGCGGGCGGGCGCCGGCGGCCTCGCCGCCCTGCCCGACTACGAGCTGGTCGAGCTTCTGCTGTTCCGGTCGATCCCGCGGGGCGACGTCAAGCCGCTGGCCAAGGCGCTGCTGGCGCGGTTCGGATCGGTAGGCGGGGTGCTGGGCGCCCCGATCGCCGAACTGACGTCGGTGAAGGGCGTGGGCGAAGCCGTGGCCCTGGACCTCAAGCTCGTCCACGAGGCGATGCTGCGGGTCGGACGCGAACAGGTGAAGAAGCGCACCGTCATCACCTCGTGGTCCCAGCTCCTGGCCTATGTGAAGGCGGCCATCGCCCATGAGCCGCGCGAACAGTTCCGGGTCCTTTTCCTCGACAGGAAGAACCAGCTCATCGCCGACGAGGTGATGAACCACGGCACGGTGGACCATGCGCCGGTCTATCCGCGCGAGGTGATGCGCCGGGCCCTGGAGCTTTCGGCCAGCGCGCTGATCCTGGTGCACAACCATCCCTCCGGAGATCCGACCCCCTCGTCCGCCGACGTCGACACGACCCGACAGATCGTGGAGGCTGGCCGCACCCTGCGCATCAGCGTCCACGATCATCTGGTGGTGGGGCGCGACGGGGTGGCCAGCTTCAGATCCCTCGGACTGATGTAGACGCAAGGAGTCGCGCGATGGCGGGCCCCATCCACATCAAGCGTGTCTACGAGCCGCCGGCCGACGAGGACGGCCTGCGGGTGCTGGTCGACCGGCTCTGGCCGCGAGGCGTCTCGCGCGAGAGCGGGCGCATCGAGCGCTGGGCCAAGGCCGCCGCCCCCAGCGACGAGCTGCGCAGGCGGGTGCATGCCGACCCGGCCTATCCGGACGCCCCCGCGAGCTGGGAGGCGTTCGTCCGCGCCTATGCGGCGGAACTCGAAGGCGGCGAGGCGCGCGCGGCGGCGGAGGAGCTTGTGGATCTCGCCCGCGCCGGGCCGCTGACGCTGCTCTACGCGGCCAGGTCGGAAGTCCGGAACAACGCCGCGGCGCTGCGCGACTGGATGACGGGGCGGCTCGACTAGACCGGTCTATTTCGGCGGCAGGGCGCCGGCGAAGGCCGCCGCCAGATCGATCCAGCTTTCCAGGCCTCCATCCAGACAGGCGTCCGCCTCGACCCAGACGAACCCGCCCATACGCCGGCCGCTGAGCACCACCGCCTCGGCGCCCGGCCGCGAAAGGGCCGCCGCCTCCTGCGCCTTGCCGACCCGGAAGAGGAAGCGGCCCACCTCCGCACCGCAGACCAGATTGCCGTTCAACAGCCAGCACCGGCTGCCGAACATGCTCCTCTCGACCATGCCCCGGCGGCGCGCCGCGACATCGCGCATGAGATCGGCCAGATGCGGGTCGTGGGGCATGTGGCGCTCGGGGACCGGAGGGCGCGAGGATGGCGCCGGGAGCGCTGGCGGTCCAGCCGCGCCGCTCGGCGCGTGGGGAAGATCGCGCCATCCCGGCCGCCCTGCGACACTTGCGGCCGGGATGGCGCCGGACGCCGCGCCGCGCCCCCGTCTGGGTCCGGGGCGGTGGACGCGACGCCCGATCCTGGTGGGCCTTGGCCCTAGGGACGGATCATCAGCCGGCGCATGGGCGCCGGATGACCCGCAGGGCCGGCGAAGCCCATCACCGCCGGCGGCGGCAGGGCGTCGAACGCCGCCTTCTGGCTGGGCGTCAGCGCGGCGTAGAAGGCGCGCGTGGCGTCCGCGGCCCTGGCGATCCGAGCCCCGGCCTCGGCCTGCATCTTGGCCATCTGGTCAAGCCGCTGCGGCGTGGTCATCTGCTCCAGCGCCTGACGGTCCGCCAGGGGCAGGTCTTCCGGGTCGGGCGGGGCGGTGGCGGAGACGAACTCGGCCACGGCGGCGTCCTGGCTGGCGGAGAGCTGCAGGATCGCCTTCAGCTTGGCGGCGCGCTCCTCCGCAGAGGGCGGGGCCGGCATGTCCGGCGGCTCAGCCCCGGCGCCCGGGGGCGGGGGCGCACCCGGGCCGCGGCCCATAGGCTCTGCGGCCACCACGGCCGAGGCGCATGCGGCGGCCAGGACCACGCCGCTCCAGATCGTGACGGAACGAGGCATTGAGAGACTCCGAGCGTTCTTGTTGGCTCGAACCTCTCCAGGGCGATTTGCCCCTATATTTCGACGGCGAAACGGCCGGCGACGCGAAAACGCAGGATTCCGACGAGCTTGTTACATGCCATCCGCTCTGGCGCCGAGCGGGTCGTCCCGGCCGGACCGGGGCCCGTCAGCCGACCCGCGCCGACGGCTTTGGCGCCGGATGGAAAGGAAGGACGCGGTTCAGACCGAGGCGGACAACTCGCCGCCCAGCCAGTCGACGAACGCCTGCGCCCCGCGCGAGAGCCCCCGCGCCGCAGGAACGGCCATCAGCCCGCCCTCGAAGGGGACGAAGCCGAACGGCGCCTGCAGGCGGCCGTCAGCCAGCTCCTGGGCCGCCATACGCCGCTCGACGAGCGCCACGCCCAGTCCCGCCAGCGCCACCTCCAGGCAAAGGTGGGTGTGGGGAAACGAGCGCTCCTCGCCCGCCACCACGGTCAGCCCCGTGCGCGCCTGCCAGTCGTCCCAGGCGGTGGAGGTGAAGTCGTGAACGATCCGGCAGTCTGCGCGCACCACCGCGCCGTCGCGCTCCAGCCGGCACCCCGGGGCCGCTACAGGGCCGAAGCTCACGTCCGCCAGGCGCACCGCGCGGGCCCGATCGGCGGCGGGATAGGTGGTGAGGTCCCAGGCGATCAGGACATCGGCGTCCTCCCCGCGCATGTCGCGCGCCGACGTCATCGACAGGCGCACCCGCACCTCGGGATGGGCGCGGGCGAAGGCGGGCAGCCGCGGCGCGAGCCAGCGCATGGCGAAGGTCGCGCTGCAGGCCACGTGCACAGCCGGCGCACGCGTCTCGGCCAGGATCGCGCCATAGCCGCGGGCGAGGCCATCGAGCGCTTCGGCCACGGCCGCCGCCAGGGCTCGGCCGCGGGCGTTGAGCTCCAGCCCGGTCCCGGCCCTGTCGAACAGCGGCGCGCCCAGGTGGTCCTGCAGGGCCCGAAGCTGCTTGCTGACCGCCCCGTGGGTTCGCCCGAGCTCGTCGGCCGCGCGGGTGACCGAGCCCAGCCGCGCAACCGCATCGAAGGCCTTCAGAGTCGACAGCGGCGGCAGGTCACGCATCGGTCATCCGTGAGTATTCCTCACGAATGGCGGAAGTCTACTCCCTGTTCAAGCCCGCAGGGGCGAGGCAACCTCGCCTCGACTGTGAACCATCGGAACGGAGGCGAGATATGCGCGCCATCGAGACGCTTGAGGAGCTCGAGGCGCTGTATCCGCCGCCGAACGCCGCCTCCACGGTGAAGGAGCTCGACCACGTCAAGGATCACTACCGCGCGATGATCGAGGCCTCGCCGTTCGTCGCACTGGCCACGGTCGGCCCCGAAGGCCTCGATTGTTCGCCGCGGGGCGACGCCGGGCCGGTCGTGCGGGTGGCCGACCCTCGGACCCTGATCCTGCCCGATCGGCGCGGCAACAACCGGGCCGACAGCCTGCGCAACATCGTGCGTGACCCGCGCTGCGCCCTGCTCTTCCTGATTCCCGGTTCGGGCAACTGCCTGCGGGTGAACGGGCGCGCCAAGGTCGCGGTGGACGAGGCGCTGCTGGCCTCCTTCGCGGTGGAGGGCCAGGCGCCCCGCTCCGCAGTCGTTCTGACCACCGAAGCGGTCTTTTTTCAGTGCGCCCGGGCCATCGTGCGATCCGACCTCTGGAACCCGGCCCGCCACGTCGATCCGTCCGGCCTGCCGACGCCGGGGGAGATCCTGGCCGCAATCAGCCGCGGCCGGGTCGGCGGTCCGGACTACGACCGCGAATGGCCCGAGCGGGCGCGCCGCACGATGTGGTGAGCAAGTCCCCTGGTCATCGCCGCCGGGTCCGGCCAGATTGGAAGCCCCCTTCACCGCCGGAATCCGCCTTCATGACCGTCCAGTCCGCCGCCAACGCCGATCAGATCGCCTATTGGAACGCCCAGGCCGGCCAGACCTGGGCCGCGATGCAGGACAAGCTCGACCGGCAGATCGAGCCGCTGGGCCTGGCCGCGATGGCCGCGCTGGACCCCAGCCCCGGCGAGCGCATCCTGGACATCGGCTGCGGCTGCGGACAGACCACCCTGGAACTCGCCGAGCGCGTCGGCGAGACCGGCTCGGTGCTGGCGGCGGACATCTCCGCGCCGATGCTCGAAATCGCCCGCCGACGGGCGGCCGAGGCGGGCGTGAGCGAGCGCGTCACCTTCCTCGAGGCGGACGCCCAGACCCACCCATTCCCCGCGCGAAAGCTCGACGCGGCCTTTTCACGTTTCGGGGTGATGTTCTTCGAGGATCCGCGGGCGGCCTTCCACAACATCGCCTCGGCGCTCGTGCCCGGAGGGCGCCTGGCCTTCGTCTGCTGGCGCAGCCTTCAGGAGAACCCGTGGATGACCACGCCGTTCACGGCCGCCCTGCCGTTGATCCCCTCGCCGCCGCCCCCGCCGGCCGACCCGCACGCGCCCGGCCCCTTCGCCTTCGCCGACGCCGACCGCCTGCGCACGATCCTCATGGGCGCAGGCTTCGGCGACATCGATATCGCGCCGCACGACCAGCAGATCGGCGGCAACGACCTGGAGACCAGCGTCGGCCTTTCCCTGCGGGTCGGTCCCCTGGGGGCGGTTCTGCGCGAGCAGCCGCACCTGAAGGACTCGGTGACGGACGCGGTTCGCCAGGCGCTGAAGCCCTTCGTCACCGATCGCGGCGTCATGCAGCCGTCGGCCACCTGGATCGTGAGCGCGCGCCGGGCCTAGGGCGCGGGCCGCAGCATCCGCGCCGGGACGATGCCGCGCTTTCCGTTGGCCAGGGCCACGTCGTACTCCACCTGCCCGCCCGCCCGCGCCGGATAGATCCGGGTGACGCGGGCCGGCACCCAGCCGCCCATGTAGAGCGCCTGGACCGACTGGCCCACAGCGTAGACCGCGCCCGCCGGCGCCGCGGCGGCGCTGGGAGGCGGGGCGGAGACCTTCAGCGGCCCGGGACAGAGCACCTCCCATTGCTGGGAGATGCCGAGCCCGCCGGAGGCGTTGTCGCGGCCAACGATGCGGCCGGAGGCGTCGCGCCAGCGGGTGCGCCCGCCGCCGATGTCGCTGTCGTCCCATACGCCGGCGAGGGTGTAGGTCTGGCCGTCGACGGGGGTGATCCGGCCGCGGGTGCAATCGGCGCTGGCCCGGTACAGCGTCTTGGCTTCGTCGCTGGCGAGCTGGGCCGCCACGCAGCCGCGGTCGCCAGGCTGCCAGTTGGCGCACCAGGCTTCGGCGTCGGCCCGAGTCACCCGGGCGGTCGCGGTCGCATTGGCGGTGCCGACGCCGGATTTCGACTGGATGGTGGGGGTGATGCACCTGGCGCAGATCGCCAGCCAGTCCATGTCCTCGCCCGCACCGGCCGCCCACGCCGCGCCGGCCAGCAGGACGCCCGCGCCAGCACCGGCCAGGGCAAGTCCAAGCGCCTGAGATTTCGCCATCGCCGCCTCCCAGCCTTCGTCCGCCATAGTGAACGCCTCGCTCCACCTGCGGGCAAGGGGGTTGCGCCGCCGGCCGCTTCGAGGCTCCATCGGCGGCCGCCAGACCAGGAGCCCTCCGATGGACGCAGCCGCCAGCTTCAGCGCCGACTATTCCGAAGCCCGCGACAAGTTCGTAGCGGCGGCGCAAACGGCCGGGGCGCGGCTGGAGCGGATCACCAACCCGAACCGCGGCCCCCGCGGCGAGGCCCTGTCCACCGACGTCGCCTGGGTCGGCCCAAGTGACGCCGAGGCGGTGCTGGTGATGATCTCAGGCACCCACGGGGTGGAGGGGTTCTGCGGCTCTGGCGCCCAGGTGGACTGGCTCGCCCGGGGCGAGGCCCAGCGCCTGCCCGGCGGCGTGGCGGTCCTGCTGGTCCACGCCGTCAATCCCTACGGCTTCGCCTGGCTGCGCCGCGTCACTGAGGAGAACGTCGACCTCAACCGAAACTGGATCGACTTCGACGCCCCGCCGCTGCCCGCGAACCCCGGCTATGAGGCCCTGCGCGAGGCGTTCGGCCCGGCCGAATGGACCGAAGAGAGCCGGGCCGCCACCGCCAAGGTGATCGGCGCCTATCTGGCCGAACACGGGCAGAAGGCCTTGGCCGCCGCCGCCAGCAGCGGCCAGTACGGCGATCCCAAGGGGATCTACTACGGCGGCGCGGGCCCGACCTGGGCGCGGCGCACCCAGACGGCGATCTACGAAACCTATCTCGGCCAGGCATCGCGCATCGGCGTCATCGACTATCACACCGGCCTTGGCCCCTGGGGCTTCGCCGAACAGATCATCCTCGAAAGCGCCGGCCACCCCCGGTACGAGCGCGCCGCGCGCTGGTACGGCTCGGCGCTGGCGTCCGTGTCGGACGGGAACTCCGCCTCGGCAGAGCTGTCCGGCGACGGGCTGGCGGCGGCGCCGGAGCTCCTCTCCCACGCCGACGTCACCGGCATCGCCATGGAGTACGGCACGGTCTCCCCGGCCCGGGTGCTCTACGCCCTGCGGGCCGACAACTGGCTGCACGCCCACGGCGATCCCACCGGCCCCGACGCCGCGGCCATCAAGGCTCAGATCCGCGATGCGTTCTACGGCGACCGGCCGGACTGGAAGGGCATGGTCGCCGGCCAGTCCCTGCTGGTCACGCGCCAGGCGCTGGCCGGCCTGGCCGCGGGGCTCTAGGCGGGCGGCCCCTTCAGCTCCACCACGTTCCCCGCCGGATCGCGGATGTAGATCGAAGGCCCCTCGCCTTCGGCGCCGTACCGGGGGCCGGCCTCGAGGACGTCCACCCCGTGAGCCGCCAAGTGCGCGCGGATCGCCGCCTCGTCGAACGGAGCCACGCCCAGGGCGAAGTGGTCCATGTTCCGGCCTTCGGCGCCCGCCGCCGCGCCGCCGCGCCGGCCGAGCGCGCCGTCGACCGGGATCACGTCGATCAGCGCAGACCCGGCTCGCAATTGGTAGAGGCCGATCTCCGCCTGCACGCGCTCCAGGGTGCAGCCGACCACCTGCGTGTAGAAGCCGATCACGGCCTGGGCGTCCTCGACCCGCAGCACGACATGGTCGAGCCCCTTCAGGCGAAAGCCGGGCGCGGCGGTCACAGGAATCTCGGCAGCAGAACGAGCGCGGCCGCACCCAGCAACACCGCGGCCGGGATCAGGCCGGCCTTCGGGCGCGAGCCCAGCAGCGACTGGCCCGAATTCATCCGCCGCGCCCGGCGGGCCAGCTTGGCCTGGGCCTCCTCGCGCGCTTTCTTCTGGGCCTGGGCCTGCGCGTGAGCGGCCTTGTATCGGTCGAGGTCGACGACCTCGGGCGCCTCGTCGTGTCTCATGGGTCCCTAATAGCACGTCGCACAGGCGCGCAAGCAGCCCGGCGCGCTATGCTGGCCGCCTGACCACGGGGAATCACCATGCGCCCGCTTCGCCTCCTGTCGGCCCTCGTCCTGATTTCAGCCGCGTCCGCCGCCGGGGCCTCCGAACCGCCCGCGCCCTCGGCCCAGCGCGGTCGCGAGCTGGCGCAGCGGGTGTGCAGCGCCTGCCACGCCCTCGAGCCGGGCCAGCCCAGCCCGCAGCCGCCCGCGCCGCCCTTCCCGACCTTCGCCGGACGCTTCACCGAGCTCACCCTGCAGCGCCGTCTCGCCGAGATCGCCGAGACGGGTCACACGCAAATGCCGGCCACCGTCGTCCATTCCGACGAGATCGAAGACCTGGTCGCCTACCTGAACGGCCAGCCGGCGCACTGAGCCGACCTGCCCGCGCCAGGTCTGGCGAGGCAGGGCTTGATCGATTCCATATTTCCATTATCTTAGAATCATGGAAACCGAAGCCGCCATCGAAGGACTTTCCGCCCTGGCCCACCCCGGCCGCCTGGCGGTGTTCCGACTGCTCGTCCAGGCCGGACCCGAAGGCCTGCCGGCGGGCGAGGTCGCGCGCGCGCTCGACACTCCCGCCAACACCATGTCGACGCAGCTGGCCATCCTGGCCCGTGCGGGCCTCGTCCACTCACGGCGGGAAGCCCGGTCGATCATCTACTCCGCCGACTACGAGCGGATCGGCGGGCTGATCGGTTTTCTCATGCAGGACTGCTGCCAGGGCCGCCCGGAGGTTTGCGCCCCCCTCGCCCGCCAGCTCGCCTGCGCATCCCCCCAAACGGAGCCCGCCTGATGAAGCGCCTGCACCTGCACGTGTCCGTAGCCGACCTGGACAAGTCGATCGGCTTCTACTCCACCCTCTTCGGCGCCGAGCCGACCGTCACCAAGGACGACTACGCCAAGTGGATGCTCGATGATCCGCGGGTGAACTTCGCCATCTCGGCCCGCGGCGGCTTGGCCGGCGTGGACCACGTCGGCGTCCAGGTCGACACCGCCGAGGAGCTCCACGATCTGGCCGGCCGTCTGAAGGCCGCGGGCGAAACCACCCTCGACCAGGAGGCCACGACCTGCTGCTACGCCAAGTCCGACAAGGCCTGGGTCACCGACCCCTCCGGCGTGCGATGGGAGACGTTCTACACCTTCGGCGAGGCCGTGACCTATGGCGAAGGCCCGGAGGACGTGGCGCACACGGCCTCGGGCGCGCCGACGATGGCCGCCAACACCGCCTGCTGCGGCGCCCCGGCGCCCAAGACCGCCTGCTGCTGACCTCGGAGACCTGGCCGTGACGCGCTACAACGTCCTCTTCCTCTGCACGGGCAACTCGGCCCGCTCGATCCTCGCCGAGGCGATCCTCAACAAGATGGGAGCGGGGCGCTTCACGGCCTTCTCCGCAGGCTCCTTCCCGCGGGGCGAGGTGAACCCCAATGCCCTGGCCCTGCTCGCCAAGCTGGGCCATCCGGTGGAGGGGCTGCGCTCCAAGTCCTGGGACGAGTTTTCCGGCCCCGGGGCGCCGGAGCTGCACTTCGTCATCACCGTCTGCGACAACGCCGCAGGCGAGGTCTGCCCGATCTGGCCCGGACAGCCGGTCACCGCCCACTGGGGCCTGCCCGACCCGGCGGCGGTGGACGGCTCGCCGGCCGAGGTGGCGGCGGCCTTCGCCGACACATACCGCATGCTCAACAACCGCCTGATCGCCTTCACCAACCTGCCGATGGCCAGCCTCGACCGCATGGCCCTCAAGCGGCGGATGGACGAAATCGGGCGCGGCGCCGACACCCTGGCCGGCGCCTGAACCGCGGGGCCGGTCGCCGTCTCGCCGCCGACGCGCACGGGACGGCCGCCCGGCTCTGCGCGCGGCCTGCCGGCTCACCGGATCGGCGTCCCTCGCCAGTCCGGATCGAGCCTCTTCCACCGAAGCCTCGGCCTCGTCTAGGGTCGCGCCGCGGCGGCGCTTCGCCCCGCCAAGACCATCCTCGAGGAACCTCATGATCGGCTACGCCACGATCGGCTCTAACGACCTGGAAAAGGCCAAGGCCTTCTACGACACCGTGCTCTCGCCCCTGGGCGGCCAGCGCGCCTTCGGCTCGGACCGGATGCAGGGCTACAGCTCCCCGGCCGGCGCCATGCTCGCCGTCTGCCGCCCCTACGACGAACAGCCCGCGTCCCCCGGCAACGGCGCGATGATCGCCCTGGCCGCCGCCTCGCGCGATCTCGTCGACGAGGTGCACAAGACCGCCCTGGCCAACGGCGGCTCCTGCGAAGGCCCGCCCGGCGAGCGCATGCCGAACTTCTACGGCGCCTATTTCCGCGACCTGGACGGCAACAAGCTCTGCGTCTTCAAGATGGGCTGACCGCCCGCCGCGCCGGGCCGCAGGGCCTGGCGCGGCCCCGCCGGCCCGGAAATCATGCATTAAGCCTGACGCCCTAGTCTCCATATGCGCGTCTTCCGCAAAGGCAGCGCGTGGGAGGCCGGCATGTCCACGACGCGGACGTCCAACTTCAGGCGCGTCGCGCTTGATCACTTCGAGCCCGAGGCTGACATCGATCCCCAGGCTCAACGGCGCCTGCGCGGCCTTCTCGAACAGATCGACTACACCGCCTACGCCTCCAACAAGGAGGTGATCGGCGCCGTCATCGGCCACACCGATCCCGGCAAGTTCCAGCGCCTGGCGGTGGCCGCGGCGCATGCGCGCGCGGTGTGGGTGGCCGAGGCCCTGGCCGTCAGCGAGGCGACCCCCGCGATCAGCGCCGAACAGGCCGCCAAGCTCGCCCGCCTGCGCGGCGCCTACGAAGAGCTGACCGCCGCCTACGAAGCCATGCGCCGCATGGTCGAGCGCGGCTATCTGACGATCCGCCCCGCCGCCGCGAAATAGGCGTCAGAGACCGGGCAGCGCCTTCAGGGCGGCCACCAGCCTTTCCATGTCCGCCGCCGTGTTCACGAACCCGGGCGTCACCCGCACGCAGGCGCCCCTGGCCACGCCGAACCGCTCGATCGTGAAGATCCGGAACCGGTCGAACAGCAGCTCGCGCAAGGCGCGGTTCTCGGCTGCGCTGGTGCGGCCCTTCAAGCGGAACGAGGTCAGGCCCGCGTGCATCGCCGGATCGGGGGGCGTCAGGACCTCGTAGTCCGGATGGCCGCGGATCGCCTCGGCCCACAGGTCGCGCAGATAGCGCAGGCGATGGGCCTTGGCCGAAATGCCGATCGCCTCGTGCGCCTCGATCGCCTGGGCCGTCGCCAGCACCGCCGCATAGTTCACCGTGCCGGTGTGGACCCTCGCCTCGATCCGCGGGCTCGGCGCCTCCGACATCGACACGTCTATGTCGGCGATGCGGTCCTTGGCGATGTAGATCAGCCCCACGCCCAGGGGCGAGCCGATCCATTTGTGCAGGTTCAGGCCGGCGAAGGGCACGCCCAGGTCCGCCATGCGGAACTCCGCCTGGCCCAGGGCATGGCCGCCGTCGAGGATGACGTCGACGTCCCGCGACCGCGCCAGGGCGGCGATCTCGGCCACCGGCGGGATGAGGCCGGTGCGGTGGCTGAGGTGGGTCAGCAGCATCATCCGCACGTCGGGGTTGGCCTTGAGCGCGGCGTCGTAGGTCTCGATCAACGCCTCGCGGGTCGCAGGCTCCGGCAGGTCGATCTTCACCACCCGCACGCCGCGCCGGGCTTTCAGCCACTCCATCGCCGCCTGCATGGCGTCGTAGTCGAGGTCGGCGTAGAGCACCGCATCGCCGGCTTTCAGGCGGTTGTAGCCGCCGATCAGGGCCTGCAGCGACTCGGTGGCGCCGCGGGTGAAGACAATCTCGTCCACCGCCACGCCCAGCAGGGCCGCCGCCCGGGCGCGAACCGCCGCCAGGTCGGCCGCCACCGGCCCGCGGGTGTAGAGCGTAGTCTCGCGGTTCACGCGGGCGGTTGCCAGTTCGTATGCCGCGCGCGTGGATCGCGCCATGGCGCCGAACTGGCCGTTCTCAAGCTGCACCACCCCTGCCGGCGGGGGGTCATAGAGCGCGGCCACCCTCGCCCAGTGCGCCTCGTCCCGCGCCAGGGCGGCCCAGTCGCGCGTGGGGGGCGGGGGGAAGGCGGCGGCTGCGGGCGCCACGGCCGCGCCGGCCATGACGGCGCGTCGGGTGGGGGAGCTCATCGAAGGACCTGTCGAAACACGCGCTGGCGAACCGAAGGATGGCGCGGTTCTAGGCCGGCAATGTAGAGATTATTCGTCAGCGGCCGGCTGGGCGCCTTTCCAACGCCCCATATTTCCGCGAATGGTTCTCAACTATGAAGCGGTGGCTCTTTCTTGTGCTGGGGCTGGTCCTGACGGGGCTCGGGATCGTCGGCGCCTTCGTGCCGCTGATGCCCACCACCATCTTCCTGATCCTGGCCGCCGCCTGTTTCACCCACTCCTCGCCGCGGCTCGAGGCCTGGTTGCTCGACCACGCCCGCTTCGGCCCCACCCTGCGGGCCTGGCGCGAGAACGGGGCCATCCCGCCCAGGGCCAAGGCGCTGGCCTGCGCGGGCATGGCTTTCGGGTTTCTGGTCTTCTTCGCCGTGGTCCATCCCGGCCTGCCGCTGGCGCTGGGAGTCGGGGCGGCCCTGGCCGCCTGCGCGGCCTTCGTGCTCAGCCGCCCCAGCGGCCCGGCGGCGTCCTGATCAGAACGGCAGGGGCTTCAGGTCCGGCTCCACCCAGCCGCGCCGGGCCTCCACCGAGAACAGGACGGCCCTGGACCAGTAGGCCAGGAGCCAGTCGCTGCGGTCGAGGCCGCCGTCCAGCAGGGCCTGAACGGCCGCATGCACCGCGGTTTCAGGCGGCAGAGACGCGATCCCGGCGCGGACCGCCCGCAGGGAGGCCTGGGTGATCGTCTCGTGATAGCCCTCGGTGTCGGAGTTAACCCCGCCCACGGCTTCATTGTAGGCGCGGATCAGGCCCGGCATATCGCGCTCGGGCGCGATGTCGGGGCGGCGCATCACCAGCCAGGCGGCGGCGGCCACGTGGGCCGCATGGGTCCAGCGCGCCTTGGGCAAGGTCCGGGCGATCACGCCGTCGGCGATCTCTGCGACCTCGTCATCGGACGTGAAGTGGAGGCGGGTCATAGGTCAGGGTCTCTCTGGAAGGGCGCGGGCGCCCGGCGAGGCCCGTGGATGCGGCGCGCCGAATCCAAAACCCCCGCCAGGGCCGGCGGGGGTTTGCGGAGTTCTGGGTCTTGAAGTCGGCTCGCCGCCTCAGTCCCGGCCCACGCGGCCGCCCGCCGACATGCGGCGTTGCTGCTGCGTCTGCTGGATCAGGGCGTGAACCATGTGCGGCCGTGTGTCACGGCGCCGCCGGCCTCGTCAAGCCCGCCCCCGCCGCCCCTTCAGGCGCCCGCCGCCCATGCCTGGAATTCAGGCGTTTCCAGCAGGCGTTCGCAGTAGGCGCCAGCTGCGCCAAGGTCGCCGTAGTCGCTCAGGCGAACGCCATAGGTGTGAAAGCGGCTGGCCACCGGTGTGTAGAAGGCGTCGGCCACACCCCAGTCGGGTCCGCCCAGGAACGGCCCGCCGAAACGGTTCAGGAGATCGGACCAGAGCCTGACGATCCGTCGGACGTTGGCCTCGGTCGCCGGCGACAGGCTGGGGCGGTGGGGGGCGACGTCGAGCGCCAGCGGGCATTCGCCCCGCAGCGACTGGAAACCCGAGTGCATTTCGCACGCCGCCGCCCGGGCGAGGGCTCTGGCGTGCGGGTCCTGCGGCCAGAGCCGCGCCTGCGGGAACCGCTCGGCCAGGAACTCGCAGATGGCGAGGGAATCCCAGATCACGATCCCGTCGGTCTTCAGCGCCGGCACGAGACCCGAGGGCGAATGGGCCGCGATCGCCGGCTGGGTCACCCCCTCCTCTCGCAGTTCCACCAGCGTCTCGGTAAAATCGGCGCCGACGTGCTTGAGCACCAGCCACGGCCGCATCGACCAGCTCGACCACTTCCTGGTGCCGATGACGAGTTCCATGGGCGGGCTCCTGGCTGACGCCCCGCGTCCTAGGCCCTGGGGGGCGGCCTTGTCGAGAGTGGCCTCTCGACCTCACGAAATGCGCCTGACACATTCGGCCGACCACACTGGTTCGCCCGGCGGCTGTTCGGCTTCCGGGCCGGCGGTCACGAACCCGCTATTGGCGGAGCGTGACCGGCCACGGCTAGTGTGGCCGATTGACGACCGCCATAAGCGCGAATGCGCGACATGTGATTGGATTAGTGGAGGACTTTTGCCGATGACCGCTCCCGCCGCACCGACGGAGGCTCTCGCTGGCGCACCTGCGCCCGCCGCTGCAGGGGCCCTCCCAGACCACACGCCCGCCTCGATGACGGCGGGCTACCGGCGCTACGCCATGGGCCTGCTGCTCGGTATCTACATCATCAACTTCCTGGACCGGCAGGTGGTGAACATCCTGGCCGAGCCGATCAAGAACGACCTGGGCCTGGCCGACTGGCAGCTCGGGCTGATGAGCGGCCTGGCGTTCGCCCTGTTCTACACCGTGCTCGGGATCCCGATCGCCCGCCTCGCCGAGCGCCGCAACCGGCCGGTGATCATCGGCACGGCGATCGCCGCCTGGAGCGGCTTCACCATGCTCTGCGGCGCGGCGCAGAACTTCGTCCAGCTGATCCTGTTCCGGATCGGCGTGGGCGTGGGCGAAGCGGGCTGCACGCCCCCCGCCCACTCCCTGATCACCGACTATGTCCCCCGTGAGAAGCGGGCCTCGGCCCTGGCGTTCTACGCCATGGGTACGCCGCTCGGCGGGCTTCTGGGGCTGGTGATGGGCGGGCTGATCGCCGACGCCTACGGCTGGCGCACGGCCTTCCTGATCGCCGGGGCGCCCGGCCTTCTGTTCGCGATTCTGGCGGTGACCACCCTGCGCGAGCCGCGCAAGCAGCTCTCGGCCGAGATGCGCCGGATCGCCCACGCCAACCAGGCCAGCCTGGGCGCCACCCTGTCGCTGCTCGCCACCAAGCGGACCTTCTGGCTCATCGCGTTCGGCGCGGCGATCAAGGCCTTCATCGGCTACGGCCACGCCCCCTTCACCGCCTCGTTCTTCCTGCGCAACCACGGGCCGGAGATCGAGCGCCTGGCGTCCAATTTCGGCCTGCAGTCCCTTGGCTTCCTGGGGTTGGCGCTGGGCCTGCTGGCGGGAATCGCCGGCTCCATCTCCTCCCTGCTCGGCGGCTTCATCGCCGACCGCTACTCCAAGACCGACCTGCGCGGCTATGTGGCGGTGCCGGCGATCGCGTCGCTGATCGGCGTGCCGATCTTCTGCATGGCGATGCTCGCCCCCTCCGCCGTGATGGCCATGAGCATCCTGATCCTGAACGGGCTCCTGGGCTCGCTCTGGTACGGGCCGGTCTACGCGACGGGCCAGTCGATCGTGCCGCCGCACATGCGGGCGACGGCCTCGGCCATCCTGCTCTTCATCATCAACCTGATCGGCCTGGGGCTCGGCCCGCTGGCGGTGGGCATTCTCTCCGACGTGCTGTCCACGGGCATGGGCCTGGGCTCGGCCGAGGGCGTCCGCTGGGCGCTGATCCTGTCCACCCTGGCCGGCGTCGTCGCCTTCGCCCTGTTCTGGATCGCCCGCCGCACGATCCGTGAAGAAATGGAGAGCTGATCGCCTTCGGCGCCCGTCCGCCGAGCCGGGCGGGCGCCAAACGCGCGTTCGAAATCCCCCCTCGCCATTGCGACGGGCTTGCGGCTACAGTCGCCGCCCTTGCAGTGGATAATCAGCGTACGGGGGGATCGCTCATGGCGTTGGGCGCGAGCGGCACGGCGGCGGGACCCAAGCCCGTCTATTCCGACGGCTACAAGAACCTGGTCCTGGGCCTGCTGGTCACGGCCTACACCTTCAACTTCATCGACCGCACGATCATCGCCACCATCGGCGAGGCGATCAAAGTCGACCTGAAGATCACCGACACCCAGCTCGGCCTTCTCGGCGGGCTCTACTTCGCCCTGCTCTACACTCTGCTCGGCATCCCGATCGCGCGGCTGGCCGAACGGTTCAGCCGGGTGAACATCATCTCCCTGGCGATCCTGATCTGGTCGGGCTTCACGGCCCTGTGCGGCACCGCGCACAACTTCGCCATGCTGGCCGCCTACCGCTTCGGCGTGGGCTTCGGCGAGGCGGGCCTGTCGCCGCCGGCCCACTCGCTGATCTCCGACTACTACGAGCCCAAGAAGCGGGCCTCGGCCCTGGCGGTCTATTCCTTCGGCATTCCGCTCGGCACCATGTTCGGCGCCGTGGCCGGCGGGTGGCTGGCGCAGAACTTCTCCTGGCGGGTGGCCTTCATGCTGGTGGGCCTGCCGGGCATCCTGATCGCCGTGGCGATCAAGCTCCTGATCAAGGAGCCGCCCCGGGGCCATTCGGAGCCCGAACCGCACCCGAGCCTGGCCGAAGACGTCGCCGCCGAGGTGCACGAGCCGGCGCCTCCCAAGTTCTCCATGGCCAACGAGCTGAAGGAGATGGCCGCGGTCACCGGCATCCTGTTCGGCAAGTGGCCGGTCCTGCACATGGTGCTGGGCGTGACCCTGGCCTCCTTCGCCGGCTACGGCGCGGGCCAGTTCGCCCCGCCCTACTTCATCCGCACCTTCGGCCTCGACTACGCCCAGGTCGGCCTGATCACCGGCCTCGTCGGCGGCTTCTCGGCGGGGGTCGGCACCCTGGTCGGCGGCTTCCTCACAGACCGGCTCTCCAGGCGCAGCCCGCGCTGGTATCCCCTGACCCCGGCCATCGGCCTGACCATCGCCACGCCGATCTACATCGTGGCCTACACCCAATCGACCTGGGAGATGGCCGCCCTGATCCTCCTGGTGCCGGGCATCTTCCACTACACCTACCTCGGCCCGACGTTCGGGGTGGTTCAGAACATGGTCGACACGCGCCGCCGCGCGACGGCGACCGCGCTCCTGTTCTTCTTCCTGAACCTCCTGGCGCTCGGCGGGGGCCCGCCCTTCACCGGCTGGCTGATCGACCAGTTCGCCCAGTACGCCTTCGCCCATCCGGGGCAGACCGGCATCTGGTCGGCGCTGACCGGCATGTTCGGCGGCGGCGAGACGGCGGCGAGCTTCACAGCCGCCTGCCCCGGCGGGATCGCCCCGCAGGGCTCGCCCCAGGCCCTGGTCGATCAGTGTCAGGCCGCCTCGGCCCTCGCCACGCGCCAGGGCATCATCGTGACCTTCCTGTTCTACCTGTGGGCCGCCTTCCACTACCTCTTGGGCTCCTTCGGCCTGGTGAAGGCGCTGGCGGAGGCTCGCGTGGCCCGCGGCGAGGCCGCCTGAGGGGACAGGCTGTGGCGTGACGTCTTGACTCCGGGCCCGGCCCGGAGTCCAAGGCGCGCGTCATGATCCCTCGCTACGCCCGCCCCGACGCCGCCGCGATCTGGTCGCCCCAGACCCGCTTCAATATCATGTTCGAGATCGAGGCCCACGCCGCCGACGCGATGGCCGAGCTCGGCGTGATCCCCAAGATCGCCGCCGAGACGATCTGGGAGAAGGGCCGCGACGCGGTGTTCGACGTCGACCGCATCGACGAGATCGAGCGCGAGGTGAAGCACGACGTCATCGCCTTCCTGACCCATGTCACCGAGATCGTCGGCCCCGAGGCGCGATTCCTGCACCAGGGCATGACCAGCTCGGACGTCAACGATACGGCGCTGGCGGTGCAGCTCGCCCGGTCGACCGACCTCCTGATCGAGGACGTGGATCTGGTGCTCGCGGCCCTGAAGCGCCGGGCCTTCGAGCACAAGCTGACCCCCTGCGTCGGCCGCAGCCACGGCATCCACGCCGAACCCACCACCTTCGGCCTCAAGCTCGCCGGACACTACGCCGAGTTCCAGCGCGCCAAGGAGCGCCTGGCCATGGCGCGGTTCGAGATCGCCACCTGCGCCATCTCCGGCGCCGTCGGCACCTTCGCCAACGTGGATCCGCGGGTCGAGGCTCACGTCGCCGAGAAGATGGGGCTGGCCGTCGAGCCGGTGTCCACCCAGGTGATTCCGCGCGACCGTCACGCGGCCTATTTCGCGGCCCTGGGCGTGGTCGCCTCCTCCATCGAGCGGCTGGCGGTGGAGATCCGCCACCTGCAGCGCACCGAGGTGCTCGAGGCCGAGGAGCCCTTTGATCCCGGCCAGAAGGGATCGAGCGCCATGCCGCACAAGCGCAACCCGATCCTGACGGAAAACCTGACGGGGCTAGCGCGCCTGATCCGCTCGGCCGTCGTCCCGGCCATGGAGAACGTGGCGCTCTGGCACGAACGCGACATCAGCCATTCTTCGGTGGAGCGGGGCATCGCGCCGGACGCCACGGTGCACATGGACTTCGCCCTGCGCCGCCTGGCCGGCGTCGTCGAGCGGCTGGTGATCTACCCGGAGAACATGCTGAGGAACCTCGACCGCCTCGGCGGCCTGGTGCATTCCCAGCGCGTGCTGCTGGCCCTGACCCAGAAGGGCGTCAGCCGCGAGGACGCCTATCGCGCCGTCCAGGGCAACGCCATGAAGGTCTGGCGCGGCGAGGGCCAGTTCCTCGACTTCCTGAAGGCCGATCCGATCGTACGGCCGAACCTGACCGACGCCGAACTCTCAGAGCTGTTCGACCTCGGCTATCACTTCAAGAACCTCGACGTGATCTTCGAGCGCGTGTTCGGCCGGGGCTGAGGCCCCGGCCGCCGCCGCCACGGCTTAGCTGTAGCGGAATTCCGCCCCGTCCAGGTCGATCGCCGGAAGCTCGTCCTTTTCGGCCCAGTAGTCCTGGGTGTGCTGCCACTCGGGCTTGTCGCCGCGCTTGGGCAGCAGGTGCATCGCGCGCATCAGATAGCCCGGGTTGAAGTTCTCCGGGTCGATCCAGTCGAGCAGCGGCATGTCCTTGTCCTCGGGACGCAGGGCCACCTCGACCTTCTTCGCGCCTTTGTCCTGCATGTGCTTGAGCAGCCGGCAGACGAAGTCGCCGATCAGGTCCGCCCGCAGGGTCCAGCTCGCGCGGAAATAGCCGAACACCCAGATCATGTTGGGCACGCCGGTGAACATCATCCCGCGATAGGTCACGGTGTCGGCGAAGTTCAGCGGCTTGCCGTCGATGGTGAAGTCGATGTCGCCCAGGACGTTCAGGTTGAAGCCGGTTGCGGTCACGATCACGTCCGCCTCCAGTTCCTCGCCCGACTTCAGCAGAATGCCCTTCTCGGTGAAGCGGTCGATCTCGTCGGTGACCACCGACACCTTGCCCTTGCGGGCGGCCTGGAAGAGGTCGCCGTCCGGGATGAAGGCGATGCGCTGGCGCCAGGGCCGGTAGCGCGGCGTGAAGTGCTTTTCGACCAGGTCCTCGGGCAGGAAGGCCCGGACGCCGGCCAGGAGCTCGTTCTTCACCGTCTCGGGCTCCTCGAAGGAGCGGCGGGTGAAGGCGGCCTGATCGTGCAGGATCTTGCGGCGAACGATCTCGTGGATCCAGTCCGGATCGATCTCCAGCTCGCGGAGGGTGTCGGCCAGCTCGTTGGCGTTGCGGCCCGGGATGAAATATGTGGGCGAGCGCTGCAGCAGGGTCACGTGCGCGCACTCGTCGGCGATGTTGGGCACCAGGGTCGCGGCGGTGGCGCCCGAGCCGATCACCAGCACCTTCTTGCCTTTGAGGTCCAGGTCCTGCGGCCAGGTCTGCGGATGGACGATCCGGCCCTTGTAGGTCTCCATCCCGTCCCAGTCCGGAGTGTAGCCTTCGGAGTGGCGGTAGTAGCCCTGGCACATCCAGAGGAAGTTGGTGGTGAAGCGGACCGTCTCGCCGGTGTCCTTGCGCACCGCCTCGATGGTCCAAAGTCCGTCCTTGCTGGACCAGGTGGCGGCCTTGATGGTGTGGCCGTAGCGGATGTGGCGGCCGAGGTCGTTGTCCTCGATCACCTCGCCCATGTACTTCAGGATCTCGTCGGCGGTGGCGATCGGCGTGCCGACCCAGGGCTTGAACCGGTAGCCGAAGGTGTACAGGTCGCTGTCGGAACGGATGCCGGGGTACTTGTGGGTCAGCCAGGTGCCGCCGAAGCTCTCCAGCGTCTCAAGCACCACGAAGCTCTTGCCGGGGCACTGCTTTGTCAGGTGGTAGGCGCCCCCGATTCCGGAAATCCCCGCCCCGACGATGAGGACGTCGAAGTGTTCGGTCTTGGTCTGCGCTGGCTTCTCGAGCGTAGCGGTCGCGGTCATCGGCCCTTGGTTCCATCCCTGATGCCGGCCCCCGTTCCGGAGCGCCGACGGTTTCCTCGCCGCCGAACTCTCAGGCCTCGGCGGATCGCCACCTTGATAAAGATCAAGATAACTGAACATTGATAACCAATGTCGCAGGCGCCGCCAAGAGCGTTCGAACGCTTGTTCGTCAGGAGCCCTTAAAGCCCGGCCCCGGGCGGGTTTCCACGTCGCGCGCGTCCACCGGCTCGCCGCAGGCCGAGCAGGTCGTCACCGGATGGAAGTCGTGGCCGCAAGCCCTGTGCCGGTGCAGGATCGGCGGGCCCGCCTCGCCCGCATAGTGCCGGTCGCCCCAGCGAACGATCGCCATGACGACCGGATAGAGGTCGAACCCCTTGTCCGTCAGCCGGTAGTCGTAGCGCGCCGGCCCGTCCTGGTAGGGGACCTTGCGCAGCACCCCCTCCTCGACGAGCAGCTTCAGGCGGTCGGCGACGATGGTGCGGGAGATGCCGAGCCGGGCCTGGAAGGCTTCGAACCGGCGAACGCCGAGGAAGCAGTCGCGCAGGATCATCAGCGTCCACCGGTCGCCGATCACCGCCAGCGAACGGGCCACCGAACAGGGCTCCTTGGCCAGGTCGTCCCACTTCATCGCCGTGCTCCTTGCCCCCGCCCCTGGCTTCCCATTGACCGGGTCCAGTTTCAATACCATAGTCCGTCCAGTTTCTAAACTTACAGGAGGTCGCCGGTGGAAAGAACAGCCGGGTCCAAGGGCGTCTGCCTGGTGGTGGGCGCCGGGGACGGGGTCGGCGGGGCGATCGCCCGCGCCTTCGCGGCCGAGGGGCACGAGGTCTGCGTCACGCGCCGCGCGCGCAACCTCGACCAGCTTCAGAGTCTGGCCGAGACGATCCGCCAGTCGGGGGGCAAGGCCCGCGCCTATGGCGTCGACGCCAGGTCCGAAGCCGAGATGGTCGGCCTGTTCGACGCGATCGAGCGCGACGTCGGCCCGTTGGAGGTGGTGGTCTTCAACATCGGCGCGAACGTGCGCTTCGGCGTGGTGGAGACCACCTCGCGGGTCTTCACCAAGGTCTGGGAGATGGCCTGCTTCGCCGGATTCCTCACGGGGCGGGAGGCCGCCCGGGTGATGACGCCCCGCGGCCGCGGCAGCATCCTGTTCACCGGGGCCACGGCCAGCCTGCGCGGGCGCGAGGGGTTCTCGGCCTTCGCCGCCGCCAAGCACGGCCTGCGCGCGGTCGCGCAGAGCATGGCCCGCGAACTCGGGCCCAAGGGAATCCACGTGGCCCACGTGGTCGTCGACGGCGCCATCGACGGCGTCTTCACCCGCGCCAACCGGCCCGACGTCGAGGACCTCCTGGCCCGCGACCAGATCCTCAAGCCCGAGGAGATCGCCCGCAGCTACGTGATGCTGCACAACCAACAGCGCTCGGCCTGGACCCACGAGATGGACCTTCGGCCCTGGTCCGAGGCCTGGTGAGAGGAAAGCCCCGACATGTCGAAAACCGTCGAGTTCATCTTCGACTTCGGCAGCCCCAACGCCTATCTGGCCTTGAAGGTGCTGCCGCAGATCGCCGCGCGCGCCGGCGCCGAGATCAAGCTCGTCCCTTGCCTCCTGGGCGGCATCTTCAAGCTCACCGGCAACCAGCCGCCGATGGTCGCCTTCGGCCCGGTGAAGGGAAAGCTGGAGTACGAGGCCCTGGAGACGCGGCGCTTCGTGGCCAGGCACGGCCTGTCCGCCTACCGCTTCAATCCGCACTTTCCGGTCAACACCCTGCTGATCATGCGCGGCATGATCGCCGCGGAGCGGGCGGGGGTGGGCCAGCGCTACCTGGACGCGGTCCTGGCGGCGATGTGGGAGGACGGCCAGAAGATGGACGACCCGCAGGTCTTCACCCGCGTGCTCGACGCCGCCGGCCTAGACGGCCAGGCGCTGCTGGACGCAACCCAGGAGCCGGAGGTGAAGGCCGCCCTCATGGCCAACACAGAGGCCGCCGCGGCCCGCGGCGTCTTCGGCATCCCCACCTTCTTCGTCGGCGAGGAGATGTTCTTCGGCAAGGACCGGCTGGGCCAGGTCGAGGAGGCCCTGAGCGCCGCCTAGCCTTCGGGCTTGGCCCTGTCGAACGGGCGCCAGTCGGCGCACGGGGCGCGGCGGTAGACGCCGGCGTTGCGAGTCATCATGCCGTGCCCGACGAGTTCCCGGCGCAGGGTGGCGCTGTCCCAATGGCGCGCCTGCAGCCGCGCATTGACCTCCGCTTCCGGATAGTCCCGACCTTCCTCGAAGGCCTCCATCAGCCACTCCAGCACCACCCAGCGCTTGCGCCGGCTGGCGGGAATGGTCTTCAGCCGGCCCTCGGCGTCGATGAAGCCGGAGAGGATCTTGGCGTCCCGGGACTCTGCGGGCGCGGCCAGGGCGTTCATGGTCCGCGGCTCCAGGAGGGCCCGGTTGAGCTCGGCCAGCGCCGCGGGCTCCAGGGCGTGCCAGCGCACCACCCCTTCCGGACGCACGCTGACCAGGCCGATGGCCTTCAGCGCCGCCAGATGGTGCGAGACGGTCGGCTCGCTCAAGCCGAGGGTCTCGGCCAATTCCTGGACGCTGCGCTCGCGTTCGGCGAGCAGACCCACGATCCGCAGCCGGCTCTCGTTCGCCATAGCCTTGAAGAAGGCGAGCAGGGTGTGAAGATCCTCGTCAGCCACGACGCGCTCCTTCGAAAGATATCTAATTAGATGGATATCAAAGTTTGCGCGCGCGCGAAAGCCCCGCACGGGGCGGAGCAGGTGTCCGATGGGAAGGGGGGGAGTCGGCCGGTCCCATCGCGATCCGAGGGGCTGGGGGGCTGTTCAGGATCCGGAGCGCGAGGTGTCTGACCGGCCGACGATGCATTTGTCGCCACCCGGTGCGGCGCAGAAAGGTCCGCAAAAAGGCCATTTCACGGCGGGCTGCAGCTCGCCGGCTGTGTCCGCCAGGGCACAGGGGGCCGCCTTCTTTCGGCCAAGCTTCCTGAAATCGTTTGTGGTCGAACCGTCGCCGCACGATAAGAACCGCAACGAGAGCTTGCGGCCCTGAGTCAGGGTCGTGGGGCAAGGGGGTCCGCGGCGCTTCCGAGGCTTGCCTCGCGCGGATAGATCGAAGCGGCGAAGGGCGACCCCTAGGGTCGCCTTTTTTGCATCCGCTCTTTCAGGTTTCTGAGATCTGGGAAAGCGCGGCCCGCAGGCCGCGGCGGGACTATTGTCCCGCCTTCACCTGTTCGCGCGCCTGGGCCAGGAGTTCGGCCATCTTCATGCGCACGTCGCCTTCGGTGATCTGCACGCCCGAGCCCTTGAGGTCCTCGAACACCTTGCGCAGCACGTCCTCGTCGCCTGGCAGCTCCAGGTCCGACTTCACCACGGCGCGGGAATACTCGGCCACGCGATCGCCTTGCAGGCCCATCAGACCGGCCGCCCACTCGCCGAGCATGCGGTTGCGCCGGGCTCCGGCCCTGAACTCTTGTTCCTGATCGAGCGCGAACTTTTTCTCGAAGCCCTGCTCACGATCGTCGAAGGTCGTCATGGTTTCCCCGGGAAGCGGTACGGTCGGCGTTGCATACTCTGCGCCCGCGCCCGCCGCAATCGAAACGCGCCGGACCATTTTCTCCATTCGGCGAGATATTTGCGCCGGCGCCTGCCTTCCGCTAATTTCCCGCGCGCCTCATATCGAGCCGGAGGCCGAGTCGGAGCCGCGCGCGCTGGGACCCCGTCGCGCGCGTTTTTTGTCGCTTCCGCAACCGGCCAAGCCCTGGCTCCTGGAGAAGGCGAGAGATGACCCGCCGCAAGAAGATTTACGAGGGCAAGGCCAAGATCCTCTACGAGGGGCCTGAGCCTGGAACGCTGATCCAGTACTTCAAGGACGACGCCACCGCCTTCAACGCCCAGAAAAAAGCCGTGCTCGAAGGCAAGGGCGTGATCAACAACCGCATCAGCGAGTTCGTGATGACGCGGCTGAACGCCATCGGCGTGCAGAACCACTTCATCAAGCGCCTGAACCTGCGCGAGCAGCTGATCCGCGAAGTCGAGATCATCCCGCTGGAGGTGGTGTGCCGCAACATCGCGGCCGGCAGCCTGTCGCAGCGCTTCGGCCTGGCCGAGGGCCAGCCCCTGCCCCGCTCGATCATCGAATTCTACCTGAAGGACGACAAGCTCTCCGACCCGATGGTCACCGAGGAGCACATCACCGCCTTCAACTGGGCCTCGACCCAGGAGATCGACGACATGATGGCCCTGACCCTGCGGGTGAACGACTACCTGTCTGGCATGTTCGGCGCCGTCGGCATCACGCTCGTCGACTTCAAGGTCGAGTTCGGCCGCATCTGGGAGAACGACTACGCCCGGGTGATCCTGGCCGACGAGATCAGCCCCGATTCCTGCCGCCTGTGGGACACCCAGACGAGCGAGAAGCTCGACAAGGACCGCTTCCGCCGCGACATGGGCGACGTCATCGAGAGCTACACCGAAGTCGCCCGGCGGCTCGGCATCATGAAGGAGATGCCGACGGTGATCCAAGGAGGTCTGCACTAGTGAAAGCCAAGGTCCACGTCTTCCTGAAGCCGGGCGTGCTCGACGTTCAGGGCAAGGCTGTCGAGAACGCGCTGCACGGCCTCGGCTGGGGCGATGTCGCCGACGTGCGTGTCGGCAAGACCATCGAGTTCGACCTGAAGGCCGCCGACAGGGCCGCCGCCGAGGCCGAGGTGAAGGCCATGTGCGAGAAGCTGCTCGCCAACACCGTCATCGAAAGCTACCGCGTCGAGCTGGCGTGAGCCGGCGGGCTCCGATCCTGATCCTCCTGGCGCTAGGCGCCTGCGCTCCGGCGGCCGAGGCGCCGCCGCAGCCTGTCGCGCTGGATTGCGCCCGGGGTTTCGACGCCCTCGTGCAGGCCGTCGCGGCCCAGCCAGGGTTCGTCGAGGCGCAGGCCCCGGGGGAACCATACCGCTACATCAACGCCGAGGACGGCCGCACCTCGTATGTCGTCACCCGCGAGGGTGCGCCGGGCCACCCGGCGATCGTGCGGCAGGCCGGCGGGCGGACGACGGGCTGCGGCTATGGCGAAAAGGCGGGATATGACCAGCTTCTCGCCTATCTTGAGTCGCTGAGCCAGGCGCGTCGGACGAACTGAGCGGCCGCAGCGGCTTTCGGCGTCAGTCAGGCAGGTCCGCCAGGAAGGCCCGCAGGTCCGCCGCCGTGCGGTCCGGAATCTGCTCCATCGGCACATGGGCGACATCCGGATAGACCACGAGCCGGGCGCCGGGGATGGCGCCGGCGAAGCCCCGGGCCGCGGCCACGGGGATGATGGTGTCCGCTCCGCCGTGCATGACCAGCGTGGGGACGGCGATGCGGCCGAAAGCCGCGGGATCGCCGATCGGCCGGCCCCGCCGACCGGAGGTCAGCAGCGCGCGCCGGCCCGGGGCGCGGGCGAAGTCGACATAGCGGTCGACCAGTTCGGGCGTGACCAGGGCGGGATCGCCATAGGCGGCCTTCAGTCCGGGCTCCGCCAGCGGCCGCGGGTCCAGGTTGCGCAACAGTGCGCGGCCCACCGGATTGGCCAGCAGCACGAACGCCAGCGGCGGCCGATCGCCCTTCGCGTCCGGCCAGCCAGCCGAATCCACCAGCACGAGGCCCCGGACGCGATCCGGATGGGCCAGCGTGTAGGCGAGCGAGACGCCCCCGCCCATGGAGTTGCCGGCGATGACGAACCGCCGCGCGCCCAGCCGCCGCGCAAGTTCGTCCACCACCGCCACGTCGCCCTCGACCGACCGCTCATAGCCCGAATGGGTCCGCGTCAGCCCATGCCCGGGCAGGTCCAGACTGATCGTCCGATAGTCCGGCGACAGCCGCGCCACCCACGGCTCCCAAGCGTGCAGCGAGGCCGAGAACCCGTGGATCAGCACGATGGCGGGCGCGCCCCTGGGCCCTTCGTCGCGGTAGTGCGCCCGCACGCCCCCGGCGAGGTCCATGTAGCGTGAGGACTCGGCGGCGTAGCGCTGCTCCAGAACCGGATAGGGAACGTCCTTGGCGCACCCGCCGAGCAGCAGCAGTCCGCAGATGATCGCCAGGGCGCGCAGCCCCGCCAAAGTCCGGCCCATGGTCGCCTCCCCAGGTCCTCAGCCTTCAACGGCGCAGGCGCAGCGTCAATCCGCCCAGGCCCCTCGCGCGGCGCGGCGAAAGGTGCTAGGGCGCGGCCCATGAAAGCCGCCGTCATCGTCTTCCCCGGATCCAACTGCGACCGCGACTGCAAGGTCGCCGTGGAACGCTCGACGGGCGCCGAGGTGTCGATGGTCTGGCACGGGGAGACGGCCCTGCCCGCCGGTCTCGACCTGATCGTGCTGCCGGGCGGCTTCTCCTATGGCGACTACCTGCGCTGCGGGGCCATGGCGGCCCTGTCGCCGGTGATGACGGAGGTGAAGGCCGCCGCCGAACGGGGCGTCGCCACCGTGGGCATCTGCAACGGGTTCCAGATCCTATGCGAAGCGGGCCTCCTGCCCGGGGCCCTCCTGCGCAACGAGAAGCTCAAGTACGTCTGCAAGCCGATCGAACTGGAAGTGGCCAACGCCCAGACGCGCTTCACCGCCGGCTACGCCGGCCGCCGCTCGGTCACCATGACCATCGGCAACGGCGAGGGCAATTTCTTCGCCGACGAGGCCACCCTCGACCGCCTGGAAGGCGAAGGCCAGGTGGTCTTCCGCTACCAGGACAATCCGAACGGCTCGGCCCGCGACATCGCCGGCATCGTCAACGCCGCGGGCAACGTCCTGGGCCTGATGCCCCATCCGGACCGCGCCTTCGAGGCCGAGCTCGGCTCCGCCGACGGCGCGGTGCTCTTCCAGAGCGCCCTGGCCAGCGCCTAGTCCTTCGCCGCAAAGAGCGGCAGGGCCTCCACGGACGTCGCCCCCTCCATCTCAAGCAGCCGCCGCTTGGTGCTCACCCCGCCAGGCGCCGAAAAGCCGCCGATCCGCCCGTCGGCGCCCAGCACCCGGTGGCAGGGCATCAGGATCGGGCAGGGATTGCGCCCCATGGCCTGGCCCACGGCCTGGGCGGCGTGGGGCTCGCCGACCGCCCGGGCGATCTCGCCATAGGTCATGGTCCGGCCCGGCGGGATGGCGCGGACCACGGCGTAGATCCGCCGGTGCAGCTCTGGCGCCGCGCCATAGTCGAGCTCGATATCCTGCAGCTTGGGCTTCTCCCCGGCCATGAGCCGGCGCACCCCCTCGATCGCCTCGCGGACGGAGGGCGGCGGCTCGCTCTCCTGCGCTGCAGGGTGGCGCCGGGCCAGCCGCGCCCGGGCGGCGGCCTCGCTGGCCTCGGGAAGCTGCACGCCCACGATCGCGGCCTCGCTCCAGGCGATCCCGACGAGGCCGAGTTCGGTGGGAAACAGGCTGTAGCCGACGGCGGCGCTCATACAGAAAGGCTATCACGCCGCCGCGCCGGCGCTGGCGACATTCGGACGTGCAGGGCCGGGCCATGAGAGATCGGCCCGCCTGGTCGAGGCGATCGCCGGCCCGGAGCGTCCGCCCTATCGCGTGCGCGCCCGAGTCCGGCTAGAAGGCCGGCCATGAGCGCCCAGCCCCAAAAGACCATGGCCGAGACGGCCGCCGAGTTCGGCCTGAAGCCCGAGGAATACGACCTCATCATCAAGCGCCTGAACCGCGAGCCGAACCTCGTGGAGCTCGGCGTCTTCTCGGTGATGTGGTCCGAGCACTGCTCCTACAAGTCCTCGCGCAAGCACCTGTCCAAGTTCCCGACCAAGGGGCCGAGGGTGATCTGCGGGCCGGGCGAGAACGCCGGGGTGGTCGACATCGGCGACGGCCAGGCCTGCGTCTTCAAGATGGAGAGCCACAACCACCCCTCCTATATCGAGCCCTATCAGGGCGCGGCGACGGGCGTGGGCGGCATCATGCGCGACGTCTTCACCATGGGGGCGCGCCCGATCGCCCTGCTGAACGCCCTGCGCTTCGGCGATCCCGCCCATCCGAAGACCCGCCGGCTGGTCTCCGGCGTCGTCGCCGGCATCGGCGGCTACGGCAACTGCGTGGGCGTGCCCACCGTGGCCGGCGAGACCAACTTCCATCGAGGCTACGACGGCAACATCCTGGTCAACGCCATGTGCGTGGGCCTGGCCGACGCCGACAAGATCTTCTACTCGGCCGCGCCGTCCGCGGGCCTGCCGGTCGTCTACTTCGGCTCCAAGACCGGCCGCGACGGCATCCACGGGGCGACCATGGCCTCAGCCGAGTTCGACGAGGACTCCGAGGAGAAGCGCCCGACCGTGCAGGTGGGCGACCCCTTCGCCGAAAAGCTGCTGATCGAGGCGACCCTGGAGCTGATGGCCACCGGCGCGGTCGCCGCCATCCAGGACATGGGCGCCGCGGGCCTGACCTCCTCCTCCGTGGAGATGGCCGGCAAGGGCGGAGTCGGCATCGAACTGGACCTCGACGCCGTGCCCCAGCGCGAAGAGGGCATGAGCGCCTACGAGATGATGCTCTCGGAAAGCCAGGAGCGGATGCTGGCGATCCTGAAGCCCGGCCGCGAGGCCGACGGCGAGCGCATCTTCAAGAAGTGGGGCCTGGACGCCGCCGTCATCGGCCGCACCACCGACACGGGCCACATCGTGCTTCGGCACAGGGGCGAGATCGTCTGCGACATTCCCCTGGCGCCGCTCTCCGAGGACGCGCCGCTGTACGACCGCTCCTGGGTCGCGCCGCCGCCGGCCGCCCACATCGATCCGGCCCAGGCGCCGGCCCCGGTGGACTACGGCGAGGCGGTGCTCAAGCTGATGTCCTGCCCGGACGTGGCGTCCAAGCGTTGGCTGTGGGAGCAGTACGACCGCCACGTCATGGCCGACACCCTGGAGGATTCGGCCACCGGCGCGGACGCCGGCATCGTGCGCGTCCACGGCACCCGCAAGGCCCTGGCCGTCACCAGCGACTGCACGCCCCGCTACGTCCAGAACGATCCCTACGAAGGCGGCAAGCAGGCGGTGGCCGAGGCCTGGCGCAACCTCACGGCCGTCGGCGCCGAGCCGATCGCCATCACCGACAACCTGAACTTCGGCAACCCCGAGCGCCCGCAGATCATGGGCCAGATCGTGCGCGCCATCGAGGGCATGGCCGAGGCCTGCCGCGCCCTGGACTTCCCGGTCGTGAGCGGCAACGTCAGCCTCTACAACGAGACCAACGGGGTGGCGATTCCGCCCACGCCGACGGTCGGCGCCGTCGGCCTCCTGAACGACTACGCCCGCCACGCCGACTTCAGCGGCATGAAGGCCGGCGACGCCCTGGTCCTGGTGGGCGAAACCCATGGCCAGCTCGGCGCCTCGCTGTACCTGCGCGAATTCCTCGGGCGGGAGGACGGCGCGCCGCCGCCGGTGGACCTGGCGCTCGAGCGTCGCAACGGCGACTTCGTGCGCAACTTGATCTCTTCGAATCAAGTGTCTGTCGTCCATGATCTTTCCGACGGCGGCCTCATCGTGGCCGTGGCCGAGATGGCCCTGGCGTCGAAGGTCGGCGCGAGCATTCAGCTTCCCTACGACACAGCCGCGCACGGGGAGCTCTTCGGCGAGGACCAGGCGCGCTACCTGATCGCCGTCGCCGATCCGGACGTCGTGCTCAAGGCTGCGATCGAGGCCGGAATCCCCGCGGCCGTGGTCGGCGAAGCGGGGGGCGAGGAGCTGGCGGTCGACGGCCTCTTCAGCCTGCCGCTGGACAAGGTCCGCACCGCGCACGAGGGTTGGATGCCCGCGTTCATGGACGGCGCGCCCGGCTGAATGGCCGCGGCTCAGCTCGCGAGCTTTCACCGGCGGAGCGATTTTCCTGGTGAGCCCTGCATCCGCAGGTCGCATTGCCGCGTCTATTCTACGGCTCCCAGCTCCGCCGAAGCGTCATCGAGTATCCAAAAGCCCATGCGTATTCCCGTCGTCCTCGCCCTCCCCCTGCTGGTCGGCGCCTGCGCCAGCGCCCCCACCACGTCAGGATTCCTGTCCGGCTATGAAGGCATGGCGGACGACGAGAGCGCCCTGCGGGCGGCCGCGCGCGAGCGGCGCGAGACCTCCCGCCTGGAACTGGTCAAGCGCGTGGCCATCGAGCCGACGCGCCTGGCCCAGGGCGGCGCCTGGATGTCCGCAGGCGAGCGGACGGCCCTGCTGCGCGAGATCGACGCCCAGCTCTGCTTCGAACTCTCCGAGCGTTATGAAATCGCCGAAGGCGAGGACGCCGACGCCCGCGTGCGCGCCGCCGTCACCGGCGTGGAGCCGACCGGCCGCGCCGCTTCGGCGGCGGCCGCCGCGGCGTCCTTCTTCATTCCCGGGCCGATCGGTGTCCGCGCGCCCGGCGCCTTGGGCGCGCTGGCGGCGGAAGCGGAGATGCTGGATGGGGAAGATCGGCAGATCGCCGCCATCTCCTGGACGCGTACGGCCACCGCCGTGGGCACCGACGATCCGTCGCTCTCGCGCATCGGCGACGCCCTGCAGTTCGCCGAACCCTTCGCCGACGCGGCCGCCAAGGTGATGTCGAGCGATGATCCGCCCCGGCGCAAGATCGAGGCCGGCGCCGATCCCTGCGCCCAGTTCGGCGCACGCTTCCGGCCCGAGGGCTGGGCGGCCAAATTCGCCACCGGCCTCTACGTGCCGCAGATGAGCGGGGCCAAGGCGGACGAGAACTGAGGGGCCGTCCTCAGGGCTGCGGCTGGCTTGGCAGGCTGCGGTCCACTTCGGGCAGGTCGACCGGCACGTCCGGCGAGCCCGGCGGCTGGGCCTGGGCCTCGGGGGGATTGGGCTGCACCGGCGGGGTTCCGTTCTCGGGAACCAGCCCCGTGGCCGCCGCGTCCGGCGCGGTGTCTCCCGGCACGCTCGTGTCGGGCATCGCCTCGGCGGTCTTCTTGCCCTCGGGGTAGGCCTGGTTGCAGGCGGCGATCCCCAGGAGCACGGCGACGGCCGCCGCCGCGTAGGGCGGCCGCGACAGCGCTTCGGCGATGCGGCGCGTCTTGGCTTGGTCAGGACCCATGTCGTTCCTCCTCGGGGAGCCGAACGGCCTGGGCTCGACAGTGTTCCCTTAGTCGCCCGTCGCGCGCTTCAGCAGGTCCAAGGCCGCGGCGGCGAAGGCGCGCATGTTCGCCTGCCGGTCGCTTTCCCCGGTCTCGATGGTGATCGCCATCTCGAGGGGCCCGGCGATGGCGATGCAGGAGTGGCCGGCCGCATCGCCGTAGGGATTGCCGTTCGGCCCGGCGGCCCCGGTCTCCGACAGCCCCCAGGTCGCGCCGAAGCGCTCCCGGGCCGTGCGCGCCAGGAGCAGGGCATAGGGCTCGCTGGCCGAGCGCATGCCGCTCACCGCCTCCCGCGGCAGGTCCATCAGCAGGACCCGCGCCTTGGCCGTATAGACCACCGCCCCGCCCAGGTAGTAGGCCGAGGCGCCGGAGACCCCGAGAAGGGCCGCCGAGATCAGCCCGCCCGACGAGGACTCGGCAACCGAGACGGTCTCGCCGCGGGCCTTGAGTTGGGCGCCGATCTCTTCGGCGAGCGCGAAAAGCTGGTCCATGCGGGTCCTTTCAGGTCAGTCGAGCCGGTAGACGCGGCGGGCCACGTCCTTGAAGAGCAGCGCCTTTTCCGGCGCCGAAGCGCCTGACGCCAGGCGCTTCAAGGCGTTCCAAAGGGTCGCGTAGCTGCAGGAGACCCCATCCACCGGATAGTTGCTCTCGAACATCGCCCGCTCGGGGCCGAAGGCCTCGATGCAGGTCTCGACGTAGGGCCGCCAGGCCTGCGCCAGTTCTTCCGAGCCAGGCTTTTCCGGGCGCTTGTGGAAGTCGAACCCGCAGATCGCCATGCCCAGGCCGCCGAGCTTGACCACCACGTTCGGACAGCTCGCAAGCTCCCGTACGTTGGCCGCCCAGACCGGGAAGATCTCCTCGCGCTTGCCCGCATAGGGCCCGATGCCCAGCGGCCCGCCCACGTGGTCCAGCACGATCGGCTGTTCGGGGAAGGCGCGGGCCAGGTCCGTCACCTGCGGCAGTTGCGGATGGTACTGCCAAGCCTCGAACGACAGCGAGAAGTCGGCCAGCCGGGCGAAACCGGCGCGGAAGTCGGGGCGCGCATAGAGGTTCTCCGGCGGGTTGGTGTGGCTGTTGCGCACGGCTGCGCTGTCGTCCCAGCCGGCCGCGTGACGGATGCCGCGAAAGCGCCCGCCGCCGGCCACCACGTGGGCCGCAAGCACCTCCTCCACCTCCGATCCAAGGGTCAGGTCGGCGAACCCGACGATGCCGGCGCAGGCGCGGACCGGCCCATAGACGCCGCTCGCCGACATCGCCGCCTGGCCGTTGACGAATTCGGTCTCGCCGACGGGCCTCAGGGCCTCGGGTCCGTCGGCCTGGTAGAACGAGCCGCACTCGACGAACACGGTGCTCTCGATCCGATGACCCGAGCCGGCGTCCGCCAGCAGTTCGTCCAGCAAATAGCGGCTGGCGCCGGGATAGTCCCAGAGGTGGTGATGGGGATCGCAGATCGGCAGCTCCGGCTCCAGGATCTCCTCGGGTTCGCTCACGGCGCGGCTCCTCCCCTTGCGGCAGGTTTTCCTTGGATTTCCCCGCCTTGCGCGCACATGATGCCCGCCAATTAAAGACGCCGCCATTCACGGGAGGATTTTTTCATGGACGCCCATTCTCAGTGGACCGGACTCGACGCGGGCCGCCTGGAGCGCATCGGCGAGCACCTGGAGCGCAACTACATCGAGCCGGGCAAGATCGCCGGCTGCCAGGTGACCGTCGCCCGGCGCGGGCACGTCGCCTATTTCAAGTCCTTCGGCCGCATGGACATCGAGCGGAACAAGCCGATGGCCGACGACGCCATCTTCCGCATCTACTCCATGACCAAGCCGATCACCTCGGTCGCGCTGATGACCCTGTTCGAGAAGGGCTATTTCCAGCTCAACGACCCGGTCAGCCGCTTCGTCCCGTCCTGGAAGAACCACCGCGTCTGGATCAGCGGCGAAGGCGCCGACATGGTCACCGAGGCGCCGCGCCGGCCCGTGAGCTTCCGCGACGTGCTCAGCCACACCTCTGGGCTGACCTATGGCGGCGGCCTGCCCGGGGTGGGCATCCAGCACCCCGTCGACAAGATCTACCGTGAACTGAAGGTGCGCAGCGTCGGCGGCGCCGACCCGATGCACGTGTTCCTGGACAAGCTGGGCCAGGTGCCGCTGCTGTTCCAGCCCGGCGAGCGCTGGATGTACTCCCTGGCCACCGACGTCTGCGGCGCCCTGGTCGAGGTGATCTCCGGCAAGCCCTTCGCCGAGTACCTGAAGGACGAGATCTTCGAGCCCCTGGGCATGCAGGACACCGCCTTCCACGTGCCGCCGGAGAAGCTCGAGCGCTTCTGCGCCAACTACCAGCGCGGGCCGGACAAGAAGCTGAAGCTGATCGACGACCCCCAGGCCAGCCAGTTCGGCCAGGATCCGGGCTTCAAGTCGGGCGGCGGCGGCCTGACCGGCACCAGCGCCGACTACCTGCGCTTCTGCGAGATGCTGCGCCGGGGCGGCGAGTTGGAAGGCCAGCGCATCCTGGGGCCGCGCACCCTCGAGATGATGCACATGAACCACCTGCCCGGCGGCAAGGACCTGACCCAGCTCGCCCTAGGCACCTTTTCGGAGACGGCCAACGAGGGCGTCGGCTTCGGCCTCGGCTTCGCCTCGACCATGGGCCAGGTGGAGACCGGCTCCCTGGGCGCCGGCGACTACTACTGGGGCGGCGCGGCCTCCACCATCTTCTGGGTCGATCCCAAGGAGGACCTGGTGGTGGTGTTCATGACCCAGCTGATGCCGTCGGGCACCTTCAACTTCCGCGGACAGCTCAAGAGCATCGTCTATTCGGCGATCGTCGACTGATCGCACCGGGCCGCCGATGGACCTGCTCGTCAACATCGACGTCCCCGACGTAGCCAAGGCCGAACGCTTCTACGTCGAGGCGTTCGGCCTGACGCCCACCCGCCGGTTCGGGGCCGGCGGCGTGGAGCTGAGCGGCTGGCCGGTCAAGGCGTATCTGCTCAGGCACGAAGCCGGCTCCATCGGCGCGGCGGACCAGCCGCGCAGCTACGAGCGGCATTGGACGCCGGTCCACCTGGACGTGGTGGTGGAGGACCTCGAGGCCGCCTTGAGCCGCGCCCTCGCCGCCGGCGCCGTCCAGCAGGGCCCCGTGCGCGAGCACGCCTGGGGCCGGATCGTCGTCGTGGCCGACCCGTTCGGCCATGGCCTTTGCCTGCTGCAGTTCCTGAACCGTGGCTACGACGAGATCGCCGAGCCGGCCTGAACAGGCGCGCTCACCGCTGCGTGTTCGGCCGCTCCAGCCCCAATTTGCTATGATCGCGTTAAGCATTTCGGAGCACAAAGATTCCCTCAAGTGGAGCGGCCGCCATGCCCATGGCCATCGAAGACCTTGAGGCTTCCCTGCGCGAAGCCTTTCCCGACGCGGAGATCCGCGTGGACGACCTCGCCGGCGACGGCGACCACTACCGCGCGCGCATCGTCTCCCCAGCGTTCAAGGGCCTGCCGCGGGTCAAGCAGCACCAGCTCGTCTACGCCGCGCTGAAGGGCAAGGTCGGCGGGGAATTGCACGCCCTGGCCCTAGAGACGTCCTCCCCCGGGTAGGAGAGCGATGCGCTACCGGCCGTTCGGCATCTCGGGCAAGGCGGTTTCGGCGATCAGCGTGCTGATGCGCGAGAGCTCCGCCCTGCCCACGCCCCTGGCCTGGCGCACCTTCATCTTCTCGGCCATGGAAAGCGGCGTGAACTGCTTCGAGATGGTCGCCGGATCGGAGGCCATGTGCGCCGGCATGCGCGGGGCGCTCGAGGCGGTGGAGCGCCGGCTCCTGTTCCTGACGTGGCGGATGCGCGGCGAGGCCGGCCGTCCGCTCACCGCCGACCACATCTCGCGCAGCGTGCGCGAGGGCCTGCACCGGGTGCATTGCGCCTATTTCGACGTGCTGATGCTGGACGAACAGGCCTTCGCCACCCTGACCGACGACGCCCATCAGCTGCTGGACGACCTGCGGGCGGGCGGGCTGGCGCTGCAGATCGGCGTGGCCGGCGGAGGGCCCGTGATCGATTCGGCCATCGCCGACCCGACCTTCGAGGTCGCCGCCTCGCCGTTCAACCTGACCTCGGGCTGGGACGTCCGGCGGCGGATGAAGGAAGCTGTGGCCGCCAACATGGCGCTGGTCGGCTACGACGTCTTTCCCCAGGCCCTGCTTAAGCCCGCCGCCGTGCAGCCGCAGAAGACCGGCCTCTTCCGCCGCCACGTGGAGCCGCTGGCCGGCGCGGGCACATACGCCTTCCTGCACGAGACGCCGGGCTGGGCGGCCTCGGAGCTCTGCCTGGCCTACGCCCTGACCGAGCCGGCGTTCGCCACCGTGCAGGTCGAGGTCACCCGCGCCGAGATCCTGGAGCGGATGTGCGCGGTGGCCGACCGGGACCTGCCCACCGGCGTCGCCGCCCAGATCGAGATGGCGCGCTTCAGTCCCCAGGCCAATGCGCTTGAGCAGAAGCGGGCCTGATCGACCCTGCGGCCCCCCGCCCCGCTTGACCCCGCCGCCCAGGCTCCCTAGCTGTCGGGCATCGAAGTTTTCGCACCGAAGGGGCGAACCATGACCGACGCCGCTGTCGCCAATCCCGTCCACGACTTCATCTCGACCACCGTGACCGAAAATCCGGTCGTGCTGTTCATGAAGGGCGTGCCGGAACAGCCCCGCTGCGGCTTCTCCGCCGTGGTCGTCCAGATCCTCGATCACCTGGGCGTCGATTTCATCGGCGTCGACGTGCTCCAGGACGAAGAACTGCGCCAGGGCATCAAGACCTTCTCGGACTGGCCGACCATCCCGCAGCTCTATGTGAAGGGCGAGTTCGTCGGCGGCGCCGACATCCTGCGCGAGATGTTCCAGTCCGGCGAGCTGCGGCCCTTCCTGGCCGAGCAAGGCGTGCTCGCCTAGTTCGCATCCGATGAACGCCAGGGGCATCGAGCCGCCTGCGGGCCGGCAGGTCTTCACCCTGACCTTCGCCCCTGGCCCTGACGACATCGACGAGAACGGCCACGTGAACAACGTGGTCTACCTGCGCTGGGTGCAGGAGACGGCGATCGCCCACTGGGGCAGCCTGTGCCCGCCCGAGGAACTGGCCAGGTGGGCGTGGATCGTGCTGCGCCACGAAGTCGACTACCGCCGCCCGCTGCTCCCCGGCGAGACCGCCACCGCGCGCACCTGGGTGGCCGAGACCTCCGAGGGTCCTCGCTTCGACCGCTTCGTGCGCATCGACGGTCCCGACGGCGGCATGTGCGCCCAGGCCCGCACTGTCTGGTGCCTTATCGAACAGACCAGCCGCCGCCCCCGCCGCGTGCCGGAGTGGATGGTCGAGATGTTCGCCTGAGGGCGGCCCTGACTAACCGCCCGGTCCTGTCCATGGCGTCAGGGGGTTCAGCAGGAACACCGGCGTGCGGGGCGTGATGCCCAGCTCCTCGTAGGTGAAGGCGAGCGCCGTCTTGCCGGGCGCGAAGGACTGGCAGCGGTCCAGCCGCTTGCGCCCGAACGCCACGGTGACCGCCTCGCCTTTGCGCTCGACGTAGAAGGCGAAGTCGACCTTGGCGGTGCAGCCGTTGGAGGCGACCTCGATGGTGATCGCGCCACGCCCGGCGCTGGCCGAATAGAGCGGCTCCAGCTCCGCCAGGGGCGCGCCGGCGGGAGCCAGGATCGGCGGGGTCTGGCCGGCGCATCCGGCCAGGAGCGCGAGGCCGGCGATCAGGACGAAGCGGCGGTGCATGCCCCTAGAGAAGCACAGCTTCCGCCCGGGCGCGATCAGGCCGGCGCCAGGCGCTTGAACATCACGCTGGTCGCCCGAAGTTCGTTCACCCGAGTGTCGCGCGCGTAGTCCGGTATACGACCGGCGAGCTCGAAGCCGAGGCCCGCATAGAGGCCCTCGGCCTTGTCGCCGGTGAGGGTGTCCAGCGTCAGAAGCGTGCGGCGCTCCGCCCGAGCCGTCGCTTCCACGGTCTGCATGAGCGCCCGGCCGATCCCGCGCCGCTGGGCCGCCGGATGGACCAGCACCTTGGAGACGTCCGCGCGGTGCGTCTGGTTGGGCATGGCGGCGAGGCAGAGCTGCGCTGTGCCGACAACCTCGCCGTCGAGGCGGGCCAGGAACAGCCGCCGCTCGCCAGTTTCCAGAGCCGGCCAGACCGCGCCGGTCCAGAACTCCCGCGCCGCCTGCCGGCTGAACGGCAGCACGAAGCCGACGCTGGCGCCGTCATGCACGCAGGCGTGCAGGATCTCCCCCAGCGCCTCAAGCTCGGCCGGCCCCGGCGGAGCCGTGAGCACCTCGATCCTTAGGCCGGCGATGGTCATTGCGGTCTCTCAGAGGATGGCGATCAGGTAGCGCGGCGCTTCGGGCCCCGGCGCCTCGAAGCGGCTGGCGCCGAACAGGCGGTAGCGCAGGCAGTCGCCGGGCCCCAGGCGATGGCGCACGCCCTCCAGGGTGACCTCGAGCGTGCCCTCCATCAGGTAGAGGTGGTGCTCCAGCCCGGGCCGGGGCGGCCCGGCGTAGTCGATCCGCACCCCGACGGGCAGGCTCACCTCCACCAGCTCCGCGGCGAGCCCCGCCGTGGGCGGCGAGACGAGGCGCCGGCGAAGGCCCGTGTCGGGGTCTGTCCAGATCGGCTGGGCGCCGGCGGGGACCAGGGCCGCCGCGCCTCCCTCGGCCTCGGCCAGCAACTGCGAGGTCGTCATGCCGAACGCCGAACCCACCCGCCCCAGCACGGCGGCGGTCGGACTCACCTCGCCGCGCTCCATCCGGGACAGGGTCGCGCGACTGACGCCGGTGCGCCGGGCCAGGGACTCCAGCGCCCATCCGCGCTCGCGCCGCAGGTCCCCCAGGCGCCGCGCCAGGCGCGCCTCGATGTCGAGCTCCGTTGCTTGTTCCATATTTGAGAGGATATCTCAAATATGAGATGTCGCAACAGGCGCAAAAGGAAAGGGCCCCGGATCGCTCCGGGGCCCTCGCCTGTCTCTGCCGTGCTCGGCGCCGGTTAGGACGCGTAGAACTCGACCACGAGGTTCGGTTCCATCTTCACCGGATAGGGCACTTCCGACAGTTCCGGCATCCGCACGTAGGTGGCGGCCATGCCCTTCACGTCGACCTGGATGTATTCCGGCGTCTCACGCTCGGACGAGGCCAGGGCTTCCAGCACCAGGGCCATGTTGCGCGAGCGCTCGCGCACGGCGACCACGTCGCCCGGCTTCACGCGATAGGACGGGATGTTCACGCGCTTGCCGTTCACGGTCACGTGGCCGTGGTTGACGAACTGGCGGGCGGCGAAAGGGGTCGGCACGAACTTGGCGCGGTAGACCACCGCGTCCAGGCGCGATTCCAGCAGCGCGATCAGGTGCTCGGAGGTGTTGCCCTTCCGGCGCGCCGCTTCGGTGTAGATGCGGGCGAACTGCTTTTCGGTCAGGTTGCCGTAGTAGCCCTTCAGCTTCTGCTTGGCGCGCAGCTGCAGGCCGAAGTCCGACACCTTGGACTTGCGGCGCTGGCCGTGCTGGCCCGGGCCGTAGGCGCGGCTGTTGATCGGAGACTTCGGGCGACCCCAGATGTTTTCGCCCATCCGGCGGTCGAGCTTGTACTTGGCGCTATGACGCTTGGTCATAAGTATCTCTTTCGTTTCGACGTGGGCCGGCGCCTTCAGGAGGAAGGCGCGATTGCAACGGCGGCGACCACATCACCCGTCATATGCATCGCATCCGCGCGGGCGGGCCCGGCGGAGGAAGGGGCGGTGTATGACGGCCCGGGCCCTGCAAGTCAACCTTGGCCGGTTCAGGCTTCCTCCACCGGCGGCAGGCGGTAGCGGCCGCTGCGCAGCTCGGCCCTGGGCATGTAGGCGCGCATGAACAGGGCGAAGGGGCCCGCCGGGGCCGGCAGCCAGTTGCCCTGAAGCCCCACGCCCGGGCTCTCGTGGCCGATCCAGATGTCGAGGGAGCCGTCCTCGTTGTAGGTCAGGCCCTCGGTGCGGTCGCCGATCGAATAGCGGCGCAGCGGATTGTCGGCGAAGAAGTACTGCCCGTCGTCGGTCGCCTCGTAGAGGGTCAGCGACCAGAAGGAGTCCACCGGGATCAGGCGGTCGGCGGCGAAGTGCATCCGCCACATGCGCTGGCCGTCGTAGAGCGCCCGGGGCAGATGCCCGCGCGCGCGCATGTACATCGCCTCCACCGGCGGCAGCGCCGCCAGGCCCGACAGCGCCACCGCCGCGCGGAAGCCGTAGAACTGGCCGAAGTCGCCCAGCGCCGAATTGGGATAGGACCAGCCGTCGACGAAGCTCGCCCCGCCCAGGCCGCCGCGGCGGGACTCGTGGATCGCCTCGGCGACGCCGGCTTCGATCTGCGCCTGCTCGTCCGGACCGAAGCGATCGGGATCGAAGCCTTCGGTCAGGCCGAGCGGCGCGATCCTCTGCAGGATGGCCCGATCGGTCGGCGGCGGCGGATTGGCGGCCAGAAGCCGCGCGGCGCTGGCGAAATAGGCGGGCCAGGGATCGCGGCGGGTGGCCGGCGGCGGACCGTGCGGCACGGCCGGTCCCTGGATGGAGAGGCCCGACTGCACGGCGCGGGCCGCCTCCAGGTCGCCGGGGCCGTCGATCAGCACCCGGGCCAGGGCCCACACCTGATTGGTGGGCGAACGCACCTCATCGCCGCCGACGGCGGCCGCGTTCGGGCCGATCAGGCGGAAGGTCCCGCCGTCGGGTCCGGTGGTGCGCGTGCCCAGGATCGCGAAGTTGTTGGTGTAGGCGTCCATCAGCGCCAGCGACAGGTAGCGCTCGCCTGAAGCCGGGAGGGTCAGGCTCACCGGCCCCTGCGACAGGTCGATCCTGGCGGTGGAATAGAGGGTGTCGTTGTTCGGCGTGGTGATGTCGCGGAAGGTGTGGTCGACGAGGTTGCGCACGTGGCTCAGGGTGTTGAGCGGCGTGTCCGCCTTCAGCCCCATGATGTTGGCGTTGGCCACCTCGATCAGCGGCAGGACGTAGAGCCAGGCCTCCTTCGCCGCGGCCTTCAGGTCGACCGCCATGTCAGGCCTCGACGATCGGCGGCAGGCGATAGCGTCCGGTCAGCAGTTCCGGCTTGGCCAGATAGGCGCGCATGAACAGGGCGAACGGGGCCGCCGGCGCCGGCAGCCAGTTGGAGCGCTTCTCCTCCCCCGGATCGGCGTGTCCGATCCAGATGTCGAGGGAGCCGTCGTCGTTGTAGGCTAGGCCCTGGGTGCGGTCGCCAATGGCGAAACGCGCCAACGGGTTCTCGGCGAAGAAGTACTGGCCGTCGTCGGTCGCCTCGTAGAGGGAGAGGGACCAGAAGCTGTCCACCGGGATCAGCCGGTCGGCGGGGAAATGCAGGCGCCAGTTGCGCTCCCCGTCATAGAGCCCGCCCGGCAGGTGGCCCTCGGCGCGCATGTACATCGCCTCCACCGGCGGCAGGGCGGCCAGGCCCGACAGGGCCACCGCCGCGCGGTATCCATAGTCCTGGCCGAAGTTCCCAAGGCTCGGCTCGGGATAGGACCAGCCGTCGATGAAGGTATCGCCGCCGAGGCCCGACTTGCGCGCCTCCTTGCGCGCCTCGGCCACGCCCGCCTCGATCTCGGCGACCTCCTGCGGGGTGAAGCGGGCCGGGTCGAACCCTTCGCCCAGACCCAGGGGGGCGATCCGCCGCAGGATCGCCCGGTCCGTCACAGGCGGCGGATTGGCCGCCATCAGCCGCGCGGCGCTGGCGAAATAGGCCGCCCACCCATCGGAGCGGGCCGCCTCGGCCGGAGGCGGCGGCGCGGCGGGCCCTTGCATGGAGAGCCCGCCCTGCACGGCCTTGGCCGCCTCGGCGTCGTGCGGGCCGTCCACCAGCACCCGGGCCAGGGCCCAGACGTGGTTGGTCGGCGAGCGGACGACGTTGGCGCCCTCCGCGGCTTCGTTCGGACCCACCAGGGTGAAGACGCCGCCGTCCGGCCCGGTGGTGCGGGTGCCCAGGATGGCGAAGTTGTTGGTGTAGGCGTCCATCAGCGCCAGCGACAGGTAACGCTCGCCGGACGGCGGCACGACGATGCTGACCGGCCCGTGCGACAGGTCCACCTGGGCCGTGGAATAGAAGGTGTCGTTGTTCGGCGTAGTCACCGCCCGGTGCCGGTGGTCGGCCAGGCGGCGCACATGGGTGAAGACGTTCATCTGCTGGCCAAGGGCCATCACCCGCGAGCGCGTGGTGGCGATCTCGATCAGCGGCAGGGCGTACAGCCAGGCCTCGCGCGCCGCCGTTCTAAGATCCGCCATGGTGCTCTCCCCTAGGTGTCCTGCCTCGTTCGCCGGCCGAGGTGGCGGGCGGCCTCCTGCGCCTCGCTCCACCAGCGCCGCACCATCTCCCCAGCCTCGCCTGACCTGGCCAGGCTCGCGCCCTGGCCGGCCCACAGCGACAGCATGTCGGCCTCGCCGGCCTTGGCCGCCGCAGCCCGCAGCGGCTGGGTGAGACGATTTTGCACGGGGTATGCCGGAACCTCGTCCTCCGCAACCCGCATCTGCCGCATGAAGCGGTTCTCCAGGCCCCGGGCGTGGCGGCCGGTGAAGGCGCGGGTGAGCCGGGTCGCCTCGTCGCCGGCCCCGGCCAGGGCCGCCCGCCACGGCGCGCTCACGCCGGTCTGGTCGGACAGGAGGAACGCCGTGCCCATCTGCGCCGCCGCCGCGCCCAGCGCCAGCACGGCGGCCACGCCGCGCCCGTCCATGATCCCGCCTGCGGCGACGACCGGCAGGTCCACGGCCGCACGGATGGTGGCCACCAGGGGCAGCGTCCCCACCAGGCTCGCTTCGGTCTCGGCCAGGAAATGGCCCCGATGTCCGCCGGCCTCGAAGCCCTGGGCGCAGATCCCGTCGGCCCCGACCTCGGCCCAGGCCCGCGCCTCAGCCACCGTCGTCGCCGTCCCCACCACAAAGGTCCCCGCCCGATGCAGGGCGTCCACCTGTTCGCGGGAGAGGACGCCGAAGGTGAAGGAGGCGACCGGCGGGGCGGCGGCGGTCAGGGCCGCGAGCTGCGCCTCGAAATCCGGTGCGAAGTCGTTCGGCGCCTCCGGAAGCGGCGCGCCGAGCTGGGCGTACCAAGGCGCGAGCCGCTCCAGCGCCCGGCTCACCACCTCCCCGTCGGGCCGCGCCGGCGGCAGGACGAAGAGGTTCACGCCGAACGGCCCCGGCGAGCGCGACTTGAGCCGAAGCACCGCCTCGCCGATCGCCTCGGGCGAAAGGGCGCCGGCGCCGATGGAGCCCATACCGCCGGCCGCGCCGACCGCCAGGGCCATCTCCTCGGTCGACGCCCCGACCATCGGCGCCTGCAGGATCGGGACCGGCAGGGAGTCCAGCAGGTCCGACAGGCTCATCCCTGGTTCTCCGTCCGCGCCGCCTTCTGCCTGGCGAGCTTCTCCAGCACGCGGCCGCGGCCGCGGGACAGGGCGGTGACCACGCCGCGCAGGGTGCGCACCTCCTGATCGGTGAACCTGGCGCGGGCCAGGGCGGCGCGCAGGTTCTGCACCATCGAAGGCGTCTTTTCGGGGGGATGGAAGAAGCCGGCTGCCTCAAGCTCCCGCTCCAGGTGTTCGTAGAGCCCCAGCATCGCTGCGCCGTCGGCCGGCGGCGCGCCATCGCGGAACGCCGGCGGCGGCACCGCCGCCTGGGTCATGCGCCACTCATAGGCGTTCAGCGCCACGGCCTGAGCCAGGTTGAGCGAGCGGAAGCGCGGATCGATCGGAATGGTCACCACCGCCTGACACAGGGCGATGTCGGCGGTCTCGAGACCCGCCCGCTCGCCGCCGAACAGCAGGCCGGTGCGCAGGCCCGCCGCGCTGGCCCTCGCAAGTTCGGCCGCCGCCTCGCGCGGCGTCATGACCGGCAGAGTCAGTTCCCGGGGCCGTGCGGTGGTGGCGAACACCAGTTGCAGGTCGGCGATGGCGTCCTCGACCCGCGTCTTCACCACCGCATCGTCGAGCGGCCAGTTCGCCCCCGACGCCGAGGCCCACGCCCGCTCCTGGGGCCAGCCGTCCCGCGGGTTGACGAGGCGCAGCTCGGAAAGCCCGAAGTTGGCCATCACCCTGGCGCAGGCGCCGATGTTCTCGGCCAGCTGCGGGGCGTTGAGGATGACGCAGGGAGGAGGTGCGGCGGACATGGGGTCTATCTGACCGCTGCGGCCTCAAATGCAAGCCTGAGCCTCCGCCGCCAGCCAGGCGCCGAAGGCGTCGAGCGCCGGGCTCGACGGGCGGGACTTCAGCCAGGTCAGCCAGTAGGCCCCGCGCCCGGACTCGACGGCGAAGGGCCGGACCAGCCGTCCGCTCGCTAGGTCGCGCTCGAACATGGCCGCCGGGACCAGGGCCGCGCCGGCGCCCTGGGCGGCGGCCTCCGCCATCACGAAGGAGGAATCGAACACCGGCCCGCGCAGGGTGGGGCACGCCTCCCCCGCCGCCGCGAACCAGGCCGGCCAGTCGTCGGCCCGGTAGGAGCGCAGCAGCACCTCGCCCTTCAGGTCCGCCGGCCGGGCCAGGCGCTCGGCCACGGCCGGGGCGCAGAGCACCGTCAGCGGCGCGGCCATCAGGCGGAGGGCTTCGGTGCCGTGCCAGGCGCCGTCGCCGAAGCGTATGGCGCAATCCAGCCCCTCCCCCGCCAAGTCCACCCGGTTGTTGTTGGTCGACAGGCGCAGGTCGACGAACGGGTGTTCCGCGGCGAACCGCTCCAGGCGCGGCATCAGCCAGCCGACCGCGAAGGTGCCCACCGCCCCCACCGCCAGCACTTCTCGCATGCGCCCGCCCTCGAACCGCTCCACCGCCTGCCCCAGCCGGTCGAAGGCCTCGCGCAGGGCCGGCAGCAGCGCCTGACCTTCGTCGGTCAGGGCGAGGCCCCGAGGCAGGCGCCGGAACAGCGTCACGCCCAGACGCGCCTCGAGCCCCTTCACCTGATGGCTCACCGCCGCCTGGGTGACCGACAGCTCCAGCCCAGCGCGGGTGAAGCTTAGGTGGCGCGCCGCGGCCTCGAAGGCGCGCAGCCCGTTAAGCGGCAGGTGCAGGCGGGACATGTGCGAAGCCCGAATTTTTCTCGGGTCATCGGCAAGGTATCATCGTTTGCGCAGGTGCGCCCCGCGCGCCAGTTTCCCTTCCGCAACGGAGGGCGGGAACATGATCGGGCGGCGCGAACTGATCCTGGGGCTGACCAGCGGCGGCTTGGCCGCGGGCCTGGCGGGCGCAGCGGCGGCGCAGGGCAAGGGCGCCGCCGGAGCCTTGCCCCTCCAGCGGTTGCAGGCGCTCGAGACGCGCAGCGGCGGTCGGCTGGGCGTGGCCATCGTGGACGTATCCAGCGGCGCCGGCCTGCGCCACCGGGGCGGCGAGCGCTTCGCCATGTGCAGCACCTTCAAGGCCTTGGCCGCCGCAGCCGTGCTGGCGCGTGTGGACGAAGGCCGAGACAGGCTTGGGCGCCGCATCGCCTACGCCGAGTCCGACCTCGTCGCCTATTCGCCGGCCACCAAGCGCAACGCGGGCGCCGGCATGACGCTTGACGCGCTCTGCGAAGCCGCCGTCACGCTCAGCGACAACACCGCCGCCAACCTGATCCTGAAGACCCTCGGCGGCCCGGCCGGACTGACCGCCTGGCCGCGCTCGATCGGCGATCCGACCACCCGCCTGGACCGCTGGGAGCCGGAGCTCAACACCGCGATCCCGGGGGATCCGCGCGACACCACCACGCCGGACGCCATGGTCGAGACCCTGCGCAGCCTGATCCTGCGCCGCGCGCTCACCCCGGCCTCCCGCGCCAGGCTCACCGGCTGGCTGGTGGGAAACAGGACCGGAGACGCCCGCCTGCGGGCCGGGTTGCCCAAGGGCTGGCGCGTCGGGGACAAGACCGGCACCGGGCCCGAGGAGACCGGAACCTCCAACGACGTGGCCATCGTCTGGCGCGCCTACGGCCGTCCGGCGCTCGTCGCCGCCTACCTCACCCGCTCCGGCCTGGACGGGCCGGGCCGCGACGCGATCCTGGCCGAAGTCGGGCGCATCGCCGCCGAGGTGCTCGCCTAGCAGGCGCGCGCCTGCGGAAATCGCGCCCTGCGAGGCTATGTTGACGCTCCGTGCCCTTTGCCGCGGGCGCTAGGACCGCTATACGGCCTCAACCCTCGCAATCGCCCTGGAGCGCTTCGCCCTCATGGCCAAGATCAAAGTCGCCAACCCCGTCGTCGACATCGACGGGGACGAGATGACCCGCATCATCTGGAAGATGATCAAGGACAAGCTCATCTTCCCGTTCCTCGACCTGCAGATCGACTATTACGACCTGGGCATCGAGCATCGGGACGCGACCGAGGATCAGGTCACCATCGACGCGGCGAACGCCATCAAGAAATACGGCGTCGGCATCAAGTGCGCGACGATCACCCCGGACGAAGCCCGCGTCGAGGAATTCAACCTCAAGAAGATGTGGAAGTCGCCCAACGGCACGATCCGCAACATCCTGGGCGGGGTCGTCTTCCGTGAGCCGATCATCTGCCGCAACGTGCCGCGCCTGATCCCGGGCTGGACCCAGCCGATCATCGTCGGCCGCCACGCCTATGGCGATCAGTACCGCGCCACCGACTTCCGCGTGCCGGGTCCGGGCAAGATGACCATCAAGTGGGAAGGCAAGGACGGCCAGACGATCGAGCACGAGGTGTTCGACTATCCCGGCTCCGGCGTGGCCATGGCCATGTACAACCTCGACGAGTCGATCCGCGAGTTCGCCCACGCCTGCTTCGCCTACGCCCTGGACCGCAAGTATCCGCTGTACCTGTCCACCAAGAACACGATCCTCAAGGCCTACGACGGCCGCTTCAAGGACCTGTTTGCGGAGATCTTCGAGGCCGAGTACGCCGCGCGCTTCAAGGAAGCGGGCATCACCTACGAGCACCGCCTGATCGACGACATGGTCGCCGCGGCGCTCAAGTGGTCCGGCGGCTTCATCTGGGCGGCCAAGAACTACGACGGCGACGTGCAGTCCGACGAGGTGGCCCAGGGCTTCGGCTCGCTCGGCCTGATGACCTCGGTGCTGATCACCCCCGACGGCAAGACCATGGAGGCCGAGGCCGCCCACGGCACCGTCACCCGCCACTACCGCCAGCACCAGCGCGGCGAATCGACCTCGACCAATTCGATCGCCTCGATCTTCGCCTGGACCCGGGGCCTGGCCTTCCGCGCCAAGCTCGACGGCAACGCCGAGCTGGCCCGCTTCGCCGAGACGCTGGAGAAGGTGTGCGTCGCCACCGTCGAAGGCGGCTCCATGACCAAGGACCTGGCGCTGCTGGTCGGCGACACCCAGGGCTGGCTGACCACCGAGGGCTTCATCGACAAGGTCGCCCTCAACCTGGAAAAGGCCCTGGCCGAGCCGGCCTGATCCGACTTCCCAGATGATCCGGGCGGCCGCCGCGCCGCCCGGCGGGGGCGCGCTTCGCCTTGGACCTCCTCCTGCGCATCGCGCCCTTCTTCGCCCTGATCGCCGCCGGCGCCGTCGCCGGGCGGACGGGCCTGCTGAACGCCAGCCTCGGCGGCTGGCTCAGCGCCTACACCTTCTGGATCGGCTTTCCGGCCCTGCTCATCCGCTGGCTGGGCGACGCGCCCCCGCCGGACGCGGCGCTGGCGCGCGACCTCGTCGCCTACGCGGCGGCCATGGGCGCGGTGCTCGCCGCCGCCCCCCTGATCGGCCGCGCCCTGGGCTTCCCCCGCGAGGCCAACGCAGGGCTGGCCATGACCTCGGCCGTCGGCAACACCGCCTTTCTCGGCGCGCCCCTGGCGGTCTCCCTGTTCGGCGAGGCCCTGCGCGCGCCGGCGGCCGCCGTGGTGGCCGTGGACTTCATCCTGCTGATGGCGCTGTCGATCGCCGTGCTGCAGTCCGGCAAGCCGGACGGGCGGGTCACGATCGCCCTTCGCCGGGTGCTCCTGAACCCCACCGTCGGCGGCGCGCTGGTCGGACTGTTGCTATCCCTCGGCCATGTGCGGCTCCCACTCCTCGTCGATCGTCCGCTCTCCTGGCTGGCGGCCACAGCCAGCCCCGTGGCCCTGGTCGCCCTGGGCGGCCTGATCGGCCGTGAGCGCGAACCGCCGGGGGCCGCGGACCTGGGTCCGCTCGGCCTCACCCTGGCTATCAAGCTCCTCCTGGCCCCCGTCCTGGTGTGGTTCGCCCTGGGCTTCGCCGGCGCCTCGGGCGAGGTGCGCGCCGCCTTCACCCTGCTGGCCGCCTGCCCCACGGCGGTGAACGTGTTCATCCAGACCCGCGCCCTCGACATCCACGCCCGCGGGGCCGCCCTGGCCGTGATCGCCGGCACGGTCGTCAGCGCCGCGAGCCTGTCGGTCCTGACTCATCTGCTGGTCGGCTGAAGCGGCTTTGTTCTTGTTTTGTTCGATTAGCGCGCTAGGCTTCCCGCCTTAAGACGGGAGACCTCACATGATCGGCTATGTCACCATCGGCGCCCTCGACGTCGAAGCCGCCCTGCCCTTCTACGACTCCCTGCTGGGGGCGATCGGCTACGAGCGGGCGTTCTTCGAAGGCGGCTGGGCGGGCTACGGCCCCAAGGGCAAGCCCCAGAACATCTATGTCTGCCCGCCCTTCGACGGCGAGCCAGCCCGTCCCGGCAACGGGATCATGGTCGCGCTGCGCGCCCCGAGCGAGCAGGCGGTGCGCGAAGCCTACGCCGCCGGCCTCGGCGCCGGCGGACGCGATGAAGGCGCCCCGGGCCCGCGGCCGGCGGACTCCACCAGCTTCTTCGGCGCCTATCTGCGCGATCCGACCGGCAACAAGCTCTGCGTGTTCACGACGCCGGCGAGCTAGGCGAGCGGCTCAGCCCGCCAGCGCCGCCTTCACCGCGGCCAGACCCTCGGCGGCCTTGGCGCCGTCGGGGGCTCCCCCCTGGGCGAAGTCCGGCCGGCCGCCGGCGCCTTGCCCGCCCATGGCCAGGACGGCGGCCTTGGCGAGTTCGGCGGCGTTCAGCCGCTCCTTCGCCGCGCCGGTGACCGCCACGGTGACCGCCGCCTTGCCCTCGGCCACCCCGACCAGGGCGATGACCCCATCGGCGACCTGCTTCTTGAACTCCTCGGCGATGGGACGCAGGTCCTTGCCGCCGACGCCGTCCATCACCCGGGCGAGCAGCTTGACCCCGCCGACCTCCTCGATCTCGGGCGCGCCGCCCCCGGCCCCGCCGCCCATGGCGAGCTGGCGCTTGGCGTCGGCCAGTTCCTTCTCAAGCTTGCGGGCCTGGGCCGACAGGGCCTCCACGCGGCCGAGGACCTCGCCCACCGGGACCTTGAACTGGTCGGCCAGGGACTTGGCGACGGACGCCTGCTCCTGCAGCCACAGCCGCGCGGCCTCGCCGGTGAGGGCCTCAATGCGCCGCACCCCGGCGGCCACGCCGCCTTCGGAGACGATCTTGAAGAGGGCGATGTCGCCGGTGCGGGCCACGTGGGTGCCGCCGCACAGCTCCACCGAATAGGCGCCTTCTCCCTCCAGCGCCTGGCCGAGGGTGAGCACCCGCACGCTGTCGCCGTACTTCTCGCCGAACAGGGCCATGGCCCCCGCCTCGATGGCCGCCTGGGGCGCCATCTCCTCGGTCCGCGCGGGCATGTTCTGACGGATCACTGCATTCACCTCGGCCTCGATCCGGGCGATCTCCTCGCCGGTCAGCGGCTGGCCGTGGCTGAAGTCGAAGCGGATCCGCTCGCCGTCGACCATCTGGCCCTTCTGCGAGACGTGCGGCCCCAGAACGTGGCGCAGGGCCGCGTGCAGCAGGTGGGTGGCCGAGTGGTTGGCCCGGGTGGACATGCGCCGCTCGGCGTCGACCATCAGGTGGACGCGGTCGCCGCTGGCCAGTTCTCCCTCCAGGATCTCCAGGTGGTGGACGAAGAGGTCGCCGGCCTGCTTCTGGGTGTCGGCCACCCGCCCGCGGCCGCCCGGCCATTCGACCTCGCCGGTGTCGCCGGCCTGGCCGCCGCTCTCGGCGTAGAAGGGGGTGCGGTCAAACACGGCCTGAACCGCCTGGCCCTTGCCCGCCTTGTCGACCTCGGCGCCCTCGACCACCAGGGCCAGGAGTTCGCCGGTGGCCTCGACGGCCTCATAGCCGACGAATTCGGTCGGCCCCAGGCGATCGCGGATCGCAAACCATTCGGCGGCCTGGGCCTGCTGGCCCGAGCCGGTCCAGGCTTCGCGCGCCTGCTCGCGCTGGCGGGCCATGGCCGCGTCGAAGCCCTGGAGGTCCACGGTCAAGCCCTTGGCGCGGACCGCGTCCTGGGTCAGGTCGAGGGGGAAGCCGTAGGTGTCGTAGAGCTTGAAGGCGGTGTCGCCGGGCAGCACGCCGCCGGGCGGCAGGCTCGCGGTCGCCTCGTCCAGCAGGGCCATGCCGCGGCCAAGGGTGCGGCGGAAGCGCTCTTCCTCCTGGCGCAGGGTCTCGACGATCACCGGCTCGGCCCGGCGCAGTTCCGGATAGGCCTCGCCCATCGCCTGCACCAGCACCGGCGCCAGGCGGTGCATCAGCGGCTCCTCGGCGCCCAGGAGGTGGGCGTGGCGCATGGCGCGGCGCATGATCCGGCGCAGCACGTAGCCGCGGCCCTCGTTCGAGGGGCTGACGCCGTCGGCGATCAGGAAGCTGGACGAGCGCAGGTGGTCGGCGATCACCCGATGCGACGGGCCGTTCGAGCCGGAGCCCGTCAGGGCCCGCGACGCCTCGATCAGGGTGCGGAACAGGTCCACGTCATAGTTGTCGTGCACGCCCTGCAGCACCGCGGCGATACGCTCCAGGCCCATGCCCGTGTCGATCGAGGGCTTGGGCAGGTCGACGCGGCGGCCGTCCGCGAACTGCTCGTACTGCATGAAGACCAGGTTCCAGATCTCCACGAACCGGTCGCCGTCCTCGTCCGGGCTGCCCGGGGGGCCGCCGGCGATATGCTCGCCATGGTCGAAGAAGATTTCCGAACACGGGCCGCAGGGGCCGGTGTCGCCCATGGACCAGAAGTTGTCGCTGGTGGCGATGCGGATGATCCGCTGGTCCGGCAGGCCGGCGATCCTGCGCCACAGGCCCGCGGCCTCGTCGTCGGTGTGGTAGACCGTGACCGTCAGCCGATCCGGGTTGATCTGGAACTCCTTGGTCAGGAGCGTCCAGGCCAGTTCGATCGCACGCTCCTTGAAGTAGTCGCCGAAGGAGAAGTTCCCCAGCATCTCGAAGAAGGTGTGGTGGCGGGCGGTGTAGCCGACGTTGTCCAGGTCGTTGTGCTTGCCGCCGGCGCGGACGCACTTCTGCGAGGAGGCCGCGCGCGGGGCCGGCGGGCTCTCGGCGCCGGTGAAATAGTTCTTGAAGGGCACCATGCCGGCGTTGACGAACAACAGCGTGGGATCGTTCTGCGGCACGAGCGGGGCCGAGGGCACGATCAGGTGATCGTTCCTCTCGAAATAGCCCAGGAAGGTGGAACGGATGTCGTTGAGGCTCGGCATGGCGATCAGGGACTTCGTCTAAGCGACTTGGTGTGCGCCCCGTCGCTGCGCAAGCAGCGCCGGGCGGGCGACCGTTTACGGGACTTGGCGCCGGTCGCAAAGAAAAAGGACGTCCGGACGGGGATCCGGACGTCCTTTCCCGGTCTCGAGGCGCCCGCGTGGGGGCGCGTTCGGGCAGGCGACGGGTTGGCGGGCCGCCTCGCCCTGGAGAGACGGCGCCTCGAGACGAGAGGGTTTCTGGCGGCGTGCGCCCGCGTAGGGCGCACCCACCGGCGGGAGGTCAGCCCTCCTCGCCGTCCTCCGGTCCGCCGACCAGGAGCTCCTCCTCGATCTTGGGGGCGTTGCCGCGCACCGCCCGCTCGATCTCGTCGGCGAGGTCCTTGTTGGCCTTGAGGAACTCGCGGACGTTGTCGCGGCCCTGGCCGATGCGCTGGCTGTTGTAGGAGAACCAGGAGCCAGACTTCTCGATCACCCCGGCCTTGACGCCCAGGTCGATGATCTCGCCCAGCTTGGAGATCCCCTCGCCGTACATGATGTCGAACTCGACCTCGCGGAACGGCGGGGCGACCTTGTTCTTCACCACCTTGACCCGGACATTGTTGCCGACGATCTCGTCGCGCTGCTTGACCGAGCCGGTGCGGCGGATGTCCAGGCGCACCGAGGCGTAGAACTTGAGCGCGTTGCCGCCCGTGGTGGTCTCGGGGCTGCCGTACATCACCCCGATCTTCATACGGATCTGGTTGATGAAGATGACCAGGGTCTTGGCCTTGGAGATGGAGGCGGTCAGCTTGCGCAGCGCCTGGCTCATCAGGCGGGCCTGCAGGCCGGGCAGGCTGTCGCCCATCTCGCCCTCGATTTCGGCCCGCGGCGTCAGGGCCGCCACCGAGTCGATGACGATCACGTCGACGGCGCCGGAGCGCACCAGGGTGTCGGTGATTTCCAGCGCCTGCTCGCCGGTGTCCGGCTGGGAGACCAGCAGGTCGTCGAGGTTGACCCCCAGCTTGTGGGCGTAGACCGGGTCGAGCGCGTGCTCGGCGTCGACGAAGGCGGCGGTGCCGCCGGCCCGCTGCACCTCGGACACCACGTGCAGGGCCAGCGTGGTCTTGCCCGAGCTTTCCGGCCCGTAGATCTCCACGATCCGCCCCTTAGGCAGGCCCCCGATGCCGAGGGCCAGGTCCAGCCCCAGGGAGCCGGTGGACACGGACTCGATCTCCACGACCTTGCCCTTGTCGCCCAGCTTCATCACCGAGCCCTTGCCAAAGGCCCGATCGATCTGCGCCAGCGCCGCTTCCAGCGCCCGCTGCTTGTCACCGTCTTCTTTCGCCACGAGCTTCAACGCCGACTGACTCATTTCCAGAGCCCCTTATCCCATGATTCCGCCAACCCGACCGGCTGACGCTCGGCGCGCCCGTCGTTGACCAAACGCGTACCGCGTTTGTTCCATGTTCGCAAGATGTTCTTTTTCCTCGGCGATTATACCTTTGACAAACCCACGGGGCCTGATACCTTAGCGGACAAGGAGTTGAGCCATGTCCGTTCTGTCCAAGCCCTATTTCCACGATGAAGCCGAAGCGTTCCGTTTTGTGGAGGCGATGCTGTGGCCGGAAGGCCCCGTTTGCCCGCACTGCGGCTGCACGGGTCGGACCTATGCGCTCCAAGGCGTTCGTTCCAAGGCGACCAAGAAGAACCCCGAGGGCGTCGTCCGCCACGGCCTGAAGAAGTGCGGCGACTGCCGTAAGCAGTTCACCGTCCGCATCGGCACGATCTTCGAGGAAAGCCACCTGCCCCTGCACAAGTGGCTTCAGGCGATCTTCCTGATGTGTGCGAGCAAGAAGGGCGTGAGCGCTCACCAGCTGCACCGCACGCTGGAGGTCACCTACAAGACGGCCTGGTTCCTGGCGCACCGCATCCGCGAAGCCATGAAGGATGGCGGCTCTACCCCGATGGGCGGCGCTGGCGTCGTTCTGGAGGTCGATGAAACCTTCCTCGGCAAGCAGGCGACCATCTTCGTGTCCGGCAAGGGCTGGCAGCAACGTCGCGGTACGGGCGACATGCGCAAGATCGTCTCCCTGGTGGAGCGTGGCGGTCGCGCTCGCTCCATCCACGTGGACAGCCTCCAGAAGGAAGAAATGGTCCGCGCCATGCAGACGGCGGATCGGGCGAGCGTCCTGAACACGGACCAAGCCCAGCACTATCGCCGGATCGGCAAGGAGTTCGCCGACCACCAGTCCGTGGACCACGGCAAGGACGAGTACGTGCGTTACGACGCTGGCGCCCTGACCACCACGAACACGGTCGAAGGCTTCTTCAGCATCTTCAAGCGCGGCATGAAGGGCGTCTATCAGCACTGCTCCGAACAGCACCTGCACCGCTATTTGGCGGAATTCGATTTCCGCTACTCGAACCGCGTCGCCCTCGGCGTGGATGATCAGGAGCGGGCGAACCGCGCGCTGAAGGGCGTGGTTGGCAAGCGCCTGACCTATCGGTCAACTGACGAGCGGGCTGAAGCCACTCAAGCGTAAGCGGCCGCGCCCTCACTCCCGCTGGAGGACGAGGAAAAGCAAGCGCAGCAATGGAAAGACTCTGAAATCAACGACTTAGCAAGCATGTGATTCTGTTGACTTTTATCGTTGCGAACATTATAATCTAAATAAATGGGCCGTCGTATGTCGGTCGGCGTTGGGCTGCGGGCAACCGTGGCCTTTCGCTTTTCAGGGGAACATTTTAAGGCCGTGTCCCACGACCTCTCCCCCAACGCTTCGGAGCTTGCCCTTGATCGCCCGCCAGTCTCGGCGCGACTCGTCGCCAGTCTCCACAAATCGGCAGGCGGCGTAAGCGACAAGGTCCGCATACTGATGTCCGGAAACGTTTTCCTCCTTTGTCCGAAAATCGGCATCGAAGGGAAAGCGCTTGCCTCGATAGTTTCGTCCGCCGCAGATTTCTTCAAACCAATCGAGCGTGCGGCGATCTTCATTGCGACCGCGCTTTTCAAAGACACACAGCAGGCGATGCCCCTTGAGCAACTCACCCTCCCAATGCATGTGGAGCCGCTCCAACAGGAACTGAAGGCTCAGGAAGAACGGGTCTTCAGGGTAGATATAGCGCCCTTTGAGTCGCTCCTTGTGAACCGCCGCAGTGACGAGACACCCATCAAGATTTTCGATGGCCCAACCAATCGCATCCATGAACTCAGCGCGCACGTCATCATCAGCGAGAATATGAAACGGCGGGCTACGCTTTCGAATTTTCTGACCATGGAACACAATCGTCTCCGTGCCCCAAAAGCTGTATTTCACTTGCAACAAATTCGGGACCGCGCTGGCAAGATATTGATCGACCGTCGATGTAAGGGCGCACTGAGCGCAAACTGGGAACTTCGGATCGATCTTTTTGAGCTCAAAGTCGCCAGACTCGTCAATGAAGGCGATCAGGTGTGGTCGCGGGAGCTTCGCCATGGACGATAAGAAAGCTGAACAACGTCAGGTGGACAAGTTCAAAGACCTCGCCCGCGAGCTAGAAGCGGACGAGGACGAGGCCGCCTTTGAGGAACAGGTGAAGAAGGTGGCGAAGAAGGAGCCGCCGCCCAAGCGCGACAACCCTGAGTCAAATTGACTCACCGTTAACCGTATCGCAGCCGGTTGATTCGATTATGCTTTCCCTAAACGGGAGAGTTCCATGTCAGACGCCACGTACAACCTCAACGGAGGCTTCAAGCCGACGCTGAAGCGCTTCGCCGATCTGAGCGGTCCAGACTTCTTCCCGACGCCCGCATGGGCGACTCACGCGTTGATCGACAACGAGAAATTCAGCGGCGCCATTTGGGAGAGCGCCTGCGGCAACGGCGCTATGTCCACGGTTCTGGACCACGCTGCGCGCTCGGTTACGAGTTCGGACCTGTACGATCGCGGCTTCGGGGAGGCGGGCGTGGACTTCCTCGGCGCCGACTGGTGCGCCGACAACATCGTGACCAACCCGCCGTACAATGCCGCTGAGGGCTTCGTGAAGTCGGGCGTGAAGCTGGCCCGGCGCAAGTTCGCCCTGCTGCTTCGCCTAGCCTTCCTTGAGGGCGCGAACCGAGCCAACACGATCTTCGCGGAAACCCCGCCCAGCCGGGTTTGGGTGTTCAGCGAGCGCATCACCTTCTATCCGGCTGGCGCGGTGCAGCAAGGCAGCGGCACCACAGCGTATGCGTGGTTCGTATGGGACAAGGACGCTCCCAGCGGCACTGAACTCAAGTGGTTCAAGCCCGGCTACAAGGCTCGCTACAACTAGGCGATCCTGCGCCTGCCGGCGTCTGTGATGGTCAGTCGGCGCGGCTGATAGGTCGCATAGCCTTCAGCGACGATGTTTCCCTCGGTCTTTCTGTGCGAGACGAGGTTACGCACCTGCTGTTCCCACATCTCTTCGCCAGGACGGGTCGGCGAGGGCGCGCGGTCCTCGGCCGAAAGCGCAAGATGGGTTGGAAGCTCTTTCTTGATCCTAGGGATCGTCGCCGAACCATTAGGCTGCGCCGCCATGACGCGCAGCGCCGCTATGCCGACCTGGGCCTCTGTAACTCTTGGCATTTTCGCCTCCCCACAACTTGAGGGGAGAGCGTGACTCCGATCACACGCTTAGGCAAGTGGGTGTGTCAAAGACATATATGCCTTTTCCTCCCCCTACCCCGCCCCAACGTCAACATGGTTTGCTGCGGCCGACAGAACGCCAGAGGAAGCGCGCCATGGACTTTCCCCTCCCCAACGTCTCCACCGACCTGACCGGCCAGACCGCCTTCGTCACCGGGGCCTCCTCGGGGCTGGGCCGGCGCTTTGCGCAGGTGCTCGCCGCCTGCGGGGCGAAGGTGGCGATCGCCGCCAGGCGGATGGACCGGCTGGAGACCCTGGCCGCGGAGATCCGCAACGCCGGCGGCGTGGCCGAGCCGATCGAACTGGACGTCGCCGACGACGAGGCCCTCGCCCCCGCCATCGCCCAGGCCGAGGCCGCCCTCGGCACGGTGACCATCCTGGTGAACAACGCCGGCATCCCGGACGCCCAGCGCGCCCACAAGATGCCGCTGGACCTGATCAACCGGGTGATCGACGTCAACCTGCGCGCGCCCTACGTGCTGTCCTGCGAGGTCGCCCGGCGCCTGATCGAGATCAAGACTCCGGGCCGCATCGTCAACATCGCCTCGATCGCGGCCTTCGAGTACGCCGGCAACGGCGCGGCGCTCTATTCGATCACCAAGGCCGGGGTGATCCGCATGACCGAGGCGCTGGCGGTCGAGTGGGCGCGCTTCAACATCAACGTCAACGCCATCGCGCCGGGCGCCTTCGCCTCGGAGATGATGGACGGCATGCTGGAGCGGGTAGGCGACATCTCCCAGCACTTCCCGAGGAAGCGCCTGGGCCAGCCGGCGCAGATGGACTCCACCCTTCTGTTCCTGGTCTCCCCGGCCTCGGAGTGCGTGACCGGGACCTTCGTGAAGATCGACGACGGCCAGGGCCCCCGCTAGGGCCGTGCGGATCGAGCCGGTGCACGCGCGGCGCATGGAGGCCTGAGGCGGTGGCGAGCGCGGACTTCTACGGTGCCGACCTGGCCGGCGTGCACGCCGCGGCTTTCGAGGGACTGGCCCAGGCGGCGGGGCGGGCGCTGCTCGGCGGGCTTTCCGTCCGCGAGGGCCGGGTCCTCGACCTCGGCTGCGGGGCCGGCGCCCTCAGCCGGCTGGTCGCGGACGCGGGCCTGTCGCCCTGGGGCGTGGACGTGTCGGCGGCCATGCTGGAGATCGCACGCCGGCGCGTGCCCGAGGGCGAGTTCGTGCAGGGCTCGGTGTTCGAGGTCGAGCCGCCCCAGGCCATCGCCGCCTGCGCCGTGGGCGAAGTCGTCAACTACCTCACGGCGGACGCGGACGATCCGGCGCGGCTGGGCGCGCTCTTCGCCCGCCTGCACGCAGCGCTGCGCCCGGGCGGGCTCCTGCTGTTCGACGCCGCCGCCCCCGGGCGGGCGGGCGGCGGCGGCCGCGCCTTCACCGAAGCGGCGGACTGGGCGGTCGGCGCGATCAGCGAGGAGGACGGTCAGGGCGTCCTCACCCGCCGCATCACCAGCTTCCGCCGCCTCGACGACGGCCGCTGGCGGCGCGCGCACGAAATCCACCGCCTGCGGCTGTGGCCGACCGCGATGGTGATGGCGCAGTTGCAGGCGGCAGGCTTCGCCGCCGAGACGATGGCGGCCTATGGAGACCTGAGGCTTCCAGCCGGGCTCGTCGCCTATGCGGCGAGGAAGCCCGAACGGTCCTAGCGCTCGGCCATCGCGCGGACCGGCGCCGAGGCCTTCGCCTGGGCCAGGGTCTCGCGGTAGCAGTCGGAGCGGACGATCGCCATCTTCATCATCCGCACGCTGCCGTCATAGGCGCCGCAGGCGGCCAGGGCGGCCTTCTCCAGGCGACGGTCCAGACGGGCCACGTCGGCCGGCTTGGCGAGGTCGAGGTCGCCGACCTGCACGGTTTCGGAGCCGTGGCCCGCGGGGGCCGCGCTGACCGCGCCCGCGGCCAGCATCGCCGCGATCGAGGAGGTGAGGATGTCAAGCATGATCGTTTTCCCTGGTCGTTCTTTTCGAGGTCGCAGGGCGCTCTGCGGCGCTTTTGGGCTGGCGACGACGAAAAGATAGGCGCTCGGGGGCCGCGCCGCGAGGCCTGGTCAACGAGTACAAGGGAAATTGACCGTCAGAAGCCGCGCTCGTCGAGCCAGGCGCCGACGGCGGCCACGGCCGTCGGCAGGAGGTCCGGCCGCTCGATGTAGTAGTGGTCGGCCCCCTGCACGTCGATATAGCTCTTGTCCCTGGACGCCACGGCCTCGAACAGGCGCCGGGCGTGGCTGGGGGTGCAGGCCAGGTCGGCGGTGTTGTTCACCGTCAGCACCGGGCAGGAGATGCGCGCGGCGTTCTTCTCGCCATGGGCGCGGCTCTCGTCGTAGCTCCACTGCGACAGCCAGGAGCGCAGGGTGGTGAATCGGGCCAGGCCCACCGGCCCCTCGTTGGCGATCCGCGGATCGCCGAGATAGCAGGTTCGGGGCCGCCGGTCGGAGGGATCCTGCGTCGGATCGGTCCAGCGCACGTCGCACATGGTGCCGTGGACGACGAAGGCCCGCTCCATGTCCGGGTCGCCGGCCGCCTTCAGCTCGGCCAGGGTGGCCTTCACCCGTGCGGTGATGCGGCGGTTGCGGGCGATCTGGGCCTCGCGGAAGCGGGCGACGAACGCTTCGGAATACGGCGGCTGGTGCGGACAGCGCGGGTCGTAGATGTTGAGGTCCACGGCTCGCTCGAAGGGCTTGTCCTCGTCGAGGATGGAGGGGTCCATCCATTCGGTCAGGGTGACGGAGCGGCTGATGTGGGCGGCCAGCAGCATCACGCCGTCGGCCGGCTGCAGCTGCGCCCCGACCAGGTCCACCGGATCGCCCGCGGGCGTCTCGGTGATGGTCGGATGCTCGGCCTGGTCCTGGTAGAACAGCGACAGCGAGCCCCCGCCCGACCAGCCGCCGAGCACGACCTTCTCGTAGCCGAACCGCCGCTTCAGGTCGGCGACGCAGGCCCCCAGGTCCAGCACGCACTTTTCGAGGATCAGCGCGGTGTCGTTTCCCCGATAGCGGGTGTTGCAGTAGACGACGTGACGGCCGGCCCGGGCGAGCGCGGTGACGAGCGGCAGGAACGAGCCGCCGCCGATCGGATGGCTGAACAGGATGCAGGTCCTGGACTCGCCCGTCTCGGGGCGGATGCGCATGCATTCGACGAACACCTGCCCGGTGGGCCCGCCGTAGACCTCCTTCAGGCGGCTCGTTTCCTTGTAGGTGTAGCCATAGGGCTCGCGCACCACGTTCATCGTCGTCTCCCCGCCTCGCCCGCGGCTTGCCCGCGCGCCGTTTTGTGATTATCGAATCAGAAAACCTGGGAGCAAAGTCAAGAATGGCGAGGTCCGACGCTGCGGTCCTGCCGGCCGGAAAAGGCGAGCGCACCGCCGCGCGCATCCGCGCCGCCGCTCTGGACCTGTTCTCCCGCCTGGGGTTCGAGCGCACCACCCTGGCCGACATCGCCGCCGCGGCGGGGGTCTCGCAGCCGGCGCTGCACTACCACTTCCAGGACAAGGCCCAGCTCTGGCGCGCCGCCATGCTGGAGCTGCGCGCGGTGATCGCCGAGGAGGAGCGCCTGCTGGACGTCGCCGCGGACGCGCCGGCCATCGTCCAGCTTCGCATGGCGCTTCGCCTGTTCCTGAAGATCAGTTGGGAGCATCCGGCGCTGGGCCGCATCGTCGCCCTGGAAGGCATGGCCGGCGGCGAGCGGATGCAATGGCTGGAGGCCCACCTGACCGGGCCGCGCAACCGGCGACTGGTCGAGCTCGCCCGCGCCGCGATCGCGGCCGGCGACCTGAGGTCCTTTCCGCCCGAGCAACTGGTGATCACCCTGCAGGCGGCGGGGGTGGGCGTGATAAATCTGCGCCCGATGATGGAGCTGACCTTCGGCCGGCCCCTGGACGAGGCCTCGGCGCGTGCGGCGCACGAGGAGATGATCATCGACGGCCTGCTGGGCGGCCTTCTGGCCCAGCCGAAACCCTGAGGGCGGCCCGACACCGCCCCATACGGAGGAAGTCCATGAGCCCGCAACAGCCCAGCGGCGTCCATCACCTGGCCTTCATGGCCGCGGACATCAAGAAGCACATCGCCTTCTTCTCGGAGGTGATGGGCTGTCCCCTGGTGGCGCTCTTCGACATGCACGGCGTCCCCGGCGGGCTTCACGCCTTCCTGCGGATGAACGCGCATTCCTATTTCTCGATCGTGCAGTTGCCTGGCGCGGCCGAAGCCCCGATCGTGCTCGGCCACACCCACGCCGGCTCCGGGGCCCTGCCCAGCGCTCCGGGCACGCTGCAGCACCTGGCCTTCCGCGCCGACACCGAACAGGATCTGATCGCCCTGCGCGACCGCATCCGCAGCCATGGCGTCAACGTCATCGGCCCGATCGATCACGGCATGTGCAAGTCGATCTATTTCGCCGGTCCCGACCAGATGACCCTCGAAGTCGCCACCCCCGGCGCCCCGATCGACCCGGACCTGTGGATCGACCCGGCGGTGCTGGAGAAGGCCGGCATCTCCGACGAGGAGGCCGCCCGCTTCCGCTCGCCGGCCGCCTATACGGGACCGAGCCCGGTGCCCCAGCCCCCCTACGATCCGGCCAAACCGCACATGGCCTATCCGAAGGAGGCCTATCTGAAGATGCTCGCCGCCCCCGACGAGGCGATCACCGCCGGCGCCTCCTACGCCGAACCTCCGGTCAAGGCCAAGGCGCACGCCTGAGCCCCGGCGGGCGTGAAATCCGGGCGTTCGTAACCCCCGGCGCCTGAATTCGCGCTATGGGCGCAGGATCGCCTTGGTTTCGCCCCACCGGCATTGAATTCGGTCCGGCCCAATTCGTTAACGAACGCCAGCCGGACGCCGAATGCGCCCCACGACGCCTGCCGACAGACCCGCGCCGCGCTCCGGCCTGCCTCGCCGGCAGGTGCTCGCCGCCGTGCCGCTGGCCCTCGCCGCCGGCCCGGCGCTGGCCGCGACGGCGGGCGGCTTCGGCCTCGACGACGTGGCGGCCCTGGCCCGGGCCCGCGCGCGCCGGCCCTATCGGGCGCCGGCGGCCGACCTGCCGGCCGCCCTCGCCGCGCTCTCCTACGACGCCTACCGCGACATCCGCTTCGCCCCGGACCATGCGCTCTGGGCGGACGAGGGCCTGCCGTTCCGCCTCCAGTTCTTCCATCGCGGCGGCTTCTTCAAGGACCGGGTCGACCTCTACGAGGTGCGCGACGGCCGGCCCGTCCCCATCGCCTACGCCCCCGAGCGCTTCACCTTCGGCCGCGAGTTCCCGTCCGGCCCGCCCCAGGGCCTGCGCCCGGACCTTGGCTTCGCCGGCTTCCGCATCCACGCGCCGATCAACCGGCCGGACTATTTCGACGAGGTCGCCGTCTTCCTCGGCGCTTCCTACTTCCGCGCCGTCGCCAGGGACATGCACTACGGCCTGTCGGCCCGCGGGCTCGCGATCGGCGCCGGGGCGCCGGGGGAGGAATTCCCGGTCTTCCGCACGTTCTGGATCGAGCGGCCGGGCCCGGACGCGACCGCCCTGACGGTCCACGCCCTGATGGACAGCCCCAGCCTCGCGGGCGCCTATCGTTTCGTAATCCGCCCCGGCGTGACGACCGTGTTCGACGTGTCCGCCCGGCTCTTTCCGCGGGCGGCCCTGGACCACGTCGGCGTCGCCCCCCTGACCAGCATGTTCCTCTACGGCGTCGATCCGGCCCGCAGGTTCGACGACTTCCGCCCCCAGGTCCACGATTCCGACACCCTGCTGATGGCCAACGGCGCCGGCGAGCGCCTGATCCGCCCCCTGGCCAATCCGGCGCATGTCCAGACCTCCGCCTTCGCCGACCGCGCCCCGCAGGGGTTCGGCCTGCTGCAGCGCGAGCGAGATTTCTCGGCCTATCAGGATCTGGAGGCCCGCTACGAGGCTCGCCCAAGCCTGTGGGTCGAGCCGCGCGGGAACTGGGGCGCGGGGGAGGTGCGGCTCGTGGAGCTTCCCTCCCGGTCGGAGGCCGACGACAACATCGGCGCCTTCTGGACCCCCGCCCGGCCCCTGGCGGCCGGCCGCGAGGCCGCCTTCGACTATCGGCTGCACTGGGGCCCTGATCCGGCGCCCGCGACGGCGCTGGCTCGGCTGGTCGACTGGCGCACCGGCGCAGGCGGCGTGCCCGGCGGCCCCGATCCGGGCGCGCGGCGGCGCTTCGTTCTCGACTTTTCGCCGCTGAATGACGGCGGCCTCGCCGCCGACGTGGTGGCCAGCGCCGGCGCCGTCTCCCAGGCGGTGCTTCATCCCAATCCCAAGACCGGCGGTCAAAGGCTCAGCTTCGAGTTCGATCCCGCCGGCGCACCCGTGTCCGAGCTGCGCGCGCAGCTCCGGCGGTCGGGGACACCCTGTTCGGAGGTTTGGCTTTACCGATGGCTCGCCTAGCTCGCCCGGCCGTTGCGGCCGCAAGACCATCCTCGCCCCGCCCGCTTGGACCGGCCATGCGGATCATGCCGCCGCGCACCCCCCTGGCCATGCCGGTGCAGGACCTGTCGGCCAAGGCGCCCCGGAGCGCGGCCGGGGCGCGCCTGATGGCGGGCGTGGCCTGGCGAAGGGCTGTGTTGCTGGGGACGACCCTCGCCCTGACCCTGGTCGGTTGCGCTGTGATGGCCCGGCTGCTCGGGCCGGGCGGCTTCGGTCCGGTCGACGCCGCCGCCCTCGGCCTTTTCGCCGTGCTCTTCGCCTGGGTCGCCTTCGCCTTCGTCAGCGCCGTGGCCGGCTTCGTGCTGATGTGGCGGGACGCCGGCCTGGAACCATGGCGTCCGCAGCCGGTGATCTTCACCCGCACGGCCCTGCTCCTGCCCACCTACAACGAGGACCCCGGACGCATCCTGGCGGCGGTCCAGGCGATCCACGAGGAGCTCCAGGCCAAGGGCGTGGCCGAGCTCTACGACATCTTCGTCCTGTCCGACACGCGCGATGCGGCGGTCGCCGAGGCCGAGGTCACCGGCGTCATGCGCCTGCGCCTGCGGCTCGATGCGGCCGAGCGCATCTTCTACCGCCGCCGGCCCCTCAACCTCGACCGTAAGGCCGGCAACATCGCCGACTGGGTCAAGGCCCACGGCGGCGCCTATGAGTCGATGATCATCCTGGACGCCGACAGCCTGATGGGCGCGGACACCATCATCCGCCTGACCGCGGCCATGGAGCGCGAACCCCAGACCGGCCTGATTCAGACCCTGCCCACGATCATCGGCGCCCAGACCCTGTTCGCCCGCGTCCAGCAGTTCGCCGGGCGGCTCTACGGGCCGATCATCGCCCTGGGTCAGGACTGGTGGTCGGGCGCGGAGGGCAACTACTGGGGGCACAACGCGATCATCCGCACCCGCGCCTTCGCCGCCTGCGCGGGCCTGCCCCACGTCGAGAACGCCGGCCCGTTCTCCGGCCACATCATGAGCCATGACTTCGTGGAGGCCGCCCTGCTTCGCCGAGGCGGCTGGGCCGTCCGCATGGCCGCGGGCCTGGGCGGCAGCTACGAGGAGAGCCCGCCGTCCCTCATCGACATGGCCGTGCGCGACCGCCGCTGGTGCCAGGGCAACCTGCAGCACTCGGCGATCCTGGGCGCCGGCGGCTTGCACTGGGTCAGCCGCCTGCACCTGGCCCGGGGCGTCCTGGCCTATCTCACCGCCCCGCTGTGGCTGGGCTTCCTGCTCCTGGGAGGATTGGTCTGGGCCGAGCAAGCCCGCGCGAGCGGTGCGGCCGGACATGGCGCCGCCGCCTGGCTTTTCGGCGCAACCATGGGCCTGCTGCTGGCGCCCAAGGTCCTGGGAGCCCTGGCCGTGGCGCGCGGCGCCCTCGCCCGCCGTGCGTGCGGCGGGGGCGCGCGCCTGGCGCTGGGCGTGCTGGCCGAGAACCTGGCCTCGGCCCTGGCCGCGCCGGTGATGATGCTGATGCACAGCCGGGCCGTCTTCGACGTCCTGCGTGGCCGCGACGCCGGGTGGGCGACCCAGCAGCGGGACGATGGACGCCTGTCCCTGCGCACCGCCTGGGCCCGGCACCGGGTGCACACCGGCCTGGGCTTCGCCGCCGGCGCCGGCGCCTGGCTCCTGGACCCGGCGTTCTTCGCCTGGTCGAGCCCGATCGTCCTGGGCCTGGTCTTCTCCATCCCGCTGTCGATGTTGAGCTCGCGGGGCGACCTCGGGCGCGCCTGCCGCGAGGCCGGGCTCTTCCTAACTCCTGAGGAGACCACGCCCCCGGAGATCGCCGTCCGCGCCGCAGCCTTGCGGGCCGCCTACGCGGCCGAAGCCGCGCATCGGCAGGAGATCGCACGCCTGATGCGCGCCCCGGTCCCCTGCCACGTCCCCGCCGTGCAAAGAACGCCGGCCTACGCCTGAGGCTGAAGGAATCCCCCATGAATGTCGGCGGCTGCGCCTGCGGCGGCGTCCGATTCGAGATCGACGGCGAACTGGAGGCGATCCAGCTCTGTCACTGTTCGGTCTGCCGCAAGTCCAACGGCTCGGCCTTCGCCGCCAACATCCCGGTGCGGACGGCGGCCTTCCGCCTGACCTCCGGCGCGGACCTGCTGCGCGAGTTCGAGTCCTCGCCCGGCAAGCGCCGCACCTTCTGCGGAGCCTGCGGCTCTCCGATCCACAGTCGCACCGAAGCACTGCCCGGCGTCGTGCGCCTGCGCGCGGGAACCCTGGACGGGCCGGTGGCGGCTCGGCCCGCCTTCCACTTCTACGTCGGCTCCAAGGCCGACTGGTGGGACGTTACGGACGCCCTGCCGCAGCACCAGGGTCCGCGGCCGGCGTGACGCGGGCCACGCCGCCGCCGGGCAGCCGCGCCACATAGCTTCCGAACCGGGCGTCGGGCCGCATGTAGTCGGTCGAGACGTACTGCGCCCCGGAGGCGAACGCGGCCTCCCGGCGCACGGTATCCCCCGAACGCGCTTCGACAGTGTCGGCGTCGGCGCGGGTGCGCACGATCAGGCCCGCCGCCAGGGCCCCGGCGATGCGCTCCCTCTGCTCGATCGGTTCGTTCAGCGTGATGTAGCCGGCCGCCGGGCTGGTCTCTTCGATGTTGACGAACATCACCCGTCCCTCCAGCGAGCGGCGCGCGCCGCGATAGAGGCCGACCTGCTCGGGCGGCGCGTCGAGGGCGAACATCACCTTGCCCCTCGCCTGCTTCAGCGTCGGCCAGGCTCCGGCCGCGGCCGCTTCGCGCAGGCTGGGGTGCGCGCCCTGCACCTGGTCCGGCGTGATCATCTCGTCCTCCGCGAAGACCGAGCGGATCTCGGCGTCCACCAGGTCCATCGCCGCGGCGTCGAACGCCAGCGCCTCGACCGAGCCTGGCACCTCCTTCAGGGGTCCCTCTTTCAGATTGAGCAGGATCAGCACCGGCACATGCTCCGGATGGGCCTTGGACCAGCTCCGCACGGCTTGCAGACAGCCCACGAAGGTCGGGCAGACGCTGCGGTAGTCCACGTCCTGGACATGCATGGTCTTCAGGCCGGGGCCCTTCAGGGGAGCGAAATCATAGGCCTCGCCCGCCCCCGCCATCCGGTGCAGGACCGGGTCGGCGTAGCGGCCGCCGTCCGGATCGTAGAGCACGTCCAGCTCCAGTTGGCGGGCCCCGTCGTCCAGTTGCTCGGCGAGGGGCCGGTGGGCGTAGTCCAGGCCGGCCGCCTGCTTCGGCGCGGCGGCCTTGAGCAGCGCCATCTCCGAGGGGGCGATCGCCAGCTTGTAGGAATTGTGCGTGCCCACCGCCTGCAGGGCGTTGATCTTCAGGGCGTCCACCGCCTCGCGGGTGCAGCCCGGCGCGCCGGACGGGCGCTCCAGGTCGCAGTCGGCGGACACGGTCAGAGCGGCGGCGAGGATGAGGCCTTGGATCATGAGCGGCTTCTAGCGCCGCTGAATGGCGGCGTCATGACAAACGCAACGGGGCGGCGAGCGCGGCGGCCCGCCTCAACCCACCGTAACCCAAGAATTTCTCAATGCTTGGCGTGGTAAACGCGGGTCCTGGGATGACTTCGGCGGCGGGGGGCCGGGGATTGGCGAAGGCGCAAGACGCGTGTCGAAAGGTCGATGGCCCGGAGCGGCCGGCCGGCTGTCGCGTCTGATGACCCGGATCTTGTCCGACGCGGAGAAGACCCGGCTGATCGCCGAGCTGACGGCGGCCCGCGACGAGGCCGTCGCCCAGCGGATCGCCGCCGAGGCCGCGCGGGAGGAAGCCCGGCGCGCCGCGCACGCCAAGTCCACCTTCCTGGCCACCATGAGCCATGAGATCCGCACGCCGATGAACGGCGTCCTCGGCATGGCCCAGCTTCTCCAGCGCTCGGAGCTGACGCCCGCCCAGCGCAGCCACGTGGAGACGCTCATCCGCAGCGGCGAACTGCTGATGACGGTGCTCAGCGACATCCTGGACCTGTCCAAGATCGACGCGGGCCGCATGGAGCTCGTCAAAGGCGCCGTAGACATTCGGGCCCTGCTCGACGAGATCGTCGCCTTCTGGGAACCCACGGCCGCCGAGCGCGGCCTGCTGCTTTCGGCCCGCATGGATCCCGAACTGCCCTCGCATGCGGCCCTGGACGGCGCGCGCGTGCGCCAGATCCTCTTCAACCTGGTCGGCAACGCCCTGAAGTTCACCAAGGCGGGGGAAGTGGCGATCCTGGCGCGCGCCGAACTGGCCGAAGGCGCGCCCCACCTGGTGCTGGAGGTGGCCGACACCGGATGCGGCATCGCCGCCGACGTGATCCCCCACCTCTTCGAGCGCTTCACCCAGGCCGACGACAGCGATGTGCGCCGCTTCGGCGGCACGGGCCTGGGCCTGGCGATCTGCAAGCAGCTCAGCGGCCTGATGGGCGGTCACATCGACGTCGACAGCCGCCTGGGCGAAGGCTCGATCTTCCACGTGCGCCTGCCCCTGGAGCCGGCCTCAGCGGAGGCGGTCGCCGCCCCGGCGCCTCTGCTCGACGGGGAAGGCCCGGTGCTTTCGGTGCTGGCGGCGGATGACAACCCGACCAATCTGCTTGTCCTGGAGCATCTCCTGAGCGCGCTGGGCTGGCGCGTCTGCAAAGCCAGCGGCGGCCGCGAGGCGTTGGAGGCCCTGACCAACGAGAGCTTCGACCTCGTGCTGATGGACATCCAGATGCCCGAGATGACCGGCATCGATGTGCTCCAGGCGCTGCGCGCCCGTCCCGGCCCGAACCGCTCGACCCCTCTCATCGCCGTGACGGCCGACGCCATGACCATCGGCGGCGAGGGCTACATGGACCTCGGCTTTGCGGGCTTCGTGACCAAGCCCGTCAACGTCTCGAGCCTGGTCACTGCGATGATGGCCGCCGTGGCCAATGGCGATGATCCTGACGCGCAGGCGGCCGCCCACGCCTGAAGCGGCGGCCTACTGCGCATCCTGCGCGCCGATCCGCGCCAGCACCCGCGGCGCGTCGGTCGGCGGGCCGGTCAGCGCCGCTTCCAGCATCTCGGGCAGACGCTCGGGATAGAACCGCTCGTCGCCGGCCGCTCGGATCTGCTCCAGGCTCCACCACCGGATGTCGTCGCACAGGGCGAGTTCGAGCTCCTGCCAGCCGTCGCGGCTGGGTTCTCCACCGCCGCAGCGAGCCAGCACGTAGCTTTCCTTGAACAGCACGGGATCGCCGCGGCTGTTGGCCAGCACCGCCTCGTTGTACCAGGCCACCGCGCCGAGTTCGGCGTCGGTGAAGCCGGTCTCCTCCACGATCTCGCGGGCCGCCGCCTCGAGCACGCTCTCCCCCGGCTCGACCCCGCCGCCTACGGTGAACCACACGCCCGGCGCATTCGGCGCGCTCGGCAGGCGCCCCTTCATCAGCAGGATCCGGCCGTCCGGATCAAACAGCAGCACCCGCGCGGTGATCCGCTCTCGCATCTTCGACTCCCAAGAACAGGCGAGCCTAGGTCGAATCCGCCCCGGGCGACACCGGGACGTGGACGCCCCGGCGGCCGGCGCGGAAAAGCCCAGCTTCAACACGGAGTTAAGCCCTCTTGCGGCAAGATGCCCGCCTCCGCCATGGGAGCCGGTTCTTGACGCTCGCCACGCAACGCCTTCTCGGCTTCGCCTTTGCGAGCGCCGACCTGCTCATCGAGATCGCGCCTTCCGGTGCGATCGCCTTCGCCATCGGCGCCAGCGAGGCCCTGTCGGGCTCGCCGGAAACCAAGCTCGTCGGACGCGCCTGGACTGATTTCATCGACGCGGACGACCGCACCATGGTCGAGGCCCTGCTCACCGGCCTGGGCGACGGCCAGCGTGCGGGGCCGGTGATCGTCAAGCTCGCGGCGACCCGCGACCAGGTCGAACGCGCCGCCTCGCTGAACGTGTTCCGGCTGCCGGACAACGGCGGCGCCATCTCCTGCGCCCTGTCCAGGGCCGCCCCGCCGCGCAAGGGCGCCGGCCGCCACGGCCTGTTCGACCGCGCCGCCTTCGAGGCCGCCGCCACCAGTCTCTACGAGACCGCCCGCATGACCGGCCAGGAGCTGGAACTGGCCATGGTGGAGATGACCGGCCTCGCCGCCGTCCGCAAGAGCGCGCCCGAGGCCGTGGCCCACGAGATCGACCGCAAGGTCGCCGGCGGCCTGCGCGCCCAGGCCCATGGCGGCGCGGCCACCGAACTGGGCGACGGCCGCTTCGCCCTGATCCATCAGCGCGGCGAGGCGCCGGACGTGCTGGCCTCGCGGCTCATGCACATGATCGGGCTCGACCCGAACTACGGCGTGGGCGCCGCGGCCGAAGCCATCGCCCTTTCCGGCGACGCTTCCACCGGCCAGCTCGTGCGCGCAGTGCGCTATTCCCTCGACGGCTTCATCCGCGACGGCTTCCAGGGCCATCCTCCCCTGTCGCTCGGCGAAGCCGTGGCCAAGTCGGTGCGGCGCACCCTGGTCGAGGTCGGCGCCCTGGGCGACGCGGTGGCCCAGCGCCGCTTCAAGCTGGTCTACCAGCCGGTGGTGGACCTGAAGGCGGGCGGAGCCCTGCATCACTACGAGGTGCTGGTGCGGTTCGGCGACAACGCCAGCCCGTTCCCGATGATCCGCATGGCCGAGGAGCTCGACCTGATCGAGCCGCTGGACCTGGCCGTGGCCGAGCAGGCCGTCGGCCGTCTGGCCGTCGCGCCGGATCTGAAGCTGGCCGTCAACGTCTCCGGCCGCACCATCGCCAGCGGCGACTTCATCCAGCGCATCCGGACCATGCTGCGCGACAAGCCGTCTGTGCGCGGGCGGCTGATGTTCGAACTGACCGAGAGCGCGTCGATCGACGACCTGGCCATCGCCGAGCGCCACCTGCAGGCGCTGCGCGCCGAGGGCTGCGAGATCTGCCTGGACGACTTCGGCGCCGGCGCGGCCTCGCTGGCCTACCTCCAGCAGCTCAGCCTGGACCTCGTGAAGATCGACGGCGCCTACATCCGCGACCTGCAGCACGGCGGGCGCGAAAGCACCTTCATCCGGCACCTCGTCACCATGTGCGCCGAACTCGGGGTGAAGACCCTGGCCGAGATGGTGGAGTCCTCGCAGGCCGAGGAGGCCGTGCGCCGGGCCGGCGTCGACTACGCCCAGGGCTGGCTCTACGGCGCGCCCCAGGAGAAGCCGGCCGCGCCCGCGGCCCGCACCGCGGCCCCCGCGCGCCCGGCGGCGCGGCGGGTCGGCGCGGTCGACAGCTGGGGCTAGGCCGCCGTAGCCGCCGCCCAGTCGGCGATGTGGCGTTCCAGCACGGTCAGCGGCATGGCGCCCGACAGCAGGGCCGCGTCATGGAACTCGCGCAGGTCGAAACGCGGGCCGAGCTTGGCCTTCGCCGCCTCCCGCGAACGCACCCAGACGGTGTGGCCCACCTTGTAGCTGCAGGCCTGGCCGGGAGCGGCGCAGTAGCGCTCCACCTCCCGCTGGCTGCGGCCGACCGGATAGCCGGTGACTTCGACCATGTACTGGGTGGCCTTTTCACGGCTCCAGCGCTTGTGGTGCAGGCCGGTGTCGATCACCAGGCGGCTGGCGCGGAACAGCAGCGACTGCAGATAGCCCGCCCGGCCGAGCGGGTCGTTCTCATAGACCCCCAGCTCGTCGGCGAGCTGCTCGGCGTAGAGCGCCCAGCCTTCGGTGCAGGCGGACAGCGCCCCGCCGGTGCGCCGGATCAGCGGGATCGCGGTCGATTCCTGCGCCAGTGAAATCTGCAGGTGATGGCCCGGCGAGGCCTCGTGATAGGCCAGGGTCGCCAATCCGAACTTCGGCCAGTCGTGGGTGTCCTTCAGGTTGATGAAGAAGGCGGCCGGACGCGAGCCGTCCAGCGCCGCGCGCTGATAATAGCCGTTGGAGGCGCCGTCCTGAATGAACGGCGGCACGCGCTTGACGCTCACGCTCGCCTTGGGAAGCGTGCGGAACGCCCGGGGCAACAGGCCGTCGAGCGCCTGCATCCGCGCGTTCAGCTCGGCCAGCATGGCCTCGCGGCCCTCGTCGGTGTTGGGGTAGAGCTGCGAGGGCTCGTTCCCGAGGGCCGTCAGCCGCTCGGCCACCGTGCCCTTGGTGTAGCCCTGGCTCTTGAGGATGCCGTCGAGCCGGCCGGTGATGTCGGCGACCTGTTCCAGGCCCAGGGCGTGGACCTCGTCCGGCGTGTAGCTGGTGGTGGTCAGGGCTTTCACCGCATCGGCGTAGTAGGCGGCCCCGTCCTTGAACTTCCAGACCCCGGCGTCAGACGTCGCCGCCCCGCGGGCCCGCTCCATCGCCGCGATCTGTCGGTCGAGCGCCGGGAAGACCTCGGCCTGCACGATCCGCGCCGCCCTGGCCCCATAGTCGCCGCCGAGCCCGGCCTTGTCGGCCTTCGCCGCGAGGGAGGTGACGAGCACGGTCGCCTCCGCCGGCTGGCCGCGCAGGGCCCGCATCTGTCCCAGGCTGAGGTCGCAGATGAAGTCCGGCGGCGTCACCCCGGCGCCCATGTCCTCGCCCATCCGCGCCAGGTCCTGGTCCATGGCGACGGCGAAGGCTGACAACCGCGACAGCCAGGCCTCGGCGTCGGCCGTGGTCTCGACCCGGTGCTGGTTGTCCAGGAAGTCCGGGATGTCCTGGTAGGCCCCGTTCTGCTGGCTGACGACATAGGGCGAGAAGCGGCCGCCCACGGCGCCATAGCTGTACCGCTCGCCCGCGTTCAGCGCCGTCTCCTGCTGATAGAGCACCACGTCCAGGTCGACCTTGGCCGCGTCCGACAGCTGGGCCCTGTCGACGCCGCGCAGGGCCGCGACGCGCGCGCGGGTCTCCTCCAGGCGGCGGGCCTTGTCGGCCGAGCTGCGGTCGTCCAGCCGCGCCTTCAGGGCCGCCCGGGCGCCCTTGTCCAGGCCAAGCGAGGTGGCCCGCTCGGGGCTCTCGTCGACGCTGTCCTGGAAGATCCTGTCGAGCAGGGCCTCCAGCCGCGCTTCCTCGCCCGGGGCCTGGGCCGTCGCGGGCCCAGCCAGCGCCGTTGCGGCGACGCCCAGCAGCAGTTGGCGGCGTGTCGGCATGGAGATCCCCCTGTGTAACAACTGTGACGCCTGCTTAAGCCACGGCGCCGCCCTGGCAAGCGGCCGCGGCGCCCGGTCCGATCAACTCGCCGTCATGCCCCGCCAGCGGCGCCTTCCTCCTGGCGGGGCGCGGCCAAGCTGGTATGTGATGAGCCCCTTCGCCGCCCGGGTCCGACGATGCGCCTCGCCACCTTCTTCCTCGCCGCCGCCCTCAGCGCCGGCGTCCTGACGTCCGCCGCCACGCCGGCCCGCGCCGCCCCCGCCGATCCCCAGGCCCGGGCCGTCGCCGCCATCGCCGCGAGCCCCGCCTTCAAGACCGCCGCGGCGACGCTCGCCGCCGAGCACGAGCGCACGGTGGCCGACATCGTCACCCTCACCGAGATTCCCGCTCCGCCGTTCAAGGAGACCGAGCGCGCCAGGGCCTACGCCGAGATGTTCCGCGCCCACGGCCTTTCGGATGTGGAGATCGACCCGGAGGGCAACGTGCTCGGCCTGCGCAAGGGCGCGGCGCGAGACGCGGTCAAGCGGCCGCTGGTGGTCATCGCCGCGCACCTGGACACCGTCTTCCCGGAAGGCACGGACGTCACCGTGCGCCGCGAGGGCACGAAGCTGATGGCGCCAGGCGTGGGCGACGACACCCGCAGCCTGGCCGTCCTGCTCGCCTATGTGCGCGCTCTGGACGCCGCGAAGATCCGCACCCGAAGCGACATCCTGTTCGTCGGCAACGTGGGCGAGGAGGGCCCCGGAGACCTGCGCGGCGTCCGCTACCTCTTCACCCAGGGCAAGTACAAGGACCGCATCGGCGCCTTCTTCTCCATGGACGGTTCGGACGCCTCCCGCGTGGTGACGGGCGGCGTGGGCTCGAAGCGCTATCGCGTCACCTTCAAGGGCCCCGGAGGCCACAGCTACGGCGCCTTCGGGCTTGTGAACCCCATGACGGCCATGGCCGGCGCCGTGCAGGGCCTCTATCGCATCGAGGCGCCGGCCGCGCCCCGGACCACCTACTCGGCCAGCGTCGCCGGCGGCGGCACCTCGGTGAACTCCATTCCGAACGAGGTCTGGACCGATTTCGACATGCGCTCGGAAAGCGCCGAGGCGCTGGCTCGGCTGGAGACCCAGTTCCGCCAGGCCGTCGACGAGGCCGTCGCCGCCGAAAACGCGGCCCGCTCCACCCGCTTCGGCCCCGTCTCGGCGGAGTACGTCCTGATCGGCGACCGTCCCGCGGGCGCCACGCCGGCGGACGCGGCCATCGTCCGCGCGACCCTGGCGGCCATCTCCGCCCAGGGCTACGAGCCGCAGACCCAGAGCTCCTCGACCGACTCCAACCTGCCGATGAGCCTGGGGATTCCCGCCGTCACCATCGGCTCCGGCGGAGTCGGCGGGCGCGCCCACGCCCTGGACGAATGGATCGACGTGGCCCAGCCGGAAAGCACGCGCGGCATGACCGCCGGCCTGCTGGCGCTGCTCGCCGTGGCGGGCGTGGAGCGCTGAGCCGTCAGGCCCCGGTCTGATCGTCGATCTCGGCGCCGGGGCCGTTCTTCAGGATCGATTCGATGGCGTTCTTGGCCGAGGATTTGGCCTTGTAGCCCTCGGTGGAGAACATGACCTCGCCGTTGGCCGCGCGGAAGCGCACGCGGAATTCGCCAGCCTTGTCTTTGTAGATCTCGAACTTGTAGGCCATGGGACAGACTCCGCTGCTGAGGTTGCTGCGACGATCTGACCCGCGGCCGGTGCTGTCAAGCTGGCCCAGAGTCCTGTCGAAACAATAGCCGGCGCGCCTTCAGGAGCCGTCGAAGGACTCCAGGGAGGAGCCGGACTCCCACATCAGCCGCGCCAGGCTGCGCCGCATCTGGCGGTCCTGCTCGGCGGCGATCCAGGCCATGAACTGGGCGTTCGCCTGGGGCCCGCGCCCGAAACCGGGGCCGTCGGCGCGGTCGAAATCCGGGGCGCCGCACCAGTCCCAATCGGTCTGCGAGCGCCGTGCGGCCAGGCCCTGGAAGATCAGCGCCTCGCCCAGGTCGCGCCGGCCGCCCAGGGCGACCCGGGCCAGCGCCACGCCGTCGGCGCCCTCGCCCTCCGGCGTCAGCTTGACCCCGCCCGCCTCGGCGATCAGGGCCTCCGTGCGGGCGGCGGACTGAACCGCCAGCGCCGCTTCGCCCCAGCAGCGGGCGTCCGGCGGCAAGGCCGGCGCGCGGGCGTTGGCCACCCGCACCCTGCGCCCGTCGACGCTCAGCAGGTCGCCCGCCAGCACGCGCACGTCGCCGGCCGCGTGCGCGGCGTCGGCGGCGAGAATGAGACTGCGATAGGTCATGGAGCGGGGCTCCCGCGCCCCGGGCGGGCTTAATGGCCGCAACGGCGCCGGAACGCCAGCCCCCGCACGCTCAGGTTGCCGCTTTTCCCGCGCCGGTGCGACATCCGTGTTACAGCGCCCCCGTCAGGCCGCCTGCTGCAACTGCTGCTTCACCCGCTCGGCCAGGGTCTTGATGTCGATCGGCTTGGGCAGGAAGGAGATGTTGGTCTCCCCTTCCAGCAGGTCGGAGAATTCGCTCTCGGCGTAGCCCGAGATGAACATCACCGGGGCGCCGTTCAGGTACACGCGCGCGTGCTTCAGCAGATCCGGTCCCTGCATCCCCGGCATCACCACGTCGGAGATCATCAGGTCGATCTCGCCGGCGTGCTGCTCGGCCAGTTCCAGCGCCTCCTCGCCCGATCCGGCCTCGATCACCTCGTAGCCCCGCGCGCGCAGGAGCTTGGCGGCCACGCCGCGCACCGCGTCCTCGTCCTCGACGAACAGGATGCGCCCGGCGCCGGAGAGGTCACGCGGCGCGGGCCGCACCTTGGCCGGAGCCGGCGTCTCCGCCGCGCCCGCCGCGGGGACATGGACCGGCAGGAAGATGCGGAAGGCCGCGCCCTCGTCAGGCCTGGAGTCGACCGCGATCCAGCCGTCCGACTGCTTGACGATGCCGTAGACCGTGGCCAGGCCCAGCCCCGTGCCCTCGCCCACCGGCTTGGTGGTGAAGAACGGGTCGAAGATCTTGTCCATCACCTGCGGCGGAATGCCGGGTCCGTCGTCCGACACCTCGATCAGGGCCTGGTCGCCCTGGGCGCCCGGATATCCGAGCGCCGCCGCCTCTTCCTGGCTCACCCGCGCGGTGCGGATGCGCACCGTCCCGCCGCCGTGGGCGCGCACGGCGTCACGGGCGTTGACGGCCAGGTTCATCACCGCCGTCTCCAGCTGGCCCCGGTCGGCGCGCACCTGCGGCAGGGCGCGGCCATACTCCGTCTCCAGCTTGACGTCCTCGTAGAGCACCCGGCGCAGCAGCACCTCGAACTCGCTGATCAGTTCGCCCAGGTCCAGGGTCTCGCGCTGGACGGTCTGCTTGCGCGAAAAGGCCAGCAGCTTGCGCACAAGGTCGGCGGCGCGCGCCGATGTCTGGCGGATCTCGTTCAGCCCCTCGTAGGAGGGATCGCCCACCGGGTGGCGCGCGGCCAGCACGTCGAGCTGCATGAAGATGGCGGTGAGCAGGTTGTTGAAGTCGTGCGCCACGCCGCCGGCGAGCTGGCCGATGGCCTGCATCTTCTGGCTCTGCGCGAGCTGCAGCTCGATCTGCTTCTGCTCGGAGACGTCGACCAGATAGGCCACCCAGCCGCCGTCGCCGCGGGACAGGTAGAGGTGCGCGATCTTGGCCGGATCATGCGCCAGGCGCACCTCGAGCGCCGTGGCCGTTCCCGACGCCAGGCGCTGGGCCGCGTCGGTCCGCGAGGCCGGCTCGATGAGTTCGCCGAACACGGCCCCCGGCCGTCCGCCCGGGGCGATGGCGCTCAGCGCCGGATTGGCCTCGACGATGGTGGCGGCGAAGGGGTCGGCGCCCTGCAGCATGGCCGCGCCGAACGGCGAGGCTGCGGCGAAGGCGTCCAGCACCTTGGGCGGAGGAGCGCCGGCGGTGGCGACCGCGTCCAGCAGCTCCAGGGCCGCGGCGGGCGCGGGCGCCGCCGTCGCAGGCGTCTCGACGAGGCGGACGAGGAAGCGCCGGGGACCGATCGGGGAGACGCGCACCTCGCGCTCGACCCCGCCGGCGCGGATCACGGCGCGGCCGATCTGGCCCCGTCGCGCGGCGGCCAGAGCGGCGAACAGGCTGGCGGCAGAGGGCCCGCCCTTAGGCAGGCGCGGCGCGGCGCCCAGGGCGTCGCGCCAGGCCAGGTTCGCCGCATGGATGCGTCCGTCGGCGGCCGCCACGGCCGCCGGCTCCTCCAGGGCGTCCGCGATCCGCTCGGCGACGGGCTCGACCTCGGTCGCCGGCTCGGCGGAGCTGCGCAGGACGAACAGGCCCAGGCAGGCCACGCCGGCCAGGCCGATCAGCAGCATGGTGCCGGCCAGGGTCTCGGGACCCGCGCTGAACGCGGGCGCCGCGGCGAAGCCCACGGCCAGCAGGAAGAACACCACCGCCGCGGCGGTGAGCGGGTCGAAGCGGCGCGGAGCGCCACGGGCGATTTGCGGCTCGGCCATGGCGGACCTGCGGCCTTCCTGGAGCATCGGGGCGGCGCGCCCCGCCGAATCACTCATAAGCATACTCTCACAAGGGTTTCGCGGCCGAATTCCGTCGGCTGAGGATGAACCCGATGATCTTGGCGACCGCCTCGTAGTGGGCGGGGGGGATGACGTCGTCGATGTCGACGGCGGCGTAGAGGGCGCGGGCCAGGGGCGGATCCTCGATCACCGGCACGCCGGCCTCCTCGGCGATCTGGCGGATGCGCAGGGCGACGGCGTCCAGCCCCTTGGCCACGCACATCGGCGCTGGCGTCTCCTGGGCGTCGTACTTGAGGGCCACGGCGTAGTGCGTCGGGTTCATCACGACCACGGTCGCCCCGGGCACCGCCTGCATCATCCGCCGGCGCGCCCGCTCGTGCCGGATCTGGCGCAGGCGCGCCTTCACGTGGGGGTCGCCGTCGGTCTGCTTGAACTCCTCTTTGACTTCCTCCTTGGACATGCGCATCCGCTCCATGAAGCGGTAGCGCTGCCAAAGGTAGTCGGAGCCGGCGATCACCAGCAGCAGGGCGACGACCGCGAACACCAGCTTGCGCAGGATCGCCGCCGAAAGGGGCAGGATCGCCGCCGGGTCCAGCGCGGCCAGTTCGCGAAGCTCGCGCCAGTGCGGCCGCATCACCAGCCAGGCCACGGCGCCGACCATCAGGATCTTCACGATCGACTTCACGAACTGCATCAGGCCGTCCAGGCCGAACAGGCGCTTGAAGCCGGCCAGCGGCGACAGCTTGTTCAGCGACGGCGCCAGCTTCGAGGGCGTGAACATCAGCCCGTGCTGCATCAGGTTGCCGGCCGCGCCGGCCGCCGCGGCGGTCAGCAGCACGGCGGCCAGGATCGGCGCAGCGGCCAGCATCGCCATCCGCGCCACGCCCAGGCCGCCTGCGCCGCCCAGGGGAATCGCCTCGGGATGGGCGATGAACGGCAGGAGCGCCATGGCCAGGTTGCGCAGCAGGTAGCCGCCGCCCAGGGCCAGGACCGCGGCGGCCGCCGCCATGGCCGCCAGCGGCGCCAGGTCCGGCGTCTTGGCGACCTCGCCCTTTTCCCGCGCCTGCTCTAGTTTTCGCGGTGTCGGGTCTTCTGTTTTCGATGCGGCGTCGTTTTCTTCGGCCATCTCAGGCGAACACCCCGAGAAGCTCGCGGTAGCGGTTCACCCAGACCATGCCGATCACCCCCAGGCTGAGAGCCAGGATCGACAGGCCGAGCAGGACCATCATCGGCGAGGCGACGAAGAAGACCTGGAACTGCGGCATCACCCGGCCGACCAGGCCGGTGGCGATGTGGAAGACGATGGCGAACACCACCACCGGCGCCGACAGCTGAAGGCCCAGGGCGAAGGAACGGGACACCGTCTGGATGGCCAGCTGCCCGGCGTCGTCCACCATCAGCGGCTTGGACACCGGAAACAGGGTGTAGGAGCGCACCATCGCCGAGAGGAACAGGTGGTGCAGATCGGTGCTGAAGATCAGCACCATCCCCAGCATGCCCAGGAACGTGCCGATCGAGGTGGACGGCTGGGCCTGGGAGGGATTGGCGGTCTGGGCAAAGGACAGCGTCGTCTGCTGCGAGATGATTTCACCGCTCACCGCCAGCGAGCCGACGAAGAGGCGCAGGATCGAGCCGATCATCAGGCCGATGAGCGTCTCCTTCAGGATCTGGCCGGCCAGCCCCCCTACCGTCTCGGGCACCCCCGGCAGGCCGGCGGCGACCACCGGATAGAGCGTCAGGGCCATCAGCAGGGCGAAGGCCAGCCGGATCCGGGGCGGCACCGGGTTCTCACCCAGGCCGGGGATCAGCATGATCATCGGCCCGATGCGGGCGAAGATCAGGCCGGCGGCGTAGACCTGGGCGGCGGTGGCGTAGGATTCCATCGAAGGCCGGCGGGGCCGCTACATCGCCGCGATGCGGGCGGCGATGCGGGTCATGAACCCGCTCATCAGGGCGCCCATCAGCGGCAGGAACAGCAGCAGCGAGATGAAGATCGCCACGATCTTCGGCGCATAGACCAAGGTGGCTTCCTGAATCTGGGTCAGCGCCTGAAGCAGGCCGATCACCACCCCGACGACCAGGCCCACGATCAGCACGGGCGCGGACAACTGCACGGTCAGCCAGATCGCGTCCCGCCCGATGTCCAGGACTTCGGCGCCGTTCATTAAGGGCCTCGCGGTTACAGGTTACTCGGCAGGGCGTGTCGCGCCGACAGTGCCCAAACATGGTTAACGAACGGCTACCTTCGTTAACGCGTCCGCGGATTCGGGGAGGTCGAAGTCCTGCCCGCGCCGCCGGCGGCAGAGGCTTCAGGAGCATCCGCTTGAGCGATCGTCGCTTCACGGTCGACTTCACCCTCGGACTGATCAACCGGACCGGCGCCTACTACCTTGCGCGAGACATCGTGCGCGAACTCGGCGACCGCTTCGCGGGCGTGCGCTACTGGCGCCTGTTCCTGAAGGCGCCGCCGGAGGGGTTGCCGCGCAAGGTGCTGGCGCGCGCCGCCCTCTGGGAGCTCGGCCGTCCGCGGTTGAACCTGCCGCCCTGGCCGCGACGGCCTGACCGGTCCGACGGGCCGATGCTGTTCCTCGACCCCCTCTACGTCATGCACACCGAACTGCGCGGCGAGGACATCGTGCTGTGCCACGACGTCTGCCCCCTCACCCATCCGCAGTTCTACGCCGCAGGCGCCGTGGTCTCCTACGAGGCGGCCTACGCCAGGATCGCCGCCGCCCGGCCGGGCATGGTGTTCGTCAGCCAGGCCTCGAAGGACGCCTTCGTCGAGCTGTTCGGCGAGGACTTCCGGTTTCTCGAGGTCATCCCCCTCTATGTGCGCGTGCAGTCGCGCGAGGGCGACGCCCGCGCGCCGAGCGGCGTACGGCCCCCCTTCCTCCTGACCGTCGGCGCCTACGACGGCCGCAAGAACCAGGAGCGCTCGATCCGCGCCTTCGCCGCCAGCGGCCTGCATGAGCGCGGCTGGTCCTATGTGCTGTGCGGCCCGCTGACCGACTCCGCACCGAAGGGAACCGGCGGGGTCGTCGGCCTCGGATATGTCGATGATGCGGAGCTGCGCTGGCTCTACCGCAACGCATCCGGCTTCGTGCTGCCGAGCCTGGCCGAGGGCTTCGGCATGCCCGCCCTGGAGGCGGCCCAGCAGGGACTGGTGCCTATCGTCTCCCGGGGCGGCGCCCTTGAAGAGGCGATCGGCGGCGCCGGGCTGCTGGTCGATCCCGAGGACGTTGAGGCGATCGCCGACGCCATGCGCAGCGTGGCCGACATGGATCCGGCCGCGCGCGAGGCGATCCTGGCGCGGGCCGCCGCCCACGCGGCGCTCCTGAGCCCGGAACGCTTCATCGCGCGCTGGGCTGCGCGGATCGACGCCGGCTGAACGACTAAAGACCCAGGTCCCGCTCGAGCCGCCGGGCTGCCTCGGCCGGGGACAGCTTGTCCTGATCGCGGTCCACGCTGAGGTTGGCCGCGCGCATCGCCTCCACCGGCACGCCGCCGATCAGGGGTTCGAGCGCGCGCCGCAGCCGGGCGTCGTCCGCCCGCTTCGGCGAAACCAGCACCACGGCGTCATAGGGCGGGATCGCGCCCTTGGGATCGGCGAGCACCAGCAGGTCGTCGGCGGCGATCCGTCCGTCACTGGAGAAGGCCGAGATCACGTCCACGTCGCCGGCCTGGAGAGCGCGGTACATGAAGGTCGGCTGGTAGGACCGCTCGGCCTTGAAGGTGAAGCCATAGGCGGCGTCCACCGCCCGCCACTCCGGGCGGGACAGGAACTCCAGGTCCGATCCCATGGTCAGGCCCGGCGCGGCGCGGGCGAGGTCGGCCAGGCTCCTGATTCCCAGGGCCCGGGCCCGATCAGCGCGCATGGCCAGGGCGTAGGCGTTCTCGAAGCCCAGGGAGCCCAGCACCACCACGCCGTCGCGGCGCTTCAGCTCCTCGGCCAGGCGCTCCAGCACCTGCTGGCGGCCGGGATTGTCGGTGCGGTTCAGCACGTTCGTCCAGAGCGTGCCGGAGTAGTCCACGTAGACGTCGAGTTCGCCCGAGGCCAGGGCGCGGTAGGCCACGGCCGAGCCAAGGTCCTCCTTGCGCGTCACGCTCGCGCCGGTCCGCTCCAGGCGGTGTGCGATCATCTCGGCCAGGATGTACTGTTCCGAGAAGTTCTTGGCGCCGACGACATAGCTTGCGCCCTGGCCGGTCGGCAGCAGCGGCAGAAGCGCCAGGGCCACCCCTGCGACGAGGCCGGCCGCGCCGATCACCGCGCGGCGCGGGTCGCGCCGGGCGGCCGCCGCCTCGATCAGGCCCAGAAGCTGGTCGGCGCTGAGCGCCAGGGCCGCGGAGGCCGCACAGCCGAACAGCACGAACACCCAGTTCTCGGTCTGTAGGCCGGCGAAGATGTAGTTGCCGAGACTCGTCTGGCCCACCGGCGTGGAGAGCGTCGCCGCCCCGATGGTCCAGACCGCGGCGGTTCGCACCCCGGCCATAATCACCGGCGCGGCCAGCGGAAGCTCCACCTTCACGAGGCGCTGGCGGGGGGTCATGCCGACCCCGTCCGCCGCCTGCAGCACGGCCGGATCGACGCCTAGGATCCCCGCCGTTCCGTTCCGCAGGATGGGCAGCATCGAATACAGGGTCAGCGCCAGCAGCGAGGGCAGGAAGCCAAGCGCCGAGAACCCGCGCCCGGTCAGGGCTAGGCTGAGGGCCGAGACCGCCAGCAGCACAGGGAAGAACAGGGCCAGGAGGGCGATCGAGGGGATCGTCTGCACCAGGCTGGCCAACGCCAGCGCGGGCCAACGCACCCTGGCGCTGCGGCTGGCCGCGACCGCCAGCGGCAGGCTGATCACGAGGCCCAGGCCCAGCGCCGAGGCGCTCAGCAGCACGTGCCAGGCCAGGTATTCCGGCAGCCGGGCGAGCGCGGCCTCCACCTGGCCGCTCATGCGCGGGCCTCCGCCAGACGCTCCCGCAGGCGCTCGGCCTGTCGGCGCGGGGTCTCCAGCAAGGCCCGCACGTCCGGATCGGCGGCCCCGGCCATCAGCTCGCCCGGCGCCCCGTCGGCGACGACCGCCCCGGCCCGCATCACCACAATGCGGTCGGCCAGCAGCACCGCCTCGGCCATGTCGTGGGTGACCATGACCGTCGTCAGCGACAGCCGCTCATGCAGGGCGCGGTAGTCGTCGCCCAGGGCGTCGCGGGTGAGGGGATCGAGAGCCCCGAACGGCTCGTCCAGCAGCATGATCGCCGGCTCGGCCGCCAGCGCCCGGGCCACGCCCACCCGCTGCCGCTGACCGCCGGAGAGGGCGTCGGGGGCGCGCCCCGCCATTTCCTGCGGCAGGGCCACCAGGTCCAGCAGGTCCCGCACCCGCGTGTCGATCCGTTCGGCGCTCCAGCCGAGAAGGCGTGGCGTGACGGCGATGTTCTCGGCGACGGTGAAGTGCGGGAACAGCCCCACTTCCTGGAACACATAGCCGATCCGTCGGCGGAGCAGGTGGGGCGGGCCGGCGTCGGCGGCCTCGCCGGCGATCCTCACCTGCCCCGCGTCGGGCGCGACCAGGCGGTTGATGATCTTGAGCAGGGTGGTCTTGCCGGAGCCCGAAGCGCCGACCAGGGCCACGAAGGCGCCGCGCGCCACCGACAGGTCGACGCCCGCCAGGGCCGTGTGTCCGTCATAGCGCTTCTCGACGCCGGACAGTTCGATCATGGGCGTGCTCATGCTTGAGCGGTAGCACGAACCGGCCGGCGTGGGGCCCCGCTCGCGGCGCGCGACTACACGATGCTGTCAGGAGGCCTTCGCGTCCGCCTGCGAGTCGAGCGCCCGGGCGATCCCGTCGAACAGGCTGGCGGTGGTGATCGGCTTGGCCAGGTGACCGTCCGCCCCGGCCTCGAGGCTGGCCTGCACATGCTCGGCCATGGCGTTGGCGGTGAGCATGACGATGGGCGTGCGGCCAAGGTCGCGCTCGGCTTCCATCGCCCGGATCGCCGCCGTGGCGCTCAGACCGTCCATGACCGGCATCTGCATGTCCATCAGCACCAGGTCGAAGCCGCCTTTTGCGAACGCCTCCACCGCCTCGCGCCCGTCGGCGACGCTCACCAGCTCGATGTCGGTCTCCGCCAGCAGCGCCTCGATGATCAGCCGGTTCGCCGGGTGGTCGTCGGCCAGCAGGATTCGCAAGGCCTGGGGCTCGGCGGCCGACGCGGCAGGGGTGGACGCCTCCCCCTGCGCAGCCGGCAGCGGGATGTCCAGCCAGAACCGCGAGCCGCGCCCCGGGACGCTATCGCAGTCGAGCTCGCCCCCCATCAGCTCGGCCAGGTCGCGGGAGATCGACAGCCCCAGGCCCGTGCCGCCGAACCGCCGGGTGATGGAGCCGTCCGCCTGGTGGAAGCGGCCGAAGATCCGATCCTTCTGGGCCGGCTCGAAGCCCACGCCCGTGTCCTCGACCACGAAGCGCACACGCCCCGCCCCCGCCGGCTCCACGCTCAGCCGCACCGACCCGGCCTCGGTGAACTTCAGGGCGTTGCTGACGAGGTTGGTCACCACCTGGCGGATGCGCACCACGTCGCCGCAGACGAACCCGTCCAGTTCCGGTGCGAGGCGCGCCTCCAGCCGCACGCCCTTGGCCTCGGCCTTCATCCGCCACAGCGCCTCGATCTCACGGACCAGGCGGCCGAGCTGGAATGGGACGGTCTCTATAGCGACCTGGCCGGCCTCGATCTTGGCGCTATCCAGGATGTCCGACAGCAGCCGCTCCAGCGTTACGCCCGAGGAGCGGATGATCTCGACCATCTCCTTGTCGCGCGCGGCCAGGCTGCGCCGCGACAGCGCGTCGGCCATGGCCACGACGCCGTTTAGCGGCGTGCGGATCTCGTGGCTCATGTTGGCCAGGAACTCGCTCTTTGAGCGGGTGGCGTCCTCGGCCCGGCGCCGCGCCGCCCGCAGTTCGCCGGCCAGCCGCCATTGCCACAGCAGCAGGCCCGCGGCGGTCAGGGCGAAGACCAGGGCGATCGCGAGCACCCAGCGCTGGGCGGCGATCACGTCGGCCTGCAGCGCCGTATTGGCCCGCGCCGTCTCCAGTTGCAGCCGCCGCTCGGCCAGTTGCTCCTGCATGTCGCCGGTGACCTGGCGGATGCCGGCGCTGAAGCGCCGCGCCGACTGCACCCGATCGGCCAGGAAATAGGCCTTCAGCTTCTCGTAGGCCTCCGCCGACCGGCCCTCGGCGAACAGCAGTTCGGCCTCGACGTGCGGCAACTCGGTGTAGCCCTCCTCGCGGAACGCGCCCGCCGCCACCCTTCGGCGGATTTCGGCCATGTCGCGGCGCGCGGCGGCGACCTGGCCGGTCTGGGCGTAGGCGATCGCGCGCACCGGCAGGAGCAGCGGCGCCAGGAACTCGGCGGGGCCGAGGTCCGGGCCGAAGGGCGCCAGGCACGCCAGGACCTCCCGCGGCGCCTGGCGTGCCTGAGCCACCATGGCGCAGAGGTTGGCGTCGTACACCGACAGGCTCTCGATGTTCGCTCGCTGCGCCAGCCGGTGGTGCGCCTCATAGAGCCTTTGGGCCAGCGCCAGGTCGCCCACCTGCACCGACAGCCGCGTCAGGTTGTAGAGGCTGTCAAAGTCGGGCCGCGGATAGTCGGGATTGGCGTGGTCGATCTCGAAGCGGCCGAAGGCGGTGGTCGCCCCGTCGATATCGTTCAGCTTCATCAGGCCGATGCCGACCATCTCCCACAGCCCGGCCCTGGCCGTGGCCGCGAACGGCGCGTTCTCCGGAACCTCGGCGTCCGCCTCGCTCAGAAGCCTTAGGCCGTCGCCGATGCGGTCTTCGTCCATCAGGGCCAAGGCGGTCAGCCGGGTGGCGTGCGCCTTGACGAACCAATCCTGCGCCGTGTCGGCGATGCGGGCCATTTCCCTGGCGGCCGCCGTATCGCCGCTGTCGTAGCGGATGGTCAGGGCGTTGAGCCGGGCGATCTCCAGGTAGCGCTGGTCCCCCTGTGCGCGGGCGGCGGCCTCGAGGCGTCCGTTCCACGCCTGCGCCTTCTCGAACTCGCCCTGGTTCAAGAGGATCCAGGCCACGTGGTAGAGCCGGTTCAGCCCCTCGCGGTCGCTGCGCTTCGAAGCCGCTTCGCCAAAGGTTTCAAGCTGAGCGAAGCTGGTGGCCGCAGCGCGCGTCTCCACCGCCTGGGCGAGCGTCATCGGATCGCGGCTCACGGCTTCGCCGGCCCGGGAGGCGGGGCCGATCAGCGACAACGACAGGATCGCGGCGACGAGCGCGCCTCTTACTCGCAACATTGGGCTTAAATTCCAGCGGTCCGCCATCGCATGAGTCGCAGGCGCGAGCCGCCGGATGGAGGCGAGCCAAATGGACGCGGCGCGCGGACGCCTAGATCGGCATCCGCATGATCTCCTGATAGGCTTGGATCACCTGGTCGCGCACCGCCATCACCGTCTCCAGGCTGGCCTCGGCCGCCGAAATCGCCGTCACCACGTCGATCAGCTCGGCCTTGCCCTGCACCTGCCGTGCGATCTGGGTCTCGGCGGTCTTGGTGTTGTGCATCACCTCGGTCATGGCCGACTTGACCATGTCGCCGAAGTCGGCGCCGGATGCGGCCTTGGCGCCGCCCAGGTCGGACAGACCCTGGCCCTGGGTGACCGCGTAGGCCTTTGCGGCGGCGAGCGGGGAGACCATGGCTTAAGCCCCTATTTCTTCAGGAGATCGAGCGTGCGCATCTGCATGGCGCGCGTCGTCTCGATCACGTTTAGGTTCGCCTCGTAGGCGCGCTGCGCCTCGCGCATGTCGAGCGCTTCGACCAGGGGATCGACGTTGGGCAGTTTCACATAGCCCTGGGCGTCGGCGCTCGGGTGGCCAGGCTCGTAGTCGACCTTGAAGTCGCTCTGGTCGGCCTCGACCTTGGCCATCTGCACCCCCTCGGCCCCGTCGATCTTCACCGGGGCGAAGACCGGGATCTGGCGGCGATAGGGCTCGCCGCCGGGCGTGCGCGAAATGGAGTTCGCGTTGGCCAGGTTCTCGGCGATGATCCGCATGCGCGCCTGCTGGGCGCGAAGGGCGGTGCTGGCCACCGACATGGTGGCGTTGGCCGCGGGCGTCTTGATGTCGGGCATCTAGCGCGCTCCCCCTGGAATGAGCGGTCCGGTCACTTGCCCGGCGCGCGGGCGGCCATCCGCAGGAGGCCGAGCGATTTCTGATAGAAGCTGATAGCCGCGTCATAGTTCATCCGCGCGTCGGCCATCTTGATGGTCTCTTCCTCGAGCACGACGGAGTTGCCGTCGAGCGTGGTCTCCGAATCCTTCTTGCGCATGGGCCGGAAGCCCGAGTTCGTCTTGCTGACGGTGCCGGCCATGTGGCCCGCCTGGGTCCGCGCCGGCGCGCTGGCCGCCGACATCTGCACCGCCTCGACCGACGCCTGGAAGCTGAACGGCTTGAGGTCCTTGGGCGTGTAGAGCGGGGTGTCGGAATTGGCGATGTTCTCGGCGATCACGCGCTGCCGGTCGCCCAGGTAGCCCAGGCGGTTGCGCAGCATCGAGAACAGGGGGATGTCCGCCAGGTTCATGCGAAACATGGTGAACAAACAGGGTTAACTGCGTCTTAAGACCCTTGGCGCACACCCTGCGGCCAGCGTCGGCGTCCGCCGCCGCGCCTGCCGATCGCCTCCGATGGACCTGTCCGAGTTCGCCCGCGCCGTCTTCGCCCTGCTGCTGACCCTTGGGCTCGTGGGGCTGGGCGCGGTGGCGCTTCGCCGCTTCGGGCCGGACGCCCTCGCCCGCTTCACCCGCGAGCGCAAGGCCCGCCGCCTGACGGTCGTCGAAACCCTCGTCCTGGATCCGGCCCGCAGGCTGGTGCTGGTCTCCTGCGACGGCGAGGAACAATTGCTTCTCCTCGGCGAAGGAAGGGTGATCTCCCCGCCGCCGCCGCCGACCATTTCCCCCGTCTCCGACCGCGAGCTGCACTGATGCGCGCCCTCCTTTCCGCCGTCGGCGCCCTGAGGCCCGAGGACTGGCGCCGCGCCGCCGCCCTGTCCGTCCTCGCCGCCCTGGCCGGCCTGCTCTTTCCCGCCGCCGCCCTCGCCCAGGCGGTGAACATCGACCTGGGCACCGGCGCGGGCCTCACCGAGCGCGTCGTGCAACTGGTCGGCCTGCTGACGGTGCTGTCGCTGGCGCCCTCCATCGTGATCATGACCACCTCGTTCGTGCGGATGGTGGTGGTGCTCTCGATGCTGCGCACCGCCCTGGGCCTGCAACAGAGCCCGCCCAACGCGGTGATCATCAGCCTGGCGCTGTTCCTCACGGCGATCGTCATGGGTCCGACCTTCCAGCGCTCCTACGACGAGGGGATCCGCCCGCTGCTGGACCAGCAGATGGAGCTGCCCCAGGCCTTCGAGGCGGCCGGCGCCCCGGTGAAGACCTTCATGCTCAGCCAGGTGGACCGGGAGGACCTGGCGCTGTTCGTGCGCCTGTCGCGTGTCGAGCGGCCGGCGACGGCCGAGGAGCTGCCCCTGCGCGTGGTCACGCCGGCCTTCATGATCTCCGAGCTCAAGCGCGCCTTCGAGATCGGCTTCCTCCTGTTCATCCCCTTCCTGGTGATCGACCTGGTGGTGGCCAGCGTGCTGATGAGCATGGGCATGATGATGCTGCCGCCGGTGGTGGTGTCCCTGCCCTTCAAGCTGATCTTCTTCGTTCTGGTGGACGGCTGGCGGCTCGTCGCCGGAAGCCTGGTGGAGAGCTTCCAGCGCGGGGCGGGCGCCGGCTAGCCGGGCCTGCCGCGCAAGATCGCGGCGCATGGCCCGTCCATGGCCTGCGCCCGGCATGGGTGAGGCGCTTCCCCCACCTTCCGCACGAAGCTGCAGACGGCGCGCGACGCCACTGAAGGCTGTCTCGCCGATCGGCCCGGGGCATGGTCAGGCGTGCTGGGGAGAACTCATGGCTTTGAGGACATTCAGGAGCGCCAAGGCGCTTTGGCTCGTCGTGGCGCTTTCTGTCGCGGCCGTCTCTGGCTATACGGCCCAGCCCGGGCGGCCCGCCGCCTCGGCGAAGGCGCCGGAGCGGAACGTCGCCCGCGCCGGGACCTTCGGCGTCTTGCAGATCGCCACGACCGATCCGCAACGCCTGTTCGTCGAATGGGCGAAACCGACGCCAGGCGTCGCTGTCACGAACGCCACCAGGGTCCGGCGCAATCAGCCGATCGTCACCTTCATCATCTTCCAGGGATGCAAGCCGGACGCGTCGGGCAACTGCAAGGTGACCGCGGATTTCGAGGTCACCGCTCCCAATGGCAGGCTCTATCACAAGGCGAAAGGCGCTGAAGTCTGGGTGGGCCGCAAGGCGCCGCCGAAAGGCGCCCTTCAGTTGTCCGTGGGCGGCCTGGGCCTGAAGGTCGAAGACAAGGACCCCCTGGGTCCCTACCGCGTTCGCGCGACCGTGACGGACCACGTCGCCGCCGTCGTGCTCCGCACGGAACAGACCTTGACCGCGGTCGCGGACTAAGCCGCGCCCCTCACCCGCTCTTGGCCGGCGGGGCGGCGGCGGCCTGGCGGGTGGCGGGCGCAGGCGCCGCCGGCGCCGCCGGCTTGGCGGGCGCGGCCCCCGCGGCGGTCTTCGGGGTCGGCGCGCCGACCGGCGCGGGCTTTTCGCGGAAGCGTTTCTTCATCTTTTCCACCCAGCCCGAGAAGGCCTCGTTGTTGGCCGCCGAGCGGCTGAAGTCGGAGACGCTGAGACGCTCGGTCGACACCCCGGTCAGCGCCACCTTCAGCGCCTCGGGATTGTTCGCCTGGCCGTAGAAGCCCTGGTAGCGCTGCTCCAGCCGCGCCAGAGCGGCCTCGTCGCCGGCCAAGCTATAGCTGACGCCTGCCCGCAGCAGCTTGGCCTCCTCGTCGGCGCTCAGCGGGTCCGGCTTCTTCCAGCGTTCGCCGAGGGTCTTCTCGAACTGCGCGCCCGCCGCCGGCCAGTCCTTCTGCTTCCAGGCGATCTCGGCCCGCAGGTCCTGGGCCTCGGCGGAGTTGTCCTTGCCCAGGACCTCCAGGGCGAAGTCCAGGCGATTGAGGCCCATCAGGGCGCGGGCCTCGATCAGCCGCCGCTCGGCGTTGAGCTGGGTGGGCAGGATGGTGGTGCGCGAGCCGTTGATCGCCTGCAGCGCCTTCTCGGGCTTGCGGTCCATCAGATAGATCAGCGCCAGGTCCGTGGCCACCTGGGCGCGGGGCACCCCGTCGAGGCGGTTGTCCACCTGGTAGCGCAGGAGCTCGGCGGCCTGGGGCAGGAGGTCGACGTCCACCAGGCGACGGGCGAGGTTGCGCACCATCAGGTCGCCGTCGGCCCCGGGCGGCGTCAGGTCCTTGAAGTCGTAGAACATGGCCAGCGCCTGGATCGGCTCCAGACCGTCGGCCAGGCCGTCGAGGAACAGGCCACGGAAGGCGGAATTCAGGTCCGCCTGCAGGTCCAGCGCCTGGGGCATGTAGGCCATCCGCTGGCCCGCGGCGCGCAGGGTCTCCAGCGCCTCGCGATAGCGGCCCTGGCCCAGGTAGAGGTTGCCCAACGCCCGGATGGTCTCCAACTCGGTGGCGTCGCCGCGCCAGCGATAGCGCAGGCCGTCGAAGATGGCGGCGGCCTTGGCCGGGGGGATCTCGCCGCGCTGATAGCGCAGCTCGGTGGCCCGTAGCAGCGCCGGCGCCTGCAGGAACTCGGCCGAGGAGCGGGAGACGGCGTTGTAGATGTGCAGCGCCCAGGCGGGCTGGCCCTGGGCCTCCAGGATGCGGGCCTGGACGAGCCGGGTCGCGAGCTCCTCACGGGGCTCGACCTTGCTCATCAGGGCGACGTTGATGCGCTTGGTCGCCCCTTCCAGATCGCCCAGCGCCAGGGCGGCGGTGGCGTCGCCCCGGGCGAACCTCGCCCTCCAGACCGGCGAGAACCGGCTGAAGGCTTCGGCGCCGGCGGTGAACTGCTGGCGCGCCTCGCCCCACTGGTTGTCGTTGACCGCGATGTACGAACGCCAGAGCGCGCTGGACGGATCGTCCGACAGCACCGGCGCGGAGAAGTCGGCCTCCGCCTCCTTGTAGCGCCGCGCCATCACCCGCGCGACGCCGCGCAGGCCGCGGAACTCGGCCAGCTCCATGGCCTCCGGATGCTGGCGGGCCAGGGCGTTCAGCACGCCGATGGCCTCGTAGCTGAGCTCAGAGCCCACCAGGAACCGGGCGAGGGCCAGCCGGGCGCCGTAGCCGGAGTCCCGGCCCTTGGCGGCCTCTTCAGCGGCGGCGTCCAAGAGCGCGTCGTAGCGGGCGATGAACCCTCCCGAACCCGTCTTGGGCCAGTTCTCGTAGTCGATCAGGGCCGGCAGGCCCGCCGGCTGCGGCGCGCCCGGCTCGGACGTCTCGCGTTCGGCGAACGCCGCCTGGGGCGAGAGCGTCAGCCCCTTGGGCCGGCCGATGCTGACGAGATCGCCGGCCCAGGTCATCTCGACGTCGCCGGTGTAGGATTCCACCGCCAGGCCCTGGGCGGACGGCAGAAGCGCCATCTGCACGAATTCGCGCCGGGAGGGCAGGCCCTTGGCCGGGCCGAGGGCCGTGGCCACGGTCAACTGATCGCCCACGGCGGGATCGTCCACCGTCACCACCCGGGTCACGCCAGCCACCGCCGCGCTCAGGGCGGCCGGACCGCCACCGGGAGCGCGCTCGACCTTGACCGCCGACTGCCGGCCGGAGGCGGCCGATCCCAGCGTCACGGTCCAGGCGGCGCCTTCGCTGTCGGCGAACACCGGCGTTGAGGACGTCGCCTCGATGCGGACCGCGGAATAGTCGGGGCCCTTGTACGCCTTCAGGCTCTTGAACTGACGAAGGCCGCGGGGCGCACGGCTGACGTCCAGGGTGGCCGGGGCGTCGAACACCACCCACACCGCCTCGCCCCGGCGGAACACCGCCGCGCCGTTGGGCCGCGCCCAGGGGAACACCAGCGCCACCTTGCCCGGCTCGACCCTGGCCTCCATCCGCACGACCCCGCCGGCGGGCGTCGGGTTGGGCCGTTCGACCGGCGCCGGCGGCGGCGCCTCGGCCTCGGCGGCGGCCATCGTCTCGGGCTCGGGCTCGGCCTTCTTCTCGAAGATGTTGACGTAGGTCGTCCCGTCCGCCGCGCCGCTCTTGGCCTCGTAGCCGTCGGCCAGGGTCAGCACCACCTCCAGGCGCGAGGCGGCCCGGCGGACGTCGACGGCCGCGACGCCCTTCGGCGGGTCGACCCGCAGGCGGGCGATGTCAGGGTCCGCCCCCCGCGGAAACGCCAGGATCACGGCCTGGCCCTCGCGCCGGACGGACGCCTTGGCCCCCGCGCCGGAACGGATGTCGAGGCGCACGAAATCGGGGCCCCGCGCGACGCCGATCTGCGCCTCCCCCGCCGCCGGCGCAGCCATGCCTGCGGGCGCAGCGAGTCCGGCGATGAGAATCGCCACGACGCCGCAGCGCAGGGTCCGCGCCAGCTTCATGGATCAGCCGGCCTTGGCCGGAGGCGCCGCAGGGGCCGCCGCCGGCGGGGCGGCCGCCGCCTTCTGGCCAGGCGCGGCGCCCGCCCCGGCGGCGTTGGCGGCGGCCTGGGCTTTGGCGGCCATGCCCTGGGCGTCGGTGTAGCGCTTGGCCAGGGATTCCGTCAGCTTCTTGGCCTCGTCGGCCGGCATGGCGGCGAGCACCGCCGACAGGGCGCGCTCCTTCATCTTCGCCGCGATCGGCAGGCGCACGGCGTCGTCCAGCACGGCGATCCGCGCGGCCGCGTCCTTCGGCTTCATGCTCTCGTAGACCTTGACCATGCGGGCGAGCTCGGCCTCCTCGCGCGCGTCGGCCTGGGCCAGCAGCCCCTGGATGTCGGTCTTAAGGCCGTTAAGCGTCTTGACCTTCGCGTCCAGCTTGGCCTCGGCCGCGGCCAGCAGTGCGAGCTGAACGTCCAGGTCCTGCTCGCGCTTGTCCAGCACGCCGCGGCGCGCGCCCAGGCTTTGCAGCACCTGCAGCTCGGCCGGCGACAGGCCCGCCTCCTTGGCGAGCTCGGCGGCGGTGGGCGCGCAGACGGGGGCCAGCGGCTTGGCCGGCTTTTCCGGCGGCAGCACGGCGGCCGCGTCACCGGCCTCGCCCGTTTCGGCCTTTTCCGCCGGCTTGCCGCCCTTCTCCGGCGCGGCCTTGGCCGCCGCCTCCTCGGCGAAGGCGCGCGCGCCGGACATCAGGTCGGGCAGCCCTTCGGCGCCGGCCAGGGCGTTGATCGCCAGGACGCCGCCCATGGCGACGCCCACGAGGGGCAGGATGCGCGGGATCTGGCTCATGAGCGGTCTCTGCGGCCAAGGACGAGCGGCTCGGGCTCGTCGAAGAGGTCGTCGTCCAGCCGCGACGCCCGGCGCAGGGCCGGCGGCTCGCGCCGCTCGGCGGCGCGTTCGGCGGGACGTTCAGGCGGTTCGGGCCGCGCGCGCGGCTCGCGGGCGGCGGCGATCAGGGCGCCCAGGCGCTCGGCCCGGCGCTCGTCGGCGTCGGTGGGGCCGCCCTGGGGCGCGGACTCGACCAGCCGCTCCAGCCGCTGGGCAAGAGCCCGGGCCTTTTCGACCCGGTCGCCCAGGAGCTCGCTGGCCTCCTCGCTGGCGGCGCGCAGCTCAGCCAGGCCGCGCTCGGCCCGCTGGGCCGCCGCGTTGAGCTCGCCGACCGCCCGGGCGAAGCCGTCCTGGCTGGAGCGCAGCGCCTTCAGCCGCACGTTCAGCCGCCAGCCCATGAACAGGGCCGCAGCCAGCAGCACGGCCAGCAGCAGGTTCAGGCCGATGGCGATGGCGCTCATTTCATCCTCTGGACGGCTTTGCGCGCCGCGGGCGACAGGGGCGCCTCCACGCGAACGGCGATGTGGTGGTTGCGCCGGCCCATGCGGCCGTGGGTCAGGGGCACCTGGCCGGAACGAAGCTGCACCAGGCTGTCGGGGGTGGCGTTCAGCATCACCGTGTCCCCGACCTTGAAGTTCAGCACGTCCTCGAGCCGCATCTGCAGCTCGTCCAGGACGGCGCGCACCTCGACCTGGGTGGTCCAGAGCTCGGTGGCCAGGTGGCCTTCCCAGATGTTGTCCCGGCCGAACTTCTCGCCCATGAACTGCTGCAGCAGCATCTTGCGGATGGGCTCGAGGGTCGCGTACGGCAGCAGGAGCTCGATGCGCCCGCCACGGTCCTCCATGTCGATGCGCAGCTTCACCAGGATCGCTGCGTTCGCCGGCCGGGCGATGGCTGCGAAGCGGGGATTGGTCTCCAGCCGGTCCAGGGTGAAGGTCACCGGCGTCAGCGGCTCGAAGGCGGCCTTGGCGTCGGCCAGCACCACCTCGACCATCCGCTGCACCAGCACCCGCTCGATGGTGGTGTAGGGGCGGCCCTCGATGCGCATGGCCGCGGTGCCGCGACGCCCGCCCAGCAGCACGTCGACGATCGAGTAGATCAGGTTTGAGTCGACCGTCAGCAGGCCGTAGTTGTCGAGCTGCTCGGCCCGGAACACCGACAGGATGGCCGGCAGCGGGATCGAGTTCAGATAGTCGCCGAAGCGGATCGACGAGATGTTGTCGAGGCTGACCTCGACGTTGTCCGAGGTGAAGTTGCGCAGGGAAGTCGTCATCAACCGCACCAGGCGGTCGAAGACGATCTCCAGCATCGGCAGGCGTTCGTACGAGACCAGCGCCGAGTTGATGATCGCCCGGATGCCGGTGCGCTCGGCGGCCTCGTCGTCGGTGAGGTCGAAGCCCAGCAGGCTGTCGATCTCGTCCTGGTTCAGGATCCGCTCCGAACCGATCAGCGCCTCGGCGTCGGGCTCGGCCGGGTCCCAGCCGCCCGCCGCCGCCAGCTTGGCGACCTGATCTTCCGTGGCTTGATCGAGTTCGTCGTTCATGCGTGCAAGCCGCCAGGCCCGTACCGGGGCCTAGTTGATCAGCATCTCCTCGATGAGCACCGCGTTGACCTTGGACGGGGCGATCACCAGGTTCACGCGCCGCAGGATCTCCATGCGAAGCTGGTAGCTGCCCTGGCTGCCGGAGAGGTCCTCGGGCCGCAGCTCGCGCAGGAAGGTCTGGAACATGTCCTGCAGCCTGGGCAGATTCGGCTCCAGCTCCTCGGTCAGGTGTTCGTCCGGCAGCTCCAGGGTCAGCTTCAGCTTCAGGAAGGTGGCCTTGCCGTCGGCGGTCTGCATGTTCACGACGATGTCAGGCAAGGTGTAGAACACCACCCCGTCAGGGCCCTCGCGCACCTGGCCCAGGGTCTCGCCGCCCTCCTTGCCGCCGCCGTGGCCGCCCTTCTCTTCCTTCTTCTTTTCCTTCTTCTTTCCGTGGTCGGCCGCCTTCTCGCCCTCGGCCGCCGGCTTGGGCTTGAGGAACAGGAACGCCGCCGTGCCGCCGCCCCCCAGCACCACGACCGCCGCCGCGCCGGCGATGATCATCAGCTTCAGCGGCAGCTTCTTCTTGCCGGCCCCTTCCTCGCCTTCGCCGTCCTCGGCGCCCTCGGCGGGGGCTTCCTTGACCTTGTCCTTCGACACGCGCGCGATTCCTTAGACTCTAGCCTCCTCCCCATTGCCGCGTGCTTGGTTAAGGATCGGTTTTTAACGCTTCTTAACGGGGGCTAACCCTGCCCGGCAAAATCCGCCGCCGGGCTGCCGTTAACTTTATTAACTGCTGATTTTATTTAGCTATTTTTCTGGCCCGAAGCTTGCAGGGAAATCCACGACGATTCTGTCGCAGTTAGGGATTTCAGGGGCCGGCCGGATGGACAACGCCCTCTTCGTCGGACTGTCGCGCCAGATGGTGCTTCGGCGCGAGATGGACATCGTGGCGAACAACATCGCCAACGCCGATACGGCCGGCTTCAAGGTCGAGTCGCTGATGGCCCGCACCGAGCCGAAGAACCCGGCGAACACCGCGCCGGGCCCGCGGCCGGTGAAGTTCGTTCTGGACGACGGCGTGGCCCGCAACTTCGGCCAGGGCACCCTGCGCACCACCGGCGGGACCTTCGACCTTGGCATCGAGGGCGACGGCTTCTTCACCGTCAACACCGCCGAGGGCGAGCGCTACACCCGCGACGGCCGCTTCCGGATGGACCCGACCGGCCGCCTCGTCACCGAGGACGGCGATCCCCTGGCCGGCGAGGGCGGCGGGGAGATCGTGATCGATCCCGAGAAGGGCCCGGTCACCATTTCCAAGGACGGGGTCGTCAGCCAAGGGACCGAGCGCATCGGCAAGATCGGCGTGGTCGAGTTCGCCGAGCTGTCGGTCCTGCGCAAGGACGGCGGCAACCTCTACCGCAACACCTCCAACCTCCAGCCCGCCCCGCAGCCCGACGCGGTGATCCACCAGGGCATGCTGGAGAGCTCCAACGTCAATCCGGTGCTCGAGATCACCCGGATGATCGAGGTCACCCGCGCCTACGAGCGGGTGACGAAGATGATGGATTCAACCGCAGAACTCTCCCGCCGCTCGATCGAGCGGCTGGGCCGCGTGAACTAAGGGAACGCCCCCGATGCAGTCTCTTCGCACCGCCGCCACGGGCATGGCCGCCCAGCAGCTGAACGTCGAGGTCATCTCGAACAACATCGCCAACATGAACACCGTCGGCTACAAGCGCCAGCGGGCGGAGTTCCAGGACCTGCTCTACCAGACGCTGGAGCGCGCGGGCGCCCAGTCGTCCGACCAGGGCAACATCGTGCCCACCGGCGTGCAGATCGGCGGCGGCGTGAAGGCCGGCTCGGTCTACCGCATCAACGAGCAGGGCTCGCTCACCAAGACGGAAAACCAGTACGACGTGGCCATCCAGGGCCGCGGCTTCCTGCAGGTTCTGCTGCCTTCGGGCGAGACCGCCTACACCCGCGCCGGCAACCTGTCGGTCAACGACCAGGGCCAGCTCGTCACCGAGGACGGCTACCTGATCGAGCCGGCCATCACCGTCCCGGCCGACGCGGTCTCGGTGGTGATCTCGCCCAGCGGCCAGGTCCAGGCGGTGCGCGACGGCCAGACCGAGGCGGACATCGTCGGCCAGTTCGAACTGGCGACCTTCGTCAACGAGGCCGGCCTGGAAGCCATCGGCGACAACCTGCTGAAGGAGACCGGCGCCTCCGGCCCGGCCACCGTCGGCACCCCGGGCTCGGTCGGCTTCGGCAGCCTGACCCAGTACTACACCGAGGCCTCGAACGTGGATGCGGTCAGCGAAATCACCGCCCTGATCGTGGCCCAGCGCGCCTACGAGATGAACGCCAAGGTGATCTCGGCCTCCGACGAGATGCTGCAGGCCGCCAACAACGTGAAGTCGTAAGATGAAGCGCCTCCTCCTCACCCTCGCGGTCGCCGCCTTCGCCGCCGGCCCGGCCATCGCCGGCCAGCCGGTGACCCTGCGCCCCAACGCCTCGGACGCCGACGGCGTCATCACCCTGGGCGACCTCTTCACCGGTGCGGGCGAAGCCTCCAACGTTCCCGTGGCGGCCCGCAATGGCCGCGCGGCCATCCTCAACGCCCGCGCCGTGCAGCTGGCCGCCGCCCGCTCCGGCCTCGACTGGGCGAACGCCGAGGGCCTGACCACCATCGTCGTCTCCGCCGCGGGCTCCGGCGGGCCGGCGGGCGCTGGGGCTGCTCCGGCGGCCGCGGCCGCCCGCGGCAATGTCGAGGTGCTCACCTACGCCCGCAACCTGTCGGCCGGCGAGATCGTCCAGCCGCAGGATCTAGTCTGGGGCAAGGCCGCCGCCGCGCCGGCCGACGCGCCCGCCGACGCCGACCAGGTGATCGGCATGGCCGCCCGCCGTCCCCTTCGCGCCGGAGCGGCCGTCGCCGCCCGCGACGTCTCCGCTCCCCAGGTGATCAAGGCCGGGGAGATGATCACCGTGGTCTACGAGAACGAGGGAATCTCGCTCGCCCTGCAGGCCAAGGCCATGGCCGCCGCCGGCGTGGGCGAGACGCTGACGGTGCAGAACACCGCCTCCAAGAAGATCCTCCAGGCCGTCGCGGTCGGCCCCGGTCAAGCCATCGTCGGCCCGGCCGCCGATCAGCTCAAGGCCTCCCCCACCCGCTATGCGCTTCGCTAGACAAGGTCCGCAGTCCATGCGCCGTACGCTCGCCCTCGCCCTGATCTTCGCCCCGCTCGCCGCCTGCTCCACCGTCCAGGAGGCGGTCCGCGGTCCCGACCTGACGCCGGTCGGCTATCCCGCCGCCCTCGTGCCGCAGAGCCAGGAGGTCATGCCCCTGGCCTCGGCGCGCGAGCCGTCGCCGCAGCCGGCCTCGGCCAACTCCCTCTGGCGCACGGGCGCGCGCGCCTTCTTCATCGACCAGCGCGCCGGCCGCGTGGGCGACATCCTCACGGTGCAGATCGACATCGACGACAGCGCCAAGACCTCGAACAACTCCACCTCCAGCCGCACCGCCAGCTCCCAGGCGGGCGTGAACAACTTCCTCGGCCTGGAATCGAGCCTCGGGAAATTCCTGCCGGGCGGCTTCGATCCGGCCAATGCGGTGAACACCGGCTCGTCCAGCTCCAACTCCGGCGCCGGCTCGGTGACGCGGTCGGAAAAGATCAGCCTGACGATCGCCGCGGTGGTCACCGCCGTCCTGCCAAACGGCAACATGGTCATCCAGGGCACCCAGGAGGTGCGCACCAACGCAGAGCTGCGCCAGCTCACGGTCGCCGGCATCGTGCGGCCCGAGGACATCTCCTCGGCCAACACCATCAAGCACACCCAGATCGCCGAGGCCCGCATCAGCTACGGCGGCCGCGGCGACATCAGCCGGGTGCAGAAGGTTCCCGCCGGCCAGTCCCTGGTGGAGCGCTTCTCGCCGTTCTGATGCGGCGGGTGGAGACCGCGCCGGGCCCCGTGCTAGCTTGACCCTATGAAGACCGTCGCCATCGCCGCCGGCCTCGCCCTGGCCCTGGCCGCCCCCGCGGCCGGCCAGACGCCGGGCGGCTGGACCCTGGAGATTCCCAAGGCGCCGCTCGACGTGGCCCACCTGATCCACGCCGGTCCCGACGGGCGGCCGATCCTGGCCCTGAGCTGCCGCAAGAACACCGGCCAGATCGCCGCGTCCTTCGAGGCCCCGGAGAATCTGGCCTCCGGCCGCCGCGGCGAGGTCTGGATCGACCGCATCGGCCGTCCCGCGCCGTGGGCGGTCAGCGTCGCCGTCGTGTCCGGACCGGAGCGCACGACCCTGCGCGGCCAGGCGCGACCGAGCCCAGCAGGCGGCTCCACTGTCAGTGTGGAGGTCTCCGACCGCGCCCCTGTGCTGGCGGCCTGGCGCAAGAGCGCCGTCCTGCGGCTGGAGTCGCTGGGCTCGGCGGTCGAGCCGCCCCCCGCCCGGAAGAGCCTGATCGGCCGGTTCCTGGGCTACTGCGGATAGGCCGCCTCAGGCGCGGCGGCCGGCCACGTCCACGTTGCTGAGCCCCAGGGCCGAGAGCGCGGCCCGCAGAATGCCGTCGGCGTCCAGCCCGGCCTGCGCGTACATCGCCTCGGGCTTGTCCTGGTCCTGGAAGATGTCGGGCAGCACCAGGGTGCGCACCTTCAGCCCGCGGTCCAGGGCGCCGTGCTGGGCCAGGGCCTGCAGGGCGAAGGCGCCGAAGCCGCCCATCGCCCCCTCTTCGACGGTGATCAGGGCCTCGTGCTCGCGGGCGAGCCGCAGAAGCAGGTCCAGGTCCAGCGGCTTGGCGAAACGGGCGTCGGCGACGGTCGCCGAGAAGCCCCGGGCGGCCAGCAGGTCGGCGGCCTTCAGGCTTTCGCCCAGGCGCGTGCCGAGCGAGAGGATGGCGACGGTCGAGCCCTCGCGCAGGATCCGCCCCTTGCCGATCTCCAGCGGCGCGGAGAGCTCCGGAATCGGCACGCCGACGCCGTCCCCGCGCGGATAGCGGAAGGCCGAGGGGCGGTCGTCGATCGCCGCCGCGGTCGCCACCATCCGGGCGAGCTCGGCCTCGTCGGCGGCGGCCATCACCACCATGCCCGGCAGGGCGCCCATGAAACCGATGTCAAAGGAGCCGGCGTGGGTCGGCCCGTCCGCGCCGACCAGGCCGGCCCGGTCGATGGCGAAGCGCACCGGCAGGCCCTGGATGGCCACGTCGTGCACCACCTGGTCGTAGCCGCGCTGCAGGAAGGTCGAATAGATCGCGCAGAACGGCTTCATGCCGTCGGCGGCCAGGCCCGCGGCGAAGGTCACCGCATGCTGCTCGGCGATGCCCACGTCGAAGGTGCGTTCCGGGAAACGCTTGCCGAAGACGTCCAGTCCGGTGCCCGAGGGCATGGCCGCGGTCACCGCGACGATCCGCTCGTCGCGCTCGGCCTGGCGGACCAGCTCCTGGGCGAAGACCTTGGTGTACTGCGGCGCCTTGGCCGGGGCCTTGGCCTGCTGGCCGGTGACCACATCGAACTTGACGACGCCGTGGTACTTGTCCTCGGCCTTTTCGGCGGGGCCGTAACCCTTGCCCTTCTGGGTGACGACGTGGACCAGCACCGGCCGGTCGGTGATCTCGTGGGCGTTCTTCAGCACCGGGACCAGGGCGTCCAGGTCGTGGCCGTCGATCGGCCCGACGTAGTAGAAGCCGAGCTCCTCGAAGAAGGTGCCGCCGGTGACCATGCCCCGGGCGTATTCCTCGGCCTTGCGCGCGGCCACCTGCAGCGGCTTGGGGAAGGCCTTGGCCATCGACTTGCCGATGTTGCGCAGGGTCTGGTAGCCGCCGCCGGACACCAGCCGGGCCATGTAGGCGCTCATCCCGCCCACCGGCGGGGCGATCGACATGTCGTTGTCGTTGAGGATGACGGTGAGCTGCTTGGTGGCGCCGTAGGCGTTGTTCATCGCCTCATAGGCCATGCCGGCGCTCATCGAGCCGTCGCCGATCACCGCCACCACCCGGTTGTCGCGGCCCTCCAGGTCGCGGGCCACGCAGAAGCCCAGGGCCGCGGAGATCGAGGTCGAGGCGTGAGCCGCCCCGAACGGGTCGTATTCGCTCTCCGCCCGCTTGGTGAAGCCGGACAGGCCCCCGCCCTGGCGCAAGGTGCGGATGCGATCGCGCCGCCCGGTCAGGATCTTGTGCGGATAGGCCTGGTGTCCGACATCCCAGATCAGGATGTCCTCGGGCGTGTCGAACACAAAGTGCAGCGCCACGGTCAGCTCGACCACGCCCAGGCCCGCGCCCAGGTGGCCGCCGGTGGTGGACACCGCATCGATGGTTTCGGCCCTCAGCTCGTCGGCGAGCTGGCGCAGTTCGCCCTGGTGCAACCGGCGGATGTCGGCGGGCGAATGGATCTTGTCGAGCAGGGGCGTGACTGGGGGCATGAAAGACGCAAGTGGCGATCGGGAGATTCAGTTTCGGCGCTCTAGCACGAAATCGACGGCGGCCCTCAGGAATTCGGCTCGCGGACCGAACGGGTCGAGATGGGCCTTGGTCTGTTCCTTGAGCAGATTCAAGCGTTCGCGCGCGGCCTCGGCGCCCAGCAGGGTCACGTAATTCGCCTTGCCCATGGCCGCGTCCTTGCCGGCCTTCTTGCCCAGCTCGGCGGCGTCGCCCTCCAGGTCCAGGAGGTCGTCGACGATCTGGTAGGCCAGGCCCAGGTCCTGGGCGAACGCCATCAGGGCGTGGTGCTCCCGGTCGTCCTCGTCCATGTGCGCCATCACCAGCGGCAGTTCGAAGGCGCAGGCGATCAGGGCGCCGGTCTTCATCCGCTGCATGCGGGCCACCGCGCCAAGGTCGTCGCGCACGCCGAGCATGTCGATCATCTGGCCGCCGCACATGCCCCTGGCGCCGGAGGCCTGGGCCAGCCGCAGCACCATCTGGGCCCGGACCGCTCCGTCGGCGTGGGTGTCGGGATGGGCCAGGATCTCGAAGGCGACGGTCTGCAGGGCGTCGCCGGCGAGCACGGCCGTCATCTCGTCGTAGGCCTTGTGCACGGTGGGCCGGCCCCGGCGCATGTCGTCGTCATCCATGCACGGCAGATCGTCGTGGATCAGGCTGTAGGCCTGGATGCACTCCAGGGCGCAGGCGGCGCGCAGCACCGGCCTGTCGTCCAGGTCGAACATCTTGCCGGTCTCGATGGCGAAGAAGGGGCGCAGGCGCTTGCCGGGCCCGAGCGCGGCGTAGCGCATCGCCTCGGTCAATCGCGCCTCGGGCCCGTCGGCCCTGGGCAGCAGCTCGTCCAGCGCCACGGTGACCAGGTCGGCCGCCTCGGCCAGACGGGAGGCCAGCGCGCTCATCAGCTGAACTCGGCCGGCTCGACCCCAAGACCGCCGGACGCGCCCTTGACGATCTTCTCCACCTGCAGGCGCGCGGCCTCCAGGCGCTTCTCGCAATGGGCCTTCAGTTCCGCGCCGCGCGCATAGAGGCGGATGGAATCCTCAAGCGGCGCCTGTCCGCTCTCGAGCTTGCCGACGATCTGCTCCAGTTCGGCGAGCGCCGCTTCGAACGACAGCGTCTCGATCTCGGCGGCTTCGGCCATGATGCTCCTCGCAGGAAAGGGTGAAACCTAGAGGCGGCTGTGCGGGGTCGCAACGGGCGAGGCGCGAGCGCGCGTCAAATCCGCTCGAAGCGCCGACAGGACCAGTACTTGTAGCCCTGGCTCGCCGTCAGCCGCCAGCCGCGGCGCTTCAGGGCCCGGCCGACCATATAGTTGAAGAAGCCGTGCGCCAGCACCACCACGTCCTCGCCCGAGGCGGTGAGGTCGGTCAGCAGGGCGGCGGCCTGTTCGGCCCTGGCCCGGGCCTCGTCCCGCGTCTCGCCGCCTTCGTGATGGTTGAACAGCCACCACCACACCCGCGCCAGGAACCCCCAGATCGACGGCGGCAGCTTGATCCAGCGCGGCAGGTCCGGCGGCGGCAGGGGCGCCTCGATGAACAGGGGGTCGCGCGCAAAAGCCCGACCGCAGACCACCGCCTCGGCCGTCTCGATCGAACGCAGGCGCGTAGAGGCGATCACCGTCCCGGCGGCCGCCACGCACGCCTTCAGGTCTTCGGGCGGCGTCTGGCCGGCGCGGATGCCCAGGGCTTCGTAGCGCGCCCAGAACAGCCGGTAGCCCTCGGCGGTCAGCTTGACCTTGCGTGAGATCGCAGGCTCGCCGTGCCGCGCCAGGACGATCGCCCCGGGGCGCGCAGCCGTGACGACAGGCGGATCTGCGGTCAATGCGTCGGCCATGTCATCCACGGGCGAGGAGCCGCACGGCGCGCGCTTCACCAAGCCTCATCACCCCTCCTGCAAGGCCCGAACGTGCGCGACCGCCGAGCGGCCCAGGGCCTGCAGGTCGTATCCGCCCTCGAGCGAGGAGACAACCCGGCCATGCGAGCGGCCGCGGGCGATCTCGACGATGGCCCGGGTGGCCCAGGCGAAGTCGTCCTCCTCCAGGCTCTGGCCCTCGTAGCCCCCCAGCGGATCGCGCGCGTGGGCGTCGAAGCCGGCCGAGATGATGATCAGATCCGGGGCGAAGGCGTCGACCCGGTCCAGCAGGCCCTCGAATCCCTTGCGCCACATCGCCGGTGACGCGCCGGGGGGAACCACCGCGTTGGCGATGTTGCCGCCGGCCTGTTCCCCCGGGTGGCCGGTGCCGGGCCACATCGGCCACTGGTGCATGGAGGCGAAAAACAGGCCCGGCTTTCCGGCGAAGATCGCCTGGGTGCCGTTGCCGTGGTGGACGTCGAAATCCACCACCGCCACCCTCGCCAGGCCAGCCGACTGGGCGATCTTCGCGCCCATCGCCACGTTGGAGAAGATGCAGAAGCCCATCGGCGTGCCGGGCTCGGCGTGGTGTCCCGGCGGGCGCACGGCGCAGAACGCGCGTTCGGCCTGGCCGGCGGCGACGTCGCGCACGGCCAGGGCCACGGCGCCGGCCGCCCGCCGCGCCGCCGTCAGGCTTCCCGGCGACATGGCCGTATCATCGTCCAGGCGAAGCAGGCCGCTGGCCGGCGCCAGCTTCAGGATCGTCTGGACATAGGCCTCGTCATGCACGCGCAGGAGGTCGGCGGTCTCGACCAGCGGCGCCTCGCGCATGTCCAGGTCCAGGTCCGAAGCCTCGCCGAGCGCCTCCATCACGGCGGCCAGGCGTTCCGGCCGCTCCGGATGGTCGGCCCCCGGCCGATGGTCGTACATGTCGGCGTGGGTGTAGAGGGCGATGTCCATCGCATCAGTCTAGACCCTGAACGTCCCGATCCGAACGCCTTAAGCTCATGAACCAGCCGACCATTCGCCGCGCCACCTCCGCCGACGCCGACCGCCTGTCCGAAATCGGCCGCCGGACCTTCGTCGAGACCTTCGGCCATCTCTATCCGCCCGATGACCTGGCGAGCTTCCTGGCCGACGCCTACGGGCCGCAGCGCACCGCCGCGGACCTGGCCGATCCGGCCAAGGCCGCCTGGCTGGTGGAGGCGGGCGGCCAGGCTGTGGGCCACGCCCTCGCCGGCCCCTGCAAGCTGCCGCACCCGCAGGTGACGCCGCAGTGCGGCGAGCTGGAGCGCCTCTACCTGCTCAAGCCCTGGCAGAACGGGGGCCTTGGACGTCGGCTCTTCGAGGAGGTCATGGCCTGGCTGGAACGTGAGGGACCACGGACATTGTGGATCGGCGTCTGGTCGCAGAATCACGGCGCCCAGCGGTTCTACGGCCGCGCCGGGTTCGAGAAGGTGGGAGAGTACGGATTTCCCGTTGGCCGCGTGGTCGACCACGAGTTCATCCTATGCAGGCGAAGGGCATAGTTTTTCTGACAAGCCTGTCAGAAGCGGCGCCTGCTGCCCCCTGATTCCGCTGTTCGATACGTAGTCACAGAAAATTATTGCAGAGATTTAACGCGTCACGCTTTGACGAACGATGTCCGTTTTGGGACCTTGAGGACAATCATCGCAGTAGCTTGAGAGCGACGGGTGGGATGTTGAGGATCGGCTATGTAAGTCTGCGCGACGCGCGGTCCGCGGACGATACCGCGGCGCTGAAGGCGTTCGGCTGCCACGTCGTGCGCGCCGAGGAACCGGCGTCGCTGACGGCGGACGAATCCGCAGTGCTCACCTCGATCCTCGACTTCATCGGCGAGGGCGACCAGCTCGTCGTCATGCGCCTCGAGCATCTGGCCCACTCCACCCGCAGCGTCCTTGAAGTGATCGACCGGCTCGACGAGCGGGGCGCCACCCTTTTCGTGGTCGAACCGGAACTCTCCAGCGAAGGCGCCTGCGGCCGCGCCCTTCGCGCCGCGCTTCAGGCCGTCGCCGCCGTCGAGCCCGCCTGGGCGGGCCGCCGCCGCCGCAGCGCCCCGGCCGCCGAGGAGATCAAGGCGCTGCAGGACGCCGGCGTCGGGCCCGTGGAGATCGCCCGCCGCCTCGGCGTCTCGCGCATGACGGTGTGGCGCAAGCTGCGCGCCCTGGAAGCGGGCTGATCCACCCCCTCGCCCGGCCCCTCACCCCGTCTTGACGAAGTCGATGAAGGCCCGCAGCGCCGGCGGGGTCTGTCGCCGGCTGGGGTAGTAGAGCCTCGGCCCGGGAAACGGCGGCAGCCATTCGTCCAGCAGGCGCACCAGCCGCCCGGACGCCAGGTGCGCCTCCAGATATCCCTCGAAGGTGCAGACGAAGCCAGCCCCGGCGAGCGCCGCCTCGATCATCAGCCGCGGGCTGCTGGACATGAGCGGGCCCTCCGGCTCCAGCCGGATCACCTCCGGACCTCGCTCGAACTCCAGCGGGGGCATGAAGCCGCTGGGGAACTTCACCCTTATGCAGGGGCGTGAAAGCAGGTCCCTCGGATGGGCGGGCGCGCCCCAGCGGGCGATCGCCGCAGGGCTCGCCGCCAGCACGTAGCGCTGCGGTCCGCTCAGCGGCACGGCGACCATGTCCCGCGCCAGGCTCTCGTCCCAACGCACGCCCGCGTCGAAGCCCTCGGCGACGATGTCGACCAGCGCGGTCTGGCCCACGACGTCGAGGCGGACCTTGGGATAGTGCTGCAGGAAGCGGGCGATCAGGGGCGCCAGCACCAGCTCGACCGCCGGCTCCGGCGCGTTGATGCGCAACAGGCCCGCCGGCTCGCCCTGGGCGGCCTGCGCCTGGTCCACGGCCGAGGCGATTTCGGCGAACGCCGGCGAGAGCCGCTCCAGCAGCCGCATCCCCGCCTCGGTCGGCGCGACGCTGCGGGTGGTGCGGTTGAGCAGGCGCACGCCCATCCGCGCCTCCAGGTCACGCACCGACTGGCTCAAGGTGGACGGCGAAACCCCACGCTCGGCCGCCGCCGCGCGGAAGCTGCGCCGCCGGGCCACCGCGGCGAAGGCGTCCAGCAGGTCGAGGTTCAGCCCGCGCATTGTTCGAAGTTCCGCACAGCCTGTTCGAAACTATCCGGATTATCGCACGACCCGCACGGGCGCATCTAGGGGCCGTCCCTTCCCCCTTCCTTCCCAAGGAGTCCGGCGATGATCACCCGCCAGCTTGGAACCACCGGCCCCCACGTCTCCGCCTTCGGCCTCGGCTGCATGGGCATGAGCGACATGTATGGCCCCGCCGACCGGGCCGAGAGCCTGGCCACGCTCTCCGCCGCCGCCGAGGCCGGGATCACCCTCCTGGACACCGGCGACTTCTACGGCATGGGCCACAACGAGATGCTGATCGGCGAATGGCTGAAGGGCGTGCGGCGCGACGATTTCGTGCTCAGCGTCAAGTTCGGCGCCCAGCGCGGCCCGGACGGCGGCTGGCTCGGCTACGACGCCCGGCCCTCGGCGGTGAAGACGGCCTGCGCCTATACGCTCAAGCGGCTTGGCGTCGATCACATCGACGTCTATCGCCCCTCGCGCCTGGATCCGGCCGTGCCCATCGAGGACACCATCGGCGCCGTCGCCGACCTAGTGAAGGCAGGCTATGTCCGACACGTGGGGCTCTCCGAGGTCGGAGCCGAGACCATCCGCCGGGCCGCCGCCGTCCACCCGATCGCCGACCTGCAGATCGAGTATTCGCTGATCTCCCGCGGGATCGAGGACGAGATCCTCCCGCTCTGCCGCGAGCTCGGCGTCGGGATCACCGCCTACGGCGTCCTCTCCCGCGGGCTGATCAGCGGCCACTGGTCGGCGGAGCGCAACGTGCGGGGCGATTTCCGCGGCATGGCCCCCCGCTTCCAGGGCGAGAACCTGGACAGCAACCTCGCCCTGGTCGAGGCCATGCGCCGGGTCGCCGAGGCCCGCGGCGTGACGGTGGCGCAGGCGGCGATCGCCTGGGTGGCCGCGCAGGGCTCCGACATCGTGCCCCTGATCGGCGCACGCCGGCGCGACCGACTGGCCGAGGCACTCGGCGCCCTGGAGGCGACCCTTTCGGCCGAGGACCTCGCCGCCCTGGAGGCCGCAGCGCCTAAGGGGGCCGCCGCGGGCGAGCGCTACGCCGCTGCGCAGATGGCCATGCTCGACAGCGAACGGCGCGGCTGATCGGCGCGGCGCAAGGCCGCGCGCACTGGACATTGGGTGCACGCGGCCCCATCCTCTGCGGTCAAACAATCGTTCGTCCGCGGGAAACGCCCATGTTCATGCGCTTCTTCACCGAGCTTCGCGAAGCCAAGGTCCCGGTGACGCTGAAAGAGTATCTCATGCTCATGGAGGCGCTCGACAAGTCGGTCATCGACCGGCGCGTGGACGACTTCTACTACCTGTCCCGCTCGGCGCTGGTGAAGGACGAGAAGAACATCGACAAGTTCGATCAGGTCTTCGGCCACGTCTTCAAGGGGCTGGAGAAGATCGAGGGCGTCGGCACGGCCGACATCCCGGCCGAATGGCTGCGCAAGATCAGCGAGAAGTTCCTCACCGAGGAGGAGAAGGCGCAGATCGAGGCCATGGGCGGCTTCGACAAGCTGATGGAAGCCCTGGCCGAGCGCCTCAAGGAGCAGAAGGAGCGCCACGAGGGCGGCAACAAGATGATCGGCACCGGCGGCACCTCGCCGTTCGGCGCCAACGGCTACCACCCCGAAGGCATCCGCATCGGCCAGGACAAGGGCCGCCACGGCAAGGCGATCAAGGTCTGGGACAAGCGCGAGTACAAGAATCTTGACGATTCCGTCGAGCTCGGCACCCGCAACATCAAGGTCGCCCTGCGCCGCCTGCGCAAATGGGTGCGCGACGGCGCCGCCGAAGAACTGGACATGGACAACACCATCCGCGGCACCGCGGAGAAGGGATATCTGGACATCCACCTGCGCCCGGAACGCCGCAACAAGATCAGCGTCCTGATCTTCTTCGACATCGGCGGGTCGATGGACAGCCACATCAAGGTCTGCGAGGAGCTGTTCTCGGCCGCGCGGTCCGAGTTCAAGAACATGGAGTTCTACTACTTCCACAACTGCCTCTATGAAAGCGTGTGGAAGGACAACCGCCGCCGGCATTCCGAGAAGATCAACACCTGGGACGTGCTGCACAAGTACTCCAGCGACTACAAGGTGATCTTCGTCGGCGACGCGACGATGAGCCCCTACGAGATCACCTATCCGGGCGGCTCGGTGGAGCACTGGAACGAGGAAGCCGGCGCGATCTGGATGGACCGCGTCAGCCAGATCTATGAGCACATGGTCTGGCTGAACCCCACCGCCGAGCGCCACTGGGACTACACCCCCTCGATCGACGTGATGCGTCAGCTAGTCAACGACCGGATGTATCCGCTGACCCTCGAGGGGCTCGAAAAGGCGATGCGGGAGCTGGCGCGCTGATCGGCCGGGCGCGCCCTCCGCGAACGGACGTTTGCCGGCTCGTCGGCGGCGCCTAGACTGGGCAGGTCGTTGAAGGGATTCGCATGACCGATCCCCTGTTGCAGGACCAGGCGAGCGGCGAGGCCGAAGCCGCCACCAAGGCGGCGGTCTTCTGCGCGGCCGAACGGCTCTTCGCCCTTCACGGCTTCCAGAACGTCTCGGTGCGCGACATCACCGCCGCCGCCGGCGTCAACCTGGCCTCAGTGAACTACCACTTCGGGTCCAAGGACGCCCTGCTCTTCGAGATTTTCCGCCGCCGCACGGCCGAGCTGAACCGCGAGCGCGCGCGGATGCTGCACGAGGCCAACGACCGCCACGACGGCAAGCCGCCCGTGCGGGAGATCCTCGAGGCGCTGTTCGCCCCGCCCCTGCGCTGGGGCTCGCCGGACAATGAGCGTCGGATCTCGGTCCAGTTCATCATCCGCTCGCGCAGCGAAGGCACCGAGGAGATGCGCGAGGCCCTGGCCAAGGACGTCTCGCACCTGGCGCGCTTCGCCGACGCCCTGATCGCCGCCAGGCCCGAGCTGCCGCGCGAGGACGTCTACTGGCGCCTGCACTTCTGCCTCGGCATGGTCCACAACAACCGCTTCGCCGAGTTCGACCGGCTGCACGTGCTGTCGGACGGCCTCACCCGCGAAGGCGACGTCGACGCCCTGCTCCAGCGCATGCTCGACTTCGCGGAGGCGGGCTTCCTGGCCTGACCGCACCGGCGGCTAGCGCCCCGTGAACACCGGCTCGCGCTTCTCCACGAACGCCTGGGCCGCTTCGCGGTGGTCGGCGGTCTGGCCGCAATGCACGTGGTGCGTCGCCTCGAGGTCAAGGCAGTCATCGACCTCGCCGGCCATCGCGCGGTTCAGGTTCTCCTTCATGTAGCGGTAGGCCACCGTCGGACCGGCGGCGAGCCGCGCGGCGATCTCGGCGGCCTTCGCCTGCAGCTCCTCGGGCTCGCACACCCAGTTTGTCAGCCCCAGGCGCAGGGCGTCCTCCGCCCTCACCCGTTCGGACAGGTAGTAGAGCTCGCGCGCCTTGGCCGAGCCCACGAGCTGGGTCAGGAAATAGGTCCCGCCGTAGTCGCCGGAGAAGCCGACGCGGGCGAAGGCGGTGGTCATGAAGGCCGTGCGCGACATGATCCGCATGTCGCAGGCCAGCGCCAGCGACAGGCCGGCCCCGGCCGCCGGCCCCGGCAGGGCCGCCAGGGTCGGCTTGGGCATTTTGAACAGCTTGCCTGACGTGGCCCGCTGGTTCACGCGCTGGCGGTGGATCGCCGCGTCGATCGTCTGGTCGCCCACCGTGCCGTCGCCGCGGCTGGCCATGCCCTTAACGTCGCCCCCGGCGCAGAACCCATTGCCCGCGCCGGTCAGGACCACGCATTTGACCTCGCCGGCCAGCTCGGCCCAGGCGAGCTGCTCGGCCAGGGCCGCGTTCATCTCCCCGCTCATGGCGTTGCGCGCCTCCGGGCGGTTGAGCGTAAGCGTCAGCACTCCGCCCTCCAGCCGGGCGAGAAGGTCGGCGGTTCCGGTGTCGATTTCGGCCATGGTCCTGTTTCCTCCCAGCGAACGCGGCGCCAAGCTGCCAATTCTTAGGCCCGCGCCCGCCCAGCGCCAGAGGCCAGTTCGGGAGGAAACCTCATGCGCCTTCGTCAGATCGCCCTGGTGGGCAGGGACCTCGCCGCCGCCCGCGCGGACATCGTCGCGATCCTCGGCCTCGGCGAGGCCTACGCCGACCCGGGCGTCGGCAAGTACGGCCTGGAGAACGCCGTCTGGCCGGTGGGCGACACCTTCCTGGAGGTGGTCTCGCCTACGACCTCGGGCACGACGGCCGGGCGGCTGCTGGAGAAGCGCGGCGGCGACGGCGGCTACATGGCCATCTTCCAGACCGACGACATCGCAGCGGCCCGGGCCCGGGCGGCCGCCGAGGGCGTGCGCGTGGTGGACCAGGCCGATCGCGACGGCGTCCACATGACCCACCTGCATCCCAAGGACCTGGGCGGCGCCATCATCTCCATCGACGCCATGGTCCCGAAGGAGCGGTGGGAATGGGGCGGACCGCATTGGCGCGAGAACGTGCGCACCGACACCTCCGTCTCGATCGTCGGCGCCGAACTGCAGGGCGCGGACCCAGAGGCCATGTCCCGCCGATGGGCTGCGGTCCTGGGGCTGGAGAGCGACGCGGTCGATGGCGGCTGGCGCATTCCCCTGGAGGGCGGGGAACTCCGCTTCGTCTCCGTTCAGGACGGCCGCGGCGAGGGCCTGGGCGCGTTCGACGTCGCTGTCCGCGATCCCGACGCCGTCCGCACGCGCGCCCGGGCCCGGGGCGCCCTGGACCAAGCGGGCGACGTCGTCCTCTGCGGAACCCGCATGCGGCTGGTGAGAGCCGCGCCCTAGTTGTTCCCGCCGATCAGGTCGCCCAGGCCGCCCAGCACCGAGCCTTCGCCGCGGTTCTGGCCGCCCATGGAGCCGGCGGCGGCCAGCATCCGGCCCGCCAGGCGCGAGAACGGCAGCGACTGGATCCAGACCTTCCCGGGGCCGGTCAGGCGCGCGAAGAACAGGCCCTCGCCGCCGAACAGCGCGCTCTTGATCCCGCCGGCGGCGACCAGGTCGAAATCGACGCTGGGGGTGTAGGCGGCCAGGCAGCCGGTGTCGACGTGCAGCTGCTCACCCGGCGCCAGCTCCCGTTCGACCACGGTTCCGCCCATCTGCACGAACACCCAGCCGTCGCCCTCCAGGCGCTGCATGATGAAGCCTTCGCCGCCGAACAGGCCGGTCATCATCCGCCGCTGGAAGGCGATGCCGATCGACACGCCCCGCGCCGCCGCCAGAAAGCTGTCCTTCTGACAGATGAGCTGGCCGCCGACTTGGCCCAGGTGCAGCGGCAGGATCGAGCCCGGCGTCGGCGCGGCGAAGGCGACCTTGGCCTTGCCCTGGCCGTTGTGGGTGAAGACCGTGGTGAAGAGGCTCTCGCCGGTGACCAGCCGCTTGCCGGCGCCCAGCAGCTTGCCCATGAAACCGGCGTCCGCCCCGCCGGAGCCGTCGCCGAACACAGTGGTCATGCCGACCGTCGCGTCCTTCCAGACCATGGCCCCGGCCTCGGCGATCGCGCTCTCGCCGGGATCGAGCTCGATCTCGAGGAACTGCAGCTCCTGGCCCTTGATCTCGAAGTCGATGTCGTCGGCGACGGCGGCGCTGCGGTGGTGGCTCCAGGGGCCAGAGGTCATGGCGGACTCCGTTGAGGGATTCGCGCCGAATCTAGGCCGCCGCCCCCTGCCTCGCCAGCCGGCAGGCGAACCTCAGGTCCTCCAGAAAGGCGTCGAACGCGGCGTCCTTCGCGGCGGCGTCGGGAACCCGCAGCAGGTACGAGGGATGGTAGGTCACCACCCCCTGAGCCCCATCCGGCAGGGCGAAGGCCCGGCCGCGCGAGCGGGCGATCGGCATGGGCCGGCCGAACACCGACACCGCCGCCGTCGCGCCCAGGGCCAAGATCACCCGAGGCCGCACGATGCGGCGCTCGGCGTCCAGCCACCAGCGGCAGGCCCGCACCTCGCCGGCCTCGGGCGTCTTGTGCAGCCGCCGCTTGCCCCGCGGCTCGTTCTTGAAGTGCTTGACCGCATTGGTCACGTAGGTCTCGGCCCGGGTGATCCCCGCCGCCTCCAGCGCCTTGTCCAGCATCCGGCCCGCGGGGCCGACGAAGGGCCGGCCTTCGACGTCCTCGTGATCGCCCGGCTGCTCGCCCACCAGCATCAGCGGCGCGGTCCCGGGCCCTTCCCCGGCCACGCCCTGGGTGGCGCCCCGCCACAGGTCGCAGCGCCGGCAGGCGTCCACCCCGGCGCTGACCTCCTCCAGGTTCGTCGGCGCGTGGGATTCGAAGGAGCCGTCCCGCAGGGCGGTGCGGACGGCGCGCACGACGCGGCGGGGAGGCTCGCTGCGGGTCTGGTGTTCGGCCATGGATTCGACGTTCGTCTCCGTCGCCGCCCCATAGGGCGGAATGGACCGGGCGCGGGTCAGGTTCCGCCAGTAGTCCACGAGCTGGTCCTCACGCGGCGCGTCCGCCGGGTCGATCCCGGGCCGCAGGACCTGGCGCTCGCCGGTCCAGAACACGCAGACGTCGGGAGTCAGCAGGGCGAAGCGGGCGCCGGCGAAGCGCCGGGCGAAGAACGGCGCCACCCGCTCTGTCACCCGATGCGCCGGCTCGAACCAGGCCACGTGGGTCGGCGGTCCCCCGGCGGCGTCCACCGGCAGAAAGCGGGTGAACGCCTTCATCCGCTGGGCTGCGCGGTCCACCTCCCGCGCCAGGGTCCGCGCCCGCGCGACGTCCGGGTCGGCGTCGTAACGCAGCAGCTCCGGCGTCGCCTCCAGTCGCCAGAGCAGCCGGTAGAGCACGGCGAACCGCTCGTCCGACCGGTGCAGCACCACGTCCCGCGCAAGGCCGAGGAACGCCCGCGGCGCGGTGAACGGCCGCTCATGACCGCCGCCGGGCGGGTCGGCCGCCTTGTCCACCGTCCAGACCACCCGCGCCGGCTCCACCCGTTGCACCCTCAGCCGACGGGCGGCCTCGCGCCATCCCTCGAAATCGGTTTCCGCAGCGAGGCGGACGGTCTTCATCTCCATGGCGAGGTCGGGGTCCCGGATCGAACTCCCTCCATCTTATTGTTCTTGTTTTGTTCTTTTCAAGCCTCGCCGAAGCGGACGCGCAGCGCCCCTGTGGACACGGGCCGCGGAACGGCGGGCCTTCGCCCAGGCCGGGGCGCGCCGGGCGCCATCGGCGCAATTCTCCCCGCCGAAGGACTCTGCTAGGAGGGTTCGTATTGATTAAACCAATGTCTTAGGGAGCCGGCCGCGCGGCTCAATTTTCGGCCCTCGCGCGGGCGGGATGCTGTTGGAAGAACGAGTTGACACCGGCGGCCCCGTCGCCACGGACGAGGTCGCGCCGGTCGGCGAGACCCTCGCCGAAAAGGAAGCGGCCTACGAAAAGTTCGTCTGGGACAACCTGAGACGCAACTATCTGGGAAACTATCTGCACGGCATGCTGGGGATGACCGGCTTCCGGCTCGTCAACGCCCCCACCTTCCTGCCGGCCTACCTGCACGCCATCTCCGGCTCGAACACCATCGTCGGCCTCGGCCTCGCGCTCCAGCAGGTGGGCAGCGTCGTCTCCCCGATCGTCGGCGCCAACCAGATCGAGCACCGCACCCGGGTGATGCCGGCCGCCGTCTGGATGGGCAGCCTGGCGCGGATCCAGATCCTCGGCATGGCCGCCTCCGGCTGGCTGCTCAGCGGCCAGCCGCTGGTCACGGCGATCCTGCTCTTCATGTTCCTGTTCGGCCTGTTCATGGGCGCCCAGCGGGTGGTCTTCGGCCTGCTCATGGCCAAGGTCATCCCGATCAGCCGCCGCGGCCGCCTGCAGGCCTGGCGCAACGCCACAGGGGGCCTGATCGCCGCGATCCTCGCCTATTTCGCCGGCCGATGGTTCATCGAGCCCAACCTGTTCGGCAACGGCTACGGCGTGACCTTCGTCTTCGCCTTCGTGCTCACGAGCCTCGGCCTCAGCGCCCTGCAGATGCTGCTGCGCGAGCCGGAGCCGCCGACCACCCGCCCCCGCTCGCGCCTGCGCGAACGGCTGTCGGACTTCCCGCGGCTGATCGCGGACGATCCCAGCTACAAGTACTTCCTGATCGTGCAGATGCTGGCGACCGCCAGCCGCCTGGCCGTGCCGTTCTACATCATCTACGCCGGCTCCACGATCGAGCTGACCGGGGGCAACCTCGGCCTGCTGTCGCTGGCGTTCCTGGGCGCCGACACCCTGTCGAACCTGATCTGGGGCTATCTGGGCGACAAGACTGGATTCCGCCTCATCCTGCTGCTGTCGCTGATCGCCTGGATCTGCTCGACCGTACTGCTGATGAGCTTCCACGACCTGGCCTGGACCTTTGCGGCGTTCTTCGGCCTCGGCGCGGCCCAGTCCGGCTACATGATGAGCGCCCAGACCATGATCCTGGAGTTCGGCGATCGCGACGACATGCCCATGCGCATCGCCTTCTCGGCTACGGCCGAGGGAATCATGGCCTCCATCGGCCCGCTGGTCGGCGGCATCATGGCCACCGCCTTGGGCTACGAGATGGTGTTCGGCGTCTCGATCGGCTTCCTCGCCGCGGCCCTGCTGCTGCTGACCTTCATGGTCAAGGAGCCGCGCAAGGTCCGCACCGGGCGGGTCTAGGCGGCCCTGGCCGCCGCGATGCGGGCGCGGGCGGTGGCGTCGGCCACCTCGTGCGGCGGGCGCTTCTCGGCGGCGGCGCGATCGAGCACCTCCTCCAGGGTCTCCGTCAGCCGATCCAGCTTGACCGCGACCCAGTGGGCGTCGAAGGCGGTTCCTGCCTCCAGCGCCCGGATCTCGCCGGCCACGTTGATGATCCCCCCGCCGTTGATCACGTAGTCGGGGGCGTAGAGCACGCCGCGCTCGAACAGCGCCTGGCCGATCTCCGGGCCGGCGAGCTGGTTGTTGGCCGCCCCGGCCACGATGCGCGCCTTCAGCCGCGGCAGGGTCTGGGCGTTCACCGCCCCGCCCAGGGCGCAGGGGGCGAACACCTCGGCCTCCACGTCGAAGATCTCGTCCGGCGCCACGATCCGCGCGCCCGTCCACTCGGCCACCATCCGCAGGGCCGCCTCGTTCACGTCGGCGACGACCAGCTTCGCCCCGGCGGCGGCGAGCTTCTCGGCCAGATAGGCGCCCACATGGCCCACGCCCTGGATCGCCACGGTCACCCCGTCCAGCTCGCGCCCCAGCGCCCGCCGCACGCAAAGGCGCACCCCGCGGAACACGCCCTCGGCCGTCACCGGGCTCGGATCGCCGGACGCGGCGGCGTGGCCCTCCAGCCCGGCCACATAGCGGGTGGTCTTGCGCGCATGCGCCAGGTCGGCGGGGGAGACGCCCACGTCTTCGGCCGTCCAGTAGCGCCCGCCCAGGCTCTCCACCGCCCGGCCGAAGGCCTCGAACAGTTCCGGCGTCTTGCCGGTGCGAGGATCGCCGATGATCACCGACTTGCCGCCGCCTAGGCCGATGTCGGCCATGGCGTTCTTGTAGGACATCGCCCGCGACAGCTTCAGGGCGTCGGTCAGCGCCGCCTGGAAGTCCGCATAGGGCCACATGCGGCAGCCCCCCGCCGCCGGACCCAGCGCCGTGGAGTGCACGGCGATGATCGCCTTGAGGCCGGACTTTTCGTCATAGAAGCTATGAACGTCTTCATGTGCCTCGAAGGCGGCGGAATCGAACATCTTCATTCTGGCTTTGCTCAGGTCCGAGGCATCAGTTTTCGCGCCCGGCTCTACGCCTACCGGACGCCGATCACAACCCCGCCGCCACCTGTCGCCCATCGCCCTGCGCCGCCTGCGTCGCCGGAACGCGGGCCGGCGCGCCGGGGATCGGCGGCGCGCCGGACGGCAGGGGGCCCTGCGGATCGCGGATGAAGGCCAGGATGTCGGCCCAGACCTTCGGCCCCTGCAGGTCGCGCGTCAGAAGATGCCAGCCCGCGGCGTAATAGGCCGTGCGCGCGCCCTGGGGCAGGCGCGAAACCGCGTCCAGGGCCGCGGTCTTGGGGATGATCTCGTCGTTGCGGCCATAGAGATAGAGCACCGGCGCGCGGATTTGGCCAACGTCCGCCCAGGCCCGGTCCATCAGGTTCACCAGGCCGTAGAGCGTGTCGGAACGCGCGCCCCAGATCATCAGCGGGTCCTGGCCCATGGCGATCAGTTCGGCGCGGTTGTCGGTGGGCGTGACCCGGTCGGTCAGCCATCCGGGCGGGGTGTAGACCTTGGAGCCGGTGAACCGCGCCGCCATCCACAGCAGCAGCTTGTTGGGCAGCGGCTGCTCGCGCCAGCCCCACACCGCCGGGGACAAGAGCACCAGCCGGTCGGCCGCCGGCGGGCGGTCCGAGGCGAAGGTCTCGATCGCCACCGCGCCGCCCATGCTCTCGCCGGCCACCACGATCACGGCGTCGGGATAGCGTGAGCGCAGGAGCGCGGTGATCACCCGCAGGTCCTCGTCCATCAGCGCCTGGCCGCCCCACACCCCGCGCTGGGGCGAGCGGCCGAACCCGCGCTGGTCATAGGCGTAGGTCGCCACCCCCTGCTCGGCCCACCAGGGCGCGGCCAGGTGAAAGGCGTTGGCGTAGTCGTTCATGCCGTGGACGCCGACGATCACCGCCCAGGGCTCGCCCTCAGGCAACCAGCGCGTCAGTCCCAGCCGCGCCCCGTCGAAGCTGACGAACTGGTCCTGGGTCAGCCGCGGCCCCTGGAACGCCGCGCTCGGAACGCCGGCCTGCTGCACCATCAGGGGCGAGCAGGCGCTCAGCGCCAGCGCGGCCAGGACGATCAGAAAGCGGCTCATCGGCGCAGAATTTCCCGAACCCTTTGGCGAAGATAGGGCGTCACCTCGGCCTCGAACCAGGGATTGCGCCTCAGCCAGGCGGTGTTGCGCCAGGACGGGTGCGGCGTGGGCAGCCGCTGCGGCGAATATTCGCGCCAGGCGCGCACCGTCTCGGTCATGTTGGCCTTCGCCGCCGCGCCGAGCGCCCAGGCCTGGGCGTATCCGCCGACCAGCAAGGTCAGCTCCACCTGCGGCAGCGCCGCCAGCAGCCGCGGTCGCCACAGCGCCGCACAGCGCGCCGGCGGCGGGTAGTCGCCGCCCTTCGGGTTGGTGCCGGGAAAGCAGAAGGCCATGGCCGCCACGCCGATCGCCGGATGCTCGTAGAAGGTCTTGCGGTCCACCCCCATCCAGTCGCGCAGGCGGTCGCCCGAGGCGTCGTCGAACGGCAGCCCGCTCTCGTGCACCCGCCGGCCGGGGGCCTGGCCGCAGATCAGGACGCGCGTCGTCGGGCGCACCCACACCACCGGCCGCGGCTCGTGCTCGAGTTCGCCCGCGCAGGCCCGGCAGGCGCGGATGTCGGCCAGGAGGGCGTCGAGCGAGGGCGGGGCGGAAGCCATGGCGGCCATGTAGGCTCAGGGACGGGCCTGCGCCATCACCCTTCGGGGCTGGACAGCGGCGACCGCGAATGGGAAGCCGGTCGGCGGGCGCTCGGGCGTCCCGGCGGGGAGCCCGGCATGAAGGTCGCGATCGTCCAGTTCGACAACCGTCCCATCGAGAAGCTGGGCGCCATGGCCGTCCTGCTGCATCGCAACCACCAGTACGCGGTCCGGCACGGCTACGAATACCACTTCATCAACCAGGCTCACTTCGACCTGCCGGTCTACTGGCAGAAGCCGAAGATCCTGCACCGCTTCTTCGAGGTCGGCTTCGACGTCGCCGTCTGGCTGGACAGCGACGCGGTCGTCCACGACCTCGACCGCCGCGTCGAGGACCTGTTCGAGGGCGGCGAGACCATGGTCGCCGCGCCGGACAATCCGCACTGGACCGCGCCCTTCAACGCCGGCGTCTTCGCCGTGCGTCAGCCGGGGGGCCTTGCGCTGATGGACCGCTGGAGCGGCCTGTTCGCCGGCACGAAGTGGACGCGCACCCCCACCGCCTGGGTCTGCGAGGACGAATGGGCCGGCCCCTCCTACGAGCAGGGCGCCTTCAATGCGCGGCTCCTGCCCGAGCTGACCGCCGATGGGACGCTGCGGCTGGCGGACTGGCGGCTGTTGCAGAGCCCGTTCCCGGTCGAGGGGGCGTTCACCCTGCACTTCCCGGGGCCGTTCCGCGCCAACCTCGTGCCCTACATCCACCTCTACGCCGAGGGCGCCTCGCCGGCCTGAGGCAGGCGCAAGCGGTAGACGCCCTTGAAGCTGTCCGGGTCGGCCGGCTTGCCGTGACGGGTGATCACCAGCCGGCCCTGGCGGGCCAGGCCCACGGCCGTGGCGCGCACCTGGCCGAGCTGGCGGCGCCAGCCCTCCGGATCCATCGCCCGGGCGGCTTCCTCGGGCGAGATCGACTTTCCTGCCGGCAGGGCGGCCAGCAGGTCGAGGATCACCGCTTCGGCGTCGCGGGTCATCAGCCGCCCCGCTTCAGGGTCTCGCGGGCGATGATCACCTGCTGGATCTGGCTGGTGCCTTCGTAGATGCGGAAGATCCGCACGTCGCGGTAGAAGCGCTCGATCCCGTAGTCGGCGATGTAGCCGGCGCCGCCGAAGATCTGCACGGCCTTGTCGGCGACCCGGCCGACCATCTCCGAGGCGAAGTACTTGGTGGCGGCCGCCTCCATGGTCACGTTCTCGCCGGCGTCCCGCTTCTTGGCGGTCTCCAGCATCAGCGCCTTGGCCGCCAGGGCCTCGGTCTTGCAGTCGGCGATCATGCCCTGGACGAGCTGGAACTGGCTGAGGGTCTGGCCGAACTGCTTGCGCTCGGTGGCGTAAGCGACGCAGTCGGCGATCAGGCGCTCGGCCACGCCGACGCACACGGCCGAGATGTGCAGGCGCCCGCGGTCCAGCACCTGCATGGCCACCTTGAAGCCTTCGTTCTCCCGGCCCAGGCGGTTCTCCACGGGCACGCGCACATTGTCGAAGGTCACGTCGCAGATGTGGGCGCCCTGCTGGCCCATCTTCTTCTCGGGCTTGCCGACCGACAGGCCCTCGAGCTTGCGCTCCACCAGGAAGGCCGAGACCCCGCCGCCGCCCGGCTTGGACGGATCGGTGCGGGCCATCACGGTGAAGAGGTCGGCCTTGTTGGCGTTGGTGATGTAGCGCTTGGCGCCGTTCAGCACATAGGCGTCGCCGTCCAGGGTGGCGCGGGTCTGCACCGCGCCGGAGTCGGAACCGGCCTCCGGCTCGGTCAGGGCGAAGGAGGTGATGATCTCGCCGGAGGCGACGCCGGGCAGGTACTTCTGCTTCTGTTCGGGCGTGCCGAACATGACGAGGCCCTGGGCGCCGATGCCGACGTTGGTGCCGAACGCCGAGCGGAACGCGGGGCTGGTGCGGCCGAGCTCCATCGCCACCAGGCACTCGTCCTCCATGGAGAGGTCCAGCCCGCCGTACTCGGCCGGGATCGACAAGCCGTAGAGGCCCATCTCCTTCATCTCGGCGATCACCTCGTCCGGGATCGCGTCGTCCTCGGCGACCTTGGCCTCCAGCGGGCGCAGCCGCTCGCTGACGTAGCGGCGGACGGTGTCGACGAGCTGGTCGCGGGTTTCGGCGTCGAGGGCCATGGCGTGGCGGCGTCCCTTGGTGGGCCGGCGGTCCGGAGAGGGGCGCGCCGCGCAAGTCGGCCTTGCATCGCGGCGCGCGCCCGCCTAGGTCCGCCCGGCGGCTGATTGAGTGCGGCGGCAAACTAGTGGGGCGCGGGCCGGCGGGCAAACGCTTACCGCGCTGAGGGATTTTCGGGGGATCGGATGGACGGCGGCGACGAACAGCACACCGGATGGGGCGTCCTGCAGAAGGGCGACGGCGAGTGGGCCGGCTGGTCCATGTGGCGCGGCCAGGACCCGTTCGAGGACCACGCCGGTCCGTTCTACTTCCGCATGGACGAGGACGGCCGCCCGGTCTGCGCCTTCCGCGCCGAGAAAAAGCACATGAACGGCGGCGGCTTCATGCACGGCGGCTGCATCATGACCTTCGCCGACTACTGCCTGTTCGTCATCGCCCGCGAGGCCCTGGCGCAGACCCACAGCGTGACGGCCACCTTCAACGGCGAGTTCGTGGGCGCCGTGCCCCTTGGCGCCCTGGTCGAGTGCCGTGGCGAGGTGGTCAAGAACGCCCGCTCCATGGTGTTCGTGCGCGGCCTCATCACCACCGGCGGCGAGCCGGTGATGAACTTCTCGGCGGTGGTCAAGAAGACGCGGCCACGGGCTTAAGTCAGGCGCCGCCGATCCAGCGCCTGGGCCATTTCCAGCCCAGCGGGCGCACCTCGCCGGGGCGCAGCGCGAGGTTCGCCACCACCTTGGCGCTCAGCTCGGCGACGGCGTGCACCGGCTCCAGCCCCTTGACGGGACTGGTGGCGACGCGGCCAACCAGCAGCGCCTGGTCCACCGCCTTCCATTCGGCCTGGGCGCGGTCGTCGTAGCCGACGGCGAAGAAGTGGCGCACCGGCCCGGGCTCGCCCGGCGGCTCCACCATCACCCCGATCATCCAGCCGCTCGCCATCGCCGACGTGCTAGAGCGTTTTCCGGCGAATGGGAACGCCGGAGGTCAGTGGCCATGCTCCTCGGCCATGGGCGCCGCCTTGCCGGCGGGGAGCACCGCGATGGCGTCCACCGCATAGACGCTGCGCCAGGGCTTGCGGTCGCCGCTCATCACCAGCCGATAGGGGGCCTCCTTGCCCGTTAGCTTCGCGCCGTCGGCCGTGTCCGCCAGGATCGCCGGCCCCGCGTGGAAGCCGTCGTCCAGCTCCGGCAGCGCATAGAGGGCTGCGAAGCCGTCCGCGCCGGTGACGGTCACGTAGGACATCATCGGATCGCCGTGCATGCGCGCGCCCACCGGCACGCCGGCCGCCCGCAGCACATAGGTCAGCTTGGGCCCCTCGAAGACGCGGGGCTTGTCCCCCCAGGGCGCCTCGACCCTGGCCCGCGGCAGGGCGGCGAGGTCCTGCGCCGACAGCGTCTTTTCCGCGCCGTCCAGCCCCGTCACCGTGATCGACTGCGCCGGCGCCGGGCCTGCGGCCAGCGCCAGGGCCGCGCCAGCCAGGAGGATTGCGGCCCTCATCGGGCCACGGCCGCGGCGGGACGGGCCTTCATGTCGGCGATCCAGCGGGCGACATGGGTCATTTCGGCGGGGACATCGTACTTCAGCATGCCGCGGGCGAAGTCGTAGCTGATGAAGGCGACGACGTCGGCGATGGTCAGCCGGTCCGCCGCGATCCAGGCGCTGTCCGCCAGCCGGCGATCGAACACCTTCAGGGCTCGGGTGGCCGCCTCCAGGTTCCAGGCGCCGACGGCGGCGTCCTGCTTTTCGAGCGCGGCCAGCGCCGGGTGGCTGTGGCGCACCCCCAGCATGAACGGCATGGCGACCATCAGTTCGGCCCGCCGGGTCCACATTTCGATCACCGCCGTCTCCTCCGGCGTGCGGCCGAAGAGGTTGGGCTCGGGATAGCGCCCCTCCAGGTAGCGGCAGATCGCCAGCGATTCGGAGATGCAGGTCCCGTCGTCCAGCTCCAGCACCGGCACCTGCGCAAGGCCGGTCTTGGCCATGTACTCCGGCGTCCTGTGCTGGCCCTCCATCAGGTTGAGGGTCTCGATCTCGATGTCCTCGATCCCCTTCTCGGCCATCACCCAGCGCACCCGGCGCGGATTGGGCGCCCGCGGCGTGTCGTAAAGCTTCATCGCGTTCCTCCGTGGCCCGGAGCGGGGCACGATCGTGCGCCTGCGGTCAAGCCGGCTATTGACCGAAGAGTTCGCGCGGCATCGCCCCCACCAGGGCGGCGGTCATGCAGGTGGCCAGGAACCCGGCCAGCAGCGCCTTCCAGACCATGCCGATGATCTCCGAGCGGCGCTCGGGCATCAGCACCCCCATGCCCGAGACCGTGATCCCCACCGATCCGATGTTGGCGAAGCCGCACAGCGCATAGGTCATGATCATCCGGGTGCGTTCGCTCATGTCGGCCGCCGGAACCGCACCCAGCTGGATGAAGGCGATGAACTCGGTGAGCATCAGCTTCACGCCCAGAAGGTAGCCGGCGCTGTCGGCCTCCCGCCAATCGACGCCCAGCGTCCAGGCCAGCGGCGCGAACACGGCCCCCAGGATCCGCTCGATGGTGATCGGCGCCCCCATCACCGGCGGCAGCACCGAGAGCACCGCATTGCCGATCGCCACGAAGGCGACGAACACGATCAGGATCGCCGAGATGTTCAGCACCACGGTCAGGCCGTCCATGGTGCCTTTGGAGATGGCGTCGATGGCGCTGTCGTACTTCAGGAGCGAGCCGTAGTCGGCGTAGAAGCCCCCCTGCCCGGGCTTTTCCGGCACCATGATACGGGCGAGCAGCACGCCGGCCGGCGCCGAGACGATCGAGGCCACCAGCACGTGGGCCGCCGCGTTCGGCAGCACCGCCTTCAGGATCGTGGCGTAGGCCACCATCGTCGAGCCGGCCACCGTGGCCAGGCCCACCACGATCATCAGGAACAGCTCCGAGCGGGTCAGCTTGTCCAGGTAGGCGCGGATCACGATCGGGCTCTCGATCATGCCGAGGAAGATGTTCACCGCCACAGCCAGGGCCGAGGCGCCGCCCAGCCCCATGGACTTCTGGAACAACAGGCCGAACCCCTGGGTGATCCACTTCAGCACCTTCCAGTGCCAGAGCAGGGCCGACAGCGCGGAGATCACCAGGATCAGCGGCAGCACCTGGAAGGCGAAGACGAACAGCGCCCCCTGGTTCGTCACCTCGTAGGGCTGCACGCCCCCGCCCATGTAGCCGAACACGAACTGGGTGCCCTGGGCCGTGGCCGCGGCCAGGCCGTCCACCGCGTCGTTGACCCCGCTCACCACCGCCTGGGCGCCGGGCAGGCCGAACAGCAGCAGCACCAACCCCACCTGCACCGCGATCGCCCCCAGCGCCAGACGCCAGGGGAACGCCCGCCGGTTCTCCGACAGCGCCCAGCACACCGCCAGCGTCAGGGCGAGGCCCACCAGGCTCTGGGCGTTTTCCGCTCGGAACATGCGACGAAGATCCCCCGCCGGGCGGACTCGTCCCGGACTCGGCGGCACTTGCGCATGACAGCCGCGTCCAGTGCAAGCGGCGAGGCGCCGCGCGCGCCTGGGCGCGGGCGGGTGACGCGCGCCTAGGCCTTGGGCCCCCTGGCGGCGACCGCTTCCACCGGCGCGCCCTCGGCCTTCCAGGCGCCGAAGCCGCCGGCCAGATGGCAGACGTTCTCCAGGCCCATGTCCTGCGCGGTCTTGGCCGCAAGCGCCGAGCGCCAGCCGCCGGCGCAGAAGAACAGGAAGCGCTTGGGCTCGGCGAACACCGGCTTGGCGTAAGGGCTTTCCGGGTCGATCCAGAATTCCAGCATGCCCCGCGGGCAGGAGAAGGCCCCAGGCACGCCGCCCTCCCGTTCGCGCTCGCGCGGGTCGCGCAGGTCGACGAACACCACGTCGTCCCGGCCCAGGAGCGCGCTCGCCGCAGCCACGTCCAGCGCCTCGACCTCGGCGTCGGCCTCGGCCAGCAGCGCCTTGAAGCCCTTCTTCATCGCCATCGCCGCGTCCTCCCTCGATGAGCCGAGGCTAGCTCAGCGCCCCCTCCGCCGCCAGCGGCGATACGCCCCTTGACAACAATTCAATTGTACACAATTTTATTGTCAACAATCACAAGGAGCCTGCCATGACCACCGTCCTCTACACCGCCCGCGCCCGCGCCGTCGGCGGCCGCGCCGGGCACGTCGAAACCGACGACGGCCTTCTGAAGCTAGACCTCGCCCCGCCCAAGGCCCTGGGCGGGGCGGGCGGCAAGACCAATCCCGAGCAGCTTTTTGCGGCCGGCTACGCCGCCTGTTTCGAGAACGCCGTGCGCCACATCGCCCGCCAGCAGAAGCTGCCGCTGACCGGCGCGGCCGTGACGGCGGAGGTCTCCATCGGCCCCAACGCCTCGGGCGGCTTTCAGCTCGGCGTCGCGCTGGAGGCCGAGATCGAGGGGCTGGACCCGTCGGCCGCCGAAGCCCTGGTCGCCGCGGCCCATCAGGTTTGTCCCTATTCCAACGCAACTCGGGGCAATATCGACGTCGGAATCACCGTGAAGACGAGCCAAGCCGCTGGCCAGGACGCCTGACACCGACAAGACCCCTGCGGGCGCAGCCGGAGAGTTCGACCCTCTCCGGCTCGACCTGCAGCTCTGCTTCGCCCTCTATTCGGCGGCGAACAAGGTGACCCGCCTCTACCGGCCGATCCTGGAGCCGCTGGGCCTGACCTATCCCCAGTACCTGGCGATGATGGCCCTTTGGGAGGAAAGCCCGCGCACCGTCGGCGCCCTGGGCGAAGCCCTGGGGCTGGATTCGGGCACCCTGACCCCGCTGCTGAAACGCCTGGAGGGCCAGGGCCTGGTCGAGCGCGCGCGCGATCCGGCCGACGAGCGCCGGGTGACGGTCTCCCTCACCGGCGAGGGCGCGGCCCTCAAGGCCCGGGCCGCCCACGTCCCGGCTGCGCTCGCCTGCCAGCTCGGCTGCGACCTCGCCGAGATCGCCGACCTGCGCGACCGGCTGAAGCGGTTTGTCGAACGAATCTAGCCGGCGAGCCCGAGGACGGGCCTCGCCGCGCCGGTCACGCCGCCCGGATCGACTTCGATAGAGCGGCCCGGTCGATCTCGTCGGCGCGAACGACGGCTTCGAAGGCCGGGCGGGCCAGCAAGTAGCCCTGCACGTAACGAACGCCGAGTTCGGTGAGAACGGCGAGTTCGTCGAACGTCTCGACGCCCTCGCAGACGACCGTGACGCCAAGATCCTCCAGCATCAGCTTGAGGTGCCGCACGATCTTGCGCCGCACCGGATCGCCGTCGATCCCGCGGATCAAATCCATGTCCAGCTTGACGATGTCGGGGGTGAATTTCGACAGCAGCGACAGGCCCGCATAGCCCGCCCCGAAGTCGTCGATGGCGGTCTTGAACCCCATGTCGCGATAGGTGCGCAGAATGTTCAGGATGTGCGCCGTGTCGATCCGCTCATCTTCGGTGAACTCGAAGATGAACTGCGACAAGGGAAAGCCGGTGCGCATCGCCGTCGCCAGCGTCAGTCGAATGCAGGCGCGGGGCTCATAGACCGCATTGGGCATGAAATTGATCGACAGGCGCGCCCCGTCCCGAGCTAGGTCGAGCTTGGTGGCGAGCTCAAGCGCCCTGACCCGGCACTGCTGGTCGAACGCATAGCGGTTTTCGGGGCCAACCGCGGACAGGACGGAGTAGGCGCCTTCGCCGTTGACGCCCCGCACCAGGGCTTCCTGCGCGAACACGTCCCCGCTCGCGATGTCGACGATGGGCTGAAACGCCATCGAGAACGGGACCTCGAAATCGGCGCCGTCGCGGCAGCCTTCGCAAGCTGAAGCCATTCGATTCCCCTGCGCGGCGCGTCCTGGACGCACCCTAGCCGCAGGGGATTGAAGGATTGGTTCATAAGCGCGCGGCCGCCAGGACGGCGAACTCCGAGAGCAGCGCCTTGGGCCCCTAGCGCCCCACCATCGCCAGGCCGCTCTCGTCGTAGCGCTGGCCGGCGACCTCGGCCTCCGGCACGGCGGCCGCGATGGCGGCCAGGTCCTCGGCGCTCAGGACGACGTCGACGGCGCCGGCGTTCTCCTCCAGCCGGTGGGCCTTCGTCGTGCCGGGGATCGGCACGATGTCCTCGCCCTGGTGCAGCAGCCAGGCCAGCGCTAGCTGCGCCGGGGTCCTGCCCTTCTCGGCTGCCAGCGCCTTCAGCGTCTCCACCAGCGACAAGTTCTTGGCCAGGGCCTCGGCCTGGAAGCGCGGCAGGCGGCGGCGGAAGTCGCTCTCGTCCAGGGATTCGGCGCTGGTGATCGCTCCGGTCAGGGCGCCGCGGCCGAGGGGGCTGTAGGGCACCAGCCCGATCCCCAGTTCGCGCAGCACCGGCAGCACCGCCTTCTCCGGATCGCGCGTCCAGAGCGAGTATTCGCTCTGCAGGGCGCTGACCGGATGGACGGCGTGGGCCTTGCGGATGGTGTCCGGGCCGGCCTCGGACAGGCCGAAGTATTTGACCTTGCCGGCCTTCACCAGGTCGCCCACCGCGCCAGCGACGTCCTCGATCGGCACGTCCGGGTCCACGCGATGCTGATAGAAGAGGTCGATCACCTCCACGCCCAGTCGCTTCAGCGAGGCGTCGGCCACGGCCTTGATGTGCTCGGGCCGGGAGTCCACGCCCACGGGACGGGCGCTTTCGGGCACGATCTTGAAGCCGAACTTGGTGGCGATCTGCACCTTGTCGCGCAGACCGCGCAGGGCGTGGCCGATCAGTTCCTCGTTGGCGAAGGGCCCGTAGACCTCGGCGGTGTCGAAGAAGGTGACCCCCAGGTCCACCGCCCGGCGCGCCAGGGCGTCGGCCTCGGCCTGCGACAGGCCCGGCCCATAGGCCCAGCTCATCCCCATGCAGCCCAGGCCGATCGCCGAGACCTCCAGGCCCTGGGTTCCGAGTTTGCGCGTCTTCATGGGCGATCTCCGTCGAGCGATGGGGGCAGGCCTGGAAGATGGGGAGGCCCCGCCTGCTGCGCGAGGGGTCGGACGCTCCGGGCGCACCGGCCGGGCCTGGGGATGGGCATCTATTGCCGGCCACCTCGCATCGGCGAGGCGTTTTCCTTGGACTACAAGCCGCCGCCCACGCGGCCCATAAGTTGCAGGACGCCGACCGAAACAACCTCGAGGCGCCAATGCCCATCCCCGTCAACGCGGACTCATCCATCCCCGTCTGGGCGCGCGAGATCGTCAAGGCGCGCCAGGAGAAGCAAGCGGCCGACCAGAAGCGGTTCGAAGCGATGGTCGCAGAGGCCAAGGCGCGCGGGCGCGAGCCTGGGCGGCCGCTTCCACCGGGGTCTGTGCGCATCTCCTATTCGACGCCGGATGAGGTCGCCGCCCAGCACGCGGCGCTCGCCGAGGTGATGCGATACTCCCGCCCGGGATCGCTCAGCGAGGCCGCCCTGGCCCGCTGGCTCGCCGAGCCGCAGGAGGAGCCCCCGACGCCGGAAGCCCGCCGGGCCGAGCTCGAAGCCCGCTGGCGCGCGTTCGCCCTGGAGGCCGGAGTCACGCCGCCCGAGGACATCCTCGAGGGCGTGAACATCTGGGCCTGATTCCGCCGGGGCGCCCTACCGCCCCGTCAGCTCCTTCGCCAGCGCCGTGCGGCCGTAGACCTTCTGCAGCGCCTCGGTGGCCGCGGCCGTGGAGACCACCACCGTGCGGTTGATGGTTCCGTCGTAGCCGTAGTCCCCGCCCAGGGAGTGGATGTTGCCGTCGAAGGCCGCGCCGAGCACCTCGCCCTTGGCGTTCACCACCGGCGAGCCGGAGTTGCCGCCGATGATGTCGTTGGTGGTTACGAAGTTGAACACGGTCTTGGGGTCCAGCCGGTCCTTGGCCTCGACCCAGCGGGGCGGCAGCTCATAGGGCTCGGCGCCGGTCGCCCGGTCGTAGAGGCCTGCGAAGTCGGTGAAGGCCGGCACGCTGGTTCCCCGCCACGTCCAGCCGGCGACCTTGCCGTAGGAGAGCCGCAGGGTGAACGTCGCGTCCGGATAGACTTGATCGCCATAGACGGCGAAGCGGGCGCGGGCGATGCGCTCGGCCGCCCGGTCGGTGGGGCCCGTCACCTGGTCCTCCCAGGTCTTGCGGATCTCGCGGGCGGCCGGGTCGATCTTCAGCGCCAGCCGGATCATCGGGTCGTCCGAGGCCTGGATCGCCCCCAGGCCGCCCTCCCACAGCGCCTTGCGCACGGCCGGGTCGCCCAGCTTCGTGCCGGACACCAGCCGCGCGGCCATACCTTCGGGGCTCTCGCGGCCCAGGAGCAGCTTGGTGGCCGGGTCGTCGGCGGTCAGGTACTCACGGGTCTTGGAGAGCCAGAACGACAGGTACATCTCCTCCAGCGCCGGCTCCGCCGGGCGCGGGTCCAGGAGCTCCTTCTGCAGCAGCGCCAGGCGCGTGTCAGCGTATTCGGGCAGGCGCTCGGCGGCCGGCTTCTCGCGCTCCTGCGCCGCCCGCACCAGGGCCCGGGCGTATTGGAACAGCTCGGAGATGTAGCCGGCGCCCTGTTCGATCTGGCGGTAGCGCACATAGTTGTCGGCGAGCGCCTTCTGGGCCGTGGCGATCTCGCCCCAGGGGTCGCCGATCTCAGCGGCCAAGGCCAGGTCGGCGGCGACCTTGGCCTTCAGCTCGGCTTCGGCCGCGCGCTTGGCGTCCATGAAGGCGGGATCGTTCAGCGCGAACTGGCGGCCGAAGAAGACCTTGAAGGAGTTCTCCACGCTGGTCAGCGGGTCGGTGGCCACGCGCTTGTTCTCGGCGCTCTCGCCGGAAAAGCGGATCAGCCGCCCCCGGATCTCCGAGCGCTGGAGCTGGCCCACCGGGATCACCAGGTCGCGCTGGGTCTCCAGTTGCGCCACCGTCATCTGCCGATCGGTGGAGCCGGGGTTTCCGGAGACGAAGGTCGCCTCCCCCTCCCGCGGCGCACGGGCCACCCAGGTCAGGTGCTGCGGCGTGCTGGCCGCCGCGCCGTCCTCATAGAGGCGCAGGAAGCCGATATCGAGGTTGTAGCGGGGGAAGTTGAAGTTGTCCGGATCGCCGCCAAAGAAGGCCGCGCCGTATTCCGGCGCGAAGACGATCCGAACGTCGTCGTACTTGCGGTAGGTATAGAGCTTGTACTGGCCGCCGCGGTAGAGCGTCACCACCTGGCAGCGCAGGCGCGGGTCCTCGCCGCAGGCCTCCGCTTCGGCCCGGGCCGTCACCTCGTCGCGAGCCTTGACGAAATCGAGGCCCGTCTTGCCCTTCGTGGCCGCGTTCACCTGGCCGGTCAGGTCCTGGATCGAGACCAGGATTTCGGCCTGCATCCCCGGACAGGTCTTCTCCTCGCTCCGCGCGGAGGTCAGGAAGCCGTCCTTCACATAGTCGGCCTCGGCGCTCGACAGCGCCTGCACGCAGTCGATCACGCAGTGGTCGTTGGTCAGCACCAGCCCGTCCTTCGACACCACCGAGGCCGAGCACCCGTTGGTGAGGCGCACCGAGGCGGCCTGCACCCGGTCGAGCCATGGCCGGTCGATGGTCACGCCCAGCGCCGCCTTCACACGTTCGGCGGGGAAGTTGTCGTAGGTCCACATGCCCTCGTCGGCATGTGCGGCGCCTGCGCCGAAGACCAGAAGGGCGGCGACGCCGGCGGAAGCGGTGCGAAGGGATCGGATCATCGGATGGGCCCGGCTGCGGCGCTCCGAAGCGCCTGGAATGTAACGGGATGTATCGGCGCAACGGCCCCGCCGCGGCAACCGCCCGCAGCGCCACCTTACCGCGAATTAATCGGCCAGGGCCCCGCCTTACGGGGATGTAACTAGGTTTCGTCTGTTTCAGCGGCGACACATCCGCGGACTTCAAGGGGTTGTCCGCGAGGGAGCTGGGATGTCGCTGGCCTTGGCCACGCTGGTCTACGAATGGCGCCGCTATCTGGCGGCGGTGATCGCGCTCGCCTTCTCCGGGCTGCTGATCCTGGCCCAGGTCGGCATGTTCACCGGCATCGTGAAGGGCGCCACCGCCACCGTCGACCGCAGCCGCGCCGACATCATGATCCTGCCGCCCAAGATGGAGAGCCTGATCAACTCCGGCCCCTCCAGCCTGCCGGCCCGGATCCAGCCGCAGATCTACCTGAACCCGGACGTGGTCGAGGTCGCCAGCTGGGACGGCAACGGCGGGCGCTGGAGCAACGTGCCCAAGAAGGGCGCCAAACAGGTCACCCAGTTCGTCTCGGTGATGATGGTCGATCCGCGGCCCGGCGCGGTGACCCTGCCGGTCGACTATTCGGACGAGGTGCGCACGGCGCTGCTGGAGCCCTATTCGGTGGTGGTCGACCGCTCGGCGCTCAAGCGCCTGGGGGTCAAGGTCGGCGAAGCAGCCACCCTGCGCGACAAGACCGTCTGGGTGCGCGCGGTGGTCGACGGCTATCCCGACATCAACCAGGCGACGGTCGTCGTCTCCCGCGACACCTTCCGCATGCTGGGCATGATGGAACAGGACGACCGCACCGGTCCGCTGATGGTGCGCCTGAAGGACCCGGCCCGCGCCGAGATCGTGCGCGACCAGCTCAACGCGGCCTCCGGCGGCGCCTATCGCGCCTGGACCCGCGCCGAACTCTCCAAGGCCAACGAGGGGGCGCTGATGCAGGAGCAGATCATCGGCATCTTCATCGGCTTCTCGGTCTTCCTCGGCTTCCTGATCGGCGTCGGGATCACCTCCCAGACCCTGCGCGGGGCGATCCTGGCGAACATCAAGGAGTTCGCCAGCCTGCGGGCGCTCGGAGTGTCCATGGGCTCCCTGCGCCTGATCGTGCTGGAGCTGTCCTTCTGGGTGGGGCTGGTCGGCCTGGCGGCCACCGGACTGCTGACCTTCCTCATCTCCCTCCTCGCCAAGAACGGCGGCCTGCCCATGGGCTTTCCGCTGAACTGGGTGGTCCTGGTCGCGGTCCTCCTCATGGCGATCTCGCTCGCCTCGGGCCTGATGGCCCTGGGCGTCCTCAAGAAGAGCCAGCCTGCGGACCTGCTGCGATGAACCCCGCCCTCTCCCAAGCCCGGGCCATCGAGGCCAAGGGCCTCGTCAAGCGCTTCAAGACCGGCCGCAGCCACATCGAGGTGCTGAAGGGGGTCGACTTCGACGCCCTGCACGGGGACGTGACGATGGTCATGGGGCCCTCCGGCTCGGGCAAGTCGACCCTGGTCGCCACGCTCTCGGGGCTGCTGAGGCCGGACGAGGGGGGCGTGAAGGCCCTCGGCGAGGACCTGTGGAGTCACCGCCCCGGCCGCATCGACCGCTTCCGGCTGGACCATTGCGGCTTCATCTTCCAGGGGTTCAACCTGTTCGGCGCCCTCACCGCCCTGCAGCAGGTCACCACCGTCCTGAAGTACAAGGGCTTTTCCCCGGAAGAGGCGCGCGCCAAGGCGGTCGTCGCCCTCGAGGAAGTCGGCCTTGGACCGCGCATGAACCAGCGGCCCTCAGAGCTTTCCGGGGGCGAGAAGCAGCGGGTGGCCATCGCCCGCGCCCTGGCCAAGGAACCGCGCCTGCTGTTCGCCGACGAGCCCACCTCGGCCCTCGACGGCGAGAACGGCCAGGTGGTGATCAAGCTGCTCCAGCGGGCGGCGAAGAGCCACGGGGCGGCGGTGATCTGCGTGACCCACGACCCGCGGCTGGAAGCCTACGCCGACCGCATCATCCACATCGAGGACGGCCGCATCCTGGACGACCGGCGCACCCGCGCGCCGGCGCCGGCGGCCGACCGCCAAGCCGTTCCCATGGGAGCCTGAAGACCATGTTCGCCCTCTTCCGCAGCCGCCGCACCCTCTGGCTCGCCGGGGCCGCCGTCCTCCTGATCGGCGCCGGCGGGGCCGTGTTCGCCACCCAGGCCTCGGCCCAGAAGGAAAAGGCCGCCCAGGCCGCCGCCGTCGCGCCCAAGAGCCCCTACCTCGCCGTCGCCAACGGCAAGGCGGACGTCGAGGGCGGGCTGATCGAGGTGGCCGCCCGCAGCGCCGGGGTGGTGCGCGAGGTGCTGGTCCAGGAAGGCGACGACGTGGTCAAGGGCCAGGTTCTCGCGCGGCTGGAGGATGACGAGCCCCGCCTGGCCGCCCGCCGCGCCGCCGCCGAGGTCGAGCAGGCCCGCGCCCAGGTCGGCCTGCTGCAGGTCCAGCTCTCCTCCGCCCGCCGCGAGTACGAGCGCCTGCGGGCCCTCTCCTCGTCCAACTTCGTCGCCGGCCAGAAGCTCGACCAGGCCCAGGACAAGATTCGCGAGGCCGAGGCCAACCTCGCCGTCCAGCGCGCCGACATCGCCACCGCCCAGGCCCGCCTGGAGGAGGCGCGCTACAACCTGGAGCTCACCGTCATTCGCGCCCCGGCCGACGGGCGCATCGTGCGCCGCTACGCCAATCCCGGCGCCGGCGCTTCGACCCTGAACGTCTCCACCATGTTCGACCTGGAGCCCTCCGCCCGCCGCATCGTCCGCGCCGAGATCTCCGAGGGCGCCCTGCCCTACGTCAGCGTCGGCCAGGCGGTGCAGATCGCCCCCGAGGCCGATCCCGACAAGAGCTACAAGGGCGTGGTCCTGCGCCGCGCCGGCGTTTTCGGCGCGCGCAAGCTGCAGTCCGAAGACCCGACCCAGCGCGCCGACGAGCGCGTGGTGGAGGTGGTCGTCAGCGCCGACGAGACGCCGTTCCTGGTGGGTCAGCGCGTCCTGGTGAAGTTCATGCGCAGCCAGACGGCGTCGGCGAAGGCGCTCCCCCCGAACGCTTGACGGCGCTTCTCCCGCGCCGCAAAACCCGCGCGATTTTGGGAAACCCTTAGCGGGAACGGGAGAGACACATGGCGGACATCCGCTTCGACGGCAAAGTGGCGATCGTCACCGGCGCGGGCGGCGGCCTCGGCCGTCAGCACGCCCTCGAGCTGGCGCGTCGCGGCGCCAAGGTCGTGGTCAACGACCTCGGCGGCTCCATGGACGGCTCGGGCGGCTCGTCGGCGGCGGCCGAGGCCGTCGTCGCCGAGATCAAGGCGATGGGCGGCGAAGCCATCGCCAACGGCTCTTCGGTGACCGACGACGCGGGCGTGGCGCTGATGGTCAAGCAGGCGATGGACGCCTGGGGCCGCATCGACATCCTGATCGCCAACGCCGGCGTGCTGCGCGACAAGTCCTTCTCCAAGATGGAGATCTCCGACTTCGAGTTCGTGCTGAACGTGCACCTGATGGGCACCGTCAAGCCGGCCAAGGCGGTCTGGGAGATCATGCGCGCCCAGAACTACGGCCGCATCGTCGTGACCACCTCGTCCTCGGGCCTCTACGGCAACTTCGGCCAGTCGAACTACGGCGCCGCCAAGCTCGGCATCATCGGCTTCATGAACACCCTCAAGCTCGAGGGCCAGAAGAACAACATCCACGTCAACGCCATCAGCCCGGTGGCCGCCACGCGGATGACCGAAAACCTGATGCCGCCGGAAATGCTGGAAAAGCTCAAGCCGGAATACGTCACCCCGGGCGTGGTCTACCTCTGCTCGGAAGAAGCGCCGACCGGGGCGATCCTGGCCGCCGGCGCCGGCGCCTTCGCCGTCTCCCGGATCTACGAGACCGAGGGCGTCTATCTCGGCGAGGGCGGCCTGTCGGTCGAGGAGATCCGTGACAACTGGTCCAAGATCTCCGACCCGGAAGGCCAGAAGGCCTATTTCGCCGGCGGCGAACAGGGCCAGAAGTTCTTCCGCAAGCTGGCTGGCGGCTGAGCTTCGGCTAGAATCCGACGACACGACGGGCGGTCCTTCGGGCCGCCCGTCTTTTCTGGGGTCCCCTCCGCCGCAGAGCAGACCCGTTCGGCGCGGAGGGCGTCCTGACTGAACGGGGTCCCGAGCCATGCGGACCGTGCGCATCGCCGCCGCCCAGACCCCCGACATCCGCGGCGACGTCGAGGCCGCCCTCGCCTGCCTCTCCGACTTCCATGAAAGGGCGAAGGCCGCCGGGGCCGCGCTGTTGTGCTTTCCCGAGGGCTTCCTGCACGGCTACGAGACCGACGCCGAGGCGGCCCGCCCCTGGGCGCTGGACCTGGGCTCGCCGGCCTTCGCCGCCCTCCTGGCCCGTCTTCCCGCGCGCGGGCCGATGCTGGTGTTCGGCCTGGCGGAGGCCGACGGCGAGCGCCTGTTCAACACCGCCGTGGTGGTCCAGGACCGCGCCCTGGTCGGGCGCTACCGCAAGGCCCACCTGCTCGGCGCTGAGCGGGGCTTCGCCCCCGGAACCGAGCCCGCCGTGTTCGGGGTCGACGGCCTGCGCTTCGGCCTCAACATCTGCTTCGACACCAACTTTCCGCAGGCCGCGCGCCAGGTCGCCGACCTGGGCGCCTCGCTCCTCGTCTGCCCGGCCAACAACATGCTGCCCCGCGCGGTCGCGGAGACCTGGAAGGACGCCCACAACGCCGTTCGCGCCGAACGCTGCCGCGAAGCCGGCCTTTGGGCTCTCAGCGCCGACGTCACCGGCGAGCGCCACGGCCGCGTCGGCTGGGGGCCCACCGCAGTGATCGATCCGGCCGGCCAGGTTCGTGCCCAGCTGCCCCTCGGCGCCCCGGGCCTCCTCGCCTTCGACCTGCCGGCGGCGGCGCCGCTCCAGATTGCCAAGGCTTAATTTTTGCGGCGGTGAAACAGCTTGCGCTGGGGCAGGTTATCGCGCGTAACCTGCGTCGAACCCGCAGGCGCCCGAAAGAGGCCCGCGGCCTTGTACGGGAGACTCGCCCTTGGCCACCGACGCCGCCTCGAAGCGCCCGCTCGCGCTATCGACCATCATGGCCTTTGCGGCCACCAACCTGCCGCTGTCGGCGGTGACGATCGCCATCGCGGTCTATCTGCCGAAGTATTTCGCGAGCAACATCGGCGTCAGCCTGGCGGCGGTGGGCAGCGCCTTCGCCATCGTGCGCCTGATCGACATTCCCCTCGACCCGATGCTGGGCATGGTGATGGACCGCACGCGCTCGCCGTGGGGGCGCTACCGTCTGTGGACCATCATCGGCGCGCCGATCCTGATGGGGGCGGTCTACATGCTGTTCATGGCGCCCAGCGGCGTGGGCACGGCCTATCTGATCGGCTGGCTCCTGGTGATGTACCTGGGCACCTCGATCCTGCATCTGTCGCACTCGGCCTGGGCCTCGACCCTGGCGACCAACTACAACGAGCGGGCGCGGGTGTTCGGGGTGATGACCGCCGTCGGGGTGGTCGGCTCGGCCACGGTGCTGCTGACCCCGCTGCTGCTCAACGAACTCGGCAAGTCCGAGGCCGAAGGCGTGCAGGGCATGGGCTGGTTCGTGCTGTTCCTGACGCCCCTGGCGGTGGCCCTGGTGGTCTGGCGCACGCCCGAGCGCATCGCGCCCGAGGTCCACGGCAGCCACTTCAGGTTCAAGGAATACCTCAGCCTCGTCACCCGGCCGGAGATGGCGCGGATCCTCCTGGCGGACCTGTGCCTGGCCCTGGGGCCGGGCTGGATGAGCGCCCTCTACCTGTTCTTCTTCACCGACTCTCGCGGCTACACGACCGGACAGGCCAGCGTCCTGCTGCTGATCTACATCCTGGCGGGCTTCGCCGGCGCCCCGCTGATGGGCCGCCTGGCCACCCGCATCAGCAAGCACCGCGCCGCCATCGTCGCCTCCCTGGGCTATTCCTGCGTGCTGGTGACGCTGATGGCGATCCCCAAGGGCAGCATGCTGATCGGCGTGGTGCCGATGTTCATCGCCGGCTTCTTCGCCGCGGGCTTCACCGTGCTCACCCGGGCCATGACCGCCGACGTCAGCGACGAGGTGCGCCTGGAACAGGGCAGGGAGCGGGCGGGCCTGCTGTTCGCCCTGACCACCCTGACCAACAAGATCGCCGGGGCCTTCTCGATCTTCCTGACCTTCCAGGTGCTGGCGCGCACCGGCTACGACGCCCGGGCCGGGGCGGTGAACACGCCCGAAGCCATCCGCAATCTGGAGCTCGCCTATCTGATCGGCCCGATCGTGTTCGTGGCCATCGGCGGCGCCTGCTTCCTCGGCTACAAGCTCACCGCCGAGCGCCATGCGGTGATCCGGCGCGAGCTGGAGGCCCGCGACGCCGCGCTCGCCGACGACCAGCCGTTCTACGACGAGGCGCCGATCATCGAGAGCGTCACCGGCGAGGCGGCCGTACCGACGCCGCTGGTGGAGCCCAAGCGCGCCTGAGGCCTGCCGGAACGGAGACTTTCCCGAACGGCGTTCGTTCGAAATTGCTTGCGGACGAGCGCCGGGCGGCGCTGATTTCAGATCCTCATAAGCGCCCGTAGAGGCGCACAAGATTTACTTTGCTGATTTGGAGACGCCCATGACTCCCCTCGCCGCTCAGGCGGGGACCGCCGCCAAAGGCGGCCGGCTTCCGACGCCCGTCATTCTGTCATTCGCCAGCGCCGCATTGCCAGTGGCCGCGCTCGCCCTCGCCATGGGGGTCTACCTTCCGCGCTTCTACGCCGGGCACATCGGCCTCAGCCTCGTGGCCGTGGGTCTGGCCTTCACCATCGTGCGGCTGATCGACATCGTCTTCGACCCGCTGCTCGGGGCGGTGATGGACCGCACGCGCACGCCGATCGGCCGCTACCGGCCCTGGATGATCATCGGCGCACCGGTGCTGATGGGCTCGATCTACATGCTGTTCAATCCGCCGGCGGACGCGGACCGCGGCTATCTGATCCTGTGGCTTCTGGCGCTCTACGTCGGCATCTCGATCATGACTCTCGCCCATGCGGCCTGGGCTGCGGCCCTCGCCGCCGGCTACCACGACCGCTCGCGGGTCTACGGCTGGATGCACGCGGTCGGCGTGGTCGGCGCGGTCGGCCTGCTGTTCCTGCCCAAGTTCACCGGCGGCGCGGTGGATCCGGGCCGCGGCCAGTCCATGGGCGCGGTCGGCTGGGTGCTGATCGCGGCCGTCCCGGTGACCATGCTGCTGATGCTGGGCTTTTCGCCAGAGAAGGTCTCGGTGGACAGCACCCGAGAGGCTTTCGGGCCCAAGGACTACTGGGACATGATCGCGCGGCCGACCATGCGCCGGCTGATCCTGGCCGACCTGGCGCTGGCTCTGGGCCCCGGCACGACGACGGCGATCTACATCTTCTTCTTCCACGACGCCAAGGGCTTCCCGATCGCGGTCACCAGCCTGCTGCTGGTCCCCTACATCGGCGCCGGCATCCTGGGCGCGCCCATCTGGGCCCGCATCGCCCAGAAGTTCGGCAAGCACCGCACCCTGATGGGCGCCACCGTCTGCTACGCCGTCGCCCAGTCCATCCTGATGGCGATCCCCAAGGGCCTGCTGGTTCCCACGGCCGTCGGCATGTTCTGCGTGGGCTTCGTGGCCAGCGCCTTCATCCTGCTGATCCGGGCCATGGTCGCCGACGTGGCCGACGAGGTGCGCCTGCAACAGGGCAAGGAGCGGCTCGGCCTGCTCTACGCCATGGTCACCTCGACCCAGAAGGTCGGCGCGGCGATCTCGGTCGGGATCATCTTCCCGGTGCTGGCTGCGGTCGGCTACAACGCCGCCGAGAACGCCGTGAACACGCCCGAGGCCATTCGCGGCCTGGAGATGTGCTACCTTTTCGCCCCGATCGTCTTCGTGCTGGTCGGCGGGGCCTGCTTCTTCGGCTACAGCCTGGACGCCGAGCGCCACGCCGAGATCCGCAAGGCGCTGGACATCCGCGACGCCCAGGGCCTGGAAAGCTCCATCGTCGAGCAGATCACCGGCTCGCAGACCCTGCCGGACGTGTCGGTCGAACCGAAGCGGCGCAGCTCCTAGCCCGCCAGCCGCGCCGCCAGGTCCGCGAAGACCCTGGCGGCGGGGCTCTCCGGCGCGGCGGCGGCGACTGGCCGGCCCTCGTCGCAGGCCACCCGCAGGGCGATGTCGATCGGCAGTTCGGCCAGCAGCGGCACGCCCAGGCGCTCGGCTTCGGCGGCCGCGCCGCCCTGGCCGAAGATCGGGATCTTCGCCCCCGTGGCCGGGTCCGGGAACCAGGCCATGTTCTCGACCACCCCCAGGATCGGCGTGGCGGTCTTGGTGAACATCGCCGCCGCGCGCCGCGCGTCGATCAGGGCGATCTCCTGGGGCGTGGAGACGATCACCACCCCGTCGATCTTCATCTTCTGGATCAGAGTCAGCTGGATGTCCCCGGTGCCCGGCGGCAGATCCACCACCAGCACGTCGAGCGGCGCCTCCGCCGAGCCCCAGGCCACGTCGTGCATCATCTGGCGCACCGCCGAACTGGCCATCGGTCCGCGCCAGATCATCGGCGCCCCTTCGTCGACGATGAAGCCGATCGACATCACCTTCACGCCCCAGGCCTCCAGGGGAATGAGCTTCTTCTCCGGCCCGAACGCCGGCTCGCCCTCGGCGCCGAGCATGCGCGGGGCCGAAGGCCCGTAGACGTCGGCGTCCAGCAGCCCGGCGCTCAGGCCGGCTTGGGCGAAGGCGACGGCCAGGTTGGCCGAAATCGTCGACTTGCCGACGCCGCCCTTGCCGCTGGCCACCGCGACCACGCGCCGCACGTGGGCGGGGCGCTCCGCCTGGGGCGAGGGCGCCGGCGCGGCCTGGGGGTCTTCGCTCAGCCGCGCGCCGCGGCGCACCCGGGTCACGCCCGGCGCCGGCGGCTCGGCGGCGGCCTCCACGGTCAGCACCACCTGGGCCTTGGCCACGCCCGGCACGGCGGCCAGCGCCGCCTCGGCGGCGTCGCGCACCGGGGCGTAGAGCGCCGCCTCGCCGCGGGCGACCTCCAGCATGAATCCGGCGCGGCCCGGGCCGATCGCCAGGCCCTTCACCAGCCCCGCTTCGACGAGGCCTTTGCCGGACTTCGGATCGGCGATCCGGTCCAGCGCCGACAGGATCGCGGCTCGTTCCGGGGGGGCGGACTGGTCCATAACGCCTTTGTTGTCTTGCTTTGCCGTCTCGCGAGCCTCATATCCGGCTGACAGCGCCGGTTTACAAGTCCGACCTCGGACGGAACGACGCACCCGCGCCGAAGCGAAACGAAAAGACGACGCGACCAACGAATGCCATGGAATGATAACGCCAACCCCGGCCCCTGGGGTTCGCCGCCGCCGAACGACGGCGACCGAGGTCCTGGCGGACCGCGACGCCCCCCGCCGGGCGGCCCGCGCGGCCCCCGCCGGCCCGATGGCCCGGACCTTTCGGCCCTGTTCGACCGCCTCAGCCGGCGTCTGCGCGACCTGTTCGGCGGCCCGGGCGGCGGCGGCGTGCGGCCCGGCGCGATCGCGGTGGTCGTCGGCGCCGCCCTCGCGCTCTGGGCGCTCAGCGGCCTCTACGTCGTCCAGCCCAACGAGCAGGCGGTGGTGACCACCTTCGGCGCCTACTCCCGCTCGGAATCGCCGGGCCTGCGCTATCACCTGCCCGCCCCCTTCGAGCGGGTGGAGAAGGTGGCCGTGACCAGCCTCAACCGCATCGACGTGGGCGGCTCGGCCGCCGCCGACGTGCCGGAAGAGAGCCTGATGCTGACCGGCGACGAGAACATCGTCGACCTGGACTTCAGCGTGACCTGGCGGGTCGAGGATCCGGCCAAGTTCCTGTTCACCGTCCGCGACCCGGAAGCCTCCGTGAAGGCGGTCGCCGAGAGCGCCATGCGCGAGGTGGTCGGCAAGACGCCGCTGGAAGCCATCCTCACCCGCGGCCGCGGCCAGGCGCAGATCCAGGCGGCCGAACTGATGCAGCGCACGCTGGACTCCTGGAACGCCGGGGTCAGCGTGGTGGAAGTCCAGATCCGCTCGGCCAACCCGCCGCAGGAAGTGGTGTCCGCCTTCCGCGAGGTGGCCAACGCCGGCCAGGACGCCGAAAGCGCGGTCAACGAGGCCAACACCTACCGCAACCGGGTGATCAACGAGGCCAAGGGTGACGCCGCGCGGATCATCCAGTCGGCCCAGGGGTACCGCGAGCAGTCCGTGCGCGAGGCGCTCGGCGATGCGGCCCGCTTCAACCAGATCTACGACGAATACCGCCGCGCCCCCGCCGTGACGCGCGAGCGCCTCTACATCGAATCCATGCAGCGCGTGCTTGAGAAGTCCAACAAGGTGATCATCGACGGCAAGGGCGCCTCGGCGCCGATCATCCTGCCGCCGGACGTCTTCCGCCCCCGCAGTTCGACCGCCACCCGCGCCGCCCCGGCGCCGGCGGTCGCGGCCCCGACCGAGAGCGAGGCGCAGCCATGAACCGCCGTTTCGTTCCCCTGGCGGTCCTCGCCGTCGGCGTGCTGATCGTGGTGGCCAACACCCTGTTCGTCGTCGAACAGCGCGAGCAGGCCATCGTGCTGCGCCTGGGCGAGCCAGTGCGCGTGATCAACACCTTCGCCGAGTCCAGCCCGGGCCTGAAGGCGAAGATCCCGTTCATCGAGAACGTGATCAAGCTGGACAAGCGCAATCTCGCCCTGGAGGCCGAGCAGGAGGAGATCATCGCCGCCGATCAGGAGCGCCTGGTCGTCGACGCCTTCGTCCGCTACCGCATCTCCGACCCCCTGCAGTACTACCGCACCCTGCGCGACGAGCGCACGGCGCGCGACCGCATCGAGCGGTTGGTCAACTCCTCCCTGCGCCAGGTGCTGGGCTCGGCCACGTCGAACGACATCATCTCGGGCAAGCGCGGCCAGCTGATGCTGCAGGCCCAGCGCGACGTCGCCGCGCGGGCGGCCTCTTCGCGCCTTGGCGTCCAGATCATCGACGTGCGCATCAAGCGCGCCGACCTGCCCGCCGCCAACCAGGCCGCGGTCTACCGCCGGATGAAGACCAGCCGCGAACAGGAAGCCGCCCAGATTCGCGCGATCGGCGAGCAGCAGAAGCGCGAGATCATCGCCGGGGCCGACAAGGAAGTGGCGATCACCCTCGCCACCGCGTCCGAGGAAGGCGAGAAGACCCGAGGCGAGGGCGACGCCCAGCGCACGCGCATCTTCGCCCAGAGCTTCGGCAAGGATCCCGGATTCGCCGCGTTCTACCGCTCGATGCAGGCCTACGAGCAGTCCCTGGGCCAGGGCGACACCACCATGGTGCTCTCCCCGGACAGCGCCTTCTTCAAGTACTTCGAGCGCGGCCCCTCGGCGCGATAGGCTAGCCTCGCTCCAGCGCGGCCGCCGCCCGCTGCAGGCTCTCCTGCAGCGGCGGCGCGCCGACGATCTCCAGCACCGGGCACGGCAGGCCTGAGAGCCAGGCGCGGTGGCGCTCCAAGCTGCGGCCGGCGAAGCCCGGCCGGTCGTAGCCGCGAGCCCATTCCACGAACGCCAGGTGCTGGTCGTGCATCCGCCCGCCCGGATCGATCGCCGCAGCGTATCGCTCGCGCTCCCGCGCCAGCAGGCGCGCCATGCGGATCTCGGGCGGCACGTGCAGGAACACCACCAGGTCGAAGCGGGGAATGAAGGCGTCGCCCCATCCGGTCAGCGAGCCGGAGACGACCCAGCGCTGCGCCCGATCCATGTCCGCCGCCATCATCGCCACCCTCGCCTCCACCGGCCGCGGCGTGGAGAAGGGCGGGTCGGTGGGCTCCCAGAAGTAGCTGTCGGTGTCGAGATGCGCGCCGCCGATCTGCGCCGCGAGCGCCGCCCCGAGCGTGGTGGTCCCCGAGGACGAGGCGCCGAGGACGTGGACGCGGCTCACGGCCGCACCGGCCCCAGCATCCCCCGCACCTCGTGCAGGTCGACGGCGATGCGGCAGCACAGGCCGTGCATCTCCTCGGTCGGATCGAGCAGGTCCGGCACCATGATCGTCATCATCCCCGCGGCGGCGGCGGCGCGCACGCCGTTGTGGGAGTCCTCCAGCGCCAGGCACAGGGACGGATCGACCTCCAGGCGGGCCGCCGCGGTCAGGTACGGATCGGGATGCGGCTTGCCGCGGACGTAGTCCCCCTTGGCCACGATGGTGTTGAATCGCGGGATGATCCCGGCCGCACGCAGGTGCGAGGCCACCGCCCGGTGGCTGGAGGAGGTGGCGATGGCCCGCGGCAGGCCCAGCGCGTCCAGATGGTCCAGGATCTCAATCACCCCGGCCTTCAGGGCCACCCCCGCCAGGATCATCTCCTCGGCTACGTCGAGAACCCTCTGGTTGAAGGCGTCCACCGGAAAGTCCGCCCCATAGTGGCCGGTGAGCAGGTCGGTGTTGTCCGGCAGGCCGATCATCGCCCGGAAGACGTCGAGCGACATGGCGTGGCCCATCTCCTCGGCGACGGCGGCCATGGCGTCGCGATAGACCGCCTCGGTGTCGACGAGGAGGCCGTCCATGTCGAAGACGACGGCGTGGACGCGGCGCGGCAGGACCATGGCCGCGTCTATAGCCGCGCCGTCGCGCCGGCGGAATTCAACCTCTGAGTCAGTCTGTGACGAACTCGGCGGCGGTGTAGCCCTGGAAGTAGAGCAGCGCCGTGAGGTCGGCGTGATCGACCTTGGCGTCGGCCTCCGCCGCCACGATCGGCTTGGCGCGATAGGCGACGCCGAGCCCCGCGGCCTCGATCATCGCCAGGTCGTTGGCCCCGTCGCCGATCGCCAGCGCGTCGGACTGGGCGATGCCCAGGTCCGCGGCCTCCTGCACCAGGGCCGCCAGCTTGGCTTCCCGGCCCAGGATCGGCTCCTCGACCAGGCCGCTCAGCGAGCGGCCCTCCTCCACCAGCCGGTTGGCGCGGTTGTGGTGGAAGCCGGCGGCCTCGGCCACCCGGCTGGTGAAGTAGGTGAAGCCGCCCGACACCAGGACGCAGCGCGCCCCATTCGCCGCCATGGTGCGCACAAGGGTCCGTGCGCCGGGGTTGAGCCGCACGCGCTCGTCGTAGGCCTGCTGCAGCACGGTGATCGGCAGGCCCTTGAGCATAGCCACCCGCTCGCGCAGGGCCCCTTCGAAGTCCAGTTCGCCGCGCATCGCCCGCTCGGTGATAGCCGAGACCTGCGCTTTGACCCCGGCGAAGTCGGCCAGTTCGTCGATGCATTCGCAGCCGATGATCGTGGAATCCATGTCGGCCACCAGCAGCCGCTTGCGCCGGCCGGCCCAGGGCTGGACGCAGACGTCGACGGCCTGGCCGGCGAGCGCCGCCTCGGCCGCCCGCCTCAGCGCCCGCGCGTCCTCGCCCTCGACCAAGAGGTCGACGGCGCCGGGCCCCAGGGGGCGAGGCTCCTTGACGCGGGCGCGCGCGCCTGCGAGCGCTGCGGTGATGGCGGGAACGGCGGCCGCGGCGGCCTCCGCGTCGGGACTGACGAGCGTAAGGGCGATCTGCATGGAGCCCCGCATCTGGCTGATCGCCGGGCCCACGGCAAGCGGCAAGTCGGCCCTGGCCCTGCGGCTGGCCCGCGAACGCGGCGGCGAGATCGTCAACGCCGATTCCATGCAGCTCTACGCCGACCTGCGGCTTCTGACCGCCCGGCCCTCGCCGCAGGAGGAGGCCCAGGCGCCTCACCACCTGTTCGGCGTGGCCGACGCCGCCGACGCCTGGTCGACCGGCCGCTGGCTGCGGGCCGTCCTGGAGACGCTGGAGACGATCGCCGCCCGGGGCCGGCCGGCGATCGTCGTCGGCGGCACCGGTCTCTACTTCCGCGCCCTCACCGAGGGACTGGCCGACATCCCCCAGATCCCGCCCGCGGTGCGGGCCGGCGCCGAGGCCGACTACGGGGCCCTAGGCGAGGCGGCGTTCCGCGCGCGACTGGCCAAGGCCGACCCGCAGGCCGCCGCCCGCATCGCCGCCGGCGACCGCCAGCGCCTGGTGCGCGCATGGGAGGTGCTGGCGGCCACCGGGACGTCGCTCTCGGACTGGCAGGGATCGACCGGCTCGGCCCTGCCCGCGGACGCTTGGCGCGGGGTCGCACTCGAGCCGCCGCGGGCCCAGCTCTACGCCCGCTGCGACGCGCGGCTCGAAGCCATGCTCGCGGCCGGCGCCCTGGACGAGGTGGCCGCCCTTGCGGCCCGGAACCTCGACCCGTCGCTGCCGCTGATGAAGGCGGTCGGGGTGCGCGAACTGTCGGCCCATCTGCGCGGCGAGACCGCACTGGCCGAGGCGCTGGCCGCCGCCCAGCAGGAGACCCGCCGCTACGCCAAGCGCCAGATGACCTGGGTGCGGCGCCAGATGGCCGGCTGGCCGCGCCTATCAGCCCTGGAGCCGGAAGAGCAGTGGAGGCAGTTTCTTGCGCTGAGCGCGCCTTGACGCGCCTCCACGCGCATGCGATTAGCCCTGCCATCTGTTTTCGGAGAATGCTCGTGCGCGGGATTCTTGTACTCGGAAGGCGACCTGCAGCGGACTGACGCATCGTCAGACCGTCCCAGGTCGCTTGCGCCAGGCCCCTTGAGGGCCTTTTTTATTGCCCGATCTCCTCCCACCCAGGCTTCCCCCCACCCAAGGCCGAACATCATGACCGCCCATCAGACCATCGAAGCGAAGACCGAGACCCTGAGCGGGGCCGAGATCGTCGTGCGCGCGCTGATCGATCAGGGGGTCGAGGTGCTGTTCGGCTATCCCGGCGGGGCGGTCCTGCCGATCTACGACGCCCTGTTTTCCGAGCCGCGGCTGCGCCATGTGCTGGTGCGCCACGAACAGGGCGCGACCCACGCCGCCGAGGGCTACGCCCGCTCCACCGGCAAGCCCGGGGTGGTGCTGGTCACCTCCGGCCCCGGGGCGACCAACGCCATCACCGGCATCGTCGACGCCCTGATGGACTCGATCCCGATGGTCGTCATCACCGGCCAGGTGGCCACCCACCTGATCGGGACCGACGCCTTCCAGGAATGCGACACGATCGGCATCACCCGCTCGATCACCAAGCACAACTACCTGGTCAAGGACGTGGCCGACCTGCCGCGGATCATGCACGAGGCCTTCCATATCGCCACCAGCGGCCGGCCGGGCCCGGTGGTCATCGACATTCCCAAGGACGTGCAGTTCGCCAAGACCGCCTATGCGGGGCCGAACGAGGTGGTCCACGCCCACGACTATCGCCCGCGCACCAAGGGCGATCCGGGCCGCATCGCCGAAGCCGCGCAGATGATCGCCAACGCCCGGCGCCCGATCCTCTACACCGGCGGCGGCGTGATCAACGCCGGCCCCAGGGCGGCCGAGCTCCTGCGCCAGTTCGCCCAGATGACCGGCGCGCCGGTGACGTCCACCCTGATGGGCCTGGGCGCCTTCCCCGCGTCGGACCCGCAGTGGCTGGGCATGGTCGGCATGCACGGCAGCTTCGAGGCCAACAACGCCATGCACGACTGCGACGTCATGGTCGCGATCGGCGCGCGCTTCGACGACCGGGTGACGGGCCGGCTGGACGCCTTCTCGCCGGGCTCCAAGAAGATCCACATCGACATCGACGCCTCGTCGATCTCCAAGAACGTGCGCGTCGACATCGGCATCGTCGGCGACGCAGCCAGCGTGCTGGAGGACCTGATCGGCGCCTGGAAGGCCCGCAGCCTGTCGGCCGACAAGCTCGCTGTGGACGACTGGTGGCGCCAGATCGAGGCCTGGCGGGCGCGCCAGTGCTTCCGCTATCGCCCCGACGGCAAGCTGATCAAGCCGCAGTACGCCATCGAGCGACTCTACCAGCTCACCCGCGACAAGGACGTCTACGTCACCACCGAGGTCGGCCAGCACCAGATGTGGGCGGCCCAGTACTTCCACTTCGACCAGCCGAACCGCTGGATGACCTCGGGGGGCCTGGGCACCATGGGCTACGGCCTGCCCGCCGCCCTCGGCGTGCAGATCGCCCATCCGGACGCCCTGGTCGTCGACATCGCCGGCGACGCCAGCGTGCAGATGACCATGCAGGAAATGGCCACGGCCATCCAGTTCGAGCTGCCGATCAAGATCTTCATCCTGAACAACGAATGGATGGGAATGGTGCGCCAGTGGCAGCAGCTGCTGCACGGCGAGCGCTACTCGCACTCCTATTCGGCGAGCCTGCCGGACTTCGTGAAAATGGCCGAGGCGTTCGGCTGCGTGGGCCTGCGCGCCGAGCACCCCGACGAGCTGGACGACAAGATCCGCGAGATGGTCGAGGTGAGGAAGCCGGTCCTGTTCGACTGCCGGGTGACCAAGGAGGAGAACTGCTTCCCGATGATCCCCTCCGGCAAGGCGCACAACGAAATGATCCTCGGCGAAGAGGCCGACCTCGGTTCGATCATCGACGACGCCGGCAAGCGGCTGGTCTGAGGCTGCAGGCGTCGGAGCTCGCCGGCGACGACGCCGGCGGCTTACACGCTGATCGAGACCAGGCCGGCGGACCCGGCGGCGCCCTGAATCTGCGCCTCGGCGTCGTCCACCGCGCCCTGGGCGGCGGCGGCGGCCTTGCGGGCGGCCTCGGCGTCGGCGGCTTCGCCGGTGCGCTGCGCCTTGCGCGCGGCCTCTTCCGCCGCGGCCTTGAGCGCCTTGGCAAGCTTGCGCGCCTCGGCAAGGAACTGGCGGTCCTCCTCGCTCGCGCCGCCCCTGCGCGAGGCGTTCTGCGTCGCGTCCTGGCCGGCCGCGATCGCCCGTTCGTAGGGATTCTGCGCCTTGCCGTCCGCTCCGCCCTCCTCGGAGTCCGCCTGAACGGCTTCCGCGCCTGACGCCTCGCCAGCTTCGGCGGCGACGCCCGGGGTCGACGCTTCGCCGGCCGCGGGCGAAGCGGCCGTCGCGCCGCCCGCCCCGGCCCCCGCGCCTCCGGCCGCAGCATAGGCCTTGACCGCCTGCGCAAGCTCTCGGGCCAGCTGCGCGATCTGGCGCGGCGAGGCGCCCAGCATGCGAAGCTGTTGGAGCTGCTGCTTGATCTGGTCGAGCTTCTGCTTGGCGCGCGCCTTGCGCTCTTCCTTGGCCTGGCTCTGGCTGACCTTCATCGCCTCCAGCGCCTGGCTGGCGGCCCGCAACTTCTCGGCCGCCCGCTGTTCACGGGTGTCGAGCCCGCCGAACGGGGCGGCGGCGGAGGTGGACAGGATCATCGCCATGACGCTTCCGGCCTTGCGCGGCTCTCGCCGCAAACCCGACTTCGCCCTTGAGCCGATTAAGGGAGAGTGAAGCCGGGCCGCGCCTGGCGAGGCGCCTACATCTTCAGGCGAAGCTGGCCCATGTAGTCGCGCTTGCCGAGCGGCACGCCCTTCATGCGCAGGATGTCGTAGGCGGTGGTGGCGTGGAAATGCAGGTTGGGCAGGGAAAAGCTCATCAGGAAGCCCTCCGCCGTGAACGGCAGCTTCCGCTCGCCGAACTGGAAGGCCATGTCGCGCCCCTCATAGGCGTTGACCTCCTCCGGCGTCAGCGCCTTCAGCGCCGCCTGGGCGTCGGCGACCAGTTGCTGAAGCTGGGTGTAGCTCAGGGGGTCCATCACCCCGCCCGGGCTGAAGACGCCGGCCTTCACGCCCTCGATCGCGCCCTGCGAATGGTGCGCGACCGAGATCACCTGAAACCGGAACGGCAGCATGTCCGGAAACAGCCGGGTGGCGACGATCTCCTCCGGATCGATCCCGTTGTCCTGGCAGTGGGCGAACCCGCGCTCCAGGAACCCGGACACGCCGCCCAGCACCTGCAGGAACGAGGTCACGCTGACGTCGTAGAGTGAAATAGCCATGGCGGTCGCCGCCTCCCCGAATGATTGACCGCGCAGACGTAGGTGAGCGGCGCGTCCGGCGCCAGGGGCCGCTAGCGCCCGCCCAGCCGGTTCAGCACTTCGCGCGGCACGCCGTAGTGGGCGACGATGTAGGCGCGGTCGCGAAGCCCCATGGCCTCGCGCTGGACGAGGAAGCTCCAGACCGCATCGGCCGCCGCGCGCAGCGCCTCGGCCCGGCCCTCCCCGCCCGGGTGCCTGCGCAGCGCCTCCAGGCTCTCCTCCACCCGCTTGCCGGCCCGCCCCAGGGAGGCGGCCTGCTCCTCCATCAGCTCGTAGCGGAGCACGGCGTCCCCGCTCTCGACGCCGAGGCGCCGCGTGAAGGCCTGGGGCATGCGAAGCGATGACATGCCCCGCATCTTGGGGGCGGGGGCCTGGAAGGCAAGCCCCACGCCCGCCTCCCCTCAGCCGCCGTAGAAGAACCGTTCCTCGGCGATCTTGCCGTCCTTGACGGTGTAGACGCCGACCTCGTCCATGGACATGCGCTGGCCCGACGCCTTCTGGGTCAAGTCCATCTTGAAGCGCACGACGAACTGGTCGCCGTTGACATAGGGCCCTTCCACCTCCGTCGAGTGGATCTCGTGGTTGGCGTTCCACCACTCGCCCTTGCCGCGCACGGCGTCCTTACCGCGCACCTCGGCCATGTCGCCGGGCGCGGCCTCCACGCTGAGGACGTCGTCGGCCCAGTACTTTTCGCCGGCCTCGTCGAACTTGCCCTCCTTGCACAGGGCCACGAGGTCGTTCGCGATCTCTTGGGTGCTCATAGCGTTCAGCTCCGCTGCTGGATTGGCCGGGCGCCCAGCCAGGCGCTCCGGCGGCGCTCATTCCGCGCCCGTCACGGGCCCCGCGCAAGTGAAATGTTTATGATTTGTTCCTGATGCTGACAGCCCGCCGCCAGGCTGCGGCCTTGCCCGGCGGCCCGGCATGTGACACCTGCCGGGGCGAAAGCTCCAGGATCCCGCGATGTCCGACACGTCCCAGCCCGCCTCCGTCTATGACCTGTCCCACGAGGACGAGGCCGAGAGCCTCGCCACCTTCGCCATCCTGGTCGACAACGAGCCGGGGGTGCTCCATCGGCTGGTCGGGCTGTTCGCCGCCCGCGGCTACAACATCGAGAGCCTGACGGTGGCCGAGACCGACCGGCGGGCGCACACCAGCCGCGTCACCATCGTCACCCGCGGCGCGCCGCACGTGCTGGCGCAGATCGAGGCGCAGCTCCAGAAGATGGTGGCCACGCGCCACGTCCAGGACGTCACCCGCGACCCCAACGGCCTGGAGCGCGAGCTTGCGCTGGTGAAGGTCCGGAGCACCGGCCCCGAGCGGGTGGAGGCGCTGCGCGTGGCCGACATATTCCGCGCCAAGGTGATCGACACCACCCACGAGAGCTTCGTGTTCGAGGTGACCGGCGCCTCCACCAAGATCGACAAGTTCATCGAGCTGATGCGCCCCCTGGGCCTGGTGGAACTATCCCGCACCGGCGTGCTTTCCCTGACCAGGGGCGCCGAGCCCATGTGACGGGCCATCCGGGGAGGTCGCGCTGATCCGCACCCTCGTCTTCGCCCTGACCCTGCTCTCGCCGGCCGCCGCCGCGGCCCAGGCGGTCGAGTCCCCTGCCGCGAGCGAACAGGCCGTCGACGCTCCGGCGGCCCTCGGCGAGTTGCAGCCCTGGCCCTACCCGCCGCCTGATCCGCAGGCCTGGTGGAGCGAGGACTGGCCGGCGCCGCCGGAGGCCCGCAATCCCTTGGCCGGCCGCCGCATGGGGCGCTGGAACCAGCCGGAGCGGATCGACAACGGGATCGACGCGACCCTCTACCGCCTCTGGGACCTGCCGCCGCTGCAGACCCAGATCCTCTACGGCGACGAGCTCGTGCTCGAGGCCTGGATGCGCCCGGCCCGCACGGTGCGCCAAGCGGTGGCCCGGGTGATCCTGCGCCGCGACGGCAGGGCCTTCGTGCAGGCCCGGGCCGGGCTGGCCTGCTGCGAGCCCGGGATCGCGCGGCGGGTGGAGGTGGACGTCGAGCTGGCGCCCGAGACGGCCCGCGCCCTGGGCGCCCTGCGCGACGATCCCCTGTGGGAGGCCCCCCGCTACGTGCGGGTGGCCGAGGGCGGCGGGGCGGCCGACGCCATCTGCGTGGACGGCGCGTCCTACGACCTCACCCGCCTCACCTCGCGCGGGGCGGTCTCGGTGCGGCGGGCCTGCGACCCGGCCGAGGTGGGGCAGGCGGCGGCCGTGCTGGGGGCGGTGTTCGGCGCGGCCCTCGGCCATGACGCCCGCTTCGACGCGCTGTTCCCGAAGGGCGCCGACTTCTCCCGCGAGGGCGCGGCCTATGCGGCTCTCCTGGCCGGCGGCGGGACCCTGCGCAAGGCCCCGCCTCGCCCCGACGCGCCCCTCGAACAGACCCCCTAGGCTTCCGCCGCCGACAGCTTCGTCTGCGCCGGCCCGGCGCTCCGGATCCGCCGGCGCACGATGCGGTGGGTGGTCAGATACTGCACGCCGAAGAGCCCGGCCTTGGAGGCCAGCGGAAAGACGGCCATGAAGGCGGCCCAGTGGTGCGGCCAGGCGACCGCCACGACGAGGTTCGCCGCCGCGCTCAGGGCCATCAGCCCGGCCCAGACGTAGCCGAAGGCGATCATCACGTCTTCGGCGTGGCCGGCGGCGACCGGCGGCATGTAACGCAGCATCCAGCCCCGCTGGAGCATGGCCGCCGAGACGATCAGATAGACCACCGAGGGCTTGGCCATCACGAAGCGCGGATCGTGGGTGAACAGGCTCGCCGCCCCCGACACCAGCACCAGGGCCAAGCTCAGCCACTGCAGCGCCGCCACCGGCGCGCCGCGCAGCTTCAGGAGCGCGACCTGCCCCAGGCCCACGCCCGCGGCGGCGGCCACCGCCCAGACCACGTCCACCTTCAGCGCGATGAGCACGACGAAGACCAGGGTGGAGAGGAAGTCCGCCAGCAGCGGACGAGCGGCGTGCAGGAGAGGGTTCATGAGGGGTCCGTTCGGTTGCGATCGCCCACAGGCCGGAGAGGGCCGAGGCGCGCAAAACCTAGCGGGACAAGGCCGCGAGGCGGTAACCCGCTCGCGAAGGGCGCGCGGCGGTTCACGGGAAAATTCCCGCCGTTCGCGCTTCGCGAACCGCCGCCAGGGCTCGGGACGGCCGCAACGGTCTTCAAATGCGGGTCCGCACCGCCTATATTGGGATCGTCCGGGTTCGCCCGGTCTATGGAGATAAACGCGCACGCAATAAGCGGACTGGACCCGGGTGCGATTCCCGGCGGCTCCACCAAATCCCTTCCCGGGTATCGCCGGAAAGCATGGGGCCGATCAGCATCGACAGACGTGTAAAGGTGCAGCCTTCTCTCGGCTTGGCCCACCGTTTCGGGCCTTAAACTAACTGCGAACGATAACTTCGCTGAAGAAGTCCGCCTCGCTGCGTAATGCAGCGCGTCGAATTTCGACCTAAAGCCCTAGCGGGTTAGCACCGTTAGGCGGGGCTCGGAGGGGGCCTGGCAACAGAACCCCTCCACTTCGATTCAGCATGATCCGTGCCCGTCGCTGCGGGTTCGCCTTGCGCGGCGCAGCATTGGCGCTAGGTTCGTGACCGTTGCGTATCGATGGGAGATCCCATGGCCCAGGAGCCGCCGGCCCAGGACCAGATGCAGTATGAGGCCATGGCGCAGGAAGCCCTGCGCGGCGTGGTCAAGGCTGCGCTCAAGAAGGCAGCAGCGCCCGGGGGCCTGCCGGGCGCGCATCACTTCTACATCACCTTCAAGACCGACGCGGCCGGGGTGTCCGGCCCGACGGACCTGTTGGCCAAGTATCCCGACGAGATGACCATCGTCCTGCAGCACCAGTACTGGGACCTGGCGCCGGGCGAGACCTTCTTCTCGGTGACGCTGAAGTTCGGCGGCCAGCCCAAGCGGCTGAGCGTGCCCTATGCGGCGGTGACCCGCTTCTACGATCCGAGCGTCCAGTTCCTGCTGCAGTTCGAGGCGCCGCCGTCGGCCACCGCGAGCGCGCCGGCCGCGCCGCCAGCGCCGGCCGAGCAGGCCGCCGGCGCGGAGGGCGACGAAGCGGCCAAGATCGTCTCCCTCGACCAGTTCCGTAAGAAGTGAGCCCCGGATGAGCGACGTCTCCGACGCCGAGCCCGAAGCCCTGACCGACGAGGCGATCCTCGCGCGGTTCCTGCGGACCAAGAACCAGCCCACCGGCTCCCAAACCCTCGGCTTTCGCATGGTGGCGGTCAGCCAGGCGGAGAAGTCCGTCGAGGTCGCCTTCGACGCCCGGGCCGAGCTGCTGCTCAACCCGATGAAGCAGATCCAGGGCGGCTATCTTTGCGCCATGCTGGACGAGGCGATGAGCGTGGCCTGCATGGTCGCCTCCGGAATGACCCATGTGGCGCCCACCGCCGAGATGAAGACCACCTTCTTCCGCCCGGCTAAGCCCGGACCGATCAAGGGGATCGGGCGGGTGGCCAAGTGGGGCCGCACCATCGCCTTCACCGAGGGCGAGCTCTACGACCCAGAGGGGCGGCTCCTGGCCAAGGCGACCGGCACGGCGGTGCCAACGCCCTTCCAGAACTACAAGAAATAACCCGCCGTGGCGCGCGCGCGTTGGGCAGGTCTCATCGCAGCGCTCGCCGGCGCGATCCTCGGCTTCGCCGGACCGGCCGCGGCCGGCCCCTTCTCGGACTGGGCCGCGGTGGTGGTGGCCGGCGACTGGCACGCCCATAGCGGCGGCCCCTCCGAGGCCTTCGACAACGCCCGGCGCGACGTCTCCCGCGCCCTGGAGGCCGCCGGGTTCGAGAGGACCAACCTGCGCCAGTTCTCCGTGCGGCCGGAGCGCTACAGGGACGGGCCGCTCAAGGCGGACCCGGTCAGGATCTACGAAACCCTCGGCCAGCTCACCGCCCAGGCGCCGGGCGGATGCCTGTTCTACTTCACCTCGCACGGCGCGCCCCAGGGGGTGGTCCTCGACCAGGGCCTGATGCCGCCGGGGATGCTGGGCGCCATGCTCGACCGCACCTGCGCGGGGCGTCCCACGGTGGTGGTGCTCTCCGCCTGCTTCTCGGGCGTCTTCATTCCCGCCCTGGCCAGGTCCAACCGGATGGTGCTGACCGCGGCGCGGCCGGACCGCACCTCCTTCGGCTGCGGAGAAGCCGACAAATACCCCTACTTCGACGACTGCTTCCTGCAGTCGATGCGCGGCGCGGCGGACTTCGCGGCCCTCGCCGGCGCGGTGCAGTCCTGCGTGGCCCGGCGCGAGATCGCCGAGGGCGTGCGCCCGCCGTCCGAGCCGCAGGTGTTCATCGGACCGGCGCTGCGGCCGATGCTGCCCCTGTTGAGCTTCGCCAGCGCGCCGGCGACCACCGGCGCCTGCGGCGCCGCCCCGGCCGCCAAGGCCTGCTGAATCGGCGGGCGCCGACCTGGACCGTGGCCGTTTGACGCCGGCCCGAGGCGCCCTACAACAGGGCAGTTCCCCCTTCGACGCGCGACAGCGGACTGATCACCGATGCGACCCAGGCTCTTCGTCGCCCTCGCCGCGATTCTCGCCCTGACGAGCGCTTCGGCGCTCGCCCAGGACGCGCCCGCCGCCGACGCGCCGCAACCGGCCGCCGACCAGCCCAGCGCGCCGCCCGCCGCGCCCCCGGCCGCCGCCACGCCCGCCGGCCCGATCCCCTACGACACCTA
>NZ_JBKBSM010000024.1:0-6606 GCF_046291545.1 Phenylobacterium sp.
CCCCTCCTGAAGGAACGTGCGCAGGCGGGCGTGGGCGCCGTCCTCGCCCGGGGTCCAGGCCGCGCGCAGGCCGCCGGCCCAGTCCGGCGCGGTGGGGATCAGCCCCCAATCCTCGAGCCGCTCGCCGTCGACGGCGCGGCCGGGGGCGGCGATGCGCTCCGGCGCAGGCAGCGGCGTGGGGGGCGGCGAGGCCTGCAGGCAGGCGCGCCAGAAGGGGGTGAACACCCGATAGGGTTCGCCCGCCCCGGTTCGGATCGTCCACGGCTCGAAGAGCAGGGCGGCGTTGAAGCTCTCCGCGCCGAGGCCGGCGCCGCGCAGACACGCCTTGGTCTCGGTGTCGCGGGCGACGGCGGCGGGCTCGTAGCGGCGGTTCCAGTAGACGGCGGACGCGCCGGTCTGGGCGGCGACCTCGGCCAGGACCTGCTGGGCTGGGCCGCGGCGCAGGACCAGGCGCCCGCCCCGGGCGGCCAGTCCCTCGGCCAAGGCCGCCAGGCTGTGGTGCAGCCACCAGCGCGAGGCGCCGCCGAGGGGCCAGTCGCCTTCGGCCTCCTCGTCCAGGACGTAGAGCGCCGTCACCGCCCGTCCTCCCGCGCAGGCCGCCGCAAGGGCGGGATTGTCGGCGAGCCGAAGGTCCTGGCGGAACCACATCACGGCGGGGGCGGAATCGGAGGCGCTCATCGCCTCACGATAGCCGCGGAGTCGGCGCATGTCGGTCGCTTCTGCACGCCAAGGTTCTGGACAAGCGGGAGATTTTCCCGCCTTAGGTGAGGTTAAGGCGCGTTGACCAGACCATCAGCCGAGCCGGTCCGCCGGCGCTGCGCGCACCAGGGGGCCTGATTGCCGACCATCGCATTCGTCAATCCGAAGGGCGGCGCCGGGAAGACCACGGCGGCCCTGCTGCTGGCGCTGGGCCTTAGTCACCAGGGGCGGCGGGTGGCCATGGTCGACGCCGACCCGAACCGGCCGCTGGTTCACTGGGCTTCGCTGCCTGGCAAGCCGGACACGATCACCGTGCACCCCGCGCCGATGGAGATGGACCTGCCGGACGCCCTGCGCGAGGCGCGGGGCAAGGCCGACTGGGTGATCCTGGACACCGAGGGCTCGGCCCGGGCGGGCCTGGCCTTCGCCGCCGCCAAGCCGGACATGGTGATCACGCCCCTGGCCTCCTCGACCCTGGAGGCGCTGCAGGCGCTGAAGGCGGCCGACATGGTGCAGGAGGCCAGCCGCAAGCTGCGCCGGCCAATCATCCACGTCTGCATCTTCACGCGCCTCCCGGCGGCGATCCGGCCGCGCTCGCTGCGCCAGGTGGTCGAACTGCTGAAGGAGCGCGGGATCGAGATCCTGCCGACGGCGATCATCGAGAAGGAGGCCTTCCGCGCCCTCTTCGCCATCGGCGGCGACATGGCCGCGCTGAGCCAGGCCGGGGTCCACGGCGCGTCCGCGGCAGCCGCCAACACCGCCGCCTTCGTCGAGGCGGTCACCGCCCTCCTGGAGCCGGAGGGGGCGCAGGTCCCGTCCTGATCCGGGACGCCCGGGGCGGGCACGGTTTTTGCGGCCCGGGCGGGCATGTCCGAGCCGCCGTCCCACGTCGCACGCCTGAAGCTGGTCGCGCCCGCGCCCGCGCCGCCGGGCGTGCGCGCGCGCCTGCTGGTGGTGACCGCGGGCGAGGCGCCGGCCTTCCTGGAGCCCCTGCGCGAGCGGATGACCGGGCTCGTGACCGTTCACCGGCTGGGCGAGGAGGCCGAGCCGGGGCTCGACGAGGTGCGTCTGGTGCTGTTCGCCCTGGACGGCGCGGCCGAGGGCCCGGCCGCCGCGCAGGCCCGCCGCATCGCCCTCCGCGCCGACACCTGCTGGATTCCGGTGCTGAACCGACCGAACGGTCCTGGGGCCGCTGCGGCGCCCGCCGCATGGGCGGGCCACGAGCGCAGGCGGGCTTATGTGCTGATGGGCGAAGTGATGAACGCCGGGCGCCTGGACCTGGAGCCCGGCCCCTCCGGCGGGAGGCGCGGCCTGGCCCAGCGCCTGGCCGCCGCGTTCGGAGCGCGCCAGCGCGATCGGGCCGGCGCGGCCGCCGACCTGGCCTTCGCCGAGGCGCCGCCCCAGGCGGTGGCGCAGCTCGCCGCGGCCTGCCGGGCCGCGGGCGCCGACGTGGCGACGGTCGACTACGCCCTGCAGCCGGACGGCGCGGTGCGGGTGATCAAGGTGCGCGCGGGCGTCGAACTTGCGGCCGAGGCGGGTCGGCTGGCGCGCCGCCGCCGCCTGGCTGAGCGCAACCGCCGCGTCCTGGACCGGCTGGCCGAGACCCTGGAGGCCGCCCTGGCCCGGGAGGCGGGGACGGGCCTCGGGCGCCGTTCGGCCGCCTAGGGCTGGCCGCGCCGCACCGTGCGGAAGCCGACGTGGGAGGCGCCGGTGTCCGGCGGACCGGGCTGGCGCGCCGGCGGGCGGTAGCGGAAGCAGAAGTCGTCGGCGCAGAGGAACGAACCGCCCTTGATCACGTGCTTGGGCAAGGTGGAGCCCGGTTCGGCGGGGTCGAAGGCCTCGGACACGTCCGGCCCTATGGGGTCCTGGCCCTCGGGGGCGTCGTGGCCGGGCTTGTACCAGTCGCGCGTCCATTCCCAGACGTTGCCGGCCATGTCGTAGAGGCCATAGCCGTTGGCGGCGAAGCAGCCGACCGGCGCCGGGCGGATTTTGTAGCCGTCGCCGCCGGTGTCCACGGCGGGGAACACGCCCTGCCAGTAGTTGGCCTTGGGCCGCTGCGGGTCGGAGGGCTCGTCGCCCCAGGAATAGCGGGCGTCCTTCAGGCCGCCGCGGGCGGCGTATTCCCATTCCGCCTCGGTGGGCAGGTCGCGGCCGCGCCAGCGGGCGTAGGCCAGGGCGTCCTCGTAGGCGACGTGGACGACCGGGTCGCGATCCTTGCCGACGATCGAGCTCTTCGGCCCTTGGGGATGGCGCCAGTCGGCCCCCTCGACCACGCGCCACCAGCGGCTGGGGTCGTTGCGCTCCGGGTCGGCGTCGGCGCCGGTGAAGACGATCGAGGACGGGCGCAGCCGGCTGGGATCGACGCCGGGGTAGTCCTTGGGGTCGGGGGCGCGCTCGGCCAGGGTGACGTAGCCGGTGGCCGCGACGAAGGCGGCGAACTCGGCGTTGGTGACCTCGGTGCGGTCAATGGAGAAGGGGCCGACGGCCACCTCGCGCACGGGGCCTTCCTCGGGCCGCACCCCCGCCGCGCCCATCCGGAAGGTCCCGCCGGGCAGGGCGACCTCGCCGGCGGGCTGGGCCGCGCAGGGGGCCGCCGCCTTGGCCGTCTCGACGGGGGCTGCGGCGTCCAGCGCGCCGCAGCCAGCCAGGAGCAGCGCGCCGCCGAGGACGGGCGGAAGGATGCGCACGGGACGGGATCGCCGGAGGTTCATGTTATTGGCACTGATAGTGCACAATTTTCCACGCCACGGAAACCCCGCCCCGCGCGGCGGGTTCAGACCTGGGCCAGAGCCTGGTCCAGGTCGGCGATGATGTCGTCGATGTGCTCCAGCCCCACGGAGAGGCGCACCACTTCCGGGCCCGCGCCCGCGGCCGCCTGGGCGGCTTCCTCGAGCTGGCGGTGGGTGGTCGAGGCCGGGTGGATGATCAGGCTGCGGGTGTCGCCGATGTTGGCCAGGTGCGAGAAGAGCTTGACCGCGCCGACCAGCTTGACGCCGGCTTCGTAGCCGCCCTTCAGGCCGAATGTGAACACCCCGCCCGCGCCGAGCGGCGCATAGCGCTGGGCCAGGGCGTGGTAGGCGTCGTCCGGCAGGCCGGCGTAGGAGACCCAGGCCACCTTGGGATGGGCCTTCAGCCAGCGGGCCACCGCCAGGGCGTTCTGACAGTGGCGCTCCATCCGCAGCGGCAGGGTCTCGATCCCGGTGAGGATCATGAAGGCGTTGAACGGCGAGAGAGCCGGGCCGAGGTCGCGCAGGCCCAGGGCGCGGCAGGCGACGATGAAAGCCACCGGCCCGAAGGCCTGGGTGAACACCTTGCCGTGGTAGCTGGGGTTGGGCGCGGACAGGTAGGGATACTTGCCGCCGGCCGTCCAGTCGAAGGTCCCGCCGTCGACGATGATCCCGCCCAGGGAGTTGCCGTGGCCGCCCAGGAACTTGGTCAGGGAGTGGACCACGATGTCGGCGCCGTGCTCCAGCGGCCGCACGAGGTAGGGCGTGGCCAGGGTGTTGTCGACGATCAGCGGCACGCCCGCCGCGTGGGCGACTTCGGCGACGCCGGCGATGTCGCTGACCACGCCGCCCGGGTTGGCGATGGATTCGATGAACACCGCCCGGCTGTCGGCGTCGATGGCCTTGGCGAAGTCCGCCGGCTCGCCGCTGTCGACGAAGGTGACGCCCCAGCCCATCTTCCTGAAGCTCTGGCTGAGCTGGTTGATCGAGCCGCCGTAGAGCTTGCGCGAGGCGACGATGTTGCGGCCCGGCTCCATCAGGGTGTGGAAGGCCAGGAACTGGGCGGCGTGGCCGCTGGCCACGGCCAGGGCGGCCGCGCCGCCCTCCAGGGTGGCGATGCGGGACTCCAGCACCCCGTTCGTCGGGTTGCCCAGGCGGGTGTAGATGTTGCCGCCGGCCTCCAGGTTGAACAGGGCCGCGGCGTGGTCGCTGTCGTCGAAGACGTAGGAGGCGGTCTGGTAGATCGGCGTGATCCGCGCCTTGGTGACCGGATCAGGCTGGGCGCCCGCATGGATGGCCAGGGTCTCGGGACGCAGGTTCGGCTTCTCGCTCATGGTTTCCTCGCACGTCGGGGCTCGCCGGCCCCATTCGGGCGCCCAGATAGCGTGCAAGCCGGCGGGTGTCTGCCCCTTCAGGCGTCCTGCGGCGTCAGCGAGAACGGAACGATGGAGCGCTCGAAGCGCGGCACGCTGAACCCGCGGTCCACCGGCGGGAAGGCGCGCTGGGTGCAATCGTCGCGCTCGCAGATACGGCAGCTCACCCCGATGCGCACGGCCGGCCCGGCCAGGTCCACCCCGCGCGAATAGACCAGGGCGTCGGCGTACTGGATCTCGCAGCCGAGGCCGAGGGCGTAGCGCCGGTCGGGCAGGTCATAGGCGCCGGAGCGCTTCAGGACGCTGCGGGCCAGGGACAGGTAGCGCGCGCCGTCCGGCATCTCGGCGACCTGCACCAGGGTGCGCCCGTCGTGGCCGAAGGCCTCGTGCACGTTCCACAGAGGGCAGGTCCCGCCGAAGCGGGCGAACTGGAAGCGGGTGGCGCTGTGGCGCTTGGTGATGTTGCCGGCCATGTCCACGCGCACGAAGTAGAAGGGCACCCCCCGCGCGCCCGGCCGCTGCAGGGTGCTCAGGCGGTGGCAGACCTGCTCGAAGCTGGTCTGGAAGCGCAGGGCGAGCTGGTCGAGGTCGTGGCGCAGGTCGTGGGCGGCGCCGCGGAAGGTCTCATAGGGCAGGAGCAGGGCGCCGGCGGCGTAGTTGGTCAGGCTGATGCGGCAGATCTCGGCGGCGGACTGGCTGCGCAGGCCCGCGTCGGACAGCTCCTGCTCGATCAGCTCGCCGAGGTCGGCGCCGACGATCTGGCAGGCGAGCTGGAACGAACGGGTCTCGGCCGGCTGGACGGTGTTCAGCGTCAGGGTCCGGCTCGCCGGATCGTAGCGGCGCATCAGGTCGCCGCCGGTGACGCGCTCGACCCGCACGCCGCGGGTCTCCGCCAGATAGGCCTCGAGCGCCTGTTCGGCCGCCGCGCCCTCGCCCAGGCCGCAGCGCCGGGAGAGCTCCTCGGCGGCGACGTCCAGGCTGTTCACGTAGTTGTTCTTGTAGTGGAAGTAGTCGCGCACCTCCTCGTAGGGCAGCAGGGCGCTCGCCGCGACGGTCTCGTCCAGGGAGATCGCCTGCTCGGTGGTCTTCAGCCGCTCGTCGATCCGCCGGTGGGCGCGGTGCAGGTTCAGGTAGTGGCGGGCGAAGTTGGGGGCGACGGTGGCCACCTGCTTGATCTCGGCCAGGGACGGGTGCGGGCCCTCGTCCAGGGGATCGGCGGTGGCTTCGCGCAGGTCGGCCATCAGCCGCTGCTCGTCGTCGGCGTCCAGGGACGCGGCGTCGACGTCGAACACCTTCATCATGGCGATCAGCACCCGCGCCGTGACCGGGCGCAGGTTGGCCTCCATCTGCGACAGGTAGCTGGTCGACAGCCCCAGCCGCTGGGCGCAGGCTTCCAGCTTCCAGCCGCGCTCCTCGCGCAGGCGGCGAATCTTGGGACCGACGAAGAGCTTCTGCTGCATTTCGCAATTTCACATACAGTGCGTCATGTGAAGCGAAGGCTTCACAAGTCAACTCGGTTTCATGTGACGAGGCGGCACGCAAGCTCTTTATTCTGCAGGCCTTCACATTTGGAACGGGCGTCGGCTTGCGGGTTTGCATCGTGGTATCGGGATTTCACAGCTTCTCAATTCGCAAGTCCCTCCGCGCAGGGGCCGGCGCATGAGCGCGCCCCTGTTCAGCAAGCTTTTGATTGCGAACCGCGGGGAGATTGCGGTCCGGATCATCCGCACGTGCCGTCGTCTGGGGATCTCGACGGTGGTGGTCTATTCGGAGGCGGACGCGGACAGCCTGGCGGTGGAGCTGGCGGA